>NZ_CP071311.1:0-2497500 GCF_018873185.1 Rhizobium sp. X9 | reverse complement strand
AGTCATTGTCCTTGAGTAGGGCGGGACACGTGAAATCCTGTCTGAACATGGGGAGACCACTCTCCAAGCCTAAGTACTCGTGCATGACCGATAGCGAACAAGTACCGTGAGGGAAAGGTGAAAAGCACCCCGACGAGGGGAGTGAAATAGAACCTGAAACCGGATGCCTACAAACAGTCGGAGCCCGCAAGGGTGACGGCGTACCTTTTGTATAATGGGTCAACGACTTAGTGTAACTAGCAAGCTTAAGCCGGTAGGTGTAGGCGCAGCGAAAGCGAGTCTGAACAGGGCGATTGAGTTAGTTGCATTAGACCCGAAACCGAGTGATCTAGCCATGAGCAGGCTGAAGGTTGGGTAACACCAACTGGAGGGCCGAACCCGTATCTGTTGCAATAGATTGGGATGACTTGTGGCTAGGGGTGAAAGGCCAATCAAACTCGGAAATAGCTGGTTCTCCGCGAAATCTATTTAGGTAGAGCGTCGACCGAATACCCTCGGGGGTAGAGCACTGGATGGGCTATGGGGACTCACCGTCTTACTGATCCTAACCAAACTCCGAATACCGAGGAGTACTAGTCGGCAGACACACGGCGGGTGCTAACGTCCGTCGTGAAAAGGGCAACAACCCTGACCTCCAGCTAAGGTCCCCAAGTCATGGCTAAGTGGGAAAGGATGTGAGGATCCCAAAACAACCAGGATGTTGGCTTAGAAGCAGCCATCATTTAAAGAAAGCGTAACAGCTCACTGGTCTAAATAAGGGTCTTTGCGCCGAAAATGTAACGGGGCTAAAGCCATGCACCGAAGCTGAGGATATGCCGTAAGGCATGTGGTAGCGGAGCGTTCCGTAAGTCTGTGAAGGCGGACCCGTGAGGGCTGCTGGAGATATCGGAAGTGCGAATGTTGACATGAGTAACGATAAAGGGAGTGAGAGACTCCCTCGCCGAAAGACCAAGGGTTCCTGCTTAAAGTTAATCTGAGCAGGGTTAGCCGGCCCCTAAGACGAGGCGGACACGCGTAGTCGATGGGAACCACGTTAATATTCGTGGGCCTGGTGGTAGTGACGGATCTCGTGTGTTGTACATTCTTATTGGATTGAATGTGCGGCGAAGAGGTTCCAGGAAATAGCTCCACCGTATAGACCGTACCCGAAACCGACACAGGTGGTCAGGTAGAGTATACCAAGGCGCTTGAGAGAACTATGTTGAAGGAACTCGGCAAATTGCACGCGTAACTTCGGAAGAAGCGTGACCCCATTTTAGGCAACTATGATGGGGTGGCACAGACCAGGGGGTAGCGACTGTTTATCAAAAACACAGGGCTCTGCGAAGTAGCAATACGACGTATAGGGTCTGACGCCTGCCCGGTGCTGGAAGGTTAAAGGGAGGGGTGCAAGCTCTGAACTGAAGCCCCAGTAAACGGCGGCCGTAACTATAACGGTCCTAAGGTAGCGAAATTCCTTGTCGGGTAAGTTCCGACCTGCACGAATGGCGTAACGACTTCCCCGCTGTCTCCAACATAGACTCAGTGAAATTGAATTCCCCGTGAAGATGCGGGGTTCCTGCGGTCAGACGGAAAGACCCCGTGCACCTTTACTATAGCTTTACACTGGCATTCGCCAAGGCATGTGTAGGATAGGTGGTAGGCTTTGAAGCAGGGACGCCAGTCTTTGTGGAGCCATCCTTGAAATACCACCCTTATCTTCGTGGATGTCTAACCGCGGTCCGTTATCCGGATCCGGGACAGTGTATGGTGGGTAGTTTGACTGGGGCGGTCGCCTCCGAAAGAGTAACGGAGGCGCGCGATGGTGGGCTCAGACCGGTCGGAAATCGGTCGTCGAGTGCAATGGCATAAGCCCGCCTGACTGCGAGACTGACAAGTCGAGCAGAGACGAAAGTCGGTCATAGTGATCCGGTGGTCCCGTGTGGAAGGGCCATCGCTCAACGGATAAAAGGTACGCCGGGGATAACAGGCTGATGACCCCCAAGAGTCCATATCGACGGGGTTGTTTGGCACCTCGATGTCGACTCATCGCATCCTGGGGCTGGAGCAGGTCCCAAGGGTATGGCTGTTCGCCATTTAAAGCGGTACGTGAGTTGGGTTCAGAACGTCGTGAGACAGTTCGGTCCCTATCTGCCGTGGGTGTAGGAATATTGACAGGATCTGTCCCTAGTACGAGAGGACCGGGATGGACGTATCTCTGGTGGATCTGTTGTCCTGCCAAGGGCATAGCAGAGTAGCTATATACGGAATGGATAACCGCTGAAGGCATCTAAGCGGGAAACCAACCTGAAAACGAGTGTTCCCTATCAGAGCCGTGGAAGACGACCACGTTGATAGGACGGGTGTGGAAGCATGGCAACATGTGAAGCTTACCGTTACTAATAGCTCGATCGACTTCTTCGTTCCCATTGTTCATGTTCATCAAGCAAAGCTTGATGACATCATCTTCTGTCCTCACGGGCCAAAGGCCCTGCGGACGGCGCGCCAAACGATTGGCGACGGACTAGCGTCCTGTATGGCTGCCAAACTCAACATCGAGCAAGGCAGGCAAGCGGACCAGTCACAGAAAGACGTGTAAATTAAAACGAAGCGCAAGCTTCCCAGCTTCTCGAAACAACACGCATGTGAAAACATGTTCAATGTTGCGTTTTGCCGACCTGGTGGTTATCGCGGGGCGGCTGCACCCGTTCCCTTTCCGAACACGGCCGTGAAACGCCCCAGCGCCAATGGTACTTCGTCTCAAGACGCGGGAGAGTAGGTCGCTGCCAGGTCTGCAAAACGCAACAAACATCTTCTCAATCACAAATAAAGGGCTTCAAGCCCCGATCAAAAGGCCGCATAAAGCGGCCTTTATGCTATAATAACGCATTCCGCGGGGTGGAGCAGCCCGGTAGCTCGTCAGGCTCATAACCTGAAGGCCGCAGGTTCAAATCCTGCCCCCGCAACCACCGACATTTGCAAATTCTCCCATTCAGGGAACCGCTCGAGCAATTCCTCGCGGTAAATGTCCAGCATCATCTCTCTCTTCTCCTCGCTGTCGAGTTCACCGGCTTCCAGCCTCTCCACGAAATCCTCGTGAATCTCCGAGATGAAGCGGCTCTTCATGTAGTCGAGCACGTCCATCTGCGCGAGGATCGACGCGATCAGGCCGTGCACCTGCAGGCTTGCCGGCTGATGGCCGGGCGTCTTGCCGATCACGACTTTCTGGACGAGCTGTCGCACGATTGGCATCAGCATGCGCTTGGCTTCCTCGTTCTTGCCCTTGCGGGCCACCATCATGAACTGACGCATGGCCATCTCCGTTTCTTCCGGATTATGCCGGCGGCGCAGTTCCTCGATCTTGGCGATCATGTCCGGGCCGCTTTCCGTGAAACTGGCTGGAGTGCTCCCCGTTTCACCGGACAGGTCGGCTAGATTGATTTTGCCCTGATGAACTGCCGAGGGGAAGCCATCTTGAGCGCTGAATGTGGATGGATTTCGTTGTAGTCTTCGATCCATCCGTCGATGAGCCGGAGCGCCGTTTCGGCGTCCGGTAGTGCAGAGATGCGGATGTAATCCCGCTTCAGGGTTTTGACGAATGCCTCGGACATTCCGTTCGACTGCGGGCTGGCCACCGGCGTGAAGCAGGGCGTCAGATTGAGCGCCTGGGCAAACAGCCTCGTGTCCCGTGCTGTATAAGCCGAACCGTTGTCCGAGAGATGCTCGATAGCATGCGGGGCTCGGGTTGCATGGAAGCGTTTCTCGACCGCCTCCAGCATCATGTCGCGGACATCCGAGCCGGATATTCCGGCATTGGCGACCGCTGTCCAGGCGATGATCTCGCGGTCGAAGGCGTCAATGATGAAAGCGAGGCGAACGACCTCCCCATCCCAGCAGGTGAACTCCAGACCATCGGAGCACCAGCGCAGGTTGGAGCGCATGACCATGACCTTGCCGTCGTGGAGGCGGCCCTTGCGAACGGCCGTATGCTTCTCCAGCAGCATGGCGTGGTTGCCCATGATGCGATGGACCCGTTTGGCGTTGACGACAGGCTTATCGGCGGCTCGCCTTTCGCGATTGAGGAGCGCGGCGATCCGCCGATAGCCATAGGTTGGCCTTTGATCCACCAGCCTGCGGATGGCGGGCAGAAGCTCTGCATCCCCGACCTTATGGTATGCTCCACGCGGCTTCGATCTACCTTTCAGCCGCTCGATGACGTTGGAACGGGAGACGCCCAGCGTGTCTGCGACGGTCTTCATCGGGAACCGTCCTTCGGCAACAAGATCGGCCGCGATATCCGTTTTTTTGAGTCCGCTTTGGAAAGGGCTTCGCGGAGGATTTCGACCTCCATCGTCTTGCGGCCGAGCATGCGCTCCAACTCGCGGACGCGATCTTCCAGTTTCTTCACTTCCGAATTGCCGACTACCGGCTCGTCAGAATCCACGGCTGCAGCACCTCCCTCGCTCAAGAGCCTACGCCACCGATAAAGCAGATTGGGGGCAACGCCGTGACGGCGAGCGGTCGAAGATACCGTCTCGCCTGGTTCGAAACTCTGCTCAATGATCGTCAGCTTTTGCTCGGTTGTCCATCGCCTGCGGCGAACATCACCCGTCAGCAGTTCAACGTGTCGATACTCGTTAGACATAAGCCTATCCTCAAGCCTGTGCTTGAGCCTTTCTGCTTATGCCGACTGTCCGGTCGAAATGGGGGGCAGTTCACTGGCGATCTCCGTCTCAAGGATTTGTCGTTCTGCCTCCAGCCGGTCGAGCGTGTCGTCGAGAGCCGGCAGGCGAGGGCGGCCCTCGGCCGCACGGTCGCTGATCTGCTGGATGATGTTTTGCTGCTTGCCCTCGAGTTCCGACAGCTTGCGCTTCATCTGGTCGCGCTCGGCAAGCGGACGTTTGAGTTTTGCCGTCTCGTAGGCGATGCTCCGCTCGGACAGCGTGTCGAAGATGCCTTCGGCAAAGAAGGCTGCCGGCACGCAGTCCAATACACGGCTCTCCAGTTCCTGGCGAATGATCGTCTTGCTATTGCTGCAACATGCGCCGCCAAGTTCGTCGATCGGCAAGCGCTTCTTGCGGTTGGTGCAGCTATATGCGGATTTCGGATTAACGGGACATCGATTCCGGTAAATCCCGGACAGTCGTTTCACTAAATCGCGGACAGTCTCGCGGGATCGACTTTCGTTCGCCTGGTTGATGTCATTGGTTATTGATTTCGGCGTTTTACGCTTCGGTCAAGAGCGGTCTTGGTTTTTGCTTCCTCATGCTGTCTCCTTCGAGCGCAATTCGATGGGCGTTATGGACGATACGATCGAGGATGGCGTCAGCGATCGTTGGTTCGCCGATCATCTCGTGCCACTGCGCGACGGGAAGCTGGGCGGTGATCAGAGTGGATTTCCGGCGGTAGCGCTCTTCGAAGATTTCCAGGAGATCGAGCCGCTGCTGATCGCTGAGCGCGTGGGTTCCCCAGTCATCAAGGATGAGTAATTGAACACGCGCGAGCTTGTCGACCAATCGGGGAAACCGCCCGTCGAGGCGCGCTAGCGCCAAATCCTCGAAGAGACGGGGCATGCGGACATAGAGAACGGAATAATCGAGGCGGGCCGCTTGCCGTCCGATGGCGCAGGCGAGCCATGTTTTGCCCGTTCCCGTTTGTCCGGTCAGGATCAAGTGCTCATGGGCCTTGAGCCATTCGCCTTGGGCAAGCGAGAGGAGCTGTCGGCGGTCGAGGCCGCGAGGGGCGGCGAAGTCGATGTTCTCGATGCAAGCATCGGGGAAACGCAGTTTGGCGATTGCAAGCCGGTTGGTCAGTCGCTTGTCGCCGCGCACGGCCATCTCCCGATCAAGCATCAGGCCGAGCCATTCATCGCGGTTGAGATCGCTGCCCTCAGGTTGATTGGCCAGGTCGCGATATGCTGCCGCCATGCCGGATAGGCCGAGCGCATGCATCTGGTCGAGGGTTGGATGTGTGAGCATGTGAGTATCTTCCTTTCTTCACTGGTAATAGGAGCTGCCGCGGATGTTGCCATGCACCGGGGTGGGCTTGACTGGCTCAGCACCAGGCGGGGCCTGATCGAGACCGGATTTGAGGATGGTGCTGACGGAGGAATAGCTGAGCGCATTGATCGTCAGTGCCCGATCGCACGCCGCTTCCAGACGCTCGGGGCCGTACCGGCGCGCGAGCGATAGAACGCCTTGAGCGGCGCGGTATCCCTGCTGAGGATGAGGTCTATCGCGCATCAGCCGCTCGATCAGGATTGCAGCGTTGCGGCCAATCTTTGCAGCTTGCTTGATGAGGCTCGCAGGCGTCGTGTTGGCATAATGCTGATGTGTCTTCGGCATATGCTCGTTGACGGTGACATGACCGCCCCGCTGCGACGTCCGGCGGTGGCTGGCGACACGTTGGTGATCATGGAGGATCTCGACGATCCGGCTTGTAAGCCGGACATCGACCTGGCGGCCGATCAGGCGGTGCGGCACGGAATAGAAGGCCTTGTCGACCTCGACATGGTAGTCGGGATGAACCTTTGCCGACTTCCATTCGGAATATTCGAATGGCGTTGCCGGCAAGGGCGCAAGCGCGTCTTGCTCGATCTCCTCGAAGAGCTGCCGGCGGGATTTGCCAACCCGGCGCATCGGCCGGCTATTGAGATCGTCGAGAAGCTGGCTGATCCGCACGTTGAGATCGACAAGGCTGAAGAAACGGTCGTTTCTCAGCCGCGCCAGGATCCAGCGCTCGACGATGAGAACGCTGCCTTCGACCTTGGCCTTGTCCTTCGGCCGTTTCGGACGGGTCGGCAGGATCGTCGTGTCGTAATGCTCGGCGAATGCCGCAAAAGTGGCGTTGATGGTCGGCTCGAACCACAAGGGCTTGGCAACGCCGGCCTTGAGGTTGTCGCAGACGATGGCTTTCGTCACGCCACCGAAGAAACCCAGCGCCCGCTGCTGACCCTCGATCCAGTCCGGCAACCGTTGAGTGAAGCTTGCATAGGCGAAGGTGTACAAGGAGGCTGGCAGAACCGCGACGAAGATCTGCGCCAGCCGGATTTCGCCTGTCGCCGGATCGATCACCGGGACGGTTTGGCCGGCGTAGTCGGTCTGCATCGCCGCGCCGGCAGTGTGGCGATTGCGGAAGGTGGCGCTGGCGCGCTGCTCGAAAGCGGCAAACCGCTCGCAGAACCACGTGTATCCGTAACCGTTGGGGTGCCGTTCGCGATATTCCTGCCACAACAGCGTCAGTGTCACGCCCTTCCGCTTCAATTCACTGGCGATCTTGCCCCAGTCGGGTTCGTGCATGTCCTGGGGCGGACGGCCGCGACGATGGAACAGGCGGCGCTGCAGAATGCCATCATCGTCCAGCCCAGGCGGTAACGGCCAGCCCGTCAGCCCGGCCTCACGCGCCCGCAGCAGGTAGGTCGAAATGGTCGTTTTGCTGATCTTCAGCCGTTCCGATATCGCACGAACCGAAAGCCCCTGTTCGTGCGTCAGTCGCAATATCGATCGAATGTCCTTCACGTCAGTAAGTCTCACCTGCTTCCGTCTCGCCATTCATCAGCCCCTCGTTCAAATCGAGGTCCAGAATGGCAAAACGGCGCGTGCGAAAGTCGATCTTTATGCCGAAAGACTGTCCGGGATTTACCGGAATCGCTGTCCGGGAATTAGCGGAAATGCTGTCCCGGATTTAGTGAAATCGCTGTCCGGGATTTAATGGAATCCCTGTCCGCGAATTACCGAAACCCGCAGCTATAGCGATCCTTGCCGGAAATCGCGTAGGGTCCACCGCACTCCTCGCATTCGAGGAGATGGCTCAGAAGATATTCCGGCCGGTGCGTGGCATTGAGCCGGTTGCTCTGCCCGAAATCGAACAGTTCCCCAATCTCCTTCTGCCGGTCCTTGACGCGGCCCCACAACTCATCGGTAACGATGCGCATCTCCGGAACGTCCGTCACGACCCAATCCGAGTTATGGTTGGCGCGGGCCGTGCGCTTCTCCGTCTGCGGGTTCTTGCGGTACTGGCGCCGGTTCCAGACCATCCGGCCGATATAGCTCTCGTTGTTCAGGATGCCGGTGCCACGGCCGACATGACCGCGGATCGCGGTGTCACGCCATTTGCGGCCACGGGGGCCGGGGATGCCTTCCCTGTTGAGGAGCTGTGCGATGTCGCGTGGTGACATGCCGTCGGCATAGAGTTGGTAGATGCGTCGCACGATCTCCGCCTTGGCCGGATCGACTTCCCGCAGGCCCCGGATGCGGTCACCATTCGCGTCACGCTGCTGGGAGAGCTTGTACCCGTAAGCGAGACAGGTCGATGCCTTGCCCTTCTTCACCGCCGTCTTCATGCCCTCACGGGTGCGGTAGCGGATCTGCTCGACCAGTTCATGACTGAGCGTGGAGCGCATATGCAGCTCCATATGGCTGATCTCCTGACCAGCCTGCACGGTCCAGATCGCCGTGTCGTGGTAGTTGAGTTCCTTGAGGATCTTCGAGCTATGCTCCACGTCGCGCGACAAGCGATCAGCCGTGACGCAGAGGACCACGTCGATCCGCTCGCGCTTCACATGAGCCAGGACCTGCTGGATGCCCGGACGCGATGTGAAGGAGGTCCCGCTGATAGCAGAATCCGCATAGGTGTCGACCAGCTTCCAGCCTTTGTTGGCGACGAAGGCCTTGCCGAGTTCGACCTGTGTCTCGATCGATACCTCGTTCTGGCGGTCGGTGGAGTAGCGGGCATAGAACAGAACGTTCTTGGTCATGGTCTGAATTCCGTCTCAAACAATATCATGGGGAACACTGGCCGGCAGCGCCGGCCAGTGTGATGTCTGGGCAAAAAGCTTACGGCGTTCCCACAGGGCCCCGCGCCGCCAAACCCTGGCGTAGCTTCACGCGCCTCCAGAGTTCATCGCTGACGATTCGCGTCGCATAGGCGCTGTCGTAATTACGACCCGGTACCCAGGACCGGCCGATATAGATCTCGTTATTGAGAATGCCGGTTCGCCGATTGCGGTCACCGCGGATGGTGGTGTCACGCCACTTGCCGCCACGAGGGCCCGGGATGCCTTCAGCGTTCAGGGCTTCCGCGATCTTTGCCGGCGACATTCCGTCCGCATACATCCGGAAAATCCGACGGACGACCTTGGCACATTCCTTATCGCCGGCCTTAAACCCGAACACATACGTTCCATTGGAATCATAGGCGCCGGTGTAGCGGTATCCGTAGGGAAGTGGAACAAGATCGTTCACGTCATAGAGGCCATCAGGCATCGCCTCGAAATACTGAAAACCTGCAAGCGGCTTTCCCGGATCGTTGCAATAATAGCCAATCAGATCCTTGGTCTGGATCCGGATACCGGGATCTGCCGCCCAAAGCTCCATGCCGTTCACTGTGAGATCATGAAGCAGGCATGCTGCATCGGGAAGACGCGAGCAGAGACGATCTAGCGTATGGCATAGGACGATATCGCTCGATCCGAACTCAATCTCGTTCAGAAGCTTATGAACACCGGGTTGTGCCGTGAAGGCGACTTCGCCGATGTCTTCGTCACGGCAGGTCAGTTCCAGTTTCCAGCCGTTCTTGCGGATGAAGGTCTCGGTGAAATGGCGCTGCGAATCGGCGCAGGCGGTGCGCAGCGTATCGGCCGAGTTGCGGAGGTAGAGCAGGACTTTCTTGGTCATGGGGGCTCCTAGGCCTTGAAAAATGACTTGGGGGAAATGTTAGCCTGGCGCGGATCGCTTGGGAGCCCGCGCCACCCGCCGGTCCATCATGGTCTGGCGGTTGCGCGTGATGGGGCGGCGCCTCGGGTGATTGCGCGGCAATAATTGCCGCGCGGCACGCCGGGCGCACAGACGCGGCTAGTAACCCATCACGGCGCGGTAGGCCGCAGCAGCGCCGGTGTTGCCGGAAAGACGGTTGTCGGGTCGCGGCATGAGGATCTGGTCCTCGATGCTGTCGCGATTGCCCAGCCAGTGCCAGCCGGCTTGGGCCGGGCGGGTCACGAAGACCTCGTGCGGGGTGAGCCTGATACGGATAGCGCCCGTCTCAGCCTTGATTGCCTCGCGCAAAAGGCGGATTGCCTTGCCGTTCTCACCCGGCTTCTTCGCCGCCGGGGCCCTGGTGGCGATCGCCGAGGGCGCGATCCGCTCGGTCAGCACCAGAACGCCCCCGACCCTCTTGCGGCGACCGTCGGCATTATCGATGTCCACGACGGTTCCGCCGCTACAGACATCACAGAAGACCCCCCCGCTCACGGCAACGAAGTGCGTGCTGAGAGATACGACGCAAGGGTGATCGCGCTCGATACCGGTGCGAGCATTCAGATAGGCAGCAAGCGTCCGCCGATAAGGAACGTAGCGCCACTGACCCACATATCCGAGCAAGCGCAGGGCCTGTTCGATCTCGTGACCGCTCACCCATTTGACAGGCGGTGTGTAAGGGAGGTCGAGCCAGCGCGCGCCGTACCGCACCTGGCGGATGGCGTCGGCGGCCTGAGACGTGGTCACACCGGTGATGGATGCGATGACACAAAGCCCGTCATAAAGGCGGGACCTGTTATCCTTGACGACGTCGTGAAGGTAGCGGGTCTTGATCGCTCCGACATCGGGTCGCGGTTCGGTCGCCGGTTTGGCCGGAGCACTTGCGCGCCGTGCGAGTTCCGCCTGAATGCTGCGCGCAGCGCTCGTCTTATCGAAGGGGAACGCCAGAACATTGTTCTGGCGATCGCCTTCAGAACGCGCGCGCTTGGAGGTCTCTTCCCGCGAGGGAGGGGTAGGGGTATGCGACATGATGGCTCCTTTCGTGAGCAGATCTTCGTCGTCGTCGACCAAGATCTGCGCGAAGGGCGTCATCGCGCATGCGGCCGGTGCAGAACCCCGAGGCGGGTGTCTGGCACACAAGGTCTCCTGACGGCGGCATAACGGCGCCATCAACATGACGGTAATCGAACATGGGCGCCTCCTTCCGTTCCTTGGACTGGCCTGGGTTGAACATCGCTGCCTGCCACTAATCACAGGCGTTATGTTTTTACAAGTGTCTGTAATCGTTGAGGTAATTTGAGTGAATTAAGGGACATTCTCAAAATGGGATACGCCATCTCGTTGAAAAGACGAGACTTGCTGCTGAGCGGCGATCGGCACTTACGCACTGGTAACCACGCGATTCGGTTTGGTGTTGCGAAAATGCAACGATTTAGAGCCGGCATCTGAAGTGAGGCACCGATCGCACAAGCCGATCAGCATCAGGCCCAGCGCGTGAAACCTCTGGAAATCCGATTCAGAATCGAACGGCGTTTTAAGAAGTAACGGGGGGAAACGTGTCAGAACTTGCAAACGCCGTCAGGCGTTGACCGGCACCTATTGATGGAAAGGGCGAGATCGGCGCAGAGCAGGCCGACGCCGCCTCAAGCGTCCCGATCAGGATCCTCGGGATGGAGAAGGTGGACCTTGCGACGAAACGGCCAATCGCCTGTGCGGTACTTGGCGACGAGTTCCTCGAAGACGATGTCGGACTCCCGCTCGTCAAATCCCTGCTCTACAAGCATCCTGACCACCCGGTCCTGAAAATCCTCCAGCACCTCTTTCGCGTCCCTGGCCGCCATGCTGGAAATCGTCATGAAGAGTGCCGTGCGGGCAATATCGTCCCGGTTCGGACGCCTTGCCTTGCGATCGGCATCACGCAGCTTCTGTTGGCGTTCGCGCTGCTCGCGATTGCGAACCTCTTCTGACTTTCTGGCCATGATACCACTCCCATACGTCCTGCGGCCTCCTTGCCAGACCGGCGTCTTACCGGCAACGCCGTTTGTGCCGGAATCAGTAATCTTGGCTCGTGAATCGGAAATCCACGGCTCGGAATCGCGGATGCGCAACTTGAGATGACCTGCGGGAACGTTGCGGTAGATCGAGACGACGTGCGGAGACGAAACGGCGTTTGCGGAATCAAGGCTTCACAGCTCTGAATCAGAAATCCGGAAACCGGAATCAAAAATGCGCAATTTGTCTCGATGTGCGGGCACGTTGAGATGACATACCCGCGCATTGAGACGATGCCTGACAGATTGTCTGCTTTGCCGGAGCTCGTTTAACAGAGCTCCGTATCGTGCTTTCCGCTCCAGGCGGCGGTTCCTGCCGCGCCTCGTTACCGGGCGTGTTTGTAAGAGGGCCTGAAGCGACTGACAGCGGTCTGAATCCGGGAGAGTTAGCGGCCAAGCAAAAATAAATTAAAAAATAATTTATTATATCGTAATATGGTTAATTTGGGCGTTTATGGAAATATTTAATGTATTTAGTTAAGTAAATAATGGAATTATACTCGGACGCTGATCGGTGGACAATTTGACAATTATTGGTGATGCGATGACTATATGTGTGTTCGCTGTTTGTGGCGAACTTATAGTGTCAGTAACCAGTGAGGTTTACCGTGAGTGCATCCAAGTTTGTTCTGCCTGCCGCCTTCGTCCATCACTATGAAAAGCTTGGGATCGCAGATCCGGCTCTTCGTGACCAGCTCGAAATCACTGCCGGGAATATCTCCGATCTCGGCCGCCGCACGACCGAGCAGAGCTTCCTGCTCGGGGAGCATCTTGTTGCCGCTTCTGGACTGCTCGCCGACGGTCTCTTTGACAAGTGGGTCAAGAGGCGGTGCAGCTTGGCCGCCCGCACTGCGAGGGCCTATATGTCCGTCGCGCGTAATCTCGGCGAATTCCGGGATGATCTGGTCGACCTGTCGGCCAGCCCGACTGTCATGTTCCATCTGGCGCACGCGCCGCATGACAAGATCCGCAATGCGATCGCCCACGGCGAGGAGCATGGCCGTCTTCGTGTGCTCGATGTGAAAACCATCCTGGGTGATGGCGATGAGGGCAAGGGCAAGACTGCCCGGGGCGATCTCCATGGAGCAGGGGGTGTGACCGGCCTGAAGGCGCTGATTGCGGTCAAGACCCGCGATGGCCTGAAGATGTTCGTGACGCATATCGAGGTCATTGTGCAGGCCATCAAGTCGGCGCTGGACCAGAAGCGGGTGATCAAGGAGGCGCTGGCCAGGGAGGTTGAAGATCTCGCCCGTGTCGCGCGCATGGAACTGGAAAGCCTGGCGCAGTTCGTGGAACCGGACAGCGACCTGCGCCGCCATCCGCGCTCGACCCAGTTCCCGAACAAGACCGAGTGGGCGGTGGTGAACGAAACGCTGCAGAAGCTTGGGCTCTTCGATATCTGGCCGAAGTCCAAGGAATTGCCCGGTTGGCTTCGCGATGAGGTCTTGCCGGTCCTCGAATGGGCGATCTCGAAGGAGCGCAAGCCGAAATGGCCGCTGGCTGCGTCGGGGGATGCGGCGAACCTCGATCCGATTGTGGTCGAGGATGGGGTTGAACAGGCAGCGGGCGGAGTAATCAGGCAGAACAGCGAAACGCCGCGGGCTCGCAAGACTATCGACATGGTTCCGCCACTGGCGGCCGGGGTCGAGTCCGAAGGCGCGAACGAAGCATCTCCGGCACTGGCTGCTACGGCGTAAGCTGTCGCGATCGTTCGGATGGCCGGGTCACCGGCCTTCCGATCATGTTTTGAAAGGGCCGCTTGTCGGCTCTTTGTCTTGTCCGGCGTTTTGATGCCGCGGCGTCAATGACAAGCCTTTGGGAGTTGACGCGCCATGATGATCGTGAGCCCGGCGTTAACCTTGTTCCGGTCCCGTTCTCATTTTTTGGCCCAGGGGTCCTTGAGCCCGAGCGCCGGTCCTGCCAGGTTGCGGCTGTTCCGGATGGCCGGGACAAAGACGGCCCCTGCCAGTGTTTGCACCACCGACAAGGGCCTGACCGTCAACCTTGGTTAGAAGGAATCGGGCTATGAGCACGAATATCGTTTCTGTCCCTTATGGGGAAGTTCTCCGTTCCATGATCGACGCGGCCGAGGCTGCCGCAGCTTGCGGGTCCCGCCTGCGCCCCTTCGGCTTTGGCCGCAATGCGGTTCGGGCTCCGGTTCGCGAACCGGCGGTGCTGCGCCGTCATCCGCATCTCGTCCGCTTTACCGATGTCGAGGCCGATCTCGAACTGCTGATCGACCGAGCCATCAACGCCATCATGGACGGCGAACCGGCCGAGGACGAGATCCTCGGTCACTACGTCAACATCGCCTCGCTCGTCCGGGCAGTGTCCTTCAGGGAAGGCAAGCTGCTGGAGCAGGCGGTCGAGCGTCTGGCGAAAGCGAACCCGAGCATCATCGTCCTGACCCAGTCCCTGAAACTGCCGCTGGTCAAGGCCGCCATGGAGGCAGTTGCTGGAAACAACTGGTCAAGCCTCGACGGCATCAAGCTCGATTGCGAGGCACCGGCCAAGGGCAGCTACACGCCGGACCTGATCGTCGTGAACCGCGCCCGGCACACGGCCTATATCCTCGACGTCAAACGGTCGCTCGCATCCTATGGCGACACGAGCCGTCTCGAGGAACTGAAGCTCAAGATGATGGCCACGGCCATGGTCCTGCCGGACTGGCTCTACAAGAACCAGAAGCGGCTGATGGTCGATGCGGTCGAAGTCGCGATCGTCGACGGCGCCAGCCGTCCGAGCGACCATGCCAACGGGGTCTGGGCGCTGTCCGAACTCGATGACCTCTTGGAGATCGACGGCGTTGCCGCCTGCATGGCCGAACTGCGCCTGCGCTTCGCCATCCGGGTGCAGCAGCTTCTCGAGGCCGAGGCGCGCAAGGCACTCGGCGGCAAGGAAGAGGCTGTAATCTCCGCGCCGGAGGCGGTCGTCGCGCCTGCACCCACGTACTCGCGGATCAATCTCAACGGTCCCAGCCGGACTTATGAAGAAGACCAGGCGGCGCGCTCATACGATGATGATCACGATCGCGACGAACCGGGCTTCGATGATGGGTCCGATGAGGACGAGCCGACACCAGCCTTCATCCGGATCGGCTTTGCCCGGCGCCCTGCCAGGCACTGAGCCCGGCCGCACATTGCTCGCTGCCGCCTTAATGGCCTGACCGCCGCGCCCTGACGCTTGCCGTCAGGTGTCGCGTGGCGATCACTGGCTTCAAGGCCGAGGCTTTCCCATCCCGTTGTTCTCATAAGCGCTGGACCGAACGCGGTCCGGCCAAGGAGTTCCCATGTCTTCCGACATCAATCCGGATGTGCCGCCACGCATCCGTTGCGAGGCGATCCCGCCGTCCTCGACGTACCAGAATCTCACCTGCCATCGTGCGCATGGCACCGTCCTGCGCTATCCTCGATCCGGTACTGGTCGCCCGACTGGCGACGATCCCGCGCATCTGATCGGCTTGGCGCTCGGCCATGTCCGGCAGGGTACGGGCTTGACCGGCCTCGTACCGGACACGGTCATCGGCCGATTGCAGACCCATGCCGATACAGGCGACCCGGCCTGCCGCCTGCTGCTCGACTGGCTTTCCAGCCGTAATCGCGATCTGGCGGTCTCAGCTCAGCCGGATGCGGGCAGTCCGGGTTCGGCCGAGCCCCGTCCTCTTCGCCGCCTGATCCGGGAGCGGCGCCAGGCAAGACCTGGGAGCTTGAAGAAGCGCGGGCCGACGAAGGCGCAACCGTCCAATGGCGAAACGGCAATTATTGCCGCGATGACGGAGGGGCGGATCGATGAATAAGCTGTCCCGCCTGTTCCTTCGCCGCCTCGAGCGCATCGCTCGGCGTGACGCCCAGCGCAACGCCCATCTCAACGGCCTCTTGTCGTTGAAGATCGTCGAAGTGGATGGCCACGTTCTGCGGCGCTACTCGCCAGTCTTCGAAACCGCGTCTCTTTCCGGAGACCGCGACCGCGATGTGGCTTGGGTCCGTAGGACCTTCGGCGGCTACCTTCTGCCTCCGCCTCCGCAGTCCGACATTGTGATCACCGAGGGCAAGTCGTCGGCGTCCTTCCTGCAGTCTTTAAACGGGCTCGGTCGGGTAACGGCCAGAGATCATGCCGCAGCGATCGATCACAAACGCCGTGCCTATGCCGTCGGTCTGGTCGGGCGAGCGGGCAGGGCACCGTTGGTCAGCAACATCGTCGCGGCCCTTGTGTTGGCCCGTGCGATCGAGAACGGTCGTGTGCCGCTTGCCAGGATCGTCCGTGCTGCCGCCATGCCGGCGCCTGTCGTCGCGCTGCATGGGCCGATCGCCGGCTTCGAGCAGGCCATGCGCCGCCTCATCGAGACACCGGGCTTCGTGCCGGGCGGCGCCTTGAGTGGTATCGATGGCGAATACGTCTATGACGATGGCACTTTCGCAGGATCCGAAGCGCCGGGGCGAATCTACATTCAGTTTCTCGGGCAAAGCATCGCGCGCCTGACCGGGGCCACGCTTCAGCGGCGGCTGGTGAGTGCAACGACGCGCGACTATCCCGTCGTGGCGATCAGCGAGAGGGCAGAGGCCATTCCGCCGGAAATCGCCATTGCGGCCGACATCGGCCTTGTTGGAGGCTGGTTGGATTACCCCTTCGTCAGTACCATGATCGCGGCGATGCACGGCGCCAGCGGTCTGGCGGCGCTGGAGCAATGGTCGACGGCCTACGACGCGCATTACCTGACGATCGATGACGTCGTGCTGGCCTTCCGGCCGGGTCGCGGCGCATCCGAGGTCATTGCCGTGCTGGCATCCCTCACTGAGCGCAATCGTGTTGCCGCTCGGGAGGATGACGATGATGACGACGAACCGCCTTCCAAGAACACCGGCAAATCGTCGAAGTCGAAGCAGGATGCGAAATCGTCGGAGAAATCTTCATCCGGAAAAGACAGCGGCGGCGGATGGAAGCGGGATAAGCCGTCGGGTGCCGAGGTGATCCAGCCGGAGCCATTGGGGCAGGGGGAAACTGATCGGCCGTCGCTCGCGGTCGAGACGCTCTCCGGTTACGGCAAGGCCAAGACCTGGGCGCTGGATCTGAAGGCTGATCTGGCCGATCACAGGGCGGGTTCTCTCGCCTGGTCGGACATGAGCACCAAGCTTCTGCTCCATGGGCCGCCCGGGACCGGCAAAACGACTTTTGCTCGGGCGCTGTGCAACAGTCTGCAGATCCCGCTGGTCGTCACGTCAGTCTCGACCTGGCTACAGGGCGGGCATTTGAACGACGTCATCGCCAAGATGGCCAAAACCTTCGTAGAGGCCCGCGCGCTAGCGCCCGCCATCCTGTTCATCGATGAGATCGATGGCATCGGCAAGCGGCAGCCGGCCGAACGGGAATATGCCGACTATTGGAACACGGTCGTCAACAAGGCGCTTGAGCTATTGGACGGGGCGGTCAAGAGCGAGGGAGTGATCATCGTCGGCGCCACGAACAGGCCCCAGGAGATCGATGCTGCGCTGAAACGCTCCGGACGCCTTGAGACGCATATCGAGATCCCGATGCCCGATGTCGCAACGCTCACGGAAATCTTCGCCCACCATCTCGGCGATGATCTCGCATCGCTGGTCAATGGAAAGGCGTCGGATGAGACCAAGGCCGATGAGGCTGGTTCCGAGGCCGCGGGGATGAATGCCGACGAGGCAGCACCATCCGACATCCATGCCGATCGAGACAGCGACGAACATACCTTGAGGGACGCTCGGGAAGGAGCCGCGACATGACAACGACATCGAAGCACATTGAACCGGGTACGCCTGAGGCGGCCGTGTCCCTCCTGAAGCGGCTGGCAACGAGGGCGATGGGCCTCACCGGCGCAGACATCGAACGCATCGTTCGGCAGGCGCGGCTGAAGGCCCGCCGCGAAAAGCGGTCGATCCGGTACGAAGATCTCGAGGACGGCATCCGGATGGACCGGCCGCAGGTGCCGTATGATTTGCGCTGGCGGTTCGCCATCCATGAGTCTGGTCACGCAGTCGTACATCATGCCTTGAGGTTGGGACCGATCCATGGGCTCAACATCGATGTGCCTGGAGGCGGTGGTTACAGTCAGCTCGGGTTCACCGCGTCCGGCAGCGACACGCTTGGCTATCGCGAAGATATGCTCGCCATGCTCATGGCCGGACGTGCCGCCGAGCAGATCGTCGTCGGCAAGGTGTCCGCCGGTTCCGCTGGTTCGGACGAAAGCGACCTGGCGCGGGCCACGAAGATGGCGCTCGCCATGGAGCGGTCCCTTGGCTTCGGGGCGATCCAGCCGCTGCTGTACCGCGATGACAAGGATCCTACCATCGTGCTCGACGGCAATCCCGATCTCGCCGCCCGCATCCATGCGCGGTTGGAAATGGCATTTGCGCGGGCCGTCGAGATTGTCAATGAGAACCGCGATAAGCTCGATGCGCTCACCAACGCGCTGTTCGATGCGCAGGCTTTGGATGGCGAGGCCGTAAGACGCCTCCTCAAAGACGGTGATCGACCGCCTTCCGTGTAGACTGTGATTCGGGCGAGCATCGATTGCCATCGGTGATTGCTCCGATGTTGAGTCAACGTCAGTTTGCCATCAAACGGGGTAAGGCGGCGCGCTTGGACAGAGGACGTTTTGGCGAGTCTCGCCGTTCGTTGAGCTAAATCAAGATCCATTGCGCGAAAACGTCTAACCGGCTCACTTCTGCGCGGAAACCAACACTCCAAAGGTCGGTTGTATCTTGAATTAGTCTTTTAATTAGAATAATTCTAAACAGAATATCTTTCTGTGCTTTCCTTTCATCACGGAATGAGGTTGCGTCGACGCAGCATCATCCCGCTGCACACACCATCGCTGCCCGGAGCACCATTCATGCGCGCCCTTCACAAGGAAAATCATCTCATCGAACGCATAGGCTGGCTTCGGGCGGCGGTACTGGGCGCCAATGACGGGTTGATCTCGACGTCGAGCCTGATCGTCGGTGTCGCCGCGGCGACCAACGCCTCGCATGAGATTCTTGTGGCCGGTGTTGCCGGACTCGTGGCCGGGGCGATGTCGATGGCGGCGGGCGAATATGTGTCGGTCAGTTCGCAGGCCGATACCGAGGAAGCCGACATGGCGCGGGAGCGTCACGAACTGGCGACGCAGCCGGAGGCCGAGTTGGCCGAACTCGCCGCGATCTACGAGCAGCGCGGCGTGGCCCCGGAGCTGGCCCGGCAGGTCGCCGAACAGATGATGGCGAAGGACGCCTTCGAAGCCCATGCGCGGGATGAACTCGGATTGGCGAGCCATGTGATGGCAAGGCCGGTTCAAGCCGCGCTGACCTCGGCGGTCACGTTTGCGGCGGGTGCGGCTTTGCCGTTGATCGTCGCCCTGCTTGCGCCGGCCGGAACGGCTGCATGGACCGTATCCCTTGCTTGCATCATCGGTCTTGCGGTGCTTGGCGCAATCGGGGCACAGGCGGGCGGCGCCAGCATCTGGAAACCGACCATCCGCGTGGTGTTCTGGGGCGCTGTCGCGCTGGCCTCGACCGCATTGATCGGCTCCCTGATCGGCCGGGCGGTGTAGCGATGAAACGTCTGTCGCTCGATTTCCAGACCGTCATGTCGGCAATTGCAGTCCTCGGGATGATGCTGGCCGTCGCCGGGACCTGGCCGCCGGCGGAAGGCCTTTCCATTCTAAGATCTCCCGGTCTGGCGATGGTCTATTTGGCCGGAGGGCTTCCCGCCACCTGGAGCGCCCTGACGGCGTTGTGGCGCGATCATATCCTCGACATCGATCTTCTGATGGTCGTCGCGGCCGTGGCGGCGGCGATCGTCGGGGCGCCGTTCGAAGGCGCGGTGTTGCTGACGTTGTTCAGCGTGTCGACCACGCTTGAGCACCAGGCATTGGGACGCGCGCGCAGGGCTGTTGAGGCGCTCATGGCGCTCCGGCCGGAGACGGCTTTCCGCAAAGGAGAGGACGGGACCACGGTGGAGGTTCCTGCTGCGGAGCTTGCCGTCGGCGATGTGGTGGTGCTGCGTCCGGGCGCACGCGTGCCGACCGACGGTGTGATCCTCCATGGCCGCGGCGGCATCGACGAGGCCAATATCACCGGTGAATCCATGCCGGTCTCGAAGGAGCCGGGCGAGCAGGTTTTCGAGGCGACAGTCAACCTTGACGGGGTCCTCGACGTCACCGTCACCAGGACGGTCGGCGACAGCACGATCGCGCGCATGATCCAGCTCGTCACCGAGGCGCAGGAGGCGAAGGCGCCGTCCGAGCGCTTCAGCGCGTGGTTCGGCCAGCGTTATACGGTCGGTGTCCTGCTGGGCTCCGCTCTGGCCCTTGCGGTCTTCTATTGGCTTGGCCGCGACTGGGAACAGGCCCTCTACAAGGCCGCGACACTCCTGGTCGCCGCCAGTCCCTGCGCGATCGTCATCTCAGTCCCGGCAGCGATCCTGTCGGCGCTCTCCGCCGCGGCGCGAGGCGGCGTGCTGTTCAAGGGGGGCGGTGCGCTCGAAACGCTCGCCGCTGTCGATACCTTCGCCTTCGACAAGACCGGGACCCTGACCAATGGACGTGCGGAGGTCACGCGCATTGTCGCCCTGGATGGTGAGGATCGCCGTTTCCTTTCGCTCCTTGCCGGGCTGGAAGCGCATTCCGAGCATCACATCGCTGCCGCCATCCGTCGTGAGGCCCTGGTTCATGGCGTTGAGCCGGTGGCGGTCGTGGACGTTACGTCGCATCCGAGCGCCGGCATCGTCGGCTACGATTCCTTCGGCCCGATATGGGCCGGCAACGCTCACCTCGTCGAGGACATGGGCGCCTCCGTCGATGATCCGGCGTTCCGTGAACTCGCCGACAGTTCTCAGACCGTGGTCTATCTTGGGCGCGGTGCGACCGTTCTGGGGGCGGTCAGTGTTGCGGACGAAGCAAGAGCCAGCTCAGCCCCGGCGCTGGCCGCGCTTCGCGCCGGTGGCGTCAACCGCATCGTGATGATGACCGGCGACCGCAGGCCGGTGGCCTTGCGCATCGGTACGGAACTTGGCCTTGCGCCCGGCGAGGTTCATGCCGAGATGCTGCCGCAGGACAAGGTGCTCCAGGTCGGCGACCTCGCGCGTGATGGCAAGGTCGCTTTCGTCGGCGATGGCGTCAACGATGCCGCCGCATTGGCTCGCGCCGACGTCGGCATCGCGATGGGAGCGGCGGGGTCGGACGTCGCACTGCAGGCCGCCGACGTTGCCCTGCTGTCGGAAGACATGAAGAAGCTGGCGGATGCGCACCGGCTTGCACGGCGGACGGCCGTCATCATCCGACAGAATCTCGTCGTCGCGATCGGCGCCATGCTGGTACTTGTGACCGGCGGCCTGTTCTTCGACCTGCCGCTTCCGCTCGCGGTGATCGGACACGAAGGCGGTACCGTTCTGGTCGTGCTGAATGGCCTACGCCTCCTGTCGGACCGAATCCGCGCCACCGACGGGTATTTCCACCATTCTCGTCAATCTGAGTTCCAGGATCTGTAGAAAAGTAGGGACCTTCGAGACATCCTGTTTTTGACTTTCGATCACAAGGATAATCGCGATGATGACATTCCGACGGGAAGTTTCACATAAGCTGCGCGTTCTTCAACATGCCGACCGTCACGGTGACGTTTCGCAAACCTGCCGCTATTTCGGTATTGGCAGAGCCAGCTTTTATCGATGGAAATCGGCTTTCGAGCGCTTTGGCGAGGCCGGGCTTGAGAACCGATCCTGCGCACCAAAAAATCCCGCTAACCAGAAGCCTGCAGAAATCATCGAGAAAGTCTTGCATCTGCGCACCAGATATCATCTCGGCCCGATGCGCATTTCCTGGTATATGAGCAGGTACCATGCCATCACCATCTCCGACGCCTGCATCTATCGAATTCTGAAGCGGAACGGGCTCAGTCGGCTTCCCGGCGGTACACGTGTCAGGAAAATCCATACTCAGAGATACGAGCAGCGTGTGCCGGGGCATCAGATACAGGTCGATGTAAAATTCCTGAAATTTGAAGGCGTTGACGGCAAGATCGTCAAGCGTTTCCAATACACGGCAATCGACGATGCAACCCGCATCAGAGCCTTGAAGGTCTATGATCGCCACACCCAGGCCAACGCGATAGACTTCATCGACACCGTAATCGCCAAATTCCCGTTCCGCATTCGCGAAGTGCGCACCGATAATGGGCACGAGTTCCAGGCCAAATTCCACTGGCACGTCGAAGACCAGGGCATTCGGCACGCCTATATCAAGCCAGCGTCGCCCCAACTAAACGGGAAAGTCGAACGGTCACACCGTACCGATGATCAAGAATTTTATCAGCTTATGTCATACAAAGATGACACCGACCTCGTTCAAAAGCTTAGCGAATGGGAGAGGTTCTACAACCTTGCAAGGCCGCATGGCGCTTTCAATGGCAAGGCACCTTACGAAATCCTACGCGAACGCCTATAATCAACACCAGGATGTCTCATCGCCCTTCAGAAGATTACAATCTGGACCCACATACGCGCGCATTGGAAGAAGAATGGCCAGCGATCAGCTAGAGGTAAGACTGAGAGGGAAGCATCCGACTGAAGACCTTATCTATGATCGGCTTGTCGACGCAATCATCGACAAGCACCTGCGTGCGGGGCAACATCTGAACGAGGTCAAGCTAGCTGAAGCCTACGATGTTCCCCGATCACGCGTCCGCCGGGTGCTGGAACGTTTGCGAGACGAAGACGTAGTTGTGTTCGAGCTCAACCGCGGAGCTTTTATAAGCCGACCCACCGTCGAAGATGCGCGTCACGTTTATGAGGCTCGACGGGAACTTGAGGTTGTTGTTGTCAAACTGGCATGTCAGCGGGCCACGCCCGCGGATATCGCTCGCTTGCGCGATCACCTTCAGTACGAACGGGAGTCGTTTGATAGGCAGGATCCCAGTGTCAATCGAATTGCCAGCGAGTTTCACCACTTAATCGCAAAGATTGGGGGCAATCCAGTCTTTGAAAAGATGCTCTCCGTTCTGATTCGCCGCGGCGTCCTCATCCAATCCGTTTATGAACGAAAAAGCGGCATTCTGTGCTTAACACACGAGCATGAAGGGCTGGTAGATCTCATTGAGCAGGATCGCCCCGAAGAAGCGGCGCGCGAAATGATCCACCATTTCGACCATATCCTTTCGAGCCTGGATCTCAGTGAAACTAGGCGTCTTGAAGCTGACATATACGAGTTTTTGAAGAGCTGAGGCGCGTCATGCGACGGCTCAGCTAATGTAGCATCCCATTTGGCACGCCACTTGCATTTCACTTATTATTGCACGCAATCGTGCTTGCAATAATGGGGATGAGCAGCTGCAATGGGATATTTCGCACCGATCCGGGACTTAGTCGGCTACGGTCCAGCCCGCCCAACCGGCACATGGCCGAACGGCGCGCGGCTCGCGATCAATGTGGTTGTCAACTACGAAGAGGGGTCGGAGCGATCCTTCGCCATGGGCGATCCCGATCAGGAGGCGATGACGGAGTGGGGAAGCTATCCCTTTCCGAAGGACATCCGCAATTTGGCGATGGAGTCAATGTACGAGTACGGCTCACGCGTCGGGATCTGGCGCATCCTCGACGCCCTCAGGGATTCGCACATCCCCGCTACGTTCTTCGCCTGCGCCGTTGCCTTCGAGCAAAATCCGGCTGTCGCACGCATTGCAGTCAATGACGGCCATGAGATCTGCAGCCACGGCTACCGCTGGGAAGAGGTCTTCCGCCTGACGGAGGATGAAGAGCGTGAGCACATTGCGCTCGCGATCCGCTCATTCGAGAAGACCTGCGGGAAGCGTCCGGTGGGCTGGTATTGCCGATACGGGCCAAGCGTCCGCACGCGAAAGCTGATCTCCGAGGAAGGCGGTTTCCTTTACGACTCAGATGCCTACAACGACGACGTTCCGTACTTCGTGACTGTGGACGGGCAGCGTCGCCTCGTGGTCCCGTACACCTGCGACGTCAATGACATTCGCTTCTGGAACTCCCCGGGCCTCGCCCAAGCCGACGACTTCTTCCTCTACATGCGGGAGACGTTCGAAGTCCTTTATGCCGAGGCTGCCAGCGGTCCGCGAATGATGTCGATTGGTCTCCATCCCCGCATGATCGGGCGGCCAGGCCGCATCCGCTCTCTCAAGCGCTTCTTCGACTTTGCTCGACAGTACGGTGATGTCTGGTTCGCAACTCGGGAAAACATCGCGCGTGCTTGGCTGGAACGCCCGGACTCCGCCGATGCTTGAGCTCATCGCGATCCCTATCACCTCAGAAGCTTTCGAGCCTTTCGGCGATGTTATCTTGGGAGCATCGGGTTCGCTTGAGCCGTGGAACGGCCGCTCCGATGCCGCAGCCACTTTGGAAAGACTGGTCGCGGCGAGGCCCCTCGCGCCCGACCAACACGTCCTGCACCTTCTGGAGCGTCACATCCACTCGACACAGGCGTTCTTCCCCCTCGCGCCCGAACCCTACCTCATCGTGACGGCCCAAACTGCGTCGGACGGAAACCCCGATCTAACAGGCCTTCGCGCATTCGTCGTCCCCGGTCAATCAGTCATCCAGTACCGTCCGGCTGTCTGGCACGCACCGCTGACAACGCTGGGCTCCGGCGGCCACTTCGCGATGCATGTCCACAAGGACGGGTCCGACGCGGATTGCGAGTTCTTCGAGATACCTCCCGTCGCGGTGCGGTTGGAGGTTGCTAAGCGCGCCCGGTGCCGCTCCCCAAACCGGAAAACTGCAGACTTCCAAGACATCCTTCTCAAGGAGTGACAGCAATGCGCATGAACAAATGGTCATCCACCCTTTCCGCCCTGGCTTTGTCCCTCTTGGCGGCAACCTCCACTGCCATGGCGCAGGTGGCGAACGAGACGCTAATCGTGGCGGGTCCTCGTACGCCTGAGTCGCTCGATCAGGAGTACCCGCCGACGGAAGCCGGGCATGAAGCACGCAGAAACATCTTCGAGCGCCTTCTAGTTTACGGCATGAAAGCTGACGAAAGCGGCGCTCAGGTCGAGGACTTCTCCAAGATCGAGGGTGCGCTGGCGGAGAGCTACGAGCTTTCGCCGGACAACAAGTCCATCACCTTCCATCTTCGCCGCGGCGTGAAGAGCGCGGTCGGCAACGAGATGAGCGCCGACGACGTGATGTGGACCTTCGAGCGCGGCTGGAACATGAAGGCCACGTTCCACTGGTACATGACCCAGATCCTCAAGATCGAAAGCTTCGATTCCTTCCAGAAGATCGACGACTACACCGTCAAGGTGACGATCCCCAATCCATCGCTCCTCTTGGCACGCATCTGGATCAATAACGACCTTGGCATTATCGATTCTGTCGAGGTCAAGAAGCATATTACGGCCGAGGATCCTTGGGCCGCGCGGTACCTGGCGACCGATTCCGCATCCTTCGCCCCCTATCACATCGCAAAGTTCTCGCCTGGGCAGGAGGTCGTCTACGAATCCAACCCAAACTACTATCGGGGTGAGGCGAAGCTGAAGCGCGTCATTTTCCGCGAAATGCCGACGTCTTCGAACCGTGTCGCTGCACTTCAGGCCGGGTCGATCGATGTGGCCGAGTGGTTGACGCCGCGCGAGATCTCACTCGTCGAAAAGCTCCCGACCGTCAAGGTATGGAAGGTCTTCGGCAACTATACGCACCGGCTGGAGATGAACAATTCAACGGCTCCCTTCGACAAGGTCGAGGTACGCCAAGCGCTGAACTACCTCGTGCCACGTCCCGAGATCGAGCAGAGCGTCTACATGAACACGGCTCGCCCAACGAAGAGCCCGGTGTCTGAGATCTATCCAGCCTATAGCGAGGCAGCATTCGCCTATGACGATAATGTCGAAAGGGCAAAGGAACTACTCGCCAAGGCCGGCTATCCGGAAGGCTTTAAAACGGAACTTGGCTACCGGACCGGCGAGCCTCTGGAGGAGCAGATCGCCGTCGTTTTGAAGACCGCATTTGCTCGCGCCGGCGTCGAACTAGAACTCGTCAAGTTGCCCGCATCGAGCCTCGTAGAGCGTTACTCCAAGGGCACGATGCCAATGTTCTTTATCCGCGACATGGCAATCGTTCCGGATGCGGCTTACGTGGCCAACCTGTTCATCAACAGCCAGTCGATGGTGAACTTCTCGAAGTACAAGAACGAGGAGGTCGATACGCTGATCAACAAGGCGCTGACGTCGACCGATGAAGCCTCGCGCGAAGCCGACATGAAGAAGGTCCAGGACATCGTGGTTGAGGAGGCTCCTTGGGTCTTTCTGTTCAACCCCGGTTACCAGCTTGCCGTCAGCAGCAAGGTGAAGGGCTACGCTTGGTACACGCCTAACAGCAACAACTGGTACGACTTCAGCAAGTAAGCCTAGGCTCGCGACTTGTACCGTATCGGGCTCGTCCCGGTACGGTACACCCCCAGAAACCGTTCTCGATCGCGGAGACATCCATGTTCATTGCAGCCCGCCGAGGGTGGCAGTCCCTGCCGCGTAGCCTCCAAATCGTCTTGGCAAGGCTCGCCCTCGTCATCCCGCAGATGTTCGGCGTACTGTTCGTCACCTTCTTCCTGATCCGTCTACTTCCGGGTGATCCGGCGGTCCTCCTCCTTGGCAACATGGCGACGCCGGAGGCGGTTGAGCAACTACGGGAGCGCCTCGGCCTCAACGACAGCATTTGGGCGCAGTTCGTCGCCTACTGTGGCAATGTTCTTCAAGGCGATCTCGGCATTTCCATTTTCACTTCGAATCCGGTGACGGTCGACTTGATGGAGCGCGCTCCCGCCACCCTCGAGCTAATCTTTTATGCAATGCTCCTCACCGTCGTCATCGGCGTGACCGTTGCCGTCATGTCGGTCGTTCGGGCCGGCGGCGCCGTCGATATCGGATCTCGCGCTTACGGTCTTGCGGCCGGAGCCATCCCAGATTTCTGGATCGGGCTGATCCTGATTTACGTCTTCTTCACCTTGCTCGGTTGGGCTGCCGCGCCCTTCGGTCGCATCGACGCCCTGCTTTCCGCTCCGCCATACGTAACCGGCTTCTACACGATCGACGCACTGCTGGCCGGCGACATGGAAGCCTTTCGGTCCGCTGTCGGTCGCTTGACACTGCCTGTTGTCACGATCGCCGTTGTCAATGCCGGCGCCTTGATGAAAATGACGCAAAGCATTTTCGCCGGCGTGTGGAGAAGCGACTTCGTACGCCACGCGCGAGCCTGCGGTGTGCCGGAGCGAGTGATCGTCCGGGCAGCCCTGCGCAACAGCCTCCCGCCGATCATCACCATCGTCGGCTTCCTGATGGGCTTCCTTCTTGGGGCAGCCGTTCTGGTGGAAACCATCTTCTCGTGGGGCGGACTTGGCCAATACGCGGTCCAAGCTGTGATGAGCAGCGATTACCCGGCCCTACAAGGATTCATCCTCGTGGCGGCCGCTTTTATCCTGCTCGTCTATCTCGTCGTCGACATCCTCTACGAACTCGCCGATCCGAGGATCAAGGTATGAACATTGTTCCCATTCCACTGCGCCGCCCGGCGGCAGTTATAGGCTTGTCGCTGCTCCTTCTCCAGATGGTGGCGATCGTCTTCGCCCCGCTTCTCAGTCCTTACGATCCAACGCACGCCGATCCGTTGGCCTCGCTCATGCCGCCATCGGCCACGCATTGGTTCGGCACCGATATCAACGGCATGGACGTCCTGTCGCGGATCATCTACGCGACCCGCATCAACCTGCTCATTAGCGTCTCGTCCGTGCTCTTGGCGTTTGTGGTCGGAGTTCCGCTTGGATTGCTGATCGGCTATTATCGCGGCCTCCCGTCGAACCTTGCCATGCGCTTGTTCGACTTCGTTCAGGCCTTCCCGATTTTCGTACTCGGTATGGCGCTCGTTTCGGTGATGGGCCAGGAAATCTGGAATGTAGCGATCGTCCTCGCCATACTCTTCATACCTATCTTCGCCCGTCTAATCCGCGCCGAGGTGCTGTCATTGCGGGAGCGGCCATTCGTGGCGGCGGCACGGTGCAGCGGCGCCACCGACATCGACATCATGTTCCGCCATCTTCTGCCGAACGCTTTGATGCCCGCCATGGTGCAGGTGTCGATCTCCATAGGCATGGCAATCCTCTTGACGGCCGGCCTGTCCTTTATCGGAGCCGGTGTACGCATGCCCGTTCCCGAATGGGGTTTGATGGTGTCTTCCGGCGCTCAGCAGATGATTCTCGGTGTGTGGTGGGTCTCCTTGTTTCCGGGTCTCGCCATTGTCATTGCGGTTTTATGCTTCGCACTCCTCGGCGATGTGGTGCGCGACCTGCTCGATCCCACCAAGGCAAGCAGAAGCGATAAAAAGGCAGAAGAACCGCCAGCCCTACCGATAGGAGAAACGCGATGAGAGGCGTCCGCACATCAGTCGAGCTACCGCTGCTCAAGATCGAAGGCCTGGACGTCGCATTGGCGTATCCGGAAGGGGATAAGCCCATCTTGAAGGATGTCGATTTCGAACTGCGTCCAAACGAGATCCTGGGCATCGTCGGCGAAACCGGAGCCGGGAAATCGATCCTCGCGCGTGCCATGATCGATCTCCTCCCACCGGGCTTCCGCCGCACGAGCGGGGAAGTCTTCCTGCGAGGCAACGCCATCAGCCAGTTCAGGGACGCAGAACGTCGTGCGATGAGAGGGGGAGAGATCGCCCTGATCGGCACCAACGCGAAGGCTCTACTCGACCCTGTCGAGATGGTTGGAAAACAGGTGGCGCGGGTTCTGCGCAGCCACCGACGCTTGTCCAAGGGGGAAGCCTGGCAACAGGCGGTGGAACTTCTGGCCAGCGTCGGGATCGTTAATCCGGAGCAGCGGGCAAGAGCTTATCCGCACGAACTCTCCGGCGGCATGGCCCAGCGCGTTGTCATCGCAATGGCGTTGATCACTGAGCCAAAAATCGTGCTTGCCGACGACGCGACCCTCGGCCTCGATGCAACGGTGTCGGTGCAGGTCCTTGACATGTTGGTGGAGCGTGCCCGGACGCTCGGAGTGTCTATCGTCCTCATCACGCACGATCTCGGCATCATAGCGCATTATTGCGATCGCGTGGCCATCATGCGCCAAGGACGGATCGAGGAGATGCGCGACACGGCTGGCTTCCTGGCTGGCCCGCGGACCTCCTACAGCCGCGAACTTCTGGAGGCTGCGAAGGCTCGCCCCGTTCCCGCCTTGCGACCGACGGGACGGGATGAAGCTGCTCTTCTCGAAGTACGCAGCCTCGTGAAAATCTTCCCTGGAAGTCGACCGGGAGAGACTGTTCGGGCCGTCGACGACGTGTCTTTCAGCGTCAGGCGAGGCGAGACCTTGGCGTTGGTTGGCGAAAGCGGATCCGGCAAGACCACCATCGGTCAATGCTTGGTGCGGTTGCTACAAAGCACGTCCGGGCAGATCGTGTTTGATGGCGAGGATGTCACGCAGTGGCCGGAGACGAAGTTCCGCAAGCTGCGCCGCAGGGTCCAGATGGTATTTCAGGAACCCTACGTCGCTTTGAACCCGCGCTGGCGTGTGCGCCACCTCATCGACGAGCCGCTTCGCATGTTGGAGCGGATGTCGACCGAGGAGCGCCTGAAGCGCGTCCATCACGTCCTCGATCTTGTGAACTTGCCCAGCCGCCATGCGGAGCTCTTCCCGCACGAACTAACGGCTGGCGAACAGAAACGCATCGGTATGGCGCGGGCTCTCGTCACTGAGCCGGACTTCGTGATCTTCGACGAGCCCACGACCGCCCTGGATATCCGGGTGCGCGCCCAGATCATCGATCTTGTGCGGGACCTTCAGTCGCGCATGGGGCTGTCGGCCCTGTTCATCACGCATGACCTGAATTCGGTTCGCTCGCTCGCCCATGACGTGGCGGTGATGAACCGCGGGCGCATCGTGGAAACCGGCGCGATGGAGGATGTGTTCCGGCAGCCGCGGGACCCCTACACCAGAAAGCTGCTCCTGGCGGAGTTAGCCGTCGAGCATGTGGCAGCAGCTCAGGGCATCACACCTGTCTGGAGGGAAACCATCCAATGACCGCAGGATCAATCATCGTCACGGGCGCGTCAGGCCTCGTCGGGCAGCGTCTTCTCGCCCGGCTCGAGGCAGACGGACGTCCGGCGCTCGGTATCGACCTCGCGGCCAAGCCAGGGCATCTGCCGATCGAGATTGCCGATGTCGGGGACATCCATAGGCTTCATGCTCTAGCGGCAAAGACGAACGCGACCTCTGTCATACACTGCGGTGCCGTATCAGGTCCGATGGTGATGATCGACAACCCATACGGCATCGTCCAAGCAAACGTCATGGGAACGGCGAACATGCTCGAACTTGCTCGCATCAGGCAGATGCGGCGGTTCGTCTTCTGTTCCTCGACGAGCGCATACGGCCCGACACCCGAGCCCAATGACGCTTCGCGTGGACTCCCGGAAGAAACCCCGCTGCGTCCCACGAGCGTCTACGGGGCCACGAAGGTTGCGGGTGAGCAGTTGCTTGCGGGCTACCGTCTGCAGCACAGGCTGGATGCCGTGGCAATTCGCCTGTCCTGGGTCTATGGACCCGGACGCACGACGGACTGCGTCATCCGCGTCATGATCGAGGACGCCCAAGCCGGCCGATCCACACGGCTCTCGCACGGACGCGCGTTCCCGCGGCAGTTCATTCATGTCGATGACGCGGTAAATGCGCTTCTCGCAGCACATGATGCGCCCTCATGCCCGCGCCCCGTCTACAATGCGACGGGCGGCCGCTTCCTGTCTATCGACGCAATCGCCGATCTGGTGAAGGAGGCAATGCCGGACGCGGACATCGCGGTCGCCGATGGACCGGATCCGCTCGACGACCATCAGCATCGCTTCGACATCTCGGCAATCGCCGAGGATCTTGGTTTCGTTCCATCCCGGACGTTGGAAGAGGGCATCCGCAGCTATGCGGATTGGCTCAAGCGCCGCTGAGCCTATAACATTGGAGAACAGCATGCAGCAATTCGATCTGACTGGGCGGACCGCCTTGGTGACGGGTGGCAGCCGTGGCATCGGTGGCGCCATCGTCGAACTCTTTGCCGCCCATGGCGCGAAGGTCGGGTATTGTCAGTACGGTGACGATGCAAATGCCCAGGCACTTGCCGCTCGGCTCGCGGAACAGGGAGCATCGGCCGCTCATACGGTGTGCGACGTCTCCAACCCATCCGACGTCGAGTCATTGGCCGACTGGAGTCGCGACGCCCTTGGTCCCGTCGACATTCTAGTGAACTGTGCAGGTATTGGTGGCGATCTTCCGTTCGAAGCGATCTCGTTGGAAAATTTCGACCGGGTGATGGGGGTGAACCTGCGTGGCACGTTTATGGTGACGCAGAAGTTCTACCCCGGCATGGCCGAGCGCGGGTGGGGCCGTATCATCAATTTCGCCTCGCAACTCGCCTACAAGGGTGCTCCGGGCCTCACGCATTACTGCGCCGCCAAGGCGGGCATCGTCGGCCTTACCCGTTCGCTGGCCTACGAGGCAGCTCCGAAAGGTGTGACAGTCAACGCGATCGCACCCGGTCCGGTCGAGACCGAGATCCTGATGGGACTCAGCGACGAGTGGCGTGCGATGAAGAAGGCGCAGCTTCCGATCGGCCGCTTTGGTCAGGTCGGGGAGATTGCGCCGACCGCCCTTCTACTCGCTTCGGAAGCCGGGTCTTTCTACGTCGGTCAATCGCTATCGCCTAACGGCGGCGACGTTCTGCTTTAACTACCTGGGGACGAGCACTATGTTCGACATTATTATTCGCAACGGAACAGTTGCGACCGCATCTGATATCTTCAAGGCGGATGTCGCCGTTCTTGACGGGCGCATCGTTCAGATCGGCGAAGGTCTGGCAGATGCCGCGCGTGTCATAGATGCTGCGGGGCGCCTTGTTGTGCCCGGCGGGATCGACAGCCACGTCCACCTTTCCCAGCCTTCGGGCAACGGCATCGTGATGGCCGACGATTTCGAAAGCGGGACACGTTCCGCTCTCTTCGGCGGTAACACCACCATCCTGCCTTTCTGCCTGCAAGAGAAGGGGCAGTCCTTGCGCGAGGCGCTAAGAGGCTATCACGCTCTCGCGGACGGCAACTGCTACACCGACGTTTCCTTTCACCTTATCGTGTCCGATCCGTCGCCGACGGTTCTGGGACAGGAGCTTCCAGCTCTGGTGGCCGACGGTTATCCGTCCTTCAAGGTGTTCATGACCTATGAGGGCCTGCGGCTCAACGATGCCCAAATTCTCCAGACCATGGATGTCGCGCGTCGTACCGGTGCGCTTGTTATGGTCCACTGCGAGAACGAGGATGCGATTCGCTACCTCATCGGACAGCATGAGGCGGCGGGGGACGTTGCTCCTAAGGCCCATGCCACGACACGTCCCGTTGTCGTGGAGCGCGAGGCAACCCACCGCGCGCTGTCGCTTGCCGAGGTGGTGGACGTGCCAGTTGTCATCGTCCATGTCTCCAATGGGGCCGCCATCGAAGAAATTCGTGCCGCGCGGGCGCGGGGCCGCAAGGTGATCGGGGAAACCTGCCCACAATACTTGACGCTGACCGCCGATAGTCTCGAAGGAATGGATTGGGAAGGCGCAAAGTTCGTCTGCTCGCCACCCCCGCGTGACGAGGCGGAGCAAGCCAACTGCTGGCGCGGGATCGAGACCGGGGTCTTCGACCTTTTTTCCTCCGATCATTGCCCGTTTCGCTACGACGATTCCAAGGGTAAGCTGAACCCAAAGGGCAAGACGAGCTTTCGTCACATTCCGAATGGCATCCCTGGTGTCGAAACGCGCCTGCCGATCCTTTTCTCAGAAGGTGTCATGAAGGGGCGAATTGACCTTTCGCGGTTTGTTGCCCTGACGGCGACTAACCACGCGCGCATCTATGGTCTCGAAACAAAAGGGTCGATCGCAGTCGGCATGGATGCTGATATCGCTATCTGGGACCCCAATATCACCCGCACCATCCGGCACGCAGACCTGCATGATGGAGCGGACTACAGCCCCTATGAAGGCATCAACGTCACCGGTTGGCCAACGACCGTCATTCTCGGCGGGAAGGTCATGATCCAGGATGGCGAACTACTGGGACAGAAGGGTGATGGCCGTTACCGATCCAGATCTCTCTCAGGGCTCACACGACCATCTGTTTCCTAAAACCTCTTGCTCCATGCCGCCGGGCCGAAGGCCGGCGGCAACCTCCGGCGTTGACCAGCCAGGCGTTTCCGATTTCGTCTGCGTAGGAATACATGAACTACCTCCTCGGTGGTCCAAGTTTTCGTCCGCACCCCTACTTGTGCGATTTGGGATGACCCACCTTCTCGGCAACTCGTTGGCTATTGCATCGTAGCCATTTTGCGCTGGATCAGCGCCAGATGGAAAAGCAGCTCAACTTGCGATGGAACTCGACGGATCCGTTCAAGAGCAAGACAATGCTTTGAAATCCTTGGCGGTAGCGCTACTGCTATTTCGCCCCGCAAGCGGTCACTGGCGTAAGGAAAACAGACCTGCACCGACGTGCAAGCAACGACGCAGCATCGAGACTATGTTCGGCAGGATCAAGGCCTGTGGGCGCATTGCTACATGACACAATCAATGCGCCCATACCCGCCTATCGGCAATCCTTATAGCCGCAAAATGTTGCTGTTGGATCGATGATGGGTCCTGAGCCTAGGACCAATATCTTAGTTTGAGCAGATATCCTCGTATTGCCGCCTCGAAATCGCCGCCCATAAGCCTCGCCGGTAAAATCAACGGAAAGTTTCCGTGAACGGCCGACAGAAGCTTCGCATCTTCGGTGGGGTTCGATAATAGATCGTGAATAATCTCACTTTGCGGATCGCATATCTCATAATTTGCCAGACCCCTTGCCCAGCGTTCGGCGTAGACGATCCAGGCGGCGATTGCGAAAGCAAAAGGCTGGAAGTCGGTACCGCGTTCGAGGGCTACGAGGGCAGGGGCGGTCAGTCTTTGGGGGAGTTTCTGGGTGCCATCCATGGCGATCTGGGCGGCCGCATGTGCGATTGCTGGATTGGAGAAACGCTCCTTCAGCTTCTCGGCATAGTCCGAGAGGTCGATGCCGAGTTGCCCGATCGCGGCCGATGCCGCCTGTAGGTGTCGGGAGACCAGCGCCTTCAGATCCGAATCCGCCATCACATCCCTGACGAAGGGCTTGCCCCTGAGGCAGCCGCAGTAGGCGATCAGCGAGTGGGTGCCGTTCAGCATCCATAATTTCATGCGCTCGTAATCGCGGATATCCGGCACCAATATTGCTCCGGCCGCGTCCCATGCCGGGCGTCCGGCGGAAAAACTGTCTTCGATGATCCATTGGCGGAAGGGTTCTGTTTCCACGGCGGAAAAATCGTCATAACCGGTTTCTGCGAGGGCCAGCGCGGAGGTCGTTTCGACCGGGGTCGGGGTAATCCTGTCGACGACGGTGGAAGGAAAGGCTGCTTCCGCTGCAATCCACTCTGCAAGGGACTGCCTGTGGGCGATGCGGGTGAATTCCAGCACGCCTTCCCTTAGTTTTCGTCCATTATCGGGAAGGTTGTCGCAGCTGATGGTTGTAAAGGGGGGGAGGCCGTTTGCGTGGCGCATGGCGAGTGCCGCCGAGATCACACCGATGACGCCACGGGGCGATCCGGGTTCCGATAGATCGTGGATGATATCCGGGTGAGCGGTGTCGAGGCGACCATGCCCGGCCAGCGCGTAACCCTTCTCCGTCACCGTCAGGCTGACAATGCGGCATTGAGGTGCGCTCATGGTAGCGAGCAGGTCGGGGATACGCTCCTGCCCTGAAATTATCGAATGAAGCGAGCCGATCACCGATGCTTTCCTTTCGGCGCCTTTTTCCAGCAGCGTATAGCGGTAATTCTGCGGCGAAAGGAGACCGCCGAGCGCTGAGCCCCGCAGGGAGGCGCCGATGACGCGCCAATCGCCCCCCGCCGCCGCGAGTGCATCATCGGTGTAGGATAGCAGATGCGCACGCGCGAAATTGCCGAGCCCGATATGGACAATGCCATAACCATGCGCTTCCGGCCGATAACCCGGCCATCGGGCAGGTCTGTTGTCAATTGGCTTGCTCGCGGCGCTCAGCCTCATCAGTTGCGTTCCCCGGAAAACATCGGATGGGATATGGCGGTCATGATGCCGCGCAGTTCCGCAAGTCCCTTGAGGCGGCCGATGGCCGGATAGCCGGGCCGGGTCTGGCGAACATGATCATCAAGGATGTTCTGGCCGTGGTCCGGGCGGAACGGTATCTGCCAGTTGTCCCGGCCTTGCCGTTTGCGTTTGGCTTCCTCGGCAAGTATTGCGGCGATGACGGCAACCATATCGGTATTGCCTTCCAGATGGGCGGCTTCATGAAAGGAGCCGCCGGCGCGTCTGTCTTCCAGCGCCACATTGCGCAGATGCAGGAAATGCACGCGGCTGCCGAGCCTCGCCATCATGCCTGGCAGATCGTTGTCCCTGCGGACGCCAAGCGAGCCGGTGCAGAGCGTGATGCCGTTTGCAGGTATGTCGATGGCTTCGATCAGGCCGCGATAGTCTTTTTCGGTCGACATGATACGCGGCAGGCCGAGCAGCGGGAATGGTGGATCGTCCGGGTGGCAGCATAGTCTTACACCGAGATCCTCGGCGAAAGGTGAGACCTCGCCCAGAAAATCCAGCAGGTTCTGGCGCAGCCGGTCGGCGGAGATGCCGCTATAGAGATCAAGATGCGCCTTGACCTCATCGATGGTCATGTGGGTCGCCGCTCCGGGCAGGCCGGACACGATGTTTGCGACAAGCTGCTGCCTGCGGGCGTCATCCATCTCCGCAAAACGCTGCCGTGCCTCTTCGATCAACTCGGCATCGAAATCCCCGTGGGCCTCGGGGCGTTCGAGCAGGAAAAGATCGAAGGCGGCGAAATCCACGGCATCGAAGCGCATGCAGGTTGCACCGTTGCCGAGGCGGTAGGCAAGATCCGTGCGCGTCCAGTCGAGAACGGGCATGAAATTGTAGCAGATCGTACGGATGCCGGCATCGGCGAGATGGGAAAGGCTGGTCTTCCAGTTTTCGATATGTGCGCGCCAGGCTCCGCTCTGGCGTTTGATATCTTCCGAAACAGGCAGGCTTTCCACCACCTCCCAGGTGAGGCCAGATGGCTGATTGTCACGCATGATGGAGAGTTCCCGCTGGCGCTGGGCGATTTCCTCCGGTGACCATACTTCTCCGGGCGGGACGTGGTGTAGCGCCGTGACGACACCTTCGACCCCGGCTTGCAGCATGTCATCGATCGATACCGGATCGGAAGGGCCGAACCAACGCCAAGTCTGCCGCATTTTTAGTCCTTTTCTGAGTGCATGAGTGGAGTTTGGCGAAGGAGGAAAGGGAAGGTTTACCTCCCGCTATTCCTTCATGCCGCTGGCGGCGACGCCTTTGACGAAGTTCCGCCGCATCGCGCCGAAGAAAATGACGCTCGGAATAAGCGACAGGGCTGCGGCGGCGCTGAGGCGACCGAGATCGACGGTGAAGCCCGTCTGGAAAAGGGCAAGCCCCACCTCGAGAACGTATTTGTCGCGGGCGGTATTGACGACCATCGGCCAGGCGAAGGTTGTCCATGCCTGAAAGAAGGCGAGAACGGTCAGTGTGCCGATCGGACCGCGCATCAGCGGCAGGACGATACGGAAGAAAATCCACCATTCCCCGGCGCCGTCCATGCGCGCGGCCTCCATCAGTTCGTCGGGGATGGACGAAATCGCGTATTGGCGAACGAGGAAGATACCGAAGCTCATCACCAGGTAGCCGGCCAGGAGTCCGCCGAGGGAGTTCAGTAATCCCAGCTGCCGCACACCGAGATAAAGCGGTATCATATATACTTCGAAGGGCACGATGGCGGTTGCGAGGACACCGAAGAATATCAGGTTTACGCCGGGGAAACGGAATTTTGCCAGGACATAACCGGTGATGGACGAGGTAAGAACGATGGCCACCGTCGAAATGGCCGCGAAGGCGAGACTGTTGCCCATCCAGATCAAAAGCGGCGTTTCGGTGATGACGGAGGAGAAATTATCCAGCGTTGGCGATTGCGGTATGAGCCGCGGCGGCCATGCCAGCAGTTCCGCCGGGGTCTTGAAGGCATTGGCGGTGAGCATGATGAGCGGCAGGATCATCAAGATGCCGAAAACTGTCAGAATGACATCCACGATGAGTTTGCGGAAGGAAAAACGCCCGGATTTTGGGTTCTGTAACGTGTGGTTCATCGGCGTGCCGCCTTGTCACGGAAGAAAACGAATTGACCGGCCGTCAGAAAAAGTACGATGGCGAGAAGCACCACGGCTTCCGCTGCAGCGTATCCGACGCGGTAATTGCGGAAGCTGTTTTCCAGCATGTCGAGCACCAACACCCTGACGAGCTTGCCCGGCGCGCCCTGCGAGTCCGAGGCGAGCACGAAAGCCTGGCCGTAAATATTGAAGGCGGCGATCATCGTGACAACCGATACATAAAGTGTCACGGGCCGTAGTTGCGGCACGGAGATGTGCCGGAAACATTCCCATGCCGTCGCACCGTCCAGCCGGGCGGCCTCGTAGAGCGAAACCGGGATGTTGCGCAGGCCGATCAGGAAGATCAGGACTGCGTATCCAAGTGCCTGCCAGGAGCATAAAACGATGATGCAGACGATTGACCAGACGGGGTCAAAAAGCCAGGCCTGTGCAGGTATGCCAAAGAAGCCGAGGAAAGCATTCAACGGCCCGAGTTGCCCATCGAAAACCCATTTCCAGGCCATGGCGGCCGGCACGAGCGATACGATATGGGGAATGAAGACGCTGGTCTCGTAAAAACCCGCCAATGCGCTGCCAAAGCGATATTGAATGAGGGCGGCGAGACCGAGCGCGAGGGGGATTGTCAAGGCCAGCACACCGACAGCGATGATCGTGGTGTTGCGCAGGGCTTCGAGGAACAGCGGATCGCTCGCAAGTTCCTGAAAATTGGCGAGGCCGATAAATGGCTTGTTGCGGGAAATGATATCCCATTTGAACAGGCTGAGCCGTAACGTCTCGAAGATAGGCACGACCCGGACGAGCACGAACAGCGTCAGCGGCACGGCCAGCGCACTTATCACGAAGGTCAATTGTTTCCGGCGTTTCATCTGACGGTCCTTTCGTCGCGGGGACAGCCTTGCTGTCCCCGGCACATTGCTTCAGGCGCTGGCGATTATTTCGCCAACAGGCCTTCCCGTTCCAGAATGGAGTCGATCTCCTTGGCCGCGTCGGCAAGCACACGATCGATACCTGCATCGTCCGTCGCGAGCGCCGGATTGGCGAAAGCGGCTTCGAGACGGGCGGCGAAACGTGTCAATATTTCGCTGGAGGGCGCAATCGGCGGCAGGCTGAAATAGGTGTAATCCTTGGGCGGGGCGGCAAATGCTTCCAGAGCCGGGTTTTGGGCGATCACGGCCGCGTAGTCGATATTGTCCCGCGACGGCAGCCAGCCGACATTCTGTAGCAGCCATTGCAGGTTCTCAGGCGAATTCGTCTTTTCGACGAACTCCCAGGCAAGTGCGCTGCGATCGTTTTCGACTGGCACAAACAGCGACGCCGGCACTACCAGTGAGCCCTTCGGTAGCGGCGCGGTCGCATATTTCAGGTTCGGCGCCTTCTTGGGGATGTCGCCGATGACCCAGGACTCGCGAATGAACATCGCGGTCTGCCCAAGTTCGAATGCTTCCGCATCCGCCTTCATCTGCGGGCTGACGGTTTTCGCTACAAAAAGCTGATCGAGATATTGCTTCAGTGTCTTTCGGCCGGCTTCGCTAGCAATCGCCGCTTTCCAGCCTTCGCCCTTCTTCTCGATCAGCGTGCCGCCGAATTGATGAAGATTGATCCAGAACTTTTCGCTGATGCCCTGGCCACCACCGGACAGGCGCATGGACCAGCCGCTGGCGGTGGGGTTTCCGGAAGCATCCCGCTCGGTCAGTTTGGCGGCATATTCGGAATATTGCTCCATGGTCTTCGGCGCGCCGGAGAGACCGGCCTTGGCGAATTTCTCGGTGTTGTAATAGAGCGCCGCCTGGCCGTGATAAAGCGGTACGCCATAGATATGCCCGCCATCCGAGACGGCAGCGGAATAGACGGAGTTAAAGTTTTTCGGGTCTTTCACGAAGGCGGCCACTTTATCCGGCGCGGGCGCCAGCAGGCCGGACTGCACGTAACGCGGTGCCTCGGACTGCATTTCAACGATATCGGCAGCAGAACCAGCGGGCAGCGCAAACGCCAGGCGCTTTTCATGTTCGCGCAGACTGATGGTTTCGACTTTCAGCTCGAAATCCGGATGTGCGGCTTTCATTTGTCCGGCTACATATTTGTAGAAGGGTTCGAGCTCGGGTGATCCGCCCCAAAGCGTCAGGGTTTCCGCCTGCGCTGTCCAGGAAAGGCCAGCCAGAAGTGCGGCAATGGGTAGTGTCTTGAAGGGATGCAATGCCATTTCTGTTCTCCTCTTACGAAATCGACTGTTTTTATCGTTGTATTTATTGGTTAGCGCTGATCGCTTTCGATTCTTGCCCCGGTTGTCTTGTCGAACAGGTGCGTTCCGGCAGGTGATAGTTTCAGCGATAGGGTGCCACCCGGATTGTCCGGCAATCTTTCCCGGAAAACGGCGGTCACTTCCTGTCCGCCGAGTGTCAGCGTAGCGTGGCTTTCCGCGCCCGTGGGCTCCACGGAAACAATTGAGGCCTCGATGCGGGCTGGATCGTCCGCGGTGCAGAGGAGCAGGCTTTCGGGCCTGATGCCGAGCAGCACCTCACCCGAGGAGCGGCCCAATCGTGTCGGAAGCGGGATTTTTGTACCGTTCCGCATCACGAAATCCGTTTCCGTCGAAAGTCCTTCGAGAAAATTCATTGCCGGGGAGCCGATGAAGCCTGCGACGAAGAGGTTGGCGGGCCGGTCGTACAGTTCCAGCGGGGAGCCGACCTGCTCGATGATGCCGCCCTGCATGACCACGATCCTGTCCGCCATCGTCATGGCTTCGACCTGGTCATGGGTAACGTAGATCATCGTGTTACCCAGCCGGCGGTGCAGCGACTTGATCTCCGAGCGCATCTTCACGCGCAACTTCGCGTCCAGATTTGAGAGCGGTTCGTCAAACAGGAAGACCTTCGGCTTGCGCACGATTGCGCGTCCCATGGCGACGCGCTGGCGCTGGCCGCCCGAAAGCTGGCGGGGATAGCGCCCCAGATAGTCGCTGAGGCCAAGGATTCCGGCTGCGGCTTCGACTTCCGTGCGGATGCGGTCGGCCGGGGCGCGGCGCAGCTTCATCGAGAACGCCATGTTGTCGTAAACGGTCATGTGCGGATAAAGCGCGTAGTTCTGGAACACCATCGCGATATCGCGGTCTTTCGACTCGACGTCGTTGATCACCCGGCCATCGATGTGGATTTGACCGTCCGAAACATCCTCAAGCCCCGCAATCATTCTGAGGAGGGTAGATTTTCCGCAACCGGAAGGTCCGACGAGCACCACGAACTCCCCATCTTCCATCGCAACGTTGAGATCGCGCAGGGCGTGAAAGTCGCCGTAATGTTTATGCAGTTTTCTGATTTCCACCCGTGCCATCTTACTTCCCCATTATGCTTGTTGAGAGGCGGAAAGTTCCGTCCCCAATGCCGGCTCGCAAAGACGCAACCCCGCTTCCCCCGGCGACCAGCGGAAGGCGATGAAGTCCGCCGGAGCGCCTTCACGCAAACCGGTTTCGAGACCGAGCGCCTTTGCCGGATTGATCGCAGCCATGGTGATGGCATCCGAAAGGCTGAAGCCTTCCAGACCGGCGACCAATGCGACGCCGTCCGAAAGCGGTTTTGCCGCGCCGGCGAGCAGTCGCGTACCCGACATGGACAGGCGGCCTTCGGCCGAAAGCTCCACGTCGCCGCCGACCGGCTGCCGATAGCGCCCTGGTGGCATGCCCGCGAGCGCAACCATATCGCTGACAAGGATCGATCGTTGCACACCCTTCGCTCTCAACATCGCCGTGAGGGTTACCCGGTCCAGATGGTGGCCGTCGGCGATGAACATCGCCTGCAATCTGTCATTAGCGAGCTGTGCCCATATCAGGTTCGGATGACGCGGCAATGTCTGGGAGACGCCGTTGCCAAGATGGGTGCTGAAGCCGGCTCCCGCTTGTGATGCCTCAGCGATATCGGTACTTTCTGCCGAAGAATGCCCAATGGAAACAAGGCAACCGGAACTGCGCAGGTGATGAATGAAGCTGCAGGCATCGGCCTGTTTAGGGCAAAGGGTCACCAGTCGCACAATTCCGCCCGAGGCTTCTTGCCATTGATCGAATTCCGTTCGGGAAGGGGCGCGAACATGTTCCCGTGGATGAGCGCCCCGTGCCCCGTCTTCCGGTGAGATGAAAGGGCCTTCAACGTGGACGCCCGGAATCATCTTGGCGAGCCATTGATATTTTTTGCGGGCGGCCGCGATGACGGAAAGTGCGTTGCAGATCGTATCGCTTGATGCGGTGATCAGCGTCGGCAGGAAAGCCCTGATGCCCTGGCAGCGCATTCCCACAGCAATAGCGAGGACCTTCTCTTCGTTGATATCATGGCCATTGAAGTCATGCCCGCCCCACCCGTTCACCTGCAGATCGACAAGACCCGGCGCCAGCCAGGGAATATCCCCGTCGAGATCTTCCTCTATATGACGGAGAGCGGCGATCTTGCCGTTTTCGACGGAAAGGCCGATAAGCCGTCCGCTGAGCGCATCGCGTCCGACGATCATGCCGCGCTCCTGTCGATGTCGGGCATGGAATCACCATCGATATAGAGCCGCGCCTGATTATGGGTGCGCAGGATACTCGCGGGGCAGTCTTCCGCAACTGGCCCGGTCAGCATACGTGTGATTGCCTCTTTCTTGGGCGCGCCGGGCACGACGCATATCATGCTGGCTGCGGCTAGAAGTGCAGGAATGGTAACGGTGATGGCCTGCTGCGGCACGTCTGACAGTTCGGCGAAACATTCGTCTTCCACCTGCTGCACGCGGCAATCATCTGCAAGCGTCACGACTTTGACCGCATCTTTTTCGTCGAACCGCGCTTCCGGCGGATCGTTGAAGGCAAGATGGCCGTTGATGCCGACGCCGAGGCATACGAGGTCGAGCGGTTCGGCGGCGAGGCGGCGGGCATAATCGGCGGCGCAGGCTTTGGCGGAAGCGAAACGATGCGGCTCGATGCGATGTACGGTTCCGAACGGCAGGCGTGAAAACAGATGCCGGTCGAGCCAGTTGGCGAAACGCGCCATATGGTCGGCCTCAAGTCCGATATATTCGTCCATGTGGAAGGCCGTGATCCGCGACCAATCGATATCCTTTTCCTGGCAGAGGAGGGCAAGCGTATCCTGCTGGCTGGGAGCGGCGGCGAACATGACCGAAACGCGATCCTTCGCAGCGAGAAGCTGGCGCAGCGTGGCAGCAAGGTCGAGACTGGCCATCCTGGCCATATCGCTACGCGACGCTCCGCTCCGGATGACGAGACGATCGACCTGCCATGACGATGACATATGTAAACTCCCCATTTGTTGCCTTCAGAGAAATGCAACCGATTGCATAAGTCAATAGTGGTTTTTGCAGAAATTTCCATTCGTAATCATCCAGATTGCAGCAATTTTAGGCAGATCAATAATTTATATGGAATGCCTATTGCAAAATTTTATGAAATCGGTTGCATAGACATCATCTGTAATGCGCGCGCTCAGGAAGGAGACAGACGTGTCGGTCATCAAGGTCGGGCTGGTTGGGCCTGGAACAATTGGCAGAGTTCATCGCGATGCGATCGGCGCCACTGAAGGTCTCGAGTTGACCGCCGTCGCAGGCGGCACCGAGGAAGAGCTGGAACTCTTCGCCGCGCCGCAGGGCGTGCGGCTTTTCTCCGATGCCGCATCGATGATCGAGCAGGCGAGTCTTGATGTCGTCGTGATCGCCACTCCGAGCGGCACCCATTATGCGCCGGCGCGGGCCGCACTGGATAAGGGCCTGCATGTCGTCGTGGAAAAACCGCTGGCCGTCGATCTCGATGAGGCGATCGATCTTTATCGGCGTTCGCAGGCGGCGGGTCTAGTCTGCTCCACCATGTCGCAGCGGCGTATGGAGGCGCAGCATCAGGATATCCATCGCCGTCTGCGCTCCGGTGATCTGGGGCGGTCCGTAGCCATCGAAGGCCAGGTCTACTGGCACCGCGCGGATGCCTATTACGATGAAAAGCCGTGGCGAAAGCTCGATGTGCAAGGCGGCGGATCGCTGTTCAACCAGGGCATCCATACCCTCGATCTCATGCTCTGGCTTTTTGGCCCGCTCGCAAGCGTCATGGCGGAGGCGACCAATATCGCTGGACGTGAAGGCGGCAGCGAGGATCTCTGCCAGGCCCTTCTGACCTTCCAGAATGGTGCACGGGGCATCATTGTCACCAGCACGGCGACGCCTCCGGGGCGCCCCGCCTCGTTGATGGTGTTCACGGATCGCGGCCATGTGGCGATCAATCATACGGATGTCGTTGAGTGGACATTCCCCGATCAGCCTCTGCCGACCGCGGCCGATGCCTCGATCAAAAGCGGCGCCGGCAGTCAGGTCAGCATCGGTATTCGGGGGCACGTCGACCAGTGGCTCGATATCCGCGATGCAATCCGCGATGGGCGTCCGGCGGATATTACCTTCCGGGACGGTCTCGAAGCGGTGCGTGTCATCACCGCCATCTATCGATCCGCTGAAACCGGACGCAGAATTGTCATGAGCGACGTGGGAGGCGCGTGATGTCGGTAAAAAAACTTGCCATACTGGGTGCGGCCCATGGCCATGTCAGCTATGTCACCGATGGCCTTACTGGACGCAAAGACGTTGAGCTTGTGGCGCTGGCCGATCATGACGAGCAACGTCGCCGCAGCTTCAGCGAAAAACTGGGCGTTCCGGCCTATGCGGATCTCGATACGCTTCTTGCTGCGCACGAAATCGACGGTGCCGCCGTGGTTGCCGAACCTGGCCTGCGCGCCGGTCTTATCGAGGCATGCCTTGAAAGGAATATTTTCGTCATCGCCGACAAACCTCTCGCCTTGACCGTGGAAGAGGTGGAGCGGATCGGAAGGGCCGATAATGGCCGCAACCGTGTGGCGTTGATGCTGGAAAAGCGCTTTTATCCGGTGACCAGAAAAGCCCGCGAACTCTTCTTGGGCGGGGAGATCGGCGATCTCGTCGCCGTTACCGCAACCGGGCCGCACAAGCTCCTGCCGTCGGCGCGGCCCGCATGGTTCTTTGATCCCTCGCTCTACGGCACGATCGTCAATGATCTCGCGGTGCATGACATCGATCTTGTGCTATGGCTGACGGAGGCGTCATCGGGCCGGATCAGCGGCTGGAAAAGCCCTCGCCATCCCGAGGGGCACCCAGCATTTTCCCTTGCGGGACGTGCGGTTTTGACCCTTGATTCCGGTGTGCAGGCGGCAATCGACATGGACTGGCGTCAACCGGAAGCCGCGATCCGGCATGGCGATTACGCAATGCGTCTTGTCGGAACCCGTGGACGCATGGATATTCTGTTTGGAGAGGGGCGCCTGCTGGTGGAAACCGATGGACGCCGCCTCTGGGAGCCGGAACTGCCGTCGCCCATCGGGCCGGCGCAGGATGCTCTCGATGCATTGACAGGGGTCGCACCTTTGCAGGTATCGACAGAGGAAGCGCTTCTGGCAAGTCGTATCGCGGCACTGGCCGCTCTCAGTGCCGATAACGGGGAGCAGGACTATCGCTGGTAAGAAGGAACAAAAGTCGAAGGAACGCGCGAAGCCGACGCTGGAGGAAATAGCGCATCGCGCGAATACCTCCCGCTCGACGGTTTCGCGCGCCTTCAGCCGGCCGGATCTGTTAAATCCGAAGACGGTCGAGCAGATATTGTCGATTGCGGAGGAACTCGGCTATCGGCCGAACAACATGGCCCGTGCGCTGTCCACGGGCCGGACGGGCAATATCGGTCTGCTCGTCCCGGATATTGCCAACCCGTTCTTTCCGCCGCTCATCAAGGCCATTCAGCAGAATGCCGACGCCTATGATCTCTGTCTGTTCCTAGGCTCTTCCGGTGAAAGCGCGATGCGGGAAAACACGCTTTTCCAGCGTCTGGCGAGCCAGACCGACGGCATCATCCTGGCTTCGACCCGACTTAGCGAGGCGCAGGTGCGGGCCCATGCCGAAAGGCACCCGATAACCCTAATCAATCGCGACATCGCGGGATTGCCGCGCGTGCTGATAGACACGCAGGCGGCGGTGAGGGATGCGATCGGTTTCCTCATCGAGAACGGCCATCGTGATATCGCCTATCTCTCCGGCCCGAAGGAATCCTGGTCGAACCAGCAGCGACTTGAAGCCGCAACCGAAGCGTGCAAGAGTGCAGGCATCCGCTTCGAGGTCATCCAGCTGTCCGAGCCGAGCTTCGAAGGCGGCGAAAAGGCCGCCGAGGAGTCCGTCGCAGCGGGCGTGACCGCGATCCTTGCCTTTGACGATCTGACCGCGCAGGGCGCTCACGCCCGGCTTTCGGCTTTAGGGATCGTCGTGCCGAGGGACATGAGCCTCATCGGTTGCGACGACGCGCTCCCCGCCATGACCCATCCAGCTCTTTCGACCCTGAGCGGCCTTTCGCAGGAGGCGGGGCGACATGCGTTGAAGCTTTTGCAAGACGCTATACTGCATGGAAAAAGCTTGCAGGATATGAAGGTGGTTCTGGGCGCAAGGTTCATCTGCCGTGAAACATCTGGGCCGGCGCAGAGCAAGCGCCAATCGAAACATTAGTTATGGTGGCCCGTTGCCCTTTCTACCATTGCTGACCGATATTCAACATGAGGGACGTCGATTACCCCCACAGGAGGTATTGGTCGTCTATATCTCCGTAGATGGCTGTCGTACTGAGGTCTTCTCTTCGAGAAAAAAGTGTCGAAATCTTATACGGTGAAAGCCTGAATATCGTCGCGACGTGGTTTCGTTGTTGATTATGGGATGGACTGCCCTCGTGAAACATCTTGCTCGATGCCTCGCAAAGGCAATCCACCGGCGTATTAAGAAGCTTCAAAAGTCGAGTTTTCTCAGGTTCTAGGATTGAGGAGATTTTGATGAAGATGAGCAGATCATTGAACCCACCGCACTACAACCGAAAATCACATAAGCTTTATTATGAACCGACCTCTTTACGGGCAATTGGTTCGTTTCCTTTCAAGAGCCAGAGAAATTTTACAATTCTCCGTGTATTCAGGCCCCCGCAACCACTGATACCGACAAACCCGCAGCATCCGCTGCGGGTTTGTCGTTTTTGTAGACTTTCCAATGGCTTGCCGCTTAGTCCAGTTCAGGATCGTGCCCAGTTCGCCGTGCAGCGTTGCGTAAATCTCGCCGCGTTCCCGCCCCGGTGTCAGCGAAATCTTCTCGATCAGGCCGCGCAATGTCTCGGCCGCTTCCTGCCGCTCTTCCTTGCGATTGAGCGCCTTCGTCAGGGCCGAAACCTTCTTTGCATAGATCGCAGAGGCGCTCGGCAGAATGTCCGGCGTGTCCTCTGGCGCGTCGGCCAGCAGAGTGTTTAGTTCGGTCTTGCGCGCCTCCAGTGTGTCCATCTCTGCCTTCATGCTCTCGTTGTCAATCGGCGTCGTAACGGGACCCCTTATCGGCTCCCAAAAGGGACCCCTGCCTCTAGTTGCATCGGGTCAGCGCGCGTAGGCCCGGGGCTCTCCATTTAGCGCAAGGGCCTGCGGGCGCGGGTTGTTTGTCTTTTCGGCTTTAGATCCCATGAGGAGTGAACAGCGGCCGCCGCTCTGGCAGAGTGAGGTTGCATCTAAACACTCGCTCAGGAGGAGCAGTTTATGGAACCTGCATCCATTCAACCGACCGCTGTCCGCATCGATCTTGGCGCAATTTTTGTGTCATTGGAACTGAGCCGATCGACCTGGTTGATCACTTCGTTGTCGCCAGGCAGCGGCGAGAAGATGTCGAAGCATGTAGTGGCCGGTGGCAATGTAGCCGAGTTGCTGGAACGATTTGAGCAGCTACAGCAGAAGGCGCGATTGAGAACAGGGAAATTATTTCCCATCGTAACGATCCAGGAGGCAGGATTGGACGGCTTCTGGATACACCGCGTGCTGGAGGCTCACGGCATCGAGAGTTACGTCGTCGACGCAGCTTCGATCGCGACTTCCCGTCGACGTCGGCGTGCTAAGACCGACAAGATCGATGGAGAGGCTCTGACGCGCACATTGCTCGCGTTCAAGCGCGGCGAGCCACGCGTATGTGCGATGGTCAGAGCGCCAGATCCGAGTGACGAAGATCGGCGTCGGATTTGCCGGGAACGCAAAGTTTTGATTGCTGAGCGGGTCAGGCATGTCAATCGCGTGAAGGGGCTACTCTTTACTCAAGGCGTCAGCGGCTATCAGCCGCTCCGTAAAGATCGCCGTCAGCGGCTGGAGGAGCTTCAGACTGGAGATGGGCGTGAGTTACCGAAACACTTGAAGGCTCAAATCAATCGGGAACTCGACCGTCTCGAGTTGCTGCTAGAGCAGATCGCTGCAGTGGAGAGCGAGCGTAATTCTCTTCTATCGATGGAGGACCAGCCAGCGGTTGAGGCAACCTCGCCCGCAGCGATGCTGCTGTCCTTGAAGGGTGTTGGCGCTGAATTTGCCGCCGTTCTTTGGACCGAAGCCCTGTCCCGGCATTTTGATAATAGGCGGCAGATTGCCGCCTATGCCGGTTTGACACCAACCCCATGGATGAGCGGGACCATCGACCACGAGCAGGGTGTCTCAAAGGCAGGGAACCCTCGGCTGCGCACTACGATGATCCAACTATCGTGGCTGTGGCTACGCAATCAGCCAGCATCAGCGCTCAGCCGTTGGTTTGTGGATCGGGTTCAGTCGAATGGTGGACGCTTAAAGAAAGCCGCGATAGTTGCCTTGGCGCGCAAACTCCTTATCGCACTGTGGAAATTTGTCACTGCGGGTGTTCTCATCGAGGGGGCTGTCATGAAGACCGCCTGACAACCAAAAAATTGCCGAACACACAATCTTCCAGGACTGATCACTCCTGGCGGATCCAGGTGAGCGAACCGCCTCGAAGTCGGGCTTCAAATGCCGCGCTTTAGATTGGTCCCGTTCTCCTGAGCCTTGCCGCTACGCAAGCGGGATAATGGTGCTGCCGGACAAAACGGCGACCGTATGTGAGTTTGAACCGGTGAAGGAAACGTGCCGCGTCAAGCAAGGTGGCTCAGACCATGGGTTCGATACGAAATCGAAGGGGCACGCTATGAAACGATGATTGATCTTGACGACGAAATCCTCATGTGAGCTTTGAGAGCGGTTTTTAAAGCGCCAGGATTCGTTCCCGGTTTCCACGATCTCGCAATGGTGGGTGAGCCTGTCGAGCAGAGCGGCGGTCATCTTGGCGTCGCCGAATACGGCCGGCCACTCGCCGAAGGCCAGGTTCGTCGTGACGATGATGGACGTCCGCTCGTAGAGCCTGCTGATGAGGTGGAAGAGGAGCTGGCCGCCCGCCTGGGCAAATGGGAGATAGCCCAGTTCGTCCATGATGACGAAGTCGAGCCTGGTGATGAAGTCGGCCAGCCGTCCCTGTTTGCCGCTACGTGCCTCCGTCTCGAGCCGATTGACGAGGTCGACGACGTTGAAGAAGCGGCCGCGTGCGCCATTGCGGATCAGAGCACGAGCAAGGGCGATGGACAGGTGAGACTTTCCCGTGCCGGTTCCGCCGACCAGAACGATATTGTGCTGCTCGGCGAGGAAGGCCCCGGTTGCGAGTTGGCGCACCAGGCCTTCGTTGACCGGCGTGTCGGTGAAGTCGAAGTCGTCGATGTCCTTGGCCAGCGGCAGTTTGGCGACGGTGATTTGGTATTTGATGGAGCGCGCTTGCTTCTCGGCGATCTCCGACTGAAGCAGGTCACCGACGATGCGCGGCGGTTCGTGCTGTCGCTTGATGCCGGAGGCCATGATCTCGTCATAGGCGCTACGCATGCCGAACAGCTTCAGCGTGCCCATCATGTCGAGGATTTGGGATCGTTCCATATCAGCTTGCCCTCCTCAGGCTGTCGTAACGGGCGCAGTCGGCCAGAGGCTCATGGGTCAGGCGAAGCGCATCGGGGATGGAAAGGATGGCGGCCGGCTGCGGATCACGCTTGCGGGCCAGAATGTTGATGATGACGGCGGCCGAGAACACGCCCTGATCGATCGCCTCCTGGCAGGCCGCTTCGACGGCGGGGAGCCCGTCCAGGCCCACGCATTCGAGGATCGACACCATCTGCCGGTCGCCGTCATGCATTGCCTTCAGCCGGCGGCGCACCTTCTCCATGGCGGCGGGCAAAACCCAGTCGTGGAACGGCGCACCGTTGCGCAGTGCTCCCGGTTTGCGGGTCAGGACCGGCACGTAATGCCAGGGATTATAGATCGTCTCGCCACGGCCGAAGCAGCGATCGTGTTGGCCGATTTCCACGCCATCCTGCCGGATGACGATGCGATCTGCATAGGCATGTATCTCGGCAGGGCGGCCGACTGCCGTAGACAGTACCGAGTATTTGTTGTTGTCGAAACGCACGAGGCAGGTCTTGCCGATCGAGGCCTGCACAGCGTGGAAGCCGTCGAATTTGCCGGGATAGCCGACCAGGTGCGGCCGCTCCGCATCGAACACCTCCCAGATCGTGCGCTCCGTCTGATCGACGTGCTTATGAGCGCGGGCGTAACTGATGCACTTGTCCAGCAACCAGCCATTCAGTTCATCGTAGGATTTGAAGCGCAGTCGCGGCGTGAAGAAGCGTTCGCGCACCAGATTGACCTGGTTCTCGACCTGGCCTTTCTCCCACCCCGACGCCGGCGTGCAGGCCACCGGTTCGATCAGGTAATGGCTGCACATCTGTAGGAAGCGGCGATTGTATTGCCGTTCCTTGCCGACGAAGACCGTCTCCACCGCGGTCTTCATATTATCATAGATGCCGCGCGTGCAGGCCCCGCCGAAGAAAGCGAACGCCCTGTCATGGGCGTCGAAGACCATCTCTTGCGTCTCGCGCGGATAGGCTCTCACATACATCATCCGGCTGTGGCAGAGCCGGATATGCGCAACCTTCACCGTCGTCGTCACGCCGTTCAGCACGACAATCTCGTGGCTCCAGTCGAACTGGTAGGCCTCGCCCGGCGCGTAATAGAGCGGCACATAGGCTTGCGCCGTCACGGACCCGCGCTCCTTCGCCCATGTTCGGGCGTAACGCCGGACTGTGTCGTAACCGCCCTCGTAGCCGAGGTCGCGCAAGTCCTCGAATATCCGGATCAGTGTCAGCCGTTCGCGAGAAGATTTGGCCTCATTGGCGAGGAGCATTCCATCGAGCTGACCGCGCCAGGGGCCGAGCTTCGGCTGAGGTTGACGGGTCCGTTCGTATTTGAACTCCGTCTCATCGGTGCGCAAAACCTTCCGCACCACTTTCCGCGATATGCCCAACTCCCGGCAGATCGCCTTGATCGACTTGCCCTGAACATGGGCTAGCCGCCGTATCTTCAGAATTGTTTCCACAATAAGCATCCGAACAAAAAGCCTCCGATGAAACCGGAGGCTGTTGTAACCCCATTGCAGATGGGGGTCCCGTTTGGACGCCGATCACCCCATGTGCGGGGTCCTTATTCCATGCCTAATCACACCTCACGCGGGATCGTGCGGCTGTTTGAACACGCGCCCTTGCTGATGTGGTTCGAGCAGGCGAACCGATTAGCGCCGCGAAGCGAGTAGGGGCCTCCGCAGCAGCCACAGAACACGAGGCTGGACAGAAGTGACTTCGGCCGACGTGTGCCGTCCAGGCGGTTCTTTTTGTGGTGCTTGCGTACGGCTTCGGTGACATTGGCAAACTTCTCGGCGATCTCGCCCTGTCGGACACGAACTGAACGCCAGAGTTCGTCATCGACAATACGCAGCTTCGGCACATCCTTGATGATCCACTCCGATTCCGGGTTCAGGCGTGAGACGCGCTTTCCGGTCGATGGATCTTTGATGTAGCGAAGCCGGTTCCAGATCAGACGACCGATATAAAGTTCATTATTCACCAGCCCCGTGCCGCGCTTCACATGGCCGCGGATTGTGGTGTCGCTCCAGAGCTTGCCAGCCGGACCGGGGACACCTTCCTCGTTCAATGTGCGGGCGATTGTGCGCGGACCCACGCCGGCGGCGAACTCGCGGAAAATGCGCCTGACAACATTGGCCTCGGCTTCGTTGATCTCGCGATCACCACGAATGGGATCACCGCGCGCATCGAGCTGCTCATTGTAGCCAAAGCACAGTCCGCCGCCTGACTTGCCGTCCTCGACGCGGCCACGGATGCCCCGATGGGTTTTGGCGGCAAGGTCTTTCAAGAACAGCGCGTTCATCGTGCCCTTCAGGCCGACATGAAGCTCGCTGATCTCGCCCTCGGACAGCGTGACAATGGGAACGCCTGCGAATTTGAGGTGTTTATAGAAGGTAGCGACGTCAGCCTGGTCGCGACTGATGCGGTCGAGCGCCTCTGCCAGCACGATGTCGAACTGGCCCGCCTGCGCGTCTTGCAGCAGCGCCTGAATGCCGGGGCGCAGGATCATGCTCGCGCCGGAGATGCCTGCATCCTTGTAGGCTCCGACGATCTTCCACTTCTCGCGCTTCGCCTGCTCGCGGCAGATGCGCAACTGGTCCTCGATCGACGCCTCGCGCTGATTGTCGGAAGAAAATCGGGCATAGAGCGCAACGCGGGTCATCTCGGCAGTCCTTTCAAGCTCCGTGTCGGGGGAGGTATCTTAATTCCGTTCAGGTTCGGAGGCGGCCTCAACCGTCTTGCCGGTGCGCTCCGCCGCTGACAGTAGCTCGTCATATTGGGTGGCTGACATCAGCACAAACTCGCGCCTGCCATGTCGTGTGATCTCTACCGGCTCGCGGTGAGACTCATTCAGATACTGTCCGAACTTGCGCTGAAATTCGAGGGAGGTTGTGGTTGGCATCGCAGACTCCAGGAGAATAGGTCTGCCCGTATAATACGTGTTACACGTATAAATGCAACGGGATTTGCAAGTCAGCTACGCAGGTGGCGTTGTGCTTTGCGCTCCACTGCCAGTTTACGCTCGAACTGAAGGGCAAAAAGGGCAGGGAAGGCGGAGGGCAAGATAAAGGAAACCGGCACCCTGTCGGGCCGGTTTCTGGGCAAGCCCTTGTCTGCACACTGTTTTGGGGCGCGGCGCACGGCACCCTGCTTTTGGGTCTCGCGTGCCGCGCGCCCATCATCCCTGTCGAGACGGCCCGTAACTATCGTTACGGACTGACTGGAGACACGCCACCGTGGCGGCCCATCTCCGTCTTCGACGATGGCCGCCGTGTCTATGTCGTCTTCCCGCGCGGCATCGTGCAGGGCGAGATGCCGCCAATCTTCGTCATCGGTTCCGAGGGCGAAACGCAGATCATCAATAGCCGCATTCACCAGAACATCCTGATCGTGGATCGCCTGTTCGGCGCGGCCGAACTGCGCCTTGGCAGCGGCGATCGCCAGCAAACCGTCAGGATCGTCCGCGTTGAACCAAGGCAGGCGGCCCAGCCCGCAAAGACCGGGGAGAAGCCGTCATGAGCGAAGAGACGACCACCAACGCAGCCCCCATGCGCCTGCGCGCCGAGCCGCCGCGCGTCACCCGCCTGTCGCGCAAGATGCTGGGCGGTGTGGGCGCTATCGCGCTCCTCGGCATTGGCGGCGCATTGATCTATGCGCTCCAGACCCGCGACATGAGTGGAAATAGAGAGGAACTCTATTCGACCGAGAACCGCCCCACAGCGGACGGGCTGGCCGGCCTGCCGCGCGATTATACCGGCCCGGTCCTGGGACCAGCTTTGCCAGGCGATCTCGGCGGCCCGATCCTCGACGCCCAGAACCGTGGCCAGCCCGTCACGCCAACCGCTATGGCAACACCGACCCGTGATCCCGCCGAGGAGCGCCGCCTCGCCGAGGAGGAAGCCGCGCGCCTCAGCACGGTGTTCTTCCAGTCGGGGCAGAGGACGGCGACCGCACCAGGCTCTACGATTCCGGGCCTTGCAGGTCTCGACCTTGGCGGTCAGCCCGCAACGCAGGGCCGACACACGGCATTCCTGAACGGGCCGGTGGATCGCCAGACCGTCGCCATGGATCGGATCATGGCGCCAGCCTCGCCCTACATCCTTCAGGCAGGGGCCGTAATCCCAGCGGCCATGATTACCGGGATCCGCTCGGACCTTCCCGGCCAAATCACCGCGCAGGTCACGGAAAATGTCTATGACAGCCCGACAGGCGCACTCCTGTTGATACCGCAAGGAACGCGCATCATCGGCCAGTATGACGCTGGTGTGCAATTCGGCCAGCGCCGTGTGCTGCTGGTCTGGAACCGCCTGATACTGCCCAATGGCCGCTCGATCGTGCTGGAGCGTCAGCCGGGTGCTGATGCTTCCGGCTATGCCGGTCTGGAAGATGGCGTCGATTACCACTGGTGGGATATGATGAAGGCGGCGGGCCTGTCCACGCTGCTCGGCATCGGTACGGAACTGGCGACCGACGACGAGGATCGGCTGATCCGAACCATCCGCGACGGGGCACAGGACACCATCAATCAGGCCGGACAGCAGATCGTCCAGCGCCAGTTGCAGGTCGCGCCCACGCTGACCATCCGGCCAGGCTTCGCGGTGAGGGTAATTGTGACAAGGGATCTGGTACTCGAACCATATAGGGACTGACCATGGCGAAGCTGAAACTCGGGCCGCTGACCGACGACAAGCCGGTGAAGATAAATCTGGAATTGCCCGCGCAACTCCACCGCGACCTCATGGACTATGGCGTTCTGTTGGCCGATGGCGCTGCGCCCATCGAGCCTGCCAGACTGATCGTGCCAATGCTGGAGCGGTTCATTGCCACGGATCGCGGATTCGCAAAGGCGCGGCGAGCCGGGCGCTGAAACGATCATTGGTCTGCCAGAAAATGCTATTGGTGGTATCAGATCGAGAATAATCCGCGGTAGGTAGCCTCGTCAGGGTCTGCCGTTTCTTCAGCACTGGCCCTTCACGGGTGCCTGTCCACGACGGCAAGGTCATCGTGATGCTCTCGAACCTGAACTGGTGCAGCAACGGGTTCGAGTTTACCTGTTGGAAGGCGATGTCGTTCGTGGCGCCTCCCATATCGACGCCCATGACCGCGAGATCATCGCCTGGCGGGCCGTGATGAATGCCGGAATCAGCGGCTCGGATATCCACGATCTGCTCGAAGCCATAGCGGCGGTTCTCTGTCCTGCGCGTGCCGGTGTTCATGAGGTTCTCACCGACAATGGCGGGTCCTACATCGCCAAGGACACGCAGATTTTCGTCCGCCAGCTTGGCCTGAAGCCATGCTTCACACCGGTTCGTAGCCCGCAGAGCAACAGCATGTCCGAGGTCATCGTCAAAACCCTGAAGCGTTACTACGTCCAAGTCACGCCGCTGACTGACGCCGCCTCGGATCTATCAGAACCTGGATCGCAGATTACAACGACAACCACCCGCACGCAGAGCTGAAGATGCGCTCGCCCCGCGAGTTGATCGCAACACAAACCTCAACCGCCTGAGTGTCCGGTGAAACGGGGCAATACCGCACCCCTCGTTACTCACTTCACGTTTTGCTTGCTGAATGTTGCCAATATATGCCAAGAAGGCACAACGAAACCACAAAGCCCTTGGCAGTAGTATGATTGAACCGTCCAACGAAATCCTCACACTTGAGGAAGTCGCCGCCTATCTGAAAGCTGGCCGGCGCACGGTCTATCGCTTGGCGGCTAATGGGCAGATTCCCGCGTTTAAATTGGGCGGTACATGGCGCTTCCACCGCGCCGAATTGGATCGGTGGATCGCGGCGCAAATAGCCAGCCAAGAAGAAAAGCCCAAGCCGGACGAGGGGAAGCAATGACCCATGCGTTCGCACTATCGGCAGAGGTTGTCCGCCTCCCTGCGCTTGAACGGCTCACCGGGGAAATCAACTCTCTCCAGAGCAAGCTAATCCTTCTCGTCGGCAGTCGCGCCAAAACGCGCCTTCTGCGCGCTTTGGCGCGACGGTTGAACGCTAAGCCTCTCAATGTTGGCGTGACGCTGGGACGTCGCTTGGCGGTCACGCCCGTCTCAGATCGCAGCTTCTCGACGAACGAACTGCTCCGCGAAATCACCTATTACGTGGACGGTGACGCTCCGCTGCTGCTCGACAACCTCGAAGTGCTCTTTGAGCCTAGTCTGAAGGTCAATCCACTCAACGTCATCAAACTATTGGCGCACTCACGTCCGGTCGTCGCGGCATGGCCAGGTGAAATACGCAACGATCGGCTGATTTACGCCGGTATGGGTCACCCCGAATACCGCGAATACAGCCTCGACGGCGTTGTCGTCTTTGAAACGGCGCAACGCCAATAAGGGGACTGGAAGGTCAGGAATATGAAGTACAAAGATCTCATTCAGTTCGAGCAGATCGAGTCGGTTGTTCAACTGCTCGACGCCGACCGTCCCGACGAAGCCAAGAAGCTCGTTTCGACATTTGTCATCTCCGATGACATGGCCGAACGCATTGCCAAGCTCATGGTGCCGCAGCTCGGCTTCGACGAATCTGTCGATCACAAGGGTGTGCTGATCGTTGGCAACTACGGCACCGGTAAGTCGCACTTGATGTCGGTGCTATCACTGGTGGCAGAAGACGCAGCCTATGCGCAGATGATCCGACACCCCAAGGTGGTCGATGCTGTCGCGTCCATCGGGGGGTGCTTCAAGGTGCTGCGCATCGAGGTTGGTGGCCTTGAAATGCCGTTGCGCCAGATTATCACCCAGCAGATCGAACGCTTCCTCAAGAAGCTCGGCGTCGATTTCACCTTCCCGAGCGCCGATCAGGAGCTGAATAACAAGGACTCCTTCGAGGAGATGATGGCTGCGTTCGGCGAGAAGTTCCCGGATCAGGGGCTTTTGCTCGTGGTGGACGAGTTCCTCGAATACCTGCAATCGCGTCGCGATCACGAACTGGTACTCGACCTGGCCATTCTGCGTCAGATCGGCGAAGTCGCCAAGCATTTGAAATTCCGCTTTGTTGCGGGTGTGCAGGAGGCCATCTTCGATAGCGGACGGTTCCAGCACGTGGCCGACAGTATCCGCCGCGTCAATGAACGCTTCACGCAAATCCTGATCGACCGCCAGGACGTGGGCTTCGTCGTTTCCGCGCGTCTGCTCAAGAAGTCAGCCGACCAGCAGAATAAAATTCGCGAATACCTGAAGCCCTTCGCCAAGTTCTACGGATCGATGAACGAGCGTATGGACGAATATGTCCGGCTATTCCCGGTTCACCCTGACTATCTTAAGACATTTGAGCAGATTCACTTCACCGAGAAGCGTGGCGCGCTGAAGACCATCGAAGCCGCAATGCAGGCCATTCTCGATCAGGACGTGCCGACTGATCGGCCGCAACTGATCGCCTATGAAAACTTCTGGAATACGGTCAAGAGCAACCAGGTGCTGCGCGCCGATCCCAACATCAGGGAGGTCTTGCGCGTCTCTGAAGTGCTGGAATCCCGAATCCAACAGGCATTCACGCGGCCGGCCTACAAGCCGATGGCGCTGCGCGTCATCAACGGCCTGGCTGTGCATCGCTTGACCACCGGCGGCGACATCCACGTCCCGATTGGTCCTACGGCCGCAGAGCTTCGCGATTCTCTGTGCCTGTTCCAGCCTGGCGTCGGGGATATGCCAGGCGAACCGGCTGAGAACTTGCTGTCGATGGTTCAAACCGTGATGCGCGAGGTGCTGAAGACCGTCAACGGCCAGTTTATCTCCAAGGCTGTCGACACGGAGCAGTATTACCTCGATCTCAAAAAGGACGTCGACTACGACGCCCAGATCGATAAGCGCGCCGAAGCATTGTCAGATGACGCTTTAGACCGCGCCTATTATAGCGCCGTCAAGGCGCTGATGGAGTGCAGCGACGATCTTCGCTACCCTGGCTTCCAGATATGGCAATACCAGATCGAATGGCAGGAACGCCGCGTCGAACGCCTCGGCTATCTGTTCTTCGGAGGACCAAACGACCGTCCAACCGCGCAGCCCGAGCGTGATTTCTACATCTACTTCATTCAGCCCTTCGACAAAGGGCAGCGCACCTACTCGCAACAGTCGGATGAAGTGTTCTTCCGCTTGAAAGCGCTAGACGAGGACTACAGGCGCTATCTGTCCCAATACGCTGCCTCGCTCGACCTAGGATCAACCGCCAGTGGCGGCGCGAAGGCTGTCTATCAGTCCAAGGCGCAGGATGCCCTGCGCGCCATGAGCAAGTGGCTGCAAGAAAAGCAGCTGACGGCGTTTGAAGTCACCTATCAGGGCAAGGCCAAGACGTTGCAAGACTGGGCCAAAGGCGTGTCGCTGCGCGACCGCGCGCGCTTGGGGCCGGAGGAAAGGATCAACTTCCGCGACATTGTGAACATCGTCTCAGGCTTGGTTTTGTCCCAGCATTTTGCTGACATCGCGCCCGAATATCCCAAATTTCCGGTGCTCGTCACCGAGGCTAACCGTAAGTCCCTCATCGGCGCCACGCTGCGCGCACTGGCGGGCGGGACCCGCACGAAGGATGCCACCGCCGTGCTTGATGCGCTGGAAGTGCTCGATGGCGAACGCATCGACCCCGCTGGTTCTCGGTACGCCCAGGAGGCGTTGAACCGCCTCAAGGCCAAGGGTCATGGTCAGGTGCTCAACCGCAACGAACTTATCGCCGGCGCAACCGACGTGGAGTATTTTTCTCCGGCCAAACACCGGCTTGAGCCCGATCTGCTGGTCGTTGTGCTGAGCGTACTGGCCTATTCTGGTGACATCGTGCTCTCGATTACCGGTGACAAAATCGACTCCAGCAAGCTCTCCTTGCTAGTCGAACGCTCGCTCGATGAACTCAAGCAGTTCAAGCACATCGAGGCGCCCAAGGAAGTTAACCTCGCGGTCCTGCGTGCGCTGTTCGAGTTACTCGACCTGCCATCCGGCCTGGCGCAGAAGGCCAGCCAAGGCGACGTCGAACCGGTCATCGCGTTGCAAGAAAAGATCAGCGGCCTAGTGCCGCGTGTGCTCAGGGCAGGCTCCGATCTCCAGCAGGGCAAGCTCGCCTTCTGGGGCCAGAACCTGCTGCGCGAGGAAGAAGGCAAGGATTGGTATGCGCGGCTGGATGCGCTCAAGAAATTTACGGAATCCCTGTTGCCCTACAACACCGTCGGCAAGCTCAAAAACTTGCGCACCACCCAGGAAGACATCGACATCCAGAAGAAAAACCTGGACGTGCTCGCCGGTGTCGAGCGCTTGTTGGAACTGATCGGAGAATTGGGAGGCGCCGCATCCTATCTGTCGCAGGCGGAGATGATCTTGGAGCCCGGCCACGACTGGGTGAAGCAGGCCCAAGCGGCGCGCAAAACCCTGTTCGATAAGCTGGCCGAAGACCGCACAGCGGAGCGCGCCGTCGCGGTCCTTGGCGAAGGCCGTCAGACTCTCGCCAGGCTCAAGAAGGATTACGTCACCGCCTATATCGCCAGCCACAGCAAAGCGCGGCTCGGCGTCTCTGAAGAGAAGACACGCAATGCGCTGCGCCGCGACGACCGCTTGTTGTCGTTGCGTGTGCTGGCAGGCGTCTCGCTGATGCCCACCAGTCAGCTCACCGGCTTCGAGGACGCGCTCAACGGCCTGAAAAGCTGCTCCGCGCTTGACGAGCCGACGCTGCTCAGAACGCCGGTATGTCCCCACTGCCACTTCCGGCCGTCCGCCGAGCAACTGGAACTTCTGCCTGCCGCCAGTCGCCTGAACAAGCTGGACGACGATCTGGATCAGTTGCAGACCAACTGGCAACAGGCATTGCTGGGAAATCTGGAAGACCCGTTCACGCAAGACAGCTTGGGCCTGCTGTCGCCCGCATCAAAGGCACTGATCGATGCCTTCCTTGCCGCGCGCAAGCTGCCGGAGCCAGTCACCACCGATTTCGCCATCGCCGTGCAGGAAGCGCTGTCCGGACTGGAGAAGATCACGGTCAAAGCCGACGAACTACGTCAGGCCCTGCTGCAGGGAGGCTCGCCCGCCAAGCCGGATGAACTGCGCAACCGGTTCGACGGGCTCATCAGCGAGCGGGGCAAGGGCAAGGACGCCACCAAGCTTCGGTTCGTGATTGAGTGAGCGCCATGACCAGAGACGACCTGCTCGCAGCACTTCAATCCATCGAATGGAACGACATCGAATTCAAGGAAGCGACTTGGGCTGTGCCCAAGGACGCGCTTTCGACCGTCAGCGCCTTCGCCAACACGGATGGTGGACACCTGGTGTTCGGTATCAAGCAGGCCAACGGCACATTTACCGTCACGGGCGTGACCGACGCCGATCAGATGCAGAACACATTCCTCGGCCAGGTACGCGATACCAACAAGGTTAGTGCGTTCCTGCCGATCGAGCCAAAAAAGCACGACTTGCCGGAAGGCATTGTGCTGGCGTTCTACGTCCCCGAAGCCACACGGCAGCAGAAGCCTGTCTACATCGACGGGAATCCCAAAAAAGCCTACGTTCGCCGTGGCGGTCGTGACGATACCTGCACGGGCGACGAGCTGCTGCGCTACATCCGCGACGCATCGAACATCCGCTACGATGCCGAGACGCTGGATGTGGATATTGGCCGTTGTTTCGATGAGGCCTCTGTGCGTTGGTATCGAGCGCGATTTGCCGCCAGCAACCCCGGCAAAGACACCGCTGCTGATGACACGACATTCCTGCGGAACTGGGGCTTTCTGGCGGAGCAAGGCGGTGTGCTACGTCCCACCCGCGCCGCCATTCTCGTGCTGGGCAGCGGTGAGTACGTTCGTCAGGTGCTGCCGCGCATGGTCTCGGACGTACAGCTCTACCGCAATACCAGCACCGACTATGACTCCACCGCACGCTGGGCCGACCGCCTCTCCGTCGAAGACAATCTCATCAAGGCCTGGCAGGCCATCGTCGAGTTCTACTACCGTCACAGCGAGCGTCCCTTCGCGGTGGACGCGACCACCCTGCGGCGTGACGACGATCCGCCGGACTATATCTCTTTCCGCGAAGCTGCCATCAATCTGCTGATCCATCAGGACTTCGGCGACACCACTCGCGTTCCGGTGATCCGCTTTTTCCGTGACCAGACAGAGTTCTTCAATCCTGGAGATGCCTTTGCCTCGCGTGAGCAGCTTCTCGATCCGGGCGACAAGGAGGTTCGCAATCCTAGCATCGTCAACGCCTTCCGCCGCATCGGTCTGTCCGATCAGGGCGGCACCGGTGTGCGTGCCATTTTCGATAGCTGGCGCAAGCTGGGGTACTTGCCGCCGGAAATCGAGAACCACAGGGCCGAGAAGAGCTTCCGCTTGCGGCTACGCAAGGAAAAGCTCATCACCGAGGCGCAGATTCTGGCGCAGGCCAGCCTAGGCGCACATTTGTCCGAGCACGAGGCGGCGGTTTTTGCGTTCCTGTTGCGTGACGGCCAAGTCGATCTTGCCGACATCAAGGCGCTGACTGGGCTTACCGGTGCGCAGGCAATCGATCTGGCGCAACGCCTGACCGTGCAAGTGCTGACGGAACCGTTCGGCGATGCGACCCCTACATGGCGGTTGGTGCCCCATTTACGAGCCCGCTTTGCTGCCGAGGCGACCAAGAGAACCGCTGAAAGTCAACCAGTTGGGGCAGGAGCGGCGGGGAGGGGCGGCACCGATCAAGTCACCGAACAAGTTGCATCAGATCAGGACGGACTTGATCGGTCACTTGATCGGTTGACGGAGGTGCAGTGGCGTATCGTCGGCTACGCCGATGTCCCGCGCTCGCTGGCCGAGCTGATGACCCATGCCGGCTACCGCCAGCGTCCGCACTTCGTAGCCGCGCATCTGGAGCCACTACTGACCGGCGGCGTACTGCGCCCGACCATCCCCGACAAGCCGCGCTCGTCGCAGCAACGCTATGTCCTCACCGAAACAGGCATCCAACTCAAGCTGCTGCACGAACGGGCCGTGCCCAAGCCGGACGAAGAAAATGGATATTGAAACCTCCGGGGCGATTAGGCTGTTTTTCCCCAACCCTTCATTGACCCTCGTCTATTTTGAAGCGCTGGCCAATGCGCTGGACGCGGGTGCGACCGACGTGTCGATCAGTATCGACGTCCAAGCTTTCGACAAGCCAGACACGTTGACTATTACCGTTTCGGACAACGGCGATGGCTTCACAGACGAAAATTTTGATCGCTTCAAAACCCTGTTGAAGCCCAGGGACAAATTCCACAAAGGAATTGGTCGCTTGGTGTTTCTCAATTATTTTAATCGCGTTGAAGTTGTCAGCACGCGAGACAGATGGCAGAGGACGTTCACCTTCAAAGAAGGCTTTGATGGCAACGCGCCGCTCCAAAATATTGAACAAGCTCAAGACGCAAAAACAGCGCTCACCTTCACTGGCTTTACCGGAGCACGCGTCAGGTCTTACGACGATCTTAAACCGGATGCCATCAAGCCACTTTTGATCGAACAGTTTCTACCGACTCTAGATGCGCGCAAACGCGATGGCAAAGTATTCAAGATTTCGGTCATCTTAAGAACCATTGAAAGCAATGCGCAGAAAGAATTCTTTCCAAACGAAGTAACGATAACGGCCGATGATTTGCCAGCAATGACCAAGATAAGCATCCAGGACCGTACGCTGGATGCCATCTCGACCATCGATATGCACTATCACATTGCACCCGTGTCGGGGAAAGGCAGTTCACTCGTCGCCTTCAGCATCGACGGCCGAACGATACCGGCGAACCTGATCCCTCCTTCGTCGTTTCCGCCCGGCTATCTCTGCGTTTTTCTCTTCGAGTCCGAACTCTTTCACTCGAATGCGGACAGTTCCCGGCAAAGGCTTGTTTTGCCCGAAGGCACACCCGAGGCTCATCTCTTTCGCGTTCTGCGTCGTGAACTGGGCAGGGTTTTGGCGGAAAAGATCCCGCAGGTCACCAAGCGGAATGAAGAAACCAAGGAAAAATTTGTAGAGCAATTCCCTCATTTGCTCGGATTTTTTGAAGACGACACCGTTGGCATAATCGACCGGGATGACGCGTTGTCGATTGCGCAACAGCGGTTTTTCAAAGAGCAGAAAGCGATACTTCAATCCGAAAAATTGAGCGACGCCTCATACGAAAAATCCTTGGAAATGTCCTCCCGAACGCTGACAGAATATATTCTGTATCGGGAGAAAATCATAAGACGAATGAAAGAAATGTCGGGCGGCAATGCGGAATCCGAAATCCACAATCTGATTGTGCCAAGATTTAAGGAGTATTCGCAAAGCACTATGCCTTCTGAGATTTATCAGAACAATGCCTGGTTGCTCGATGACAAGTTCATGGTTTTCAGGACCATCCTAAGCGAAAAGAGCATGGATGCCGTCATCAATGCCATTCGCCTGGATGATGAAAGCGTGGGCGATACCGGCAGGCCTGATATCGCGATGATCTTTTCCGCAGATCCAAACGACACGACCCCAGTCGATGTCGTCGTGGTTGAGATCAAAAAGAAGTCGGATGACGAAAAAGACAACTCTTATGCAGTAAATCAACTTCTCGATCGAGCTGGAAAGCTCGTTGCGCATTGTCCAAATATTCAGCGTGTCTGGTATTATGCGATTATGAACGTCAACGACACAATGGCATTTCGATTGAGACAACTCAAATGGACACCCTTTTTCTCAAAGGGAAGGGTCTATTATCAAGAATTTGAGACGCCGCATCCTGACGGGCGCGTTGTCCCAACGCCGACCTTCGTGGTCTCGTTTGATGCGGTCGTAGCCGATGCCGAAGGCAGGAATCATACCTTCCTGGAAATCCTGCGGGAAGGCATGAAAAAGTATGCGGATGAACACGACGGCAGCAAATCGTCTGGCGCTGAATAAAGAAAAGATAGACTGATATGAACGATCTATTGGACAACCATCGCAGTGGGAAGAGCGGTCCCGTCGAATGCCTCGGCCAAACTTTTGCTAGTGATGACGCGCGGCGGGAGCATTTCCTAAATCTGCTGGCAGAGAAGCTGGAAGATCCAGGGTTCCGCAAGCAGGATGGTTTTCCGAAAGGGTCGAACGCCGCGATTCTCGCCATGTCCGATCCGCCCTATTACACCGCCTGCCCGAACCCGTGGCTGGCGGAGTTCGTGGCACATTACGGCAAGCCCTACGATCCGGCGGTGAAATACAGCCGCGAGCCGCTGGCGATCGACGTGAGCGTGGGCAAGACCGACGCCATCTACAAGGCGCACAGCTACCATACTAAGGTGCCGCACCTGGCCATCGTGCCGTCGATCCTGCACTACACCCAGCCGGGCGATGTGGTGCTGGACGGCTTTGCCGGTTCGGGCATGACCGGCGTGGCCGCGCATTGGTGCGGCACGGCTTCATCCGGCTACCGGCACGAACTGGAAATGGCATGGAAGAAGGAAGGACGCGCCGCGCCCAAATGGGGCGCGCGTCGCGCCGTGCTGAACGACCTGTCGCCGGCAGCGACTTTCATCGGCGCGAACTACAATATCCCCTTCGATGTCGATGCTTTCGCCAAGGCGGGTAAGCAGGTCCTTTCAGAGGTCGAGCACGATTGCGGCTGGATGTATGAGACAAAGCATACAGATCAGAAAACAATCGGAATAATTGAAGAAACGGTCTGGAGTGAAGTGTATTCATGCCCGGAGTGCGCTGGCGAAATAAACTTCTTTGAAGTCTATTATGACGTGGAGGCGTCAAAGGTTCGTGCAAATTCCATCTGCCCGCATTGCAGTGCGGAACTCACCAAGAAGAAGATGGAGCGCATCTACATAAGCGTGCCCGATCGTGCCAATTCGACCGTCGTTTCTCAGCCCAAAAGAGTGCCAGTTCAGATCACCTATAAGATTGGATCTCGGAAGTACACCAAAAAGCCAGACATGGACGATCTGGCACTCATCCAAAAGGTCTCGGAGATGCAAGTCACAGACGACGTGCCATCGATCGAGATACCGCCAATGCATATGACGCATGAAAGAGCAAGGATGGATGAGGCGGGCGTGACCCACCTCAACCATTTCTATCTTCCACGGGCTACGCAATACTTGGCGCGTCTATGGCAAAAAATAGGAAAAATCTCAGACCAGAGGCTTCGCTTGATGATGCGCTTCTGGTTCGATAGCCACATTATCAATTTGTCGATCCAAAATCGTTATCGTCCAGAAGTATCTTTCCCGTATAATCCAATGACCGGTGTTTATTATATCCCTTCGTTGATTTCGGAGGCTTCACCATTTACTGCCTATGCTAATCGACTGAAGAGACTTTCGGATACCTTTCAAGCCTTCTATCTGCGAGAAGCAAACGTCGCTCTCACAACGGGAACGGCGGCATTGTTGCCGCTTCCTAATGATTGCGTCGATTATATTTTTACCGACCCACCATTTGGTGAGAACATCTACTATTCTGATCTAAATTTTCTTGTTGAATCGTGGCACGGGGTAATAACCGACGCCAAACCGGAAGCGATTATTGACAAGTTCAAGAAAAAGGCGCTGCCCGAATATCAGCATCTGATGCAGAGTTGCTTCGCAGAATATCAGCGTGTGTTAAAGCCCGGCCGCTGGATGACGGTGGTGTTTTCCAACAGCAAGGCTGCGGTATGGAACGCCATTCAGGTCGCCTTGCAGCAGGCGGGCTTCGTCGTGGCGGAGGTCACGGCGCTGGACAAGGTACAGGGCAGCTACCGGCAGGTAACATCCACCACCGCCGTGAAGCAGGATCTGGTGATCTCCGCCTATAAGCCGAACGGGGGGCTGGAAGACAGATTTAAGAAGAGCGGTGCGACGCCGGAATCGGCGTGGGACTTTGTGCAGACCCACCTCCGCCATCTCTCCGTCACAAAGCTGAAAGACGCGGAACTGGAATTCATTGTTGAGCGCGACCCCCGCCGCATCTACGACCGGCTGGTCGCATGGTTCGTGCGCCATGGTGCGCCCGTGCCGCTGTCCAGCGATGAGTTTCTTTCCGGCTTACGCAGCCGTTTCCCCGAACGCGACGGCATGGTCTTCTTGCCCGACCAAGTGACGGAATATGACAAGAAGCGCGCGCAGACTGTACAGGCGCCGCAGATGGAACTGTTCGTCTCCGACGAGCGCAGCGCCATCGATTGGGTGGCGGACTTCCTGCGGGCGCGGCCGTCTACCTATCAGGACATCCACCCGGAGTTTATCAGGCAACTAGGCGCGGGCTGGAAGAAGCACGAGACGCGACCGGAACTCGCGGCACTTCTGGAAGCCAACTTCCTACGCTTCGACGGCGCGGGTGAAGTGCCCAGCCAAATTCACCGCTATCTCTCGACCAACTATCACGACTTGCGCAGCCTGGAAAAAACCGATCCGCGCCTCAATGCCCGTGCGCAGGATCGCTGGTATGTGCCCGATCCGAACAAAGCACAGGACTTGGAGAAGAAACGCGAAAGGGCGCTGCTCAAGGAGTTCGAGACTTACAAAACGTTCGCCGGCCGCAAGATCAAGGAATCGCGGCTGGAGGTCCTTCGCGCCGGCTTCAGCGCGGCGTGGGCCGCCAAGGATTACGCCACCATCCTCGGCATCGCCCACAAGCTGCCGGAAGAAACCCTCCAAGAAGATGAGCGGCTGCTCACCCTCTACGACATGGCGCTGACGCGCACTGAAGACGGGGCGTAATTCGTGACGAGGGGCGGCTTCGACATCGGCGATTGGTGCTGGCACACGCGGCAGGCTACGCCCTGCCGCGTTATCGAGCGGCTGGCGCTGTGGGGTGAAGCGGCTTACCGCGTGTGGTTGCCGGCGAAAGACGCGGTGCTGCGCGCACGAACGGCAGACTTGACGGTCCTTTCCAGCGTGCGGCCCACGGTGGAGCAGATTCTCCACGCCACGGCGGCGGCCAAATTGCAGGACGCGCTCGAAGACAATCTGCTGCTCGCGCCGATCCAGTCGAGCGTCATCCCGCTGCCGCACCAGCTCTACGCGCTGAACCGCGCCGTCGGGCAGGACCGTATCCGTTATCTGCTCGCCGACGAAGTGGGGCTGGGCAAGACAATCGAGGCGGGCTTGGTCTTGCGCGAGCTGAAACTGCGTGGCCGCGCCAAGCGCATATTGGTGGTCGCGCCCAAAGGGCTGGTACGGCAATGGCAGGCGGAGATGCGCCAGCATTTCGGCGAGCCGCTCCACTTCGTAGATCCCTCATCGCTGGCGGCCCTGCGGCAATGGCGCGGGGACAGCGCCGAAGACAATGCGTGGCGAATGCACGACCAGGTGATCTGCGCGCTGGATTCGGTGAAGCCGCTGGAATCGCGGCGCGGCTGGAGCCTGGATCAGATCCAGACCTACAACCGCGACCGCTTCGAGGATCTGGTGTCAGCGGCCTGGGATCTGGTCATCATCGACGAAGCACACCGCATGGGCGGCAGCACCGAACAGGTGGCGCGCTACAAGCTCGGCGCAGCGCTGGCGGAAGCCACACCTTATCTGCTGCTGCTGTCGGCCACGCCGCACCAGGGCAAGACCGACCAGTTCATGCGCCTGATGCAGTTGCTGGACCGGGACGCCTTCCCCGACGAAAGCAGCGTCAGCCGCGAGCGCGTACAGCCCTTCGTGATCCGCACCGAGAAGCGCGCTGCGATCAATGCAGAAGGCCAGCCGCTGTTCCGACCCAGGCTCACGCGCTTGCACGCTGTCGCCTGGCAGGCTCGGCACGCGGCGCAGCAGCAGTTGTACGAAGCCGTCACCGAATACGTGCGCCATGGCTACAACCAGGCTCTGGCGGCCAAGCAGCGCCATGTCGGCTTTCTGATGATCCTGATGCAGCGACTGGTGACATCCAGCACCGCCGCGATCCGCGCCACGCTGGAAAAGCGCCAGGCGGTGCTGGACACGCCGCCGACCCAAGCGCGCCTGTTCGACACGCTCAGCCCGGAAGAATGGGCCGATCTCGACGGTGAGGCGCAGGTAGACCTGGCGCTGCAAGCCAATGGTCTTGAGCTGGAGAAGGTCGAGGTCGAGATGCTACTGGCGCTGGCGCGCTCCACCGAGGCCGCCGGCACGGACGCCAAGGCCGAAAGCCTGCTGGAGCTGATCTACAAGCTGCAACAGGAAGAAGGAGACCCGGCGCTGAAGGTGCTGGTGTTCACCGAGTTCGTGCCCACGCAGGCGATGCTGGCAGACTATCTGGAAAGCCGGGGCTTCACGGTCGCCACGCTCAACGGCGGCATGGACATGGAAGCCCGCACCCGGACTTTGCAGACTTTCGCAGGGGACGCTCGCGTGCTGATTTCCACCGACGCGGGCGGCGAAGGTTTGAACCTTCAATTCTGCCACGTCATCGTCAATTTCGACATGCCGTGGAACCCGATGCGCATTGAGCAGCGCATCGGCCGCGTGGATCGTATCGGTCAGAAGCATGTCGTGCGGGCGTTGAATTTCGTGCTGGAAGACACGGTGGAACACCGTGTCCGGCAGGTGCTGGAGGAGAAGCTCGCCGTCATCGCCGAGGAGTTCGGCGTGGACAAGGCCGCGGACGTCATGGACTCGGCGGAAGTGGAGCCGGTGTTCGACGAACTGTTCGTGCAGAGCCTCCAGCATCCCGAATCCATCGAGCGCGAATGCGCCAGCGTGGTCTCACAGTTGCGGACCACGCTGGCGGAATCGAATCGGAACAGCGATCTGCTGGCCGTGCCGCACGATCTCGATGCGGACCAGGCGCGCAAGTGGCGTGACCACCCGGCTCAATTCTGGCTGGAACGCGCCGTCGTCAACGGGCTGGCAGTACGCGGCGGATCGGCGACCCAAGATGGCAACCTCTGGCACGTGCGCTGGGCTGATGGCGCCGAGACGCCACAGGCCTGCTTCGACGCTCGCGCAGCAGGCGAAAACCCGGCGGCGGAATGGCTGACGATGGAAGATCCGCGCGCGCGGGCGATCATCAGTGACGTGCCGCGCTTCGTTGCGGGCCAGCCTCTGCCGGTGATCCGGGTGACGGGCCTGCCCGACTCGGTCAACGGTATCTGGTCGCTGTGGGAGATCGGGCTGGCGGCGCCGGGTGCGAACCGCAAGCGCTTCCTGCCGGTCTTCATCAATGACGAAGGCCGCCCCTTCGTGCCTACCGCCAAGCGGGTTTGGGATTTACTGCTGACCGAAACCGTATCCGTGCAGTCCGTGGCGGACGCGGAGGCTTCGGTGGGCTGGTTCGAGGCATCGTTCGCGGTGGCCGGCGCGCAGGGTGAAGCCCTGTTCGCGGCGCTGGCGGACGAACATCGCGCCCGTATCAAGGAAGAGCGGGATCGCGCCACCTACGCCTTCGACGCTTACAATCAGGCCATCGGGCGCATCGGCCTGCCGGCCGTGCGCCAGTTCCGCCGCCGCCGCCTGCAATCCGAGCACGAGGCACGTCTGGCCGCGCTGGACGATATGAAATCCAGCGTGCCGGAGCTGAATGCCGTGGCGATGGTACGGGTCGACGCCACAGCCGGCAAGACCAGCGAGCGTGCGTCATGAGCCAATGGCATCAGCGCATTCTTGGCTCTTTCACGGCCGATCTTTCCCGGTTGTGGGTGGCCTGCGATCCAGACGGCGTGCTGCTGGACGAGAAGCTGCTGTCGGAACTGCGCGCCCGTGGCTTCGAGGTGATGGGATACGACGATCCGTTCGGATTCCGCGCGGAGTATGAGGAACGGTATCGCGCAGCGTGGGATGCCAACGAGCAGCCGCCATCTCCGGCGCTAATCGTGCATCTGCGGCACGACAACGCGAACGATCTGCCGTGGGACATCGTGCATAACGCCCGCCCATCGGTACGGCTGAATCTTGCCGAGTTGTTCCCCAAACTGGCCTATAGCGCCGTGCGGCAGGTGGAACCGGAACGATTGGAAATGCTGTTCGACGCCCATCAGACCGAGTTGCAGTCGGCGCGCGGTGAAAGCGAGTCGAAGGATTTCATTCTTGAACATGTCTTTCAGTTGACGCCGCGATCCATCCGCGCGTCTGTGGACTTTTGGCGCGAAGTGCTGCGGCTGCACTTCGCAGGCCGCGCCTTGCCGGAGACGTTCGCTGAGCATGTGGCGGCCATCCTGCGCGGCAGAGGCTTGCTCGTCGGCCATCCGATTGCGGAGTGGCTGTCATCCAGGAGCGCGCTGCTGCGCGTGGTGCAGGACGCCTGGTATCTCTATCTGGAAAAGCTGAAGCTGGAAGGCAGGCGTATGTCCGAGCCCGATCCGCCGCATTTCGGCGCAGGCGAGATCGGCACAGCGATCGAGATTCCCTTCGATCACACCGACGTGCGCGCCATCATCGACTCGATGTTCCTCGACGGCAGCTTGCATCCGCTGGCGGTATCCGACGTTCCAACCGCCATACCGGGCTGGATCAAAGCAGGCATTGTCGAGGATGTTTGGTCGCAATTCGCGCTGGCGGAAAAGGGCATCGAGGCGCTTGCCGCAGCTGTGCCGGAAGCGGACGCCCCGCATAAGCTCTGGGGCGACTTCGCCAAACGCTATGGCGAGATGCTTAGCCGGGTTCATGATTTGCCGAAAAAGGATGCTGGCGAACGGATGGTCGCGATCCAGGAGCGCATTAAGGCGATCCAGGTGCTGACCGACGAGCGGTTGCAGGCGTGGATTGCCGCCGGCCACTACGCCGACCTGATCCTGCAACCGGCAATCAAAGGCCCGGTGATGGTGCATCACGTGCCGCGCTTCCTGCGGCAGCGCCGTAGCGCCGGCGAAGCCAAGGTAGCCCTTCTGGTGTTCGATGGGTTGGCCTTCGATCAATGGGTACGGATCAGGGAGCATCTGATCGCCACCCAGCAGCCTTTCGCGTTCGACGAGAACACCGCCTTTGCGTGGCTGCCCACGGTGACATCGGTGTCCCGTCAGGCGCTGTTCTCCGGTTTGAGACCGCGTGAGTTCGACGATTCGATAGACCACACCAACAAGGAAGAAGCCTTGTGGAAGCTGTTCTGGCAAAACGAAGGCGGTATCACTTCCCGCGAGGTGATGTATAAGCGCGCGCTGCATCAGGTCGAGCAACTGGATACCTTGGAAGCCGACATTGCGGACCGCAAGCCCAATGTCTTGGGGCTGGTGATCGATGAGGTGGATGAACGGCTTCACAAAGAGCGGTCCAAGGAAGATGTAGCACTGTGGATCGGGCGCTGGCTCGGCTCCGGCTTTGTTGAACGCCTGTTTGCCTTCCTGCTAAGCGAGGGTTTCAGCATCTACGTCACCGCGGATCACGGCAATGTCGATGCTATCGGCATAGGTCGGCCCAATCAAGGAGTAATCGCAGAAACACGTGGCGAGCGCGTGCGGGTTTATCGTAGCGACGCGTTGCGCGCCGAGTCCGCGGTGATCTATCCGGGTACTGTCGCCCTGGATATCGCCGGGTTGCCAGCGAACTTGAAACCACTCTTCGCTGGCGGGCGCACTGCCTTCGTTCCGAACGGTGAGCAGGTGGTCGTCCATGGTGGCGTCTCGGTCGAGGAACTGGTCGTCCCCTTCGTGAGGGTCTCAGATGTGAGTGTTACTGGGTGAGCTTTGAATGATGACGTTGGCTCCACGAATAGGATTTGATCGGTTCATCGCTGTCGAATGGGCAACGACCGCCCTGAAAGTTCGCGCCGGTACAGCGAAGCTGGAAGACCTAGAGTTATTGCTGGATGACGCCGGTTTGGGCGCCGCCGCGCGAACGAAGACACGCACGGTGTTGAAACGCCTGTGGCTGGACCCACGTGTTGAGTTGGTGGGCTTTGCGGATCGTGGTGCGGAGATCTTCAAGGCGCACCCGGACGTGCCCCTGACAGCAATGCATTGGGGTATGGCCATCGCCACCTATCCCTTTTTCGGTAAGGTTGCCGAGCTGATCGGGCGCTTGTCCGCCCTTCAAGGAGATTGCGCGTCAGCCGAAATTCACCGGCGGATGAGCGAAGCCTATGGCGAACGCGAAGGAACTTACAGAATGACCAATATGGTCATTCAGAGCCAGGCTGCTTGGGGTGCCGTGGAGCGAGTTGAAAAGGGCAAACGTGTCCTCCGCCTTGTTCCCGCCGTTGTGGAAAACGACGAACTTACGGTGTGGCTGATCGAAGCGGCCGTGCGTAACGCGGGCAAGCCGTTAGCGATTCTAGGTCTGCAATCTCTGTCTGTGCTTTTTCCGTTTAACCTGACGCGACCATTAGCCTATCTTGTCTCGAACAACGAACGCCTGGTTGTGAGGAGCGATGGGCCGAACAGCCAGCTTGTGGCTCTGCGTGGTTGAATATGAGCAGCTTTCACAGCGTCAAATCGCAACTTGTACTGAATGTCGGCATCGGTAGTTGCGTGCCCCCGCAACCAAATAGTACAGCATCCATTAAAAGCCGCCCCCAAGGGCGGCTTTTGTGTTTCCAGCAGTCGCAATAAGCCACACGGCGATCAAACCGGCTAAATCCTTGTCCAATAGATAAGCGGCTCTAGACTTGCTGAGCAAGAGCGCTGTTCAGTTCGTGGGTGATGACAATGGGGTTGGCGTGTCCTCGAGTGTGTAGTTATTTCCTATTGGTCAAAAGATATCGTCAACATCAAGTCTCTGCGTTTCAATGTTTACCTGTTTGACCCAATTGTCTTATGGCGCGCTCGTTTCTTTGGAATAAAAAGAGCGCCTAAGGTCGACGCTCTACGCGAATTTTAAATTATGGATCGAGTTTCACCTCAAAGGGATGAGCGGATATCTGATCCGCTGATGTCGAAGCGCCGTATCAATGAATTCCCTGAGTGTTGATGGAAAAACGGTCCTCCATTCACGCGCCGGAAGCTTCTTTGCTGGAAATGCTCCAGCGCTCTTCGATGTAGCCCCGGCACAATAAATCAGTTATTGTGAATATGTTCGAGGGAGCGCGTGCTCAATCGGAAATAGAGGCAGGCCCATGCGCTTGATCGATCCGGTTTGCTTGAAGATGGCCGGCAGAGGGATCACACATATCCCAGGCACGGCGCTGTCAAAATTGCCTTCGGCGGTTCGGAGTTGCCGCCAGGTCACGCTTTCCGATGCGACGCCGCCAATTCATATCACGATCAACCCGCATGGGCGCACTGGACGCAGGGGGCGATGGTTTTACAACCGCCCCCGCGGGAAATGCTGCGGTTTGCTGCGTCAGCGCCAGCGCCAATCAAACTTCGTATCGACTCGTCTCTGAACAGGAGTACTGGCAATCATGATAAAACGCATGGTGGTCATGCTGATCGTCATAGGCCTGATTCTCGGGGGGATATTCGGTTTTCAGGCGTTCAAGAACCGCGCAATCGCGACATATCTTGCCAATCTCAAGGCGCCGCCGCAGATCGTCTCGACGATCACGGCCGCGATGAGCCCATGGCAGACGACGCTGCAATCGGTAGGCAGCTTCAACGCCGTTGAGGGCGCCAGCCTTTCGCCGCAGGTTCAGGGCATCGTGCAGGAGGTCGCCTTTCAGGATGGTCAAGACGTCAAAAAAGGTGATCTGGTCGTGCAACTGCTTGCCGACCAGCAGATTGCTCTGCTTCGACAATATCAGGCGACGGAGGCGAACGCGCAAATTGCCCATGACCGCGATACCAGGTTGATCGCGGCCAGCACCATTGCGCAAAGCCAAGTCGATAGCAATTTGGCGGTCTTGAGATCCGCGCAGGCACAGGTCCTGGCACAACAGGCATTGATCGATCAATATTCAATTCGAGCGCCTTTCGACGGGCGCCTTGGCATCAAACTTGTCAGCCTTGGCCAATATCTTGCTGCAGGAACCCCTGTCGTCACCTTGCAGTCGCTCGACCCGATACAATTCGACTTTTCGATGCCGCAGCAGGTTCTGTCGCAGGTAAAGGTCGGGCAGGATATAAACGTAACAATTGATGCCTATGGCAGCCAAACCTTCTCCGGCAAGATCACGGCGATCAATCCGCTGGTGGACAGCCAGAGCCGCAACCTCACGATCCGGGCCAGCTTCTCCAACTCCGACCACAAGCTGTTGCCCGGCATGTTCGGCAATGTCTCGGTGGTGGTCGGTGAGCCGCAAAACTATATCGCCTTGCCGCAGACCGCTGTCACCATCAATCCCTATGGCAATGTCGTCTATATAATAACAGACAAGGGAGCGGGGGAGGATGGAAAGCCGCAGCTTGTGGCCGATCAGAGGTTCGTCACCACAGGACAGGCGCGTGGCGACCAGATCGCGGTGATCAAGGGGGTCAGCGCGGGTGACGTCGTCGTGACCTCCGGCCAGCTGAAACTGAGCAATGGTTCGCCGGTGGTGATCGACAATACGGTGCAGCCATCCAACGATCCCCACGCAGATCCTGCCAATCCCAACTGAGGCGCGGCGATGAACATCACCGACATTTTCATCCGGCGTCCCGTTCTTGCCCTGGTGGTGACTGCGTTGATCATCGTGATCGGCTACCAGTCGTCCCGCGTGCTCTCGGTGCGTCAATATCCCCTTACCCAGAATGCCGTGGTTACGGTGACGACCGCTTATCCGGGTGCTGCGCCGGATGTGATCGCCGGCTTCATCACGACGCCACTCGAAAACGCCATCGCCCAGGCCAACGGCATCGATTACATGACCTCGTCGAGCACCAGCGGGACGTCGATCATCACTGTCAACCTGCGGCTCAATTACAATGCGGATGCGGCGATGACGGAAATCAACGCCAAGGTATCCTCGGTTATCAATCAATTGCCGTCGGGAACGCAACAGCCCATCATGACGGTTTCGATCGGCCAGACGATCGATGCGATGTATATCGGCTTTCGCAGCGATGTTCTGGCCGGCAACCAGATCACCGACTATCTGACGCGGGTGGTCCAGCCCAAGTTGCAAGCCGTCAACGGCGTTCAGACCGCCGAAATTCTCGGCGGCAGAACCTTCGCATTGAGGGCCTGGCTGGTGCCCGACAAGCTCGCGGCTTACGGGCTGACAGCTGGGGATGTGCGGAATGCACTTGCGGCCAACAACTACATCTCGGGCATCGGCACCACGCGCGGTCAGATGACCCAGACGGTGCTTACGGCACGGACGGACCTGCATTCGGCCGACGAGTTCAAAGACATGGTGGTCACGCAGATCGGCAGCACGACGGTGCGCCTGAAGGATATCGCCACCGTCGAACTCGGGTCGCAGAACCCCGATGTCCAGATCAGCTTCGATGCGCAGACCGGTGTCTTCATCGGCATCCAGATCGCGCCGACGGCAAATCTGCTCGACGTGATTGCCGGTGTGCGTGCGGCGTTCCCGGAGATTCAGAAACAGCTGCCACAAGGGCTCGAAGGCTATATCGTCTATGATTCCAGTATTTTCGTCACCAAGTCGATCGATGAGGTGGTGAAAAGCCTGGTCGAGGCTCTGGTGATCGTCATTTTCGTGGTGTTCGCCTTTCTCGGTTCGCCGCGTTCGGTTGCCATCCCCATCGTCGCCATCCCGCTATCGCTGGTCGGCACCTTCGCGATGATGCTGATCTTTGGCTTTTCAATAAACCTGCTGACCCTGCTGGCTTTCGTGCTGGCCATCGGCCTTGTGGTCGATGACGCCATCATCGTCGTGGAAAATGTCAACCGTCACATCGAGGAGGGCGCCGCGCCGATGCAGGCAGCACTGGCTGCCGCTCACGAGCTGGTCGGGCCGATCCTCGCAATGACTGTGGTGCTGATCGCCGTCTATGTACCGATCGGCTTTCAGGGCGGCCTGACCGGTGCTCTTTTCACAGAATTCGCCTTCACGCTCGTCGGCGCCGTGACCGTTTCCATGATCATCGCGCTGACCCTGACGCCGATGATGTGCTCGCGCATCCTGAAGCCGCATCTGACCGACCGCAGCGGCTGGGAGGAGCGTATCTCGGATTTTATCGATCGGCGCTTCTCGGAAATTCATAGACCCTATACCCGATTGCTGCACGGCAGCCTGAATACGATACCGGTGGCGCTGGTATTTGCCGCCATTGTGCTTGGCAGCATCTATTTTCTGTACACAAGCGCCAAGAGCGAACTGGCCCCCAATGAGGACCAGGGATTTCTCGCCGCGCAGGTGACCAATGCCCCCAACGCAACGCTTCAACAGAAACTGCTCAATTCCGACCAGGTCACCAAGATCTTCCGCAGCTTCCCGGAGACCGACAAGAGCCTGCAGGTTGAGGTACCGGGCACATCGTTCCAGGGCATGGTGCTGAAGCCGTGGGACGAACGTGCAAGAACGGCAGACCAGTTACAGCCGCTGGTGCAGGCCGAAATGGCGAAAATCGCGGGAGGCCAGGCGGTTGTCTTCCAGTTGCCGCCGCTGCCCGGCGCCAGCGGCTTGCCGGTGCAGTTCGCCATCGGCAGCACGGGTAGCTTCGACCAGCTCAACGAAGTATCCAGCTCCGTCCTGCAGGAAGCGCAGAAATCCGGTGAGTTCATCTTCCTGACGAAGGATCTTTACGTCGACAATCCGCAATATTCTATCCTGATCGATCGTAGCAAGGCATCGGCGCTTGGCCTGCCGATGAGCACTGTGGGAGCATCACTCGCTTCCATGCTGGGTGGTGGCTATGTCAACTATTTCAGCATCGACAACCGCGCTTACCAAGTCATACCGCAGGTTGAACAACGCTCGCGCCAGACCATCGATCAGATCATGGACTACCCGATCGCAAGCGTGAACGGTGCGAAGATCCCGCTCTCGGCGATCGCCACGGTGAAGCTTGAGGCAACCCCACGATCGGTCGCGCATTTCCAGCAGTTGAACTCTGCCACCGTTTCCGGCGTGCCCGCGCCGGGCGTTGCCGTCGGTGATGCCCTGGAGACGCTGAGGTCGATCGCGGCGCGGACGCTGCCGCAGGGCTACACGGTAGACTTTGGGGGGCAGTCCCGCCAGTTTGTGCAGGAATCGAGCGGCATGGCCGCCACTTTCGCTCTTGCACTCATCATCGTTTTTCTGGCGCTATCGGCGCAGTTCAACAGTTTCCGCGATCCGCTGATCATTCTTGTGTCGGTGCCCATGTCTATAGCGGGCGCACTGGCTTTCATCAGCCTTGGAATCGGCGGGGCAACGATGAACATCTATACGCAGGTCGGGCTGGTCACATTGATGGGACTGATCAGCAAGCACGGCATTCTGATCGTAGAGGTGGCGAACACGCTGCAGGCTTCCGGCAAATCCAAGCGCGAGGCGATTGAAGGCGCCTGCGGCATCCGGCTGCGCCCGATCCTTATGACGACCGGAGCCATGGTTCTGGGCGTGGTGCCGCTGATACTGGCCACCGGCGCTGGTGCGGCTGCCCGCTACAATATGGGTTTGGTGATTGCCACGGGGCTTGCCATCGGCACATTGTTCACGCTCTTCGTGGTGCCTGCCGTCTACATGGTGCTGGCCGCAGATCACCGCAGGCAGGATGGCGTTGCGGCACCATAACGATCAATCTGTCCGACTTTTGAAAGTATTGGTGATTGGCCACTCCCTCGTGCCGTTTCCGGTTTGAAGGTGATAACCGGAGTTTGGCGAAAGCGACTGTCAAATATTCCTTTCATCGGGTCATCAGACGGGTGAATGCAGGAATGCTGGCATGGAATTGCCCTCTGATCGCTTGGCGAGATAGAGGCGGGCGGTGTCAAGCGCCTCGCGAATGGTCACATCCATGTCAAGATAACGATAGGTCCCAAGTCGTCCGACAAAGGTTATCGACACTTCCCGCTCGGCACGCGCCACATATTCGGCGAGCTGTTCCTTGTCCTTGACCAACCGAACGGGATAATAAGGGATGTCCTCAGGCCCGCATTCGCGGGAGAACTCCCTGTAGCAGACGGAGCCGGTATGTTCTTCCCACGGAGAAAAGTGCTTGTGTTCGGTGATGCGGGTAAAGGGTATTGAGGCGTCACCGTAGTTCATCACCGCGCAGCCCTGATAGTCGCCGTCATAGGTGAAGCGCTCGAAGTCGAGTGTTCTGTACGCCAGGCGGCCGAGTTCGAAGTCGAAATAGCCGTCGAGCGGACCGGAATAGAAGACGTGTTTAGACGTTGGTGCCTCTGCACGGCGGAATTGTGTGCCGAGCTTAACCGTGATGTTCGGATGATCGAGAATGCGCTCAATCATGTGCGTGTAGCCGGTTTCCGGCATGCCCTGATATTTGTGGAAGAAGTAGTTGTCGTCATAGTTGAAGCGCACGGGCAGGCGTTTCAGGATGGAGGCCGGCAGGTCTGTCGGCGAGCAGCCCCATTGCTTCTCCGTATATCCCTTGAAGAAGGCTTCGTAGAGTTCCTGGCCGACGAAGCGCAGTGCCTGCTCCTCGAAAGTCTGCGGATCGGTGATCGACTTGTCCGCCTTTTCCTCGATGAAGGCTCGTGCTTCATTGGGCCGGAAGTTTTTGCCGAAGAACTGGTTGATTGTGTGCAGATTGACCGGCAGGGAATAGACGCGCTCGCTGCTCGTCGTTTTGACGCGGTTCTTATAGGGCATGAAAGTCTGGAAGCTGTTCACATAATCCCAGACTTCCCTGTCGTCGGTGTGGAAGATATGGGGACCGTAAACGTGGATCATGACGCCGGTCTCGCTGTCACGCTCTGTGTGGCAATTGCCGGCGATATGGTCGCGGGCATCGATGATCTCGACTGCATGGCCTGCCAGTGCGAGTTCTCGTCCTATGACCGCTCCAGAAAGGCCGGCGCCTACGATGATGATTTTTTCGTCTGCGCGCATTGAAAATAAATCCTGCTTATATGACGCCCCGTAGGCGGTAAAATTTGCATTGAAAAGCGCAGCTGAGCGCGTGTCTCGGCCAGCCGATCTCGCTCAGTTGTCTGGCTTCTGCCAGAGGCGACGATCATATGGGATCGGTGCGTAGTCGTGCCGCTGATTGAGCTTTTTCAGATAGCGCTTGCGGTAGCTCTGTTCATCTTCAAACTCGATGTTTTCCAATACGGCTTCCGCACCCAATTCATAGTAGAGATCGAGATTGCTGAGATCCGGCACAGGCGTTTCGCCGCGCTCACATTCGCCCTGCATTTGCCAAAAGAGGTCCTCCAGACGTCGCGCCAGAGCAGGAATATCCCGCAACACGCTCGTTTCGCGCTGCCGGGCGATCGACTCTCTCACCTCCAGGAGGCTCTTCCGATCGCGTTCGAAACCGATGGCGCGGGCGACATAGTCTTCCGGCGAAGAGCAAAGCATCTCCGGGACACCGGCTGCGGTAACGATGCTGCCGCAGAAGCGTGCGGCAAACGTCTTTCCCGACATGGTGAGGACAGGCAGGCCGGATGTTATCGCATCCGCGGCCGTGGAGTGGGCACCATAGGGGAACGTATCCAGGAACAGATCGGCGACGCCGATACGGGCAATATGCTGCGGGTTCTGGACCTTCGGTGCAAATACGAGCCGTTCCGGCGCGACACCGCTTTTTTCCGCGACGTCTCGCAGGCGCTGATTGACATCGTCATCGCCGGTCAGCAACCACAATAGGCTGCCGGGCGTCTGTGACAGGATTGTCATCCATCGTGCAAAGCAGTTTTCCGTGATTTTCTGCATGCCATTGAAACTGGCGTAGACGAACGCATCCTCTGGCAATCCGACCTCGGCTCGGCTCGGCCGGGCGGCTATGGACCGCTTTCGGTCCAGCGGCTGGTCGCAGGCGATGCGCAGCACCTTTTCGGAGTAATAGATTTCGTTTTCTTCCGGGATCATGTATCCGTCAGAGATCAGATACTGATGGAACGGGCTTCCCGTCGATCCCGGATAGCCGCAGAAGCTGACGATGACAGGCGCAGGGCGATAGGCGAAAATCTTTGCGCGGGCGTCCTTGGTATAGCCGTTCACGTCGATCAGTATATCGATTTCGTCGGAGATGATTTGCGATGCGGCAGTGGCATCATCCAGGCCGTTGATATCCCGCCAGCAATGGACCGCGGCCTTTATTCGCTCCTGCGTGCTGTCCGTATTGCGGACATTGCCGCAATAATAGGCGAAAACTTCAAGGCTGTTCTTGTCATGCAACTCCAGAACCTCGCAAAGAGCAAAGCCCACGGCATGATCGCGAAGATCCGATGAGAGGTAGCCGACGCGCAGGCGCTGACCGGTTCCGGACTTCTGCTTTGGCGACCTGCGCGGAAAACGGCTCAGGTCCGGACATGCGCCGACGAGTGTTTTGCTAAAGCGATATGCCTTGGCCAGCTGGAACATCGGATCGTCAGCGTAGCAGCTTAACGTCAGAGACGAAATTGCATCGATCATCTTGCGGGGGGCAAGGTGGTTTGACGGCGGAAGCACCGGCCACTTGCACTGGCGCTGCCGCAACGATGCCCAGTGCTGCCCTGCCTCCGGCGATTCCGGCCGCAGCTCGAACGCCTGCAGCAATGCGTTTTCAGCCTCTTCAAACTTTCCGGCGCCTTCGAGGACGCGACCGATATTCTGCAAGATCATATGCCGATGTCCGACCGCCTCGGCGTCTATATGGTGCGTGGCTGCGGCATAGTGCGACCATTGCTCCACCGCCTGACCGATAAGCCCCGCATCTTCAAGCACACGACCGAGATTGATGTGGCCGGGGGCAAATTCCGGGTTGGCTTTCAGGCAGGCGCGGAATGCCTGGACGGCACCCACGGGATCGCCACCTTGACTGAGAACGACAGCATAGTTGAAGTAAGCGAGATGGATAGCGGGACTATTGTCGTTGAATGCGACCCATGTCTTGTAGAGTTCCGCAGCAGCGTCGTGTTGACCTGCGCCATTGAGAGCCTCGGCCAGGCGCAGCAAATCCAGAAGACTCAGCCGCTGGTTCCGCGCGAGATCAAGTGCATTGGAAGCATCGTCGTTTGAAGTAGCGGCGTGGTTGGCGGTCATGGCATCCTGCGGCAAGACGACGAGGGGTTCGAAAGTAGAAACAGCCTGTTGACGGGCCGTTTTTTAGCTATCGCAGATAACTTGCCTGTGGCTGGATGTGTTTACTCAGGACTACTTGTGCGGAGCGGGACTAAACCTCTACGAAGCTTGTGGTTTAGCGAGGTGAAATTTCCCAAGGCTCGCTCCGGCGCCATCCTGCTGGCATCGGAGCCTCGCATGTTCTAGCGAAGAGAATGTTTCATTCTGTAGCTTGCCAAAGCGAGTGACGGATTGATTTGATAGACGCTGTGGAAGTCTTCATCTGTGAAGTATTGGTAAGAATGTGCGACATGTTCCCGGAAAAGGCCGAGTAGATCGTGCCGCATCTGTTGGTTTGCCCATTCCAGCAACCCCGCCTTGAAGATGATGAAGATCGGATAAAATTTTGCCCTGAAGATCGGGCTGTCTTCAAAAAGCTTCTCGGCGTCTCTCAGCGCTTTGAACATTTCGAGACGACGTTCGTCGAAAGTACTCGTGTGCTGCTCACGTCCTGGGACGAGACGATGCGTCGTCAGGCTGCTGTTAATGGCCAGAAAGCGCCCGGCATTCATATAGGCTGCCCAATGCGGCAGGATGTCTTCGTTGATTCTGGCTGTCGAGAAGTGCCAGTTTGTTCGGCGGATGAATGATGTCCGCAGGATCTTGTTCCAGGGGTAATTGATCGTCACCAGGAACTGCGCGGCCGAGTCGAGATCGATCATCGCGCTTTCGCGATCGCCGAGGACATTATCCCAGATATTTTTGTCAATGGGCGACATTTCCCCGGGAGGGCCGTCGGCCGTTCTCAACACATCATATCTGAATGCTGCGACATCGATATTCGTGCTGTCCATCAAGGGTAGAACGGTATCGACAGCTCCCGCGCCCAAGATGTCGTCGGCATCGTGAAACAGGCAATATTCGCTGTCGATCGTCGCCAGCGCCCTGTTGCGAGCAACGCCCGGCCCAGTGTTCATTGCGTTGCGCATCAGCCTTATATTGGCGTGGCGCGCAACATATTGCTCAACGATGTCGCAGGTATTGTCGGTGGAGGCATCGTCAACGACGACGATATCCATGTCGGTTTCATTGCGCAGAACACTATCGAGTGTCTCGCCGATGAGATTGGCTATGTTGAAAGCCGGGATGATGACGGATATTTTTGCCACGACAGACACTCGATGTTTTCTGTTGCATTCTGCATTTAAAATGCATCCGCGCTATGACGCGGCCCTCTGCCGCGTCATAGATTTTCTGTTTTCTCCAAGTCTTATGCTGTCTTGTAGGCCTTGATGACAGCCTCGACCTGTCCATCGTTCATTGCCCCTAGCTGTTTGGCAGAGAACGCCGCAGCGTTGGTGCCGCCGAGACCGGCAAGGGTCGCGGTCGAAAGGCTGGCGATGACTGTGGCGCTTAAGGCCTTGATCTCGTCGGTGGAGAAGAGCTTGAGTTCGTCGCTGCTCAGGGTCGCGACCTGGGCGGAACTGAGGCCGGCGATCTGATCAGAGGCAAGTGCTTTGATCTGTTCGCTGGACAGGGCCGCGAAATGCGACGAAGACATGGCGGCGATCTGCGCTTTGGTCAGTGCCGCAGTGCTTTCGGTGCTGAGACCGGCAAGGGCAGCTGTGGAGAGCTTGGCCATGGCGGTGACGCTGAGGGCCTTGATCTCGCTACTCGAGAAGGTCGCGAGGTCGCTGCTGTCCAGGGCTGCGATCTGGGCTGTGCCGAGGCCGGCGATCTGATCCGAGTTGAGGGCCTTGATCTGGTCGCTGGACAGTGCCGCGAACTGCGTCGTGGAGAGGCCTGCGACCTGGGCTCTGCTGAGAGCGGCGATGCTGGCAGTGCCCAGCTTTGTTGCATCGAGGCTGGCGAGGGCCTTGGCGCTGATGGCCTTGATCTCATCGGTTGAGAAGGTGGCGATGGCGTTGGAGGAAAGCGCGTTCAGCTGTTCCGAAGAGAGTGCTGCGATCTGCGTCTTGGTCAGTGCCGCAGCGTTTTCGGTGCCGAGACCGGCAAGGGCAGCTGTGGAGAGCTTGGCCATGGCGGTGACGCTGAGGGCCTTGATCTCGTCAGTCGAGAAGGCCGCGAGGTCGCTGCTGTCCAGGGCTGCGATCTGGGCTGTGCCGAGGCCGGCGATCTGATCCGAGTTGAGGGCCTTGATCTGGTCGCTGGACAGTGCCGCGAACTGCGTCGTGGAGAGGCCTGCGACCTGGGCTCTGCTGAGAGCGGCGATGCTGGCAGTGCCCAGCTTTGTTGCATCGAGGCTGGCGAGGGCCTTGGCGCTGATGGCCTTGATCTCATCGGTTGAGAAGGTGGCGATGGCGTTGGAGGAAAGCGCGTTCAGCTGTTCCGAAGAGAGTGCTGCGATCTGCGTCTTGGTCAGTGCCGCAGCGTTTTCGGTGCCGAGACCGGCAAGGGCAGCTGTGGAGAGCTTGGCCATGGCGGTGACGCTGAGGGCCTTGATCTCGTCAGTCGAGAAGGCCGCGAGGTCGCTGCTGTCCAGGGCTGCGATCTGGGCTGTGCCGAGGCCGGCGATCTGATCCGAGTTGAGGGCCTTGATCTGGTCGCTGGACAGTGCCGCGAACTGCGTCGTGGAGAGGCCTGCGACCTGGGCTCTGCTGAGAGCGGCGATGCTGGCAGTGCCCAGCTTTGTTGCATCGAGGCTGGCGAGGGCCTTGGCGCTGATGGCCTTGATCTCATCGGTTGAGAAGGTGGCGATGGCGTTGGAGGAAAGCGCGTTCAGCTGTTCCGAAGAGAGTGCTGCGATCTGCGTCTTGGTCAGTGCCGCAGCGTTTTCGGTGCCGAGACCGGCAAGGGCAGCTGTGGAGAGCTTGGCCATGGCGGTGACGCTGAGGGCCTTGATCTCGTCAGTCGAGAAGGCCGCGAGGTCGCTGCTGTCCAGGGCTGCGATCTGGGCTGTGCCGAGGCCGGCGATCTGATCCGAGTTGAGGGCCTTGATCTGGTCGCTGGACAGTGCCGCGAACTGCGTCGTGGAGAGGCCTGCGACCTGGGCTCTGCTGAGAGCGGCGATGCTGGCAGTGCCCAGCTTTGTTGCATCGAGGCTGGCGAGGGCCTTGGCGCTGATGGCCTTGATCTCATCGGTTGAGAAGGTGGCGATGGCGTTGGAGGAAAGCGCGTTCAGCTGTTCCGAAGAGAGTGCTGCGATCTGCGTCTTGGTCAGTGCCGCAGCGTTTTCGGTGCCGAGACCGGCAAGGGCAGCTGTGGAGAGCTTGGCCATGGCGGTGACGCTGAGGGCCTTGATCTCGTCAGTCGAGAAGGCCGCGAGGTCGCTGCTGTCCAGGGCTGCGATCTGGGCTGTGCCGAGGCCGGCGATCTGATCCGAGTTGAGGGCCTTGATCTGGTCGCTGGACAGTGCCGCGAACTGCGTCGTGGAGAGGCCTGCGACCTGGGCTCTGCTGAGAGCGGCGATGCTGGCAGTGCCCAGCTTTGTTGCATCGAGGCTGGCGAGGGCCTTGGCGCTGATGGCCTTGATCTCATCGGTTGAGAAGGTGGCGATGGCGTTGGAGGAAAGCGCGTTCAGCTGTTCCGAAGAGAGTGCTGCGATCTGCGTCTTGGTCAGTGCCGCAGCGTTTTCGGTGCCGAGACCGGCAAGGGCAGCTGTGGAGAGCTTGGCCATGGCGGTGACGCTGAGGGCCTTGATCTCGTCAGTCGAGAAGGTCGCGAGGTCGCTGCTGTCCAGGGCTGCAATCTGGGCTGTGCCGAGGCCGGCGATCTGATCCGAGTTGAGGGCCTTGATCTGGTCGCTGGACAGTGCCGCGAACTGCGTCGTGGAGAGGCCTGCGACCTGGGCTCTGCTGAGAGCGGCGATGCTGGCAGTGCCCAGCTTTGTTGCATCGAGGCTGGCGAGGGCCTTGGCGCTGATGGCCTTGATCTCATCGGTTGAGAAGGTGGCGATGGCGTTGGAGGAAAGCGCGTTCAGCTGTTCCGAAGAGAGTGCTGCGATCTGCGTCTTGGTCAGTGCCGCAGCGTTTTCGGTGCCGAGACCGGCAAGGGCAGCTGTGGAGAGCTTGGCCATGGCGGTGACGCTGAGGGCGTTGATCTCGTCAGTCGAGAAGGTTGCGAGGTCGCTGCTGTCCAGGGCTGCAATCTGGGCTGTGCCGAGGCCGGCGATCTGGGCCGAATTAAGAGCCTTGATCTGGTCGCTCGACATCGCTTCGATCTGGCTGGCATAAAGCGCAGTGACCTGAGCCGATGACAGGCTGCTGACCTGAGCAGCGCTCAATTTTGCGATCTGGGATAGGGTTAGTGCCTTGAAGGAGGTCGCGGAAATTGCCCGGATGTCTTCAGAGCTGAAAAGAGCAAGGCTATCCGTGCTCAAAGAGGCGATCTGAGACGAGGTTAGCGCCTTGATCTTGGTGCTATCCAGGGCATTCACATCCTCCGACGTTAGACTGGCAATTGTGGACGTAGAAAGCTTGGAAATCTGCACAGCAGACAGTGAGGAGAGTATTGAAGTCATGAACGTGTCCTTTGAACCGAATGGCGACTGGTCACGCCTATCTGCCGCCAGACACCGTGCTTGATGACAACGGTCCGACATCCGCAAATAAAGCGAAATTGTGGAGAACATGGCTCATGTGAACCTGCGCTGGAAAAGCATCATGCAATTCGAGCCGGATGATGGGCCCGGATTTTCCACGCTAGCTTGTGCGAATGCGCTTAATAATTTTTACCGCTTAAGAATTTTCGCGATATGCGGGTGATATCAGGTAAACATTTAAAACTGAGTTAATACTTTCGGTTCTCGCATTAAATTCTTTAGAGTTGTTTATTATTAGTATTTATAAAACATAATGTTCTTAAATTACTGCGTGATCCGATCGAGTTTTGCACTAAAATCAGATACATATTTTATGCGCGTATAAGTAGAGCGTGTTTCAGAGGTGCCGGGGCTCGGCACCATCCAGGGAGGCTCTTCCGCTATGGCATGCCAGCGCGCCAAACCCAGTAAGCATCTTTTCGCAGCATCGCGTGGAAACTCGCCGGTAGTGTCGGTGGTTTTCCCAATTTAAAGAACAGGCGACAAAGGCGAGAAAATTTGATAGATTTAAAACAGCCGGTTGCGGTTTGACGCATAGGTAAAAAGTCACCGCACGTCCTTACACCGCCAGCCGGATCATGGCGCAGGAGGAGAGATGCTATGACGGCATTCCATGTCATGGCCGGCGCGAGCGGCGGATTTGCACGCCCGGAAGTCCGGAAGATAGGTATTGCGGATCTTGTTGATGCTCTGAGGTTGGGGCTGGCGGATTTTCGGGAGAAACCGTCGCACTATGTCTTCATCTGTCTCATGTATCCGATAGCGGGTGTTTTTCTCGTCATGTGGAGTTCCGGCGCCAATCTATTGCCGCTGATTTATCCCTTGATGTCGGGCTTTGCGCTGATCGGCCCCATTGCGGCCATCGGTCTATATGAAATCAGTCGACGCCGCGAGCAGGGGCTGGATACCTCCTGGCGCCACGCACTGGAGGTTCGCCACTCTCCGGCGCTGCCGTCGATCCTCGCGGTCGGCTTTATGCTGTTTGCTCTTTTCATCGTCTGGCTGATTGTTGCGCAGCATATCTATACCACGACTTTCGAAGCGGTCGGTCCGGTCTCTTTCTCAACATTTCTGTCAGATGTTCTGACGACCTCGCAGGGCCTTTCCCTTATAATCTGGGGCAATCTGGCCGGTTTCGTTTTTGCGGTCATTGTGCTGGCGACAACTGTTGTGGCGTTTCCGCTGATGCTGGATCGGGATGTGGGTGCTGTCGCGGCCGTGGATGCGAGCATCCGCGCCACGCTTGCCAATCCGGTGCCGGTTGCACTTTGGGGCTTGATTGTCGCGGCGCTGCTCGTCGTCGGGACGATCCCGGTTTTCATCGGCCTTGCTGTGGTCATGCCTGTCCTCGGGCATTCGACCTGGCATCTGTATCGAAAACTGATCGTTCCCGTTTATCCAAATCGCATGCCCTGAATTCATAAAGGAAATCCAGTTGTAGATCATCCGTCCCGCCGTTGCGGCCCGCCTTGCGCGGGCAGTCTCGGCCGGGATGGCGATGGAGCGCGTGAGGATGTCATGTCGTATCGTTTTCCTGCCATCTGTCTGCTTTTCGCCATTACCCTTCCGCTTGAGGCGCACGCCCAGGAGGGTGACCCTGCTGCAGGCGCCACGGTCTTCAAAAAATGCGGCATTTGTCATGTCGCCGAAACGGACCAGAACAAGGTCGGCCCCTCGCTGAACGGCCTGTTTGGCAGAACCGCCGGCACGCATCCGAATTTCGCCTATTCCCAGGCGATGCAGGATGCCGGCAAGGCCGGACTGGTGTGGAGCGAGACGTCGCTTCGCGACTATCTGCACGACCCCAAGGCGAAGGTGAAGGGCACGAAAATGGCGTTTGCCGGACTGAAGGACGACACCGATATCACCAATCTGATCGCCTATCTGAAGCAATATTCCAAGTAGCGTGATGACGCGCGGAAGAGCCGGGGCGGATCGGGAGAATTGGGCCGATTGAGGGGCGAGCCGCTGTTGGCGCCGCAATTGCTCGCCATACCTGTTCATGAGATAATGCTAATACGTTTCGCGACAGGATTGTAGAAATTGTCGCGGCCGTGTCAGGGGAGGAGACGATGGCTGTCGTTGTGGTTCTCGTTCTGCTGGTAGTGGGGTCAATCGCTTTCCACCTGCTGAGCCCTTGGTGGTGGACACCGATTGCCTCGAACTGGAGCTACATCGACAATACCATCATCATCACCTTCTGGATCACCGGCTTTGTTTTCTCGGCCGTCGTGTTGTTTGTCGCCTATTGCGTGTTCCGCTTCAGGCACCGCCCCGGAAACCGGGCGGCGTACCAGCCCGAAAACAAGCGTCTGGAATGGTGGCTGGCGGGTGGAACCGGGATCGGGGTGGCCGCGATGCTGCTGCCGGGCCTTTTCGTGTGGAAACAGTTCGTCACGGTGCCGGACGGCGCCAGCGAGGTGGAGGTCGTCGGTCAGCAATGGCAATGGAGTTTCCGGTTGCCAGGAGCGGACGGACGGCTCGGACGGGCGGACACGCGCGCCATTACGTCGGACAATCCGCTTGGTTTGAACCGGAACGACCCGGCCGGAATGGACGACGTCATCGTTGAAGGCGGCGAGTTGCATCTGCCCACCGGCAGGCCGGTGAAAATGCTGCTGCGCGCGATTGACGTGGTGCATGATTTCTACGTGCCGGAGTTCCGGGCCAAGATGGACATGATCCCCGGTTCGGTCACCTATTACTGGTTCACCCCGACACGGACGGGAACCTTCGAGGTTCTCTGCGCGGAACTGTGCGGCGTCGGCCACCCACAGATGCGCGGCACCGTCGTCGTTGATACCGAGGCTGACTATCAGGCCTGGCTGCAACAGCAGCCGACATTCGCGAAATCGCTGGCATTGGCGGAAAAGTCGGCGGCCCGATGAGCGCCATGTGTCGTTGAAGGGAAAAGCAGCATCGGGGGAAGAGGGAGGATGGAATATGGTCGAGATTGGGTCCGGCGCCGGGCAGGTCATCCAGCCCGCTGAAGTTGATGATGTCGAGCTTTATCATCCGAAAAGCTGGTGGACGAAATATGTCTTCAGCCAGGATGCCAAGATCATCGCCATTCAGTACTTCCTGACTGCAACGGCAATCGGCATGGTGGCATTGGTTTTGTCCTGGCTGATGCGACTGCAACTCGGTTTTCCCGGCTATTTCTCCTTCATCGATGCGGAACATTATTATCAGTTCATCACCATGCACGGCATGATCATGGTGATCTATCTGCTCACCGCGCTGTTTCTCGGTGGTTTCGGCAATTATCTGATCCCCTTGATGCTCGGCGCGCGAGACATGGTCTTCCCCTATGCGAACATGCTGAGCTACTGGCTTTATCTGCTCGCCGTCCTCGTGCTGGTCGCCGGTTTTTTCGCGCCCGGCGGGCCAACGGGTGCAGGCTGGACGCTTTATCCGCCGCAGTCCCTGCTTTCGGGAACGCCTGGCGGGCGCGACTGGGGCATCATCCTGATGCTCTCGTCGCTCATCCTTTTCATCATCGGCTTCACGCTTGGCGGGCTGAACTACGTCGTCACGGTGCTGCAGGGGCGCACGCGCGGCATGACGCTGATGCGAATGCCCCTGACGATATGGGGCATATTCACCGCGACCGTCATGGCGCTGCTCGCCTTCCCGGCACTTTTCGTCGCCGCTGTCATGATGTTGTTCGACCGATTGCTCGGCACGAGCTTCTTCATGCCTTCCATTGTGGAGATGGGTGAGCAATTGAAGCAGGGGGGCGGCAGTCCGATCCTGTTCCAGCATCTGTTCTGGTTCTTCGGCCATCCGGAAGTCTATATCGTCGCGCTTCCGGCCTTCGGCATCGTTTCTGATCTCATCAGCACCCATGCGCGCAAGAACATCTTCGGTTACCGGATGATGGTCTGGGCAATCGTCATCATCGCGGCGCTGAGCTTCGTCGTCTGGGCGCATCATATGTATGTCAGCGGCATGAATCCGAACTTCGGGTTCTTTTTCGCCACGACGACGCTGATCATCGCCGTGCCGACGGCGATCAAGGTCTATAATTGGGTGCTGACGCTCTGGCGCGGCGATATCCATCTGAATTTGCCGATGCTGTTTGCGCTCGCTTTCATCGTCACATTCGTCAACGGCGGATTGACCGGCCTCTTCCTGGGCAATGTCGTCGTCGACGTGCCGCTTTCGGATACCATGTTCGTCGTTGCCCATTTCCATATGGTGATGGGGGTTGCGCCGATCATGGTGATCTTCGGCGCGATCCACCACTGGTATCCGAAAGTCACCGGCCGCATGCTGAATGCGACTATGGGGCATATCCATTTCTGGATCACCTTTATCGGCGCCTATGCCATCTTCTTCCCCATGCATTATCTCGGCCTGATCGGTGTGCCGCGCCGTTATTACGAACTGGGTGAAACCGCTTTCATTCCACCTTCGGCGCATACGCTGAACATGTTCATCTCCGTCGCAGCACTTGTCGTCGGCGCTGCCCAGCTTCTGTTCCTGTTCAATCTCGCCTGGAGCCTGCGCTGGGGCAAACAGGCTGGCGGCAATCCATGGCGGGCGACAACACTGGAGTGGCAGACCCCGCAAACGCCGCCGGTTCACGGAAACTGGGGCAAGGAATTGCCGGTCGTCTATCGCTGGCCCTATGACTACAGCGTGCCCGGCGCGGCTGAGGACTTCCTGCCGCAGAACCAGCCGGCTGCGGCCGGGCCTTCCGAGAGGGCGTTGTCATGAGCGCCATTCTCATTTTCCTGGCCGGGATCGGCGGCATCATCGGCTGGTGGATGGCAAGGCAGAGACTGGCCTCCAAGCCCTGGCTGGAGGTAGGTCTGGCAGGCGATGCGCCGCAGATGCGCGGATCGTCGGAGTCAATAGCGAAACTCGGGCTCGGCATCTTCCTTGCCGTCGTCGGCGCGCTGTTTGCGCTGTTCATCAGCGCCTATCTCGGGCGCATGGGCGGTGCCGACTGGTGGGGTATCCCGATCCCCCGGTTGCTGTGGGTGAATACTGTGGCCCTTGCCACCAGCAGCGTAGCGCTGCAATGGGCGAAAACCGAAGCCCGCCTGGATCGCCGCGAAATGCTGGACGTAGCTCTTGCCGTGGCGTTTGTTGCGGCTGTTCTCTTTGTTGTCGGGCAGGTTCTGGCGTGGCGGCAACTGGCGTCCGCGGGTTATGTGCTGGCGGATAACCCATCGAACAGCTTCTTCTATATGATCACCGGATTGCATGGCCTGCACATATTGGGCGGGCTTTTCGTGCTCGGGCGCACGGCAATCCGCGCCCGGATCGGCCCTGCTGCGAGAGTTCGCCTGAGCGTGGAGCTTTGCACCATCTACTGGCATTTCATGTTCGTCGTCTGGCTGATCCTTTTTGCAATCTTCGCCGGCTGGGCGAATAGTTTTGTCGATCTCTGCCGTCAATTGATCACCTGAGGAGTGTCGATCATGACCGCATCCATGGAAAGACCTTTAAACGATCCACATCTGCGGCCAACGGGACTACGCGGCGTTGCCGCCGATCTGTCATCGGACCAGCGGGCGTTCAAGAACGTCTCCTGGGGCAAGGCGATGATGTGGCTCTTCATTCTGAGCGACACCTTCATTTTCGGCTGCTTTCTCCTGGCCTATATGACGGCGAGGATGTCGACCGCTGTCGGCTGGCCCAATCCGAGCGAGGTTTTCGCTCTGACGATCGGTGGCAAGGATATTCCGCTGATCCTGATCGCCATCATGACCTTCGTCCTTATCAGCAGCAGCGGAACGATGGCCATGGCCGTCAATTTCGGATACCGCCGCGATCGCCGCAAAACCGCAGCGCTGATGGTGGCGACGGCCGCTCTCGGCGCGACGTTCGTCGGAATGCAGGTATTCGAATGGACGAAACTGATCGGGGAAGGCGTTCGCCCCTGGGAGAACCCCTTCGGTGCTGCGCAATTCGGTTCGTCTTTCTTCATGATCACGGGCTTTCACGGCACCCATGTCTCGATCGGGGTGGTGTTCCTTCTGATCATGGCGCGCAAGGTCCGGCGGGGAGATTTCGATCAGGAAAGAAGGGGATTTTTCACCAGCCGGAAAGGCAACTACGAGATCGTCGAAATAATGGGGCTTTACTGGCACTTCGTCGATCTGGTGTGGGTATTCATCTTTGCATTCTTCTATCTGTGGTGAGTGAGGATGACATCATGGCGCAGCAACAGTCACAACAGGGACAGCAGCATCCGATAAGACTTTACATGGTGGTCTGGGGACTGCTTTTCGTCCTCAGCGCCTGCTCCTATCTCGTCGATTATCTCGGCATACAGAGCTATCCCAGATGGTCTCTGATCATCGCTTTTATGCTCCTGAAAGCGGGGCTGATCATTGCGATTTTCATGCACATGGCCTGGGAACGGCTGATCTTGATCTACGCCATCCTTCTTCCGCCCGTCCTAGTGCTGGTTTTCACAGCTTTGATGGTGTCGGAATCCAACTACACGCTCCTGACCCGGTTGGCCTTTCTAGGGGCTAGTTCATAGATCCTTGACTAAACTGTCACTTAGTGCCAAAAAGGAGTGGCACTAAGTGACAGAGGTAAGTTGTGGATCAATCGAAGATTGAACAGGGGCGGCTTTCGGTGGCGCGGCATGCGGCCGAACTGTTCTGGAGAGATGGGGTCGAAAAGACGAGTGGTGATGCGATTGCCGCCGCTGCCGGTCTCTCCAAGCGCACGGTCTGGAGGTATTTTCGTTCGAAGGAAGCCTGCATCGAGCCGCTTTTCAAGATCACGGGGATGCGCTTCATCGAGCTGTTGCGCTCCTGGCCGCATGATGTCTCGATCGAGGCCTATCTGCACGATACTCTGGGCTCGATGCTGAAGACCGAGCAGGAAATTCGTGACGGTGTCGCCGTGGCGCGGTTGATCTCGCTGCTGAAAACCGAACCGGCAATCCGCTCGGCCTATCTGATGGCGAGTGCGCAAGCTGAAGACGATCTTGTTGCCGTCGTCGCCGAACGCTCTGGACGTGCACGCGAGGATTTCGACGTCAAACTCTGCGCGGCGGCGGCGATGGCCGCCGTGCGCGTCGTCGACGAAGACATATGCACCGCCACCTTCACCCATGGCCGCCACTTCGAACATCACGAAGTCTGCGACCGGCTCTCCGCAGCCATTCGAACCGCGGCAACTCTCCCGATCTGCGATCCGGTTGACGTTTAGACAGCTCGGCCAATCTCTCCCGCCCCAAGAGGAACTCAATATGATTGTCTATCCTGAAACCCGGCGTACCGACACGGTAGAGAACCATTTCGGCACAGAGGTTGCGGACCCCTTTCGGTGGCTCGAAGGCGACGCGCGCAAGCAAGATGAAGTCGCAGACTGGGTCCGCGCGCAGGACAATCTCGCGCGATCGCATCTGGCCGAGCTGCCCGGTCGTGGCCACTTCCGGCGGCGGCTGGCCGCGCTTCTCGATCATACACGGCTAACCGCGCCCGTGAAGCGCGGAAACCGCTACTTCTTTTCCCGCAACTCCGGTCTCGATGACCAGGCGGTTCTCGTCATGCGCGAGGGAGTGGAAGGCGTGGATCGCGTCCTGATCGATCCGAATACATGGTCCGACGATGGCGCGACGGCACTTGCCGAATGGGCAGTCAACGAAGACGGGCGATATCTGGCCTTTGGTCGACAGGAGGGCGGCACGGACTGGCGTACCATCCGGGTTCTCGATATCGAGAATGGCAAGACACTTCCGGACGAGGTCGTCTGGGCGCGCTTCACCACCATTGCATGGGCCCGGGACGGGTCCGGCTTTTTCTATTCCCGCTTTCCGGAACCGCCAGCGGAGAACGCCTTCGACGCCCCCGTGACCGATCATTCCATTTACTTCCATGCACTGGGTACTGCACAGGGCGACGACCGGCTCGTTCACGCGACGCCGGAAGGGCAACTTCTCATACAGACGATGGGCGTGATGGTGGACGGGCGCTATGGCGTGATTTCTTCCATGCCCGGAGCGGGCGGCAACGCGTTGTCGATCATCGATTTTCAGCAACCCGACTGGACCCCGCGCCCCATCGTCGACACCTATGATCACAATTGGGGCGTGGTGGGGAATGAGGGCAGCCGGTTTTTTCTGGCAACAGACAAAGGGGCGGAGCGTGGCAAGATCGTCGCATTCGATTTTGCCGAAACCGAGCCACGTTTCGTCGATCTCATCGGCGAGCGGGAAAATGCGACTCTCAACGATGCGGCGCTCCTCGGTGGACGGCTTGTCATTACCTATCTCGTTGACGCAAAATCGGAAATCCGTCGTTATCGGCTCGATGGCGCACCCGACGGTACGATTGAGCTTCCGGGCATCGGCACCGCCGGCGGTTTTTGTGGACGCCCTGACGATGATGAGGCTTTCTTCGTCTTCACCGGCCACAACGCGCCGACGACGATTTACCGCTATGACGTTGCGCATCGAACGCTTACGGTCTGGGACAAGCCGGAGGTTGCGGTCGATCTCGACCGCATCATCGTCGAGCAGCGCTTCTACCATTCGAAAGACGGTACGCGCATTCCGATGTTCATCGTGCGTCGCTCAGACGTTGATACACCGGCGCCAACCATTCTTTATGGCTATGGCGGTTATGGCATAAGCATGGTTCCCCATTATTCGCCGGCGGTCCTTGCCTGGGTCGAGGCGGGCGGTGTTTACGCTGTCGCCAACCTGCGTGGCGGTGGAGAATACGGCAAGGCTTGGCATGATGCCGGGCGGCTTTTGAACAAACAGAATGTCTTCGATGACTTCATCGCTGCTGCCGAATATCTGAAGAGCGAAGGCATAACCTCTGATGGAGGCCTTGCGATCCAGGGCGAATCCAATGGCGGGCTGCTGGTCGGCGCGGTGGTCAACCAGCGGCCGGATCTCTTTGCCGCAGCGCTGGCCGGCGTCGGTGTCATGGACATGCTGCGCTTTGCCCGTTTCACCAATGGACAATTCTGGATTGGGGATTACGGCGATCCCGCAAAAGAGGCCGATTTCCGCAATCTCCTGTCCTATTCGCCCTATCATACGATCCGTTCGGGTGCGTCCTATCCGGCTATCCTGGTAACGACGGCCGATACGGACGATCGGGTCGTGCCTGCCCACAGCTTCAAATATGCAGCGGCACTTCAGGCCGCCCGACTGGGCGACCGACCTCGAATTCTTCGGGTCGATACGCGTGCCGGACATGGTGCAGGAAAACCGATGGGAAAGGCGCTCGATGAGATGGCCGATCTCTGGGCGTTCGCCGCGCGCTGGACAGGTCTGGACGTCAAGGCGGTGGACTGACGGACTTCTGGAAGCCGCCAATCGCCTGACCCGGCTATGATCTTACCGTTGATCACTCGAGAGATCAGCATTGCTCAACCCCGGCAGGACTGTGCGGATGTGCTCGCCCAGAACTCTGGCGGTCGAGGATGTCTGCGGATCGGCAAATTCCATCGCAATACCGATGGTTGGCAGGGGCGGAAGCCCCATTTCCACGATATGAAGATCGGGCGGAACGGCTGTCCTCGTCAGGACACTGATCGCATGGCCGGAGCGCGCGATTGCGATGAGGCCGGCAAGGCTGTTGCTGGCAAAGGCAACCCGGTACCGACGATTGGCAGCTTCCATGGCATCGCAGGCCGCACGATGGTCAAGTGTTGCCGGTGCCGAGAGAGCAAGCGGCAGAACGTCCTTGGCAAGCAGATCCGGTTCCGGCTTATCCGCAACCCAGACGAAGCTTTCCCTGCGCAGGACGTCGTCGTGGTTCGGATCGGATTGCGAGACCAGCGCGATGTCGATCAGTCGCCGCTGCAGGAGGGGACGCAACTCTATCGTCGGCGCGCAAACCATGCGCAGCTCGACTTTGGGGTGGGCGGCACAGAAGCCGCGCAACAGTTCCGGCAGGAAGGCAATCGAATAATCTTCAGGGCACCCAAGGCTGACGGTGCCCTGAAGTGTTTCCCCGCTCATGTCGGCAAGAATTTCGTCATGCCGGGCAAGGAGTGCGCTGGCGTGGGCAAGAAGTTTCTCGCCCGCGGTCGTCAGCCGTACGCCCGAACCCGTTCGCTGCAGCAGGGTGTGGCCAACCAGCTCCTCAAGCCGCTGCATCTGCGTGCTCAGCGCCGATTGCGTGCGCCCAACCTGCATCGCAGCCACGCTGATGGAGCCGGCACGGGCAACGATGACAAAGTTCTTCAGAAGCGTCAGGTCGAGCATGGCGATATCAAAATTATCAATATCTGAATAAAATACTATCAATTGGACTGTGGCGGCAAGCGCTTGTTATTCTCCGGGAAGATAAATTTGGGGAACGCATCATGGACAATCTCGCAAAAAGCTTTGCCTCGCTGAATGATGAGCTTGCCTTCTGGGCGGCTGCCAACAAACATCTGACCCGCTACGGACCCGCCTTCGAGGATATCATTGTCGAGCGCGCCGAGGGCAGTTTTGTCTATGATGCGGATGACCGCGCCATTCTCGATTTCACTTCGGGCCAGATGAGCGCTTTGCTCGGACATACCCACCCGGATATCGTCACTACCGTCAACCGGCAGATGGCTTCGGTCGCGCATCTCTTTTCCGGCATGCTGTCGCGCCCGGTGGTCGAGCTTGCAACGCGGCTGGCGGCTCTGGCGCCGGGGCTGGACCGCGTGCAATTGCTGACGACCGGGGCGGAATCCAACGAAGCGGCGATCCGCATGGCAAAGCTCGTCACCGGCGGTCACGAGATCGTCGCTTTCGCGCAGAGCTGGCATGGGATGACGGGCGCTGCGGCTTCGGCCACCTATAGCGCCGGCCGGCGGGGTTATGGCCCGGCCACGGCCGGCTCGCTGGTCATACCAGCCCCGAATGCCTATCGCCCGCGCTTCAAGAACCCCGATGGATCAAACGACTGGCAGGCGGAGCTGGACGATGCTTTCGAGCTGATCGACCGTCAGTCGACCGGGAACCTGGCCGCCTTCATCGCCGAACCCATCCTGTCGAGCGGCGGTATTCTCGAACTCCCGCTCGGTTATCTCGCCGCCCTGAAGAAGAAATGCGAGGAGCGCGGCATGCTGCTCATCCTCGATGAAGCCCAGACTGGCGTCGGCCGCACTGGGCACATGTTCGCCTTTCAGCGTGACGGCGTGACGCCTGATATCATGACGCTGTCGAAGACGCTCGGCGCCGGCCTGCCGCTTGCTGCCGTCATGACCAGCGCAGAGGTCGAGCAGAAGGCATTCGAGAGGGGCTTTCTGTTCTATACCACCCATGTTTCCGATCCGCTGCCGGCGGCTGTCGGTGTAACGGTTCTCGATGTCGTGGCGCGCGATGGCCTTGTCGAGCAGGCGATCTCCCGCGGAAACCGCCTGAAAGACGGTCTCTTGTCGCTGCAACAACGGTTCGAATGTGTCGGCGATGTGCGCGGGCGCGGGCTTCTGCTCGGACTGGAAGTTGTCGCAGACCGGCACACGAAAGCCCCCGGTTTCGAGCTTGGCGCCCGTATCATGCAGGAAGCGATGCTGCGGGGCATGAGCATGAACATCGTCAAGCTGCCCGGCATGGGTGGCGTCTTCCGCATTGCACCGGCCTTGACCGTCTCGGATGCCGAGATCGATCTTGGACTGGATATATTGGCGTCGTCGATCGAAGCGGCGCAGAAGGCCGGCTAGGTTCGCCGCAGTCGTGATTTGCCTCTCGCCGGTGTCTGCACGCGCCGGCGAGAGGCAAGGTTACGTAGATTATGCCCGTTTGCTGACGGTGTTCGTTCCGAAGATGAGCTGCTGCGCCATGGGCCGGCCAATAAAGCGCTCCGGGAAGATCGGCTGTGGAGCGCTGGCCCTGTTCAGTCGCTCAAGCTGATCCTGCGTGAAGGAAATGCTCAAGGCGCCGAAATTATCCTCGGCCTGCTCAAGGGTGCGTGCGCCCATGACCGGGGAAACGACTGCGGGATTGATCAGCGTCCAGGCAAGGGCGACCTGCGATCGCGAAACGCCGAGTTCCTCCGCGACTGCGCCGACGACATCGGCGACGGCGAGCGAGTGTTCATTGAGGTGGCCGGTCGATGCGATCACGCCCTTGCGGGTTGCCGCGACATTCGCCCCATTCTCGTCGCTCAGATCCGCGCGGCCATATTTGCCCGTGAGGATGCCGCCGCCGAGCGGGGACCAGGGAAGAACACCGAGGCCCAGCGCCCTGGCCATGGGCATAAGCTCATGCTCAACGGTCCGCTCGACCAGGCTGTATTCGATCTGAAGCGCTACGAAGGGTGACCAGCCGCGGAGATCGGCAAGGGTCTGCATCTGCGCCACGCACCATGCGGGCGTGTTGCAAATACCGACGTACAGGATCTTGCCGGCTCTCACGAGATCATCGAGCGAGCGCATGGCTTCTTCGGGCGATGTCGTGAAATCCCAGGCATGCAGGTAGAGGAGATCGATCCGGTCCGTGTCCAGCTGGCGCAGGCTCGTCTCCACCGAACGCACGAGGTTGAAACGATGGTTGCCGCCGGAATTGATATTCGCCGGATCACGGGCCATCGTAAATTTGGTTGCAAGCACGATATTATCGCGCTTTTCTTTGATGAAGCCGCCAAGAAGGCGTTCCGAGGCTCCGTTGGTGTAGTTGACGGCGGTATCGATGAAGTTGCCACCTCTGTCGACATATGCATCGAAAATGCGTCTCGCTTCTTCAGCGTCGGCTCCCCAACCCCAGTCAGACCCGAAGGTCATCGTGCCAAGCGAGAGCGGCGAGACACGCAGCCCGGATCGGCCGAGCAGTCTGTATTGATCGAGTGATTTCACTTCAGCCATGTTGGTATACTCCATTGGTCTTCGTTGATGCGCTGGGATGCGCCGGGTGGGTGACACCTTTTTCCGCGAAAGACCTGCGAGGGCGGTAGACCGGATTTCCGGAATTCTTGCACGATTGTCTCAAGCAGACGGGACAGGACTGCCTCTTCTGCCTGAGCTATTGTCCGGCGCTCTTGCACGATTGTCCGAGAAGCGGAGTTCTGGCTTCCATCACACAGGCGCATATGAGATAAATGGCGGATGACCTCAGACCGCCACATCGTCGATATCATCACCCGACACGCGCCACGAGACGGCACGTTTGAATGCCGGTTGCCGGGGGTGAAGCTCATCCGCTGTTCGCACCCGACAGTTCCCATGCCGGTGATCTATGAGCCGACGCTTTGCCTTGTGGCGCAGGGCCGCAAGCAGGCTATGCTGGGGCAATCGGCCTTCATCTATGACAAATCGCGTTATCTGATTGCCTCCGTCGATCTTCCCGTCATGGGTTCCGTCATCGAGGCGAGTGCGGAAGAGCCGTATCTGTGCATGCAACTCGATCTCGATACGGTCGAGCTGGCGGAGCTGGCGATCCGCTATCCGTCGAAATCTCCCGGAGAATCCCGGCCGCCTGCCGGCCTGCTGCTGAATGAGACCAATCCCGGGGTGCTCGATGCGGCGGCACGCCTGTTGAGCCTTCTGGATACGCCTGACGATATTAACGCGATTGCGCCGCTGGCGCTGCGGGAAATACTCTATCGGCTGCTGACCGGGCCGGGCGGTGACGTTGTCCGGCACATGGCACAGGCGGGTACCCATCTCCATCAGATTGCCCGGGCAATCGTCTGGATCAGAAGCCATTTCCGCGAAGCCTGCCCCATCGAGACAGCGGCCGAAATAGCCGGAATGAGCCGCTCCACCTTTCACGCTCATTTCAAGGCGATCACCTTGATGAGTCCGTTGGAATTCCGGGCGGAACTGCGATTGCAGGAGGCAAGACGCCTGATGCTCAGCGAAGGGCTGGATGCAGCAACCGCGGGGTTTCAGGTTGGCTATTCAAGCCCGTCGCAGTTTTCCCGCGAATATGTTCGGGTTTTCGGAATGCCGCCATCGAAGCACGCCAATCTCCTGCGTCATCGTGCGGACGATCGGCAAGTGCAGGGCACGGCCGTCAGCTAGGAGCGAGCTGCGTTTTCGCAGCCGCCTCAACGCAGCAGGTCCGGAGTTTTCTTGAGGGCTTCGGCCCAGACCGCATACCCTGCCGCATTCATATGAACCAGATCGGGCAGATAATAACGGAACATCGGCAGGCCATTTTCGCCGATGAGGCTGGTGCTTGGGTCGAGCCATGTGGTGCCCTCAACGCTTTCACACCAGTCGCGCGCCAGCCGGTTGAACAATTCGAACTCATCGCGGTAAATCCAACGGGCCGGACTGTGCTTGATTGCGAGGACAAACACTTCCGTCTGCTGCATCGCCTGGGAAATGCATTCGCGCAAATCCTGAAGGTGCCGCAACGTCGTCTCGGCCTTGAGACCGTCGCTGGCGATATCGTTTTCACCGAAATAGAGCGCCACTTTACGGGGCTTCAGGGGGATCAGAAGCTGGTCCAGATAGTGGATGGCCGAGAGGCAGGTGCCGCCACCAAATCCCAGATTGACGATATCAAGCGAGCCCAGATCCTCGGTGACCGAGTTCCAGATTCGAAACGAGGAAGAGCCATAAAAGGCGATCGGGTCCGCCGGCAGGCCGATGCGCTGAAGGCGGGCAAGGACGGTGATGATATCGTTTTCGTGGCGGCTGGTGCCGATACTGGCAGGAAAGTCGTACATTTCGGTCCTCGAATTTGTGATCTGACAGCCGGACGCGCTGCTTGTTCGGCGTCCGGCCTAGCGGCGCCTCGATTTAAGCCAGTGTTTGCTGCAGCACGGCCAGCGCGCCTTTCGTCAGGGCGTCATCCGTTCCCATCGAGGTCTTGAGATCGAAGACGTCTGCGGCAACCACATAAAGATCGTTCAGCCCGTCATTGCCGACAATGGCCGCTGCCCCGCCTTCCGAATACCATCCCGCGTCGCGGGCCTGACGAAACTCCTGTCCGATGACCAGTCCCCACACATAGGATCGCAATTGATCGGCTGAAAGCCTCCCGACAAGACCGCCGGTTCGCGCCGAAAACAAGAGCGACAACATGGCAGTCGACTGTTTTGCCTCGTCCAGACCCCAACGATATGCATCCGGGTCCTCGACCGGCGGCTGTGTCGAGCCCCGGGCGATGAAGGAATGGTTGACTAGCAGATTGAAAATCTCGCCGGTCACGAATGTCTGAAAGCTGTCGATCCGGCCCGACTTCACCCTCGCCCATTTGCTGTGCGTTCCGGGCAATATGATCGTCGCATCGGGAACAAGGCCATGGCCGACGATCTGGGTTTCTTCGCCGCGCATGACGTCCGGAAAAGGTCGGCGTGCAGGGTCGTTCAGGCCCGGCAGGAATACCAGATCCGATCCGTTCGGCAGCGTGCGGCGCACCGTCCCGGCGGCAAGTTCGGCCGGGCCTGCCGGGCAGGGCACATAGGGAACTTCGATCCAGCCGTTGCGGCTGGTGATCATGCCCAGTGCCGCGACGGGCAATGCCCCGTGCGCGGAAAACCAGGGAGAAAGTGCCGCCATCAGGACAGCTTCGTGCTCCCCCTTGCTCAGGCTCGAGATACCCTGCTCCGTTTCAAGATGATCCAGTTCCTTGCCGTTTTGGCTGACGAGCGTTGCCCGCAACGATGTTGTTCCCCAATCGACGATGATGGATGTCGCTTGTCCTGCCATTCCGTGAACCTCCTCGCTCATTTCATCTGGGGGCTTGTCATAGGGCGCAAGTCTATGTAGTGTCAATTAGTGAATTCAAGGTATCAATATATGATACTTAATGAGGAGGAGTAAGAGAGTGGTTGGCCTTAAGGGGATTTTGCCTGTCTTGCCGACGCCTTTTCTGGCGAGTGGCGGCGTTGACGAAGCGGGTATGGAGCGGCTGGTGAAGTTTGCGCTTGAGAAGGGTGTGGACGGTGTCGTGTTTCCCGGTTTCGCCAGTGAGGTCGAGACCCTCAGCGCAGGGGAGCGGGCGGCGTTGCTGAAGATCGTCGTTGCGGCCGTTGCCGGCCGGGTGCCGGTCGTCGCAGGTGCCAGCGCTGCCGACTGGCGGGAGGTTGTCGAGCACGGTCGCGCTGCGGCGTATCTCGGCATTCGCCATCTGATGGTTCAGCCGCCGAAATCGGTGGGCACGGATGCGCCTGCCCTGATCGCGTTTCTCGGCAAGGTCGTCGAGGCGCTGCCGGAGGTGGAGATTATCCTGCAGAATGCGCCGGCGCCGCGGGGTTCAGACCTTTCGCCGCAGGCGATCGTCGAGATCGTGCGTGCTCTGCCTCAGGTCGCCTATGTGAAGGAAGAGACGCTGCCGGCGGGCCCGGCCATCAGCCATATCATGGCCCATGCGCCCGACACCCTGAAGGGTATCATCGGCGGCGGCGGCGCCCGTTACATTCTCGACGAATATGCCCGCGGCGCGACTGCCGCCATGCCGGCTCTGGAAATTGTCGAGGAACATGTGGCGATTGATCGGGCGATCAATGCAGGAAAGCATGATGAAGCCCGCAAGATCTATGTCCGCACCCTGCCGCTTCTGGTCCTGCAGGCGGTGTACCGCATGCGCCTGACCAAGCATGTGCTGGTGCGTCGCGGCGTCATCGAAGGTGTCGGTGTGCGTGCGCCCACGCCGGATCTCGATTCGGCGGCCATTGCCGATATCGATGCCAATCTGGTCGAGCTTGGCCTCCTTGCTCCGGAGGCCGCATGAACAGCCCCATCGCAACCATCGAGGTTTTTACGCTGACGCAGCCGCGCAAGGTTCCGTATCTCGGCGCCCTGCGTGAGGGGGAGGTGGTCAATCCCAACGGCTATATCGTGCGCAAGGGAAACCGCACGGTCTATCCGACCTTCGACCGCAGCGTGCTGGTGCGCATGACGACATCGGCCGGTACGGTCGGCTGGGGGGAGACCTACGGTATCGTGGCGCCCGGCGCGGTTGCCGCGCTGATCAACGATCTTCTCGCCGGTTTCGTCGTTGGGCGCGATGCTTCGGACCCTTCGGCGATCTACGACGATCTTTACGACATGATGAGGGTGCGCGGTTATACCGGCGGCTTCTATGTGGATGCGCTCGCCGCTCTCGATATCGCGCTATGGGATATTGCCGGACAGGAAGCCGGCAAGTCCGTTCGCGATATGCTGGGTGGCGGCGTTGATGTTTTTCCGGCCTATGTTTCAGGCCTGCCGGAAAAGACGCTCAAGGCGCGTGGTGAACTGGCAAAATACTGGCAGGATCGCGGCTTCAATGCGTTCAAGTTCGCAACACCCGTGGCGGACGATGGCCCGGCTGCCGAAATGGAAAATCTCCGGCACGTTCTCGGACCGGATGCAAAGATCGCCGCCGACATGCACTGGAACCAGACGCCCGAACGGGCGCTGGAACTCATTGCCGAGATGGAGCCCTTCGATCCCTGGTTTGCCGAAGCACCGGTCTGGACGGAAGACATTGCCGGTCTGGAGAAGGTTTCCAAGAACACCGAAGTTCCAATTGCCGTTGGTGAGGAATGGCGCACCCACTGGGACATGCGCGCCCGCATCGAGCGCTGCCGTATCGCAATCGTGCAGCCGGAAATGGGCCACAAGGGCATCACCAATTTCATCCGTATCGGTGCTCTCGCTTCCGAGTACGGCATCGATGTGATCCCGCACGCCACCGTTGGCGCAGGCATATTTCTTGCCGCCAGCCTGCAGGCGTCATCGACATTGCCAACGCTTAAAGGTCACGAATTCCAGCATTCGATCTTCGAGCCGAACCGTCACCTGCTGGAAGGCGACATGGATTGCCGGGAGGGCACATATCACCTGCCGTCCGGACCCGGACTTGGGGTAAGGCCGTCGGAGGCGGCGCTCGGTCTGATTGAACGTATCTGAACTGGTTTTTTGGAGGAGGAAGCCATGAACAAGACAATAAGCCGGCTGGCGCTCGGCACCGCAACCGCCGTTTTGATGACAATGGGCAGCCTTGCCCCGGCCAGGGCCGATACCGTCCTGAAATTCATCTCCTGGCAGACGGATGATGCCGGTACCGGCGAATGGTGGCATTCGGCGATTGCCGCATTCGAAAAACAGCATCCAGGCGTGAAGATCGAATTTACCAAGGCGGAACGCAGTTCCTATGCGGATACGATGACGACGCTTTTCGCGGCCAACCAGCCGCCGCAGATCGTCCATCTCGCATCCTTCGAGTTCCAGATGTTCGCCGATAGCGGATGGCTGGAGCCGCTGGACCCGTGGCTGAAGAAGGACGGGATCGACATGACCGGTTGGGCCGGTCAGCAGAAATGCGAATGGAATGGCGAGACTGTCTGCATCATGACGAACTATTTCGGTTTCGTCATGGCTTACAACAAGAAAATCCTCGACGCGGCCGGCATTGCCGTGCCGAAGACCTATGACGAGTTTCTGGCTGCCGCGAAGGCAACCACCAAGGATCTCAACGGCGACGGCATCATCGACCAGTTCGGCACCGGCCACGAAACAAAGGGCGGTCCGGGTCAGTATCTGACGGAAATGCTGAACTACATCATCGATGCCGGTGCTTACTGGACCGACAAGGACGGCAATGTCACCATCGATACGCCTGAAATGGTCGAGGGTCTGACGCGCTGGAAAACCGTCATGAAAAGCGGTGTCAGCCCGGTGGACATGAGCGCCAGCGACGTGCGCAAGCTGTTTGCCGATGGCAAGATGGCCATGCGGCTGGACGGCCCCTGGCTTTATGGCACCACTGAGAAGGGTTCGGCCAAGAGCGATATCGTCTACGCCGCCCCGCCGCTTCATCCGCCGCTCGGCGGATCGTCGAACGTGCTCGCCATGCCGGCGGATATTCCCGACGATCAGAAGGCTCTGGTCTGGGATTTCATCAAGCTGACCATGACACCGGAATTCCAGCGCAGCTATGCGACGCTGGGCGGCAATACGCCACCGAGCCCAACCGCGGATGTCTCCGGCGTCGAAAAGACCATTCCGCATTTCCCGGTGCTGATCGAGACGATGAAGGCCGCCTCCGAGGCCGGGATCGACCGCATTCCGACCGGACTTGAACTCTTCTACAACGAGTTCAGCAAGATGGTGATGGAAGAAAGCCAGCGGATGATCATTCAGGATCTCGATCCGGCGGCGGTAGCGAAAACCATGCAGACAAAGGCCGAAGCCATCAAGGGTTGATCCCGTTGTCTTGCCATGGTCCGGAAAGGGCCATGGCCATCATCCGCATCCGGCAGGAGGACCATCCATGACCGAACCCGTTCGGGCTGGGCGTCGCAAGTTCTTCGATCTTGCGCGCCCCAGCCGGCAACATCTCCTCGGCTATATTCTGATCGCGCCAGCAGTCCTGATGGTTGCCGCCATCATCGTCTGGCCGCTGATCCTTGCAATCGACCTGTCGTTTCAGCAGGTCAAGATACCCCGGCTTGGCGGCGCGAGCCGGCCGTTTTCGGTCAGCAACTACACCTGGCTGTTCTCCTCGCCGGAATTCTGGCTGGCCTGCTGGGTGACGCTGAAGCTGGTTATCGTCGTGACCGTCGGCAGCGTCGCGGTCGGCCTCAGCACGGCGCTTCTCGCCAATAACCGCTTCAAAGGTCGGACCGTCGCGCGGCTGGGAATGGCGCTGCCCTGGGCGGTGCCGGAAATCATCGCGGTCGTCATCTTCGCATGGATGTTTGACACGTCTTTTGGCCTGTTCGGATGGCTGGCGATAAAGCTCGGTTTCACCGACCAGATGATCCCCTGGGTCAGCAGTTCCACAGCCGCCTTCTGGGCGGTGTCGATCACCATGGTGTGGAAGGGCTTTCCTTTCGTGTCGATCATGTGCCTCGCCGGCCTGCAGTCCATTCCCGCCGATTATTACGCCGCCGCCAAGGTGGATGGCGCCAGCGTCTGGCAGCGTTTTCGCTGGATTACCATGCCTCTGCTGATGCCGGTCCTCGGCGTCACGCTGGTGCTGACCCTGCTTTGGGTGTTCCGCGACTTTTCCATCATCAAGGTTCTGACCGGCGGCGGCCCGCTGCGCTCGACGCAGACGCTGTCGATCATGACCTACGATCAGGCCTTCCAGTATCACAACTTCGGTCGCGCTGCCGCCGTCGGCGTGCTGACGCTGGTGATCTGCATCATTGCCAGCCTGCTGATGCTCGGCCGGCGCTCGAAATCAATCTACTGAGGAGGCTTTGATGAAACGTAGCTTTGCACAGAGCCTTGCCCTCTACGCGACGGTGATCTTCACGCTGGTGATGATCCTGTTCCCGGTCTACTGGCTGCTGGTTACCGCCCTTTCCACCACCGACGAACTCTACCGCCTGCCACCGACTTTCTGGCCGGACGATCCGCAATGGGACATTTTTGCCCGTGTCTGGGCGGCAAAGCCGATCCTTCTGTGGCTGTGGAATTCGATGCTTGCCGCTGTCGGCTCGGTTGCGCTGTCGATGCTGGTTTCGGTCAGCGCCGGTTACGCCCTGTCTCGCTATTCAATGCGGGGCGGCGCTACCATGGGAATGTTCGTTCTCACAGCCAAGATGTTGCCCGCCACGCTACTCGTCATCCCGCTGTTTTCGATCTTTTCGAGCTTCGGTCTGATCGGCAGCCTATGGACGCTGGTGCTTGCGCATTCGACCATGATCATTCCCTTCGCAACCTGGATGCTGAAGGGCTATTTCGACACGATTCCTAAGGAACTCGAGCAGGCGGCCATGGTTGATGGCTGCTCGCCGATCGGCGCAATGGTGCGTGTCGTGCTTCCCATCGCAACACCCGGGCTTGCCGCCACCGCGCTTTACGCCTTTGTGCTCAGCTGGGCCGATTACGCCTATGCGCGCACCTTTCTGGTCAACTCGCCGGACAACTGGACGGCCAATCTCGGCATCACCACGATGCAGGGCGAATATGTCACCTACTGGAACGACATCTCTGCCGCATCGGTGTTCATCGCGTTGCCGATCATCGCAATCTATCTGTTCCTTGAACGTTATTTGGTCGGCGGTTTGACCGCTGGCGCGGAGAAATAAGCATGGCCAATATTTCCATTCGCAACGTCAGCAAGTCCTATGGCGCGCTCAACGTGCTCAGACCCTTCTCGCTTGAAATCGAGAATGGCGAGTTCGTGGTGCTGGTCGGGCCTTCCGGCTGCGGCAAGTCGACGATGCTGAAGATCCTCGCCGGTCTCGAGCCGGCAAGCGAAGGGCAGATTTTCATCGGCGACCGCGAAGTGACCGACCTTGCGCCGGGCGACCGCGACATCGCGATGGTTTTCCAGAATTACGCGCTTTATCCGCATCTGACGGTCCGCCAGAATATCGGTTTCGGGCTGAAGATGCGCGGCACGGACAGGCAGGAGATCGACAGGCGCGTCGACGATGCGGCGCGTATCCTCGAGGTGACGCCCTATCTCGATCGCAAGCCGAAGGATCTGTCGGGTGGTCAGCGTCAGCGCGTGGCTCTGGGACGAGCGATCGTTCGCCAGCCGCAGGCGTTCCTCATGGACGAGCCGCTGTCCAACCTCGATGCCAAGCTGCGTGTCCACATGCGTGCCGAAATCGGCGCGCTGCACAAGCGGATCGGCGTCACCACCGTTTATGTGACGCATGACCAGGTCGAGGCGATGACGATGGCGGATCGTGTCGTCATCATGCAGGGCGGCATCATCCAGCAGATCGCGGCACCGGACGAGCTGTTCAACAACCCGGCCAATCTTTTCGTTGCCGGCTTCATCGGCTCTCCGGGCATGAACTTCCTCAATGCGGATATACGCGACGGTACGCTCACCCTTTTTGGGCAAAAGGTCTCACTGCCGGGTGCGGCGCGCCATCAGGGAAGCGTTGTCGTCGGTTTGCGGCCGGAACATCTCGTGCTCGGCGATGCACCCGTCACATTCGGCGTTCGCCCGACGCTGGTGGAAAGCCTCGGATCGGAAAAATACGTCTATTTCGATGCTGAGGGTGCCAGGATCGCCGATGGCGAAGAGGGCAAGTCCAAGGGGCTGATTGCCCGCGTTTCGCACACCGGCAACCTGCCGGGGAATGAAGAGCTGCGGCTTGGTTTCGATCCGGCCCAGCTTTATCTCTTCGACGCGAAGAGCGGAGAACGGCTATGATCCTCGTTACCGGATCGGCGGGTCGAGTCGGCCGCGCCGTCGTTGCCGCGTTGCGTGCAGAAGGCCGTGCCGTTCGCGGCTTTGATCTGCGGCCGTCCGGCACGGGCGGTGAGGAGGTCGTGGGGTCGCTGGAAGACACAGAGGCATTGGCTGGCGCCATTGAAGGCGTCACCGGCGTTCTGCATCTCGGCGCATTCATGTCCTGGGCACCGGGAGATCGCGATCGCATGTTTGCCGTCAATGTCGAGGGCACGCGCCGCCTTCTCGATGCGGCTGCGGCGGCCGGCGTGCGGCGGTTCGTGTTCGCTTCCTCAGGCGAGGTCTATCCTGAAAATCGCCCGGAATTTCTGCCGGTAACGGAGGAACATCCTCTCAATCCCAATTCACCCTATGGTCTGACGAAGCTGCTGGGTGAGGAGCTTGTAAGTTTCCACCAACGGACCGGGACAATGGAAACAGTCATCCTGCGTTTCTCGCATACGCAGGATGCGGCCGAACTGCTGGATGAAGACAGTTTCTTTTCCGGCCCCCGGTTTTTCCTGCGGCCGCGCATTCGCCAGCAGCAGAACTTCGGAAACGTGGCGGTCGCCGAGCTTCTCCAGTCACGGGATATCGGCGAAGCATCGCATGTTCTGGCACGCAACGAGGAGGGACGGCCTTTCCGCATGCATATAACGGACACCCGCGATATGGTTGCCGGCATTCTGCTTGCCCTGGACCACCCGAAAGCGGCGGGTGGCATCTTCAATCTCGGAGCGGATGAACCAGCCGATTTCGCCGAACTTCTGCCGCGCATGGCGGCATTGACCGGCCTGCCAATCGTGACAGTCGATTTTCCCGGCGCCGGCGTTTATTACCATACTTCAAACGAGCGGATCAGAAACACCCTGGGGTTTGAAGCGCAATGGACGATGGACCGGATGCTGGACGAAGCGGCCACCGCAAGGCGACAGCGCCTCGCGAAGGAGCAGACGCGATGAAGCCCGAAACACCGGGGGGAACGGCGGCTCTTTCCAAGGGGCTGACGCTTCTCGATATGGTCGCCGATGCGCCCGAGCCGCCGCGCTTTGCCGAGCTTTTGCGTGCCTCCGGTCTGCCCAAGCCGACTTTCGCCCGCATCCTGCGCACACTTATCGCCTATGGCCTTGTGCGGCAGGATGAGGCGCGTGGCACCTATGTTCTGGGACAACGTTTTCTCGAAATGTCCCATAAGGTCTGGGAGAGCTTCGATCTCGTCTCGGCCGCGACCCCGGAACTGGAACGGCTGGCGGCTGAACTTGGCGAGACCGTCGCGCTTTGCCGGCTCGACGGCATCATGACGCAATATCTGGCCGAGCGCTCGCCCAATGGCCTTTCCGTCCGCGTCGAAGTGGGGCGGCGTGTGCCGTTGCATTGCACGGCACCGGGCAAGGCGCTGCTCGCCTTTCAGGATCCCGCCGTTGGCCGTTCTCTGCTGGATCGCCTCACGCTCGATCCGCAGACACCCAAGACCATCACCGCTCTTGATGCATTGCAGGCCGATCTGACACTGGCGCGGGCGCGGGGTTATTCGATTTCTTACGAGGAACACCTGCCGGGCGTGAATTCTGTCGCAGCGCCGGTGATGGGCCGGGACAATACGCCTATGGGTGTGCTTGTCGCGCTTGGGCCGTCGTCGCGTCTCGACGCTTCCAATATCCACCCTGCCGGACGCGAGCTGATTGCCGCTGCCCGCCGCATCACCGGTGCGGCCGGTGCCGTCGCCATCAGTTCCCGACCCCGTCCGCGCTCGGCGACAGGCCGACCGATAGCCGAACTCAGCTGCATTCTGCCATGGGGTGCGCAACTGGGCGAAAGCCCGGTCTGGCATGAGGCCGAAAACGCGCTTTACTGGGTCGATATTCTCCATCCGGCTGTCCACCGTTACGATCCGGCCACCGGCCGTAACGAGACGTGTGAGACCGGCAAGCTCGTCAGCGCGGTCATCCCGGTTACGGCCGGAAGGTTGCTGGTGGCCTCCCAGGACGGGGTCGAATGGCTCGATTTTGCGTCTGGCCGCCTAACGCCTTTCGTCAGCCCGGAGGCAGGCATTGCCGACAACCGGCTGAATGATGCCAAATGCGGGCCGGATGGCGCGATCTGGGTCGGATCGATGCGTATCGACGCTTCCAAGCCAACCGGTGCACTCTATCGGATCAATGCCGACGGCGCATTCGAGCGCAAGGAAGGCGGCATCATTGTCTCCAATGGTCTCGGCTGGAGCCCGGACGGCAGAACCTTCTATTTCGTCGACACGGTGCCGGGGCTCATACATGCCTATGATTGCGATCCGGCGACGGGCACGCTTTCGGAGCGGCGCGAATTTGCCCGCATCCCCGTGGCCGATGGCCGGCCGGACGGTCTCGCCGTGGATGCGGAAGGAGGCGTCTGGTGCGCGATCTGGGATGGCTGGTGCGTGCGCCGCTACCTGCCGAACGGCAAGCTGGACCAGGTCATCGAAATGCCGGTGCCGCGTCCAACCAGCATCGCCTTTGGCGGGCCGGACCTGTCGACGCTGTTCATCACCAGCGCCCGTACGCGCCTGCCGGCATCCACGCTTGCCGATGCGCCGCTATCCGGCGGTCTGTTTTCCTGCCGCCCGGGTATTGCCGGTGCGCGCATCTCATTGTTCGAAGGATAGAAATGCGTCTCGAAAGCGTCTTTGGTTTGAAGGGTCGTACGGCTCTGGTCACCGGTTCCAGCCGCGGCATCGGTGCGGCGATTGCCGAGGGGTTGGCGGGTGCTGGTGCGCATGTCATCCTGCATGGGATCAAACCCGGCAGTGCTGCTGCCGTGCAGCAGAAAATTGTCGACAATGGTGGCGTGGCTGAGGAACTGGCGAGTGATTTATCCGCACCCGGTGCCGGTCGTGATCTCATCGATCGCGCCGAGGCGATCGCCCCGATCGATATTCTGGTCATCAATGCCAGCGCCCAGATCAATGCCGTTCTTCCAGATCTGACGCCCGAAGATCTGGCGTTTCAGCTGGCGGTCAATCTGGGATCGACCGTGGATATGCTGCAATCCGTCCTGCCGCGCATGGCAGCTCGCAAATGGGGAAGGGTGGTCTCTATCGGTTCCGTCAATCAGCTTCGGCCGAAGAGCATCGTCAGCGCCTATGCCGCCACCAAGGCTGCCCAGCACAACCTTATCCAGAGCCAGGCCCGTGATTATGCGCGGGACAATGTTTTGCTCAACACGCTTGCTCCGGGCCTGATCGACACGGACCGCAACGCCCATCGCCGCGATGGGGATCCCGATGGCTGGGCCGAATATACCCGTACGCTGAACTGGATGGGCCGCGCAGGGCAGCCTGAAGAGATGGTGGGCGCGGCAATCTTCCTGTCTTCGCAGGCCTGCAGTTTCATGACAGGCGAGAGTGTTTTCCTGACCGGTGGCTATTAACCGCGCAACACCAGTAGCTCAGTCGTCGGATATCGCCTTGGTCCTCTACTTCACGTGGTCGGTGCCTGCCGGAAAAGTCAGCTGCACCCTTGCGCCATCCCCGGGCTTTGAACTGATATGCGCTTCGCCGCCGCTCTGGCGGACGAAGCCGTAGACCATGGCGAGGCCGAGGCCGGCGCCGCCATATTCTTCGCGTGTGGTGAAATAGGGTTCGAACGCCTTGTCCACGGCCTCGGGCGTCATGCCGATGCCCTCGTCGGTAACGGCAATTATCAGCGCATCTTTCTCGGTCGTGGCCTCGATCAAGATCAGGCCGCCATCCGGCATGGCGGCTGCGGCATTCAGGCAGAGATTGAGAATGGACTGCTCGAAGAGGGCGGGATCGAGCGGGATCGACGGGAGGTCGTCATCGAGATCAAGCGCGATCCGGCATTTCGGGCCGACCGCGATCTCGAGGATATCGGCCATGCCGCGCAGCAGGTTGGCGACGTTGATGTGGCTGGCATGGATCGGCTGCTGGCTGCCGATCGTCAGCATGCTGCTGGCGAGAGACCGGCCGCGGTCTGCCGCCTTGCGGATACGGGCGATGTGCCGTTTCTGGCGGTCGTTGAAACCGGCTTCCCGTTCCAGCAGGCCGAGGCTGCCGGTGATGATGCCGATCATGTTGCCCACCTCATGGCTGACCTGGTGGGTCATGCGCATGATGCCGTCCAGCCGCTGGGCCTTTACGGCTTCTGCTTCCTGGCGATCGAGAGCCGTCACATCGCGGGCGAGCAGGACGATGCCGCCATCCGGCTGGCGTGACATCGAGACTTCGATCACCAGCTGATCTGCGGTGCGATGGCGCACGACGGCGCGGTCCATCAACTCGCCGTGCCCGCTTTCAAACGGCAATAATGCGGGATCGATTTCCGGGATCGGTTCGACAAAACGGCGAAGCGGCAGCTTTCGCGATGAGCCGGAGCGTCCGACAAGCTCGATGATGCGGCGGTTCATGGTGATTGGCCGGCCCGCCGGATCGAACAGCGCTATTCCCTCATTCATGTTGCGGAAGGTCGAGCGGATGGTGCGGGCCGCCGCTTCCGCCGTGCGCCGGAGGCGGGAGACACGATCGACGCTTTCATGGAAAGCACGGAAGGCGTCAAGCAGGCGGATCAGCTCCGTCTCAGGCCCGGTGTAGGATGGTGGGCCGACATCCTTCTCTCCCTTGGCAAGCGCATTCATGCCGTTGGAGAGAGAGGCGATGCCGCGCGAGACGCGCATCACCGAACGGATCGAAAAGATCGCCACCACGAGAACCAGAAGAGAAGCGACGGCGACGATGACCAGCAGCCGGCTAAGGGCATCAGAGGTCGAGATCAGGTCCTCGTTCAGGCTGCGGGCAACGGCATCGCCCTGGGTTTCCGTGACGTGGGAGAGATCCCGCGACACGGTGTGAAGCCGCGATACCGAGGCGCGGATCGCAAACATTTCCAGAAGATAGCGGCTCTGGGCCTCGAAGACCCGCTCATAGGGCTGCATTTCCGCCAGCGGAAGACGCTCGCCGGGATAACCTTCCTGACGTGCCGTCGTTTCGGCGACGTAGCGGCGGCGCAGTTCGCCCAGCTGGAAGAGGCTGTCGGACGCGGATGCGGCCTGCACGATGCCGTTCATCCGCCGGCGCAGTTCAGGATCGACGATGCCCCGGCCGGTGGCGATTTCGCCGAGTGCCGCTGCCGCGTCCGCCTTGTGGCCCTGCGCCGCATCGGCATCCTTTGCCAGATCCAGCGTCTGCACCCTGATAAGCTGGAGAAGTTCGACGATGCGGTCGTTGGAAAAGCCGCGCGTGACCCGATCGTCGCTGCCCGGTCCTGTCATTTCCAGCAGGATATCGACCTGCTGAACGACGGACCTGCTTTCGCTGGAAACGCGATAGGGAGAGGCGGCGTTCATCAGGAAGGGGGCGCTTGAGACGAGGTCCGACACCTGTCGCGAGACCAGGGATGCCTTGGCGAGGCTGGAAAAGGCCTGCAACCCATAGGCCGCCATTTCATCCCGCGCGCGCTGCAGGCCGTAAATGGCGATGGCCGAGAGGCTGAAGACAAGGATGCAGATGAAGACGATCGCAAAGGGCAGGCGAAAGGCGATGGAGGAAAGGAAGGAGCGGCTGATCACGGGGAAAGCTCGCCCTCGTCGGTATGCAGCACATAACCCTTGCCGCGCCGCGTCTTGATGTGACGCGGCAGGTCCGGATTACGCTCGATCTTGCGCCTCAGCCGCAGCACCAGCACATCGACATTTCTGTCGATGTAGCGGTCGCTTTCAGAACCCAGCCGGTCGAGGATTTGCGAGCGGCTGACGGGCTGGTTGGGCGTTTCGGCCAGAATCTCCAGAAGCGCGAATTCGGCGCTCGTCAGCGTCTTGCTGCGATCGCTGAGGCAGACCGCCCGGCGCGCATCAAGATCAATCGCCCAGTCACCGAGGTTGAGTGCCGCGCGGCCATGATCGCGCTCGCTATCCTTTTCCTGTTTCAGCGAGGGGATCGTCCGGCGCAGGACGGCCTTGATCCGGGCCGTGAGTTCGATGGGTTCGAAGGGTTTGACCACGTAATCGTCGGCGGCCGTCTCGAGCCCCAGGACCCGGTCGGCGGCGCTGCCGGCAGCTGTTACCATGACGATGCCGATGTCGATGTCGATCTGGCTGCGCAATCGCTGGGCAAAGGTCCGGCCTGACGTGCCGGGCAGATTGTGGTCGACGAGTACAAGCTGCATCCTGTCCCGCGCTAATATCTCGTCCGCCTCCTCGGCGGAGCGCGCGCAGGTGGGCAGCCAGCCCTCGGCCTCCACGAGGTCCGAGATGAGCTCTGCCATATCCGGATCGTCCTCGACGATCAGAATGCGAACCTTCTGATTAAGCACTTTGTATTCCTCCCGCCATCATCATAGGCACGGTGACGGCGATCTTCAAAGGCTCGCTGGTTATCTCTCCTGTCATAATTGTAATATCTGTAATCTTGTTCGGCGGTGCGGTGAAAGATTGGTAACCATTCTTCGATTGCGGCGCGGGCAGGATGTGACATGCTGTTGGTGGAGACTGGAACGGGGAGGTTCCGGGCAGGGAGGCTTAATTGAAAGCATTGACCGCACTTGCGGCGAGCATGGTCCTATGGCTGTGCGGCGCAGGGCATGGCATGGCCGAGCCGAAGTTGAACGTCCTTTGCGGCGTCGACGAGGCTTGGTGTTTGACCATGCAGCGGGCTTTCGAGGCCAAGGCAGGTCTCGAGATTTCGATGGTGCGCAAGAGTACCGGCGAAATTCTCGACCAGATTCGTGCCGAACGATCCGATCCGACCGTCGACGTCTGGTGGGGCGGTACTGGCGATACCCATTTGCAGGCCGGCTCGGAAGGCCTGCTGGAAGAGTACACGCCCGTGCATCAGCGGGATCTGCTGCCCTGGGCGCAGAATTTCTATGCGATGTCCGGCTCGAAATCGGCTGGCATCTATGCCGGTGCACTGGGTTTTGCCTATAATTCGGAACTGCTCGCGAAGAACAACCTGCCCGCACCCACCTGCTGGAAGGATCTGGCGAAGGATATCTATCGCGGCCACATCCTGACCGGCAATCCGAACTATTCCGGCACGGCCTTCACCATGCTGGCCACCCTCGTTCAGCTCTTCGGCGAGGAGGAGGCTTTTGGTTTCATGGCAAAGCTCAATCAGAACGTCGTGAGCTATACCAAGGTTGGTGCAGCGCCGGTCAAGGCGGCGGCGCGGGGCGAGATCGTGATCGGCATTTCTTTCATGCATGATGCCGTGACCCAGAAGATCGAAGGTTTCCCGCTGGTGATCGTCGCGCCCTGCGAGGGGACGGGCTATGAGATCGGTGCGGTCAGCATCGTCAAGGGCAACCACAATGATGCGCTGGCACAGGCCTTCGTTGAATTCGCGCTGAGCCCGGAGGGGCAGGCAACCGGGGCCAAGGCCGGGCAAAATCAGGTGCCATCAAACGCCCGGGCGACATTGCCGCTGACGGCGCCTGACATATCGATGATCAAGATGGTGGATTACGACTTCGCCACCTTCGGACAGCCGGAAGAGCGAAGTCGGTTATTGAGCCGCTTCGATAGCGAAATCCACCCGAGCCAGACCCAGTAGGGCCAAAAAACCAACACCTCAAAAAGGCAGCGCGCGCGCCGCAGGGCGCCGCGACCGGCAGCGCCATGTTCGCGCATGGCCCAAGAATTCAGACGCAAGCTACAGGAGGATAACCATGCGACTGACGATACTTTCCACCCTGCTTTTTGCCGGCACGGCACTGAGCGCCGTTTCCGCGCAGGCGGCGGGCGAACTGAACCTCATCTGCTCGGCCGATGTCGTCATCTGCGAGCAGATGAAGGGCGATTTCGAAAAGTCGCATGACATCAAGGTCAATATGGTGCGCCTGTCTTCCGGCGAAACCTATGCCAAGGTTCGTGCGGAAGCCCGCAACCCGAAGACCGATATCTGGTGGGCCGGCACCGGCGATCCGCACATGCAGGCGGCATCCGAAAACCTGACGCTGGAATACAAGTCGCCGATGCTGGATCAGTTGCAGGACTGGGCCGTCAAACAGGCGGAAAGCACCGGTTACATGACTGTCGGCGTTTATGCCGGCGCGCTGGGCTGGGGCTACAACACGGAAATCTTCAAGTCCAAGGGCTATAAGGAGCCGAAGTGCTGGGCCGACCTGCTGGCGCCGGAACTGAAGGGCGAAATCCAGATCGCCAATCCGAATTCCTCCGGCACCGCCTATACGGCGCTCGCGTCGCTCGTGCAGATCATGGGCGAAGATCAGGCGATCGACTATTTGAAGAAGCTCAACGCCAATATCTCGCAATATACCAAATCCGGCTCGGCACCGGTCAAGGCGGCGGCGCGTGGCGAGACGGCGCTCGGCATCGTCTTCATGCATGATGCGGTGGCGCAGACGGCGGAAGGCTTCCCGGTCAAGTCGATCGCGCCTTGCGAAGGCACGGGTTACGAAATCGGCTCCATGTCGATCATCAAGGGTGCGCGCAACCTCGACAATGCCAAGACCTGGTACGACTGGGCGCTGAAGCCGGAAGTGCAGTCGCGCATGAAGGACGCCAAGTCCTTCCAGCTTCCCTCCAACAAGACGGCGGAAGTGCCGAAGGAAGCGCCGAAGTTCGAGGACATCAAGCTCATCGACTACGACTTCAAGACCTATGGCGATCCGGCCAAGCGCAAGGCGTTGCTGGAACGCTGGGACCGCGAGGTCGGTGCGGTCGCCAACTGATCTGAAACACTGATCTTAACTCCGGCGACAGGCATCCCGGCTTTTTAAGCCGGGGTGTCCGCCACTCTTTCATCGGCATGAAACAAGCGAGGTCGGCCATGACACGTGGCAATCGCAGGCTGGACATCGTCCTGGCGTTCGGGGCTTTTGCCCTCATTCTTCTTCCCTGGTATCGCATCGAAGGCGGCTTTTTCAGCTTCCGCTGGCTTTCCGGATTTTTCTCGTCGGCCAGCAATGCGCCCGGTGTGCTGCAGATCCTGTCCTATGGCAAACCATGGCTGGTTGGAATCGTTGTCTTTTTCCTCGCTGCGTGTCTTGTCCGGCCTATCGGCGATCCGATGCGGCGCGGCAGACTGCTTGCCGTCATCGGCGCTGCCGGCCTCGTTTTCCTCGCCTTGCAGGGGCTGGCCATCGGCTTTACCGGCTGGAGCTGGGCGGTGAGCGAAAACCTCTTCGGCATGCTTGCCGATGGTCAGCCCTCCATGGGGGCAGGGGCCGTCGTCATGTCGTTCGTCTTCGTGCTGCTTTTTGCCTTCGGACTTGCCGAACGTGGCGTCATGAAAGGCGACGCCTTTGTCGTCGGCGCCATTTCCGTTCTGGTTTTCCTCGTCACGGTTTTTGTCTTCTATCCGATCGGCAGCATGCTCGTTGCTTCCGTTCAGGATTTCGATGGCTCCTTCAATGCTGATGGCTTCATTCGTAATATTCAGGATCCCGGCATCTGGAGCCTTGGCTGCGTCACAGGCGAAGAGCGCTGCGGCGTTGCCTGGCGCACGCTGTTCCTCGCCCTGATGACCGCCTTCGGCTCGACCGTGCTCGGTCTCGGCTTTGCGTTGATCGCCACCCGCACGCGCTTTCCCTTCAAGAAGGGCCTGCGGCTTCTGACGGTTCTGCCGATCATCACGCCGCCTTTTGTCATCGGCCTTGCTTTGACGCTGCTTTTCGGCCGCGCCGGCGTCGTCACCGAATGGCTTTTCTATCTCTTCGGTATCGAACCGGGTCGCTGGCTTTACGGCATGACCGGCATCTGGATTGCGCAGGTCCTTTCCTTCACGCCCATCTCGTTTCTGGTGCTGATCGGCGTGGTCGAAGGCGTCAGCCCGTCGATGGAAGAGGCGTCGCAGACGCTGCGTGCCGACCGCTGGCGCACCTTCTGGCGGGTGTCGCTGCCGCTGATGAAACCCGGTCTCGCCAATGCCTTCCTTATCGGCTTTATCGAGAGCATGGCGGATTTCGGGAATCCGCTGGTGCTTGGCGGCACCCATGGGGTGCTGTCGACGGAAATCTTCTTTGCCGTCGTCGGCTCGCAGAACGATCCCTCCCGCGCCGCGGTTCTGGCGATCATCCTTCTCTGCTTCACGCTTTCGGCCTTCCTTGCCCAGCGTTTCTGGCTGGCGGGCAAGAATTTCGCGACGGTGACGGGGAAGGGCGACAGCGGCGCGCATATCGCGCTTCCGCGCGGCCTGTCCATCGGCGTCCATGCGGTCGTCGTGCCGTGGATGATCTTCACCATCGTCGTTTACGGCATGATCCTTGTCGGCGGTTTCGTGAAGACCTGGGGTCTCGATAATTCACTGACGCTTGACCACTATATCCGCGCCTTTTCCGTCAGCTTTTCGAATGGCTCGATCGCCTGGACCGGCGTTGCCTGGAACTCGTTCTGGACGACCATGGAGATCGCGCTGGTGTCGGCGCCGCTCACCGCTGCCGTCGGTCTTCTGACGGCTTATATCATCGTGCGGCAGAAGTTTGCCGGTCGGAACCTGTTCGAATTCGCGCTGATGATGAGCTTTGCCATTCCCGGCACGGTCATCGGTGTCAGCTACATCATGGCCTTCAACCTGCCGCCGGTGGAAATGACGGGTTCGGCACTCATCCTCATCGCCTGCTTCGTCTTCCGCAACATGCCGGTCGGCGTGCGTGGCGGCATCGCGGCGATGAGCCAGCTGGACAAAAGCCTCGATGAGGCCTCGCTGACGCTGCGGGCCAATAGTTTCCGCACCATCCGCAAGGTCATCCTGCCGCTCTTGAGGCCCGCGATCACGGCCGCACTGGTCTATTCCTTCGTGCGCGCCATCACCTCCATCAGCGCCGTCATCTTCCTTGTCAGCGCGCAGTACAACATGGCGACGTCCTATATCGTCGGTCTCGTCGAAAACGGCGAGTACGGTGTGGCCATTGCCTATTCCTCCATGCTGATCGTTGTGATGATCACGGTCATTACCGGCTTCCAGCTTCTTGTGGGTGAGCGCCGTCTGCGTCGCGAAAACCGTGTCGCCGGCCTGCCGTCCGCTTCCTCCGTTCCTCTCGCTCAGGAGAAAACCGCATGATTTCCGTAAAGCCCGGTTCCGTCACCTTTCAGAATGTCCGCAAGACTTTCGGCGCCTTCACCGCCATTCCCGACCTCTCGCTCACCATCGAGCCCGGCACGCTGGTGACCCTGCTCGGCCCCTCCGGCTGCGGCAAGACGACGACGCTGCGCATGCTGGCGGGCCTCGAACATCCGACCTCCGGCCGCATCCTCATCGGTGACAAGGATGTCACCATGCTGCCGGCCAATGAGCGCGATGTCTCGATGGTCTTCCAGTCCTATGCGCTTTTCCCGCACATGACCGCGCTCGACAATGTCGCCTATGGCCTGCAATCCTCGGGATTGCGCAAGGCGGAAGCGCGGGAAAAGGCGGAGGAGGGGCTGAAGCTCGTCGGCCTCGCCGGCATGGGCCACCGCCTGCCTGCCGAACTTTCCGGCGGCCAGCAGCAGCGCGTCGCGGTTGCCCGTGCGCTGGTGCTGGAACCGCAGGTTTTGTTGCTCGATGAGCCGCTTTCCAACCTCGATGCCCGCCTTCGCCGCCGGGTGCGCACCGAAATCCGCGAATTGCAGCAGCGGCTTGGCTTTACCGCCGTTTACGTGACACATGATCAGGATGAGGCGCTGGCGGTTTCCGACCGGATCATCGTGATGAAGGAAGGTGAGATCGCCCAGTCGGGTGCGCCACGCGACCTTTATGAAGCACCGGCCTCCGCCTTCATCGCCGATTTCATGGGCGAGGCGAATGTCGTCGGCTGCGAAGTGTTGAGCCTTGAGGGCCCCGACGCGCTGATCCGCGTCGGAGGTGTGGATCACCGGGTTGCGGCACGCAACGCCCGGCCCGGCCCGGCAAAGCTTGCGGTTCGCCCCGGCTCTATTTCCATCGGCCAGCCGGGCGGGCATGGGCTTGCGGGGCGGGTGCTGCATAGTGCCTATCTCGGCGGTCATGTCGAGTATGAAGTCGAGACCGATATCGGCACGCTCTTCATCGTCGACCATGCGGTTGAGACCAGTCTGCCGCCGGCAAGCGATGTCACGCTCGGCTTCAGGAACCGTGGCATTGCCTTGATTCAGGCCTGAGTTTTTCGCCGATCTCACCCAGGGAGGGGCAGACGTGGTTCTGCCCCCGGCATTTTCCGTCCGGTCATGTCAAATAAATGTCTCACCGGGTCGCCTTAAGACTGGCTTAAGGTGCCGGCTGACTGTGTGTCGCCAAACAGGAGACATGCCGCAGAATGCACGACAGACCAATATTCATCAGCCGCCGAAACCTTCTTGCCCTGGGAGCCGCAAGTCTTCTGGCAAGCTGCGCCACATCCGGCCAGCCGCCGATGACGGCAACGCCGGTAAAGAGCGACGAACCTTTGCCAGCCGTAACGCCAGTGACCCCGGCGATGTATGCGGCGATGCCGGACGAGACCTTTCCGATCCCGGCCGTGAACATCAAGCAGGTGGATCCAAAATACTGGCGGCAGGTCGTCGATTATCCGACCGAAGAGAAGCCCGGCACGCTGATCGTCGATACGCCGAACAAGTTTCTCTATCACGTGCTTCCCGGCGGGAAGGCAACGCGTTACGGGATCGGCGTCGGGCGCGACGGCTTTTCATGGTCCGGTCGAGCGACGGTCGCCTATAAGCGTGCGTGGCCGAAATGGACGCCGCCGGACGAGATGGTGGCGCGGCAACCCGCGCTCCAGCCCTATAGCATCGCGAATGGCGGCATGCCCCCCGGTCTTAAAAACCCTCTCGGCGCGCGTGCGCTTTATATCCATCAGGGTGGAAAGGACACTCTTTATCGCCTGCATGGAACGCCGGAGGCCTTCTCCATCGGCAAGGCGGTATCCTCGGGCTGCATTCGCCTACTGAATCAGGACGTCATCGATCTCTTCAACAATGTAAGGGATGGCAGCTCCATCGTGGTTATCCCCGATCCCTCGAAGCGCTCGCAACTCGGCGTCTGACTGCTGGCATATGAAAGAGAGACTTATTCCCATGGCACACCAAATTCGAAACCGCGTGGACAAGGCAGGCCTTGACGGGCTCAGACGCCGCGCCTTTCTCCTTGGCTCGCTTTCGGCAGTTTCCGCCGCCGCATTTCCGGCCGCCGCATCCGCAAACAGTCTCAGGCTTGAGATGATCCTGCGTGATCCCGCAGCACCCGTTTCCGGCAACCCAGCCGGTAAACTCAACATGGTCACCTTCCTCGATTATAATTGCCCGTGGTGCAAGAAGACGGCCATTCCCATGCGCGATGCGGTCTTGAAGGACGGGGATATCAGGGTGGTCTACAAGGACTGGCCGATCATTACGAAAGATTCCGTCGAGGGCGCCCGTCTGGCGCTGGCGGCAAATTACCAGGGCGGTTACGAGATCGTGCATCATGCGCTGATGGCGATCAAAGCCCGCAGGGTGGAAGCGGACGAGATGCGCGCTGCCGTGCGCGCGACAGCCATTGATTTCGCGCGCCTTGAGAGTGATCTCAAATCCAGGGCGGCGGAGATCAATGCGCTGATTGAGCGCAATCACGAACAGGCGATGTCGCTGCAGCTGACCGGAACACCGGCCTTCATCATCGGCAAATTTCTCGTTCCCGGCGCTATTCGGAGCGCGGAGGAATTCACCAGCCTTTTCGAAAAGGCACGCGAGCAGGTTTAGTTTTGTCGGATAATGGTGGTTTCAGGTCCGGTCGGACAGGAAGCCACCATTCTGTCTATTTAAGAGCGATGGTGAGCAATGCACCTGCGTTTCTCGCTAGCCTCGCGCTTTTGCGATTGCGTCCTTCAGACCCTTGCGGTCGAGGACGCCGGCAAAGCTTGTCGACCCGACGACAAATGAGGGTGTGCCGATAAATTTGAAGGCGGCGGCCTGCACCCAGTTCCGGTCCAGCAGGCCGGAAATCCACGCCTGATGCTGAACCACGGCCTTGCCCACGCCTTCGAAGGTGAGGCCGGCTTTCGCAAGGGCTTTTTCGACATCATCCTGTTGCAACTTGTTCGGCGTATGAAACATCGCGTCGAGCGTCTTGTCGTATTTGCCGAGCTTGGCGCTTGCAAGCACCGCCTGCGCCGCCATGACCGACGCACCGCCGAAGACCGGCCAGTCCTTCAGCACAAGCCTGACCTTGCCGTCCTGCTCTACTACGTCGCGGACCATCTCGTAGGACGTCTTGCAGTAGGGGCACTGGTAATCGAAATATTCCACGACCGTCACATCGCCTTTTGGATTGCCGAGGACCGGTGCGTCGGGGTCGTTCAGCACCATCTCCCGGCTGGTCGGGTCGCTTTTGGCGGCAACAAATGACGGTGCAAAGGTCGCAAGGCCAGCCATTGCGACGAGCTTTCGGCGGGTGAGGATCATTGAAGGGTTCCTGAGGTGTTTGTGATTGCAGGTTTCATGAGGGCTTGCTGTGTCTGCGTCACCGCATCGATGACGGATCGCACCGAAATCTCGCCCACCATGCGGGCGGAGGAGAGTTCGGCACCGCTTCTGTCGAAGAACAGCATGGTCGGTGGGCCGACGACGTTGTTGTCCTTCATCAGTTGTTGTTTCGCAGGCGTGAGGTCTGAAAGATCGACGGAGACGAGATTAGTATTCGCAAGGCTTTGAGCAACCTGCGGATCGGCGAGGACCGAGCGCTCTATGACGCGGCAGGAAACGCACCAGTCCGCGGTGAAATAGACGAGGCTCGGCTTTTTCGCACCGCTTACCGCTTCTCTCAGTTCATCGCCGGATGCGACTGTGGTGAAACTCGCCTTTGTCAGGCCGGGCAAGGAGGATGCAACGACGGAACTGCCGGAACCCTGAAGCGGCTGGAGCATGCTCGTGCTGCCGCTTGCCGCACCGAAGGCGAGAAACGCGCCGTAGAGAACGGAAAGAAGGCTAGCGGATTTCATGAGCCGGCGACCGACACCCGCCTGTGGTGACAGCGTATCGAAAGCACCGAAGAAGACACCAAGGGTCACGAGCAATGCTGCGGAAAGCGCGAGTGTTGCGGGTGCGGGAATGAGCCGGTCCAGATACCAGATGGTCGTGCCGAGGAAGATGAAGCCGAACAGCCAGCGGACCTGCGCCATCCAGGCGCCCGCGCGCGGCAGGAGCGTTGCCCCGGAGGTGCCGATGAGGATGAGCGGAATGCCTTTGCCGATACCCAGTGCAAAGAGCGCGGCAGCGCCGAGAAGCACGTCTCCGGATTTGGCGATGTAGAGCAGCGCGCCTGCGAGCGGCGCGGTCACGCAGGGGCCGATCAGCAGTGCCGAACTGAAACCGAGGATGGCGGTTGAGCCGAAGGATCCGCCGAGTGAGCGTTGTGACCGCGCCAGCCGATCCCGCAGCCCCGATGGAAGCTGCACCTCGACCACGCCAAAGCTGGCGATGGCAAGGAGGGTGAAGACAGCGGCGGTGATGAGGATGGCCACCGGCGATTGAAGGACAATCTGAAAGCTCTGGCCGAGCCATGCGGCAAGTATGCCGAACAGGCTGAAGGCGGCGGCGAGAGCAACGACATAGGTGGAGGAGAGGAGGAAGCTGCGCCCCGGCGACAGGGAGGCTCCCTGACGACCCAGCGTGGCCGCAAGGATCGGGTACATGGGAAAGACGCAGGGCGTGAAGGCGAGCAGCACGCCGAGGCCCATGAAGGAGGCGAGCAGAAGCGCGATGCCGCCCTGATCGAGCATTCCCTCCACCATTCCCGGTTCGGCGGCGGGCGCAGGCCGATCTATTTTTTCTGGCTGTGCGGCCGGGGACATCGGGATGAAGGACTGGAATGCCGGCGGCGGTGACGGGTTCATCCCGAACGGCGCATCCACTTCGATCCTCGATCCGGTGATAGTGACCGTTCGCACCGGATAGCAGATGCCGCCATCCTGACATCCCTGAAACGTCACTTTCATCGTTTGGGGCGCATCGGCGAGCGTGGCGGCCGTTTGCCCGAAATAAACCTCCGTATTGCCGAAGCCGGGATCGTCCTTCATCTCGCCGGGCAATGTCTGAAGATCAAGTTGTTTTCCGTCATTGTCCGTGGCGTTGAGGGCGTCTCTATAGAGATAATATCCCTCTGCTATTTGCCAGCGGAAGGTGGCGGCTGTTCCCGTGCGGTCGATCGAGAACTTGAACGCATCTGCCATGTCCATCGGGGGATTGAGCGCGAAGGCGGGTCCGCAGACGGTGAAGATGACGAGGAGCACGAACGAAAAATTGAGACGCATTCTTTTTCCTTATGGGATAGGCCTTTTAGGAGAGGCCTATGGGATAGTCCATGAGTGGCGCAGGCTTCCGGTGGCAAGCTTAAGCCAGCCTTAAGGTTCGTTTTTCAGGTTCCCGCACGTCAAAACATCCGTGCACCGGAATGATGGAGTAGTTTATGCGTCTGTTAGTGGTCGAGGACGATGATGTCCTGCTGGATGGTCTTCGTGTCGGGCTGCAGCTTGCCGGCTTCACCGTCGATGCCGTCACGACCCTTGAAGATGCGAAAACGGCTATCGACAGCTGCCGTTTCGACGCCGTCGTTCTCGACCTGATGCTGCCAGACGGTTCCGGCCTCGATCTTCTGCGTCACACCCGCAATGAGCGGAACCGGGTGCCGATCCTGCTGCTGACGGCGAAGGACGCGACCACGGACAAGATTTCCGGCCTCGATGCCGGTGCCGACGATTATCTGGGCAAGCCGTTCGATCTGGACGAAGTCGCCGCCCGCCTGCGGGCCATCATCCGCCGGGGCGAAGGCCGTTCGGAGGGGACGCTGTCCGCATTGGGCGTGACGCTCGATCCGGCGAAGATGGTGGCGAAGAGGGCCGACAGCATCATTCCCCTGTCGCGCCGTGAATTCGCGATCATCCATGCGCTCATGCAAAACCCCGGCATGATCTTTTCCAAACCGGTTCTGGAGGAAAAGCTCTATGGCTGGCAGGAGGATGTGGAAAGCAACACCATTGAGGTTCACATCCACAAGCTTCGCTCGAAGCTGGGTGCCGGCTTCATCGAAACGGTGCGGGGCGTGGGCTACCGCGTTGGGAGGGCTGCGTAATGTCAATCCGGGCAAGATTGTTCACCGTGCTGTTGTTGATGACGGGCGTCGTCTGGCTGTCCGGCTGCGTGTGGATCTATACCAGCACCAAGGCGCGGCTGGAGCATGTTCTGGATGCGCGTCTGATGGAATCGGCAAGCATGGTCGCTTCCCTTGTCGGCGACCGTCCGGCCGATATTGGCGTTGTCGGCCACATGCCCGCAACGGGTGGTCATGCGGATGATGATGCGGCCGCGTCGATACCTTCCTATGAACGCCAGCTTGCCTGCCAGATCTGGTCCGTCAGCGGTCGTCTCCTGAGCAAATCGGACAGTGCGCCCACCGCTTCCCTGTCTGAACATGCCTCGGGTTATCAGAATACGGTCATCAATGGTGTCGAATGGCGGGTTTATGCCGTGGTCAAGCCCGATCTCGGCGTCAGGGTTCTGGTGGGAGACAGCATTCAGGTCCGCGACCGTCTTGTCGATGACGTGATCAAGGGACTTCTCTATCCGGCGCTTTTCATCATGCCGTTGATGGCCGGTCTCATCTGGTTCTGTGTCTCCCGCGGGCTTGCTCCTCTTCAGAAGCTTGCAAATGGCCTGAAAGCACGCGATGCAACCGAGTTGCATGCCTTTGCCGATAAGGGAACGCCATCGGAGCTTCGGCCGATGATCCAGGCGTTGAACAGTCTTCTGGCGCGTGTTCAGGCGACCCGGGAAAGGGAGCGTGAATTCACGACCTATGCCGCACACGAGCTGAAGACACCGCTTGCCGGCCTGAAGACGCAGGCGCAGGTGGCGATGCGCTCGGCCGATCCCAAGGTTCAGCAACAGGCACTCAGGCGCATCGAGCAGAGCGTCGACCGGACAAGCCGGATGGCGAAGCAGCTTATCGATCTGGCCGCCGTCGACGCCACCGAAACGCAGACGGCGAAAACCGGCGTGGATGTTCCCCGGCTCATTCTGGATGTCATTCAGGAACTTGAGCCGCTGAGACGATTGCGGGAGGTGGATATTGCCTGCCGGCTCTCGGAAGAGGCGGATACGATCCTCGTCGAGGCGGACCGCTCGCTCCTTCGTCTTGCCATCAGGAATGTCATGGAGAATGCCGTGCAGCACTCGCCGAAGGGCTCGACAGTCGAATGCCGCGCCGAGTTGATCGGCGGCAAGGTCAACGTCGTTGTCATCGATGAAGGGGCGGGGATCGCCGTGGAGGAGCAGGAGCGTGTGCTGCAGCGTTTCTACCGTTCGCCGCGATCGGAACCGGGCGGAAGCGGCCTTGGGCTTGCGATCGTCAAGATGGCCGTCGACCGTCTGGGAGGGCGATTGCAGTTCTTGAGATTCGATCAACGGTTTGCGGTGTCTCTGGAGGTTTGAAACGAGGGCCGCAATGCTGCGGCTCCCGTTTGTCTCAAAGGTCCTTTGCGAGACGCAACGCATCGTAGATCGCCGCATGGGTGTTGCGTGCCGCAACCGCATCGCCGATGCGGAACAACCGATAGGTTCCGGCAGGATTGCGCTCGACGGTCTGGGCAGCGCCCGCAAGCAAGGCGTCATAGGATATTTCGCCGAGGTTCTTCGAGCCCGGCTTGAGTTCGAAATAGAGATCGTCCAGCGGGATCGTGCCATGATTAACGACGATCTGGTCCACGGTTCTCGATTTCGTCACGCCGCCATAATCGCTGCCGATGTGGGCGATGAGCTGGTTGCCGCTTCTTTCCGCGGCCTCCAGACGGTAGGTGACGGTGAAGGTGACGTCGCGTTTTTGCAGCGAGCGCATGTAGGGAACGAGGTTCATCGCCATGACCTCAGGGGCAAAGGCGCGGTCCGGCGTCATGATCTCCACTTTCGCGCCTGTCTTCGCGAGACATTCGGCGGCCTGCAGGCCCGCATGGTCGCCGGCATCGTCGAAAACCAGCACATTGGTGCCCGGCTTCACGTCGCCGGAAATGATATCCCATGCCGAGACGATGAGATCGTTGCCTTTTGAAAGCACGTCTGTATGCGGCAGCCCGCCGGTGGCGATGATCACCACGTCGGGATTTTCCGAAAGAACCGTGTCCGCTTCCGCCCATGTGTTGAAGTGGAAGGTGACGCCGAGCCTTTCGCACTGGCTCATGCGCCAGTCGATGATGCCAATCATTTCGCGGCGGCGTTCGCTTTGCGCGGTCAGGCGGATCTGGCCACCGGGATTGTTTGCGGCCTCGAAGACGATGACCTCATGGCCACGCTCGGCACTGACACGCGCGGCCTCGAGGCCAGCCGGGCCGGCGCCGACGATGACTATCTTCCGCCGTTGGGCTGCCCTGGTTATCTCATGCGGCATGGTTTCCTCGCGGCCGGTTGCCGCATTGTGAATGCAGAAAGCGAGGCCGCCCTGATAGATGCGGTCGAGACAGTAATTGGCGCCAACGCAGGGGCGAATGTCGTCCTCCCGCTTGTCCATGATCTTTCGCACGATATGCGGGTCGGTCATGTGAGCGCGCGTCATGCCGACCATATCGACCTTGCCGGAGGCGATCGCATATCGGGCGGTGGCCACATCCTGGATCTTGGCGGCGTGAAAGGTGGGGAAGCTGGTCGCGGCGCGGATTTCACCGGCAAAGTCCAGATGCGGGGCATTGGCCATGCCCTGAATGGGAATGACGTCGGTCAGACCGGGATCGGTGTCGATATGGCCGCGAATGACGTTCAGATAGTCGATCAGGCCGCTCTCCTTCAGCCGTCTGGAGATTTCGAGGCCCTCTGCCTTTCCGGTGCCGCCCTCGAGACATTCGTCGGCTGTATAGCGAACCCCGAGGATGAAATCGTCGCCGACGCGTTCGCGCATCGCCTTGAAGACGTCGAGACAGAAGCGCATGCGGTTTTCAAGCGAACCGCCATAGGGACCGTCCAGCTCGTTGGTCAGCGGCGAGACGAACTGGTCGATGAGATGGCCATAGGCCTCCAGCTCGATGCCGTCCATGCCGCCCGCCTTCATGCGTTCTGCGGCATCGGCAAAATCCTTGATGATGCGCTCGATATCCCAGTCCTCGATCTTTTTTGGAAAGGCGCGGTGGGCAGCTTCGCGGTGATGGGAGGGGGCGAGGATGGGCAGCCAGTCACCCTTGTCCCAGCGGGTGCGGCGGCCAAGATGGGTCAGCTGGATCATGATTGCCGCGCCTTCTTCATGCACGGCGTCGGTCATTTCCCTGATCCACGGAACGATTTCATCCTTATAGGCCAGCAGATTGTTGAAGACGGGCGGGCTGTCCTTCGAGACGGCGGCGGAACCGGCCGTCATCGTCATCGCCACCCCGCCTTTCGCCCGCTCGACCGTATAGGCGCGGTAACGCTCCTTGGGCATGCCGTCTTCCGGATAGGCGGGTTCATGCGAGGTGACGATGATGCGGTTGCGCAGCGTGAGATGCTTGAGCCGGTAGGGCTGAAGAAGGGGATCATTCGACATTGCCGTTCTCCGGATGAGGCTGATGGAGGAAGGCTAGGTGGAAATGTACATAGGTGTCAATTAATAAAACACGTGTGTTTATGCTTTCGACAGGGGTGGACATTCGGCTTGTCGCAACCAGGCGGATTTGATAGAAATCACCATGGAAGCGACATTGAACGAGACCGGTTGGCGCGGATCGCAGGAGGGGTGGCTGGAGGCTGCCTATCAGGCTCTGCTCGAGTCCGGTGTGGACTCCGTCAAAATCCTGCCATTGGCAAAAAAACTTAATCTGTCACGCACAAGTTTCTACTGGTTTTTCAAGGATCGGGAGGAATTGCTGGCCGCGCTCGTTTCCCGTTGGCGCGAGAAGAATACCGGAAGCATCGTCAGGCAGTCGGAGGCCTATGCGGAAACATTGGCGGAAGCGATGCTGAATGTTTTCGATTGCTGGCTGGATCCCGGCCTTTTCGACAGCAAGTTCGAATTCGCGGTTCGAAGCTGGGCGCTTCAGTCGGATAATATTCTTGCCGAGGTGCGCAAAGCCGATCAGACGAGGATGGATGCGCTTTCGCGCATGTTCATGCGTTTTGGCCATTCCGAAACCATGGCGGATGTGCGCGCCAGAACCACCTATCTCGTCCAGATCGGCTATATCTCCATGCAATCGGAGGAGGATGTGGCCGTGCGGATGAAAAGGATCCCGGATTATATTGCGATTTATACCGGCGAGGTGCCGCAACAGCGTGAACTTGACCGATTTTATGCAAGGCATGGATACAGGCCCGGGCCAAATGCCTAGCGTGTGTTCGGCAGACGCTTTCTGAGAAGTCGCGCGATGGCGGTCGGCTTGTGTCTGGCAAGGTGCTAAAGAAGAGTCCGGCTCCCGCCTGCAATGTAACTGCAATATTCACCGACCAGTGGTGGGCTGCAAGAACTCACCTTTGAGGAAAAGTCGTTGCGAATCCTGCTGCTTGAGGATGAACCCGAAATGGCGCGAGCACTGCTCGAGGCCCTGCGCCGGCGCGATGTGCTTGCGGATCACGTCAGCACCATCAGCGATGCCGATGCTCTCGCCCGCGACGGGTCCTATGATGTGCTCGTTCTGGATCGCCGCCTTCCTGATGGTGAGGGGCTGAACCTCGTGTCGTCGCTTCGTCGACGCAAACATTCCGTGCCGATCCTTGTGCTGACGGCGCTTGGCAGCGTCGATCACCGCGTTGATGGGCTCGATGCCGGGGCGGATGATTATCTCGCCAAGCCCTTCGCGATCGAGGAGTTGCTGGCTCGCCTTCGCGCACTGCACAGGCGCGGCCCTTCGCTTTCCGACAAATATGTGAGTTTTGGAAATCTGAGCATCGATCCGAAAAGCAACGAAATCAGTATTGCCGGTTCCATCATCGAGTTTCGGCGCCGGGAGTATCTGGTGCTTGAAGCCCTGATGCGCCGGCCGAACCGTATCGTCACACGATCCAATCTGATCGAGGCGGTTTACACCCTGGATGACGAGATCGAGTCAAATGCTCTCGATGCCCATATCTCCCGGATCAGGAAGAAGCTTGCGCAAGCCGAAGCCACGGTCGAGATAAGGGCCGTGCGCAACATCGGCTATCTTATCCGGTTGAATACATGAAGGAAAAACGAAACGGATCCCTGCGATGGGCGCTGATGAAGCGCCTTTTCGCCCTGCAGGCATTCCTGCTCGTCCTCTTTGTCATCCTTCTCGTCGGCTGGATCTGGATCATTGATCCACGGCTGGAGGGCGCCAATGAAGAGGCTGTTCGGATTGTTGCGGAAAGCGTGACAAGGGATGCGCAGGGGCGCGCGCAAGTGTCGCCCACGCCCGGCTTGGTAGAGCTGAAACAGCGCTATCCCAATCTTTGGTTCGTGGTGCGGAATGCGGATGACATCGTCCTGCAATATGGAGAAATCCCCGCACCCGCCTTGGCGGCGGATTTTCCCCGGAGCATCGAAAGAGCGCGCCTTGACGCCGGGGAAACTGTCCGGGCCACCATGGAAAACCGCGATACGCCCGCAGGCCGGCTGCAATTCATTGCCGGGACGGAGAAAGGTTTCCCGAATGACGGCCTCAGTCTCTGGATCAGTATGCAGCTTGATCTGGAAAAGGATGCCAATGGCGACATACGCTGGCTTACCGTGCTGCCGGGTGTAGGTTTCATCATCCTTATCGTCGTCGTGCCCATGCTGATCCTGACCGGCATCGCGACGTTGCTCGTGACCCCGAGAGCGGTCGGCCGTTCATTGAGTGGTCTGATTGAAACGGTCAAACAGGCGAAGTCGATCAATTTCGAGAACCGTTCCGCCCGTATCGATCGTTCGAAGGTGCCAAGTGAAATCATTCCTCTGGTCGACGCCTTCAATGTGGCGCTCTCCAAGCTGGATGAGGGATATAATCGCCGTAACCGCTTTCTTGCCGATGCCGCGCATGAGTTGAGAACGCCAATTGCGATTGCGCGTATCCGGGCCGACCTTTTGCCCGATGACGCGCTGAGCCGGCAGCTCCGGGTGGATATTGATCGCCTCTCACGCGTCGCGCATCAGCTTCTCGAAATGCAGGCGGTCGGCGCGGTGGAGCTGCCCGCCGTGCAGCAGGATCTCAACATTCTCGTCGAGCGTATCGCGACCGATCTCGCACCGATTGCTATGGATGCCGGTTACGAGTTTGATTTCGAACCGAGCGAAAGCCATGTCGTGTTGACGATGCAGACGTCGATTGTTGAGATGGCGGTCGTCAACCTCGTCCGCAACGCCATCGATCATGGCGGCGGCAGGGGCGCGATCACGATCCGGGTTAGCGCTGCGGGCTTCATTGATGTTTGCGATGAGGGGCCGGGCATACCCGTCTCGGAACGCGAGCAGGTGTTCGAGCCGTTTCACCGCGTCAACACGAACGCGCCGGGAGCCGGCCTCGGGTTGAACCTGGTTCAGAAGGCAGCGGAGCTTCATGGCGGGCGAGTGCTTTTTCTCGATCTCAATCCCGGTTTTTGTGTGCGGCTGGAAATTCGATCGGTTGCGTCGAAAGATGCAGCGGCTGACACTGTCTGCTGACGAGGTTCGAGCGATTGGAGGCGCCGCGATAACGATATTTCTTACTATTTAGTTAAAGAAATTCGTGTAACTCATTTAAATAAATAAATTATTCCTAATAAATCTCGATGCATGCAATGCAGGCGCAATTCTCGCGGGGAAAATGCCTCTATCTGCTGCACTCATCCGCACGTCGTGCTGAGCGGCGCAGCAGGCCAACGGGAGCCGGATTCCGGTTCTTTAACGCGAACTGAAACCTTGCGTGCGCCAGAAGACGGCGCATCGGTTTCGTCTGGAGTCATTCATGTCGATCATCAAGAAATCGCTTGTCGCCGTGACCATTGCCATTGCGGCTGCAACCAATGGCTATTCCGCCGATCTTACGAATTACAATTCGCAGCAATCCTTCGACTACGGCAATCAGCCGGCATTCTCATGGGGTGGCGCCTATGTCGGTGTGCACGGTGGTGTCGCTTCCCCAAGGCTGAATCCACTGGCCAGCGGCCGTGGACTGACAGGCGGTGTGCAGGCCGGCTATAACTTCCAGTTCGGCTCCGGCGTTGTCGGTGCGGAAATCGAAGGTTCCTATCTTGGGAACGATGCCCGCGTGCCGAACGGCCGGTTGAGGGAGCGTTTCCGCGGGGCTGCCAAGATGAAGGCCGGCGTGGCGCTCGACCGCACGCTTCTTTACGGCACCGCCGGCCTGACCACCACCAAGTTCAAGGATGGAAATGGCGTCACGGGTCCCGATGGCTGGAAACAGGGCTACCTGGTTGGCGCAGGCGTGGAGCAGAGCTTTGGCGGCGGCCTGTCGGCCAAGTTTGAATATAACTATGTAGGCACCGGAAATGTGAGCACGACTACTTCCAGTGGCAGGTCGAAGACCGATGTGAGCGATCACGTCATCAAGGCCGGCCTGAACTATCGCTTCTGACCGGTTCATCCGATGACAGATTTCAGGGAGAATGTTCAAAAGAAAGCCGCCGCTTTAAGTGTCAAAGCGGCGGTCAAACACAGGGTAGAGGGCGGAGTTTGAAATCCCGAAAAGGTCATTCGCATTCGAGCGAAGGCTGCCGGAAACTCGTGACGTACCATTCGTTGCCGGAACTGCGTGTGTAGAAAGTGTAAAAGCAGTCTATGCGCTCGACATAACCCGGCGTCTCGGACACTTCGTAACGCTCTCCACGCCGTGTTGTCCGCACTTCACCACTTGATGATCCGGCGACAGCCTGTGTCTTGTTCTTCCGCCACTGGTAGGCCTGCTGTCCGCCGCCCAGGCTATAGATATTGTCCGGCGGCCCATAGTCCAGCATCACGCTGGTGATGGGCGCGCCGATGTAGCCTTTCATGACTGTCGAGGCGCAGGCCGAAAGCAGGATCGAGCCCGTGACAAGGGTGACCGCTGCCGAAAAGGCGGGTGAGGATCTGTCGGACATCGGTAATTTCCTCCGCTGTGGTAAGTTTCCACAGGGATAGGAACCGGCCATTACAAGTACATTGCACGTGAAAACCGCGTTGCGGGCAGTGCACCCCCGGTTGATCAGAGACCGGCGATGTTGCGGCCGATATGGCGCAGGATGCTCTTGAAAAGTTTCACTTCCGCAGGATCGAGGCCCTCGATTGCGGTTTTTTCGAACATGGCCGCGATGGGCATGAGTTCGTCGGCAAGTTCCTCGCCCTTTGCTGTCAGCGTGATGCGCACGATGCGCGCGTTGTCGGCCGGCCTGACACGGCTGACGAGATTGCGCCTGACGAGCTGGCCAACGAGCCGGGAGAGCGTGGAAATCTCCACCGATACCATGTCGGAAAGCTCTGTCAGTGTCTTGCTCTCATCTTGTCTCAACGCCGCCAGCACGCGGTACATTGGCAGGGTCATATCGTAGGATGCCAGCCTTACGGAGAAGCGCTCTCCAAGCCGAACGCCCACCCAGTTGAGCAGATAGGGTACAGAGTCAGTGAACTGATAGGACACAAGCAAAACCCCGTTTGAGAACCACGTGCGCAGAGGATGCGACGCACCCATCGGCTGTACCGGCATAATCCATCTGTTTCAATAGCTTCGCTCCAGAAGATGGGGGAATGCGAGGCAAAATCGCGGCATTTAGCAGTGGAAAAACATTTGCATTGACAAATGTTGCAAATGAAAATAATTAAGAATGCAGGATTTGGGAGGATCTCATGACATCAGCATTGTTTGGCCTGAACAATCTTGCGCCTGAGGGTGTCGGCCAGAATTTCCGCACGACGATGCGCCGGTTTCCGGCGACCGTGACGGTCATCACCGCCTGTGCCTCGGGTGATCAGCGCGACCACGGCATGACGGTCACGGCCGTTACATCGGTCTCGATGGAGCCGCCCTCTCTTCTGGTTTGCCTGAACAATCGCACGCTGCTGCACGAATTGCTGCTCTGCCGGCCCGATTTCATCGTCAATGTGCTGACGCAGGATCAGATCGCCCTGTCCGACGCTTTCAGCGGCAAGGTGTCGCCGGAAGAGCGTTTCCGTAACGGCGACTGGCAGCGCCACGAAAACGGCGTTCTCTATCTGCCCCAGGCCCATGCCGCCATCGCCTGCCGCCGTGTCGCGGCAATGCCATATGGAACGCATACTGTGTTTATCGGGCAGGTGGTTTCGGCCGATGTCAGCGAGACGACGCGGCCGCTGCTTTATGAAAACGCCCAATATTGCGCCGCGAGCCCGGCAGGCGTGCCCGCCTGATATTTCCCGGCCATATTATTACCGGCCAAGTCATTTCCGGAAGGAGACAATCATGAACGATATGAGCCATGCGCCGCAGTCGGCGCAAACGAACCCGCATGTCCGCCTCGCCAGCCGCGTTGCCGGCATAGCCGATCTTTTCCGGTCGAGCGCCAGACAGACCGAGGAAGCCCGGCGCGTTCCCGCCGCCCATATCGCGGCGCTGCGCGGCATCGGTTATTTCGATATCGTCAAGCCCCGGGCTTTCGGCGGCAAGGGTGGCGAATTCGCTGAACTTGTCGAAGCCAATATAGAGCTTTCGGCCGCCTGCGCGTCGACCGGGTGGGTTGCCGGCCTGCTTTCCGCCCATCAGTGGCTGCTGGCGATGTTTCCCGAAGAGGCGCAGGCCGATGTCTGGGGTGAAAACCCCGACGCACTTCTGTGCGGTTCCTATGCGCCGGTGAAGATGGCGGAGGCGGCCGATGGCGGTTATCGCCTGAGCGGCAAATGGGCCTTCGCCTCGGGCTGCGAGAATGCGCAATGGTCTCTCTGCGCAGCCATCCTGCCGCCGCAGGGCGAGGGCAAGCCGGTTCCCGCCTTCCTTCTCGTGCCCGCAAGCGAATATGTCGTTGAAGATACCTGGCATGTGGTGGGTCTGGCCGGCACGGGCTCCAAGACGCTCGTTCTCGATGACGTCTTCGTTCCCAAACACCGTGTTCTGACCTTTCCCGACGCCACCAGCGGCAACACGCCCGGCGGACGCTACTATGAGGAAGAAGGCCTCTTCAACATGCCGCTGCTGACCGGCATTCCTTCCTGTCTCGCCTCAACGGGCGTCGGCGCGGCCAAGGGCGCGCTTGCCGCCTATGTCGACCATGTCGGCGGCCGGGTGACGCGCGGTGCAGTGGCCGGCGGCAATAACCGCATGGCTGAATTTCCCACCATCCAGCTGCGTGTTGCGGAAGCGGCGGCGAGTGTGGACGCGGCCTGCGAAATCCTGCTGCGCGATGTTGCCCGGGCACAGGCGCTTTCGCAGGCGAGGGTCGAGGGCCGGGCGGAATTTACGGTGGATGACCGCCTTGTCAGCCGTCGCGGCCAGTCCTTTTCCGTCTCTCTGGCGCTGCGCGCCGTGCAGGCGCTCAACGATTCCACCGGCGGTGTCGGGCTTGATCTTTCCAATCCCGTCCAGCGGGCCTGGCGGGATGCCAATGCGGTCGGCCGCCATATCAGCATGAACTGGGATGCCGTGGGCACCATGATCGGCCAGAGCATGCTGGGTCTCGAACCCAAGGGCCAATATTGACCGCTCATCTGGCGGCACATGAACAGCGATTTCGGAGGAAACAACATGCAAGGCAAGGTCGCTCTCGAAGAGCATTTCGCAATCCCGGAAACACTTCAGGATTCGGCCGGGTTCGTGCCCGGTGACTACTGGAAGGAACTGCAGCATCGCCTGCTCGACATTCAGGATACGCGCCTGAAGCTGATGGATGCGCATGGCATCGAGACCATGATCCTGTCGCTGAATGCACCGGCGGTGCAGGCCATTCCCAACACGAAGAAGGCGATCGAGATTGCGCGGCGGGCCAATGAGGTTCTGGCCGAGGAATGCGCCAAGCGGCCGGATCGTTTCCTCGCCTTCGCGGCTCTGCCGTTGCAGGACCCGGATGCGGCGACCGAAGAGCTTCAGCGTTGTGTCAACGATCTCGGTTTCGTCGGCGCGCTCGTCAACGGTTTCAGCCAGGAAGGTGACGGCCAGACGCCGCTTTACTACGATCTGCCGCAATATCGCCCGTTCTGGGGTGAGGTGGAAAAGCTCGATGTGCCTTTCTACCTGCATCCGCGCAATCCGCTGCCGCAGGATTCGCGTATCTATGATGGTCACCCCTGGCTGCTTGGCCCCACCTGGGCATTCGCGCAGGAAACGGCGGTTCACGCGCTGCGCCTCATGGCGTCTGGGCTGTTCGACGAGCATCCGCGTCTCAACATCATTCTCGGCCATATGGGCGAGGGCCTGCCCTACATGATGTGGCGCATAGACCACCGCAATGCCTGGGTGAAGCTGCCGCCGCGCTATCCGGCCAAGCGCCGTTTCATGGATTATTTCAACGAGAATTTCCACATCACCACCTCGGGCAATTTCCGCACCCAGACCCTGATCGACGCCATTCTCGAAATCGGCGCCGACCGCATCCTGTTCTCCACCGACTGGCCGTTCGAGAACATCGACCACGCTTCGGACTGGTTCAACGCGACGAGCATCGCCGAGGCCGACCGGGTGAAGATTGGCCGCACCAATGCGCGCCGCCTGTTCAAGCTCGACGGAGCCTGAGCCATGCAGCCGTTCGTCTATACGGCCGCCCCCGCCCGCATCGTCTTCGGTGCGGGCAGTTCAGCGGGGGTGGCGGAGGAAATCCGCCGCCTCGGCTTATCTCGGGCGCTGGTGCTTTCCACCCCCCACCAGAAGGGTGATGCGGAAGCCTTGGCCGCTCGGCTCGGTCCACTGGCTGCCGGTGTCTTTTCCGATGCGGCCATGCATACACCGGTCGAGGTGACGAAAAGGGCGGTCGAAGCCTATCGCGCCGCCGGTGCCGATTGCGTGGTGTCGCTCGGCGGTGGTTCCACCACCGGTCTCGGCAAGGCCATTGCGCTGCGCACCGATGCGGCGCAGATCGTCATTCCGACGACCTATGCCGGCTCCGAGGTGACACCCATTCTCGGCCAGACGGAAAATGGCGTGAAGACCACCATGCGCGGGCCTGAAATCCTGCCGGAAGTGGTGATTTACGATGCGGAGCTGACACTTGGTCTGCCTGTTGCCATCAGCATGACGAGCGGGCTGAACGCCATGGCCCATGCGGCGGAGGCCCTTTATGCGCAGGACCGAAATCCGATCATCAGTTTGATGGCGATGGAGGGATTGCGGGCGATGGTCGAGGCGCTTCCCGGCGTGAGTGCGCAGCCGCAGGATATCAAGGCGCGGGAAACGGCACTTTACGGCGCATGGCTGTGCGGCACGGTGCTGGGCGCTGTGGGCATGTCGCTGCATCACAAGCTTTGCCATACGCTGGGGGGTAGTCTGGACCTGCCGCATGCGGAAACCCATGCGGTGCTTCTGCCACATACCGTCGCCTATGTGGAAGAGGCGGTGCCGGATCTGTTGGCGCCGCTTGCGGCACTGGTTGGCGGCAGGGCCGGGGCAGGACTTTACGACTTTGCCGCCCGGCTTGGTGCGCCGGTTAGTCTTGCCGCGCTCGGCGTGCGGCCGGAAAATCTCGACCCTATGGCCGAGCTTGCGACGGCCAATCCTTACTGGTGCCCGCGGCCAATCGAAAAGACCGCGATCCGCGCCCTGTTGCAACGCGCCTTCGAGGGCGCACGGCCGGAGTGATGGGAGGAAGACATGACGGACATGAACACGACCGGTGACGACGGCTATTTTGTCGAGGAACGTTCGGCCGAAACCGTGATCGCCCGTATGCGCGATTGCGACGATCCGCGCCTCAAGGAGATCATGGCGGTCGTTACCCGCAAACTTCATGAGGCGGTGAAAGAGATCGAACCGACCGAGGAAGAATGGATGAAGGCAATCCATTTTCTCACTGAGGTCGGCCAGATCTGCAATGAATGGCGGCAGGAGTGGATCCTGTTTTCGGATATTCTCGGCGTCTCCATGCTGGTCGATGCGATCAACCATCGCAAACCGAGCGGCGCTTCGGAATCCACCGTTCTTGGGCCTTTTCATGTGGCCGATGCGCCGGAAATGCCGATGGGCGCCAATATCTGCCTGGACGGCAAGGGCGAGGACATGCTGGTGACCGGCCGCATCCTCGATACCGATGGAGTGCCGGTCGCAGGCGCCCGCATCGATGTCTGGCAGGCCAATGACGAAGGTTTCTACGACGTGCAGCAGAAGGGTATTCAGCCCGATTTCAACCTGCGCGGCGTCTTCATCACCGGTGATGACGGGCGCTACTGGTTTCGGGCGGCGAAGCCGAAATATTACCCGATACCGGATGACGGCCCTGTCGGGCAGTTGCTGCGGGCCATGGGGCGTCATCCCTACCGGCCAGCGCATCTGCACTATATCGTTTCAGCGCGGGGGTTTACCACGCTGGTCACGCATATTTTCGATCCTGATGATCCCTACATCCGTTCGGACGCGGTTTTTGGCGTGAAGGAAAGCCTGCTGGCCGATTTCCAGCGGGTGGAAGATGCGGAAAAGGCTGGGGATCTGGGTTTCACCGGCGACTGGTTCTGGTCGGTGACCCACGATTTCGTGCTCGCCAGATGACCGGCGCGAGTGATCGTCCGAGGTTTTACGTGCGCTTTGCCGAAAGCGATCCCGCTGCCGTGGAGCAACGGGCGGCACAGATGGATGCCCACAAGGCTCATTTGCGTAACGAGGTCGGTTTGCCGCAAGGGTTCAGAATTCTTGCATCCGGGCCGATGCAGGCTGGGAGCGGCGGGTCTGCAGCCGCCCTCATCATTGCCGAAGCTCTCTGCATTGAGGATGTGATTGCTTTCAGCGACGCCGATCCTTTTGTCATCCACGGCGTCTATAACCGCATTCGTATTTTGAGCTGGACGCCGACGCTATCGAGGATTTCAGGGCTGCAGCGCGACTGAAACCCATGTCTGTCATGGCAGCTGTTGGCCGTTAATATTTCAATTGCAATTTTTGCAAATGCAACATTTAATCGAAGGCGGGTAATATCGGCGATAGGTGTCTTGACAGGAGCGGGACACACATCAGGGTGGAGCAAGCCGGGTACCCACGGAGCAATCGCAAGAACGGGAAGACGCCGATCCATTCCGGATGGCGCGGTCGTGCGTGAAAGGGAGGAATATGTCCACGAATTATATGAGCGCCGCTTCAGTGCGGACGAAGAACCCGGCCGGCGTCATCGCGACATGCGGTCTGATGATCATGTTCGATGGGTACGATCTGGTCGTTTACGGCGCGGTTGCACCGGCATTGCTGAAAGAAGGCGCATGGGCGCTCAATCCCGCCATGGTTGGGCGGGCCGCGGCGCTGACGCTGTTCGGCATGCTGCTCGGCGCATTATTCGCCGGCACCATGGCGGACCGCATCGGCCGCCGGAAGGTCGTTCTCATCAGCCTCGCCGGATTTTCAGCAATGATGATCGCCTCGGCCATGACGCCGAACTTCCTCGCTTTTGAAATCACGCGGTTTCTCGCCGGTCTGGGGCTCGGCGCTCTCCTGCCGACGGTGACGGCACTGGTGCTGGAATTCTCGCCGCCCAAACGCAGGGCGCAGGCAAATTCCCTGTCGTTCCTCGGCTACCTTATCGGCGGCATCATTTCCGGCCTCATGGGCATCCTTCTTCTGGAAAGCTATGGCTGGCGTCCGCTGATGCTGATCGGCGGCCTGCCGCTCATTCTTCTGCCGCTGTTCATGCGGTTCCTGCCGGAATCGCCGGAATGGCTGGCGAGCAAGGGCCGGCAGGCGGAAGCTGACGGAATTTGCGATACCTACGGCCTGCAACGCATCGTGCCGCATGCCAAGATTGAAAAGGGCGGCGTGAGCGCCCTGTTTTCGGAAGGCCGGCTGCTTTCGACACTGAATGCCTGGGGCATTCACTTTTGCTCGCTGCTCTTGACCTTCGGCATGGTCAACTGGCTGCCCACCATCATGAACAAGATGGGCTACGATATCAGCTCGGCACTCAGCTTCTCGATCATGCTCAATGTCGGGGCCGCGATCGGCATTCTCGTGGGCGGACGCTTTGCCGACAAGGGGAACGTCAAGGTGGTCGTGGCGGTTCTCTTCGCCATCGGTGCCGCCTCCATCTGGGCCCTGACAGTCAACAAGGGGCCGCTTCTCTATTTCTTCGTCGCCCTTGCCGGTGCCGGAACGATTGGAACCCAGATTCTTGCCAATGTTCTGGTTGGACGGCTTTACCCCGTCCATATTCGTGGCACGGGTCTCGGCTTTTCGCTGGCAGTCGGGCGGCTGGGCGGCATTGCCGGTCCCATGATCGGTGGCCTCGTCCTGCAACGGGGGCTGGCGCCTGAGTGGAACTTCTACATTTTCGGCTCGGTGGCGCTGGTGGGGCTGGCGCTGACCGTCTTGACCCTGCTTTACCGGACGTCCAACGACGGACGAGCTTGACGGAGACCCTGCTGGCCGCGGGATGAAACCTGTGGCCAGCAGCGGCAAAGAACAGTGCCTCAAGCCATGCATTGCCGATGACCGGTTGCCGCGCTACGGGATTTTACCTGGAGACGGGCGCGATGGCAGCCATTTGCTGCAATGTCCGTTCATTCGTGCGCTTGGCTCGTGCCAGCGCATCGTCGCGATCTTCCGGTAGCGTGTAGGTCATATAGGATAGCGATGTTTCGAGGTCGTTGTTGTTGTGGCCGAGAATGGCGGCGAAATAGCTGTTCTTGGTGACGTGGGGCGGCGCGAAATTATGATAGGCGACCTCGGCGTATAGGTGTCTGAGGCCATAGGGCTTGGGAAGTTCTTGCCGCGGCCAGAGATCCTCGAACAGATTAAAGACCGTGTCCCGCAGCAGCAGGCGGGTTTCGGACGAAAAATCGTCGATCGACATGCCGTGCCACAGTTTTCCCTGCCCGCTCGTGCGCAGGCGCTCATAGGCGGACAGAATGGTGGCGGAGCGGGCAAGAACCGGAATTTCGTAGGTAATCCCGAACTTCGTTCCTTCGCCCTGTTTTGTCTTGGCCTGGCCGTTGAAAAGGATGCTCCATTTGGAAACGCCCTTGCCATAGGGCGCCGGCGAAAACTCGGCCTGGGTAAAAATCTCATAGGGTCGTCGCCCCGTCATGCCGATCAGGCCGATGCCGATCATCAGGGGATCGGCGGAGAGGAGTTTATCGGCGCAAATCTTCAGAACCTGCTGGTAATTGTCGAAGGTGATCAGCGCGCCATGCTTGTTGGCGATCTTCTCCATCTTCACCCGGCGGGCGTCTTCATACATGGCGGCATCGCCGGTGGCGATCTTCAGCATCGGATGGTCGTCGCCGAAGGCTTCGCGGATGGCGTTGCGATATTTCGTGATGTAGGAAATGATCGTCGTCTGCGCCCGGCCCTTCATGGTGTCGATTTCAGCGTTCCACAAAGCCTGCATCTCTTCTTTGGCACCCATGCCGTTCATTGCCGAAATGAAATCGGCGATGCGCAGAAGAACGGTCGGCTTGCGACCGGCGGTATTGAATTCCGCCCGTTCGATTTTTTCGACAATGGATGTCGCCACGCCGGTTTTCGGATAGTCCGCCCGCTCGATATAGGTGTTCAGCCGCTCACGCAGCTTTTTCATGTTGCAGATGGCAAGCGGCGTGCTCTTTGGGCCGAACTCGGCCTTCAGCGCATAGCGATATTTCATGATGTAAAGTTCGAGCGTCTTTTCCGTGCGGCCATTGTCGAAATGGTAGCGAACCTCGGCGTCCCACAGATCGCGGATTTTCCGGTTTCGCAAGGTGTCGTCGCTTTTCATCGCCTCCCTGACCCGGCCGACGAATTGATCGATCCGTTCCACGAGAACTGGTGTTTTTGTCTTTCTTTTTGACGTGGACATGCGGCGGCTCCCTGAACCGGTCGGGAAATATAAATCTGTGGTTGGCAATCAACAGAAGCATGGTTGTGGGAATACCATGAACATCCAGCGCCGGCCGGTTTCTTTTGAATAATACTTTAAGCGATTCCGCAAGCAGGGCCGCGAAGCGGGAACCATCAGGCAAGGTATTGGAGCCACATCGTCCATTCGGCAATGCCTGAAAGCCGCCAGTCTGGGCAGTCAGTCTGGTCAGTTTATTTGGGAAGCCGGGTCTTCAGCGATGTCACGATCCTGTTGGCAAGCGCTTCGTAATCCTCGTCGAAATGGTGGCCGCCTTCAATGCCGAGCGTTTCCACGCCCTTCGCCTTCAGGCCGGGGCAGGGGTCTTCATCCTCTTCCTCCGTGCCGTAAATGCACTGCACCAGTTTCGGATCGATCTTGGCGATGTCGTCCACCGTCTTGCCGCCCTTGCCTTCGCCGGCCACGCCGAGCCAGCCCTGAACGGAAATCTCGAAATCCACCTCCGTGGACAACCCCATGAGCGTGAGCTGTACGACATGCGATTTCGCGCGTTCCGGCAGCAGGTTGAAGGTCGCCGGAATGATGTCGGCACCGAAAGAATAGCCGATCAGCACAACGTTTCGAACCTTCCATTCCTTGCGGTAGGTGTCGATGATGCGTGCAAGGTCGCCTGCGACTTCCTGTGGCTGTTTTTCTTTCCAGAAATAACGCAGGGCATCGACACCGATCACGGGTATGCCCTGCTTCTGCAATGCGCCGCCCACTTCTTCATCGAGATCGCGCCAGCCGCCGTCACCGGAATAGATCACCGCCATGGTGTCCATCACAGGGCTTGTTTCCAGAACCTTGATCGGCAGGCCGAGCGGGCTGTCGGTATCGCCGGCGGCATCGACCTGATCGGACAAGGTCTGGGTCAGGACCTCGTCCGCCTTGTCGGTCACGTCCGTCACGTCGATATCGGGATGCAGCTTCACAAGCGCATTGACATGATCGCGGCCCTTCTGGTCCGCAGCGGGTGTGAACAGCACGCTGACCGGCGCAGGCAGCGGGCCATCGGTCAGGCCATAGACCGTTTCACCATCCACCTTGTCCTTGGTGGCGGGAGTGCAAAGTATCTTTTCAAGCGGCAGGCCTGCCTTGGGGTCGACGGCGATGGCTTCCCGCACGGTGGAGACCGGGCTTTGCGCGATCATCGCCAGCGCCAGTGTCCCGCCCTTGCCGATGCCGGTGAGGATGGGCTGGCGGTAGCTGCTGGTGCCGGCGGTGCGCTGGATCTGCTGCGACAGCGACTCGATGTCCGAGATCATATAGATGCACTCGTCCTCATCGGCCTCGAGCGCCTTCAGATACTCCTTGAAATCGATACCGACCACGGCGGCACCTTTTTCCACCAGCGCCTTGGCGCGGGTCTCATCGGCGGCCGTCCATCCGTCAGCATCGGAAATCAGGAAGACGCTGGCGAGAATTTCGCCATCCGGCACCATGATATGCTCGGAAGGGATCATGCCAGTCTCATAGGCCGGCTTATCCTGCGCAAAGGCGGCGCTGGACATGAACAGCGAGGAAGCGAACAGGGCGGAAGCGGCAAGCGCGGCCTTCAACATGGTGGGTTTTCTCATTTTCCGATCACTCCTCTGACGCCGCCGCTGATCAGAACCGTCGCATCCATCAACGCCAGAGCGGCGTCCGCACCGTTTTGCACGGCGAGGTAACGGGGTTCCCATTTCGGGTGGAACTTCGCCTTGAAGGCGCGAAGGCCCTTGAAGTTATAAAAACGGTCGCCGTGTTCGAACAGCGTGCTGCCGATACGGTCCCAGACCGGGGCCGCATCACGCTTCGACATGCCGGACATGGGCGCCATGCCGAGGTTGAAGCTTTCATATCCAGCCTCGCGCAGATGCTGCATGATGCTGACGAAGAGAAAATCCATCGCGCCGCGCGGCGCATCCGGCGAAAAACGCATGAGATCGACGGTGGCTTCCTTTTTCGTGTCCGTTACCATCAGATTGGCGAAAGCGGTGATCTTTCCATCCTTGCGCAATACGGCGACGGGCTGCGACAGGATGTAATCCGGCTCGAAAGCGCCAAGCGAAAAGCGCTTTTCCCGTGTGTTGTGATGCGCAAGCCAGCTGTCGGAGACCTGTTTCAGCTCGTCCAGAATATCCGCCACATGCGCCTGTTCGACGACCTCGAAGCTCAGCCCGTCCCGCGCACCGCGGCTCAGCGACTGGCGAAGGGTCGCGAGCTTGCCGCCCTTCAGTTCGAAGGCGGTGAGATCGACCAGCGCCAGTTCGCCGAGCTTGAAGGCGCGCAGGCCGGCATCGGCACAATGGGAGAGAAGGAAAGGCGATATCTGGTAGAAGGCGGCGCGTGCGCCCGCCGAACGTGCGGCTTCGACGAATTGCCAGACCAGATCGGGGAAATCCTCCTCGTCGCCCACCGGGTCGGCGAAGGCGATCCAGGAGCGGCCCTGAATACCATACATGATGAAGGCATTGCCGCTTTCCGAGAACATCACGTGCTTGTCGCCCATACGCACCAGATTGGCGTCGGCCGCGTCCTGTTTCAGCACGATTTCGGTGGCGCTTGCCACGTCGTCGGCCTCGATTGCGTCCGGCCTGTAGGCCACCGGCCGCATGAGGCTGAAGATGGCGATTGTGGAGGAGGCGAGCACGAGGCCGAGAAGCGCGCGCAATCCGCGCGGCGCTTCCTCGGAGAATTCGAACTGCCACCACAATGTCTGACTGTAATCCGTATCGCGATAGACGAAGAGCAGAATGGTTGCCGCGCCCGCGACGATGACCGCCATGGCCGCAAGCCAGCTCGGCCCCAGCGCCTGTTTCACCAGCGAGGCATGGCGATTGAAGCTGCGCATATTGGCGGCAAGGGCGGCGATGAAGACACCGAGAATGGCCGCTTCGAAAACCGCGATGGCCTTGAGGAGGGACAGAACCAGCGCCAGCGACGCAGCCACGAGGGCGATCCACCAGGCGCCGTCCAGCCGCTGTCCGAGGCCACGCGAGGCGACGACGAGCACGAGGCCGAGAATGCTGGTGAGAAAATGCGCCGCCTCGATGATCGGCAGCGGCACGAAATTGGACAGGAAATCCAGATTGCTGTCCGGCGTCGGCGTCACGCTCGAGAAGATCAGCATGGTGCCGAGGATCATCGCGAAGGTTGACAGCAATGGCGGGGCAAGGCGCACGGCAAGCTGGCTGATGTCGGAGACAACAGGCTTTGCCGCAAACTGCTTCATCTCCGAGACGAGCATCACCAGAATGGCGACCACCAGCGGCAGGACGTGATAGATCACGCGGTAAAGCACGAGGCTTCCGAGCAGCTGGTCAACGCTGATGGCGTTGCCGAGCCCTGCGACCATTACGGTTTCGAAGACGCCGAGACCGGCCGGCACGTGGCTGAGGACGCCGAGGCCGACGGCGGTGGCGTAGATCGCGAAGAATGTCGGCCAGCCGAGATGGGTGTCGGGCAGGAGCACATAAAGCACGGAGGCGGAGGCGGCGATATCGAAGGCCGAGACGAGGAACTGGCGGGAAGAGGTGCGGCTGTCCGGGAGGCGCAGACGCCAGGCGCCAAGCTTGATCGTGTGGCCGTTGCGTCCGATATAGGCCGCAATGACAAGCGCCGCGATGACGGCCAGCGCGGCCCCTCTGAGGATCAGGGCATCGACGCCGATGATGGAGGCGATGCGCGGTGCGACGATGAAGGTGGAGATGGCGCTGACCGAAAGCAGACCAAGCCCGAAGGACAGGGTGACGAAGGCGATGACGCGGGCGATTTCGCCGGGTGAAAGCCCAAGCCGCGAATAGGCGCGAAAGCGGATTGCGCCGCCGCTCAAGGGTCCGAAACCGGCGGTATTGCCGATGGCGTAGGCAGCAAAGGCGGTTGCCGCCATGGGCGGAAACGGCAGCTTGCGGCCGATATATTCGATGGCATTGGCGTCGTAGAGTATCAGCGCGAAAAAGCTGAGCGCCGTGAAGACGATGGCGAGCAGGACCGCGGAGGTCGAGGTCTGCGTCAGCGCGTCGATGACATCGTCATAGCGGACTTCCGACGTCAGGTGATAAATGGCGAAGGTCATCATCACGAAGACCAGTGTGATGGCGATCGCGGTCAGATAGGGTCGGTTTCTGGTAAAGAAGCTTTCAACCGCGGATTCTGCGAGGTCGGTCTGTGTGATTTCGCTCTTGTCTGCCATGTGCTTTATCCAGCGCCCGTTCCCAAGGTTGGCGAACCACAGGAATGTGTCGCTAATTCGTTTCGGTTGAGGAAATGTGATTAGCAGAAAAGCATGAAGTGTCGATGTGAAGTTTGTGACCGATTATCCCTGAATTGCGCCAAGTCTAAAGGTAAAAATGCAACTATGGAATGCATGATTTGCAGGATTGTTCCTAAAGGCGGCCAATTGACCGTTACGGTTGCTTGGTGGTGAGGTTTGATGCGACTACACGCTCCTTTCAATTGAAGGAGAATGCAAATGAACATGCCCACAAGAATAGTGCTTTCGCTCGTCGCCGCCATCGTGGCGGGCGGCGGCTTCATGACCTATGACAAGATGCGGGGTGCCGAATGGGTCGTTTCGCCGCAGCAGATCGACGACGCCAGGGCCAGCGGGCAGGCCGGTTATGAATCGCGTCCGGGTACCGTGACCGTTCGCCCGATCCGCAGTGAAACGGCGGATGTGCTGCCGATGAAATGGGCGATGTTTGCTCTGGTCGCAGGCCTTCTTGCCTTCCGGGCGACGGGCAAGAAAAAAGCGGCGAAGGCTTAAGGCCTGCTGCTTCATGTCTCCGGCGTTTCTGCGCCGGAGATGAATCTCAATTTATGCCTCACGCGCCCCAGGTCTTTTCCAGCACACGGATCCAGTTGCCGTGGCAGATCTTGGCAAGCGCCTCGTCGTCATAACCGCCCTTGCGCAGAGCCTCGACCAGCAATTGCAGGTCGGCCGCATCCTTCATGGCGGCGGGAATGGTGGTGCCGTCGAAATCCGAACCGAGGGCGACGTGATCGATGCCGATGCGGTTGACGATATAGTCCACGTGGCGGACCAGTTCGTTCAGGTCCGTATTCGGGTTCTTCACGCCGTCCTGACGCAGGAACAGAACGCCGAAATTGATGCCGGCAAGGCCGCCCGTGTCGCGGATGGCGTCCAGTTGGCGGTCCGTCAGATTGCGGCTGTGATTGCACAGCGCATAGGCGTTGGAATGCGATGCCACTAGCGGCGCATCGGAAATCTTGGCGATATCCCAGAAACCCTGCTCGTTCATGTGCGACAGGTCGACCATGATCTTCAGTTCGTTGCAGGTCTTCACCAATCGCTTGCCGGCATCGGTGAGGCCGGGGCCAATATCCGGCGTCGACGGGAAACGGAAGGGAACGCCGTAAGCGAATATGTTCGGGCGGCTCCAGACCGGCCCGAGCGTGCGAAGGCCCGCTTCGTAGAGAACGTGGAGTGCATCCAGATCGGCGCCGATCGCTTCCGCACCTTCGATATGGAACACGGAAGCGAAAGCGCCCTCGGCTATCGCGTTGCGGATATCGGCGGCCGTGCGGCAGACCTTCAGAGCGCCCTTCGACTGCTTCTCGGCACGGAACAGCAGCCCCGCCATCGCAAGCGTCGCCTTCAGCGCGTCTGCCTCGGTCGGTGTCGAGTAATCGCCGTTTGCGTCCTTTTCCATGCTGGGCGAGGGCACATAGGCGGCGCAGAGGCCGCCGGCCAAGCCGCCCTTCTTCGCGCGCGGCAGGTCGATGTGGCCGACCGTATCCCCTTCGATGAGAAGCGTTTCGGGAGAAGCATTGCCCGATCGCCATAACCGCAGAAGCACGTCGTTGTGGCCGTCGAAGACGGGTACGGTTTTTTCATCGGTCATGGTCATTCACCTTTGGATATGCGGAGCCGCGCGGGCGCGCGTCCGTCAGACTTTGTGGGAATTGGTAGAGGAAAGGTCAAGGCGGGAGCAAATGCAATCCGTGCATAGGCTCTGCCAAATTTGGAATTGGTCGCGCCTCGTTTGCTCATGGTAATCGCGGGGAAACATAAAAAAAATGACTGGATTGGGGCAGACCCATACCGTTTTCCGAAAAATAAGGTCCGAAAGGGGATTTTCGATGATTTCAAGACGCAACCTGCTGATTGCTGGCGCAGCCGTACCGTTCCTGTCCTATGCGCGCATTCCGGCATTCGCCGCAACGCCCAAGGATATTCTGGTCGTTGCGCAGCAGCTGGACAACATGACGAGCCTTGATCCGCATGAAGGCTTCGAAGCCGTCGGCGGTGAAATCATGTCCAACATGTACCAGAAGCTCGTGCGCGCCAATCGCGAAGATTCCACCAAGGTCGATCCGGTCATCGCGAAATCCTGGGAAGCCGATGCTGGCAGCAAGGTCTTCACCTTTGTCATCGGTGACGAAGCGACCTTCTCCAGCGGCGCGAAAGTCACGGCGGAAGATGTTGCCTTCTCGCTGCAGCGCGCCATCAAGATGAACAAGAGCCCGGCCTTCATCATCAGCCAGTTCGGCTTCACGGCTGAGAATGCCGAGACGACCATCGTTGCCGCCGATGACAAGACGGTGAAGCTGACGACGGCGAAGCCGACCGCCATCTCCTTCCTGCTCTATTGCCTCTCCGCCAATATCGGCGCCATCGTCGAAAAGAAGGCGGTTCTCGCCAATGCTTCCGGCGAAGATCTCGGCAATGGCTGGCTGCAGAAGAACAGCGCCGGTTCCGGCGATTTCATGCTTCAGGCCTGGAAGCCGAGCGAAAGCGTCGCACTCACGGTCAACCCGAACGGCCCCTACAAGGGTAACATCAAGCGCATCATCCTGCGCCACGTCACCGATCCGTCTTCCCAGCTTCTGATGCTGCAGAAGGGCGATATCGACATTGCCCGCGACCTCACCTCGGAACAGCTGCGCAGCGCCCAGAATGACGCGAACATCGAGCTGGATCGCAAGAGCATTGCCTCGCTGGTGCTGATCTCGCTCAACCAGGGCAATGAGAACCTTGCCAAGCCACAGGTCTGGCAGGCCATCAAATGGGCGCTGGATTACAAGGGCATGCAGGAAAACATCGTTCCGCTGTCCCACAAGGTTCACCAGAGCTTCGAGCCGGAAGGTTTCCCTGGCGCCGTCAACGACATCCCGTTCCAGCGCGACGTCGAAAAGGCCAAGGCACTGATGGCGGAGGCCGGTCTTGCCGACGGTTTCGAAATCAGCATGGACCACTATTCCGCGCAGCCCTATCCGGACCTGGCGCAGGCCATCCAGGCAAACCTTGCTGATATCGGCATCAAGGTACGTCTGCAGTCGGCTGAAAACCGTCAGGTCCTGACCAAGATGCGCGCCCGCGAGCACCAGATGGCGCTTTCTGCATGGGGTACGGATTATTTCGATCCGCATTCCAACGCGGATGTCTTCAACATCAACAAGGACAATGGCGACGACGCCAAGTCGAAGCCGTTCCTGTGGCGTTCGCGTTTCAAGAACGACGATTTCGCTGCCAAGGCGGAAGCCGCCCGCGACGAGAAGGACCCGGCAAAGCGCGTGGAGCTTTATGAAGCCCTGCAGCGCGAGCACATGCAGAACAGCCCGTTCGTCTTCATGTTCCAGACGACAAAGACGGCCGCCTTCCGCAAGGGCGTATCCGGTTTCGAACTCGGCGTTCTCTCCGAGGGCAATTCCTACCACGATGCGAAGAAAGCGTGACATTGAACAAGCGCGTCAAAAGCATATCGTCGATACTGAGCAGCGTCATTCTGACGCTGTTCGGTTTGATGGTCATCACCTTCATGATCGGGCGCGTCATGCCCGTCGATCCCGTCATTGCGGCGGTCGGCGACAACGCGCCTGAAGACGTCATCGTGCGCGTGCGTGCGGAAATGGGCCTCGACCAGCCGCTGGTCGTGCAGTTCTTCCATTATGTCTCGCAGGTCCTGCACGGCGATTTCGGCAATTCCATCCTGACCCGCAATCCGGTCTGGGTGGATATTACCCGTGTCTTCCCCGCCACGTTCGAACTTGCCACGGCAGCCCTCATTCTCGCAGCCCTGATCGGCATTCCGCTCGGCGTCTGGGCCGCCGTCAGGCAGGGCAAGACGACCGACCAGATCATCCGCATCGTCTGCCTTGCCGGCCATTCCGTGCCCGTCTTCATGCTGGCGCTGATTTCGCTGCTGGTATTTTACGCCACGCTCGGCGTCGCGCCCGGACCGGGCAGGCAGGACATCATCTATGACGGCATGATCTCGCCGGTCACCGGCCTGATGACGGTCGACACGCTGCTTGCCGGCGACTGGGGCGCGTTTTACGACGCACTTGCCCATATGGTGCAGCCGGTCTGCATCCTCGCCTATTTCAGCATGGCCTATATCACCCGCATGACGCGCGCCTTCATGATCGATGCGCTGAAGGGCGAATATGTCATTACCGCCCGCGCCAAGGGGCTTTCGGCCACGACCGTCATCTGGGGACACGCCTTCCCGACGGTTGCCGTGCAGCTCGTCACGGTTCTCGCACTCACCTATGCCGGCCTTCTGGAAGGTGCCGTGGTGACGGAAACCGTCTTCAGCTGGCCGGGCCTTGGTCAATACCTCACCGTCTCGCTCATGAACGCGGACATGAACCCCGTCGTCGGAGCAACCCTGTTGATCGGCCTGATCTATGTTGGCCTCAACCTGCTCGCAGACGTGCTTTACCGAGTAATGGATCCCCGCGTTCGATGATGTTAGCTAATTTCAGAAACTGGGCTCTGGATGAGACTCCGCATTCCCGCAGCCAGGCTGCCTGGGGAAACCGGTACCGCATCTGGCTGAACCTCAAGTCCAACCCGCTGGCGGTGATCGGTCTGACCATCATCGTCGTCTTCATTGCGCTGTCTTTGCTGGCGCCGCTCATTGCGCCTTACGATCCGGCCGCGCAGAACCTTGGCAACCGCCTTGCCTTCCCGAATGCCGAGCACTGGTTCGGCACGGATGAGCTGGGCCGTGATATCCTTTCGCGCATCCTTTACGGCGGCCGCGTCACGCTCGGCATGGTCATCGCCGTCGTTGTTCTCGTCGCGCCGATCGGGCTCGCCATCGGCTGCATCGCCGGTTATTTCGGCGGCATCGTCGATACGGTGCTGATGCGGGTGACGGACGTGTTCCTGGCCTTCCCGCGCCTTATCCTCGCGCTCGCCTTTGTTGCGGCGCTGAAGCCCGGCGTCGAAAGCGCCATTCTCGCCATAGCGCTCACCGCCTGGCCGCCCTATGCGCGTCTTGCGCGCGCCGAAACAATGACGGTTCGCGGTAGCGATTTCGTCGCGGCTTACCGGCTGACGGGTGCTTCCGCCTGGCGCATCATTGCGCGTCACATCGCGCCGCTCTGCGTGCCGAGCCTTATCGTGCGCATCACGCTCGACATGAGCTCGATCATCATCACCGCCGCCAGCCTCGGCTTCCTCGGCATGGGCGCACAGCCGCCTTCGCCGGAATGGGGTGCGATGATCGCAACCGCCAAGCGCTTCATTTTCGAACAATGGTGGGTCGCCACCATTCCGGGCATTGCCATCTTCCTCGTTTCGCTCGCCTTCAACTTCCTTGGTGATGGCCTGCGCGACGTGCTCGACCCGAAGGGACATTGAGCCATGCTGGTCGAAATCGAAAATCTGAAGATCGCTTTCCAGACCCGCACCAGCCGTTTCGAGGCGGTGCGCGGTGTTTCCATGAAGCTTGGAACCGAAAAGCTCGGCATCGTCGGTGAATCCGGTTCGGGCAAGAGCCTCACGGCGCGTGCACTGATGAAGCTTCTGCCCTCCAATGCCGATATCAGGGCCGACAAGCTCTCCTTCGACGGTATCGACGTGCTTTCCGCCAGCGAAAAGCAGATGCGCCAGATCCGGGGGAAACGGGCGGGTTTCATCCTTCAGGATCCGAAATATTCGCTGAACCCGGTCAAGACCATGGGTGCACAGATCGCGGAAGCATGGCGCGCCCACAAGGGCGGCAGCAAGCGCGCGGCCATGGAAGCGGCAATTGCGCTGCTCGATCAGGTGAAAATCCGAAATCCGCGCCAGGTCGCTTCGTCCTACGCGCATGAGGTTTCCGGCGGCATGGGCCAGCGCGTGATGATCGCCATGATGCTGGCGCCCGATCCGGAACTCCTGATCGCCGACGAACCGACGAGTGCGCTCGACGCCACGGTACAGGCGGAAATCCTGCGGCTGATCGAGGAACTGGTGTCGGAACGCGGCATGGGTCTCATCCTCATCAGCCACGACCTGCCGCTCGTTTCGCATTTCTGCGACCGCGTCGCCGTCATGTATTCCGGCCGGGTGATGGAGGAGCTGAAGGCTTCCGAACTCCTGAAGGCCGAACATCCCTATACAAAGGGACTTCTGAACTGCATTCCCTCGCTGACGCATCCGCGCGAGCGTCTTCCCGTTCTCAACCGTGATGCAGCGTGGTCCAGCCTATGATCGACGTCGAAAACCTCCGTATCAAGTTCGGCGACCGTGAAGTGGTGAAGGGCGTGTCCTTTTCTGTCGAAAAGGGCGGCAGCTTCGGCATTGTCGGCGAAAGCGGCTCGGGCAAGTCCACCATCCTGCGCGCCATGGCCGGCCTTAATGAAAGCTGGGAAGGCCGCATTGCCTTTGCCGGCAAGGACGCACCGCTGAAGCGCACGCCGGAATTCTTCCGGCAGGTGCAGATGGTGTTTCAGGATCCCTACGGTTCACTGCATCCGCGCCAGACCATCGACCGCATTCTCAGCGAATTGCCGCTGGTGCACGGCATGGACAATATCGAAAAACGCATCCAGCAGGCCTTGTCGGACGTGGCCCTTCCACAGGCGGTGCGCTTCCGTTACCCGCACCAGCTTTCCGGCGGCCAGCGCCAGCGCGTTGCGATTGCCCGTGCGTTGATTGCCGACCCGCAGGTGCTGCTGCTCGATGAGCCGACTTCGGCGCTCGACGTTTCGGTTCAGGCGGAAATCCTGAACCTGTTGCAGGACCTGCGTGCGGCGCGCAACCTCACCTATATCCTCGTCAGCCACAATCTGGCGGTCATCGCGCATCTCTGCCCGCAGGTGGGCGTGATGCTGAACGGTGAAATGGTTGAACAGTTGAGTGCAGGCGATCTGCGCGAGGGCCGTATCAAACACCCACATACGGAAGAGTTGCGCAGCCTGAGCATCAGGTTGGAAGAGCCGGCCTGAGGGCCAGCCCCGTAGCCCGCGTTGCGCATAGATCGAGCGGGTGCCGCTCGCTTCTTCTCCCCGCCGGGGAGAAGGTCGCGGCAGCGGGATGAGAGGGCAAGCTCTCCGAAATCCGGCAACGTTGCCCCCTCATCCGACCCTTCGGGCCACCTTCTCCCCGGCGGGGAGAAGAAACAAGTGGTGACGTCGAGGCTATCGACGTCGAAACAAAGACACGAGACCGAACAATGTCACAGCAATTCGACTGGAACGCCGCTTCAACGCTTGCCGAGACCTTCGTCTCGCACTGGGCAGCCAACGAGCCGGGCGGGGCAGTCATCGGTTTCGATCTCGACGGCATCCGTTTCGCCCATGCGGGTGGCGTGGAAAGCCTTTCCACCTTCACACCCTTCACGCCGAAAAGCGTGGTGCGTTATGCCTCCGTCACCAAACACGCCTTCTGCGCCATGGTGCTTGCCCATTCCGATCTGATCGGCCTTGACGATCCGCTCGGCAAGCATCTGCCGGAGCTGCAATCGCCACTCCGCGACGTCACTGTCGGGCAGGCGCTGGATATGAGCGGCGGCCTGCCGGACACGCGCGAATGCCTCTCTCTGCTCGGTCTTTCCGTCTACACCGAAACGAAGGCCGGTCCGCTGCTAGACTATATCTCGCGGCTGATCCGACTGAACTTCGATGCCGGCAGCGAGGTTTCCTATTCGAATACTGGCTATCGTCTGGTGGAAGCGGCGCTGGAGCGTCATGGTTTCCGTTTCGATGATTTCGTGCAGGCGCAAATTGCCGGTCCGTTCGGCGTTTTCCTGAAGGCGCCGGATGTCTGGAACGATCCGGTCGATGGATTGGTACCCGGCTACTGGAAGGCGGAAAGCAACTGGCAGCTCTCGGCAGCCGGCCTGCATATTTCCGCTTCGGGCAGTCTTGCCGGCAGTGCCGAAGCGCTGACCCGCTGGCTGCAGGGCCTGATGCGGGGTGAGGGCAGCTTGGCGGGCGTTCTGGACGGGCTTTCCACCGAGCGGCCGCTCGCCGATGGACGGATGAGCGAATATGGTCTCGGCCTGCGCTGGTCGCACCTTGGCGACAGGCGCTTCGTCGGTCACGGCGGTTCGCATCCGGGATACAAGACCTATTTCTTGCTCGATCCGGAAAACGGCACGGGTTTCGTCGTGGTGTCTAATCGCGAGGATACCAATGGCTTCAAGATCGCGCTGGAAAGCATGGCAGCCCTGACAGGTCTGCCTTTGCCCAAACCCGCCGCCAGCCTGCCGGAAGGCCTTTATGTTACTGAAAGCGGACCGTGGTGGCTGGAGATCAAGGGCAGCACATCCGCTTTCATCGATGGCGACGACACGCTTTATGAAGATGCCGATGGCTGGGTGTCGTCGCGTTCGGCATCGTCGCCCATGCACCTGAAGCTCGAGGATGATGCGATTATTGGGGAGGCTGGTCACGCCGCCCGCCGCTTCCTGCCGGTAGGCGATCATGCTGTGCCCGATGATCTTTCGGGGTCGTGGCGCTCCGATGAGGGAGCGGAATTTGCGATCAGCGGCTCCTCGCTGACGATGGGCATCGGCCCCACGCGACGCAGCATGCCTCTGAAGGCACTCGGCAATGGCCGTTTCCTCTTCACGCTGGTTGACGGGCCATGGACGAAGCGTGTCTGCCTCAATCGTCTCGGCGATGACCGGATCGAGCTGGTTTCCAGCCGCGCGCGGATGATCGAATATTCGCGAAGCCGCTAACGGTCTGAAATCGATCCCGTTGGCTCCTACAAACTCAACGTCATCCTCGGGTCAGGCCCGAGGATGACGGAAGAGAGTTTCGTGGCCGTTTATCCGCATTTTCGGCCTTCCTAAAAGGGTTTCAATCAGCCCTTATTGCTCCTAATAAAGACCCCATGTTCCGGTTGAAGGCCGGGACGACATCTTTGTGGGAGAACAGGCCCTTGGAAGTCAAATGGCTCGAGGATTTCCTGGCGCTGGCCGGAACGCTCAATTTTTCGAAGGCGGCGGATGAGCGGCATGTGACGCAATCCGCTTTCAGCCGAAGGATCAAGCAGCTGGAAGCCTGGGTGGGCGCCACGCTGGTCGACCGCGCGTCTTATCCCTCCCGGCTGACCGAAGCGGGGGTGAAATTCGTGCCGGTGGCGCAGGAAACGCTGAAACAGCTTTACCACGCCCGGCGCACACTGCTTCAGGAGGAGGGGGCGGATGCGAAGACCGTGCGGCTGACGGCGCTGCACACGCTGTCTTTCACCTTCTTTCCAGACTGGCTGAAAAGGGTAAACGAGACGGCGGGGCCGCTGTTTTCGGTTCTGCGGCCCGATTCCGGCAGCATGGAGGAAAACCTCAATTCGCTGGTGGATGGGCAGAGCGATTTTCTTCTGACCTATGCCCATCCCGAAGTGCCGATGCTGCTCGATGCGCAGACCTTCGAGTTCCGCGTGCTGGGTGCAGAAAATATCATTCCCGTTTCCGCGCCGGCGAAAGATGGTTCACCGCTGCATGAACTCGTGGAAAACGCGAAGAAACCCTTTGCCTATCTGGATTACGAAAAGGCGTCGTTCTTCGGGCCGCTGCTGCGCGATCTCTTGAGCGCGCGCCTGCCGCAGTTCGAGCGGGTGCATGAGGGCAGCATGTCGGTGGGGCTGAAAGCCATGGCAATGGCTGGCTGGGGTGTCGCCTGGGTGCCGGAAAGCCTGATGCGGCACGAGCTGGACAGCGGCACGCTGGTGCGTGCCGCCGATCACAGTTTCGATATTGCCGTCGATATCAGGCTTTATCGCTCAAGAGAGAACCGCCGCCCCGTTGTCGAGCGCATATGGGCGGTTCTCGAAGGTTGATCTTGGTCAGATCGCCGTGCGGCGGGCGTTTTCGAGATAAAGCGCGCGCAGGCGGCTCACCAGCGGGCCGGGCTTGCCATTGCCAACCGGCTTGCCGTCGATCTTCGTCACTGAAACCACGAAGTTGGAGGCGCTGGTGAGGCAGGCCTCATCGGCATTCAGCGCCTCTTCCAGCGTGAAAGGCCGCTCTTCCAGCGTGAAGCCGGCTTCCTTGGCCAGTTGCAGGGCGGCAAGGCGGGTGCAGCCGGGCAAGGTCTTGTTGCTGTTGCCGCGGGTGATGATCTTCCTGTCGCCGGTGATGATATAGGCGGTGGAGGATGCGCCTTCGGTGACAAAACCGTCCTCGATCATCCACGCCTCGTCGCAGCCTTCGGCCTTGGCGATGCGTTTTGCCATCACCTGCGGCAGAAGGCAGACGGTCTTGATGTCGCGGCGCTCCCAGCGCTGGTCGGGAACGGATTTGACCGCAAGGCCCGCCTCTTCGACAGGGGTGCCGATGAGTTTCTTGGCCTGGGTGAACATGACCAGCGTCGGCTTGATATCAGCGGAGAACAGGAAGTTGCGGTCTTCCGCACCACGCGTCAGCTGCAGGTAGATCATGCCTTCGGCGAGGTTGTTGTCGGCGATCAGGCGGCGTTCGGCCTCGACGATTTCCTTCGTCGTGACCGGCAGCGGCACGTCGATTTCACGGGCGCTGCGTTCAAGCCGGGCCATATGCAGGTCGCTGTCGATCAGCTTGCCTTCCAGAACGGAGGTGACTTCATAAATGCCGTCGCCGAACAGGAAACCGCGGTCGAAGATGGAAAGGCGGGCGTCCGCCTCAGGCAGGAATTCGCCGTTGAGGTAAACGATGCGACCGGATTGGCTAGTCATGAAAACTCCGTCTGGAAAGGTCAGGCTGAAAGAAGGGTTTTGAGGGTATCGATGGAAATGGCCTCGACAGTTGAGACTTTGCCGGTTGCGGCATTGAAGCCCGTTGTCGTCGATGCCGTGCAGAGCGAATTGAGGATCGCCTCTTCGCTCGCCTCTATGGCGGCCTCGAACAGCGGCGAAATCGCATCGTTGGAGAGTTCAGGGAAATCGGCGACGGCCTTGCGGCGCGCAGGTGTTTTGCGAAGCCGCTCGTCGGTCGAAAATGCCAGTGCATAGTCGCCGGAACCATTGCTGAGTGCGGCGCCCGTGCGGGCCAGCCCGCCGAAGCTTCTGGTGGCCAGACGCTTCAGATTGCGGGAGGAAAGCGGCGCATCGGTTGCGATGATGATGACGATCGAGCCGTCCTTGTCCTTGTGCTCCGGGCTCACATAGGGCTTGCCGCAGACGAGGAGATGGCCGCCATAGTTGGACTGTACGAGAACGCCGAGCGTATAGGTCTCTCCGGCGATGGTGACGATGCGCGAGGCGGTGCCGATACCGCCTTTCATGCCGAAAGCGACCGTACCGGTTCCGGCACCCACGCCGCCCTCGGCCACCGGGCCTGTGGCCGCGTTTTGCAGCGCGGCTGATATCTCATCGACCGTCGGGCGGCCGGCACGGATGTCGTTCAGGCGGGAATCGTTGGTTTCGCCGACGACGGCATTGATCGAGACGACTTTCTCATTGCCCGGCTGCGCCAGCGTATGGCGGTTGATCGCCTCGATGGCTCGGCCTGTCGCCAGCGTATTGGTGAGGATGATTGGTGTTTCGAGTTCGCCCAGTTCCTCGATCTGGGTGGAGCCGGCGAATTTGCCGAAGCCGTTATAGACGGCGAAGGCGGCGGGTACCTTGTCCTGAAAGAGATTACCGCCATGCGGAAGGATCGCGGTTGCGCCGGTGCGGATCGTGTCGCCTTCGATGACGGTCGAATGGCCGATGATCACGCCTTCGACATCGGTGATGGCGTTGAGCGGGCCGGTCTCGAAATGGCCGGGCCGGAAACCGATATCGCGCAGTCTCTGGCGGGTCGTCTGATGCATCGGGCGATCACTTTTGCGAAATGCAGGCTGAAATTGGAGCGGGCGCGGCTTGCAAAAAGCTTTGCCTGTCCGAACGTTAGCCTAGTTCTCCGCGAAACGGCATCGCAAAAATGGAATAGTTTTATGCGGGCAATGGATGCGCTCAGGAGGCGCGCAGCGCGGTTTCGCCTCCACGCTCCAGCCATTGCCACATGGCTTCCTCGGTCTCTTCGCGCGTGGGCGCGCCGACGCGGCCGCCGAAGACGGTGCATTTGAGTGCGGCGGCAACGGAGGAGAGCCGGATGGCCGCGCGGCTTTCCATGCCCTCAGCCATCGCAAGCGCAAAGGTGCCGTGGAAGATGTCGCCCGCCGCCAGCGTATCTACCGCCTCGACCTGCATCGTTTCCTGAAAATGCACGGTCGGATCGCCAGCTTCCGTCCAGTAGCAACCTGCTGGTCCGGCGGTGACGGCGATGAAGGTCTGCGGGTAGCGGGCATGCAGCACCGGCAGCATGGCTTCCACGACCTCAAGCCCCGTCAGCCGGGCGGCGGCGGGTTCGGAAAAAACGATGTGGGTTGCGGCAGGCGCGAGCTTTTCAAGCGTTTCGACGGGCGCGACATCACCGTCCAGAATGGCGGGTTTGCCGAGGGCGCGTGCCACCGTCAAAACATCGAGCGCCAGTTCCGGCCAGCGCACATCTACCAGAACGGCGTCGAAAGTGGCGAGGTCTGCCGGCGTGCAGGAGCGCTTCTTCTCGTGCAGCCGGTGATCGTAGAAAGGCACGATCAGCCGTTCGCCACGATCATCGATTATGATTGTCGAGAGCGCCGAGCGCGCGCCGGTAGCGACCGTCATGCCTTTGGTGTCGATGCCGCTTTCGGCGAGGTCGCGCAGGATACGGGTGCCGGTCTCGTCGTCGCCGACTGCACCCCACAGGCTGGCGTGGCCGCCCATGCGGTGCACCGCATAGGCCGCGCTGGATGCCATGCCCTCGGCAATCTGCAGCATCTCATAGGGCAGGACCTTGCCTTCGCCCTTCGGCATGTCATGGACGCGAAACAGCGTGTCGAGCACGGCAGCGCCCACGCACAGCACATGCCTGCGGCTCTCGTGTTGGCTCTCCATGCCCGTCACCCTTCTCAGTTCTCAGATTCGCTTACCGCTTGCCTTGTCGAAGAGATGCACCATTTCCGGGTCGATGGCGATATGGATCGTATCGCCGAACCGAACGTCCAGCCGTTCGCGGAACAGACAGGCGATCTCGTCGCCCTTGCAGTTCAGCTTGGCATAGATTTCCGAGCCGGTGCCTTCAACCAGTTCGACACGGCCTTCGATGCCGCCGCTTGCTGCGCGGATATGTTCCGGGCGCACGCCGTAGACGAGGTCGCGACCGCCCAGTGCAGCGATGTCTGCGTTTGCGGGCAGGGGCAGGCTCAGGCCCTTCACCGTGCGGAACACGCCTTCTTCAACGCGTCCGCGAATGAAGTTCATGGCCGGTGAACCGATGAAACCGGCGACGAAGAGGTTGGCTGGGCGATCGTAGAGCTCCAGCGGCGCGCCGATCTGCTCGATGACGCCATCATGCAGCACCACGATCTTGTCGGCCATGGTCATGGCTTCCACCTGGTCGTGGGTGACGTAGATGGTGGTGGTGCCAATGCGCTGGTGCATGGCCTTGATCTCGCCGCGCATCTGCACGCGCAGCTTGGCGTCAAGGTTGGAGAGCGGCTCATCGAACAGGAAGACCTGCGGATCGCGCACCAGCGCGCGGCCCATGGCGACACGCTGGCGCTGGCCGCCGGAAAGCTGGCGTGGATAACGGTCCAGCAGCTTTTCCAGTCCCAGAATGGCGGCCGCCCTGTCCACCTTCGCCTTGGTTTCCTCGGCACTCACCTTCTTCAGCTTCAGCGCGAAGCCCATATTATCCTTCACCGTCATGTGCGGATAAAGGGCGTAGTTCTGGAAGACCATGGCGATATCGCGGTCGCGGGCGGGCAGGTGGCTGACCTCGCGCGCGCCGATGTGGATTTCGCCGTCGCTCAGCTCTTCCAGCCCGGCGATCATGCGCAGCAGGGTGGATTTGCCGCAGCCGGAAGGGCCGACGAGCACGACGAATTCGCCATCCTTGATGTCGATATCGATGCCGTGGATGATGTTGACCGCGCCGAAGCGCTTCTGGACGTTCAGGATATTGACCGGTGCCATTGTAAAGGTTCCCGTTATAATTTGTTGGTTCAGCCGCCCTTGACGGCGCCGGCGGTCAGGCCCGCCACGATCTGTTTCTGTGCGAACATTGTGAGCAGCAGCACGGGCAGCGTGACGATCAGCGCGGCTGCGGCAAGCGGTCCCCAGCTCACCTGTTCGAAGGAGAGCATGTTGTAGACCGCGACCGGCAGGGTGCGCGTTTCACGGCTGGCCAGCACGATGCCGAAGACGAAGTTGTTCCATGAGAAGATGACCGCGAGGATGAAGGAAACGACGATGCCGGGCTTGGCGATCGGCAGCGCCACCAGCCGGAACACCTGCCATGAGGACGCGCCGTCAATGCTTGCCGCTTCTTCCAGTTCCTTCGGCGTGGTTTCGAAATAACCGACCATGATCCAGACCACGATCGGCACCGTCACCACCAGATGGATGATGATCTGCGGCCAGAGCGTGCCCAAGAGGTTCAGCCATTGGAACAGCAGGAACAGCGGGATGAGGAAGGAGAGACCGGGCGTCATGCGGGCGATCATGATGACGACCGCCGATTTTTCTGCTTTCAGCCGAGCGATGCCGTAACCGGCGGGCACACCGATCACCAGCGCCAGAATGGTGGCCGCACCGGTGACGAGGACCGAGTTCCAGAAATAAAGGAAGAAATTGTTCTCCTCGAACACCTTCACATAATTCGACCAGGCGAAACGTTCGGGAATGAGGATCGGCGGATAGGCGCCGTTGTCGATCTCGTATTTCAGCGACAGTGAGATCATCCACATGAAGAACAGGATGACAGGAGAGATCATCACCAGCGCCACGAAGAACAGGCCGATGCGATCAAGCGTCTTGCGTTTCAGGATTTTTGCAGACATCAGCGATCCTCCATCTCGTTCCATTGCGAGCGCTGGCGCACCATCAGAAGCACGAAGGAGAGCGCCACGATGATGATGAAGAAGACGACGGCCATGGCCGAGCCGTAACCGATGTCGTAATAGGCGAATGCCGTGTTGTAGAGATAGATGTTGATGGTTTCGGACGCCGTGCCGGGTCCGCCTTGAGTCATCGCATAGATGATGTCGAAGCTTTTGACGGCGTCGATGGAGCGGATGATGACGGCGATCATCAGGAACGGCGCGATCATCGGCATCGTCAGGTAACGGAATTTCTGCCAGGCATTGGCACCGTCGATTTCGGCGCTCTCATAGGGCTCGCGCGGCACGGCAGCGAGACCACCAAGCACGATCAGCATGACGAGTGGCGTCCATTGCCAGGTCTCCACCAGCACCAGCGAGGGGATGACGGTGGACTGGTTGTAAATCCATTCCAGCGGCCCGATGCCGACGAAGGAGAGCAGATAGTTCAGGACGCCGAGCTGCGGGTGGAACATCATGGTCCAGACGAGCGCGATGGCGACCGGGGTCGCCATCATCGGCATGACGAAGACGCCGCGCAGGAAACCGCGCAGCGGAAACTGCGCATCGAAAACCAGCGCCGCCAATGTTCCGAGGAACAGCGGAGCGACGACCGACAGCACGGTATAGATGAGCGTGTGCCAGAGCGATTCCCAGAACCGGGCGTCGCTGGCGAGCCGGATGTAGTTCTCGAAACCAATAAAGCTCTGCTCCTGTCCAAGCGTCCAGCGATGTGCGCTCATCCAGAGGGTGAACACCCATGGAAAAACGATCACGGCTGATATGACGACAAGTGCCGGTATGACAAAAGGCCAGTAGTTGGGAGCAAGCCTTGCCGGCCTGCTCCCTTCTTTACGACTGACGCCTGTTTTGGTGTTTTCGATGCTCACGGAGGCCATTATCCCTCGCTACGCGCCAGAACGGGTGCGAACTGTTCCGTCGCCTTCTTGAGTTCGGCTGCCGGATCCGCGCCACCGATCATGTTGGTGAGGCCGACGCCGTAGATGTCGCGGAATTCCGTCACCGGAATGATGACGGGCAGGGCAAGCTGCGAGACCTTGCCGGAACCGACGACCGCATCCAGCCAGGCGGCCGGCATCTTCACGCCTTCACGCACTTTCTGGTCTTCGAGGATGGACTGGCGGAACGGAACGCCGGCACCGGCCTGCAGGAGACGCGCGCCCATTTCATGCGAAATCGCCCATTGGCAGAAGAGATAGGCAGCTTCCTTCTTGCTGCTGGCTTCGACAACGCCGAGACCATCGCCGAAGGTGCCGGCGGCCTGGGTTGCCGGGCCCTTCGGCATAACGCCGTAACCGACCTTGCCGACGACGCGGGATTTTTCCGGGTTCTCGATTGGCGGTGCAAAACCGACGCCATCGAACCACATGCCGATCTTGCCCTGCAGGAAGGCCGATTGCGCTTCCGCCCAGTTGAAGCCGGAGACACCGGGAGGGGCGGCTTTGGTCATCAGGCGCTGGTAAAGCGCTGCCGCTTCCACCGCTTCCTTGGATTCGGTGTCGATTTTTCCGTCAGCACCGATCGGCTTTGCGCCGTAACCCAGCATCAGCGAGGTCCAGACGGGGGTATTGGCGTTCTTCAGGCCACGGGCGACGAAACCATAGGTGTTGGTGGAAGGATCGGTGATCTTTTCCGCTGCGGTCACCAGTTCCTCGAAGGTTTCAGGGTATTTCAGGCCCTTGGCCTCGAAGAGTTCCTTGTTCCAGTAGACGATCCAGTAATCCACCGAGAAGGGCAGCGAGCGCAGCACGCCGTCACTATCCTTGGCAAACAGCATGCCGGCTTCGGCAAAATCCTTTTCGACGAGCGACGGATCGGTCAGCGACGGGTCTTTCAGGAAACCGCTGATATCGGCCAGCCACTTGCCCTTTTCGAACTGGCGCTTCTGCACGTGGTAGCTCAGATGCACCACATCGAAGCTCGGCTTGCCGGAGGAAAGCTCGATCACCACCTTCTGGCGCTGCTGCTGTTCCGGCGTTGCCTCGGCATTGACCTTGATGCCGGTCAGTTCTTCGAATTCGCCGAGATATTTGATCAGCGTTTCGCTGCGCGGGCTTTTGACGAGATTGACCTCAAGCGTGGTGCCGGCGTGTTTTTTCCAGTTCACCGCTGCCGATGCCGGGCGAATGCCGAGCATCGCGCTGCCGCCGATCGCTGCCGTGCCTGCCAGAAAGGCGCGACGCGTGGGGTTGAGCAATGAATGCGTCATGTCAGTTCTCCTCCAGTTAGCCGGAAATTCTCCTCACCCCGGCTTGTTGCTTATTTTCATGCAATTCCGGCGCAGAACCCTCATTAGACCCTGCCGGAATTGCCCTATACCGCCAGCGCCCTGTCCCTTGCGTTGCGGATATGGGCGGTCAGCCGCTCCACGGCGTCTTCGACAGACCGCTTCTCGATGGCTTCGAGAATGGTGAGATGTTCCTTCATCACCGACTTCACATGGCCGGCGATGCGGAAGCGCTCCTGATTGATGAGGCGCATCTTGATGGAATTGACCCGGTAGGCGTTCGAGATGATCGAATTGCCGAGCGCATCGATGAAGGCATCGTGCATGCCCCAGTCCACCTGCTGCGCATGCTGGTCCAGTTCCGGTGATTCCCCACCGTTTTCAGCCGCTTCGGCGATATCGCGATGCTGTTTCAGGAGCTTTGCGATGGTTTCGTCGGAGGCCGAACGGGTAAAGAGCGCCACGGCCTCCTTTTCGAGAAAGATACGGAACTGGAACGCCTCGCGAATGAGGTTGAGGTCGATATGGGCGACCTGCAACCCCCGTTGCGGCACGGTCTTGATCAGGCCCTCCGCCTCCAGCCGTGGAATTGCCTCCCGGATCGCGCCGAGCGGTAGACCCGTCAATTCCACGAGGCGGCGCTGCGAGATGAATTGCCCCGGGCGAACGTCGCGCGAGAGAAGGTGATGCGTAAAGCTTTCATACGCCCGTTCCCGCAATGTCTGTTCGCCGGTATCGTCCATGCTCAACCTTTCAAGGTCTGTTCAGGCGGCCTGTTTGCGAAACAGCGCATCAAATGCACCTTCGATCTGCCGCCGGTCCTCCGGTGAAATGGCAACGAGCGGCGCGCGCACGTCAGACCAGATATTTTCCCCTGTCGTGTGTGATACCAGCACCTTGACGGCGGGCGTAACCGGGAATTTCAGAAGTTCCACAACAAGATCGACGATGCGTGGGTCGTCCTTGCCGTCAACGGCCATGGCACGGACTTCCTGCGTCAGGAAATTGGCGACGCCTGATATCGCGCCCTGACCGCCGAGGCGAACGCCCTTGGCGAGATCGCGCTCATCGCCGATCAGGATCGCGAGATCGCCGTGGTCCTTCAGCAGACGCTCGGTATGGCTCCAGTTGCCGGAGGAATCCTTCACACCGGTGACGATTCCCGGGAAGGCCTTCTTGAGACGACCCACCAGTTCGACCGACAGTGTCACCATGGTCACGGAAGGGATGTTGTAGACGAGAATATCGCGTGCGCCCTTGCCGATCTTTTCGAAAACCGCCGAGAACCAGGCAAACAGCCCGTCATCGCTGACATTCTTGAAATAGGAGGGCGGGGCGAGAAGAATGTTGCGGGCGCCCGCTTTCAACGCCTCGGCGGATTGTTCGGCCGCATCCTCGATGGAATCCACGAGAACGCCGGTAACCAGACGGGAAGGCGCGATGCCTGCCTCGATGAAGCGGGAAAGAATGATCTGCCGTTCATGGCTGCCGACGGAGCATCCCTCGCCGGTGGTGCCGAAGAGCGTCACGCTGTCGCAGCCCTTTTCAAGGCAGCGGCGGGCATGGGTGATCATGGCGTCGATATCGACCGTTCCGTCCGTTTTGAAAGGGGTCGTCAGGGCTGCCGAAAGGCCGAATTTCTGGGTCAATTAAGATGCTCCTCCAAGGTGACCGCGAATTGATGGCATACTGACATGTTAGTTGTAAAGAGGTAATCGCAATATGACCGTTCGGAAAGAGGAGGTGACGGAATTCGCCTCCAAGTCAGGCTGAGGAGTGGCCTTGTGCGGGGCGGAATGGAACGATTACCCCGGTCAAGGCAGCGGCTGTTTCATCACGACGACAGTTGGCCTATCCTCTCTGCGGAGGGAGCGGATAAATGCGAAAATAAAATTTGACTGTTGGAGTAAAGATTTTTATCAGGCAGTCTGAATATAGGGATAAAGGGACTATCATCATGAGCATTGCGGAGCCGTCAGCGCCTGTGGAACAGATCGAGCAGAGCCGCGTCAAGCGCCTGAAAGCGGCAACGCGCGGCGCACATGGCGGTCTCGATGCCTTCATCATGGCAGCGAAGCCGTTCGAGAGCCGGGAGAACTTCGGCAAATTCGTGGAAACGCAGTATCTTTTCCATCGCGATCTCGATGTCTTCTTCGCCAATGCGACGCTTGACGGCCTGCTTCCCGATCTCAAGGGTCGCCGCCGTCTTGCGATGATCGAGCAGGACCTTGCCGATCTCGGCCACGCAATTCCCGAAACCGCGGCACCGCGCTTTACCAGCGAGACGCCGTTTGATCTGCCGGAGGCCATGGGCTGGCTTTACGTGGTCGAAGGCTCCAATCTCGGCGCGGCTTTCCTTCTGAAAGATGCAGCCAAGCTTGGCCTCACCGAAGAATTCGGCGCGCGCCATCTGGCCGGCGCTCCGGAAGGACGTGGCCTGCACTGGCGCACCTTCACCGCCGCGCTCGATGAAATTTCGCTGACGGTCGAAGAGGAAGAGCGGGTTGTCGCGGGCGCCGAGGCTGCCTTCCGGGCCGTACATGCTTATGCGCAGCAGCGCCTCGTCTGAGATTTCGGCATAGCTTTGCGATTGTTGTCCTCATCGCGCAGACGTGCCCCGTTGCGCGGGTGTGTTCGATTGAGTCATAAAGTCCCTGCGGCGTCACCCCGGACTTGATCCGGGGTCCAGTGCGATCAAGTCCTTGATCGCGAAAGACTCCTCTCACGGCGCAGACGCGCCGTGGCTGGATGCCGGATCAAGTCCGGCATGACGGAGGTGAGCATTTCGGATGCCGTGCCACGCTCTGCGACCGTTTAGAGGGTCTCCCATTTCCCGCACATTGTGTTCGGTATTTGCTGAATAAACAGGCAAATATTTTTACCAAATGATAAAAATTTTATCTTTTGGTCAAGGCTTGATGGGCCTCGAAATTTTATCCATTTGATAAAATTATTTTATTTGGTCTGGCACAGAACCTGCTACTCTTTTGTCAAGTCAGGAGACACCTGACGCTAAAAAGGGAACAGCAAAATGGAAGTTGGTGTTTTTATCCCGATCGGGAACAATGGGTGGCTTCTTTCCGAAAACGCGCCGCAATACAAACCGAGCTTCGATCTGAACAAGGCGATCACGCTCAAGGCGGAGCAATATGGTTTCGACTTCGCGCTGTCGATGATCAAGCTGCGCGGTTTTGGCGGCAAGACCGAGTTCTGGGATTATAATCTGGAATCCTTCACGCTGATGGCGGGCCTTGCCGCTGTCACCTCCAAGATCAAGCTGTTCGGCACGGCCGCCACGCTGGTCATGCCGCCGGCCATTGTCGCGCGCATGGCGACGACGATCGATTCCATTTCCGGCGGCCGTTTCGGCATCAACCTGATTACCGGCTGGCAGCGGCCGGAATATAGCCAGATGGGGCTTTGGCCGGGCGACGACTATTTCGGCGACCGCTACGAATATCTCGGCGAATATACCTCCATCCTGAAAGAGCTGCTGACAGACGGACAATCGGACTACAAGGGCAAGTTCTTCCAGATGGACGATTGCCGCATGAAGCCGGTGCCGCAGGGCGACGTCAAACTCATCTGCGCCGGTTCCTCCAACTCTGGCATGGCGTTTTCGGCCAAGTTTGCCGATTACAGCTTCTGCTTCGGTGTCGGCGTCAATACGCCGAAAGCTTTCGCCCCCACCAATGAGCGGCTGCTGGCGGCAACGGTAAAGACTGGCCGCGAGGTTAAATCCGTCGTGTTGACGATGGTGCTTGCCGAGGAAAAATCCGAGGATGCCTGGGCGAAATGGGAGCATTACAAGGCGGGTGCCGATGAGGATGCGATCAAGTGGCTCGGCCTGCAAAGCGCTGTCGATACCAAATCCGGCTCCGACACCAATGTCCGGCACATGTCCAATCCCGTCTCGGCGGTCAATATCAACATGGGAACGCTGATCGGCTCCTATGAGGAAGTGGCGGCCATGCTGGACGAGATGAGCGAAGTGCCGGGAACGGGCGGCGTGATGCTGACCTTTGACGACTTCCTCGAAGGCGTCGAAAAATTCGGCAAATATGTGCAGCCGCTGATGAAGAGCCGCAAGCATGTTCTGGCCGAACTGGAGGCAGCGGAATGAGTGAAGCCGTCGTGGCGGGTTACAAGGGGCCGGAAAGCCGTTCGGAAAGCGTGACGCTTCCCGCCCGGCCGGAGCCGATCACCCTCAAGCCCAGCGAGACCGCCGTTGTCGTGGTCGACATGCAGAACGCCTATTCGACCGAGGGCGGTTATGTCGACCTTGCCGGGTTCGACATTTCCGGGGCCAAGGGCACCATCGCCAACATCAAGAGGACGCTGGATGCGGCGCGGGCGGCTGGCGTTCAGGTCATTTATTTCCAGAATGGCTGGGACAAGGACTATGTCGAGGCGGGCGGGCCGGGTTCGCCCAACTGGCACAAGTCCAATGCGCTGAAGACGATGCGCAAAAGGCCGGAACTGCAGGGCCAGCTCTTGGCCAAGGGCACGTGGGACTATGCCATTGTCGACGAGTTGCAGCCGCAGCCCGGCGATATCTTGGTGCCGAAGACGCGTTACAGCGGGTTCTTCAACACCAATATGGACAGCGTGCTGCGCGCTCGCGGCATCCGCAATCTGGTCTTCGTCGGCATCGCCACCAATGTCTGCGTCGAAAGCTCGCTGCGCGACGCCTTCCATCTCGAATATTTCGGGGTGATGCTGGAGGATGCCACGCATCATCTCGGTCCTGACTATATCCAGCAGGCGACGGTCTACAATGTCGAGAAGTTTTTCGGCTGGGTCGCCACCGTCAATGATTTCTGCGGCGTCATCTCGCAGGCCGCACCCGTCAGCGCTTGATATCCAACCACAAGAGGAGAACGAAATGCCGAAGAAGATCGTCGTGCCCGCCGGCACCAGCAAACCCATCGCTCCCTTTTCGCCGGGAACCCTTGCCGATGGCGTGGTTTATGTTTCCGGTACGCTGCCCTTCGACAAGGACAATAATGTCGTGCATGTGGGCGATGCCAGCGCGCAGACCCGCCATGTTCTGGAGACCATCAAGTCCGTCATCGAGACCGCCGGCGGCACGATGGAGGACGTGACGATGAACCATATCTTCATCACCGACTGGGCGAACTACCAGGCCGTCAACACGGTCTATGCCGAATATTTCCCCGGCGACAAGCCGGCGCGTTATTGCATCCAGTGCGGCCTGGTAAAGCCTGATGCTCTGGTGGAAATCGCCACCGTCGCCCATATCGGCAAATAGGGCGAAACGGCAGATGATGCATTTCGAGGTTCATGGCCGGACTGATCCTGGGGCGCCCACAATCCTGCTGTCATCGGGGCTGGGCGGATCGGGCGCCTATTGGACGCCGCAGATCGAAGCCCTTTCCGATCATTTCCGGATCGTCACCTACGACCATCGCGGAACCGGCAGGACCGGTGGCGAGGTGCCGCTGGAGGGCGGCATATCGGCGATGGCGGATGATGTGCTGGAAATCGCTTCGGCGCTGGACCTCGATAAATTCCACTTCATGGGTCATGCGCTTGGTGGTCTGATCGGCCTCGATATCGCGCTGCGCCGGCCCGGCCTTGTCGACAGGCTTGTTCTGATCAATGCCTGGAGCAAGGCCGATCCGCATTCCGGGCGCTGCTTCGATGTGCGGATCGAGCTTCTGGAGAAATCCGGTGTCGAGGCTTTCGTGAAAGCCCAGCCGCTGTTTCTCTATCCGGCCGCGTGGATGTCGAAACATCAGGAGCGGCTGGCGCGGGACGATGCCCATGGCGTTGCGCATTTTCAGGGCAGGGCGAATGTGCTTCGGCGCATCGCGGCGCTGAGGGCCTTCGATGTGGATACCCGCCTTGGCGAGATCGGCAATCCGGCGCTAGTGGTGGGCACGAAAGACGATCTTCTGGTGCCCTACACCCGCTCCATGCGTCTCGCTGAGGGTTTGCCGCAGGGCGAACTCTGCCTTCTCGATTTTGGGGCGCATGCGGTCAATATTACCGAAGCTGACCTTTTCAACGCTCGGCTTTTGCAGTTTCTGCTACCGGCAACACGAACATTCTGACGGGATTTCCAGGACAATGACGACAGCACTCGACGACAAGGCACTTGCAGCACTTTTCACCGCGGCGCGCACCCATAATGGCTGGGCTGACAGGCCGGTCGGCGACGAGACTCTGAGAGAGCTTTACGATCTGACGAAGATGGGTCCGACCTCGGCCAATTGCTCGCCGGGGCGTTTCGTGTTCGTGCGTAGCCAGGAAGCGAAAGAAAAACTGCGGCCAGCGCTGTCTTCGGGCAATCTTGAAAAGACCATGGCAGCACCCGTCACCGTGATCGCTGCCATCGACCGCGAATTTTACGAGAAACTGCCGGTGCTGTTTCCACATGCCGACGCGCGTTCGTGGTTTACCTCCAGCCCTGATGTGGCCGAGGAAACGGCCTTCCGTAATGCCACGCTACAGGCGGGTTATCTCATCCTAGCAGCCCGCTCCTTGGGACTGGATACCGGGGCAATGTCCGGTTTCGACAAAGGCAAGGTGGATGCGGCGTTTTTCGCAGGCACGACGTGGAAGTCCAATTTCCTGATCAATCTCGGCTATGGCGATCCGTCGAAACTCTTCGGTCGCCTGCCGCGCCTTGGCTTTGAAGAGGCCTGTGTCCTGGCTTGAGGGCCTGTTAAGGAAGGATAGTTTAGATGCAGATGATGTCTCTTGAAAAGGAAGCGGATATGGAGACGAAGACTGCACAGCAGCGCAGCCTCGAATACAGAAACGCCATGGCGCGGCTCGGTGCGGCGGTCAATATCGTCACCACGGATGGTGCGGCAGGCCGGGCGGGCTTTTCAGCGACGGCGGTTTGCAGCGTTTCCGACAATCCGCCCACGCTTCTCGTCTGCCTCAACCGCAATGCCTCCGCGTATAAGGTGGTGAAGACCAACGGCGTCATCTGCGTCAATACGCTTGCTTCAAAACACGAGGTGCTGAGCACGCTCTTCGGCGGCAAGACGCCTGCGGAAGAGCGTTTCGCCGCTGGCAGCTGGGGTGTGCTTGAAACCGGCGCTCCGGTTCTGGAGGACGCGCTCGTTTCCTTCGATTGCCGCATCCGCGAGGCGCATGATGGCGGCACGCATGATATTCTGATCTGCGAGGTTGTGGATATGAAGATCAATGAAGGTGATGAGGCGCTGATGTATTTCAACCGGCGTTACCGGGTACTTTGAGCGCGGTCCTTTGAAAGTTGGAAGTGGCGGCAGTCTACGACAAACTCCCGTGGAACGGTTCCGTTTGGCGCGGCCGTAGCATCCGCACACCGTCACCCCGGACTTGATCCGGGGTCCAGCGCGATCAGGTCCTTGATCGCGTAGGGCTCTTTTCACGGCGCAGACGCGCCGTGGCTGGATGCCGGATCAATTCCGGCATGACGGACGAAACGTATCGTCGTTTCTCAGAAATTCGAAGGCGTTTCCGGCCTCCCGGAAACGCCCTTTTCTTTTACTTGATGAGCGGCAGAAGGTCGTTGATCGACTTCTTGGCGTCACCGTAGAACATGCGGGTATTGTCCTTGTAGAACAGCGGGTTCTCGATACCGGAGTAACCCGTGCCCTGGCCACGCTTGGAGACGATGACCAGTTTGGACTTCCACACTTCCAGAACCGGCATGCCGGCAATCGGCGAGTTCGGATCGTCCTGGGCGGCCGGATTGACGATGTCGTTGGAGCCGATGACGATGACGACGTCGGTATTGGGGAAGTCGTCGTTGATCTCGTCCATTTCCAGCACGATGTCGTAAGGCACTTTGGCCTCGGCGAGCAGCACGTTCATGTGGCCGGGAAGACGGCCTGCCACCGGGTGGATGGCGAAACGCACGGTCTTGCCGTCAGCGCGCAGCTTGCGGGTCAGTTCGGACACCGCGCTTTGCGCCTGCGCCACCGCCATGCCGTAGCCGGGAACGATGATGACGCTATCGGCGTCGTTCAGCGCCGAAGCAACGCCTTCGGCATCGATCGCTACCTGTTCGCCATCGATTTCCATCGCCGGACCCGTGGTGCCGCCGAAGCCGCCGAGGATGACGGAGACGAAGGAGCGGTTCATCGCCTTGCACATGATGTAGGACAGGATCGCACCCGAGGAACCGACCAGCGCACCCGTCACGATCAGCAGATCGTTGCCAAGCGTGAAGCCGATGGCTGCCGCCGCCCAGCCGGAATAGCTGTTCAGCATCGAGACGACGACCGGCATGTCGGCGCCGCCGATGCCCATGATCAGGTGATAGCCGATGAAGAAGGCGGCCAGCGTCATCAGCACCAGCGTCCATGCACCGGCGCCGTTGCAATACATGATGAGCAGCACGAGCGACAGGATCGCGGCGCCGGCATTGAGCAGATGTCCGCCCGGCAGCTTCTTCGCCTTGCCGTCCACCTTGCCGGCAAGCTTGCCGAAGGCGACGACGGAGCCGGTGAAGGTGACCGCGCCGATGAAGACGCCGAGGAAGACCTCGACCTTCATGATCGCCAGTTCAACAGGCGTCTTGTGGGCGAGGATGGCGGAAAAGCCGGTTAGCAACGAACGCGCGGTCTCATCGAGCGAGGCGACATGCGCTTCCTCGATATGGGCGTTGAAGCCGATGAAAACGGCGGCTAGACCGACGAAGGAGTGAAGGGCTGCAACAAGCTGCGGCATTTCGGTCATCTGCACGCGGCTTGCGACGAAGTAGCCGAGCACGGAGCCGCCCGCCAGCATCAGCAGCACGACGAGCCACTGCCCGACGCCCTTGCTGATTTCAGGGCCGAAGACGGTGGCGACAACGGCAAGGCCCATGCCTGTTATGCCGTACCAGACGGCGCGTTTGGCGCTTTCCTGTCCGGAAAGACCACCGAGAGAAAGGATGAAAAGAACGGCTGCGGCAACATAGGCCGCGGAAACGATACCAATGGTCATAAACTGTCCCCTACACGGCTCAGGACTTCTGGAACATGGCGAGCATGCGCCGTGTCACGAGGAAACCGCCGACGATGTTGATCGTCGCGATCAGGACGGAAAGCGAGGCGAGGATCACCACCAGCCAGTTGCCGGAACCGATCTGCAGCAGAGCGCCGATGATGACGATGCCGGAAATCGCGTTCGTCACCGCCATCAGCGGTGTATGCAGCGAGTGGCTGACATTCCAGATGACCTGGAAGCCGACAAAGCAGGCGAGCACAAAGACGATGAAATGGCTCATGAAACTTGCCGGCGCATAAAGGCCGACGAGAAGCAGGACAGCAGTACCGGCGACGAGCAGACCGACCTGGCTTTTCGTCTGCGCCTTGAACTCGGCGCGTTCCTTGGCGTGCTTTTCCTCCGGCGTCAGTTCCTTTGCTTTTTCCTTTGGTTTCTGCGCGGCAATGGCCTGGATCTTCGGCGGCGGCGGCGGGAAGGTAATTTCACCCTGATAGGTGACCGTCGCGCCACGGATGACATCGTCTTCCATGTTGTGAACCGGCTTGCCGTCCTTGGCGGGCGTCAGATCGGTCATCATGTGACGGATGTTGGTGGAGTAGAGCGTCGAGGCCTGTGTGGCCATGCGGCTCGGGAAATCCGTGTAGCCGATGACGATGACGCCATTGTCGGAAACGACACGCTGGTCGGGAACCGTGAGATCGCAATTGCCGCCGCGCTCGGCGGCGAGGTCGATGATAACGGAACCCGGCTTCATCATCGCCACCATGTCGGCGAGCCACAGTTTCGGGGCGTCACGGCCCGGGATCAGCGCCGTGGTGATGACGATATCGATCTGCGGTGCAAGCTCGCGGAATTTTTCGAGCTGCTTCTCGCGGAATTCCGGCGAGGAGGGGGCGGCGTAACCGCCGGTGGCGGCGCCATCCTGCTGCTGGTCGGCGAAATCGAGATAGACGAATTCGGCGCCCATGGATTCGATCTGTTCGGCCACTTCAGGGCGAACGTCGAAGGCATAGGTGATGGCGCCGAGCGAGGTGGCCGTGCCGATGGCGGCGAGACCGGCAACACCTGCGCCGATGACGAGCACCTTGGCGGGCGGCACCTTGCCGGCGGCGGTGACCTGACCGGTGAAGAAGCGGCCGAAATTATTGCCGGCCTCGATGACCGCGCGATAACCGGCGATATTGGCCATGGAGGACAGCGCGTCCATCTTCTGGGCGCGGGAAATGCGCGGCACCATGTCCATGGCGATGACATTTGCGCCCTTTTCCTTCGCCTGTTCCAGAAGGTCCTTGTTCTGGGCTGGGTAGAAGAACGAGATCAGCGTCTTGTCCGAAGACAGGCGATCAATCTCCGACGTTTCCGGCGGACGAACCTTGGCGATGATGTCAGAACCGGCGTAAAGCGCATCGGCGCTGTCGACGATTGTTACACCGGCGGCGCGATAGGCGTCGTCGGAAAATCCCGCCGCCTTGCCTGCTCCGGTTTCGAGGATGCAATCATATCCGAGTTTCTGCAATGCCTGGGCGCTGTCGGGCGTCATACCGACGCGCGCTTCGCCCTCATATAATTCCTTAGGCGTCCCGATCTTCAAAATGGCTCTCCCTCTGCCTGAAAATACAGGGGGGTCATAACCTATTCAGGGGGGCTTTGTCTCCATATTGATTTTGTCTTGCCTGCGACGCAATGACAGCCCCCTGCGACAGTTCATTCGATATCGCTGCGTGTGGCGCAATAAAAGAACCCGGCACCTGTGCGCCGGGTTCCGAAAATGTCCGTCAGGACGTGGTTCAATCCATGGTGTGGATGTCGCGATCCTTGGTTTCCGGCAGGAACAGCAGGCCGACGACCAGCGTGATGCCCGCAAAAACGATCGGATACCAGAGACCATAGTAAATATCGCCCTTCGCCGCGCTCATCGCAAAGGCGGTGGCGGGCAGAAGGCCGCCGAACCAGCCGTTGCCGATGTGATAGGGCAGCGACATGCCGGAATAGCGGATGCGGGTCGGGAACAGTTCGACCAGCAGCGCCGCGATTGGGCCGTAGACCATCGTCACATAGATGACGAGGACGGTCAGAACCGCGATGATGACGACCCAGTTCACGGCGGCCGGATCGGCGACCATGGCGAAGGTGCCACCGCCGGCAATCGTGTAGACGGCCATTTCCGCCGCTCCGGCGGTCTCGGCCGGCGTCAGCAGCTTGTCCGCCACCAGCTTGTCGGTCGCAACCATCTTCTTGTCGGCGGCACGAACGGCTACCGCATTGAGGTTGAGTTCCGGGTTGGCGGCGATGAAGGCATCCAGTTTCGCGTCCGGCACCTGTGCTGCGCCGCGCACCAGCGGGTAGCCGCCGTCATGCAATGCGATGTTGACCTGCTTCTGGAAGGCCTTGTCCTTCGCGGAAGCATCCGCGCCGGCTGCGATGGCGTCGTAGCTGGCGATGGTGGCGTCGCCGATCTTGACGCTCGCCGGCTCGCCGGCCGCTCCAGCAACGACGTCATAGGGAACGGAGTTGCGAGTCAGGAACGAGGTGGCGATATCGCAGGATGTGGTGAATTTCGCCGTGCCTGTCGGGTTGAACTGGAACTTGCAGTCACCCGGAGCGGCAGTCACGGTGGCGCGAACGCTGGCCTGTGCTTGCGCAAGTGCCGGGTTGCCCGCCCAGGTGAGCGCCTTGAACAGCGGGAAGTAGGTCAGCATAGCGAGAACGAGGCCGGCCATGATGATCGGCTTGCGGCCGATCTTGTCGGAAAGCCAGCCGAAGAGCACGAAGAAGCCCGTGCCGAGGATGAGCGCTGCCGCGACCATGATGTTGGCGGACTGGCCGTCCACTTTCAGAATGCTCTGCAGGAAGAACAGCGCGTAGAACTGGCCTGTGTACCAGACGACGGCCTGACCGATGACGGCGCCGACGAGGGCAAGCAGGGCGATCTTGGCGTTTTTCCACTGGCCGAAGGCTTCGCTGAGCGGGGCCTTGGAGGTCTTGCCCTCTTCCTTCATCTTCTTGAAGGCGGGGGATTCGTTCATTTTCAGACGAATCCAGACCGATACGCCGAGCAGCAGAACGGAGACGAGGAAGGGAATGCGCCAGCCCCAGGCGGCGAAGGCTTCCTTGCCGAGTGCGAACTGCACGCCGAGAATGACCACCAGCGACAGGAACAGGCCGAGCGTCGCCGTCGTCTGGATCCAGGAGGTGTAATAACCCCTGCGGCCATTCGGGGCGTGTTCGGCCACGTAAGTGGCGGCACCGCCATATTCGCCGCCGAGCGCCAGACCCTGAAGCATGCGCAGGACGATCAGGATGATCGGGGCTGCGATGCCGATCTGGGATGCACCGGGCAGGACACCGACGAGGAAGGTCGAAACGCCCATGATGAGAATGGTGATCAGGAAGGTATATTTACGGCCGACAATGTCACCCAGACGGCCGAACACCAGCGCGCCGAAGGGGCGCACGAGGAAGCCCGCGGCAAAGGCCAGAAGCGCGAAGATATTACGTGTCGTTTCCGGATACTGACTGAAGAAGTTCGCGCCGATATAGATCGCGAGCGAGCCGTACAGATAGAAATCGTACCATTCGAAGACTGTTCCGAGAGAAGAGGCGAAAATCACCTTCTTCTCCTCACCCGTCATGGGACGGGCGGCGCCGCTCACGGCTGCAACGTTTGCCATTGTCTGTCCTCCACAGATGTCAAATGAGCGCATTGCGGAGCCCTGTCTCTCCTCCGGACTCCCCCTTGAGGGTGCAATGCGCATGACATCAGAGTGACAGAAAATTAACCCCAATAAGAGCGATGCTTTCGGATTATGACTTTAGTCTAATGTATAACGTGCAAAAATGTCGCAGGGCGGTTTTTGCATCTTCGCGCCGGGTGGCCCGGGACATGCCTTTTTTCTTGACACAACAGAGAAACCTTCTAATAGCTTCTCGCGAAGAAGGAGCATCACCTTGCGCAGGCATGTTGCAGACATGATTGTCATGGAAGGACCGGCACAATCCGCCGGCGATGATCCGCGTCTTTCTTATTCTATCCGAATTACGGCCAAAACGACGATTAAAACCGTCTAACGTCTCTGGCCACCGCTCTCTCCCCGGTTTGGCTGGGGATCGAGGAAGCCGCAATGCGATGCGGGTTCCCACCTCACCCAAAAGAGGAGAGACAGAAAGAGAGCTTGATCATGGGTTTCAAAGTTGCAATTGTAGGCGCCACCGGCAATGTCGGTCGCGAAATGCTCAATATCCTGGCCGAACGTGGTTTTCCCGCAGATGAAGTCGTGCCGCTTGCCTCCTCCCGCTCGCAGGGCACGGAAGTCTCCTATGGCGACCGCACGCTGAAGGTTGCCAACCTCGAAAATTACGATTTTTCCGACACGGATATTTGCCTGATGTCGGCCGGCGGCGAGATTTCCAAGAAGTGGTCGCCGAAGATCGGCCAGCAGGGCTGCGTTGTCATCGATAACTCTTCCGCATGGCGCTATGATCAGGACGTTCCGCTGATCGTGCCGGAAGTTAATGCCGATGCCGTCGAGGGCTTTACCCGCAAGAACATCATCGCCAACCCGAATTGCTCCACGGCCCAGCTCGTTGTCGCGCTGAAGCCGCTGCATGACTTCGCCAAGATCAAGCGCGTCGTTGTCTCCACCTATCAGTCTGTTTCCGGCGCCGGCAAGGAAGGCATGGACGAGCTGTTCCAGCAGACCCGCGCCGTCTTCGTGGCCGATCCGGTCGAAACCAAGAAGTTCACCAAGCGCATCGCCTTCAACGTCATTCCGCATATCGATGTCTTCATGGAAGACGGTTATACCAAGGAAGAGTGGAAGGTTCTGGCTGAAACCAAGAAGATGCTCGATCCGAAGATCAAGGTGACCTGCACGGCCGTGCGCGTTCCCGTCTTCATCGGCCACTCGGAATCGGTCAACATCGAGTTCGAAAACGAGATCACCGCCGATCAGGCGCGCGATATCCTGCGCGAAGCGCCGGGTTGCCTCGTCATCGACAAGCACGAGGATGGCGGCTACATCACCCCGGTTGAATCTGCCGGTGAGGACGCGACCTATATTTCGCGTATCCGCGAGGATGCAACGGTCGAAAACGGCCTCAACATCTGGGTCGTTTCGGACAATCTGCGCAAGGGTGCAGCACTCAACGCCATCCAGATCGCCGAACTGCTGGTCAATCGTGGTCTCATCAAGCCCCGCAAGGCGGCTGCCTGATACCATTTTTTAAGGTTCGTTAAGTATAACCCGTCTGTTCTGTGTGGGGCAGGCGGGTTTTCTGATTGGTGACGATCACGGCCAGTTTATTTGCAGGCCTTGCTGCCGAAAGGCAATTTAGGCCGCCAAAAGGCAATTTTGGCACCTGAATTCATACAGCGGTGACGTTTTTGTTCTCGGGATGAATTCCCCAAAGGATATCGAAGGCAGATTTTGATGCGGGCAATGAAGGCAATCCTGGCTGGTGTGGCCATGGTCTCGGTTTTGGCAGCGACGCCGGTTCTGGCTGCGCAATGCGGCAATACTTCGGCAGGGTTTGAGGCCTGGGTCGGCGCCTTCAAGCAGGAGGCGGTGGGCCGCGGCGTCAGCGCTTCGGTGCTTGATCGCGCTTTCGCCGGTGTTTCCTACAACCGGGCCACTATCAGCGCCGATCGCGGCCAGCACAGCTTCAAGCTGTCCTTCGAACAGTTCATGCAGAAGCGCGGCGGTCAGACGATCATTTCGCGCGGCAAGACCATGAAGAAGAACAACGCCTCTCTCTTCGCCTCGATCGAAAGAGCCTACGGCGTGCCGGCCGGCCCGCTGCTCGCCATCTGGGGCATGGAAACCGGCTTCGGCGGCTTCATGGGCAACCAGCACACGCTTTCCGCCGTTGCAACGCTTTCCTTCGACTGCCGCCGTTCGGATTATTTCACCGAGCAGCTCTATGCAGCCCTGAAGCTGGTTGGCAGCGGCTCGCTGAACGTCAACGCCAAGGGTGCAGCCCATGGTGAAATCGGCCAGACGCAGTTCCTGCCGTTGAACGTCGTCCGTTACGGCGTCGATTTCGACCGCGACGGACGGATCGATCTCGTCGGTTCGCGCGCTGATGCGCTGGCTTCCACAGCCAATTTCCTTGTCGGCCATGGCTGGCAGCGCGGCGCTGGCTATCAGCAGGGACAGGCAAATTATGCGGCCATCCAGGGCTGGAACGCTGCAAGCGTCTATCAGCAGGCCATCGCCTTCATCGGCAAGGCGATCGACGGCCAATAAGGCTGCTTTCCAAGGAATAAGGCCCACTTTCGTCATGCCGGACTAGATCCGGCATCCAGCCACGGCGCGTCCGGCAAAAGTCTCCCGCATAATCGACGTCATCCTCGGGCTTGACCCGAGGATCCGTCGCGCATCAGGTTGTGGATCCTCGGGTCAAGCCCGAGGATGACGAAGGAGAGGTTGGTAGCCGTTGGACTTGCGGCTGATACGATCCTGTCGTTCTTTCAACCAAAAACCTGTTTTCACAGATCCGGGCGACGAAAATCACCTGTCTTGCCGTCCATCACCCACAATTCGCCGGTCGAAATATCGAACCAAGCGCCATGCAGCTTGACCTTGCCGGCGGTTTCCTGCGCCTTGACGAAGGGGAAGCCGCGCAGATTGGCGATGGAGTTGCGGATGGAAACCCGTTCCAGCGCCGTCTGGCGCTCCGACGCGGTCATGACATCGTTGCTCTGGATCTGCTCGGCGGCCGACTTGACCATGTTCATCCATTTGCCGATGAAGTCGCCCGGCGACAGGGGTTCGAGATTGGGATCGAGTGCGGCCTGAATGCCGCCGCAGCGGCCGTGGCCCATGACAACGATATCCTTCACCTTCAGAACCTGAACGGCATATTCGATGGCCGCCGAAGTGGCGTGGTACTGCCCGTCCGGCTCGAAGGGCGGCACCATGTTGGCGACGTTGCGGACGACGAAAAGCTCTCCCGGTCCGCAGTCGAAAATGGTTTCCGGCGCCGAGCGGGAGTCACAACAGGCAATGAACAGGGTCTGCGGTTTCTGTCCGGTGTCGGCCAGAACGCGGTATCTTTCGCGTTCATCGACATAGCGACCGCTCATGAAGTTCTTGTAGCCGTTGAGAAGGGTTTCCGGAAAATCTTTCATCTATCGCAGTACCGTTATGCTTGGACCAAGATCACGGGGCGAACCTGGTGCGTTGAAGACCAATTCCTGAAGCGCTATTTGCGCTTGCTGCGTGAAGGATGCAAGAGATGACGCATCTGCACCATGGCCATGGGTGTGGAAAGACTTGAAGAATCGGTCTCAAGCGTCAGTTCGTTCATCTCGCGTTTTTTCGTGCGGGCCAGAATTTCGAACACACTGGCGGTGGCCAGCTGCAACGCCTTTTCATCATCCAGGCCTTCGAGCAGGCGGGCGAGGAACAGCGCGGACATGAGGTCACCAAGCCCGTTCGGCGCATTCTCGATGGCGCGGTGTTCGGCAAGCAGGGCGTGCCGGCCGCTGAGATAAAGATTGCCGGTGCCGCCCGCCATCATCGGCACGGCCGAGGTGACCAGCATTTTCGGCGGCCCGAGTGCGAGCGCCGCATCCATGATGGCATTGTTGGTTTCAAGCTCGGCGCCGCTCATCCACGCCAGTTCGTAGCGGTTCGGGGTCGCGACGGTCGCAAGCGGGATGAGATGATCGCGGATGGCTTCGGCGGTCTCAAGGGGAATGTAAAGCCCGCCCAGATCGCCCATGACCGGGTCGCAGGCATAAATCAGCGCCGGGTTCTTTTCCTTCAGATTGCGGATCAACCTTGCAACGGCGCGCACCTGTGCTGCGCTTCCGAAATAACCGGTCAGAACGGCCTTGACCTCGCCAATCCATTTGGCGTTTTCAAGATCGGTCATGGCCTTGTCGAAGTCGTCGTCCTGAAAGCGCATCCGCGTGGAGGGGCCGTGGCCGGGGTGCCAGGGCATGACGATGGTGGGCACGGCCCAGACCGGATAACCCAGCGTCTCCAGCGCAAAGACCGCTGCGCGATTGCCGACGGAACCACGCATGACGTGGCTGGAAATGACGATAACAGCGCCTTGGGTATTTTCCTGCATCACGGCCTTCTTGCTTTCAAACATCGCAGAAAGCCCGCAAGAACCCCTGCCTAAAGATCAAGATGCGCTCTCATGACATATCGCAAGGCCGGTTTCCACCGTTAATCCCGCAAGGGTCTGTCCCGCAAAAGGATGGGCGGGAAGCCTGCAGTCCGCTCACCGACCGCGTCTGCATCGCCGGGTTGTGATCGCTGGACAGACAAATCGCTCAACCATTCCGTTCAGGTATCGGGTTTTCCGAAAACCGCGATACACTTTTCGGCCCGATGCCCTATAGTTGCATCATGCTCGATCTCGTCATCGCCTATTGGCCGCATATCCTTGCCGTTCTCTCCATTTTGATGGGAACAGTGGCAGCCGTGCATGCAACCATGACGAAGGAGGAGGTCCGCTCGGCGCTTGGCTGGGTCGGCGTCATCGTCCTGTCGCCGATTGTCGGTGCCGTCATCTATGCCATTGCCGGCATCAACCGCATTCGCCGGTCCAACATCACCCAGCAGCGATCCTTCATGATGGACGAGATCATGGATCGCGTGGCGCGTCTCGATGCGAGCGGCGAACTCATCGCCGCGCGGTTCGGACGCCGTTTCGAGGCGATGAAGACGCTGGGTGACCGGGTGACGCGCCATGCGCTGACAACGGGAAACACAATCGAGCCGCTTGTGACCGGCGATGTCGCTTATGCCGCCATGCTGGAAGCGATCGGGGAGGCGAAGCGGTCGATCATTCTCGAAACATATATTTTCGACAATGACAGGATCGGTGCGCGCTTTGTGGCGGCGCTCGAAAGGGCGAAGTTTCGCGGCGTTGAAGTCAGGGTGCTCATCGATGCCGTGGGTGCGCGTTATTCCGTACCGAGCATTCTGCCGACGCTCAGGGAAAAGGGCATCGTCGCGGATGTCTTCAACGGCAATGTCATCATGGGGCTTCGGCTGCCCTATGCCAATCTGCGGACCCACCGCAAGATTCTCGTGGTGGACGGACGCATTGCCTTTAGCGGCGGCATGAATATCCGCGAGGGTTTCACACTGGAATTCGGCGGCGAAAAACAGTCGCACGACACCCATTTCAGGATCAGCGGCCCGGTGGTATCGGATTTTTTCTCCATCGCGGCAGAGGACTGGCGGTTCACGACGGGGGAGCTTCTTGATACGCCCGTCTGGGACATCGCCATTCCCGATGGTGTGCCGGGATCGCAGATCGTCGCCCGGGTATCCTCCTCCGGGCCGGACAGGAGCATCGAGACCAGTCACAAGATGCTGATGGGTGCGTTTTCCGTCGCCCGCTCCTCCATTCTCATCATGTCGCCCTATTTTCTCCCCGATCGGGAGCTTATTTCGGCACTCATTACCGCAGCGAGGCGGGGGGTCGTGGTGGATATCATCGTGCCGCAAAGCAACAATCTGGTGCTGGTGGACAGGGCGATGACGGCGCAGTTCGACCAGATGCTGAAGAATTACTGCCGCATCTGGCGGGCAACGGGAGCTTTCAACCATTCCAAGCTTCTGGTGATTGACGGGTGCTGGACCTATATCGGTTCTTCCAACCTCGATCCGCGTTCCCTGCGGCTGAACTTCGAGATCGATCTCGAAGTCATGGATAAGGAATTCGCCGCGGCGATCGGAAACCGCATCCGCGATGCGAGGGCAACCGCTTTACCTGTCCGGCTGAGCGAACTGAATGCGCGGCCATTCGTTGTCCGTTTAGTGGAGCGTGTCCTTTGGCTCGCTTCGCCCTATCTTTAGTCGGAGGCATTGCAGCGTGAAGAAAAACGGTTTGCTGAACAGCGAAAAAACGGCTCTGGCGGCGAACAGCAGTTTGCCCGCCTTCGTCATGCAGTCGCTCCGCGACCGTCGCCAGCGGCAGAATGCGGTGCAGGCGGGAAAAGATCATTCATTCCCCGTCATCGCTTCCTACAATGTGCATAAATGTGTGGGCCGCGACCGCAAGTTCGATCCGGATCGCACCAGCCGCGTCATTCAGGAAATCGGCGCGGACATCATCGCGTTGCAGGAAGCGGACAGCCGTTTCGGCGAGCGAACGGGCCTGCTCGATCTTGCCCGGCTGGAGCGGGAAAGCGGGCTCGTTCCCGTGCCCGTACAGGCAGGCGTCAAGGCGCATGGATGGCACGGCAATGTCGTGCTGTTCCGGGAAGGTGCGGTCCGGGACGTTCATACATTGAAATTGCCGGGGCTCGAGCCGCGCGGTGCGCTTGTCGTGGAACTCGACCTGAAGAGCGGTGGCACGCTGCGCATCATCGCCGCGCATTTCGGCCTGTTGAGACATTCCCGCGCCCAGCAGGCGAAGGCGCTTATCGGACTTCTGGACGCGCGCGATGAATGTGCGACCATTCTTATGGGAGACCTGAATGAATGGCGTCTCGGCAACGGTTCGTCGCTCAATACGTTCAGGGACGCTTTCGGCGTCCTGCCACCCGCCGTGCCGAGCTTTCCGTCCAATCTGCCGGTGCTGGCGCTCGACAGGATCATTGCCAATCGCGAGGGGCTGATCGAGCAGGTGGAGGCGCATGACAGCGCGCTGGCGCGCATCGCCTCGGATCATCTGCCGCTGAAGGCCGCAATCCGGACTGACCTGCTTCCGGTCTGAGCCGGTTGCGAAAGCGCGCATGTTCGGAGTCTAGCCGAGTTTAAAGGCGTTGCGCCGCCGTCAGGTGGCTGCGCGAGCGGGCTTCCAGCAACGACGTGCGAATGGCTTCCATCAACCGTTCACGGTTGTTTCTGGTTTTGCCCCTGTCCAGATTCTGCGCTGAAAGCGCGAGATCAAGACCTTCATGCATCACTATCGAATAGGCAACGGTCGTTGCCCAGCTTTCGTCATCCTGCTCCATCATGCAGCCCCTGAACTAAATCATTTAGTCCGAATCACCCTTTTCTTGAAATTACCACAAAATACAAAGCATAAAATAGGACTGTTTCTTGCTCCGCCTTTACCCTGAAGCGGATATATTGATTTCTGGCAGTTTCAATGCCGCACAATATAGGCACCTATGACGCTTAAGTATTTGAAACAGATTCGATTTCAGGAAATTCTCACAGACCTTTCGGACCATGAAAAACGCCGCGCATCGGGGATGCGCGGCGGGCTTGCGTCGAAGGTTGCGGTGGATGGGAGGTCTGGTTTCAGCCGGCCTTTTCGAGCTTGTAGTCCGAATTGGCCGGTTCTTCCTGCTTGTGCTGGATGAGCGGGCGGTTGCCGGAGAGCTTGCGCACCAGCACGTAGAAGACTGGTGTCATGAAGATGCCGAAGAACGTCACGCCGATCATGCCGGAGAACACCGCGACACCCATGGCGGCGCGCATTTCCGCACCCGCACCGGTGGAGATGACCAGCGGCACCACGCCCATGATGAAGGCGAGTGAGGTCATCAGGATCGGGCGAAGGCGAAGCCGGCTTGCCTCGACCGCTGCCTGAAGCGGCGTTCGTCCCTCGAATTCCAGCTCGCGGGCGAATTCCACGATCAGGATCGCGTTCTTCGCCGACAAGCCCACAAGGACGACAAGGCCGATCTGCGTAAAGATGTTGTTATCCCCTCCCGTCAGCCAGACGCCGGTCAGGGCTGCCAGCACACCGAGTGGCACGATCAGAATGATCGCGATCGGCAGTGTCAGGCTTTCATATTGCGCAGCCAGGACGAGATAGACCAGCAGCAGCGCCAGCGGGAACACGACGATACTGGAGTTGCCGGCCAGAATTTGCTGGTAGGTCAGGTCCGTCCACTCGTAGTCAATTCCGGCAGGCAGGGTTTCAGCGAGGATTTTTTCAATCGCCGCCTGCGCCTGTCCCGAGGAGTAACCCGGTGCCGGGCCGCCGTTTATGTCGGCCGCAAGGAAGCCGTTATAACGGTTGGTGCGTTCCGGTCCCGTCGTCGCATCCACCTTCAGCAGCGTCGACAGCGGGATCATCTGACCTGTTGCGGAGCGTACCTTCAGGCGGCCGATATCTTCCGCATGGGCGCGGAACTGCGCGTCTGCCTGCACACGCACGCTGTATGTCCGCCCGAAGGCGTTGAAGTCGTTGACATAGAGCGAACCGAGATAGATCTGCAACGTCTGGAAGACGTCGCTGACGGAAACGCCCAGCTGCTCGGCCTTGGCGCGGTCGAGGTCGGCGAAGAGCTGGGGCACATTGATCTGGAAGCTGGAGAAGATACCCGCCAGCTCCGGCGTCTGATATGCCTTGGCGATCACCGCCTTTGTCGCTTCATCGAGCGTCTGGTAACCGTAACCGGCACGATCCTCGATCTGCAGCTTGAAGCCGCCCGTCTGGCCGAGACCGTTGACCGGCGGCGGCGGGAACATGGCGATGAAGGCATCCTGAATGCCTGCATATTTCTGGTTCAGCTGCATGGCGATGGCGCCGCCCGACAGTTCCGGCGTCTTGCGGTTTTCGAAGTCGTCAAGAACCGCAAAGACGATGCCCGAGTTGGAGCCGATGGTGAAGCCGTTGATCGACAGGCCGGGGAAAGCGATGGCGTGGCTGACGCCCGGCTGTTCAAGGGCGATGTCGCTCATCCGCTTGATGACGCTTTCCGTGCGGTCAAGTGTTGCTCCATCAGGAAGCTGGGCAAAACCGATCAGATACTGCTTGTCCTGCGCCGGCACGAAGCCGCTCGGAACGGTGCTGAACATGCTGTAGGTGGCCGCGACCAGCGCCATATAGACCATCATCACCAGGCTTTTGCGCGTTACCAGACCGCCCACGGTTTTGCCGTAGCCATTGGAGGCGGCCCCGAAGGCGCGGTTGAAGCCACGGAAGAACCAGCCGAAAAGCCGGTCCATGACGCGGGTCAGCCAGTCTTTCGGCGCGCCATGTTCCTTCAGCAGCAGGGCTGCAAGAGCGGGCGACAGCGTCAGTGAGTTGATCGCCGAAATGACGGTGGAGATGGCGATGGTCAGCGCAAACTGCCGGTAGAACTGTCCGGAAAGGCCTGAGATGAAGGCGAGCGGCACGAAGACGGCGACCAGAACCAGCGCAATGGCGATGATCGGGCCGGAGACTTCACGCATCGCCTTGTAGGTGGCGTCACGCGGTGACAGTCCGTTTTCGATGTTTCGCTCGACGTTTTCGACGACCACGATTGCGTCATCCACCACGATGCCGATGGCGAGCACGAGCCCGAACAGCGTCAACGCGTTGATGGAGAAACCGAAGGCATACATGACGGCGAAAGTGCCGATGATCGAGACCGGAACGGCGATCAGCGGAATGATCGATGCGCGCCAGGTCTGCAGGAAGAGGATGACGACAAGAACCACGAGGCCAACGGCCTCGAGGAGTGTGTCGACAACCTTTTCGATGGAGGAGCGTACGAATTTCGTCGTGTCGTAGACGATCTCGTATTTTACGCCATCCGGCATCGCCAGCTGCAGATTGTCCATGGTGGCACGGACATTGTCGGCGATTTCGATGGCGTTGGAGCCCGGGGCCTGCAGCACGGCGACAGCGACGGCGGGTTCGCCGTCGAGGAGCGAGCGCAGAGTGTAATCGGCCGCACCGAGTTCGATGCGGGCGACATCGCGCAGGCGGGTGATTTCACCGTTGGCGCCGCTCTTGACGATGATGTTGCCGAATTCTTCCGGCGTGGTCAGACGGCCCTGGGCATTGACGTTGAGCTGCAGGTCGACGCCGTTCGGGCTTGGGGAGGCACCGATAACGCCGGCTGCGGCCTGCACGTTCTGCTGGCGGATGGCGTCCGAGACGTCGCTGGCGGCGAGATCATGCTCGGCAACCTTCTGCGGATCGAGCCAGACGCGCATGGAATAGTCACCCGCGCCGAAGACCTGAACCTGGCCGACGCCTTCGATACGGGCGAGCCGGTCCTTGACGTTCAGCGTTGCATAGTTGCGCAGATAGGTGATGTCATAGGCATCTGTCTTCGAGACGAGGTTGACGACCATGATGAAGTCGGGCGAGCTTTTGACGGTGGTGATGCCGAGTGCGCGGACTTCCGCCGGCAGGCGCGGTTCGGCCTGCGACACGCGGTTCTGCACCAGCTGCTGCGCCTTGTCGGGATCGGTGCCGAGCTTGAAGGTGACGGTCAGCGTCAGCACGCCGTCGGACGTCGCCTGACTGCCCATATAGAGCATGTCCTCGACGCCGTTGATCTGTTCTTCAAGCGGCGTGGCGACGGTTTCGGCGATAACGGCCGGGTTCGCGCCGGGATAGGTGGCGCGGACGACGACGGATGGCGGAACGACTTCCGGATATTCGGAAATCGGAAGGGCGCGCATGCCGAGAAGGCCCGCCACCACGATCAGGATCGATAGAACACCGGCGAAGACCGGCCTATCGACAAAAAATCTGGAAATATTCATATCCAGTCCCTCTCCGGGTATATTTTGGAATGCAAAGGCCGTTCCGGCGGCTTTTCTGCCGCCGGTGAAGGCCGGTTCTGTCTGAAGGGGCGTCTCGCGAAAGCGCGGGACGCTTACTGATCAAAGAGGAGGGTTACTGCGAAGCAGCAACCTTGTCTTCCGCTTGTGGTGCGATGGTCGCACCGGGACGAATGCGCTGCAGGCCGTTGACAACAATCGTATCACCGGCGGCAAGGCCGCTATCGATGATGCGCTGGCCATCGGCCGGTGCGCCCGGCTTGATCTGGCGGTAGCTCACCTTGTTTTCGGCATCGACCACGAAGACGAACCGCTTGTCCTGATCCGTGCCAATGGCGCGGTCGCTGATGACGATGCGGTTTTCCGGCTTCGGTTCACCCATGCGAACCCGAACGAACTGGCCGGGAATGAGCCTGCCATCAGGGTTCTCGAAGACGGCGCGCACACCGATGGTGCCGCTTGCCGAATCCACCTGGTTGTCGATGAGATGCAGCGTGCCCTTGATCGGCGTGCCTTCATCCGAAAGCGTGCCGATTTCCACCGGGATCTGTTCCAGAGCGGGCAGGGCGTCGGTCGTCTTCGGCAGTTCGGACAGCGCTTTCGCAACCGTTCCTTCGCTGGCGTTGAAGCTGGCATAGATCGGGTTGACCGAAACCAGCGTCGTCAGGGCAGGCGATGTCGAGCCGGCGGCAACAAGGTTGCCGGCGGTGATCTCGATCCTGCCTACCTTGCCGGAAACCGGCGCGATGATCTCGGTATAACCGAGATCGAGCTGGGCCGTCGTCAGTGCGGCGCGGGCGGCGCGAAGCTGGGCTTCGGCATCCGCAAACGAGCTTTGCCGCTGGTCGAGATCGCTCTGGGAGATCGTGCGATTGTCGGAAAGCCTGCGGCCGCGGTCGAGTTCCGTCTTGGCAAGGCTGACCTTGGCCTCGGCGGAGGCGACCTGGGCTTCAGCGCCCAAAACCGCGGCCTGATAGGGGGCCGGATCGATGGTGAAAAGGGCGTCGCCTTCCTTCACCAGCGCGCCTTCGCGGAAATGCACGGCCTTGATCTGGCCTGCAACGCGGGAGCGGATCTGCACCCGGTCAACGGCTTCGAGACGGCCGGAAAACTCTTCCCATCGCATCACATCGCGGCTTTCCACCTTGGCGACGGTAACGGGGATTGCGGGCGTTTCGGCAGGCGTGGAGGCAGCCGTCGCATCGCGGCTGGCGGGGAGGTCGAAAATGAGTGCTGCGGCTGCAACGGACATAGCAAGTCCGATACCGGCGCCCGTCAGGGCCCGGCGCTTTGTGGTCAGCGTCATGGGTTTCTCCTTGGCTCCGATCAGGAGCCGATCAGTTTCTCAATAAATGCGGTATTTAGTGTTTTATCTGGTCAACGAAGGTCTTGAACTCCGAACAGACGGATGAGACCCATCCGCCGCCCTCTCCTTGATAAAGCCCCGTCCAGCCGATGCCGGCGGGGAAAACATGCTGCCGGACGCTGACACCGGAGGCGATGAGCCTGTCGGCATAACCGACCGTTTCGTCGCGCAGAGGGTCGTCCTCGGCGGTAAAGATCAGCGCCGGCGCCACCCGGTTCAGCCGCGTGCACTGGCAGGGCGCGGCATAGGGGTGGAAAAACCCGCAGGCCTTGGCAAGGTAATGGCTCCAGCCATCCGCCCAGCGCTGGCGCATGCCGATCCTGTCCGCGTCGCGGAAGGATTCCGTCGTCATCATCGGGTCGATCATGGGCGACAGAAGTATTTGACCGGCAAGCTTGCCAGGCATGCGGTCACGGGCCTTGAGCGCAAGCCCCGCCGCCACATTGCCGCCTGCCTCTTCGCCGGCCACGAACAGCAGCGATTTCGCGCCGCCATAATGCTTGCGGTCCCGGCTCAGATGATCGAGCGCTTCGAACGCGCAATCCATCGCCATCGGAAACTCGTTGCCGGACGGCTTGCTATAGTCAGCCTCGACAACGATCGCGCCGCTCTCCGCCAGGGCTCTTGCTACCGGAAGCTCCGGGCAATTGCCGCCCTTTTCAAGAAACGAACCGCCACGCAAATAAAGGATCACGGGTGGGTGGCTGCAGAGGCCCGCACTTTCATATCGGCGCACGGAAAGCTCTGATGTGGAGCCCCCACAGCGTTCGATATTTTCCCAGTGCGCTTTCATCTGATCCGGTCCCGTGCACCGCCATCGGCAGCTCACCATATTTGCAAAATCTGAAATTCATATTATTGTTCGGGAGAAAACGATCAAGTACGTCAAAATGAAAACACTATTCCAAATAAACGGATAATAGCACCATGGATCAGCTTTCTGCCATGCGGGTCTTCACACGTGTCGTCGAAACCGGCAATTTCAGCCGCGCTGCGACTGCGCTGAACATGCCCAAAACCACCGTTACCAACATGGTGCAGGCGCTTGAGGCGCATTTGCAGACGACGCTTCTCAACCGCACCACGCGAAGGGTCATGCTGACAACGGACGGCGCTCTCTATTATGAGCGGGCCTCGCAGATTTTGTCGGAAATCGAAGAGCTGGATGGCAGCATGTCCAGCGCGCAGGTGCAGCCGTCAGGCCGGTTGCGCGTGGAAATGGCCGGTGTCTTCGCGGACCTCGTGGTTATCCCACATCTTTGCGAATTTTACCAGCGCTATCCACAAATCCGTCTCGATCTCGGCGTCGGCGACCGGCTGGTCGATTATATCGCGGAGAATGTCGATTGCGCGCTCCGCGTCGGCGTGCTGCGCGATCAGTCGCTGATTGCCCGAAAAGTCGGCGAGTTGAGATTCGAGACCTTCGCCGCCCCTTTCTATATCGAAAACTTCGGCATGCCCGAAAAACCGGAGGATCTGGAGAACGGCCACTATTGCGTGGGTTACCTCAACGCCACCACAGGCCAGATCATGCCGGCCTCCTTCGACAACGGCGTTCGCAGCGTCGAACTGACCCCGAACTATGTGGTGTCAGTCAATGACAGCCGCACCTATCTCAACGCCGCACTTGCCGGCATGGGCATCATACAGCTTCCCGTCTTCATGGTGAAGGATGCGCTGGCAAAGGGGGAGCTGGTGCCGGTTCTGCCGGAATGGCGGCGCGAGCCCATGCCTATTTATGTCGTTTATCCGCAGACCCGGCATGTGACCAACAAGGTCCGCGTTTTTGTCGACTGGCTGGCCAAGCTGGTTCATGGCCTGGTTTGAGGTGCCGGACGCTCGCCAGGGAAGTTAGTTGCATTCGGGAACGCACTGGTGTTGGTGGCGGTCACCTGCCGAATATTTTCAGCTTCTTTTAACGCAGTACGATAAAGGTGGAATTCGCCGTAACTTTAACGGCAGAGCTTCCTCGGTCCGGTGTCGATCGGATAATGATCCGGTAAATGGCGCAATTGCCATTTTCTTTCCTGATCCGCGTACAATGTACAGCCACGCCCGCATAATATTCACGCCGTTGCACCTGCCAGCGATCCGTTAGCAGCGTCTTTTCAGGGGTCTTGTTGAGATTCGCCGATATTTCCAGGTAGTTCAGCGCTTCAGAGGGCTGAACACTGCCGAAAGGATCCCGCTGGGTGAAGCTGAGCGTCATGTTGAGATCATAATAAGAGCCCGATTTTTCAGCGGTTATCTGGATTACAGCGCACTTGGCCGCGAATGTTTGGGTCAACAGGTCGCATTCGGAGAGGCCGATTGTAGGTAGCCGAGAAGCGATATAGCCATTCCAATCCGTCACGGCCGATCCGGAACGATCCCCACGTCGGAAATCTTCAGGTTTCATCTGAACGCGAATGGTGACGACGCGACTTTTCTCGAACTCCTCCATATTGCGAAGCGACGGCAACCCCGGCGCGTCTCGGGGATTTATCGGTATTCCATTGAAGTCATTAAACTCTTCTTCCTCTTCAACGGAGGCGACGGTGCGGACCAGGCCCACCATCTGCAGCAAATATGTTGCCGCGGCAATATTCAGGACAAATCCGCCTATCACAGGCAAGGCGAAAAATAATGTAATCAAAATTAAGAAAATACGTGTGGAAGGCATTTTTATTACTTCCTGTCGAGCGCAGTGAGATCGCTGCCAAATATCGCTCTTGCTTTGTTCTTCACCAATTGCGATCGGACCTTTTCATATTCGGAATTGGATGCGGCAAAGAACAGATGATCGGCTGCTGCCGTCAGAACGCGCGCTTTGTCCAGGGTATTGTAAGGAATACGCTCGTCGAGCGACGCGGGAACCGGCCCGACAATCGCATGGCTCATTCTGTCGAAACCGATGGTGCTGGCTTCGCTTTGCACGCCGAAGGTGCCATTGAACCACTTGTTGTAGGCATTGTAGGTTCCAAGCAACTTGCTTACGCCAGCCTTCACCTCTTTCTCGCCTTTTTTTGCCCTTTCGACCAAGGTCCAGTGATCCTTGGGGCTCCGGGCAGGGCGAATCTGGCAACGGTTGGCGGCTTTTCCATCAATAACGCTCACCGGGACAGCGGCTTCGAGATTAGCGATGGCGGTATGTGTAAGACTAATGATCGCAACACGATGAATTCGCGCGTTCGGCGCCTTGTGAATATTCCACATGACGTTTCTGCCGCCGGCGAGGACCAGATAGACGGGCTTCTCAGAGGCGGTTACGACAACATCCACCACACCTAGGTGATCGTTATATCCTGGAGAAAAAATGACGGGTTCCCTGCCGTCTTTCTGCCAACTGCCGATAAAGCTGTTGGCACTCCTCAAGATGTCGGTGTCAGGAATCGCAAAAATGTCAGACAGTTGCTGACTTTCATCGACCTGAATCTGGACAACCTGCACCCCTTGCGGAGGTCTGGGAAAGGTGCAGTTCTCTGCAGGCTGAAGGGGAGCAAGGATGACCTGCGTTACGCCGGATGGAGAGCCTGCATTCGATACGGCAGACTTGAACCAACTAATCTTCTGTTCGGCTTCGACCAGTACGCCGACCGGTACCCGATAGCCAAAATTAGAACGTGCCGGTCTGTTGGGCGCTTCCTGCGGCGGCTGGTCGTTAGAGCACCCTGCGAGTAACGAGCAGGATAGAATGAATGCAATAATTTTTTGCATCACGAAATCCGAAATAATATATAAGTGAATACTTAAAATAAGTATATGCAACGCAGTTTTAAATTTTCTTAAATATTCGAAATAATCTCTTTCTATTTAATGTATCCTATCGCATATTTTCGTAAATATATTAGGATTTTCATATTTAATTCTAATGGACTATACGAGTCCGAAGCCTCTGTTCCCAAAACCTTTGTAGCGACAAAAACGATGAAGGCGCGAACGCGCGCTGCAAGATGCTCGTGCCGGCATAAACGGCGTGGATCATCTCCATCGCCTCGGCGCTTTCGAAAACAGTCAGCGAAGCGCGCGTCGATGAAAACCGCGCGATCTTCGACTTTACCCTGTCGGCCGATGACATGGCGGCGATCCGCGCTCTTGCAAAGCCGGACGGTCGCATCGTTTCGCCGGATGGGCTCGCACCCGTCTGGGACGAGGTCGCCTGATCATGACGGGCCGGGAGGGCAAACCTCCCGGTCTGGTGTTTTCGTGGGGGGGGCTGCGGCATTACGAGACAGGAAACGCGCCAAATCGCAATGCATAAGCCATGGCGATGGCTGCCGACGAGTTGCTTGATCTGGAAAACTGGAGCGGGCGAAGGGATTTGAACCCTCGACCCCAACCTTGGCAAGGTTGTGCTCTACCCCTGAGCTACACCCGCTCAAAAACCGCTGGTCCGGGGTAGTTCGCTGGACTGCGGGCCGCCGAAGCGGCGACGGGTGCTATATCGCTCAATCGTTTTTGGAATGCAACAGTTTCTTTGTGGTTTCGGCGGAAATTCGTTTGTCGCTCGCTCTTCTTCAATCGACGTGACCGCAGTTGATGAAGAGGCCGGAAGTCACCGTGAAGCCATTGTTAGAATTGGCGTTTGCGGGATCGCCGCTGGCGATTGCCTGCCGTGTAACAGAAAAAATCACCTATTTACATTTGGTTAAAATCTGATTCGACAAGTGATTCGTTCGGGTGTACAAATTCCCTGTCCACAAGAAAAATCGAAACGATATTGGGAACGATACTTGGCATATCATCATCGGGAGGATGAGCCTTGTCGTACGCAGCTTTTGAACGGGTTGGCGCACAATTGTCGCCAGAGCAGATCACCGATCTGCAGACTATTTTCGATGGCGTATGTTTCGAATGCTTTCAAGACCGCAGCAGCCATGTTGCCAATGAGTGCGCGGCGGTTTTGATCCGCAGCGCCCAGCGCGGCATTCTTGACCATGAGATGTTGCGCGATATCGGTCTTGCGGTTTTACGTCGGCACTGATTGCGCCATATTACAATAAAAAAGCGCCCGAGTATCTCGGGCGCTTTCGTGTGTGTTGTGGCGAGAGCCGCTTCCGGCTCAGCTCTTTTCCTGAACATGGGCTTCGAGGAACCACAGCGACTTGTCGAGATCGCGCGAGGCGGCAGTGAAGATGTCAGCCGTGGTCGGGTCGCCGGCCTCGTCGGAATCGTCGATCGCCTTGCGGATCATGTTCGCCACGTCGCCATAGCGGGCGATCAATTCGTCGAGATGGTCGTGGATCTTGTAGATATCGGTCGGATAGGCCTTGAGCTTCGTCGTCGAGGAGACGGATTGCAGGCTGCCGAGCGCCGTGCCGCCAAGCTGGACCACACGTTCGGCGATGGTGTCACCGTGATTGTCGAGCTGGGCGCGGAAGGTGTCGAGAAGTTCGTGGACGGCAATGAATTGCGGACCCTTCAGGTTCCAGTGGGCCTGTTTGGTCACCAGCGCAAGGTCGATCACCGAAGCCAGCGATTCGTTCAGAATGCCGATTACGGTCGACTTGGCGTTTGAAGGCAGGTCGTTCTTCGTCTTGTGCGTCTTCATCGATGTCTCCTGAAGTTGCGGACGGAATGCCGCTTTGGAAAAGTCCGTCGTTTAACGTCCGGGCCCGTGGCCCTGTTCCATGTTAGGCAATGCGATAGTAAAAATCCTGCGCAATCATCATGTCATTCATAAAACAGGCAGATGCGTCGGCCGTCGATTTCGTTGACGCGGATTGGCATGTCGTAGATGTCCTTGAGGATATCCGGCCGGATGATCTCTTCCGAAGGCCCCTGATGGCAGATACGGCCCTCACGCATGGCGATGATGGTGTCGGAATACCAGGAGGCGAAGTTGATGTCGTGCAGCACCAGAACCACGGTTTTCTTCAATTCGTCGGCGGCCTTGCGCATGATCTTCATCATGCCGGAGGCGTGTTTCATGTCGAGATTGTTGAGCGGCTCGTCGAGAAGCACGTAATCCGTATCCTGACACAGCACCATGGCCACGAAGGCGCGCTGGCGCTGGCCGCCGGAAAGCTCGTCCAGAAAACGGCCGGCAAGGTTTTCGAGATGGAGATAGTCCAGCGCCCGGTCGATATGGACCTTGTCCTCGATGTTGGGGCGGCCCTTGGAATAGGGGTAACGGCCGAAACCGACGAGATCGCGCACTGTCAGGCGTGAGGAGATGTGGTTGTCTTGCCTGAGGATCGAGAGCCGCTTTGCCAGCGTGTCCGAAGGGGTTTTGGTCACATCCAGCCCGTCCACCGTCACGGTTCCCGCATCCATGGACATCAGCCGCGCCACGATGGAGAGCAGCGTGGATTTTCCTGCGCCATTAGGCCCGATGATGGAGGTGACGCCGCCTGCCGGAATAGAGACGGTGACGCCATCGACAACAACCGTGTCACCATAGGATTTGCTGATCTGACTGGCGATGATCATCGCGCACCCCGCTTGAGAATGAAACCGATAAAGACGATGCCGCCCAGAAATTCGATGATGATGGACAGTGCCGTATCGAAGGCGAAGATCCGCTCCAGAACCACCTGACCGCCGACGAGGCAGATGATGGCGATGAGGATCGCCGCCGGCAGCACATAGGCATGTTTTCCGTTGCCGGTGAGATAATGGGCAAGGGCTGCGACCAGCAGGCCGAAGAACATGACCGGGCCAACGAGTGCGGTGGAGACGGCGACGAGCACCGAGACCAGCACGAGGATAATGGTGACCGTGCGCTTATATTCGACGCCGAGGCTGATGGCCGTCGCGCGGCCGAGCGAGAGGACGTCGAGCGTGTGCATCAGCCTGAGCCCGATGATGGTCACCACGCCGATGATGATGGCAGAGACGGCAAGAAGCGTCGGATCGATGGAATTGAAGCTGGCGAACAGCACATCCTGCAGCACCGTATATTCATTGGGGTCCAGCACGCGCTGCATGAAGCCGGAAAGGCTGCGGAAGAAGACGCCGAAGACGATGCCGACCAGCACCAGAAGATGCAGGCTGCGTTCGGCGCCGATGAAAAGCCAGCGGTAGAGCAGGGCGGAGAAGCCGACGAGCAGCGCGGTCTCAGCAAGGAACTTCAGCTGCGGATCGATCATGACAACGGTTGCGGAGCCGAAGACGAAAATCAGCCCGGTCTGCATCAGCACGTAGAGCGAATCGAAACCCATGACCGAAGGGGTGAGGATGCGGTTGTTGGTGACTGTCTGGAACAGCACGGTGGAAACGGCGATGGCATAGGCCACCAGCAGAAGCGACAGAAGCTTGATGCCGCGAAACGGCAGCACGAAGCTCCAGCTTCCCTTTGCGCCGAGTGTCATGAAGGCGGCCATGGAGATGAGCGCCAGCGCCAGAAGCGCCAGCAGCACGATTTTGGCGCGCCGGTCGGGATGTCTCTCATGCATGGTGGCGCTTCCGCAGCAGGAGATAGAGGAACAGCGCGCTGCCGATGACGCCGACCACGGTTCCGATCGGTATTTCGTAAGGCGCGCGCACGGTTCTGCCGATGATGTCGCAGGAGAGGACAAAGACCGCGCCAAGCGTCGCCACCCAGGGGACCGAGCGGCGCATATTGTCGCCGATCATCAGGCTGACGACATTCGGCACGATCAGCCCGAGAAAGGGGATCATGCCGACGGTCACGACGACGACGGCGCTGACCAGCGAGACGATGGTGAGGCCGAGCGCCATGACCCGGCGATAGTTGAGGCCGAGATTGGTGGTGAAATCGCGTCCCATGCCGGCCACGGTGAAACGGTCGGCGGCAAGATAGGCGGCGATGGCGAAAACGAAACCGATCCACAGCAATTCATAGCGGCCGCGCAGCACGCCTGAAAAATCCCCCGTCATCCACGCGCCGAGCGATTGTAAGAGATCGAAACGATAGGCGAAGAAGGTGGTGATGGCGGAAATGACGCCGCCCAGCATGATACCGATCAACGGCACCAGAAGCACGTCGCGCAGCGGCACCTGCCTCAGGATACGCAGGAAGAGCGCCGTTCCGGCGAGCGCGAAAGCGGCGGCCACCAGCATCTTGCCGAAGATGGGCGTTTCCGGCGCAAGGAGCGTGACGGTGAGCAGGCCGAGGCCGGCGGATTCGGTGGTGCCTGCCGTCGAAGGTTCCACGAAGCGGTTGCGCACCAGCATCTGCATGATGAGACCGGCAATCGCCATCGAGCTTCCCGCCAGTATGAGCGCCAAAGTGCGCGGAATGCGGCTGACGAGCAGCACGCGCAGCGCATCCGCACTCGTATCCGGTGAAAACAGCGTGCCGAGCGAAACGTTGCTCACGCCCACGAACAGGCTGACGATGGCGAGCGTCAAAGCCAGAAGAAGGGCAAGGATGAGAGACAGGGATTTCACGTTGGTGGTTTTTCGAAAATGGCAGAGATTTTCAGCGATCTTGCAGCTTGCCGAGAGAACGCCAAACTTTCCATTGTCATCCTCGGGCTTGACCCGAGGATCCACAGCCTGTTGCTAGCGATAGATCGTCGGGTCAAGCCCGAGGATGACGTCGCGCGTGGAGCAGCCTGCGAGAGCGCGTGTAAGCAGCTTTTCACAAGCTGACGCCCTGCAGCCTTTACGACTTCTTCTCGGAGACGGCCTTGTAGACCTGATCGAGCAGGGTGGTGAGCGCCGTATAGCCGCTGCTGACGATATAGGCCGCCTGCGGGTCGAGATAGACGATCTGCTTCTTCTTCCAGGCGTTGGTCTGGTGGATCAGTTCGTTGTCCAGCACCTGTGCGGCGGCCTTGCCGGGGTCCGTCGCGCGGCCGACGCCGGCGTCACGGTCGATCACGAAAAGCCATTCGGGATTGACCTCGGCCAGATATTCGAAGGAGACGACATCGCCGCGGTCGAAGCGGTCGTCGATGTCAGCTGCGACCGGCTTGAAGCCGATTTCGGTGTGCAGCCAGCCCGTGCGCGAGCTTGGGCCATAAACGCCGACCTTGCCGGCATTGGTAAGCAGGATCATCGCCGTGCCGGAATTCGGCGCGATGGCCTTCAGTTTCTCAACCTTTTCATCGATGACGGCGTCGAGCTTCTTTGCCTCTTCCTGCTTGCCGAAAATATCGCCGAGCTTGGTGATGTTGCCTTTGACGCTGCCGATGAATTCCTTGGAATCGATCGACATGTCGATGGCAGGCGTGATCTTCGCAACGTCAGGGTATTTCGCGCGCGAACGGCCGCCGACGATGACAAGATCGGCCTCGGCCGCATTAATCGCTTCGTAATCGGGTTCGAACAGCGTGCCGACCTTCAGATATTTGCCATCGGCATATTTCTGCAGATAGGTGGGCAGGTTGGAGCTGACCACACCTGTGGGCTCAACGCCCAGCGCATCGAGATTGTCGAGCGAGGGAATATCCAGAACCAGAACCTTTTTCGGCGCGGCTTTCAGCACGGTCTCGCCCTGGGCGTGCTTGATCGTCATTTCTTCGGCACTTGCCGTCATCGCGCCGAGGCTGAAGGCCGCTGCTGCCAGTAGCCGAACGGGGAAGGTGAAGTTGATGGCCACGGATATGTCCCTTGCAATATGGTTCTGAGCCTGCGGAAGCGTTCCCGCCGGGTTAACTTGATGTTCGCTATCAGCTTTATTGGCAAGGTATGCGGAAATCAAAATTATGTTTTAGAACGGTTCTGAATTGCCGTGAGCGGGAAAGGGGGAGCCGCGCGTAGCAAGACTCGTTGTGATCGCCGGACGTAGGACGCAGCCTAGCCACGACATCCGTCATGCCGGACTTGATCCGGCATCCAGCCGACGCGCGTCTGCGCGGCGATGAGGGTTCTTTCAGCCCAAGGACTTGGGCTGGCTGGATGCCGGATCAAGTCCGGCATGACGGGGTCTCAATAGCAGCAACAGGTAAGCAGGTTCCCCTCACTCCGGTGGCCAGTCGCCGACGATTTCGCGTCTCTCCAGTTTCAGGGAGCGGTCGGGCTGGACGCGATAGGTCTCAATCGCAAGCCGCCCGTCGCCCATGACGAATTCATTGCTGAGCGTGCTGCCGATGGGTGACTTGGTCAGTTTGGTGCGGGGTTGGCCGCCATAGGTGATGCTGCCGGGAATGGGCTCCACATCCGGAGCAGCGGTGGCGCAGCCGGCAAGGGCCAGAACCATCATGATCGCGATCTTGCGCATGTTTTTCTCCTGCGTTTGGGGCGGAATCATATCATGGCCGCGCCTGCGCCACACATCCCGTTGGCGTGAATAAAAAAGGCCCCGCATCCGAAGATACGGGGCCAGTTGCCTTGGGAGGTTCCTGGTTTCTCAGTCCTCGTTGGCGGCAAGCTGCGTCAGCACCTCGCCACGGCCGCGGATACGCATGATGAGCGGAATGATGAAGGCGGCTGCCGCGACAGCGAACAGGCCGACGGCGATCGGTGAGGTGAACAGCACCGTCGGATCACCCTGGCCGATGGCCAGTGCGCGGCGAAGCTGCTGTTCAGCAAGCGGGCCGAGGATCAGGCCGACGACCGCAGGCGCAATCGGATAACCGAAGATGCGCATGACATAGCCGAGGATACCGAAGGCGAGCAGCATGCCGAGTTCGAATACCGACGGGTTGGCGCCAATGGTGCCGAGCGTCGCAAACAGCAGAATACCCGCATAAAGCCAGGGCTTCGGAATGGTCAGCAGCTTCACCCACAGGCCGACGAGCGGCAGGTTCAGAACCAGCAGCATGAGGTTGGCGATGAACAGGCTGGCGATCAGACCCCAGACGAGCTGCGGATTGGTGGCGAACAGCAGCGGGCCGGGCTGCAGGCCGAACTGCTGGAAACCGGCGAGCATGATGGCGGCCGTTGCCGTCGTCGGCAGGCCGAGCGTCAGGAGCGGCACGAGCGTACCGGCGGCGGACGCATTGTTGGCCGCTTCCGGACCGGCAACGCCTTCAATGGCGCCATGGCCGAATTCTTCCGGATATTTGGTCAGCTTCTTTTCAGTGGCATAGGACAGGAAGGTGCCGATTTCAGCGCCGCCCGCCGGCATGGCGCCGATGGGGAAGCCGATCAGGGTGCCGCGCAGCCAGGCTTTCCAGGAACGCGCCCAGTCCTGCGCACTCATCCAGACCGAACCCTTGACGGCTTCGACCTTGTCGTCGCCAGTCTGGCCCTGCGCGACAATGAAGAGCGTTTCGCCGATGGCGAACATGGCGACCGCAAGCGTCGTCACTTCGACGCCGTCAAGCAGGTCGGGAATACCGAAGCTCATGCGGGTCTGGCCCGTCAGCTGGTCGATGCCGACGATGGCGAGCGCAAAGCCGATGAACAGCGAGGTGAGGCCGCGCAGCGCCGAATCCCCGAAGGCGGAGGAAACCGTGACGAAGGCGAGCACCATCAGCGCGAAATATTCGCGCGGGCCGAAAACAAGCGCCAGCTTGACGATAAAGGGTGCAACGAAGGCCAGCGCGATGGTGGCGATGAGGCCGGCGACGAAGGAGCCGATGGCGGCGGTGGCCAGCGCCGGGCCGCCTCTGCCCTTGCGGGCCATCTTGTTGCCCTCAAGCGCGGTGACGATCGAGGCGCTTTCGCCCGGCGTATTGAGCAGGATCGAGGTGGTCGAGCCGCCATACATGCCGCCATAATAGATGCCGGCGAACATGATGAGCGAACCGGCGGGATCGAGCCGGTAGGTGACGGGCAGAAGCAGCGCCACGGTCAGCGCAGGGCCGATGCCGGGCAGAACGCCGACGGCGGTGCCGAGCGTGACGCCGATCAGCGCATAGAGCAGGTTCATGGGTTGGGCGGCAACCTCAAGACCGTGCAGCAGGAATTCAAAGGTACTCATGGACAGATGTCCCCCTGTCGGGCGGAACGGCTGGCTTTTGCGTCATCGCGCGCCAATTGTTCCTGTGATCTCGAATTTTGGTCGGAATGGCTGTTAGAAGAGCAGCCGTTCCAGAGGCCCGGCGGGCAGTGAAAGCTGCAGCAGCCGCGCGAAAATGAACCAGATGAAGAAGCTCAGGGCGATGCCGATGGGGATCGAATACCAGAGCTTGCGTTTGCCGAAGGCGCGCGCCGTAAAGGCGAAGAGCAGGCCGGTGGCGATGGAGAAACCGGCAATGTTCAGCAGCAGCATCTGTGCGGCAAGGCCGGCGACGACCCAGATAACCGGGGCGATTTCCTGTTTGTCGCGTTCGGGAAAATCACCGCGCCAGGCCTCGATGGCTGTCCACAGCGCCAGGCCGATAAGACAGAAGCCGATAGCATAAGGCACCGTCGCCGGGCCGACCGGCGAATAACCGGTGACGCTGGCGAGGCGCGCGCTGTCCCAGAAGATCACCGAGGCGATGATGACGAGGAAGATGGCGATCGCCAGCGCCGCCCAGTCAGGGCGGCGCTTTTGATGCTGCGAAGGGTTGGAACCCTGGCTCATTTTACCAGTCCGATGTCTTTGAGGATGGCGGCGGTGGCGTCGGTATCCTTGGCGAGCTGCGCCTTGAATTCGTCACCGGCGAGATAGGTGTCCATCCAGCTCTTGGTCTTCAGGGTTTCCTGCCACTTGGCTGACTTCACCAGCTTTTCGATGTCGGCATTGACGGCCTTTTCCTGCTCCGGCGTCAGGCCGGGAGGAGCGGCGACCATGCGCCAGTTCTGGACGACGACATCAAGGCCGCTTTCCTTCAGCGTCGGTGCATCAACGCCTTCCAGCTTCTCTTCGCTGGAAACGGCCAGCAGGCGCAGCGTGCCCGCCTTGACCTGGCTTTCGAATTCGCCGTAGCTCGAAATACCGGCAGTCACCTGCGAGCCGAGGATCGAGGCAAGCGCTTCGCCGCCGCCGGAGTAAGCGATGTAGTTGATCTTGGTCGGATCGACGCCGGCCGCCTTGGCGATCAGGCCAACAGCGATATGGTCGGTGCCGCCGGCGGAGCCGCCGCCCCAGGAAACGCTGCCCGGGTCCTTCTTGAGCTGGTCGACGAGGTCGCCGATGGTCTTCAGTGGCGAGGATGCCGGAACGACGATGGCTTCATATTCGCCGGTCAGTCGGGCGATCGGCGTTACTTCCTTGAGGGTGACGGGCGCGTTGTTGGTGAGGATGGCGCCGACCATCACGTAACCGCCGACGATGAGGGCGTTCGGGTTGCCCTTCTGCTGGCTGGCGAACTGCGCAAGACCGATGGTGCCGCCGGCGCCCGGTACGTTCTGTACCTGAACGCTCTTGGAAATGCCTTCTTCCTGCAGCACGCTCTGCAGGGAACGCGCGGTCTGGTCCCAGCCGCCGCCGGGATTGGCCGGCGCGATGATGGTGTAATCCGCTGCAACCGCCGGAAGAGCGATCACGCCCGCCAGAAATGTGCCGATAAGAAAATGCTTCACTTGGAAAACCCTCCTCAGGATGCCCTTTTGGGCGTCGTTTTTCGTTTATGCGGGGGGCTTTAGGGCGCATCTATCCGGCGCTGCAATCACAGCGCGGGGCCTTGGCGATCGTCCCAGATTTCCTCCCGCATCTTCTTCCGCCTCCACGGAATGAAGAAGGATTACAGAGCATCATAAAAAGCTGTCATCTAACTGACGCTACGCAAGTCCTTGCGCATTTACTCTCTATTAATTTGTGTCGGGCGTCTACTGTGGCGTGTGGGATGGCCTTGTTTTGCGCCTTTGAAGCTTGGTCCACACCCCTCATTCCTGTGCTTGTCACAGGAATCGAGCCGACGCGTGTCTACGCGGCGAGAAGAGTCCTTTCAGCCCAAGGACTTGGGCTGACTAGATTCCTGTGACGAGCACAGGAATGAGGGGGAACCTACTGCGAACGCAACGCCTCGTTCCAGCGCTCGATCAGGCGGCTGCGTTTGACCTGATCCAGATAGACCATCAGGCCGGGGCTGACCGGGACCGGGCGCAGTTGCGCGCCGTGGATGGCCTGCATGGTGTTGGCAGTGTTTTCGCCCGCCACTTCCGGGCTGACGGCAGGGATCTGCAACTGCCGGGCCATGATCGTCTGGCCCTCCTTCGACATGAAGAATTCCAGATAACGGCGGCCGAGCGCCGGGTTGGCGGCGGCTTCCGGCACCAGACCGATGCGCGACATGACGACGGTATAGTCTTTCGGCAGCACGATGCCGACATCGGGGTGGCGCGAGGCCCAGTCCGCCGCATAGGAGCCGAGAATATTGTAGCCCAGCACGAAACGGCCATCGGAAACACGTTCCAGAATGGCCGAGGAGGTGGAATAGACCTTCACGCCCGCCGCGCCCATGGCCTTGATGACGCTCCATATATCGCCGAACTGTTCCTGATCCCGCGACATGAACAGGAAGCCGACGCCGGAGCGCTCGATGTCGTATGTGGCGATGCGGCCATGTACTTCCTTGGCGTGGCGTTCCAGATAATCAACGAATTCCGCGCGGGTGGCGGGCGGTTTTTCGGCGGTGAAGCTCGGCTTGTGATAAACGAAGACTGCGGGTTCGAAGGTCAGCGCATAGGCAGTATTGCGCCAGTTGGCCCAGGCGGGCCAGCGGGCGCTCATGGCGAGGTCAGAACGCTGGGCATAACCGTCATTGCTCAGTTTTACCTGCAGATCCATGGCGGAGGAAAAGGCGAAATCGGCGGTCTTTTTGCCGGCATCGGTTTCCTTCACGATGCGGTCATAGATTTCACCGGTCAGCATATCCTCGTAATGGACGGCGATATCGGGATTGGCCTTCTGGAAACCCTCGATCATCGGCGTTGCCAAAGGTTCATCCAGAGAGGAATAAACCACCAGCGTTTGCGCATCCGCCTTGCCTGAGGGGGCCGGAAAAACGGCAACCTGGGCAAGCGCGGGCGAGGCCATGCAAAGACAGAGACAGAGGAGAAGGCAGATACGCATGGAAAAGATCATGCAGCAGGCGCTGGCCATTCACAAGCGGTAAGGGTCTGGTTAAACTCGGCAATGCTGTGGGAGGGAAGATTTGCGTATTTTGCTGGTCGAGGACAATCAGGTGCTGTCGGAGGGGCTGTCGGCGCTTCTGCGCGGCAGTGGTTATGCGGTGGATGTGGTTTCCGATGGTGCGTCCGCCGATGCGGCGATTGCGGCTGAAAGCTTCGATCTGGTCATTCTCGATCTCAACCTGCCGGAAATGGACGGTATCGAGGTGCTGCGCTCCATGCGCTCGCGCCAGGACAAGGCGGCGGTGCTGATCCTGACGGCGCGCGGCACGCCGGAGGAAAAGGTCAAGGGGCTCGATCTCGGCGCTGACGACTACATGATCAAGCCCTTCGACATCACCGAATTCGAGGCGAGGGTACGGGTGCTGCTGCGCCGTAATGCCGGTCTGCGCTCCTCGGCGCTGAGTTTTGGCAAGGTGCTTTTCGATCTGAATTCCCGCACCTTTTCGGCGGACGGGCGTCCGCTCGATATTCCGGCGCGCGAGGTGGCGCTGCTCGAAGTGCTGTTCATGCGGGCCGGCAAGGTCGTTGCCAAGGAAGCCATCGTGCAGTCGCTGACCGGCTTCGACGACGATATTTCCGCCAATGCCATCGAGCAATATGTCAGCCGCCTGCGCAAGCGGCTCGCGCCCCACGGGTTGACGGTGAAGACGGCGCGCGGCATCGGTTATTATCTGGAAAAGCTGCCGGAGATGGCTGAATGATACAGGCCGCCTATTCGCTCAGGCGGCGTCTTTTAGGCTGGCTTCTCATCTCCACCGCCATCATCGGCTGCGTTGCGCTGACCGACACATGGCGCGAGGCGGTCAATACCGCCAATGTCGTTTCAGACCGGGTACTATCAGGTTCCGCACTTGCCATCGCCGAGCGGGTGGTGGTGGCAGAAGACGGCTCGCTGGAAGTCGATATTCCCTATGTCGCACTGGAAATGCTGACATCGGCCGCACAGGACCGGGTGTTTTACCGTGTCGACGGGCCGAACGGGCAATTCCTCACCGGTTACCAGAACCTGCCGACGGTGGAGAACCCGGCGGGTGATACCCCCGCCTATCGCGATGCCGTGTTCCGCGATGAACCGATCCGCATCGCCGCCATCCGCCGTTTCGCTTCCACCGGCATCAATTCCGTACCTTTTTCCGTAACGGTCGCCGAAACCACCATTGCTCGCAGCCAGCTGGCGCAGGCGATCATCCTGCGCTCTGCGCTGCGCCTGCTGTTGATGATCGTCGGGGCGGCGATCATCGTCTGGATCGCGGTGACGATTTCGCTGCGCCCGCTTTACCGGCTCAGCGAAGCCATTGCCGAGCGCAGCCCGAACGACCTGCACCCCATCCGCCAATCCGTGCCGGTGGAGGTGGAAAACCTGGTGGAAACGGTCAATTCCTTCATGGTGCGGCTGCAATCGGCGCTCGATGCGCTCCGCCATTTCACCGGCAATGCCAGCCACCAGCTGCGCACGCCGCTTGCCATCATCAGCACCCAGCTTGCGCTTTCAGCCCGTGCGGGAAGTTTAGAGGAAGCGCAGGCGGCGGCGCTGAAGGGCGGGGCGTCCGTGGCCCATGCCGAACATATCCTCGCCCAGCTGCTGCGCATGGCCAATATCGATGCCGCCGGCTCCAGCGAAAAGCATGATTTTTCCGCGATCGATCTCGTGGCCGTTGCGCAGAATGTGACGGCCGATTTCGTGCCGCGTGCGGCGGAGGCCGGCATCGATCTCGGTTTCGAAGGCGAGGGCGAGGCGAACATTCTCGCCGAACCGCTCCTCATCGGCGAGCTGATCGGCAATCTCGTTTCCAATGCGATCAATTACGCCGGGCGCGGGGCGGAAGTCACCGTGCGTGTCGGCAGGGAGACGGGCACCGTCTGGCTGGAAGTGGAGGATAACGGCCCCGGCATCCCTCCGGAAAAACGCGCCATGGTGCGCCAGCGCTTCGCCCGCGGCGAAGCCAACGCCGCCCCCGGCGCCGGCCTCGGCCTTGCCATCATCGAAGAGATCGCCGGGCTGTTCGGCGGGCGGCTGACACTGGAGGATGGCGTGGAGGGGCGTGGGCTCAAGGCGCGGGTGGTGTTTGGTGGGAGGGGGGACGCTTAACGATAGTGTGCCCAGACCGCCGGTGCTTACCCCATCCGCTCGGAAGCATAACTTCCCGGGCTTGGCGGGAAGACGACGGTGCGGTTGCCGTTGATGAAGGTGCGGTGGTGGATATGGGCGTGGATGGCGCGGGCCAGCACCTGGCTTTCCACATCGCGACCGAGCGAGACATAATCGTCGGCCGATTGAGCGTGGGTGATGCGCACCGTGTCCTGCTCGATGATCGGGCCTTCGTCGAGATCGGCGGTGACGTAATGGGCCGTCGCGCCAATCAGCTTCACACCGCGCTCATAGGCCTGCTTGTAAGGGTTGGCGCCCTTGAAGGAGGGGAGGAAGGAGTGGTGGATGTTGATGATCTGGCCCGACATCTTGCGGCACAAGTCGTCGGAGAGCACCTGCATGTAACGGGCGAGCACCACCAGTTCGGTGCCGCTCGTCTCGATCAGGTCCATCAGCTGCGCTTCGGCCCTGGGCTTGTTCTCCTTCGTCACCTTGATGTGGTGGAAGGGAATGTCGTGATTGACCACCACTTTCTGATATTCGAAATGGTTGGAGACGACGCCGACGATATCGATGGGCAGCGCGCCGATCTTCCAGCGGTAGAGCAGGTCGTTGAGGCAATGGCCGAAGCGCGACACCATCAACATTGTCTTCATGCGCTGGCCGTCGCCGTAAATGCGGGCCTCCATGCCGAATTTTTCGGCTACCGGCTGAAAGCCCTCGGTGATTGCCTGCAGCGTGGCGCCTTCCTCGGAAATAAAGGAGACGCGCATGAAGAACTTGCCGGTCTCGAGGTCGTCGAACTGCGAACTGTCGATGATATTGCAGCCCTTTTCCGCCAGATAACCGGAAATCGCGGCGACGATGCCGCGGGTCGATTTGCAGGCTACTGTCAGAACATAGGATGTCATCGTTTTCCCTCAAAGACTTTGCACCGGATGAGCCGGCGTAATTGGCGCGTTCCATAGCGCAGCTCTGCGGCGGAGCAAAGCGCCAAGAAGAATGCAGCCAAAGTCATAGGACGGGAAATGGGTGCGCGCCGTGCCGGAAGCGACATGGAATGTTCCACTGCCAGCACGGGGGTGTGCGGTGTTGCGGCGAGCCGCGGCCGCCTCAGGCGCGGCGCAGCCGCATGACCGCACGGCCGCGGCCGTCGATCAGTTCCAGCGTGCCCCGTCGCGGCTCCAGCCGGAAGGAACGGGCGCCTTCCAGTGCTTCGATGAATTGCCGTTCCTGGCGCATGATATCGGGTGCGCAGGCCATCTGTGTGGAAATCATCCGGCCGAAATTGACGCGGTTGCGGCTGATCTTCACTTCACCGCCGATGCCATTGCAGCCGGCATTGCCGGAAACGCGGCCTTCGCGGGAAATTTCCAGCGTCGCCTCACGGCGGCCGCGAACCCGTTCGCCGCGAATGTCCTGCACCAGCCAGCGTCCGTCGATACCGGCTTCCGGCTCCGGCCTGCCCGGGCCTGCCCCAACGCGCTCAAGCACGAGGTCGGTATCGTCGCGACCGCCGGTCAGCACCGAATAACGGCGGGTGGTGGTGAAAAGCAGCCGGTCGCGGTCGCGGATTTCGGCGCTCAGCGCATAGGAGCGGCGGGCGCGGATATCGCGGTCGTCATAACGCAGCACGAAGGGCACGGGCACCTGCCCGCGCGGACGGATGGTCGTTTCGGCGATCGTCTGCGAAGGCGCATCCGCGAGCGACACATCGATAAGGCGCACGGTGACGGTCACGCCCGGGGGCAGGGCGATCCGCTCGCGATAGGATACGCTGCCGCGCAGGCTTGCCGGTGCGGCAGCCGCGCCGCCCGCCGCAAAAAGCGGTGCAAGCGCGACAAGCCCGGCGAAACTGCGGCGCGAAAGAAGTGGCTGGCGGTCGTTCATGATGCTTGCTCCGTGCGGTTTCTGTTAGAATTTCAACGGATGATAGAAAAAGGCACTGAACGGGCGATGAACCGGTGGAAATTTCCTTACGAGTCAGGCGGAGATATCCCGGGTGGATGATGACGGGTGTGATCGCGAGAGCCGATGCCAGTGCATCCCCACCACCCTCATTCCTGTGCTTGTCACAGGAATCCAGCCGACGCACGTCTGTGCGGCGGAAAGGGTCTTCTCAGCCCAATGACTTGGGCTGGCTAGATTCCTGTGACAAGCACAGGAATGAGGAGGGAGGGAAACCGCCGGCGGAAGCAATATCCCGGCAGCGGCGGTCCCCATTCACTCAGCCGCGCAAACCGTCGCGCAGCGCTTCGAACTTTGCCAGCTGTTCGGCCCGCAGTTCCTTGTTTTCGTCACGGCGGACGAAAATCTTGAACATGGCGCCGCCCGCGGCATTCATGAACCAGACGGAACAGGAGCGCCGGCCGTGGAAACCGCGATCGACGAAAGTGATGCCGGCGCAATTGTCCTTCTTGATGTGACCGCCGATGGGGCTGTCGCCATGGATGTTGAACCAGCCGTGGCTTTCGCTGCCTTCCGGCAGGTCGCCCGGAACTTCCAGCACGATATCGCCGGTCTGGACGATCATCAGGACTTCGCCCCAGCCGCGCATCTCGTTCCAGATCGCGTCGAAGCGGTCGGCGGGCGCGGAAACGGCCGCACCCTCGGGCAGGATCGCCAGAATCTCGGCAGGCGTCACCTCGGCCTTGGCGGCGATGGCTTCCACGATACCATCAGGCTTTTCGGCGAGTGCTGCGGCGGCGCGGGCCTGCCGGTCGTCGGTCTTTTGGGCTGCAATGCTCATCCGACGGGCCTCAGGCGGCAATCGAGCGGCGTTCGCCGTTCTTGTCTTCATGAATGATGACGTCGAAACCTTCGAAATGCGGGCCTGAGAGATATTCGACCTTGCCGCGGTTTTCGCCGGCCTTGGCGTGGGCGGCGCGGAACTGTTCGGATTTTGTCCAGGCGAGGAAATCGTCCTTGGTGGCCCAGACGGTGTGCGAGGCATAAAGCGTATGGTCGTCCGCCTTCGGGCCCTTCAGCATGTGGAATTCGATATAGCCCGGCAATTCGCTGAGGTGCGATTTACGCTCGCGCCAGATGGATTCGAAGGTTTCTTCGTAACCCGGCACGACGCGAAAACGGTTCATTGCGATAAACATGAAATTCTCCCTTTAAGTTTCCAGTTTCAGTCAGGATATCCAGCCGTGGCCAAGTTGGAAAGAGGCTCACGACAAAGCGAACAAAATTACTCCACTTATCGATTGCGCGTTCTATAAACATGTGCAAATAACTCAAGTTAAATAAGAAGGGCAGGCCCATATCTGCCCGTGCCAGCTTGTGTTTCAGGATAGCGCCATGTTGAACTTTCGCCTTCGTCCGTTCGTTTTCGCCGCCCTCATCGCCGTTGCCGCGCCGGGTGCGCAAGCCTCGGACAAGAGCAATCCGGAAGCGAAACGCATCGTTGCAGTGGGCGGCACGGTGACGGAAATCCTTTATGCGCTGGGCGCTGAAGACCGCATCGTGGCGCGTGACAGCACCAGCAGCTATCCGGCGGGCGCGCTTTCGAAGCCGGATATCGGCTATATGCGGGCGCTGTCGTCGGAGGGCATTCTGTCGCAGAAGCCCGATCTCATCCTGTCTGAAGACGGATCCGGCCCGGCGGATGTCATCGCCATCCTCAAGGCCAGCGCGGTGCCTTTCGTCACCGTCGATACCCCGCCGAGCGGCGATGCTATTGCGAAGAAGATCGAGGATGTCGGTGCGGCGGTCGGTCTTTCCGACAAGGCGAAGGCGCTGGCCGCCGAGACCAAAGCCGGGCTGGACGCGCTGGCCAAGGATGTGTCGGCCGTGCCTGAAAAGAACAGGAAGCGTGTGCTCTTCGTGCTTTCCACTGCCGGCGGCCGTATCATGGCGGCGGGCAAGGACACCGAAGCGGCGGCGATCATCGAGATGGCCGGCGGCATCAATGCCGCGCAGGAAATCAGCGGTTACAAGCCGCTCACGGATGAGGCAGTCATTGCCTCAGCACCGGACGTGGTGTTGACCATGGCGCGTGGCGACCATGCCGCCAAGGCAGCCGAGATTTTTGCGCTTCCCGCCTTCCAGTCCACGCCGGCTGCTGCAAGCAAGGCACTCATCAGCATGGACGGGCTTTATCTCATCGGTTTCGGCCCACGCACCCCGGCCGCCGGTCGTGAACTGGCGAACAAGCTTTACCCGGAGGCGGTGAAGCCGTGAGCCTCGCCGTCTTGAGTTCCACCGAAGGCGCCGCACCGGGTGACAGGTCCCGTCAGGGTGTCATCACCCTCGCGGTGCTTGTCGGCATTCTGCTGTTTGCCTGTGGTGTCTCGCTTGTCAGCGGCCCCACGGGTGTCGGCATTTCCGAACTCTGGGCTTATCTCACTGGCGGTGCTGCGGAACTCGATGCGCGTGACAAAGTCATTCTCGAGGCGGTGCGCCTGCCGCGCACGGCGCTCGGCATGTTGATCGGCGCGGGGCTTGGCGTCTCGGGCGCGATGATGCAGGGGCTGTTCCGCAATCCGCTTGCCGATCCCGGCATTGTCGGTGTCACTTCGGGTGCCGCGCTGTTTGCGGTTGCGGCCATTTCTCTCGGGGAAGGCGCGCTTGCCACTGTCGCCGTGTTTTTCGGACCGCATTTCCTGCCGCTGATGGCGTTTTTCGGCGGGCTTTTGAACACCTGGGTGCTTTATCTCATCGCAACGAAGGACGGGGCGACCTCCACCACCACGCTCATTCTGGCCGGTATCGCGGTGGCGGCAATCAGCGGTGCGCTGACGGGCCTGATGATCTTCGTGGCCGATGACCGGGCGCTGCGCGACATCACCTTCTGGTCGCTCGGTTCGCTCGGCGGGGCCACCCCCGCCAAGGTTCTCGCGACCTTGCCCTTTATCGTCGTCGTGCTCGCCATCATCCCCTTCGTTGCAAGGGGGCTGGATGCGCTGATCCTTGGCGATGCGGCGGCTTTCCACATGGGCATTCCCGTGCAGCGGCTGAAGCGGGTCGTCATTCTGGCCGTTGCCGCCGCCTGCGGCGCGAGCGTGGCGGCTGCCGGCTCCATCGGTTTTGTCGGCATCGTCGTGCCACATCTGCTGCGGCTCGCCATCGGCCCGTCGCACCGTTTCCTGCTGCCGGCCTCGGCACTTGGCGGGGCCGCACTTCTGCTTCTCGCCGATAGTTTTGCCCGCACCGTCGCAGCACCGGCGGAATTGCCCATCGGTGTCGTCACGGCGCTCATCGGCGCGCCGGTCTTCCTGTTCCTGCTGCTTGGCCGGGGCGGATTTTCCATGCGGAACATGCCATGATCCGGGCCGAAAACCTCACCCTCATCCGTTCCGGCCGCCGTCTGCTCGACGAAGTCTGCGTCGATCTGAAGCCAGGCAAGGTCAATGTCATTATCGGCCCGAACGGTGCCGGCAAATCGACGCTGATGAAGGTTCTCTCGGGCGAGATGCACGCCGAGGCCGGGTCGGTGACCTATAATGACATCGCCCTTCCCTTGTTCACACCGGTTCAGCTTGCGCGCATCCGCGCCGTCCTGCCGCAGAATACCCAGCTGGCCTTTCCTTTCACCGCGCTCGAAATCGTGCGCATGGGCGCTGTCGCGCAAGGCGCGCGCGCGCCGGAGGAGCAGGCCCGCCGGGCGCTCACCAAGGCCGGGCTGCGCGGGTTCGAACAGCGTTCCTACAACATGCTGTCGGGCGGCGAGCAGCAGCGTGTGCAATTTGCCCGCGCTCTCGCGCAGGTGCCACATCCGGTGGAAAACGGCGAAGTGCGGGCGCTGTTTCTCGATGAGCCGACGGCCAGTCTCGATATAGGCCACCAGATCGCTGTGCTGGAAACAGCGCGTGACTTTGCCGCCGGTGGCGGTCTGGTGCTTGCCATCCTGCATGACCTCAACCTTGCGGCGGAATTTGCCGATCAACTTATCGTCATGCACGGCGGCCGCGTGACGGCGAGCGGTCCTTCGCTGGAAACGATCAGCGACGAGACGATCGCCAGGGTCTATGGCATTGGCGGCGTCGTCGGACGGCTGCCGGCGCGACATATTCCTTATGTGCTGCCGCAGTCGCGGCACCGCTGAGTGCGGCTGACCTTCAGCTTTCCGGCCGGGTGACGATGAAGAGTGCAGAGCCCAGCATGACGGCGGCAACGATTGCTGCGCGCAGCGCCGGCGGTTCGCTCAGGAACCAGAAGGCGGCGTAACTCGCACACATGGCAGACAGGGCGGCGATCTTCGCCTTGCGGGCAATTGCGCCGCGCTCGCGCCAGCGGCGAAGCGAAGGGCCAAATCTGGGATGGGCCAGAAGCCATGCCTCCAGTTTCGGCGAAGAGCGGGAAAAGCACCAGAGCGCCAGAAGCAGGAACGGGGTGGTGGGCAAAACGGGAAGAAACGCGCCGACAATGCCGGTCGCGACCATAAGCCAGCCAAGACAGAGGTACAGAAGGCGCATGGATATGCCGGTATCATGAGTTCTCTACTCATGATAGGGCGGAGCGCTGAAATCTGTGTGCCGTGTTGCCGCAGGCCCTCGCCCTGCGGGAAAACCGGGGTGTTTCGCCATCACATTTGCCGTGATCGAAGCTTTGCCTCCCGTCGCAAAGCGCGTTTAGGGTTGAAAGCGAAGCACACTGTCTTTATCCCGTTGGTCCGCAATGCCCGGAGCATAACTGGGTCACGACGACAGGAAGAAGAAGGAAACACCATGGCCAAGCTGATCCACTCGATGGTCCGGGTGCTGGACGAAAAGCGTTCGGTGGAATTTTACAAACAGGCTTTCGGGCTCGAGATTGCGGAACGCGCCGAGTTCGAAAATTTCACGCTGATCTATCTCAGCAATGCCGAAGGCGATTTCGAACTGGAACTGACCGTCAATCGGGGTCGTGAAGTGCCTTATGCGCTGGGCGACGGCTATGGCCATCTCGCCGTCAGTGTTGCCGATGTGGATGCCGAACATCAGCGCTTTATCGATATCGGCCTGTCTCCGGGCAAGATCATCGAAGCCGAATACAAGGGCCAGCCTTTCGCGAAATATTTCTTCATTTGCGATCCGGATGGTTACAAGATCGAAGTGCTGCAGCGCGGCAACCGGTTCAAGTAAAAAGAGGCACATCATGGCAGAGGCAGGCGTCAAACTCGAAGACAGCTGGAAACATGTTCTTTCCGCCGAATTTGCCAGCCCCTACATGCTGAAGCTCAAAGATTTCCTGCTTGCCGAAAAAACCGCCGGCAAGCACATCTTTCCCAAGGGCGCCGAATATTTCCGGGCGCTGGATCTGACGCCGCTCGACAAGGTCAAGGTCGTCATTCTGGGACAGGATCCCTATCATGGAATTGGCCAGGCGCATGGCCTGTGCTTTTCGGTCCAGCCCGGCGTGCGCATCCCGCCTTCGCTCGTCAATATCTACAAGGAATTGCAGAGCGATCTCGGCATTCGCCCGGTGGGTCACGGCTTTCTGGAAAGCTGGGCGAAACAGGGCGTGCTTTTGCTCAACAGCGTGCTGACGGTGGAAGAATCGCGCGCCGCCTCGCATCAGGGGCAGGGCTGGGAAAAATTCACCGATGCCGTCATCCGCGCCGTCAATGACGAGTGCGAGCATGTGGTGTTCCTGCTCTGGGGATCCTACGCCCAGAAGAAGGCAGCCTTCGTGGACCAGAAAAAACATCTGGTGCTGCGTTCGCCGCACCCTTCGCCGCTTTCGGCCCATAACGGCTTTTTCGGCAATGGCCATTTCTCCAAGGCAAACGCCTTTCTGGTTTCCCACGGCCGCGAGCCGATCGACTGGCAATTGCCGGAAACCGCTTAAGCAACCTTGCTGGCCTCCTGCGTCATTCCGGCCTTGAGCCCGAATCCAGCCGACGTGCGTCTGCGCGGCGAGGGAGTCTTTTCAAGGACTTGGGCTGGCTGGATTCCGGCTCAAGGCCGGAATGACGGGGAGCGCAGCAAATATCTTTACAGCGTGGTCGTGTCCGGTTTAAGGATACTAGACTATAAAGTGAAGGATTTATGCCCGTGTCTCTCCTGTCTGCAGAAACCTCCGTCTCGCTGCCCGATCCGGCGTCGATCGTCGATGCTTTCGAGGATCATTTCTCCGAACATATGGAGATGGAGCGGGAAGGGACGACGGTGCGTTTCAAGGCGGAATACGGCCATGGCAGCTTCAGCGCCGAAGGCGGCCGGTTTGCCGCCCGGGTCAGCTGCGTTTCCGAACATATATTGATGTCGGTGAAGGCCATGGTGGCCGAGCATATTGTCGAGTTTTCCGGCAAGACGGGGCTCGATTTCCGCTGGAGCGGCCACGGCGCCTATCAGCGGGAGCTGCCCAATCTCTTCGTCGGCAAGGTTGTCCGCGCCTATAATCTGACGCCGCATATGCGTCGGCTCGTGGTTTCCGTTGAAAGCGGCATTGAGCGGCTCGTCACCGGCGGCATGCATGTTCGCCTGCTGCTTGTGCCCGATCAGGCGCGTGCTCCGGTCTGGCCTTATCTCGCCCCCACCGGCGCCATCGTCTGGCCGGCGGGTGACGATCTTCTGACACGGCGCGTCTATACCATCCGCTCCGGCGATGTCGGGCGCGGCGAGGTGGATATCGATTTCGTCATGCATGAGGGCGATGACATGCCGGGCGCGAATTTCGGCGCCACGGCAAAGCCGGGCGACGTTCTCGGCATCATCGGCCCGAGCGGCACTTGCCCGGAGGCGGAGCGTTACGTCTTTGCCGGCGATGAGACGGCGCTGCCGGTGATGCTGCGCATGGCGGCGGAAATGCCGGCCGGCAAAAAGCTCAGCGTCTATGCCGAGATCGACAACGAGGCGGAACGGCAGGAGATCGTCTGCGCCGCCAATGTCGAATGGACGTGGCTTTATCGTCGCGGCAAGCCCGCCGGCACCGCTGGCCTCATCGAACAGGCGCTGCGTGGTCATGCCTTTACGGGTGAGCATGAAGGCCTGCATGTTTTCGTCGCCTGCGAGAAGTCGGAGGCGAGGGCTGCTAAGTCCTTCCTCACCGATGAGATTTCCTTCCCCAAGGCATCGCTGCGCGCCGTCGGTTACTGGACCATGGGCCTCGCCGACGATCACTGAGACGTGCCGTCAGGCTTGATTGAACAGTAGGTTTGATCGTTCACCAATCGGGAACAATCCGTTCCTGTTGCCGGTCTATGCCTGCCGCGCCTCTTACCCCATCTTTACGCCATGAACAGGGCGGGCCCGATTGCGAGGCCTGTCAGTGCGAAAAGGGGTTTACCATGCTGAACCAGATCAAGGGCCTGCACCACGTCACCTCCATGGCGGCGAGCGCACGGCAGAACAATGGCTTCTTCACCGATACGCTCGGGCTTCGCCGGGTGAAGAAGACCGTCAATTTCGACGCGCCTGACGTCTATCATCTTTATTATGGCGATGAGGTCGGCACGCCCGGCTCCGTCATGACCTATTTTCCGTTCCCGCATATCGCCCGTGGCCGTCCCGGCACCGCGGAAGTGGGCACCACGCTGTTTTCCATCCCCGAGGGATCGCTCGGCTACTGGCAGGAGCGTCTTTCGAAGGCCGGGGTGGATGGCCTGAAGGCCGACGAGGCCTTCGGCAACAAGCGCCTTCATTTTGCCGGCCCGGATGGCGATGGTTTCGCGCTGGTCGAGGTCAAGGATGACACCCGTCCGCAGTGGACCGGCAATGGCGTCGGTGAAGATCAGGCGATCCACGGCTTTCAGGGCGCTTCCTTGCGTCTTCGCGACGAAGGGGCAACCGCCGAGCTTCTGAAATTCATGGGCTATGAGGAAGTGGACCGTCAGGATGGCGTGCTGCGCCTCGGCATTGCCGGCGGCAATGGCGCTGATGTCATCGATATCGAAACCATGCCGAACATCTCCGGCGCGCGCCTTGGTGCGGGTTCGGTACACCACATCGCCTTTGCGGTCGAAAACCGCGAAAAGCAGCTGGAAGTCCGCAAGGCGCTGATGGATACGGGCTATCAGGTGACGCCGGTGATCGACCGTGGTTATTTCTGGGCGATCTATTTCCGCACTCCGGGCGGCGTCCTGTTCGAGGTGGCGACCAACGAGCCCGGTTTCGACCGGGATGAGGACACCGCCCATCTCGGCGAAGCGCTGAAGCTGCCGACCCAGCACGCGCATCTGCGGCCGGTGCTGGAAAAGCAGCTGGAGCCGCTTGGGGATGAGAAGGCGGTTTGATCATCCGGGCTTGGCCATTGAGTTTGGCAGAACGTTGCCACACGTTTCTTCTCCCCGTTCGGGGAGAAGGTGGCCCGAAGGGTCGGATGAGGGGCAACGTTGCCGGATTTCGGAGAGCTTGCCCCCTCATCCCGCTGCCGCGACCTTCTCCCCCTCGGGGAGAAGAAACCAGCGGAAGCCCCTCACTCCATATGATTGCTCCGCTTGGCCGAAGAGGCCTTGCGGAAGCCTTTGACCATCTTCCTTCCAGAAAGGATTGTTCCATGACCAAGGACAGCTATTTCCACAAATCCCGCGCCGGTTCTGCCGGTGCGCCGCTTTTCGTTTTGCTGCACGGCACCGGCGGCGATGAGAACCAGTTTTTCGATTTCGGCTCCCGCCTGCTGCCTGAGGCCACCATTCTCTCACCGGTCGGCGATGTTTCCGAACATGGCGCGGCGCGGTTTTTCCGGCGCACCGGCGAGGGCGTCTACGACATGGCCGATCTTCAGCGGGCAACCGGCAAGATGGCGGATTTCATCAGGGCGAACCGGGAGCATTATCAGGCCGGCCCGATCATCGGTCTCGGCTTTTCCAATGGTGCGAATATTCTCGCCAATGTGCTGATCGAACAGCCCGAGCTTTTCGATGCCGCGGTGCTGATGCATCCGCTCATCCCGTTCGAGCCGAAGATCTCCCCCGCCAAATCAACGCGCCGGGTGCTTATCACGGCGGGTGAGCGCGATCCGATCTGCCCGGTGCCGCTGACGAAGGCGCTGGAAACGAGCCTTCAGGCGCAGGGCGGCACGGTGGAAACCGTGTGGCATCCGGGCGGGCATGAAATCCGCTCGGGCGAGATCGATGCGGTCAGGGGCTTTCTGGCGGATTATGGAGGGTAGCTTTCTGCCCGACCTCATTCTTCACCGTCATGCCGGACTTGATCCGGCATCCAGCCACGGCGCGTCTGCGCTGTGAAAAGAGTCTCTTGCGATCAAGGACTTGATCGCGCTGGACCCCGGATCAAGTCCGGGGTGACGGAGAGGGTAGGTGATCTGCCTTTCCACGTCGCATGCAGACAAATGGTCCTGCTACTCCAACTTCAGCGATATCCGCATTGCTGCAACTGTGCCTCGTAACGCAGCGCCATGTTGGCGGAGCGGCGGGCAGCCTTCTGGACCGCGGAATTGTTGCGCCAGCTGCCCTTCGCATAACCGGCATGGCCGGAATAATAAGCGAGGTAGAGATTATAGGGGTCGTTCAGAGAAATGCCGTTCTCGCGCCGGCTTTTGGCGTGGTACCAGCCGACGAAATGGATCGCATCGGTGAAGTCGGTGCGGCTTGCCGACCAGCGGCCGGTTTCGCGCTGGTAAACACCCCATGTGCCGTCCAGCGCCTGAGCATAACCGTAAGCGGTGGACTGGCGTTTCCACGGAATGAAGCCGAGAAGCTTGGTGCGCGGCGGCCGCGCATAGGGGCGGAAGGCGGATTCGGTGTAGATCGTCGCCATCATGACAGGCACGGGCACGCCGAACTCGCGCTCGGCCGCTTTCGCATCGCGCCGCCAGTTGTTGAAGATGCCGTTCCGCTGCTCGAAAATCGCACAGGCATTGGTGACCTGTGACGGTGCGGTGGCACAACCAGCCAGAACGAGCATCAGAAAAACTACGGCAAATACGCCACGCATAACGGAACCCTTTCGTTCCGCTATTCTTAAATTGCTAACCATTAACGTCGGGTTTTAAGACAAGGTTAATTCAAATGCCGCCGATCAAGGGCTTGTTAACCCGCTGAAAATTCCTGTGTCCGGGATGGGGCGAAAGCGTGTGCCGCGCCTCTCCAGCATGCCTTTTTTGAGATGCATTTATCCCCGCGCGTCCCCGTTCCAGCCGGGTCCGCTACACTCGCTTCATCCCGGTCATTGAGCGTGCGCGCGGCGCAAGGTGGGTGGGGCAGGCGGCCAAAACCGGGGAGTTTCCCAATGTCACGGTCAAGGCGGCCGGATCATATGTTGAAACCGGGGCCGCATCGTCTGCAAAACCCTGCACTACCCTTTGATACCCCCCGCAGCGATGCGGCTCATTTATCGCCTCTCAACGCTGCGCCGGAATTCGGCGCGGTGATATCGGCGCATATTCGAAAAAAAGCGTCCGCTGTACAAAAATGAAAACCGATAAAATTGTAGCAATCGGCTTAAAGCGGCTGAAAACAGTGCTGTGCCATTGTGGGATCACAGACAAGGAGCGGACATCCTGCGCAGACAGGGGCTCCACAAAACAGAAATCGAGACCGGCACAAGCCGGCGGATCGCCAAACGGGGTATGAAATGCTGAAGAAGATTATTGCTGCCGCCATCTGCGGAATTGCCATCGCTTCCATGTCCACCCATGCCGATGCGGCCGGTGCCGCCGGTTTTGCCCGTGGTTTTGCCGCTGTCGAAAAGAGCGCGGTGACGCAGATCGGTGTTTCGGCTCCGGGCGGTTTTGATGGCTGCGTTCTTTCCGCCGGCCAATGTGTTTCGACGATTGCCGCGCCGCTGACGGGCGAGCGCCGTGAAGAGCTGCTGAGCGTCAACCGCGATGTGAACGCCACCATGGGTGCGCTCGATGATTATTTCTCCGGTTTCGGAGCCGGTGTCCCGGCAACGCCTGCGATGAGCGCCAATGATTGCGGCGATTGCGCCGCGATCAAGCGCACGGCCCTTGCCGGTGCCGGCTGGTCTTCCGCTGCGCTGCGCCTTGCCTTTGCGCTGAATGATGACGGATCGCTCGAAAAAGTGCTGATCGTCACCACCGACAAGGGCGATATCGTGCTCGGTAACGCCGTCTTTTCTCCGGCTAAGCGCGAAACCGCGCTTTAAGCCCACCTTTTCATGCCTGCCAGACTGCGCCGGTTTCTTCTGATCCTTCGGGATCAGGGAGCCGGCGATTTTTTTCGTTCTGCGACGGCAATACCCGCCAGCGCCATGACCAGCGCCGCGATCTGGTAGGTGTGCAGGGTTTCGTTGAGCACCACAACGGACAAAAGCGTGCCGAAGACGGGCACGAGGTTGATGAAGAGGCCGGCGCGGTTGGCGCCGATCTGTTCCACGCCCTTGATGTAGAGGATCTGGGCGATGAGCGACGCAAAAATCGCGGCATAGACCACCAGCACCCAGCCCTTCTGATCGGGCCAGACGACGCTGTCGCGCGACATTTCCCAGAAGACCAGCGGCACCGAGGTGAGGAGGGCGAAAAAGGCAGGTATCGCCATCAGCGTGCGCCAGTCAACGGCGGGTTTCCAGCGCAGGATGACGGTGTAGATGGCATAGACCAGCACGGCGAGCAGCATGATGGCGTCGCCGGCGTTCATTTCCAGCTGCAGCAGCGAGACCGGATCGCCATGGGAGGCGAGCAGCGCCACGCCGGCGATGGTGAGGCAGAAACCGGCAATCTGGCCGAACAGCACGCGGGTGCGGAACAGGATGAAGTTCAGCACGAAGATGACCATGGGAATGCCAGCCTGGATGACGGCGGCATTGATGGCGGAGGTGTGTTGCAGGGCCGTGTAGAGAAAGACGTTGAAGGCGGTGTAACCGACGCTGCCGAGCACGAGGAAATAGGGCAGGCGCTTTTTCACCACCGGCCAGTCCCTGATCAGCTGCGGCACGGAAATGGCGAAGATGATGGCGACGGCCAGAACCCAGCGCAGGAATGTGAAGGCCATGGGGCTGATGTGGCCGACGGCCAGCTTGCCGGCAACGGTGTTGCCGCCCCAGCAGAGCGTGGCGATGATGAGGGCGATGTAGGCTTTGGAGGGCACGCTGATGTTTCGCTTCTTCACGGGGCGGGATAACGGCTAAGGGGTGAACGGCGGTCTTGCGCCCGCGCTTGGCCCCCACGGGGCGAGATAATGCGGGAAATCCGCGCCTTGTCACGGAAAAAGCAAAATTCTCCATAAGAAACAGGGTCGCTTTCCGTAAAACAACACAGTATACATTCGCGGGTTTGGGTTTCCCATCGGGTTATCGGGCGCGCAAGCGCCATGAGCAGGAAAGCAAGAAATGACGAATGTTGTGGTGGTCGGCTCGCAGTGGGGCGACGAAGGCAAAGGCAAGATTGTCGACTGGCTGTCCGAGCGGGCAGATGTCGTTGTGCGGTATCAGGGCGGCCACAATGCCGGCCATACGCTTGTCATCGATGGCATCAGCTACAAGCTTTCGCTTCTGCCTTCCGGCGTCGTGCGTCCCGGCAAGCTGGCCGTCATCGGTAACGGCGTCGTGGTCGATCCGCATGCGCTGATCGCCGAAATCGGCCGTCTGGAAGTTCAGGGCGTCAAGGTCACGCCGGAAAACCTGCGCATTGCCGACAATGCCACGCTCATTCTTTCGCTCCACCGCGAGCTGGACGGCATGCGTGAAGACGCTGCCTCCAACAGCGGCACCAAGATCGGCACCACGCGTCGCGGCATCGGCCCGGCTTACGAGGACAAGGTCGGTCGCCGCGCCATCCGTGTCATGGATCTGGCCGACATGGAAGCTCTTTCCGCCAAGGTCGACCGTATCCTCACGCATCACAACGCGCTTCGCCGCGGTTTCGGCGTTGCCGAAATTTCGCATGAAACCATCATGGAAGAGCTGGGCTCGATCGCCGAGCGCATCCTGCCGTTCAGCGAAACCGTCTGGCTGCTGCTCGACAAGAAGCGCCGCGCCGGTGCGCGCATCCTGTTCGAAGGCGCTCAGGGCTCGCTGCTCGATATCGACCACGGCACTTACCCCTATGTAACCTCTTCCAATACGGTTGCCGGCCAGGCCGCCGCCGGTTCGGGCATGGGTCCGGGTTCGCTGGGTTACATTCTCGGCATCACCAAGGCCTACACGACGCGCGTCGGCGAAGGTCCGTTCCCGACCGAGCTGAACGACGAGATCGGCCAGTTCCTGGGCGAAAAGGGCCATGAGTTCGGCACCGTCACCGGCCGCAAGCGCCGTTGCGGCTGGTTCGATGCGGCACTGGTGCGCCAGTCGGTCGCCACCAACGGCATCACCGGCATCGCGCTCACCAAGCTTGATGTTCTCGATGGCCTCGACGAGCTGAAAATCTGCGTCGGCTACAAGCTCGACGGTCAGGAAATCGACCATCTTCCGGCAAGCCAGGGCGCGCAGGCGCGGGTAGAGCCGATCTACATCACGCTGGAAGGCTGGAAGGAATCCACCGTCGGTGCCCGAAAATGGGCGGATTTGCCTGCTCAGGCAATCAAATATGTCCGTCAGGTCGAGGAATTGATCGGAGCGCCTGTCGCGCTTCTGTCGACAAGTCCGGAGCGTGACGACACCATACTTGTGACTGATCCGTTTGAGGATTAATGTCCTCAACGATCTAGATTCATAAACCATATCGGGCCGGTACGTCGCCGGTCACGACGAGAAAGTGCTTATGGCGGATTTTGTAGCAGTCATTCGCAAGGCCGTGGATGGCTTGGCGAACAATACTCCCGAAAACCGGGCGAAGGTTTACGACAAGGCGCGCAGTGCGGTTGTGCGCCAGCTCGAGAATATGAAGCCACGTCCGCCGGAAGAATTGTTGCGCCGGCAGATCGCCAAGCTGGACGCCGCCATTGCCGAAGTGGACAGCGAATATGCCGAGGCGCTTCCGGCGCTGGAGGAAGACGACGCTTTCACGCCGGCGGCTGAAGAGACGGCAACATCCTATTATCGAGAGGATGTTGCCGAAGAACCTGCGGCCCATGCCGCCGAGCCGGACCATGCCAGCGAGCGGCAGGAAGAACGGTACGAGCCGGTCGAGGAAGAGCCTGCCCCGGTTGTCGCCGCACAGCCTGAGCCGGTTTACGAAGAGCCTGCCCGCGAGGAAGCGCCGCTCCACGAAGCGCCCGTTTCCGCCGCTGCCTCGCATGACGAGGAGCGTTACGCGGAACGCGAGCCGGAAGAGCTTTACGACGCGCCGGAACCCGTTCATGTGGCGCCGGCTCATGCTGCCGTTTCCCATGAAGAGGTCGGCACCTATTTCACCCGCGCGGAAGAAGAGCCCGCTCATCAGCCGGAGGCCGACCGCGACAGCGATGTGGCCGCACCTGCCCAGGTAGATGATTCCGTGCCGCCCCATTGGGCGCAGCCGGTCGATGAGGATGACTGGCGCAAGCTGGACGAGGCCGAGGACGAGCATGCTCGCCCGGCTGCCGAGGATTATGCCGAAATCCGCAACGAGACGGATGGACGTCCTGTCGTCGCCGGTTATGCCGCGCAACATTACCAGGCCCCGGATGTCAGCTTCGAGCCCGACAGGCGCGATGACGAAGACTATGCCGGCAACCGTGCCGGTGCGGATCACGATCCGATCTTCGGCGGACAGGGTGATTTTTCCGAACCCCGCCAGACGGAAGACACGGCTCCGAAAAAAGCCGCCGTCGTTGAGGATTTTTCGTCCTATTTCCAGGACACGGATATCGCCATTCCCGCGAAGGACGCTCCGGCGCTGCCGCGCGCCGATAACGATCCCTTCGGTGACCGGGGCTCGCCCAAGGACAACAAGGAACGTACCCCCTGGGACGATCTGGACGAGCTGATCGGTTATGACGGCGCGTCGTCCTCCAACCGGGCGGCTGCGGATGAAACGCCCACTCTGGGCGCAGGCGCTGCAACGCCGGCTTACATGGTCAAGAAGAAGCCGCGCCGCAACTATGCGTCGCTGGTGCTTGCCCTTGTTGGTGCGGGGCTTCTCGCCGGGGGCGGATATGCGCTCTGGCAGAACCGCGATGCGCTGAACGACATGGTCGGCGGGCTGGTACAATCGGCGCAGAAGGGTGGGGAAACTCAGACGCCTTCGCCCGATACGGCGCAGCAGACATCCACGCCGCCGGCTGGCCAGCAGCCGCCCGCGGCCGGGCAGCCGCCTGCAACAAACCCGACCAACCATCAGGCGCAGCCCCATGGCGATGACGGTTCCGTCACCGGCACGAAATTCACCCAGCGGCTCCTGGCCGATGGGTCCGAGCGTGATGAAGGGCCTGCACCGGGCGCCAATGGCCAGCCGGTGACGGCGGAAGGCCAGTCGGTCTACGAACAGAACGTCGCACCGCCGCCTGCGGGCGAGGCTCCGGCCAACACGGCGGGTGCGCCCGCTGGAACGCCTGCCGGCACGCCGCCGGCCCAGCAGCCTGCCGCTGCCGCCACCGGCGACCGCATGTTCCTTTACGAGGAAGTGCTCGGCCAGACAGTTCCGACCGCCATTCAGGGCAGCGTTTCCTGGTCGTTGCAGCAGGAAAACGACAATGATGGCCGCCCGTCCCCGACGGTACAGGGCCAGATCACGGTTCCCGGCCGCGGCCTGAGCGCGCTCATCACGTTCAAGCGCAATACCGATCCGTCTCTGCCCGCAAGCCATCTGATCGAAATCGTCTTCTCGGTTTCGCCCGGCTTCGAAGGCGGCGCAATCGACAGCGTCCAGCGCATCGCGATGAAGAGCACGGAGCAGGATCGTGGTAACGCCCTGATCGCGGTTCCAGCCAAGATCACCGACGATTTCCACATGATCGCGCTCAACGACTTCCCGGATGCGATGAAGACCAATCTGGAGCTGCTGAAGAGCCGCAACTGGATCGATATTCCGGTCTCCTACCGCAACGGCCGGCGCGCACTGCTGACCCTGCAAAAGGGCAATGACGGCATCGCCGCCTTCGACAAGGCGCTCAGCGAATGGGCGGCCGCAACGCCGGCAGCCGGCGGGCAATAAGGATTGAAAGGGCGGCTCGGGTCGCCCTTTTTCGTTATATGGCTACGGCGGTGTCTTTGCGTTTGTCGGGTGATGGGTGGGTTAGTTGGTGCCGGTGGGTGTGGCTCACCCCCCTCTGCCCTGCCGGGCATCTCCCCCACAAGGGGGGAGATCGATATGCCGCGAGGTCTCGACCAACTCAACGGCGAGGATGAAGCGGAGGTAGAGCGTCTTGCCGATCTCCCTCCTTGTGGGGGAGATGCCCGGCAGGGCAGAGGGCGTAAGCGGTATACCCCGAAGCATGGATATTTTTCCTGCCGGTTTTCCTCCAGCGCAATCGCCGGTCTCGGATGGCAGGCCATTTCCAGTCGTCAGCCTTTTACCAACAAAAAATCCCCGGCCGAGGGCCGAGGATGATCTATGGCACGGACGCAAAACCGCTCCGCACTTTTGCTGGATATGCTTTACGCATCCACCACGCGCAGCGCGCGGGCAGCTTCGAGGGCTTCCTTCTGTACCGCTTCCTGAACCTTTTCGAAGGCGCGAACCTCGATCTGGCGCACGCGTTCGCGGCTGATGTCGAACTCGGATGAGAGTTCTTCCAGCGTCACCGGGTCTTCAGCAAGGCGGCGGGCCTCGAAGATGCGGCGTTCGCGGTCGTTCAGCACGCCCATGGCTTTCGCCAGCATGCGGCGGCGGGTTTCCAGTTCGTCCTGCTCGATCAGCACGGCTTCCTGGCTTTCATGGTCATCCACCAGCCAATCCTGCCATTGGCCGGATTCGCCTTCGGAGGCCTTGATCGGCGCATTCAGCGATGCGTCGCCATGCAGGCGGCGGTTCATCGAGATGACTTCTTCCTCAGAAACCTGAAGCTTGGTGGCGATTTCCTTGACGTGTTCCGGCTTCAGATCGCCATCGTCGATCGCCTGGATACGGCCTTTCAGCCGGCGCAGGTTGAAGAACAGGCGTTTCTGGTTGGCCGTCGTGCCCATCTTCACCAGGGACCACGAGCGCAGGATATATTCCTGGATCGAGGCCTTGATCCACCACATGGCGTAGGTGGCAAGACGGAAGCCGCGTTCCGGATCGAACTTCTTCACCGCCTGCATCAGGCCGACATTGCCTTCGGACACGACTTCGCCAATCGGCAGGCCGTAACCGCGGTAACCCATGGCAATCTTGGCGACGAGGCGCAGGTGGCTGGTGACAAGCTTATGGGCGGCGTCGCGGTCACCATGCTCGGCGTAACGCTTGCCAAGCATGTACTCTTCCTGCGGCTCCAGCATCGGAAATTTACGGATTTCGTCGAGATATCTATTGAGACCGGCTTCGCCGGCCGTAATCGTAGGCAAACTATTGCGGGCCATAAAGCACCCCCTTATCTATGGTCTGGAACGGCACCCTCATGGATTGACGATTACTCGCCTGAGGCACACCGCTAGTGGCGGGTCGTTACCGACCCCGCACGAACCCATGTAACAAATATGTATGCGCCCGCCGCGTTTCAAGCGAACGCTGCGTTCACACATATGTTATGTTCCGGCGACACTGTCTCTGACCTGTTTAACTTTTGAACGGTAGATTCGTTCCGAAAATCCGCCAAGGCCGGAGCGTACCATCAGCTCATACATTACCCGTCTGCGCATGGGATTATGCAGGCGCACGACGGTGGAGCCAAGAAACTGCGTTTCGACATGGCCAAGGGTCTGCAAGTCGGGTTCTTCGGCGATCGCGCCTGCGTAAAGCGCGTGAAATTCGCGGCGGCAGACATAGGTCTTATATTTGGTCATGGCGAAGCAGGCGAGGCTGTGGCCGTGCGTGCGCAGAAAATCGGCAACCCCCACCGTCACTTCCGGCCAGGCGGGATTGAAGGTGTCGTCAAAGACGATGACGCCATGCGGGGCGATCACCTCCATCGCCAGCTTCGCATCCGCCAGAACATGATGCAGATGGTGTCCGCCATCGATGCTGAAGAAGCGCACGGGGCCGATCCGCGAGGTGATGTCGGAGGGGACGAGCCGCGTACTGTCACCCTTGATGATCAGGTCCTCATCCATCGCAAAACCCAGCCGCCGGCCGTTTTCCATCAAGCGGTCATATTGGTCCAGGCTGCCATCCTCGGGCGGGTCCATTTCGAACAGGTCGACGCCCAGCACCTTTTCCTTCGTCTGCGCAAACCTGCGCAGCAGAAAATAAGAGCGGCCATAATAGACGCCGATTTCAGCCATGCCGCCTTGAAGGTGGTGTCTCGTCTGGGCCTGCAGCAACGCCTTGAAGACGAGCGCGTCGGGCGGGTCGATATAGCCTTCGACGCTGCGCAGATCCTGAAATATAAAACGGCGTTCATCGATGTTCATGCGCGATAGATCCCGTCATCATGCCGGTTCCGTTCAGGATATGCGGATCGAACGAAAGGCATCCCCTGCGGTGTCCGTCATTCGGCAGACTTGGTTTGCGTCACCGAAATGGGGGTGATTTCAAGCCTTGCAGGGGTCGAGGAGGTGCGACGATTGAAGCGAAATTGGGGCGGTCTATAAAAAGGACCGACTGCGGAATATCGCGATCCGCTAATCTTTTTTTATTATCCGGGGCTTCGGGCAGAATTTGCGGCGCGGTTTTTTGACCGCGCCGTACAGCATTTTCAGCCGCGCAGGGCGGTGATCAGTTCTTCCATGTCATCCGGCATGTCGGTTTCGAACTCCATCACCTCGCCGGTGCGGGGGTGTTCGAAGGCGAGCAGATAGGCATGCAGCGCCTGTCGCGGAAAGCGGTTGACGGTGCTTCTGGCCGGTTCTTCCAGCAGGTTCGCCTTGGTGCGGAAAGCTGCGCCATATTCGGGATCGCCGATCAGCGGATGGCCGATATGGGCCATGTGCACGCGGATCTGGTGGGTGCGGCCGGTTTCCAGACGGCACTCCACCATGGAGGCGAGGCAGGATGCATCCGGCCTTTCATGGAAGCGCTCCATCACCTCGTAATGGGTGATCGCCTCGCGGGCGTCGTCCCTGTCCTCATGCTTGACGGCGCGTTTGGTGCGATCGGCGCCACGGCCGAGTGCGGCATCGATGGTGCCGCGAAGGGTGCGCGGGCGGCCCCAGACGACGGCCTTGTAGGCCCGCTCCAGTGGGCCGGTGCGGCCGTGGTCGGCAAATTGCGCGGCGAGATGGCGGTGGGCATTGTCGTTTTTCGCCACCACCATGACGCCGGAGGTTTCCTTGTCCAGCCGGTGCACGATGCCCGGGCGCTTCACGCCGCCAATGCCGGAGAGGCTGTCGCCGCAATGGTGAATGAGGGCATTGACCAGCGTTCCGGTCCAGTTGCCGGCGCCCGGATGCACGACGAGACCGGCCGGCTTGACGAGCACGATCAGGTCTTCGTCCTCATATTCAACGTCGAGCGGAATATCCTCGCCCTTGGGTTCGGGGTCTTCCGGTTCCGGCATCACGATCTCGATGCGGTCCTGCGGATGCACCTTCTTTTTAGGCTCCGTCACCGGTTTGCCATTCAGGAAAACCGCGCCCTGCTCGATCAGCGCCTTCAGACGGCTGCGTGACAGATCGCCACCGACTTCGGTCGCCAGCCAGGAATCGAGGCGGCCTTCGGCGTCTTCCCCGGCAATCAGGACTTTCCTTGCGTCTCCGCCTTGTTTAAAGGGGTCGTTCATTCTTATTTTTCCGATCCATCAGCATTTCAGGGAACCCGATGACGCAGATCGAGCAAGACGAACAGGAAGACAAGCCGCTTGATCCGGCCATGGAAAAAGTTCGCCGCAAGATGATCCGTTTGCAGATCGTGTCGGGCTCCGTGATGTTTATCAGCCTTATGGCCGTCTTCGGAGCGGTTGTCTACAAGGCGATGGGGCCGTCGAAAACGGTTGCGACGCAGAGCGAACCGCAAAATCTGGCTGTTCCCACCGGCAACGGGCCGCTGGCCGTCACCGCCAGCCTGCCGCAGGGCTTCGTGATCGACAATGTCAGCTATTCCGGCGGTGACATGCTGTTTTACGGCAGGCTTGCCAACGGCACCCGCAAGGCGCTGGTCTTCAACGTCGCGGCCGGCCGGTTCCTCGCCGATGTGACGGTCGATGCCCAGTGAGGGCAGCGATCATACGCTCTTGGACGGACGGGCGCTGATCCCGGTCGACGACCCGGCCGATCCGCGCATCGCCGCCTTTCGCGACATTCGCGAGCGTGACCTTACCGGTAGGCAAGGCCGCTTCATCGCCGAAGGCACGGTCGTGCTGCGCATGCTCGCCGCCGCCCACAAAGCGGGCGGCGCCTTTGCGGCGGAGAGCATCCTCATCCTTCGCAACCGGCTTGCGGGTGTCGCCGATATCCTTGCTGATTTTCCAGCCGATGTTCCGGTCTATGTGGCGGAAGCACCGGTGCTGGACGGCATCGTCGGTTTTCACCTGCATCGCGGCATTCTGGCGCTCGGACGGCGGGTTGAGGATCGCGGACTGGAGGAGATGACGGCGGCGCTTCCCGCCTCTTCGCTGGTGCTCGTGGGCTGCGGCATTTCTAACCACGACAATCTCGGTGCGATGTTCCGTAACGCGGCGGCGTTTTATGCCGATGCGGTATTTCTGGACGAGACGTGCTGCGATCCGCTTTATCGCAAGGCGTTGCGTGTTTCGGTCGGTTCGGTCCTCTCGGTTCCCTATCATCGCGGCGGGGGCGCGGTGCAGATGCTGGAGCGTCTCTCTGCCGCCGGTTTTGCGATCTGGAGCCTTTCGCCCAATGGCGAGGTCGAGATACGCGACATTCCCCGTTCCGAGCGCATGGCGCTGGTCATCGGCACGGAAGGCGAGGGGCTGCCGCAATCGGTGCTGTCGCGTTTTCATACCGCACGGATCGCACAATCGCCGCAGCTGGATAGTCTGAATGCGGGGACGGCTTCGGGGCTGGCGCTTTATCAGATGGCGAGCGCGATAGGGCGGGTTTAGGGGCGCGGCGTTGCGTGTGGGGTTTATTACCCTCGCATATGCGGCTCACCCCCCTCTGCCCTGCCGGGCATCTCCCCCACAAGGGGGGAGATCGACCCGAAGCGACGTCTCGGTTATCTCGGCATTTGAGAATGAAGAGGCGGTAGTGCGTCTTGCCAATCTCCCCCCTTGTGGGGGAGATGCCCGGCAGGGCAGAGGGGGGTGAGCAGCATACTCAAGGGCGTAGATATCACCCCTTCCGCTTCTCCACCAACGCACTCGCCTGTGCCGCAAGGCTCTCACGCCCCGATGAAGCGGAAGCCTTGGCAAGCAGCCCCGGGATTGGCGATTTTTCGCCTTCCTGCGCGGCCGTGAGCGCAATCATCTGGGCGGCGATGCGGGCGATTTCTCGGCGGATCGGTTCGTCGTTGCCGGTGCCGCGCACATTCAGAAGGCGTTCGGTGAGCGCCGTTCCCTGGTTGCGGATATCCTCGATCTCCTGCGCCAGCCCCTCCGGCGGCGTTGCCGTCGGCTCTTCTGCAACCGGCAAGGCGGGTGCGTCCCCGGCCGTTTCGACCTCTGGGGTCTCTGCCGCAACGGCGGGGGCGATTTCAGGCGCAGATACGGCCGGTTGCTGCGGGCTCACGGCCTTCTCCACCGGCACGGCCGGGTTCGGCAGGCGAATGATCATGTCGTCGCTGCGGCCGCCCGTTGCGGCAAGCTGTTCCTTCAGGCGGGCGACCTCCTGATTGCGCAGCGTCAGCATGGTGTCGAGATCGGCATTTTTCGCCATGACCGTGGCGATCTGTTCTTCCAGGCGGGTGACCTTGCGGCTTTCGCGCGCAACCGCCGTCATGGCTTCCTTGTTGCGGGCCGCCACGTCCTGCAATTCGCGGGTCGCGGTCTCGCCTTCCTTGCGGAAACGCGTGGCGCTCTGCTTGGCCTGTTCCGCCTCAAGGTCGCGGGTCGCGGCGGTGATTTTCGAATCATCCAGTTCGCGCGTCAGGTTGGTGAGGCGGGCGGTGAGATCAGACATCTGCGCGGCGCGCTCGTTTGCGGCCTGTTCCTGCTGCAGGAGGTTCGCCCCAATGGCACCGGCGCGTTCCTCGCTGGCGTCGAGGGCGGCGCGCAATTCGGTAACCTCCAGCGTCAGCTCCTCGATTTTCAGCGAAAAGCTGCGGTTCTGCTCGCCGAGGCGATAGGCATCGCTGGAAGCGGCTTCGTTGGCGAGGCGCAGGGAGGTGTTTTTTTCCCGTTCCGTATCCAGTTCCTGGCGGACCTTGGCGTTTTCGGCGGCATAAAGCGCACGCGCCATGTCCTTCTGGGCGCGGACTTCCTGCGGGCTGATGGGCATCGTCGCGCGCAGGCGGTTTTCCGTATAGGCGACGATGCGGCGATGGATCGCGGGCGCGATCATCAGGGCCAGCAGGGTAGCGGTGAGAAAACCCAATCCGAAAAGAATGGCATATTCAATCACGCGGGACAGTCTCCGAAACTCAGATACGCGCGCATTCGGAAAGAGGGGCGCGAAGGCACGTTACGCTATTATTGCAACCGTGGGGAGGGGTCTTTCCGGCAATTGCCGAGGCGGTGTTCGTCCCACTTGTTTCTTCTCCCCTAGGGGAGAAGTCCGCGGCAGCGGGATGAGGGGGCGAGGGTAGAGATATCAGGAGAGCTTGCCCCCTCCTCCGACCCTTCGGGCCACCTTCTCCCCCTCGGGGAGAAGAAAGACGCGGCACCCTCGCATAATCAGAAAGGGTTCCACGTCGGCTGCTGGGTGAGCTTCAGGTAACCGACATTGATGCCGAGGCGCGCACCGATGCCGGTGCGGATGGGCGCCAGCGTGACATCGCTGCTCTTGAGATAGGTCATGCCGACGCCGGCGACGATGAAGGCGGAGCCGCTGACGCCGCCGTAACGGCGGTAAAGCGCATCGACCGAAGGCAGGTTATAGACCAGCATCATGGCGCGGGTGCCCTGGCCGCCGTAATCGAGGCCGAGCGAGGGGCCCTGCCAGAAGACCGGGTGCTGGCCGGCATTCTTGGTATAAAGCGTGCCTTCGCCATAGGTGAGGCCGGCGACGAAGGCGCCGGAGCCTTCCTGGCCGAGAATATAACCGTTCGGAAGACCGTATTGCTGGAAGGCGCGCTCCACCACCTTGGCGAGGCCGCCGGTGGTTTCACCGAAGAATCCGTGGCCTGCATCCACGACTTCCTGGATAGAATATTGATCGCTGGTCTGGGCCGAGGCCGGTGCGACCCACATCAAGAGGCTCGCAAGGAGCGCAATAATCTTTCCCAGTCCGAGGCGTGCAATGGTGCGGGTTTTCGTAAGGCGCATCGTCATGTCCGTCCGTCTGTTTCGTTAGCGCATCAGCCCGAAAATCCGAATCGATTTCCGAAAGGGCCGATGTGCAGATTCAAAGTTCTACAGCATGTTTCGTGCATCCTGGCGGATACACGGGGCTCCAGTGTGGCCTGTTAAGGCATTTGGCATTTTGAAACCATCCTATTAACAATCGGTTTACCAAATATGGTGTCATTATGGCTTAACAATTTCCACACCGTCCGCGCATCTCTTGCGCAGGAGAGAATTTTATGACGAGCAAACTCAATATCACGCTGTCCGGTCCCGATCTGGCGTCTCTTCTGTGCAGTCGTGTGTGCCATGACGTGATCTCTCCTGTTGGCGCCATCAATAACGGCCTTGAATTGCTGGACGAGGGCGGCACCGACGACGATGCCCTGGACCTCATCCGCACGTCCGCTCTTAACGCATCCGTGCGGCTGAAGTTCGCTCGCCTTGCTTTCGGTGCGTCGGGTTCCGCCGGCGCTTCGATCGATACGGGCGAGGCCGAAAAAGCCGCCAAGGATTTCGCCGCCGCCGAAAAGAAAGCGGAAGTCAGCTGGAACGGCCCGCGCGCCATCGTTGCGAAGAATCGTGTCAAACTCTTGCTCAACCTCTTCCTCGTCGCTTACGGCGCAATCCCGCGCGGCGGCAATGTGGATGTGCTGCTGGAAAGCCCCGACGGTGACGCCAAGTTCGAAATCACCGTCAAGGGCCGGATGATGCGCGTGCCGGCCAAATTTGCGGAAATTTACGAAGGCAGGCTGGAAGAGGCCGTCGACGCCCATTCCGTGCAGCCCTATTACACGCTGCTTCTGGCGGAAGAGGCCAATATGGCGGTGGAATACAAGGTGCATGAAGATCGCATCGTCTTTACCGCGAAAACGGTTGCCGAGTGACCGTTCGATTGCGGACGTGATTTTTTAAGAAGGGCCGGGCTGCGTCTGCGGACGCACCGGCTTTTTCTGTTTCGGGGAGCACGTTCATGACACGCCTGACAACCGCCCGCCTCATCCTGCGGCCGCATGCCATCGGGGATGAAACGCTTTATTGCGCATTCTGGGGCGCGGATGTCCTGCCCATCGAGGGCGTCAAATCGATTGCACCGCTGGATGCGGAACTCGCTTTTGCCCGCCTCCTGCGCTTCATCGGTCATTGGTCAGCCTTCGGTTTCGGCCCCTTTGTCGTCGAGGAGGCGGAGACGGGACGCATCGTCGGCGAGGTGGGTTTTGCCCATATGCGCCGCGGAAACGGGGCGGATTTTGATGGCGTGCCGGAGGCGATGTGGAAAATCGACAGGCAGTTGGTCGGCAAGGGTGTCGCGACAGAAGCTGTGGAGGCCGCGACGAAGTGGTTCGACAGTAGCGGAATTTCACAGCGGACCGTCTGTATGATCGATCCCCTGAACAGCCCGTCTTTAGCCATTGCCGCCCGATTCGGCTTTCAGCCGTTTCGCGATGCGATGTTCCGGAAGAACCCGGTGCGGCTTTTCGAGCGGATATCCGCGATCTAGTACGGCGCTCAGATGGATCGTCTGATGAAGATGTTGCCTCGATCGCGTTTCAGAACGTCCTGAAACCTGTTTCAGGTCTCAGGCGGGGGCGGTTTGGCCGAGGAGTTGGTCCATCGCAACTCCTGGAGCATCCCATGCGCAATTTTCTTCTGGCGGCATTCGTCGTTTTCTCCACCGCTCAGGCCGCGATGGCGCAAGGCGCCATCGGCTTTAAACAGATCGAATTGCCGGATGCGGCGGGTGCGAGGGCGCTTGCCGTCTCATTATGGTATCCGGCCGCGCCCTCTGGAAAAAGCGAGGTCGTGGGTGAGAACGCGGCTTTTTATGGTCTTGAGGTGCAACCGGCCGCTTCTTTTCTCACCGGGTCTCGTCCCCTCGTGCTGTTGTCGCATGGGTTCGGCGGAAGCTGGCGCAATCTGAACTGGATTGCCGGCGCACTTGCTCAGCAGGGTTATGTGGTGGCCGCGCCAGATCATAGCGGCGAATCATTTACCGAAGAGAATGCGACGGAGATCGTTCCCCTGTGGGAGCGGCCGCGCGACATCAGCAGGACGCTGACCGCGCTCATCGAGAATGACCAACTCGCCGGCCAGATCGACAGCAAGCGTATCGCCGTCATCGGCCATTCTCTGGGAGGCTGGACTGCGATGGAGCTGGTGGGTGCACGCTATAGCGCCGAACTCGCCTTGAAGGACTGCGATAGCGAAAAAGCGCCGCCGCAATGCAAGGCGCCCCGGCTGCTGGCCAAGGTCGGGATCGTCGGTGACGGCAAGGCTGATCGGCGTCTCTCGATGGATTTGAGCGATGTTCGCATCCGGGCGGCGATCGCACTCGATCTTGGGCCTGCTTCCGGTTTTCTGCCGGAGACGCTGCAAAGGGTGGAGGTGCCGGTTCTGGTTCTGGCCGCAGGTGTGGAGACGCCGGAGATTGCCGCCATCAAGGCCGATTCCGACTATATCGCCCGGCATCTGCCAAAGGCGACGACCGTCTATCGGGAAATACCCGATGCCAGCCATTTCAGCTTCATGCAGATCTGCAAGCCGAACGGCGAAAAAATCGTGGAGGAGCTTTCACCGGGCGAAGGTTTCGTCTGCCGTGATGGGGGAGGCCGGGACCGCACGGACATCCATGCGCAAATCGCGGAGGCAATCACCGGCTTCCTGAAAGTGGAAATGCGTTAGGACAGTTCGGGACGTCTCGGGGATCCTGGTTGTCCTGAGGCGTCCCGATTTTTTCACGCCGCGTTGGACGGGTGATAGCGATAAACGAGGTCTTCGGGGTCGGAGCGTGGCGCTGACGGATCGAGTGTGCCGCCGATGCGCTCGGCAACGGCAGCGGATTTGCTGTTTTCCGGCGAGACGTAGCTGACAAGTGTGGGCAAGCTCAGCGTCTCAAAGGCCCAGTCGCGCATTGCCACAGCGGCTTCGGCAGCATAACCGCGCCCTTCATGGCCGTCATAAAGCAGCCAGCCGAGTTCCTTTTCGGGAAATAGCGGGCCGTGATTGATACCGATCTGGCCGATGCATTCACCCGTCTCACCAAGGTCGATCATCAGCGCGCCATGGCCGAAAAAGTACCAGTTGGCCAGATCGTGGCAGAACACGCCCCATGTTTTCCAGAGATCATACGGCCCGCCGACGCCAATGGAGCGCGGCGACGCCATGAAGTGCTGATAGGCGGGAAAGTCCGCGATGAGCAGCGGGCGCAGCGTCAGGCGTTCAGTCTTAAGCGTGGGGATAGGGTGGTTCATGTGCCGTCGTCCTTTTTGGGAGCGTAGCTAGGCCCTTGTCATTACATGCCGATGACGTTGTCGCTTCTCCCTTGAAATCACAACAAAAAACCCGCTGTCGCCAGCGGGTCTTTTAAAAACTGTCCTGTCCTTGAGGGGTCAGGCGGTTTCGAGGAATTCCGTGGCTCCGTCAGGCTCGCGCAGAACATAGCCGCGGCCCCAGACGGTTTCGATGTAGTTTGCGCCGCCTGCGGCATTTGCCAGCTTCTTGCGCAGCTTGCAGATGAAGACGTCGATGATCTTCAGTTCCGGTTCGTCCATGCCGCCGTAGAGGTGGTTTAGGAACATTTCCTTGGTCAGCGTCGTGCCCTTGCGCAGCGAAAGCAGCTCGAGCATCTGATATTCCTTGCCGGTCAGGTGAACGCGCTGGCCACCCACTTCAACCGTCTTGGCATCGAGATTGACGATCAGCTCGCCGGTGGAAATGACCGACTGCGCATGGCCCTTGGAACGGCGGACGATTGCGTGAATGCGGGCAACAAGCTCATCCTTGTGGAAGGGCTTTGTCATGTAATCGTCTGCACCGAAGCCCAGACCGCGAACCTTGTCCTCGATGCCGGCCATGCCGGAGAGGATGAGGATCGGCGTCTTGACCTTGGAAAGGCGCAAGGTTCTCAAGACTTCGTAACCCGACATGTCGGGCAGGTTGAGATCGAGAAGAATAATGTCGTAATCGTAGAGCTTGCCGAGGTCCACGCCTTCCTCGCCGAGGTCGGTCGTGTAGACGTTAAAGCTTTCCGACTTGAGCATCAGTTCGATGCTCTGCGCTGTTGCGCTGTCGTCTTCAATAAGTAGAACCCGCATAATTATCCCCTTTGCCGCCCGCGAACCGGTAAATCATTGCCTCGCGCGATGCGGATCCAGACGTTGCCTGATTTGCAGGCTGCCACCAAATGGTTAACAAATTCTAATTGCCTTTGGCAAGGTGTATCGAATTTATTAAGCAAAGTAGGCATTTCTCTGTTTTTGCACGTGAATCCACCATCGCCATAATTGAATCTTAACGTGAGGATTTCCCGCTAAGTGATTCAATCGACTCTTACATCGTCTGGTCCGCTTTTTTGGACCTGGCATTTACCGACCCTTAAATGATCGTGTTTATCATTAACGATGCCCGTAAACGAAAGGTTAACGGCGGTGGTTTTTTATTAACGCCGGGTAACTTTTGGGAATCATTCCGGCACAACGGGTTAACCCGGCCGGTTGAACGGGCGGGTTAAACGGGCCGATCAGGGGGGCATAGTGCCTTTTTGATCCGGGTCTCGCTATCCATGGAGTATTGCGTATGAAGTCGCGTGACAGCCTGGTTCGCCTGAAGGAATTTCAGGTTAATGAAAAACGCCGGCAGCTTAACCAGCTGCAGCAGATGATGTCCGAGTTCGAGCGGATGGCAAAGGAACTGGTGCATCAGATATCTCTGGAAGAGAGCAAGTCGGGCATTACCGATCCGACGCATTTCGCCTATCCGACCTTCGCCAAGGCCGCGCGCCAGCGGGCCGATAATCTTCAGGTCTCGATCCGGGAGCTGAAGGCCCAGCAGGAAGCCGCCGAAGCTTCGCTGGAAGAGGTGCAGGCCGAATATGAAAAGGCCGCCGCACTGGAAAATCGCGACGGAGCGATCCGCGCCCGCGCCTGACGACCGGCGCAAATTCGATGAACGATCGTCCTCATTGACGGCTGCCGGTGGATCAGGAGGCGGCTTTCAATGACGGGACGCCATGCATTTTTTCGAAAGGCCGCCACCTGTGGCGGCCTTTTGCGTTGCCGGGTGTCGGTCCTTTTCGATCCGGTTTCCTCCCAGCGACCACGGGCGGGCATTTCGGTGTTTTCAATTGTCCTGGACGGGGGAAAGGCGTAATTTAGCGGGGTTCCGATCATGAACCGGAGGTTTTACGCGCGCGTCCTGCATAACCCCTGCGAGGGTGGGGCGCGGGCAATAACAGCAGGGAGGAAGAAATGGCTCGACAATATATCGATTGCCGCGAATTCCCCAGTGACAGCAAATGCACCATCGCCATCTCCGCCGACTCTCAGGAGGAGCTGATGGAAGCGGCCGTGCAACATGCCGTGGCAGTGCATGGCGCCAAGGACACACGCGAATTCCGCGAGGAAGTCCGCAGGAGCATGCATGCAGGGACGCCGCCGCTGAAGGTGGCGTAACGGGAGGACCGACGCGCATTTATGAATGACGCAAGATGGGAAGGGGTTGCGAGAGACCGGGGCGTATGCCGCTTGCTTCTTCTCCCCGCCGGGGAGAAGTCCGCGGCAGCGGGATGAGGGGGCGAGGGTAGAGGGATTCGGCAACGTTGCCCCCTCATCCGACCCTTCGGGCCACCTTCTCCCCCTCGGGGAGAAGAAATATGCCGCGACGTTTGCGAATATTCTGCCCTTTTACAGAATTAAGCGCCCTTACCCGTTGATAACATCTGCCCATTCAGGATGGCGCAGCGTCTGGGCCTTGAAGAACGGGCAGAGCGGAATGATTTTCCAGCCACCCTTGCGGGCCTCGTCGATCGCATGGGCGGCGAGCGCCTGACCGACGCCCTTGCCGCGCAGGGCATCGGGCACGCCGGTATGATCGATAATGATCAGCGAAGGGGAGGTGCGGGAATAGGTCATCTCGGCCTTGTGGCCTTCGACGGTTGCCGAATATTCGCCGTGCGATCCGGTTTCGGTGCTGAGGATGTCCATGGTTTTCGCCTCCTGTTGCGTTCGTTGTTTCCACTGTAACGGCTCGCGCCCGAATTGAAACAGCGGGAAAGAGAACGCAGCGGACACAAACCGGCGACAATGGTTTTACCGAAGGAGGGTGCCGAAGAAGGACAGGCCCTGCGGGGAGAAATCCGAAATCAAACCGAAAACCCCGTCGATAATCCGGCAGGGTGTTTTTGAGAATTCGGCTTTGGCGCGTTGCCGCGCGGGCGCAATATCAGTGGCGATATTGCTGAATGCGCGTGGTGCGCAGGCCTGCAAGGCCATGATCGGCAATCGAGGACTGCCAGGACAGGAATTCTTCAACGGTAAGCGTATAACGCTCGCAGGCTTCCTCGAGGCTCAACAGTCCTCCGCGAACCGCTGCAACCACCTCCGCTTTTCTGCGAATGACCCAGCGACGGGTATTGGCAGGCGGAAGATCCGCAATCGTCAGAGGGCTGCCATCGGGGCCGATGACATATTTAACTCGTGGGCGTATCATTTCGGTCATTGGACACTCTATACAAACTCAAGACCATATGACGGGAACTTTAGCCCCGTACCTTTAAAAATTGCCTAAGCAGCTCTAGACAATTTATTAAGAATTTGAACGGTTTCGCCTGATTTGTTCGAGTCGCCTTATTTTGCAGGGGAAAAATTTTTCCAAAAATTGCGTTTTTTATCGTCCATCGGTTGTTTCCCTCATAGGGCCGCAAGCGAAAGGCACGTTTTCCCGCTGCCCTGGGTAAATTCCGCCGATCCTTCATGCTGCAGCCGCAGGCGGTCTCCGGCATTGAGGGGAAGAATGAAGGTGGCCGATTGCGAGGTTCCGGCGCTGGAGGTGTTTCCGGCAATGCCGAAGCTGCCCGCCGCGCCGTTCACCGACAGCGAAACCCGGTGGCCGGCGGAGGAGACCACGGCAAGCGACAGAATGGCGAGATAAAGACCCTTGGCAGGAACGACGAGTTCCCTTCCGCCGCCGGTACCAACCGGATCGCCGAGCGTAAAACCGCCCTCATCGATGAAGAGCAGGGAAAAACCCGCTGCCGATCCATTGGCCGGCTTCGTCGTGCCCGCCGGCAGGCCTGCCAGCACCACGGCCCGGTTGGGCAGCGAGACGCGGCCATCGCCGCTGCACAGGAGCGCGGTGCGCCAAATAGCGCCATCGGCGCTGGTCTTGATCGAAAAACCGTCATTGCCGGCAAGGCCCATTTCCGCGCGGCCGCTCCAGCCGGACTGGAACAGCACCGATGCCGTATCGGTCTTCGCTGCCTTGTTGATCGCCATGCGGTGGCTGCCATCCTCCTGGCTGTGGGTGAAAAGACTGGCGGGAGCGGCGAGCGCCAGACGGTTGGCGCCGTCAGCTTCCGTGCCGATGCCCAGCCTTTGGAATGTGCCGGTGGCGGGCAGCGGTATGTCCTGCCATGCGCCCTGCCGCAGCACGCGATATTCCCCCTCGCTTGCAAACCATGCCGTCCAGCCGGGTTGCGGGATTATCGACAGCCAGGCGCCATCCTGCCGGAAGGCAAGCTTTCCGCCCTTGCCGACCCAATCGCCGGTGGCGTCCGGGAGGAGAAGGAAACACTCGCCCTCCGACGCGTTTTCGGGCGGTGCGGCGACCACGGCCTTGACGACCAGCTGGACGATCGCATCCAGCCGTTGCAGCGCCTCATTGTGGGTCACGTGTTTCTGTGCCTGAGAGGGCAGGATATAGGGAAGCCGAAGTCTCGCCGTCTGTTCCGTCATGATGTCTCTTCCGCGCTGGATTGCCGTTCACCAGCGATTGTGATGCGGCGGGGCGGTGCGGGGATGAGCGGGGAAGAGATTATTTTTGTTGATGGGGGGTGGGTGTGTTTGCAGCGAATGGCGTCTATGGGCGAGACGGCCTCTTGGCTTCGGCGTATGGGGCTTACCCCCTTCTGCCCTGCCGGGCATCTCCCCCTCAAGGGGGGAGATCGACTCGCGGTGACGTTTCGCCCATCTCGACGTTCGAGGCTAAAATGGTGGTAAAGCTCCTTGCCGATCTCCCCCCTTGAGGGGGAGATGCCCGGCAGGGCAGAGGGGGGGTAAGCCCCATACACCGAAGCGAAAGTTTAATTACCCACGAAAGCGCAGCGGTCTACCCGCCCGTCTATGTCGCCGCTTCCACCGTCACTGCCATCGCCCCCTCGGCAATGAAATCCGGATTGGCAAGCGCATCCTCACCGTCGCCTCTCACCTCATAGGCAAGCGGCTGGCCGTCGCAATCAAGCGTTCTGCCGCCGGCGGCGCGCAGCACGGCATCGCCTGCCGCCGTATCCCACATCATGGTGCGGCTGAAGCGGGGGTAGATGTCGGCCGCGCCTTCCGCAAGCATGCAGAATTTCAGCGAGGAACCGACGGAAATACAGTCTTTCAGCCCGTGTTCGGCGACGAAGGCTTCCGTTTTTGCCGTACAGTGCGAGCGGCTGATCAGCGCCACGGGCGATGCGCCGCGCTGGCGCGCGCGGATGGGATGGCGCGCCAGGATCGCGCCTTCGCCTGATATGGCGAGCTTTTCGGCACCGTTGTCCTTGCCCGTCCATGCCTGGCCGCGGCAGGGGGCGTAAACCACGCCTGCGACGGGAACGCCGTTCCTGATGAGGGCGATATTGACGGTGAAATCGTCCTTGCCGGAAATGAATTCCTTGGTTCCATCAAGCGGGTCGACCAGAAAAAACTCCCTGCCCGTTTCCGGCAGGATGCCGTTCGAGACGGCCTCTTCGGCGATAACGGGAATTTCGGGAAAATTGGCGGCGAGCGCCTGAAGAATGATCGTCTCGGCGCGCTGGTCGGCCTCGGTCACCGGCGAGCAGTCATCCTTGTAGGACACGTTCGGGCCCGCGCGGTGGACCGCCATGATCGCCTGTCCGGCGTCCAGCGCCGCTTTCGTCAATATGTCGATCATCTCTTTGCCGTTGCCATCCCATCGCCATCCCGTGGCGGGATCTTGCGATACAACTTGGCTACTCCTTTGGCCGCCGCCCGTCAAACAATGGCGGCCGACAAGGCTAAAATAGGCATTCCGTCGCCGTTTTTTTAGCACTTCCTGCCGAAATCATGGCTCTTTTGATCGGGAAAAGGGCAACTGGTGTGGAAATTCCAAATTTTGTGCAGGATCGCCCGTTTTTGACTTCACATTTTTAACGAACACGATATGCATTTTGGTGTTGGGGGTAAGTTTGCGAGGGCTCCCCTATAATTAACATAACGAGGCGTGGCTCATCAGAGGTCATGCCCAGGGGAAAGACATGGAGTATTTTATCCAGCAGCTCATAAACGGGCTGACTCTTGGATCTATCTACGGCCTCATCGCAATTGGCTATACGATGGTCTACGGCATCATCGGCATGATCAACTTCGCCCATGGCGATATTTTCATGCTCGGCGGTTTCGCCGCGCTGATCGTTTTTCTGGTCGTGACATCTTTTGTCGCCGGCATTCCGGTGGTGCTTCTTCTGCTTTTGATGATGGTCATCGCCATGCTGATGACCGGATTGTGGAACTGGGTCATCGAGCGCGTCGCCTACCGGCCTCTGCGCGGCTCTTTCCGCCTTGCACCGCTGATCACTGCCATCGGCATGTCGATCGCGCTGTCCAACTTCATCCAGGTCACGCAGGGTCCGCGCAACAAGCCGATCCCGTCTCTGGTGACGGAAAGCTATCATCTCGGCTCCATAACGGTTTCGCTGAAGCAGCTCATCATCATGGTGGTGACGTCGGTGCTGCTCTTCGCCTTCTGGTATATCGTCAACAAGACACCGCTCGGCCGGGCGCAGCGCGCCACCGAACAGGACCGCAAGATGGCGGCGCTTCTGGGCGTTGATGTCGACAAGACGATCTCGATCACCTTCATCATGGGTGCTGCACTCGCTTCGGTCGCAGGTACGATGTATCTGATGTATTACGGCGTCGCCTCGTTCAATGACGGCTTCATTCCGGGCGTCAAGGCGTTCACCGCGGCGGTTCTGGGCGGTATCGGCTCGCTTCCGGGCGCTGTTCTCGGCGGTCTGCTGATCGGCCTCATCGAGTCGCTCTGGTCGGCCTATTTCTCCATCGCCTACAAGGACGTCGCGGCATTCGGCATCCTTGCTTTCGTGCTGATCTTCAAGCCGACCGGTATTCTCGGTCGTCCGGAAGTCGAGAAGGTGTGATCCCATGACCAATATCGCTTCCGAACACGACACTTCCAACCCGAGCCTGATGGCGACGGCGGTGAAGGAAGGCATCTTTGCGGGCATCGTCTCGCTTGGCATGTTCATTCTCTACGTCGGCATCGTCACCTATCAGGACATCAACAACCAGCTTATCTGGGGCACACGCTGGGGCCTGCTGGCGGTCTTCGTGGGCGTTGCCGCCGTCGGCCGTTTCCTGATGGTGGGCTTCATCAAGCCGTCGCTGGATCGCCGCAAGCTCGCCAAGGCCAAAAGCGGCATTCTGGAAATTTCCGAGGAAAAAGGCTTTTTTCACAAGCATTTCCTGAAGCTGGCGCTGGTTCTGCTGCTGCTTTATCCTGTGATCGCCGTGCAATTGTTCGGCTTTCAGGGCTCGCTGAAATTCGTCGACAATTTCGGCATCCAGATCCTGATCTATGTGATGCTGGCCTGGGGTCTCAATATCGTCGTCGGCCTCGCCGGCCTGCTCGATCTCGGTTACGTGGCCTTTTATGCGGTCGGCGCCTATTCCTATGCGCTGCTCTCCAGCCATTTCGGCCTGTCCTTCTGGGTGCTTCTGCCGGTTGCCGGCATTCTTGCGGGCTTCTGGGGCATCATTCTCGGCTTCCCGGTCCTGCGGCTTCGCGGCGACTATCTGGCGATCGTCACGCTCGCCTTCGGTGAGATCATCCGTCTCGTGCTGCTCAACTGGACGGATGTGACCAAGGGCACCTTCGGCATTTCCGGCATCGCCAAGGCGTCCGTCTTCGGCATCTGGTCCTTCGATGTCGGCGCGTCGAACAATTTCGCCAAGGCCTTCGGCCTGTCGATGTCGTCCGCCTATTACAAGATCTTCCTGTTCTACGTGATCCTGCTTCTGTGCATGCTGACGGCTTATGTCACCATCAAGCTGCGCCGCATGCCGATCGGCCGCGCCTGGGAAGCGCTGCGTGAGGATGAGATCGCCTGCCGTTCGCTCGGTATCGATACCGTCATCACCAAGCTCACCGCCTTTGCGACGGGCGCCATGTTCGGCGGTTTCGCCGGCTCGTTCTTCGCCGCGCGTCAGGGTTTCGTGTCGCCGGAAAGCTTCGTCTTCCTGGAATCGGCGGTCATCCTCGCCATCGTCGTTCTCGGCGGCATGGGGTCGCTCACCGGCATCGCCATTGCGGCCCTGGTCATGGTCGGCGGCACCGAGGCGCTGCGTGAAATGGAATTCCTGAAGCATGTCTTCGGGCCCGATTTCACGCCGGAACTTTACCGCATGCTGCTGTTCGGTCTCGCCATGGTCATCGTCATGCTGTTCAAGCCGCGCGGTTTCGTCGGCTCGCGTGAACCCACGGCCTTCCTCAAAGAACGCAAGGCCGTCTCCGGCAGCTTTACCAAGGAAGGTCACGGTTGATGGCTTCCGGAACGACAACAATGGCAAATGATACGATCCTCAAGGTCGAACATCTCTCGATGCGCTTCGGCGGCCTGATGGCCATCAACGACTTCTCCTTCGAGGCGAAGCGCGGAGAGATCACGGCGCTTATCGGCCCCAACGGTGCCGGAAAGACCACGGTTTTCAACTGCATCACCGGCTTCTACAAGCCGACGATGGGCATGATCACCATGCGTCAGCAAAATGGCGAAGCGCACCTTCTGGAGCGCCTGCCGGATTTCGAAATCACCAAGAAGGCGAAGGTGGCACGCACCTTCCAGAACATCCGCCTGTTCTCGGGTCTGACGGTTCTGGAAAACCTGCTCGTGGCGCAGCACAATGCGCTGATGAAGGCCTCGGGTTATACGATTCTCGGCCTTCTTGGCCTGCCGGCCTACAAAAAGGCGGTCAACAACTCGATCGAGAAAGCCAAATACTGGCTGGACAAGGCCGACCTGACCGACCGCGCCGATGATCCGGCCGGCGACCTGCCTTATGGTGCGCAGCGCCGTCTGGAAATCGCCCGCGCCATGTGCACGGGGCCGGAACTCCTCTGCCTCGATGAACCGGCGGCAGGTCTCAACCCGAAGGAATCGCTGGCGCTCAACGCGCTGCTGCGCGGTATCCGCGACGAGGGGACGTCCCTGCTTCTGATCGAGCACGACATGTCGGTGGTGATGCAGATTTCGGACCATGTCGTGGTTCTCGAATATGGCCAGAAGATTTCCGACGGTTCGCCTGACCATGTGAAGAACGACCCCAAGGTCATCGCCGCCTATCTGGGTGTCGAGGATGATGAAGTGGAAGACGTGATTGCGGAAGAACTCGACGGAGGAGCGGCCTGATGTCTGGTGAACCGCTTCTTAAAGTTCAGGGTGTCGAAACCTATTATGGCAATATCCGCGCTCTGGCGGGTGTCGATGTCGAAGTCAACAAGGGTGAGATCGTCAGCCTGATCGGCGCCAATGGCGCCGGCAAGTCGACGCTGATGATGACCATCTGCGGCAGCCCGCAGGCGCGTGTCGGCCAGGTGACTTTCGACGGCGAGGATATTACCCGTCTGCCGACCCATCTGATCGCCCGCAAACGCATTGCCCAGTCGCCTGAAGGCCGCCGGATTTTCCCGCGCATGACAGTGCTGGAAAACCTGCAGATGGGCGCCAATCTCGACAACCTCAAATATTTCAAAGAGGACGTCGAGAAAATCTTCGTGATGTTCCCGCGGCTGAAAGAGCGCCAGAGCCAGCGCGGCGGCACGCTTTCCGGCGGCGAGCAGCAGATGCTCTCCATCGGCCGCGCGCTGATGGCAAGGCCGAAGCTTCTGCTTCTCGACGAACCGTCGCTGGGTCTCGCACCGCTGATCGTGAAGGGCATCTTCGAAGCGATCAAAAAACTCAACCAGGAGGAGGGGCTGACGGTCTTCCTCGTGGAGCAGAACGCCTTTGCCGCGCTCAAGCTTTCCGACCGCGCCTATGTGATGGTCAACGGCAAGGTGACGATGAGCGGTTCCGGCAGGGAGCTGCTGGCCGATCCGCAGGTACGCGCCGCCTATCTGGAAGGCGGCCGGCACTGAAAGATTTTACTTGCGCCGAAAATTTTGCGGCGCAAGATTGCAAACAGCATCCCGCCGGGCCTTCGGGCAAACGGCGGGATGTAAACAATAAAATGCCCTCCGGGAAAACGGCGGGACGACAGACAAGGCAGGGCTGGCGCATCGCGCCCGGCACTGATGGGGAAAGAGATGCAGGGCCTTTTTTTCGAGACCGATAGCGGCGTGCGTTATATTCTGCGCGCATTGGTTGTTCTTCTGGGTTTCTGGACCGCCTGGCGCGCGGGAAAATCCGTCGCCGATGGCTGGGGTGGTTACCCGCGTGTGGTCATCTACACGCTGGCATTGGGGCTCGTCATGCGGTTTCTGCATCACGCGCTCTTCAACGGACCGTTCATAAACGGTTTTTACTATGTGTTTGACGTCGTTCTTCTTCTGGTCTTTTCCAGCATCGGTTTCCGCATGCGCCGGACGAACCAGATGGTCAATAACTACTATTGGCTTTACGATCGCACGTCGGCATTCTCCTATAAGAAGAAGGATTGACAGTCGGATTCGTCCGGCTGCACAATGCTCGTCAGAGTGGAACAGTTTCCTGTTCAGTGAAGGTGGGTACTGAACAGGCCCTAGTAACCAACCCATCCAAAGGAACTGGGAGTAAAGTAATGAAGAAGTCTCTTCTTTCCGCCGTTGCGCTGACCGCCATGGTCGCCTTCAGCGGTTCGGCCTGGGCCGATGTCCTGATCGCTGTCGGCGGCCCGCTGACCGGCCCGAACGCTGCTTTCGGTGCTCAGCTTCAGAAGGGTGCCGAGCAGGCTGCGAAAGACATCAACGCTGCCGGCGGTATCAACGGCGAACAGATCAAGATCGTGCTGGGCGATGACGTTTCCGACCCCAAGCAGGGTATCTCGGTTGCCAACAAATTCGTTGCTGATGGCGTGAAATTCGTCGTCGGTCACTTCAACTCCGGCGTTTCCATTCCGGCCTCCGAAGTTTATGCCGAAAACGGCATTCTCGAAGTAACGCCTGCCGCGACCAACCCTGTCTTCACCGAGCGCGGCCTGTGGAACACCTTCCGCACCTGCGGTCGTGATGACCAGCAGGGCGGCATCGCCGGCAAGTATCTGGCCGACCACTACAAGGACGCCAAGATCGCCATCATTCACGACAAGACCCCCTATGGTCAGGGCCTTGCCGATGAAACCAAGAAGGCAGCCAATGCGGCCGGCCTGACGGAAGCCATGTATGAAGGCGTCAATGTCGGCGACAAGGACTTCTCCGCGCTGATCTCCAAGATGAAGGAAGCCGGCGTCACGGTTATCTACTGGGGCGGCCTGCACACGGAAGCTGGTCTCATCATCCGCCAGGCGGCGGATCAGGGCCTGAAGGCGAAGCTCATCTCGGGTGACGGCATCGTCTCGAACGAACTTGCCTCCATCGCCGGCGACGCTGTCGAAGGCACGCTCAACACCTTCGGTCCCGATCCGACGCTGCGTCCTGAAAACAAGGAACTGGTAGAGAAGTTCAAGGCTGCCGGCTTCAACCCGGAAGCTTACACCCTCTACTCCTACGCCGCCCTGCAGGCGATTGCCGGTGCTGCCAAGGCTGCCGGTTCGGTTGAGCCGGAAAAGGTTGCCGAAGCTCTGAAGAAGGGCACCTTCCCGACCGCGCTCGGCGATATCTCCTTCGACGAGAAGGGCGACCCGAAGCTTCCCGGCTACGTCATGTACGAGTGGAAGAAGGGCCCGGACGGCAAGTTCAGCTACTTCCAGCAGGGGACGTGAGTCTTACTGGATAATTGCCTATCGAAGCCCGGCAGTGATGCCGGGCTTTTTTATGGTGAGCGGCTGAACTCTTCTGGTGTCATCCTCGGGCTTGACCCGAGGATCTATCGCTGCGCGAGGAATGGATCCTCGGGTCACGCCCGAGGATGACGTCGAGTGTGGGTTGTGTTGGCAGGCAAAATACACTCGGGATGCGCCTTCAGCCCGCTTTCGCCGCCAGCCTCGCCAGCACGATATCGGCGCGCTCCGAAACCGGGGCTTTCGGCAGGATGACCGTTTCATAATCCAGCCGGGCGTAATCACGCAGCAGGCGTTCATATTCCTCCACCGCCGCATCCAACCCGTGCTTGCGCTCGCTGTCTCCCCGGTAAATCTCCGGCCAGGGTGGGGTGAGGAAAACGAGCCGGTTATAGCGGTGCGTGTTTTGCAGCGTATCGATGAAGGCGTCACTGCTGACATGGCGAAGTGCCGAGGCGGCGTCGATCAGGCCGCGGTCGAAAAAGACGAGGCCTTCTCGTGGTGCCATTTGCCGGTCTTCGAGCGCCATGGCGATTGCCCGGCGGGCGAAGGCTTCGATGTCGACCCAGGGTAGGGCAGTGCCGTTATTTCTCGTTTCCTCAATGACGATGCGCCTTCCCGGTTCCTCGACGGTTGCGAAACCGCGCCGGGCAAGCTCGGCAAGAAGAGTGGACTTGCCGCCGCCGGAACAGCCGGAAAGGATGATGAAACGGTTCATGGAAAGCTCCGTTGTTTGGTTTGGGCTGTATAAGGTGATCTTGGGAGTTACGGCATCGCCGCTTGTTTCTTCTCCCCGCCGGGGAGAAGGTCGCGGCAGCGGGATGAGGGGGCGAGGGTCGAGATATGCGGAGAGCTAGCCCCCTCATCCGACCCTTCGGGCCACCTTCTCCCCGGCGGGAAGAAGAAACCTGCGGCCACCGCTCCGCGAAGAAGCCAATGCTTTGCGTTCAAGCGGAAAATATATGTTTTCTGAACCTTGCCACACTAAATGTGCTCGTCACCCCTGATGCAGAATATGCGCGGCCTTGACGGCCGCCGAAGCGCGGTTTTCCACCCCGAGCTTCACATAAATCTGTTCCAGATGCTTGTTCACGGTTCTGGCGGAAAGGCCGAGAATATCGCCAATATCGCGGTTGGATTTGCCCTTGGCGATCCACAGCAACACTTCCGATTCCCGTGTCGTGAGGGAAAAATGGCTTTTCAGCAGGTGGTCGTCCGATTTCTCGTTGGCGGCGGTCAGGCGGAAGAGATATTCGTCCGGTCCCATGGCGCCGAGGAAGGAGAGCTGCAGAGCGGGCCGCCCGGCCTCGGTGATCGTCAGCGGCGCATCACGGGCGGCATCCACCGTCGCCCTGTCCGAAAGCCAGCCGGAAATATGGGCAACGACGATCTCCAGCCCATCATCACGGCCGGTGGCGGCATTGACCAGCCGTGTCGCCTGCGGGGTGGACCAGTGGATGGCGCCATTGGCGCGCACGGCGAGCAGGTGGCGGCCGGCGGCATCGAGCGCGACGCGGGCGCTTTGCGCCGAGCGGGCATTGGAAAGGTGTACGCGGATGCGGGCGCGCAGCTCGTCGATGTTGATCGGCTTGGTCAGATAGTCGACACCGCCGGATTCGAGCGCCCGCACTACATGTTCTGTTTCCGTCAGTCCGGTCATGAAGATGACGGGCACCTGCGCCACCGCCGCATTGGCCTTCAGGCGGCGGCAGGTCTCGAAACCGTCCATGGCCGGCATGACGGCGTCGAGCAGGATGATATCGGGCGTGATGCGTTCGGCAATGTTGAGCGCGGCCTGGCCGGAGGTGGCGATGAGGGCGGAAAAGCCGGATTGTTCCAGCGCGTCGGTGAGGAACCCCAGTGCTTCCGGGCTGTCATCCACCAGCAATACGATGTCTCTCGGGGCTGCTGCCGCCTGACCGCTCATGCCTTGCCGTCTCCCGTGTCACTATCCGCAAACCGTTTGAGAAAATGCGCGTAACCGGCCAGATCGAAGGCCTGCACATAGGTGCCGAGCTCCTGCGTGAAGGGCAGGTTTTCCGTGTTGCGGGCAAGATCGGCGAGTTTCGCCTCGATGCCGCGTATGTAGCCTATTTCGCCGAGCCGCTGCAAATCCTGAATGTGAATTGCACCGGGATGGACGACTTGCGCCACGGGCGGCGGCGATGGCGGGGGCGGCATATCCGCCTCGTAGATCCATTTCAGGCCGAGATGCACGGCAAGCCTGTCGCAAAGCTGGCGGATATCGACAGGCTTGGCGATGGCGTCATTGTGGTTGTCTTCTCCAGCACCCGCCACTGTCCCGTCGCCGATATTGGCCGAGAGCATGATGAGCGGAGCGGTCTGGCCGGCTTCACGCAGTTTCGTCACAAGCTGCCAGCCGGTCATGCCGGGCATGGAAATATCGATGAGGAAGAGATCGGGCTTCACGCCTTCGATGAGCGTCAGGCATTCCGGCCCGCTTTGCGCCGTCAGCACCACGAAATCCAGCGGCGAGAGCACCTGCCGCATCAGCTCGCGGTGATCCTCATTGTCATCGACCACGACGATGGTGCGGCGCGGGCCGGAATAGGAACGGATGGTCTTTTCCGCCGCCGGCGCCGTGCTTGGCCGGTGCACGGCAGAGAGCATGAGGCGCACGCGGAAGGTGGAGCCTTCATCCTTTGCGCTGGAAACGGAAATTTCGCCGCCGAGCGTATTAGTGAGGAGCCTTGTGATGGTCAGGCCGAGGCCGAGGCCCGGCATGGGGCGCACGCTGTCTGCCTCGCCGCGCTGGAAGGGCTCGTAGATGCGGGCGAGGTCTTTTTCGGCAATGCCGCGGCCGGTATCGGAAACGGTGAAACTCGCCACCTGGCTGCGATAACCGACATCGAAGGTGACGGCACCCTCATCGGTGAATTTGATGGCGTTGGAGATGAGGTTGACGAGAATCTGTCGCAGCCGCTTTTCATCGGTGCGGACATATTGCGGCAGGGCCCGCGACCGGTCGTGGCGGAACTCCAGCCCCTTGGCCTGCGCCTGCGGGCGGAACATATCGACGATCTGGTCGAGGAAATCCTGAATATTGATTTCGTTGGAATAGACCTGCAGGCGGCCGGCCTCGATCTTGGAAATATCGAGAAGCCCGTCGATCAGGCCCGACAGGTGATCGGCCGAGCGGCGAATGACCTTGATCGCCGATTGCCGGGGCGGAGGGATGGTATCGTCGCGTTCAAGAATCTGGGCATAACCCAGAACGGCATTGAGCGGCGTGCGCAATTCATGGCTGAGGCCGACGACATAACGGCTCTTGGCGCGGTTGGCGGCCTCGGCCGTTTCCTTGGCGTCCTGAAGCGCGGCGTCGGTCTTCTTGTGGGCGGCGATTTCCTTCAGCAGCAATGTGTTCTGGCGGGAGGATTCCTCTTCCGCGACCACCCGGCTGTCATGGGCAAGCACGAGGAACCAGCAGACGATGCCGGCGATGACGGCGAAGACGAAAAACACGATGAGGATGGTGCGGTTCACCACATCGGCCGTTTCCGGCGAGGCGGTACCGACCTGATGGGCGATCATCGCCAATATGCCGCCGATGGCGGTGACGGCAATCGCCGCCGCCATGCCGTAGCGTCCGAGCCGGGTGGCAAGCTTCGCCACCAGCTGATCCGGCAGGAAGGATTTCGCGACGGTGGCGACCTGATAGTTCAGCTTGGCTTTCGGCTTGCACATGTCGTGGCAGCGGCTGTCCAGCGAGCAGCAGAGCGAACAGATCGGTGCGGCATAGGCCGGACACCAGGCCATGTCCTCCGGCTCGAAAGGGTGTTCGCAGATGGAACAGGTGATGCTGCTCTCTTCGCGCCATTTCTGACGCGGCTTGCGGGCGAGATAAAATTTGCCCTTCGTGCCCCAGGCAATCAGCGGCGAAGCGATGAAAGCGACGATCAGCGTCAGATAGGGCGCGAGCGATGCGGCGAGCGGCCCGAAGGCGCCGAAATGCGCCATCAGCGCAATGGTGGCCGAAAGCGCCATGGAGCCGACGCCGACGGGATTGATGTCGTAGAGATGGGCGCGCTTGAATTCGATGCCGGGCGGGGCAAGGCCGAGCGGCTTGTTGATGAAGAGATCGGCGGAAATGGTGCAGAGCCACGCCATGGCGATGATGGAGAAGATGCCGAGCGTTTCTTCCAGCAACCGGTAAATGCCGAGTTCCATCAGAAGCAGCGCGATCGCCACGTTGAAAACCAGCCAGACGACGCGGCCGGGGTGGCTGTGGGTGAGGCGCGAGAAGAAGTTCGACCAGGCGAGCGAACCCGCATAGGCATTCATGACGTTGATCTTCAGCTGCGAGACGACCACGAAGGCGACCATCAACAGCATGGCGGCGGTTTCGTTGGGGATCATGTAACCGAAGGCGGTGAGATACATCTGCGCCGGATCGGCGGCGCGGTCCACCGAGACGCCGGAGCTGAAGGTGAGCACCACGAGGAAGGAGCCGGCGAGCAGCTTCGGCACGCCGACGACGACCCAGCCCGAGCCCGCCAGGAACACCGCAATGCGGTGGCGCAGGCGGCTTTGCCCCTCGGCCGGCAGGAAGCGCAGGAAGTCCACCTGCTCGCCGATCTGCGACATCAGCGCCAGAATGACGGCGGAGGCCGCGCCGAATTCCACGAGATTGAAATCCGCGACCGTTCCCGGCGGGCCGGAGGCGTGGTGAATACCGGCAAAGGCCCGCCAGAGATCGTATTTTTCCCAGTCCGACAAAGCGATGAACACGAAAGGCAGGACGTTTAGGATGATCCAGAAGGGCTGGGTGATGATCTGGAAACGGCTGATGAGCCGCACGCCATGGGTGACCAGCGGAATGACCATGACGGCCGAGATGATGTAGCCGATCCACAAGGGTATGCCGAGCGCCAGTTCCAGCGCGCCGGACATGATCGACGCTTCAATGGCGAAGAGCATGAAGGTGAAGGCGGCATAGATCAGCGAGGTGATGGTGGAGCCGATGTAACCGAAGCTTGCGCCGCGCGTCAAAAGATCGATATCGACACCGTGACGGATGGCATAACGGCTGATCGGCAGGCCGACGGCGAGCATGGCGATGGCGGCGACGAGGATGGCGTAAAAGGCGTTGGTGGTGCCGTAGGAGAGCGTGATGGCGCCGCCGATGGCTTCCAGCGCCAGAAAGGAAATCGCGCCGATGGCGGTGTGGGAAATGCGGTTGGAGGAAAATTGCCGGGCGCTCTTGGCGGTGAAGCGCAGCGCATAATCTTCCAGCGTCTGGTTGGCGACCCAGCGGTTATATTCGCGCCTGACAGGGATGATGCGTTGCCGTGCGGCCATGCCTATCTAGCGCCTTTCCGCAACGGGCCTCTCACAGCCGCACCGACATGCCGCCATCCACCGTCAGCACATGGCCGTTGACGAAGGAGGCCGCGTCGCTGGCCAGAAACAGGGCAGCGCCGGCGATTTCATCCGGCCGGCCCCAGCGCTCCAGCGGCACCCGCAGCCTGGCGAAGGCCACCATCTCAGGATTTTCGGCAAGGGCGGCATTGGTTTCGGTGGCGAACATGCCAGGTGCGATGGCGTTGCTGGTGATGCCGCGCGCGCCATATTCCACGGCGATCGCCCGCATCAGCCCGGTCAGCCCCTGTTTGGCAACGGGATAGATCGCATCCCCCGGCCGAACGATATGGCCGAGAATGGAGGTGATGGTGATGATGCGGCCGTAACCATTGGCGTTCATGGCCTCCGCTGCATCCCGTGACAGCGAGATGGAGGAGGTGAGGTCGGTGCGGATCAGCTCCAGCACGTCCTCGTCGCTGAATTTCGCAAGCGGGCGGCGGTCGCGCGCGCCGACATTGTTGACGAGGATATCGAGGTGGCCGAACTCGTCCATGATACGGCGAACAAGGGCGCTGCCGGCGGCCGTATCGGCAATATCGAAGGCGGCGTAGTCGGCCTTGCCGCCAGCCTTGCGCAACGTGTCGACCGCCTGTTCCAGCGTTTCGGCATTGCGGCCGGTCAGCCACACATGCGCGCCCGCTTCGGCAAAGGCGCTGGCGATTTCAAAACCGAGGCCGCGGCCGCTGCCGGTGATGATGGCCGTGCGGTTTTCGAGAGAGAATTTCTGGAGAATGCCCATCGCTCACCTTCTTGCTTTAGAGCGTCGGACCGAAAACGACGGTGCGGTTTTCGGAAAATCCGAGGCTGTTGGTCAAAGCCACGCCGCTTGTTTGAGCTTGCGTATGGGAAGACTATGCCGTGTGCGGCGCTCGGCGAAAGGTCGCTGACCGGCCCGGCCGTTCGGTGGACAGAAAAATGGCGTCGCCCGGTTGCGGGCGACGCCATGTCTTGGCTTATCAGGCAGCAGCCGACTTTGCGAGCGGCACTTCTGCGATCGTCTTCAGAACGACGGAAGCGATCTGGTAAGGGCAGCCCTGCGAGTTCGGACGACGGTCTTCAAGGTAACCCTTGTAACCGTTGTTGACGAAGGAATGCGGAACGCGGATCGAGGCGCCACGGTCGGCAACGCCGTAGGAGAACTTGTTCCACGGAGCGGTTTCGTGCTTGCCGGTCAGGCGCAGGTGGTTGTCCGGACCGTAAACGTCGATGTGCTCTTTCCAGTTCTTGGCGAAAGCGGCCATCAGGGCTTCGAAATATTCCTTGCCGCCAACTTCGCGCATGAACTTGGTGGAGAAGTTGCAATGCATGCCCGAACCGTTCCAGTCGGTATCGCCGAGCGGCTTGCAATGGAATTCGACGTCGATGCCGTACTGTTCGCAGAGCCGCAGCAGCAGGTAACGGGCGATCCAGATCTGGTCGGCGGCGCGCTTGGAGCCCTTGCCGAATACCTGGAATTCCCACTGGCCCTTGGCCACTTCGGCGTTGATGCCTTCGTGGTTGATGCCGGCTTCGAGGCAGAGGTCGAGGTGTTCTTCAACGATTTCGCGGGCGACCGAACCGACATTCTTGAAGCCGACGCCGGTGTAATAAGGACCCTGCGGAGCCGGGTAACCCTGTTCCGGGAAGCCGAGCGGGCGGCCGTCCTGGTAGAAGAAATATTCCTGCTCGAAACCGAACCATGCGTCCTCGTCGTCGAGGATGGTCGCGCGGCTGTTCGAAGCATGCGGGGTGACGCCATCGGGCATCATGACTTCGCACATGACGAGCGCGCCGTTGGAGCGGGCCGGATCGGGATAGATCGCGACGGGCTTCAGCACGCAATCCGACGAGTGGCCTTCGGCCTGCTGGGTGGACGAGCCATCAAAGCCCCAAAGCGGCAGCTGCTCGAGTGTGGGGAATTCGTCGAATTCCTTGATCTGGGTCTTGCCGCGCAGGTTGGGGACCGGCTTGTATCCGTCCAGCCAGATGTACTCGAGTTTGAACTTAGTCATTACGAACCTCTCATAGGTAACAATGCGAAGCCTTGAGGCCTCCCGTGGCTTTCGCCACCGAAAGCGCATTCGCGTTCAAGGGCTGCCCCCTTAGATGCATGCCGCGTGCCAGATTGAGGGAGTTTCGCGACTTTTTCGAAAAATCTTTCAGGGGCCCTGTCACGCAGGGGCTGCGATATTGCCCCGGCTGGCTTCTGCTGCACTGCGGCAGGCAAATTCACCCCTCATGTTTCATCATTGAATCCTGATAGATAGCCAGCGTCTCCCGGTGGAATGCCCTGCTGCGGTGCAATGATTTCGGTTGCGCGCGAGGGATTTGCATTTGCCCCAAAAACCGGCGCTTTCGGAATGGTTTTTCTTGTAGACGAGACGATTAATGCCTATATTTTTCGCAAGGTGATTTTTTTTTAATCAAACGGAGCGAATCTGGCCTTTGCGGGTTAGCTCCAGACACAAAGTGCTTCGATGCAAACAAAGTGAGATGATCGAAATGGCAACTGGCATTCATCGCGAGACGGCAACGATCTATCAATTCCCGGTCGGCGGGCGCGCGGGTCTTTCCAAGTTCCGCAACAGCAGCCTCAGCGACCTCGAGCGTCAGGCGCAGGAGCCGCATATCGATTTCGGTTCGTGGTATCACGACGATGCGATCCGCGACGAAGAGCGGAACGATAAGCCGCATTCCTGATGTGGGATTTGTAAACTGCGGCCGATTGCCAGATAATCGGTCTATCTATCTGCGTGTCTCCAACACCAACTGCCCACTCTGCGTCATCCTCGGGCTTGACCCGAGGATCCACTATCTGGAGGGGCCATGGATCCTCGCCTCAAGGGCGAGGATGACGTCGAATAGGTGGTGACGGTCCGGCGTGGAACCGCTTTGTGTTTCAACAACTACCTTCCCTCCCCAAACACCCCCTGCATCTTTCGCCACCCCGCCTACGTCAATTGACGTATACGGTTTCGCTCTCACGAGATCGATAGTCCCTCCCAGCAGCGGCCGCAGATGCCGCTGAGCCTCCACGAGAGGCCAAACAAGGAGAGGGGTTCTTCCGATGATATTCCGCAAGACGCTTAGTGCCGCGCTGCTTGGCGCGATCCTGTCCACCACCGCCTTCCACGGCGCTTTTGCCGCTGACGACACCATCAAGGTCGGCGTGCTGCATTCGCTGTCCGGCACCATGGCCATTTCAGAAACGACGCTGAAGGACGCCATGCTGATGCTCATCGATGAGCAGAACAAGAAGGGCGGCGTGCTCGGCAAGAAACTCGAAGCCGTGGTGGTCGACCCGGCCTCCGACTGGCCGCTTTTCGCCGAAAAGGCCCGCCAGCTTATTTCGCAGGACAAGGTCGCCGCCGTTTTCGGCTGCTGGACGTCTTCCTCGCGCAAATCCGTTCTGCCGGTCTTCGAGGAACTGAATTCGATCCTGTTCTATCCGGTTCAGTATGAGGGTGAAGAATCCTCGCGCAACATTTTCTATACGGGTGCGGCGCCGAACCAGCAGGCCATTCCGGCCGTAGACTACCTCGCCAGCACCGAAGGTGTGGAGCGCTGGGTTCTGGCCGGCACGGACTATGTCTATCCGCAGACCACCAACAAGATCCTGAAGGCCTACCTGATGTCGAAGGGCGTCAAGGAAGAGGACATCATGATCAACTACACGCCGTTCGGTCATTCCGACTGGCAGACGATCGTGTCCGATATCAAGAAATTCGGCTCTGCCGGCAAGAAGACCGCCGTGGTCTCCACCATCAACGGCGACGCCAACGTGCCTTTCTACAAGGAACTGGCGAACCAGGGCATCAAGGCTGAAGACATTCCCGTCGTCGCCTTCTCGGTTGGTGAAGAAGAGCTTGCTGGTCTCGATACCGCACCGCTGGTCGGCCACCTTGCCGCCTGGAACTACTTCCAGTCCGTCGATGCGCCGGTCAATGCGGAATTCATCAAGACCTGGCATGCCTTTACCAAGAACGACAAGCGCGTGACCAACGACCCGATGGAAGCCGCCTATATCGGCTTCAACGCCTGGGTAAAGGCCGTCGAATCCGCCGGCACGACGGATACGGACAAGGTTCTCGACTCGATTATCGGCGTTTCCGTGCCGAACCTTTCGGGCGGTTACTCCACCGTCATGCCGAACCACCACATCACCAAGCCGGTGTTGATCGGTGAAATCCAGGCTGACGGCCAGTTCGAGATCGTGCAGCAGACGCCGCAGGTCGTGGGGGATGAATGGTCGGATTATCTGCCGGATTCGAAGGATCTGATCTCTGACTGGAGGAAGCCGATGTCCTGCGGCAACTTCAATGTGGCCAGTGGGAAGTGCGGCGGCAAGGGTAGCTGATAGGGAAGCGGTTGCCGCCCCCGTTGTTGGGGGCGGTTTTCTCATTGGAAACTGAACAAGAATTACCCCCCCTCTGCCCTGCCGGGCATCTCCCCCTCAAGGGGGGAGATCGGCAAGGTGCTTTCTCGCCGCTTCATTCTCAAACATCGAGATGGGCGAGACCTCGCCACAGGTCGATCTCCCCCCTTGAGGGGGAGATGCCCGGCAGGGCAGAGGGGGGTGGAGCCGCATATTCAGGTCGCGCCAAATTCAAACGCCCCGTCGCAAACCGCCCAAGGAACCCGACATGACGATCCGATCTTTTCTCGGAGCCATCTTCCTCTGGCTCACCCTGGGGATCGCAGCCCAATCCTTCGCGCAAAGCGAGCCGAAGGCGCTGATCGATGCGCTCGGCACGGCGGATTTCAAGCAGGCCGAAGTGCTGATCGGGCAGATCGCGGCCACGGGCGATGCGCGTGTCGTGCCGGCGCTCGAGGCTTTTGCGGCGGGCGATCTTTATGTGCGCAAGGCCGACAATCTGGTTTTCATGACGAAACCGGCAGGTTCCAATTTTACGCTGATCGACCCGCTGACGGGCGAAAGTGCGGGTGAAGCGCCGAAGGCGGCCGTTTCCAAGATCAGGGTCAACAATAATCTCCGCCGCGTCATCCGCGCCGCGATGGGCGGGCTGACGCTGCTCAGCCCGGAAAAATCCGTGCGGCTTTCGGCGGCGGATGCCGTCTTGAAAGCGCCGAGCGCGGAAAATCTCGAATTGCTGGAAGCCGCCATTGCCAAGGAAAGCGACAGTGAGGTGCGGACCCGGATGGAGGAGGCGCGGGCTGTCTCGCTGCTCTCCTCCGACCGGTCGCTCGCTGAGAAGAAGGACGCGATCGCGACCATCAAGAAGCTGGGCGGGCGCGACGCCATCGGCATTCTGATGGCGGCCTCATCGTCGGTGGATCAGAGCCTGAAACCGGATATCGACAGCGCCATATCGAGCATCGAAAGCGCGCTTGCCTTCTGGGACTACGCGCAGAATGTCTGGTACGGCCTGTCGCTGGGTTCCGTGCTTCTGCTCGCGGCCATCGGTCTTGCCATCACCTTCGGCGTCATGGGCATCATCAACATGGCCCATGGCGAGATGGTGATGATCGGCGCTTACTCCACCTTCATGGTGCAGGAGGTGATCCGTTCCAACTTCCCCGGCCTGTTCGACTGGTCGCTTGCAATTGCCCTGCCTGTCGCCTTTTTGGTCACGGCCTTCGTCGGCCTTGTCATGGAGCGCGGTGTTATCCGCTTTCTCTACGGGCGGCCGCTGGAAACGTTGCTCGCCACCTGGGGCATTTCGCTCATCCTGCAACAGGGGGTGCGCTCCATCTTCGGCCCGACCAACCGGGAAGTCGGCAGCCCCGGCTGGATGTCCGGCTCCTTCAGCGTCGGTTATCTCAATTTCACCTGGAACCGGGTGTGGATCGTCTGTTTCTCGCTGTCGGTATTCTTCGCGCTGCTGGTGCTTTTGAAGCGCTCTTCCTTCGGCCTGCAGATGCGCGCCGTGACCCAGAACCGCCGCATGGCCTCTTCCATGGGCATCCGCACGCCCTGGGTGGATGCCTTTACCTTCGCGCTCGGTTCCGGCGTTGCCGGTCTCGCCGGCGTGGCGCTGTCGCAGATCGACAATGTCTCGCCCAATCTCGGCCAGAGCTACATCATCGACAGTTTCATGGTGGTGGTGTTCGGCGGTGTCGGCAATCTCTGGGGAACGCTGGTTGGCGCGCTGTCGCTCGGCGTGCTCAACAAGTTCCTCGAGCCGACGGTGGGCGCCGTTCTCGGCAAGATCCTCGTGCTTGTCCTCATCATCCTGTTCATCCAGAAGCGGCCGCGCGGTCTCTTCGCACTCAAGGGAAGGGCGATCGAAGCATGATTACCGGCTTCCTCCTGCGCGCGCTCGATCGCCGCATCTCCATCGCCATCGGCATCATTCTGGCCATCGCCGTTCTGGTGCCCGCCTCCAACCTGCTCTTGCCGGCCGACAGCGCATTCCGCATCCCGACCTATATCATGTCGATGCTCGGCAAATATCTGGCCTATGCGCTGCTTGCACTGGCGCTCGATCTCGTCTGGGGTTATTGCGGAATTCTCTCGCTTGGCCACGCCGCCTTCTTTGCGCTCGGTGGTTATGCCATGGGCATGTATCTGATGCGGCAGATCGGCACGCGCGGCGTTTACGGCCATCCGGTGCTGCCCGATTTCATGGTGTTCCTCAACTGGAAGGAACTGCCGTGGTTCTGGCACGGCTTCGACATGTTCTGGTTTGCGGCGCTGATGGTACTGGTGGTGCCGGGGCTGCTCGCCTTCGTGTTCGGCTGGTTCGCCTTCCGCTCGCGCGTAAACGGCGTTTATCTCTCGATCATCACGCAGGCCATGACCTACGCCCTGCTGCTTGCCTTCTTCCGCAACGACATGGGTTTCGGCGGCAATAATGGGCTGACCGATTTCAAGGACATCCTCGGCTTTTCCGTGCAGGCGGATGGCACCCGCGCCGTGCTGTTTGCCGTAACCGCCGTGATGCTGGCGATCTCGCTGCTGATCGCATCCGGCATCGTCAATTCCAAATTTGGCAAGGTGCTGGTGGGCGTGCGCGATGCCGAAAGCCGGGTGCGTTTCCTCGGCTTCAGGGTGGAAAACATCAAGCTCTTCACCTTCGTCGTTTCGGCCATGATGGCGGGCATTGCCGGTGCTCTGTTCGTGCCGCAGGTGGGCATCATCAATCCCGGCGAATTCTCTCCCGCCAACTCCATCGAAGTGGTGGTGTGGACGGCGGTGGGCGGGCGCGGCACGCTGATCGGGCCGATCATCGGTGCGCTCTTGGTCAATGGCGGCAAGAGCTATTTCACCGGCGCTTTTCCGGAATTCTGGCTGTTTGCGCTGGGTGGCCTGTTCATCGCGGTGACGCTGTTCTTCCCGAAGGGCATCGTCGGCACCGTGCAGCATTATCTCGTCGGGCGTCGCGAAAAGCGGGGCGCGCGGGCGGCAGGCGCTGCCCAGCAACCCGGCAACGACAGCGCGGTTGCGCAACAGGCGGCGGAGTAAGCCCATGAACACGGTTTCCGAAAACAGAACCAAGAGCCTGCTTTATCTGGATGGTGTCTCCGTTTCCTTCGATGGTTTCAAGGCGCTCAATTCGCTCTCCTTCGTGGTCGAGCCGGGCGAGCTTCGCGCCATCATCGGCCCGAATGGCGCCGGCAAGACGACGATGATGGATATCATCACCGGCAAGACGCGGCCGGATACGGGCACGGTGCTGTTCGAAGACAGCATCGATCTCACGAAAAAGGACGAGGCCGATATCGCCCAGCTCGGCATCGGGCGGAAATTCCAGAAGCCGACCGTGTTTGAAAGCCATACGGTCTGGGACAATCTGGAACTGGCGCTGAACCGCAAACGCGGCGTCTTTGCCACGCTGTTCTACCGGCTGACGGAGGGGGACAAGGCGCGCATCGAGGAAATCCTCGCCACCGTGCGCCTCGGCCACCGCCGCGGCGATCTCGCCGCCAACCTCTCGCACGGCCAGAAACAATGGCTGGAAATCGGCATGCTGCTCGCGCAGGAGCCGAAGCTGCTGCTGGTGGATGAGCCGGTGGCCGGCATGACGGACGCGGAAACCGCCGAAACCGCCGTGCTTTTGAAGGAAATCGCCAAGACCCGGTCGGTGGTGGTGGTGGAGCACGATATGGGCTTCATCCGCGAGCTGGGGGTGAAGGTGACGTGTCTTGCCGAAGGCTCGGTGCTGGCGGAGGGATCGATCGATTTTGTGTCCAGCGATCCGAAGGTGATCGAGAATTATCTGGGGCGGTGATTGTGGTGTGTGCGGTTTTACCCCCCTCTGCCCTGCCGGGCATCTCCCCCTCAAGGGGGGAGATCGGCAAGCGGCCGACACCCTGTCCCACAACCCGCAGGCAATGGAACGAGTGCGTGCGACATCTGATCTCCCCCCTTGAGGGGGAGATGCCCGGCAGGGCAGAGGGGGGTAACGCCTCCCGCCAATGCGCCAATGGAGTTTCACCATGCTGAACGTCGACAACATCAACCTCCATTACGGCGCGGCGCAGGCCCTGCGCGGCGTGTCGCTGAAAGCGGAGATGGGCAAGATCACCTGCGTTCTCGGCCGCAACGGGGTGGGCAAAAGCTCGCTGCTGCGCGCGGTCACCGGCCAGCACGCCATCAGCGGCGGGACGATCAGTTTTGAAGGGGCGGCGCTGGATGGGCTGGCGCCTTACCACCGGGCCAAGCGCGGTGTCGGCTATGTGCCGCAGGGGCGGGAAATCTTTCCGCTGCTCAGCGTGCAGGAGAACCTTGAAAGCGGTTATGCGCCGCTCGCCCGCAGGGAGCGTTTCATTCCGGATGATATTTTCAGCCTGTTTCCGGTGCTGCAAACCATGCTGGGACGGCGTGGCGGCGATCTTTCCGGCGGACAGCAGCAGCAGCTCGCAATCGGCCGGGCGCTTGTGACGCGGCCGAAAATCCTGGTCCTTGATGAGCCGACCGAGGGTATCCAGCCGTCGATCATCAAGGATATCGGCCGGGCAATCAAATACCTGCGCGATTCGACCGGCATGGCGATCCTGCTGGTGGAGCAATATCTGGATTTCTGCCGCGAGCTTGCCGACCATGTCTACATCATGGACCGGGGCGAGATCGTGCATGAAGGGTTGGCCGAAACGCTGGATACGCCGGAAGCGCGGCGTCATCTGACAGTATAGATCGAGACTAAAAACGCCGCGCGCCGATCACGGCGTGCAAACGGTCGATTAATATTTTGAAAGCCTATGCGCCTGTGCATGGCTTTCATGCGCAATTTTAGCATTTCATTGAATAAAAGCCTGTGATATTGGCAGCGCAAATGCTGCATGCGAGACACAGGAAAAGTCTATCGCACGCCGCGACAGTTGATCCCTTACATTCCACGCGCGTCCGACGTATCGTCGGGGAAACCGTGCCCAATAAAGGCGTGTCAATGCATCAAGACTTTGCCCCTGGCCGGGCTGCCCGGCTGTTCCGCTCCGCCCGCACCCTTTTCCTGGGTCTTGCGATGTGCGCGAGCGCCGGTGTCGCAGCGTCGGCATCGACCTGCGGTCAGCTTCAGGGCGCCGGCATGGAGCCGGGCCGGCATGATTTTTCCATTCTCTCCAGTGGTGAGAAACGCGACGGCGTCTATTTTGTTCCATCAGCCTATGACGGAAAAAAGCCGCTGCCGGTGGTGTTCGATTTCCACGGCTCCAACAGCAATCCGCATGGCCAGCTGAACCGCAGCGGCTGGGACAAGCTTGCCGAGCGCGACGGCCTGATGGTTGTGGCGCTGGCGGGCAGCCTCAATGGCGAAATGCCCGGCACCCATGCCTGGAATGTTCCGGGTGTTACCACACGTCCCGGCGGGCTGGATGAGGTGAGCTTCATTCGCGATGCGATCGCCATGGTGAAGGGCAAGTTCTGCGTGGATGAAGAGCGCTTTTACGGCTCCGGTTATTCCGGCGGCGGGCGCATGCTGTCGCAATTCATCTGCAACGGCAGCGCGGATTTCACCGCTGCCGGCTTCGTCGCATCGCTGCGTGCCGGTTATCCGCTGGAGACCGAAGGCAAATGGGGGCCGGATGCGGCAAGCTGCAAGCCGGCGCGGCCGATGTCGATCATCGCCTTTGCGGGGCTGAAGGATCCGGCCAATCCCTATCAGGGCGGCGGCAAGTCCTACTGGCAATATGGCGGCGAAACGGCGCTGAAGCGCTGGGCCGAGATGGATGGCTGCAAGGGCGGCGCGAAAACCAAGCCGGGCGAGAGCTTCACCGTCAATTCCTACGACGTTTGCAAGGGCGGCGCACGCATCCAGTCCTATGTCATCGACAATTGGGACCATGCCTGGCCGCGCGCCACCATGAAGGCCGAAGTGCTGGCAGCGGCCGCGGTCGTCACCCGCAAGCCGGGCGGCGAGCAGACGCCGAAGGCGGAACCCGCCGTGGAGCGCAAGATGCCCACAGGCGAAGTGACGCGCACGGTTGATGCGGCGGAAAGAATGTGGGATTTCTTCCGCAACACGGAAGGACAGATGGTCGTTGACGCCGTCGTCAAAAAGGATTGCGGTGCCAAGGCCGGGTCCGCTTCCGCAACAGCTTCGGAGACCGCGTGCAGCCAGAACAGCAAGTCATCCGCCCTTCCGGTTGCGAAGACGGTCAACCTGCCCGGCAGCAGCGCGCCCGTGGCAGAGGACGCATTGTAACCAAGGCAGTTGAAGGGCGCAGCCGGCTGGAGCAACTGTTTCAGGAAGGCTGCGCCAAGATCCGCCTGCCGGATACTTTTTCCAATGAGATCGAGGCCATTCTCATCAATTCCTCCGGCGGTTTGACCGGCGGAGACGAGATGGAATGGCAGGCGGTTGCGGGTGCCGGCACCTCGCTGGTGGTGACGACGCAGGCCTGCGAAAAGGTCTACAAGGCGTCGTCCGGAACTGCCACTGTGACCGCCCGCGTTTCCGCCGGGCCGGGTGCGCGGCTGCACTGGCTGCCACAGGAAACCATTCTTTTCGACCGGGCGTCGCTGACCCGCAGGCTGGAAGCCGATCTCGACGCAACCTCGGAATTCATCGCCGTCGAGGCCGTGCTGCTCGGGCGTCAGGCCATGGGCGAGTCGATGGTGCAGGGCCTGTTCCGGGATCGCTGGCGCATTCGCCATGGCGGCAAGCTGGTGCATGCCGAAGAGCTGCTGCTTGCGGGCGAAGTGGCTGAACTGACCGCCAAACCGGCGGTGCTTGCCGGCCAGGTAGCCTTCGCCACCCTTATTTACATAGGGCCTCTGGCCGAGGCGCTTTTGCCTAAAATCCGGGCTATTGCCGGAGAAAGCGGCGGCGCCAGCGAATGGCAGGGCAAGCTGGTCGTGCGCGTTTCCGCAGCCGACGGTTTCTCCTTGAGAAAAATACTTTTTCCGGTGATTTCGCTCTTGCGAAATGGTGCATCAGTGCCGAAAGTCTGGAATCTGTAAATCTCCGGATCGCCCGCGACAGGCGACCTTCCGGGGTCTGTCAAACAAGTCGGATCTGGCTCCGTAAACGCTTTGATTTGCGGGGCTAAGGTGCGAAAGCTGCGGGACGACGATGAACCTTAGCCCAAGAGAAAAAGACAAGCTGCTGATTTCCATGGCCGCCATGGTGGCGCGCCGCCGGCTGGAGCGTGGCGTGAAGCTGAATTACCCGGAAGCGATTGCGCTGATTACCGATTTCGTGGTCGAGGGTGCGCGCGATGGCCGCGCCGTGGCCGACCTGATGGAAGCGGGAGCGCATGTCATTTCCCGCGATCAGGTGATGGAAGGCATCGCCGAAATGATCCATGATGTGCAGGTGGAAGCGACGTTTCCTGATGGCACCAAGCTGGTGACCGTTCACGAACCGATACGGTGAGGGAGCCAACATGGCGCTGGAACTTCGGCCCAATTGCGAATGCTGCGACCGCGATCTTGCCCCCGACAGCCGGGATGCGATGATCTGCTCGTTCGAATGCACCTTCTGCGTCGATTGTGCGACGGATGTGCTTCGCGGCGCCTGCCCGAATTGCGGCGGCGAGCTGGTTCGCAGGCCCATCCGCCCGGCGGCCAGGCTCGTCAACAACCCGGCATCAACGGCGCGGGTGCTAAAGGCCGAAGGCTGCGCGACAGTTACGGCCGCTTGAGAGAGATAAAGGGGAGCACCATGAAACCGGGCGAAATCATTGCCGCTGAGGGCACCATCGAGCTCAATGCCGGCCAGCCGACTGTGACGATCGAAGTTGCCAATACCGGTGACCGGCCGGTGCAGGTGGGCAGCCATTACCATTTCTTCGAGACCAATGCGGGTCTTGTTTTCGACCGCGACAAGGTGCGCGGCATGCGTCTCGACATTCCGGCCGGAACAGCGGTTCGTTTCGAACCCGGCCAGAAGCGGGAGGTGACGCTCGTGCCGCTTTCCGGCAAACGCGAGGTTTATGGTTTTCGTCAACAGATCATGGGGAGGTTGTGAAATGACGACGGAACATTATCACGGAAGTTGCCAGTGCGGCGACGTCAGCTTCGAGGTGGATGCCGATCTCGACCACACCGTCATCTGCAATTGCTCGCGCTGCAAGCGCCTCGGCTCGACCCTTGCCTTTGCGCCGCGAGACAAGTTCACGCTGCTTTCCGGCAAGGACAAGCTGACGGAATATCTGTTCAACAAGCACCACATTCATCATCTTTTCTGCTCCACCTGCGGCATTGAAAGTTTTGCCTATGCCGACGGACCGGACGGGACGCCGATGGTGGCGGTGAATGCCAATTGTCTGGATGGTGTCGATCCACGCGCGCTGAAGTCGCAGGCTTTCGATGGCGCGGCGGCCTGAATGATGGCGGTGACCCTGCAAAAACTCCGCTTCGCGGCGGCTGCACTGCTGTCTCTTACAGCTTTTCCCGCGCTGGCCCAGGACACGCCCGACTGCAAGGAACCGCAGACGCAGGCGGATATGACGATCTGTGCCGGACAGGATTATGAGAAGGCCGACAAGCAGCTGAACGCCGAGTATCAGAAGGTTCGCAAGCAGCTTGCGGAACGCGACAAGACGGCGGATGAGAGCGGCAAGGGCGCCTCCGAGGCACTGATTGCCGCCCAGCGCGCCTGGGTGGCGTTTCGCGATGCCAATTGCGATGCCTTCGGTTTTCAGGCACGCGGCGGCACGATGGAGCCGATGCTGGTTTCCTCCTGCCTTGCCGATATGAGCCGCAAGCGCGCCGACGAATTGCGTCAGCTTTCCGAGGGTTTCTGACCGGCATGGGGCGACGGATCATGATTGTCGGAAATGGGGAGTTGCCGCAGGGCATTGCGGACTTCATCGACCTCTCCGACACCGTCATCCGTTTTAACGATTGCCGTTCGCTGGGTTCGGGCGGCAGCCGCACCGATGTGGTGGCCGTCTGCAACACCGGACGGCCCGGCCGCGAGATGGCGGAAGAGACCGGGTGGCGCAATAGTGACGGCGTGCGGCGGGCCTCCGCCATCTGGTCGGTGCGCGATCCCGCGAAATTTTCCGAAATGGAGCCGGATATTCGCGCGCGCTGGCCGGAACTCACCGACTTCTGCGCCGATTATACTGCGGGTTTCGCCGCGATTGCCGAGCAGACCGGCAAGAGCCATACCGTTATTCCACGCGGCGTGCATGAGCGGCTGGATTGTGCCCTGCAGGCTTATTCGCCTGCGCCCTATGTGTGCCCGAGTACCGGTCTCTTCGCCATTGCCCATGTTCTCGAAAGCTTGAACGGCGATGATGACGAGGTGGCGATTACCGGTTTCGGCCATCAAGGCTGGAACGGGCATCCGTTTGCCGCCGAAAAACAACTGGTCGAAGCCCTGACACATCAGGGCCGACTGACACGAATTTCTCCCACATCGATTTTCTCCGCGTCCGAAGGAGCCTGAACCCATGCCTTACAAGATTTCCCGCGCCGCCTATGCCGGCATGTTCGGCCCGACCGTGGGCGACAAGGTTCGTCTTGCCGACACCGAACTCTTCATCGAGATCGAGAAGGACTACACGACCTATGGCGAGGAAGTGAAATTCGGCGGCGGCAAGGTCATTCGCGACGGCATGGGCCAGAGCCAGGCGACGCGGGCCGAGGGCGCTGTCGATACCGTCATTACCAATGTGGTGATCGTCGACCATAGCGGTATCTACAAGGCGGATGTTGGCCTGAAGAACGGGCGCATCCACGCCATCGGCAAGGCGGGCAATCCCGACACACAGCCCGGCGTGACGATCATCGTCGGCCCTTCGACGGAGGCGATTGCCGGCGAGGGCAGGATACTGACAGCCGGCGGCATGGATGCGCATATTCACTTCATCTGCCCGCAGCAGATCGAAGAAGCGCTGATGAGCGGCGTCACCTGCATGCTGGGCGGCGGCTCCGGCCCTGCGCATGGTACGCTCGCGACCACCTGCACCGGCGCATGGCACATCGAGCGCATGATCGAGAGTTTCGACGCCTTCCCGATGAATCTGGCGCTCGCCGGCAAGGGCAACGCCTCGCTGCCGGCGCCGCTGGAAGAGATGATCCTTGCCGGCGCTTCCTCGCTGAAGTTGCACGAGGACTGGGGCACGACACCGGCCGCCATCGACAATTGCCTGACGGTGGCCGATGAATATGACGTGCAGGTGATGATCCACACCGATACGCTGAACGAAAGCGGTTTTGTGGAAGACACGGTTGCCGCCATCAAGGGCCGCACCATCCATGCCTTCCACACCGAAGGGGCGGGCGGCGGCCATGCGCCAGATATCATCAAGGTCTGCGGCAATCCGAACGTCATTCCGTCTTCCACCAACCCGACGCGGCCCTATACCGTCAATACGCTGGCCGAACATCTGGATATGCTGATGGTGTGCCACCACCTGTCGCCGTCCATTCCCGAAGATATCGCCTTTGCCGAAAGCCGTATCCGCAAGGAAACCATTGCGGCGGAGGATATTCTCCACGATATCGGCGCGTTTTCGATCATTTCCTCCGACAGCCAGGCCATGGGCCGTGTCGGCGAGGTGGCGATCCGCACCTGGCAGACGGCCGACAAGATGAAGCGCCAGCGCGGCCGTCTGAAGGAAGAGGTGGGCGAGAACGACAATTTCCGCGTCCGCCGTTACATCGCCAAATATACCATCAACCCGGCCATCGCCCAGGGCGTCAGCCATGAGATCGGCTCCATCGAAGTCGGCAAGCGCGCCGATCTGGTGTTGTGGAACCCGGCCTTTTTCGGTGTGAAGCCCGAAATGGTGCTGCTCGGCGGCTCGATTGCGGCTGCGCCGATGGGCGATCCGAATGCCTCCATTCCCACGCCGCAGCCGATGCATTATCGGCCGATGTTCGCCGCCTATGGCAAGCTGCGCACCAATTCCTCGGTGACCTTCGTGTCTCAGGCGTCGCTCGATGCCGGCCTTGCAGGGCGTCTCGGCGTTGCCAAGAAGCTGATGGCGGTAAAGAACGTACGCGGCGGTATTTCCAAGGCCTCGATGATCCACAATTCGCTGACCCCGCATATCGAGGTCGATCCCGAAACCTACGAAGTGCGCGCCGATGGCGAGCTTCTGACCTGCGAACCGGCGACGGTGCTGCCGATGGCGCAGCGCTATTTCCTGTTTTAACGGCGTTTCGTGTTGAGATTTATCACAAGGTCGATCGGCGGTGGCCTGCTGCTGATCATCCTGCTTCTTGTGCTCGGTACCGTCGTGCCGCGCCCCTTTTTCGCTGACGATACGGCTGGCGTGAAGGATCGCGAAATTCTGCTGCTGTCCAATCCGATCCACACCGATATCGCCCTGCCGGTCGATGAGGATCTGCGGCGGGTCTTTTCCGAGTTGCAGGAGGACGGTATTGCGGTCAATCATCCGGCCGCTGTCTATCTAGTATTCGGCTGGGGCGGCCGGTCGTTTTATACTGAGACGCCCACCTGGGCGGATCTCAAACCCATGCCGGTCCTGCGCTCGCTGACGCTGGATCACTCGGTGATGCATGTGGATGTGACGGGAGACTTTCCCGCCGATCTCTCCGGGGTGAAACGACTTCGCATTTCTGAAGCGGGGTATCAGCGCCTTCTCGCCGGTGTCAGGGCGAGTTTTGTCCGGAAAGATGGCAAGGTTCAGCTTGTCCCCGGTGTCGCCTATGGTCTCAACGACGCGTTTTTCGAGGCGAATGGCTGGTTCAATGCGTTGGCCGGCTGCAACACATGGTCTGCCGCCATGTTGCGCGAGGCCGGCATTCGCACAGGCTGGTGGACACCATTGCCGCCACTGCTGCGCTGGTCGGTGGCGCTGCACAATTGATCTTCGGCCGGTGCGACGTTTCGTTCATTTGACGTCTGGTAATCCGATTTTTATGCTGCACCGCAATGCATCTTGCGCTATGGAACCCGCAAAAGAATTCCGCGCGGGGCGATCCCAGGCGATCCGCGCAAAACGCCAGAAAATTGAAGACAGATCAGGAGAAAAGACATGCTCGGCAAAAAAGTGCCCGCCGTTACCTTCCGCACGCGCGTTCGCGACGAGGCCGTTGGTGGCCCGAACCCTTTCCGTTGGCAGGACATGACCTCCGAAGATTATTTTGGGGGCAGACGAGTCGTTCTGTTTTCGCTGCCCGGCGCCTTCACGCCGACATGCTCGACCTACCAGCTTCCCGATTTCGAAAAGCTGGCTGGCGAATTCCGCGCGCTCGGCGTCGATGAAATCTATTGCCTGTCGGTCAATGACGCCTTCGTCATGAATGCCTGGGCAAAGGGCCAGAACCTCGAAAACGTCAAGGTTATTCCGGATGGTTCGGGCGAGTTCACCCGCAAGATGGGCATGCTGGTCGCCAAGGACAATCTCGGCTTCGGCATGCGCTCCTGGCGTTACGCCGCCGTCATCAACGACGGTCTGGTGGAGCAGTGGTTCGAGGAAGAGGGTTATTCGGACAATTGCGATACCGACCCTTACGGCGTTTCCTCGCCGCAGAACATTCTGGAAAACCTGAAGGCGCGCGCTGCGGCCTGATTTTGGTTTCAAGATTATTGCGAAGGCCCGGCGGCAATGCCGGGCTTTTTTCGTTTTCTGGGACGTGATTGTCGTTCGCGGTGCCGCCTCATCCGCACATCGTCACCCCGGACTAGATCCGGGGTCCAGCGCGATCAAGGACTTGATCGCGAAAGACTCCTCTCACGGCGCAGACGCGCCGTGGCTGGATGCCGGATCCAGTCCCGCATGACGGAGGAGAAGTTGCCGGACGCCTCAAGTCTTTACGCCTGCAATGCCGACCTTTTTCATGCCCTGCATTCATTCACCTTGAAATCACCCCGCCTATCCGGCAAAAATCAGACCCCCAAGACTGTTTCTGAAACGGATCATCCCATGCTGCGCGTCACTTCCTATTATCCCGCCGGAACCACAGCCGACGAACCTTCCGGTTATGTCACTCTGGCGCATGACCAGCGGCATCTGCGGCGCAAGCTGCTGCATCTGCAAAATGACGAGATGGTGATGCTGGACCTGAAGGAAGCCGTGCTGTTTGCCCATGGCGATCTTCTGGTGGTGGAGAACGGCGATCTCGTAGAGGTTCGCGCAGCGGCTGAAAAACTGTTCGAAATCAAGGCGAAGGACCGCCTTCACCTGATCGAGCTTGCCTGGCATCTGGGCAACCGCCACCTTTCGGCTCAGATCGAGGAGGAGCGTATTCTCATCCTGCGCGACCATGTCATTCGCGCCATGCTGGAAGGTCTGGGCGCCACCGTGCGCGAGGTGGAAGAGCCGTTTCAGCCGGCGCGCGGCGCCTATCACGCCCATGGCGGCCATTCCCATGGCCACGGGCATGATCACGGCCATCACCATCACGATCACGGTTGAGCCGTGAGCGAAGATCGCGGCGTCGCCGCGCTGCTGCGGCTCATGGCCTGGCTGTCGCCGGCCTTTCCCGTCGGTGGTTTTTCCTATTCCGGCGGGCTTGAAAAGGCGGTGGAGGACGGGCGCGTTCGCGATGCCGCCGGTCTTCTCGGCTGGGTGGAGGTGCTTCTGTGCCACGGCAGTCTCTGGAACGACGCGATATTTCTGGCGGAAGCCTGGCGCAACGGTGAGGACGCCGCTGTCTTAAACGAAACGGCCGATCTGGCGCGGGCGCTGGCCGGTTCGGCGGAGCGCTATCGCGAGACGGTGCTCCTGGGCGATGCCTTCGTTGCCGCCGCCGGGGCCTGGCCGCACGCGGTTCTCGAGTTGTTGCCGAAGGATGTTCCCTATCCCATCGCCGTCGGTGCGGTGGCTGCCGGCCATGCGGTGCCGCTCAGGGAAACGATTGCCGCCTTTTTGCATGCCGGCGTCTCACAGCTCGTCTCGGCGGGCATCCGCCTCGGGGTTGCGGGACAGAAGGATGGCGTCGCCATTCTGGCCGCAAGCGAGGCGGTGATTGCGGAGGTAGCGGCGCGGGCAGCGCGATCCACGCTCGACGATCTCGGCAGCGCGACGATCATCGCCGACACGGCAGCCATGCGCCACGAAACGCAGGGCACGCGGCTTTTCCGCTCCTGATCGCGCTGCATGACGATCGTATTGAACGAGCGTATGCCGCTTGTTTCTTCTCCCCGCCGGGGAGAAGGTCGCGGCAGCGGGATGAGAGGGCAAGGGTAGCAGTACTCGGAGAGGGTGCCCCCTCATCCGACCCTTCGGGCCACCTTCTCCCCGGCGAGGAGAAGAAACGCGCGGCACGATCCTTGCATATCTTGAAGCGTCCCGCTGAGGGACTATGGTGAAACAAGACCGAAGCATATCGAAGGGAACAGCGTGATGAAATCGGGTAATGGGCCGCTGCGCGTCGGCATTGGCGGGCCGGTCGGTTCTGGCAAGACGGCGTTGACGGAAAAGCTCTGCAAGGCGATGAGCGCCGATTATTCGGTCGCGGTCGTCACCAATGATATCTACACCAAGGAAGATGCCGAGGCGCTGGTGCGCATGCAGGCGCTGCCGTCCGACCGTATCGTCGGGGTCGAGACGGGCGGATGTCCACATACGGCCATTCGTGAGGATGCGACGATCAATCTGCAGGCGATTGCCGGGCTCAATGCGCGGTTTCCCGATCTCGATGTGGTCTTCATCGAATCGGGCGGCGACAATCTCGCCGCGACCTTTTCGCCCGATCTGGCCGATATCACCATCTATGTCATTTCCGTCTGCCAGGGCGAGGAAATTCCCCGCAAGGGCGGGCCGGGCATCACCCGCTCCGATCTGCTGGTCATCAACAAGAAGGATCTGGCTCCTTATGTCGGCGCTGATCTGACGGTGATGGACAGTGATGCGACCCGCATGCGCAACGCCATGCCCTTCGTCTTCACCGACATGAAACGCGGCGACGGTGTCGATCGCATCGTCGGTTTCCTGAAAGAGCAGGGCGGTCTCTGAGACATGGCGACATCTCTCCGTTTCGGTCCGTATGAGGTTTCCCGCTTCGTCGACGGTATCTACAAGGCGCCGGTTGGCCATCTCATCCACCGGCAGGGCGAGGCCGCCCTGGCAGCGGCTCTTGCGCGGCACGAGGGTGAAACGGTGGACATGGACGTCAACTGTTTTGCGCTCTCCGGACCTGACGGGATGACGCTGATCGATGCCGGCTGCGGCACGGCCTGGGGCGCTGCCTATGGCCATGCCCGCGCCGCGATGATTGCTGCCGGAATTCAGCCGGCGGCCGTCAGCCGCGTCATCCTCACCCATATTCACGGCGACCATGCGCTTGGCCTCATCGATGGCGACCGGCCTTATTTTCCCAATGCGGAGATATGGGTTCCCGAGGCCGATCTCGGCTTCTTCACCAGCGAGGCGGCGCGAAAGACCCTGCCGCCCGCCCGGCAGGGCGGTTTCGATCTTGCCGCGCGGCTGCTCGACATTTGCGGCGCCATGCTGCGGCCGATCCCGACGGGAAAGATAGCGGATGATGTGGAGGCCATCGCCATGCCGGGCCATACGCCGGGCCATACCGGCTATCTCATCGGCCATGGCGATCACCGGCTGTTATTGTGGGGCGATGCGCTGCATGTGAGTGCGTTGCAGGCCGACGATCCGGGCATTGGTTTCGTCTATGATATCGATCCCGAAACTGCCTATTCGACACGTTTGAAAGCGCTGGCCGAGGTTGCCGAGCAGGGCTGGCTGGTTTCCGGCGGTCATCTCGGCGGGTTTTTCCGTGTCGAGCGGGAGGGAGATAGCTTCCGCTTCGTGCCGCAGCCGGTCTAATATCGGGTGTACCAAAATTCGAGGACGGAATACCCGCAGGTGTCCCGTCCTCTTCCTCTCCCCGGTAATGTTTCAGATCTGCTTCAGTGCGGCGACATCATTGACCTGCACGATGCGTCCGCGCACGGTAACGCCTGCCTTTTTCAGCGCCGAGAAAGCGCGCGACAGGGCTTCCGGCGCAAGGCCGAGCTTGCCGGCAAGCAGGCTTTTCTGGAAGGGCAAGCGAAGTGAAAAGGATGTCGCGTCGCGCGGGCCCTGATTGATGAGATAATGGGCGACGCGCTGCGGCGCGGTCTGCAGCCGGTCGTTGGCGATGCAATCCATGGTGCCGAGCAGGCTATTGGAGAGGCAGCGCATGACAGCCTTGGCGATTGCCGGTTCCTGATCGATCAGGCTTCGGATTCTTGTGAGTTCGAAACGCGCCACGGTGCAGTTTTCCGCCGCCTGCGCGCTGTAACGATAGCTGTCGCTGCCGAAAATCAGGCATTCGTTGAAGGTTTCGCCCGGGCCGCTGACGCGCACATCCGCCTCGCGCCCGTGCCGGTCCAGCCTGTAGAGCCTGACATAACCCGACAGAACGCAGTAGAAATATTGCGCCGTCTCGCCTTCCTTGAAGAGTACGTGGCGGGCGTTCACATTGATGACGCTGGCCGCCTCCATCAGCTTCAATGCAGCCGCGTCATCCGCTATCCCGATCAGGGGTGCGCGCAGCAGAATGTTCCTGTCCCTGTTGCTCAGCTTCACGGTCTTGTTCACGTCCATCCGGCTCCCGCTCAAACCTTTTGCCGGGTTTTCCGAAGCGATACGAAACCGGGGATGTTCCTTTTCCCTCACGCCTATCTGAAAAGAGCTCATCGCATTATCCTTCGACCGGCAATTCCCGATGCGAGGGAGATTAGCAGTTCACCTGAAAAGCGAATTGATTTCGATCAAATGGGGTCTGGCCTTGTTAGGTCGGGCGAGAGATGCGGCCGGGTGGCAGTTGTGCCCCAGCTTCAGTCGTGGAAAATTTCCACTTGCTCAACGTCATCCTCGGGCTTGACCCGAGGATCTATCCCTCGATCGTAAACTGGCGGCGTCATGGATCCTCGGGTCAAGCCCGAGGATGACGGCAGCGGGATTTTGCCACAAAAAGAAACGCCGGGCACAGGACCCGGCATTTCAATCTCTAAGCCGCAGCTCTCACTCCGCAGCGAGCGGCGGCAGCCGCAATATATTGCTGCCCTTGTCGCCGGATTTTTCGCCGGTGCCCTTTTCCATGCCGGCGACCCGTGCCTCCAGCGAGGAGAGCGCGAGGCTGTTTTCGCGGGCGATCTCCGAGAGTTTCTCGTTGGAGAGAGCCTCTTCCTCCTCTTCCTTCTTGCCGACGAAGCGGCCGAAGAGGTGGGCGAGCAGGCGCGACACGTCGTCCATGATGAGGAAGAACGCCGGAACCACGATCAGGGACAATACCGTCGAGACGATGATGCCGCCGATCACCGCGATTGCCATTGGTGCACGGAAGGAGCCGCCTTCGCCGACGCCGAGTGCGGAGGGCAGCATGCCCGCCGACATGGCGATGGAGGTCATGATGATCGGGCGGGCGCGCTTGCGGCCGGCCTCGACCATGGCATGGACCCGTTCCATGCCATGACGGCGCATTTCGATGGCGAAGTCCACCAGCAGGATGGCGTTTTTCGTCACGATACCCATCAGCATCAGGATGCCGATGAGAACGGGCATGGACAGCGCGTTCTGCGTGATGATGAGCGCGACAGCCACGCCGCCAATGGCGAGCGGCAGCGAGAACAGGATGGTGAAGGGCTGGATGACATCCTTGAACAGGAGGATGAGCACCACCAGCACCAGCATCAGGCCGAGCAGCATGGCGTTGACGAAGCCCTGCTGCATTTCGCCCTGCACCTTGGCATCGCCGCTTTCGGCAAGGCGAACGCTTGCCGGCAGGTCGGTTTCCGCCACGATGCGCTTGAACTCCGCCGTCGAGGTGTCGAGCGCCGTGCCGAAGGGAACGTCGGAGCCGATGGAGACGACGCGGTTGCGGTCGTTGCGCTTGATCGAGCTTGGACCTTCCGAATAGTCGATATCGGCGACGCTATAGAGCGGCACCAGCGACCCGGAAGCGGTCTTGATCTTCAGCGCGCGGATGGTGGCGAGGTCGCGGCGGGTATCGAGCGATGCCTGCACGCGGATCGGGATCTGCCGGTCATCCAGCGAAATCTTCGTCAGCTGCGCGTCGATATCGCCGATGGTCGCGACACGCACCGTCTGCGAAATCTGCTGCGGGGTGATACCGAGGCGGGCGATTTCGTCCTTGCGCGGGCGGATCTGCAGTTCCGGCCGGGGCAGGGCGCCTTCCGAGCTGACATTGGCAAGGATGGGCGAAGCGCGCAGGCGGCTTTCAAGAACACCGACGGCGTCGTTCAGATCCTTTTCGTTTGACGAGAGGAAGTTGAAGCTCAGTTCGCGTTCCGCACGGTCGTTCAGCTTGATGATGCGCACATCCGGGATGGTGCGGACCTTGGCGAAAATATCCCGCTCCACATCCCATTGCGGACGTGTGCGGCCCTTTTCCTCCACCTTCGGCAGATACTCGCCGATAAGCGGAAGGGAGCCGAGACCCTTGTTGACCAGGGTTTTCAGCAGCGAGTGATCAATATGCTCGAGGATGACATTGACCGTGGCGCGGCGAAGCTCCAGATCGCCCTTGGGCGAAGCGCCGCCGAGGATGAAGACGCTTTCCACACCGTCGATATCGCGGATGGCGTGGTTGATCGCGGTCGTTGTCCGGTCGGTTTCGTCCAGCGTCGCATTGGGCGGCAGTTCCACCGAAAGCGTCACGCGCGAGGCGTCATCCGGCGGCAGGAAGCTGCCCGGCACCTGGCTCAGAAGATAGACGGATGCGACCAGAAAGCCGATGGCGCCGAGCAGCGTCAGGTAACGCGCCCACCACTTGCGGGTGGTGGCGGAAACCATGCGCGTATAGGATTTCATCAGCCAGCCGTCATTGTCGGCATGGTCGTCCATCGCGTCTTCGGCGCGCATCAGATAGGCCGCCATCAACGGTGTGATGAGGCGGGCCACCGCCAGCGAGAAGAACACCGAGAAGGCGACCGTCAGGCCGAACTGGATGAAGTACTGGCCGGGAATGCCGGGCATGAACGACACCGGCACGAAGACGGCGATGATGGTGAAGCTGGTGGCGATGACGGCGAGGCCGATTTCGTCCGCCGCTTCCAGTGCCGCACGATAGGGTGTCTTGCCCATCTTGATGTGGCGGGCAATGTTCTCGATTTCCACGATGGCGTCGTCCACGAGGATACCCGTGGCGAGCGTCAGGGCGAGGAAGCTGACGAGATTGAGCGAGAAGCCCATCAGGTCCATGATCCAGAAGGTCGGGATCGCGGAAAGCGGCAGGGCGACGGCGGCAATCAGGGTTGCGCGCCAGTTCCTGAGGAAGAGCAGGACCACGATGACGGCGAGGATCGCGCCTTCGATCAGCGTATCGAGCGCGGCCTTGTAGTTGCCATAGGTGAAATAAACGGCGTCGTCGACCATCTGGATCGAGACGTCGGGATGATCCTTGCGGACCTGGTCGAGGCTTTCCGCCACGGTTTCAGCAACCGAAACCTCGCTGGCGCCCTTGGAGCGGAACACGGCGAAGGTGACGGCGGGGTTGCCATTGAACCGCGAGAAGGATTTCTGCTCCTCATAGGTGTCACTGACCGTGCCGAGCTCGGAAAGCTTCACGAAGCGGCCGTTGGAGAGTGCGATGGTGGTATTGGCGAGCTGTGTGACGTCGCGTGTATCGCCGAGCGTGCGGATCGTCTGCTCGTTGCCGCCCACCTGGCCGCGGCCGGAGCCGAGATCGATGTTGGTGCCGCGCAGCTGGCTGTTCACCTCGGTGGCGGTGATACCGTAGGCGTCGAGCTTTTCGGGGCTGAGCGAAACGCGCACCTCGCGGTCCGCACCGCCGTAACGGTCGACCTTACCGATTCCGGACTTGCCCTGCAGCGCGCGCTTGATGGTGTCATCCACGAACCAGGACAGCTCTTCCAGCGTCATGTTCGGCGAAGAGACGGCGAAGGTCTGGATCGCCTGGCCTTCGACGTCGATCTTGCTGACAACAGGCACTTCGATATCGGCCGGCAGATCGCTGCGGATCTTGTCGATGGCGTCCTTGGTGTCCTGAACCGCCTCTTCCGTCGGCTTTTCGATGCGGAAGACGACGGTTGTCGTCGACTGGCCGTCAACGACGGTGGACTGGATTTCGTCGACGCCGCTGATGGCGGCGACGGCGTCTTCGATTTCCTTCGTCACCTGCATTTCGAGCTCGGAGGGCGAAGCGCCGCTCTGGGTCACGGTGACGGCGACGACGGGAACGTCGATATTCGGAAAACGGGTGATCGGCAGCGCATAAAACGCCTGTATGCCGAGGAACATCAAAAGCGCGAAGCCGAGCAGCGGCGCAATGGGGTTCCGGATTGACCATGCGGAGAAGTTCATTTCATTCCCTCAGTCAGTTGGACACAGCCGCAGGGGCTTCCACCGGTCTTATCCGGTCACCATCACGCACGAATGCTCCAGCTTTCTCGACAACCTTGTCTCCAGCGGCAAGGCCGCTGACAATCTCGATGAAACCGCTGTCTTCTATGCCGGTCTCGATCTTCACCTGCTTGACGACGTCGTCTTCCACCTTGCGGGTGGTCGAGCCTTCACGCCCGGAGGTGACGGCCGAAAGCGGCAGGGCAAGCGCGTTCGTTTCTTCAACGATGATCTCGGCGCTGGCATACATGCCGGACCGTGCCGGGCTGCCGACAGGCAGCACCACATGCACGGAACCGAGGCGCGTCGCCGGATCGACGGTGGGCGAAACGAGGCGCACCTTGCCCTCTATCTTCTTGGCTCCGCCGGCGACCGTCAAATAGGCTTTCTGGCCGACCTTGACCTTCAATATGTCGGTTTCCGAGAGATCGGCGACAAGTTCGATCGCGCCGTCCTTGATGACGGTGAAAAGCGGGTTGCCGGCGCCGCTGGCAATGGCCCCGACCTTGGCATTCTTGGCCGATACGATGCCGGCGACAGGGGTTTTCACACCTGTGCGCGTCAGCTTCAGATTGACATCGTCTATCTGCGCGTCGACGACCTTGCTGTCTGCCTCTCCGGCGGAAACGGCCTGTTTGGCCGCGTCGAGACGGGCCTGCGCAACCTGGGCGGCGGCCTCCGTCTTTTCCGTTTCGGAAACCGAACCCGAGCCGCTCTGGCCGAGCTTTGCGGCGCGGTCGCGCTGGCGAAGGGCGTCGGCCAGATTGGCCTGGGCTTCCAGCACCTGCGCCTTCGACTGGGTGACAGAGGCCTCGGCCTTGGCCTTGTTGGCCTCAAGCTGGCTCTTTTGCAGAAGAAGACTGTCGGAAGACAGCACGGCGAGAACCGCATTGGCCTCGACCCTGTCACCAATATCGACGTTCAGCTCATCGATCGACAGCCCATCGACCAGCGGCTGGACGTATATTTCGTCCACGGGGCGGATGGTGCCCGTGGCGATGATACGGTCGACGAGATCGCGTGTCTTGGCATGTGCGACGATGATGGAGGGGAGGTTCTGCTGTTTGACCGGTGCCTGTGCTTCGCCTTCGGCGGCTGCCGAAAGGGGCAGGGCCGTTGCGGAAAGAAGAAGGAAAACAAAGCGGTTAAACGTAAATCTATGCTGCATGTGTCTTGGCTCGCGCAATATTCGATCGCATGTCCTGCAGCCTTGCGGCGTATATTAGAAGGTCATGCTGAAACGAATGTGAAACAAGGGATCACAATACTTCCTTTTCGATCCTCCCGATTCGAACGCCCCTCAACGCGAATCTTCAGCACTTTGCCCTGTGCTTTTCTTACAAGATCAAATCTGGCAGTCTTGTGGGCGGGAGTCTAATTGTTGTTGTCGTACAAATCAATCCGCATAGCCGCGATGCTTGATATACATTTTTGTATAGGTTGGGATATTGTAATTCGTCAAATACGTCACCAGCGAAAAAAGAAACGCGCGGACGGGCCGCGCGTTCCATGCGTTCGGGTTCGATTTTACTATTTCAGCGCCGCATCGGTGATTTCGGTGGTGAAAGCGCCGGAGGGTTCCTTGGTGATGACCGGATCGGAACCGCCGCCCAGCAGGGTTTTCACCGTCCGTTCGTAGTCCGCCTTGTCGAGTGCGCCCTTCGAGCCGGCTGTCAGTTTTGCCACTTCGCCCATCATGCGCTTCTGGTGTTTTTCGGTCTGTGCGCCGGAGGCGTCGTTTTCCAGCACGATGTCGGCCGCATCGTCCGGGTTTTCTTCCGCCCATTTCCAGCCCTTCATGGAAGCGCGGACGAATTTGACCATGTCTTCCTTGAACTTGGCGTCCTTCAGCTTGTCTTCCAGAACGTAGAGACCGTCTTCCAGCGTCGCCACGCCTTCATCCTCATATTTGAAGGTGACGAGTTCCTCCGGCTTGATGCCGGCATCAATGACCTGCCAATATTCATTATAGGTCATGGTGGAAATGCAGGCGGCCTGCTTTTGCAGCAGCGGATCGACGTTGAAGCCCTGCTTCAAAACCGTGACACCATCCGCGCCGCCGGTGGTCGGGATTTTCAGATGCGCCATCCACGAGAGGAACGGATACTCATTGCCGAAGAACCAGACGCCGAGTGTCTTGCCCTTAAAGTCATCGGGCTTGGTGACGCCGGTTTCCTTGAGGCAGGTCAGCATCATGCCAGAGGTCTTGAAAGGCTGGGCGATGTTGACGAGCGGAACACCCTTTTCCCGGGTGGCGAGTGCCGAGGGCATCCAGTCGACGATGACATCCGCGCCGCCGCCGGCCAGAACCTGTGCAGGCGCGATATCCGGGCCGCCGGGCTTTATGTCGACGTCGAGGCCTTCCGCCTCGTAGAAGCCTTTATCCTTGGCGACGTAATAACCGGCGAACTGCGCCTGCGTCACCCATTTCAGCTGCAGGGTGATCTTGTCGGCGGCCTCGGCGCTCACCGCCGTCAGGATTGACGCGCCGGCAAGAAGCATGGATGCAAGTTTCATTTTCATCGCTGTTCCCTTTTTCGTTATTTACGTTCGTCCCCCACGGACGGACGGATGCCAGAAGGTGACGGTCCGCTCTGCGAGCGCCACCAGACCGTAAAAGCCTGAGCCCGCGAGCGCGGCGACCGCGATTTCGGCCCAGACCATATCGACATTGCTGCGGCCCATTTCCGCCGAGATGCGGAAACCCATGCCGACGATGGGCGTGCCGAAGAATTCGGCGACGATGGCGCCGATCAGCGCGAGCGTTGAGTTGATCTTCAGTGCATTGAAGATGAAGGGCCAGGCGGCGGGCAGACGCAGTTTTATCAGCGTCGGCCACCAGCCGGCGGCATAGGTGCGCATGAGATCGCGCTCCATGTGGCTGGAGGCGGCAAGCCCCTGAACCGTGTTCACCAGCATCGGGAAAAAGGTCATGATGACGACGACGGCCACTTTTGACTGCCAGTCGAAGCCGAACCACATGACCATGATCGGCGCGATGCCGACGACAGGCAGAGCGGAGACGAAATTGCCGATGGGCAGCAGTCCGCGCTGCAGGAAGGGCGAACGGTCGATGAGGATGGCGACGACAAAGCCAAGACCGCAGCCGAGCACATAACCCGTCAGCACCGATTTGAGGAAGGTCTGGCGGAAATCCGCCCAGAGGATCGGCAGGGACGTGAGAAGGCGTGCAAGGATGGCGCTCGGTGCCGGCAGCAGGATGGACGGCACGGAAAAACCGCGCACCACGCCTTCCCAGAGCGCGAGAATGGCCAGCCCGAAGAGGAGCGGCACGGCCATGCGGCTGATGCGCTTTATCGCTGGCGAGAAGAATTTGCGACGTACCAGCCATTCGTTGAAGGCCCAGGCGGCAAGCCAGAACAGGATCGCGCCGAAAAACCAGCCGGGATGGGTCATGGCCGGGCTCCCATTCTCTTGAGGACGGCCGCGTGGGCAATGCCGATGATCGACACCAGAATGGCGGCGACACCGGCGGCCATGAACAGCGCCGCCCATATCTGCACCGTCTGGCCGTAATAGGAACCGGAGAGCAGGCGCGCCCCGAGACCGGCGACGGCGCCTGTCGGCAATTCGCCGACGATGGCGCCGACCAGCGCAATGGCGATGGCGATCTTCAGCGAGGTGAAGAGATAGGGCAGGGCCGAGGGCCAGCGCAGCTTCCAGAAGATCTGGCTAGGTGAGGCATTATAGGTGTGCATCAGGTCCAGCTGGAGGGTTTCCGGGCTTCTGAGGCCCTTCACCATGCCGACGACGATGGGGAAGAAGGAGAGATAGGTGGAGATCAGCGCCTTCGGCAGCAGCCCGGAGATGCCGATGGAGTTCAGCACAACGATGATCATCGGCGCGACGGCAAGGATCGGGATCGTCTGGCTGGCGATGATCCACGGCATGACCGAACGATCCATGGCGCGGTTGTGGATGATGGCAACGGCCAAGAGGATGCCGAGTACCGCGCCGATGGCGAAACCGAGCAGCGTGGCCGAGAGCGTGACGCCGGCGTGATAGATGAGGCTGCGCTTCGAGGTGATCGCCTTGTTGGCGGTGGTGTCCCACAGTTCCGTGACGATCTGGTGCGGGGCGGGGAGGACAGGGCGTTCCTGGGCGAAGGTTTGCGGCAGGAGTTCGAAGAAGCCCGGCGTTTGACCGGCGCGGGTGGCCTGGTCGCGGGCGAATGGCATGTTGAGGTAGACGACCGCGAGGTGCCAGAGGATGAGGATGGCGAGGAGGACGGTGAGGATGGGGAGGATGCGGTGGCGGAGGAGGGTCATTGTGGCGCCCTCGGTGGGTGGGGCGTACGCTTACTCCGAGGGTGAGGTTTACCCCCCTCTGTCCTGCCGGACATCTCCCCCACAAGGGGGGAGATCGACTCGTGGTTGGGTTTCGCCCATCTCAACGTTTGCGAATGGAGCGGTGGTAGGGCTTCCTGCCGATCTCCCCCCTTGTGGGGGAGATGCCCGGCAGGGCAGAGGGGGGTAATGCTGGCGATGACCTCACCCCTCATAGCTATGCCCCGCCTTCAGCCCCTCACGCACGCGATGCGCAATCGCCAGAAACTCCGGCGTCTCCCTGATCTCAAGCGGCCTTTCCCGTGGCAGCGTGGACGTGATCACGTCCGTCACCCGGCCGGGGCGCGGCGACATGACGACGATCTTGGTCGAGAGATAAACCGCTTCCGGAATGGAATGGGTGACGAAGCAGATGGTCTTGCCGGTCGTATCCCAGAGTTTCAGCAGCTGCTCGTTGAGATGGTCGCGGACGATCTCGTCCAGCGCGCCGAAAGGTTCGTCCATCAGCAGCAGGTCGGCATCGAAGGCGAGCGCGCGGGCGATGGAGGCGCGCTGCTGCATGCCGCCGGAAAGCTGCCAGGGGTATTTCTTGCTGAAACCGCTGAGATTGACGAGATCGAGCGTGCGTTCGATGCGCTCCTTCTGTTCGGCCTTCGTGTAACCCATGATTTCGAGCGGCAGGGCGATGTTCTTTTCGATGCTGCGCCAGGGATAAAGGGCGGCGGCCTGAAAGACGTAACCGTAGGAGCGATCCCTACGGGCGTTTTCCGGCGTGGTGCCGTTGACGGTGATATCGCCGGATGTGTGTTTTTCCAGATCGGCGATGACCCGCAGAAAGGTGGTCTTGCCGCAGCCGGAAGGGCCGATGAAGGAGACGAAATCGCCCTTGCCGACCTCCAGGTCGACATTGGAGAGTGCATGCACCGGGCCATCGCCCGTTTCGAAGGTGAGGCCGAGATTTCTGGCGGAAACGACGGAATAGGACGAGGCCTGGTTCATCTTGGCTTGTTTCCACTTTCCGTCAGGGCCGCGCGCGCCAGCGGCAGCATGCGGGTTTCCGTGAGTTTGGCGATCGGCAGATCGGAGGCCGCATCGACATCGAGCCAGCGCACCTCCTCTATCTCCGCCTGCGGGACGACATCGGTATCCAGCTGGGCGACGAAGGCATGGGCGACGACGTCCGCGCCCGTTTCATTGGCGGCCTCCTCGCGAAAGACACCCTCATATCGCGCGGCATTTTCAGGAAGCGCCAGGCCGATTTCCTCGGCAAGTTCGCGGTGGAGCGCCTCCTCAGGCGTTTCGCCCGGATCGATCTTGCCGCCCGGCTGCATGAATTGTGTGGTGCCGCGTTTGCGCACCACCAGCATTTGTCGTCGTTCGTTCAGGAGAACGGCCGCGGCGATGACGATTTCGCGTTTTGGATCAGTGCTCACGGTCATACACCCGATGCCGGAATGCCTGTGCGCTCCACCTTGCGGGGTGCGACAAGTTCCTTCCATGTGGAAAGCGCCCGGCTTACCGCGGGGTTGGGCGCGCGGGCGACGAACCGGCCGTGGCCTTCCTGTGTTTCGATGGTGGCCTCCTCGATGCTGACGAGACCGCGCGACAGGGTGAAGCGCGGCAGGCCTTTGACCTTCTGCCCTTCGAACACGTTGTAATCGATGGCCGATTGCTGGCTCGTTGCGCTGATTGTCTTCGTCAGTTGCGGGTCCCAGACGACGATATCGGCATCGCTGCCAACGAGGATCGCGCCCTTTTTGGGATAGATGTTCAGGATCTTCGCAATATTGGTGGAGGTCACGGCGACGAATTCGTTCATCGTCAGGCGGCCGGTCGCCACGCCATGGGTCCAGAGCAGTGGCATGCGATCTTCCAGCCCACCGGTGCCATTGGGGATCTTGCGGAAATCACCGAGGCCGAAGCGTTTCTGCTCGGTGGTGAAGGCGCAATGGTCGGTCGCCACGCATTGCAGCGAGCCGGAGGCGAGACCTGCCCAGAGGCTGTCCTGATGCTGCCGGTTGCGGAAGGGTGGCGACATGACCCGACGGGCAGCATGATCCCAGTCGGCATTGGCATATTCGCTCTCGTCTAGGATCAGGTGCTGGATCAGCGGTTCGCCATAAACGCGCATGCCGTTCTGACGCGCGCGGCGGATCGCTTCATGCGCCTGTTCACACGACGTATGGACGACATAAAGCGGCGCACCCGCCATATCGGCGATGATGATGGCGCGGTTGGTGGCCTCGCCTTCGACGGAGGGGGGCCGGGAATAGGCATGCGCCTCGGGGCCGGCATTGCCTTCCGCCATCAGCTTTTCCTGCATCTGCGCGACAATATCGCCGTTTTCCGCATGCACGAAGGGGATAGCGCCAAGTTCGGCGCAGCGCGAGAAGGAGGCGAACATCTCGTCGTCATTCACCATCAGCGCGCCCTTATAGGCCATGAAGTGCTTGAACGAGTTGATGCCCTTTTCCTGAACGACCGTCTTCATCTCGTTGAAGACCTGCTCACCCCACCAGGTAACGGCCATATGGAAGGAATAATCGCAATTGGCGCGCGTCGCCTTGTTGTCCCATCTTTGCAGGGCATCGAGCAGTGACTGGCCGGGCTCGGGCAGGCAGAAATCCACCACCATGGTCGTGCCGCCAGCAAGGGCCGCCCGCGTGCCGCTTTCGAAATCATCGGCGGAATAGGTGCCCATGAAGGGCATTTCCAGATGCACATGCGGATCGATGCCGCCGGGCATGACGTAACATCCCGTCGCATCGAGCACGGTGCCGCCGGTCAGGTCGGGTCCGATCTCGGTGATCCTGCCGCCTTCGATCTTTACGTCGGCCTTGTAGGTGAGGTCAGCGGTGACGATGGTGCCGTTCTTGATGATGGTGGTCATAATTGACGTTCCATTTAGAGTTAAACCTTTGAACGACGCATCTTCACTGCGTATTGGTTGGCCTGTAGGCGGTCACGAGCTTTGTTAATTTCTTCGGGTAAAAACAGATCCAGCCATCTGACGTCCTCGACCACCAACGCCTCGACGGTCAAATCAAGACGCTTCGCGAGCATCAACGCGGTGTATCCTTGCGATTGCTGCTCAGCGTTGATGAGTGTTTTGGCTGTCGCTACGCCTCCACGATTGAGGAGCATGTTGTAGAAGATCGTCGCGTTATATTTTGCTTCAGATTTTGCGCGATGATAAATCTCAAACATCGCCATCTCGAATTTCTGCTCCAAGGGCGAGATTTTTTTCATTCCACGATCTCCGCAGTCTCAAGCACCGCATGCAGCAGCACGTCGCAGCCCGCGGCGGCCCATTCCGGCGAAATTTCCTCCGCTTCGTTGTGGGAAAGCCCGTCCACGCAGGGGCAGAAGATCATGGTGGAGGGGGCGACCCTTGCGGTCCAGCAGGCATCATGACCGGCGCCGGAGATGATGTCCATGTGGCTGTAGCCGAGTTTTTCCGCGGCAGAGCGCACGCGGCCGACCAGCACCGGATCGAAGGTGACGGGATCGAAATGGCCGATGGCCTCGATCGTGCAGCCGACGCCGAGTTCTTCGGCGATCTGCGGCACCTCGCGTTCGAAGATGGCGCGCATGCTGTCGAGTTTCGCCTGTGAGGGAGTTCTGAGGTCGATGGTGAAGACCACCTTGCCGGGCAGCACGTTGCGGGAATTGGGCGTGAAGATCATCTGGCCGACGCCGGCGACCGCGCCCGGTTGGTGGGCCATCGCCACTTCCTGCACCTTTTCGAGGATGCGGGCAGCAGCCAGGCCGGCATTGACGCGCATCGCCATCGGGGTGGAGCCGGTATGGGCTTCCTTACCGGTCAGCGTCACTTCCAGCCACCACAGGCCCTGGCAATGGGTGACGACGCCGATCTGTTTGCCTTCTGCCTCGAGGATCGGTCCCTGCTCGATGTGGTATTCGAAATAGGCGTGCATTTTGCGCGCGCCCACCTCTTCCTCGCCCAGCCAGCCAATGCGCTTCAGCTCCTCGCCATAGGTCTTGCCGTCCGTATCGGTGCGGCCATAGGCGTAATCGAGATCGTGAACGCCGGCGAAGACGCCGGAGGCCAGCATGGCAGGGGCAAAGCGTGCGCCTTCCTCGTTCGCCCAATTGGTGACGACGATCGGGTGTTTTGTCTTGATGTTCAGGTCGTTCAGGCTGCGCACCACTTCCAGCCCGGCCAGCACGCCGAGCACGCCGTCGAACTTGCCGCCGGTCGGCTGGGTGTCGAGGTGGCTGCCGATATAAACGGGAAGCGCGTCCGGATCCTCGCCGGGGCGGGTGGCGAACATGGTGCCCATGCGGTCGACGCCAAGCGTCAGGCCTGCCGCTTCACACCAGCGCTGGAAGAGACTGCGGCCCTGCGCGTCCTCATCCGTCAGGGTGCGGCGATTATTGCCGCCGGCGATGCCGGGGCCGATTTTCGCCATGTCCATCAGACTGTCCCACAGACGGTCGCCATTGACCGTCAAGTTCTTACCCGCCGCCATGAAGTGTCGTCCTCACCTGTTTTGTTTTTATCGAAGCAAAGCTTGTGCCGTTCCCTTTTTTGCCGGTTAAGATAACAGCCATTGCCTTGTGATGGCGATGGGGGATAAATTGACCGGCTGGTAAACATTGCAAATTCGCCATGATGTCAGCAAGGGATTTTCGTGACGAAACGCACTAATTTTGCCTAAACTGTACGCGGCGATTATTTTTTAAGCATACTGTAACGGCAATTGCATCGAAAAGAAACAGAGAGCTGAGAATGGCCATACCGCGAGCAGCGAAAACACAGAAGCGGACGCGTATTCAGGAAGAAAAGCAGGAAGCTATCCTTGAGGCGGCGCTCAGTGTGTTCTCCATCAACGGCTTTCGCGGTTCCACCATCGACCAGATTGCCGAGGCGGCCGGCATGTCGAAACCCAACGTACTTTATTATTTCCGCACCAAGGAGGCGATGCATCGCGCGCTGATCGAGCGGGTGCTGGACACATGGCTTGATCCGCTCAGGGCTTTCGATGCTGAGGGTAACCCCGAAAGCGAAATCCGCTCCTATATTCGCCGCAAGCTGGAGATGTCGCGGGACTTTCCGCGTGAGAGCCGCCTGTTCGCCAATGAAATCCTGCAGGGCGCGCCGCATATCGAGGACGAACTGAAGGGGCCGCTGAAGCAACTGGTGGATGAAAAAGCCGAGGTGATCCGCGCCTGGGTGAAGGCCGGGCGGATGGCCAAATGTGATCCCTACCACCTGATTTTCTCGATCTGGTCGACCACCCAGCACTATGCGGATTTCGATGTGCAGGTGCGTGCGGTGCTGGGCGACAAGAACGGTGGCGAGGGGCGTTTCGAGGATGCGGCCCGGCATCTGGAGCAGCTTTTCATGGGCGGATTGCGGATTAGCGGCTGAGCCGTGAGGTTCTCGCGATTATGTGATCGGTTCTTTGTGATAAAACATGAGGAAAATCATCACCTTTATACTTTACTCCAAAACTCATCTTTACTATGGTGCCGACATCCCGAACGTCCGGGGCATTGAAAAATCAACCGGCAGGTGAGGGAATGGCACGCAAGGAAAAGAAGAAGGCGGGACGCGGCGAAAAGCAGGGCAAGGGCGCGCAACAGACCGAAAGGGATGTGGCCGAACAGCAGCTTTCCGGCCCGAAGAGCTTTCTTTATGTCGGCGGCCGTGACTGTCAGGTTGCGCATCTTCGCCAGATTGCCAGCAATTTCGGTGCCGAGCTCATCCATCACGATGGCGGGTTGCGTGAGGCGGTCTCGCGCATCGATACCGTCCTTCCCTCCGTCGACTGCGTTTTCTGCCCGATCGACTGTATCAGCCACGATGCGTGTCTGCGGGTGAAGTCCGGTTGCAAGAAATTCGGCAAGACGTTCATTCCGCTGCGCAATGGCAGCAAATCCAGTCTGGAGCGGGCGCTGCAGACGATGAATGAACGGACCTCCAACGATGAGCGACGAGCACAATAATTTTAAGGATGCAGAGCCCGCGGCGGCTGAAGCCTGCCGCGTGGAACTGCACAAGATCGCCGAACAGGCTGCCGATCCGGCCCTGACGGACATATATGAAATCCTTGGCGAACGCGAGCGGCGCAACCGCGCCGCGGCCGGTGGCGGCAATGTGGTGAACTTTCCCCATCTGCGCACCCGCCAGCCCGGAGAAACGCCATCCTTCGATATCGGGGAGGCGGCTGAGAAGGGCCGCAACATCCTGTCGTTTCGCTGGACGCGGGGCTAGGGTTTAATCCTCTCGCCGAGTGTGAGGGAAGCTCCGCGCGCAATATGCGTCACGACGCAGATGCTCTAAAACACGATCAGCCCTTCGGCTTTAAAAACGCGCCGGCGCAGAGCACCAGCCATCCGGCAATCATGCCGAGGCCACCGAGAGGCGCTGCGTAGGGAAACAGGCTGTGGCCGGAAAAATGCCGCGTGACGAGATCGCCGACGAAGACCGCCGTGCCGAGGCCGAGGATCAGTCCAGCCGGAATGGCGGTTCTGATGCGATCCGCGCCGATATGCAGCGCCACCAGCACCGGCGCATGCGCGAGCGCCATAGCCGAGGCATTGCCCAGCATATAGGTTTCGCCGGTATGGGTGGCGGCGGCGGCCAGCATGACGCCGGCAGCACCCATAAGGCCGCCCAGCAACAGAATGAAAGCGCGCAGTCTTTCGTGGGTCATGATTTATCCGCTTCCTGATTCTGCATGTGAAAGGCCAGTCGCTCCACCGGTGCCCAGATGATGTCCCGGAGCTTCGGGTTTTCGATGGTCTCTTCCATCGCGCGGCGGAAGCAGAGCAGCCATTCATCCCGTTCGGCGGGCCCGATGGGCGCCACGAAGTGACGCCGGCGCAGCATCGGATGGCCGTGTTTTTCGACATAGACCGGCGGTCCGCCAAGATATCCGGTCAGATAATCGTAGAACTTGCTTTCGCTGCCGGAGAGATCGGCGGGATGGATGGCGCGGCAATGCGTCGCCTCGGGCAACGTGTCCATCAATTCATAGAAGCGCCGCGTCAAGGCTTTGACCGTCGCATCGCCGCCGATCGCTTCATAAAGGGTAATGGTCTCGCCGCTCACATCCCGCCTCCTTGAACCCTGCGGCCCTTATCGCTTTCCGGGGCGGGAAGAGCAACAGGTAAAGGCGGGATGCGACAATTGCGACAGTACGGTGGCAAATTTCACCTTTCGGATTCGATAGACCGTTGAATAGTCTGAACAGCGATTTTGAGCGGAGCTAAATGCTCGGTTACGACCGCCCAAACCACATCGTCGGCGATCTTATGATATTCGTGACGAAGAATATTTCCGATACCGCGAATCTGCTTCCACGGTACATCTGGTGCGAGGTTTAGCAATTCTTCCGGTATATGGCGGGATGCCTCCGAAACGATTTCCAATGCGCGCTGCACGGCAAGTTTCAGCAGCCAATTTTGCTGGAAATCAGCAAGTGACAGACCTGCGGTGTGGGTCTCTATGCCGTCTATGGCTTCCAGAATTTCTGTGAGAACGGGCCTGACTTTGCGCCGGATCATCAGAATATCCGCACTGCAGATTGCTCGATGTCAGTTCGAAGCATCGGGTGAAGACTGTTGCGTGTCGTCACGTCCACTTCCACTTCCAGTTCTTCTTCCAGAAACTGCTTGATACCGACGAGATCAATCAAGGAGAAACGGCGACCCGGATCATAGTCGATGAAGATGTCCAAGTCGCTTGAGGCCATGGCTTCATTGCGGGCGGTCGATCCAAAGAGATACAGCGAAGTCGCGCCCATGCTTTTCACTGCTTGGGCGTGCTGTTTGAGCTTTCTGATCGCGTCCGTTCTCTTCATGCGTTCAACTTACATCATCCCGCATGCGCCATCCACTCATCCGAAATTGCGGATGAGATCGAGCCCCTTGTTGAGAAGCGTTTCGGCTTCATCCTGATTGGCGGCCTCGACATAGCAGCGCATTTCGGGAGCGTTGCCGGAAGGGCGGAAATGGATGGTGCTGCCGTTCGTGAGTGACACGCGCAGGCCGTCAATGTCGCTCAGCGCCTTGACCTTGCCGACCGGCGCAAGGAAGGTTTCGAGATTATCCTTCGAGGCGCGCAGATGTGCCATGAGCGCGGCGCTCTTTTCCTGCGCGAAATTCTCCAGACGGTCAGCGGCGGCAACCGGCAGCCTGTAGGCGGCGGCAATCTGCGAAAGCGGTTTTTTCTGTTCGGCGGACAGGAGCAGTACGGCGAGGACGGGCAGGAAGCTGTCGCGCGTCGGCAACGGCGAAAGCGGCCTGCCGTTCAAGGTGAAGGCGGAGGCGGTCAGCAGGCCGCCATTGGCCTCGAAGCCCATGACGCCGTTCTTTCCCTCGGCAAGCGCCTGCGCCATGCCGGCGATCACGAAAGGTGAGCCGACCCTGGTGCGGACGACCTCGAACGAACCGCTCGCTTCAATGCCGGAATTGGAGGTGACGGGGGTGACAACCACGCCGGCGTCGAGAAAATTGGCGGTAATAAGCCCGATCAGGTCGCCGCGCAGAGGCACGCCGTTTTCATCGGCGAGCAGGGGGCGGTCGCCGTCGCCATCGGCGGAAACGATGGCGTCGAGACCGTGTTGCGGCGCCCACTCCTTAAGAAGTTCCAGCGTTTCCGGCGAAACTGCCTCGGTATCGACCGGAATGAAGGTCTCGGAACGGCCGAGCGGCACGACCTCTGCGCCATAATGGGCGAGAACGTCGACGAAGAGATCGCGCGCCACCGTGCTGTGCTGGTAGACGCCGATCTTCAGGCCCGACAGCGCCTTTTCCGGCAGCAGCGCGATATTGCGCTCGTAGAAAAGTTCGGCTGCGATTGCGGAATGATCCTCTGCCGTTGCCGCCTCGTCGCTGATGTCTTCAGCCTCGACCTCGGCTGCGATTGCGGCAATCGCCGTTTCGTCCCGCTTGTCGATTTCGCCGTCGGGACGATAGAACTTGATGCCGTTGCGGTCGGCTGGAATATGCGAGCCGGTGATCATCAGCGCTCCGGCCTTCAGGGAAAGTCCGTAAAGTGCGAGCGCCGGCGTCGGCACCGTGCCGCAATCAAGCGGCGTCAGGCCGGCCTTTTTCAGCGCGGCGATGCAGGTTGCGGAAACATCCGGGCTCGAATCGCGAAAATCACGGGCCACGAGAATGGGGTCTCCCGCCTTTGCCTGGCCCGATGCGAGAAGGTGCCTTGCAAATGCCGTGGCGTAGACGGCGGAGGCTTTTCCTTTCAGATCGACAGAGAGGCCGCGAAGGCCGCTCGTTCCAAATTTCAGGCTCATGCCAAACTCCGTTTCGATAAAATCTTTGAGGTTCAAATGGATAATACAAAAATATAACGCCTGAAAGAACCGTATCGATCCATCCAAGTCAATCGTCTCTTTCATGGCGGCCGGGAATAGGCAATGATGGCGGGAATGACGCAGGTAACCTAAAATTCACCCGTCATATTTAAACTTGCCCGCTAATGGCGGCCTTGGCGACGGTGAAAACCATCTGTTGCCGGCCTTTTTGTGGTTCGTTCGAGTTGGATTGGCTGATGTACAGGCTTCAAAAGGCGGGACATAAGCAGGCACGTCCGCTGGATGAAAAAGCGGCGCCCGCCGCCAGACCCCACGGTTCCCTGCTGGACGATCTGGTGGATGAGGACGAGGTTTTTGAGCGCACGGTGCTGAAGGAGCATCTTGAGCCGAAGCCGGCGGCCGCCGTTGCCGAGCCAGCCCCGACTGATAAACCTGTCAGGGCGGCATCGCCGACCGGGAGCCTCGCGAATGCGCTGCCGGGCCTGAAATATATCGACAGGATCGGCCTGGATGATGTGCTCACCTGGCTGCGCAACGGCATTGTCTGGATCGTGCTTGCGATCATTCTCTGCATCGCCGCCGCACTCTCCTATGCCTATGTGACACCGCCGCGTTACACCGCCTATACGGATATCGTCGTCAACCCCTCCAACCTCAACGTTGTCAGTGACGGGGTGTTTTCGCCGAACCAGCAGCGTGACACCCAGATTCTCGAGGTGGAGAGCAAGCTGCGCACCATCACGTCGCGCAATGTGCTGGCGCGGGTGGTGGACGAGCTGAAGCTCGATCAGGACCAGGAATTCATAACGCCGCCGCCGCTTGCGCGGCTGAAGGCGATTTTTTCATCGAAGCCGGAAGATGGCGATAACAAGGTCGGGGCGCTTCGTTCGCTTGGAGACCGGGTGGCCGCCGAGCGCGATCCGCGTTCCTTCGTGGTGACGCTTTCTGTCTGGACCAATGACGCCGAAAAATCCGTGCTGGTCTCCAAGGCCATCGTCAAGGCTTTCGAAAGCGAGCTGTTTCAGACGACCTCCGACAGCAGCCAGCGCATCGTCGACGATTTGAGGACGCGGCTTGAGGAAATGCGCGAGAACGTGACGGAGGCCGAAAAGCGCGTTGCGGATTTTCGCCGTGAAAACGGCCTGCAGGAGAATAACGGCCAGCTTGTCAGCAATCTTGCGTCCGGCGAGCTGAATGCGCAGGTTCTTGCGGCGCAGCAGCGGGTCATTCAGGAGGAATCGCGCCTCAAGCAGATGGAGGCGGCGATCGCCCAGAACCGCACGCAGAGCGACGCCATCTTCGACAGCCAGACCATGAACACCATCCGCGCGCAATACAGCACCCTGCAGCAGCAGATCGGTGCGATGACGCTGACCTACGGTGCGCGCCATCCGCGCCTCGCAACGGCGGGGGCGGAACGCGCCATGCTGGAACGCGGCATCGCGGACGAGGCGCAGCGCATTCTGCAGGCGGCCAAGACCAATGTCGCCGAAGCCCGCTCCTCGCTCGATGCCCTGAGGCTGAAGGCCGTGGCGGAGCGCGCCAACGTCTTCACCGATAACGAGTCGCAGGTGCGCCTGCGCGATCTGGAGCGCGACGCCAACTCGGCCGCGGCGATCTACGAGACCTATCTCAACCGTTCGCGCCAGATCGCCGAGCAGCAGACAATCGATGCCACCAATGTGCGGGTGATTTCGCAGCCGGTGGCGCCCAATTCCAGAAGCTGGCCGCCGGGCAAGCTGATCTTCCTGATCGCCGGCGGCGCGGGCGGACTGTTCCTTGGCCTTGGCATCGCCATAGCGCTTGGGCTTCTGTCTTATCTGCGCCGCAACGATCACGAGGAAATCGCGGCGCGCTAGCCCAAGAACGATGGCCGGGGTCCGCTTATTCCTCGGAAATCAGGCCGTCATAAACCTCAAGCAGGGCGGCGGCGATGGCGGCACCCAGCGCATTGCCTGCGTCGCGAATACCGGCCTCGTCGCCGTCGCGAACGGAGACGGCAAGATCGGACGCTTCGTTCGCGACGATTTCCTTCGCCCGCTCTATCGCCCAAAGGCCGAAGTCGCCGCGGTTGTCGATCGATATGGTTTCCATGGTCGGGACCTTCTGCGTGGTTTGGTTTCGTCGTCCCTTAACCCATCGGTAGCAAAACCGGAATAGGACGGAGAGGGCATGTGTGAGCGTGCACTCAACCTTCAGGCGTATAAATTGCTTGCCTCAAGCTACGGATTTATAAAAATATTAATGATAGTTCTTCGTAGTGTTTGAAGCCTTATGGCCTAGCATATGCGTGAATATAACAATGAAACGATGCCTATCTTGGACACCGGACAGAATATGACAGGGAGAGATATCCCGGATTTGGAAGGACCTGGCGCAGTCTGGCCGGTTATTCCGCTTGCGGCTTTACCCATCACTGACGCGACGATCGACGAGACGGCACAGGATTTCATTCTGCGCGCGGAAGGCGAGCGCGTGGCCGGCACGAGGCCGTTTTATTCGACATCGGCGAATGGCCAGGTCATCGCTCTCTGCCATCAGGACAAAGAATTCGACGCCATGCTGCGGCAGGCGGACCAGATTCACGCCGACGGCATGTCACTGGTGATCTTTTCCCGCAAGTTCTGCAGCAAGGCGCTCAGGGAACGCGTCGCGACCACGGATCTCGTTCATGCGGTGGCCCGCAGGGCCGAAGAGACGGGTGCGCGTTTTTATTTCCTCGGCGGCTCCGAAGAGGTGAACCGAGCTGCGGTTGAGGAAATGCAGAGGCTCTATCCGCGCCTGATCTTCTCGGGCAGGCGCAACGGCTATTTCAAACGGGATGAAGAGGACGCGATTCTTTCCGATATCGTCGCCTCACAGACCGATATTCTCTGGGTCGGCTTTGGCATACCGCTGGAGCAACGGTTCGTTTCGCGCAATCTCGACAGGCTTTCCGGCATTGCGGTCATTAAGACGTGCGGCGGGCTGTTCGATTTTCTCGCCGGCAAGAACAGCAGAGCACCGCAATGGATGCAGGATATGGGGCTCGAATGGCTCTACAGGGCCATGCTTGAACCGAAACGTCTCGGCAAGCGCTATCTGCTGACCAATCCGATCGCCATCTATTCGCTGCTGAAACATCGCTACATGGCTTCCGGTCAGAACCGGTAAGTCTTGCCACGGCAAGGTCCGGTATCCGCAGTCCGCTCCCCGCACATTACATAAGGCCATTCTAACGTATTGGATGAATGCGTCCCCGTGCCGAAATTCGTTGCAACTGCGCGCAACGGCGCTACATTAGGCGGATATTAGAAATTTATTCGAATCAGAGATATTTGAGGACAGCGATGGTTATTACGTCCGTTTCTCTTTTCATATATGGAATTGGTACCGTTACCTCTCTTGCCATGACCTATATCGAAGGCGCCCGCCGCGACAGGGACTGGGACCTTTATCGGGTGACAGGTATCATCCTTTGCTTTTTCTGGCCGGTTCTGGTGCCGCTTCTCATTCTCGCGGCTGTGTTTTCGTCATTCGGTTTCCAGAAACGACGCATGAGCCCGTATTCTCTGCGCAGGGAAAAAAGCCTGAGCTGAGAAGCCGGGACCTGCGGCTGGAACGGCTCTTTGTTCAGGCCTTTTTCGCCGGCGCCTTGTAAGGTGTGAGGGTGATGCCGAGGCTTGCCATGACGCGGCCGATGGACATCAGCGGCGGATGGGTGGCGGGCAGCAGCGATCCAGTTTTAAAGAATGCGGAGACGGCGCGGACCAGCGACAGGCAGAGGCTGACGGCGTTTTTGGCGGCAAGCGTCAGCCCGCCTTTCAGGCCGGGGCGACGGGCGCGGTCGATGCTGTAATTGATGATGCCGGTTCTGAGCGAGCGCTCCATGATCCAGCGCGGCGCCATGCGGTTTTCCGGCACATATTCGATGATGAGGGCTTGAGCGTTCCAGGCGAATTTGAAACCGGCCTTGCGGCAGCGGGTGAAGAAATCCATGTCGCCGCCGCCGAGGAAATTGAACTGCACGTCGAATTCCGGTTTTGCCAGCGTTTCGAAAACACGCCTTGAGATCAGGCAGTTACCCGATCCGTGAATTTGATCGACCGGGCCGGTCGGCGCCTCGATGGAGCCGAACAGCGGATGCGACAGCACCGCCTTCGATGCGGGCGCGTCGAATTCGCGGTTGACCGGACCGCCGACGATATCGGCGCCGAAGGACCGTGCAGCCGAGACCATCTCGGCAAGCCAGACGGGGGAGGCCGCCTCGTCGTCATCGATCATCAGGAACCACTCAGCGGAAGGGTAGCTCTGCCGCGCTGTGCGAAACGCCGTGTTGATGGCGTAACAATTGCCCTGCGTCGGCTCCACAAGCGCCTGGCCTGTCACTTCATTTTCGGCAAAGAAGGAGCGCGCAACGGCAAGGCCTGCCTGACCTGCGCCATCATTATCGACCACGACGATGGCGAAGGGAAAATCGACCTTCTGGGCCAAGAGCGATGCCAATGTCTTGCGCAGGCCTTCCGGCCTGCGAAAACTTGGAATGCACACCACCGCTTCCGGCATGATCTCGGACATGGAAACTCCTAAATACCGGCAAGCGCTGCGGCAGAAAAAACGACGGCGCGCAGGCTTTGGCGCGGGCGGTTGAGGAAAGTATCGGCAAGTGCCGAAACGGCCTCGCGATAGCGGCGGGCGCGAAAGGCCTGCGCCACCGTATAGGCGTTCATGTGATTTTCGGACCTGTGACGGAGCCGCCTCAGCTCCTGCGGTGCAATGGCGGCGACGATGGCGGGGTCCGAAAACACCGCCTCGATCGCCGGTTCACAATCCCGGAACGTCAAAAGCCGGTTCATCATCACGCTTGTCCTGTGCACCCGGTAATCCAGAATATGCTGGCCCGGCAGATAGACGAAGCGGCCGGCGGCGGCCAGTCTGCACCAGCCGTACCAGTCTTCCGCATAACGCAATGTTTCGTCAAAACCGCCGAAATCCTGAAAGATGCGGGTGCGGACCAGCATGATGCCGCCATTGACGATGAAGTTCCCACCCAGAAGCGGCTGCAGAATGAAACCACCGGGCTTTTCCCGCCGGCGGATGAGATTGCGCCGGCCAATCTTGGCGCCGTTCTCGTCAATGCGTTCGTAGTCGCCGTAGACGGCAACGACATCCGGCGCGGAGGCGCCGGCGCAAAGGGCCGCGATCGCGCCCGGTTTCAGGCGGTCGTCCGCATCGAGAAACATTGTCCATTCGCCGCGCGCCTGCGAAAGGCCGAAATTGCGCACGGCGGAAACGCCCTGCCGGCCCTGCGGCCGCGCAAGCAGTTTCACGCGTGGATCGGCAAAACTTTGCACCTTCTGCGCCGTGGCGTCGGTGGAGCCGTCATCGACGACCAGCACTTCGCAGACGGTTTCGCCCTGAAACAACACGCTTTCGATCGCTTCCACGATGTAACGCTCACCGTTGCGAACGGGAATGACAATCGAGACGGAAACCAAGACTTTAAACTCCATAAGGCGTGGGCCAAGAATTCGCACAGTGAAGTTACTACCCGATTAAGCGAGCTTGCGCCAATTGTGACGTGGTATAGCGTCAGTTAACCTTGCAAATCTTTAATATCCTTTTGGCATGATTGAGATGTTATGTTTTGAGAATTAGAGCGCCCTTCGTCCTTTCGGATGTATCAGGACGCTCTGAAACTTTTGATCTGCGTATCGTTCCTGTCGAGAATCCATTCCGATTTTCGACCGATGCGCCGGGGTTGCGGAGGCGGGTAAATGCGGATCGGGCGACGGAATTTTCTGGGTGGTGCGGCAAGTGCCGGCCTGTTGCATGGCATGGCCGGCCAGGGATTTGCCGCGCAGAAGAAAGCGCCGGTGAAGGTGGCTCCCTATGGCGCGGCCGTCTATCTGCCGGATATGACCGCCGACAACCGCCTTGGCGAGGCGGTCGTCAAATATTGCTCGCGCATCACGCCCGTGACCGAAATGAAATGGGAGGTCATGCGGCCTTCCGAAGATGTTTTCGATTTTGCCGCTGCCGATGCGCTCGCCAACTTTGCGCGCCAGCACAATCTCTCCATGCACGGCCACCCGCTCATCTGGTACGCCTCCAATGCGCCTTGGCTGTCCGGTATCCGTGGCGCGAAGGTTGAGAAGCTGATGGAAACCCACATCGTCAAGGTGATGGAGCGCTACAAGGATGTGGTCCATAGCTGGGATGTGGTCAATGAACCGATCCCCGACGTGCCCGGCAATGTCCGTTCGCGGCGCGATGCGTGGTATTACGGCGCGGGCCCGGACGCGATCAAAAAGGCATTCGAGATCGCGCATTCCGTCGATCCCAAGGCGCAGCTGGTTCTCAACGAATATGACGTGGAATTTTCGGTCGAAAAATCGCCGGCCAAGCGCGCGGCCTTCCGCAACCTCATTCTCGAACTGCTCGAAAAGGGCGCGCCGATCAATGCCGTCGGCCTGCAGGGGCATCTGCGCGGCGGCTGGCCCATCGCCAAGGACGAGCTTGCCGCCTTCACCAAGGAAATGCGCAGCTACGGTCTTGCCGTTCTGGTGACGGAACTGGATGTGATGGACCAGACGCTGCCCGCGCCGGAAGCCGAACGTGACATGCTGATAAACCGACAGGTCCGCGATTTTCTCGAAGCAGCCTGCGAAGGCGGTCCGCTTTCCTCCATCACTACATGGGGGATTTCAGACCAATATACCTGGATCCGCTGGGCCTATCCGCGCAGGGACGGCACCGTAAACCGGCCGCTGCCGCTGGACTGGAGCTTCAACGAAAAACCGATGATGGCGATCATCAACGAATTCCGGAGCCGTGGTGCGTGACTATGAGTGCTGAAATGCCGCTTCCTCCTGTACAAAAGGCGCTGCAAATCAATCTGCATCCTTTCGATGCGCCGCACGCGGCCCTGACGCTTCCGCATCAGCTGCGGGTCTGGGGCGGGCAGGTGGACCGCATTCTCCTGACCGTGGATACCGGGCAGGTCGGGGCAGGCCGCTACAAGGGCAACGGTTTTGAGGCGGCAAGCAAACGTCTTTTCGACATGCTGGAGGAAATGCAGGCCAACTATCCGCATCTCTATGTGGATGTGGTCGACTACAGCGATGCGGCGCGCCGCGCCGTGACGGAGACGTTCTTTTCACGCTCACCGACCCCCTATCCCGCCAAAGCCTTCGATGGCGGGCCCTTCCATGTCTATTTTCACGGGCTGAAACGCGCCAATGCCCGTTATGTGATGCATATGGACAGCGATATGATGTTCGGCGGCGGCAGCCAGAGCTGGTTCGGCGAAGCCATCGCGCTGCAGAAGGCCAACCCGGACGCGCTCTGCATCACACCCTTTTCCGGGCCGCCGACCGTGCGCGGCGATCTCGATGTTTCCCGCCATGTCGGCATGCCGGGAGTGCGGAACATCCCCGAGCCGCGCAAGCTGCCGTCGCGCATTCCCACATGGCGCTTCGCCACCGTTTCCACGCGCCTTTTCATGATCGACATGGATCGTTTCGCGAAACGTATCGGCTCGCTCGAATTGCTGAGGCCGGATGTCAAACGGCGCATCCGCTCCTATGCCTATAACCAGCAGCCGGTCTCGATGCCCGCTGAGGAGGTGCTGAGCAACAACATGATGCGGATCGGCGTTCACCGGCTGGATTTTCTCGGCACGGGCAAGGGCATGTATTCGCTGCATCCGCCCTATCGCTCGCCCGAATTTTACGCCGCGCTCGGCTCCATCGTCGAGCGTATTGAAAAGGGCGATATTCCCGAAGGCCAGCTTGGGGATTTCGACATCAACGGATCGATGGTGGACTGGACGAGCGCGCTTGCCGCCAAGACACGCTCAAAACGTTATGCGAAGGCGCTTCGCCACCTGTTCTCGGCGAATGTGCAGCGCTTTACCAAGGCTTAGAGGGGCTTGGTTTCCATTTTGAGCGTAACGCGATCTTTCACCTTAACGGTACGCTAGACAAATTTTCCAGGTGTCAGCCGGCCGCCCCCCTCATTCCTGTGCTTGTCACAGGAATCCAGCCGACGCGCGTCTGCGCGGCGAAAACGAGTCTTTTCAGCCCAAGGAATTGGGCTGGCAGGATCCCTGTGACAAGCACAGGGATGAGGGGAGAACGGCCAAAACCGGGGCCATTTTGAGGAGACATTCTTCAGCCGACGCGCCGATGCGGCCTCAATAGTCGGTGATGAGCTTGCTCCAGCTCTCCGAGCTCAGCCCGCCAATATAGATATCGCCGGCAAGCGCCCGGTCCCTCAGAGCTTCATCCCGGGTGGCCATGCAGAAATAACCGCGATGACGGAAGGTCATGTGGTTCTGGCGGTAAAGCGCGTTCATGAGAAAGGGCTGCGACATGCCCGTGACATGGGCATAGTTCTGATCATCGAAATGGCGGAACAGGGCGTTGAGCGCATCGTTTTCTCGGCCGGCGTCACAGACGAGATTCAGCACATAGGCAGTTCGTCCCGCCTGGCCAAAAAACAAGGCGGCGCCGATGACCTTGCCATCGTCATTTTCAATCGCGACGCTGCTCAATTCGCCGAGAGTGTCATTGGTTTTGCTCATTTCGATCAGCCAGTGGAATTCCTCGTGGGACCATTCCGGCCGAATGGAAAAGCGCTCGATCATCGCAAGCGCCGTGCAGCGGAATGTCTCGAAATCCACCGGTCTCACCTTGGTGCCGGCGACCTCGTGCGGCCTGATGCCTTTTTTCCAGGAGCGCAGGATACGGTCGGCAAAGCCGAGCACCATGAGGGCGGGCGTGGATTTGGCCAGCTGTGAACGGCGCGGCATGCCGAGGGCAATCGCGCAGAAGGGCTTGAGCGCCTTGTGCCATTGCAGGCTCTCCATCGGCAGCATGTTGCCGCCGATCGCAATCCAATGATCGGCGCTGACAGGGGAGGCCGTGTCCGAAAACAGCATATCGTGTTTCGTTGCGCGCATGCCGCGGGACAGGCGGGCTGCTCCAAGAGCGCCGAGTTTGCCTTTCGATGCGAAAGCGCACAGCAACCTTGCGGTTATGGTTTTCCCATTCGCGACAAATCGCATGGGCACGGCCAGAATAACGCTGGTGACCCCGTTCTCGCCGGCGTCGTAGACGACGCTGCCGTGATCGGGATGGAAAACGGGGCTGCCGAAAAACAATGTCTCGATGTAGGAGCGGAAGTTGAAGCTTCCCTCGCGACCGGTCTTCCTGAACGCGCTATCGAGCACAATCTCGACAGCCGGGACGTCCTCCCGGAGCATGGGGCGAACGCCCGTTGCACCCGATTGAACCGGGCGTTGTGTTGACTGATCGTTATTGCTATCGTCCATATTGGTGTGTATCGGAACGTCCACCTTAGGTTTCCAGCCTTTTTGCGTTTATGAGATCAACAAGCCAAAGATATATCCTGAGTTGTTAATATACGTTAAACAGAGTTTCGGATTATTACTTTAGTATATTCGCAATACATTGAAATGCCGCTGCGTGTACGCAGATGCAGGCGACCCTTTATATAGGCGCATTATTACCAAATAATAGAGAAATCAGCAACTTAAATTTGGAAAAAGAAGATCGGCCGCTTCGGAAATTCTATGTATTTCCATGCGTTTACCTTGAAGTATTTTCTTCGGCTTTTTTCCTTCATGATCGATACGGATTGCGGAAATACTATTCTTCCGTGTATTATGCATAACTAAAAAATAGGGATTTCGCGGGATATTCACATTATCGAAATGACGCATCGGAGACGATGCGGACGGGCATGGAAAAAGGAAGAGAAAAACCCCTTATGGATGCAGCGCACGAACAGCAGGGGCGTGGCTACTGGCGGGACGTCCTGTTTTATGTGACGTTCCTTTATTTCACGGTCGGTTTTTTGCCCTATGTCTCGCTCTCGTCGACCTATATGGGGTCCGCGATGGCGGCCGGATCCAACCTGCTCAACCAGCTCACTGCGATCATTCTGCTGTTCAGCTTTGCGGCGTTCATGGCGAAGGAACGTTCGTTCTCCATCATCTTCACGCCGCGTCTGCTGATGGCGGCGATTTTCGGCTGGTATGTCTTTACCTCGCTGGTGGGCGAAGCGCCGATGTTTTCGCTGCGGCGGCTTTTCATGTGCGCCATCATCTGCGTGCTTGCCGGCTGTTTTCTGCAATTGCCGCGCACGGAACGGCATTTCACCACGCTGCTTGCCGTCTGCACGATGATCATACTGTTCCTGTGTTATTTCGGCGTCATCGTTCTGCCGTCCCGATCCATTCATCAGGCGAGCGATGCGCTGGAACCGCTTCTGGCGGGCGACTGGCGCGGGGTTTTCCGCCACAAGAACGAGGCCGCCTCGGTCATGACGGTGTTGATCATCGTCGCGATTTATCTTTGCAAGCGCTGGTCCTTTGTCGGCGGTCTGGCGATGCTGCTGCTGTCGCTGGTCTTCCTTGTCAAGTCAGGCGGGAAAACGGCGCTCGGCCTGTTGCCGATCATTATCGCGACGGGATGGTTCATCCTGCGCTGGCCCCGATGGCGTTACGTGGTTGTGACCTCGCTTCTCGCCGTCTTCGCCGTGGTGACTGTCGGCACCACCGTCGATCCGGTTTTTTCGCAGATGCTGACCAAAATGAAGATCGATGCAACCTTTACCGGCAGAACCGATATCTGGACCGTGGCCATCGATTATATCCGGCAAAGCCCGTTGGTCGGTTACGGCTATCAGGCCTTCTGGCGAAGTGACGCCCTGATGACGAGCTTCACCGAGAACAATACCTGGGCGACGACGGCGCCGGATTCGCACAATGGTTATTTCGACCTTCTGCTTGCGGGCGGTGTGCCGGGTCTGGTGCTGGTGCTGCTGTGGCTTTATCTGCTGCCACTTGTCTATCTCGGCAAAATGGATGACGCCACGCGCAACAGCCCGTTGACGAGGCTTTATGTCAGCGTCTGGCTTTATGTGCTGCTCTTCGGCTTCCTTGAAACGATTTTCTTTCTCAGTACCGGCTTCGTCTGGTTTTTCCTTGCCGTTGCGGTGATGGGGCTACGTTTGCAGGCCAATGCAAGCCTTGTCGAGGATGAGGCGGAGCTTCAGCCCCCCCAAACTGACGGACATGCGGATATGTTGCCGAAAAATATTCAGCGACAGCCCTCCGAGGTCATTCACCCCGGGTGATATTCTGACGGGCGTGGATGCGTCCAAGCCACCGGCTCTCATTTTCTATAGTGGTATCTGGGCGGCCTGCGCACCCGGGGCAGCTTCGCCCGGCCTTTGCGCAACTCCATGCCGCAGAGATCCGCTATGCCCTCGGCTATGTCCGTCTCCCATGAAGGCAAGGTGCATGCGGCGGCGGCCGCGCCTTTCACTTTGCCGGATCATATTTTTTCAGCTCGCCCGGACATGAAGGAATTATAAAGTTTTTAATCATAATGATTTTGCAGGGAAATGAATTGAAGACATGAATGACGATTCATTGCAGCACTCTTTCTCTCACAAAACTCGGCTCGGCGTTTCCGCTTGCTGGCGGTGCCGCCGCACTGATGGGGAACTGTGACCCGCCATTATTTGAAGGGTGGGGGACGTTGTCTTCGGCGCATGTTTGATGCAGCCGCGACCAAGCCGATGAGCGGCTCACCGAAGCCTTGATGATCGAGGTGTTCCGACGTGCAATGTCAGTTTCGCCGAACACCTCCGGCACGGGGAAGGAGCGGTTTTTCATTGACGTGAGGTTTTCCGTGTCTTTTCTTCAAAACGCCAGCATCCGCACCAAAATCCTGTCGCTCATTCTGCCGCTTTGCATTGTCGGTCTGGGCGCTACCGCATTCATGTCCAGCCGTTTCAAGGAAGCGGACACGGCCTATTCGTTCTTCATCGCCAATGACAACGCCGCTCTGGTGGAACTTTCGCGCGCAAACCGAAACCTTGCAGCGGTGGGGTATGGCGCCTATCAGGTCGCGGCCTATGATGCGAACGGTTCGGATATCAAAACCGCCCGCGAATTTTACACCGAGAGCAAGAGGCTGCTGGTGATGCGCCTCAACAATGTAAAGGCGGCGTTTCCGGAGGAAGCGCAGACCATTGATGGTTTCCTGGCGAAATCCCAGGAGATCGTCGCAATCACCGACAAGGCCGTTGAATTCGGCCTTGCCGATCGCAACGCGGAAGCGGCAGCGGAGATGCTGAAGGCCGACGCCTCCATTCGCCCGACAGCCAATGACATGGCGGCCTTTCTGGACAAGCTGACCAAGGGTGTGGTCAAGGGAAGTGACGATCTGACGGACAAGACCAATTCGACGATCCTGACATCGCTGGCGATAATCGGTGTTGTCTTCTCAATCGGCATCATCCTTGCGCTGTTCGTCGCATCACGCGGCATCACGACGCCGATCGCCCGCCTGCGCGCGCGCATGGTGTCGCTCGCCAGTGGCGAGACGTCAGCGGAAATCGACGGCACCAGCCGCAAGGACGAGGTTGGCCAGATGGCAAATGCGGTTCAGGTGTTCCGCGAAAGCGCCATCGAGCGCATTCGTCTTGAACAGGAAACCGAAGCCAATCGCAGCCTGTCCGAGAAAGAGCGCATCGAGCGCGAGCAGCAAAAGGCAAGGGAATCGGCCGACGTCAAATTCGCCGTCGACAATCTGGCCGCCGGTCTCTCGAAGCTTTCGGAAGGCGATGTTTCCTATCGTATCGGCCAGCCGTTCACGGCGACACTCGATGCCGTTCGCAACGATTTCAACATGTCCGCTGAAAAGCTGCAGGCCGCATTGACGAAGGTTGCACAGAATGCCGGTGGCATTGGTGCCGGCGCAAATGAGATCAAGTCGGCCGCCGACGATCTTGCCAAGCGCACGGAACAGCAGGCCGCGGCCGTTGAGGAAACCGCTGCCGCTCTGGAGGAAATCACCACGACGGTCAGGGATTCCACCAAGCGCGCGCAGGAGGCCGGCCAGATCGTGAGCCGCGCCAAGGCCGGCGCAGAACAATCCGGCGAGGTGGTGCGCCGCGCCGTGGTGGCCATGGAGCAGATCTCCAAATCCGCCAACGAAATCAGCAACATCATCGGCGTGATCGACGAGATCGCCTTCCAGACCAACCTTCTCGCCCTGAATGCGGGTGTTGAAGCCGCCCGTGCCGGTGAGGCCGGCAAGGGTTTTGCCGTTGTCGCACAGGAAGTGCGCGAGCTTGCCCAGCGCTCCGCCAGTGCGGCGAAGGAAATCAAGGCGCTGATCAACACCTCGAACGACCAGGTGCAGCAGGGCGTCCAGCTGGTGGGCGACACCGGCAAGGCGCTGGCAACGATCGTGCTCGAAGTGCAGGAAATCAACCGCCACGTCGTCTCGATCGTGGAATCCGCACAGGAGCAATCCTCCGGCCTCCAGCAGATCAATACCGCCGTCAACCAGATGGATCAGGACACGCAGAAAAATGCGGCCATGGTGGAAGAAACCAATGCTGCAAGCCACAACCTTGCCAAGGAGGTTGCCTCGCTCAACCAGCTGCTCTCGCAGTTCAGGCTTGCCGACACCGCCTATCAGCAGAGGAGCCAGCCGGCCCCCGTTCGCAATGCCGGAAGCAACGACAAATATGTGGCATCGCCTGTGCGCGCACTCGGCCGCAAGATCGCCTCGGCATTCTCGGGCAATGCCGCGGTCGATACCTCAAAGGACGACTGGCAGGAATTCTAAGTCCGCCTGCCAGGGCCATGGGACCCCGGCGGGCCTGATATCCGGCCGATAACCGATAACATGCCGCGCAAGACCTGATTTCTTGCGCGGCATGTTGGCTTATTCAGGCCTTCCGGCTGAAGGATGAGGGTCGCTTACCTTGAAACACGGATATTGGCGGCCTATCGCTGCATGCAATTGCCTGTCGGCATGGCAGTCTTCTCAGGTCACCTCTTACCCTCCCGCAGCCTTCGCATCACTTCGAGGTTGTTGAGTGAGGTCTCCGACGTGGCGCGCATGGTTTCAACGGCGAGCAACTGTTCCTGGTCCCGGCGCTGCTGCTGCTGGAGCATGCATTGGGTATAAGACTGCGAACCATAATGCGAACCGAAATTGGCGCATGTGTTTCCATCCTGGTACAGATTTGCCCGGCGCTGCTCTTCAGGCGACATGCATCCGGTGAGCGTGAGGGTGAGGGCGAGCAGGCCGAGTGCCGTCCGGGAGAGCGTCTTCATTTCAAGATTGGCCATTTGGGTTTTGATCCTTGGTTGTGATTGTTGCTGAGGCCCCGCCACAGGTCGACGGCGGTGCGGAAGGCGCAGGTGATCGGCAGCGCACTGCGTGTGCGACTTCATTTTTCACCCGGTGGGATGGATGTGGATGTTGTGGCTGCGACGGCCGCCCGCTCAGATGATGCGGGGAATGATGTATATTGCTTCCAGTACCTCGTAGATCGCAGCTACGGCGAGGGCGAAGATGACAAGGCAATATATATTGGCGAGGGGCACAAGCCCGGCTTTCCAGGCCTCCCAGCGGGTACTTACCCGATATTCGCTTATCCGCAGAAATGTGCGTCCATGCACATAGGCGCCGAATGCGGCCAGCACGTAGGCTTGCCCCTCGATCAGGAGAGTTATGGAATGCGGCACGAGCATCGCTTTGTGAGCCCCGAGGGGTGCGAACATGATGCCCCACAGGATTCCCCGATGGAGTGTCGCCAATATGCCGATGAAGGGAATGATCAGTGACGGCAAAGTCGTCATGACAAAGGCAACCAGCAGGTTGATGATGAAGGTCATGCCCATGGCCTTGGGAAGGTTCTGGGAGCCATAGGCATCGGCGACCGTCTTCAAGACCCCTGGCCGCAGGTAAGCCTCATCAATACCGGTTTTTAAATAGGCCTGTATCTCGGGAAGCAGCATCGTGATCGCCATCGAGACGGCGAACAGGCCGTAAAAAGCCACGTTGAGAGTGAGAAAAGCTTTCCTGTGCTTTCGGATTACGGCGAAGGGGCCATGTAAGACGTCCATTGGAGGTTCCATTGACTTTCGAGCGAGAGACCGGATGGCCATTAGGCCGTATGATATGGTCCATTACAGACCGTCTTGATCTGTAATGGACCATATTGGTCTAGCGTGGTTTTTTGGAGCCGTCAAGCATGACGCGCGAACGCTTTTTCGCGGGATGGAAGTCGCAAATTTTCAATTACGTAGATATTTGTGGGAGGTCTTTTCCGTTGAGAAGCAGCGCCATTTCCTCCGCATAGGCGGTGTTGAACAGGCGCATGAGGCCGGCCGTGCAGGGCAGGGCTGCGCGGTTACGGGAGCGGGCAATATTACCGCAAAATCAGTTTTGTCAGGGGGGTACGCTTGGGCTTATGTGGCGCTGTGGCCCAATGCATCCATTGCCGCGGTGACGATCAGCCCGCGCCATTCTTGCGTCAGCTTTGTCCGGGTCGCCAAGCCGGCGCAGACGCCCAGGCCGGAAAACGCGCTGGTCACCCGGATCAACCGTTCCATATCGAGGTTGCCCATGTCGATGCCCAGCGCTTCGTACATCATGAAGCCGATTTCGTTCATCTCCGCATCTTCCGGGTTGGGATCCAGCGCTATGCGGTTGGAAAGTGCAGAGACTCCCGGTTGGCGAAAGGAAAAATCGACAGCCTCTTCCACGACTGCGAGGTCACGTGCCCGGCCGACCGGTAGAGATTTGACGTTGTCGCGAACTTCCCGGGCGTGTTCCCTGAGCGCTTTGACGACAGCGTCATATATCGCCTGTTTGCTTGGAAAATGATGCAACAGCCCGGTTTTCGAATAACCGACCGTATCCGCGATTTGTTGAACCGAGGTATGCGAAAAACCGTGCTTCGCAAACAGTCCGGCGGCACAGTCGATGATCTCGGCTTCAATCTGGGATTTTGTCGGTCGGAGCATGTCTTGAACGTTTTATTCGATGATTGAGTATGTGACGGATATACCTGTCCACAGGCCACCATACGAGAGAGGGCGGTGTTTGTCTTTCGATTATTCATCGACGGCAAACGACTGATCGCGCCACGATACGTTTATCTGATGAGGGATAGTCGGCTCATGTGGTGAAGAGCTGAAGTGGCGCACCGCGCCGGGTGATGATGAGAACTACGTCTACGCTATAGCCCTCCTTTAGGCCAGCTTGCATCACCTGCGACCCGCAAAGTCAGCCGCCTATCCTGAGGGCACAAGGAGATCCGGAAAGATATTACTTCTGAACGATTGCGCCACGACCAATGTCTGAAATTGGGCCGGTTGCAGACCGTCCGGTCTTGGTAGCGGGGTGACATAGCTGCTATAGAGCGCGGGCGACCTCTATGACTGCTTCCGACCCCATTGCGGGAGACGAAGACAGCTAAAGCGGACCGTATAAGTCCCTGTCATATTGCTGCAGGTTTCAGGATTTTTGCGACAAATTACGGACAGCCTTGCAGCTTGGCTGGCTGATAGCCGAAACCACCAATCTCAGCCGTCACGTTTTGTTAAGTACGAATCCATTCGATAAAATCTTAGTCTTAATGCCGCGCGTGTACGCCATTAGTGGTTGACACCATAGTAATCCAAGCGCGGAGACTTCACATGCGACGATGTTTTCTGAATACCTTACTGATAGCTGTCATCGCCGGCTTCAGCGTCCCGAGTGGTCCGACGCACACGTACGCTCAGTCGACTCCAAAAGCCCAGTTGGGAGAGGGGCGCGCATACGAGGTCATCGATAGCGAAGTCTGGGATGTGCCCGATCCGGTTTCCGGTCGCATTTACCAAGTCTTCGTCGCCTTACCACCGTCCTATGCGAAGGAACCTCAGCGGCGTTACCCCGTGCTTTACGTCACCGATGCTGATTACGCTTTCCCGATCATCCGGCAGATCGGCCGCCGTCTGAACGTCGAAGGGCCCCGGATCGAGGAGTTCATTCTTGTCGGTTTGTCTTATGGAAAGGGTGAGGATGGCAAGGTCAGCCGTCAGCGCGACTACACCCCCACGTCGAACGGTCCAAGGAGCGCACCTGCTGGTGCGATCCATGGGCAGGGACGGGCCTATCAGCGATATTTGGGTGATCAGGTGAAACCATCTATCGCCGCCCGCTATCGTACCGATCCCGCCAGATCGCTCTTCCTTGGCCACTCCTACGGTGCTTTGCTTGGCGCACAGATCCTGTTCACCGAACCTGGCTTGTTTAGCGGCTATATCCTCGGTAGCCCCTCTCTCTGGTACGACAAGCGCCACACCTTGAAGCTCGAAACGGATTACGCCACGCGGAACAAGGACCTGCCGGCGAAGGTCTATCTTTATGTCGGCGCCTTTGAGGCGCAGCGCAAAGGCGACCGGCGCTACAACCAGACGGTGGATATGGTCGCCGACAACCGGGCTTTAGAAGTAGCGTTGCAGAGCCGAAAGTATCCGAGCCTGCAATTGAAGTCGGCGGTCTTGGATGACGAGGATCACCTCACCGTCGCGCCGCGTGGCTTCACGCGGGGCTTAGAGTACCTTCTGAGTGTGCGCTGACAAATCGCATCGAAAACTGGAACGAAGCCGTCGCATGATTCCCACGTTTTGCGAGCATACCAGCCGCGCTGAATTTTCAGTGGAATATCCGTCACAAAGGTCAGGTGCAAAAGTCGGTCCTACGCGACCGACCTTTGCGATGCCGAATGGCCGCTTCATCCTCCTCAACTGGGCCATTCAGCCCAAACAGGCCGAGCGGTTGCTTTGGAGAAGTTTGCGGCCCGCGTGAAGGCCGGAGTGGAGGCGCATAGCTGCCATTCCAAGCCACATAGGCGACATTTCCGTAGAGCAATCAATCGACCGCAAACGATTCGAACTTTTCCACCGCCGCTTCTACGCTTTTTCTGCGTACCGGGCGCATTTACCAGATGCGAAAGCGTATGTTCGGCGGCTACAGCGTACTGTGGAGGGCAATCGGCGGTATTTGGCGCACCCGACAGGATTCGAACCTGTGACCTTTGGAATCGGAATCCAACACTCTATCCAGCTGAGCTACGGGTGCAGCGGTCACGCTTGAATCGCGTGCAGCGGTTGGTTCATACCCCAGCTTTCTTTCCGCATCAATGTGTAAAAATCAAAGATTTGCGAAACCTTGCCGGTTTTCCTGTCGTGGCAAGGGCGGGGCTTGTTGCGGGGTGTTGGCATCCGCTGTCGGGCAAAAGGGGCGGTGCGTCGTTTGACGTATTGTGTTTTTTGTGGAAAACGGTTTTCCCTTTTAAGTAGTATATTATTGCCCGATCCGGCGGCGATTTCGCCGCTGCCGTACACAGGTGGCTGGATTGGCGCAACGCCTTTGAAACAAGGAGCGGAAAGGGGATCGGGCCCCTCAAAATCGGCGGGTAATTAGTCGTACTTTTCTTGTCGCCAAGATGTTGATCTGGCTGTAAAGTTCGGCTATTCGGTTATTAACTGTCAAATTATTATACAATATTAGTATCATCTACATTTATTTGGGATACAGTTTCGGAACGTTGTCGGTTATGATTTCGGCAGGGTAAGGGAACGAATCAGGCGGGGGATCGGATGGCTTTGCGATTGGCACATAGCAACGGGCCGCGGGCGGAAAAAGCCGAAAGCGGCAGCATGGAGACGGCGCATCCTGCGACAATCGACTATGGGTTGCTGACGACGGCAATCGGTTATCATTTGCGGCACTCTCAACTTGCCGTGGCAAACGGGTTCTCCGATGTGCTGGCGGAACTGGGATTGCGGCCGGCCGATTTTTCCGTTCTCGTGATCGTCGGTGGCAATCCGGGCCTCAAGCAGAGCGATGTCGCCGAAGCGCTTGGCATTCAGCGCGCCAATTTCGTTGCGATCGTCGACAGCATGGAAGACAAGGGATTGCTTGTCCGCCGCAGATCGGAAGAGGACAGGCGCGTTCATTTTCTCGATATGACCGATGAAGGCAGCAGCCTTCTCGACCGTCTATCCGATGCATGGCGGGACCGTGAGGAAAAGCTGATCGACAGGATCGGCGGCAAAAAGGCCCGCGACCAGTTGCTGGCCCTGCTTGGACGTCTGCGGGACTGAAACATCGACAAGGCAGACGGGCGTGCGGCGCTGCGGGTTGTCCTTGCACGGCGCCGCCCTCAGTCCATTGAGGGCATGGCGACATTAAACCTTTCACGAGAGCCTGATCGGCCGCGGATCGATTTGCATTGCAATTTTCCTGTGAAACGGCCAAGACGCGTGAACGTGTTTGCGCCTTGGCGCGCCGCGATCGCAATCTGATGTAATGGAAAGGCCCGGACGGGGACGCCATGCTGAATATCGATACGAGCCATCCGCTTTATCGCCCGCTATGGGTCAGATTGCTTATCGTCGGTTTTTGCGCCGCATGGGCCGTTATCGAATTCGTCAATCGCGAGTTTTTCTGGGGAACCATCGTCGGTGGCATCGCGGCTTATGCGGCTTATGAGTTGCTGGTGAAGTTCAAACCTGCGAACAGCAGCGGCGTCAGCACAAATGATGCAGGCAAGGCCGCATCGAATGATGCCGCCGAAAGCGCGCCGGCCGACAAGAACGACGCCGGCTGAGACGCTCCTATCTCTGTTTTGCACATTTTCAGAGTATAAAACGCGGCATTTTTACCGGAAGTGCGCGCGGGTTCGCAGCATCCGGATCGCCTGGTCGATCAGGAGATTTGCTGCCGTCATGCGCAGTGTCGCATTGTGCCGGAACTCCGGCTTAACCCCATCGGGGTGATTGAGCCGGGCGAAGGCGCGACGTTTCTCCGCCAATGTTGTTGCCGTGTCGGTTTCATCGATTGCCAGTTCCGCCGAAACATCGGCGAGCGAGGTTTTTTCGAGATATGCCGGCATCGGCTCGGGCTGGGGGGGCGGCTCGGGCTCGGGGGGAGGAGCGGGATCCGGCAGAAAAGCGAGATAGGCGTCGAGGTGGCCGTTTGCCGGTGGCGGCGCTTCAGGATGTGTGCCAACGACGAAACCCGAACTGAAACCGGCGATGCGGTGACCGGCGGGCGGCGGCTGTTCTTCCGCGCTTTCCTCTTCTTTTTCCTGTTTCAGTCTTTCGACCACCGACTGGAAGACGGATTGTCCGAAGAGCATGCGGCTTTTCCCTGCATCAGCCTGAATAGATCCGGCCTTATATAGAATGAAGGTGGCGTCTGGCTTGCCGCGTCAGATGCCGGCGAGCTTGCGGCTTTCATCCAGAACCAGGTCGTAGAGCAGCCGGGCGCTGGGCGGCAAAACGCGGCCTTTGGTGGTGATGATGCTGTAGGGCTTCACCACGAGCTCGAAATCCGTCGGCAGGATGCGCGTGCGGCCGATATCGGCCTCCTGGCCCGTCACGAACTCGGCCATGTCCTGGGCGATCGGCGCAATCGCATCGGTGTTGCAGATCAGGGCGAGCGTCAGGAGCATGGAGGGTGTGTTAATGATGTTGCGCGGCATGGCGACGCCATGGGTGAGGAACACATCTTCCATAGTTCTGCGCAAAAGCGCGCCGGGCGGCTGGAACACCCAGTCATAGGCGGAAAGGTCATCAAGGGTCACGGGCTCGCCGCCCAGCAGTGGATGGCCTTCGCGCACCACAAGACAGGCACGCTCGATGCCGATTTCATGGATGGAGAAGAGGCCCGGATCAAAATCATCCGGGATGCGGCCGATGATGAAGTCATGCCGCGCGGCCAGCAGTTCGCGGGCCAGCACGTTGCTGCTTTCCACCTGCACGTTGATTTCGATGCCGGGATAGGTGTCCATCGCCCGTTTTATGGCGGGAACGACGAGGCTGACGGCAGGCGCAGTGACGGCGCCGATATAGACCGATCCGCCGCTGCCGGATTTCATCTGGTTCAGTTCGCGGCTTGCCTCGCGCAGTTCCAGCAATATGGTGCGGGCCCGGCGGGCCAGCGCCTCGCCGAATTTCGTCAGCACCACGCCGCGCGAGGCCCTTTGACAGAGCGGGCTTTTGACGATTGCTTCCATTTCCGAGAGCATGCGCGAGGCCGCCGGCTGCGTCATGTTCATGGTGGCGGCCGCCGCGCTGACCTGTCCGTGCTCCTCGATCATGACCAGCATGCGCAGATGGCTCATCTTCAGTCCGGCGCGCAGAAGCGGGTTGTCCTCAAAGACGAAAAGCGCATCTGTTGTTTGCGTCTGCTCATACACTTTCTGGTTGCTCATGCGCCGCCCCATACCCCTCAATGGTTATTGTATCGATTTAATATATCATAATTGATATATGTTGGGCGACATATTCTATTTGACAGTTATATGGATTCAGAACAGTTTGCGGAATGCCGGGGAGGAGCGGCATCTGTTTCATTTCGCACCTGCGAGATCGAAACGGGCTAAATGCGGCTTCTTCCTCTGACGGCATGAATTTCATGGTGCGCCGCAGCAAGCGGCACCAGAGAAGGGTTCAAGGGAGAGAGTTAATGAAGTCCATTATTTCGCTGATGGCGGCTTGTGCCATCGGTGCTGCTTCCTTCGCAGCGCCGGCTTTCGCGCAGGACAAGGGTTCCGTTGGCATTGCCATGCCGACAAAATCTTCCGCGCGCTGGATCGATGACGGCAACAACATCGTCAAGCAGCTCGAGGAAGCCGGTTACAAGACCGACCTGCAATATGCCGATGATGATATTCCGAACCAGCTTTCCCAGATCGAAAACATGGTCACCAAGGGCGTCAAGGTCCTCGTGATCGCATCGATCGACGGCACGACGCTGTCGGACGTTCTGAAGCAGGCCGGCGAGCAGGGCATCAAGGTCATCGCTTATGACCGTCTTATCCGCAACAGCGGCGATGTCAGCTACTACGCAACCTTCGACAACTTCCAGGTTGGCGTTCTGCAGGCAACTTCGATCACCGACAAGCTTGGCCTGAAGGACGGCAAGGGTCCGTTCAACATCGAGCTGTTCGGCGGTTCTCCTGATGATAACAACGCCTTCTTCTTCTATGACGGCGCTATGTCGGTTCTCCAGCCTTACATCGACAGCGGCAAGCTGGTCGTAAAGTCCGGCCAGACCGGCATGGACAAGGTCGGTACGCTGCGCTGGGACCCGGCAACGGCCCAGGCCCGTATGGATAACCTGCTGTCGGCCTACTACACCGACGCCAAGGTTGACGCCGTTCTGTCGCCTTACGACGGTCTGTCCATCGGCATCATCTCCTCGCTGAAGGGCGTCGGTTACGGCTCGAAGGATCAGCCGCTGCCGGTCGTTTCGGGTCAGGATGCCGAAGTTCCCTCCGTCAAGTCGATCATTGCCGGCGAACAGTACTCCACCATCTTCAAGGACACTCGCGAACTTGCGAAGGTGACCGTCAACATGGTGAACGCCGTTCTGCAGGGCAAGGAGCCTGAGGTAAACGACACCAAGACCTATGAAAATGGCGTCAAGGTCGTTCCGTCCTACCTCCTGAAGCCGGTTGCCGTGACCAAGGAGAACTACAAGCAGGTTCTCGTTGACGGCGGTTATTACAAAGAAGACCAGCTGAAATAAGCTTCACGACACATGCGGGGATGACTTGGCGTCATCCCCGTTTTTCCATAAAAATAAAAACGCCGAAATTAATCGGGCGCTGGATTGCGATATGGCCAATACCATTCTCGAAATGCGGAACATCACCAAGACGTTTCCGGGCGTGAAAGCGCTTGAGAACGTCAACCTCAAGGTTAAAGAGGGTGAGATCCACGCACTCGTCGGTGAGAACGGCGCGGGGAAGTCGACCTTGATGAAGGTCCTTTCCGGTGTTTATCCCGCCGGCACCTATGAGGGCGAAATCCATTATGAAGGCGCAGTGCGGAATTTTCGCGCCATCAACGACAGTGAAGATATTGGTATCATCATCATTCACCAGGAGCTTGCGCTTGTGCCGCTCCTGTCGATTGCGGAAAACATCTTCCTTGGCAACGAGGTCGCCTCGAACGGCGTCATCAGCTGGCAGCAGACCTTCAACCGCACCCGCGAACTTTTAAAGAAGGTGGGCCTGAAGGAATCGCCGGAGACGCTGATAACCGATATCGGCGTTGGCAAGCAGCAGCTGGTCGAAATCGCCAAGGCGCTGTCGAAGAGCGTGAAGCTGCTCATTCTCGATGAGCCGACCGCCTCGCTTAACGAAAGCGATTCCGAGGCGCTGCTCAACCTGTTGATGGAATTCCGCAAGCAGGGCATGACGTCGATCATCATCACCCACAAGCTCAACGAAGTGCGCAAGGTGGCCGACCAGATCACCGTGCTGCGCGACGGCATGACGGTGAAGACGCTCGACTGTCATCAGGAAGAAATCAGCGAGGATGTCATCATCCGCAACATGGTGGGACGCGATCTGGAAGATCGTTATCCGCCGCGCGATGTGCCGATCGGCGAGACCATTCTCGAAGTGAAAAACTGGAACGCCTATCACCAGCAGCACCGCGACAGGCAGGTCCTGCACGACATCAATGTCACGGTACGCAAGGGCGAAGTCGTCGGCATTGCCGGGCTGATGGGGGCAGGGCGCACCGAATTCGCGATGAGCGTCTTCGGCAAGTCCTATGGCCACAAGATCAGCGGTGAAGTGCGGATCCATGGCAAGCCGGTGGATGTCAGCACCGTGCGCAAGGCGATCGACGCCGGTCTTGCCTATGTGACCGAGGACCGCAAGCATCTCGGTCTCGTGCTCAACGACAACATTCTGCACAACACCACGCTTGCCAATCTGGCCGGCGTGTCGAAGGCCAGCGTCATCGACGACATCAAGGAAATGAAGGTGGCGAGCGATTTCCGCACACGCCTTCGCATCCGCTCTTCCGGCATCTTTCAGGAAACGGTCAATCTTTCGGGTGGCAACCAGCAGAAGGTTGTGCTCTCCAAGTGGCTGTTCTCAGATCCCGACGTGCTGATCCTCGACGAGCCGACACGCGGTATCGACGTCGGCGCGAAATATGAAATCTACACCATCATCAACCAGCTCGCTGCCGACGGCAAAGGCGTTCTGATGATATCATCGGAAATGCCCGAACTGCTCGGCAATTGCGACCGCATCTACGTCATGAACGAAGGCCGCATCGTCGCTGAACTGCCGAAGGGAGAGGCGAGCCAGGAAAGCATCATGCGCGCTATCATGCGCTCAGGGGAGAAGAACTCATGAGTTCGGCAAACACAACAAGCGAAGAAAGTAACGTCATCTCGGTCACCTCCTATATTCGCTCCAACATTCGCGAATATGGCATGCTGATCGCGCTCGTCGCCATCATGGTTTTCTTCCAGTTCTACACCGGCGGCATCCTGTTCCGTCCGGTCAACCTGACCAACCTCATCCTGCAGAACTCGTTCATCGTCATCATGGCGCTTGGCATGCTGCTCGTGATCGTTGCCGGGCATATCGACCTTTCGGTCGGCTCCATCGTCGCTTTCGTGGGCGCGATCGCGGCCATCCTGACCGTGCAATGGGGCATGAACCCGTTTCTGGCGGCACTGATTTGTCTCGTCATCGGCGGCATCATCGGTGCGGCCCAGGGTTACTGGATCGCTTACCACCGCATCCCGTCCTTCATCGTGACGCTGGCGGGCATGCTGGTGTTCCGCGGGCTCACCCTCTTCGTGCTCGGCGGCAAGAACATCGGCCCGTTCCCGACCGATTTCCAGATCATCAGCACCGGCTTCCTGCCTGACATCGGTGGTATCGAAGGTCTGAACACCACGTCGATGATCCTGACGCTGCTGATTACGGTCGTGCTGTTCTATCTGGCATGGCGCCGTCGCGTGGTGAACGTGAAGCACGGCATCGATGTCGAGCCGTTCGGTTTCTTCATTGTGCAGAATCTGCTGATCTCTGGTGCTATCCTCTTCCTGGGTTACCAGCTGTCCACCTATCGCGGTCTGCCGAACGTTCTGATCGTGATGTTGGTTCTGATTGCGCTCTACAGCTTCGTGACGCGCCGTACGACCATCGGCCGCCGCGTTTACGCCATGGGCGGCAACGAGAAGGCGACCAAGCTTTCCGGTATCAATACCGAACGCCTGAGCTTCCTCACCTTCGTCAACATGGGCGTGCTGGCCGGTCTTGCCGGCATGATCATCGCGACCCGCCTCAATTCGGCGACGCCGAAGGCTGGTGTGGGCTTCGAGCTTGACGTCATCGCGGCCTGCTTCATCGGCGGTGCTTCGGCGTCCGGCGGCGTGGGCAAGATCACCGGTGCGGTCATCGGCGCCTTCATCATGGGCGTCATGAACAACGGCATGTCGATCGTCGGCCTCGGCATCGACTTCCAGCAGATGGTCAAGGGTCTCGTGCTTCTCGCCGCCGTGTTCTTCGACGTCTACAACAAAAACAAGGGCTGATCGGCCCGCCCAAATCGCAAGTCAAAAAAGTGGCCGGTTTCCGGCCACTTTCATAAGATGCAGGCGCATGCGCCGATGAAGATAAGGCGCGTTGCGCCGGAGGAAGGAAATCCCGTGCTCATTTCACAGATCAAAGATGCCAGCGGCAAAATCACCGTAGCCGTTCGCGAGGAAGGCGGGCAAGCACGCGCCGTCAACAATGCAGAGTCGGTTTATGCGCTGGCCATGGAAGCCGCCAATGGCGGCAAGAGCCTTGCCGATGTCATTGCCGCCCATGGTCTGGGCGATGCCGTCGATCTCGAAAAGGCTTATGCCGAAGGTCGTTTCCTGCCGCCGATCACCCATCCCGATCCGGCGCATCTGCATCTGACCGGCACGGGCCTCACCCATCTGGGCTCCGCCGCGACCCGCGACAGCATGCATAAGAAGACCACGGAAGCCGCCGAAGAAAGCCTGACAGACTCCATGAAGATGTTCCGCATGGGTCTCGAAAACGGCAAGCCGAAGGCTGGCGAAAAGGGCGTTCAGCCCGAATGGTTCTACAAGGGCAACGGCCACGTGGCGGCAGCGCCCGGTGCCGCGCTCACCTCTCCGTCCTTTGCGCTCGATGGCGGCGAAGAGCCGGAAATGGCCGGCATCTACGTGATCTCCGACAAGGGTGAAGCGGTGCGTATCGGCTTTGCCGTCTCAAACGAATTTTCCGATCACGTCACCGAGCGGATCAACTATCTCTACCTCGCCCATTCCAAGCTGCGCCCCGCAAGCTTCGGCCCGGAAATCCGCGTCGGCGCACCGCCGTCCGATATTCGCGGCACCTCGCGCATCCGTCGCGGCGACAAGGTGATTTTCGAAAAGCCGTTCGTCTCGGGTGAGGACAACATGTCCCACACCTTCGCGAATCTCGAATATCACCATTTCAAATACGGCCTGTTCCGCGCACCTGGCGATGTTCATGTGCACATGTTCGGCACGGCGACGCTCTCCTTCGCAGACGGCATCAAGCCGGAAGCGGGCGATGTGTTCGAGATCGAAGCCGCCGGTTTCGGCCTGCCGCTGAGGAACCCGCTTGCGGTGCAGGCGGAAGAAGAGATTGCCGTTCGGCAGATCTGATCTGCGGACTGTGTGTGAAGAATGGTCGGGGGTGGGTCATCCCTCCCTCGACGTCATCCTCGGGCTTGTCCCGAGGATCCACAACCCGGGGTGACCATGGATCCTCGGGTCAAGCCCGAGGATGACGGAGGAGGGGTTTTCAAGCTCCTCCATAGTCCCGTTGCCGCCTGATGGCACGTAGGGATCAGACCCCCCACAGCTTTCCTTCGCCCACCTCCACCGAATTCCCCGCCGGGTCGCGGATGTAGACGGAATAGCTGTCATTCGGCCAGCGGTGATAATGTTCGATGGCAATGCCAAGCTCTTCGAAGCGTGCCCTCCAGCCGTCCACTTCCGCCTTGTCCTTCGCATAAAAACAGAAATGGCCCTGCCCGACGGCACCATGGCGCGGAATCGGGTTGTCCGGCGTGACCTTGCGTGATTGTTGCGGATCGAAGACCAGCAGCATCTGTTGGCCGCATTTGAAGAAGATGAATTGGCCGGGCAGCTTGCGGACGATCTCCAGCCCGAAAACGTCGCGGTAAAAAGCCTCGGCGTCGTCGAGATCATCGGCGTAGATCGCGATTTCCATAATGGCGGCTGGCGGGCGCATGGTTTCCTCCGGTAGTTCATGGGCAGTCCGGTGCGGGCCCGGACGCTTCAAGTTTTCGTGCTGTGGGTCAACACAGTGAGATCGTGTTTGCCGACATTGCGTTCCAGAACGGTCCAGCCGCAATTGATATAATAGGTTTCCAGATTTTGCTCACAGCACAGGTAGGTGGTGTGGTGACCGAGTTCGGCCGCCCTTTTCGTCGCGGCTTGCATCAGCGCCCTGGCGACGCCCGCCCCCCGGCGGTCTTCCTCCACCCACAGGGCGGCGACCCAGGGCAGATATTGCGGACGTTCTTCCAGATCGCAATGGATGAGGAAGGCTGAACCGACATAAACGTCGCCGTCATGGGCGACGAAGCCGGTTGGCAGGGCATGGGGATTGGTCATGTCCTTCAGATGTTCCGCAACATCGCCGACATGCAGGCCGCTGTCCTGCCACCATGCCGTCCAGACCCGTTCAGCGATGATGGGGCCATGGGACTGGCAGTCCCGATAGTCGGAAATCCTGTACAAAAGTCGTCTCCTCGCGGACTTCTTTGCCCGCAGGCTGAAGCCGGACCATGCCATGTCAATCGATGCCGCGATTTAAACGGTCGGGACGCGCTTTCGCAACCTGCAGGTTGCTGAAAAGGGTCAGGACTTCGTTGCCGTCACATGCAGCCAGTCGGTCGGCAGCTTGTCATATCCGCTGCCCATCCGGGCTTCTATCTCGAGGCTTGTCCAGCCAAGCTGGCCGTACAGGTCTTCCAGCCAGGCTTTCGAAGGATAGTTGTAATAACGGCCGAAGGTGTCGCGGCCTTCCGCCTCTCCCGCCTTGAAGCTGGCGTAGAAAACGCCGCCCCGCTTCAGCGCTGCATGGATGCGGCCGATGATGCCGGGAAGGGCGGGGCGGGGCACATGCAGCAGGCAGGCATTGGCCCAGACGCCGTCATAACGATCGCTGTCGCCGATATCCTCGAACAGCAATGTCTTGACGGGAATGCCAAGCCGGGCTTCCGCAGCCTTGGCGATGTCGGGCGTTCCATCGGTGGGGTGAACGTCGAAACCCGCAGCCAGCATGAATTCGCTGTCCTGCCCACCGCCGCATCCCAGCTCGAGGATACTTGCGCCAACCGGCAGGCGCGACAGAAACTGATCCAGATGAGGCCGGTCCGGCGCCTGTCTCCTTGATGTATAGGCTCCGGCGTTGTCGGTATAAAAGCCGATGGTGTCGTCGTCTCTGGCGGTCATTGTCTCAACTCTGCGACTGGCTCTGGCTTTGTGTTTCCTGCACCGTCACGGAGACACTTAGCGTTTCGCCGGCCGGGCCGATCCGCATGCCGGAGATCGGCGCACAATCACGGTAGCAGAGGCCGGAGGCGATGCGGACATAATGGTCATCCGGGCAGATGTTGTTGGCGGCGTCGAAACCGACCCAGCCAAGCCCCTGAAGATGCACCTCGGCCCAGGCATGGGTGGCCGTCTGCTGCGCCACTTCGTCCATCATCAGATAACCGGAGACATAACGGGCGGGCAGGCCGATCAGCCGTGCGGCCGAAATCAGGATATGGGCGTGGTCCTGGCAGACGCCCTTGCCGGCCTCCAGTGCCGTTTCCGCCGTGGTTTCAGTGTCGGTCGAGCCCGGCACATATTGAACCTTGCGGTGAATATTCTCCATGAGGTCATGCAGGCGGGCAAGCTCGCTGTCACCGTTGCTGGTCTTTGCCAGTTCACGCACCAGTTTTCCCGGCTTGGTCAGCGGAGTCTCGCGCATGAAGAGCCACAGCGGCGCATTGCCGGTATGGGTACCGAACACACCGGCCTTGTCCTCGGTGATGACGAGGCCGCTTGCCAGAACCTTGACCTTCCGTTGCGGGCCTTCCGTCTCCACCAGGGCAACCCGGTTGCCGAAATGGTCGTCATAGGTCACTTCGACGGTGGCGCCGTCGACCGATACATCCCAGTCTTCGACCGTCTGGCATGGGCCGGTCTGCGGTGTCAGGCGCAGCCGCTGCAATGCATAGGGCATCGGCTCGTCATAGACATATTCCGTCGTATGGGTGATTTTCAGACGCATAAGATGTCCCCGTCCACGCGCTTACTGATAAAAGCGGTAGCCTTCCACGATTTCCTGGCCCAGCTGACCGTTGCGGTTGACAAATCTCTCCAGAAATTCGTGCAGACCTTCATCCATGACACGGCCGATGGTCGTTTTGCGCAGACTGTCGCGAATGCTTTCGGCCGTCTCATGCGCCTTGTGCCTTTCACCGTAATCCTCGGCTATGTAATTGAGGTTGCTGGCGATCTTTTCGTAACAATAGGCGAGCGAGCGCGGCATGCGGCCGTTGAGAATGAGGAAGTCGGCAATATTGGCCGGCTTGTACTCCGCATCGTAGACCCAGCCATAGGAGCGGTGGGCCGAGACCGACCGCAGGATGGATTCCCACTGCGCATTGTCGAGCGAGGAGCCGACATGGGCGACGGCCGGCAGCAGCACGTAATATTTCACGTCCAGAATGCGGGCGGTATTGTCGGCACGCTCGATGAAGGTGCCGATGCGGGAGAAATTATAGAGATCGTTGCGCAGCATCGAACCATGGAAGGCGCCGCGCACCAGACCGGCGCGATGCTTGATGACATCGATGGTCTGCGGCAGCTCGGCATGGCTGAGCTTTCGGCCGAGGATATTCTTCAGCTCGATCCAGAATTCGTTGGTGGCTTCCCATGTCTCGCGCGTCAGCGCCGTGCGCACCATGCGGGCATTGTTGCGGCCCGCCTCGATGCAGGACATGACGCTGGAAGGGTTCGCCTTGTCCCGCAGCAGATAGTCGATCGCATTGGCCGCCGTCACCTTCTCGCGCGTTTCGAGAAAGGCTTCGTGCACGCCCGCACTTTGCAATACGCCATCCCAGTCCTCATCACCGCTGCCGCTGCGCGTCAGTGAAACGCGCAGGCCCGCATCGATCAGCCGGGCGATGTTTTCAGCGCGCTCGATATACCGGAACATCCAGTAGAGCCCGTTTGCCGTTCTGCCCAGCATGGCTTAGTCCTCCAGTACCCATGTATCCTTGGTGCCGCCGCCCTGGCTGGAATTGACCACCAGCGAGCCCTGCTTGAGGGCAACGCGGGTCAGTCCGCCGGGAATGATCTTCACCTTGTCTGAAACCAGCACATAAGGACGCAGATCGACATGGCGCGGCGCGATGCCGTTCTTCACCATGATCGGCACGGTGGAAAGCGACAGCGTCGGCTGCGCAATGTAATTGGAGGGGCGGGCTTTCAGCTTTTCGGCAAAAAGCGCCCGTTCCTTTTTCGACGCGGTGGGGCCGACCAGCATGCCGTAACCGCCCGAACCGTGGACTTCCTTGACGACCAGTTCGGCAAGGTTGTCGAGAACGTATCTTAGGCTGTCCGGCTCCGAACAGCGCCATGTCGGCACGTTTTCCAGCAGCGGCTTGCGGCCGGTATAGAATTCGACGATCTCAGGCATGTAGGAATAGATCGCCTTGTCATCGGAAATGCCGGTGCCGGGGGCATTGGCGATGGTGATGTTGCCGGCGCGATAGACATCCATGATGCCGGGCACGCCGAGCGCCGAATCCGGCCGGAATGTCAACGGATCAAGGAAATCGTCGTCGACGCGGCGGTAGAGCACGTCGATGGCTTCATAGCCCCGTGTGGTGCGCATCTTGACCTTGCCGTCCATGACGCGCAGGTCGGAGCCTTCCACCAGTTCCACGCCCATCATGTCGGCGAGGAAGGAATGTTCGTAATAGGCGGAATTATAGATGCCCGGGGTCAGCACCGCGACACGCGGCTTGCCGGTGCAGCCGGGAGGGGCGAGCGAGGCGAGGGACTGGCGCAGGAGGTAGGGATAGTCCTCCACCCGCCGGACCTTGTTTTCATGGAAGAGTTCCGGGAACATCTGCATCATCGTTTCACGGTTTTCCAGCATGTAGCTGACACCGGACGGTGTGCGGGCATTGTCTTCCAGAACATAGAACTGGTCTTCGCCGGTGCGGACGATATCCGTGCCGACAATATGGGTATAAACGCCGCCGGGCGGAGTGAAGCCGATCATTTCCGGCAGGAAGGCTTCGTTTTTTTCGATGATTTCGCGGGGAATGCGCCCGGCGCGGATGATTTCCTGTTTGTGGTAGATATCGTCGAGGAAAGCGTTGAGAGCGAGAACCCGCTGTTCGATACCCTGGGCCAGTTTGCGCCACTCACGGCCTGAAATGATGCGCGGGATGATATCGAAGGGGATCAGTTTTTCTGAACTGTCGGCGTGGCCATAGACTGCGAAAGTAATACCGGTTTTTCGAAAGATGTTTTCCGCGTCTTTTGACTTCTGGATCAGGTGCGCCCTGTCCTGCCGGCTGTACCACTCGTTATAGTTTTCATATGGGCTTCGCGGCGTTTCGTCCGCATTTATCATTTCGTCAAATGCCAACTTCGATGTCCCCTTTTTTACCATATGAATACAACGACAAATGCAATGCAAGAACTATGCGGGCGTCCCCGCGAAGATTTTTCAGCGCCCTAGAGTTTTAAAAAAGAAGCGTTTTTTCGGTTTCAGCCTATAAATGCGGCATCGGCAAAATGGTTGCGCGGCGAGGCAGGGCTGATGAGGGTGGTGGTGCTGTGTGCGCCTTGGGCGAATGCATAAATTTTGTTCGTTCGCTTTCGGTTGATGGCTTGCGCCGCCTGCATCAGAAAATCTGAAAGATGGCATCACGAAAAGGCTTTTGACCTTTTAAGGGGATGGCGATACCGCCTTGCCGAAACGGCTCCGGTTTTGCCGCGTATATTGGCCGTCATCCGGCCTGGTCATTCGCCGGTTGCCTGAAGCTGCAGAAATATCAATTCGCCGCATGCATTGATGTTGCCCATCTCCGGTGACAGCGCCTTGCGGCACAGGGGATGTTCCCATGTCGCTCGACCGTCTGGCTCCGGCCATCTTCGTCTTTCTGTGGTCGACCGGCTGGGTCACCGCCAAATATGCCGTTTATTATACGGGGCCGCTGACCTTCCTGTGTCTGCGGTACATATTGGCGGGTGCGCTGTTGTGGGGCATCTGCCGGCTCTCCTCCATTCCGTGGCCGGAGCGGCGCGCCGACGTCTTCCGGGCGATCCTGTCCGGCGTTTTCCTGCATGGTCTTTATCTCGGCATGATCTGGTGGGCGATAGGGCAGGGCGTGCCGGCGGCGATCGGCGGCATCATTGCCGGTTTGCAGCCCCTGATGACGGCGGTGGCGGCCCGCTACATGATCGGCGAAAAAATCTCGCCCTTGCAGAAGGCCGGCCTGCTCATCGGCTTTGTGGGCATCGCCATTGCGGTTCTCCCCAAGGTCATGGCGTCAGGCGCACTTGGCCTGTCCGTGCCGCTTTACGCCGTTGCGGTGAATGTCCTTGGCATGACGTCGGTGACCTATGGCACGCTCTACCAGAAGAAATACGTCCATGGCGGAAACATCATGGCGGTTGCCACGCTGCAATATGTCGGCGCTTTGCTGGTCACCATTCCCTTCGCGCTATTGCTGGAGGACGGGCATGTGGACTGGAGCCTCGGGCTTGCCGCCACGCTTGCCTGGTCTGTCGGGGCAATCTCCATCGGCGCCGTGGCGCTGCTTCTTTATCTGATCCGGCGCGGGCAGGTCTCGCGTGCGGCCTCGCTGATCTATCTCGTGCCGCCGCTTGCCGCCGTGGAAGCCGCCCTGCTTTTCGGGGAAACGCTGACGCCTGCCATGATCGCCGGCACGGTTCTGGCGGTGACGGGGGTTTACCTCGCCAATCGCAAGCCTGCCGCAGCGGTTGCGGTACGTTAATTACCACAACCTCATATTAGGGGTTTGTTAACCATAAAATTATACCTCTCGTTAATCTAGAGATTTGGCGGGGGTTACATGTCTATTTCACGTCGTGGTGTTCTGTTTGGATTGCCGCTGTTTCTGGCCGGCTGCGCCAATACCGGCATCGGCCAGCAGAGGCTTAATTATGCGGCGAAGCCGGAAGAGAAATTCCCGCTTCCCGCCATGCATCTGGACAAGGTCAAGCCGGAGCTTCGCCGGCAGGAAGTCGCCTATGATACCGCGCATCCGGCCGGAACGGTGGTTGTGGATACGCCGGCGCGGCGGCTCTATTATGTGATGGGTGACGGACGGGCGATGCGTTACGGCGTCGGTGTCGGGCGGCAGGGGCTTGCGCTCAAGGGCGACGCCTATATTGGCCGCAAGTCCGAATGGCCTTCCTGGACGCCGACCGCGAATATGATGCGCCGCGATCCGCGCAATCTGAAATTTGCCGGCGGCATGGCGGGCGGCCCGAACAATCCGCTCGGCGCGCGTGCCCTTTATCTTTATCGCGGCGGCAACGACACCATGTTCCGCCTGCACGGCACCAACCAGCCGCAATCCATCGGCCACGCCATGTCCAGCGGCTGCATCCGCATGCTCAACCATGACATTATCGATCTCTATAGCCGCGTGCCTGTCGGCTCCAAGGTCGTCGTGTTGCAGGCCTGACGGAAAGGCGGATTTTTCCGCCTTTGCCGCACGAAAAAATGTCTGAAGCCTTAAGTTGATTTTTCCGGACTAATGTGAGTTTTATACGGTGAAATCAACTATTTGTAGAAAATCGACTTTTGCTTATTTTAGGTAGTCCTGCAATATCGGAAACGTGATTTCCGCTCTTCGGGACGTGTATCCATAAACGTGCCAGCGCGCTTTAACCGGCGCTTCATCACTTCAACGGGGACACATCTACATGGCAGCTTTCGACAATCTCTCCCGCTACCGACCTTACGCCCTTGCGGCGTTGCGCATCATCGCGGCACTGCTTTTCATCGAGCACGGAACACAGAAGCTCTTCGGCTTCCCGGCATCGCAGATGCAGGGTTCGCTGCCGACAATGCTGTTGGTGGCGGCGCTTCTGGAACTCGTCGGCGGCATTCTCGTGCTGATCGGCCTGTTCACGCGTCCGGTCGCCTTCATCCTTTCCGGTCAGATGGCTGTCGCCTATTTCATGGCGCATGCGCCAAGCAGCTTCTTCCCGGCCCTGAACGGCGGTGACGCCGCCATCCTGTTCTGCTTCGTCTTCCTTTATCTGGTCTTTGCCGGTCCGGGCGCTTTCTCGGCGGATGAACGCCGGGCCTGATCTGCGAGACCATTGTTCACCGGTCTCTTTTACCAAAGCCCCGCATGGTGATGGCCATGCGGGGTTTCATGTTTTCAAAGGGTGAAAACTTCGGCCGCCGCCGAAGCATAGATGGTTGTTTTCGGAGTAGGAACGGTTCATCCTGAACGCTGTTGGAAAATCGATCCGTGACCTCTCAAAATCCCATTGCCCGCGAATTGCTGCTGCTCGCCCTCCTGTCCACGCTGTGGGCGGCATCCTATACATTCATCAAGATCGGGGTGGAGACGATACCGCCGATCACCTTCATCGCATCGCGAACGCTTATAGCCGGTCTGCTGCTGCTCGCGGTCATCCGGCTGCGCGGGCTGCGTTTGCCGAGGGATTTTGCGACCTGGCGGCTTTTCTTCATTCAGGCCTGCATCAACAGCGTGTTGCCCTTCACGCTGATCGCCTGGGCGGAGCAGAGCATCGATGCCGGTCTTGCCGTCATTCTCAATGCGACGACGCCGATCTTCACCTTTCTTCTCACGGCACTCGTTATCCGGCATGAACAGGTCAGCGGGCGAAAGCTGTTCGGCACCATTGCGGGCATGACGGGTGTGTGCCTCATCATCGGTCTCGATGCGCTTGGTGGTGCGGGGGAGGCGCTATGGGGCCAGCTTGCGATGCTGATAGCGGCCTTTTCCTATGCCTGCGCCGCCATTTTCAGCAAGAACTTCAGGGGGCTTGATCCGATCATGCCGGCTGCCGGCTCAATGATTTGCGGTGCAGTCCTGCTGTTGCCGCTGAGCCTGATCGTCGACCGGCCATGGACTCTGTCTCCGTCTGCGGCTTCCCTCACGGCGCTTGTGTGCCTGAGCGTATTTTCCACCGCCCTTGCCTTCATGATCTATTTCCGGCTGATGCAGACGCTCGGCTCGGTTGGCACCACGTCGCAGGCCTATCTCAGGGTCCCGATCGGTGTTGCCATCGGCATGGTGTTTCTGGGAGAAGTGCCGACATCAGCCATGTGGGTGGGGCTCGTCTGCGTGATCGCCGGTGTGCTGGCCATGACCTTGCCATCGCGGCGTCGTCCGGTGGCGCAGGGTGGGTGAGGGGAAAGCAAAGCCCCGTTAGCCGTGGTTTGCGGGGATTGATTTGCAAGGGGTGCTGCGTGTCGCCTTCTCCCCGAGGGGGAGAAGGTCGCGGCAGCGGGATGAGGGGGCAAGGGTGGAGATATATAAGGAGAGGGCGCCCCCTCATCCGACCCTTCGGGCCACCTTCCCCCCAGCGGGGAGAAGAAACGCGCGGCAACGCCGAGCCCGGAAGGACTTGTGCCCTTTGTCTTGCAGGGTGGTTTTGAAGGCAAAGAAAAACCCCGCTGGCGGTGGCCTGCGGGGTTCGATTGGTGAGTGAGCGATTGCGTCTTGTCGCCTTCTCCCCCACTGGGACAAGAAACGCTAGGCAATGCCGAGCGTCCTCAACCTATGCAGGGCAAATTAACGGTTGCGGCCGCGATTGCCGTTGCCGGAAGCGCGCTTTTCCTGGCCGTTGCCGCCAGCAGGCGCGTGACGGTTGGCGCCGCTGCCGCCGGGTTTGCGGGCGGGGCGGCGGTGCTTGCGGGGGCCGGCCGGACGACCTGCATCGCCTTCAGCCTGCTTCACGCGCTTGAAGTCTGACGTGACTTCCAGATCGTTGTCCGCATCGCGCGGTGCGTGGTTGCGGGACGGGCGGGATTCGCCGTTGTGACGTCCACCTTCACGCGGGCCGCGCTGCTGGCCGCCATTGTTGTTGTTGCGGCCGCCACGGTTGTTGTTCGGGCGCGTCGGGCTGGCGAGACCGGCCGGACGTTCGCCTGAGGCAACCGGGATATCGATCTTCATCAGCTTTTCGATATCGTGCAGCAGGCGGGTTTCGTCCGGCGCACAAAATGCGATGGCGATACCGTCGCGACCGGCGCGGGCGGTACGGCCGATGCGGTGAACGTAAGCATCAGGCACTTCCGGCAGGTCGTAGTTGAAGACGTGCGTCACGGCCGGAATGTCGATGCCGCGGGCGGCAACGTCGGTTGCGACCAGCACCTTGATGTCACCGTCCTTGAAGCCCTTCAGTGCCCGCTCGCGCTGGCCCTGGCTCTTGTTGCCGTGGATGGAGGCAACCTTGAAGCCGATATGTTCGAGATGCTTGTAAAGCTTTTCCGCGCCGTGCTTGGTGCGCAGGAAAACGATGGCGCGGCCATCCGGGTTCTCGTTCAGCGACTTCTTCAGGAGATCGGTCTTGTCGTTCTTGCCGGCGACGAAATGCACGTACTGCTCGACCTTGTCGGCAGCCTTGCCCGGAGGGGTCACTTCCACCTTGACCGGATCGGTCAGGTAGCTGTGCGAGAGATCGGCGATCGCCTTCGGCATGGTCGCAGAGAACAGAAGCGTCTGGCGCTTGGCCGGGACCATTCTGGAAATCTTGCGCAGGTCGTGGATGAAGCCGAGATCGAGCATCTGGTCAGCTTCGTCCAGCACCAGATAGGTCACCTTGGAGAGCGAGATGGCGTTACGGGCAATGAGGTCCAGCAGACGGCCGGGTGTCGCCACCAGAATGTCCGTGCCCTTTTCCAGCTGAAGCTGCTGCTTGTTGATCGACGCGCCGCCGACAACCTGGTTGATGCGCAGCGGCGTCTTCTTCACGAAGGAGCGCAGGTTGTCGCCAATCTGGTTCACCAGTTCGCGGGTCGGCGCAAGGATGAGGGTGCGGGTGGTGCGGTTTGCCGGACGGTCGGCTTGCTTCATTAGCATTTCGATGATGGGCAGGCCGAAGGCGGCCGTCTTGCCGGTGCCGGTCTGTGCGAGGCCGATCAGGTCACGGCCTTCAAGCAGCAGCGGAATGGCCTTTGCCTGAATGGGGGTAGGGGTGGTGTAGCCAAGTTGGGTAACGCTGGCCACGATCTTTTCGGAGAGGCCGAGTTCGCTAAAACTGGTCAATATCTTGCCTTTCGGGGCGCCAAAACAACCTCAACCGGAACAGGGCTGCTGTCCGGTGGTTTCGGCGTCAAGAACCCCGCGTGAATTGGGAACTTGTGGGTTGGAATAACTTTCTGCGCATCAGTGCGGCAAGTGCCGTCTTCTGTATTCGTTGCGCTTTTCCTTCATGCGGGCCAAGTCATCTTGATCATACGCTGCAGCTCACGCGGCTGCCGAAGGTGAAAGCTTGACCGGCATGTGGGCGTTTTGTGCGTTAAAGTCAAGCGATAGTTTTGTAACGCCCCTGTCCGGCGGCGCATGGCAGCCATGCGCAAGGTCGGTCGTTTAGGGTCGGAATGGTGCGGCCGGGGCGAATAATTATGGTTAAAAAAGGGTAGAGATACCCCGTCCTACATAGCAAAGAGCGATTTTCTCACATAACGTTTTTTGTGACGACGTCCGGAAATATTTGATTCGACAGGGATGGAACTGCACGGTGTGGAGTATCGATTGACCGAAGGCAGCGGGTTGCTGGAAAAAGCTTACAGGGCCGTTGCCGCCCTGGACCTGCCCGCGTGCATCAAGGACAGCGAGCTTCGCTACCTCATGGTCAATGTCGCCTATGCCCGGGTCATGGGGCGCCCGCCCGCGTCATTTCAGGGCCATACCAGCTTTTCCCTTTCCGCCGACATTCGCGATGCCGAGCGCGAGGACAGGGAGCGCCGCTCGCTGGTCTTTGCCACGGACGAGGTGATTGCCTGTCATGGCGCTGCGTCCTCTGCACCGCACACGCTTCGCTGCGAGCGCTTCATCGGCGATGACGGCAATCTGTTCCTGTTCGAGGTGTTCGAGGACATGCCGGCGGCGATCGTGGAAGGTTTTCCGGGCGGCAGCAGCGCGTTCGACCTGCTGTTCGGCAGCGGCGTGATCGACCTCATCGATGCCGGCATCGTGATTTATGACCGCGACAACCGCCTGGTCTATTGCAACACGCGCTTCGCCGAATTCTACAGCGCCTTCGGCGTCGAGCTGAAGCCGGGTGTGCGACTTGAGACGCTGATGGAGGCCGTTTATTTTTCGGGCGGCTACAGCGGCGCGAAAGAAGACGATCCTGCGTTTGAAGGTTGGATGCGGGAGCAGCTGCGGGATTTTTCACTGCCCTATCTGGAAAGGGTGGAGCAGTTCGCCGATGGCCGCTGGGTCCGCATGGTCAACAAGCGGCTGGAAAACGGCATGCTGGTCGGCCTGCGCGTCGATGTGACGGAGTTCAAGGCGCATGAGGCGCTTCTCAGCACGCAGATCCGCGAGACCTGGCTGCTGCGCGCCGCACTTGAGCAGTTGCCGGTGGCGGTCTTCCTGCGCGACGATGAGCGTCGCCTGACTTTTGCCAATACGGCTTACGAACAATTCCTCGGAGGCGATCTCAGCCGCTATATCGGGATGACCGAAAGCGAGATGTTTCCGGAGGACAGCGAGCGGTTCCGGATTGAAAACGAGCGGCTCCTTGCAACCGGCGAGGCGATAGAGAAAGCCGAGACCCTGCCGCTGCCGGATGGCGGTTCGGTTCCGGTGATAACGCGGGTCGGCCGGGTGGCGACACCCGATGACGAATATTATCTGGTCGGTTCCATCACCGATGTCAGCCTCCTGCACGAGCGGGAAAAGGCCCTGATCGCCGCGCAGGCAGAAGCCGAGGCGCTGCATCGCCAGCTGGAGGCGGTTCTTCACGCCCTGCCGGTCGGTGTGCTGCTGCTGAGCCCCGATCTCGTCATCGAATATGTCAATCCGTTCTTCCATGAAGTCTGGGGCGAGATAGGCGGCGAGAAGTCGCTTGTCGGCAAGAGCTATCGCGAATTCATGGAGATGAATTTCGAAAGCGGCCTTTATGATTATGGCGACATGCCCTTCGAGGAACTCTATAACCAGAGGGCGGAGCGGCTTCTCAGCGAAGAGGTTTTCGCACCCCGGGAGGTGCGCAGCAAGAGCGGCAAGGTCACCGTCATCTCGAAAACCCGCCTCGATGGCGGTAAGATTCTCAGCACCTATGCCGATGTGACGGATGTGCGCATGCGCGACGCCGAGATCAGCAAGGCGAAGGCCGAGCTGGAGCGTGTCGGCGAATATATGCAGGGCGCCACGCGCGCCATGGCGCAGGGGCTGGTGCTTGTCGAACAGGGCACGATCATCATGTCCAACGAGGCGATGGCGCGGATGTTCGACGTGCCGCCGCATCTCCTCGAAAAGGGCTGCAACTGGTCGGGTTTCTTTGCCCATTGCGCCGGTCGCGGAGATTTCGGCACCGACGAGGAGGCGGCCGGGACGCTCGCCGCCTGGAGAGAGAATATCGCCGCCAACAGGCCTTTCTCCTGGCTCATCCACGTCGCCGGCAAGACCTGGCTCAATCTGGAAGCCACCAACAGTTCCGGCAATTACTGGCTCATCATCGTTACCGACGTCACCGAGATGAAGATGCGCGAGGAGGAGTTGCAACGGCTGCTTTCGCGCGCGGAAGCGGCGGATCGGGCCAAATCGGAATTCCTGGCCAATATGAGCCATGAAATCCGCACGCCGATGAACGGCGTCCTCGGCATGGCGGAGCTTCTGGCCAAGTCCAAGCTGGATACGCGCCAGAAAACCTTCACCGATATCATCGTCAAATCCGGCAATGCGCTTCTGACGATCATCAACGACATTCTCGATTTCTCCAAGATCGAGGCCGGGCAGATGCGGCTGCGCAGCGTGCCGTTCGATCCAGCGGAGGCTGTGGAGGACGTGGTTTCGCTGCTGTCCTCGGCGGCGCTGGAAAAGGACATTGAGCTGGTCGTCCGGATCGATCCGTCCGCTTTCGGCAAGGTCATGGGTGACGCCGGACGGTTCCGCCAGATCGTCACCAATCTGGTCGGAAACGCCGTCAAGTTCACGGAAACGGGACATGTGCTGATCGAGCTTTCGGCGCAGTCGGCGGAAGCGTCCGAGGCGATCCTGTCGCTGCGTGTCGAAGACAGCGGCATCGGCATTCCGGCCGACAAGCTGGAAACGATTTTCGACAAGTTCAGCCAGGTCGACGGTTCCGCGACGCGCAGGCACGAGGGAACGGGGCTCGGGCTGGCGATCACCGTCGGCCTCATCGGTCTTTTCGACGGTGTGATCAATGTCGTGAGCGAGGTCGGCAAGGGATCGACCTTCGAGGTCAATATTCCGTTTCAGGTGACCGAGAGACGGCGCGACGTTCCGCTGCCGGCCATGGCGATCGACGATATCCGGGTGCTCGTGATTGACGACAACGACGTCAACCGCCGCATATTGACCGAGCAGCTGCGGACATGGGGTATCGACGGCCATGCGGTGGAGGACGGGCCGTCCGGCATTGCCGTGCTGCAGGAGGCAGCGTCTCTCGGCTTTGCCATCGATGCCATCATCCTCGATTATCATATGCCTGTTATGAACGGGCTGGATGTTGTCGAGAGGATAAGGGCGGATAGTCGTTTCGACGATATCGCCATTGTCTTCCTGACCTCGATGGATGTCGTCGGCGACGAGACCCTGTTTACCGATCTCAGCATTCAGGCGCATTTGATGAAACCCGCGCGGGCGCGTCTTTTGCGCTCAACCCTGTTCGATGTGGTGCGGGATGTGCGGTTGAAGCGCGCCCGGCAGCACCCGCCCAAAATGGGGGCGGAGGGTGGCAATGGGCCGGTCCGGACGGAAGGCGGTCCTGCCGAGAAGGCGCAGCGGCCTGCGCCGCCGGCGGCTCCAGACCGGCGCGGGCCCTGCCTTGTCGATGTGCTGGTCGCCGAAGACAACGACGTCAACCAGATCGTCTTCACCCAGATCTTGCAGCAGGCGGGTTTGCGGTTCCTGATCGTCGGCAATGGCAAGAAGGCCGTTCAGGCGTGGGAGGAGCACAATCCCGCGGTCATTCTCATGGACGTCTCCATGCCTGTCATGAACGGGCATCAGGCTACACTAGCGATCCGCGCCGCCGAACAGGCGGCTGCCGACGGCCGGCATGTTCCGATCATCGGCGTAACCGCCCATACGCAGGACGCGGACCGCGAGCAATGCCTGGCAGCCGGCATGGACGACTATCTGTCGAAACCGATCAGTCCTGAAATACTCGAGGACAAGATCGCGCAATGGCTGGGGGACAACCGGTCGCGCCGCGACGTGCCGACCGCCTGACGATGCCCGCCGGCTGTGCAGGATGTCTCAGCGGGCGGGCTTGGTGCCGCAGAGCATTTCGCGTTTTCCGGCAAAACCCTTGCGGCGCTCCAGATCGAAACCTGCGGCGATGAGGTTGCGGCGGACGAAACCGGCGGCGGCATAGGTGGCGAATGTGCCTCCCCGTGCCGTCTTGCCGAACAGCGTCTGCATGATTTCCAGCGACCACATGTCCGGATTGCGGGCAGGGGCGAAGCCATCCAGAAACCAGGCGTCGAAGCTTTCGGTGCGTCCGGCAATGCCCGCGAGCGCTTCGCCGCACACCACCGTCAATCGTGTCTGGTCGTCCAGTTCGATCTCGACTTCGCCTTTAGGCTCTTCCGGCCAGCGGGCGACGAGCGCCTTGCGTTCAGCATCCACTTCCGGCCAGCGGGACAGCGCCCGGTCGATCTCGTCCGCCTTCATCGGGTAAAGTTCGAATGACATGAAATGCAGCTTGGAGCGGCCGTTGCTGACCTGTCTCCGGGCCTCCTTCCATTGACGCCAGGTTTCGCAGAGATTGAGGCCGGTGCCGAAGCCGAGCTCGCCGATGCGGAAGACACCTTCCCGCTCAAGCCAGCGTTGCGGCAGGCCGTTTCCGGACAAAAACACATGGCCGCATTCCAGCCTGCCATCGGTCTGGCAATAAAAATGATCGTCAAAGGCCAGTGAATAGGGCATATCCCCCTCACGCCAGTCGAGCGCGGTGGGCGGGTTGTCGGCTGCCGAACCGACATCTGCGGTGTTTTCCTTGGAATGTGTCATGACCAATGCCGATAATCCCGCTTTTGAACCTGGTCAATCGCCAAGATTGCCGGTTTCCGTGCCTCTCATCATCGTCGGCGGCGGCATCATGGGGCTATGGGCCGCCGTCAAGGCGGAACGGCTCGGCATAAACGCCCTGCTGGTGGAGGCGGACCGGTTTGGCTGCGGGGCGAGCGGCGGGCTGTTGGGCGCGCTGATGCCGCATATGCCGGACCGCTGGTCGGACAAGAAACAGTTCCAGTTCGACGCGCTGGTGGCCCTCGAAAGAGAGATTGCCGAACTGGAGGCAGAGACCGGACTTTCCGCCGGTTACCGGCGGTGCGGCCGGATCATTCCCCTGCCGAAACCGCATCTGCGCACCATTGCCGAACGGCATGAGCGGGATGCCGGCGAAAACTGGGTCTCGGGTGAACGCCGGTTCCATTGGCATGTCGATGACAGCCCTTCCGTTGCCGGATGGGTGGATGATGCGGCGGGGGAGGCGGGCTTCGTGCTCGATACGCTGGCGGCAAGGGTTTCGCCGCGTGCGATGATCGCCCTTCTGTCAGCTTTCCTACAAAAGGCCCGGCATGTGCGGGTGGTGGAGCGGTGCCGCGTGCTTTCGCTTGATCCGAATGGTGGGCGAGCGATGCTGTCGTCGGGAGACGATGTTCACTTCGGCCATGCTGTCGTTGCCAACGGTCACGATTCCTTTCCCCTGATCCGCGATGCGCTCGGTCTCGACGCAGGTGTCGGGCTTGGTCAGGCGGTGAAGGGTCAGGCGGCCCTTCTCGACGCGGCGGCCGATCCGGCCATGCCGGTGGTGTTCCTGAACGGCCTCTATATCGTGCCGCATGAGGACGGCACCGTTGCCATCGGCAGTACCAGCGAAGATTGTTTTTCCGACCCATCCAGCACCGACGAAAAGCTGGAAAAACTGCTTGCCGAAGCCTGTCGGGTCGTGCCGGCGCTTGCCCGCGTGCCAGTACTGGAGCGCTGGGCGGGGCTGCGGCCGAAGGCGGTTGGAAGGGATCCGATGGTGGGGTCTGTCGCCGGCCATCCGAAGCTTGTCGCGCTGTCAGGCGGCTTCAAGGTCAGTTTCGGCCTTGCCCATTTTCTTGCCGATGCAGCCTTGCAAAGCGTGTGCGGTCACACGCCTGTCATCCCCCCTGGTTTTCGTCTTCAAGAACACGTGAGTATTGCCGTTACGGACTTTAGAAAGTTCTGATTGGGTGGCTTACGTCGTTAATCTGTCACGCAAATCACTTATCTGCTGGCCTGCAACGAGGCCGTTTTGGCCGCTTTTGCGTCGAGGTGACAGCGCATGCGATACGCCATTCATTTCACGCCTTCCCCCAATGACCCCCTGACGCTGGCAGCCGCCGCGTGGCTGGGGCGCGATGCCTATTCCGGTCAGGCGGTGGAGCCGCCGGGCATGATCGATCTCGGCATGCAGGAGATTTCATACCACACGGCGCTGCCGCGCCGGTATGGTTTCCACGGCACGATAAAGGCGCCTTTCCGGCTTGCCGAGGGCCATTCCGAAGCCGCGCTTTTGCGCGACCTGATGTATTTTTCCGGCAAGCAGGAGCCCTTCACGTTGCCACAACTGGTGGTAGCGCGTCACGAGAATGTTTTCAGTCTCGTTCCCGAGCGTCCCTGCGAAGTGCTGCATTTTTTTGCGGCCCGCGTCGTGCAGGAATTCGACCGTTACCGTGCGCCGCTCTCCGAAGCGGAAATAGAGCGGGCGGATCCCGACCGTCTCTCGGCTTCGCAGCTGACCAATCTGCATCGCTGGGGCAGCCCGCATGTGATGGATGAGTTCCGGTTCCAGATGTCGCTGACGGGCGGTGTCGAACCCTCCAGCAGCCAGAGGATCGAGCGCGCCGTGCGCAAGGTTTTCGAGCCGCTCCTGACGCGGCCGTTGCCGTTTTCGAGCCTTGCGCTTTTTATCGAGGATGAGCCTGGCGCACCTTTCCGTGTGCACTCGCTTCATCCCATGGGCCGCGTTTCCGCCCGCAAAATCGCCTGAGAAGCGTCGCTCGGGAATCGTACACAAAAATGCATCGGAATGTCGGCAAAAATCATCTCGACATTCCGGATGCGGATGCTACCGTCCGCGCATCGCATGTCTGAAGCGTGTGGAGTTCTCCCGTTCGGGATTGCGCGCTTCAGAGGCTTGTTTGCTTCCCAGGAGCGGTTTCCGTCTTGGGAGAGATGTTTTGGGTGGCTGAATGATTTCCGAAAATTACTCCCGCAATCTGGTGGGCTACGGCCGCAATGTGCCTGATCCGAAATGGCCGGGCGGTGCGCGCATCGCCGTGCAATTTGTCATCAATTACGAAGAGGGCGGCGAAAGCTGCATTCTCGACAATGACAAGGCGTCGGAATCGCTGCTGTCGGAAATCGTCGGCGCGCAGCCCTGGCCCGGGCAGCGTAACCTGAACATGGAATCGATCTACGAATATGGCTCGCGCGCCGGTTTCTGGCGGCTTTGGCGCATGTTCACCGGCCTCGGCGTCACCACCACCGTTTATGGCGTGACCGCCGCCATGGCCCGTAATCCCGAAGCCGTTGCGGCCATGAAGGAAGCGGGCTGGGAAATCGCCAGCCACGGTTATCGCTGGCTGGAATACAAGGATTTCTCCGAGGAGGAAGAGCGCAAGCATATTGCCGAAGCCGTGCGCCTCCATACTGAAGTGACGGGCGAACGTCCCTTTGGCATGTATCAGGGCAAGCCTTCGGACAATACCCTGCGCCTCGTCATGGAAGAGGGCGGGTTCCTTTATTCATCGGATTCCTATGCCGACGATCTGCCCTATTGGGTGAAGGGCGTGGGCGACGATCCGTTCCTCATCATTCCCTATACGCTTGAAACCAACGATATGCGTTTTGCCACGCCGCAGGGTTTCAATTCCGGCGACCAGTTCTTCACCTATCTGAAGGACGCCTTCGACGTTCTTTATCAGGAAGGGCTTGAAGGCGCGCCGAAGATGATGAGTGTCGGTCTGCATTGCCGCCTCGTTGGCCGTCCCGGCCGCGCCGCGGCCCTTCGCCGTTTCATCGAATATGTACTGGGTCACGACAAGGTATGGATCCCGCAGCGGATCGAGATTGCCCGTCACTGGCATGAAAACCATAAGCCGGTGGCTCCGTGATGGTGGCGCGGGACGAATTTGTCACCCGTTTCGGTGGCGTGTTCGAACATTCGCCTTTTATCGCCGAGCGCGCCTATGATGTCGGAGGCGCAGGTCTGGAGTTGACGGCGAAGGCGGTTCATGGCGCATTATGCGCGCAGTTTCGTGCCGCCTCCGAAGCGGAACGGCTTGGCGTTCTGCGGGCACATCCTGATCTTGCCGGCAAGCTCGCAATCGCGGGTGAGTTGACCGCGGATAGCCGCAATGAACAGGCGGGCGCCGGGCTCGACCGGCTGTCGCCGGAGGAGCATGCGCGCTTCACCGAGCTGAATTCCGCCTATACGCAAAAATTCGGCTTTCCCTTCATCATTGCCGTCAAGGGGCTGAACAGGCACGATATTCTTTCCGCCTTCGAGGCGCGTATCGACAATGATGCGGCGACAGAATTTGCGACCGCTACGGCGCAGGTAGAAAAGATTGCCTGGCTGCGCCTTTCCTCGATGCTGCCGGAGGGCTGAATTGGCGAGCGGCCGCCGTTCCGTTATACTCGCGCTGTCTGGAGATTGACCCCATGAGACCTTCCGAGGTGCTGGAAAAGAACAGGGAAGCGATCCGCGAAGCGACAAAGCGCTTCAATGCGGCAAACCCGCGCGTTTTCGGCTCCGTCGCCCGCGGCGAGGACCGGCCGGACAGCGATCTCGATATTCTGGTGGATGCGCTGCCGGGCACGACATTGTTCGATCTTGGCGGATTGCTGGAGGAACTTAAAGCCATACTCGGTGTCGAAGTCGATGTCGTCACCTCAGGCGGTCTGCGTTCGGATATCCGGGCGCGTGTTCTGGAGGAATCCAAAGCGGTATGAGTTCAGATCGGCTCCTGCTCTACCTGACGGAAATGGATATTGCCGCTTCGCGAATATCCGATTTCACTCACGACATGGACGAATCAACTTTTTCTTCCGATACGCGCACCCAGATGGCTGTGATGATGGGCCTTGCCCTGATTGGCGAGGCTGTCGCAAAGCTCGACAAACACTACCCCGCGTTTCTACAACAGCATCCGGAAATCCCTTGGCTGAAGATGAAGGGTATGCGCAATCTGATCGTGCACGACTATTTTCGGGCGGAACTTTCAGTCGTATGGAAAACGATCACTGAGAGTATTCCCGATTTACAGGCGCGCCTCTCTCTTCTCCGAAACTGGCATGCCCAAGGTGAATGACATTGACTGATTTTCTCGAGATCAAGCCGCTGACCAAAGAGGCCTTCGCATCCTTCGGCGATGTGATCGAAATCACCCCATCTTCCATGCGCCACATCAATGGCGGCCAGACCGAGCGACATCATGCGCTTGCCGCACCGGAGGCGGCGGGTGAGGGCGCGCGTATCATTCTCAATATCTTTCGCGGACAGGCGCGGGCGTTTCCGCATGAAATCGAGATGATGGAGCGGCATCCGCTTGGCAGCCAGAGCTTTTCGCCGCTTTCCGGCAGGCCTTTCCTCGTTGTCGTTGCGGAAGATGACGGCGGCCGGCCCGCGCGGCCGCAGGTGTTTCTGGCGCGTGGAGACCAGGGCGTGAATTACCGCCGCAATGTCTGGCACTATCCCCTGATGCCGTTGCAGGCGATTTCAGATTTTCTGGTTGCCGACCGCGAGGGGCCGGGCAACAATCTGGAAGAGTATTTTTTCGATGAACCCTTCATGATCGCGGAGCCCCAGCCATGACCGGTCTGACTACCCATGTTCTCGACGCCGCCCATGGCGTGCCCGCCGAGGGGCTGACGATCGAGCTTTACCGGCTTTCCGGTGATCGCCGCGAGAAGCTGAAGACGGTCAAGACCAATAACGACGGCCGTGTGGATGGCGGGCCGCTGCTTGTCGGCGACAGCTTCAAGGCGGGCGAATATGAGTTGATTTTTCATGCCGGCGATTACCTGCGGAGTAAGGGTGTGGAACTGGCGAAACCCGCCTTTCTCGACATCATACCCATCCGTTTCGGCATTGCCGACGAGAGCGGCCATTACCACGTGCCGCTTCTGCTTTCGCCCTATAGCTATTCCACCTATCGAGGAAGCTGACCGCCATGATCTTTGCCGCCATCGCCGATATTCATGGAAACTGTGCCGCGCTGGAGGCGGTGCTTGAGGATATCGCCCGGCTTGGCATCAAGGACATCGTCAATCTCGGCGATTGCTTCAGCGGCCCCCTGGAAGCGGGTTTTACCGGTGATGTGCTTGTTGGTAACTGGATACCCAGCATTCGCGGCAATCATGACCGGGAACTGATCGAGCGTGCGCCCGAAGAGATGGGTAGCTGGGAAAGGCCCGCTCATGCGCAGATGACCGCCGCACATCTGGATTGGCTGCAGACGCTGCCATTCAGCATGGTTTTCAAGGATGTCGCCTATTGCTGCCACGGTTCGCCACGCAGCGATCTGGAATATTGGCTTGAGACGCTTTCGCCGGAGCGGGTGCTGAAGTTGCGGCCGCTGGCCGAGATCGAGGCGATGGCTGATGGCATCACCCAGCCGCTGATGCTGTGCGGCCATGCGCATATTGCCCGCACCGTGCAGCTTTCCGATGGCCGGCTGATCGTCAATCCCGGCAGCGTCGGCTGCCCCGGCTGGAAGGACGACACGCCTTTCGACCATCACGTCGAGGCCGGGCATCCGCTTGCGAGCTATGCCGTGCTGGAAGAGACGACGCGCGGCTGGCAGGTCTATTTCCGGCAGATACGCTACGACAATCTTGCCATGGCAGAGATGGCGAGGGCCAACGGCATTCCCTATCTGGCCGATGCGCTGGCGAGCGGTTGGCTTCACAAGGATGCTTGAATTATGCGGGGAGTTGTACTATTTATTGTACAACTCCTATTGAGGTTACAATTATGCGCACGGTGATGTTTTCAAAAGCACGCGAATCCCTTGCATCGCTTCTGGATGAGGTGGCGCAGGATCGCGTGACTGTGGAAATCGTGCGGCGCGACAAGCCGTCAGCCGTTCTTATCGATAAGGACGAATACGAAGGCTTGATGGAAACCTTGCATCTCTGCTCGTCGCCGGAGAATTTTGCCAGACTTAGAAAATCGATGTCCGACGTGGACGCTGGGGTTTTCGAAAGCCACGATCTCATCGACTGATTTTTTTTTATAATCCATCGCGCATGAGTGCGAGCTTCCATCAGGAGAAACTCTCTCATGCAGCAAAAGGGTACGATTGCTCTCTGCTGGAGCCACCAAGGCTGGGAAGACTATCTTCACTGGCAGCAATATGATCGCAAGATGCTGGAACGCATCAATGAACTCATAAAGGATTGCCGGCGGCATCCGTTTGAAGGCATCGGAAAACCCGAGCCGCTGCGTTTTCAGTTGAAAGGTCTTTGGTCACGCCGGATTTCGCAGGAGCATCGGCTTGTCTATGAGCTACGCGGTGAAGGGGAAAAGACTGTCCTGATTATTCACCAATGCCGCTTTCACTACTGATCCTCACCCCTCGCTGGTCATCACCACACAGGCATAAGACTGCGCCTTCAGTTCCTTGCAGGCGGAGACCGCCGAAGACTGGTCTTCGAAACCGGTGAAGCGGGCGCGGTAGAGCGTTGCCGAGCCGCTTTGCACCGCTTCGGTATAGGGGGCGATTCCGGCGTAACTGCCCGCGATATTGGAGCGGGCATTGGCGAGCAGCGAGCGGGCCGCAGCTTCGCTGTCGGTGGCGGCGATCTGCACTTCCCAGCGGCTGCGCTGGCCCGTGGGCTGGCTGATGGCGGCAGCGGGTGCGGGTTTCGGAATGGCCGAGACCTGGATCATGTCCGCCATCTGGGTGTTGGCCGTGGCAATCTGCATGGCGACCGGATCCTGGCGGCGTTCGGCAAACATCGGCAAGGGTACCGCTTCAGGCGGCACATCGAAGGTGCGGCTGACATTGGCGCTGGCGACGAGCTGTTCGGTATTGCGGCTTCTCGATGCCTGCGGCACGGCCTTGTCCAGAAGGGCGGCCATCTGCGCATCTCGGCTGCGCGCGGTCTTGCCGCCGAGCACGACACCGACGACGCGGCGGCCATTGTGATTAATGGCGCTGACAAGGTTGAAGCCGGACGCATTGGTGTAGCCGGTCTTGATGCCGTCCATGCCCTGATAACGGTACATCAGATTGTTATGGCCGCGGATGCGCTTGCCCCGGAAGCTGAAGGATTCCATGGCAAAAAGGCCGTATTCCTTGGGAAAGTCGCGCTGCAGCGCAAGGCCGAGCTTCGCCATGTCGCGCGCGGTCGTCACCTGCGATTTGCTGGGCAGGCCGGAGGCGTTGCGGAACACCGTCTTCGTCATGCCGAGCTGGCGTGCCTTGCGGGTCATCATCTCGGCGAACCTTGCTTCAGAGCCGCCAAGGTGATCGCCCATGCCTTCCGCCATGTCGTTGGCGGATTTGACGATCATGCCATAAACGGCCTCACGCACGGTGAAGGTCTGACCCTGGCGCACATAAAGCTTCGAGGGGATGGTGGCTGCGCCGTTCTTAGACATGGTGATCTTCTGGTCCCAGCGGATCCGGCCGGCGTGCAGCGCCTCGAAGGTCATGTAGAGCGTCATCATCTTGGTCAGCGAGGCGGGGTGGTTCAGCACATCGGCATTGCGGGCGGCCAGAACCTTGCCGGTATTGGCATCCATGATGAAGTGGGCGTAACCGGCCCGGGCAGGCGATGCCTGCAATGAGAGGATCGCGCAAAAGAAGGTGAGTGCGAAGACCCATGCACCCGCCATTCCCCGTTTGACCGTTCCCGACATAATCCACCCCTTTTTGTTCGATCGCCGCAATGAGCGAAGTTTTACTGACACTTTCCGGCAACAAAACCGCTAAAACTTTAGAGATCGCTTTCATGCTTAATTAAGAATGAATTTCAACCCGCACGCGGCTTCCACAATTTCCTTGAAAAGAAACCAACCATCCGGTATGTTTTAAAATATGACAAATGCACATGAACGTAAAAAGCAGCCCGAGGTCGTGCGTCGCAATCTTCTGGATTGCGCGGCGAAACTTGCTGCTGATCAGGGTGTTGCCGCACTTTCGGTGCAGGCGGTGGCCAATGCGGCAGGGGTGACGAAGGGCGGGCTGTTCCACCATTTCGCCTCCAAGCAGGTTCTGCTGGAAGCAGTGATGGCGGACCTGATTTCGGCGCTGGATGCGGAAATCGATGCGCTCATCTCACAGGATTGTGAAGCTTACGGATGCTTCACGCGGGCCTATGTGAACGCGGTTTTTGCCGATCGCGGCCGGGATTCGGGCAGGCAATGGGCCGCGCTGTCGGTTTCCATGGTCGGTGAACCGTCGCTTCGGCGCATGTGGACCAGCTGGTTCGAGGGGCGCCTGAGCCGTCATAAAGAAACGGATGACCGGGTGGTACTGGAACTGGTGCGGCTTGCGGCTGACGGCATCTGGTTTGCCGATCTTCTGGCCGACGATGGCAGGGCAGGTGGTGACAGGGCGGCTCTCAAGACGCAGATGATCGCCCAGACGAAAAAGGAAATGGAACGATGAACGCGGCTGTCTTTACCTATGGAGCGCTGGTAGCGGCCATTGTCTGCGAGGTTATCGCGACCTCTTTCCTGCAGCAGTCGCAGCAATTTACCAAGCTCTTGCCGACGGTGCTGATGGCGCTGTTTTACGGTGCGGCCTTTTATCTGCTGTCGTTCACGCTGCGGGCGCTGCCGGTCGGCGTTGCCTATGCGATCTGGAGCGGGCTCGGCATCGTGCTGATTTCCGCCATCGGCTATTTCGTGTTCCGGCAGACGCTGGATATTGCTGCGGTGGTTGGTCTCGGTTTCATCATCACCGGCGTCGTGATCGTCAACGTGTTTTCGAAGACGGTGGGGCATTGAGACTGGCAGCTGAGGTCCTTCGCGAGGATAACATCCGCACACCGTCAACCCGGACCTGATCCGGGGTCCAGTGCGATCAAGGACTTGATCGCATAATTCGCTCTTCACGGCGCAGACGCGCCGTGGCTGGATGCCGGATCAAGTCCGGCATGACGGCAGAGAATGGAGCGGCCTCCGACGTATCTCTGGAGCGCCTTCTGTCTTGTCCAACATCACGCCAGAATGCTGCGGTCCACATCCGTAATCAGCCTTTTGCCACAAAGCGCCATGCTGACATCCATCTCCTTGCGGATGATCTCCAGCGCCGTGGTCACGCCCTGCTTGCCATCGGCACCGAGGCCATAAAGGAAGGGCCGGCCGATATAGGTGCCCCTGGCGCCGAGCGCCACGGCCTTCAGCACGTCCTGACCGGAGCGGATGCCGCCATCCATATGCACCTCGACTTTATCGCCGACGGCATCGACGATCTTCGGCAGCATGGCGATGGAGGAATGCGCACCGTCGAGCTGGCGGCCGCCATGGTTGGAGACGATGATGGCGTCCGCGCCGGTATCGAGCGAGGCGCGTGCATCTTCTTCGTCAAGGATGCCCTTGAGGATAAGCTTGCCGCCCCAGCGCTCCTTGATCCATTCGACATCTTTCCAGGACAGGCGCGGATCGAACTGCTCCGCCGTCCAGGAGGAGAGCGAAGAGAGGTCGGAGACATTTTTCGCGTGGCCGACGATGTTGCCGAAGCTGCGGCGCTTGGTGCGAGCCATGTCGAGGCACCATTTCGGGCGTGTCGCCATCTGCCAGATGTGTTTCGGGGTGAATTTCGGCGGCGCGGAGAGGCCGTTGCGCAAATCCTTGTGGCGCTGGCCGAGGATTTGCAGGTCGAGCGTCAGCACCAGCGCCGAGCATCCGGCGGCCTTCGCCCGGTCGATCAGGTTGTTGACGAAATCCCGGTCCTTCATCACGTAAAGCTGGAACCAGAAGGGTTTCGAGGTGACGGAAGCGACATCCTCGATGGAGCAGATGCTCATGGTGGAGAGCGTGAAGGGCACGCCGAATTCTTCGGCCGCTTTGGCGGCCAGCATTTCGCCATCGGCATGCTGCATGCCCGTCAGTCCGGTGGGGGAGAGGGCTACCGGCATGGATACCTTCTCGCCGACCATTTCGGTGGCCAGCGACCGGTCGGTCATATCCACCAGCACGCGCTGGCGCAGCTTTATCTTTGCAAAATCATCCTCATTGGCGCGGTAGGTGCCTTCCGTCCATGCGCCGCTATCGGCGTAGTCGAAAAACATTTTTGGCACACGGCGTCGTGCCTGATTTTTCAGGTCCGCTATGGTCAGGATTTTGCCCATGGATAAAGCCTTCACATTTGAATGATGGCTTCACATAACACGAATGTGGCGGCTGCGACATCAAAATCGACGGGGTATCAGCCCCAGAAAGCCCGCAAAAACAGCTCGGCTCCCAATAAAAGCAGGCAGATGAGGAACCAGCGCCGGAATGTGGCCGGGCTGACGATGTTACGGATCTTCTGGCCGAGCCACATGCCGAGAAGCGCGGGCAGCACGGCGAGTGCGGAAAGCGACAGGTGCTCGACGCGGAAGGCACCTTGCGAGGCTAGGCCCGCGGCAAGCGCAATGGTCGAAACGGTGAAGGAAAGGCCGAGCGCCTGCACGAGATCGTCGCGGTTGAAGCCGAGCGACTGGATATAGGGCACGGCGGGTACGACGAAAATTCCGGTGCCGCCGGTCAGCAGGCCGGTTGTCAGCCCGATGGCCGGCGAGAGGCTGGATTCCAGCCGTGCCGGAACGGAGAGGGGTTTGGCGAAGAGGCTGTAGGCCGCATAAGCCGCAAGGCACAGGCCGAGCGCTGAGGTGGTCCAGATGCCGGTGCCTGCCGTCATCAGCCGGATGCCGATGAGGGTGCCGACGGCGATGGCGATCATCATCGGCCATAGCCGCGCGACGATGGCCCTGAAATCCGGCCCGGCCAGCAATTGCCAGATATTGGTGACGAAGGAGGGCAGGATCAGCAGCCCGGCGGCAAGGACGGGCGGCATGAACAGGCCGAGCACGCCCATGGCGACGGTGGGCAGTCCCATGCCGGTCACGCCCTTGACGATGCCTGCGATGATGAAGGTCGCGAGAACCATGAGCAGGGTGGTTGTGTCTAGATTCGGCACGGGGCACTCCAAGGGTCATTCGCATTTCGGCCGACCGGCGGCGGCAATCGCATGAAGCTCGGCGTTGCGCCGGGTGGGGGAGAAGGTGGCCCGAAGGGTCGGATGAGGGGGCACGTCGCCGTAACTCCCCTTGCCCCCTCATCCCGCTGCCGCGGACTTCTCCCCGGCGGGGAGAAGAAACAAGTGGCATCCGCTCGCTCCATAGATATTGGTTTAAGCGAGATCGTGACCGGATGTTTCGGCCTCAGCCGAACTATGCAAGCGTGCTTTTCATCGCCTTGCCGGCCACGTAGGTTTCGACGACGGTGCGGTCGTCGCCCATGGTGAGCATCAGGAACAGTTCTTCGGTCAGGCTTTTCACCACTTCCATCTTCAGCGCCATGGCGGGGGTGGAGGAGGGGTTGAGCACGGTGATGTCGGCATCCGTGCCGGCATCGAGCGTGCCGATGCGGTCGACCATGGAAAGCGCTTCGGCATTGCCGCGCGTCATCAGATACCAGCTTTCCAGCGGGTTGAGGCGCTCGCCCAGCAATTGCTGGATCTTGTAGGCCTCATCCATGGTGCGCAGCATGGAATAGCTCGATCCGCCGCCGATATCGGTCGCAACCGCGATACGAACAGGCTTTTCGCGCCGTTGCAGTTTTTTCATCGGGAACAGGCCGGAGCCGATGAACAGGTTTGAGGTGGGGCAATGCACCGCCACCGCGCCGGTTTCCGACAGCACATCCGCTTCGCGCTCGGAGAGGTGGATGGCGTGGCCGAGCAGGGTCTTGTTGCCCATCAGGCCGTAGCGCACATAGATGTCGGTATAGTCGGTCGCTTCCGGGTAGAGCTCGCAGGTATATTTGATCTCGTCGAGATTTTCCGAGAGATGCGTCTGGATGAAGAGATCGGGAAATTCCTGCGCCAGCGCCTGCGCGGCTTCCATCTGCTTCGGCGTGGAGGTGATGGCGAAGCGGGGGGTGATGGCGACGTGGTTGCGGCCCTTGCCGTGCCAGTCGGCGATGACCTGACGCGTCTCGTCATGCGAGGTTTCCGGCGTATCCAGCAGGCCCTGCGGGGCGTTGCGGTCCATCATCACCTTGCCGCCGATCATCAGCATGTCGCGCTTCAGGGCTTCCGCGAAAAAGGCGTCGGCGGAGGTCTTGTGCACGGAGCAATAGGCGGCAGCCGTGGTGGTGCCGTGGCGCAGAAGCTCATCGTAAAAATGCGTGGCGATGCGCTGCGCGTGCGCGGTCTCAACGAAACGGCATTCTTCCGGAAAGGTATAGGTGTTCAGCCATTCAAGAAGATTGGCGGCATAGGAGCCGATGACCTGCATCTGCGGAAAATGCAGGTGCATGTCGATGAAGCCCGGCATGATGAGATGCGGCCGGTGATCCTTTTCCTCGATATCTTCGGGGGCCTGCTTGCGGATATCGGCGTAGTCGCCGATGGCAGCGATCTTGCCGTCTTCTATCAGCAGGCCACCGTCTTCGATGTAGAGATAGCTTTGCGTATCGTCGATTGCGAGCGGCGCGCGGCGGAAGCTCAGCAGGCGGCCACGCAGCAGAACCATGCTCATTCAGTCTTTCCTTCGGCTTTTCCGGCCCCGGAAACCGCGCTTTCATACCAGGCGGTCAGCAGCTTGCGCTCATCCGGGGTGATGGCGGTGATGTTGCCGGGAGGCATGGCATGGCTGCGGCCGGCTTGCAAATAGATTTCGCGCGCATGGGCGGCGATCTGTTCGTCGGTTTCGAGCTTCACCGATTTCGGTGTGAAGGGCACGCCTTCCCACACCGGCTCGGCCGCATGACACATGGAACAGCGGCCCTGAACCACATCGCGGGCCTTGGCGAAATGGGCGTCGGCGACGAATTGCTGCTGCATCGGCGAGAGTGTCGCGGCCTTCTGTTCTTCTTCGCCGGTCAGCACCTTCGGCACGGTGGAAAGCCACATGATGACGATGAAGATGAGGGCGGTCAGCAGCCAGGTCCAAGTCGGCTTGCCCTTGCGGGCATGGGTGGTGTTGAACCAGTGGCGGATGGTGACACCCATCAGGAAGACGAGTGCCGCGATGATCCAGTTAAACTGTGTGGCAAAGGCCAGCGGATAATGGTTCGACAGCATGAAGAAGATGACGGGCAGCGTCAGGTAGTTGTTGTGCAACGAGCGCTGCTTGGCGATGCGACCATATTTCGGGTCCGGCGTGCGCCCGGCGATGAGGTCTGCGACGACGATCTTCTGGTTCGGAATGATGATGAAGAACACATTCGCCGACATGATGGTGGCGGTAAATGCACCGAGATGCAGGAAGGCGGCGCGGCCGGTGAAGACCTGCGTATAACCCCATGCCATCGCCACCAGCGCGACGTAAAGCACGATCATCAGGCCCCAGGTATTGTTGCCGAGCGGCGATTTGCAAAGGAAATCGTAAAACAGCCAGCCGATGGCAAGCGAGGCGAGCGACAGACAGATGGCCTGGAACTGCGTAAGCGCCAGCACCGAATGGTCGATGAGGAAGAGATCCGCGCCGCCGTAATAAACGATGCAAAGCATGGCAAAGCCGGAAAGCCAGGTGACATAGCTTTCCCATTTGAACCAAGTCAGGTGCTCGGGCATCTGGGCAGGCGCGACCAGATATTTCTGGATGTGATAAAAGCCGCCGCCATGCACCTGCCATTCCTCGCCATAGGCTCCCGGCGGCAGATGCGGCCGTTTGACCAGCCCGAGATCGAGCGCGATGAAATAAAAGGATGAGCCGATCCAGGCGATGGCGGTGATGACGTGGAGCCAGCGGACGGCAAAGGCCATCCATTCCCACGCAATGGCATATTCGTACATGCGGTTCCCCTGATCCTTGTGCAGCGCACCTTGCGAGAAATTTGGCCTTTAGGAAAGGGAAAAGCAGAGGGCGGGAGGTGATTGTTCACAATCCGGTTCGCTTGTGTCCACAACATCAGCCGAAGTGGCTCGCCTCTGGTGGCAGGCCCGGTAAAGTTGCAGCGGAGGTTTGCTGTCGCATAGTTTGTGCTTAGCTGGCTAACGCGACTCAGCTATTATCCTTTGTGCAGCCTGCCAATGTGCTAAAATAAAAGGCTGCGGAGCTTTGGAGCGCCCTGCGTCCGAAAGGACGCGACAAAGGACGCTCTAACTTTTTAAGTGGCGCATCGTTCCTGTCGAAAATCGGTCTCGATTTTCAAGCCGATGCGCAGGGCTCCCATGACATGTTTCGCTGGCGGTTCATGCCGAAAGCGGGCGCTGCGAACCCCGGGGTGGGGCAGATCAGGGGCGGGCGTAGCAGTTCCCGGTGCCGTTGCGTCCGGGTCGCGTTGATGTTTTGATTTCGAATAAATGGACGCAATGACCTTCCGGCTGCCGCCGTTGTTTTCAACGGAGACCATGCCGATGCGCCTTGTTCTGACGGTCTTTTTCCTGCTCCTGGCGGTGAGCGCCACGGCGCTTGCCCATGAATCCCACAAGGGGTTCAAATATGAAAGCTACTGCTGCAACGGTGACGCCCAGACGGGAGATTGCCAGATGATCCCCACGCGAAGCGTTCGTGTCACGCCGGATGGTTATGAGGTCTCGCTGGCCCCCGGCGATCATCGCATGGTCACGCGGCGGCATGTCTTCAACTGGTCGCAGCGCGAGGCAAGACGGTCTGAAGATGGCGAATATCACCTCTGTCTCTTTCCGGATGAAGACACGCCGCGCTGTTTTTATGCGCCGGACATGGGATATTGAGATGTTTGCGGCCGGTTTTCCTCGATCCGCTGCAATATCCAGTCGCGAAACAGCCTTATCTTGCGAATGTTCCTGCGGTTTTCCGGATAGACCAGCCAATAGTTCTGTCCTTCGCTGCTAAGATGCTCGAAGGGTTGATACAGCCGGCCGAGTGCAATTTCGTCCGCATAGAGTTCAGGGGTGAGCATGGCCACGCCCTGGCTGGCGATGGCCGCCGCGGCTTCGAATGCCTGGACGTTAAGGCGGCTGCGCGGATAACGGTCGAGGCCCGGATTTTCGACACCTACTTCCTGAAACCATTGGCTCCACCAGATGTCGCCGGGATCGATGATGCGCAGGCGCAGAAGATCCTCCGGCTTTTTCAATCCACCGATGGTTTCGGCAAGGTCGGGATGCAGCATCGGCGTATAAACGCCCCTGACAAGCCGGTGATAAATCAACCCCTTGCCATCGTCGTTGCTCCAGCGGATGGCGACATCGCAATCGGACTGCGCAAAATCGATCAAGGCGTTGGAGGTTTCCAGCCTGACGGCGATCGAAGGATGTTCAAGCTGGAAAGCCCCCAGATGTCGTGAAAGCCAGCGTGATGCGAAAGTGGCGGTGGAATGAATGGTCAGCGTCGTGTCTGACGTGTCACGCACATTGTCGACGGCTTCCCGCAGGCTGTTAAAGGCCTCGGCCACTCTCGGCGCCAGCTTCTGCCCGGCCTCGGTCAACTGAACCTGTCTCGCCTTTCTGATGAAGAGCGGCTCGCCGATATTCTCCTCCAGCAGCTTCACCTGATAGCTGACCGCCGTCTGCGTCATGCCCAGTTCCTCGCCGGCCCTGGTGAAACTCAGATGCCTGGCGGCGGCTTCAAACACGCGCAGGGCATTCAGGGGGAACTGGCGAGACATTTTCATGGATAAGTTCTCTTTATGTCAAAGGCCAAAGGTTTCATTGGTTTTTATCCAGAAAACAGAGCATTTTTAGTCCAACTCATCAACTGAGCTTCTGACATTTTTTGAATGGAGACGAACATGCGCACAGCACTCTTGCGCGCGTGGTCCCGCCTGCGCGCGGGTCTGCGGAGAGCGGAACGGTTTACCCTTGAAAGCCTTGCACCGGATAATCTGGCGGATGAAAGCCTGCCCGACGGGCTCAGGCGTGATCTTGGCCTTGAGGATGGCCGCGTTGATTTTCGTTGCGACGGGTTTCGGCAGCGGAAAATGCTTGCAGCAACTCGGCTGCCACAAGGGCCGCTATGATGGCGGGACGCTTGTCCCTGACGCTGTTGCCGCCGATGGGCAAAGTGAGTTTCGCAAGGCGGGAAGGGGGCTCTCCCTCCCGTTCCAGCCAATGGGCGAAGGTGGCGCGTTTGGTCTTCGAGCCGATCATGCCGACATAAGCAAGATCGTCGCGGGCAAGCGCTTCCCTGGCAATCAGGAAATCAAGTGCGTGGTCGTGGGTGACGATGATCGCAGCGCCGTTTGCGGGAATTTTCGCGACGACTGCCTCCGGCATGGGTGTCAACACGGATGCCACACCCGCAGAAAGATCGCGCAACTCGTTTTCACGGGTTTCCACCACGGTCAGTGTCAGAGGCAGAAGCGACAGGGCATCGGTCAGTGCCTTGCCGACATGGCCCGCCCCGAAAATGAAGACGGCGGGCTGTTGCTCTGTTTCAACCTTAAGCCTTGCCTCGAGTGCTGCCGCGATGTCCGCCGTTACCAGCCGGAACCGCAGAAGGGTGCGCCCGCCGCAGCATTGGCCGATTTCCGGACCGAGCGGAATATCCATCCCGTCTTCGGTCGCACCGTTCCTCAACATGGCGCGGGCATGGTCTATCGCCATATATTCGAACTGCCCGCCGCCGATGGTTTCCCATAGCGCTTCTTGCGAGATCAGCATGAAGGTTCCCGCCTCGCGCGGGGACGAGCCTTTTACGGATTCGATTTCCACGAGGATCGCAGCGGGGTATTGCGCTAGGAAGCTTGAGAGGGAGGTCATATGTCTCCCCCTCACACCTTCTTCAGCCGTTCCACCGCCATCAGAACCCGTTCGGGCGTTGCCGGCGCATCGAGGCGCGGGCAGACCTTGTAGTCGGCGACGGAGGCGACGGCCATGGAGAGGGCTTCGAGAACCGAGATCGCCAGCATGAAGGGCGGTTCGCCCACGGCCTTGGAGCGGCCGATGGTAGGTTCGGCATTTTCCGCCCATTCCGCCAGCTTGACGTTGAAACTTTTCGGCCGGTCGGAGGCGAGCGGTATCTTGTAGGTGGAGGGAGCATGGGTGCGCAGCCGTCCCTTGCCATCCCACCACAATTCTTCCGTCGTCAGCCAGCCCATGCCCTGCACGAAGGCGCCTTCCACCTGGCCGATATCGATGGCCGGGTTCAGCGACTTGCCGACATCGTGGAGAATATCGGTGCGTTCCATCAGGTATTCGCCGGTGAGCGTATCGATGGACACTTCCGAGCAGGCCGCGCCATAGGCGAAATAATAAAACGGCGTGCCACGGCCGGCGGCGCGGTCCCAGTGGATTTTCGGCGTCTTGTAAAAACCGGCGGCGGAAAGCTGCACGCGGGCGAAATAAGCCTTTTTGATGAAGTCGTTGAAGGCGATTTCCTCAAGGCCGATGCGCACCCGGTTTGGCAGGAAGACAACCTCTTCTTCCGGCACATTCCAGTTCTCGGCGGCGAATTTGACCAGCCGCTCGCGGATCTGGCGGGCGGCGTCATAGGCCGCCATGCCGTTCAGGTCCGTACCGGATGAGGCGGCCGTGGCCGAGGTGTTCGGCACCTTGCCGGTGGTCGTTGCGGTGATTTTCACCCGGCCGATATCCACCTGGAAGGCATCGGCCACCACCTGCGCCACCTTGGTATAAAGGCCCTGGCCCATTTCGGTGCCGCCATGGTTCAGGTGGATGGAGCCGTCATTGTAGATATGCACCAGCGCACCCGCCTGATTGAAGGCGGTCATGGTGAAGGAGATGCCGAATTTGACGGGAGTGAGCGCGATGCCCTTGCGGATGATCGGGCTCGTTTTGTTGAACTCGATGATCGCCTCGCGTCGCGCGCGATAGTCGCTGGAGGTTTCCAGCTCCTCGACGATGCGGGCGATGATATTGTCCTCGACCTCCTGATGATAGGGCGTCGTGGTGCGGCCCGAGCCGGTCTCGCCGTAGAAATTCAGCTTGCGGATATCGAGCGGATCCTTGCCCACCGCATAGGCGATTTCCTCGACGAAACGTTCCGCGCCCAGCATGCCCTGCGGGCCACCGAAACCGCGAAAGGCGGTGTTGGAGACGGTGTGGGTTTTCAGCGGCCGCGAGGTGAGGTGCACATGCGGATAGAAATAGCTGGAATCGGCGTGGAAAAGCGCGCGATCCGTGACCGGGCCGGACAGATCGGAGGAAAAGCCGCAGCGTGCCGCATAGGTGGCGTCGACGGCGTGAATGCGGCCTTCCTCATCGAAGCCAAGCTCGTAATCGACGCGGAAATCGTGGCGCTTGCCGGTGGCGGTCATGTCCTCGTCGCGGTCGGGGCGGATTTTCACGGCCCGGTTCAGCTTCTTGGCGGCGATGGCGCAGAGGGCGGCGAACTGGTTGCCCTGCGTTTCCTTGCCGCCGAAACCGCCGCCCATGCGGCGCACCTGCACCGTGACGGCATTGGACGGCACCTGAAGGATGTGGCTGACAATGTGCTGGATTTCGCTCGGATGCTGGGTGGAACTCCACAGCGTCACCTCGTCATCCTCGCCCGGCACGGCCATGGCGATGTGGCTTTCGAGATAAAAATGCTCCTGCCCGCCGATCCGCATGGTGCCGGTGAGACGGCGGGGTGCGACATCCATTTCGATCTTGGCATCGCCACGCTTAAGCGTCATCGGATCGATGACGAGCGCGCCGCCATTTTCAATCGCCGTGTCGATATCGGTGAAATGCGGCAGGTCCTTGTAGGTGATCTTCGCCTTGCGGGCCGCCTTTCTGGCTATATCGCGGGTTTCGGCGAAGACCGCGAAGATCGGCTGGCCGTGGAATTCGACCTTTGTCTCGGCCAGCAAAGGTTCGTCGTGACGTCCGCCTGACGAGACATCGTTTTCGCCAGGCACATCCTTGCCAGCCATGACCCACAGGACGCCCGGTGTAGCCTCGACTTCGGACAGGTCCACGGAGACGATTTCCGCATGCGCCCGGTCGGAAAGGCCAAGCGCGCCGTGAACGAGGCCGGCGGGTTCGGGAATATCGTCGATATATTCGGCGCTGCCCGTCACATGTTTATGGGCGGAATCGTGCCGGAGCGAGGCGTGTACAGGGCCGTCGATTTCGGTTTTGGTCTTGTCGAAGCTTGTCGTGTCCATGGTTCAAGCCTCCCCTTCATCAATTGCGGCATATGACAGCGACAATAAACCCTCATTCCTATGCTTGTCACAGGAATCCAGCCAGCCCAAGTCTTTGGGCTGAAAGGGTTGTCTCGTCGCGCAGACGCGCGCCGGCTGGATTCCTGTGACAAGCACAGGAATGAGGGAGGTTGTGGGTGTCGCCAACGTCATCGTCATCGTCACGCCTCCGCCAATGCGAAACGGCTGAGTTCCTGCTTTTCGCCCGAAGTCTCGAGGAAGAACCGCGTCAGCAGGTTCTTGGCCGTCAGTTGCCGGTATTCGGCGGTGGCGCGCCAGTCGGTGAGCGGGGTGAAATCCTCGTCCAGCGCATCGCGCGCCGCATCGATCGTTTCCTGTGACCACTCTTTGCCGAGAAGTGCCGCCTCAAGATGCGCGGCGCGTTTCGGCGTGCCGGCCATGCCGCCAAAGGCGATGCGGATATCTTCGACGGTGCCGTCGGCATCGAGCGTCAGGTTGAAGGCGGCGCAGAGCGCGGAAATATCCTCGTCGCGCCGCTTGGAGATTTTGTAGACCGCGTAGTGGCTTTCGGCTTTCTGGAACGGGATGAAGAGTTTTTCGACGAATTCGCCGCTCAGCCGGTCCTGTTTGCCATAATCGATGAAGTAGCTGTCCAGCGGCACGGTGCGGCTGCCGGAGGAGGAGCGCAAGGTGAGCGTTGCTCCAAGTGCGATCAGCGCCGGCGGCGTATCGCCGATGGGCGAACCGTTGGCAATATTGCCACCGATGGTTCCCATGTTGCGCACCTGCTCGCCGCCGAGACGATCGAACAGCCGGGCAAGCGGCGGGAAATGTTCCGTCACGGTCTTGAAGGCCTGGCTGTAGGTGACACCGGCACCGAGCGTGACGCCATTCTCATCCACGACAATGCCCTGCAGGTCCCCGAGATTGTTGATGAAGATGACGGGGTTCAGTGACCGCATCTGCTTCGTTACCCAGAGGCCGACATCGGTGGAGCCGGCGACGATGGTTGCCTTCGGCTCGGCGGCATAGATATCGGTGAGGTCAGACAGTGTCGCCGGAATGATGGTCCGATCCTCGCCGCGCGTCACCACGATCGTCTCGTTGGCGCGGATTGCCCAGAGCCTTGCCATGATATCGGTGCGGTCCCGTTGCAGCGGGTCGAACAGCGCGCTCGGGCGGGCGGCGGCTATCTTTTCGGCGGCCCGCACGATCGGCTCGTAACCCGTGCATCGACAGAGATTGCCTTGCAGCGCCTTTTCGATATCGGCGCGGGCAGGGTTTTCGCTGGAAAGCCAGAGGCCGTAAAGCGACATGATGAAGCCCGGCGTGCAGAAACCGCATTGCGAACCGTGGAAATCCACCATCGCCTGCTGCACCGGGTGAAGCGTGCCATCGCGGGCGGCGAGATGCTCCACGGTCACGATGTGGGTGCCGTGCAGCGAGCCCAAAAAGCGGATGCAGGCATTGACGCTTTCGTAGCGCAGCGAACCATCCAGCAGCCGCCCGACCAGCACCGTGCAGGCGCCGCAGTCGCCTTCGGCGCAGCCTTCCTTCGTCCCGGTCAACCGTCTTTGAAGGCGGAGATAGTCGAGAAGCGTGTCTGTCGGTCCGAAATCCTTCAGCGAGATGGTTTCGCTGTTGAGGATGAAGCTGATCGCGTCGTTCATGCAATGCCCTGCTTTTTGTCCGGCTGCCGAGCCGGTTTCTTGTCATTATCCCTGCGCATCATATGCACGCCCGCAGGCGTATATCGATTTCCGTTTTGGCAATTCATTGTTTCCATAACGGAAAGAAAATCCGGCAATTATTGCGCCGTCCAGCCGCCATCCACGGAAATATGCGTTCCCGTGATGTTGCTTGCGGCATCGCTTGCCAGAAACAGCGCGGCGGCGGCCACGTCATCGACGGTGACGAATTGCTTGGTCGCCTGCAATTCCAGCATCACATCGTTCTTCACCGCTTCTTCGCTGATGCCGCGCACTTTCGCCATTTCCGGTATCTGTTTTTCAACGAGCGGCGTCAGCACATAACCGGGACAGATGGCGTTGACGGTGACGCCCGTCTGCGCAAGTTCAAGCGCTGCCGTCTTCGTCAGGCCCATGATGCCGTGCTTGGCCGCCACATAGGCCGATTTGAACGGTGAGGCGACGAGACCGTGGGCGGATGCGATGTTGATGATACGGCCTTTTCCGGCCTTCTTCATCAGCGGTATCGCAGCCCGCATGGTATGGAAGGAACTGGTCAGATTGATGGCGATGATCCAGTCCCATTTCTCCGGGGGAAATTCCTCGATGGGTGCGATATGCTGGATGCCGGCATTGTTGACGAGCACATCCACCGAACCGAGTTTTTCGTTGGCGGAATTGATGAGGTCGGCGATCTCGTCCGGTTTCGTCATATCCGCCGGGTGGTAAAGCACACGCCCGCCGCTTTCGGCTTCCAGCAAAAGGCGGAGTTTTTCAATTTCGTCCTCGTCGCCAAAGCCGTTCAGCACGACATTGGCGCCCTCCCTCGCAAATCGCTGTGCGATGCCAAGGCCGATACCGCTTGTGGAGCCTGTCACGATAACTGTCCGATGCATGCTTTCCCCTTTTTGCATTACTTCGCACATGTTTAAGCAGGTTATGCCCAAAGGGGGCGGGCTGGCAATCGTCATTTCGGGCGCGATTTCGGGGGATGCCCGCAAGGGGCATAAAGCGGCCGCGCCCATCCATTTTTTCGAAGCTAAGCATCCAGATTTTGCGCCAGATTTTGCATTTGTCTGAAGGGCCGTCCGTCCCTATCTCTCAGACAATCAAACAGAGGTATCATCTATGGAACTCGGTCTTTACACATTTGCGGATGTCAATCCCAACCCCGCCGATGGCCGTGGGCCGGAAGGTGCGCGCCGGCTGCGGGAACTCATTGAGGAAATCGAGCTTGCCGATCAGGTCGGGCTCGATGTTTTCGGCCTCGGCGAGCATCACCGCCCGGATTATGTCGCGTCCTCACCCTCCACTGTGCTTGCGGCGGCGGCGGTGAAGACGAAAAACATCCGCCTCACAAGCGCCGTCTCGGTTCTGAGTTCGGATGATCCGGTCCGGGTCTTCCAGCAGTTCTCCACCGTCGATCTGCTGTCGAACGGCCGCGCCGAGATCATGGCCGGGCGCGGTTCCTTCATCGAATCCTACCCGCTGTTCGGTTACGACCTCGAAGATTATGACGTGCTGTTTTCCGAAAAGCTCGATCTGCTCTTGGCGCTGCGCGAAAACGAGATCGTCACTTGGTCCGGCACCAAACACCCGGCCATCAATGGGCGCGGGGTCTATCCGCGTCCCCTTCAGGAGCGTATGCCGGTCTGGATCGCGGTTGGCGGCACGCCGCAATCGGTGGCGCGGGCAGGGGCCATGGGGCTGCCGGTGGCGCTCGCCATCATCGGCGGCGAATATCGCCGTTTCGCGCCGCTGTTCGATCTCTATCATGAAGCGGCGCGCCGCGCGGGGCAGGAAAAGACGAAGCTGCGCACCAGCATCAACGTACACGGCTTCATTGCCGACACCACCGACAAGGCGGCGGACCAGTTTTACGGGCCGCAGGCGGAGGTGATGAACCGGATCGGTCGCGAGCGCGGCTGGGGCCCGACGAACCGCGCACATTTCGATGCGTCGCGCGGGCCGGAAGGCAATCTCTTCCTCGGCGAACCGGAACTGGTGGCGGAAAAGATAATCAAGGCGCACGGCGTTTTCAGGAATGACCGTTTCCTGTTGCAGATGGCCATCGGCCTGATGCCGCATGACCAGATCATGCGCGGTATCGAGCTTTATGGTACGAAAGTCGCCCCGATTGTCAGAAAAGAATTGACGGGGAGCGCCGATCCGGTGAAAGCCACGGCCTGATTATTACCAAGGCGGGTATCTCGATACCCGCCATTCGGAACGACGGACAGAAACATGGTCATCTCCACCGACGAAGAACTGGTTTTGCTGAAGGATATCGGCCGCATTTGCGCCGTGGCCATGCAGACCATGGCGGATGCGCTGGAACCCGGCATCACCACCGCCGAGCTGGATGCTATCGGCCGCAAGGTGCTGGAGGACAATGGCGCGCAATCGGCGCCGGAGTTCTGCTACCAGTTTCCCGGCGCGACCTGCATCAGCGTCAACGAGGAAGTGGCGCACGGCATTCCCGGCCCCCGCATCATCAAGGCGGGCGATCTCGTCAATATCGATGTCTCGGCGGTGAAGAACGGTTTCTTCGGCGATACGGGCTCGTCTTTCGCCGTGCCGCCGGTGAAGAAAGAGATCGAGCGCTTGTGCCGCGACGGCAAGCGCGCCATGTGGACGGGCCTGCAGCAGGTGAAAACCGGGCGGCCCTTTGCTGACATAGGCAATGCCATCGGCTCCTTCGCGAAAAAGAACCGCTACACGCTGATCACCAATCTGGCGAGCCACGGCATCGGCCGTTCCCTGCACGAGGAGCCGAAGGAACTGGCAACCTGGCCGGACAAGGACGAACGGCGCATCATGAAAGAGGGCATGGTGTTCACCGTCGAGCCTTTCCTGTCGACAGGCGCCTACTGGGCCGAAGACGGCGACGACGATCCGTGGACGCTCTACAGCGACCCGAGTGCGCCGACCGTGCAATACGAACATACCGTCGTGGCGACGAAAAACGGGCCGCTGGTTCTGACGCTTGCGGAGTGAGGGGTGAAGGCGCCATTGTGTGCGGCGTAATGCCGTGGCCTGGTGCGTCAGTCACGAGGCTTGCGCTCTATTAATCGACGTTTCTTCACCCTCATTCCTGTGCTTGTCACAGGAATCTAGCCAGCCCAAGTCCTTGGGCTGAAAAGACCCCTCTCGCCGCGCAGACGCGCGTCGGCGGGATTCCTGTGACGGGCACAGGAATGAGGGTGGATGAGGATGCGCAGGCGACAGGGTTCTTGCATCTCGTCCCAATAAAGACCGCTTATAACGCCGATCAAAATAACTCGCTTGTCGCTTATCCGCCCGGTTGCGATAAGCCAAGCATGAGCATCGACAAGCCACTTTCCCCGAAACATCTGACTGCGCTCGGTTTCGCCGGCGCCTTGATGATGGCGTCCGCCATGGGCTTCGGCCGCTTTTCCTTTACCCCCATTCTTCCCGGCATGATGGCGGATGTTCCGCTTTCCGCGGGCGATGCGGGTATCGTCGCGGCGGGGAATTTCGCCGGTTATCTGGCGGGTGCGGTTCTCGCCGCCTATTCGTGGGGCTCGGGACGGGAAAGGCTGGTCGCGCTTTGCGGCCTGTTTTCCACGGCCACGCTGCTGCTTGCCATGGCCGCCTTCAACTCCGTTGCGGCCTTTACCGTCATCCGGTTCCTGGCCGGTGTCGCCAGTGCGCTGACCATGATCTTCACGTCGCAGATCGTCATCGGCCATGCCATGAAGGCGGGCAAGGACCATATTCAGGCGCTGCACTATGGCGGTGTCGGTGCCGGCATCGCAATTTCCTCGCTCGTGGTCTATCTCATCGGCGTCGTTTTTGATGGCGGCGGCGCTTCCTGGCGACAGGAGTGGATCGCAGGCGCCGTCTTTTCCTTCGCGACATTCCTTCTTGTCTGGCGGGTGCTGCCCGCAGGGCCTCCCCGGCATGCCTCTTCGCTGGCGGAGCCGCCGCTCAAATGGACGAAGCCGCTCTTTCTGACGACGCTTGCCTATGGGCTGTTCGGCTTCGGTTATGTCATCACCGCCACCTTCATCGTCGCGATTGCCCGCATGGCCGCCGCCGGTGCTTTCGTGGAGTTTCTGGCCTGGTTCGTCACGGGCTGCGCCGCCGCCGTCTCGCTTTTCCTCTGGAAGCCGGTTTTGAAGTCGCAGGGGCTGAAGCGTGCCTTCGTGATCGTTCTTGCCCTGGAGGCCGCAGGCGTTTTTGCGTCCGTCATGTTGCCGCCGGTGCCGGGTGTGCTGGCGGGCGGCTTGCTTCTGGGGCTGACCTTCATGGTCATTACCGCCTATGGCCTGCAGCTCGGCCGGGAATTTGCAGGGCCAAGCCCGCGCCGCGCCTTCGCGCTGATGACGGCGGCCTTCGGTACGGGGCAGATCGTCGGGCCACTCGCCGCCGGCTGGATTGCCGAAGTGACGGGAAGTTTTACCGCGCCAAGCATTCTCGCATCCGCCGTGCTTGTCGCCAGCATTCTTTTGATGCTGCCGGTTCTCGCCACGGAGCGGCAACGCTAAGCATCCTCGCCGGGGCCTGATTCACGGTATTTTGCGGGGATTGCGGCGCCATCTGCGCCTTACATCTTGTTAAGGTCGTCGCTTCTCCGTTGCTGTGCACAAATTTCTGCCCTAGGTTCGGGCCAACAAGTGCTTCGCCAATAATGGCTGACTTCAAACGCGCGTGAGTTCAAAACGTGTTTCATTCCTTTTTCCCAAAACCGAAATTGTTTTTTACCTCGGCTGCGCTGTGGACAGTCGTCTGTATCGCGGTGTGGTACAGCGTTGGACCGCAAATGGGTGCTGCTCTCGGAATGCCACCTCTGGCGCCCGGGGAAACCGCGCCGCTTGGCATCGCATATTTCTTCTCCCGCGATAACGTCTGGTTCTACCTCTATTTTACGGTCTTCGTGGCGATATTCGGCGTCACCTGGCAAATCATTGCCAGAGATCATCCGTGGAAAAACTGGTCGATCTGGGGTTCGGCGTTCATCATTTTCATCGCCTATTTCGCCGTTCAGGTTTCTGTTGCGATAAATAACTGGCGTGGTCCTTTCTTCGACCTGTTCCAGCGTGCGCTGGAGAGCCAGCCCGGCATCACAGCGTCGCAGTTCTATTCACTTCAGTTGCGTTTTCTCGAAATCGGTATGGTTGGCGTGGCGATGAACGTCATCACCGCCTTTTTCACCAGCCACTATGTGTTCCGGTGGCGCACCGCGATGAATGATTTCTACCTGTCGAAGTGGGAGAAGCTGCGTCATATTGAAGGTGCCTCGCAGCGTGTGCAGGAAGATACGATGCGATTTGCCTCGATTGTCGAGGGGCTCGGTGTCGTCCTGATCAACTCGGTCATGACGCTGGTCGTGTTCTTGCCTCTTCTGTTTCAGATGTCAGCGCATGTCACGGAGCTACCCCTCCTCGGCGCAATTCCGCATTCGCTTTTCTGGCTTGCGCTGTTGTGGTCTGTTTTCGGCACGGTGCTGCTCGCCGTGGTCGGCATGAAGCTGCCGGGGCTGCAATTCCGCAACCAGCGTGTCGAGGCGGCTTTTCGTAAGGAACTGGTCTATGGTGAGGACCATGAAGACCGTGCTCAGCCACCGACCATGCGGGAACTCTTTGCGAATGTGCGCAAAAATTACTTCCGCATGTATTTCCACTATCTCTATTTCAACGTTGCCCGCTACACGTTCGGCCAACTTGATGCCCTTATTCTGACATTCATGCTCATCCCCACCATCGTGGCAGCCAAGATCACGATGGGCATCTGGCAGCAGATTGCCACCGCCTTTGGACAGGTCAGCGACAGCTTCCAGTATCTGGTAAGTTCCTGGTCTACGATCATCGAGCTTCTTTCGATCCGCAAACGTCTGGTTGCGTTCGAATCCGCGATCGAAGATCAGCCCCTGCCGGATATCGACGAGCGCTATCTGCAGCGGGAAGCGGAAGCCGGAGAGATGGCGGCCAACAAACCCTGACGAAAAAAGGCGGCCGATTGGCCGCCTTTTTAATTCTAGTTAATATGCAAAATTTCCTGCGTCATCCTCGCCTTGAGACGAGGATCCGCAGTCGATTGAAAGCATGGATCCTCGGGTGGAGCCCGAGGATGACGTCCAGTTTGGAGAGGGGATTGTCATCAAACTCATGGCGGCCGACCGGTCGCCATTTTTTGTATGACGAGAGCTTTCAGCCCTCAGTTTTCTGTTTCCTGCGCGCCTCGATCATCGGCATGGCCTGCGCATAACTCACGCAGGCGACATCGTCTTTCCGGCAGACTTCGCGCAGCAGCCTTTCATAGGCGTTCCAGTATGCGCCGCCGTTCATTTTCACGAAATGGAAGCCCATCTGCAAGGGGATGCGTTCGCCATTATATTGCCTGTCGAAAGCGTTGCGGAAGGCCGTATAGGCGCGTTCCTCGAATTCCTGCGCCCGGTCCGGCGTCTCGACGCCGATGGAGTGGCGGATGAAGAGATTATAGTCCATGGCGATGATCGGGCGGTTGCCGGGACCTTCGGGTATGAGCGGCAGGCCGAAATGCTGGATGCCGTCGCGCTCCACCGGCCATTCCGGCCCCTTGGTGACGCTCGTGGCGTCATAAACGAAACCGTGCTTTTTCTGCGCGGCGGTCAGCGCCGGCCCCTGTGAGAGATAGGGCGCGCGAAAACCGTGGATCTTTTTCACCATGTCGCGCCAGCCCTCAGGTTCCTCACCCTTCTTGCCGATCATCTGCCAGGCGTTTTCCAGCGTGCTGGTGAAGGTGGTGAATTCGCCGTCCCATTGCTCGGCGCTCCATTGGCCGCCATCGAAATGGCCGCAGGTGTGGTTGCCGATTTCGTGGCCTTCGCGATAGGCCGCCCAGATGTTTCTGAGCCGGGCTTCCACCTCCTCCTGCGACTGGCCGAAGCCGACATTGGAGCGGCCGGCCTTCTGGCCGGGGCCCTGATAGGTCTTGGCGCTGGTCTTGCGGTCCATCACCAGCGTGCAGGCGAGGAAATAGGTGAAATGCGCGCCGACCTCCTTCGCCGTCGCGCGGCTTCTTTCCCACAGCGTATTATCGCCCGCGCCGTCGAAGGAGACGATGACGAGCTGCTTCGGCTTCTCCGCATTTTCGGCAAAAGCGGGAAGGGCAAGGCAGAGCGACAGGGAAAAGGCGGCAAAGGGGCGATACATCAGTCATCCGTCATATGAAACACCATGGCCTTTTGCGGGTGGAATAAGGCGAAGCTTTGAATAAACTGGCTTTTTTACGTCTTTCAGCCTAATTCGTTTCTGCGTCGCGGTGACAGCGCCGCTTTCGTTCCATCGGGGGACCACGTTCCATGCTCTTTCTCGTAATCTGTCTTGCCCTGTTTTTCCTGACGCATCTTCTGAAGGTGTTTGCGCCGCAATTTCGCGCGCGGATGATCGCAAAGTTGGGAGAGGGGCCTTTCAAGGGCCTGTATTCTCTTGCGAGCCTCGTTACGCTCGGTCTCGTCATCTATGCCTTTGGCGAGGCGCGGCAGGAGACCGGCATGCTCTGGTCGCCGCCGGTCTGGACGAGCCATCTCGCCGTGACCCTGATGCTGCCCGCGATGATCTGTCTTATCGCCAGCCTCATACCGGCTGGCCACATTGCCACTAAAACCAAGCATCCGCTCATTCTTGCGGTCAAGATCTGGGCGCTCGCCCATCTCCTGGCCAATGGCGAGACCTCTTCGATCCTCCTCTTTGCGTCGTTCCTCGCCTGGGGCGTTGTGATGCGGATTTCGCTGAAGCGTCGGGAAAGGGCGGGAGAAAAAGTGGTGCGGGACTTCGTTTCGAGCCGGTATGATCTGGTGGCCGTTGTCGGCGGCATCGTTCTCTGGGGGGCTTTCATCCTGAAACTGCACGAATGGTTGATCGGCGTTCAGCCGATCGCCATGTAGGAAATCGACGTTTCCCCCTTACATATCAGGCAAAATAGGCTAGAAGGCCGACCATGACCCGGTCGACTTCGCTTTTGCTTGCCCGGGTAAGCGGCTTGGTATGTCCGCGGACGGATAGATCGGTGACGATCTCCGCGCGGGTAACGGAGAATTTGATGGCAAACGAGAATGATACCTTTATCCGCGAAGTGAACGAGCAGATCCGTTCCGAGCAGCTGTCGCGCTTCTGGGGCCGTTACGGTATCGTGGTCGTTGGCGCCGCCATTCTCGTGGTTGTGGGCGCTGCCTGCGCCGGCATCTACGAATACTGGAACACCAGCCGCGCTTCCAATTCCGGCGACCAATTCCTTGCGGCGCTGAAGCTCGCTTCGGAAAACAAGACGGACGATGCGCTGAAGGCCTTTGCCGATCTCGAAACGTCCGGCCACGGCAATTATCCTGTTCTGGCGAAGTTCCGTTCCGCCACGCTGCTGTCGCAGAAGGGTGATGCGGCCGGCGCCATCGCCGCCTTCACCGCCATCGGCAATGATACCTCCGCACCCCAGGTCTTCCGCGATACTGCCAAGGTGCGTGCGGCGTGGCTCCTGGTCGACAACGGCACCTATGATCAGGTCGTCGCCTTGGCCGAACCGCTCAGCGCCGAAGGCCAGACCATGCGTGCGTCCGCCCGCGAGGCGCTCGGTCTTGCCGCTTACAAGGCCGGCGATTTCGTCAAGGCCAAACAATGGTTCGAGCAGATCGTCGGCGATGCGCAGGCACCGCGCAACGTGACGAACCGCGCGCAGATCATGCTCGACAACATCACCGCTTCAGGCAAAGCTGCTTAACGCCGCTTCGCCACGTGAGATCGCCCCGGCATTTCTCCGCATTGCCAAAGCGATCTAACTCTTTATTTTACGCATGTCTTTTGCCCAAAACAGGTAACGTTTTGGGCAGACTTGCTTCAAGGAACAAAGATCAATGAGCTTCACCGTCGCCATAGTCGGGCGCCCCAATGTCGGCAAGTCCACGCTTTTCAACCGTCTGGTCGGAAAGAAGCTCGCCTTGGTGGACGACACGCCGGGCGTGACCCGTGACCGCCGCCCCGGCGAGGCGAAACTTGTCGATCTTCGCTTCACCATCATCGATACCGCCGGTCTGGAGCAATCCGGGCCGGAAACGCTTCAGGGCCGCATGTGGGCGCAGACGGAAGCGGCGATTGACGAAGCCGATGTCACGCTTTTCGTCGTTGACGCCAAGGCAGGCCTGACGCCGGCCGATGAAACGCTGGCGGAAATGCTGCGCCGTCGCGGCCGGCCGGTGGTTCTGGTGGCCAACAAGTCAGAGGCGCGCGGTTCGGATGCGGGCTTCTACGACGCCTTCACGCTGGGTCTCGGCGACCCCTGCGCCATCTCTGCCGAACACGGCCAGGGCATGATCGACCTGCGCGACGCCATCGTCGAGGCGATCGGTGAAGATGTCGCTTTCCCGCCTGAGGTGGACGAGGCGGAAACCGATATCGTTCTTCCGCGCCCTGAGCCCGGCAGCGAGGAAGAGGAAGACGAAGAGCCCGTCTATGACGAGACCAAGCCGCTGCGCGTCGCCATCATCGGCCGGCCGAATGCGGGCAAGTCCACGCTCATCAACCGTTTCCTTGGCGAAGACCGCCTGCTGACCGGCCCGGAAGCCGGCATTACCCGCGACAGTATCTCCGTCGAGTGGGACTGGCGTGGCCGCACCATCAAGATGTTCGATACGGCCGGCATGCGCCGCAAGGCCAGGGTGACAGAGAAGCTGGAAAAGCTTTCGGTGGCGGATTCGCTGCGCTCCATCCGCTTTGCGGAAACGGTGGTGATCGTGTTCGACAGCACCATCCCCTTCGAAAAGCAGGATCTGCAGCTGGTCGACCTCGTGATCCGCGAAGGCCGCGCCGCCGTGCTCGCCTTCAACAAATGGGATCTGGTTGAAGACCCGCAGGCATTTCTTGCCGATCTGCGCGAAAAAACCGAGCGGCTTCTGCCGCAGGCGCGCGGCATCCGTGCCGTTCCGATTTCCGGTCAGACGGGCTACGGCCTAGACCGGCTGATGCAGAACATCATCGATACGGACAAGATCTGGAACCGCCGTATCTCGACTGCCAAGCTGAACCGCTGGCTGGATTCGCAGACGACGCAGCATCCGCCGCCGGCCGTCTCCGGCCGCCGTCTCAAGCTGAAGTACATGACGCAGGTAAAGGCCCGCCCGCCGGCCTTCATGATTTCCTGCACAAGGCCGGAAGCCATTCCGGAAAGCTATACGCGTTACCTGGTCAACGGACTGCGCAAGGATTTCGACATGCCGGGCGTGCCGATCCGCGTGCATTATCGTGGCTCGGATAATCCGTTCGAGAGCAAGGCGAAGAAGAGGCGTTGATTTTGACGTGAAGGGTCGCTGCGTATTTCTTCTCCCCATCGGGGAGAAGGTGGCCCGAAGGGTCGGATGATGGGGCAAGCTCTCCGCATATCGCTGGCCTCGCCCCCTCATACCGCTGCCGCGGACTTCTCCCCCTCGGGGAGAAGAAACAAGCGGCGGGCGCTCATCCAACGCCTTGTTTTGAAGAGTTAAAACCATGCTGATCAAGCAGACGGACTATCACCGGATTTACCGGGTCATCAACAGCCTGCTCGTCAGCCAGAATGCCGATCCCGCTTCGGCCTCCATGTATTTCAGCACCTTTGGCGCGTTCATCCTGCAGCAGCATTACAAGGTCAAGGCCGTGCCGAAGGGCGGGCTCGCCGCCTATAATCTGGGCGGTACGGTCCTGCTTTTCGCCGATCACCGCGAAGACGGTTATGTGACGGGTGCGGGCGAGAATTTCCATTGCTGGGTGGAGGCGGATGGATGGGCGATCGACTTCATGGCGCCCGCTTTTTCACAAGGGTCCGATGCCCTTTCGGTGCCGGCGAAAATGTTTCAGCGTCCTCTGTCGGCAATGTCGGCATCCATCAACGATCTCGGGCAATCCGGCGATTTCTTCTACCGCTCCGAGCCTGAAGCCACGGCCAAGCGCTTCGCCGACTGGCACAGACAGGCGATGATCGGCGATATGGCAAGCGTTGCCGCCAACTGGTTCCGCAAATCGCCAAAACAGATGGCCGCATCGCTTTCGGTGAAGGATCGGGACGGCAAGGCGCGGACGGTGCCGCTTTCCGGCCAAATGCTCACCGGAGCATGGTGAACGCAAGCTACGCCGCGCGAGCTCGACCCAGAAGGTTTTGGCAGCAAAAGGCTTTTTGATTTATAAGGGCAATCGTTGCTACAAGACTGAGCTTCAACAGCGACGGGATTGATGTGCTCCTATGGCCGATGACACCATTTCAATTAGCTTCACGCCCGACCCGAAACATGTCCCCGCCTATGTCTACGGCTACCAAAATCAGGCCTATGAAAATTACAGCATGATTTTCGACAAGGCCTGGGCTCGCCACTTTGCCTCGGCAAGGGTCAAGCTGTCATTGTTTGCGGGACTGGCCGCCGGATTTATCTATTCCATGAGCCTGCCGTGGTTCCCGGGCGTCTGGCCGGTTGTCGGTTATTGGGTCTTCGCACCCGCGCCGTTTGTGGCTCTTGTCATCTGGTACATCATCTGGCAGGGCGCAAAAAGGGAAGCGAAATCCTATTACGAGGTTCTGGCGCACTGGAATATCGCAAATGAGCGAATGTATTCGCCTCACTCGCAGATCGAGATCGGACCTGACGGCTACAAGCAGGTCACACGACTGGATACCGTGCAGCTGAGCTGGGCACGCTATCATCTCGCAATCACGCCGCCGGACAGTCTGGTGCTGGTTTTCCACGGAACGGTGGTTGTCATACCCAACAGTGCCTTGCCGATGGCTGCCAAGGACATTGTCGAGAAGATTAATCATTGGAGCGCAGCCCAACAAAAAGAGCTTCTTCCCTTGCCCTGAAGCGGCGTTTCGAAGGGTATGGCTAGGTATCATCAGGAAACAGGACGGCCAGCGTGTCCTCGCGGCAGCCGCCTGACGTCAATCAGCAGCCCGACCCCGTTCTATAGATAACGGCGGTCGCGTCCTGACCGTCTTGTGACACCGCCGCTCCGTTTCGTCTACCGTCCGCCGATAAAATGTCGGGGATCGACGCGTATTCGTGTCAGGCAAGCTGCGAACGCGACAGGAGCGGCAGCGATTTTCCGGCGGCGTGGATGACATTGTCGAGGAATTGCCGTGACGCCTTCTCCCAGCTGTAGCTTCTGGAAAGCGCCAGTGCCTCCTCCGGCGAGCAATTGAGTGCTGCAAGACAGGCATCGCGAAGATTATTGTCCAGCGCGCCGGCGGCAGGGTTGCCGCCGAGAATATCGATCGGGCCGGTCACCGGAAAGGCGGCCACCGGCACGCCGCTCGCCAGCGCTTCGAGAATGGTGTTGCCGAATGTATCGGTCTTTGAGGGGAAAACGAAAACATCGGCCTGCGCATAGGCATCGGCCAGCTCTTCGCCGGTCTTGACGCCGGTAAACAGCACGCTGGGATATTTTTCCTGCAATTCGTGGCGGGCAGGGCCATCGCCGATGACGACCTTCGATCCGGGCAGGTCGAGCTCGAGGAAATCCGGCAGGTTCTTTTCCACAGCCACGCGTCCGACCGTCATGAAGATCGGTCTCGGCAGATCAAAAGGCAGCGTGGATTTCGGGCGGGGATGAAACAGTTCGGCATCGATGCCGCGGCTCCAGCGCTTCAGGTTCTTGACGCCACGGGCTTCCAGCTCTGTCTCAAGGCTCGGGGTGGCCACCATGCAGGTGTTGCCGCCATTGTGGAACCAGCGCACGAAAGCATAAAGCCAGCTTTCCGGGACGGGGAAGCGCGCCGCCACATATTCGGGAAAGCGGGTGTGATAGCTGGTGGAAAAACGCATGTGGTTCTTCACGCACCAGCGCCGCGCCATGAAACCCAGCGGCCCTTCGGTGGCGATATGCACGAAGGAGGGCTGGCTCTTTTCAATCTCCGCCGCGACACGGCGATAGCCTGCGACCGACAGGCGGATTTCCGGATAGGTCGGGCAGGGGATGCTGTAAAAGCTCTGCGGCGTGACCATGCGCACATCCACGCCCAGCCGCGCAAGTTCGGTATTGGTGTTTTCTATCGAGCGAACCACGCCGTTGACCTGCGGGTGCCAGGCATCTGTGACAATCGTGATTCTCGTCATGAAACACTGATCCTGCTCATCTGCGCACGGGCGATTCCCCACCACCCGGCTTCCGCCCGTATATGCGGCGTGCGTGTTACAGGATCATGTCAGGGTGAATGAGGGTAGAGAAGCGGCCTCTGTGTGTAGTTTCAAGGCACACGGCGGGTGACGTAGTTATTGGCTTCAGCGCGGTATATTTGAAGCTTGCGGTTGTCCGCAATGTTCTCTTTTGTCCTCATCCCTGTGCCTGTCACAGAGATCCAGCCGGGCCAAGTCCTTGGGCTGAAAACACTCCTCTCGCCGCGCAGACGCGCGTCGGCTGGATTCCTGTGACAAGCACAGGAATGAGGGAGCGCGGGGTAGCCCACCCCCGAAAATCGGCGTTCGCTCAGTTTGGCTGAACGTTATCCCACCAGCGGAAGAAGCTCGGGGCTGATCAGCGCGCCGTGGTGGCCGATGACGGTTGCGGCCGCTCTTGCGGCAAAGACGGCCGCCTCTTGCGGTGAGCTGCCCGTCACATAACGGGCGAGGAACGCGCCGTTGAAGCTGTCACCCGCGCTCGTCGTGTCCACCACTTCCACGGCCTCCACGGCCGGCGCATGGCTGCGGCTGCCGCCGAAATCGAGCGTCGCGCCCTTTGCGCCGTCCTTGACGACGACATTGGCGACGCCGAGCGCGCGGTAGCGGTCGATGGTCACTTCCACGGCGCCGTCGCCGAAGTGGCTGGCTTCATCGTCAAAGCTCGGCATGACCAGCGTTGCGGCGCGCGCGCCGTTGGTGATCGTCTCCAGCATCGCATCCTTGTCGGACCAGAGGCGCGGGCGGATGTTCGGGTCGAAGACCACGGGTTTGCCGGCGGCTTTCGCCCGGCGCAGTTCGGCCAGGAAGGTATCGACATCGTGGGGCGAGGAGAGAATGGCAAGCGTGATGCCGGAGAAATAGATGACGTCGGCGCTTTCCACCGTCCTGCGCAGGTGATCCGCATCGGCGGCAAGCTGTCTTGCGGCAGCGGCGTTGCGCCAGTAGCTGAAGGTGCGCTCACCATCTTTGAGGTTGATCAGGTAGAGACCGGGGGTGCCACCCTTGATGCGGCGGATTTTTTCCGTGCCGATGCCGGCGTCCGCGATGAAGGCCAGCATGTCTTCCGAAAGAGGATCGTCGCCGAGCGCTGTGAAATAATCCACGGACCAGTCTTCCGGCAGGCAGGCACGCGCATACCAGGCCGTATTGAAGGTATCGCCAGCAAAACCCTTGCGCAGAAGCCCGTTTCCGGCCTGCGACAGTTCCACCATGCATTCGCCAATCGACAGAAACCGTCCGCCCACGCCATCGTCCTCCTCTTGCTGCATCTTCGGGATTACGACGACAGGCGGTGCCTGACAAGCCCGCTTCGAGGTGATTTTGGGCATTTGCGAAGTTCCGGTTTACGCAAGGGCAGCTGCTTTATATTCTCGCGCCAACCCTCACCAGGAGATCGCTCATGCCGAAAACCCATGCCCCGGTCCACAAATCCCAAGCGCAATCGGACTGGTGGAGGGGAGCGGTGATCTATCAGGTCTATCCACGATCCTTTCAGGACACCACGGGCGACGGATACGGTGATCTTGCCGGGGTGACGAAGCGGCTGTCCTATATTGCCTCGCTCGGCGTAGACGCCATCTGGCTCTCGCCTTTCTTCACCTCGCCCATGGCCGACATGGGTTATGACGTTTCAGATTATTGCAATGTCGATCCGATGTTCGGCACGCTTTCGGATTTCGATGCGCTGATGGCCGAGGCGCATCGGCTGGGGTTGAAGGTCATCATCGACCAGGTGATCTCGCACACATCCGACCAGCATCCCTGGTTCGTGGACAGCCGTGCAAGCCGCAGCAACAGCAAGGCCGACTGGTATGTCTGGGCCAACCCCAAGCCGGATGGGACCGCACCCACCAACTGGCTTTCCGTGTTCGGTGGGCCGGCCTGGGAATGGGATGGCGTGCGCAAGCAATATTACATGCACAGCTTTCTCGCCTCGCAGCCGGACCTCAATTTCCACAATCCGGATGTTCAGGATGCCCTTCTGGAAACCGTACGGTTCTGGCTTGATCGCGGCGTAGACGGTTTTCGTCTCGATACCGTCAATCACTATTTCCACGACAGGCTTTTGCGCGACAACCCGCCGCTTTTCGACGAAGAGAGTTTTGGTCTCGACGCATCCGACGTCAATCCCTATGGCATGCAGGATCATCTCTACGACAAGACGCGGCCGGAAAACGTGGCGTTTCTCCAGCGCTTCCGCGCGCTTCTCGATGAATATGAGGGCCGCGCCACCGTGGGCGAGGTGGGAGACGGCGCGCGATCGCTGAAGACGGTTGCGGCCTATACGTCCGGCAACGACAAGCTCAACATGTGCTATACTTTCGATCTCCTGGGGCCGGATTTCAACGCAAAACACCTGCGCGGCTCGGTCGAGACTTTCGGCAAGGTGGTGACGGATGGATGGGTGTGCTGGGCCTTTTCCAACCACGATGTGGTGCGCCACCTCAGCCGTTTTTCTGAAGGCACGGAGGAGCAGACCCGGGTTGGGAAGCTCGCCATCTGCGTTCTTGTCAGCCTGCGCGGCTCCATATGTCTTTATCAGGGGGAGGAGCTGGGTCTGACGGAGGCTGAACTCGCCTTCGAGGATTTGCGCGACCCCTACGGCATTCGTTTCTGGCCCGCCTTCAAAGGCCGCGACGGGTGCCGCACGCCGATGGTGTGGGAGACCGGTAAACCGAATGCCGGTTTTTCGAGCGCTGAAAAGCCGTGGTTGCCGGTGCCCTATGCCCACGCCATGCAGGCGGCGGATGCACAGGAGCGGAAGTCCGACTCGGTTCTGAACCACTACCGCGCGGTCTTGTCCTTCCGCAAAACCCATGGTGCCCTGCGCGACGGCGATATGAATTTCATCAAGACCAACCTCGACGTGCTGGCCTTCACGCGCCACAAGGGTGATGAAAAACTGCTCTTCGTCTTCAACCTGACCCGCGAGGCGATAGAGTTTCCGGTGCCGAAGGGCATGCGGGTCACCGATATCCTGCCGATGCCGGGCTTCGAGCCGTTGTTCGACGCCGGTATCGTGAAGCTTGAGGCGCTGGATGTGTTTTGCGGGGTCGTCGCATGAGCGGGCAATTCGTCATCAAGGCAGCCGACGCGGCATCGTTGGACGATTGGTCCCTCCTGCGGCACCGCTTATGGCCCGATGCCTCGCCTGCCGAACACAGCGAAGAATTGCAGGACCTCTCCGACAACGAGGCCGGATTTATTGCCTATAATCTGGCCGGAGTGGCCATCGGTTTTGCCGACGTCAGCCTGCGACAGGATTATGTCAACGGATGCGACACCTCGCCCGTGGCCTTTCTTGAAGGCGTCTATGTGGAGGGGGCCTTTCGCGGCCAGGGCGTCGCCGCCGCGTTGATCGCCGAGGTGACCCGCTGGGCGGTCGGCAAGGGTGTAAGCGAGCTTGCCTCCGATGCCGATATCGCCAATGTCGATTCACACCGCATGCATGCGGCGCTGGGGTTTGAGGAGACCGAACGGGTGGTTTACTTCCGCAAGCTGCTGCCATCGGGGTCATAACTTGTCGATGCTTTTAAGCCAGCCATTTTAGCAATCTTTCCGCTTCGCGTTGCCTGAACGGGTGTTTTCACGCCAACGTTGTCCGTGAGGTCACTCCGGCTCTTTTATGCTCATTCCGGGAATTTGCATCGGACGGAAGTGGCAGCTATGTCGACAAGGCAACGGGAAATCACGCCTATTTTGGCAGGGTCGCGGGCAAATATTATTACGTGACCTGGCCCGTAGAAACGAAAACCTAAGTCTGCTCTCGCCGCCTTAGATACCTAGATCAGGCGTATTCCGCTGCTTCCGGCCGATAAGCTTCATCGTCAGATCAGCGCAAACCGATCCACATCCACCATGCCCATGTCTGAAATCTTGAGATGCGGGATGACCGGCAGGGGCAGGAAGGCAACCTGCAGGAAGGGTTCCTCCAGCGTCGTGCCGAGCGCATAGGCGGCCTTGCGCAGGGTGTGAAGCGTATCGCGCACCGTTTCGTAAGGTTCGAGGCTCATCAGGCCGGCGACGGGAAGCGGGATTTCGCCGGTTACCTCGCCGTCTTCGACCACCACAAAACCGCCCTTGATTTCACCGAGCCGGTTGGCGGCCAGCGCCATGTCGTCCTCGTTCACGCCGACAACGCAGATATTGTGGCTGTCATGGCCGACGGTGGAGGCGATGGCGCCTTTTTTCAGGCCGAAGCCCTGCACGAAGCCGTTGGCGTGGTTGCCATTCTTGCCGTGGCGCTCGATGACGGCGACCTTGATGATATCGTTCTCGAGATCGACGGTCGTCTGGTTGCCGTCCGTCGGTAGAACATAGCGGCGATGTTCGGTGATGATCTTGCCGGGAAGCACACCCATGACCGGGGTCTGGCCTTCTGTAACCGGTACGCCGAAATGGGAGGCCAGCACCGGTCTTGCCTTGACGCTGTCGAGGCCAACGGGCGCGACCGGCTTGCGGGTGGCAAACAGGGCGTCATCGACGATACGGCCGCCGGAAAGCACCATGCCGGCCTTGCAGTTCTGCAGGCTGTCGATCACCACGAGGTCGGCGCGCCAGCCGGGAGCGATGAGACCACGATCGCGCAGGCCGAAGGCCTTCGCGGCGGAAATCGAGGCGGCACGGTAGATGGCGAGCGGTTCCACGCCACTGGCGATGGCCGTTCGGATCATATAATCGAGATGGCCCTGTTCGGCGATATCGAGCGGGTTGCGGTCATCCGTGCAGAGCGCAAGATAAGGGGAAAGGCGCTCGGTGATGATTGGCATCAGGGCATGAAGGTCTTTCGAGACCGAGCCTTCGCGCACCAGAATATGCATGCCCTTGCGGATTTTCTCCAGCGCCTCGGCAGCGCTCGTGCATTCATGTTCGGTGCGGATGCCGGCGGCAAGATAGCCGTTCAGCGCCGTTCCGGACAGAAGCGGCGCATGCCCGTCTATATGCTGGCCCTGAAAGGCTTCCAGCTTCGCCATGCATACCGGGTCCTTGTGGATGACGCCGGGAAAATTCATGAATTCGGCAAGCCCGATGACCTTCGGATGATTGCGAAACGGCAGCAGTTTTTCGATCGGCAGATCGGCGCCGGAGGTTTCCAGATGCGTTGCGGGCACGCAGGAGGAGAGCTGCACCCGGATGTCCATGATGGTTTCCATGGCGCTGTCGAGGAAGAACTGAAGCCCTTCCTCGCCGAGTACGTTGGCGATCTCATGCGGGTCGCAGATGGCCGTGGTGACGCCATAGGGCAAGACGCAGCGGTCGAATTCGTGCGGGGTGACGAGCGATGATTCGATATGAAGATGCGTATCGATGAAGCCCGGAACGACGATTTTTCCGGAAATATCGATTTCCCGGCGGCCATTATAGCTTTCGCTGGTTCCAACGATGGTATCGCCGCAGATGGCGATATCAGAGGCAACTAGTTCTCCCGTCACGAGATCGAAGAATCGTCCGCCTTTTAGGACCATATCTGCCGGTTCACGGCCTGTACCTTGATCGATGCGCGTTTCAAGTTTCGAATTCATGCGGGTTTTCTTCGGCTCCTGGTTTACGTCGTATGCGAGAATTTACAGTATTTACATTCTTGGGTTGTTTCTTGAGTTATTCATGTTAATTCTTTGTGTTTTAAATATAACGGGAGTAAAAAATTTTCATATTTGTGTTATCTTATATTTAAAGTTCAGCATTTGAATAATTTTGGGAAAGTGTAACTTCATCTTTAAGGGCGGGCCGGTCCTGTGCTGGCGTTTCCAAGATAGCGGTTGAGGTTACCATCCCCGGGAAGGAAAATAAAAGCGTCTGATGCTCAAACGAATTTCCACCCAGCAATTGACTGTTGGCATGTTTATCGAAGCGGTCGAAGGAGCGTTTTCGAACAATGATTTTTTACGGCGGCACCGTTTCCTTTTGCGGCATGAGGAATTGATGCGTCAATTAAAACTGAGCGGCGCTGAGAGCATCATCATCAACACCGCCAAGGGTAGCGACATTGATGGCAGGCCGCGTTCGGCCGGAGCCGGTGCGCCAAAACCGGATAATTGCCCCGAAACGATCGCTGCCGTCACCCATGCCGTGCGCTCTGCCGCCGATGCAGTCGCAGAGACATTCGCGGTTGCCGAAGCCGGCGGCTGTGTGTCGTTGAAGGGCATGGCTTCAGCCGCGGGCAAGATTTCCGACGCGGTCCAGTCGAACCCGGCGATTTTCATCGGTGTCACCCGATTGAAATCGAAGGACGAAACGACTTTCGTGCATTCGGTTTCCGTCAGTGGATTGATGATCCATTTCGGTCATTATCTCGGACTGGACAGGGGAACGGTCGATCTGCTCGGCATCAGCGGGTTGCTGCACGATATCGGCAAGGTGGAAATTCCCTCGTCGATCCTCAACAAGGCAGAAGGGCTGAGCGCCAGCGAGCGGGAAATCATCAATCTTCACCCGGCTTTCGGCCGGGATATATTGTCACGCAATGAACAGATGCCGGCCATGGTTCTCGACGTCTGCTTCAATCATCACGAACGGATAGATGGCGGCGGTTATCCAAGCGGGCGCGTCGGAAACGAAATCAGCCTTTACGCGCGGATCGCGGCAATCTGCGATGTCTATGACGCGGTCACCTCGGTGCGTCCCTACAAGAAGCCGTGGACAGCAAATGACGCCCTGACCTGGATGCTGCGCCGGGAAGGTCATTTTGACACGCAGCTTCTGAAGAAGTTCGCACTGTGCATTTCGGCTTCGCTGCCGAGGGGTTAATCGCCGAGGATGACCGCCATCTGCAGGCTGTCGGTGTAGTGCCCGTCGATCAGAACGGCGTCGCGTGCCCGGCCTTCATGCACGAAGCCGATCTTTTCATAGAGCGCAATCGCCCTTACATTGTCGGCATGCACGCAGAGTTCGACGCGGTGCAGGCCGAGTTCGCGGGCCGCATCGAGTGCGCGCCCCATAAGCCGTGCGCCAAGCCCCCTGTCACGGTGCGGCGGCAGAATGCCGATGCCCAGCGCGCCGCGATGAGCATGGGTCGGTCTACTTTCACGGCGAATATCGCACCAGCCGATCACTTCGCCATCCGCAATCGCCACGAATTGCGGATGGTCGTTTTCGATCATGTCGAGAACGAAAGCGCGCACCGCTTCAAGCGGCGAAGCCTCCAGAAAGCTCAGATATTTGCGTTCGCGCGACACCGTGTCGAGAGCACGGTGAAAGCTTTCAACGTGCTCCGCGCGGATCGGCTCGATTGTGACGACGCCATCGCCCGTCATCACGCCGCTTTCGTTTTCGCCTTGCGGGTCAGATGCACCACGACATTTTCGATCATCCGCATGCCGGCGTCCTGGCCAAGCGTCATGATCGATTCGGGGTGGAACTGAACGGCGGCCACCGGTTCCTTGGCATGTTCGATGCCCATGATCGTGCCATCCTCGCTTTCCGCCGTGATGATGAAATCACGCGGAAGGGTGGCGGGGTCGGCGAAGATCGAGTGGTAGCGACCGACAGTCACTTCCTTGCCGAGACCGGAGAAGACGAGGCCCGGTTCCAGCACGCGGATGCGTGAGGGCTTGCCGTGCATCGGCACCGCAAGCTGGCGAAGCTCGCCGCCATAGGCTTCCGCCAAAGCCTGAAGGCCGAGGCAGACGCCGAAGATCGGCAGGTCCCGGGCGCGGGCGGCCTTGATCGTCGCCTTGCAGTCGAAATCCGTCGGGCTGCCGGGTCCGGGCGAAAGCACGACAAGATCGGGCTGGAAGCGATCGAAGACCTCTGCCGCAACCGGCGTTCTGACTGTCGACACCGTTGCGCCGGTCTGGCGGAAATAATTCGCCAGCGTGTGCACGAAACTGTCCTCGTGGTCGACGAGCAGGATCGTGACGCCGGTGCCCACCTTGGCGGCATCACGTTTGGTGGCGGCGGCGTTGGTGCCTTTGGCATCGCGAATGGCGGCGATCATGGCGGATGCCTTCAGCTCGGTTTCGGCTTCTTCTTCCTGCGGGTTGGAATCGTTGAGCAGCGTCGCACCGGCGCGGACTTCCGCGATACCGTCCTTGATGCGGATGGTGCGCAGCGTCAGCCCCGTATTCATGTCACCGTTGAAACCGACCATGCCGATCGCGCCGCCATACCAGGCGCGCGGGCTCTTCTCGTGGCCTTCGATGAAGCGCATGGCCCAGAGTTTCGGCGCACCGGTGACAGTGACGGCCCAGGCGTGGCTGAGGAAACCGTCAAAGGCGTCCATGTCATCGCGCAGGCGGCCTTCGATGTGGTCCACCGTGTGGATGAGGCGCGAATACATCTCGATCTGGCGGCGGCCGATGACCTTCACCGAACCCGGCTCGCAGACGCGGCTCTTGTCGTTCCGATCCACATCCGAACACATGGTGAGTTCGGACTCGTCCTTCTTCGAATTCAGCAGTTTCAGGATCTGCTCGCTGTCGGCAATCGGGTCGTCACCGCGCTTGATGGTGCCTGATATCGGGCAGGTCTCGATGCGGCGGCCGGAGACGCGCACGAACATTTCCGGCGAGGCGCCGACCAGATACTCCTGATGGCCGAGATTGATGAAGAAGGAATAGGGCGAGGGATTGATCGCCTTCAGGCGGCGGGAGATGGCCGACGGATTGCTCTCGCAACGCTCCATGAATTTCTGGCCGGGGACGACTTCGAACAGATCGCCGCGGCGGAAGCTTTCCTTGGCCTTCACCACCAGTTCGGAATATTCGCCGGGACGATGATCGCCCTTGGGCGGGATCGTATCGGTGGTTTTGAACGGGTCGGGTGTGATCTCCGAAGACTTGCCGTCTGTCGTCACGCCGGCCTTTTCGAAATCGTAACGGTCGATCCAGGCCTTGGCGGAATAGTGGTCAACGACGAGGATTTCGTCGGGCAGGAACAGAACCATGTCGCGCTGGTCTTCCGGGCGCGCCAGCGACAGCTTGATCGCATCGAACTGGAAGGCAAGGTCGTAACCGAAGGCGCCGAACAGGCCGATGGCCGAATCCGCATTCGAATAGAAGAGGTCGACGATAGCGCGCAGCGCCGTGAAGACGGTCGGGATTTTCGAGCGTTCTTCTTCGGTGAAGACACGGTCCGGTTCGTTGACGGTGAGATCGAGACGGCGCGTGGTGGAAGCACCGAGGGTAAGATCGGGCGTCGCCTTCAGCTTCTCGGTGATGAAGGAAAGCAGCACTTCACCGCGGCCATTATAGGCCTCGATCCACATCTTGCGGCCGAAACAGGAGATGCCGAGCGGCGGATCGACAATGGCTGTATCCCAGCGCGTGTAGCGGCCCGGATATTCGTAGTTGGATGAAAAAACCGCGCCGCGATGGGAATCGAGCTTCTCGATGTAATTGTCGATGGCGCTGGCGTAATCGGCAGGCCTGCGCTTTCGGCTGACCTTGATGCCGCCTTTCGTCTCGTAGGTTTCCGCTCCGTCATCCTGAATAATCGTTACCATTTCTTTCGCACTTCCCGTTTTTCAGGCCCGATGACAGGCGGCAGAATAACAAAAAAGCCGCCTGAAAATTCGGGCGGCTTGGACTTTGTCTGAAGACATGACTGGTCAAGGCCGCGTAAAGCTGCTCCACCACCAGTTAGCAATGTTCATAGACACGATGTTCATAGGAAAATTGTTAGCGTGCACAATTGGCCTTGGCAAGGGGATTCCGAAGGCGGAATGAACCTTACCAGCCGCCGCCGCGTTCCTGCCCTGCCGAAACGGTCAGGAGTGCCCCGCAAAATGCTTCATCGTCTGTGTCTTCTGGTGATCAGCCTCGTATTGATTTCCGCTTCCGAACCGCCGCAGCAGGTGCCTGTGCCGCAACCGAAACCGGTTGAGGGGCAAGCCCCCGCCGGGGCAGAAAAGCCGGCGGACAAGGATATGCAAAAGCCGGGCGAAACGCCAAAGCCCACTCCCAAACCCGAGGTGCCGAAAGAGCCGCAACCCGATGGCAAGGAGCTGCCAGCCGGTAAAGGCGGCGATGGCGCAACGAAAGAGGGAGAGCGCAAGGAAGGCGAAAGCAGGGAGGGAGAGCAACCGAAACCGGCTGACGAGGCCGCAAAGCCTGAAGAGAAACAGGTGGAGCCGGTGAAGCCGGAAGACCCGGCCGCTTTGCAGGCTTGCCTCGGCGCCTTGAAAGAAATCGGTGCGGAATTCAAGCAGCTTGAACCGATCCGGGATGAGGAGCAGGGCTGCGGCATTGAAGCGCCGATCGAGCTTTCCGTTGTCCTGCCGGGCATCAAGCTTGAACCATCCGGCACCATGCGCTGCGAGACCGCGCTTGCGCTATCGCGCTGGACCAGGGAGATGATGCTGCCTGCGGCGGCGCTTGCCCTGCCAGAGAAAAAGGTCACGGCGATCGCCAATGCCTCGACCTATATCTGCCGCAACCGCAACAGTGCGGAAAACGGCAAGATTTCCGAACACGCCAAGGGCAATGCCGTGGATATTTCCACCATCGCCTTCGACAAGGGAGAGCCGCTGGTGATGAAGCCGCGCGGCGAGGATGGAACGCCGGAGGGTGCCTTCCAGCGTGCGATTACAGCCGCCGCCTGCCTGTTCTTCCGCACCGTTCTGTCCCCCGGCAGCGACGCCACCCATCAGGATCACCTGCATCTCGACGTGCTGGAACGAAAGGGTGACTATCTCTACTGCCGCTGACAAAAAAGGGCGACCCGAAGGCCGCCCCGACTGGAGTTGTTGTTTGAGACCTTGTTAGAACCTCTGGGTCAGAGAGATTTTGAAGGTGCGGCCCGGTTCGGAATAATATTCATTCGCTTGCGAACCGGCGGTGCGTGCAGTGGCATAGTCGTAATACGTCTTGTCAAAGACGTTGTAGATGCCTGCGTTGATGCGGAGACCCTTGACCTGTTCGGGTTCGTACCATGCCGTCAGGTCTACGATGCCGTAACCCGGCGTTGCAAAATATGTTCTTTGACCGTTGGTGAGGATGTCCTTGCCGCGTCCGCCGTTAGCCGCGATCCAATCGATGCCGACACCCCAGGTTTCGGTGTCGTAAGCAGCGCTGATGACACCCTTCAGCGGTGAGACCGACTGGAGGAAGGTGTCATTGTCGAGGTTCTTGCCATTGGCATAGGCGAGGCCCCCGCGCAGGCTGAAGCCATTGTCGAAACGCACATGCGCCGAGAGTTCGGCACCGTAAATACGGGCACGGTCCAAATTGACGCCGCGCGTAATGCCGCCTTGACGGTAGTTGTTCAGATCATAACCGAGCGCTGCCGCCTGGCTTGCGGTGAGGCTGGTGGTTTCGATGAAGTTCTTGTAGCGGTTGTAGAAGAGATTGATGCGACCGCCGAGGTCCTCATCACCCAGGTTGGCGCCAATTTCGAAACCGTTGCTGGTTTCCGATTCAAGATTGGGATTGCCGAGCCGCAGGTAGGTGCCGGGGCCGCCGAAAACGCTATACAATTCGCCGGCGTTCGGTGCGCGGAAACCCATTGCCCATTGCGCGTAGAGTTCCACCTTGTCGGAAACGTCATAACCTGCACGCAGCTTCGGGGAGACGGCCACATCGTCGAACTCGCCCGGGAGTGCAGGGCGGTTGGTGTTGCGGGCATATTCCGATGTCATTTTGGGTGTGTGCTCCACCCAGTCGAAACGCAGGCCGGGGGTCAGCGTGAAGCCGCTTTGGCCGAAGCCGATCTCGTCATCGATATAAAAACCGATCCGGCTGCTATCCACCTTCGGCGTATCGGCCTGGTTGGTGTGGAGGTTCGCGCATGCCGCAAAGGCGCCGGTATAAGGCAGTCGGCAATTGTCGACGCCGGAGGAATATTGTTCAGAGGTGCTTCTCGAAAGGTCGAAGCCAAACGTCACGTCGTGATTAAGCTGGCCGGTCTCGAATTTCTTCTGCAGAGCGCCGACAAGGCCGAAGCTGTTTTCGTCGTAGTCGTTGAGGCGGCTGATATTGCCGACGACGGTTGTCGAGCGGTAGCCATTGTAGCCAGTTTCGCGGGACTGTTTCTGCCAGTAAAGCGACGCCCAGGCGCTGTCGAACAGACCATCCGTGCCGGTCGCATCATAGGAATAGTCAAGCGAGATGCGGTCGCGGGCCGTTGCGTTGTTGGTGAAATAAGCACCGGGCAGGTAGTTGTCGCGGGGACCCAGCACGGCAACCTGGTTGATTTTCGAGTTGGTGTCCCGGTCGCGGCGGAAACTTTCGGCCGTCAGGCCGATGCGATGGCCGCCTTCCAGATCCTGCCGCAGCTTGAACAGAAGGTTGTGCTGATCGTAATCCGAGGGATCGGCTTTCGTGCGCGTCGGACCGTAGGAATCCACACTGCCGTTGGTTTTACGCTCCTTGCCCTTCTTGTAGCCGCCCTGGAACATGATCGAGGTATTCTCGATTTTCTTTGCTACTGCGACGGATGGCTCATAGCTGGTGTCGGCGCTGTCGAATGTGAATTTGGCTACGCCGCCCCAATCGCGGCCTTCCTGAATAAGGTCTTCGGGCTCCAGTGTCTGCAAGCCGAGAACGCCACCGAGAGCGCCGGAACCGGCGCGGCTTGAATCTGCACCGCGCAGAACGTCGACTGCGGACAGCGACGAGAAGTTGAAGGAGTCCAAGCCGCCGGTCGCGCCGCGCGTGGCGTCGGACAGATACCGCACGGGAATTCCGTCAATGGTGGTCAGAACACGGTCGCCTTCAAGGCCGCGAATGTTGACAGCACCCGTGCTGCGGTTGAACGAGACGCCGGGCTGTGCGACGCGGCCCAGATCTTCGATGCTCGTGATCTGTTTCTTCTCGATCGTCGCGGCCGTCGTTTCCGTTGCAAGGGGGGTGTCGGCTACAGCGCTGCCACCCTTCACACGCTTGCCCTTGACCACGATCTTCTCGAGCGTGGTGGTGCCGTTCGCCTGCGACGCGGCGTCCTGCGCCCGCGCTGGCCCGGCAAGGGGCAGAAAAGACATGGCAGTGCACAAGAGCAGCGCGGAATGTGTGCGCGAGATGGACATAAAGTACCCCCGGGTAGGCGCGCGCATAAACCACGGCGCGCAAAAACGCGCCGCGCTTGCTGTCGCGGCTGAAACTGTTTTGAATTGTTACGGGCGAGCCGATAAGGGAGGACTAAAAAACATGATGATAACTGTCAACATATTATATATGACTTTTTACATCATGTTTTAAAGCATAACAGTCCGTTGCAAAAATGTGACGCTTCATCATGCCGCATGCAAAGCGCTGGATAGGGGGCGAAAACGCCGCCATGCGGCCAAAGTCCCGACATTGCCGCTTGCTAGGATATTCGCAGCCAGTTTACATGGCGAAAGAAAGAATGCCCCAACAATAAACAGATCATTAATCGGATACGGAAATGAAGTCTCTTGAACTGCTCGTCGAGCGGATCATTCTCTCCAGCCGCTGGCTGCTCGTTGTATTTTATCTCGGGCTCGTGGCGGCGCTGGCGGTTTACGCCTTCTCCTTCACGCTCAAGTTCCTGAAGGTTGCGAAAAACGTTTTCACTTACGATGAAGCGGACATGATCCTTGCCATGCTCGGGCTGATCGATGCTGCGCTGGTTGCGAGCCTCATAGTGATGGTGATGATCTCCGGCTACGAGAATTTCGTCAGCCGCTTCGATCAGGCGGATGACGAGGTTTCGTTTCTGGGCAAGCTTGACTCGGGCAGTCTGAAAATCAAGGTCGCGTCGTCGATCGTGGCGATTTCGTCGATCCACCTGCTGCAGATCTTCCTCAACGCCAGCCAGTATACGGACAGCCAGCTGATGTGGTTCACCATCATTCATCTGGCCTTTGTCGTTTCGGCGGTCATGCTCGGTTTTCTGGAAAAACTGATGGCGAAGCCAAAGGAAAAGTCTGAAAAGCCTGTGCTTTGATGAAGGTGGTCCGCTTGTTATGAAGGTCGAAACCGTGTCTGCCGAAGCCGTATGTTCCCTCCTCCGGGGTATCTCGCCCCCACTCGGTGGCGGCGCCTGAATGCTGAAGACGGAGCGCCAGGACAGCCTTTGCCGTGATCTGTCGGCTGCCGCCGACAGGCAGCAATGGCTGGTGGCGCTGCAGGCGGTCATGCAGGCTTTCGGCTATTCCCACGTGACCCTTCTGAGGTTGCCGGGTTTCGGCAACGCCCATGCCCTGCCGACGGTTGTGGAAAGCAGCCTGCCGGTCTGGGTCGTGAACGCGATGACCAAGAACGGTGCGCTCGGCGACTGTCCGGTCATCAAGCGCGGCGCCTCATCGATGATGCCGCAATATTGGTCGCTCGACGATGCGGAGCTTGCCTGCGAAACGCTGATGGAGGCGGGGGCATCGCTCAGCAGCATCGGCATTACCTCCGGTCTCATGGTGCCGGTAAACGGCATGAACGGGTACCGCCATCTGATGAATTTCGCAGGTGATCGCGATGCCCTGTCACAGGCGTCGCTGAACGAACTGGGCATGATCGCGCTGCATGCGCTGGAGGCCTATGACCGCCTTTGCCGCACAGGCTCCAAAGGCCCGTCGCCCCTGACGAAACGCGAACTCGAGGTGGTGCGCTGGACGGCGCAGGGAAAGACGTCGGTGGAGATCGCCGAGCTTCTGTCCATCTCTGAGCACACCGTCAACGCCTACATGAACAACGCCATGCGCAAGCTCGATTGCGTCAACCGAACGCAACTGGTGGCCAAGGCCATACGCCAGCGCCTGATAGACTGAGCCGGCGGCAAGGCCGGCTCCGTTACCTATCGGTCGAGTACGGAGCGGAGTTCGACGAGGTTCGAGCGCACCCGCAGAACGTAAAACCCCATGGTGGCAAGGTGCGACGGCATGATCCAGCCGCTTTCCTCGCCGTTGGAAATGATCGCCGGCTGGATGCGCAGGGCAGCGCGGGTCTGAAGCAGCGTGTCGTTCCACAGATTGGTCAGGTTACGTTCGCGGATGACCTGCGCGAAGTCCGATCCTGCGGCGGAAAGCACGCCGTAATAGCCATAGAGCTGGCCATAGGCGAACCAGAAACGGTCGTCAGCACGGGTATCGAACCAGCCGCCATTATAGTTTTCCGAACGCTCGCGCAGGATGGCGGATGTCGAACCGATATCGCCGGCAATGCGGTCGATGAACTGGATGAGGTTGTCGGCACGGGTATCGAAGACGGCCTTGCAGGCGACAAGTTCGCCGTTGAAGGCCTGGAGGCTGCGAATGGCGGCGCGATAATAGCTGGGTGTCGGCGTCTTCGGGCCGAAGGGATCAAGGCCGAAATACCAGGAATATTCGCTGAACTGCATGTTGCCACGCGCTTCCTGGAGATTGTTGTTGATGCCGGAGGTTCCGCGAACACGGCCGAGCGTATCCACCAGTTCCACCGAGGTACGGCGCACCGCCTGGTTCACGCCGCGCTGGAAGGACGCCTTGTTGTCGAGAAACGGCGTGCTGTCCCAGTCCATGCCGAAGAGGCCGAGACGATAGAGCAGCATGGAGGAAATCCACGCGTTCTGATTGACGTTGAAATCGGTAAGATCGGCAGCGGCATCAACGATGGCAGAGCGCTGGCACACCGGCGCGGAGGTGTTTGCGGCAGCACCGGTTGCCCCGGCGGCGGCAGCCGGGGTCGCGGCCGGCAATTCCTGTCCGGGCGGCACGGTGCGTTCGGCAAGCTTGTACCGGGAAATGTAATCCGGGTCGAAATTGCTCCAGACCTGCGTCTGCCAGACGAAATATCCGTAGAAGCCGGCAAGGAGAATGAGCACCAGAGCGATCGGGCCCTTGATGATCCAGTTGCGGCCGCTGTACCAGCCGTGGGCGGCCATGAAAGGCCACAAAAGCCAGGCGACGACGAGACCGGCGGCCCTGCCGATGGCGCTGAAGGCTGCCTGAATCAAAGCGGTGATCCGGTCGATCATGTCGTCATGGTCTCCTCTGCCCGTGGGGCTGGATGCCGGAAGGAACCCGTGGCTGCGCCACTCGTCCCCGGCACTTCATCAATCCGCGGTCATCTACTGTCCTGCAGATATGTCCCGCTTACCCGGGATACAACATGATTGCGAAACTTTTCTCAACCTGTGGTCCGCGCCAGGCGTTCCGGTATTTGCAGCAGGCTTAACCGAACATCACCGGTCGCGGACACTTCAGGATGTTGCTAGAGGCCGAGCTTGGCGATCTCTGCGTTCAGCCGGTCCCGGGCCTTTTTCGGCAGCTTGCCGTTCCTGACGGCGTCCAGATTGGCCGGCGCGGCATCGCCGACAACGACGAGCGCGACCATGCCCATGCCGAGATGCGGCGTGCATTTGATGACGTAGGCGCCTTCCTTGTCGACGGTCACCTTCACCGTCTCGTTCATCTTGCCCTTGAAGTCGGCGGCACCCTCCGGGATCATTTCCTTGACGGCTGCCGCATCATGGCCCTTGTCCACCGGGACGAAGGTGATGACATCGCCGATGGCTGCCCTGACGGTTGCCGGTTCAAAGACCATCGCCTGGCCGTCGCTGCCCTTGTTGAGCATCTTCACCTCGATTTCGGCCGACAAGGCGGGAAAGGCAAAGAGGCCGGCTGCTATGGCGAGGCTGGCAATTCTGGCAGTTTTGTTGTGCATATCTTTTGCTCCTGGGAGAAAGCACATCCACGCGAATGTGTCTTCGCGGTCTTAGCGCAGGAGCCAGGAGACCATCCTTGCGAAAAATCAAATGCGGCAACCGGACGCAGGGTTAGAGTGTTTCCGGACGGAACCGGGGGCTTCCTGGAAATACTCTATTCGCCCTTGACGGTTTCCACCCAGTGGCGGCGGCAGAAGGACACATATTTTTCATTGCCGCCGACATCGATCTGCGCGCCTTCCCTGACGACATTGCCCTGGTTGTCGAAACGGGCGACCATCGTCGCCTTGCGGCCGCAATGGCAGATGGTGCGGATTTCGCGAAGCTCGTCGGCAATGGCGAGCAGTTCCTTGGAGGCCGGAAAGAGCTTGCCCTGAAAATCCGTTCGCAGGCCGTAGGTCATGACCGGAATGTTCAACCGGTCGGCAATTCCGGCAAGCTGCCAGACATGGTGTTCGGACAGGAAGTTGGCTTCATCGACAAAAACACAGGCGACCGGCGCTTCGGCGTGCAGGGCCGATACTTCGGCGAAAATATCGGTGGTGTCATCGAAGGTTCGCGCGTCGGAAGACAGGCCGATGCGCGAGGCGACCCGGCCAACGCCAGCCCGGTCATCGAAGGCGGCCGTGAAAATCAGCGTGCGCATGCCGCGCTCCTGATAATTGTAGGAAGCCTGCAGCAGCATGGTCGATTTGCCGGCGTTCATCGCCGCATAATTGAAATAGAGTTTTGCCATTATCCACTCCCGGAGCGCTTTCGCGTCTTTTCGACGCCTTGCAGCAATGCTCCAACCTATTGAATCGGCACATCGCGCCTCACGGAATCGATTCCGGTCTATGAGCGGATGCTGCATTGTGCGTCTTTTGACGGCGAAGAAGCGGGTTGAAAAGTGCCGGAGCAGGAAAAACACAGATTTCCGCAACCCATCATTTCCGGCGCTGCACGGCTGAAACCGCCTATTTTCACCGTTGTGTCGCAAACGGTGCGCCAAAGCACGCAAATGCACGCGAGTTGATTGTGTCCGGCAGATATTGATAATGGCAAGGGAACGAAAAAACAGGGAGCAAGCGAATGTTTGCAAATAGAAGTCGCTGTCTGGCCTTGGCCGCAGCAATCTCCTCCATGACGTTCAGCGCGGCCGGTGCCGCGGAGCCGGCAAGTTGCGGCACGGTGCGTTTCTCCGATGTGGGCTGGACCGACATCACCGCCACGACGGCAACCGCCACGGTGCTCCTGAAAAGCCTGGGCTATGAAACCGACGTCAAACTTCTCTCGGTGCCCGTTACCTACACATCGCTGAAGAACAAGGATATCGACGTTTTCCTCGGCAACTGGATGCCGACCATGGAAGGCGATATCGCGCCTTATCGTGCGGACAAGTCGGTCGAGACGCTGCGTGAAAACCTGACGGGTGCGAAATATACGCTTGCGACCAATGCCAAGGGCGCCGAACTCGGCATCAAGGATTTCAAGGACATCGCAGCCCATAGCGGCGATCTCGGCGGCAAGATCTATGGCATCGAGCCCGGCAATGACGGCAACCGCCTGATCCTCGACATGGTGGCCAAGGACACGTTCGGGCTGAAGGCCTTCGAAGTGGTCGAATCGTCCGAGCAGGGCATGCTGTCGCAGGTTGCGCGGGCGGAAAAATCCGGGGAGCCGATCGTCTTCCTCGGCTGGGAGCCGCATCCCATGAATGCGAATTTCAAGCTGACCTATCTGACCGGCGGCGACGAAGTCTTCGGTCCCAATCTCGGCGGCGCGACGATCTACACCAATGTCCGCAAGGGTTACGTCGAGGAATGCCCGAATGTCGGCGTTCTTCTCAAAAACCTGCAATTTTCCCTGCCCATGGAAAACGAAATCATGGGCAAGATCCTGAATGACGGTCTGGAAGGCGAAGCTGCCGCAACCGCCTGGCTGAAGGCAAATCCGGCCGCGATCGAGCCTTGGCTCGCCAATGTCAAGACCAAGGACGGCAGCGCTGATGCCTTGCCCGCCGTGAAGAAGGCCCTGGGCCTTTAAGCCGCAAGACTATGCATGACTGCGTCTGGCCTGTGCGACAGGCCGGACTGCAGCTGGAAATAACGATGCCCATGCGTGATCTCAGCCGGCGAATTTGTCGCATCGCAGGTCACGTGCCAGCACCGCGCCCGGCAGCCCCGCTGCCGGCCGTCGTTTCTGCATTTGTTTGACGAAAGGTATTTTCCTACCGTGGAATGGCTCAGCGCTCCTGAAAACCGCCTGCCCGTCGGCCGATATGCCAAGGAGGCCATTGACTGGCTGACCGGCAATCTCGCTTTTTTCTTCGATTGGCTTTCTTTCATTTTCCAAAGCGTCATCAATGCCCTGCTTTTTGTTTTGCAGGCGCCGCATCCGCTCGTCATCGTCGCGATCCTGACGGCTCTTTCGGCCTGGACGCGCCGCTCGGTCGGCATGCCTGTCTTCACGGCGCTCGGCCTTCTGCTCATCATCAATCTCGGCTACTGGAAAGCGACGACGGAAACGCGGGCGCTGGTTATTGCCGCGAGCGCCGTGTGCATGATCATCGGCATACCGCTCGGCATATTGGCGGCGCGGCGCAAGTGGATTTATGCCGGCATGCGCCCGGTACTGGACCTGATGCAAACCATTCCGACCTTCGTCTATCTCATCCCGGCGCTGGTGCTTTTCGGTCTCGGCATGGTTCCGGGGCTGATCGCCACCGTCATCTTCGCCATACCGGCACCCGTGCGCCTTACCCGTCTTGGCATCGTCTCGACGCCGCCGGCACTGGTGGAAGCGGCCGTTGCCTTTGGCGCGACACCATCACAGGTGCTGCGTAAAGTGGAGCTTCCCTTCGCCGCGCCACAGATCATGGCGGGTCTTACCCAGACGATCATGCTGTCGTTGTCGATGGTGGTCATTTCCGCCCTCGTCGGCGCCAATGGCCTTGGCGTGCCGGTGGTGCGTGCATTGAACACCGTCAACATTGCCATGGGCTTCGAAGCCGGGTTGTGCATCGTCATACTGGCGATCGTTCTCGACCGGCTGTTCCGCCTGCCCGGCGCGGAGGATGACCTATGAGCGACGCCATCATCTTCGGAAATGTCGATATCGTCTTTGGTGACCGGCCCGATGCGGCGCTGCCCATGATAGACCGGGGCAGCACGCGTGACGAGATCAACACCGAGACCGGGCTGGTTCTCGGCGTTGCCAATGCCTCGCTCTCTGTGAAGGAGGGCGAAATCCTCGTGCTCATGGGGCTTTCCGGTTCCGGCAAATCGACGCTGCTCAGGGCCGTCAACGGTCTTGCACCCGTGGTGCGCGGCAATGTCGGCGTGAAGACCAAGTCCGGCTATGTTGACCCCTATCGCTCGACCGCAAAAGCGCTGCGCGACCTGCGCATGCACACGGTCTCCATGGTGTTCCAGCAATTCGGCCTTCTGCCCTGGCGCAACGTTGCCGACAATGTCGGTTTCGGGCTTGAGCTTTCCGGCGTGCCGGAAGCCGAGCGCAAGCGCATGGTGGCCGAGCAGCTGGAACTGGTAAACCTGTCCGCCTGGGCCGACCGGAAGGTGGGGGAGCTTTCGGGCGGCATGCAGCAGCGCGTGGGGCTGGCGCGGGCCTTTGCCACCGGCGCGCCCATTCTCCTGATGGACGAACCGTTCTCGGCGCTCGACCCGCTCATCCGAAGCCGCCTGCAGGACGAGCTTCTGGAATTTCAAAGCCGGTTGAAGAAGACCATCCTCTTCGTCAGCCACGATCTGGACGAGGCCTTCCGCATCGGCAACCGCATCGCCATGATGGAAGGCGGGCACATCATCCAGTGCGGCACACCGCAGCAGATCGTCAAGCAGCCGGCCACGCAATATGTCGCGGATTTCGTGCAGAACATGAACCCGATCTCCATGCTGACCGCCGCCGACGTGATGAAGCCGGGTGTGGATGAGCGGAACGGCCGCCTGAATGTGGCCGCCACCGCCCGCCCGTCGTCACCGCTGATCGACATCCTCGATGCGCTGGCTAAACATTCCGGTGCGATCGGCGTTGTCGACAATGGCGCGATCGTCGGCACGATTTCAGCGGATGAAGTTGTAGCCGGCCTGACGCGCCACCGTAAAAAATAATATTGTATCCGTCTGGGAATGAGAAAGGGCCTTCCGGCATGGAGGGCCCTTTTTGTGTTTCAGGTGTTTCTTGCCGTAAAAAGCTATACCTTCCTACGGTAGCAAAGAATATTTTTGATATCATAAGTTATGCATGAAAATAATTACTAATAAAAATCATATTGCAAACTTAGAGAAAATTGCGCAAAGTTAATCTAGATTCTGTTGCTCGCTGCTAAATTTAAGGTGGTAAAAGATTGCGGCCCTAAAATCCGGCATTGGGAATCAAGATTTCGACGCTCAACTTTTGATCGTTTGTTGCTTATAAATACTGCCGCTAATACATATCTTTATTTCTGGATTGACAAAAAACAGGCAAAAAGCTGATAATTTGGTCACAGTGTCTTAAGTAAATAACCAGTGAAGAATAGTCTTTGAAAGGGACACGATATAAGCAAGATTTAGGTATATACAACGTATCCACCGAATTATAAAAACACCTTTTGGAACACCTATAATAGCCACCATGACCGTCTTTTTGACTGTCATCAGGAGACTTGAGCGTATGGATAACCAATCTCTGTCGGAACATAGCATCGCCGCTGCAGACTTGCTCTCAGCGATGGCGAATCCCAAGCGCCTGATGATCTTATGTACGCTGGTGGATACGGAAGTGCCGGTCGGTGTTCTCGCCTCACAGGTTGGTCTCAGCCAGTCCGCTCTATCGCAGCATCTTTCGAAATTGCGTGCGCAGCGGCTGGTGAAGACACGACGGGATGCGCAGACCATCTATTATTCCAGCAATTCCGAATCCGTCAAAAAGATCCTCGCTTCCCTCGAGGAAATTTATTGCCAGGCGCAGAAGAGCAGCAAGACCGCCGCCTGATCCCACGGCCATATTTCAAGGCCCGGCGGCCTCAATCCGTTGAAACCGGCGCACGACGCCGGTTTTTCGTTTTCTGGCCCATCGTCCGCATTGGGCCGGGAAAGATGATCCGACAAACGACAAAGAGAGATGGGGCCTCCGGCCGGCGCTGTCTTCAGGGTTGTGAGGCGGCCAGCATCTGCTGCTTGAGCCGGCTCGCCGCTGCGGCATAACCGCCGTCCGCGCCGTCCACGAAATGCATGTGGTCCTTCGATAGCGGGGAGGGCACGATGCATGTCATCAATGCGGCGTCCTGCTCGTGCAAGCCAAAATAACAGGTTCCGGAGAGGCGGCCCAATTCCAGCCGCGCGCGGATTTTTTCGAGCCGGGTGACGTCTATATCCACCGTCATCTTCAGGCCGTCATCGAATTTCCTGAAATCGGTGTTGCTGGCGACCGAGCGCCTGTAGCGATCCGCGTTGAAACGCCCGAGCGACAATCCCGTCAAGCCGAGGAGATTGACGAGGAAGCTTTCGCCGAGAATGCGAAGCGAGCGGCGCATCTTGCCCCAGCTATCGTGATAATCCGCACCTGCCCGGGCTTCGAGACCGAGCCCTTCCCGCACGAAGCCGAGTTTCGGCCCATCCTCCGGCACGGGATGGCCATGTCTTGCATCCTGTTCAGCCAGATCGACAAGATCGATGACGAGCTGGCGGAATGCAGGCATATCCCGTGAGGGGCCCGGCACGGCAATGACCGACACCACCTTGCCATGGGTCGCCGGAATAGGGTTCCAACGGCAGGAAAGGCCGGTCAGGTCCGGCCGCCCGCCCGCGGCAGCGGCGGGCAGGGTGTATTGCTCTTCCTTCATCCGCGCTTCCGCCCAGCTGTTGCCGCCGCCCGAAAACATCGCATAGGAGACGTCCTCGCTTGCCTGGAAGCGGGCGACGCGAATATCGAAGCCGTTCTTGCGGATGTCCTCTATCGGAACCAGCGCTACCCGCATTGCAAGGCTGAGGTCATCCTTCACCCAGCGCTGCACATTGGAAAGCGCGGCGCCTGCGACCGGGAGCCCATCTGGCGGCACCGCAACGGCGGCGCCATCGCCGCCGAAGACGAAGGGCAGGTCATGGCGCCCAAGGCTGTTGGAGATGCTTGAAATGACGGCGGCGCCCGCCATGTTGACGGCCTTGTATCTGCCGGTGCCGATCGCCGAAGTCGAATCGATGATGTCGGCAATCGCCAGCGCCCATCCCGGCGGCAGGGCGCGATAATGCGCCGGGTCGGCCACATCTTCAAAATGCCGGAAGACGGGCAGGCCCGTCAGAAATTCGTCGTCTGCTGCGATCATGGCGTATTATCTCCCAGCGGCGGCCAAACGCAACGCATTTACGCTATGGCGATCCGCCGTTCAAACGACGCGATCATGGCCGGCTTCGCGATTGATTTACCGGGAATAGACCTTATCCAGCAAAGGTGACTTGCATAAATCATCAAACCTTCCGTATGAGTTGAGTTGAAGGCTCGGAATTCAAACATGGAACGGGTTTTCGCCGGGAGGCGTCCGATAGTTTCACTCGGTCGACGCCCAAGGCGCTCATCGGGGCTGAGACCCCCTATCCAAGGAGACACCAGGATGAAACTGAAGACATTGACCAGCGTGACGCTCGCAGCGTCCTTCGCATTCGCACCACTTGCCCATGCCGAAATCGTCATCGGCCTGATTGCGCCTCTTACCGGTCCTGTCGCTGCCTATGGCGACCAGGTTAAGAACGGCGCTCAGACGGCAGTCAATGAAATCAACAAGAAGGGCGGCATTCTCGGAGAACAGGTCGTCCTGAAGCTTGCCGATGACGGCGGTGAGCCGAAGCAGGGCGTTTCCGCTGCCAACCAGCTCGTCGCCGAAGGCATTCATTTCGTCGTCGGTCCGGTGACGTCAGGCGTTGCCATTCCGGCATCGGATGTCTTTGCTGAAAACGGCGTCCTGATGATCACGCCGACGGCGACCGCGCCGGGCCTGACGAGCCGTGGCCTTGCCAACGTCTTCCGCACCTGCGGCCGTGACGACCAGCAGGCAGAAGTTGCAGCAAAATACGTTCTTGGCAACCTCAAGGACAAGAAGATCGCCATCATTCACGACAAGGGCGCTTACGGCAAGGGCCTGGCGGATGCTTTCAAGACGACGCTGAATGCCGGTGGCGTTACCGAAGTTCTCTACGATGCCCTGACGCCTGGTGAAAAGGATCTCGGCGCGTTGACGGCCCGTCTGAAATCCGAAAATGTCGACATCGTCTATTTCGGCGGCTACCACCCGGAAGCCGGTCTTCTGGTGCGCCAGCTGAACGATATCGGCGCCAAGGCTGCCGTTATCGGCGGTGACGGCCTCTCGAACAGCGAGTTCTGGAACATCGGTTCGAAGGCTGGCGAAGGCACGATCTTCACCAATGCTTCCGACGCTTTGAAGAACGACGATTCCAAGGCTGCTGCCGAGGCGCTGAAGGCTGCCAACATTCCGGCCGAAGCCTTCACCCTTAACGCTTACGCCGCCGTCGAAGTGCTGAAGGCCGGCATCGAAAAGGCTGGAAGCGCCAAGGACTCTGAAGCGGTCGCCACGGCTCTGAAGAGCGGCGATGCTTTTGCAACGGCAATCGGCAAGGTCACCTATGGCGAGAATGGCGACCTGTCGTCGCAGGCCTTCTCGCTCTACAAGTGGCAGGATGGCAAGATCGTCGCAGCCGAATAAGGCGATAAGTACCGGCCGCACCTGTTGCGGCCGGTACCGTTTCTACTGCCTGGAAAGGGATATGCAGAATGGGCAACGACCACAACGCCCCGGATGCGCGCGCAACGGGCACCGAAGACCGCCCGGAAATCGGATTTGCGCAGATATTCCCGATCCTCAGGATTTTCGACGAGGCCAAGGCACGGGAATTCTACGTCGATTTTCTCGGTTTCAAGGTGGACTGGGAACATCGTTTCGGTGAGAACTTTCCGCTCTATATGCAGGTTTCCCGGGCTGAAATGGGGCTCCACCTCAGCGGCCATCACGGCGACGCGACGCCCGGTTCCAACATCTTCGCCACCATGCAGGGCGTTCACGCCTTTCAGAAGGAACTGGCTGGAAAAGACTATCGCTTCCTGAAGCCGGGGGTGGAAGAACTGCCATGGGGTGATGTGATGGAAGTCATCGACCCATTCGGCAACCGCATCCGTTTCTGCGAACAGAAAAGCGAGAAGTGACGTCTTGGGACGTGACCTTCTGGGTCTTGACCTTGGCGGCGGTTTGAACGATAGAAAACGCAAATAACGAACCGCGTGCACGGAAACCCGTGCGCGCGGTTCGTGCGTTTTGGCAGTCGGTTCTGCAATTCGTTCGCATCCGCACGGGGGCAAAAATGAACAGTGAAGGCAATGCACTGGTAAGGAGGCTCGCATTCTGGGGCATTCCACTTTCTTTCGGCGTGCTGGGTCTCAAGCTCGTGGCCTGGTGGGTCACGGGGTCGGTGGCGCTGCTGTCCGATGGTCTGGAATCGACCGTCAATGTGGTCGCGGCCTTCATTGCCTATTTCGTCATTCGCTACGCGCAGAAGCCTGCTGACGACGATCACCAGTTTGGCCACCATAAGGCGGAATATATCTCCGCCGTCGTGGAAGGCGTGCTGATCGTTGTTGCCGCACTTCTGATCGTACAGGAAGCCTGGGGCGGTCTCTTCAATCCAAGACTGCCGGAAGCGCCGGTTCTCGGTCTCGCCATCAACGCGACGGCGGGCATCATCAACGCCGTCTGGGCCACGACCCTGATCCGCGTCGGCAGAAAATATGCTTCGCCGGCGCTTGCGGCCGACGGTCATCACATCATGTCGGATGTCGTGACGTCTGCGGGCGTTCTTGTCGGCCTCGTTCTTGCCCTTCTGACGGGTTATGCCATTCTCGACCCGCTGCTCGCCATTCTCGTGGCCATCAACATTCTGTTTCAGGGTTCCAAGGTCATTCTGCATTCGCTTGGCGGGCTGATGGACCGGGCCGTGGAGCCGGAGGAGGACGAGGCGATCAAGAAGGCGATCGCCGAGAATTCGGGTGGCGTCATCGGCGTGCATGATCTCAGGACGCGCCGTGCAGGTTCAGCCGCCTTCATCGATTTTCACGTTGTTGTTCCCGCAACGATGACGGTGCGGGCGGCGCACGATATTTGCGACCGCCTTGAAGATGCCATAAGGGACGTCATACCGGGCGCAAGCCTTGCCATTCACGTCGAGCCGGAAGGCGAAAAGGCGCATGGCGTCAAAGTGATTGTTTGAATAAGCAGGAGTTTTCCATGTCCGTGACGGATGTTTCCGGCCTGTCGCAGCTGGGCACGAAGGTCGATACGCCCGAGAGCCCGGAAAAGGCCGTTCTCGAGAAGGTGCCGAACGGCAATGCCGGCACCGATTACGTGGTGCGTTTCACCGCGCCCGAATTCACCTCGCTTTGCCCGATGACCGGCCAGCCGGATTTCGCCCATATCGTCATCGACTATATTGCCGGCGATTTTCTGGTGGAATCGAAGTCGCTGAAGCTTTTCCTGCAATCCTTCCGCAATCACGGCGCATTCCACGAGGATTGCTCGGTCTATATTGCGAGGCGGCTGGTGGAGCTGTTGCAGCCGAAATGGCTGCGGATCGGCGCCTACTGGTATCCGCGCGGCGGCATTCCGATCGACGTCTTCTGGCAGACCGGTCCGGTGCCCGAGGGCGTGTGGCTGCCGGATCAGGGTGTCCCGACCTATCGCGGCCGTGGCTGATCCGGCTTTTCAGAAAGCTTAACGTTCAGGCGAACGAACCGTCGTCGCCTGAATCGAAATCCGCATCGTCGGCGCTGTCGTCGGCATCGGCCTGCTGGATATCGTCATCATTGTTGTTCTGCGGGCTCGCGCCGTCGCCATAATAATTATTGATGACGGTTTCCTCGACCGGGGCATTGCCCGCAGCATTGCTCCCGCCAAAGGGAGAGCCGAGCCCAAGCGACGACATGTGGCTGCCGAAAATTCCGCTCAGCGAGTTGGCAAGCAGCATGCCGCCGGCAACGCCGGCTGCGGTGCCGAGCGCGCCCTGCAGAAAGCCGCCACCGGACGACCGTCCGAATGCTGCCGGCTGCTGGCTCCAGGGGCCGGCCGGTTGCTGACCGGCGGGTGAGCCCCAGGGACCAGCCGTCTGGCCGGCGGTGTCGTTACGCCAGGAAGTTTGCGTGGTCGGCGCGGCAGGCGTCGGTGCAGGTGGTTGTGGCTGGCCGGTGCCGAAGATCGAACTTAGAAAACCGCCCTGTGCGGCCGCCTGCGGGGCGGCATTGCCGCTTTCCAGCGCGTGGATACGGTCTTCGAGCTGCTTGATGTGAGCTGCCGCCGCCTCCAGACCCTTTTCCTGAACGATGACCGCCTGGGCAAGATAATAGGGGGCTGCGGGCTGATCGCGCACGGCGTCTGCGATCAATGTTTCCGCCTCGCGGTCACGCGGGGTGGCGGATGCGGTTCTGGTCCTGTCGAACAGGGCCTTGAGAAGCTGGCTTTCTTCCGGTGACATATGCTGCCTCCTTACCGTGAAGCGAAAATCCACGATAAGGAGGTAGGCCTCAATTCCGGCTTTTCAAAGCGGCCTGAATTTTAAATTTCGGTAATGATCGTCAGCCGCCGAAGGCGAGCGACAGGCCCGCAATCGCCGTCAGAGCGCCGACGGTGCGGCTTGCCACCGAACCGAAACGGGCAATGCCGAGGCCGAGTGCGATGCCAGCCAGATGCAGGAGGGCTGTGGCGATCATGAAGCCGATGCCGAATTGCCATGCACCGGCGCTGCCGAGCTCACCACCATGGGCGTGGCCATGGAAAAGTGCGAAGGCACCAACGACGGCGGCTGCTGCAGCTGTCGGAAGCCTTGCCGCCATGGCAACCAGCAGGCCAAGGCCGATGACGGAGGCCAGAATTGCGGGTTCGACAAAGGGAAGGCCTACCCCATAAACCGCCATCAGGAAGCCCACGGCCATGGTGCCGACGAAGGCGGATGGCACGATCCACAGCGCCTTGCGGTCGCCCTGTGCCACGGCGATCTGCGAGGCCCAGATGCCGACGGCGACCATCGCCAGAATGTGGTCCGCGCCGAAAAAGGGGTGGGACACGCCGGCCATGAAGGAACCGTGTTCTTCCGGGTTCAAATGGGCGAAGGCGGGCAGGGCGGTAACGCCGAGTGCGGCGGCAGTGAGGCTTAGTCTTTTCAGCATGGTTCCCTCTTTAGATTGTCGCCGCCGGCATGGGAATCTTGGGGTTCCCGCAACGGGCGGCACTGCAATGCGGCGGTGACGATATCGCGAAGGCGAAGAGGCTGTCCATGCGTCATCTGCCGGGGGTGCTGTTTATTGTTCAGGCGCGAACCTTGTCTTTTTTGCTCATTGCCTTACGTAACAAGTCGCACTATGTCCGAAGGGCATGCACGAATTACGCTGGAGAGAGCCGTTGATGAACGAAGACGAAGACGACAAGAGCAAGGAACTGCCGATCGGCAAGGAAACGGAAGCGAATCTTTTCAAGTCGCGTTCGATCTTCATCTATGGTGGCATCACGCAGGAACTGGCGCAGAAGGTCTGCACGCAGCTCGTGGCACTTGCCGCCGCCAGCGACGATGACATTCGCGTTTACGTCAATTCGCCGGGCGGCCATGTCGAATCGGGTGATTCCATCCATGACATGATCAAGTTCATCAAGCCGAAGGTCTATATCATCGGTACGGGCTGGGTCGCTTCCGCCGGTGCGCTGATCTACGTATCGGTGCCGAAAGAACGCCGTCTTTGCCTGCCGAACACCCGCTTCCTGCTGCACCAACCCTCCGGCGGTACGCGCGGCATGGCGTCCGACATCGAAATCCAGGCGCGCGAAATCATCAAGATGAACCAGCGCCTGATCAAGATCTTCTCCAAGGCCACCGGCCAGAGCGAAGAAAAGATCGCCAAGGATATCGATCGCGATTACTGGCTGGGCGCGGAAGAGGCCAAGGATTACGGCCTCGTCGGCAAGATTGTCGAGAGCCAGTCGGAAGTTTGAGCTTTCGAGTTTTAAATTGAGAAAGCCCGCATCGGTGGAAACCGGTGCGGGCTTTTTCCATTCTGGCCTGTAAATATGCTCAATGCAGGCCAGTATGCGTCATTTCATCATGTCGCAGGCCTTCATCATGTCGGCCTTTTTCATCTTGTCCATTTCCATGCCGGCCTTGTGCATGCAGTCCTTTTTGCTTGCCATGGACATGCCGTCCTTCTTCATCGGCTCCATCTTCATGGTGTCGCTGTGCATCGTGTCTTTCTTCATCGCATCGGGTTTCATGCTGTCGGCGTGGGCGATGCCTGCGAAAGACAGTGCGGACAGCATGGAAGCGGTGGCGATGGCGGCAAAAATGCGGGTCATGAAGGGTCTCCTCTGGACGTCGTTGTATGTCCGCCGGCATTGTGCCGGGGCTCACGATTGTCCATTCGGTCGGGAACGGCCCATTGTTACGACTTCACGCGCTTGTGACGTGATATTTGGGCGAGATTTTTTTCAAGCCATTATGTAACAATATCCTGCGGACTGCGAATAACCCGATAGTGACGATGACAGGCAGCCTTTCGGAAGAAACATTGAAAATGCTGATGCTGCGTTCCCTCGACGGGGACGAAAGCGCTTACAGGCATTTGCTTCATGCCTTGCGCAGGCTGCTGATCGCCTATTACGGCCATCGCATGTCGTCGGCATCCAGAGGCGATGTGGAGGATCTTGTCCAGGAAACTCTGCTGTCGCTTCACGCCAAAAGGGAGACCTATGATCGTGCGAGGCCGTTTACGGCCTGGTTCTTTTCGATAGCGCGCTACAAGCTCATCGACCACTATCGAGGCAGGGGCGCGCGTGCGCTGACCGAAGTCGAGCTTGATGACACGCTTGAGGCGGAATCGTCCGTCGATGCGGTTACGGCGCGCATGGATGTCGAGCGGTTGCTCGATGATCTGCCGGAGCGGCAACGCGACCTCATTCGCAGGGTGAAGCTCGAGGGGCAGTCGATCGCCGAAGCGGCGGAAAAATCCGGCCAGACCGAGCTTGCGGCAAGGGTCGGCATTCACAGGACACTGAAAATCCTGGCGGCAAAGTTGCGGGGAGACACGTGAGAAAGACGGATGACATCATTGACCAGCTGGCGGGGGATCTGAAGCCCGTACCGGCTTTTGCGCTTGAGCGCAGGCTGGCGCTTGCCGCCGTGCCGGCGATCTTCGTTTCGCTGCTGCTGATGCTCTTCATTCTCGGGCTGCGTGGCGATATGGATGCTGCCCTGACCGAAGTGGGGTTCTGGATCAAGTCCGCCTACAACGCCTTGCTGGCTATAATTGCTTTCGTCGCTGTCAGACGCCTTGCCCGTCCTGACGGTGAAAGCGGCTGGCTATTCGCGTGGCTTGCGGTGATTTTCGTTGCGATGGCGGCGATAGCGCTGGTCCAGCTGGGATTTGCACTGCCGGGCAATTATGGTGCGCTTATTATGGGGTCATCCGCGCTGCATTGCCCGTTTCTGATCGTCGCTTTCGGGCTTCCCATCTTCCTGGCGAATTTTTCGGTTCTCAAGCGCTCCGCTCCTGCTGATCCTGCGCTTGCGGGTTTTGTCGCGGGTATTGCGGCGGGTGCGGCCGGAGCCTGGGTCTATTCGTGGTTCTGCACCGAAAACGGCATGGCCTTCGTGCTGATCTGGTATTCGCTGGGCATTCTTCTGACCGGATCTATCGGCGCCTTTGCCGGTTCACGCCTTCTGCGCTGGTGAAGGGCGCGTCCTTTGCCACATCGCCTCGTTTGCCGATGCCGGCCCGGACGTCGTCCCGAGCCGGCATTGTCTTTTCATGGGCTTCACTGACCCAGGTTGGCGGGGATTGCGAATGCAGCAAACTGGGTGAACTGCTTGCCCGGGTTGAAATTGTCGTCAGAGGCAATGACGAAAAGCTGTTTGCCGTCCACCACCGGTCCGAATGCGAGGCTCTCGATATTGTCCACATCGAGACCGAAATCGCCTTCGTTGATTTCGAACCATGGTGTTTTCGATACGGGGCGCATATTTGCGGCGTCGATCTTGTCCTTGCCGAGGATGTTTTCGGCGCCGGACAGATCGACTATGAAAAAGCGGATATGGTTGCCGACGCCGGAAGCGAAATTGCGCTCCACGGCGACGAACCGGCCATCCGGCAGGGCCGCAAGGGCGGAGAGGCCGTTATCGTTATATTTCGGCTCGGCGGCCGTCGGTGTCTTGGAGATCGCTTCGGTGACGTAGACGTGTTCGGCGACCGGTTTCAGCGTCGCCGTATCGATCACGAGGATACGCGCGGGGCTGCCGGCCTGCGGCGTCGCCTTCTGGCCGTCCTGGGTCAGCGCATTTTCCGTGGCGGCGATGAGCTTGCCGGATGCGAGGCTCAGCCCTTCGAAGCCGAGATTGTTCTGAACGCCTTTGGTCTTCGCGTCGTTGACGAGATAGGCATCCGGCAACTCCAGCCGCTTGACGTTGCCGCCATCGAGGTCCGAGACATAAATTGCCGGCTGGTTTTTCAGGTCGCGTTCCGAGGACCAGTAAAGCTTGCCGCCCTTGGGGTCGAGCGCGATGCCTTCCGCATCGATACCCTTCGGTGCGAAGGCCGCCCCGGTCTCGTCCTTCAACTCGCGCGTGGCGGCGATGTTCAGCGTGACGACGCCTTCCGTCACGGCCAGTTCCAGCTCGTAATAGCGGGCAAGGCCTTTTTCGACGCGATCATCGGAGATGGCGAGATAGCGACCGGTTTCGCTGTCGAAGGTCAGATCGGAAATGCCGCCAAAGGTGACGCCATTGATGGAAAGGCCGGAAGGCACGACGATCTGCCCCAAAAAGCTTGGTGCCGGCGGGGTTTGCGCTGCTACCGGAAGGGCAGCGAAACAGAAAGTGGCGATTGTGATGATGCGAAACATGGAGACGACCCCTGTTGTGGCGGATGCCCTGTCGTGACGACTGCCCAGAGGATTAGCGTGCTGCCGCTAAACTTTGATGACGTTTTCCATGCCGCCGTACCTGAAGTCCGGCACCTCATCTTGCCAAGCCGCTTCTTTTTTGATCCTGAATGATATCAATGCTTCATCCAAAACGTGCCGCCATCTTCGGATTCGTGCTCCACGTTTTGAGTTTCGTTTTCTGCCTGTCGCCAGTGCATAGCGCTTTATGTCTTCCGCGACAGCCAGCAGGCCGTAGAGTGCTTTTATGCTGAGAGATTTTTCCGTCCAGAGCCTGTTCATGGGATGCCTGACCGCCTTTGTCGGCTTCGCCAGTTCCTTCGCTGTCGTGTTGCAGGGCCTGAAGGCTGTCGGCGCGACGGATTTCGAAGCGGCCTCCGGGCTGATGGCGCTTTCGGTGGCGATGGGGGTTTGCGCCATCGCACTTTCCGTCGCCACCCGGCTTCCCATCAGCATTGCATGGTCGACGCCCGGAGCAGCGCTTCTGGCAACCACCGGCGTGATCGAGGGCGGCTTTCCAGCCGCCGTGGGCGGGTTCATCATCTGCGCGATATTGATCATCATTGCCGGCCTGTTCAGGCCGCTCGGAAGGGCGGTTGCCTCCATTCCCGCGCCACTTGCCAATGCCATGCTGTCAGGGGTCATCATCGGCCTGTGTTTCGCGCCGATCAAGGCGATCGGGTTCAACCCGATGCTTGGGCTGCCGATCATTCTCGCGTGGATCGTGGTGGGAGCCTTCCGGCGGCTTTTCGCGGTGCCCGCCGCCCTTGCCGCCTTCGTGCTGGTGATGATCTTCGGCGTCGATATTCCGGCGGGCGCGCTGGACAGCGTGGCGCAATCGCTGACACCGCCGATGGAATGGGTCACGCCCGTCTTCAGTCTCCACGCGGTTGTTTCCATCGCGCTGCCGCTCTTCATCGTCACCATGGCCTCGCAGAATATTCCCGGCATCGCCGTGCTGAAGGTCAATCATTACGATCCCCAGCCCGGACCGCTTTTCGCTGCCACCGGCTTTTTTTCTCTGCTTTCCGCGCCCTTCGGCGGCCATGGGGTCAATCTTGCGGCCATCACGGCGGCGATGTGCGCTGGCGAGGACGCCCATCCTGATCCAAAGCGACGTTACTGGGCGGCGATCATCGGCGGTGTCGGTTACATCATCTTCGGCCTCCTGGCGGGCGTGGTGACCGCCTTCGTGGCGCTGGCGCCGCCCATCCTCATTCAGGCGGTGGCCGGGCTTGCGCTGGTCGGCGCCTTTTCCGGCTCAGCCGTTGCGGCCTTCAGGGAGCCGGAAACGCGTGAGGCAGCGGCGATCACCTTCCTCATCACCGCATCCGGCCTTTCCTTCGCCGGTGTTTCCGGGGCCTTCTGGGGCTTGATCGGTGGTGGACTGATGATGGCGTTGCAGCGGGTGGTGAAGCGTGGTTAGATAGGGAGCTTATTGTTTTAAAGAAATATTATTTATGGATTTCGAATTCGATCCTGCCAAAAGTGAAAGTAACAAAGACAAACATGGGATAGATTTCGTCGAGGCAAGAGCGCTTTGGCTGGACGAGAAAAGACTTGTCGTTCCTCTCGAAACCACGTCGGAAGAACGGTATATTATGATCGCTCAGTTGCGAGGAAAGTGCTGGAGCGCCGTCTATACCTACAGAAATGACCGGTTGCGGATCATTTCCGTCAGGCGTTCCAGAGACAAGGAGAAGCATCGTTATGAAGACGATAAGCGTTGAAGATTTCGACAAAAAATTCGATGATGGCGAAGATTTGGATGACTATGTCGACTGGTCCAAGGCCACCCGTCCGGGGCTGGAATTGGTGCATGTCGATGTTGATCTTCCCGAAGAGGTTTTGCGGAGAGTGGATGCGGAAGCGGCGCGCCTCGGCACGACGCGTCAATCCCTGATGGCTGAATGGATCGCCGAAAGGCTGGAGAGCGTTAGGCAGGTAAAATAAAGCGAGCGATCACAAGGTGACTTGTCAGACCGCCAGACGCTGTTTATACACATCGCCATGAGCAACAGCATCGCAACCATTTCCGGCATGAGCGCGCAGATTTCTGCGAAGGTCTCGCCGTGCGGTGCACTCTCGCTTCTTAGCCTCGACCTTACACGCGGTTGCCGGGTCCAGTGAGGAGCGCCCGGCGGCCGAAAGCCCGCTGGCGCTAACGCTCCTCATCTCGAAATCTCATTTTATACTGGATTTAGGCCCTAAAGGGCCGCGCATCCGCCGATGGCTTGAAGAAGCCCGCGGACTGCGCAAGGAGGAAGCGAAATGGACGCCAAGATCAGCAATATTTCCAAGGGTATGACCGACGCGAGCGTGAAGTATCGCCCATACCCGACCATCAATATTCCTGACCGCACATGGCCGGGCAAGACCATCGACAAGGCGCCAATCTGGTGTTCGGTGGACCTGCGCGACGGCAACCAGTCGCTGGTCAACCCCATGGGCCACGACCGCAAGGCCCGCATGTTCAAGCTGCTGCTCGAAATGGGCTTCAAGGAAATCGAAATCGGTTTCCCTTCCGCCTCGCAGACGGACTTCGATTTTGCCCGCTGGTGCGTGGAAGAAGGCAATGTGCCTGACGATGTTTCCCTGCAGGTGCTGGTGCAGTGCCGCCCGGAGCTGATCACCCGCACCTTCGAGGCGCTGGAAGGCGCCAACAAGCCGATCATCCACTTCTACAATTCCACCTCGGAATTGCAGCGTCGTGTCGTGTTCGGCAAGGATGTGCACGGCATCAAGCAGATCGCCGTCGATGCGGCCAAGATGATCACCGACATGGCGGCGAAGGCCGGCGGCGGCTATCGCTTCGAATATTCGCCTGAGAGCTTTACCGGCACCGAGCTGGAAGTGGCGCTGGAAATCTGCAACGCCGTGGTTGAGGTGGTGAAGCCGACGGCGGACAACAAGCTGATCCTGAACCTGCCGTCGACGGTGGAAATGGCGACGCCAAACATCTATGCCGACCAGATCGAATGGATGTGCCGCAATATCGACAATCGCGAAAACGTCATCATTTCGCTGCATCCGCATAATGACCGCGGCACGGGCATCGCTGCGACGGAACTGGGCCTGATGGCCGGTGCCGACCGCGTCGAAGGCACGCTGTTCGGCAATGGTGAACGCACCGGTAATGTCGACGTCGTAACGCTGGCGCTGAACATGTATACGCAGGGTGTCGACCCCGAGCTGGATTGCCGCGATATCGAGCGTATCAAGGCGGTCTACGAATATTCCAACGAAATGACGATCCCCGAGCGCCATCCCTATGTCGGCGAACTGGTCTATACGGCCTTTTCCGGCTCGCATCAGGATGCGATCAACAAGGGCATGAAGGCGATCAAGGTCGCCAATCATCCCGTCTGGGAAGTGCCTTATCTGCCGATCGATCCGAAGGATGTCGGCCGTTCCTACGAGGCGATCATCCGCATCAATTCGCAGTCCGGCAAGGGCGGCATCGCCTATATTCTCCAGCAGGATTACGGCATCAACCTGCCGCGCAACCTGCAGGTGGAGTTCCGCGAGGAGATCCAGCGCATTACCGATGAAGAGGGCGTGGAACTGCCGGCCAAGCGCATCTATGAGCGCTTTATCGAGCGCTACGTGACGCAGCCCAATGCGCGCATCAAGTTCGTCGATCACCACACTTATCCGGCAGGCGATTTCAAGGGCGTGCGCATCGTGGCTGCCGAAATCACCGATAATGGCGAGGTGAAGCGCATCGAGGGCAAGGGAACGGGTCCGATCGACGGGTTCATTAACGCGCTGTCGGTCTATCTCGGGATCGACCTGTCGGTAAATGACTATTCCGAACATTCGCTGCAGCATGGCTCGAATGCTTCGGCCATCGCTTATGTCGAGATGGAGCATCCGGGCGGCAAGCTGTTCGGCGCCGGGGTGAATACGAATATCGTGGCGGCGTCGCTGGAGGCGATTGTTTCGGCGGCCAATCGGGTGCTGGAAGAGCGGGCTAGGTAAGCGGGGTTTGAAGGGTGGGGCTTACCCCCCTCTGCCCTGCCGGGCATCTCCCCCTCAAGGGGGGAGATCGACCTGAGGCGAGGTTTCGCCCATCTCGACGTTTGAGAGTGAAGCGGGGGTAGTGCATCTTGCTGATCTCCCCCCTTGAGGGGGAGATGCCCGGCAGGGCAGAGGGGGGTGAACTACACCCACTGACACAAGCGCTCCGGACTCTATTCCTTCGGCAAAGAAAACCCCAGCGGCCTGCCATTTTCATAAAACACCCGCACATCCTCAAGTGCGATACCCGTTCCTGTCTCATTGAGGCTATGGCGTTCACACGCGACATTCCAGGTGCCGGGTCCACCGGAAATGTGGAAGAGATTATAGGCCGCGCGCGGTTTTTCGCCGCCCGGTCCCTGGCTGGCAGAGGAAATGCCGACAACCGGGATGTGATCTTCCCCGTGATGGGTGTTCAGCCAGTAGACGGTGTTGAGATGGGTGTGGCCATGCAGCACGAGTTCCGCGCCGCCGACGCCGAGAGCGGCGGCAAAGCGGCGAACGCCGAACATGCGTTTATGGGCGGCAGTGGCGCCCCGGATCGGTGGATGATGGATCATCACGACGCGGAACAGGCCCTGTTCACCGGCTTTTTTCAAAAGCTCCGCCGTTGCGCGCGCCTGCCGGTTGCCGAAATAGCCGGTGGCCGAAAAGGGCGGCGTTGCAATCGAGGTTGAGCAGCCGATCAGCGCGACGGGACCGCGCACCCGCATATAGGGAAAGATCTTGCGGTCGTCGTCCCATTCCGCCGGTTCGCCATCGCCGCGCACATAAGGGTACCAGGCCCGCATGGCCTTGTCGTGCGCGCCGGAAACATAGGCGTCGTGGTTACCGGGAACAACGGAGGTTCTTTCCGGATCGCCCACTTCTTCCAGCCAGTCGGCGGCGGCGCGAATTTCAATGCCGGTCGCAAGATTGACGAGATCGCCGGTAATAGCCAGATGATCCGGCGACTTTGTCTCCAGATCGTCGAGCAGCTTTTCCAGCGTGTCTGTGAACAGGTGCTTGCGGCGGTTGCGGTGCCAGTTGACGAAACCGGTGATACGCTTGGATGCAAGTTCCCGGAAAGTGAGTTTCGGCAAAGGTCCGAGGTGGACGTCTGAAATATGCGCAAGTTTGAACATGGCGGCAGAGATAACCTATGATATGCGGCACGTCCAATAAAAGCCTGCCGAAGGGGAGATACCAGGGTGAATGACGAGACAACCGAGCGGCGGGCCCGTCCGTTCCACACACGCGTCCTCATCCGTCTGCTTCATTTCGTTTTTCTGTTCACCCGGGGTGCAACGCTTGGCGTGCGTGCGGCCTGTTTTGATGACAGGGGCAGGATTTTTCTGGTGCGACACACATATCTGCCGGGCTGGTATCTGCCGGGCGGCGGGGTGGAGCGTGGTGAAACCCTGCTGATGGCGCTCCGCAAGGAAATCCGCGAGGAAGGCAATCTCGCGGCGGCCTCAAAGCCCGAGCTTTTCCATGTCTACCTCAATCTGGAAGGCAGCAACCGCGATCATGTGGCGCTCTACCGGCTGGAGGTTACCCAGACCACGCCGAAAAAGCCGGATCACGAAATTTCCGAAAGCGGCTTTTTCGATCTCTCGGACCTGCCGGACAATGTGACGCCCGCCACCCGCCGCCGCCTTGCCGAACTTTCCGGCGAAGCGGCCATTGTCGATTACTGGTAGCGGCGGCGTCTTCCGTCAGGCGAGCACCTCGCGGTCGTGTGCCATGGTCAGGTCCAGTTCCGGGCCGATGGGCACGATGCCGGTCGGGTTGATGGTGAGGTGGCTGCGGTAATAATGTTCCTTGATGTGGCGCATGTCGACCGTCTCCGGCACGCCCGATGTCTGGTAGAGATCGCGAAGATAACCCGTCAGATGCGGGTAATCGTGAATGCGGCGGATGTTGCATTTGAAATGGCCGACATAAACCGGGTCGAACCGCACCAGCGTGGTGAACAGACGCCAATCGGTCTCCGTCTGCTCTGAGCCGAACAGGAAACGTTGCTCCTTCAGCCGGCCCTCCAGCATATCAAGCGTTTCGAACACCTTCACGGCATTCTGCTGATAGGCATCCTGGGTGGTGGCGAAACCGGCCTTGTAGACGCCGTTATTGACGGTATCGTAGATGATGTCGTTCAACGCGTCGATCTCTGCGCGCAGCGGCTCGGGATAATAGTCCGCTTCCGATCCGGTGAGATCGTTGAAGGCCACGTTGAACATGCGGATGATTTCGGCGGATTCATTGGAAACGATGGTGCCGCGCTGCTTGTCCCACAAGACCGGAACGGTGACCCGGCCGGAATAATTGGCGTCTGCCTTGGTATAAACCTGCCACAGCGTGGAGAGGCCGAAGAGGTGATCCTCGGTCGCCCCCGGCGTTCGCTCGTCTTCCGGTCTGAATTCCCAGCCGTTTTCCAGCATCAGCGGATCGACGACGGAGACGGAGATCAGGTCTTCCAGCTTTTTCAACCTGCGGAAAATGAGAGTGCGATGCGCCCAGGGGCAGGCAAAGGAGACATAGAGATGGTAGCGATCCTTCTCGGCCTTGAAGCCGCCCGTTCCGGAAGGACCGGGCTCGCCGTCCGATGTTATCCAGTTGCGGAATTGCGAGGCGCTGCGCTTGAAGTGCCCCCTGGTTTCCTTGGTGTCGTACCAGACGTCTTTCCATACGCCTTCCACCAGCATGCCCATGACGATCTCCTTGGTTGTTTCCCTGTTGGCGCCGATCCTAACCGTTCCGCATCGTTCCGCGAACCCGCGACGCGTTGAACAATGCGTTTCCGGTCTTGCATCAGCTGAATGGGACAAGGTCGAGATTTGTTCTGGACGGGTGCGGATTTTCCTGATAATTGCGATTTTCACAAATCTGAGGAAATTGTCGATTATGATCGAAACACGGATGCTCCGACGACGCTGACGCTCCTGAACGCCCTTACCGGCGCAGCCGTCATCTATTGTCGCATCCGCATTCTGGAAGTTTCGGTCTCTTCATGTCCAAGCACGATCTTGTCTACCTCACCGAGGACGCGTCGCACGACGCCATCATCGAAGTCATCAACGAAGAAGCATTCGGTCCCGGCCGTCACACAAGGGCAGCCGCGCGCATCCGCGAGCAGGGCCCGCATGACCGGTCGCTCTCCTTCGTCTGCGCCGACGATGGCGAGACGATTGCTTCGGTGCGCATGACGCCGGTTCTGGCGGGCGGCGTGCAGGGCCATATGCTCGGCCCGCTTGCGGTTAGGCCTTCGCACAAGAATATGGGCATCGGCCGGGAGCTCGTCCGGATTGCGATTGCCGCCGCCAGGCGGAAAGGCTCCGAGGCCGTGATCCTGATCGGCGATCCGCCCTATTACATGCCGCTCGGTTTCGAGAAGGTCGCTTACGCGGCGCTCGATTTTCCCGGCCCGGTGGATATGAACCGGGTGCTGGTCGTGCCTCTTGGTGACGACGTGCACCAGCGGCTGAAGGGCAAGATCGGCTGGCACAAATGCGAGGCCAGCGTGCCTGCTGCCACAGCGGAAGAGGATGGCTTCGAGGAGCCTCTTCGGGTTTACGCCTGACGGATTTCATTTGCGGCGGATTTGCCGTTTCTTGCCAGTGCGCTCTATTTCCCTCATTCCTATGCTTGTCACAGGCCAGCCAGCCCAAGTCCTTGGGCTGAAAGGACTCCTCTCGCCGCGCGAGAGCCGCGTCGGCTAGATTCCTGTGACAAGCACAGGAATGAGGGCGTTGGGCGTGGAGTCGCCCCATATCAGCACGGGCCGGTTATGTCGCTAAGACGAGGCGATGGTATTCTGTCTTGAAACCATGCATCGCACTCCGCAAAATTCAATTCCGTTTCTCTCCCCCATGCGATAGCACTCGAAAGTCGATTTCGACGAAGGGGGCAGGCATATGACGGCAATTACCATGAACGATGCGCTGGAGCGCGCGGGCGCAGGCGCCTATCAGCGACGGCTGATGGGTATTTTCGGCCTCGTCTGGGCTGCGGACGCGATGCAGGTTCTGGCGGTCGGCTTCACTGCCGCTTCGATTGCCGCGAGTTTTGGCCTGACGGTGCCGCAGGCCCTGCAGACCGGGACGGCTTTCTTTTTTGGTATGCTTCTGGGCGCTGCCGGTTTCGGGCGTCTGGCGGATCGTTATGGCCGTCGACGTGTGCTGATCATCACCGTTGCCTGCGACGCTGTGTTCGGTGTGCTTTCCGTCTTTGCGCCTAATTTCGCCATTCTCCTTGTCCTGCGCTTTCTGACCGGGGCGGCCGTGGGCGGTACTCTGCCGGTGGACTACGCGATGATGGCCGAATTCCTGCCGGCGAAAAATCGCGGGCGCTGGCTGGTCTTTCTGGAAGGTTTCTGGGCGATCGGCACCCTGATCGTGGCGCTCGCCGCCTGGGGCGCGAGCCTTGCCGGCGTTGCCGATGCCTGGCGCTACATCTTTGCGGTCACGGCCTTTCCTGCCGTTCTCGGCCTCGGCCTACGGTTCCTTGTGCCGGAATCGCCGCTTTTCCTGATGCGCTCGGGTCGGTCGGAGGAAGCAAAGGCGGTCGTCAACCGCATGCTGGTGGTGAATGGTCGCGCGCCGCTCGATGCCGGAACCGGGCTTTTCCAGCCCGATGTCACCAAGGGACAGGGGATATTTTCACCGGCGCTCAGACAGCGCAGCATCATGATCCTAGCCATCTGGTTCCTCGTTTCCGTCTCCTATTACGGCGTCTTCACCTGGATGCCGGCGAAACTGGCGGGTGACGGTTTCGGCTTCGTGCGCGGTTACGGTTTCCTCGTGCTGGTGGCTCTGGCGCAGATCCCCGGTTATGCGCTTGCCGCCTATGGCGTTGAAAAATGGGGCCGCAAGCCGACGCTGATCGGTTTCTGCCTGCTGTCGGCACTCGGTTGCCTTCTCTTCACGCTTGCCATCGGCGGCGCGATGATCGCCGCCTCGCTTCTCATCATGAGTTTTGCGCTGCTTGGCACCTGGGGCGCGCTTTATGCCTTTACGCCGGAGCTTTACCCGACGGAGTCGCGGGCGACCGGCATGGGGGCGGCAGGCGCCATGGCAAGACTCGGTGGCCTGCTGGCGCCATCATTGCTGGGCTATGCGATCGCGCAGGGCTTCGGCGTCGCAATCGGCATTTTTGCCGGGCTTTTGGTACTGGCCGCCGTTGCAGCAACCATGATCAATGCCGAAACACGGCAGGTGGCACTGACATAGGCTGCGGTAATGTGGAGGACGGCCTGACCCTTTCAGTTCAGACCGTCCTGCTTTTTGCTCTATAGGGTCGTGTAGTTGACAGGCAGCCAATCGTAATTGGTGCTGTCGGTGCGCACATGGCCTATGCCGGGGAAGGCGATATGGGCGCCGGCCACCAGATATCTGCCTTCGACCGCCTGCCGGAATGCCAGATCGCGCGCAATGATGGCGGCCTTCTGGTCGACATCGAACTCGATGGCGACATCCGGCTCATCGAACTGGAGGATGTCGCCATGGGTGATATCGCCCCAGAAGACGATTTTTTCCCCTTCGCTTTCAACCACGATACCGCTATGGCCCGGCGTATGGCCGGCATAGAGGATTGAGCCAAGGCCGGGAACGGGTGTGGCATTATCCGCAAATGTCTGGAACTTCCCGGCGTCGATATAGGGCTGGACGCTTTCCTTAGCCTCGACATAACCCTTCTTCAGCGCTTCGGGTGCTGCTTTGGCCTTTGCCTCGTCAAGCCAGAAGGCGGCCTCGCGCTCGTTGACGTGTAGCGTCGCATTGGCAAATACACGTTTGCCCTCCGCTGACAGCCCACCGGAATGGTCAGTATGGATGTGGGTGAGAATAACGTCGTCTATATCGCCGGCCTTGTAGCCGGATGCCTCTATGTTGGCGACGAGCTTGCCGAGGGACGGGCCGAGATAGGCGCCCGTTCCGGCATCGATGAGCACCAGCCTGTCTTCTGTGTTGACGAGATAGGCATTGACGGAGGTGGGCGTCTGTTCTGGCAGGAAGGCATCCTGCAGGGCTTTACCCGCATGTTCCGGTGTTGTGTTGGTGTAGATTTTGGCAAGCGGCAGGGCGATGACGCCGTCCGACAGGGCCGTAACCTCCACCTTGCCGACCATCAGGCGATAAAAGCCGGGTGCCTGAGTGGCGGCGAGCGGTGCCCTGGCAAATGCGAGGGAGGGTGCAACGAAGGGGGCGGCGAAGATGGCGCTGGCGGCACCTTTGAGAAGCGAGCGACGTGATGGCATTTTGAGCTCCTGAGTTTTGGGGAAGCCTTGAAAGTTTCCTAACTCCAGCTAAGTGTAGTGAGGCCAGCAATCAAATCGATGTGACTTATGCAAACTATCGATCATTTCAATCTTCGTTCCTTCGACCTCAATCTTCTCATCGCTTTCGATGCGATGATGGAGGAGATGAGCGTCACGCGGGCTGCACGCCGGCTCAAAATCCAGCAGCCGGCCATGAGCCACAATATTTCGACATTGCGGACCCTGTTTCAGGATGAGCTTTTCATTCGAGTGGGGCAGGAGATGAAACCGACGGCACGGGCCATCAATCTGGCCGGTCCCGTGAGGCTGGCATTGCGGCAGGCGCAGGCAGCGGTTTTGACGGCGGATGTGTTCGATCCGGCGACGGAGCGCCGCACATTCCGGCTCGGAATGTCGAGCGAGGTGGAGCTGTTGCTGCTGCCGGATCTGACCGCGAGGCTGCGCGAGATTGCGCCCGGTATCCGCATCTTGGCGCGCAGCGGGCAGGAGCAGGAAATTACGGCGATGCTGGATACCGGCGTGATAGACATGGCTGTGGGGTGCGCCTATTCGAAAGAGCAGCGCCACCATTGCGAATCGCTCTATTCCTCCAGCGTTCTTTGCTGCTTCAACCCGGCTTTGCTCGATCTGCCCAATCCCGTCGGACTGGACGCCTATATGGCGGCCAAACATGCGGTCATATCGCAGACGGACAGCCTGCATGGCTGCATCAAGGATGCGCTGGAACTGACCGGCGTCGAGATCGACGTCGTCGCGGCTGCGCCGGATTTTCTCTCGGTTCTGGCAACGGCGCGATCCTCCGCGGTGCTGGCGACCGTGTCCTCACGCATCGCGCTGCGTTATGCGCCGATGCTCGGACTTGAGATAAGCCCGGTGCCGGTGACGTTGAAGTTCCCGCCCGTCGCCATGGTCTGGACATTGCAGACCGATGCGGATGCCGGAGCCGTGTGGCTTCGCCAGCAAATCCGCGACGCTATGGGCCGGACCGTTGATTGTGGCCTATCCGGGATCGCGGCCTAGAAGCGTTTCTCGAGCCATGTGATCGACTGGCCTGTGGAAAGCGGCGCAAGCGAGCCGATCTTCGTGAAACCGCAGCGTTCATAAAGCCGCAGGGCATCCGGGTTCATCGTGTCGATATAAGCGCCCATGCAGCCGCGTTTTTTGGCTTCCTCCTCCGCCATTGCCAGCAGCTTCGGGCCGGTGCCCTGGCCGCGCATCGCTTCCGGCACGAAAAGTAGCTGCACGTAAAGCCAGCCGCGAGCTGTATAGCCTACGAGGCCGCCGGTCACGGCGTTCTCGTCATCGCGGATGGTGATGGTGAGGTCGCGTTTGTCGCTTTGGCCGAAACGGGCGAGATTATAGGCCACCAGCGGATCGCGGATGGCCTTTTCAGCGTCTGCATCCGCGATATCGCTCAGAACGAAATTCATGATCATCTTTCCCGGGCCGCCAACGGCGGCCGTTTCTCGTTTTCCAATCCGAGACGTGAAAGCGCGTTACGCCCTCACCGGAAATTCTTACCGTCCCTCGCGCCACCACAGCGCGGAGAAGGCAAGCAGCAGGGCGGCCAGCCCGGCGAAACCGGCAAACAGCGGCAGGGTGTTGACACCTTTCAGCACCGTCTCGTCGGTCATGCGTATCAGCATGCGATCCTCATCGGCAACCCTGATATCGCCTCTGACAGGCAGGATATCGGGCAGCGCCACGCGGCCGGAATTATCGGCGACACGGTGGACGCTGCCACGGGTGGCGTCGGAAAGCGGCTTCAGCGTTTCGGTTGTCGAAATCATCGCCTTGAATTCCGGCGCATCCACCGCGCCGACATGGACGAGCGTGGTGAAATCGCCGTTCCTGATTTCGAAGAGGCCGGTTTCATCCATGCGGCGCTCGATCCTGTAAAGACCCGGCTCCGTGGTGGTGAAGGCCATGTTTTCGGTTTTGCCCGAGGGGAAACGCACGGTCGCCTGACCGGGATCGTCGCCGATGGTCTGGCGGGTGATCTGCAATGTGCGGCCGTTCGCCCGCGCCGTCAGCGCCTCTTCCTCAAGCTCCGGTTCCTTCATCAGCCAGTGGGCGATGCGGCGGTAAAGCGCCACATGCGGGCCACCGCCCTCGAATCCGCGTGCCCACAGCCAGCCCTGATCGGAAAGCAGCATGGCGACGCGGCCTTCGCCCTGACGGTTCAGCACCAGCAGAGGGTCCTGCCCGTCGCCGAGCATCACGGTCTGGCCCTGCGGCGGGTCGACGCTGATGGTGCGGAACCAGCGGCCCCATTGCGGCGGCTCGACGCCAGATCCATCCAGCCCGCGGGTGACGGGGTGTTTCTTGCCCGCTTCCGAAAGGCGCGGATAAAAGGCGGCCTGATGCACCTGACCCGTCGGCTGCGCCGGCAGAACGGAGGCGAGCGGCGTCATGGCTATCGAATCCTGACCGGCATGTTCCGGCCCGGCGGCGATCAACAGCGCGCCGCCCTTTTCGACATATTGAGCGATGTAATCGTAATAGAGGATCGGCAGTACGCCGCGATGCTGGTAGCGGTCGAAGATGATGAGGTCGAAATCCTCGATCTTTTCGACGAACAATTCACGGGTTGGGAAGGCTATCAGCGAGAGTTCGTTGATCGGCGTGCCATCCTGTTTTTCCGGCGGCCGCAGAATGGTGAAATGCACCAGATCGACCGAGGCGTCGGATTTCAGGAGGTTACGCCACGCCCGTTCGCCGGCATGGGGTTCACCGGAGACGAGCAGCACGCGGAGATTCTGGCGGATGCCTTCGATCAGGTGAACGGCGCGGTTATTGGCAGCGGTCACTTCGCCCGGAAGTTCGGCGACGGAAAATTCCATGACGTTGTTGCCGCCACGCGGAACCTTGAAATTGAACGGCGTCGGCTGGCCGGGTGTCGCCTGCAGCGTGGCGATTTCCTGCCCGTTCATCTTCACTGTCACTTCCGCCGAACCGCCACCGGCGGGGCGGCCGTCATCGAAGACACGCAGTGTCAGCTGCTGTTCCTCATTGACGATGCCGAAGCGCGGGGCGCGGACGATTTCGATACGGCGGTCGAATTCATCGGCCTTGCCGGTGATCAGGCCATGCACGGGCGCGCGGAAGCCCAGCGCCTGTTCGGCATTGGGCAACGCATTCGGGATATCGTGAATCTGGCCGTCGCTGAGGAAAATCGCGCCACCGACACGAGAGGGTGAAACATCCGAGACGGCGGAGGAAAGGGCCGAGAACAACTGCGTCGAGGGTGAATCGCTCTCGCCATTGTCGCGCACTTCCACGATGCGCGGCTCGATGCGCGGGAAGCGGGAGAGACGGTCTTTCAACGTCTCCAGCGCCGTATCGGTCATTTGCGGCCGGTCCTGCACGTCCTGGCTCTGCGAGCGGTCGATGATGACGGGGACGATGGTGGAGAGCGGTTCGCGTTCCTCCTGCGTGAGCAGAGGATTGGCAATGGCTGCGAGCAGGGCGGCAAGCGCCAGTCCACGCAGCCAGGCGCCGCGCACGCCGCGCCACAGGCCGATGAAGGAGAGGAGAAGGGCGGCGACGGCCAGAACGGCGATAACGATCCACGGCAGGAATGGGGAGAAGGTTAATGTCATGTCACTGCCCCAGCCGTTCGAGAAGTGCGGGGACGTGAACCTGATCGGCCTTGTAGTTGCCGGTCAGCATATACATCATGATGTTGACGCCAGAGCGGAAGGCATGCTCGCGCTGCATCTCGTCCGGCGGCACCGTTGGCAGAACCGGCGCGCCCTGCGGGTCAACGGCCCATGCGCCGGCGAAATCATTGCCTGTTATCATGATCGGCGTCACGCCATCGCCGGAGGAGGAGAGGCCGGATGTGGTCTTGGCCGCCCCCTGGCGCGATTCCACCCAGAGCGGCGAGCCGTTGTAACGGCCGGGAAAATTGGTGAGCAGGTAGAAGGACCGCGTCAGGACGTGGTCTTCCGGCACGGGCTCCAGCGGTGGTATATCGATATTGGCGAGGATCGCCTGCAGGCGTTCGCCGTTAGGGCTGGTCGCACCGGTATCGAGCGAAGAGAACTGGTCGCGCGTATCGAACAGCACGGTGCCGCCGGCGCGCATATAGGCGTCGATGCGCGAGATGGCGGCGCTCGACGGCATGGGGGCTGAGGCCGACACAGGCCAGTAGATGATCGGGTAAAAGGACAATTCGTCCTTGGAAATATCGAGGCCGACCGGCTGGCCGGGCTCCAGCGTCGTGCGCCAGGTCAGGAATTCGCTGAGGCCCTGCAGACCCTGCTCTGAAATGCGGTCGACATCGTCTTCGCCGGTGCGGACATAGGCGAGATGGGTCGTGTCCAGCCGCTCGAAAATCTGCTCGTCGCCGGGTTTCGGATCGTCGGCGCGCGCATCCGTTGGGGACATCGCGGCAAAGGCGCCAAGCGCCAACAGCACGGTGGCAGCGGTGGCGCTGCGGGCTTTCGGCAGGCGGGCGAAGGCGCCGTTCATGAAGAGCACGATGAGGCTGTCTGCGATCAGCATCAGGAAAGCGGCGATGAAGAGGGCCGGGCGCAGCGATTTCGCCGTTTCGCCGATCAGGGCTTCGCTGGTGGTGCTCACACCGGCGGCGGAGGTGTCGAGCGGGCGCAGCGTCGCGCCTGCCGGCAGGAGGTTGAGAGCCACGAAACCATCCTCTGTGCCATAGAGGCCGGGGGGATTGTCGAAACCGGTGCGGGGCGGCTGACCGGCGCGCATTTCCAGCGGGCGGGCAGAACCGATTTCGGCCGACAGGGCGCCTTCAGCCGTCAGCAGCCGGAAGGGCGGCAGGGCGGCGGCCGGAGCATTCGCGGCGGCGGAAGCGCCGCCCGCCTTCGACAATTGCACGATACGGCGCAGCATATCGACAAAATGGCCTGATATCGGCAGATCGGACCAGCTTGCCTCGGCGCTGACATGGAAGAGCACGATGCGGCCGGCCTCGACATTGCGGGTGGTGACGAGCGGTGTGCCGTCGGCAAGGCTTGCCCAGGTGCGCTCGGCAAGGTCGGGTGTCGGCTCGGCGAGAACCTGCCGTTTTACGAGTACGCCATCGGCTTTCGGCATGCCTGCGAAAGCGCCGAAATTCGGGAAATCGGCAAGCGGCTGCGGTTCGGCCCAGGAGAGCGCGCCGCCAAGCGCGCGTTCGCCCTGCCTGAGCGTCACCGGCACCAGCGGATCGTCTGCGGGGGCTGCGGCAAGGCGCGGTCCGGCAAAACGGATCAGCGTGCCGCCACCGGCGAGCCAACGCTGCATCGGCTCATAGGTTTCCTGCGGCAGACGGCCGATATCGGCCATGACGATGACCGACGGGTTGGATTGCAGGATTTCCGGGATCGCCTGCGCCAGATCGGCCTGCCGCTGCGGGATGAGATCGGCAAACGGCTGAAGCGCGCGGCTGATATAATAAAGCGGCTGCAGCAGCGGCTGGAAATCATTGCCGGTTTCACCGGCGAGCAGGGCCACGCGGCGGCGGCGGAAACCGTCATCCAGAAGATGCACCGCACCCGCCGTCGACACTCCGTCGAGGGAGAGGCGGGCGAAATCATTGCGCAGTTCGAAAGGTGCTTCCACCGTCGCCGTGGTTTCCGCTTCGCCGGGGGCGAAGCTGGCGGCGCCATTGGCGAGGATGCGGCCCTGGCTGTCCTGCGCATTGACGGTCAGCCGGGCGGCTTCCGTTGTGTCGAGCCGCGAAAGCGTGACGCTCATCGCATCGGCATTGTTGCTGGCGCCGGTAATGGCGGCAATGGATTTTCCGTCGCCCTTGACGATGCGGAATTCGGCAGGGGAGAGGCTGGCGAGCGTTCTCATCGCGTTTTCATCCTGCGCGGTGGCAACGCCGTCGGCAATATAGGCGAGCGTGCCGGGGGCCGCGCCGTTCAGCGCCTCGGTGATCGCTTCAGCCGTGCGCACGCGGTCGGGCACAAGCGGCTTCGGCTTGGCGGCGGCAAGCTTGTCCAGGGCCACTGCGGTCGTTGCCGGCACGGCGTCATGTTCGACATCGGCGGTGAAGCTGATGGAGACGGGGCGGTCGGCCCTTTCCGCATCGCCGATCAGGGCCTGCGCCGTTGCCACGCGTCGCTCCCAATCGGTTGCGGAAGCCCAGCTATTATCGACCACGAGCACCAGCGGGCCGGTGCCGGCAATGCTGTTGTTGCGCGGGTTCACCACGGGGTCAGCAAGCGCAAAAATGACGGCAGCGGCCAGCGCCATGCGCAGCAATGTCAGCCACCACGGGCTTTTGGAGGGCGTTTCCTCGCGCTTCAGCACCGTCGCCAGAATTTTCAGCGGCGGAAACACTTCCGCCTTGGGGCGCGGCGGGGTGAGCCGCAGCAGCCACCAGATGGCAGGCAGCGCCAGAAGGCCGAAGAGAATATAGGGGCTGGTGAAAACGAAGGGCAATGCGCTCATCGACGGCCACCGCCTTGCGCGGGCGCGCCGGACAAATACATGTGAACGGCGACGAGCGCCTCGGAGGCGAGATGATCGGTGCGGTGGAACACGAAGTTCCAGCCGAGACGGCGCAGGGACGAAGACAGCGCCTCGCGCCGGGCGAGATAGGCGCGGGTATAATCCTCGCGAATGGTTTCGGCGCGTCCGGAGACGAGCTTTTCGCCGGTTTCCGGATCGGTGAATTCGGTGCGGCCGGAATAGGGGAAGGTTTCCTCGGCCGGGTCGGCGATTTCCACCACATGGCCGCGTAAGCCCCGCCGCGCGAGCGGCGAAATCCGCTCCATCACATTTTTCGCATCATCGAGAAAATCGCCGATGAGGACGATATCGCTTGCACCGCGGATCATGCCCGTTTCCGGCATGCCTGTCGTGAGCGGCGCGTGCATGATGGCGGCGGCCAGACGTTCGGCGGCGTTTCTGGCCGAGACCGGCTCCATGATGCCCGGACAACCGATGCGCTCGCCAGAGCGCGCCAGGATTTCGGCCAGCGCCAGCATCAGCACCAATGCGCGGCTTTCCTTTGAGACCGAGCCAAGCGTGGACTTGAACATCATCGACGGCGACATGTCGGCCCAGAGCCAGATGGTGTGGGCGGCTTCCCATTCGCGGTCACGCACGTAGGTATGGTCGTCGCGGGCCGAGCGCCGCCAGTCGATGCGTGAGAGGCTCTCGCCTTCGGCATAGGGGCGGAACTGCCAGAAATTCTCGCCGATGCCGCGCTTGCGGCGGCCGTGCCAGCCGGCGGTAACGGTATTGGCGATGCGCTTTGCCTCGACCATGCAGTCCGGCACCAGGGCGGCACGCTGGCGCGCGCGCGCCAGAACTTCGCTACCGGGCGTCTTGTCTACGATCTGGCCGATGGATGCCACATGCACTCCTTTCGCGACGCTCTTCTGGTTTTACGCATGTCCTTGTCCCAAAACTGCTCACATTTTTGGAAGACATGCTCCGGGCCGTCTTTTTAGTTCTTCGCCTGCTCCACGAGGGCTGCGATGACATCGCGCACCGACATGCCTTCGGCGCGGGCCGCGAATGTCAGCGCCATGCGGTGTTCCAGCACGGGCTCCGCCAGCGCGTAGACATCGTCGAGCGAGGGCGCGAGCCTGCCTTCGTAAAGCGCACGGGCACGTGCCGTCAGCATCAGCGACTGGCCGGCGCGGGGACCCGGTCCCCAGACAACGTGTTTGTCGGTCAATTTGTTGCCATGGCCGGGGCGGGCGGAGCGCACGAGTGACAGAATGGCGTCCACAACCTTGTCGCTGACCGGCATCTGGCGGATGAGCGCCTGGATTTCCATCATGCGCTCCGCGTCGATCACCTTGCGTGCCTCACCGGATGCGATGCCGGTGGTGTCGAGCAGGATCTGGCGTTCGGCGGCAAGCTCGGGATAGTCGACATCCACCTGCAGCAGGAAGCGGTCGAGCTGGGCTTCGGGCAGCGGATAGGTGCCTTCCTGCTCCAGCGGGTTCTGGGTAGCAAGGACGTGGAAGGGTTTCGGCAGCTCATAATGCTGGCCGGCCATGGTGATGTGGTATTCCTGCATGGCCTGCAAGAGCGCGGACTGCGTGCGCGGGCTGGCGCGGTTGATTTCGTCGGCCATCAGCAATTGCGCGAAAACCGGACCCTTGATGAAGCGGAACGAGCGACGCCCGTTTTCATCCTGATCCATGACTTCGGAGCCAAGAATATCGGACGGCATGAGGTCCGGCGTGAACTGGATACGGTTGGCATCGAGGCCGAGAACCGTTCCAAGCGTGGTAACCAGCTTGGTCTTGGCAAGGCCGGGAACGCCGACGAGCAGCGCATGGCCGCCTGACAGGATGGCGAGAAGCGTGTTCTGCACCACTTTTTCCTGGCCGAAAATGACCTTGGACACCTCCGCGCGGATGGCTGCAATATCCGAAAGCGCCTTTTCGGCCGAGGCGACGATGGCTTTTTCGTCGAGGGTTTCGCCGGTATTCATCACGCCCATGTCGCTCTCCTCATACCTTCGCCGCTCTCTGATCCCCACCCGGGTGCTGCTGGTTATCAGCCCGGACGGATTTTGTGCTGCATATAGCTTATTGCTCTCTTAGCCGCTGACAAGCGCCATTCGAATGACTATGTCGTGACTTAGTATTTCCTTATCGGCAAAGCGAGACTCGAATATGGCAGCGGAGACGATAAATTCGGCAGGCGATGCGGCGGGGCTGGCGGCGATGATTTCCCGCGCTGCCGAACAGACCGGCGACGCCAAGCGCGGACCGGCTCCGGTGGATCGCTGGAATCCGCCCTTTTGCGGCGATCTAGACATGGAAATCCGCGCCGACGGCACCTGGTTTTACCTCGGTACGCCCATCGGTCGGGCACCGCTGGTGCGGCTGTTTTCGACGGTTCTGCGCAAGGACGAAGACGGCAGGACCTATCTCGTAACTCCTGTGGAAAAAGTCGGCATCCGGGTGGTCGATGCACCTTTCGTGGCCGTCGAGATGAAGGTAACCGCTGGCGAAAAGGATGGCGAGCCGCTGCTCACCTTCCGCACCAATGTCGGCGATGTTGTGGAGGCGGGGCCCGAGCACCCGCTGCGGTTCGAAATTTTCGGTGAGAACCGCGAATTGAAACCCTATCTTCTGGTGCGCGGCAGGCTGGAAGCGCTCGTTTCGCGGGCGGTGATGTATGATCTCGCAGCACTCGGCGAAGTGATCGAAGTGGACGGCGTCGATATGTTCGCCCTGCGCTCTGGCGGGATTGTCTTTCCCGTGATGCCCGCCAATGAACTGGAACGTCTTTCGCAATGACCATGACGACAACAGATTTCAAGGCTTTCACCGCTGCCGATTTCCGCCGCCGGGTACTGCAGGATGGCGAGGGCGTGGCAGAGCGGGAGAATGGCGACCATGTGCTCAATCCGGGCGTGGTTCTCTCGGGAAACGGCATAAGGCTGAAGGATGCCGCCGTATTGGTGCCTGTCATCGATGACGGTAACGAAGCGCGGGTGATCTTCACCCAGCGCACCGCAACCCTGCGCAAACATTCCGGCCAGATTTCCTTTCCGGGCGGCGGCATCGATGCCGAAGACCGCACACCGGAAGAGGCGGCGCTGCGCGAGACTGAAGAGGAGATCGGCCTCTCGCGATCTTTCGTCGAAACGGTCGGGCGTCTGCCGGATTATATTTCCGGGACGGGCTTTCGCATAAAGCCGGTGCTGTCGGTCGTTCGCCCCGGTTTCGATCTGACGCTCAATCCAACGGAAGTGGATGAGGTTTTCGAGGTGCCGCTGTCTTTCCTGATGGACCCGGCCAATCACGGGCGCGGCAGCCGCATCTTTCAGGGGAAGGAGCGGTTTTTCTACGAAATGCCCTATGGCGAGCGATACATTTGGGGCATTACGGCGGGCATCGTCAGGACGATTTACGAGAGGTTTTATTCATGAGCAGCCTTGCCGGGCGGGACTGGTTCGAAAAACCGGCGCTGAAGCGCATATTCGCGCTGTTGAACGCTGATGGCGGCGAGGTGCGGATCGTCGGCGGCGCCGTGCGCAACGCGCTGATGGAACAGCCGGTCGTCGATGTCGACATGGCGACGACGCTCACACCCGATGTGGTGGTGGAGCGGGCGAAGGCGGCGGGCATCAAGTCGGTGCCAACAGGCATCGAACACGGCACGGTGACGCTGGTGATCGATGGCGAAGGTTTCGAGGTGACGACGCTGCGCCGTGATGTCGAAACCAATGGCCGCCACGCGCAGGTCGCCTTCGGCACCGACTGGCAAACCGATGCGGAGCGGCGGGATCTCACCATCAACGCGCTTTACGCCGACGAGAAGGGCGAGATCATCGACCTTATCGATGGTTTGCCAGACATTGAAACCGGCACGGTGCGCTTCATCGGCGATGCGGCGATGCGGATTTCGGAAGATTATTTGCGAATCCTTCGGTTTTTCCGGTTTTTTGCCCATTATGGTTCAGGCCGCCCTGATGCAGACGGCTTGCGCGCCAGTGCACGGGCGAAGGACAAACTTGCGACGCTTTCGGCCGAGCGGGTCTGGAGCGAACTGAAAAAGCTGCTTGCCGCCCGCGACCCCTCCCGCGCGCTTCTATGGATGCGGCAATCGGGCGTTCTGACGGAAATTCTTCCCGAGACGGAAAAATGGGGCATCGATGCCATTCACGGGCTGGTGGCGACGGAACAGTCTCTCGGCTGGGCGGTGGACCCAATGTTGCGGCTTGCAGCCATCGTGCCGCCGGACAGGGACAGGCTCGCGGCCCTTGCCGTGCGGCTGCGGCTGTCCAAGGCCGAAGCTGCATATCTGGCGCAATGGGCTTCCGCCCCCGTGATCGATCCCGAAATGAAGGAGACGGCGCTCGACCGGCTGCTTTACCGGCAGGGCGTTGAAGGTGTGAAGACGCGGCTTAGACTGGCACTTGCTTCGGCCCGCGCCGACATTTCCGCTGGTGACGCGGCGATGCAGAAGGTGGCGCGGCTTTCGACGCTGCTGACGAGAGCGGAAAAATTCCACAAGCCCGGTTTTCCGCTGAGCGGCGCGGATGTAATGGCCGCCGGTGTCGAGGCGGGTCCCAAAGTGGGCGAGGTGCTGAAAAGCCTTGAAGAAAAGTGGATCGACGTCAATTTCTCACTTGACCGGGCAGCGCTGACCGCCCGGCTGAAGGATATGCTGGAGAATTGAGATCGCAGCGATGAAGGCATTGCGGCTCAGGCCGCATTTGCCTCGTCGCGGATGCGGGATTTGATGTTTTCGATCATGTTCTCGCGGATGACGGTTTCGCCGTGGGCCGATCGCATATGCTCCACCGTGCGCCGCACGACTTCCGCGTCGTCGTCCGCGCGGGTGTGCCAGGCGCAGCCGGGCACAAGCGTTCCACATTCAAACAGTCTCATGGTCTTGCCTCCCTGTTTTAGACAGAGGGACAGCGTGCAAATGCCTGCTGTCCCTCTGACAAGAAACGAACGTTCGCCGCTTATGTTCCAGAGCGGCGTCCGCCGACCCTATTACGGGCCCTATTCGGGCATAGCCCAGCACTGGAAAACAGAGGATGTGCCGGCTGCCGGGATTTTTGTACGAGGCATTTCGTCATTGTCGGCGCGCTTCACCGTTTTTCCGGCAAGCGTGCGTTTTACCTGTTCGACATAAAAGGAATGCGGCAGTTCGCGATCACCCGTGGCACGCATTTCCGCGGCCAGGCGGTCGATCAGATCAGGGGTATCGATGGAATGCGGAGCCTCCTCGGCGGAAGCAGATATAGGCATGCTGTTCGAAGTAATCATGACGATAGCTCCTCCAGTACGTCTGCGGGAGGAGACTACCATTGCCTTGATTTTTCCATAAGTCCTAATTTGCGCTATTTGCGACGAAATGGCTGACGAGCGTCAAATTTGCGTGAGGTTTTTTAAGGCCAGCGCACCACGGGCGGCAGGGAGGACAGGATCGATTCGACGTTGCCGCCGGTCTTGAGGCCGAAGATCGTGCCGCGATCGTAAAGCAGGTTGAATTCCACGTAACGGCCGCGGCGGATGAGCTGCTCGTCGCGATCCTCTTCCGTCCAGGGCTGGTTGAAATTGGCGCGGACGATTTTCGGGTAGACCAGATTGAAGGCGCGGCCGACATCCTGAACGAAGGCGAAATTGGCGTCCCAGCCGCCTTTCTCTTCCTCCGGATGCAGCCAGTCGAAAAAGATGCCGCCGGTGCCGCGCGGTTCGTTACGGTGCTTCAGGAAGAAATAATCGTCGCACCACGCCTTGTAGCGCGGATAATCGGCGACCGGATGGCGGTTGCAGGTGATCTGGAAGGCGCGGTGGAAAAGCTGGGTGTCCGGGTCCTGTTCGTCACGTCTGCGCCCCAGCACCGGCGTCAGATCCGCGCCGCCGCCGAACCAGTGGCTGGTGGTGACGACCATGCGGGTATTCATATGGACGGTCGGCACATTGGGATTGACTGGATGGGCAATCAGCGAAAGGCCCGAGGCCCAGAAACGCGGGTCTTCTTCCGCACCCGGTATCTGCTTGCGGAATTCCGGTGAAAATTCGCCATAGACGGTGGAAGTGTGCACGCCGACCTTTTCGAAGACACGGCCTTCCATCATCGACATCTTGCCGCCGCCGCCCTCGCCATTGTCGCGCAGCCAGTCCTTCTGCACGAATCGTCCGGGCTCCTGATCGGACAGAGGGCCGGTCAGATCGTTTTCGAGGGTTTCGAAGGAGGTGACGATGGTGTCGCGCAGATGCTGGAACCAGGCTTGGGCAACGGCCTTCTTGTCTTCGATGTCCTCGGGCAAGCCCTTCGGCAAGATTGGCCGTTCCATGCATAGTCTCCCTGGGTGAAGTCGATTCCCTGTCGCGTCTAGCAGGTGCCGGCTTCATGCACAAATTCGACTCGCCAAGTTCACATGCGGACACTATCTTTAGCGATGTAGGTGCCAGAGGTGAATATCATGACGAAATTTGCCGGACCGCCGCCCCTTGACGGGCTGAAGCGCAGGATCGCCAATCACCGCAAGGCGCGTGAAGGCTCAGGCGGCGACCAGACGCGCAATGGCATGTTCGTGCGGCAGACCTTCTGTCTTGGCCGTGAAGAGGCCCGCGCCAAGGCGCGCGAATGGTTCGACAGCTTCCCGAAAGCCGCCTACTGGACGGAAGTGGAAAGCTGGCGGCAGCTGGAAGGCGACCGCATCGAATTCACCATGCGGCGGCTTCCTTCCGCCGATTGAGTTTTAGAGCGTCTTCGCTGTTCTTCGAATGGCGAAAACGCTCCAACTCTTTGTTTGTCGTATTTCCGGACGGAAAACGGACCACTTTTCCTGGAAATGCTCTAGGCGCGCGGTTCTGCGTAACGCAGGCGGCTTTCGATCAGCACGCCGCTTTCATCCAGAATGGGGTGGGCGACTGAGACGATATGGGCGTTGATGCGCTTCAGATCCCTGAGCATGTCGAGATGCAGCGAACTGGTCTGCATGCTTTCCGTCAGGCCGTCGCGCAGCCGCTCCAGGTGGCGGTTGGAGGACTGTTTTTCGAGGCGGCGTATATCCACCTTGCTTTCCATCAGCCGGCGGGCAAGATCGAAATCGCCGGTCACCAGAATGCTCTGGGCGGCCCGCAGGTTTTCGATTGTCATGTCGAACAGCGTCTTCAGCTCCTCATAACCGTCGTCGGAAAATTTGAAGCTGTTCAGCACCTTCTTGCGGATCTGCTCGCAAATGCCTTTTTCGATGATGTCGCCGATGTGCTCGAGATTGATCGCGTAATCGATGATGGCGATCGAACGGCGCGCTTCTTCGTCGGCAAGCCCCTTTCGCCCCAGTTGCGAAAGATAGACCTTCACCTCCTGCTGGCGGCGATCGACCTTCTTTTCGAGCAGGGAAACTTCCTGAAGGGGCGCCAGATCATTGTGCTTGAAGGCGTTTTCGGCGCGGATCAGCATGCGTTCGATGCTGTCGCCGACGCTCAAGACCTCACGGGTGGCATTGGCAAGCGCTACGACCGGCATATCGAGCGCCTGCTGGTCGAGGAAATTCGGGCCGTCTTCGGTTTTCGGATCGCCCGGTACCAGCTTGGCCATCAGATCGGATATGAGGCCGGAGAAGGGCCAGGCCAGCGCCGCCAGAATGACGTTGAAGATGAGATGCGCATCAACAGGCAATTTGGCCGGCGAAAGCGGCAATTGCTGCAGCATCGCCGCGCCGTAGGAGGCGAGGGGCATGGCGATAAGGCAGCCGATGGTGCGCACGACAAGGTTGCCGATGGTGATGCGCCGCGCCGAGGCGGGGCCGGAGAGCGTGGCGATGACGGGCGGAATGGCGCCGCCGAGATTGGCGCCCAGAATGAGAACGATGATGAGGCCGGCGGACAGCGTGCCGGTTGCGGCCAGCGACAGGATAAGCACCACGACGGCGAGGCTGGAGGAAGACACGAAGGCCAGCACGGCGGAGAAGATCAACGCGACGGGCCACGCGCCATCAAGCAGGCCGATGAAGACGGCGAGAGCGGGCGAGGCGCGCATCGGTTCGGTCGCGCCGCTCAAGAGATGCAGCGACAGAAGCATCAGGCCGATGCCGATGACCGCGGTTCCACCGCCCTGTCTCGCATTGGAACTGCCTTTTTTGAGCACGATGCCCGACAGGATCAGAAGCGGCGACAGCCATTCCACACCGGCGGCGACAATCCAAGCCGTGACGGCAGTGCCGACATTGGCGCCAAGCAGCACGACCTGCGCCATGCGCGGCCTGATGAGATCGCGTTCGGCGAAGGAGGCGACGGTGAGTGCCGTCGCCGTCGAGCTTTGCAGCGCGACGGTGGCGAAGAAGCCGGAAAAGAAGGAACGCGGCCCGTTCTGGGTGCCGGTCGCCAGTACACTTCGCAGTTTCATGCCGAAGGCGCGGGTCACCCCGTCCTTGACCTGGGCAAGGCCGAAGAGCAGCAGCGCGACTGCGCCGAGAAGGTTGACAATGACAATGGTGGATTGCATGCGACGTCTCCTCACACCCGCCGGCAGATGGTTCCGGCGAGGGCGATTTTTGTTGTCCGGCTAATAAGTATAGGAGCCTGAACGCCTTCGGTACAGGCCGGGTTGCGACAGTTTTGAAGCAAAAACGGTCAATTTTTGTATTTGCACGAAAAAATGGCGTTAAAAAAGGCGCTCACGACCATATGGTCTGGCGCAGGGCCTCGCCGGTGATCATTGCCGCCGACATGGCGACGTTGATGGAACGCTGCCCTGTCATCATCGGGATGATGATTCGCTCCTGCGCTTTCTCATGCACATGGTCGGGCACACCCGCACTTTCACGACCGAAAAGCAGGATATCATCGCCGCGATAGGTGATCTGCGTATAGGGCAGGGCGGCCTTGGTGGAGGCGAGAACGAGGCGGCGGCCGGTGGTTGCGCGCCATTCCTCGAAACGGTCCCAGCTGACGTGGCGCGTCAGCGCCGCCGCCGCAATGTAGTCCATGCCCGCCCGTTTCAGGTTGCGGTCGGAAATATCGAAGCCGGCCGGTTCGATGATATCGACGCCGAGACCGAGACAGGCCGCCAGCCGCAGGATGGTGCCGGTATTGCCGGGAATATCGGGCTGATAAAGGGCGATCCTGATGTTGGGCCTGGTCTCTTGCATGGTTTTCTCGTCACAATTGGAATGTCGGACCGATTATCACGGGCAGGCGGTGCGCGACAGATGCAGCATGAAAACGCCGGTTCGACGCGCTTGGCACAACGGATATTCATTCGCGTGACACACAGGCAGGCTACCCATTAACCAATGTGTCATCAGGCTGATCGGAACGTTCGCTTGGGCCGTGATGGCGTTATCGAGCCGGATTTCTGCGCGCCGCAAAAACAGGAAGATATCATGTCCGAACGGGTGAATTTCGTCCATCTGACCGATCTGCATATTGGCAATCCGCAGGTGCAGGATGATGATCTTTATTCCGATACGTCGGCCACGCTGTCTGCGACACTTGCGCAAATCAAGGCGCTTGTGCCGCCGCCCGAATTCATCGTCGTCAGCGGCGACCTGACCAATCGGGGCGATGCCGGCAGCTATGAGGAGCTGAAGCGGTTGATGGCCGAGGCGGAACTGGATGTCCCGGTGCTTTTTGCGCTCGGCAATCATGACCGCCGCGACGGATTTTATCCCGTGATGCTCGGCCGTCATGAGGATCTGGATGAACCTTACGACCATGCGGAGGTTGTCGCCGGCATTCATATCATCGTCATGGATACCAGCGTTCCCGGTAAAGTCGGCGGGGCTTTCGAACCCGGGCAGATCGAGTGGCTTGAGGAGGAACTCGAAAACCATCCCGACCTGCCGAAGCTTCTGGTGATGCACCATGCGCCGGCGCTCGATTTTGATCGTGCCGACGCAGAGTGGGAATCTCTTTCCTTCGTCGACACCGAGGCTCTGGACGAGGTGCTGTTCGAATACGATGTCATGGGCATCCTGGCGGGTCACATCCACTATGACCGCATGGCTCACTGGCAGGGCATCCCCGTCGTCGTCGGCATCGGCCAGCATTTCGCCACCGATCCGCTGTGGCTGCATGAGGGTGTGCGCATGTTGTCCGGCGCGTCTTTCGTCATCGGCACGCTGCGGGATACGGGGCTGAGCGTCACTTTCGCACCGCAGCCCAGCGATCGGCGGGAACTGAAGCGCCACACGCAGGATGCCATGGCCGAACTGATCGCCGAATATGAAGACGGGCAGGCGCAGGACGCTGCCGAGTAGGTCCAACCACCCGCATATTTGGGCCGGCGGGGACCTTGCATGGCAATCTCCGCCCGTCGAGCTTCGTCGGTCGCATTCTGGCGTTTTTCTGGCGCATCTGGTATCTTTCCGGCTGGTCAACGATTAATTTTTACGCTACAAGGCCACATCTTCAACACCAGCTAGGGAGGTTCTCATGCAAAATGACATTCGTATTCACCTCCCGGCCCCAGTAGTGCTGCTGCTGGCCTAGGTGTTACTCCGCGGTTCGACCGCGTTTCCCATACTTCGATTCGTCATGTGGCTGTCACGGCCATATCCAAAGACTTTTCCGTTCCGTCGTGAGCCATATTTGTGTTTGCTCACCTTTCACGATGGGGCGATTGATTGCCGGAGCTTGGCCTATGTTTGGCTGGTTTGAAAAACGCCTTGATCCTTTTCCCTCTTCGACGCCGTCCGTGCCGCCGAAGACGCTTTTGCCGTTCCTGTGGCACTATGTGAAGCCTGCATGGCCATGGCTGCTGCTGCTCGGCCTGATGTCCATGGGTATCGCGGTTGCGGAAGCCATGCTCTACAAATTCCTCGGCAGCATCGTCGACTGGCTTTCCACCGCCAATCGCGAGACGTTTTTTGCCGATGAGGGCTGGCATCTGATCGTCATGGCCGGACTGGTGCTGATCGTGTTGCCATTGATGGGTGCGGTCCATACCATGACCATGCACCAGACGCTTGCCGGCAATTTCGGCATGATCGCACGCTGGAAGATGCATCGCTTCCTGCTGCGCCACTCCATGAACTTTTTCGCCAACGAGTTTGCGGGCCGGGTTTCGACCAAGGTGATGCAGACGGCGCTGGCGATCCGCGAAGTGGCGCTGAAGGTGATCGACGTCTTCGTCTACGCCATCAGCTTCGTCGTCTCGATGCTGTTCATGGTTGCGGCGGCCGACTGGCGGCTGGTCATTCCGCTCCTGGCGTGGCTCGGCATCTATATGTGCATTCTCGCCTATTTCGTACCGAAACTCGGCCGGCTGGCGCAGGAGCAGGCCGATGCGCGCTCGATGATGACGGGGCGTATCGTCGACAGCTACACCAACATCTCGACGATCAAGCTGTTTTCGCATGCGGGGCGTGAGGAAAGATATGCGCGTGAGGGCATGAACGTGTTTCTCGGAACCGTTCACCGCCAGATGCGCAAGATTTCCGGCTTCAACATCCTGATCGACCTCAACAATGCCGTGGTTCTGTTTTCCACGGCAGCACTTGGTCTCTATTTCTGGATGCAGGGTTCGGTCACGGCCGGCTCGGTTGCCATCGCCATCAGCCTTGCCATGCGCGTCAACGGCATGTCGCAGTGGATCATGTGGGAAGTCACCTCGCTGTTTGAAAACATCGGCACGGTCTATGACGGCATGTCGATGATGACGAAGCCGCACGATATCGTCGATGTCGCGAAAGCTCCGGAGCTTGCGGCATCCCAGGGCGCCATCCGCTATGACAACGTCCGCTTCCACTACGGCAAGAACAAGGGTGTGATCGACGGGCTGACGCTCGACATCAAGCCGGGCGAGAAGGTTGGCCTCGTCGGGCGTTCGGGTGCGGGCAAAACGACGCTGATGAACCTGCTTCTGCGCTTCTACGATCTGGAGGCGGGCAGGATCACCATCGACGGGCAGGACATCTCCAAGGTGTCGCAGGACAGCCTGCGTGAGCTGATCGGCGTGGTGACGCAGGATACTTCGCTGCTGCACCGTTCGATCCGCGACAACATCGCCTATGGTCATCCCGAGGCTACGGACGAGCAGGTGATCGCGGCGGCGAAGCGGGCGAATGCCTGGGACTTCATCGAAACGCTTGTCGACATGCATGGTCGGCAGGGCCTCGATGCACAGGTGGGCGAACGCGGCGTGAAGCTTTCCGGCGGTCAGCGTCAGCGCATCGCGATTGCGCGTGTGTTCCTCAAGAATGCGCCGATTCTGGTGCTGGACGAGGCGACCTCGGCGCTTGACAGTGAAGTCGAGGCGGCGATCCAGGAGAACCTGTTCTCGCTGATGGAAGGCAAGACGGTGATTGCGATCGCCCACCGCCTGTCGACGCTGACCGAAATGGACCGGCTCATCATCCTCGACAAGGGCCAGATCGTGGAATCGGGCAGCCATGCGGAACTGGCGGCGATGGGCGGCATCTATGCCGATCTCTGGCGTCGCCAGTCCGGCGGCTTCATCGCCGACCATGAGGCGGAAGTGGCCGCGGAGTAAGGAAAGCGTGAGGGCGGGAGTGATCCCGCCCTCACGGCAAACTCAACGTCATCCTCGGGCTCGACCCGAGGACCCATGTCTTTGACTGCGGGTGGATCCTCGCCTCAAGGGCGAGGATGACGGCGGAGCGAGCTGGGACGCGCCGGAGCGAGCTGGGCTGACGCCGGAGAGAGGGCGCATGTTTGTTTGCGATCCAGAGCCCGGTGGAACGTTTCTCGCCCTTTTTCATTTCCCGAATGTTACCGAAATATAATCTCTTCCCCAAGGCTCAGCGGCTGTTCCCCCAACGGGAATCCGCCTATATCCGGATCATGGTCATTACGCGCATCTTCGAGTTCTTCGAGAACTGGATCAAGCCCTTCGCCCGAAAGGACGATCTGCGGCCGCCCGAAAACACATTCGCCTTCATCTGGTTCTATATTTCTCAGGCCAAGGCGCCGTTTTTCGCGATGCTGGTGCTGGGCGGGCTGACGGCGGCCATTGAGGCGGCGCTGTTCTGGTTCGTCGGGCGGCTGGTGGATATTCTCTCGACCGTGAAACCGGATGAAGGCTGGGCCGGCCTGCTTGCCGCCCATGGCGGCGAGCTGGTCGGCATGCTGGTATTGATCGGCGTCGTGCGCTTCATCGTCACGATGATCACGGCACTGGTGGATCAGCAGATCATCACGCCCGGCTTTTACAATCTGGTGCGCTGGCAATCCTACATGCATGTGGCGCGGCAATCGCTGACCTTTTTCCAGAATGATTTTTCCGGCCGCATCGTCACCAAGGTCTGGTCGGGCGGGCAGGCGGCAGGCGATCTCGTCACCTCGCTGATGGAAAGCGTCTGGTTCGTCGGCATCTACTCCGTCTCGATGCTGTTTCTGATCGGCGGTCTGGACTGGCGACTGGCGGTCGTCGTGCTTGTCTGGGTGCTGATCTTTTCGGCGCTGGCGCGTTATTTCGTGCCGCGCATCCGCTACCATTCGAAAGAGACGGCCGAAGCCGCCTCCATGCTCTCCGGCCGCATGGTGGACGCCTACAGCAATATCCAGACGCTCAGGCTGTTCGGCCGCGACGATGCCAACGACCGCTACATGCGGCAGGGCTTCGATATCTTCCAGAACGCGACGATGACGTTCACGCGCTTCATCACCGGCGTGCGCGCCTCCATGGCGCTGCTATCGGGCGTAATGATCACGTCGATGGCGGCGCTGTGCATCGATCTTTGGCTGTCGGGCAAGATCAGTTCCGGCGCGGTCGCCTTCACGCTGGCGCTGGTCCTGCGCCTCAATTTTCTGCTCGGACGGTTGATGACGCAGTTTAACGGCATCATGCGCAATTTCGGCACGGTGCAGAATGCGGCGGAGCTGATTTCGCAGCCGATCGGCCTCGTCGATGCGCCGGATGCGACGGCGCTTGTCGTGAAGAGGCCGAGCATCCGCTTTGAAAACGTCAGCTTCCATTACGGGCGGGCGAACGGCGTCATCGATCATCTCAACCTCGATATCAAGGCCGGAGAGAAGGTCGGCATCGTCGGGCGCTCCGGCGCGGGCAAATCCACGCTCGTCAATCTGCTCCTGCGTTTTTACGATGTCGAAAAAGGCCGTATCCTGATCGACGGGCAGGATATTGCCAGGGTGACCCAGGAATCGCTGCGCGCTCATATCGGCATGGTCACGCAGGATACGTCGCTGCTGCATCGTTCTATCCGCGACAACATCATGTTCGGCCGCACGGATGCCACCGAAGCGCAATTGCTGGAGGCGACGCGCCGGGCCAAGGCGGATGATTTCATCACAAGGCTGGTGGACCAGCGCGGCCGCTTAGGCTTCGACGCGCATGTCGGCGAACGCGGTGTGAAACTGTCCGGGGGCCAGCGGCAGCGCATTGCCATCGCCCGCGTGATGCTGAAGGACGCCCCGATCCTCGTGCTCGACGAGGCGACTTCTGCGCTCGATTCGGAGGTAGAAGCCGCGATCCAGAGCAATCTGGATGAATTGATGCAGGGCAAGACGGTGCTGGCCATCGCCCACCGGCTCTCGACCATCGCTGCTCTCGACCGGCTGATCGTCATGGATCAGGGCCGCATCGTCGAACAGGGCAACCATTCCGATCTGGTCTCGAAGGGCGGTCTATATTCGGAGCTGTGGGCACGACAGTCGGGCGGTTTTCTTGCCGCCGATGAGGCCGCCCAATAGGACCGGTGATTATTTTCCGATCATGAAATCGGCCAGCAGCCCATAGTGATTGGAGCCGAGGCGGTTGGGCAGGCGGGTGGTTTTCATCAGCGTCGCCGGTTCGCGGGCGAAGATGTGGTCGATGGCGATGCCGAAGTGGCCTGCTCTGGTCGGCCATGTGGCAGGTTCCCAGGGGGCTTTCTTCAGATCGTTGGCGGCGAGGAAATCGCGCATGTCGGGAGCGATGCTTGCCGAATTGAAGTCTCCGGCCAGAATGAGCGGCCCGGTGACGCGAAACAGAATCTCGCTGATTTCGTCCAGCTCGTCGCGGTGATAATCGTCGAAATAGGGTTTGGTGATATGTCCGGCGGCGAGCGTCAGTTCCGTGCCGTCGAAATCGATGCTGGCGATGGCGAAGCGGTCGCGGCGCAGATCGCTGAGGCTGTGGAAACGGCCTTCCAGCAAAGGCCGCTTTGACAGGATCAGCAGATCGCAGGTCGGCGTGCCGGAAAAGCAGCCGAGCCTGTATGGGTAGGTTTGCTGCAGGCGCGGCAGAACCGATTGCAGCGCCGTCGCCTCGAACAGATAGACTGCATCCGCGCCCGATTCGAGAACCGTATCGGCAATCGCATCCGCATTGGCGGCATTGTCCATCAGCACGTTGAAGGACAATAGCCGGAAAGGCCTGGCCCCGGGTGCAGCGGTGGCGGAGGTGGAAAATTCCATGAGCATGGCGACGGCATGGATGGCGAGCGCAAGCGACCAGACGACCAGAACAGCGGAAATCGCGTCGCGCGTGAGCCAGAATATCAGGCATGACAGCAGGATACAGGCAATGGCGATGTGAAGCTGAAAACTTGTGACGAAGGCCAAAAGCCAGAAATCGGTCACATAACGCAGGCTGGCAATGAAAAGAACGGCAGCCACCACGGTGGAGACCATGCAAGCGAGCTTCGCCGTCATCCGAATCCCTGCTTTCCAAGCTCTCCCTGCGCGTCTCCTAACATGGTGCAAGGGTGCGCACAATGTTGCCCGCCTGCCAAGGCCCGCGAAAAATGAGAAACAAATCCGGCTCTCCAGACAGAATTACGGCAGCTTTGTGTGCTTTGCTCTTGCCAAGTCAGTCAATATTTTGCGATCAAACAGAATGACGCGGTTTCTTTATGCCGCAGTTGTGTCCAGGACGATGGGACGGAGTTTGTCCTGGATCAAATCATAGCGGGAGGACTCATGCGATTTACGGCAAAAACAGCGCAGAGGATGGTGTAGCGGTGAGCGAGCACGTAACCAATCACGACGCCTCGGGTGAACCGACCCGTCGCGATTTTCTATATCTAGTAACCGGAATGGCGGGCGCCGTTGGTGCCGCTGCAGTCGCATGGCCTTTCATCGACCAGATGCGCCCAGACGCATCGACGCTGGCGCTTGCCTCCATCGAGGTAGATGTCGCGGCGGTCGAGCCGGGCATGTCGCTCACCGTCAAGTGGCGCGGCAAGCCGATTTTCATCCGCAACCGCACGGAAAAGGAAATCGAGGAAGCCAAGGCCGTCGCTCTTGGCGATCTCAAGGATCCGGTGGCACGCAATGCCAATATCGCTGCCGACGCGCAGGCGACGGATATCGACCGCTCCGCCGGTCAGGGCAAGGAGAACTGGATCGTCATGATCGGTTCCTGCACCCATCTCGGTTGCGTTCCGCTCGGCCAGGCCGGCGATTTCGGCGGGTGGTTCTGTCCCTGCCATGGCTCGCACTACGATACGGCGGGCCGCATACGTAAGGGTCCGGCGCCGCAGAACCTCGCCATCCCGACATTTGCATTCACATCCGATACCGTGATCAAGATCGGATAAGGGGACAGATATTCATGAGTGGCCATTCCAGTTATCAGCCGTCCACCGGCATCGAGAGGTGGATCGATTCGCGGCTTCCCTTGCCCCGTTTGATCTATGACAGCTTCGTTGCCTATCCTGTCCCGCGTAACCTGAACTACGCCTATACCTTCGGTGCGATGCTTTCGGTGATGCTGATCGTGCAGATCCTCACCGGCGTCGTGCTTGCCATGCACTATGCTGCTGAAACGACGGTTGCCTTCAATTCCGTCGAAAAGATCATGCGTGACGTCAACCACGGCTGGCTGCTGCGCTACATGCATGCCAACGGTGCGTCCTTCTTCTTCATCGCGGTTTACCTGCACATCGCCCGTGGCCTCTATTACGGCTCCTACAAGGCGCCGCGCGAAATCCTCTGGATTCTCGGCTGTGTGATCTATCTGCTGATGATGGCGACGGGTTTCATGGGCTACGTTCTGCCCTGGGGTCAGATGTCCTTCTGGGGCGCGACCGTCATCACCGGCTTCTTCACGGCTTTCCCGCTTGTGGGTGAATGGATCCAGCAGTTCCTGCTCGGTGGCTTCGCGGTGGACAATCCGACGCTCAACCGCTTCTTTGCGCTGCATTACCTGCTGCCGTTCATGATCGCGGGTGTCGTCATCCTGCACATCTGGGCGCTGCATGTGACCGGCCAGACGAACCCGACCGGTGTGGAAGTGAAGAGCAAGACCGACACGGTTCCCTTCACGCCCTATGCGACGCTGAAGGATGCGCTCGGCGTTTCGGTGTTCCTGATCGCCTATGCGTGGTTCATCTTCTACATGCCAAACTTCCTCGGCCACCCTGATAACTACATCATGGCGGACCCGCTGAAGACGCCAGCGCATATCGTGCCGGAATGGTATTACCTGCCGTTCTACGCGATGCTGCGCGCCGTTACCGTCAACATCGGGCCGATCGATTCCAAGCTCGGTGGCGTTCTCGTGATGTTCGGGGCGATCATCGTGCTGTTCTTCCTGCCCTGGCTCGATACGTCGAAGGTTCGCTCCGCCGTCTATCGCCCCTGGTACAAGATGTTCTTCTGGCTGTTCGTGGTTAACGCCATCGTGCTCGGCTGGCTGGGTTCACGCCCTGCGGAGGGCAGCGGCTTGATCGGGCTGATCTTCTTCGGCGATATAAAAGGCAACTATGTTGGCTTTTCCCAGCTCGGTACGTTCTATTATTTCGGGTTCTTCCTCGTCATCATGCCGATCCTCGGTCTGGTCGAAACGCCGCGGCGTATTCCGAATTCGATTACCGAGGCCGTTCTTGAAAAGAACGCCGCCAAGAAGGGTGCCGCGCCAGCGGCCGCCCAGATCTGAGCGCGAAGGAAGGATGACGACAATGAAGACGCTTCTCACGAGCATCGCGCTCATCGCCGCCATTGGCTGTTCCGCCGCCGCTTTTGCGGCGGAGGAGAGCCATGATCTTGCCACCAAGACGGAACACGCGATCGCCGGCGGTCACTTCCCGGTCATCAAGCCCGAGGAGCAGAGCTGGTCTTTCGCCGGACCATTCGGCAAATATGACAAGGGCCAGCTGCAGCGCGGCCTCAAGGTCTACAAGGAAGTCTGCTCCGCCTGCCATTCGATGAGCCTTGTTTCCTTCCGCACGCTCGGGGATCTCGGTTATTCGGAAGAGCAGGTGAAGGCTTTCGCCGCTGAATATGAAGTGCAGGACGGGCCGAATGCTGAAGGCGAAATGTATAATCGCAAGGCCGTGCCTTCCGATCATTTCCCCTCGCCGTTCCCGAACCATGAGGCGGCAGCCGCCGCCAATGGCGGAGCCGCCCCGCCCGACATGTCGCTGCTTGCCAAGGCACGCGGTGTTGAACGCGGGTTCCCGCAATTCATCATCGACATGATCCCCATCATCGGCGGTTATCAGGAAGGCGGCCCGGATTACATCCATGCGCTGCTGACCGGATATCAGGATGCACCTGCCGGCGTTGAAGTGTCGGAAGGCACGCATTTCAACCCGTATTTCGTCAGCGCCGTGGCGCTGAAGATGGCGCCGCCGATCAGTGCCGATCAGGTCACCTATGATGACGGTGCGCCGCAGACGGTGGACCAATATTCTAAGGACGTGTCGGCATTCCTGATGTGGGCCGCAGAGCCGCATCTGGAACAGCGCAAGCGCACCGGCTTCATGGTCATGGTGTTCCTGTTCATCTTCACGGCGCTGATCTATCTCACCAAGAAATCGGTCTACGCCCGCAAGGAACATTGAGCCGGTTTTAAATGGCTGCAATCACTGGCCCCCATGGTCTTGCCCTGGGGGCCTTTTCATGTGTTGAGGGATGTCATGACGGCGATCCGCATCCCGATATCTGCCAGTGGCTTCGCCCGCTGACGGTTTCGCCGGTCCTTTTTAGTTGGTCCGCAGCCGTCAAGTTGATAGGGTGCCCCGAACCTTCTGATCCATTTCCCATTGTAACTGGAAATACCATGACCGTTATCGCTTCGGAGCTTTCCGCTGCCATCCGCTCCATTCCCGACTATCCGAAGCCGGGCATCATCTTCCGGGACATCACGACGCTGCTCGGCAATCCGCGCGCTTTCCGCCGGGCGGTGGACGAGCTTGTGCAGCCCTATGCGGGCACGAAGATCGACAAGATTGCCGGCATGGAAGCACGCGGCTTCATTCTGGGCGGAGCGGTGGCGCATCAGCTGTCGGCCGGTTTCGTGCCGATCCGCAAGAAGGGCAAGCTGCCACATACCACCGTGCGCGTGGCCTATAGCCTTGAATACGGCGTGGATGAGATGGAAATGCATGTGGACGCCGTGCAGCCCGGCGAGAAGGTCATTCTTGTCGATGATCTGATCGCGACCGGCGGCACTGCCGAAGGCGCGGTGAAGCTGTTGCGGCAGATGGGTGCGGAAATCGTCTCCGCCTGCTTCGTCATCGATCTGCCCGATCTTGGTGGGCGCAAGAAGCTGGAAGACCTCGGTGTCGAGGTACGGACGCTGGTGGAATTTTCGGGGCATTGAGGCGTGTGGGCGCGCTACCCCCCTCTGCCCTGCCGGGCATCTCCCCCTCAAGGGGGGAGATCGGCAAGACGCTCTTCCACCACTTCATTCGCAAAGGCTGAGATGGGCGAAACTTCGCCGCATATCGATCTCCCCCCTTGAGGGGGAGATGCCCGGCAGGGCAGAGGGGGGTAACGCCCCCGCACGCCTCAGAGCGCTCTCGCTTTTTTTCGGATCGGGAAAACGCTCTGGGGTCGGTCCGGGGCAATCGGCAGCAGCCATTTTGCCCCGGTGGGTTTATTCGAACTCCAGAACTCCGCTCTGGAAGGTCATCACGGTTTGGCCCGACTGGTTTACGCCTTCATTGAAGGTGGTGTTCAGCCAGATGCCGGCCCTTGATTCCAGCGGGCGGGCATCGAGCAGGGTGACGAAATAGGTCACGTTGTCACCGGCAAAGACCGGTTTTTTCCACTTCAACTCGCGAAAGCCGGGAGAGGGGCCGAGTTTCGGCGGTTCGAGGCCCTGCTGTCTCAGCCTCTTCACCTCTTTTGCCCAGTGGGAGAGGAAACATTTCATCCAGCCCGCACCGGTATGCCAGCCGGACGCGCAGAGCGCGCCGAAAACGCTGTTCTTTGCAGCTTCCGCATCGAGGTGGAAGGGCTGCGGATCGAAATCGCGGGCGAAACGGATAATGTCTTCGGCGGAAAAATGCAGCGTGTCGAGGGTGACGCGTTCGCCGATGGGGGAGAGTTCTGCCAGTCTCATGCTGTAACGCCTCCATCCGCGCGCATGCGGAACATCACGGTATTTTCGCCGTGTGACACGAGAACGCCGCGCTGGTTATAAAGCTCGTGGCGGAATTTTACGAGGCCGATGCCGGGCCGTGAGCCCGAAGGCCGCTGCTCCAGCACGATGGATTTTCCAGAAAGCGTGTCGCCCGCCAGAACGGGCTTCTTCCAATCGACATAATCGATACCGGGGCTGCCCTGCGAGGTGGAATCGGAGATGTAGCTGTCCGCCATCATCCGCATCAGCAGGCTGCAGGTGTGCCAGCCGGAAGCCGCCAGTCCGCCGAGAATGCTCTGCCGGCCCGCCTCTTCTGAAAGATGCATGGGCTGGGGGTCAAACTCACTGGCAAAAGCGATGATTTGTTCCGCGGAAATCGATTGCGGTCCAAGTGGAAATTCCCGCCCGGCGGAAAAATCCTCATAGGCATATGTCGCGACCGGCGCCATGGTTTCCTCCCTTCGCACAGTCAATATCGCCGGCATCTAAGATGATTTTTCCCTTTACGTAAAGGTCAAATCTAGGGTGAGGATATTCTGATGAGGGCAGATGCCGCGTTGTATGGGACTGTGTGGCGCAGGGCCTATACCCCTCCGCCGTCATCCTCGCCCTTGAGCCGAGGATCCATGGCATACCCGCTACAAGAGTATGGGTCCTCGGGTCAAGCCCGAGGAGGACGCCGGATTTGGGGATAGTTTTTCATCTTAAACGCCACTCTCCAGCGGCGATCCAGACTTTCTCCGCTCCGCCGAATGGCAAGATGCAATTCGGCGGAGCAAAGCAAATGGTTCCAGAACAGATCAGGTATTGAAGCGGAAATGGATGACGTCGCCGTCCTGAACGACATATTCCTTGCCTTCGTCGCGCCCCTTGCCGGCTTCCTTGGCGCCGACTTCGCCCTTGTAGGCGATGTAGTCGTCAAAGCCGATGGTGAAGGCGCGGATGAAGCCGCGTTCGAAATCGGTATGGATGACGCCGGCGGCGGCGGGAGCCTTGGTGCCGCGGACGATCGTCCAGGCGCGGGTTTCCTTCGGGCCGACGGTGAAATAGGTGATGAGGTCAAGCAGGTGATAGCCGGCGCGGATCAGCCGGTCGAGACCTGCTTCGGTAAGCCCCAGCGCCGAGAGGAATTCTTCGGCTTCATCGGCAGGAAGCTGCGCGACTTCGGCCTCGATCGCCGCCGAGATGATCACGCATTCCGCGCCCTGTTCCTTTGCCATCGCCGCGACGGCTGCCGTGTGCTCGTTGCCGGACGATGCATCGGCTTCCGAGACGTTGCAGACATAAAGCACGGGGTGCGACGTCAGAAGGTTGAGGCCCTTGAGGATTTCGATCTCCTCGGCCGCCAGCGTCTTCAAAAGCAGGCGTGCCGGCTTTCCGTCGTTGAGCAGCGCGATGACGGCTTCCATGACAGGCAGCTGGGCGAGGGATTCCTTGTCCTTGCTGCTGGCGCGCTTGCGGGTCTGCTCGACGCGGCGTTCCAGGCTTTCGAGGTCGGCGAGCATCAGCTCCGTCTCGATCGTGTCGGCATCGCCAACCGGATTGATGCGGCCTTCCACGTGGGTGATATCGTCGTCTTCGAAGCAGCGCAGCACGTGCACGACAGCATCGACTTCGCGGATATTGGCCAGGAACTTGTTGCCGAGACCTTCACCCTTCGATGCGCCGCGCACCAGGCCGGCAATGTCCACGAAGGAAATGCGGGTCGGGATGATCTCCTTCGAGCCGGCGATGGCTGCAAGCTGCTGCATGCGCGGGTCCGGCACGGCCACTTCGCCGGTGTTGGGCTCGATGGTGCAGAAGGGATAGTTGGCGGCCTGCGCGGCGGCCGTTTTCGTCAGCGCGTTGAAGAGGGTGGACTTGCCGACATTTGGCAATCCAACGATACCGCATTTGAAGCCCATGGCTTGAAACCTGTCCGTTTGAAAGAATTCGTTGAGGAGCCTTTTGAGGAAAGGGCAGGGCAAGGTCAAGCCCGTGGGCCGATTTGGGCGGGCAAAGCCCTGCGAATGGTGCGGAATTTCGCGCGGGCGACATGCCGGGCTTGTCGATGCTGCGGTTGCGGCGCAATATGCGCCGGTCGAGCGACCGATCTTTCGTCATCAATGGGGGTTTCCCCATGCGCAATATCTGAGTGACAATTACGGGCGACAATGATGAGTGACAGTCCTGTCGATCTCAAACCGAAACCGAAAGTCAAACCGAAGCTGGAACGGCCGAAACTTTACAAGGTCATCCTGCTGAATGACGATTATACGCCACGCGAATTCGTAACCGTGGTGCTGAAAGCCGTGTTCCGCATGAGCGAGGACACCGGCCACCGCGTCATGATGACGGCGCATCGCTTCGGCAGCGCGGTCGTGGTCGTCTGCGAGCGCGACATTGCCGAGACAAAGGCCAAGGAGGCGACCGATCTTGGCAAGGAGGCTGGTTTTCCGCTGATGTTCACCACCGAACCGGAGGAGTGAGCGTCAATCCTGCCGGATCTGGAAACCGGTCTTGTTCTGGACAAAGCCGCAGCTTTCGTAAAAGGCGTGAACCTCGGGACGCTGTCGGCCGGTCAGCAGCATCACCTTGTAGCAATTTGCGGCAAAAGCGGCCTCGATGGCATGGCGTACCACCGCGCGGCCATAGCCGCGGCCGCGATGGGTTTCCAGCGTTACCACGTTTTCGATGAGGGCATAGGGGCGGGCGGCGCGTGTCAGGTTCGGAACGACCAGAAGCGTGGCGGTCGCGACGGGTTCTCCGGCCTCCATTGCCAGAAACACGGCAAGGCCGGGTTGGCCGAGCATTGCGGTGAAAGCGGCTCTTGCCTCTTGTGCCGTCAGTTGCGGGTCGGATGGATTGAGCGCCCGATAAAGCTCAAGCAGGCCGGGCAGATCGGCGGAGCCGGCTTCGCGCAGGACGAGGGTTGCTGAAGACATGCGAAACCTAGTCCTTCTTGCCGAACATCCGCTTCAGCATTTCGGCCATGGGGCCGGTTTCCGGCAGTTTTTTCGGCTGGGCGTTGTTGCGTGCCTGATGGATGTGGGATTGCGCGGCGGGCTTGGCAGCCTTCGCCGGTTTTTCCGCTTCCGGCTTGCCGCCGGTGGCAAGCGCCAGCTTGTTCATTAGCTGCGAATCCTCCGCCTTCACCAGCATGGCGGCATTGTCGGCAATGGCGTCCAGCAGCGGCTCCAGCCAGACCCGGTCGGACTTGGCAAAATCGCCGAGCACATGGCCATGCACGCGCTCCTTGTCGCCGGGATGGCCGATGCCGAGACGCAGGCGGCGATATTCCTTGCCACAATGGGCATCGAGCGACTTCAGGCCGTTATGGCCGCCATGGCCACCGCCGGTCTTGATGCGTGCGCGGCCGGCGGGGAGATCGAGTTCGTCATGGATGGCGATGATGTCCACCGGCGTGAGCTTGAAGAAGCGCATCGCCTCGCCGACGGATTCGCCGGAAAGGTTCATATAGGTGAGCGGCTTCATCAGCAGGACCTTTTCGCCGCCAATCTCGCCTTCGGAAATCTCCGCCTTGAATTTTCTCGCCCAGGGCGAGAAGGAGGGCAGGCGCTGCAGCGCATCGACGGCCATGAAACCGATATTGTGGCGGTTTCCCGCATATTGCGAGCCGGGATTACCGAGTCCTGCGATGATCTTCATGGAGCATGTCCGCGTTTTGCCTGACGATGCTGTTGTCACCACCCCGAAATCGGTCGGCTGTCAATCATTTTATGAGTTTATGGAGACACTGAAAGGTGTTCAGGGGCTGACGAGTTTGTAGCGGTCGAATATGCGCTGTTGTGTTCCATCGGCGATCAGCCTGTCCAGCCGGGCCTGCAATTTCGCAATGACCGCGTCGGGCACGCTTTTGTTGCAGGCAAGACCCAGCTGCTGGCGCGTGAAGGTTATCACTTCCTTGAATGTGTCGGCGGGCAGGCTTTTGAAGGTGCTCTCCGACATGGGCATCAGGTCGATTCTTCCCGCCCTCAGCTTGTGAAGCGTGATCTGGAAGTCCGCACCGACATCCACCTGCGGGAAACCGAGCCTTTCCAGAAGGGCTTCGGTATAGTCGCCGCGCTGGGTGCCGATCCGGTATTTCTTGGCGTCCTCAAGGCTTGAAACATCGATATCCGCCTCGCGACGCGCCACGAGGATGTTGCGGTCGCTGTGGATCGGCGAGACCCATTTGAAGAGCTTTTCGCGTTCGGCGGTTCTTGCCGTGGCGAAGACGCAATGCATGGGCTGCATCGTCGCCATGGCGATTGCCCGCGCCCAGGGCATGACGGTGACCTCGTAATCGGTGCCGGTTTCCTCAAGCACGATCTTGAGCTGTTCTATATAGACGCCACGTACGCTGCCGTCGCTCGCCTGCAGATTGTAGGGCGGGTAGACCTCGGTCGTCAGGAAAAGCTTGGCCGCACAGGCAGGATTGGCGAAAGCAAGAAAGACCAGACAAAAGCGGATCAATCCCATCATCGCTCCCACCGGCTCACGCTTGCCGCGCCACGGGGCGGCTTGCTTCCGAAGCCGCGTCCAATGCGTCCATCAGTCTTTCGATGGGTTGCGGGCGTGCAAAGAGATAGCCCTGTCCGTAATCCGCACCGATCTCCGTCAGAAGTTCCTTCTGCTCTGCCGTCTCGACGCCCTCGGCGATAACGGCGCAGTTCATCTTGTGGGAAATGGCGGCAATGCCCTCGACCAGCATGCGGTTGCGCTGCCTTATCTCAATCGCGTCGTCGCAGATGGAGCGGGTGAAGGACTGGTCGATCTTGACTATATCGACCGGAAAACGGCTGAGATAGCTGAGCGAGGAATAACCCGTGCCGAAATCGTCCAGCGCGATGCGGCAGCCTAGCTGATGAATGGCGTTGAGGATCGCCCGGATTTGCGGGTCGTCCTTCATGATGACGGCTTCGGTTATCTCGATGACCAGCCGTTTGGGAAGAATGCCGTGTCGATGCAGCACGCCGGCGATCCGCGTCGGCAATCCCGGTTCGAACTGCAGCGGCGAAAAATTCACCGCCACATAGGTGTGCTCCATGCCGGGCAGGAGCGACAGCCTGGCAAGATTGGCAATCGACTGATCAAGGATGACATTGCCGATGCGATTGATGGTGCCGTTTTCTTCCGCAAGGCTGATGATGGCGGCGGGGGAGAGCAGACCTTTTTCCGGATGGTTGAGACGCAAAAGCGCCTCGAAACCGGCCGTCCTGCCGCTTGCAAGATCCTGAATAGGCTGGAAATACGCCTCGAACCAGTTTTCGGAAAGCGCCTGCGCGATATCCCGTTCCAGCTCCGCATGTTCGCGCGCCCGGTCCATGATCGAACTGTCGAAAATCTGCGAGCCGTTCCTGCCCGTTCTTTTGCGGTTATACATGGCCATGTCGGCATTCTGCAGCAGCTCGGAGGCACTGGAGGCGTGCAGAGGGTAAATCGCCATGCCGATGCTGGCGCTGAGACGGATGCTGTTGTTTTCGATCTCGAAGGGCGTGTCCAGCATGGTGCAGATGCGCTCGCAGAATTGCAGGGCGCGCTCTTCCACCTTGTCACCGGCAAGCAGAATGGCGAATTCATCGCCGCCCAGACGTGACGCGCTGTCCAGCGGCGTCAGCAGGGGTTCGAGTTTCATCGTGAATTCGCGGAGTACCGCATCGCCCGCCGCATGGCCGAGATTGTCGTTGATGGCCTTGAACCGGTCGAGGTCGATGAACAGGCACGCCAGTTCGCTGTCGTTTTTGTCCGCGTCGCGGATCTGCAGGTCGAGGATTGCCTCGAAGCCCTGGCGATTGAAAAGACCGGTCAGATGATCGGAAATGGCCTGCTGACGGTTACGTTTTTCCGACTGGCGCAGTTCGGTCACATCCGTCATGACGCAGAGGCAGGTGCTCTGCTGCGTGGCATCGCCGGAATCGAGGGCTTTTTCGAGGATGAGGGCGTCCATGGCATCGCCATCCATGCAATGGAAGCGAACGGTGATGCCCGTATGCGGCGCGTCCGGCGACTGCTGGGCTGCCTTACGCCTCTGGAACAGGGGGCGATCATCCGGGTGGATGAGATCGACGAAATTCAGGCCGAGTATTTTCGCCCGGTCGTAACCGGTCGCCTGCACCCAGTAGTCGCTGACGGCGGCAATCCGGTCGTGCCTGTCGAGCGAGAACAGCATGGCGGGCGTGCGGTTGTAGATTTCGGTCTTCCGCTCATGGGCGTTCTTGATCTCCAGCTCTTCCTTTTCGAGCTGGGTCTGCATCTCGTTGAAGCTTTTGGCCAGCCGACCGATCTCGTCCTTGGACCGCCAGTCGACATGGTGGCGCGAGCCTAGACGTCGTGTCGCCTCTATGGCGGCCGTGAGCCGCATCAGCGGGCGGATGACCATGAAACGGTTGCCGGCGATGGCCGCAAGAACCATGGTGACAATGGCGAGGATGAAAATCGTGATGAAGGACAATTCGGTGCGGCTGAGGGATGTCAGCAGGCTGACGTCGTCATAATAGATCGTCAGTTGCCCGACCGTAACGGACCCCTTCGTGGTCTTGTAGGTCACTTCGCGTATCGTCGAAGAGGCATCCTGAATGATGTCGCTGCCGGCTGTCTGGACGATATCGAGCTGGCCGGAGGTATCCTTGACCTCGACCATCTTGATCATGGGGTCGGAAACGAGGGTTCCGGTAATCTGGTTTATCGTGTCGTCGTCGAGATCCCATAGGGGACGGGCAAGCGCCTGAGAATTTGTCGACAGCAGGATTTCAAGATGATTACGCTGGCTGCGAACTGCCTCATGATAGGAGAGCGTCAGCAAAAGCGTGAATAGCGGAGCGACCACTGTAAGAAGTGCGCCGGAAACAATCGCGATGAAGCGGCTTTCGACGGAATGAGCCATGTTCGACTGCAGTTACCCTTTGCCCCTGAATTGCTGCGTCCCGTTTTGCCACCCGTCCGGTGGTTTTACGAAAACGCAGGGGCATCGTTTCATGGAATTGTTAATCGACGCTGAAACAGGCCCGGCATCATGTGCGGGGCAGAAGGGTTTCTGTCTTTAAAGTTCATAAAAACTAAAAAGCCCGTTCCGAAAACGGAACGGGCTTCAATATTCAAAGCTGTCGGGCCTTGCGGCCGCCGATTATTCCTCGGAAGCTTCTTCGGTCGTTTCTTCTGCAACGCCGCCAGCCGGAGCGACGATCGTTGCGATCGTGAAGTCACGGTCAGCGATGACAGGCGTGATGTTCTTCGGCAGCTTCACATTCGAAATGTGAACGTTGTCGCCGATCTTCAGACCAGCGAGATCAACCGTGATGAACTCCGGAATGTCGTTGGCCGGGCAGTGGAATTCCACCGTGTGGCGAACGATGTTCAGAACGCCGCCGATCTTGATGTCCGACTTTTCTTCGTTGACGAAGTGAACCGGAACTTCAACGTTGACGAGCGTGTTGCCCGAAACGCGCAGGAAGTCGACATGCATGGTGAAGTCGCGGACCGGATCAAGCTGGTAGTCCTTCGGGAGAACCTTGATCTTCTTGCCGTCGACGTCGATGATCGCAACCGTCGTCATGAAACCGCCGGCGTGGATACGCTTGGTGACTTCGTTGGTCGACAGGGCGATGGAAATGGGGGCCTGCTTGTCACCATAGATGACAGCGGGAATCAAACCGTTGCGGCGAAGTTCACGAGAGGACCCCTTACCAACTCGTTCGCGCGCCTCGGCCTTGAGCTCATACGATTCTTTGCTCATGGCAATTCCTTTCGAGGTTATATGGAGAGTTCACGCCAAACAGAGCGGCCTGAACTGGAGAGGCTTGAAAGCCATCCCGCCCGCGTTGCCTCCAAGGGTGTCTACACGGGTGCGGGCGCTATAATACAAACGGGACATAAAGACAAGGGCCGCGTCTTCACCGGAATATCATGCTTTGATTTAATTAGATTATTCTAATTCAAGCAGGCGGTGAAAGTTTTAATCTATGCTTATCCATGCATATAAACCGGCTGCAAACTTGGCAAATGATAAAGCGTTCCGGAATTCCAATTGTGTAGATGACAATGCTCAAAGTTCTGCAATGCCTCGCCGTCGATCACGACTATCGATATACCGCCGCAGCGGTCTTCGTCTGCATGCTCGGAAGCTTCGTTACGATGCGCCTTTTTTCGAGGGCGCGTCTGGCAACGGGGGTACAGAAGATCAACTGGCTGTTTCTGGCGGGTGTGAATGGCGGCGCGGCGATATGGACGACCCATTTCGTGGCGATGCTGGGTTATGTCGCTGCCGGTGATGTGGGTTACGACCCCTATCTGACGGGACTGTCGCTGCTCATCGCCATTGTGACCACGACCGCCGGTTTCGGCATTTCCGCCTATGGCGGACGTAGCGTGCTGGTGGAAGCGGGCGGGATGATACTCGGCCTCGGCATTGCCGCCATGCATTATACCGGCATGGCTGCCTACAATGTTCAGGGCATGATTTTCTGGAACCAGGCCTATGTCATCGCCTCGCTGGTGCTGGGTGCGGTGCTGGGCGCTGTTGCGATCAATCGTGTCGCACGCCCGGTCAACTGGTTCTGCCAGTACAGCGCGGTCACCTTCCTCATCCTCGCCATCGCCTCGATGCATTATACCGGCATGGCCTCGATGTCGTTCGCGTTTGATCCGCGCATCGTCATTTCGGAAAATCTTCTGCCGCCGGCCGTCATGGGTGGGGGGGCCATTGCAGTCACGCTGCTGTTGCTGGCGCTCGGACTTTCCACCTATGTCATCGATGCCCAGTCCACCCAGCAGGCTGTTGCTCGCTATCGCCACCTTTCGCTGCATGATCCGCTGACGGGCATTCCCAACCGGGCGGCCTTTATCGAGCATCTCAATCGCCGCACGCGTCATGTTTCCATGGGTGCGCATACCGCACTTCTGTCGATCGATCTCGACCGTTTCAAGGAGATCAACGACGTGCATGGTCATGCGGCGGGCGATGCCGTGCTGCGCGCCATTGCCGACCGGGCGAGTTCCGTACTGAAAGCCGGAGAATTTCTGGCGCGCATGGGCGGCGACGAGTTCGTGGCGATGACCCATTCCTATTATACCCGCGCCGACGGTGCGGAATTTGCCCAACGTCTGATCGAGCAGATCAGCAGGCCGGTCGAATGGAGCGGGCAGACATTCTGCGTGGGGGCGAGCGTTGGCATATCGGTGCGCAACACCAGCGCCATTGACGCCGATACGCTGATGGCGCAGGCCGACGTCGCCATGTACCGCGCAAAAAGCGGGACGTCGGATACGATCTGCTTTTACGACAAATCCATGGATGAGGCCGCCCGCGAGCGCAACGTCCTTGCGATCGCCATGCGCAGCGGCCTCGCCAATAACGAATTCGAGCTTTATTATCAGCAGCAGAACGACACCAGAAGCGGCAGCATTGTCGGTTTCGAGGCGCTTTTGCGCTGGAACCGACCGGAGCGCGGCATGGTATCACCTGCCGAATTCATTCCGATCGCCGAACAGACCGGATTCATCGTTGACCTGGGCGAGTGGGTTCTGCGGGAAGCCTGCGCGCAGGCGGCTCTCTGGAAGAAATCGCTTTCCATCGCCGTCAATGTCGCGCCGCAGCAGCTTGCGGACAATGATTTCCCCGAAAAGGTCGAGAGAATTCTCGCTGATACGGGGCTTGCGCCGGAAAGGCTCGAACTGGAAATCACGGAAGGCAGCATTATCGCCGACCATCGCCACGCGCTCGTCACCATCCGCAAACTCAAGGCGCTCGGCGTCAAGATCGCCATGGATGACTACGGCACAGGCTATTCTTCCCTGTCCACCCTGCAAAGCTTCCCTTTCGACAAGATCAAGATCGACCGTGCCTTCATCGATGGCCTGTCGACCAACGTGCAGTCGGAGGCAATTGTCCGCTCGACGCTCATTCTCGCGCACAGCCTCAATATCCCGGTGCTGGCGGAAGGGGTGGAGACCAAGGCCCATATCGAATTCCTGCGTCGCGAAGGTTGCCTGCAAGTGCAGGGCTTCTTCTTTGGCCGGCCGGGGCCCTTGACCTCTATCGCCAATCTCGTTGACGACACCTTCCTGACGGTGGATGACGAGCCGGAAATCGCAGCCGGCCGGCGTTACTTCAAGGCTGTCTGATCGTCCGGCGCAGCCCGCGGTTGCGCCGGGGAGTAATGGTCGCGAAGTTTTTAGTTGAAACGTGAACGCTTCCAGCGCACCATCGCCGAAAAGCTTTGGGAGGAGCGAATGCCGACAGACATCGCCCATGCAGAACGCGTGTATGAAACAGCACGCCAGCGTTCCGCAGCCGCAAGTTCCCCGATCATCGCCTCATGGCGCCGCTGCATGGTCAAGCATCGCCTTGCGCCCGAAGAAAATCGCAAGCCCATCTTCTTGAGCGAGTTCGAATTTCGCCGCGCCCGCGAAAGTGCGGCCGGCCTGATCGCCGAAAGCACTGATGAACTCGACCGTATTTTTCACAGCGTCGGCAAGTCCGGCTGCTGCCTGCTTTTGACCGATGCGCAGGGCGTTGCGCTGGAACGCCGGGGTGCCGCCGGCGACGACCGTGATTTTCGCGCGCTCGGACTCTGGTCCGGCGCTGTCTGGAGCGAGGCGAGCGTCGGCACCAACGGTATCGGCACGGCGCTCGTCGACGAGCGCTCGGTGGTGGTCTATCGCGATCAGCACTTCTTCACATCGAATACCGAGCTTTGCTGCACCACCGCACCTATCCGCGACCATACCGGCAGAGTGACGGGCGCGCTCGATATTTCCACGTGCCGTGACGACATCAACGAGATGACCTTCTCCTTCGTCACCCAGGCGGTGAGGGATGCGGCGCAACGCATTGAGGGCAATCTTTTCCGTCGTGCCTTTCCCGGTGCGCGCATCGTCGTGGTGCCGACGAACTTTGGTGCTGCCCTTTCGCTGCTTGCCGTGGATCAGGACGATCTCGTTCTGGGGGCAACACGTGCGGCACGTCTTGCGCTGAAGCTCGATGACCATGCCATCGCGCAGGGGGTGCCTGCCGCCGATATTCTGCAGGAACAGCGCCACGACGGCGGTTCCGACCTTGCGGAAGCGGAGCGTTCGGCGTTGCGCCGCGTTCTTTCGCGCACGAATGGCAATGTCACGCAGGCCGCATCCCTGCTCGGCATCAGCCGGGCCACACTTCACCGCAAGATGAAGAAGCTTGCCGTGCATTGAGAGTGCAGAACCCTTGAAATAGAGGGCTCTGGCCGAATTCGAGCATCATTTCAGGCGAAAAACGGCTCGATTGGCTGCCAGACCAATCTGTCGCGCGGGTTTGTCGCAGATGTGAGACAATGTGCGATGCGGAACCACGCCGCCCCACTACCCGCCGTTGCCATCTAGGCCCACCTTCCTCCCATGCGGTCCGTCGCGGACCGTTTTCATCAGGGAGGATGAAATCATGAATATTCAGGTTCAGCAGAAAGCCGGCGAAGCGCCCTTCAAGCTGAAATACGGCAACTATATCGGCGGCAAGTGGGTGGAACCGAAATCCGGCCGCTACATGGACAATCTTTCACCGGTGACGGGTCACAAGATCTGCGAGGTTCCGCGTTCCGATGCGGTCGATATCGAGCTAGCACTGGATGCGGCCCACAAGGCACGCGAAAAATGGGGCAAGACGAGTGTAACGGAACGCTCCAACATCCTGCTCAGGATCGCCCAGCGCATCGAGGATAATCTCGACCTCATCGCGCGGGCCGAAACCTGGGATAACGGCAAGCCGCTGCGTGAAACCACCAATGCGGATATTCCGCTGACGATCGATCATTTCCGTTATTTCGCGGGCTGCATCCGCGCACAGGAAGGCACGATCGGCGAAATCGACAACGACACGGTTGCCTATCATTTCCATGAACCGCTCGGCGTTGTCGGCCAGATCATACCGTGGAACTTCCCGATCCTGATGGCCGCCTGGAAACTCGCGCCCGCTCTTGCCGCCGGCAATTGCGTCGTGCTGAAGCCGGCCGAACAGACGCCTGCCTCCATTCTGGTTGTCATGGAGCTTATCGAAGATCTCCTGCCGCCCGGCGTTCTCAACATCGTCAATGGTACCGGTCTTGAAGCCGGCAAGCCGCTGGCGCAGAGCAATCGCATCGCCAAGATCGCCTTCACCGGCTCTACCTCGGTCGGCAAGGAAATCATGCGTTATGCGGCTGACAACGTCACCAACATCACGCTGGAGCTGGGCGGCAAATCGCCAAACATCTTCTTTGCCGATGTGATGAACGAAGACGACGCCTTCCTCGACAAGGCGCTCGAAGGTTTCGCCTTCTTCGCGCTCAACCAGGGCGAGGTCTGCACATGCCCGTCACGTGCGCTGGTGCATGAATCGATCTACGACCGCTTCATGGAAAAGGCCATCAAGCGCGTTCAGGCCATCAGCCAGGACGACCCGCTCAATCCGTCGACCATGCTTGGCGCACAGGCTTCGCAGGAACAGTTCGACAAGATCATGAGCTATCTCGATATCGGCAAGAAGGAAGGTGCCAAGGTTCTGACCGGCGGTGACCGCAAGACGCTCACGGGCGACCTGAAGGATGGCTATTACATCCAGCCGACTGTGTTCGAAGGCAACAACAAGATGCGGATTTTCCAGGAGGAAATCTTCGGCCCGGTTGTTTCCGTCACCACCTTCAAGACGGTTGAGGAAGCGCTCGAAATCGCCAATGACACGGTTTACGGTCTGGGTGCAGGCGTGTGGAGCCGCGATACCAATGTCGCCTATCGGGCGGGCAGGGGCATCGAGGCGGGCCGCGTGTGGACCAATTGCTATCACGTCTATCCGGCGGGTGCCGCTTTCGGCGGTTACAAGCAGTCGGGCATCGGTCGTGAGACCCACAAGATGATGCTCGATCACTACCAGCAGACCAAGAACCTGCTCGTGTCCTACAGCCCGAACAAGGTCGGCTTCTTCTGAGTTCCTCCCCGGAAGCCGGCGACGGATTATCATGATCAAGCCGGCGTGTTCCCAGGGGCTTCGGCCCCTGGGAGCCCGGATCGGGTTTTCAGGCAAAATAAAAGGCCGGAGGTTTTGCCTCCGGCCTTTTTGATGACGGGGAGCGGAAAACTTCTCCTCCGTCATCCTCGCTCTTTTTGTGCCGATCAGGCCGCGTAGCGCTGGTCCCGCTGTCGGGCTTCACCCACCGAGAATTGTCCCACCTGCTCGGTCAGGCCATCCGCCTCGTTCGCCAGCGAGAAGGCCGCCGCCGTCGTTTCCTCGACCATCGCCGCATTCTGCTGGGTGACATGGTCGAGTTCGTTGACGGAGGCATTGATTTCGCTGAGGCGGCCGGACTGTTCGCGCGACGCGGTGGCGATTTCGCCGATCTGGTCGTTGACCGACTGGATGCGCTTCTGGATCTGCTCGAGGCTTTCGCCGGTCTTCAGCACCAGCGCCACGCCGCTTTCCACGTCGCCTGCGGACGTGGCGATCAGCGTCGTGATGTCACGCGCAGCGGCCGCCGATTTCTGGGCGAGTTCGCGCACTTCCTGCGCCACCACCGCAAAGCCCTTTCCGGCTTCGCCGGCGCGGGCGGCTTCCACACCGGCATTCAGCGCCAAAAGATTGGTCTGGAAGGCGATCTGGTCGATGACGTCGATGATCTGGCGGATCTTCGCCGACGACGTTTCGATGCGCTCCATGGCGACGATCGCTTCTTTCACGACGGCCGTGGATTTATGGGCGTCCTGCATCGTGCCCGCCGTTGCCTCGACGGCGACGTTGCAGCGTGACAGGGAGACATTGACGGCCTGCGTCATGTCTCCGAGTGCGGCAGCCGCTTCTTCAAGTGCCGCAGCCTGGCGTTCCGTGCGCCGCGACAGATCTTCCGATGCGCTTTTCAGCTCACCGGAGCCGGAGCGGATGGCATTGGCGCTCTCGCCGATGCTGGAGATCGTTGCATCCAGCCCCGCGATGGAGTTGTTGAAGTCGATGCGCAGATGGTCGAGCGACGGCACGAAGGACTTTTCGATGCGCAGATCGAGCCTGCCGGCCGCAAGATTGGCTAGACCGGTTGCAAGGGCGTCGACGGCCTCTTCCAGCTCCTGAGCGCTTCTGGCCTTTTCCATTTCACGCTGGGCGCGTTCTTCGTCCAGTTCCTCGCTCTTGCGATGGGACTCGGCTTCCATGTGCTGCTTGTCGAGAATGCCCTGGCGGAAGGATTCCAGCGCGCGCGCCATGGTGCCGATCTCGTCGCCGCGGGAAACCGCCTTGATCTCGATATCGTTTTCACCGCCGTTCAGACGTTCCATCAGCCCGGCAAGGCCGGTCAGCGGCTTGGTCAGGCTGGCGGAAACGAAAATACCGATGAGCGTCATGATGGCAAGGACCGCCAGTGTCGCAAGCGTTGCCCAGAAGGCCAGATCGTTGGCGGCGGCGAGAACCTTGCTCTCCTGCTGGCCGATCGCGAGAAGATGCTTCTGTCCGAAGACGGAGACCGGGCGATAGGCGTAAAAGATGTTGCCGGCAGGCGTCTGCGCCATAACCGTTCCGGCTTCGCTGGTGTTCGAAAGGGCCACGAGGCTTTCGGAAACGGCGGCATCCGTCCCGCCCGAGAGCACGCCCGCCCTGAGTTTGCCCTCGGCGCTCAGAAGAACGGCGTCGTCGATGGACTTGCCTGTCTCCTCGGGCGTCACCACCGCGCCAATGCGGTCGGGCGAAATGCGCATGATGACAGCGCCCTTGCGCTGCAGCTGGCCCCAGTTCGAGACCGCGAGCGGCATGCCGATCATGGCCGAATCATTGCCACTGCTGAACCCGGTGTTGCTGACGACGCCGTCCTTGCCGGCTTCGATGCGATCGAACAATTCCTTGATCGCGCTGTTTTGCGGTTCCGTCACATTGGTCAGGAAGTTTTTGCCCTTGGTCACGGAATAGATAATGAGACCGGTCTTGTCGATCACATAGATGTCGCTGACCCGGGTGTTGCGCCAGACGCTGGCAATGGCCGCGTTGATCGTCGCGTGGCGGATGGCGTAGAGCAGCCGCAATCCTTCGCCGTTGAAGGAGGCGCGCTCTTCCTCGGATACGCCTTCGCGGCGGAAAGCCTGGATGATCGCATCCTTTTCCGTCGGCACGACGTTGGTCATGGTTTCCAGCGCCTGTGCGATCGCGGCATTTTGCGACAGTTCTGAAATGCTTTGTTCTACGCGCAGCGTATAGGCATCAAGCTGCTTGGACTGGTTTCCCGCAACCGTTTCGAGCCTGATTTCGCTTGCGTCGATCAGGCCAGACTTGCCCATCTCATAGGACAACAGCCCCACGGCCAGGCATGAAACCAGCGTTGCGCCCGTGACGAGCGCTGCAAATTTGGCCTTGATTGACAATGATTTAGCTTTGACAGCAGTCGGATTTACACCCGGCATCCTGTTTCCTCCCCCCAAAAAAACGTGGCCGCAGGGTCGCAACAATTGTTTACGGTCGCGTTAAAGCGCTCGAGAATTGTATGATTATTTCCCGCATACCGCGAGAAAATCGCCCCTCGCTGCCGCACAGTAAACCGTAATAAAACTGCAATAGAACGGGCGCATACCGTGCGAAGTTCAACGGCTGTTCATATTCATGCAAGCTTTTCGCGCTCCTTCTCCTGCCACTATCGACGATGTTTGCGGCACACGCGCAGACGGATATGACGGAGCCCCTGTGAGATCGACCCCGGATTTCGCCGTTGTCGTGCCCATGCACAATGAAGAAGCGAGCGTCGAAACGCTTGTCGCGGAGATCGTTGCGGCCTGTCAGCCCGTTGGCCGGTTTGAGATCATCGTGGTGGACGACGCCTCCTCCGACCGTACGGCGGATGTCGCACTTTCACTTGGCGGGCGTTATCCCATGCTGCGGCTGGTCAGGCACGACCGTCAGGGCGGGCAATCGGCGGCAATCCATAGCGGTGTGCAGGCGGCGCGGGCGCCGATCATCTGCATGCTGGATGGCGACGGCCAGAACCCGCCGGACAATCTGCCGGCGCTTCTCGCGCCCCTTCTGGCCGCTGGTGCCTCGGGCCGCCTCGGACTGGTGGCCGGCCAGCGCGTCGGCCGGCGCGATACGCTTGGAAAACGTCTTTCCTCCCGCTTCGCCAATGGTTTGAGGGCGCGGATATTGAAGGACGGCACGCGGGACACCGGCTGCGGCCTCAAGGCCTTCCGTCGCGACGCCTATCTTGCCTTACCTTATTTCGATCATCACCACCGCTATTTCCCGGCGCTGTTCAACCGCGACGGCTGGCAGGTGGCCCATGTCGACGTCACGCATCGGGCGCGCCTGCATGGCAATTCCCATTACACCAATATCGGCCGCGCGCTTGTCGGCATCCACGATCTGATCGGCGTTGCCTGGCTGTTGCGCCGGCGCAAGCGGGCAAGCTGGGCTGAAACCTTCAAAACGGAGACATCGCCGTGAATACACCGGCCTTATGGTCCATGCTGCATGTGGACAGCTGGAAGGAATTTCTCTGGGTCTGCATCGGCTTCATGGGTCAGATGCTGTTCACCATGCGTTTTCTGGTTCAATGGATTTCGTCGGAACGGGCGAACCGTTCGGTCATACCAGTGGCCTTCTGGTATTTCTCCGTTCTCGGCGGTCTGGTGCTCTTGTCCTATGCCATCTGGCGCCGTGACCCGGTTTTCGTCATGGGGCAGGCGTCCGGCCTCTTCATCTATGCCCGTAATCTCTGGTTGATCCATGCAGAACGCCGCCAGCATGCGTGATGCGGCGGCGTTGCCCCATGTGCAGGTAAGCGAGCAGCGCCAGTGGATGACACTTGCGCTTGCGGCAATCGTGCTTGTGACGCTGCTGCGCATCCTTGGGCTTGCCTTCAACCGAACCGATCTTTTCGTCGATGAGGCGCAATATTGGCTATGGGGCCGGGAGATGGCCTTCGGCGCCTATTCCAAACCGCCGCTGATCGGCTGGCTCATTCGCGCCGCCAGCATTCTGGGCGGCGGCGAGGGCACCTTTCAGGTGCGGCTGGCAGCACCCGTGGTGCATGGCGCAGCAGCGGTGGCAATCCTTGCTCTCGGGCGCATGATCTATGATAGCAGGCTCGCCGCACTGGCCGCCGTCATCTATCTGACGTTGCCGGCCGTGACGCTTGGGAGCCTGCTGATCTCCACCGATACGCCGATGATGATGTTCATCGCGCTCTCGATGATCTCAGTGCGCAAGCTGGCGCTTGCACGCGCCGAAGGCAAGGCGGCGGTGCTATGGAGCGTTGCGCTCGGTCTCTGTTTCGGCCTCGGGCTGATGTCGAAATATGCGATGATCTATTTTCTGCCCTGCTTCATCGCCGCCGGCTGGCTTTGCGTGGGCTGGCGCATACGCCTGCGTGACGCCGCGATCGCCCTCGTGGTCTGTGCCGCCGTCATTGCTCCCAATCTGTGGTGGAACGCGGCGCACGATTTCATGACGGCCCGGCACACGGCCGATAATGCGAATTGGCATGGTATCCAACTGAAAATCGGTCCGGCGCTCGAGTTCTTCTTCTCGCAGGCGGGCGTTGTCGGCCCCTTCGTTTTTGTCGCCATGATCATCGCGACGTTCCGTGCGAAAACCGCCGAAGCCCGGGCGCTGGTCGCGCTGTCGGTGCCGATCGTGCTGCTGATCACGGCGCAGGGGCTGATGTCGCGGGCACTCGCCAATTGGGCGGTGGGAGCCTATGCGGCGGGCGTGCTTCTGGCGGTGCCGGTGCTGGCATCCCGGCGCTGGCTCACCGTTTCCACCCTTGTGCTCGGCGGCATCGTTGCCATCGCCCTGCCCATGATGACGATTGCCGGAACGGAACTGCGTCTGCCGAGCGGCGAGTTGGCGATGAAGCGTTATCTTGGCCGCTCGGAGCTGGTGTCGACAGGCTTTGCGCGGGCGCAGGAAGCCGGTGCAGATGCCATTGTCGCTTCCGATCGTTCCATTCTGGCCGAGCTTTTTTATCAGTTGCGGGACGAGAAGCAGGTCTTGCTTCGGGCGCTGCCGGAAACCGGCGTTCCTTCCAGCCACTATGCGCTTCTTTATCCGCTCAAATCAGGCGAGGCGAAAAACCCGGTGTATCTGGCAATTGCGGATGCCCTGCCGTCCTGCCTTGCCGGCGAAACGCCGCTTTCCCGCTGGGTCGCCGGGCCGGGCTTTCTGGAGGGCAGGGAAATCGGGATCTGGCGCCTGCCGCCGCAATGCATTCCGGGGGTCGCCAATGGACAATGATCTTGCGCATATGCGGATCACGATCTGGGTGACATTCGCCACATTGGCGCTCGTCATCCTGTTTGCGACCTTCCCCTCCGTCGATCTCTGGGTTTCCTCGCTGTTCTTTTCCCCCGAGGGGCGTTTGTGGTCGGGCCGGGAGCCGCTTCCCGAATGGCTGCGCGACACATTGCGCGAGTTGACGGAACTGGCCACTCTGCTTGCCTTCATCGTCTTTATCGGCAACATCCGGCTGGGCTCCTTGCAGCGCACGGGCTGGCGCGTCTGGGCGTTCCTCTGCGGGCCTGTGGTTCTCTGCGCCGGACTGCTGGTGAACGGGGTGTTGAAAGCCAATATCGGCCGCGCGAGGCCATTCAGCGTCAGCGATTTCGGCGGGCAGCAGCTTTTCACGCCGCCTTTCCAGTTCAGCACGCAGTGTTATTCGAACTGTTCGTTTTCTTCAGGCGAAACCGCGCTCATCGCGAGTTTTTTCCTGCCGCTCTGCGTGCTTCTCTGGCACCGCCTGCAATGGCGCGGGCGTGTCGTCATGGGCGGTAGCGCTGCTGGCGCCATCATCCTCATGTCCGGCTTGCGTATCGCGGCCGGCGGGCATTTCCTCAGCGATGTGGTAATGTCGGTTCTGTTTTCCGCCCTGACGACGCTGTTTCTTTACAAGGCGCTGGCGATCTCCCGTCACCGCCAGGTGTTTACCGGCGATGCGGTCACGGCCGATGCGATCAGCTTGTGGCGCAATGGCAGCCATGCCGTGCGTGCCCGCGCCCGGCGCTGGTGGCCGAAAATCAAGGCTGCCGCCACACGCCTGCAACGGCCACCGGATGCGGGTACGGCATCGTCCTGAGCGGTGCGGAATGAATTGTGCGATCTCTGCGGGGGCCGAGATTGCTGGTAAAGTGGTAGGCTCTCTTCTCGTCACGCCGGTCTTGAACCGGCATTCAGCCATGGCGTGTCTGAGCCGCGAGAAACCAGTCTTTTGCGATCAAGGACTTGATCGCGCTGAACCCCGGATTAAATCCGGGGTGACGGTGCGGATGCAGTGATTTTGCAGATGCGCGAGAGAAACGCTGCTTCAGTCGAACAGGCCGGAAACGGACTGTTCCTGCGCGGTACGGTTGATCGCTTCGCCGAGCAGACCTGCGGTGCTGACCACGCGGATATTATGCGCGGACTGGACGGCAGTGGTGGGCTGGATGCTGTCGGTGATGACGAGTTCGCGCAGCTTCGAGGAGGCCACGCGCGCAACTGCGCCGCCGGAAAGCACGCCGTGGGTGATGTAGGCGGTGACGCTGGTGGCGCCCTTCTTGAGAAGTGCTTCCGCCGCATTGCAGAGCGTACCGCCGGAATCGACGATATCGTCGATGAGGATGCAATCCTTGCCGGAAACGTCGCCGATGACGTTCATGACTTCGGATTCGCCCGGACGGTCACGACGCTTGTCGACGATCGCCAGCAGACAGTCGAGGCGCTTGGCCAGTGCACGGGCGCGGACAACGCCGCCGACATCGGGTGAAACGACCATGACGTTGTTGGTGTCGTAGTGGTCCTTCACGTCGCGGGCCAGGATGGGCGCTGCGAAGAGGTTGTCGGTGGGGATATCGAAGAAACCCTGAATCTGGCCGGCATGGAGATCAAGGGTGAGAACGCGGTCGGCGCCGGCTTCGGTAATCAGATTGGCAACGAGTTTGGCGGAAATCGGTGTGCGGGGGCCGGCCTTGCGATCCTGGCGGGCGTAACCGAAATAGGGAAGCACCGCCGTGATGCGCTTTGCCGAGGAGCGGCGCATGGCATCGATCATGATGAGCAGTTCCATCAGATGATCGTTTGCCGGAAACGATGTGGACTGGACGAGAAAAACGTCCTCGCCGCGCACGTTTTCACTGATTTCTACGAAAATTTCCTGGTCAGCAAACCGCTTTACGGTGGCATTTCCCAAGGGAACGTTGAGATACTTGCAGATCGCTTCGGCAAGGTGCCGGTTCGAATTGCCTGCGAAAACCTTCATTGCGGCCGCCTGTTTCCATGCCATCGCCTTGCGCCACGGAAAAGTGTTTGCCGTAACCAAGCGTCGTTCAAGGGGAGGAACATCCGGCCGAAAAGCCTTTGCCGGATACGCCTTGTTGCCATGCGCGCCTTAATAGCGCTGTTGCTTCCGATTGCAAGAGGACTCCGCGCTTTCGCAATGATTTTCGTGAAATCTCTGTGACTTCTCCCGTCGTTTCACCTCATCCGCGTTGAGACTGCTTCCATGACGTATAGTCGTTGAGTGTTTTTGCCGCGATATCCTGCATGACCCTGTCGGTCACGGCGGCCCATGGATCGCTGCCTTTGGCTGCTACCGTTTCCTGCCCCTGCAGGCGGTGAAGCCTGACACCATTGGCATCCAGCACATCCCAGACATAGATGACATTGACCTTGCTGCCATCGGCGAAGGCGGAGAAATATCCCTTCAGAATGTTTTCAGCCGAATTGTCGTTGGAAGCGCGGATGGTCAGCCCCTTTGCCCGTGCCTCGGCGCCCAGCTGGCGCGAAAGCGGCGTGACGGCCTGAACGGGCGCGCCGATGATCGGCAGGAAGCGGATGGTGTTGCCGGAAGTGGCGGGGGCAAGAGCCGCCGTCTGCTGTGCCGGCTGTGGCTGGCTGGCAGGCAGGGATTGGGCGGGTGGCTGGCCTTGGCCGAGAGGCTCGCCATATTGGTTGCCGTTGGAAAGCGCCTGTGCCTGCGCCTGCAGGGAGTTCTGCGGCGCATAAGCAGGCACGGACGAGGCTGTTGCCGGAGCGCCCACAGGCGCGCGGTCGGCGGCGGCGGCCATCTGGTCGAGATCGCCCTGCGTCACCGGGCTCGATTGTGAGCCATTGTGGCCGACATCCACCTGCGGCGTCAGCGCTTCAGTCGTGTTACAGGCCGACAGGGCCAGCACCAGCGCCGGAACGACGAGGGCTGGAAAAAAGGGGGTGAGCCCTGTCCGGCTCATGCGACGTTCCCTCTCATGTTCCGCTCCTTCTTGCCCAAGGTGGCGGCAATGTAGGGCCGGCTTTCCCGCTCTGTCAAACCCGGTGGCGATTTAAGCTGTGAGAAGATCGAGACTATGGCGTGAGAGCGGCTCGGGAGCGCCGTCCGTTGTAAGATAGGTCTGGCCGAGCGTCATGGCGGTGCCTGAATCGGAATCCATCACGATCATGTGCACGAACAGCGTCATGTCGCTGGTTATCTCCTGCGGATTACCGGCGTGGAACATCTGGTGCTCCATCCAGGACGGGGAAAAACGTGCGCCAAGCGAATAACCGCAGGAATTCAGCCGGTGGCGGGTCAGCCCGCGTTCATCCATGACACGGGCATGCACATCGAAGACGTCGCCGAAGGTCTTGCCCGGCTGCAATACGTCCTCGATGGCGGTGAGGTTTTGCAGGCAGGCGCTGTAAAGCTCCTTCTGCCGGAAATCCTGTTCGCCGATCACCACGGTGCGCATCATGGCGGCATGGTAATGGGCGCTGACACCCGCCCATTCCAGCGTCAGCTGATCCTTGTCGTCGAGCCTGCGTCGTCCGGCCTTGTAACGGCACAGCAGCGCGTCGGCCCCGGAGCCGATGATGAATTCATTGGCGGGATAATCGCCGCCGCCCGCCAGAACCGCGCCCTGCATCGCTGCAAGGATAGCGGCCTCATCCGCACCCGGCTTGATGAGTTCCAGCGCCGCATCCAGTGCCTCATCGGCCAATTGGCCGGCTCTCCTGGCATGGGCGATCTCGGCGGGGCTTTTGACCAGCCGAAGCGTGCTGACCAGATAGGAGGCGTCGATCATCTGGCAGAAGCTGGCAAGCTGGTTGTCCAGCAGGCGGGCGACGCGCCCGGTCATGCCGTGGGTGTCGTATTCCACGCCGATCTTGGCGCCGAGCAGGTCGAGATCGCTCAGGAGGTTTTTGAGATCGAGCGTGGGATCGGCATTGGGCCGGTCGACCCAGACGAGAATATTTTCGATGGTAGATGTATTGCGCGCCTGGCGCAGATCCGCCGAACGGGTCAGAAGCGTCATCGAACCGTCCGACTTGACCACCAGCGTCTGGAAGAAGCAGTAGCCGAAAGTGTCGTAACCCGTCAGCCAGTACATGCTTTCCTGTGCAAAAAGCAGCATGGCGTCCAGCTTCTCCTCCGCCATCTTCGCAATCAGCCGTTCGCGGCGGGCATCGAATTCCGAGAGCTCGAAGTGCAGGGCCATTTAGTCCTCCAGAATTGCGATTGCGGAAATTTGCCGCCCGTAATCGGGCTCGGCCCGGTGGGTCGTGCGGCGGTAGGAATAGAAACGGTCTTCATCTGGGTAGGTGCAGAGGCCGAGATTTTCCGCCCGCACACCCGTCTTGACCAGACGGTCAATTGTAAACTGCTTGAGGTCGAACAGTGCGTGGCCGTCTTTTTCCGAGGCGGTGAAGTAGGCCGCATAGGCGGGATCGAAATCGGTGAAGCGGGCCATATATTCCGGTCCGACCTCGTAATTGGCTTGGCTGATGGAAGGACCGAGCGAGGCGGCGATGCGGTCGCGGTTGGCGCCCAGCTTTACCATGGTCTCGATGGTGTTTTCGAGCACGCCGAACAGGGCGCCCTTCCAGCCGGCATGGGCAGCGCCCACGACGCCGGCTTCCGCATCGGCAAAAAGGATCGGGCCGCAATCGGCGCTCAGCACGCCGAGTACGAAGCCCGGCGTCGACGTCACCATCGCATCGGCCTGCGGGCGGCTGCCGTCATAGTTTTCATCGACCACGAGGACATCAGGGGAATGGACCTGATGTACGGTGGCGAGGCGTTCCGGGGACAGGCCGAACCATTGCGTGACGCGCCGGCGGTTTTCCTGCACCAGCTCCGGCTCGTCATGGGAGCCGAGGCCGACATTGAGACCCTGATAAAGACCTTCCGAGACGCCGCCCTGCCGGGTGAAAAAACCGTGACGGACGCGGTTTTCACTGAAGGCGGCGAGCAGGGGGCTCTGGATCGGGAGCGGCAAGGTGTCGTTCTGCATGGTGCGGGAGTTCCTTGGAGAATATCGCCTTTGGCCAGTGGGATGGGTCAAGCGAGATGTTTCCTGTTGCCGCTTCGTTGCTCGGCGCGTGTGATGCAGTGTGCCTGCTTCGTGTGTCGCGGCGATGTTGGCCCAGAGGTTATTGCGCTGTCAATCCACCGCGCGAAACGGCAGGAGATGGAGCGCGGGACTTGAAACGGCGATGACCTTGAAAAGTTCCCCCATCTTGCCCGCGCCTTCGCCGGCGAGACGGTTCACGGCTTCGGCGATTTCAAGCGTCTGGTCGGGCGTCGCCTTTGCGGCCAGGGCAGCTGCCCGCTCCTTGAGGCCGAGACCATAGAGAAAGTCGCCCTGTCTCAAGGTGCCATTGACATGCACACCGGTTGCCTCGGCAGTCCTGACGAGGCTTTCGAAGTCGACATGGCTGGTGAGATCCGCTTGCCCCGGATGGGCAAGTGGCGGATCAAAGGCATGGTCGCGCATGGCCTGCAATGTGTCACCAAATCCGGCGACCAGGTGGCCGTAATCGATGGCAAGCGCCGTGCCGCCATGGATCGACAGACGCTGGCAGATCGCCGTCATGACGGCTTCGCGGGCGGGAGAGATTTCGAATATGGTGCCGACCGGCTGCCGTTCGGGCAGAGGCGGTAGCAGCGTCGGATCGATGCCGGCAAGGCCTGTGGAGAAGACGAGTTCGTCGTTAACATCGAGACTGACGACGCGTTCGCGAAAACCCTGCGGCGTCCTGACGAATTGCCGGATCGGGATGGCATCGAAAAGCTCGTTTGCGACGACGAGCAGGAAGCCTTCCGGCACATCGTCGAAGCTTTCATACCATGTCAGCCGGTCAGCATGGGCGGTAAGCGTTTCCTTCTGGATGGCGGAAAGGCGAGGGCTGGTCTCCACCAGATGGACCCGAATCGTCTCGTAGAGCGGCGGGGCGATGCGGCGGATGACGCGCAGCATGTCCGCCATCATCGTACCGCGGCCGGGGCCTATTTCCACCAGCCGGGTCTGCGCGGGCGCGCCATGGCGCTGCCAGGCATGGACCACGAAAACGCCGAGCATTTCGCCGAAAAGCTGGCTGACTTCCGGCGCGGTGATGAAGTCGCCCGAGCGGCCGAAGGGCTCGCGGCTCTTGTAATAACCGTGTTCGGGATCAGCGAGGCAAAGCGAGAAGTAATCGGTGACGCTGAGCGGACCGTTGAGCCGGATAAGGGATTTGATGCGTTGCGCAAGCGGTGTCGTCATGGCAGGCCATACCGCTTAGGCGCTTATTTTCGCGCTGCGTGCGCGCAGGACTGCCCAGAGGCCCAGAAGGAACATCGGCGTGGAAAGCACCATGCCCATGGTCAGCCAGTTACCGGCGAGATAACCGATCTGGGCATCCGGCTCGCGGAAGAATTCCACGAAGATGCGCGACAGCGCGTAACCGCAGACGAAGATGCCGGTGACGATGCCGGGTGTCTTCAGCGCCCTGAAGGCGTAGATGGCGATTGCCAGAATGACGACAAGCACGAGGCCTTCGAGGCCCGCTTCATAAAGCTGGCTCGGGTGCCGCGCAAACGGGCCGCCGGTGGGGAACACGACCGCCCAGGGAACATCGGCGATACGGCCCCACAATTCGCCATTGATGAAATTGGCGATGCGCCCGAACAGCAGGCCGATGGGCGCGACGGCGGCGACGACGTCGAACATGCTCCAGACCGGGATGCCGTTCCTGCGGGCAAAGAGGATCATGGCGATGGTCGTGCCGATGAGGCCGCCATGGAACGACATGCCGCCGTTCCATATCTCCAGCGCCCTTATGGGATTGGCGGCGACCGCTCCGAGATCGTAAAACAGGATATAGCCGATGCGCCCGCCGAGCACGATGCCGCCGGCCGCCCACAGGATGAAGTCGTCAAGATGCTGTGCGGAGATGGGCGAGGTATCGTTGGGCCAGAGGCGATCCGTACGGGCGAGGCGGCGGGCATAAAACCAGCCGAGCATGATGCCGGCGACATAGGCAATGCCATACCAATGGATCGCCAGAGGCCCGATGGAGAGGGCGACCGGGTCGATATTGGGAAATGGCATGATGGCTAGTTGGGTGGGAGCGGCTATCAATCCGTATATTCCGTCATCGTTGCTGGGCGGACAACAGAATGATCCATTGCCTCAAGGGGCCGGGCGATGATGCTCACCGGTCTCCCTGACGCCAAGGAAAATGGCGATTGCCGAGGCGGTGGTCAAGGCTAATCTTCGTGAGCGGATTGCAATGCCCGAGCCCCTGCCGAAAGGCCGTCATTTTTCGATTTCGCTTGCAAGGCGGCTGTCGAGTGCCTACCTGAAAGGCATCAACAGCGGGGAGCGGAATGCTCCCTGAACCGACGAAGGAACAGCGCCATGAGCACGACAGGCACCAATCGTTTTCTGGATGAATTCGCAAAGCTGATGACCGATGCGGCAGGCGCGGCGCAGGGCGTGCGCAAGGAAGCGGAGGCCGCCTTCCATGCGCAGGCAGACCGCTGGCTGAACAGTCTGGATGTGGTGCGGCGCGAGGAATTCGACGCGGTGCGCGAAATGGCCATCAAGGCGCGTGACGAAAACGACGCGCTGCGTGCGCGCATCGAGGCTCTGGAAGCAAAGCTTTCTGCCACTAACAACTGATTTTTTAAGCGCTTTTTCCTAATGGGTCCCGGATCGCCTGCGATTCCGGGACTTTCTGTTTGTGGAGTGATGCAACCCGGAATGGTTCCCGGTTGTCCAAATATGCCTGCGCCCGCGAATTTTTTGAGGCCTGTGGACACTTCCAAAAAACGCAATTGCCAGAGTCGCTTATGTATCTCGCCTGAGGTGATGGGGGAGAAGATATCCACTGCTCAAAAAGCAAAAATGGCGACCGAGGGGTGGCAGCAGGACTCGGCCATTATACACTGATTTTAAATGATGATTCGAAACGAACCTGGTAAGCTCCAGACAGGGTGAATGTGTAACTCTTATGGTGTCGGGCAATCGTCTCAAGTGTTGAATCCGGTTTGTGTGTGCGTTTTGTGCCCGGCGTTCAAAACAGAACATTCAGTACTGGCTGAGAAGGTGCCGCATGAGCCTGATGGAATTTGAAATTGAGCGTCAGTCCAATCCCGTGGACATGATCGAGATTGTCGCCGCCTCGAACGACTGGTCGTTCGAGCGTTCCGGCGAAGACGAGATCGCCATGACGGTGGCTGGTCACTGGGCCGATTACCACGTTTCCTTCTCCTGGATGGAGGAATTCGAGGCGCTGCATCTTGCCTGCGCCTTCGACATCAAGGTACCCGATCAGCGCGTCAACGAAGTCATTCGCCTGCTGTCGCAGGTCAATGGTCAGGTTTTGATGGGTCATTTCGATCTGTGGCGGCAGGAAGACGTCGTGATCTTCCGCCAGTCCCTGCTTCTGGCAGGCGGCGCCGAACCGAACAATCAACAGGTTGAAGTGTTGCTTTCCAGCGCGCTGGAGGCTTGCGAACAATATTACCAGGCATTCCAGTTCGTCGTCTGGTCGGGGCTGGATGCGAAAAGTGCAATCGAAGCGGTCATGTTCGAGACCGTCGGAGAAGCTTGAAGATGGTGTACAAGGCTTCCGGTCCGCTTGTCCTCGTAGGCGCCGGCAACATGGGCGGTGCTCTGCTTTCGGGCTGGCTGAAAAAGGGCGTGCCAGGATCCCAGGTCATTGTCATCGATCCGCGCCCTTCCGACGCCATGCGGACGACGATTGCTGAAGCCGGTGCCACCCATAAGGAAAGCGTGCCTGAGGGCGTCAGGGCCGGCATCCTGTTCGTGGCCGTAAAGCCGCAGATGATGGACGCCGTGCTGCCGTCTCTGAAACCTCTGCTGGGGCCGGATACGGTCGTCGTGTCGATCGCAGCCGGTACCACAATCGGTACTTTCGTCGCGCATTTCGGCCCGGTTGCCGCCGTGCGGGCGATGCCCAACACGCCGGCCATGGTCGGTCGCGGTGTGACCGGGGCCTATGCGAACGAACTGGTGACGCCGGAGCTTAAAATCGTGGTGGATGGATTGCTGAAGGTCAGCGGTCCGGTCGAATGGGTGGAAACCGAAGGCGATATCGACGCGGTGACCGCTGTTTCAGGAAGCGGCCCTGCCTATGTATTCTATCTGGTGGAATGCATGGCGGAAGCCGGTCGCAAGGCTGGTCTGCCGGCGGATGTGGCCATGCGACTCGCCCGCGAAACCGTGGCCGGTGCGGGCGAACTGCTGCACCAGTCTTCCGATGAGGCCGCGCGGCTGCGCCAGAACGTGACATCACCGGGCGGCACCACGGCGGCGGCGCTTTCCGTGCTGATGGCCGAAGACGGCATGCAGCCCTTGTTCGACAAGGCTGTTGCTGCCGCAAAAACACGCGCTGAAGAACTGGCGGGTTGAAGGGGCAGGGCATGAGCGGTGAAATTTCCTATGCCGATTTCGAGAAGGTCGATATTCGTGTCGGCACAATCGTCGAGGCAGAGCCTTTTCCCGAAGCGCGCAAGCCGGCGATCAAGGTGAAGATCGATTTCGGGCCGGAAATCGGCATCAAGAAATCTTCCGCTCAGATCACGGTGCATTATACGCCGGAAAGCCTGATTGGCCGGCAGGTGCTGGGCGTGGTGAATTTTCCGCCACGCCAGATCGGCCCGTTCCGCTCAGAGGTTTTGACGCTGGGTTTTGCCGATGGCAATGGCGACATCGTTCTTGCCGCCGTCGAGCAGCCGGTGCCGAACGGCGAGAAAATGTGCTGAGACAGTACAATAGCACGCAACACAGACATTACGCAGACGGGATGTTTTCTTCGGCCATTCCGGCCTTGAACCGGAGTGACGAAAATGGGCGAAGAGGTAAACCGCGTGAGCGTTTTGCTTCGCTTCTCTACGCCGGAATTTTGACGATTACCCGCAATCCGCCCATCGGGCTTTCATCCAGCGACACGTCGCCGCCATGGCCGCGGGCGATGTCGCGCACGATGGAGAGGCCAAGTCCCGTTCCCGAGGCATTGAGGTTACGCGCTTCATCCAGCCGGAAGAACGGCTTGAACACATCCTCCCGTGACGCTTCGGGAATGCCAGGCCCATCATCATCGAAGGTCATGATGATCGAGCGCGGCGCCCTACGTATGTCGATATGGAGATTGCTGGCGTAACGGCGTGCATTCTCCGCCAGATTGGCGACAAGGCGGGAGAGAGCATTCGGCCGCGCGATGATGTTTTCGACGTTGTAAAGCTCGTAGCTGAATTTCTTGTCGTGAAGCTCGAAATCATGGCCGATCTTTTCCAGAAGCGCCGGAAGTTCGAGCGTGCCGACATCCTCCTCGACATCTGTACGGGCAAAGGTGAGATAGGCCTCCAGCATCGACTGCATGTCCTCGACATCCTTGTCGAGGCCCTCGAGGTCGGGATTGTCGCCTGCCAAAGCCAGTTGCAGCTTGAAACGGGTGAGGATGGTGCGCAGGTCATGGCTGACGCCGTTCAGCATCGCCGTTCGCTGTTCCATCTGCCGCTCGATGCGTTCACGCATCAATATGAAGGCAAGGCCCGCCCGCCGGACCTCGTCTGCGCCGCGCGGTGAATAGGCGCTGACCTTCTGGCCCCTGCCGAAATTCTCGGCCGCCTTGGCCAGCGCTTCGATGGGCTTGATCTGCCCGCGCAGGAACAGGATGGAAATGGCGATCAGGACCAGCGATGCGCCGACCATCCAGACGAGGAAGATATGGGTGTTGGAGGCATAGGCAGCACTGCGGCTGGTAAAGACGCGCAGGGTCTTGTCTTCCAGCTGGACGCGGATCTCGACCAGCGAACCGTTGCCATAGGTATCGATCCAGAACGGTCTACCGATCTGCTGGGTCAGTTGATTGGCGAGGATCGTATCCAGGATGGAAAACAGCGGCTCGGGTCTCGGAGCCGGCAGATCCGCCTTCGGTTCGATATAGACGCTGAGATCCAGTCTTTCGCGCGCGATGCGGATGACGCGCTGATAATCGTCTTCTTCCGGATCGGTTTGCAGAAGCTCGATGATCGCGGCGATATCGCGCGTCACCGCGGCGGAGAGGCGTTCTGTCACAAGCTGCCAGTGACGCTCCATGAAGACGGCCGCGACTACGGCCTGAAGCAGGATCATCGGCAGGATGATGATCAGCAGCGAACGCGTGTAAAGCCCGGTCGGCAGCCAATGACGCAGCCATCTGCCGGACAGGCGCCACGCTTTCGCTATGCCGCTTTTCCTGACCGTGCTGAGAAAATCGAGGCTCGCCATGCCGTCAGCCCGCCTTTCGTTTGGTGCTCGTCAGTCCACGCTCAGGCGGTAGCCGATGCCGCGCACAGTTTGCAGATAGACCGGGTTTGCAGGGTCGTCCTCGATCTTGCGGCGAAGACGGTTGATCTGCACGTCGATGGTTCTTTCACCCACTTCCGACTCCGCCTCGACCAGTTCGTGCCGTGGAATGGTGTCACCGGCGCGGAGCGCAAAAAGCAGCATGATCTCCTGTTCGCGGTCCGTCAGGCGGATGGTTTCCGGGCCACGCCGCAATTCCTTTTTGGGAATGGAGAAGCTGTAGGGGCCGAACATGATCTGTTCGATCTTGGGCGTATCGGGCGAAGTGTTGCGCCGCAGGATGTTGTTGATGCGCAGGACCAGTTCACGGGGATCGAAGGGCTTGGCGAGATAATCATCCGCGCCTGCCTCCAGTCCCGCGATGCGGGAATCCGCTTCCGAGCGGGCTGTCAGGAGGATGACCGGTACGGATTTGTTTTCGTTCAGCGAGCGGGTCAGTGACAGCCCGTTTTCCCCCGGCATCATCACATCTAAGATGAGCAGGTCAAAACGGATGCCCATCATCTTGCGCCGGGCTTCGGCGGCATCAGCTGCAACGGAGATGCGGTATCCCTTGTCGCCGAGAAAGCGCTGCAGGAGATCGCGGATGCGGGCGTCGTCATCGACAATCAGGAGGTGAGCGGCGTCGTCATCAGCCGGCGGGCGTTTTGTCTGTGCTGTCGCCATTGTCAATCGCCTTCCCCTGGTACCGGGCTTCGCATCTGCGCCAGGAACTTGCGCACGCAGGCGCGGGCCTCGGGTCCAAGCCCTTCCAGCGCCCGGTCGATGCGGCGCGATTGCGGCTCGCTCAGCGCCAGAGCCAGTTCGCGGCCCGTCAGCGTCGGATAGAGCCTGCGCTGGCGACGGTCTTCCGGGCCTGCCATCTGGCGGATGTAACCGTCGTCGATCAGTTGTTTCAGCACGCGGGCAAGGCTTTGCTTGGTGATCTGCAGTGTGTCGAGCAAATCCGCCACCGTCATGCCGGGCTGTCTGCTGACGAAATAGACCACCCGGTGATGCGCCCGGCCATATTCCAGTTTTGACAGAATGACGTCGGGATCGGAGACGAAATCGCGATAGGCGAAGAACAGCGCCTCGATCGTGTCGAAGTCAATCTTGCCGTCGTCAACCTTCGGGAGTGCCGGTGTCTGCCTGGTGGCTGCGGTTTTGAGCGATTGCGGTGGCACTGCGGTTCCTTCATATTCTGCGGCTGACATGCGTCGATGCGCCAATATTCTGTAAACATAGCCGAAAATGCGTCCGCTCGGGAGAATGCCGCCGATCATTTTCTGTTGCGGTGGATAATATGCTGCGGGTGCAGGTGCAACTGGAATCCTGAGCGGCCTACCGGAAATAGAAAAGAGCGCGGAAAGCCCGCGCTCTTCATTGGTTGGATGCCATCTATCCGGCTTCGTGAGGGCCGGCCGGTTCTACTGATAGACGTAGACGATCCGGTGCGTTGATGGTTCGACCAGAACCGGCACGTCGTTCACCCGGACATAACGATACTGGTAGTCGGGGACTTCGACCAGCCGGGTGTCGGAGGGCAGGGTCGTGCCGACGACGACGTCGCCATCGAAGGTGACGGTGTCCGCAGGGTGCTCGTCCATATAGGTGATGACGGCTTCGGGCGGGGTAATGTCCACATCGCCAACACGGCCGAGGTTCGGGTCGCCGGGATTGGGTTCCGCCTGCACGCTCGAGGTTTTCTCATATGTCACGACCGGCACGCTGAGTTCCGAGCGGCGCTGTTCGAGAACGACGGGCGAGCCCTCATACATGACATTCAGATAATCGGCATGGGCCCAGCCGCGCAGGCCGTTGACTTCGATGCGGCACCAGCTGCTGCCTTCCATGCAGCCGTCCAGAACCGCATTGCTGCCACGGGTGGCAAGGCCGAGTTCGGGATAGTCTTCACCCGGGCCTGAGCGTACGGAAATATCCGATGCGGTGGTGGCGACCATGGCGGCGTTTGCATAACCGGCCATGAGGGCGAAAGCGCCGCCAGCCATGAGCATTTTAAGCGTCTTGTCCATGTGTCTCACTCCTTTTAAGACTGGAGCTACAACGTCGAAGCCACTCGCGCGTTCCACATTTTTCGTCGAAAACTCATCAAAGCATCCTGGGAATTTCCGGTATATAGTTGAATTATATAGATATTTTCAGAGAGATAAAGGCTGCTGGAAAGCAATGGGTTTCCGTCGCCATTGTGCCGAAACCAGCCGCAGGCTATAGGAAGCAGGATTTGTCAGACAAGGAGATGCGAGAAATGGGAAAGTTGCAGGCGGGCATTATTCCGGTCACCCCGTTCGAACAGAACTGCACCATTCTCTTCGATCAGGATACCAAGGAAGGCGTCGTGGTTGATCCCGGCGGGGACGTGGACGTCATCCTTCAGGTGGTCTCCGAAAACGGCATCACCCTCAAGGAAATCTGGCTGACGCACGGGCATCTCGACCATGCCGGCGGCGCCGATGAATTGCGTGAAAAGCTCTCCTTGCCAGTGATCGGTCCGCATGAGGACGATCGGCCGCTGCTGGAGAGGGTCGAGGCGCAGGCCGAAAAATACGGCATCAGCGGCCTTCGCAATGTTTTGCCGGACCAATGGCTGAAAGAGGGCGACAAGGTTTCCTTCGGCGATCATGTCTTCGAGGTCTATCATTGCCCGGGCCACGCTCCCGGCCATGTCATCTATTATAATCGCGACCAGCAGTTCGCCCATGTCGGCGATGTGCTGTTTGCGGGGTCGGTCGGCCGCACGGATCTGCCCGGTGGAAACCATGAACAATTGATGGCGTCCATTCGCGACAAGCTGCTGCCGCTCGGAGATGATGTCGGTTTCATCTGCGGCCACGGTCCCGGCGGCCGGCTCGGAGAGGAGCGGCGGACCAATCCTTATCTCAAGGGTATCTGAGTTTCCCGTGTTGTGACGCCTGCCCGCGTCGGGCAGGCACAAAAAAACCCGGCATTCCTGCCGGGCTTCAACTAGAAAAGAAAGCCGTTTTAGGGTCAGCCAGCAATCTGCAGATTGACTGCCTTCGGGCCCTTGCCGCGACGATCCGGTTCCGTGTCGAAGCTCACTTTCTGATTTTCTGAAAGTCCGGACAGGCCAGAAGCCTGTACAGCAGAGATGTGAACAAAGATATCAGCGCCACCATTGTCTGGCTTGATGAAGCCGAAGCCTTTGTCTGTATTGAAGAATTTTACGGTGCCAGTTTCGGCCATGCATCAGGTCCTTTTCGCTCTGCCCGCGTTCAGCTACAGGCAGCATTACAGTTTTGCCCCGCGAGGGCGTTGGCAGGCAGTTCTTGACTATTGAGAAAAAGGACCTTCACAGCGGGAAGTAATGGCGTTCTCATCCAACGTTTTTCGTCCCACCGCCCGAGGTTTATAGCGTCCCCAGTGCGCAAATTTATAGGCCTTCCCATGCTCGCAAATTGCCCGAACCGCGGTAGAGTGATGCGTTTATTTAAAATTGGCAAGCAAAAGTTTTCACGGGCTTTTTGTCAGATAAAAAACCTGCGGTAGAATTACTGCGTGGAATCGCATATTTTTTTCGCATAATCGATTGTTGATGAAATAATTGCCGTTCACCTTTGGTTTTCCCGGCAAAATTTGAATATCCAACCTCGATTTTTCAGCGAATGAGAAAAATACGTTCTTTTGGCGTCACGCTGTTCCAGCCATGGATTTTTGCCGCTTTCGCGTCAGCTCCGGCACCAGTTCGACGATCAATATGGCGACGAAAATGATCAGGCAGCCGACATAACCTGCGTTGGAAATGGTTTCCTTCAGGAAAACCGAGGCCAGCAAAGCGCCGAAAAGCGCCTCCGAGGACAGGAATATCGCCGCCTGCGGCGCCGTCGTGTAACGCTGGCCGATGACCTGCAACACAAAGGCGAGGCCGGAGGAAACGAGGCCGACATAGAGAATTTCCGCCAGCGATGCCTCGATGGATGCCATGCTGATGGGTTCGAAGACCACCCCGATCATGCAACTCAAAAGGGAGCAAACCGCAAACTGGGTGCAGGAAAGCGCCAGAGGCCGCTCGCTTTCGGAGACGAAACGGCCCGCGAGCGTGATCTGGATCGCCCAGAAGAAGGCGCAGATGATGCTGAGAATATCGCCGCGCGTCAGCGTTTCGAACGCGCCGCCGGAGAGCAGGAAAATGCCACCCAGCATCATCAGGGCGCAGGGCCAGACGATCCAGTGGGGGTGGCGCCGGTAAAGGACGACGGCGATGACCGGAACGAAGATGACGTAGAGCCCGGTCAGGAAGCTGGAATTGGTGACGGTCGTGGTCAAAAGCCCGACCTGCTGGGTGGTGGCGCCGCCGAACAGGGCCAGTCCCACGAGAATGAAGCTGCCAATCTCCCTGCGGCGCGGCGGCGATTTTTTCGAACGGGTTTCCATCATCGCAAATGGCAAAACGGCGATGGCGGCAATGGCGAAACGCAGGCCGACGAACCAGAACGGGCCGATCGAGGCCATGGCGGAGGATTGGGCGACGAAACCACCTCCCCAGATCGCTGCGGCGAGCAGAAGCAGCATATTGGCCTGAATACGCGTCATGATTGGCACCAGCACAGCAGGGGCCGGAAGATCATTCAGTCACGGCCTTGGAAATTCGGGGATTTTTTGAAATGTCGATCCGACGGTTTCGCTGGTGCTTTAGCAGTAAGCTACCGATGCCGCAAGTGAGGGGAGATGGCCATAGCGGGTGCGGGAGCTGATGCCGCCCTTTATGGTGGCGGCCTATTTGAAGCGGCGGGCTTCATCCTTCAGGCTTCGCCGGGTGAGTGTCAGGCCGCCTATGCCGAGGCCGATGAAGGCTGCGGCCGACAGGATGATAAGCAGGATGTGAGGACCGGCCTGCGATGTTGTCGCCACCTGCGGGATAGCGGATGTGTGCAGGGTATCGACCGCCTGAGCCGCTGCATTTGCCGAGGTTGCAATGCCGGCTGCCATGGTGACAATGACAAGAAACGCCGCGACCGCCATCCAGAGCGAGAACAGCGTTCTCTGCGCCCTCAACCTTTCAACGGAAGTCCGATCGTTGGTAAACATGGCGATTGCCTCTTGTCCCTGTTCCTGAAGGATAAAAGAGGCTTCGAAATGGACGGCTTGGAGACCGAATTCTGGCGTTCCAGAGTATTTATTGTGGCGATATTGCGGCAAGGCCGATTATGGGACCTGTTGTACCGAAAATGGGGTCAGAGCCCGCGTTTTCCGAAGGTCCGGTTCTGGCGCAGCGGATGCGGCTCAATGGAGCGTTCTTCGCGGGAAAACGCCGGTGCCGCATTCCTGTCGGACCTTGTCGGCGCGGAAAAATACTCGCTGCCGAGTTCAGGGAAACGTGCGTCGAATGTTGTCGGCGCGAGTTCCGGTTTTGCCAGCACGTAACCCTGCATCAAGAGCACGCCGAGTTCTTCGCACAGTTCAACCTGCCAGCTGGTTTCCAGCCCTTCGAAGACTGGCTCTATGCCATCGTTGCGGAACTGGCTGACGATGACGCGCAGAAGGGCGGCGCCCGCCGAATTCTGCATGAAATCGCGCACCCAGCCTGCCTCGAATTTCACGTAGTCCGGCTTGATGAGTTTTACCCGGTCAATGTCGGAATCGCCGGCGCCATAGTCGTCCAGCGCCACGCGAAAGCCGATATCATGCATGTGGTAGGCGAAGTCCGCGACCATCTGGGTGTCGGACGCCTTTTTCTCGGAGATTTCGCAGACGATGCGGTCCGCCGTCATGCCGGCTTCGTGGGCGGCGAGCCGCATGCGTTCCACCTCCTGCCGCATCTTGGCCGGGGTCTGGAACAGGCCCGGATGGAAATTGACGAAGATGCGGGCGCGGGACCGGTTGAGCCTGCCGGTATTGAGGATGTGGATGGTGCGCAGAATGCTGTCGATATTTTCGATATCGTCAGGCGCCACCAGCGAGAAGAATTCACCCGGCGTCACCGGCTCGCCGTTGCGGTGGGGTCGCACCAGACCTTCGAAGGAATCGATGTCGAGCGCGCCACTTGTCGTTCGGCGAAAAATGGGCTGCAGGGCCGATTTCAGGTTGAAGGGGCTATAGGCCGTGGACCATGTGCCATCGACCTCGCGGACAAGACTGGAAAAGATGCTTTTGGGCGCCATTTTTCAACCAGCTCTAGAGACACGTCCTCTAAGCTCGCGATTGTAGAGCATTAAGCGTTACTTCCGGGTTAAGCAGGGTTTAAATTCTCCGCTATGTCACATATGCCGCTTTTGGCCTTGAAAGAGCGTCTGTCTTTCGACATAGAAAATGCCGCAGAAGATGCGGATTTTCTGCCTCTGCCGATGTCAACCACAACAGGACCGATTAAAAATGGCCTTCCTTGCCGACATTCTCTCCCGCGTAAAGCCATCCGCCACCATCGCTGTTACCCAGAAAGCCCGTGAGCTTAAAGCGAAGGGCCGTGATGTAATCAGCCTTGGCGCGGGCGAGCCGGATTTCGATACGCCCGAAAACATCAAGGAAGCGGCCATTGAGGCCATCAAGCGCGGCGAAACGAAATACACGCCTGTTTCCGGTATTCCGGAACTGCGCAAGGCGATTGCCGAAAAGTTCAAGCGCGAAAACGGTCTGGACTACAAGCCGGAGCAGACGATTGTCGGCACGGGCGGCAAGCAGATCCTTTTCAACGCCTTCATGGCCACGCTCAACCCGGGTGATGAAGTCGTCATTCCCGCGCCTTACTGGGTCAGCTATCCGGAAATGGTGGCGATCTGCGGCGGTACACCCGTATTCGTCGACACCACGCTTGAAGACAATTTCAAGCTGAAGCCGGAAGCGCTTGAAAAGGCGATCACGCCGAAGACCAAGTGGTTCGTGTTCAACTCTCCGTCCAACCCCTCTGGTGCTGCCTATTCGCATGACGAGCTGAAGGCGCTGACGGACGTGCTGGTCAAGCATCCGCATGTCTGGGTGCTGACCGACGACATGTATGAGCACCTGACCTATGGCGATTTCAAATTCGTCACGCCGGTCGAAGTGGAGCCTTCGCTCTATGACCGCACGCTGACGATGAACGGCGTCTCCAAGGCCTATGCCATGACCGGCTGGCGTATCGGCTATGCGGCCGGCCCGCTGCCGCTGATCAAGGCCATGGACATGATCCAGGGCCAGCAGACCTCGGGCGCCAGCTCCATCGCGCAATGGGCGGCTGTCGAAGCGCTGAACGGCACGCAGGATTTCATTCCGACCAACAAGAAGATCTTCGAAGGCCGTCGTGACCTCGTCGTCTCCATGCTCAACCAGGCCAAGGGCATCAATTGCCCGGCACCGGAAGGCGCGTTCTACGTCTATCCGTCCTGCGCCGGCATGATCGGTAAGACCGCGCCGTCGGGCAAGGTCATCGAGTCGGACGTGGATTTCGTCTCCGAGCTTCTGGAAGCCGAAGGCGTTGCCGTCGTGCAGGGATCGGCCTTCGGCCTTGGCCCGAACTTCCGCATTTCCTACGCCACGTCGGAAGCGCTGCTGGAAGAGGCCTGCAAGCGCATCCAGCGCTTCTGCGCCGATTGCCGCTGATCGGTCATTGCGATCTTGAAGGAAGCCCGGCAGCGATGCCGGGCTTTTTTGTTTAATAACTAGCGTTTTTGCATTTTACAAAACTATAAATTAGAGCAATTTTGTAATAATCTTAAATAATTACCGATTTTATTTATTGCGGCTACTTATTATTATTTTGTTTATAGTTAAATAATATCGTATTTGTATTTCAATTTTTCTAAAAAAGAGTATTTTGTGATGCTTAACGAGTTAGTTGTTGATGGGCTGCCTGAGAGAGAATTCTGTAAGGAAATTGAAGATTTACTCAGAGGAGACGAAGCGGATGTGGCTGCCGATCGCCTCAAGTTACTGCTTAGCGCAGTTTGCGGCCCAGGCCGCCCGCTTCCTTCACGCTTTCTAAGCGTCAGCCCAAAAAGCATTGAGTTGATCGGGTGGTCAAATTTGCCAGCGCGCATCACGGACTGCGATCGTGGTGACAACAAGATTAGTGCGATCGGAATCGATCTAAGCTGGCCAGGGCATATAGGGCTAGAGCCGAACGACGACGGATTGCTTGATCCCGTCATCGAGACGAACTTCTATTCAGACGACGCATGGCCTTTCTCTACTTCCGACCGCGCCGGCCTTCTTTCGGGATTCGATCAATACTCATGCGCTTGGCAAGGGGGATTTGAGGAGATTGACGACACAGTCCAGATCAATGGCATTTCCGACCTCTATGGCGCCGTTTATTTATTGAAGGGGATCACCGAACCGGAATCGCAAACCGCAAGAGTGTTGGGGGCGTGCTATATCGTCGTTTTGATATATTTGGCATTGCGGGATTGTGCGCCTCGCGATGTACTGCCGCGTCCAGTCGCCGTCATTTTGGGGAGCAATGAGGACTACCCGTATTTTAATGCGCCAGTCTTCGCCGCAAGATAGGTGAGCATGTATCATCGCTGGCCAGTCGAAAACGTCAAAGCTTCGCGGCTGATATTTTTCGATGCCTTTGCTGCTCGCATATCGACCGGTGATCAGACTCTAAAGCCCAAGAAACAGCAGCATGATGAAGGTGGCGAAGAGGATGAAATGGGTCATTCCCTCGATCGCGTTGGTTTCGCCGTCATTGAGATTGATGGCGGCGGCGATGAGGGTGATGAAGACCATGACGGTCTGAACCGGCGTCATCGCCATGATGAAGGGTTGGCCGGTGTAAAGCGCGATGCCTTCCATGACCGGGACGGTGAGGATGACCGTCGACAGTGACGCGCCCATGGCGATATTGACGACGGCCTGCATGCGGTTGCGCAATGCGGAGCGGAGTGCGGTCAGGATTTCCGGTGAGGCGGAGATTGTCGCTACCACAACCGCCATCAATGCCGGTGGCGCGCTCGTGCCTTCGAGGCTCTGGCTCAAGAAGGCCGCCATGAATTCCGCCAGAACACCGATCAGCACCACGCCGGCGATGATGAGGCCGATGGAGAGGGAGACGCTGCCTTCTTCCTCCTCATCCGCATGGCTGTCGGACGGTTGGCCGGTCGGGTGCGCCTTGCGGGGATAGGCGTAGCTGAAGAAATAGCTGTGCGGGCCGACCTGCATTTTCAGGAACAGTGCATAAAGCGCGATCATGGCGACGATGGTGAAGGCGGAATAGACATGCCAGCTTTCGTCGGGAATGAACTCCGGCACGATCATCGAAATACCCATGGCAGTCAGGATCATGACGCCGTAGGTCTTGCCGGAATCGTCATTATAGGGCTGCTCGCCGTGGCGCAGGCCCCCGAGCAGGGCGGCGAGGCCCAGAATGCCGTTGATGTCGATCATCACGGCGGAATAGATCGTGTCGCGCACAAGGGTCGGCGAGCTGGATTCGCTCATGATGATGGCGAGGATCAGCACCTCCACCGCCACCGCCGACAACGTCAGGATCATGGTGCCATAGGGATCGCCGACCTTGGCGGCAAGGATTTCGGCGTGATGGGCAACCCGCATCGACACCAGAATGATCATCCCGATCAGGGCGATCGCAGCAATGAGAGACGCCGTTTTGCCGGCCTCGAATATTGCATGTTCGGCCATATAGGCGACGATCGCCGCCGGTATTGCCAGGAGCAGCATGCGCTCCTGTTTCAGAATAGAACCCGCCATCGATTTCCCTTCCCCGTGCCAGTCCCAGGCTGTGACGTATCGTCTTTCAGATCAAGCAGGATTTGCGCTTGAGTGCTTTTGGTAGGATAGTGGTGTTGCAGGACATGCTGCTCATGCCGTGGTGTCCCCGTCGGATGCAATGCTTGAAACGCGGTTGTGGTTGCCATGTCACCTACCAAAACAGGAGGAACATGCATGACCAAAGTGGTCTATGAAATCGTTGAGCATGACGGAGGCTTCGCCTACCGCATGAATGGCGCTTATTCAGAAACCTTCCCTTCTTATGCCGATGCCGTCGAGGCGGCGCGCATCGTCGCTGCCGAGCAGCAGGTGGGGGGCGATGACGAGGAAATCAGCTATCAGGACGAGCGTGGCCACTGGCATGAGGAATACAGCCAGGGCGGCGACCGGCCGGAAGCAGAAGTGGTCGACAAGACTTCACCCCCCGCCAGACCGTTTTGATGCGTGGAACGGTGCTAGCGCCGTTGCGGCGGAGCGCCCGGATCGGTTTCCTTGAGATGGGCCTTGAGGCCATCGACAAGGGCGCTGAACACGGCACGGCATCGCGGCGAGGTCTTGAGATTTTCGTGCATCGCGACCCAGGTGTGCAGTGGAATGTCGATTTTCGGAAGGACCTGGACGAGACGTGGGTCCTTGCGTGCCAGACCGATCTGACAGACGCCAATGCCTGCGCTGGCGCGGATCATGGCAAGCTGGGCGAGATTGCTGTCGGCGCGGATTTCGAAGGAAATCTCTTCAATATCAGGTATTTCCGGATCGAGCGAACGCATCCGCTGAATAGCCGCCCGGATAAAGGGCGTCTTGCGGTCGAAACCGACCATTCGGTGGTGGTTGAGGTCTTCCATGCTTTCCGGGGCGCCGGCTTTTGCCAGATAATCGCGCGTCGCATGAAATCCCAGGCGAAAATTGCCGATGTAGCGCATGACGATCGCATCCTGCTGCGGTTCGGTCATACGAATGGCTATATCGGCCTCACGCCGTAAAAGGTCTTCCAGCGTATCGGAGAGCGAAAGCTCGATTTCAAGACGCGGATGAACTTCCTGCATGGCTGCGATGATCGGCGGCAGCATTTCCACACCGATAATATCCGATGCGCTGATACGCACGGTGCCTTCGATCTTGCCGACCTCACCCGAGGCCGCGCGCATGAGCGCTGCGGTCGTCGCGGCCAGATTTTCCGCATAGGGCCGGAGAGCAAGGGCCGCCTCGGTGGGCATCAGGCCGTGCGGCGAGCGGATGAAGAGCGGAAAGCCGACAGCCTCTTCCAGCGCGCCGATATGGCGTCCCGCCGTCGGCTGGGTGATGCCGAGTTCGCGGGCGGCGGCGGAAAGTGAACCGTCGCTTAGCACGCTGAGGAAGGTGCGATAGAAATCCCAGCTGATGTCACGGCTTCTGGTCATAATATTTTGTATAGCCGCTCCACTGATTTCGATAATTTCGTATACCGCGGAACGGGACGATACTCCAGCCCATAACAAGGAGTACGGCGATGATATATGAAAACCAGGCAAATGCGGCTGAGAATGCCACGCCACTGGCCCTGATCGTCGGGGCGAATGGCGGTGTCGGCAGCCAGATTTCGAAGATGCTGCTGCAGCGCGGCTGGCGGGTGAGGGCGATGACACGTCAGCCGGCACAGACTGCTGCGGCGGACGGTGTGGAGCGCGTGACTGGCGATGCCATGAACAGGCAGGACGTGGTGGGGGCCGCAAAGGACGCGAAGCTTATCGTCCATGCGGTCAATCCTCCCGGATATCGCAACTGGGACAGGCAGGTGCTGCCAATGCTCGACAATACCATTGCCGCCGCCGAGGCCAGCGGTGCGAGGATCGTATTTCCGGGCAGCGTCTATAATTTCGGTCCGGACGCCTTTCCGCTTCTGACGGAAGACAGCCCGCAAAAGCCGTTTACCCGCAAGGGCACCTTACGTGTCGAAATGGAGCGGCGGCTGAAAATGGCGTCAATGCGCGGCATTCCCGTTCTGATCGTCCGCGCGGGTGATTTTTTCGGCCCGGACGCGAAAAACAACTGGTTTTCGCAGATGCTGGTGCGGCCGGGCAAGCCGGTTCGCAGCGTCCAGAATCCCGCAGCGCCCCATGCCGGGCATCAATGGGCCTATCTGCCTGATGTGGCCGAGACGATCGGGCGGTTGCTTGACCGGGCAGACGAGCTTTCGACCTTTGCGGTCTATCACATGGAGGGTTTCTGGGATTTCGACGGGATGCAATTGACCGGTGCGATCGAACGGGCCGTTGGCCATCCGGTCAAGCGGCGGCGACTATCCTGGTTGGGCATAAAGCTGGCGGCGCCCTTCGTTCCCCTGTTCCGGGAGGTGCTGGAAATGCAATATCTCTGGCAGATGCCGATCCGGATGAGCAACCGTAAGCTTACGGATTTTCTCGGAACGGAACCGAAAACACCCATCGATATAGCGGTATCCACGACATTGGCGAGCCTCGGCTGCCTTGAAGAGGCGCCGAAAGCGGCGGGCCTTCACCATCCGGTCGATGCCGGGGGCAGGGTGTGATGGCGACCGCAGTGAACGGGATGTCCGCTCGGCGCCGGCTATTCGCCGTGATTTCGACGATCGTGCCGGTGCTGATTTTTGCGCAGGTGCTGCTGGCCGGACTGTCGATCTATTATGACGGATCGCTGATTTCGCTGCACAAGGGGCTTGGCATGTTGATCGCCATTCCCATCATGTCGCTGGTGGTCCTTGCCCTGCGTTACGACGAGGTGCGGCCGAACCTTGCCCGTGCGGTCGCGCTGCTGGCTCTCTACTGCCTCCAGGTGGCACTGATGAGCATCGGGCGGGAAACCGGAAATGGCCTGCTGCAGGCGCTGCATGTGGCCAACGCCTTCGTCATGGGGGCGTTTTCTGATTTTGCCGCGCGGCAGGCGCGCAGCCTGTCCTGAAACGGCAAACGCCGCACTGCTTTGAAACAGTGCGGCGTTTTGGATTTGTCGATGATTATCAGCCAAGAGCCGGATAGTCGGTATAGCCTTCAGCCCCGCCACCATAGAAGGTCGGCTGGTTAGGCTCGTTCAGTGGCGCATCATCCTTCAGACGGCGCACGAGATCCGGATTGGCAATAAAGGCCTTGCCGAAGGCCACGGCATCGACCCTGCCGCTTTCCACCGCCTCGATGGCGCTCTGGCGGTCGTAGCCGTTGTTGGCGATCCAGAGGCCCTTGCCGCCGGCATTGCGATAGGCACCCTTGAATGCGGCGTAATCGAAGGGTTTGTCGCCCTGCTTGAAGTCGCGGGGACCACCGGTTGCACCTTCAACGACATGGATGAAGGCGAGGCCCCGCTTGCCAAGCTCTTCCGCCACATAGTTATAAAGCGGCTGCGGATCGGCCTCGAAAATGTCGTTGGCCGGGGTGACGGGAGAAAGGCGGATGCCGGTGCGGCCAGCGCCAATCTCTTCCGCTACCGCGTCGACGACTTCGAGCAGGAAACGGGCGCGATTTTCGATCGAACCGCCATATTCGTCGGTGCGCTGGTTGGTGCTGGATTTCAGGAACTGCTCGATCAGATAACCGTTGGCGGCATGGATTTCGACGCCGTCAAAACCGGCCTCAAGTGCTGCGCGCGCGCCGGTGCGGTAATCTTCAAGGATAAGGCCGATATCGTCGATGGTCAGTGCACGCGGCTCGGAGGTTTCCGCAAAGGCGCCGGTGCCGTCATCATTGATGATATAGGTCTTCGATTTGGCGGGGATGGCCGAAGGGGCGACAGGCTGGCCGCCATGCGGCTGGAGCGACGTGTGGGAAATGCGCCCCACGTGCCATATCTGCGCGACGATCTTACCACCTGCCGAATGGACACCTTCCGTGATCTTTTTCCAGCCTTCGACCGCTTCCTGCTTGTAGAGGCCCGGAACATCCGCATAGCCCTGACCCTGCTGGGAAATCGGCGTGCCTTCCGTAACGATCAGCCCGGCCGTTGCACGCTGCTCGTAATAGGTGGCGTTGAGGTTGTTGGGAATTGCCCCCGGCGAACGGTTGCGGGTAAGGGGAGCCATGACGATACGGTTGGCGAGTGCGATATCGCCGGCCTGTGCCGGTTCGAAAAGACTTGTCATGCGACTTCACTTTCTTGTCGGTTGACGAATTGCGCGGGGGACGCGCTCTCTATTTGGTGCGGGCATCGAACCTTTAGAAAACCGAATGACAGTTTTCGGTTCGATGCCCAGGTCTTGAAGCTTGGGAGGCTCAAAGATTGGCTTGCAGATAATTGCGGAAGGCGTCGATGGTTTCCTCGTTACGTTCGAAAAACACCCATTGCCCAACTTTCTTCGACCTTATCAGGCCAGCCGCCTGCAGAACCGCCAGATGCGACGACACGGTCGATTGCGACAGGCCGCTGATCTGAAACTGGTTGGCGCATACACCCATGCTGAGCGGATGATCCTGGCAGAAGTGATTTTCCGGACACTTCAGCCATTCAAGGAACTTCAGCCTTGCAGGGTGGGAAAGGGCTTTGAGGATTTCCTCCGGGTTCATCTACGCTTCTCTAATATCTGGTGTGATCGATATGTATATCGATGTTTTTCGATATACAATTCACGTATCCGTGAAGGCCGGTCTGTCGCCGCCTTGCGGCTTCCAAAAAAGAAGGCCGCTGGATTTCTCCGCGGCCTGACAAGTTTGAAGGTCAAAACCTCCAGAGGGGAACAGCTGTCGCGTGCATAGGCAAGCGTGACAGCTGATTGAAATATGGGAGTAGCAATAATGCAAAACAAGGTTGCATCATGCGATATTTCGCCAAATTGGGGAAAATTCTTGCGGGTAAAAAAAGAGGGCCGCCGGATAGATCCAGGGCCCTTTAAGTGTGAAGGTCAAAAACCTCCAGAGGGGAACAGCTGATGCGGTGGAACTGGGAGGAAAAGCCACCGTGTGCATCAGCTGAGTGCGATATGGTGCTTTTTTGTGCACGAAACAACTCTTTTTTGTGCAGGTCAGGCATGCGCACCGCGCAGGTCTGCATATTTCCGGTATATTTTCTGTGCAAAGCTGGCGTGGAGCGCGCCCGGCGCATGGCTGCGCCAGACAGGCCAACTCCATGAATTAGTATGATGTTTTGTGGCGTTGGCCTATTTAAACGTCAGAAATTCCAGTTTCGTGCTTTTGCCACGACGAAGTCCCTGAAGGCTTTCAGTTTCGCTGCGTTTTTCATCTCGTCCGGGTAACAGAAGTAGGTATCGAACGAGGGAATATCTGCGGCGAGGGACAACTGAATCAATCCCGGATCGCGCCCGACGATGTAATCCGGCAAACAGGCGATACCGATTCCCAGCAGGCAGGCGCGTTTGATCGACGTCTGGCTGTTGATCTGCAGATGCGGCGTGCGCGTATTGTCGGAGGAACGTCCGGCATTTTCCAGCCAGTTGACATCCAGCAGATAGTTGGGCGCGGGTTCACCGAAAGAGATGATGCGGTGGTTGTCCAGATCCTCGATCGACTGCGGCTCGCCATGGCGGTTGATGTAGGACGGTGCGGCATAGACGTGCATGTGCACCGTGAACAGCTTGCGCTGGATGAGGTCCGACTGTTGCGGCTGGCGCAGGCGGATGGCGCAATCGGCGTGCCGCATGTTCACGTCCAGCTCCTCGTTGTCGAGGATGAGCTGGATCGACATTTCCGGATAGAGTTGCAGGAATTCCTGCACCTTATCCGTGAGCCAGCCCTGGCCGAGACCAACGGTCGTCGTTACGCGCAGCTTGCCGCTCGGCTTCTCCGTCGTCTCCGTCAGTTGCATCTTGACGGTTTCGAGCTTCAGCAGCACGTCATGGGCGGTGCGATACAGCAGTTCGCCCTGCTCGGTGAGGATGAGACCTCTGGCGTGGCGGTGAAACAGCTTCACACCGACATCCTGTTCCAGCGCGCTGACCTGGCGGCTGATGGCCGACTGGGACAAATGCAGCTTGTCGGCAGCGTGGGTAAAAGACCCCGCTTCGGCTGCGGCATGAAAAATGCGCAGTTTATCCCAGTCCAATGGCATTGCCATGCCTATCCTGCCTTTCGGTTATTCCGCTGCGACCGCGAGCGGTTGTTGCGCGGTGAGATAACGTTCGGCCTCCAGGGCGGCCATGCAGCCCATGCCGGCGGCGGTGATCGCCTGACGGTAAATGTCGTCGGTGACGTCGCCGGCCGCGAAGATGCCTTCCACGTCGGTTGCCGTGGAATCGGGGGCGGTCCACATGTAGCCGTTGTCTTTCAGCTTCACCTTGCCCTTGAACAGTTCGACAGCCGGAGCATGGCCGATGGCGATAAAGACGCCGTCGATGGGCGTATCGCTGATCACACCGGTCTTGGTGTCACGCAGCCGCACACCCGAGACGGAGGGCGGCATCGGCGGCTTGGCCGGAGCGCCGGTGATTTCGGCGATTTCCGTGTTCCAGAGGATCTTGACGTTTTCCTTGGCGAAAAGCCGTTCCTGGAGGATCTTCTCCGAGCGGAAGCTGTCGCGGCGGTGCACGACGGTCACGGACTTGGCGATATGGGCGAGATAGAGCGCTTCCTCCACGGCGGAGTTTCCACCGCCGACCACGATCACATCCTTGTTGCGATAGAAGAAACCGTCGCAGGTAGCGCAGGCCGAAACGCCGAAGCCCTGGAAATGTTGTTCGCTCTCGATGCCGAGCCATTTCGCCTTGGCGCCAGTGGCGATGATCAGCGTGTCGGCAGTCCAGACCTCACCGGAATCGGTCTTGACCACGAAAGGCCGTACATCGGTCTCAACTTCGGTGACGAGGTCACTGACGATTTCCGCGCCCACATGGGTCGCCTGCTTCAGCATCTGGTCCATCAGCCACGGACCCTGGATGGGATCGGCGAAACCGGGGTAATTTTCGACATCGGTGGTGATCATCAGCTGGCCGCCCTGTTCCATGCCGGCGATCAGCACGGGTTTCAGCATTGCGCGGGCCGCGTAGATCGCCGCGGTATAACCGGCGGGACCAGAGCCTATGATCAATACCTTCGTATGGCGGGCAGACATGGAAACATTCCTTTCAACAGCGGGGACTTTACGTAACGGTGCCTTTCGGCACCAGGCCTTCCAGCCGCAAGACGGCGGACAGGCCACAACCCCTTCATTGCCCGGTATTTAAGGTTGTCTAGTGTCTTTATTCAAGGGCAGCCTTGCGTTACCAACAAGGCAGTTGTGGATGCGCGCGCAATTTTGTGACCGGCCGGCGGCATATTGTTGCGAATCCTGCGCCGAATAGTACAAGGAAGTTCCCCAGCTTAACGAGGAACGTCTACGTGACCAGCGTCGAACTCGATGCCATCGATCTGAAAATCCTGCGCGAATTGCAGCGCGACGGGCGTATGACCAATGTGGAGCTGGCCGAAAGGGTCGGAATTTCGGCTCCGCCGTGCCTCAGGCGCGTCCGCAAGCTGGAAGAAGCCGGCGTGATCGAGGGTTATCACGCCATGTTGAACGCGCCGAAGCTCGGTTTTGATCTCGTAGCCTTCTGCATGGTCGGCCTCAAGCGCCAGTCGGACAGCAATCTGAAGGCGTTTGCGGCGGCGACAGCCGGGTGGTCGCTGGTGCGTCAGGCCTGGATGGTATCAGGCGAAAGCGATTTCCTGCTGCATTGCGTTGCGAGAAACCTGACCGAGTTCCAGGATTTTGTGATCGAGGTTCTGACGGCCGACGAGAATGTCGATACAGTGCGCACCATGCTCACCATCCGCCAGGTCAAGCGCGTCGGCCTCGTGGAAATCTGACCCTTCCGTCATTCCGGCCTTGAGCCGGAATCCAGCCAGCCCAAGTCCTCGGGCTGAAAAGACTCTCTCCGCCGCGCAGACGCGCGTCGGCTGGATTCCGGCTCAAGGCCGGAATGACGGAAGGAGGGAGATGCCTGCATATGGAATTTTGTTAGGTATCGTGGCGCTCAAAAGCGCGCACGGCGTTTTATCCGCGCCGCAGCGCTTCGTAGACTTCGCCAAGGCTTGTCGCCTCTTTCTCCAGGGGAAAAGTGCTGCGCACATGCACAAGTCCGGCATTTGCGTGGCTTTTGGCCAGAGCCGGATTGGCAAGATAGGTCTTTATCGCATCCCGCAGGGACGTGTAGTCACCGGCTTCGACGACCGCGCCGGTCTCGCCTTGAACGATCATTTCCTCGTATGCGCCGGCATTGCTGGCAACGACGGCGGTTTCGGACGCCATGGCTTCAAGCGGCGTCAATCCGAAACCCTCGTTGCGCGACGGTGCCACATAAAGCGTCAACCGCCGATACCACGGCTTGATGTCGTCGACTTCGCCCTGAAACACGATCCGGTCCGAAAGGCCGGCCGCCGCAACATCGGCGATGAGCTTGTCGGCGAAAGCCTTGTGCTCCGCTGTCACGCGGCCCGAAACGACTGCTGTCCATTCGGGATAGTCGGGCAAAAGCTCGATCATGGCCCGCACGAAGAGGTCAGTGCCCTTCTGGTGGCGTACTCGGCCGAAGCAGCCGATCAGATATTGCCCCGGCAGCCCGGTCGAAGCGATCGTATCCTCGGGGCCGGTTGCCGGATGAAACAGGTCGGTGTCGACGCCATGCATGACGACGCGATGGGGAACCTGCAGAAACGAGCCGGAGCGGCCGTTTGTCGCGACAACCGCATCCATCTTCGAAATCAGAAAGCGGGTATAGGCGGAATGCCGCCTCTGTGCTGCCGAAGTAAACAGCAGCTTGATCTTCATGCGCAGCACGTCACGCATGAGAATGCCGGGCAACATTTCAAGATTGCGACGGGCGTGCCAGATGCGGGGGGTGCCCAGAGGGCCGTTTTGCCAGAGTTGCCACAGATCACCGAAGCGCACATGTGGCAGGTGCTGCGGCAGGCCGGGCCCGATGACCGCCACCTTCTGGCCCAGCCGGTTCTGCACCGGAATAAGCTGCACGATGGTGGAGGTGACGCCGGAAAGCCTGCGCTTGAAGTTCGGCGCAAGCACCTGCACATCTTTCAGACTGGCATGGGGCAAGATGGGCTTCCGTCTTTACGGCTGGAGCGTGATTTGGAAATTCAACACGTCAGAAAGCAATGCGCCCGCAAGGGCGCACCGCATGTCAGGGCAATCAGCCCCACTGTACCGCGAGAATTTCATAGCCCTTTGCGCCGCCCGGCGCGTTGACTTCGATGCTGTCGCCAACTTCCTTGCCGATGAGGGCACGGGCGATGGGTGAGGAAATGGAAATGCGGCCTGCCTTCACATCGGCCTCCTGGTCGCCGACGATCTGGTAGGTCTTTTCCTCGTCGCTATCCTCATCGATCAGCTTTACCGTGGCGCCGAACTTGATCTTGGAACCGGACATCTTGGAAAGGTCGATGACTTCCGCGCGCGCGGTCAGGTCTTCGAGCTCGGTGATGCGGCCTTCATTATGGCTCTGAGCTTCCTTGGCAGCGTGGTATTCGGCGTTTTCCGAAAGGTCGCCATGGGCGCGCGCTTCGGCAATCGCCTCGATGATACGGGGACGTTCCTCCTGCTGGCGAAAGCGCAGCTCCTCCTGCAGCTTGACGAATCCACCCTGAGTCATCGGTACTTTTTCTACCATTTTTTTATCCTTCGCATTCCGGTCGCTTTACTTGCAGACACAAAAAGAAACAGGTTCCGGAGAGGAACTCCGGAACCATGCCAAAATCAGAACTGAGCCGACTATATCAGAAGACGACAGCGAAATGCCAGCAAATTTGAGACGGGCATATTTCTCCATTCATTCAGGGCTTTAACCGATAAGATTGACATTTTTCAATAGAACATATAGTGAACATTGCCATGAAGAAGTCAATCAGGCAACGGCTGGCCATTCTCTCCGATGCGGCCAAATACGATGCGTCCTGTGCCTCCAGCGGCACGACGAAACGCAGCTCTGCCGCATCAGGCGGACTTGGGTCCACAGAGGGGTCCGGCATCTGCCATGCCTATGCACCGGATGGGCGCTGCATTTCGCTCTTGAAGATACTGCTCACCAATTTCTGCATCTATGATTGCGCCTATTGCATCAACCGTTCCTCCAGCAATGTCGAGCGGGCGCGGTTTACCGCCGAGGAGGTGGTGTGGCTGACGCTGGAGTTCTACCGGCGCAATTATATCGAAGGGCTGTTTCTCTCCTCCGGCATCATCCGCTCGTCTGATCACACAATGGAAGAGATGGTGCGGGTGGCGCGGGAACTGCGTGTCACGCATGGTTTTCGCGGCTATATTCATCTGAAATCCATTCCGGAAGCATCGCCAAAGCTGATTGAGGAAGCGGGGCTTTACGCCGACCGGCTGTCGATCAACATCGAATTGCCGACCGATAGCGGCGTCAGCCGTTTTGCGCCGGAAAAGCAACCCGCCAATATTCGCCGCTCGATGGCCGATATCCGCTTGAAGATCGAGGAGGCGGGAGAACCGACTGTCAGGACCCGAAAGACCAAACGCTTTGCGCCTGCCGGACAGAGTACGCAGATGATCGTGGGGGCGGATGGGGCTGATGACAGCACCATTCTTTCCACCAGCGCCCGGCTTTATGGAAGCTATGGTTTGCGGCGTGTCTATTATTCGGCGTTCAGCCCCATTCCGGATTCCTCCAAAAACCTGCCGCTTATCAAGCCGCCCTTGATGCGCGAGCACAGGCTTTATCAGGCGGACTGGCTCTATCGTTTTTACGGCTTCGACATTGGTGAAATAACCGCGATCGGCGGAGACGGCATGCTGGATCTCGATATCGACCCGAAGCTTGCCTGGGCGCTCAAAAATCGCGACCGTTTTCCGATGGACGTCAATGCGGCGGATCGCGAAATGTTGCTGCGCGTGCCCGGCTTCGGCACCAAGACGGTCGCTTCAGTCCTGTCATCGCGCCGGTTTCGGCGGTTGCGGCTGGAGGATATCGCCCGCTTCGGTGTCTCGCTGAAAAAGGTGAAGGCCTTCATTGTTGCCGAAGGCTGGACGCCGGTCAAACTGACCGAGCGCCCGGATCTGCGGGCGATGTTTGCCCCGCAGCCCGAACAATTATCGCTGTTGTGATGTATGGTCCGGTTCTGGAAGGGCGGGGTGATTTCAGCGAGTGGCGTGATGCGGCACGTGCCGCGCTCGCTGCGGATGTGCCGCCGGAAGCGATTGACTGGCGGCTGCGGGATGAGGGGGCCGGGTTTCTCGATTTTGCCGGAGAGCCGTTGCCCGTGTCCGGTGCAGGGGGCGCGCAGGTTTCCGTTCCGGCCTCTTTCGTGGCTTTGGCGCAAGCCATTATCTGTCACAGTGATCCAGGCCGTTTCGCACTGCTTTACCGGCTGCTGTGGCGGCTGAAGCGGGATCGTGCGCTCTTGCAGTTCAAGTCCGATGCGGATGTTTCCGAAGCCCGGCGGCTTGAAAAATCCGTTCGCCGCGATTGTCACAAGATGACGGCCTTCGTTCGCTTCAAGGAAATACCCTTGCCGCAGGGGCAGGGCGGGCGGCGGCGCTTCGTCGCATGGTTTGAGCCGGATCACTTCATCGTCGAGCGCACAGCGCCGTTTTTCCAGCGCCGGTTTACAGATATGGACTGGCTGATCGCCACACCGAACGGCTCCGCGCAGTGGGACGGACACGTGCTGAAGACATCGCGGCAGGCGGCGCCGAAGCCTGAACTGACGGATGAGACGGACGAGCTCTGGCGGACCTATTATGCCAACATATTCAATCCGGCGCGTCTTAAGATAAAGGCGATGACGGCGGAGATGCCGAAGAAATACTGGAAGAACCTGCCCGAAGCCGACCTTATTCCGGGTCTCGTTCTGGGGGCCGAGGCGCGGGTGCTGGAAATGGCGGCAAAGGCGGCAAGCCAGCCGCAACCGTTTCACCACCGCCTGCAGGCCGCAGCCTCTGCGCGGGAAGAGCCGCAACCGGTGCCGGACGGCACGCTCGCCTCTCTGGCGCGGGAGGCTGGCCAATGCACGCGGTGCGCCTTGCATTGCAAGGCAACGCAGACGGTCTTCGGTCAGGGGCCGGAGAATGCGAAGGTCATGATCGTCGGCGAACAGCCGGGGGATCACGAGGATCTGGCCGGACAACCTTTCGTCGGTCCCGCCGGCCAGCTGTTCAACCGGACGCTGGCTGAAACCGGCATTGACCGCAAAAAGCTTTATGTCACCAATGCCGTCAAACACTTCAAATATGAGGCCCGCGGCAAACGGCGCATTCACCAGCGGCCGGATGCGGGCGAAGTGCAGCAATGTCGCTGGTGGCTTAACCAGGAAATTGCGCTGGTGCGACCGAAGCTCATCGTTGCCATGGGCGCCACGGCGCTTTACGCGCTGACCGGCGGCAAGGAAAAGGTCTCTGATGTCCGGGGCCGCCCGATACCGATGCAGGAGGAGCGGACGCTCTTTGTCACGGTGCACCCATCCTATCTTCTTCGCCTTCCCGATTCACAGCAAAAGGATGCGGAAATGCAGAATTTCAGGAAAGAAATTGAGTTTATAAGGTTATTTGAATAGATTATTTTGTATGTTCGTATATTATTATAGATGATCATTTTAATTTGCGTGAATGTAATTTACTTTTTGTTTATTGGTTATTTTTATTGAAATTTTATACTTAATACTATAATTGCATCCGTTCTATTTATTTATTGTGTGGGCGTATGATGCTTGGCGAACTGGATCTTGCAACAGTGATACTGATGCAAAAGTGTTCTTACATTGTTGGGATGCTGAGTTTTATATATCTGAAGATCACAAACCGCGGTTTGCGCGGTCCGACGGCGCTTGCTGCGGGTTTTGCAGCCATGGCGATCGGCTCCACGCTCGCCGGTTACGGTGAGTGGGGCATCATGTCGCCGGCCTTGTGGCAACTCGGCAGCATCATCTTCGGTATTTTGGGTTATGCACTGATCTGGCTCGGCCTTAAAATCCTGAGTAACGGACGCTCTGCCGGCAGGAGGACCATATTTGTCGTCGGCCTCATTGCCCTGCTGGCGATTGTCCTTGCGCAGCAGGTGGCTGACAACAACACATATCGTGCGGCCCTGTTCAACGGTTGTGCCGCTCTGGCCTATCTTGCCGGGGCGGGCGGGCTTTTCGCAAGGTGGCGCAAGGAGCCGCTCCTGTCCCGTCTGGCGCTTGGTGCGATCACCGGTGTTTCGGGCCTGATTTCGCTGTCGGTGGTGAAGAGCGTGCTTTTCCCCGATTACGCCACCATCAATCTGGTCGATGCGTTTTTCTTCATCATCATGTTGAACTTCGCGATCGCCCTGTTCGTGATGATGCTGGTGGCTGAGCGGTCCGAGCGGAAATTGCTGGTTCTCGCCAACACCGATCCGCTGACGGGCGTGAAGAACCGCCGCTTCTTCTTCCAGGCCATGCCGGCGGTGCCCGATCCCACCGATGCGGCCATGTTGCTCGACGTCGATCACTTCAAGTCGATCAACGATCGCTTCGGACACGCCGTCGGCGACAGCGTTCTTCAGGAAGTGGCAAAGCGCATTGGCGGCAGCATTCGCGGCGGCGATGTGCTGGCGCGTTATGGCGGCGAGGAATTCATCATCTTCCTGCCCGGTGCGGGCGTCCAGAAGGCCTGCATGATCGGCGAACGCATTCGCGATGCGGTGTCTGTAACCGACGTCGATTGCGGTGGTTTGCGTGTGGGCGTGACCATCAGCATCGGCGTCGCAACCACCGGCGAAATGCGCTGCGATCTCCAGACATTGGCGGAGATGGCGGATCGCGCGCTTTATCGGGCAAAGACCGAGGGGCGCAATTGCGTTCGCGAGGCGCTCGCGGCCTAGCACAAGCTGCAGCGGCGCATCGCATACACCGGCGTCTCCTCAGCCGCTGGCAGCTCCGTCAGGTCGGGTTGGCGGATCGTTCACTTCATTCGCCGTGGCGCGCTGGCAGAGGGCTTCTTTCAGCAGAATCTCGATCAGCGCGTTGATACTGCGCAATTCATCGCTCGCCGCGTGCCTGATCCTGTTCAATAGAGCGGGTTCGATCCGCAGCGGAAAGGCCACCCGCTCCGGTCCCGGGGGACGCCCTGCCATCGCTCAACTCCGCCGAGCGATGTTGACCACCGACGGAGCGTTCCCGTCGCCCATTGGCATGATCAGCAGGTCCGAGATCACGGTGGTGTCTGGCCGCGGCAGCACGGCGCCGGTGATTTCGCGCACATCGCCATGGCTGCCAATGGCTGAGGGCGGTTTGTCGGCAATGGATAAGGACATCATGGGTCTCGCTGAAGGATGATGTCTTTTTGCTAACGGACCGGGATTGCAGCCCCATTACGCAAAACCAAAACGCCGCAGGCATTTGAATGACCTGCGGCGTTTGTTTTGTTCTCTTGCGATCAGCTTACTGGAAGTAGCTCTGCAGCGGCTTCACTTCCAGATTGCCGGCCTTCAGGGCCTTGATGGCAAGGGCTGCAGCTTCCGCACCGGCCATCGTGGTGTAGTAGGGCACCTTCTGCATCAGCGTTGCGCGGCGAAGCGACTTCGAGTCGGAAATCGCCTTGTTGCTGTCGGTGGTGTTGATGACGAGCTGGACCTGACGGTTACGGATGGCGTCCTCAATATGCGGACGGCCTTCCTGCACCTTGTTGATCTTTTCGGCGTTGATGCCCTGTTCAGCGAGGAAACGCTGGGTGCCGCCGGTTGCCAGCACCTTGAAGCCGCTTTCCACAAGAATGCGGATGGCCGGCAGCACGCCTTCCTTGTCGTCGTCACGCACGGAGACGAAGACCGTGCCGGAGCGCGGCAGGTCGACGCCGGCGCCAAGCTGGCTCTTGGCGAAGGCCAGCGCGAAATCCGTGTCGAGGCCGATGACTTCGCCGGTCGAGCGCATTTCCGGTCCGAGCAGAATGTCGACGCCGGGGAAGCGGGCGAAGGGGAAGACCGCTTCCTTGACGGCGATGTGCTTCAGGTTGCGCGGATCGGGCTTCTGGCCATAGGCGGCAATCGCCGGCTCAAGCTTCTCGCCGGCCATGACGCGCGCGGCGATCTTGGCAATCGGCGCGCCGATGGTCTTCGCCACGAAAGGCACGGTACGCGAGGCGCGCGGATTGACTTCGAGAACGTAGATGGTGCCGTCCTTGATGGCGTATTGAACGTTCATCAGGCCGCCGACATTGAGAGCCTTGGCCAGCGCCGTCGTCTGGCGCTCCAGCTCGTCGAGGGTTTCCTTGCTGAGCGAACGCGACGGCAGAGAGCAGGCCGAGTCGCCCGAATGGATGCCGGCCTCTTCGATATGTTCCATGATGCCGGAGACGAAGACGTTTTCGCCGTCGCACAGCGCATCGACGTCCACTTCGACGGCGTTGGTCAGGTAGCTGTCGAACAGCAGCGGGTTCTTGCCGAGCAGGGTGTTGATCTGGCCGGTCTTGTCGTTCGGATAACGCTGCTTAATGTCCTCGGGCACCAGGCCCGGAACCGTGTCGAGCAGGTAGGTCTGGAGCTGGCCTTCCGAATGGATGATCTGCATGGCGCGGCCACCCAGAACGTAGGAAGGACGCACGACCAGCGGGAAGCCGATTTCGGAGGCGACGAGGCGTGCCTGCTCGACCGAATAGGCGATGCCGTTGTTCGGCTGGGCTAGGTCCAGCTTCATCAGCAGCTTCTGGAAGCGGTCGCGGTCTTCGGCAAGGTCGATCATGTCAGGCGCGGTGCCGAGGATCGGGATACCGTTCTTTTCCAGCGCTTCGGCGAGCTTCAGCGGGGTCTGGCCGCCAAACTGCACGATGACGCCGACCAGTTCGCCCTTTTCCTGCTCGGCGCGCATGATCTCGATCACGTCTTCGGCAGTCAGAGGTTCGAAATAGAGGCGGTCGGAGGTGTCGTAGTCGGTGGAGACGGTTTCCGGGTTGCAGTTGATCATGATCGCTTCGAAGCCGGCATCCTTCAGCGCGAAAGCGGCGTGGCAGCAGCAATAATCGAACTCGATGCCCTGGCCAATACGGTTCGGACCGCCGCCGAGGATGACGACCTTCTTGCGGTCGGAAACCTGCGCTTCAGAGCGGGCAGCACCGACGAAGGGAATTTCGTAGGTCGAATACATGTAGGCGGTCGGCGAAGCGAATTCGGCTGCGCAGGTGTCGATGCGCTTGAAGACCGGACGGACGTTCAGGCTGTTGCGCAGTTCGGCCACTTCCTTAGGGCGCTTGCCGGTGAGGCTTGCGAGGCGGGCATCCGAGAAGCCCATGGCTTTCAGCATACGCAGGTTTTCGGCATCCTTCGGCAGGCCATGTTCGCGGATGCGGGCTTCCGTATCCACGATGGCCTTGAACTGGTCAATGAACCAGGGGTCGATCTTGCTGTTTTCGTGAACTTCTTCCGCCGTCATGCCCATGCGCAGAGCCTGTGCGACCATGCGCAGGCGATCCGGGGTCGGCGTGCCGATGGCGGCGCGGATGGCGTTCTTGGAGCCTTCGCCTTCCTCAAAGCCGGGAATCTCGATTTCATCGAGACCGGTGAGGCCGGTTTCCATGCCGCGCAGGGCCTTCTGCAGCGATTCCGCGAAGGTGCGGCCGATGGCCATGACTTCACCGACCGACTTCATGGCGGTGGTGAGGATCGGCGAGGCGCCGGGGAATTTCTCGAAGGCAAAACGCGGGATCTTGGTGACGACGTAGTCGATCGACGGTTCGAACGAGGCAGGTGTCGCGCCGCCGGTGATGTCGTTTTCCAGCTCGTCCAGCGTGTAGCCGATGGCAAGCTTGGCGGCGATCTTGGCGATAGGGAAGCCGGTTGCCTTGGAGGCGAGAGCAGAGGAGCGCGAGACGCGCGGGTTCATTTCGATGACGACAAGACGGCCGTCCTTCGGGTTGACGGCGAACTGCACGTTCGAGCCGCCGGTTTCCACGCCGATCTCGCGCAGCACCGCGATGGAGGCGTTGCGCATGATCTGGTATTCCTTGTCGGTCAGCGTCAGCGCTGGCGCAACCGTGATCGAGTCGCCGGTGTGGACGCCCATCGGATCGATGTTTTCGATGGAGCAGATGATGATGCAATTGTCCGCCTTGTCGCGGACGACTTCCATCTCATATTCCTTCCAGCCGAGAACCGATTCTTCGACCAGAACTTCCGTCGTCGGCGAGGCGTCGAGGCCGCCCGACACGATATCGAAGAATTCAGAGCGGTTATAGGCAATGCCGCCGCCGGTGCCGCCAAGCGTAAACGACGGGCGGATGATGGCGGGCAGGCCGACATGATCGATGGCCTGGGCGGCAATCGCCATGGCATGCGCCATGTAACGCTGCTTGCGGTCGGTTTCGCCGAGGTTCCACTGGTTTTCGAGGTCGTCCAGCGCCTTGTCGAGATCGGGGCCGGAAAGCTTGCCCTTCAGTTCGGTGCGGGCAGCTTCGTGCTTCTTGCGGTCGGCGTCCTTGATCTCGGTGGCGTTGGCCAGCATCGATTTCGGCGTTTCGAGGCCGATGCGCGCCATGGCTTCGCGGAAGAGCGCGCGGTCTTCGGCCATGTCGATGGCTTCGGGCTTTGCGCCGATCATTTCCACGTTGTAACGGTCGAGAACGCCCATGCGCTTGAGAGAAAGCGCGGTGTTGAGCGCGGTCTGGCCGCCCATGGTCGGCAGAAGCGCGTCCGGACGCTCCTTGGCGATGATCTTGGCGACGACTTCAGGCGTGATCGGCTCGACGTAAGTTGCGTCGGCAAGGCCCGGATCGGTCATGATGGTCGCCGGGTTGGAGTTGACCAGGATGACCCGGTAACCCTCTTCCTTCAGCGCCTTGCAGGCCTGCGTGCCGGAATAATCGAATTCACATGCCTGACCGATGACGATCGGTCCCGCGCCGATGATGAGGATGGACTTGATATCTTGGCGCTTCGGCATGGCTCTCTCGTTCCGCGTTTTGGTTGCGCAAAACACCAGCCAGGGTGGAAGATCACCGGCCGGGGCGCGCAATTCAAATGTTTTCAGGCTAGAAGCGGCTTATAGGCAAATGTTTTTGAGAACGGAACCCCATAAATTCCGGAATCGACAGAAACTCTTAACCGGCAGGGGCATGCGCGGCGAAACGGGCCTGCACTGCCGCATTATGGGAGCGGCTGACGGGGATTTCCGTGCCGTCTCGGGTCATCACATGCAGGCGACCAGCCTGCTTGCGCAGTGAGACGACGTCGGCATCGGCAATCCAGTGCGACCGGTGCACCTGCAAGCCCTGCGTATCGCCAATTTCGTTCATCGCATCGGCAAAACGTAACAGAACCAGCTGACGTCCCCGCGTCGTCACCACCTCGGTGTAGTGATCCCGCACGGAAAGACGCAGCAGATTTCCGCGCCGTTCCGGCCCGAGGCGATCAAGAATGGCGGGACGCTCCTTTTCAGACGGCGGTGGCGCGGTTTCCGCTTCCACCTCTCTTGTCGCGCCGGCCGTGTTTGCGGCGCCGGCTGTCAGGCAACTGAGGAAACAGAATATAAGGCAAAGCGGCAGAGCAGCCTGCGCATCTTCCCCAACCGAGGCGATATCGGAGGATTGTCCGAGGAATAGATGGTTGGCGAGAGTTATCATGGCGCCGACCGGCAGTGCGGCGACGATCGCCCCCACCATTGCCCGCGCAAGCGAGCTTGAAAGTGTCCGTGTCAGCGCGGCATTGGCGAAGGCCGAAAAACTGGTTGTGATGATCCAGCCCGTGGCAAGCAGTAGCGTCCAATAGGCAGCCCTTGGCCAGAAGGTCATTTTCTGGCCCGTGCCATAGGGACCGGTCACGATGAACAGAACGACGATGGCGACGAACATGCTCCACAGCGAGCGGGAGCGTCCCAAGGCTTGCAATTGGCGAAGCGTGGATTGCACGACAGTGCCGTTCACGAAATTCTCCCGCTGTTTGCGCCATTCCGGTTGAGCCGCGTCATGTTTCGCTGAAATTGCCGCCGAGTTCAACCGGGTGAGAAAAATGTCCCTTCAACCTCTTCTTGATGCGCCCTTCGCCGTTCAGCTGCATGTGGCGACAGTCATTCCCGCCGCCATCATCGGCGCGGTGGTTTTGTTTTTTCCGAAAGGGACGCCTCTTCACCGGTTGCTGGGCAAGATCTGGGTGGCGCTGATGGTTGTCACGTCGTTCTCGACATTCTTCATACATGAGCTGAATGTTTTCTACGGCCTCAGCCCGATCCACCTTATGTCGCTTTTCACCATATATGGCTGTCTGCAATCCGTGTATTTCGCACGCCGGGGTGACATCAAGCGCCATATGCGGATTATGCAGGGTGTCTATCTCGGTGGCATCGTCATTGCCGGCGGTTTTACCTTCCTTCCCGGGCGCATCATGAATGGCGTTGTTTTCGGCAATGGCGGGCAGGATTTTCTGACGCTGTCAGTCGGGGGGCTGCTGTTTGTTTTCCTGTTCGTTGTGGTTTTCAGGCAAAGGCGGCGCGCCGCCTGAGACAGGCCAAGCTTTCTTCCGGAACAAGATGTATTATAGTGCCGTTATAAGGCAGCTTGTTGAGGCGACGTTCGCCGGGAGAAAAGTATGGAATGGAGAGGGCGTCGCCAGTCGGACAATATCGAGGACCGGCGCGGCATGTCAGCGGGATCGGGCTCATCGGGTAACGATCCTTTTTCCCGTGGCGGGATGCGTGTGCCGATCGGGCGTCGCGGTGGCGGCATTGGCATCGGTGGTATTCTGGTCATTCTGGTGATCAGCTGGGTGCTTGGCATCAATCCGCTGACGCTGCTTTCCGGCGGCGATATTTCACTGGATGGCGGCGGCACGACGCAGCAATCCGGCACCCAGCAATCCGGTACGCGCCCGCAGGGTCAATCGACCGATGAGACGACGGCGTTCGTGCGGACCGTGCTGGCTGAGACCGAAGATACCTGGAGCGGCATTTTCCAGTCCGCCGGTGAGACCTATCAGAAACCGACGCTGGTGCTGTTTTCGGGCCAGGTATCTTCCGCCTGCGGTTATGCTTCGGCCGCCAGCGGTCCGTTCTATTGCCCGGGTGACCGCAAGGTCTATCTCGACACCAGCTTCTTCAAGGAATTGGACCAGCGTTTCGGCGCGGCCGGCGATTTTGCCCAGGCTTACGTGATTGCGCATGAGGTTGGCCACCACATCCAGAACCTGACCGGCGTTCTGCCGGAGTTCAACCGCCGCCGCCAGTCGATGAGCCAGGTGGATGCCAACAAGATGTCGGTGCGTGTGGAGCTTCAGGCGGATTGTTATGCCGGCATCTGGGGCAAGTTCACCGAACAGAAGGGTATTCTGGAAACCGGCGACCTCGAGGAAGCGCTGAACGCCGCTCACCAGATCGGCGACGACACCCTGCAGAAGCAGACCCAAGGATATGTGGTGCCTGACAGTTTCAACCACGGTACCTCGGCGCAGCGCATGGAATGGTTCAAGCGCGGCTTCCAGAACGGCCGTGTCGAGGATTGCGACACCTTCTCGGCGAATATCTGAGCATACAAAAAGGGGGCTTTTCAGCCCCCTTATTTGTTCAGCGCATCAGCAACGCCACGGCATACATGCCGAGCGCGAAGATCGTGTGTGCAACGAGGTTGAGAATACGAACCTTGGTGGGATTGGGCGTTTTCGACGCTGCCCAGCCGATGCCGAGACCCGGCTGCAGCAGGAACCAGCCCGCGCCGACCGTCACGATGCCGACGATCCATGGCTGAATGAAGGATGGTTCGGCAAACCATGCGGCCGGCACTATCAGTGCCAGAACGATGCCGTAGAGAATGCCGACGGCATAATGCGAAATCCAGCCGAGCGCCAGTTCATGCTCGTAAGGTGTGGCTGTCGCGATGCTGTCGTGAAATATCCTGCCCTTCGGTACGTGCCAGAACCAGCGACCGACCGGCGCCCAGTTGGGCGCAGACTGGCCGAAAAAGCGGTGCAGCACGATTGCCCATATATCCATAAACACGGTGCCGCCAATGCCCATGGCAATGCCGCGCCAAATCAGTTCCAGCATAGATCCCTCCGAAAATCATGATCGATCAAGCTCTATCGGATCGAGCCGGTAGAGAGAACCGCGTATTGTTCGCGCGGCAAATAAAAATGGCCGGATCGCTCCGGCCATAAGAGAGGTTGAAACCTCTCCTCCGTCATCCTCGGGCGTGACCCGAGGATCCATCTCCCGGCGCACTCTGGATCCTCGGGTCAAGCCCGAGGATGACGTCGAGTGTGTAGAGACCTAGCCGATACAGAGATGGTCGGATCGCTCCCGGCCATCTCTGTCCTTGCTATCAAGCAGCACGCCCATATTCCGCCTGCCGGCGCGTTGCCGTGGCGAGCTGGAATTGCGCAAGCAGATCATTAAGCGCCGCCGCTTCCGAGGCGAGGCCATGGCTTGCCGCCGTCTGTTCCTCGACCATGGCGGCATTCTGCTGTGTGCCCTGATCGATGGTGTTGATGGCGGTGTTGATTTCCTGAAGGCCGGTCGACTGTTCGCGCGACGATGTCACAATGGCGTCGATGTGGCGGTTGATCTCCTGGACTTCGCGAACGATGGTTTCCAGCGCCTTGCCGGCATTTCCGACGAGATCGACGCCGGACTGCACCTGCGATGTCGAGGCGTTGATCAGCGTCTTGATCTCCTTCGCCGCATTGGCGGAGCGCTGTGCAAGTTCGCGCACTTCCTGTGCGACGACGGCAAAACCCTTGCCCGCTTCACCGGCGCGCGCGGCCTCCACACCGGCGTTCAGCGCCAGAAGGTTGGTCTGGAAAGCGATTTCATCGATGACGCCGATGATGTTGCTGATCTCGGACGATGATTTTTCGATACCTTCCATCGCGCGGACGGCGTCTCCAACGATGACGCCCGACTGTTCCGCATTGTTTCGCGTGCGATCAACGAGACGGCCGACTTCCTCGGCCCGGCGGGCGGAGTCCTTCACAGTCGTGGTGATTTCCTCAAGTGCCGCCGCAGTCTCCTCCACCGAGGCTGCCTGTTGTTCGGTGCGCCGAGCGAGATCGTCGGCGGACTGGCGGATTTCTCCAGCGCCGGCATCGATTGCCCGCGCATTCTGGCCGACGGTGCTCAAGGCCGCATTCAGCTTGGCGACGGAATTGTTGAAATCGTCGCGCAGCCGGTCGATACGGGCCACAAAAGGTGTGTCGATGCGGTAATTCAGATCGCCATTCGAAAGATGTGTCAGTCCCTTGGCGAGCGAATCCACCGCGAACTGGATGTCTGCCGCATCTTTCGCAGCCAGTCTTTCGCGGTCGTTGCGCTCCTGTTCGGAAAGCGTGCGGTTCTGTTCGGCGTCCCCTTCGAGGCGCAGGCGTTCCACGGCGTTCGACCTGAAAACAGCAACTGCCGCCGCCATCGAGCCGATCTGATCGCTGCGTTCCTGGCCCGGAATGGCAACATTGAGATTGCCGGCGGCCAGACCTTCCATGGCGGCGGTCATCTGCGTGACGGGGCGAACGATGAAACGGCTGAGAACGGTCGCGAGCAGGCCGATCATGATCGCAGCGGCGAGAATCGTGGCGATGGTTGCTGCAAGGCGAAATTGGCCGATTGCGCTATAGGCAATATCGGAATCGACGACGAAACCGAGATACCAGTCGACTGAAGGCAGGCCGGCGACGGGGATGAAACTGGTGATCTTGCCCTTGCCGTCGATCTCGGTTTGCGAAATCGCGGAGGAAATCGCCGGCGGGTTGACCTTGAAGAGATCGGTGAGCGGCTTGTCGACGAATTTCGGATCGGGGTGAATGAGGATCTTGCCGTCCTTGCTGACGAGGAAGGCATATCCGTCCGTGCCGGCATCCACGGCCTTGATCATGGTTACCAGCGAATCCAGCGAAAAGTCGCTCCCCGTCACGCCGGCCAGCTTGCCGTCGACGGAAACGGGAATGGCGGCGGTGATGATGAGGCCGCCGGTCGAGGCGTCGCTATAGGGCTCGGTCAGCACCGGCTTTCCGGCCTTGACGGCATCCAGATACCAGGGGCGCTTGCGCGGATCATAACCTTCCGGCAACGGCAATTTCGGGAAGGTCGTAAAGCTGCCGCTTTCGGCATTGCCGAAATAGGTGGACATGAATTGCGCCGTCAGAACATCGTTCTGCAGGAACTGCACCTTGGCATCGTCGTCGGAAAGCTTGGCAAATGTCTTCGCCACCGTGTCTGTCAGCATGATACGGCCGTTCAGCCAGTTGGCGATGCTCTGCGCCGCCTGCTTGCCAGACGAATCGATGTTTTCCGCCACGGCTTCCGTCGTTACCCGGTGCTGAAGACTGTCGATGTAGAAGGAAAAACCTGCAAAGGCGGCGACGACGAGCGATGACGCCGCAAACAGGATGCGCGTCATGAGATTGGTTTTTTTGGGCAAGCTACACGTCCTTGGGGCCAGATGCGCCCATTCGGCTCATCTTGGAAAATGGTGGGAAAGACATGCCTCAATGGCGGGAATATTCTGCGTCATGCAGCTTATGGTTTGAAAGAACTTCGCGATATTCTAATGGGTAAAGTGAAATGGTAAAATTCGGCTAAATTTGTTTTATGTCATGTCATTTCAGCTGATCTTGAGCCGATGGCGGGCTCAAGGTTCCGGTTTGCGTAAATTTTGATCATTGATCCGCAAAGGTTGCGTGCAGGAAGGGAATATTTTATTCATCAGCCTGCTGCCGTTGCGCAATTCGCGGGCAACGGCCAAAATTCAGGTGAATTACAATGTCTTCGTCGGTTGTTGCAGAAACCGTTCCCTCCGGATCGGGGTCGTGGCTTTCGCATTTCAAGGCTACGCTTGCTCTTGGAATTCCGCTTATCGGTGCGCAGCTCGCGCAGCTTGGCATCCATACCACTGACATGGTCATCGTCGGCCAGCTGGGGGCGGAAAAACTGGCGGCCATGGTGCTGGCCGGGCAGTTCTTCTTCGTCGTTTTCATTTTCGGCTCCGGCTTTTCCGTGGCCGTCGTGCCGATGGTGGCGCAGGCTTACGGGCAGGGGGATGCGACGGCGGCCCGCCGTTCGCTGCGCATGGGCATGTGGGTGGCAATCGCCTACTGGGTCCTTGCTCTGCCGATATTCTTCAATGCCGAGCGCATCCTGATCTATCTCGGGCAGAACCCCAATGTGGCGGCGTTGACCGGCCACTATCTCGCCATCGCCAAATTCGGCCTGCTGCCGGCGCTGCTCTTTTACGTGCTGCGCGGCCTTGTCAGCGCCATCGGGCGTGCGGGCATCATTCTTTATGTCACCATCATCATGCTGGTGATGAACGGCATCTTGGCCTATGCGCTGGTGTTCGGTCATTTCGGATTGCCGGCGATGGGCATGAATGGTGCTGCCGTCGTTGCCGTCATCGTCAATGCTTTCAGCTTCATCTTCATTGTCGCTTATGTGCAGACGCGTGAGGAAACGAAGAAATACGAGTTGTTCGTGCGCTTCTGGCGGCCGGACTGGCATGCGCTTTTCGAAGTGCTGCGCCTTGGCCTGCCTATCGGCATCACGATCCTCGCTGAAGTGACGCTGTTTGCCGCCGCCTCCATCCTGATGGGGCAGATCGGCACCGTGCAGCTGGCGGCACACGGTATCGCGCTCCAGCTTGCGTCCATTGCCTTCATGATCCCGCTTGGTCTCGCCCAGGCGGCAACCGTTCGCGTGGGCATAGCGCGCGGCCAGGGGGATTTCAAAAACCTCATTCGCGCCTCCATCATGATTTACGCGATTGCCTGCGGCATCGCGATCTGCGGCGGCATCCTGTTTGCGGCCATTCCGGAATTTCTGGCGAGCTGGTTTCTGGATGCGAAATTGCCGGAAGCGGCGGAAGTGCTCGCCTATGCCAGCAGCCTCGTTGTCATTGCCGGCATATTCCAGCTGGTTGACGGCATTCAGGCCGTGACGGCAGGCTTGCTCCGCGGATTGAAGGATGCGCGCATTCCCGCGATGCTGGCGCTGATTTCCTACTGGCCGATCGGGCTGGCGCTCGCCTGGACCATGGCCTTTCCGCTCGGGTTTGGCGGGCGCGGCGTCTGGTTCGGCTTTGTAATCGGACTTTCCACGGCGGCGGTTCTGTTGACCGTGCGCTTCGTCATTCTGGTGAAGCGTGAAATGAAAACGGCCCGCTTTTAGCGGGCCGTTATCGTTCTGGTATGTAACTCTGTGTCGTCATCCTCGCCTTTGAGGCGAGGATCCATTCCACCAGATCCCGATGATGGACCCTCGGGTCGAGCCCGAGGATGACGCGGAGTATGGGGATGGTCTATCAGCGCTCGGCGAGCGCTGCCTCGCCTTGTCTCTCGCGCAGCAGGTTGACGAAGCGGCGGAAGAGGTAGTGGCTGTCCTGCGGGCCGGGCGATGCTTCCGGGTGATGCTGGACGGAGAAGACCGGCTTACCGACGATGCGCAGACCGCAATTCGTGCCGTCGAACAGCGAGATGTGGGTTTCCTCGACGCCATCAGGCAGCGACTTGGTGTCGACTGCAAAGCCGTGGTTCATCGAGACGATTTCCACCTTGCCGGTGGTGAAGTCCTTGACCGGATGGTTGGCGCCGTGGTGGCCCTGGTGCATCTTTTCGGTCTTTGCGCCGACGGCGAGGCCGAGCATCTGGTGGCCGAGGCAGATGCCGAAGATCGGCAATTCGCTCTCGATGAGGTTCTTGATGACCGGAACGGCGTATTCGCCTGTCGCGGCCGGGTCGCCCGGGCCGTTGGAGAGGAACACGCCATCCGGCTTCAGCGCCAGAATGTCTTCGGCCGAAGTCTGGGCCGGAACCACCGTCACCTTGCAGTCGAGACCGGCAAACAGGCGCAGGATGTTGCGCTTGACGCCGAAATCCACGCAGACGACGTGATATTTCGCATCGGCTTCGCCGAGCGTGCCGTAACCCTTGTTCCACACCCACGGTGTTTCCGTCCAGGTGGAGGACTGACCGGAGGTCGCTTCAATGGCGAGGTCGAGGCCGACGAGGCCGCTCCATGCCTTTGCTTCCGCCTTCAGCGCCTCGATGTCGAAGACGCCGTTCGGGTCATGGGCGATCACCGCGTTCGGCGCGCCGTTTTCGCGGATCCATGCCGTAAGCGCGCGCGTGTCGATGCCACAAAGGCCGATGACGCCGCGGGCCTTCAACCAGGCGTCCAGATGCTTGACGGCGCGGAAGTTCGAAGGGTCGGTGATGTCGGCCTTGAAGATGACGCCGACGGCGCCGCGGCGGGCTGCGGGCGTCAGGTCTTCGATGTCTTCTTCATTGGTGCCGACATTGCCGATGTGGGGGAAGGTGAAGGTGACGATCTGGCCGAGATAGGAGGGATCGGTCAGGATTTCCTCATAGCCGGTGAGCGCCGTGTTGAAGCAGACTTCGGCCTGTACCTTGCCGGTTGCGCCGATACCTGTTCCCTCGATCACTGTGCCATCGGCAAGAACAAGCATTGCGGTCGGTTTGCGGGTAGTCCAGGGCGCTGTCTCGGTCATCTCGTTCCGTTTCTGCCGCTTCGCACCCCGCCTCTTGAAAGGCAGGGGGTAAGGGGCCATTTTTGTCGCAGGCTTCGTGACATAAAGGGGCGCGCGATAAAGCTCGCGTTCCGACCCTTCGTTAAAATCTCGTGCAGGTGCCGGAAAATAACGAAAGCTGCTTTGGCGGTCAACCGCAGGCTCAAGATTTACGCGGAATTAAACCTTCGTACATTCAAGGGCTTATGCATTTGATTTGCTTGAGCGGGTTTGCTCGGATATGTCGTTTCGAAAAATAAGGTGGAAAGTTTCCGTATCAAGAAGCTGCGGAACGTGCTTTCCCAAGGAGAAGAAGAAATGCTGCGCGACGTGTTCGCTAATACTTTGAAGGAATCGCTGAAGGCTCGTGATGCGCGCCGCACATCGACTGTGCGCCTCATCCAGACGGCCATCAAGGACCGTGACATTGCCAATCGCGGCGTGGGCAAGGATCCCGTCAGCGATGAGGATATCATGCAGATCCTGACCAAGATGGTGAAGCAGCGGGAAGAGTCCGCCAGCATCTATGACGGCGCCGGCCGGCCCGAGCTTGCCGCTCAGGAACGCGAGGAAATCGTCATCATCAAGGAATTCATGCCGGAAGAGATTCCGGCCGAGAAGGTGCGCGAACTGTGCCAGGCCGTCATCAGCGAGACCGGCGCGTCCGGCCTGCGTGACATGGGCAAATGCATGAATGCGCTGAAGGAACGCTATCCCGGCCAGATCGACTTCGCGAAGGCCTCCGGCGTCGTCAAGGATCTGTTGAAGTAAGGATTTGCTGAAGCGGGCTTTTGCCATTCAGAAGAATTAAAGGCGGGGCAGCCACAGGTGCCCCGCCTTTTTTGTGCTGACGACGATATATCGCGGCAGATCAAATGCTGTCATGCGCAGGTATCAAGGGCCGCGTAGAACCCGGTCCGGACGCGTCAAAGGGGCATCGCGATAGCGCCTTCTGCCTGTCACATCCCGTAAGGCCTCCTCGGCGCAGGACATCAATAACGGAGCACTTTTTTTGAATTTCAGCCTCGATGTAGCATCGCCAGCCGATGCATCCGTTTTCCAAAACCTGATGCAGTTATATACGCATGATTTTTCCCAGTTCTGGGCGGGGACGCCGCGTGGGGAACTTGAGCAAAATGGCCGATTTCCCGACTATCCACTCGATGCTTATTTCGATCGTCCTCACTGGTCGGCCTTCTTGTTAAAGGCAGATGAAAGACCTGTTGGCTTTGCACTCATAAATGACGCGAGCCATTCGACGTTGCCTACCGACTATTCCGTCGCCGAGTTCTTCATCGTGCGTAAGTATCGTGGTCAGGGATTTGGGCTGATTGCGGCGCAAAGACTTTTTCAACAGCATCCGGGAGCCTGGGAGGTCGCTGCCGCCAGAAAGAACGTTGCTGCACTGAGATTCTGGCAAGGTGCGATCCGCAAAAGTGCGGTTGAAAACAGCATGTCCGAGTTGGACTGGGATCGTCCCGAATGGAATGGCGCCATCATCCGATTTCATGTCGCGGCATAGGACGGAGCATTGCTAGTCTGGCACCGAAGGACTGCAAACGGATGCTTCCGCATGTTGAGAAAAGTAAAGGCAGGGTAGCCATGGCTACCCTGCCTTTTTTCTGCCGACGAAAGCGCATTCCGGCGGATCAAAATGCGGTCCTTCACAGGCTTTTTTCGGGGGACGTGCCTGCGGGCGTCGGCAGATTTATGCGGAGATCAAGCACTGCCTTCAGGTATGTTTTTACATTGCCGCAGCGGGCGGCTCAAATTACAAAAACATAATTTTTAGTGATGGTGCGCTGCCACAAATTTGCCGAAAGCGGCGGCAATGGCGGCTAGGGTTTCATCGTCATGGCCTGTGAATATCGGGTATTGTCTTTCTTTGGGTTGGTGCTCACGCCTTTCTGCGCTTATATGAAAGACTGGCCTCGAACAGGTAACCCATGCGCTTTTCCAATTCTTTTCTCGATGAGATACGCGACCGCGTGAACATCTCCGATGTGATCGGCCGACGTGTGTCCTGGGACAAGAAGAAGACCAACACGCCGCGGGGCGATTATTGGGCCTGCTGCCCGTTCCATGGCGAGAAGAGCCCGAGCTTTCACTGTGAGGACCGCAAGGGGCGCTACCATTGCTTCGGCTGTGGCGTTTCCGGGGATCATTTCCGGTTTTTGACTGATCTTGAGGGCCTGAGTTTTCCAGAAGCCGTTCAGCAGATCGCCGATATGGCCGGCATCTCCATGCCGCAGCCCGATCCGCAGGCCGAAAAGCGAGAACGCGAACGCACGTCCTTGCAGGATGTCATGGAAATGGCGACGCTGTTCTTTCAGGACCAGTTGCAGACGGCGCTTGGCGCGCGGGCGCGTGCCTATCTGCGCGATCGCGGGCTGACCGGGCGCACCATCGAAACATTCCGGCTCGGCTTTGCACCTGATAGCCGCAACGCTCTCAAAGAACATCTGGCGAGCAAGGGTGTGGCGCGCGAACAGATGGAAGCCTGCGGACTGGTGGTGCATGAGAACGTGCCGGTCTCCTACGACCGGTTTCGTGACCGCATCATGTTTCCGATCCTGTCGTCACGCGAAAAGGTGATCGCTTTCGGCGGCCGCGCCATGGCGGCGGATGCGGTGGCCAAATATCTGAACTCCAACGAGACCGAGCTTTTTCACAAGGGCAACGTCCTTTATAATTTCGCCCGGGCGCGGCGTGCCTCGCAGGCCGCTGGCGGCACGGTCATCGCCGTTGAAGGCTATATGGATGTCATCGCGCTTTATCAGGCGGGCGTTGAAAATGCCGTTGCGCCGCTCGGTACGGCGCTGACGGAAAGCCAGCTCGATCTCCTCTGGAAAATGTCGCCGCAGCCGATCCTCTGCTTTGATGGCGACGGTGCCGGCATTCGCGCCGCCAATCGCGCGGCGGATCTCGCCCTGCCGCATATCAAGCCTGATCGCTCCGTCAGCTTCGCGCTTCTGCCTGATGGCAAGGACCCGGACGATCTCGTGCGGCTGGAAGGCCGCGCGCCTTTCGACAGAGTGCTTTCCGAGGCAAAGCCGCTCGCCGCGATGATCTGGAGCCGCGAGACCTCCGGTGTCAGCTTCGATACGCCGGAGAAACGCGCCCAGCTTGAAAGCCGCCTGCGGCAGATCGTGGCCGTGATCGGCGATGAGGCCGTGCGGCGGTTTTACCAGCAGGATATGCGCGACAGGCTGAATGGTTTCTTCCAGCCGCGTTTCCAGTCATCCGGGTCGCAGGGTGGAAATTTCCGCCGCGATAGCGCTCAGGGAGCCGGTCGCGGTTTTCAGCGCAACACGTCTGGCAGGGGTGGGGCGATGGCCGCGCCGGCGAGCAGCATCTCGGACCGGCTGGCGCAGTCTGGTCTCGTCAAGGGACATCAGACCAAACCCTCGCTCAGGGAAAGCGTTCTCGCCATCACCATTGTCAATCACCCCGAGCTGCTGCTCGAGGAATATGACGAGATCGCCGCGATCGATTACGAAAACCGCGATTTGCAGCGGCTGTGGTCCACGGTGCTGACCTTTGCGGCGGAAAGTGCGGCCGACATATCGCGGGCAGGCCTGATCGAACGCCTGTCGCTGCAGGGTTTCGAGGTGCTTTTGAAGACCATGGATCAGCAGGTGCGCAATGCCCGCCTTTGGACGGCCACCGAACAGGCCGCAATGGAGGATGCGCGGGAAGGATATGTGCAGGCGCTTTCGCTGCATAAAAGGACGAAATCCCTGCTCTGGCAAAAACGGGAGCTGGAACGGGAAATCGCCGAGGCGACGGATGACGAACGCGGTACACTTCTGGTGCGGGCGCTGGCCGAAGTTCAGCTTGAAATCGGCCGTATGGAAAATCAGGAGGCGATCATCGACGGTTTCGGGGTCATGTCCGGGCGGGTAAAGGGGCCTGCATTCGGCCACGGGTAGGTGCGGTCGGGAATAATTGAAAGACGTGTGGGGTTGCCTTTTGCGGCAGGCGTCCTAAATAGGGGGTAGTCTGGTGATAACCCGCAAAATGCGGCCTTTTTTACGAATTTCCGTGGCTGTCTCGCCCGCAAAGGCTTGACGCGACGGGAAATAGCGGGAATCACCATTTCAGGAAAAGTAAGGTGGAATGGGCCTTGGCGGATAGAAATTGCATGAGCAAGCATTTCCGGGTGCACTGTCTTTGCATTCTGCCTGAGGCTGCCGTGGTTAATCGGCAATTAAAGATCACTCCGTTAGGTGTCTGACAGTGATTCGCGGCAATCCGCCGGATGCTCAAGGGGCGGACGGCGATGCGGCGGAACAGGTGTTAGCGTCAGGGAAAGCGACGAGATAGATGGCAACCAAAGTCAAAGAAAACGAAGAAGCAGAAAACGAACGCGACGGTGCGACGGACGGTCCGCTTCTCGATCTTTCGGATGACGCGGTCAAGAAAATGATCAAGGCCGCCAAGAAGCGCGGCTATGTGACGATGGACGAGCTGAATTCCGTTCTTCCGTCCGAAGAGGTGACGTCCGAGCAGATCGAAGACACGATGGCGATGCTGTCCGATATGGGCATCAATGTCATCGAGGACGAGGATGCCGAGGAAGCAACCGCCAGCGACGACGACAGCGATTCCGACGGCGAAGAGTCCGAAGGCGGCGAACTGGCCCCCTCCGGCGGCACAGCACTTGCGACCGCAAAGAAGAAAGAACCGACCGACCGTACCGATGACCCGGTGCGCATGTATCTGCGCGAAATGGGGTCCGTCGAGCTTCTGTCGCGCGAAGGCGAAATCGCCATCGCCAAGCGCATCGAGGCCGGCCGCGAAACGATGATTTCGGGCCTGTGCGAAAGCCCGCTGACGTTCCAGGCGCTGATCATCTGGCGCGACGAACTCAACGAAGGCACGACGCTGCTGCGCGAGATCATCGATCTCGAAACCACCTATTCCGGCCCGGAAGCGAAGGCTGCGCCGCAGTTCCAGAGCCCGGAAAAGATCGAGGCGGATCGCAAGGCTGCCGAAGAAAAGGAAAAGACCCGCAAGCTTCGCGCGCCGACCGGCGACGAGGATGTGACTGACGTGGGCGGTGATGGCCTTCCGCCGGAAGAGGAAGAAGAGGACGACGACGAGTCCAATCTTTCGCTTGCCGCGATGGAAGCCGAACTGCGTCCGCAGGTCATGGAAACACTCGACACCATTGCCGACACCTACAAGAAGCTGCGCAAGCTTCAGGACCAGCAGGTTGAGGCGCGCCTTGCCTGCACCGGTACCCTGTCTTCCGGCCAGGAGCGTCGTTACAAGGAACTGAAGGATCAGCTGATCACGGCCGTCAAGTCGCTGTCGCTGAACCAGAACCGTATCGACAGCCTTGTCGAGCAGCTCTACGACATTTCCAAGCGTCTGATGCAGAACGAAGGCCGTCTGCTGCGCCTTGCCGAATCCTATGGCGTCAAGCGCGACAGCTTCCTGGAGCAATATCACGGTGCGGAACTCGATCCGAACTGGATGAAGTCCATCGCCAATCTGGCCGCGCGCGGCTGGAGGGAATTCGCTCGCGAAGAAAGCAACACGATCCGCGAAATCCGCCAGGAAATCCAGAATCTCTCCACGGAAACCGGCATTTCCATCGCCGAATTCCGCCGCATCGTGTCGATGGTGCAGAAGGGTGAGCGCGAAGCGCGTATCGCCAAGAAGGAGATGGTCGAGGCCAACCTGCGTCTGGTGATCTCGATTGCGAAGAAATACACCAACCGTGGTCTGCAGTTCCTCGATCTCATTCAGGAAGGCAATATCGGCCTGATGAAGGCGGTGGACAAGTTCGAATATCGCCGCGGTTACAAGTTCTCGACCTATGCGACCTGGTGGATCAGGCAGGCGATTACCCGCTCGATCGCCGACCAGGCCCGCACGATCCGTATTCCGGTGCACATGATCGAAACGATCAACAAGATCGTTCGCACTTCGCGCCAGATGCTGCACGAGATCGGCCGTGAGCCGACCCCGGAAGAACTGGCGGAAAAGCTGGCCATGCCGCTTGAAAAGGTGCGCAAGGTTCTGAAAATTGCCAAGGAGCCGATTTCGCTCGAAACCCCCGTGGGTGACGAAGAGGATTCGCATCTCGGTGACTTCATCGAGGACAAGAACGCGCTGTTGCCGATCGACGCCGCCATTCAGGCGAACCTGCGCGAAACGACGACCCGCGTTCTGGCCTCGCTGACGCCGCGTGAAGAGCGCGTTCTGCGCATGCGTTTCGGCATCGGCATGAACACCGACCATACGCTGGAAGAAGTCGGCCAGCAGTTCTCGGTTACGCGCGAACGTATCCGTCAGATCGAGGCGAAGGCGCTGCGCAAGCTGAAGCATCCGAGCCGGTCGAGAAAGCTTCGCAGCTTCCTCGACAGCTAAGCTTTTGCTTCCTTTAAAATCGAACCCGGTCAGTCACCTCTGGCCGGGTTTTTCGTTTCACGCACTGGCGAACTCTGCGACAAGCCTTATGTGTGAAAACAGGCATTCCGCTTTTATCGGAAATGCTCCGGTTCGATTTGGTTCGATGAGATGCAACAGGTGTCTGTAAGTAGATGGCGTGGGAAAGGATGGGCAGTGCCCGTCTCCGTGCTGCTGCATCTTGCCGTTGTTGCGATTTTCCTTTTCGAACTGCCCGAGCGGATAGCCGAGCCGCAGGAGCCGGAAAGCATCAGCGTCGATCTGGTGCCGCCGCCCGAGGAGAAGAAAGCGGAGCAATCTCCGCCGGGCGCAGAGAAAGCGAAAGAGGAAAAGCCACAACCTCCGCCACCACCGCCCGCTCCTCCGGCAGAGGAGGCGAAACCTTTGCCGCCCATGCCGGCGACGCTGCCCGCTATCGCCATGAGGCCTGAGCAGACGCAGGCCGACCCCGAGGATAAGCCGGGCAAGGTGGAGGAAGCGGAAAAGACGGAGCCCTCCGAGCAACCCGAAAGTCAGCCTGAAAAAACGGCCGAGGAGAAGCCAGCGCCGGCTGCCGCCAATAGCGACCTTCAGGCTTCCGCCGAGCAGGGGGAAATAGCGGTCTCACCGGTCAAGGAGGAGACTGATTCAGATCGGGCGCCCGTGCCGCAGGCGAAGCCGACTGAGGAAAAACCTGCAGAAGCGGCGGAGGAAAAACCTGCGAAACTTCCGGCCGCTAAAAATCTCCTGTCCTCAACGGTTCTTTCACCGGCACAGAGACGGCAGATGTTTGGTGATCTGCCGCCGCGTCGCCGCATCGTTCAGCTTTGCAGCACGGAAGCCCTGGCCCAAATTCAGGGGGCGGGCTTTGCCGCCAGAGGGATGATTCCCTATTCGGACACGGGGGGCAGGATTTCGGGAAATTCGATCGATGCGTCCGGCGGCGCGTTCAATACGGGCAATGGCTGGCATGACGTCTCGTTCCAGTGTGAGGTCGATCTGGAAAATTATACGGTGACGGAATTCCGGTTTAAAATCGGCAACGCCATATCGCCTGAAGATGCAAAAAAGCGCGGCTTCACGAGATTTCAGTGAGGGTGGTTCTCAATTCGTCCAAGCCATCGATGAAGTCGTCCAACCTCTCCATTGTCATCCTCGGGCTAGACCCGAGGATCCACAACCCGGCGCAAGATGGATCCTCGGGTCAAGCCCGAGGATGACGTCGAGTGCGGGGAGGCGTTCGGCGAAAGTTACCGACGCCCGCGCGCCTTTATACCCGCTCCGTATCGCCCACCAGCAACCCAATGCCCGCCATCAGCGCATCCTCATCATAGGGCTTCCTGATAACCGGCACGTTGCCGAATTCATCCGGCACCATGCTGCCATCCGCATAACCGGTGGCGAAGAGGAAGGGGATGCCGCGGCGGTGGAGCTCGCGGGCAACGGGAATGGAGGTGTCGGAACCGAGATTGATGTCGAGGATGGCCACATCCGGCACGTAGTTCTTCAGTTTTTCAATGGCCATGGCGGAGGAGGTTGCCGTTTCGATCGTCTTGATGCCGTTGTCTTCCAGCATGTTCTCGACATCCATGGCGATCAGCATCTGGTCTTCGACAAGTAATATTTTCAAACTTTCCTCCCGGTTGTAGCGTCTGGGCTGCGGCGCGGTTTCATCCTCGGTTTTCGCGTCGGAGGCTGTCATCGTTGCCGAAACGTGGCGGGATGGCAGGAGAATTTCCGCCTCCAGCCCATCCGGCAGATATCGCATCGTGCTGCGCCCGCCGAGATCGTAAGGGATGCTGCGGCTGATGAGTGCGGTGCCGAAACCGGCGCGCGACGGTGTCGGGAGTTTGGTGGGCAGAATTTCGCGCCATTGCATGGTGCAGTCGCGGTTCTCGTTGATTTCCCAGTGCACATGCAATTGTCCGCCGGTCTGCGCCAGCGCGCCGTATTTGGCCGCATTCGTCGCCAGCTCATGCAGGACCAGAGCCATGACGGAAAATGCGCGCGAATCGAGCGTTACCTGCGGTCCGGCAAGCTTCACCACGGTTTCGGGCGAACGATGCGGCGACAGTTCGGCATCCAGCAGATCGCGCAGCGAGCCGCCGCCTTCACCGCGAATGATCTGGTCATGGGCAAAGGACAATGCCTGAATGCGGCCCTTCAGCGCACCGACATACTCCTGCAGGGTCTTGCCTTCCTGCGAGGGATTGCCGACCAGCGACTTGATGATGGCGAGAACATTCTTGACGCGGTGGTTGAGTTCCTCGTTCAGCATGCGCTGGCGTACTTCCGCACGCTCCCTTTCGCCGGCCATCAGCTCGCTATGATGGAACGCGACCTCGACGAGCGCAATTCTCGCCGCTTCGGCTATTTCCCGGTCCGCTTCCGACCATGGCTGCGCCTGCAGGCGAACGGTTTCCTTCCAGATCGCAAAACTCTTGCGCGGGGTGAGACGATCGCCCATCGGTCCGGTCTCATATGATTTTTCCGGATTTCCGGCCCAGTTCAGATTTTGCACGATCTCCTTGCGGAAAAACAGGAGATAGTCGTTCTTCACCTGCGATAGCGGAATGGCGAGCATTCCGGCCGCGGTATCCGCATAGATTTCCGCTTCAGGAATGGCTTGCGACAGCGCATGGGTGGCCCAGACCTTTCCTTCCGAAGCCGAGGCGACAAAGCGCGCCAGTCTTGGAATTGCCTCATGCGGGGGCGTCGCGCCGTGGCTGTGCCAATTGTTGCCAACCCAGAGCCCAACACCGTCGCACGGCATCAGATCGGCAAAGTCCTGGAAACTGTCGACGAGCAGTTCTTCTATGTGGGAATGATGCGCGGCAAGCCGCAGAAAACGGTCCAGCGCGGCATGAGCCTGGTTAACCGTATCGAGCCTGCGTTTCTGTTTCAGCACCTGCAAATGCATGGAGAAGAACTCTCCAAACATTTCGGCGGCGATCCTGACCGGCATTGTCAGAACGCGCGGTGAATAGTGGTGGCAGGCGATGAGGCCCCAGAGCGCTCCATCGACAATCACCGAAATCGACATGGAGGCGCCCACGCCCATATTGCGCAGATATTCGCAATGGATGGGCGAGACGCTGCGCAGATGCGCGAAGGACAGATCGAGCGGTTCACCGGATGCATCGAGGGCGGGCAACACCGGAACCCGGGCCCCGCTGGCGTCTGAGATGATGCGCAGCGTATTCTTGAGATAGAGCGCGCGGGCCTGCTGCGGTATGTCGCTGGCGGGAAAATATTGCCCGAGAAAGCTTTCCAGTTCCGGCTGCTTCGCCTCCGACACCACCTTGCCGGCGCCGTCTTCCTCGAAACGGTAGATCATCACCCGGTCGTAACCTAAGGTTGCCTTTATCAGCCGGGTCGTTCTCGAAATCAGGCTTTCGACGCTGTCCGCCTCGCGGATGCGGTCCACCATTTTGCGTGCCGTGCCGAGCGGTTGCGTCTCGCTGCGGGATGGTTCGAATTCGATGATCGTGGTGGATTTGTAGCGGTGGAGGGAAATATCAAAATTGCGCCCATCGCGCATTTCCATGTTCGGCAACATGGCGGGACGCGTGGTCCTGCCTGTCACCGTGAGGGCGTTGCGAAGATCATGGACGACGTCTTTGCCGAGCACCTCTTCGGCGGTCTTGCCGTTGATATCGCCATCGAAGCCTAAAAGATCGAGGCAGTTTTCCGAATGCCGCACGATCATGCGCAAGGCGTTATCACACGCGATCAGACAGCCATGCGGCTGGATATAGCCTGGAATATGAATGGGTTCGCGGTCGCAATTCGTCAGGTCGACATTATAGTCAGTGGGTGCCATGAATCAGTCTTTCGCACCCTGTGCCTGTCTTGCGATGGATATTTCGTGTCCGCGGAAAGATGAACAAGCCTGAATAATTCATTATGATATTGCCAACCCTTCCCCGTTTCTTGCAACCGTGACGTCGGTTTTCCGTTCTGCTGTTATAGGCCGCAGTCATTTGATTGTCGTATTCCTATCGTCATCGGACACAATTTGACATGGCACAACGTTCTCAGTGACGATTTTGTTCCAAATTATTTGAAGGAAAAAATGTGCCGCAGAAGAAAATGACCATCGCCACGCAAGGGCAGGGCCTCTACGAATTTACAGCCGAAGCCAGTCGTTTCGTAAGGGACACCGGTATGGATGAAGGCTTGCTCACCATCTTTGTCCGCCACACATCCTGCTCCCTGCTTATCCAGGAAAATGCCGATCCGGATGTAAGGCGCGATCTCACAATGTTTTTCTCCCGCCTCGTGCCGCCATCGGATGATGCCTCCATGCGCTGGGTGATCCATACGCTTGAGGGTCCCGACGATATGCCCGCCCATATTAAATCGGCGCTCACGGCGGTTTCCATCGGCGTGCCGATCAGCGAGGGCAGGCTCACACTCGGTACCTGGCAGGGTCTTTATCTTTTCGAACACCGCGACCAGCCGCATCGTCGTGAAATCGTGCTGCATATCTCCGCCTGATTTCCCGTTAACATCCATGAACGTATGCTGAATATGCGGTTCGGTCCGTGTTCAGGCGGGCGGGTCTAGGGTCTCATCAATCGCCGGGGGACGTTCCCTGCCGACGCAGAAACAAACGGAGTGAGTTCATGTTCAGCACCTTTGCAAAAGCCGGCCTGGCTGCCCTCATCGCCCTTGGTGGAATTTCGGTCACGGCTCCCGCCGCATCAGCCGGCTCGGATGTTCAGTTCAGAGTTCAGGTTCAGGATGGATATGGCCACGGCCACCGTCCCGGCTGGGGACGCCCGGATCGCCCGCGTTTCGGTTGCTCGCCGCGGTTTGCGGAAGAAAAGGCAAGCCGCATGGGTCTTCGCCGTGCGCGCGTGGTTGACGTATCGCCGCGCCGTGTCGTGGTAGCGGGTTTCGACCGTCACGGCCGTGACCGCATCGTTTTCGCCAATGAGCGCGGCTGCCCGGTAATCCGCCGCTAAAAACGGCCGATATTGATCCGCCGAAATCCCCCGCCCTTCGGGCGGATCAAAAAAATGCCCCTCGCTCGTCCGGAAGGACAGGCGAGGGGCGTTTCTTTTTGTGCATTGCCCACGGCAGCTTTACGCCACCTTGGCGGCAAATGGCGGGCGACGGGTAATGCCGCCGCCCGCTGCGATTTATTCGCCGAGCGCGAAGGTGACGTTAACGACCACGCTGTAGCTGTTCTCGCCCGAAGCGATTGGAACGCTGTCGGCTTCCTTCGCCATTGCGGCGCGCATCATGCCCTGCGGCACCGGCATCGGGCGCTGCATGTTCTCGCTGATCTGGATGACGCGGCCAAGCTTCACGCCTGCTGCTTCCGTCAGCGTTTTCGCCTTGGCCAGCGCATCGGCCACGGCCTGCTTGCGGGCTTCGGTGACGGTTGCTTCCGGCTTGTCATTGGTGAAGCTGATATCGCCGCCCTGGTTGATTCCGAGCTTGACGGATGTATCGAGGATCGTGCCGAGCTTCTTCAGGTCGCGCACGCGCACGGTCAGGCCGTTGGAAACCTGGTAGCCGGTGATCTCAGGCGCGACATAGACACCGTCCTTGGGCTCATAATGCTTGTAAAGCGGCTGCACGGAGAAATTGCTGGTCTGCAGGTCCCGATCTTCGATGGCCGCTTCTTTCAGCGCCTTCAGAACATCGGCAAGCGCCTTGGAATTTTCAGTCAGAGCCGCAGCCGCCGTTTCCGCCTGCTTGACGACGCTGAAGGACAGGATCGCCATATCCGGAGCGATGGCCGCCTGGCCTTCACCGGTAACGCTGATGGTGGCTTCGCGCGGGTTGGCGTCCTGCGCAAGCACCTGGCCGGAGAGCGGTATCATTGCTGCTGCGGCCAAAGCTGTGAGTGCGAAAAGGCGGGCCTGTTTTGTCTTCATGGTGTTTCCTCGTTGATTGTGTCCCTTTAGAGGGTATTGCCTTAGATTGTGTAGCTAATACGGCAGCGCCCACTCGCGATAGCATCAATGGCTTGTCGGGCTCAAAAAATTACGTTAGAGCGTGACCCACCGGATTCGAACCATTGCGAAGCCGGTATTTCGGATCACCTTGTTCCGATAAGGGCCTGTAGCTCAATGGTTAGAGCCGGCGGCTCATAACCGCTTGGTTGGGAGTTCGAGTCTCTCCGGGCCCACCATTTTCCTCATATTTCGAGTGAATTAAGCCGATTCGGCACGGCAAGCCGGTGCTCTTCGGGATTTCTCTCTCGCGCATCCCACAAAAAAATCCGACCAGTCATTCAGACTGATCGGATCATCCATTTCGAATTTTCAGCTATGCGGTCAGTTGCAGACCCGCATGCTTTCGGTGTGCCAGCCGCCGTCATAGGAATTGGGAACGCGGCGGTCTTCGAACCAGCAGCGCGGGCGGGGCGGTGGTGGCGGTTCGTAGTAGCGGGGGCCGTTATTGCTGTTGGCGATGGCGCCGCCGATCAGGCCGCCGATGACGCCTGCGGCGAGGCCGCCGGCAATCGCTGCGCCATCATTGTGGCGGCGATGTTCGCGGTAGGGCGGCGGGGGTGGGCCGCCACGGTCGTAACCACGGTCATAGCGCGGACGATAGGGATAGTCCTGAGCCGAGGCTGTGCCGTAGGATGCGAAGACGCTGCCGGTGGCGACCAGCGCGGCAATGGTGGAAAGAATTATCTTTTTCATCGAGGGCTACTCCATAAGCCTGCCTTGGGAATAGAGGCTCATTATGCCCGCATGATGGCATGGGCCTGCTGAACGGTCCGTGAATGTTTCATTTCTGCGGGGTTCATATTTTTCGTCCCGCTAAAATCAATATGTCTGAAACAATACGAGCTTCCAGGCGTGAAAAAGCCCGGCGAATGGCCGGGCTTTTGGGGATGATATTGCTTGGTCGGGATCAAAATTTCACGCCGAGACCCACCTTGACGGTATGCTGGTCGAAATCGGTGTTGACGCCGAAGATGTCCTTGTCGCCATAGTCATTGTAGCGATATTCCAGCCTGCCGAACACATTGTCGGTGAAGGCATAGTCCAGACCCGCGCCGACCGTATAGCCGTTGAACGTGGTGCTGTCCTTGCCGGCGCCGGGCGTTTCGATGAAACCGCGCGTGGCTGTCCAGCCGGCTGTGCCATAGAGCAGCGCACGGTCGAAGGCATAGCCAACGCGGCCGCGAACGGAGCCCTGCCAGTCGGTGCCGATCTGCACGCCGGCATAGTCATTGTCGTTCCAGTTATAATCGACGTCGCCCTCGATACCGAGGACCAGATTATTGTCGAACTGGTAATTGTAACCGGCAAAGGCGCCCAGAACGCCGCCGTCGAAACTATCCGACGCGACGGGGCCGCCCGCCGAAAAATCGCCATTCGCCCAGCCCGCGCCGCCCTGGATACCAAGATAGGGACCAGACCAGGTGAAGACCGGCAGGGTTTCCTGCGCAACCGGCGGAGCCGGCGTTTCGTAGACGGCATCCGCAGCCATTGCGGTGCTGGCCGAAAGGGCCAAGAGTGACGTTACGATCAGCGTTTTCATTGTGTTTCTCCCTGAGCTGATTGACCTTCATAGCATATATTAGGTGCATTTAATATGGGTTGGGGTTCAGCGGTTCCAAGAGGTGTCCTGTCCTCGTTGAATGCCGGCCAATCCCGCCTTGATCGCGGCGTTTTTTATCGCCCCGCCATGGTGTTCTGATGCGGCGAACGTGTTGAGCGGTGTTTGGTTCCCTTTGCGGTTTCGCCGAATATCCGTCGGCGTGGTGAGTTGGTGTCACGCTTGGTTGTCTTGACAGAGGGGGGCACGACCATAGAGTTGTGCACGTCTGCCGCGATGCGGTTGCTTCGGCGCGGCAATTGCGCCGTACCCGAAACGGCATTTTGCCGGGCAGACGCGCAAGGGAGGACAGGATCGCATGAGGGTTAGTTTTTACCGGGGAGGGACGACGTGATCGTCGGAGCCGTTCTCAGTGCCATTCTTCTTCTTACTCTCATCGCATTTCCGCGGCATCTCAAACCCGTCGTCATCTGCCTGCTGCTGATCTGGGCGACCACGGCCGCTTTCGTCATTTATGACTGGTGGCGCGGCAGCCAGCGGCTCGATCATGTCGTTGCAACAGCCAGTTTCGATGCGGCTTGCCCGGATGCGGCGTTGCCCATTCGCGTCAGCTTTCGCAATGACAATGATGTCGCCGTGCAGCGCCTGACTTACACGCTGGAAGGGTTCGAACCGGCCTTCCGCGCTTCCGTCGCCTTCGATCCCTATCAGGTAAGCGAAAGGCGGATCGAGGCTGGCGAAACATTTGCCGCATGCCGTGCATTCCGGCTGCGCAACAATGAAAGGGTGGAACCGCAACGTCTGGAATGGCGCGTCACCGTCATTTCCGCCGAGTTCGACTGAGCGGGGCCACCCGGCGTCCGGCCATCACGGTATTTTGAGAATTTCCGCGCTATCGCGCACCTTTCTGATAAGCCCTGCAATGCAAAGGTTTCATGCGGCAGGCGGGTCTCCCGTCTGCCGCATCAGGGCGGTGGTGGCCGCTGCCTGACTTGTTTTCGCCCGTTTGCGATGCCATCTGCCACCCCGTCCGATGAATATCGCGGGTTGACGTTTTGCGTATTGTTCTGAAGTTTTTGAAAATCACGGCCATCGGCCTTGTCGCCCTGCCGGTTCTGGCCGGCGCGCATATGGGCATCGGTCAGCTGACCGGAAATTTTCACGAAGTCATACCCGGTGAGCTCTACCGTTCGGCTCAGCCGAGCGGCAAGGACATCACGGCCTATGCCAAGGCCTATGGCATCAAGACCATCATCAATCTGCGCGATGAGAAACGCGAAGGCTGGTATGACGCTGAAAGCCAGGCGGCAAAGAATAACGGCATCCGGCTGGTGGATTATCCGCTGAGTTCAAGCGAAAAGGTCTCGGTGGAAGATTCCGAAACGCTGGCGGCCGTGCTGCGCAACGCGGAAAAGCCGATCCTCATTCACTGCGAACACGGCGCCAACCGCACCGGACTTGCGTCGGCGATCTATGTGGGTGCCGTTGCCGGAAAGAGCGAGGCCGCCGCCGAGTTTCAGCTTTCGCCCTATTACGGGCATGTGCCGATCCCCGGCATCGGGCGTTATGAAATGTACCAGTCGTGGGACGATTTCGAGGAAACCATCGGTTTTTGAGGGTTTTGCGATACGCCTGCTTACCCCGTCACCCTGGACTTGATCCGGGGTCCAGCGTGATCAAGTCTTTGATCACGTAAGGCTTTTTTTCACGGCGCAGACGCGCCGTGGCTGGATGCCGGATCAAGTCCGGCATGACGGAGGCGTCAGGCGCTTCAATAAGCCCCGCCACTTTCCTTGATCACCTTCGTCAGACTTCCCGTTGCCGGGAAAAGCGGGATAAGGCACGCCTGAAGCGCGTGGTAGATATCGCCCTTGCCGGGGAACAGCGTATGGGCGGGAACCAGATCTTCCGTCAGTTCCTCATGCCACCCGCCATTGTCGTGATCGATGAAGTTGTTGGCGATCGTGCTCCAGATACGGCGGTAGCTGTCTTCGTAGAATTCGTCCGCCGGCAGGTTTTCGTTGAGGAAGTGGGCTGCACCCGCCGCCTCGCACATGGGCCACCAGAGCTTTGCCGTCTTGTCCGGATTGTCGTTCCAGTCGAGCGTGTAAAAGAAGCCGCCCTTTTCCCGGTCCCAGCCGAGCGTCATTGATTGCACGAAGAGCGATTTGGCCGCCACCGGCATCCAGTCGTGGCGACGTTCACCCAGCATCCATAATTGCAGGATGAGACGCGCCCATTCCAGCCAGTGGCCGGGGGTGGAGCCGGAGGGGCGGAACATTTCGTTGCCGCGATAGTCCTTGTCGAGCGTCCAGTTTTCGTCGAAGTGCTCCGGCACGCGGAAATCCAACTCACCGGCGCGGCGGCGGATGACGAGGTCGGCGATGCGTTCGGCCTTGGTCAGATAATTGCTGTCGCCCGTCGCCTCATAGGCGGCCATCAGCGCCTCTGTCAGGTGCATGTTGGAGTTCTGGCCGCGATAATTGTCGATGGGCGACCAGTCGCGATTGAATTCCTCGGCAATCGCGCCGTGTTTTTCTTCCCAGAAACGGGTTTCGAGCACCTCGGTAATGTCGGCCAGCATCTTGTCGGCAAGGGGGTGGCCGACGGTCTTGGCGGAAGAGGCGGCCAGAAGCACGAAGGCGTGGCCGTAACCCTGCTTGGTGGAATCGAACGGGCCGCCATCATTGACCTGCCAGAAATAGCCGCCGTGCTCGCTGTCGCGATGTTTGTTCCAGAGATAGGTCATGCCATGGTCGACAATATCGCCGCAGCCGGGCCGGCCGAGCAGGTGGCCGATGGAGAAGCAGTGCACCATGCGCGCCGAGGCGTGGATGCCGCGCACGGGATCTTTTCTCTGCAACGGTGCGCCCCTGGCGTCGAGATCGAAGAAGCCGCCGGCGGCATTAACGGCGCGGTACTGGAAGAAATCGAAAAGGCCCTCGGCCTGTTTGACCAGCCATTGGCGATGCCACGGCAGGGCATTCCAGTTCCGGTTGTTATGGTCGTCCTCGGGCATTTCGTCCTCCATACGGTTTGCTGCTTCGGCTTATATCCTTGCCGTATAAACCTGTCATCTGTCAGTGAAATTTCGTAGTCTGCCGCAACGACGCAAAGCCATGTCTGTCCCTTGAAGATATATTGACATAAACATATCTTTATGTGACTTGACGGTTTGCGATCTTGCAAATCGAAATGAGGAGTGTGCCCGTGTTTGACGATCTGTTTGGTCCCGAAGGGGCAAAGCGCGACGGCGCGGAAATTTTCAAGGCGCTGCGCGATGCCGCGAGCGAACGCATCCTCATTCTCGACGGTGCCATGGGCACGCAGATCCAGGGTCTCGGTTTTGACGAAGACCATTTTCGTGGCGATCGTTTTATCGGCTGCGCCTGTCACCAGAAGGGCAATAACGACCTTCTGATCCTGACCCAGCCGGACGCTATCGAGGATATCCATTACCGCTACGCTATGGCGGGTGCGGATATTCTCGAAACCAACACGTTTTCGTCGACGCGTATCGCGCAGGCCGATTACGAGATGGAGAATGCCGTCTACGACCTCAACCGCGAGGGCGCGGCGATTGTTCGCCGGGCGGCCCAGCGCGCCGAGCGGGAAGATGGCCGCCGCCGTTTCGTGGCGGGCGCCATCGGCCCGACCAATCGCACGGCCTCCATTTCGCCTGACGTCAACAATCCCGGTTATCGAGCCGTCACCTTTGACGATCTGCGTATCGCTTATGGCGAGCAGATCGACGGCCTGATCGACGGCGGCGCCGATATCATCCTGATCGAGACGATCTTCGATACGCTGAACGCCAAGGCGGCGATCTTCGCCTGCGAGGAGCGTTTCGAGGCCAAGGGCATCCGCCTGCCGGTGATGATCTCGGGCACGATTACCGATCTTTCCGGCCGCACGCTTTCCGGCCAGACGCCGTCTGCTTTCTGGAACTCGGTGCGCCACGCCAATCCCTTCACCATCGGCCTGAACTGCGCGCTGGGTGCCGACGCCATGCGTCCGCATCTTCAGGAACTGTCTGACGTGGCTGATACCTTCGTCTGCGCCTATCCGAATGCCGGCCTGCCGAATGAATTCGGCCAATATGACGAAACGCCGGAGATGATGGCGCGTCAGGTGCAGGGTTTTGTCCGCGATGGGCTCGTCAACATCGTCGGTGGCTGCTGCGGCTCCACGCCGGAGCATATCCGGGCGATTGCGGAGGCTGTCAAAGGCTACAAGCCGCGCGAAATTCCCGAGCACAAGCCCTTCATGTCGCTTTCGGGCCTCGAGCCTTTCGTGCTGACCAAGGACATTCCCTTCGTCAACGTGGGCGAACGTACCAACGTCACCGGCTCGGCCCGCTTCCGCAAGCTCATCACCGCCGGCGATTACACGGCGGCGCTGGCTGTTGCCCGCGATCAGGTGGAAAACGGCGCGCAGATTATCGACATCAACATGGATGAGGGCCTGATCGATTCGCAAAAGGCGATGGTCGAGTTCCTGAACCTCATCGCCGCCGAGCCGGATATTGCCCGCGTGCCTGTGATGATCGACTCATCCAAGTTCGAGATCATCGAAGCCGGTCTGAAATGCGTTCAGGGCAAGTCGATCGTCAATTCGATTTCGCTGAAGGAAGGCGAGGAGAAGTTTCTCCAACAGGCGCGGCTCGTCCACAATTACGGTGCGGCGGTCGTGGTCATGGCCTTTGACGAGGTCGGACAGGCGGACACCTATCAGCGCAAGGTGGAGATCTGCTCGCGCGCCTACAAGCTTTTGACCGAAAAGGCAGGCCTCTCGCCGGAAGACATCATCTTCGACCCGAACGTGTTTGCGGTGGCGACGGGTATCGAGGAGCACAATAATTACGGGGTGGACTTCATCGAAGCCACCAAGACCATCCGCGAAACCATGCCGCTGACGCATATTTCCGGCGGCGTTTCCAACCTGTCCTTCTCCTTCCGCGGCAATGAGCCGGTGCGTGAGGCGATGCATGCCGTGTTCCTCTACCATGCCATTCAGGTCGGCATGGATATGGGCATCGTTAATGCCGGGCAGCTTGCCGTTTACGACAACATCGATGCCGAACTGCGCGAGGCCTGCGAAGACGTGGTGCTGAACCGCCGTGACGATGCGACGGAGCGGCTGCTTGAGGTGGCCGAGCGTTTCCGTGGAACGGGTGAAAAACAGGCGAAGGTGCAGGATCTCTCCTGGCGCGAGTTTTCCGTTGAAAAGCGGCTGGAGCATGCACTGGTCAACGGCATTACCGAATTCATCGACGCCGATACGGAAGAGGCGCGCCAGAAGGCCGCCCGTCCGCTGCACGTTATCGAAGGGCCGCTGATGGCGGGCATGAACGTGGTTGGCGACCTGTTCGGCTCGGGCAAGATGTTCCTGCCGCAGGTGGTGAAATCCGCACGTGTGATGAAGCAGGCGGTTGCCGTGCTGCTTCCTTACATGGAAGAGGAAAAGCGCCTGAATGGTGGCTCCGAGCGCAGTGCCGCCGGCAAGGTGCTGATGGCGACCGTAAAGGGTGACGTGCACGATATCGGCAAGAACATCGTCGGTGTCGTTCTCGCCTGCAACAATTACGAGATCATCGATCTCGGCGTGATGGTGCCGACGACGAAAATCCTTGAAACGGCGATTGCTGAAAAGGTCGATGTTATCGGTCTTTCCGGTCTCATCACGCCTTCGCTTGACGAGATGGTGCATGTGGCGGCGGAAATGGAGCGGCAGGGTTTCAACATTCCGCTGCTGATCGGCGGCGCAACGACGAGCCGTGTGCATACGGCGGTGAAAATCCATCCGCGTTACGAGCAGGGGCAGGCGATCTATGTCACCGATGCCTCGCGCGCGGTGGGCGTCGTCTCAGCACTTCTCTCCGCCGAGCAGAAGCCCGCTTATATCGATGGTATTCGCAGCGAATATGCCAAGGTAGCGGAAGCCCATGCCCGCAACGAGCGCGAAAAGCAGCGCCTGCCGCTTTCCCGTGCCCGTGAGAATGCGCACAAGATCGACTGGTCGAGCTATAGCGTCGTCAAGCCGCAATTCTTCGGCACCAGGGTTTTCGAGACCTATGACCTTGAGGAGCTGTCCCGTTACATCGACTGGACGCCGTTCTTCCAGACCTGGGAGCTGAAGGGCCGCTATCCGGCGATCCTCGAAGACGAGAAACAGGGCGAGGCCGCGCGGCAGCTTTACAGCGACGCGCAGGCGATGCTGAAGAAGATCATCGAGGAAAAGTGGTTCCGGCCGCGTGCGGTGATCGGCTTCTGGCCTGCCAATGCGGTGGGCGATGATATCCGGCTGTTTACGGATGAGAGCCGCCGCGAAGAACTGGCGACCTTCTTCACGCTTCGCCAACAGCTTTCCAAGCGCGATGGACGCCCAAATGTGGCGCTTTCCGATTTCGTGGCGCCGGTCGATAGCGGCGTTGCCGATTATGTCGGTGGCTTTGTCGTGACGGCGGGCATCGAGGAGGTGGCGATTGCCGAGCGCTTCGAGCGGGCCAATGACGACTACTCGTCCATTCTCGTGAAAGCGCTGGCCGACCGTTTCGCGGAAGCCTTTGCCGAGCGCATGCATGAGCGGGTGCGCAAGGAATTCTGGGGCTATGCGCCTGAAGAGTCTCTTGCCGGCGAAGAGCTGATTGGCGAGGCCTATGCCGGTATCCGCCCTGCGCCTGGCTATCCGGCGCAGCCCGATCACACTGAAAAGAAAACCCTGTTCTCCCTGCTTGACGCCACCAATGCGGCGGGCGTGGAACTGACGGAGAGCTACGCCATGTGGCCGGGCTCCTCCGTCTCCGGCCTCTATATCGGCCATCCCGAGAGTTATTATTTCGGTGTCGCCAAGGTGGAGCGCGATCAGGTTCTCGATTATGCGCGGCGCAAGGACATGCCGGTGGAAGAGGTGGAGCGCTGGCTTGGGCCGGTGCTGAACTATGTGCCGACGAATGGCGCCGAGGAAATAGACAGCGCGGCGTGATGCTCCGGCCACCGTTGTTGCAATAAAAAAGCGCGGGTCTTGCCCGCGCTTTTTTTATTTCGTCGTTGGGCTTACGACCTCAAGGCCGCCAGTTCTTCGATGCCGACGTGACTTTCGATCTCGCTGCCGCGCAGATAGAGATAGAGGCCGATGCAAAAGGCGAGGACGGCGATGAACACCAGATACCATGCATGCGCCATCGGATTGACCGCGAGCGCCGTCGTCACCGCAATCGGCGTCAGCCCGCCGAAGATGGCATAGGAGACGTTGTAGGCGAAGGAGAGGCCCGAGAAGCGGACCGATGCCGGGAAGGCGCGCACCATGACATAGGGCACCGCACCCGCCATGCCCACGGACAGGCCCATGACGCCATAAAGCACGAACATGGTCTCGAGCGATTCGCCGGCATAGCTGTAGAAGGTAAAGGTGGCGATGCCGAAGAAGATGCTGGCGGCCATGAAGAAGATGCCGGAGCCGACACGATCGATCAATGCGCCGGCGATGATGACGCCGAAGATCAGGAACAGCGTGCCGAAGCTGGTGCCGGCCAGCGCCTGTGTCGGGGTATAACCGTAGAGCTTCTGCAGGAAGGTGGCCGTCATCAGCGTCGTGACGACGATGGCCGCCGACAGAACCCAGGTCAGCAGGGCGGAAATGACCACGCCGCGCATATGGTGCTTCAGGACGAGACCGAGCGGCAGCTTGTCCGTCAGCGACTTCGATTTCTTCATCTCGGTGAAAACAGGTGTTTCTTCCAGCCACCGGCGCAGATAGACGGCGATCAGGCCGAAGATGCCGCCGAGCAGGAAGGGAATGCGCCATGCATAGGCCGCCACATCTTCTGCCGAGAAGAGGGAATTGATGGCGAAAGCGATCAGCGAGCCGAGCATGATGCCGAAGGAGAGGCCCGACGTCAGAAAACCGCAGGCGAGCCCGACGCGGCGAAAGGGCACGTGCTCTGCAACGAAGGTCCAGGCCCCCGGCACTTCGCCGCCGATGGCCGCGCCCTGCAGCATACGCAGGATGATGAGCAGGATGGGTGCCGCCACGCCGATCATGGCATAGGTCGGCATCAGCGCCATGCCGAGGGTCGATAGCGCCATCAGCAAAATCGAGAAGGCAAAGACGCGCTTGCGGCCATAGCGGTCGCCATAATGCGCAAGAATGATGCCGCCGAGCGGCCGCACCAGATAACCGGCGGCGAAGATGCCGAAGGTCTGGATCATCACCAGCCAGTCGGGCATTTCCGGCGGGAAGAACAGATGGCCGATGACGGTGGCGAAAAACACGAAAATGATGAAATCGTAAAATTCCAGCGCGCCGCCGAGGGCCGAAAGGCCAAGAGTTCTGTAATCCTGACCGTTGAGGGGCCGGGCTGCCGCCGGTGTGGTGGTGGGAGACATGAGGCTGCTTCTTTTCTAAATTACGTATTACTTATGGGCATGCGGCAAGCGCGGCGCGATTTCAAGCCTTATCGACGCTCAATCGCTCAGGTATTTCGAGGGACGATCAAGAAAGCGGCGCAGGAAACTGATGTTTTCCAGCTCGTCATAGAGGCGCTCGGTGATGCCGTCTGCGTCGAAATGATAGATGGTCGCCTCGGGAATGGCCAAAAGCACCGGCGAATGGGTAGCGATGATCAATTGCCCACCGCTATCGGCGGCGTCGCGGATAAGGGCTGCCAGTTCGAGCTGCTTTTGCGGCGAAAGCGGGCTTTCCGGTTCGTCGAGAAAATAGAGGCCGGCGCCATGCAGCCGCTGTTGCATGATATCGAGAAATCCTTCGCCATGCGAACGCCGGTCGATGACATTGTTCCTGACGATCCTGCGAAACGTATCCGGGGTTTCTTCCGGAAAGTCTTCGCCCTTCTTGAGCGCCTTTTCCCGCTCCCAGCGAAAATCGTCCAGCGCGTCCTCGTTCTGCCGGCGTATATAACCAAGCACGTCTTCCGCGCGCATGAACATGCGGATTTTCGGATATTTCTTGCGGGCGAAATAGAAGGACTTCGCCACGGTCTCGGCATGCTGAAGGTAAAGGTCGCCGGCAACCTGGCCGTGATTGCCGATGGCATAGGCCGTCATTCCCGCTGCCAGCCCTTCCAGCAGCGTCGATTTGCCAGAGCCGTTATTGCCGGCAAAAAAGGTGATAGGCGTCTTGAATTCGAGGCGTTCCAGATGGCGCAGCGCCGGAACGGAGAAGGGATATCCATCCCCTCCATCCGGGGTTTCTTTCATGGTTACGCTATCGAGAAACAGCATGTCGCGTTCCTTTATCTAATCCGTCATGTTCGCCGACGTTGCGCTCTGTCGCATCATCGCGGTGCTATGCTCAAAGCAATTGCGTGTGATTGCGGTTTAACGTGGGGCGCTGTTCGCGCCAATGGTTTGCAGCGTCGGCGGAGATACGTCATGCCGCATCGTTCGAAGTTCATTTTATTATAAATTAGCGCAGTTAATTATTGTAATAAATCGAACAATATTAGATATATGCAATATATATCTCAAATTTAAGATGTTAAAGTAAGTATAAACTTCAAATTAATTCAGTAATGCCAGTTGTTATCATTCTCGTTGTTGTTGGAGAGAGTGAATGAAGCATATTGCGCTTTTTTCGGTTGGGTTTCTATTTTCCGCGATATTCGTGAGCGAAGCTGAGGCGCGGAAGTCTCGGTTTTTTGCCATCCCCGGATTCGGCGGCGGCGAGACAATCGATCTCGTTTATGATCTGCCGGATAACACGCCTTTTCTTCGCGACGGGGAAGCATTCGACATTGGCTATCTCAACAGCGGGGATAGGAGCGGTTACGTGCTGTATCGTGGCGAGCGGTACAGCAGGCTCAGCGATGCGGATATCGCCAGGCTGAAGGCGACGCTTGGTTTTGATCCGACGACAAAAGACCGCATGGAGCGGGCGGCGAGGGACAGCGACGCGCCCTGGAACCTCGTGATTATCATAGCGGTCGCAATTGTTGGTATCTTTGTGCTTGTTCACAAGGGCATGCAGCTAGTGCGATGGATTTCGCGATTGGCGACGACCTCCGCAGTTGCGGGAAGTAAGCGGCAGGAGGAGGAGGACACCCCCGACCCGCTGGAGGTCCGCAAGAAACAGCTGATAAACCGTCAATGGAGCGATAGCCAGACGGATCACGCGGCGCGTATCCCGGCGGCATCGCCGGCCCATGCGTCTGCCCTCGGAACCACTCCGGTCCGGACATTCGGACGCAGGAGCGCCTGAGCGGTGCGCAATCCCTAAACCTCAAACGGTATCAGGAGCCTGCACTATTCGAACCGATCAATAATGCTGATGCCACTTTCCTGGAAGCTGTTCATGGCGGGCAGGGCGGTGGCGGCTTCTGTCAGGGAGATGTGGCGGCCGATCAGTTTTTCAGGCGCAAGCTTGCCGCTTTCGATCATCGCCAGCATGTCTTCGTAGCGCCATGCCTGCATGCCGTGGCTGCCGTAAATCTCCAGTTCGTGGGCAATCACCCTAGCCATGGGGATGGCGGGCATGGCGTGATCGGCCAGCATCAGCCCCACCTGCACATGGCGGCCGCGCCGGCGCAGGTTGCTGATGGAGTTGCAGCAGGTCTGCGGGTGACCGAGCGCATCAATCGAGACATGCGCGCCGCCACCCGTCACGTCGCGTACCGCCTCGGCAACATCGGCAACGGAGCGGCTGTTGATGGTGGCGGTCGCGCCGAGCTGCCGCGCAAGTTTGAGCTTGTCTTCGGCAATGTCGATGGCGACGACCTGCGCGCCAAGGCCTGCGCCGATCATGATGGCGGAGAGACCCACACCGCCGCAGCCGTGCACCGCCAGCCATTCGCCGCCCTTCAGGCGGCCCTGATCGGTGACGGCGCGAAAGGAGGTGGCGAAACGGCAGCCGAGACCGGCGGCGGTGGCATAGCTCATCGTATCAGGCAGATGCACGAGGTTTTGATCGGCATAGTCGATGGCGACATATTCGGCGAAGGAACCCCAATGGGTGAAGCCGGGCTGGAATTGCGTTTCACAGACCTGCTGGTTGCCGGAGCGGCATTCATGGCAATGGCCGCAGCCGGAAACGAAGGGCACGGTAACGCGGTCGCCGGTCTTGAAGCGGGTGACGTTTTTGCCGACTGCGGCGATGACGCCGGCAAATTCGTGGCCGGGAACATGCGGAAGGCGAATATCCGTGTCATGCCCCATCCAGCCGTGCCAGTCGCTCCGGCAGAGGCCGGTTGCCTTTACTTCGATGACCACGCCGCCATCGGTCGGTTCCGGATCGGGCAGGGATGCGACAATAGGGGGCTCGCCGAACAGTTCGTAAAAAAGCGCGCGCATCATGGCCTCACATAGTTGGTATGCAGGTTCGAAGTCATACCTGCTCTACCATGTCCCGCAAATGGGCGAAGCGGTTTTGCGTCTGGAAAAGCGCTTTAGTCCTTGATCACCATAAGATCGCCCGCTGCGAATTTGAGCGTTACCTGTTCGCCAAGGGCGGGTGGTGCTGTGCCGGGATCATTGAACATGTCGAAAGACAGGGTCGAACCACCGAGATCAAGACGGGTGCGGATGACGGAGCCGAGGAACTGGCTTGAGGTGACGACGCCCGAAATAGCGACATCGCCCTTCGCATCGGCTCCGAGCGCGCCTGCTTCCGGGCGAAGCGCGAGGGTGATTTTTTCACCGTTTGCGGCATCGACAGGTTTGTGGAGGGTGATCTGCTGCTCTCCGACACGGATGGCGTTGGTCGAGGAATCGATGACGGTTGCGTCAATCAGGTTCAGCGTGCCGACGAAGGAAGCGACAAAGCGGGTTGCGGGTTTGTTGTAGATTTCAAAGGGCGAACCGATCTGGTCGGCGCGGCCGGAATTCATGACGACGATGCGGTCAGAGATCGACAGGGCCTCTTCCTGATCGTGGGTCACGAAAATGGTGGTGATGCCGAGCTTCTGCTGGATCTGACGGATTTCCTCGCGCAGCGACACGCGGATCTTGGCGTCGAGCGCGGAGAGCGGCTCATCCAGCAGAAGCACTTCCGGCTTCGGTGCCAGGGCACGGGCGAGTGCCACGCGCTGCTGTTGGCCACCCGACATCTGATAGGGGTAGCGGTCCGCGAGATGCTCCAGATGGATAAGCTGGAGCATTTCCTTCACGCGCGCATCGATCTCGGCTTTCGGCTTGCCGGCGACTTTGAGCCCGAAGGCGACATTCTCGTAGACATTCATGTTGGGGAACAGCGCATAGGCCTGAAACACCATGCCGATATTGCGCTGGTTTGGTCTGAGCGTCGTCTGGTTCTTGCCATTGATGACGATCGATCCGCCAGTCGGGATTTCAAAACCGGCGATCATGCGCAGCACGGTGGTCTTGCCGCAGCCCGACGGGCCGAGAAAGGAGACGAACTCGCCCTTTTCGATGGCCATGTCGAAATCATGCACGACCTGCACGGAACCGAAGGATTTCTTGATGTTGCTAAGTGTCAAAAAGCTCATGAAAATCTTGTCCTCAGGCCTTGGGAGGCGCGCCCTTCTGGTAGCGTGAAACGAGTTGGATCAGACCGAGGCAACCCCAGGTGATGCCGAAGGAAATCACGGCAAGTGCCGCCGGTTCATAGGCGCGGTTGGCGCCGAGCAGCTGCATGTAGGGGCCGAAGGCCGGGCGGTTCAAAAGGGCCGCCATGGTGAATTCACCGATGACGATGGCGAAGGTCAAAAATGCGCCTGACAGCACGGCGACCAGAACATTCGGCAGGATGATGCGCGACAGGATGGTGGTCCAGCCCGCGCCGAGGCTCTGCGCCGCTTCTGTCAGCGTCGCCACATCGATGGTTCGGAGGCCGGTATCGACGGCGCGGTACATATAGGGCAAGGCGAGCGTGGCGTAACCGAACATCAGCAGAAGGTTGGTGCCGAAGGTCGTGCCGGTCAGCGGCAGCCAGCTGGAGGTGTTGTAAAGCCTGATGTAACCGAACACGATGACGATGGCCGGGATGACCAGCGGCAGGAGCGTGATGAACTCGATATAGGGGCGCAGGTGCGGCAGTTTCAGGCGCACCCAATAGGCGGTGGGCACGACCAGCAAAACCCCGAAGACGATGGTGAACAGCGCCATAACCACCGAATAGCTGAAGGTTTCCTGAAATCGCGGGTCGGTGAGCACCTTGCCATAGGCGTCGAAGGAATATTCTCCGCGCCGCATCTTCAGCGAGAAGTTGGTCATGCCGATCAGCGGCAGGGCGAAATAAAGAAGGCCGAAGACCAGCGCGCCCCAGGCGAAGAAACGCTTCATTTCAGCCACCTTTCGCTGCGGGCGCGCAGCCAGATATAAAGCGCATTGGCAATGCCGGTGACGACGATCATGCCGAAGGCGAGCGCGTAACCGAGATGCGGATTGCCGAGAACATCGCCGCGGATCTGCGCGAAGAGCAGGATCGGCACGATGTTGAGCGAGGAGCCGGTGAGCGCGATTGCGGTGGCCACCGCGCCGAAGGCATTGGCAAACAGAAGAGACATGGTGCCGAGCAGCGACGGCAGCAGGATGGGGAAGGCCACCATGCGCCAATATTGCAGGCCGGTGGCGCCAAGGATTTCCGCCGCCTCGCGCCATTCGCGCTTCAGCCCGTCCAGCGCAGGCGTGATGATGAGGATCATCAGCGGTATCTGGAAGAACAGATAGGTGACGGTCAGGCCCCAGAAGGACAGGATGTTGAAGCCGAGCAGTCGGAGATCGATGCCGATCTGCGTCTTCAGAAACACGGTGAGCAGGCCGACCGGGCCGAGCGTCGCGATAAAGGCGAAGGCGAGCGGCACGCCGGCGAATTGCGAGGCGACGCCCGAAAAGGTCAGGAGCGGTCCACGAATGCGCTGCGGCAGGCCACCAAGCACCACGGCAGCGGCGACGGCAAAGCCGATCAGGCAGCCGAGAGCCGCCGAGGCGAGGCTGATCTTGATCGAAATCCAGTAGGCCGCGAGAATGGAAGAGGTGAAAAGTCCGGCAATGTTTTCCAGCGTGAAGCTGCCATCGGTACGCTGAAATGCGCCGATGACGATCTTCATCGTCGGCATAATCAGAAACAGCAGAACAAAAACGGCAAAAGGTACGACGCCAATCCAGTGCAGCGGCAGTTTCCTGCCCGCGTCGGATGGTCCGCCGGTGTTGGTTGATGGCATCCTTGTCCCCAAACGCCGTTTTCAAACGGTCTGTATATAAAGGTCTACATCATAAAAGAAGCACCCCGGCTTTTGACCGGCCGGGGTGCGTTTTCAACAGTTTACTTCACGTTTGCGCCGACGACGCTGTCCCAGCCGCCGGTAACGGCAGCCTTGTTGGCATCGACTTCCTCGAGCGTCGGGAAGATTGCCTTTTCATAGGCTGCTGCCGGCGGCAGGCTGTCGATCAGCTCCTGCGGAACCTTGCCGGCCTTGACCATGGCGTTGAAGCGGATCGGGTGGCAATAGCCCTTCAGCCAGCCAAGCTGACCGTCGTCGGAGTAGAGGTGTTCCATCCAGAGCTTGGCAGCATTCGGATGCGGGGCGTAAGCGGAAATGCCCTGAACATAAACGCCGGCTAGAACGCCCTTCTCAGGAACGACAACTTCTGTCGGCGGGTTGTCGTTCAGCGTCTTCTTCCAGGACAGCGCGTTATAGTCCCAGGCAACGATGATCGGGGTCGCGCCCTGCGCCAGCGTGCCAGCCTTGCCGATGACCGGCAGGAAGTTGCCAGCCTTGTTGAGATCGGCAAAATATTTCAGGCCGGCTTCACCGGCTTCCTTGCCGGACTTCGCGCCAGTGGCAAGACCGGCGGCGAGAACGCCGAGGATAGCCTGGTTGGAAGCGCGCGGGTCACCGGCGAGCGCTACCTGACCGGAATATTCCGGCTTCAGCAGGTCGGCCCAGTCCTTCGGCGTGTTCTTGACGAGGTCCTTGTTCACGAACATCGACATGACGCCGTAATAGTCGCCGTACCAGTAACCGTCGGCATCCTTGACGTTGTCAGGAATTTCCGACCAGGTGGAGACCTTGTAGGGCTGCAGCAGGCCTTCGGCCTTCATCTGCGGACCGAAGGCGAGACCGACGTCGACGACGTCAGGAGCCTGCGGACCCTTATTGTCCTTGTTTGCCTTCACTGCTTCCACTTCGTCGGCGGAGCCGGCGTCGGGGTTCAGTTCGTTGACGGTGATTTCCGGATACTTCGCCTTGAAGGAGGCGATCACGTCACCGTAACCGCACCAGTCGTGCGGTAGCGCGATGGTCGTCAGCATGCCTTCCTTCTTGGCGGCAGCGATCAGTTCGGCGCTCGGCTCAGCAGCAGCGATCGCGGTGGAGGCGATGACCAGTGCGGTGGTGGTAGCAAGCAGTCGGCGGCAGTGAGAGATCACTTTTTTCTCCTCTTCGTGTTCTCATATTGCGGACGCTGATACGGATTGTAGATGAAGCTAATGTGACGGTTGGATTGCAATTTATTTATCCGGATTCCGTCACTTTACGCCCATTTTCCGCCATCGTCAGGCTTTATGCCTGCAATTGCGGGAGAATCCCCTCATCATCCTATTGGTCAGATATGTTCCCCAGCTTGGTTTATTATCCTGTTTTATCGTGCTGGTAGCGATTACAGGTATCCAATCAGCGAGTGGCATCCGCGTCAAGCAAGATGCCGGCTATATAGTTTTCAACTTCGGTCCGGCCTGCGGAAGAGGCGTGTCTGCTCAAACAGACCCTCCAGCGCATTCATGCGCTCCTTCGTTTCGTCCCATGTGCCGCTCTGCACCGCTTCGATCAGCGCTTCGACGACAAACAAGGTGACAACAGAGGAATCCCATGCCGACGGCGCCTCGATCTTTACACGGAAGGTGTGAAGCGCGTGACGCGCCACCGGCGATGTCCATTGATCGGTGAAGAGGATGATCTGCACGCCGTTTGCTTTCGCCACTTCGGCAAGCGTCGTCATGTCGTGTTCGTAACGGCGGATGTCGAAGATGACCAGCACGTCGCCAGCGCTCATATTCAGCATATATTGCGGCCAGGCGCTGGAATTCGACGACATGAGCGTCGTTTTCGGGCGGATCACCTGCATATGGGTGAAGAAATATTCGGCGAGCGCGCCGGTGATGCGCCCGCCGACGAAATAAATGCTGCGCTTGCGGTCAGAAAGCAGTGCCGCGGCATTGTCAAAGACGGCGGTGTCGAGATCACCAAGCGTATCGCGCAGATTGCCGGTGATGGCGTCGGCGAAGCGGTTGAGAATATGCAGGCCGGGTGCATTGGTCGCCCAGCGGTCGTGTTTGGCAATCGGGCCCGATATCGTTGCTTCCAGTTCCTGGTGCAGATGCGCCTGAAATTCCGGATAGCCCTTGTAACCGAGCTTCTGCACCATGCGCGCCACCGTCGGCGTCGAGACGCCGGCATTTTCCGCGATGGTGGTAATGCTACCGAGACCCGAAACGGGGTAGTTGCCGAGCAGGCTCTCCGCCAGCCGTTTTTCCGAACGGGTCAGCGCGTCGTAATGGGCATGGATGACATCCGACACGGTCGCCGTCGCGTTGCGCAAATCTTTCCCCTTCCGGTCTTTCTGCCGGTGTATCGGCTAAAATAAACATCTGCGCCAGCTATCGAGTCAATGGCAAAATGAAGAGAAAATTTCAAAATTCCATTTGACACTCGCAATAATGTGAAGAATTCTTTTCGTCATTGGTGGAACGACGGGGTTCCGGGTGGGGTTCGTGCATGACGGTGCGTTCACGGTTTTTCACAGAAGCGGAAGGGCAGGCGGTTGGCGTCGAGAACGCCGCAGCGAAGGGCGACGTCCTTCTCGTCTGCGAGCACGCATCCGCCACCATTCCGGAAAAATTCGGCACACTCGGTCTTTCGCAGGAGGTTCTCTCCAGCCATGCGGCGTGGGATCCGGGGGCTCTGGCTGTCGCGAGGCTGCTGTCGCAAAGCCTTGATGCAACACTCGTGCATCAAAGGTTTTCGCGGCTCGTCTATGATTGCAATCGTCCGCCCGAATCACCTTCCGCCATGCCGGTGAAAAGCGAAATCTATGACATTCCCGGTAATTTCGATCTGAGCGAAGCGGAGCGTTTCGCCCGTACCTCCGCGCTTTACGTGCCGTTTCACGACCGTGTCAGCGAGATCATCGCCGAACGGCAGGCGGCCGGTCGCCGAGTGGTGGTGGTGACCATTCATAGTTTTACGCCGGTCTATCACGGTAAATTCCGCGAGGTTCAAATCGGTGTCCTGCACGATACCGACAGCCGGCTGGCCGATGCGATGCTTTCGGATGCTGAAGGCTCCGCGCTCACGGTCAGACGCAACGATCCCTATGGTCCGGAAGACGGGGTGACGCATACGCTGCGGTTGCACGCGCTGCCGGACGGACTTTTGAATGTCATGATCGAAATCCGCAACGATCTGGTCGCCAACGAGCAGGACCAGTCGGCGATTGCCGGCTTTCTACACGAACTTATGGGGAAGGCGCTCTCATCAATCGATGAGTGAGGGAGCAAGGGTCGGCCGACGGTGAAAACACCGCGGCCGGCCGTCAAAACGAGACTGCCGCCATCGAATAAAAGCCGGCCATGAAGCCGAAAAGACATGCAGCGGCAAGGGAACAGCAAGTGCGTGCGGCACAGTGCGGGAAACCTCGCGAAGGTGCTGAAAACTGGGGCACAATCGGCCAATAATGGCTGACTGGCTTGTTTTTTTCTTATCAGGAGAGAAGGGCATGGACAGTTCATCATCAGGCGTCAGCTACAAGAAGGCTGACGCATCCTATTTCGAAAAACGCGGACTTTCCCGTTATGCGGGCGTGTGGTCGCTCTGGTCGCTCGGCGTCGGCGCGGTTATTTCCGGGCATTTTTCCGGATGGAATTTCGGCTTTTCCACCGGCGGCTGGGGCGGCATGCTGGTGGCGGGCATCATCATCGCCATCATGTATCTCGGGCTGACATTTTCGATTGCGGAAATGAGCCCGGCATTGCCGCATACCGGTGCGGCCTATTCCTTCGCCCGCACGGCCATGGGTCCCTGGGGCGGCTTCATTACCGGGCTTTGCGAGAATGTCGAATATGTGCTGACGCCGGCGGTCGTCGTCACCTTCATCACGGCCTATGTGAACTCCATTCTCGGGCTCGATCCGGCCTATTCACCTTTCGTGTGGATAGTCTTTTATGCAATTTTCCTTGCGCTTAACGTCTTCGGGCTTGAGCTTTCCTTCAAGGTCACATTGGTCATCACGCTGATTTCGCTCACGGTTCTGGTATTCTTCTGGATCAGCGCCATTCCGAATATCGATTTTTCGCGTTTTGCTCTCAATATCGGTGTCGGCCCTGACGGCAAGGCGGTGGAGCTGCCAGAAGGCGGCGGTTCCTTCTTCCCCTTCGGGTTCTCGGGCGTCCTCGCCACGCTGCCCTTTGCGGTCTGGCTGTTCCTTGCCATCGAGCAGCTGCCGCTCGCGGCGGAAGAATCGGTCGATCCGAAACGTGACATGCCGAAGGGTATCATTCTCGGCATGGTGACGCTGATGGTTTCGGCCTTCATGATCGTATTGCTCAACCCGTCCCTGCCGGGCGTCGGCGCCTTCCATCTCAGCTCCTCGCTCGAGCCGCTGCTTGATGGCTTCAAGGCGATCTATGGCGATGGCGGCGTGGTGGTGCTGGGTCTCGTTGCCTTGACCGGCCTGATCGCCAGCTTCCATACGATCCTCTATGCACAGGGTCGGCAGATCTATTCGCTGTCGCGTGCGGGTTACTTCCCGACCTTGCTGTCGATCACCCATTCCAAATACCGCACGCCATACGTTGCCAATATCACCGGCGCGATTGTGGGTCTCGCGGTCATGCTGGTCATCTGGTTCTCGCTGGGTGCGGAAGAGGGCGGCAGCATCATCGGCAGCGTGCTTTTGAACATGGCCGTGTTCGGCGCCATGTTCTCCTACATCATGCAGGCGATTTCCTTCATTCTGCTCCGGAAGAACCTGCCGCATATCGAGCGGCCGTTCCGCTCGCCCTTCGGCATTCCGGGCGCGGTTCTGACGGTCATCATCGCCATCGTCACGCTGCTTTACCAGATCCAGGATCCGAACTTCACCAAGGGCGTGCTCTGGGTCGCCGTCTGGTTCGCCGTGGCGATCGCCTATTTCGCCTTTGTCGGACGCCATCGCCTCATCCTGTCGCCGGAAGAGGAATTCGCGCTGGAGCACAAGCAGGCTGCGGTTGCCGCAGCGGCTGCAAAGGCCTGATGCTCAAACGAAACGGGCGGCCGCATCCCGGCCGCCCGGTCGCCACAATAAGAGGGAACGGACAAAATGACGAGCTACACATTCGACGCGCTTAAAATGGATGTCGCCGAGGGGCGCATCGACACGGTTCTGGCCTGCCTTGTCGACATGCAGGGGCGTCTGATGGGCAAACGGTTCCAGGCGGAATTCTTCGTTGAAAGCGCCTTTGAGGAAACCCATAGCTGCAATTACGTGCTTGCCACCGACATGGAGATGGAAACCGTTCCCGGCTACAAATCCTCCAGTTGGGAAAAAGGCTATGGCGACTATGTGCTGAAGCCCGATCTTTCGACGCTGCGGCGCGTGCCCTGGCTGGAAGGCACGGCGCTGGTGCTGTGCGATGTGCTCGATCATCACACCCATGAAGAAGTGCCGCATTCGCCGCGCGCGCTCCTGAAAAAGCAGGTGGCGCGGTTGGAGGCTATGGGGCTGAAGGCCTATATGGCGACCGAACTGGAATTCTTCCTGTTCGACCAGACTTTCGATGCGGCGCGCGCCAACGGTTACAAGGGACTGAACCTCGCCAGCGGTTATAATGAGGATTACCATATCTTCCAGACGACCAAGGAAGAGGATGTCATGCGGGCGCTGCGCAAGGGCCTGCAGGGCGCCGGCATTCCGGTCGAGAATTCCAAGGGCGAAGCGTCCGCAGGTCAGGCGGAAATCAACGTGCGTTATGCCGATGCGCTGACCATGGCCGACCGGCATGCCATCATCAAGAACGCCACCAAGGAGATCGCCTGGTCCAAGGGCAAAGCGGTGACGTTCCTCGCCAAGTGGAATTACAACGCCGCCGGCAGTTCCTCGCATATTCACCAGTCTCTCTGGAGCGCCGATGGCAAGACGCCTGCTTTTCTCGACAAGGACGCCAAGCACGGCATGTCGGAGCTGATGCGGCATTATGTTGCCGGGCTTCTCGCCCATGCCAGCGAGATCACCTATTTCCTCGCGCCCTATATCAATTCCTACAAGCGGTTCATGGCCGGCACCTTTGCGCCCACCAAGGCGATCTGGAGCCTCGACAACCGCACGGCGGGATATCGCCTCTGCGGCGAAGGCACCAAGGGTATCCGCATCGAATGCCGCGTCGGCGGCTCCGATCTCAATCCCTATCTCGCCATGGCGGCTTTGCTTGCGGCAGGCATTGACGGCATCGAAAATAAACTCGAACTTGAGCCCGCTTTTGTCGGCGATGCCTATGGCGGCAAGGACGTGCGCGAGATACCCAAGACGTTGCGTGACGCCACTGCCTTTCTGGACGGATCGAAAATGCTGCGCAACGCCTTTGGCGACGATGTGATCGATCATTACGTCCATGCCGGACGGTGGGAGCAGGAAGAATACGACCGCCGAGTGACCGACTGGGAAGTGGCGCGCGGTTTCGAACGAGCCTAATCATTACGGGAAAACATCATGACCATGATCCAGAATATCTCGCCCATCGATGGCTCGGTTTATGCCGAGCGGGAGGCGATGTCGCTGGAGGCGGCGCGGGCCGCCGTTTCGAAGGCGCGCAAGGCGCAAAAGGACTGGGCGCGACGTCCGCTTGAGGACCGCGTTCAGCTGGTTCTGAAGGGTGTCGCCCGCCTCAATGAAATGGTGGCGGAGGTGGTGCCGGAACTGGCGCATATGATGGGCCGTCCGGTTCGTTACGGCGGCGAGTTCAAGGGCTTCAACGAACGCTCCAACTACGTCGCCTCCATCGCCGCCGATGCGCTGGCGCCGCTCGTCATCGAGGAAAGCGGCAATTTCGAACGCCGCATCGAGCGCGAGGCGCATGGGGTGGTCTTCGTCATCGCGCCGTGGAACTATCCTTACATGACGGCGATCAACACCGTCGCGCCCGCCTTGATGGCCGGCAATACGGTCGTCATCAAACATGCGGCGCAGACGCTGCTGGTGGGCGAGCGCATGGTGCGGGCTTTTGTCGAGGCTGGCGTGCCTGACGATGTCTTCATCAACGTCTTCCTCGACCACGGCACGACTTCGGCGCTGATTTCCGAAGGTCTGTTCAATTTCGTCAACTTCACCGGTTCGGTGGAAGGCGGCCGTGCCATAGAGCGCGCCGCCGCCGGCACTTTCACCGGCCTCGGGCTTGAACTCGGCGGCAAAGACCCCGGTTATGTGATGGAGGATGCCGATCTCGACGCCGCCGTCGATACGCTGATGGATGGCGCCACCTATAATTCCGGGCAGTGCTGCTGCGGTATCGAACGCATCTATGTCAACGAGAACCTCTATGACGCATTCGTCGAGAAGTCCGTGGCGTGGGTTTCCAACTACAAGCTTGGCAATCCGCTGGAGCAGGAAACGACGCTCGGGCCGATGGCCAACAAGCGTTTCGCCAAGGTGGTGCGCGCGCAGCTCGCCGATGCCGTTGCCAAAGGTGCGAAGGCATTGGTCGATCCCAAGCTTTTCCCCGCCGATGACGGCGAGAGCGCTTATGTCGCTCCGCAAGTGCTCGTCAATGTCGATCATTCCATGGAGTTCATGACCGAAGAGACTTTCGGCCCCGCCGTCGGCATCATGAAGGTGAAGAATGACGATGAAGCCATCGCGCTGATGAATGACAGCAAATACGGCCTCACTGCCTCGCTCTGGACGCAGGATGCCGCCCGCGCCGGGCGCATCGGCCGCGAAATCGAAACCGGCACCGTGTTCATGAACCGCGCGGATTACCTCGACCCTGCCCTTTGCTGGACTGGCGTGAAGGAAACCGGCCGTGGCGGCTCGCTTTCCGTGCTTGGTTTCCAGAACCTGACCCGACCGAAATCCTACCATCTGAAGAAAGTCACGAAATGAATATCGTCGCCAACTGGAGCTATCCCACCGCCGTCAAGCTTGGCCGCGGCCGGATCAAGGAACTGGCGGAAGCCTGCAAGACGCTCGGGATCAAAAAGCCGCTGCTCGTGACGGATCGCGGCCTTGCCAATATGGCGATCACCGCGCATGCGCTCGATGTGCTGGAAGAGGCTGGCCTTGGCCGCGCAATTTTCGCCGAGGTCGATCCTAACCCCAACGAAATCAACATGGAAGCGGGCGTGAAAGCCTATCGCGATGGCGGCCATGACGGTGTCGTCGCCTTCGGCGGCGGTTCGGGCCTCGATCTCGGCAAAACAATCGCCTTCATGGCCGGGCAGACACGCCCGGTCTGGGATTTCGAGGATATCGGCGACTGGTGGACACGGGCGGATGCCGCCAAGATCGCGCCCATCGTCGCCGTGCCGACGACGGCCGGTACCGGCTCCGAAGTCGGTCGCGCCAGCGTCATCACCAATTCGCAGACCCATGTGAAGAAAATCATCTTCCATCCGAAGCTCTTGCCCGGCGTCGTCATCTGCGATCCGGAACTGACGGTCGGCATGCCGAAGGTCATCACGGCGGGCACGGGCATGGATGCCTTTGCCCATTGCCTGGAAGCCTATTCCTCGCCCTTCTATCATCCGATGAGCGCTGGTGTGGCGCTGGAGGGCCTGCGTCTCGTCAAGGAATTCCTGCCGCGCGCCTATAAGGATGGCACGGATATCGAAGCGCGCACCAATATGATGGCAGCGGCAGCGATGGGGGCGGTTGCCTTCCAGAAGGGTCTCGGGGCCATTCACTCGCTCTCGCACCCGATCGGGGCAGTCTACAACACCCATCACGGCATGACCAATGCCGTCGTCATGCCGGCGGTGCTGCGCTTCAACCGCCCGGCCATCGAAGACAAGATTGCCCGTGCGGCCGCCTATCTCGGCATAGCGGGCGGTTTCGACGGCTTCTATGACTATGTGCTCGAGCTTCGCAAGGAACTCGGCGTGCCGGAAAACCTGACCGCCATGGGCATCAAGCCTGATCGTATCGACGAACTGACGGCGGAAGCTATCAAGGATCCGAGCTGCGGCGGCAATCCGGTGCCGATGACGCTGGAGAATACCAGGAAATTGTTTGAGGACTGCTTTTAAAGGGTCGTTATGGCAACGATGAGAGTTTCAGTCTTTTCGCCATTGCTTGCAGTGGCGTTTTTAAGCCTACCCCTTGTGGCGCAGGCCGCTTCTTTCAAGGAGCTTTCCGGTCAGGGTTACAAAGTCGGAGCTCTGTCGAGCAATAAAGCAGGAATCCGGGGATGGAATTTGTCCAAGGGCTCAGACCGCTATTTCTGTGAAATGCGCGCGACTATGGCGTATTCCGGAAAGAATGGCATGGTGTCCTTCACCAGTGCCGGACGCATGATCACGCTTGATCGTGCAACCGTTGAGAAAAGGCTGGGCAGCTCCCTGAATTTGCCGAAGTACGAAGATCTCAAAGCCGGCCGCCTTAGGACGGATGATGTGGGGTCGTGCCGAAAGCTGGTGTGATCAATCAGATGTCAGAAGCCCGCGATTTATCGCGGGCTTTTTTGTTGTCCCCAAAAACGATCTTAGTCTTTTCTTAACCATGTTCGTTAAGGTTATAGAAAGCACCATGATCGGCTCGGTGCGTGAATGAGCATGAAATGGCTCTGATCAACAGGGGATATCATGCCTGTCATTACTTTTGCCAACACCAAGGGCGGCGCGGGAAAAACCACTGCCGTGCTGCTTCTGGCAACCGAACTGGCCCGCAGCGGCCACCGCGTGACGGTTCTGGATGCCGATCCGCAATTGTGGATTTCCCGCTGGCACGATCTGTCCGGCGAGATCGAAAATCTCTCGGTGATTTCGCATGTAACGATGGCTTCGCTTGAAGGCCATATTCGCGAGAATAAAACCAATACCGACTGTTTCATCATTGATCTGCCGGGCGCGAAAAGCCCGCTGCTGACCATGGCGCTCGGTATTTCAGATCACGTGTTGATCCCGGTGCAGGGCTCTGCCATGGATGCGCGCGGCGCTGCCGAGGTTCTGGATCACATCGAATTTCTGAACCGCAAGATGGGCAAGGCTATCGCCCATTCCATCGTGTTGACACGGGTCAACGCCATGGTGGCGACGCGTTCGCTGCTGCTGGTCAAAATGCTGCTGGCGGAAAAGAATGTCTCGGTGCTCAATACGCCGATTGTCGAGAGAGCGGCCTATCGCGATATTTTCGACTATGGCGGCACGCTTCTCTGTCTTGATAAGGACAAGGTCAGCAATATTGACAAGGCGGTGGAGAACGCGAAGGCCTTCGCAGGCGAGGTGCTCGGCCTTCTGCCGAAGCGACCGTTGAGGCTCGGCGCGCAACCTGCACGCCTTCTTACGCGCAAGGCCGCCTGAACGGCACTCCCAATGCCTGGGCCGTTTGCGGTGCGGGCATTATTTTCGCTTGATTTGGAAATGATCGTTTCCTATATTGCCGCCATGACCAATATTCACCAGCCCAACTCCCCGGAACAGCGCCATCGCGGCAGGCCGCGCGAATTCGATATTGATCGTGCGCTCGACGGCGCGATCCGCATTTTTTCGAGGCGAGGATATCACGCCACCTCCGTCGGTGATCTCACCGATGCGATGGAACTGGCGCAGGGCAGTCTTTACAAGGCTTTCAAGGACAAGAAGGCCGTGTTCATCGCCACGATGGAGCGTTACCGGATCATACAGACCGAGCGCTTCGAAGCTGCCGTTGCCGGTTACGCGACTGGTCGTGAGCGACTGCGGGCCGGCCTGATGTTCTATGCGGAGCGGTCGCATGGCGGCTCGGGTTCCGATGGATGTTTGGTTGTCGGCGCCGCTGCCGATCTGGCGGCCCTGGACGACGGCATCGCAGTCGTGGTCGAGCGGGCGGTGAAGGCGAGGGAGCGCATCGTCGCCCGGCTTGTGGCCGAGGGGCAAAAGGATGGTTCCGTCCAGTCGAAAACCGACCCCGATGATCTGGCCCGGGCAATGTTGTGCATGATGTACGGCATGCGCGTTGTGGGAAAGACGGGGCGGAGTTTGGAAGAAATGACGGCTGTGGTGACTATCGCCATGAAGCTCGCCGAATGATTTTGTGACTATTTAGGAAACATTCGTTTCCATTTTGGAGAAAATGATGACGACGCGTGTAGTTGAAGGGGAGGATGTTTTCGAGACATCCATTTCCCCGGCCCTGACTTTTTTGCTGGCGACCGCCTGCGGATTGATCGTGGCCAATCTTTATTATGGCCAGCCACTTGCCGGCATTATCGGGGCGGAGCTTGGCCTGTCTGCAGGCGCAACCGGTCTGATCGTGACCCTGACGCAGATCGGTTACGGCGTCGGCCTGTTGTTCGTCGTGCCGCTCGGCGATCTGGTTGAAAATCGCAAGCTGGTGGTCAGCACGGTTTCCATGGCGGTGCTCTCGCTTCTGGCGGCGGCATTCGCACCGCATGCGGCACCGTTTCTGATTGCCGCATTCCTGGTTGGCGTCAGTTCCGTGGCGGTGCAGGTCATTGTTCCCTATGCGGCCCATATGGCGCCACATGCCTCCCGTGGGCGAGTGGTCGGCAATGTCATGAGCGGTTTGATGGCTGGCATCATGCTGGCAAGGCCGGTCTCCAGTCTTTTGTCCGAAGTGGTGTCCTGGCGCGGTGTCTTCATGATATCGGCGGGCGTCATGGCCGTCCTTGCCGTCGTGCTCTTTCGGCTTTTGCCGCCTCGTGTGCCTGAGGCGAGGCTTGGTTATGGCGCGCTGATGGCCTCGATGGGCAGGCTGGCTGTGCATACGCCGCTCCTGCGGCGGCGGGCGATCTATCATGCCTTCCTGTTTGCCGCGTTCAGCCTGTTCTGGACCACGACGCCGCTTTATCTGAGCGGGCCGCATTTCAACCTCAGCCAGGGTGAGATCGCGCTGTTTGCGCTTGCTGGTGCGGCGGGCACCGTCGCCGCGCCGATTGCGGGGCGCATGGCCGACCGGGGCTGGACCTATGCGGCCACGTTCCTGGCATTGGTGGCGGTGGCGCTGTCATTTGCCGTCACCCATCTTGCGCCCGAAGGATCACATCTTGCGCTTGGGATATTGGTGATTGCGGCCATCGTTCTGGATTTCGGCGTGACCACCAATCTGGTGCTCGGTCAGCGCGCCATCTTCACGCTCGGAGCAGAATTCCGCAGCCGCCTGAACGGCATCTATATGGCGACATTCTTCATGGGCGGGGCGATCGGCTCCGCCGTGGGCGGCTGGGCCTATGCGGTCGGCGAGTGGCAAGCCGCCTCGTGGATCGGTTTTGCCTTGCCGGTGGCCGCCCTTCTATATTTTCTCACGGAAAAGCGCGGCTGAAATTCCAACAAGGAAAAGCCCGGCGGACCCAACCGCCGGGCTTTTTCTTTTTTATTCTGGTCGATCCTATTCCGCGAATTCGACCACAACGCCGGGGCGGACCATTTTTGCCAGCTCGGTTGCGTCCCAGTTGGTGAGGCGGATACAGCCGTGGCTATTGGTCTTGCCGATCTTGGACGGCTCCGGCGTTCCATGGATGCCGTAGGTCGGCTTCGACAGGGCGATCCAGACCGTACCGACCGGGCCGTTCGGACCCGGCGGGATCTGCAGGATCTTGTCGTTCTGACCCTGCTTGAAGTTGATCTTCGGATTGTACGTGTAGCCCGGATTGAGCGCGATGCGCTCGACCGTGTGCGTGCCGCTCGGCGAGGGCGTATCCGTGGAACCAATGGTGGCCGGGTAGGCGGCGATCAGATTGCCGTCCTGACCGTAAGCGAAGACCTGCTTGATGCCCTTGTGGGCGACGATGCGGGCGACCTGGCCTTTTTTCGCCTCACCCGGATTGACGACCTTGATGATGGTGCCGGGCACGGAGAAATCGATGCCAGGGTTTAGTTCCTTCAGATAGTTTTCGTCCATATGGAAACGTTCGGCGAGCGCCTCCGAGGTCTTCGTGAAGGAGAGCGCGGGCAGCTGCGATTTCTCGGCATAGTCATCCGGAATGGAGGCGACATAGGGACCTGCGGCATCGGCCGCGGTGATCGTGTAGTCCACGATCGGCATGCCGCCAGAGGCGCGCAGGCGCTCCAGAATGTCTTCGGAATTGTTGGGGTCGAGCTTTTCGCCCGTCATGTCCTGCCAGGCGGCAATGGCCTTGTTGACGTTGTCACCCATCTTGCCGTCGATGACGCCGGGCGAGATGCCCTCGCGATCGAGGAAGGTCTGGAGCGCGACGATTTCCTGGCGGGAACGGTTGACCGGCGTGGTCACCGGTGTGTGGCGCTCGATCAGGTGCTCCGGCTGCGGAACGGCGGCCGTGGTGCTTTCGCCGGGCATCGGCTGGCCGAGCGGGCCGCTTTCCACCGCACCGGGTGCGGGAACGGAGCCGGTGTAGACATTGTCGTCGGAACCATTGCCGCGATATTCGCGATAGTCGCGTACGCTGCCATTGTCCTGATAACCGTAGTCGCGTTGCGGCTCACGATACTGGCCGCCGGGGGCGGGCGGGTAATAGGTGGTGTCGCGCTGGCGCGCCTGCTGGCGCCGTTGCTGCTGGTAACCCGAGGGCATTTCGGTGGCCAGCAGATTGCCGTACTGGTCGTAGAAGACAGTACGGCCCATCGCGTCGCGGCTGATGACGATATCACCGCGTTCGGGCACGAAATCGAGAACGCGGCCATCCGGCGTCACCAGAACCGGCTGCTCATAACCATAACGCTGCTGCGCGCCAGCCTGTAGCGGCGCGAAAACCGACGCCACGGCGACCGTCAGACCCAGAGCTGCGTTAAGAAACTGTTTCACGATTCTGCTATCCCTTACTTCGTTCACCGATAAACACACCGCAATCTTGACCCTATTGTGAAAAAGGTGAATTCGCGGTTAATGCAATCTTAATTTCCGTCACGGTTAGTAGCGTTTCCGTGAGTTATGCGTTTTTACTGCCATAGGGAGGTTGTCTTGCGCTCGTTTCAGGCTGGCAAATCGCCACGCATTTTCCTCGATGAAACCTCCGTTTTCGATATTGGCTCCTGTGTCGTCGACGGCATCGATATCGCGCCCGGCCGCGCCATTCCCGACGATGGCGATGCGCGCATCGACCACTCGCTGGAAGGCTTCCTGTTCACCTGCGGTCCCGATCATATCCGCCATCCCGAGCCGATTGACGGTGACGGAGAGGGGCGTCGATATCCGTTGCATGGGTCCTTCTCCTCCCATCCCGCAATGATCATCGCGTTCGATGTTCATCAGTCCAATGCATTGGCGCGCGTAGAGGTTCCCGTGAAGCTTGCCGATGGCGGCACGGCCCTTCTGGAGCGGACATGGCGTATCGACGGGGAAAGCGGCGAAGTCAGCCTCGATGACAGGATCGTCAACACGAGTGCGCGGCCGATGCCGGTCTTTCTCATGTACCACATGAATGTCGGCGCACGCCTTTTTGACGACGCCGTTCGCCTTGAAGGTGCGATGCTAGATGACGGTGGCCATGGCTGGCGTTTCGGCGAGGAGCCGGGCACGGTATTCTGCGTGCCCGCCGGCAAGGACGAGTGGGCGTCACTTACGCTTGGTCCGATTGCGGCCATTGGCGGCAGGACGCTGACCGTGCGTTTTCGCACGGAGACGCTGCCCTATCTCCAGATGTGGCGCAACCAGAAGGAGCCAGCCAATGTGCTCGGCATCGAGCCGGTTTCGCATCGCTGGGTCGGGCGCGGGGAGCTGGAGGCTTCCGGCGAGTTCAACATGCTGCAGCCGGGCGAAAGCCGCTCCTATGGGCTGCGCTTTTCCATCCTCTGAATGGCGTACCGAATGAAGACGCCGTATCATTGACGCAGGGGTTTTGACCGCTTACATCGGATGCGGATTTCAGACGGTGGCGAGAGCGTGCCAGCGGCACGCAGGCGCCGGTTTCAGCGGAGGCATTAAGATGGATATCAGGCGTATAGACGACGAATATTCGGTCACGGGACAGATCAGCGTTGCCGATCTCGACGAGGTGAAGGCACTCGGCTTCAAGTCGATCGTCTGCCATCGCCCGGATGGCGAAGAAGAGGGCCAGCCGCTTTTCGCCGATATTGCCGAGCGTGCCGAACAGCTGGGCCTCACCATCATGCATGTGCCGGTCGGCCGCTATGGCGTCGATGCCGATGCCGTTACCGGCATGGTGGATGCGCTCGATGAATTGCAGCGCCCGATGCTCGGCTATTGCCGTTCCGGCGCCCGCTCAACGGCGATCTACGAAAAGACCCATCACCTGCGCGGCTGATTTTCCGCGCGTCATTCTATTTTAAATGCCAATCAACAGGAGTTTTCCATGACCATCAAGCGTATCGAGCCCGGCAAGCGCATGAGCGGCGCCGTCGTTCACGGCAACACCGTTTATCTGGCCGGCCAGGTTGGCGAAGGCACGAGCGTTACGGAACAGAGCAAGTCTGCTCTCGCTGAAGTCGACCGCCTGCTGGCCGCTGCCGGTTCGGACAAGTCGAAGATCCTGCAGACGATCATCTATCTCTCCGACATGTCTACCTTCGGCGAAATGAACGCCGTCTGGGAAGGCTGGATCGACCCGGCAAACCCACCGGCCCGCGCCACCAGCGGTGCACCATTGGCAACGCCGGACTACAAGGTTGAGTTCATCGTGACCGCTGCTCTCTGAGCATCCGTCTGAGTTTTTAAGAAAGGGCCGGGTCGCGGAAAGCGGCCCGGCCTTTTTTGATGGGAAATTCGAAACGTTCGTTTCGTCATCCTCGGGCTTGTCCCGAGGCTCCAATCACCTATCGCAATTTGATAGGTAGCAGATGCTCGGGACAGGCCCGAGCATGACGGAGGAGAGGGGATTGTCCCAGGTTTGTGAATCGCTTGGAAACGTCACTTCAAAAGCTAAGCAAGCGCCTTCTCAAACTGCTTCAACGTCGTCACCCGCTCCGCAAACCACAGCCGTGCCAGATCGCTGGCCGAGGCGAGATCGATGCCATCCGGGTCAATGGAGGTAGTCGTCCAGCGGCCAGTCTTTGCGCCGGCGAGAACGGCGAGCCGGGCCGCTTCGCCCTTGATTGCGTTGAGGCGGATGGCTTCGCTTTCCGCCGCCGCCATCAGTTCGTCTGCGCCTGACAGATCGGTGCGCAGATCGGCCGGGGTGATGTTGCTGGCATTGCGGGCCGGGCCGCCATTGATCTGCACGCCTTCCGTCCGCAGCCGGTAAAGCCGCGTGTCGGGAAGGGAGAGATAAAGTTTCGCTTTGGGATAACGGTCGATGTAGCGCTGTCTGGCGAGCGGCACTTCCTCGGCACCCAGCAGTTCAGCCTTGCCCACCAGTGTCAGCCGCGGCAACGTCAGCGCGTCGCCCTTGCCGAAGGGGGCAAGTGTCAGCGAGATGCGCGTATCGGCCTCCATGTTGCGGGCATGCAGCGTCAAGCCCGCCGCGAAGAAGAACGGGGTGCCATCAGGCTCGATGCCGATATTGGTGGCGGTCGTATAGGGGTAACCGCTGAGCGGATCGAGGGTTGCAAGCGCCGCCGTACGGGACGTGTGCAGGACATCCCGGGCCACGCGCACGGCTTCGAAAGGCGCGCCGGCCGAGGGTTCGATCCTTGCGCCGCGTGGGGTGATGACGGGAGTGGCTGCATCCGGCATGTTATTTCCTAACCTGTATGTTCCAGTCAGGATTTACACCATGCCGGAGCCGTGTCCATCATCAAAATCGGAGTGATATCAGGTCCGCGTTCTGATCTGGGTCAGCGTGCGGGTGGGTGTGATCGCTTCCGCATCCAGCTTCACCTCGATGATGGCCGGCTTGCCGCTTGCCCGCGCCCGTTCGAAGGCGGCGGCGAAGTCTTGCGTCTTTTCGACCGTTTCACCGTGGCCGCCATAGGCTTTGGCAAAGGCTTCGAAATCCGGGTTGACGAGATCGGTGCCGCTGACGCGGCCGGGATATTCCCGCTCCTGATGCATGCGGATTGTGCCGTAGGTGCTATTATTGACCAGGACGGTGATGATCGGCAGGCCGTACCGCACGGCGGTGATGAATTCCTGCCCGTGCATCATGAAGCAGCCGTCGCCGGCAAAGCAGATCACCTCGCGCTCTGGGAAGAGGTGCTTGGCGGCCACCGCCGCCGGCAGGCCATATCCCATCGAGCCGGAGGTCGGGGCCGATTGCGTGTTGAAGCGACGGAAACGGTGGAAGCGGTGTACCCAGGTAGCATAGTTGCCTGCGCCATTGGTGAAGATGGCATCGTCAGGCACGTTGGCCTCGATCCAGTCCATGATCGGACCCATCTGCACCGCGCCGGGGCCGGTCTGCGGTGGGGTTGACCAGGTGAGGTAAGCCGAATGCATGCTGGTCGTGCGGTCCGCCCAGGCGGCATTGGCCGAAAGCGTGACGGAGGAAAGGGCGGCGACGAAATCATCGGGCGAGGCGCAGATTGCGAGATCGGGACGATAGACGCGACCAAGTTCTTCGGCTTCCGGATAGATGTGGACGAGTTTCTGCGACGGGTAAGGAATGTCGAGCAGCGTATAGCCGGAGGAGGGCATTTCCGAGAGGCGGCCGCCGAGCAACACCACGAGATCGGCTTCCTTGATCTCCTTCGCCAAGGCCGGGTTGATGCCGATGCCGACATCGCCCGCATATGATGGGCTCAAATGATCGAACAGCATCTGGCGGCGGAAGGAACAGCCAACGGGCAGTTTGTTCTTTTCCACAAATGCCTTGAAGCCTGCGACGCTTTCCTCGGACCAGCGCGTGCCGCCGATGATGAAGATGGGCCGCTTGGCCTCGCCCAGCATTTTCGAGAAGGCGGCGATCTGCGACGGACCGGGATGCGCTTCCACAGGCGTATAGGGCTTTGCTTCCGGCGCCTCGACCTCTTCCACCAGCATGTCTTCGGGCAGCGTCAGCACCACGGGGCCGGGGCGGCCGGAGGTGGCGACGGCAAAGGCGCGGGTAACGAATTCCGGAATGCGGCGCGCATCATCGATTTCACCCACCCATTTGGCAAATTCGGTGAAGGCGCGGCGATATTCCACTTCCTGAAACGCCTCGCGCTCGCGGGCCTCGCGCTGCACCTGGCCGATGAACAGGATCATCGGAATGGAATCCTGCCTTGCGATATGCAGCCCGGCCGAGGCGTTGGTGGCGCCCGGTCCGCGGGTCACCATGCAGATGCCGGGTTCGCCGGTCAGCCGACCCCAGGTGTCGGCCATCATGGCGGCGCCGCCTTCCTGGCGGCAGACCACGGTTTCGATGCCGCTTTCATAAAGCGCATCCAGCACGGCTAGATAGCTTTCGCCCGGAACGCAGGAAACGCGGGAGACGCCATTGGCTTTCAGCGCTTCGACGATCAGTTCTCCGCCGGTTCTTTTCATTCCGGTTCCTTTCATGGCGTCGTGGTCCTTTGGATGTTTTCCAGTTCGGCCAGCACCTGTGCCTGATGCTCACCGAGCTTCGGGCTCGGGCGTTCGTAATGCAACGGGGTCTGGGACATGATAATGGGTGTCCGCACGCCGGGGATGACGGTGCCATCCTGTGCCTCGAGATCGACGCGAAGGCCTCGGGCCTTCACCTGTGGGTCAGCGAACATTTCCTCGATGGAATTGATTGGTCCGGCCGGCACGGCATTTTTCTCGCAGGCGGTCAGAAGATCGCGCTTCTGCCATTTCAGCGTCTCGGTGGACACGATCTGTCGCACGTCCTGCTTGTGCGCCACGCGGGCCTTGTTGGTTGTAAAACGCTCGTCATCGGCAATCACGCCGATGCCGAGGATGTTGCAGAGGCGGCGGAACTGGCCGTCATTGCCAACCGCAAGGATGAGAAAACCATCGGCCGTCGGCACCACTTCATAGGGGGAAATATTCGGGTGAGCGTTACCGAGCCGGACGGGAGGCCTGCCGGAAATCAGGTAATTCATGTTCTGGTTGGCGAGCACGGCCGATTGCACATCGAGAAGCGCCATATCGATATGCTGGCCTTCGCCGGTACGGATGGCGTGGATCAGTGCGGCCTGAATGGCTGACACGGAATAGATGCCGGTGAAGATATCGGCAACCGCCACACCTGCCTTCATCGGCTGGCCGTCGGGCTCGCCGGTGATCGACATGAAACCGGACATGCCCTGCACGATATAATCGTATCCGGCGAAATCGGCATAGGGCCCGGTCTGGCCGAAGCCGGTGATCGAACAATAGATCAGCTTCGGATTGAGCGCTCTCAGGCTCTCATAATCGAGGCCGTATTTGGCAAGTCCGCCGCGCTTGAAGTTCTCGATGACGACATCGGCTGTGCGCACGAGCCGACGCACCAGCTCGCAGCCTTCCGGTGTCTTCAGATCGGCGACGATGGAGCGTTTGCCGCGATTGGTGGCGTGATAATAGGCGGCGGAGAGGTTCTCGCCATCCGTACTTTCGACAAAGGGCGGTCCCCATGTGCGGGTGTCGTCGCCACCCTCGGGGTTTTCGACCTTGATGACGTCGGCACCCATATCGGCCAGCATCTGCCCTGCCCAGGGACCGGCCAGAACCCGCGCCAGCTCGATGACGCGAATGCCTGATAGCGGCGGTTTCCTGTTCGGCATGTCGGTCATCGGTCCCCCGGTATTTTGTGTCTGCCGGTTTATAGACCGCTGCTTGCCGCGTCGCATGTGATTTTATCTCATGGACTTATTCCGTTTCGGCAAAGGCCCCTCAATCGCCGACGATGCGGCCGCACCAGGCGGCAAAGTCCGCCGCGACGGCCTGCCAGCCGATCTCGTTCAGCGTCTCGTGCCGCATGCCCCGGTAGATCGTATGTTCGACATGGCTGAAACCCGCCTGGCGAAAGCGCTCGGCAAGCCAGACGATTTCCCTGCCATCATTGGTGGCTGCGTCCTGATCACCGCTGACGAGCAGCAGCGGCAGGGTTTTCGGCAGGCGTTCGATGAGTTTTGGCCCGCGATAGGAAAGTTGGAAAACATCCTGCCAGAGAGAGACGCTGGCCTCGAACTGGCAAAGTGGATCCTCCGCATAGGCGTCCACCGCCGCCTTGTCGTGGCTCAGCCAGTCCGCATGGGTGCGTTTTTCCGGCATTCTGGCATTCCATGCGCGGAAGGTCGCCTTCGGCAGGATGGCGCTCGGCACGTCCGAGCCTTTCAGCATCTTTTCAAGCCGCAGCAAAACCTGCGCAACGCGGCCCATGAGGCCGGGATTGAGGTTGGAATTCCAGATGGAGAGGCCATCGAAGGCATCCGGGTGGCTGACGGCGGTGTTGAGGGCCACTAGGCCGCCCATGGAATGGCCGAACAGGATCGTGGCCAAGCCGGGATGTCTTTCGCCGACCATGCGGCGCATGGCCATGACATCGGCGACGACCTTGTCCGCTCCGTCCTTCCAGGCGAAGCGACCGAGAGGCGCGTCGGCAGCCTTCGTGCGGCCATGGCCGCGGTGATCGTGCGCATAGACTTCGAAACCCTGCTTCGACATGACGTCGGCAAGACGGCGATAACGCCCGGCATGGTCGACAAGGCCATGGCAGATCATCAGCACGCCGCGCGCCGGGGAAAGAAGGGAGGGCTGGTGGCGAAAGGCGATGGATGCGCCAGAGGGGGCCTCCAGCCTTTCAATCCGGCCGAAGGCGAAGTCGTCCGTCGTGTCGTTCGTTATCGCGCCTGCCATAATGTCCCTTGTCATAATCATGGGGTCATAATCGTGCCAGAGGTTGCCCCAAGGTCCTATTTACCCTACATAGCGGCAAATTTCCCGATACGTACTCTTAAAAATCCGATGTGGAGCATTCGCTACAATGGCACGTCAATTCATCTATCACATGGCCGGGCTGAACAAGGCCTATGGCGCGAAGAAGGTTCTGGAGAACGTTCACCTCTCCTTCTACCCCGACGCCAAGATCGGTATCCTCGGCCCTAACGGCGCCGGTAAGTCGACTGTTCTGAAAATCATGGCCGGTCTCGACAAGGAATATACCGGTGAGGCCTGGCTCGCCGAAGGTGCTACGCTCGGTTATCTCGAGCAGGAGCCGAAGCTCGACGAAAACAAGACCGTGATGGAAAACGTCATGGAAGGCGTGGCCAGCAAGACTGCGATCGTCGACCGCTACAACGAATTGATGATGAACTATTCCGACGAAACGGCGGATGAGGGCGCGAAGCTTCAGGACATCATTGACAGCCAGAACCTGTGGGATCTGGAAAACCAGGTTGAAATGGCCATGGACGCCCTGCGTTGCCCGCCCGGCGACTCGGCCGTTACAGGTCTTTCGGGCGGTGAACGCCGCCGTGTGGCGCTCTGCCGTCTGCTGCTGTCGCAGCCGGACCTGCTGCTGCTCGACGAACCGACCAACCACCTCGACGCGGAAACCATTGCGTGGCTTGAAAAGCACCTGCGCGATTATCCCGGCGCCGTGATGATGATCACCCACGACCGCTACTTCCTCGACAACGTTACGGGCTGGATTCTCGAGCTCGACCGTGGCCGCGGCATCCCTTACGAAGGCAACTACTCCGCTTACCTGCAGGCGAAAGCCAAGCGCATGCAGCAGGAAGCCCGCGAGGACGCCTCGCGCCAGAAGGCAATCAGCCGCGAAAGCGAATGGATTGCCTCCAGCCCCAAGGCCCGCCAGACGAAGTCCAAGGCGCGTATCAAGGCCTATGACGAGCTCGTTGAAGCGGCGGAAAACCGCCGTCCCGGTGATGCGCAGATCGTCATTCCGGTTGCAGAGCGTCTCGGCCGCGTGGTTATCGAGGCCGAGAACCTCACCAAGTCCTATGGCGACCGCGTGCTGATCGAAAACCTTTCCTTCAAGCTGCCGCCCGGCGGCATCGTCGGCGTCATCGGTCCGAACGGTGCGGGTAAGTCCACGCTGTTCAAGATGATCACCGGTCAGGAAAAGCCGGATAGCGGTTCGGTCACGGTTGGTGAGACGGTTCAGCTCGGTTATGTCGACCAGAGCCGCGATACGCTGGCGGGTGACAAGACCGTCTGGGAGGAAATCTCCGGCGGCAACGACATCATCAAGCTCGGCAAGTTCGAAGTGAATTCGCGCGCCTATTGCGGCGCCTTCAACTTCAAGGGCGGCGATCAGCAGCAGAAGGTCGGCAACCTCTCGGGTGGTCAGCGTAACCGCGTGCACCTCGCCAAGATGCTGAAGGCCGGCGGCAACGTGCTGCTGCTCGACGAACCGACCAACGACCTTGATACGGAAACGCTGGCAGCGCTCGAAGAAGCGCTGGAAGCCTTCGCCGGTTGCGCCGTTATCATCAGCCACGACCGCATGTTCCTCGACCGTCTGGCCACCCACATCCTTTCTTTCGAGGGTGACAGCCACGTGGAATGGTTCGAAGGCAACTTCGAAGACTACGAAAAGGACAAGGTCCGCCGCCTCGGCCCGGAAAGCATCAAGCCCGGCCGGGTGAGCTACAAGCGCCTGACGCGCTGATCCCCTTTACGCATTCGATTAAAAAAGGCCCGCCCCAAAGCGGGCCTTTTCTCATGCAATAAATGGGGCCGAAGGAAAGCGAGCAGCAAAATGCGCTTGCATCCGAAGTCGCATCGACATAAAGATATCTTTATATGTTGATTAGCTTGCGAGGTGCGGCAGACGTGGCGTTCGGTTTGGACAAATTGGTGGATCTCTTGAAGGCGGCCGGAGAGCCGACGCGCTTTCGCTTGCTGGCGCTTCTGGCGGCCGGCGATCTGACAGTCACCGATCTTACCGAAATTCTCGGCCAGTCGCAGCCGCGCATCTCCCGTCATCTCAAGCTCTTGACGGAAGAAGGGCTGATCGAGCGTTATCAGGAAGGGGCCTGGGCGTACTTCCGCTTGCGGCAGGATGGCGAGCCAGCCGTCGTCGTCAGGCAGCTGCTTGGCGCTACATCGCCTTCCGACGCCGTGCTCCAGCGCGATGGCGAGCGCCTTGCTGCCGTCAAGCGGGTGCGGGCGGAGCGGGCGCAGGATTATTTCAGCCGCAATGCATCCGCCTGGGACGAGCTGCGCCGCCTGCATGTGAGCGACGAAGCCGTGGAAGGCGCGCTCTTGAAGCTGGTGGGCACCACGCCCATCGATTCGCTTCTCGATCTCGGCACCGGCACCGGCCGCATCCTCCAGCTTCTGAGCGGCATCTATCGCCGGGCAATCGGCGTGGATGCCAGCCGTGACATGCTGTCGGTGGCGCGCGCCAATCTCGACAAGGCGGGCGTGATCAATGCATCCGTTCGCCATGGCGATATTCTCAACCTGCCGCTGGAGGGCCAGGATTTTGATCTTATCGTCATCCATCAGGTTCTGCATTTTCTCGACCAGCCGGAGATCGCGCTTTCCGAGGCAGCACGCATGCTGCGTCCCGGTGGCCGGCTGATCGTCATCGATCTTGCGCCGCATTCCTTCGAATATCTGCGCGATGAACATGCGCATGTGCGGCTCGGTTTTTCGCATCCATTGATGGAAGAATGGCTGAAAAAGGCCGGGCTTTCTCTGGAGCGCGCCGTTGATCTTCATTCTGAACGAGCGTCCGATGAATCTCTGGACGTGACAATATGGGTTGCCCGCGACCAGCGGCTGCTGATGGCAGACGATGTGGTGCAAGAGGTGGTTTTACTTGGCTCCGGGAGGGCATGATATGTTGAGGTCGGAAACCGCGCGCCACAATGGCGAGATCCGGGGCGATATCCGGTTGTCTTTCGAATTTTTCCCGCCCAAGAATCCCGAGATGGAAACCCACCTCTGGGAGACGGTTGAAGAGCTGAAAAAATGGAACCCGGATTTCGTCTCCGTCACCTATGGCGCTGGCGGCTCCACCAAGGCGCCGACGCTGGATGCGGTGCGTCGGATGATCGGGGACAGCCATCTGCCGACCGCCGCGCATCTGACCTGCGTGGATGCCAGCCGTGACGATGTGCATCAGGTTGTCGAGGAGTTTCGCAATGCCGGCGTTCGCCATTTCGTGGCGCTGCGCGGCGATCCCTCGACCGGCATCGGCACGGCCTACAAGCCGCATCCGGAAGGTTACGAGAATGCTGCCGCATTGGTGAAGGGGCTGCGCGAGATCGGCGATTTCGAGGTCTCCGTTTCCGCCTATCCGGAAAAGCACCCTGAAAGCGCGAGCGAGGCAGTCGATATCGATATGCTGAAGCGCAAGGCGGATAATGGCGCTACCCGTGCGCTGACACAGTTCTTCTTCGACAATGACGTGTTCGAGCGTTATATGGAGCGGGTGACAGCGGCTGGCATCACCATTCCGGTGGTGCCGGGCATTATGCCGATACAGAACCTCACCCAGCTCAAGCGTTTCGCCGGCCGTTGCGGCACCAGCGTTCCCGGTTTTCTGGATGAGCGTTTTGCCGGCTATGACGACGACCTCGAAGGACGCGCCCGCGTGGCTGCGGAAGTTGCCGCCGAGCAGATCGCCGACTTGCAGCGGCGGGGTGTCAGCGAATTCCACCTCTACACCATGAACCGTGCGCCGCTGGTTGATGCGGTGCTTGAAAATCTCGGGCTGGAGCGTCTGCGCCGCAGCGCCGCCTGATGTCGATCAGCGGATTTCCGCCATGAAAAAAGCGCAGGTCCCTCAGGGCCTGCGCTTTTTAAATTCGTGTCATCTACGGTTCTTAACTGCGTTTGGTCTTCACGTCTCGTCAGATGAAAAGCATCATCGCTACGAACAAAAACGCCAAACCGACTGCCAAGGCATTGAGAGATTTTGTAAGTCCCATGGGTGCCTCCTGTTGTTGACAGGTTCGATAATATGACCGTTTTGTGGCAGTTGAAAAGCGGTTTCTGTGACGCAGTGCAGCACGCTTTGGCGCGGCGTAAAAAGGATACTCGCGTAACAAATTGAAATTAAATGATTATTTTCTTATCACGCAGTGCTTCATATCTTTAAAAAAAGTAAATGACCGGGGTGTTATCCCCAGTCATCCGGTCGAGATTAACGATTTCCGCCTTGATTCCGGCCCACAGATTAAAGGCCTGACAGCGCCGTTAAGATTGCTTAAAGCGCCTGCAGAAGTGCTGCAGACGGCCAGCCATCTGCGGGTATTCCGAGACGCTGCTGTTCCTTCTGGATAGCGACGCGGGTGCCGGAACCGAGAATGCCATCCACCTTGCCGACATTGTGTCCGCGCGCTTCAAGCTTGGTCTGAAGCTCCTTCATGGTCGCGTCATCGAAGCCCGGCTCGGGGTTCCCCTTGTTGTAGACGGGGGCGCCCATCAGGCGGGTGGCAAAATAGGCGGCTGAGGTCGTGTAGATGAACGACTGGTTCCATTCCAGATAGATGTTGAAGTTGGGGTAGGTGATGAAGGTCGGTCCCTTGCGGCCCTGCGGCATGATGAGGGCTGCGGGCAGGGAAGCGAAATTCCTGTTGCCGTCGCGCGGCGTCACGCCAAGCGCAAACCAGTCGCCGGCGGTGAGCGAGCCACCGAGGCCGGATTTTTCCCACGGCAGGTTTTCCGGCACGGAGACTTCCTGGATCCAGGGTTCGCCCTTCTTGAAGCCGAGATGCTGGATGAACTTTGCAGCCGTCAGGATCGCATCCGGGCCGCTGCTCTTGACGTTGATATGGCCATCGCCGTCGCCATCGACGCCGAAAGCGATGATATCTTTCGGCAGCATCTGTACCTGGCCGATTTCACCGGCCCATGCGCCAGTATTGGCGGCGGGGTCGAGATCGCCGTGCTGGACCATTTCGATGAGCGCCAGCAATTGCGGCCGGAAGAGTTCCGGGCGGCGGCAATCATGGGAGAGGGTCACCAGCGCGTTGCGGGTGTTGAAATCACCCTGGACGGCGCCGAAATCGGTTTCCATGGCCCAGAAGGCGGCGATGACGCCAGCCGGTACGCCGAATTCATTTTCAGCGCGGGCAAAGGTGGAGGACAGTTCCTGAAGCTTCTTGCGGCCGATATCGAGACGGGCCTGGCTGACGGTACGCTGGGAGAATTCCAGGAAGGTCTGGCGGAAGACGCCCTGGGCGCGGTCACGCGACAGCACCTTGGGGTCGATCTGCGCGCCGGCGAGCGCCTTCTGGATCGCATCGGCTGGAACGCCCTTGGCTGCGGCATCGGCTTTCACGCCCTCAAGAAATGCGCCGAGATCGCCGCCGCAGGCCACCTGCTTGGGATCCTCAGGCGAGGCCACGGGTGGCGTGGCGAAAGCCGAGCTGGAAGACAAAAGGGAGAGAGCGGCGGCAAAAATGATGCTGCGCGACCGGAACGTGGGCATGGGAATTTCCTCAATAGGTTGTTGGCCCGCTTTACCCATATGTTTGCGACAAAAAAACGGACCGAGCGATCTGACGTTGCAGAACAACGCCGATTTTTCGAAAGTGTTGCTTCTTGGCCGTCTTATTTGGCGGAAGCGATCCATTGACGCCAATTTTTCTCCGTACCGGCAAAGACATTGATGTCCGTTGGGCCGTTGACGCCGGGCACGACGCCGGTTGCCGTATATTGCCAGAAGGCCCATTTCCGGTCCTCGTAAATCTTGCCCGGATGGGCGGCGACGGAGCGCACCCAGAAATGGTAATCCTTGAACTGGCCGACGAGATTGTCGCGGTGGAAGTCGACCGAGGTATAGATGATCGGGCGCTTGCCGTAGTGGGCTTCGATGCGGTCGAGGAAACGCTGCATCTCCGCGCGAACGATGCCAGGTGCCGGGCGCGTCTTGCAGGTGGGCGAGGAGGGGTTCCACTCCACGTCGAGAACCGGGGGCAGGGTGACGGCATCTTTCGGCACGTTGCGAATGAACCAGTCGGCCTGAGCGTCTGCCGTCGAGCAGAAATAATAGAAATGATAGGGCGCGTGCAGAATATCCGCAGCTGCCGCGCTGCGCCAATGGTCGCCGAATTTGGGATCGATGCGGTCTGACCCTTCCGTCGCCTTGATGAAGACGAAGGAAACGCCGGATTTGCGCACGGTACGCCAATCGACATCACCGTTCCACTTGGACACGTCGATGCCGTGCACCTCGTGGCGATGCGGGTTGTTCATGCCGAAATCCTGCGGATCGGTATCGGAAAATTTCGGCTTGGACACGGACGCGGTTTCAAGCAGGTCGTAACTCGTGGACGTGCAGCCGCCGATCAACAGCAAAGCCGACAGTAGTGCCGATAAACGCAGCCGCATTGGAACCCTGAATGAAAGTGTTGCCCATCCCGCAGCCGCAAATGGCGCGCTGCATCTCCCGATTTACCCATAACATGGTAAACAAGCGGTTATGGCAAGGGGTAACCGCTTTTTTCGACCGCGCAAGCCGCTGTATTTGAAGCGATTTGCAGTCATAAGGCTGGGATGACGGCAAGAATTCCCGAGTGGAAAGCCCTGGTCGCAGCACCACACCTGCCTTTGCCGAGACGCCGGAAGCTCTTCGAGGATCAGGCGTCGGCGAGGATGCGACTGATTTTCGGCTGTGTTTCGGTTACCGGGAGCGTGATGACGGCACGCCAGGCATAACCCCGAGCGATCTCTTCGAATTCGAGATTGCCATCAAAGCGGCCGGCCATATTGGCGAGGACGTAGCGAAGATTGGCACGGGGCGTGACGTGAAAACGGGTGAGCCATGCCTGCAGAAGTGTGCGGAACCACTTCGGCAATTGTTCCTGCTGGCCGAAATCGACAATATGCAGGGAGCCGCCGGGCTTGAGCGCGGAAAGGGCCTGTTCGATCGCCTTTTCCCAATCCGGTATCATCGACAGCGCATAGGGGATCATGACGCGGTCGAAACCGTCGGGCTGGCCGAATTCGGCGGCGCGGAAAGCGGTGGCGTCGGCCACACGAAGAATGGGTCGCTCTGCCTTGCCGGCAAAATTCTCGGACGCGGTCAGCAACATTTCGGAGGAGATATCGAGGCCGAACAATCTTGCCTGCGGAAACTTCCGGCTGGCCAGAAGCAGGTTGCGGCCGGTGCCGCAGCCGATTTCAAGCAGCGTGCCGTCTTTCGGCACGTCCAGGCCGGAAATGGTCCTGTCACGGCCGAGAAGGTAATATTTGCGGGTAATATCGTAGATGTGCCGCTGGTGGCGATACATGCGGTCCATCAGGCCCGCATGGGCTTCATCTGCAAGACCCACATTCTCGCCGACGGTTTTCATGCCATAGCCCTCTGATAGATATGGAAGCCGCCATAGATGGCTGAGCGGTCCATGGCGTTCAGTTCCTGGGAACGCTCCTCGAGATAGACCCACTGGTTGCGGATATCAGTGGAGAGCCTGCCTTCGATGACGCTCTTTTCGGCGGCGGTGCGGAAGATGACACGCGCACCGGGAGCGGCGGTGCGGCTGATCTGCGACCACAATTCGTTGAGCTGCACATCCGTCATCCAGTCCTGCGCGTCGAGGAGGATATAACGGTCGACGCCGTTTGCCGGCTTCTTGGAAAGAAGCTCGGTATAGGTGGCGTGATGCACGGCGACGCGGGCGGTGTTGTTGCGGATCGTCTCGTAATATTCCGGCTTGAGATAGGCGGGCAGGGCACCCTCGTGCGGCTCGGGATAACGGCGCGCGAAGGCCTGCCAGGCGAAATAATTGTCGCTGAGCGGGAAGTTGCAGGCGAGCTTTTCCAGCCGCTCCTTGAGCACGGAGGCAACCGTGCCGTCGTTCGAAAGGCTTGCCAGTTCGTCATATTGCCGGGGCGGAATGCCAAGGCCGAAAAGCGAGCTTTTGCGCTTCGTCAGCCAGCGTACCACGGGCTTGTCGAATAGCGGCGCGACCTTGCTGTCGAAAAACTGGCGCTGTTCGGCAATTGAGCGGCTTTGAGCCATTTCCGTCAACTTGACGCCGTGCAGGCGGGCCATGAGATGGCCGGCACCGATGAAACGGCCGAGCAGGCCGGTGCGGTAGATGTTCCGGTCAAAGACCGAGATGCGACGACGGCCGGACAGCGTACGCTTCGACCAGTAGGCCTTGGTCGTGTCATCGAGATGGTCGGCGATGAAGCGGTCATAACCATGGCTGTTGCTGCGCGTATTGGCGCGGCCGAACTGGCGAACAACGTCCTGATGGGCGGGCAGATGGCGGAAGGCGGCCAGCTTCAGCTTGTTGAGAGCGATGTGATGCGGGTTCAAATCCACCACATCGATGCTGGCCGGATTGCGGGAGAGATAGGCCAGCATGTTGCAGCCGCCCGAGCCGATGGTGACGATGCGGTGGCCTTCGCCAAGCTCCATCGCTTCCATGTCGATTTCCGGGTCTTCCCAGATCTGCGGATAAACGAGGCCGGAAAACAGGACGCCGAAGAACCGTTCGGAAAGACCGCTTTTCGAGAGTGCCTTGTGCTGGAGCAGCGCGGACTTCAGTTTTGTGTTTTTGCTGAAGCCGGTCTTGGGTGCCGCACTCGTCATATGTTCACCTCTCAGTCGATTGAGAGGCGTCTACAGCCGTGACGCTACAGTTTGATGACAGGGGCTGTGGCTGACGCAAGGAATCGAAAAGACGATGGGAGCTAATCCGTGCCGCCCCGAACCGGACAGCGAAGAAGAGCGGCTTCGTCAGATGGAAGGCGAGTGACACCAATCACGCGGGCGTCATCCTCGGGCTTGTCCCGAGGATCTGCAGCGGATTGATTTTTCGACGTGCTTAGATCCTCGGGACAAGTCCGAGGATGACGAAAGAAAAGTGCCCGGCGTGTTTTCAGAAAAGCCGCTTAGCCTCAGGGTTCCGAGCATAGTCGGAGGCAATCACTTGCGCAGAACGTGCAGCATGCCCTTGCGCTTGGCGTCGTAATAATAACCGCGTGCATAAAGACGGACTGCGTTGTCACGGTTGCTATCGGCTACAAGCCATGCGCCACGCAGATATTTGACGGCGTATTTGAGGTTTGTTTCGGCGTCGAACAGGCCGGAGGCGGGGCCATCAAAGCCCATGGAGCGGGCCGTTGCGTGCTTGATCTGCATCAGACCGAAGTGGCCGCCATTATAGGCGCCGGGATTGTACATGCTTTCACGCTGGACAACACGGTGCACCAGATCTTCCGGCACATTATACATGACCGCATATTTCGAAATCAGCCCACTCAGCTTTTCGCGCCCGGCAGGTGCCGACTTGAGAGGAGCCGTCACGGTTTCATTCTGCCGGATGGCGGCAAGGGCGGCGTTGGTCGGGCCCGCGGCATAGGCGAGAACCGTGCTGTCAGGCTTCGGCAGCGGAATGACCTTGCGCTCGGCCGTCAGTTCGGTGCCGATCGATGGGGTGCCGGGTGGCGGCGGTGCGGGTGGGAAGCTGCCCTTGACGGCAACCACCTGCGGCAGATCGGCGGCGGCGTTGTGGGTGGACGATTGTGCTGCGGCTCCAGCTGTCTCGATCGCGGTTGCTGCCGGCGTTGCGGCATGGGGTGCGAGAGCAGTAGCGGTGGCCGGCGCGGATGTCGCCACGGTCGCCTGCGCCATCTCTGCCGGTTGCTGCATCTGGGCGCTGATGGCCGCTGCTGCGGCGATTTCAGAGGCTGGCGGCAGGGCCACACGGCCACCCTTGACGGCGACGGCGGTAGGAAGCGTTGCAGGTTGCGAAGCGGTGGCGGCGTCTGTCGCCGGTGCGGCCGGCGTTACGCCTGCTGCGGTTTCAGCCGTTGCGGGCTGTGTCGATGCCTGCGCAGGAGCGGCAGTGGGGTTTACTGCCGCAATTTTCGGGCCGTCCGGCCCTTCCTTGGCGGTATATTCGACACTTGTGCATCCAGCCAATGCCAGTGCGAGGCCCACGGTGGAAGACAGAAGAACTGCACTTCTTCCGCGGAATTTGCCCGAATTTCGCATGTTGCCGCCTTCGTTATGCCTGTCTCTCGATACCCCCGCGTCAAGCGAAGCAGGCAGTGTCCCGTCGAGCCTTCATTAACCTATTGTAAGGATAGCGGCAAGCCGGGACGTGGCTCCCCGGCTTTCAGGCGGTTTTTCAGGCCGCGATGCGCCTGTAGCCGGCGCTGACGGCGCGGCCGGAAATGAAGTGGGTGCGGTATTTCGGCCGGATTTTTTTGTTGCCGGACATGCGGCGCACCAGCGAAAGCGTGGCGCTGAAAAACAGCGCCTGCAGGGTGAGAACGGCAAGCGCCACCAGCATGATTGCGGCCTGAGCCGTGGCGAATGTTTCGATGGCATTGCCGGAGGCGGAAACAAACTGCGGTAACAGCGCCAGGAAGAACGCGAAATAGCGCGGGCGCAACGCGGCCATGGCGTAGCAGTCGCGGAAAATGCCGCTCGATGATTTGCCCGGGAGATTGTCGTTATCCGCATTGGCCGCCTGGGCGGCGGGCGTGGCAAAGGTCCACAGCAGGAACAGCATGAGCCAGCCAAGGCCGGCCCATTGAACGATCTCCGTGAAGGATTGCGGCAAATAGGTAAGCCCGGCCACCGGAATGGCCGAAATCGTCATGGCCGTGACAATACCGAGCGCTCCGCCGCTGACGGAGGCGAAGACCGTTTTCCTGCCGCGAATGCCGGCATAGGAAGCCACGGAGAATACAAGGGGAGAGGGAAGTGCGAACACAACGGCACATGCTGCACAAAAAATCAGCCAGGCCTGTCCAGACATTCTCTTCCTCCTTGCCCTCCCTGTCACCGCATTAATTAGCCTATCGTAAAATTAGGCCGCTGTGAACGGTTGACCGACGTGTTCCATCACTTCGGTAAACCATTTTGCAGAAAGGTCGAAATGCTTTCCGCCCTTGATACGCGGAAACTCGATGGTCCGCAATTTGCCGTTCTGATCTTCGTCATGGCCGGTGACGCCCGAGACCTTGTTGAGCGCGCTTTCGACGGCGAGATCAACCATGCCCTGGATGAGGCGCAGATCGTCGCCATTGGCGGGCGCGGAGCGCGCGAAATAGCCAGACTTCTGCACCATGGAGCGTTCGGCGCCGATGAGGCCGGCAAACTGCTTCTGGAACCAGCCGCCGACATTGATGGTGTCGATCTTCACATGACCGAAGGCATCGCGCTTGACGGCCTCGCCGGAGGCTTCACGCTCGGCAACGATGGAATCGAGGCCAGCACCTTCGGAAACGAACAGCGTGACATAGCCGTGCCTGTCCATGATGGCCTTCAGGCGCTCGGCTTCCGCCTCGATGTCGAAGGCCATTTCCGGCAGGTAGATGCCGTCGATATTCTTCATCTGCGTGTTCATCATCAGGCCTTCGACATATTCATTGCCGCTGGTCTTCTGGATATAGGCGCGCGCGGTCGCGGCCGTCAGCCAGCCGCAGTGACGGCCCATGACTTCGTGGATGACAAAGGTCTTCGGGGCAGCGCTCTGTTCGTTGCTGACATTGTCGAAGAAGGAAGCGCCGACTTCGGCGGCGGTCCAGGCGCCCAGCGACTGCTTGATCGGTACGACGTCATTGTCCACCGTCTTCGGCAGGCCGACGACGGTCAGGTCATAGCCGTTCGCGCCGAGATAGGCGGCAAGGTCGGCGGCCGTCGTGTTGGTGTCATCGCCACCGATGGTGTGGAGAATGGTGATGCCGTCTGCGGCCAGCCGTTCGGCGGCGACGCGCAGCGGGTTGTCACCCTCTTTCACCAGTCCGCGCTTGGCGCAATCGGCGGCATTGGTGAGCTTGACGCGGCTGTTGCCGATCGGCGATCCGCCGTAACGGTGCAGCAGCGGGGCCTTTTCGCGCATGTCCTTGGTGATCTCGATGCGGTCACCCAGAAGCACGCCCTGGTAACCGGAGCGATAGGCCACGATGTCGATCTCAGGCGCAATGTCGCTGTAGCGTTCGATCAGGCCGCCAACGGCGGAAGAGAGACAGGGCGCAAGGCCACCCGCGGTCAGCATTGCGACTTTCTGTTTGGCCATCGTGGCTCTCCTTTTGCGTATATTCAAAGACATGTCTGGCAAATGGATGCGACAGCCACGTGTAGGTGTAAAGTGAATTTATCAAGAAAAACGCCGATTTCTCGCGGTTTTTCAGCGGCTTGAGGAAGGAGTCCGAATATAATCGTTTCAATCCGTATCGTCTGTCCCGTGTTCGCGCAGCCTGTGGAAAACTGCAGTCGTGTCGGTTGCCGCGCTCTTGTTCCTGAAGCAAAACTGTCGCAAAGATGAATAAAAGTTAATGCCGCAGCGTTGCCGGGCATATTGCATTCGCTGCAATATCCCGTCATGCTTGCTGCATGATGTTCGATTTCGCCTGTCTGCAAATTTCATCCCTGTGGGAGCGGCTGCTCGGCGCAATCGGCGACGCGGCAGGCGGTGCGCTCGGGCGCGTGGTGGAAGCAATCCGCACGCTGTTCGAGGGAGATCCGGAAACCCGCCGCAAGGTTTCCTTTTCGGTTGCGATCATCGCGCTGTCCGCCAAGATGGCCAAGGCCGATGGTGTCGTCAACGATGCCGAGGTTCGCGCCTTCCGGCAGATTTTCGATTTTCCCGAAGAAGAAGCGAGAAACGTCGCCCGTCTTTATAACCTTGCGCGTCAGGACGTTGCCGGTTTTGAGGCCTATGCCGAGCGTCTTGCCGGTCTTTGCGGTTCCGGCCATGACAATTGCGAGATGCTGGAAAGCGTCATTGACGGTCTGTTCCACATCGCCAAGGCTGACGGGTTGATCCACGAGCGGGAGTTGGCTTTCCTTGGCCGTATCGCGGAAATCTTCCATATTACCGAAGATCACTTCGAAACGATCATGGCGCGACACGTTCACATGAATGGGCGCGATCCGTACCGCGTGCTCGGCGTTTCGCCCTCGGACGACTTTCTGGATATTCGCAAGCGTTACCGTTCGCTGGTCGCCGAACATCATCCGGACAAGCTCATCGCACGCGGCGTGCCGATGGAATTGCATGCCGCCGCGAATGAGCGTATGGCGGCCCTCAATGCCGCCTATGCGGCCATCGAGAAAGAACGCCGCGTCGCATGAGTGAATTTCTGCCGGACTTCAAGGGCGCAGCCGTTGCGCCTTCGCCCAACCATGGCGAAAGACAGGGCGTGGCAGGCCCGGATATCATCCTCCTGCATTATACCGGTATGACGACCGCTGATGGCGCTCTTTCGTGGCTCTGCAATCCCGAAAGCCAGGTCTCCAGCCATTACTTCGTCTTCGAGGACGGGCGCGTCATTCAGATGGTTCCTGAAACCCGCCGCGCCTGGCATGCGGGCAAAAGCACCTGGGCGGGCGATGAAGACATCAATTCCCGCTCCATCGGCATCGAAATCGCCAATCAGGGCCATCCCGGCGGACTGCCTGAATTTCCGGAAAAACAGGTAGCCGCCGTCATCGAATTGTGTCGCGATTGCGGCCAGCGCTGGAATATCGCCCCTGAAAGGGTACTTGCGCATTCGGATGTAGCGCCGATCCGCAAGGTCGATCCGGGTGAAAAGTTTCCGTGGGACATCCTGTCGCAGCACGGTGTCGGCCATTGGGTTGAACCCGCGCCGATCCGCGGCGGACGCTTTTTCCAGCGCGGCGATCATGGCCAGCCGGTGGAAGCGTTGCAATCGATGCTGTCCATATACGGATACGGCGTTGAAATAACAGGCGCTTATTGTGAGAAGACGGAGGGCGCCATCGCCGCCTTCCAGCGGCATTTCCGCCCGGCGCTGGTGGATGGCATAGCGGATTTTTCCACTATTGACACGCTGCATCGGCTGATTGCCAGCCTGCCGAAATTTTCGGCCGCTTAAACGCGAATTCTGGAAAATAGTTCCCCGTTTTCGGGGTGTTCAAGTCGCTTTTTTTGATGTGCCACAGTTAATCCGCATTGAGGAAGTCTAAGAACGGCACTGGACGCGGTGCTGTTCTTCAGGGGAACTTACCGTCAATATCAATCAAGGAGACTGGACTGTGGAAGGTCGTGATCGACTTTCCACGCGCTGGACATTTGTATCGTTTCATTGTTCCGGTTATCCGATCTGGAGACTTTTTCAGCATATGAACAGAGTTTTTGTTGCTGTCGCAGCGGGCGTTGCTATGCTCGTTTCGCAGGCGGGGATTGCTTTTGCCAAAGACGAGGACGTCAAGACCAAGACCGTGACGCTGGAGACCTTCTTCCGCAAACCCGGTTATCCCATTCCGGAAAAGAACCTGCCTTCGTCGCTCAAGAATGATTATTCCGATCTGATCGTCAAATATGCCAAGCGGTACGGCGTTCCCACCAATCTGGCACATGCGGTCGTTTCTGTGGAAAGCAAGTTCAATCCCAAGGCCCGCGGCAGCGCAGGCGAGGTCGGGCTGATGCAGATCAAGCCGGCAACGGCGCGCATGATGGGCTTTCGCGGCACGACCAAGGCTCTTTATGATCCCGAGACCAATATTCGCTGGGGCATGCAATATCTGGCGACCGCCCATCAGCTTGGCGGCGGCGAGGTTTGCAGCACGATCCTGCGTTACAATGCCGGCCATGGCGCCACCCGCATGAACCCGGTGTCCAAGCGTTATTGCGGCAAGGTGCAGGCGCTTCTGGCCAGCTGAGGCCTTTCGCCAAGGCGTGCGAATCTTTCAGATTCGCGCGCCACATGCTTCGGACGTCACGGAAATCGATTCCGGTTCATGCCCGCATGCTGTAGTCAGGAATAAATCTGATACGGAGCATGGCATGCCGGATTTCAAATATATCGTCGTCGGGGCTGGAATGATGGGTGCGGCGGCGGCGCGGCACCTTTCGGCGCAAACGGATGGCGTGGCGCTGATCGGACCCGCCGAGCCCGTCAATCGCAGGACCCATACCGGTGTATTTTCAAGCCACTACGATGAAGCACGCATCACCCGTGGTTTCGACGGCGATCCGGTCTGGGCGGAATTGGCGCAACGCTCCATCCGGCGCTATGCGGAGATCGAGGCAAAAAGCGGCATCCGTTTCTTCACCGAAGCGGGCTGCCTGTTTACCGGAAATGGCAAGGGGCTTGCCGGAGACTATGTGTCGCGCGCGCTTTCCTCAGCGGGCCGTCTCGGTCTTGGCGTGGAAACGATCGGCAGCGACAGGCTTGTCGGCCGCTTCGCGATGTTTTCCCTGCCTGCCGATCACAACGGTTATTTCGAGGCGCGCAATGCCGGGCACGTCAATCCACGCGCCCTGGTGAAGGCGCAATGCACCGTTGCCGCGGCGCAGGGCGCGCGGCTGGTGCGCGAGACGGCGGCGCATATTCGCGATACCTCGAACGGCGTGGAGGTTTCGACCCGGGAAGGGGCCGTGCACACAGCTGAAAAGGTCATCGTCGCAGCGGGCGGTTTCACCAACATGGCCGATCTTCTGCCGTCGCCGGTCGATATGGCGGCGACCGGCCGCACCATTGCCTTTTTCGAGCTTGATGAAGCAAGGCAGGCCCTTTTCGGTGCCATGCCCTCGACCATCGTGCTGGCGGAGACTGAGGACGATATCGTCTATATTCTTCCGCCCGTGCGTTACCCCGACGGCAAGGTCTATCTGAAGATCGGCGGCGAAAGTGAAAAGGGCAGGCTCGAAACGCTTGCCGAGGCTATCGACTGGTTCCATTCGGACGGCACACCTGGCGAGGTCGAGTTCCTGAAAAAGCGGGCGCTGTCGCTGATGCCGGAACTTGCGGGTTGCCCGGTGACATCGGGCTCCTGCGTCGCCTCCATCACCCGCAGCGGCTATCCCTATATCGGCTATACGCAATCTTCCAACATCGCGGTTCTGACCGGCGGCAATTTCGTTTCCGCCAAGTCGTCGGACGAGATCGGCCGGCTGGGTGCGATGCTGCTTCTGGACGGCCAGCTGACCGAGAATGATTTTGCTGCCGAAATGTCGCCGGTTTTTATCTGACATCCTTCTGTGGAGCGGCTACAAGGTTGGGACTGAACAGAGCGGATGAAGAGGGCGGCATGTCGGGGCATTTCAAATATATCGTCGTCGGTCGCGGCATGATGGGTGCCGCCGCCGCCCGCCATCTGGCGGAAAAGGTGGATGGCGTCGCGCTGATCGGCCCCGGCGAGCCTGCCGATATCACGTCGCATCAGGGCGTTTTTGCCAGCCATTACGATGAAGCGCGTATTACCCGCACCATTGACGGCGATGCGGACTGGGCTTTGCTCGCCAATCGCTCGATTGCGCGTTACGCCGATATAACGGCAAGGAGCGGGGTGGAGTTTTACGCGCCTGTCGGCTGCCTGATCGTCGGGCCGGGACGGGGCGGCGACAATCCTTTTATCGGCAATGTCCTCAAGGCGGCGGAACGGCTTGGCGTCTCCACGGAACTCATGAATGATGAGAGCCTGAGAAATGACTTTCCCTATTTCTCCTTCGAGCCGGGCAGCGAGGGCGTGTTCGAAAAGGACAATGCGGGTTACGTCAATCCGCGCGCGCTGGTGAAGGCGCAGAGCGTTCTGGCAGATAAAGCCGGTGTCACGCTCATCGACGATGTCGTCGTATCGACGCGGGAAGAGGCTGGCAGGGCAATAGTGGAGACGGCCTCGGGTGCGGTCTACGCGGCGGACCGGGTGCTGGTCGCGGCTGGCGGTTTTTCGATCACGAAGGATTTTCTGCCGCAGCCGGTTGCTCTCAATGTGTATGCGCGCACTGTCGCTTTCTTCGAGATCGATGAAGCGGATCTGGAGCAATATGCGGGCATGCCGTCGCTGATCTATGAGCCTCGCGACACGACGAAACATATCTATCTGCTGCCGCCCGTGCGGTATCCCGACGGCAAGTTCTACCTGAAGATCGGCGGCGATCCCGACGACAAGCTCGTCGGCAGCGATCCCGAGATCCGCGCATGGTTCCGCTCCGGCGGGCGTGAAAGCGCGCGTGACCATCTCTCGGACATCGTCGCGACTTTGGTGCCGTCCATCGACCGCTCGCGCATTTCCATGGCTGCCTGCGTGGTTTCCAAAACGCCAGGCGGTTATCCGGCCATCGGCTTTACGACGTCACCGCGCATTGCGGTTCTGACCGGTGGCAACGGCACGGCGGCGAAGAGTTCCGATGAGATCGGGCGGCTCGGCGCTGCGCTGCTGCTAGACGGAAAAATCGGCGACGGGGCTTATGCCGCGGATTTCAAGCCGGCATTTCTTTGATCTTTCATTGCGCTTTTCGGTGGCTTTCGCCCCGGAACATGGTTATGCAGCCCAAGCCAGTTGGCCGGGCAGCCGCGCTTTACCAATGTCGAAAGACGGTAAGGTGAGGAAAGTCCGGGCTCCACGGAAATACGGTGCCGGATAACGTCCGGCGGGGGCGACCCCAGGGAAAGTGCCACAGAGAGCAAACCGCCATGCTTTGCATGGTAAGGGTGAAAGGGTGGGGTAAGAGCCCACCGCGCCGCTGGTGACAGTGGCGGCAAGGTAAACCCCACCGGGAGCAAGACCGAATAGGGATGACATGGAACGGGCGAAAGCCCGTTTACAGCCGGTTTCCGGGCCCGTCATCCGGGTGGGTTGCGAGAGGCGGCATGCAAATGCCGTCCCAGATGAATGGCTGCCACGTTCCGGGTCAAACCGGGGCCATACAGAACCCGGCTTACAGGCCAACTGGCGAATTTTCCTTCCGATCCGTAGGCGGGTGCCACGGTATCGTACAATCATTTCATTGTTTTAAAACAGAAAAGCCGCGGCTTCACCGTGCCTTCCTGTGCGGTGAAAAAGCATCATGCTGTGTGAAGTAAACCATTCGTTAAACTTAACGGCTTATGAATTTCCGATGCGAAGTCGGCATCGTGCGGGCTTCTCCCATTGACGCCCATAGTGTCCCATGGTATCCCAAATGCACACCACATTGGGTCGTGTTTTTGACCCGCAATCGCTGAAACGAGTGAGGAGCCTGCGAGGGGCTGCTGCAGGGCATGTCGCCCTGGCGCTTGGCGATGTGTCGTGCGTACCGGTGTCGTCTGCGAAGTGGATGGTTTGCTTTGCGGAATGCGGTTTTGGCGAGTTGAGTAATGGACCGCTTTTTATCGAACGTGACGAACAGGATCGACGCCAAGGGGCGCGTTTCGGTTCCGTCTCCGTTTCGTTCGGTACTGGCCAGGCGCGGCATTCAGGAGCTTTATTGCCTTCAGGATTTCGCCTTTCCGGCAATCAGCGTCGGCGGTCCGGATTTGCTGGAGCGCTACGAGCGGCAGATAGCGTCCATGGATGCCTTCTCGCCGGAGGCGAACGCAATGTCGCTGCTGGTTCACGGCGGCGGCGTTTTCATGAAGCTCGACCAGGAAGGTCGGTTGATGGTGACGGATTTCGTGCGGGAATTTACCGGCATATCCACCGACGTCACCTTCGTTGGACGGGCGGATCATTTTCAGCTTTGGCAACCGAATGCGTTTTTGGCGGCGCAGGCGGAAGCAAGAGCGGGGCGCGGTTTTTCGGCTGCTCGCCCCGCATAGGACGGGGACACGGGATGGCGGCGAATTCTGGCGGACGATCTTCTGATGCCGGTGGCGGACCTCAACGCCACATCCCGGTTCTTCTTCGTGAAGTGATCGCCGCGCTTGAGCCCACATCCGGAAAGGTCATTCTTGACGGCACCTTCGGGGCCGGCGGTTATACCCAGGCGATTCTGGATGAGGGCGCGAGCGTGATCGCGCTTGACCGCGATCCGACAGCGATTGCCGGCGGTCAGGCCATGGTGGCCGCCAATGGCGGCAGGCTTTCGCTTATTCAATCGCAATTTTCCGATCTGGCCAAACACGCGCCGCAAGGTGGCCTTGACGGTGTGGTTCTCGATATTGGCGTCTCCTCCATGCAGATCGACGAGGCTGAACGCGGTTTTTCCTTCCAGAAGAACGGCCCTCTCGACATGCGTATGTCGAGTTCGGGCGTTTCCGCGGCGGATGTCGTCAATCGCGCCAAGGTCGGCGATCTCATCCGCATCTTCGGCTTTCTCGGTGAGGAAAAACAGCCGGGCCGCATCGCCCGCGCCATCGAGAAGAAAAGGGCGGAAGAGCCTTTCCGCACGACGCGCGATCTGGCCGGTCTGATCGAGATCGTCACGCCGCGCAAGGCGAAGGACAAGATTCATCCTGCAACACGCGTGTTTCAGGCGCTTCGCGTTTTCGTCAATGACGAACTGGGTGAGCTGGCGCAGGCGCTGTTTGCCGCCGAACAGGCGTTGAAACCCGGCGGCCGGCTTGTCGTCGTCACGTTCCATTCGCTCGAAGACCGTATCGTCAAGAAATTTTTCGCGGATCGGTCGGGTAAAGCCGCCGGTTCCCGGCATCTGCCGATGGTGGAGGACAGGCCCGCCATTTTCGACACTATCGGCAAGCCGATGATCGCCGCCAGTGACGAGGAGGCGGAACTCAATCCGCGTGCCCGTTCAGCCAAGCTGCGCGCCGGTCTGCGGACCTCAGCGCCGGCGCGTGCTGCGGATTTTTCGATTTTCGAGCTTCCTGATCTCGCCAGCCTTGAAAAGATGGGAGGCTGATATGCTGCGTACATTCGATATCGTCTTGGTGGGAGTCATGGTCGCGGCGGCTGTCGTGACCTATTCGATCAAGCACAAGGCCGATCTGAAGCTGGAAGAGGTCCGCAAGCTCGAGGCCGAAATCAAGCTCGAGAAGGATACGATCGACCTTCTCAGGGCCGACTGGGCGTTGCTGACGCAGCCCAATCGCCTCCATCGTCTCGTCAATGCCTATCAGAATGAGCTCGGCCTTTCACCGACGATGCCCACGCAGCTGGCGCAGCCGCGCGAACTTCCGATGCTGCGGTCGCAATTGCCGCAGCCGCCCGAGCCTGAAGGCATGAGCGTGGAAGATGTCATCGCCGCGGCCGTCAACGGTTCGAAGCCGGGCGCCACGCTTGGTGGAGCATCCAAGCCGAAATCGCCGCCGGCCGGCCAGATTGCCGCCAATGGTGCGCCTATACCGACGCCCAGGGCGCGTGTTTCCCGTCCCCCGGCGGCTCCGGCCGTTTCCGCCGTCGCGGGCGATGAAGCCGACGATATGGATGACACGATAACAGGATCGGTGAACCGCTAATGTCTTTTCTCTCCCGTGTCATGGTTTTGAAGAGCAAGGCTCACTTTTCCGCCAGCACCACCGGCGTCTATACGGACCATGCCGCATTTGAGGGCGCCCGCAAGAAAAGGGCGGCCCAGGCGAAGAGCCGTGTCGGCCTCATCATCTTCGGTTTTGTCGCCTTTTATGGTGTCGTCGGCGGGCGTCTCGTACAATATGGCATGGCGGAACAGGAAACGGTTTCGAGCATCGCGCCCGCAGACCGGCTGATGGCGTCGCGTCCCGACCTTCTCGACCGTAACGGTGAGGTTCTGGCCACCGATATCCGCACCGTCTCGCTGTTTGCCGAACCGCATCGCATCGTGGATATCGATGAAGCCATCGAGAAGCTGCGCACCGTCCTGCCGGACCTCGACCAGCGCGGGACCTATCAGAAGCTTACGTCCAATTCGCGCTTCCAGTGGCTGCGCCGCCAGCTGACGCCGAAACAGCAGAGCCAGATTCTGGCGCTCGGCATTCCCGGCGTCGGTTTCCGCCCGGAAAAGCGTCGCTTTTATCCCGGTGGGCCGACGGCCGCCCATATTGTCGGTCACGTCAACATCGACAATCGTGGCGTTGCCGGCATGGAACGTTACGTCGACAATCAGGGGCTTGCCGACCTGACGGCGCTCGGCATGACCAGCGACCAGCCGCTGGAGCCGATAAAGCTGTCGATCGATCTGCGTGTACAGTCCATCGTGCGCGAAGTCGTGACTTCGGCGATCGCCAAGTTCCAGGCGATTGGCGCGGGCGCCGTGGTGATGGATGTGCATACCGGCGAAATTCTCGCCATGGCCTCGGTTCCGGATTACGATCCGAACAATCCGGCCGAGGGTGCGAAAGAGGGCTGGCTCAACCGCATGTCGAACGGCACGTTCGAAATGGGCTCCACCTTCAAGTCCTTCACAATCGCCATGGGCCTTGATTCGGGCCGCGTGCGTCTGGGCGACAGTTTCGATGCCCGTTATCCGATCCGGATCGGCGGTTTCACCATCAAGGATTTCCACGGCAAGAACCGCGTTCTGTCGGTGCCGGAAATCTTCCAATATTCGTCCAACATCGGTACGGCCAAGATCGCCGATACGGTAGGCACCGAAGGTCACAAGGAATTTCTGACGAAGCTCGGGCTTCTGACCCGCATGCAGACGGAACTGCCGGAAGTGGCAATGCCTTCGCAGCCGCGCGAATGGAAGAAGATCAACTCGATTACAATTTCCTTCGGTCACGGTGTTTCGACGACGCCGCTGCAGACGGCGGTTGCCGGTGCGGCGCTTGTCAATGGCGGCAAGCTGATCGAGCCGACCTTCCTGCCACGCACCCGCGAGCAGGCGGATCTGGTGGCCAAGCAGGTTCTGAAGCCCACCACAAGCAAGGATATGCGCTTCCTGTTCGAATGGAACGGGGTCAATGGCTCCGGCCGTAATGCGCGTGTCGATGGTTTCAACGTCGGCGGCAAGACCGGCACGGCGGACAAGGTCGTTAACGGCCGTTATGTGCGGGACAAGAACTTCAACGCCTTCCTGTCTGCATTTCCGATCGACGATCCGCAATATGTGGTGTTGACCTTTATCGATGAACCGAAGACGGACAAGGGCAATGGCGCGGCACTCGCCGGCACCTCCGCGGCGCCGATGGTGCACGATATCATCACCCGCACGGCGGCGGTGCTGGGCGTGAAGCCGAAGTTCGGCAAGGATGGCTCGGCCTTGCTCGTGTCTTATTGATTGTTAGAGCTTATGATGTTCCGGCGATTCGCGCCGGGGGGACAAGACGGACACAGTCGATGAATTTGCGAGATATATCCGGAAACGCGTTTCCGGAATTGAATGAATTGCTCCTGTCTGAGATCGGGGCGATCGAAATCGGGGGGATAACCGCAGACAGCCGCAGGGCGCAGCCCGGCAGCCTGTTCGTGGCGGTTGCCGGCACCAAGGCGGATGGCGCGGCCTATGTGAAGGATGCGGTTGCCAAGGGTGCGGTCGCCGTCGTTTCCGGGCATCCCGTGGATGCCGACGTGCCGGTGCTTTCGGTGACTGATCCGCGCCTTTATCTCTCCCTTGCCGCTTCCCGTTTTTACGGAAAACAGCCCGAGACCATGGTTGCCGTCACCGGCACGGCGGGAAAGACCTCCGTTGCCTCTTTCGTCCGGCAAATCTGGGCTTTCGCGGGCCATGCTGCAGCACAGATCGGCACGACAGGTGTGATTGCACCCGGCCGCGAAGACTACGGCGCGCTCACCACGCCTGATCCGGTGACGCTGCATGCGCTTCTCGCCGAGCTTGCGGCCGAAGGCGTGACCCATGCGGCCATGGAGGCTTCGAGCCACGGCCTCGATCAGCGCCGCCTCGACGGCGTGAAGCTTGCAGCGGCCGGTTTCACCAATCTCGGCCGCGACCACATGGATTATCATCCGACCGTCGAGGACTATATGGCCGCGAAGATGCGGCTGTTCGATACGCTGATGGAAAAGGGCGCGCCCGCCATTATCTTTGCGGACGATCCGTGGTCGGAAAAAGCAATCCGCGCGGCGCGCGAAGCGGGTCTCGATGTTCGTACGGTCGGCCGCAAGGGCGATTATCTGGCCCTGAAGCGTGTTGAGCACTTCCGTCACAAGCAGATGATCGAAGTGCACCATGACGGCGAGATTTATGAAGTCGACATCCCCTTAGCGGGTGATTTTCAGGTTGCGAACGCTCTCGTCGCCGCTGGTCTTGCCATGTCCACCGGCGTTCCCGCGGCAACCGCGCTGAAGGCGCTCGAAAAGCTGATCGGCGCTGCCGGTCGTCTGGAACTGGTGGGCCAGACGAAGAACGGCGCGCTTGCCTATGTGGATTATGCCCATAAGCCGGATGCGCTGGAAAACGTGCTCACTTCGGTCCGGCCCTTCACCTCGGGCCGCATCATCACCGTCTTCGGCTGCGGCGGCGACCGCGACAAGGGCAAGCGCCCGATCATGGGCGAGGTTGCGACGCGGCTTTCCGACATCGTCATCGTTACCGACGACAATCCGCGCTCGGAAGATGCCGCAACGATCCGTTCCGAGGTCATGGCGGCGGCGCCGGGTGCAGTGGAAATCGGCGACAGGTCGCAGGCGATCCACCATGCGGTTTCGCTGCTTTCCAACGGCGATACGCTGATCGTCGCAGGCAAGGGGCATGAAGAGGGGCAGATCGTCGGTTCCGTGACGCTGCCGTTTTCCGATCATGAACAGGTGCGCGCTGCGCTGGCAGGGCTGGAAGGATTGAAGATTTGAGCTGGTTATGGACAGTCGCCGACATGATCGCCATCACGGCAGGACGCCCCGTTGGCAACCTGCCGACAGGAATCACCGGCATTTCCATCGACAGCCGGACCGTCAAGGCGGGCGAAGCCTTTTTTGCCATCAAGGGTGATCGGGTCGACGGCCATGATTACACCAGTTTCGCGGTTGCCAATGGAGCCGGTCTCCTGGTCGTTGCCGAAGCCAAGCTGCCGGCGCTCGGCCGGCTCACCGTGCCCATGATCGTGGTCGAGGACGTGCTTGCCGCACTCGGCAAACTCGCCATTGCGGCGCGCGAGAGAACTTCGGCACGCATCATCGCGGTGACTGGTTCCGTCGGCAAGACGACCACCAAGGAAATGCTGCGGCAGGCTCTGGAGCCGTCGGGCCGGGTTCATGCGGCGGTCGCATCCTTTAACAATCACTGGGGTGTGCCACTGACGCTGGCGCGTATGCCGGCGGATACCGAGTTCGGCGTTTTCGAAATCGGCATGAACCACTCCGGCGAAATTCGCCCGCTGGTCAAGATGGTGCGTCCGCATGTGGCGATCATCACGACCATCGCTCCCGCCCATCTCGGCAATTTCAAGAATATTGAAGAGATCGCCGCGGCCAAGGCGGAAATATTCGAAGGGCTTGAGGAGGGTGGCTCCGTCATCCTCAACCGCGACAATGCCCAGTTCGAGCAGCTTGAAGAGGCCGCACAGGAACAGGGCATAGAGCACATCCTGACCTTCGGGCAGCACGCCAAGGCCGATTTCCGGCTCGCCGACTTTGAAAGCACGCCTGCGGGTTCGACCATCTGGGCGATCCTGAACGGCGAGACCAGCGAATTGCATCTCAATGTTCCCGGACGTCACATCGCCGACAACGCCATGGCGGTGCTTGGTGCCGTCGCCGTGACGGGCGCCAATCTTGACCGCGCTTTTGAAGCGCTCGGAACGCTCGAGGCGGTGAAAGGGCGCGGCCAGCGCCACCGCCTGACGATTGAAAGCGGTTCGTTCCTGCTGATCGATGAAAGCTATAACGCCAACCCCGCTTCCATGCGCGCGGCGATTGCCGTGCTGGCGGAAACGGAAACGCAGGGCCACGGCCGGCGCGTTGCCGTTCTTGGCGACATGCTTGAGATGGGCGAATTTTCCGCGCAGCTGCATGAAGAGCTGGCCGGGCCGCTGCTTGCGGCCGGCATCGAGCATGTCTGGCTCGCGGGGGAGGCGATGGCGGCGCTGCGCGATGCGCTGCCGGACAGCGTCACCGTCATCTGGTTCCCGACGACGGCGGAACTCACCGATTTCGCCCTGCAATGGGTGCAACCGGGAGACGCGCTGATGGTAAAATCGTCACTTGGCCTCGGTTTCGGCAAGATTGTCGCCGCCCTGCTTGACAAGTATCCGGCATTCCCCGAGACGGAACGCCAAGTCTGAAATAGCCTTTTGAAAGGGCAATTATGCTGATCTGGCTCGTCGAACTGTCGGATAAAGTTCAAGTCTTCAACCTCTTCCGCTACATCACCTTCCGGGCGGGTGCGGCGATGTTCACCTCTGCGTTGATCGTCTTCCTGTTTGGACCGGCGATCATCAACTCGTTGCGCGTGCGCCAGGGCAAGGGCCAGCCGATCCGCGCCGACGGGCCGCAGACCCATTTCAAGAAGGCCGGCACGCCGACCATGGGCGGGCTCATGATCCTTGCGGGTATTCTCGGCGGCTCGCTGCTGTGGGGTGACCTGTCGAACGTCTACGTCGTTGCCGTGCTGATGGTGACACTCGGTTTCGGAGCCATCGGCTTCTACGATGATTACCTGAAGGTAACGAAGCAGAGCGACAAGGGCTTTTCCGGCAAGGCGCGTCTTGGCATCGAATTCCTGATCGCGGCGATTGCCGTGTTCTTCATGATGAAGATGGCGCTCGCTTCCGCCCCGCATGGCGGCACGCTCGGCAGCTCTATCGCGTTTCCGTTCTTCAAGGAATTCGTGATCAATCTCGGTTATTTCTTTGTGCTGTTCGGTGCTTTTGTCATCGTCGGTGCGGGCAATGCCGTGAACCTGACGGATGGTCTCGATGGTCTCGCCATCGTGCCCGTTATGATCGCGGCTGCTACCTTTGGCGTGATCGCCTATCTTGCCGGTAACGCGGTTTTCGCCAATTACCTGCAGATCAATTTCGTGCCCGGCACGGGTGAACTCGCCGTCATTGTCGGCGCGGTCATCGGCGCGGGCCTCGGCTTCCTGTGGTTCAACGCGCCGCCTGCCGCCATCTTCATGGGCGATACGGGTTCGCTGGCGCTCGGCGGCCTCATCGGCTCCATCGCTGTCGCCACCAAGCACGAGATCGTCATGGTCATCGTCGGCGGTCTCTTCGTCATGGAAACGCTGTCGGTTATCATCCAGGTTTTCTGGTTCAAGCGAACCGGCAGGCGTGTGTTCCTGATGGCGCCGATCCACCACCATTTCGAGAAAAAGGGCTGGACGGAAAGCCAGGTGGTGATCCGTTTCTGGATCATCTCCGTTGGCCTCGCGCTGCTCGGCCTCGCCACCCTGAAGCTGAGGTGAGCGATGATCCCGGTCACGTCGTTCAGAGGTAAGAAGGTCGCGCTTTTCGGGCTTGGCGGTTCGGGTCTCGTCACCGCCCGCGCACTGGTCGCGGGTGGGGCGGAGGTCGTCGCCTTCGACGACAATCCCGATAGCGTCGCCAAGGCTGAAGCCGAAGGCATTACGACGGCGGACCTGCGGACGATAGACTGGCCCTCCTTTTCCTCCTTCGTGCTGGCGCCCGGCGTGCCCTTGACGCATCCGAAACCGCACTGGTCGGTGGACCTTGCCAAGGCAGCGGGTGTCGAGATCATCGGCGATATCGAGCTTTTCATCCGTGAGCGCCGCGCTCATGCGCCGGATTGCCCTTTCATCGCGATTACCGGCACCAACGGCAAGTCCACAACGACGGCGCTAATCGCGCATATTCTCAAGGCATCCGGCCGCGATACGCAGCTGGGCGGCAATATCGGTACGGCGGTGCTGAGCCTCGATCCGCCGAAGGCGCAACGTTTCTATGTTGTCGAGTGCTCGTCCTACCAGATCGATCTCGCGCCAACGATTAATCCGACCGCCGGAATTCTTCTCAATCTGACGCCCGATCATCTCGACCGGCATGGCACGATGCAGCACTATGCTGACGTCAAGGAGCGATTGGTGGCTGGCAGCGGCACGGCAATTGTCGGTGTGGATGACAGTCATTCGACACTGATCGCCGACCGTATCGAGCGTGCCGGGGTAAAGGTCGAGCGCATTTCCAAACGCAATGTCGTTTCCGAAGGTCTTTATGCTGAGGGCAGCCGCATCCTGCGGGCGCATGGTGGCACGTCCGCGCTGCTGGTCGATCTCGACGGCATCCAGACCCTTCGCGGCAGCCACAATGCGCAGAATGCGGCGGCGGCAATTGCCGCCTGCCTTGCGGTCGGTGTTACCGAAGACGAGATTCGGGCCGGTCTCAAATCCTTCCCGGGCCTCAAGCATCGCATGCAGCCTGTCGGACGCCGTGGCAACGTCACCTTCGTCAACGACAGCAAGGCTACCAATGCCGATGCTGCTGCACCGGCGCTTTCAAGCTTCGACCGCATCTACTGGATCGCCGGCGGCCTGCCAAAAGCGGGTGGCATCACCAGCCTCTCGCCGCTCTTCCCCCGCATCGCCAAGGCCTATCTGATCGGCGAGGCGGCAGCGGAATTTGCCGCGACGCTTGGCGAGGCTGTGCCGTATGAAATATCCGGCACGCTGGACAAGGCTTTACAACATGCGGCCGCGGATGCGGAAAAAGATGCGACGGCCGGCAATATCGTGATGTTATCCCCGGCTTGCGCAAGCTTCGATCAATATAAGAACTTTGAGATCAGAGGTGATTCGTTCGTCGCGCAGGTTGCGGCGCTCGATGGCATGACGATGCTGGTTGACTCTGGAAAAGGGGGCTGAAGGCCATGGTAAGCCGAGTTGATCGCGGTCCGGTCGCGGAATGGTTCTGGACCATCGACCGTTTCTTTCTGGCGGCGTTCATCGCATTGATGGGCATCGGACTGATGCTGTCCTTTGCGGCGTCACCGGCGGTTGCCGAGCGTATCGGTCTCAACAGCTTCTTCTTCGTCGAGCGTCAGGCGATGTTCATGGTGCCGTCGCTGGCGATCATGGTCGGCCTGTCCTTCCTGTCGCCGCGTCAGGTGCGGCGCGTGGCGGTCATCATGCTTATCGCTTCGCTGCTGATGATGATCTTCGCGCTATTCTTCGGCATCGAGGTCAAGGGTGCGAGACGCTGGATTTCCATCGGCACCTTTTCCATCCAGCCATCGGAATTCATGAAGCCTGCTTTCGTCATCGTCTGCGCCTGGCTTTTCGCCGAGCGGGCACGCCATCCTGAAATTCCGGGTAACCTCTTTGCGATCATCACCTTCGGCATTGTGGCGGCGCTCCTGATCGCCCAGCCCGACTTCGGCCAGACGATCCTGACCTCCGTGGTCTGGGGCGGCATGTTCTTCATGGCCGGGGTGCCGTGGTTCTGGATCATCATGCTCGGCGGTCTCGGCGTCGGCGGCATCATCTCCGCCTATCTGCTGCTGCCGCACGTTGCCGGCCGTATCGACCGTTTCTGGACGGGCGAAGGCGATACGTTCCAGGTGGATACGGCGCGCGAGGCGATCATTCGCGGCGACTGGTTCGGACGCGGACCGGGCGAGGGCATCGTCAAGCGCATCATTCCGGACAGTCATACCGACTTCATCTTCTCGGTGGCGGCGGAAGAATTCGGCATCGTTTTCTGCATGTTCCTGGTGGCGATCTTCGCCTTCATCGTGCTGCGCGGCCTGTCGCACGCCTTCAAGGAAAAGGACGATTTCTGCCGCTTCGCCGTGGCCGGCCTCGTTTTGCAGATCGGCATGCAGTCGATGATCAATATCGGCGTCAATCTGGAACTGATGCCCGCCAAGGGCATGACTCTACCGCTGATTTCCTATGGCGGTTCGTCGATGATGGCGATCTGCGTGACCGCCGGCTTCCTTCTGGCGCTGACACGCCACAGACCCGAAAAGCGGGCGCAGGAGCGGAGTTTCTTCCGCGTCGGTTCCGGCGTTCCCGCGGAGTAAAGTATCATGAGCAAGGGTATTGTTCTTCTTGCCGCCGGGGGAACCGGCGGTCACGTGTTTCCAGCTGAGGCTTTGGCGCATACGCTGAAAGAACGCGGTTATCAGGTGCATCTCGTCACCGACAGCCGCGCCGAGCGTTATGCCGGCAAGTTCCCGGCGGATGAAATTCATGTGGTGCCATCTGCCACCATCGGTTCGAAGAACCCGATTTCCGTGGCGCGTTCGCTGTGGAAATTATGGACAGGGTTGCGTTCAGCGCGCCGGCTGGTCACGAAGCTGAAGCCGGTCGCGGTTGTCGGCTTCGGTGGTTATCCCACCGTGCCGCCGCTTCTGGCATCGACCGGGCTTGGCGTGCCGTCGATCATTCACGAGCAGAATGCGGTTATGGGCCGCGCCAACAAAGCGCTGGCCGGCCGGGTGAAAGCAATTGCCGGCGGTTTCCTGCCGCCCGCCAACGGCCAATATTCAGACAAGACCGTGGCCACCGGCAACCCCGTTCGCCCGGCGGTGCTGGCGGCGTCGGAGATACCCTATACACCCTCGCAGACGGATGAACCGTTCCAGCTCGTCGTTTTTGGCGGCAGCCAGGGCGCGCAGTTCTTTTCCAGCGCCGTGCCGGCAGCGATCTGCCTTTTGAAGAACGAGCAGCGCAAGCGCATCGTCGTCACCCAGCAGGCTCGCCCCGAAGACAAGGACAGCGTGATCGCCTCCTATCAGAAGCTCGGCGTGAAAGCGGATGTTTCGCCCTTCTTCGGCGACATGGCTTCACGTATTGGCGAGGCCGATCTGGTCATCAGCCGTTCCGGCGCTTCGACGGTGTCGGAACTGTCGGTCATCGGCCGTCCGTCGATCCTCGTGCCTTATCCGCATGCGCTGGATCACGATCAGGCCGCCAATGCGGCAGCGCTTTCAGCAGCCGGCGGCGCAAACGTCATCAAGCAGGCGGAACTATCGCCGCAGAAGCTTTCCAGCCTTTTGTCGTCGGCGCTTTCCGAGCCTGACCGTTTGAGCGCGACGGCGGCGGCGGCAAAGGCGACCGGTAAACCGCATGCGGCTGATGTGCTGGCCGATCTGGTCGAGGCAATTGCTTCCGGCCAGTCCGTACAGGAATTCAAGAAGAAGAATGAAGGAGTTGGGGCATGAAGATGCCGAAAGCCATAGGCCTTGTCCATTTCATCGGCATAGGCGGGATCGGCATGAGCGGCATTGCCGAAGTGCTTCACAATCTCGGCCATCGCGTTCAGGGGTCGGATCAGGCCGATAGCGCCAATGTGCAGCGCCTGCGCGACAAGGGTATCGAGGTTTTTGTCGGCCATACGGCGGATAATATCGGTGATGCCGAGGTCGTGGTGGTTTCCACCGCCATCAAGAAAAGCAATCCGGAACTCATCGCCGCGCGGGAAAAACACCTGCCGATCGTTCGCCGTGCCGAAATGCTGGCGGAGCTGATGCGTTTCCGCAATGCCATCGCCATCGGCGGTACGCACGGCAAGACCACGACCACCTCCATGGTCGCGACGCTGCTGGAAGCCGGCAATCTTGACCCGACCGTCATCAATGGCGGCATCATCAACGCCTACGGCACCAATGCCCGGATGGGCGAGGGCGAGTGGATGGTGGTCGAGGCCGATGAATCCGACGGCACCTTCCTGAAGCTGCCGGCCGATGTGGCCGTCATCACCAATATCGATCCCGAGCATCTGGACCATTACGGCAATTTCGATGCCGTGCGCGCCGCGTTCCGCCAGTTTGTCGAGAACGTGCCGTTCTACGGTTTTGGCGTCATGTGCCTCGACCATCCGGAAGTGCAGGCGCTGGTCGGCCGGATCGAGGACCGCAAGGTCATCACCTATGGCGAGAACCCGCAGGCCGACGTGCGTTTTTCGAATGTACGCATCGACGGCACGCGGTCGATCTTCGACGTGGAAATCCGCCGCCGCCGCACCGGCAAGATATTCTCCTTCAAGGACCTCGTCCTGCCGATGCCCGGTCGCCACAATGTGTCGAATGCCACGGCCGCGATTGCGGTCGCCAATCGTCTCGGCATTTCGGAAGCCGACATCAAGAAGGGGCTTGCCTCCTTTGCCGGCGTCAAGCGCCGCTTCACGCTGACGGGTGAAGCCAACGGCGTACAGGTCTTCGATGATTACGGCCACCATCCGGTCGAGATCAAGGCCGTGCTGGCGGCGGCGCGCGAAGCCTGCAAGGGCCGCATCGTCGCCGTGCACCAGCCGCACCGCTACAGCCGGCTTTCCAGCCTGTTTGACGATTTCGCGCATTGTTTTAACGATGCCGACACGATTATCCTTGCTCCGGTCTATGCCGCGGGCGAAGATCCGATCGAAGGCGCGAGCTCGGAAGCGCTGGTTTCGGCCATCAAGGCCGCCGGTCACCGCGACGCCCGTTTTCTCGAAAAACGGGAAGATCTCGCCTCCGTGGTTGCAGGCATTGCGAATCCGGGTGATTTCGTGGTTCTCTTGGGGGCTGGGAATATCACGCAATGGGCAGCAGCGCTGCCTTCGGAATTGAAGAGCATATCAGGAAAGTCTGAATGAGACAGGTCGATGGGGTTAAATTGCTGGGGAGGCTCGGCGACGGGGTAAATGAATTGCGGGGACGTCTGACACCGGATGCGCCCATGGACCGCGTGACGTGGTTCAGAGCCGGCGGTCTTGCGGAGGTGATGTTTCAGCCGCACGATGCCGACGATCTGATTACCTTCCTGAAAATTCTGCCGGAAGACGTGCCGTTGACCGTGGTCGGCGTCGGCTCGAACCTTCTGGTGCGCGATGGTGGCATTCCTGGCGTCGTCGTCCGTCTGTCGGCCAAGGGCTTCGGCCAGGTAGAGCTTGCCGGTGAAAACCGCATCAAGGCCGGCGCGATCTGCCCGGACAAGCATATTGCGGCCATGGCCATGGATAATGGCATTGGCGGTTTCCATTTCTATTACGGCATTCCCGGCTCCATCGGCGGTGCGCTGCGCATGAATGCGGGCGCCAATGGCGGTGAAACGCGCGAGCGTGTCGTGGAGGTCTATGCGGTCGACCGCCAGGGCAACCAGCATGTGCTTTCCAATGCCGACATGGGTTACAGCTATCGCCATTCCGGCGCGGATGCGGGCCTGATCTTTACCGGCGCGCTGTTTGAGGGTTATCCCGAAGACCGTGCGAAGATCCGCGCGGATATGGACGCCGTGCGGCATCACCGCGAAACCGTGCAGCCGATCCGCGAACAGACCGGCGGATCGACCTTCAAGAACCCCGAAGGTCATTCCGCCTGGGAACTGATCGACGAAGCCGGTGGCCGTGGTCTGGTCATTGGCGGCGCGCAAATGTCGTCGCTGCACTGCAATTTCATGATAAATACCGGCCATGCGACCGGTTACGATCTGGAATATCTGGGCGAGACCATTCGCAAGCGTGTATTCGAAAAATCCGGCATCCGGCTGGAATGGGAAATCAAGCGCCTTGGCTTGTTCATGCCGGGTCGGGAAGTGGAGCCTTTCCTGGGGGCTTGAGGGTGAATGGCCGGCGACGGGGCAACGGTTGAGGATGAGCGGGAGCGGCGTCGGTTGGATATCGTTTCCAACGAGCGCCGCAAACTCTTGGCCAATGCGCTGGACCGGCTTTCCACGGCCTTTATTGCCCTGGGTGTAGTCGGTCAGGCGTTATCATTGACGCCGACCTCTACGAGTATTTTCAGCGTTGTCGTCATGACTGGTTGGATTTTAGGGGCCGTTATACTACATTTGATTGCAAGACGTGTGCTTGGAGGCTTGAGATTATGACCTCGCAAATATTCATCTGGTATGTATTTCCCTGGCTGGTCTCGGCAATAGGATTATGCTGGTTGGCATACGACCACTACAAACATCCGGGACGCTGATTGGTAGCGAAAATAAAAGCCCGCGAAACAGGTGTTTCGCGGGCTTTTTGCTGTCGAGATTTTATGTGGTTCAGACTTCGTCCTTGCGGGAAAGCAGGATGCACGCCAGCGTGATGATGGCGGAGACGCAGAGGTAATAACCAACATATCCCATGCCGTAATTCACCTGCAGCCACGTGGCGATGTAAGGCGCCAGCGATGCGCCGAAGATGCCGGCCATATTGAAGGTGATGGACGAGCCGGTGTAGCGTACGCGGGTCGGGAAGGGGGCGGCGAGCGCCGTTCCGATCAGACCGTAGGTCATGCCCATCAGCGTCATGGCAAGGGCCGCGAAGATGAAGATCGAGCCCTCGCCGCCAGTCATCAGGCTGGGCAGCAGGAAGGAGAACAGGCCGATCAGCACCGTCGTCAGGATCAGGATCTCACGACGGCCGAATTTCTCGGCGAGCTTGCCGGCGATCGGGATGAAGATACCGAAGACGATGGAGCCGACGATCTGCACTTCCAGGGCGTCGAGAAACGGGATTTTCAGGACCTTGACGTTGTAGGAAAGCAGATAGGCAGTGCCGATATAGAACAGAACGAAGGTGGCCAGCGCCACGAAAGTGCCGAGCACGAGGCTGCGCTTGTGGTTGCGGAACAGTTCCGCGACCGGCACGGCCACACGCTCTTCCTTTTCGATAGCCTTCTGGAAGTCGGGCGTTTCGGTGATCGACAGGCGAACCCACATACCGACTGCGATCAGGATGATCGAGGCGACGAAGGGAATGCGCCAGCCCCAGCTCAAAAGGGCCTCCTGCGACATGAAGTGGAGGAGAATCCAGAAGACGCCGGAGGAGAGGAACAGGCCGACAGGTGCGCCGAGCTGCGGGAACATGCCGTACCAGCTGCGTTTGCCGGGAGGAGCGTTTTCCGTAGCGAGAAGAACTGCACCGCCCCATTCGCCGCCAAGGCCGAAGCCTTGACCGAAACGGCAAAGCGCCAGGAACAGCGGCGCCAGAACGCCTGCCGTCTCATAGGTCGGCAGAAGGCCGATCACGACCGTCGACACGCCCATCGTCAGAAGGGCTGCAACAAGCGTGGTCTTGCGGCCGACACGGTCACCGTAGTGACCGAACACGACCGCGCCGAGCGGACGGGCGAAAAAGGCGATGGAGAAGGTGGCGAAGGATGCCAGAAGCGCCGTCATCGGATCGTTGTTCGGGAAGAACAATGCCGGGAACACGAGCACTGCGGCCGTGGCATAAACGTAGAAATCGAAAAACTCGATGGTCGTGCCGACCAGGCTGGCAGTGAGAACTCGTGCAGGCGAATTTGTCTTTACAACGTTCGAATTGCCAGCTGTCGACGATACCGAAGATATCGCGTCAGTCATGGTTTGGTTCCATTTCAGAGGAGTGGAATGTAGTGCCTTGGGAGGCGATGACTGCGTTAACGCAATTTTTGTTCCTATGGAATGCTAAAAAAGAAATATTGCAAATAATGTGATCTATGAATGCGACAGTTGCTGTTGTGCCTTCCTGAAGCGCGATCCGGCGATTGAGAGACTGATTCAGGCCATCGTTTTAAAATGCTGAAACGGCAGATTATTTTCGCTGGGGAAAAGCGCCTCCCGTTAACGTTTCGGTCTTGCCTTCATCGGTTAAAAGCGGGCGCAGCGCTGCCATTTTATTTCCGATCATTGAAAAGCTGCATGTTGCAATCCGTGCAACTCTCTGATTCCAAGGAGGGAATCCGGATCGATGCTGATTCTTTAACGGAACTCGGCATGTTGGGCGCGGCGGTTAACGAAAGTAAACGATTCATTAACCTTAATGGCGTTTAACTGATCTCAAGGATCATGTGCCAGAATCACCGTTCGTAAATTCGGTCGGTCTGGGCGTGGTTTGTAACGGAGAGTTGGTGTCAGAGGTATCGATGAGCGGCAAGCACGTAGCTGTTCTTATGGGTGGGTTTTCTTCGGAGCGGCCGGTTAGCCTGTCGTCGGGGAACGCTTGCGCGCTCGCCCTTGAGGGTGAGGGGTACAAGGTTACCCGTGTCGACGTGGGCCGCGATGTCGCCGCCGTGCTCGATGAATTGCGTCCCGACGTCGCCTTCAATGCCCTGCATGGGCCTTTCGGTGAAGATGGCACCATTCAGGGCATTCTCGAATATCTTGCCATTCCCTATACCCATTCCGGCGTGCTTGCTTCGGCGCTCGCCATGGACAAGGCGCAGGCGAAGAAAGTGGCCGCGGCTGCCGGTGTTCCGGTTGCTGTCGAGCGCGTCATGAACCGCTTCGATTTCACCAGCGAGCATCCGCTTTCGCCTCCCTATGTGGTGAAGCCGGTGCGCGAAGGTTCGAGCTTCGGTGTTGTCATCGTCAAGGAAGACCAGTCGCATCCGCCGCAGATTCTTACCTCGTCGGAATGGCGTTACGGCGATCAGGTGATGGTCGAGCGCTATATTCATGGCCGCGAACTGACCTGCGGTGTGCTTGACGGCGAGGCGCTTGGCGTCACGGAAGTGGTGCCGCTCGGTCACAATTTCTATGATTATGACGCTAAATACGCTGCCGGTGGCTCAAAGCATGTCATTCCGGCAGAAATTTCACCGAAAATTTACCAAAAAATTCAAACACTGGCGGTTATGGCACATCAGGCGATCGGGTGCCGTGGCGTAAGCCGTTCAGACTTTCGTTACGACGACCGCTTCTCAGAAGATGGCGAAGTTATCTGGCTTGAAGTGAATACGCAGCCGGGCATGACGCCGACCTCCCTGGTGCCGGAAATGGCGGCTCATGCTGGCCGCTCCTTTGGTAACCTTGTCAGCTGGATGGTGGAGGACGCTTCGTGTTTGCGGTGATCGGCAAAAAGTCGACGGCAAAAAAGCGCGAGCAATATGCGGCGGCGGCCAATGCCGACGATCGCAGGGTGCTGCCGCGTCCGATGCGTCGCGTCGTGCGCTTCTGCGTCAGCCTCGCGACCGGGCGCATTCACATTCCGGCCCATACCGGCACCATTTCTGCCGTCGCCTTCTACGCGGTGACCGGGCTTTACGGCATGTCGCTCGGCGGACACACCAATATCGTTACCCAGACCACGACATCGGCCGCTGGTTTTGCCGTTGAAGACGTCAAGGTTTCCGGCAATTTGCAGACTTCCGAAATCGAGGTCTTCCAGCTTCTCGGCCTCGACGGCAGCACCTCGCTGATTGCGCTCGATATCGATGCTGCGCGTCGCAAGCTCGTCCAGCTTCCCTGGGTGGAAGATGTCGATATCCGTAAGGTCTATCCGAAGACGGTTGAGGTTCGGTTGAAGGAGCGTGAGGCCTTCGGCATCTGGCAGCACGGTTCGGAACTGTCGCTGATCGAAAAAAGCGGCAGCGTGATCGCGCCGCTGCGCGACAATAAATTCGCCGCCCTGCCGCTTTTCGTCGGACGTGATGCGGAAACGGGCGCTGCCGGCTTTGTCCAGCAGCTGGCCGACTGGCCGGAAATCCGCACCCGTGTCCGCGCCTATGTGCGCATTGCCGGGCGCCGCTGGGATCTGCATCTCGACAACGGCATCGTCGTCAAGCTGCCGGAAGAAAACCTGCCGCAGGCGCTGCAATTGCTCGCGCGGCTCGATCTCGAGGAAAAAGTCCTGTCCCGTGATGTCGCCGCCGTCGATCTGCGGCTGGCGGATCGCACGACGATCCAGTTGACCGAGGGCGCGACAGCCCGTCGCCAGACCGCGGTGGATGCACGCACGAAGGCACTCAAGAAAGCGGAGAAGAACACATGAGCTTTTTTGGTTCTTCCCATTTCGGCCTGCCTCGTCTGAAGCCGCTTTCCTCCAAGCGCAGCCACATCGTTTCTGTTCTCGACATCGGCTCGACCAAGGTTGTGTGCATGATCGGCCGGCTGACGCCGCGTCAGGAAAGCGAAATCTTGCCCGGCCGCACCCACAAGGTCGAAATCATCGGTATTGGCCACCAGCGTTCGCGCGGCGTGAAATCCGGTGTGATCGCCGATCTGGACGCGCTGGAAGGCGTTATCCGTCTTTCGGTCGATGCGGCCGAGCGCATGGCGGGGCTTACCGTCGACAGCCTGATCGTCAATGTTTCGGCAGGACGACTGGCGAGCGACATCTATACCGCGAGCATCGATCTCGGCGGCCAGGAAGTGGAAGCAAGCGATCTGCGCAAGGTTCTGGTGGCGGCAAGCCAGCAGTCCATGCGTCAGGATCGGGCGATCCTGCATTCGCTGCCGACGGGCTATTCGCTGGACGGCGAGCGCGGTATCCGCGATCCGCTGTCGATGTATGGCGACCTTCTCGGCGTCGACATGCATGTCGTGACGGTCGAGCGCACGGCGCTGAAGAACCTCGAACTTTGCGTCAACCGCGCGCATCTTTCGGTCGAAGGCATGGTGGCGACGCCTTATGCCAGCGGTCTTGCGGCGCTGGTGGATGACGAGGTCGAACTTGGCTGTGCGGCTATCGACATGGGCGGCGGCACCACGACGATTTCGGTTTTCGCCGAAGGCCGTCTCATTCACACCGACGCGATCGGCCTTGGCGGCCATCACGTTACGACAGATCTTGCACGTGGCCTCTCGACACGAATCGAAGATGCGGAGAGACTGAAGGTGGTGCATGGTTCGGCTTTGCTGAATGGCGCGGATGAGCGCGACATGATTTCGATCCCGCCGATTGGCGAAGATGATCGCGATCAACCATCGCAAGTTTCAAGAGCACTTGTAACCCGCATCGTGCGGGCGCGTATCGAAGAGACGCTGGAATTGATCCGTGATCGTATCCAGAAGTCCGGCTTCAGCCCCATCGTCGGCAAGCGTGTTGTCCTGACCGGCGGCGCAAGCCAGCTGACGGGGCTGCCGGAAACGGCACGGCGCATTCTTGCCCGCAACGTTCGTATCGGCCGCCCCATGGGGGTTGCGGGTCTTCCGGTTGCGGCGAAGGGACCGGCATTTTCAACCGCCTGCGGACTGATGATCTATCCGCAGGTGGCGGATATCGAAATTCATGCGGCGCAAGGCGGAATGTTCTCGCCGTTTGGTACGGGTAGCGGCCGGATAGCCCGGGTAGGGCAATGGCTGAAAGAGAGTTTTTGAGTGGCCTTGTGGCGTAAGCCGGAGGTTTCAGAGTTGAGTTTTCAAGAATCGGCCAGCGGGGCGATGCGGCCAGAGAAAGAAGGAATGGTAAAATGACGATACAGCTGCAAAAGCCTGATATCACCGAGTTGAAGCCACGCATCACCGTTTTCGGTGTCGGTGGCGGCGGTGGTAACGCTGTCAACAACATGATCACGGCTGGCCTCCAGGGCGTCGACTTCGTCGTCGCCAACACGGATGCGCAGGCACTGACCATGACGAAGGCAGACCGGGTCATCCAGCTCGGCGTCAACGTCACCGAGGGTCTCGGTGCCGGTTCCCAGCCGGAAGTCGGCCGCGCCGCCGCTGAAGAATGCATCGATGAGATCATCGATCACCTGAACGGCACCCACATGTGCTTCGTCACTGCCGGCATGGGCGGCGGCACCGGCACGGGTGCAGCACCCGTTGTCGCACAGGCGGCCCGCAACAAGGGCATCCTGACGGTCGGCGTCGTCACCAAGCCTTTCCACTTCGAAGGCGGCCGCCGCATGCGTCTTGCCGAACAGGGCATCGAGGAACTGCAGAAGTCCGTCGATACGCTGATCGTCATTCCGAACCAGAACCTCTTCCGCATTGCCAATGACAAGACGACCTTTGCCGACGCCTTCGCCATGGCCGACCAGGTTCTCTATTCCGGCGTTGCCTGCATTACCGATCTGATGGTGAAGGAAGGTCTCATCAACCTCGACTTCGCCGACGTTCGCTCGGTCATGCGTGAAATGGGCCGCGCAATGATGGGTACCGGCGAAGCTTCCGGTCCGGGCCGTGCGATGCAGGCTGCGGAAGCGGCCATCGCCAACCCGCTGCTCGACGAAACCTCGATGAAGGGCGCACAGGGCCTGCTGATCTCCATCACCGGTGGTCGCGACCTTACCCTGTTCGAAGTCGACGAGGCTGCAACCCGTATCCGCGAAGAAGTCGATCCGGATGCGAACATCATCCTCGGCGCAACCTTCGACGAGGCTCTGGAAGGTCTCATCCGCGTCTCCGTCGTTGCCACCGGCATCGACCGCGTTGCGGGTATCGGCGAACAGAACGTTGCCGAAATGCGCGCTGCTGCCGCCAAGCCGCTTATCCGTCCTTCCGCGGCCGTTGCTTCGGCTCCGGCCGCAGTTCAGCCTGCCCAGACAGCATCGCAGGCACCAAAGACCGTAGACCAGATCGCCCAGACCATCCGTTCGGCGGAAGCCGAAATGGAACGTGAACTCGGTTTCGCGGCACACCAGCAGCCGGCCCAGGATTTCCGTCCGCAGAGCAAGCTGTTCGCATCGTCCCCGGCTGAAGCACCGGTTCTCCGTCCGGCCCAGCCGGTTCAGCAGGCCGCTCCGGCTCCGGTTGCCCAGGCACCGGTCTACCATGCCCCGGAACAGGTTGCCGCTCCGGCTCCGCGCCTGCAGCAGCCGCAGGCTCCTGTCTACCAGGAACCCGCCCCGGTTGCCCGCCAGCCCGAGCCGGTGCGCATGCCGAAGGTCGAAGACTTCCCGCCGGTCGTCAAGGCCGAGCTGGACCACCGCACCCACGCCGCTCCTGCTGCCCAGGAAGAGCGTGGCCCGATGGGTCTTCTGAAGCGCATCACCAACTCGCTTGGCCGCCGCGAAGAGGAAGAAGTTCCCTCCGACATGATGGATGCGCCGAGCATGGCACCGCAGCAGCGCCGCGCCCCGCTTTCGCCGGAAGCCAGCCTCTACGCACCGCGTCGTGGCCAGCTTGACGATCACGGTCGTGCGACGCCTTCTTCGGCCAGCCACCACGACGACGACCAGCTGGAAATCCCGGCCTTCCTGCGCCGCCAGTCCAACTAAGAGCGATTCCATACGCCTCTTGAAACGCCCGGATCACACGATCCGGGCGTTTTGTTTATTTTGCGTTATTAACAGTAAATTAATTCACGTTTTCAATGATTTACGCGTGTAACAATCCGAAACGAACAGTGATTTGTCGTGGCACGTACATGTGCGTATGTATTAGGCTGGGTAGAGGAAAACATTGACTTTGCCGGTCCTTAAAAACCGGCTTGAAAAACTTGAACGGCGCTTCATGAAGCGGCGCGGTTTGCAAAACAAGGCACATACGCATGACTATCGGACTGCTCGGATTTCAAACGACTATCGCAAATGCTGTTCAGCTCAAGGGCATTGGCGTGCATTCCGGCAATCCGGTTTCGATGACCTTCCAGCCTGCAGAAGCCGGAACGGGCATCGTGTTCCATCGCCTTCACGAGAATGGCAGTGTAACCGAGTTGAAGGCGGTGTCTGCCAATGTCGGCAATACCGACCTGTGCACCGTGCTCGGCCGTTCGCTATCCCAGTCAGTGGCAACGATCGAGCACGTCATGGCCGCCATCTACGCCATGGGCCTCGATAACCTCGTCGTTGAAGTTGACGGTCCGGAAGCGCCGATCATGGATGGCAGCTCCGCACCTTTCATTGAGGCGATCGAATCGGCCGGCATCAAGAATCTCGGTGCAAAGCGTCGCTATATTCGCGTCATCAAGCCGGTCCGCATTGATTCGGGTGCATCCTGGGCAGAGTTCCGTCCCTATGACGGCACGCGGTTCGAAGTCGATATCGATTTCGACGCGCCGCTGATCGGCAAGCAGTCCTGGAAGGGCGACCTGACGGCGGATACGTTCAAGAACGAGCTTTCGCGCGCCCGTACCTTCGGTTTCATGCGTGACGTGGAACGCCTGTGGGCCGCCGGTTATGCACTCGGCTCCTCGCTTGAAAATTCGGTTGTCATCTCCGACGACAACAGCGTCATCAACATGGAAGGCCTGCGTTACGCCAAGGATGAATTCGTCCGCCACAAGACGCTGGACGCCGTGGGCGACCTGGCGCTTGCCGGCGCTCAGTTCATCGGCTCCTACCGCTCCTATCGCGGCGGCCACAAGGTCAATGCGAACGCGCTGAAGGCTCTCCTGAGCGACCGCACGGCCTATGAGATCGTCGAGGCTCCGGCCGCCCGCAATCAGGTACGTGCCCGCGAATTCGTTCCGGTCAACATGCCGGAATTCGCCCCCTGGTCGGCCTGAGTTTGTTTGCAGGCTATTGATTGACAGGAAAAGCCGCTCCGCTTCGGGGCGGCTTTTTCGTAATGCGGGCGAGATGTTTCCTAATATCGCCTGATATTCATGCGATTGCGCGGGCGGATGCCATAAAAATGCGTTAATGCGTCATCATTGCGTTGCCCTGCGGATGCTTTTATGGCTAGAAACGCCAGTGCAAAGCCGATGCTTATGTATTTGCGCGGGAAGTGGGAACTGTCGAATGAAGCATGTAGGGTCTGGTGCAATGAAGGGTACGATGCGGGGGATCGCCGTTTCGTTGATGTTGGTCGGTGCGAGTGTCGCCGTCACGGCCTGCCAGTCCGATCCGGATATCGACATTACCAAGCTCGGCGTTGAGACCGATCCGCCTGACGTTCTGTACAAGCAGGGGCTTGCCAACATGAACGCCGGCAACATGACCGAAGCCTCACGCAAGTTCGAGGCGATCGACAAGCAATATCCCTTTACCGAATGGGGCCAGAAGGCTCTGGTGATGCAGACCTTCATCGCCACGCGCACCAACAAGAACGACGTGGCCATCGCATCGGGCAGCCGCTTCCTGCGCCAATATCCGCGCTCCAAGGATGCTGCCTACGTTCAGTACATGATCGGTCTTGCCTATTCTAAGCAGATTTCCGACGTAACGCAGGACCAGCGCGCCGCGCAGCGTACGGTCGAGGCGATGAACAAGGTGGTCAACGACTATCCCGATTCGGAATATGTCGCCGACGCGCAGGCCAAGATCCGTTTCGCGCGCGACCAGCTCGCCGGCCGCGAAATGCAGGTCGGTCGTTATTATCTTGAGCGCAAGGAATATCTCGCCGCCGTCTCGCGTTTCCGCATCGTCGTCGAGCAGTACCAGAACACCAACCAGATCGAAGAAGCGCTGGCGCGTCTGACGGAAGCCTATTACGCAATGGGTCTTTCCGACGAGGCGCAGACTGCGGCCGCCGTTCTCGGTAACAACTATCCCGACAGCCAATGGTATGCGGATTCCTACAAGCTGCTGAAGGGCGGCGGGCTGGAGCCGCGTGAAAACAAGGGGTCCTGGATTTCGCGTGCCGGCAAGAAGCTTATCGGCGCCTGAGACAGGGCATAGGCCATGCTGGTCCAGCTCTCGATACGCGATATCGTTCTGATTGAAAGGCTCGACCTCGGCTTTGAGGCGGGCCTTTCCGTGTTGACGGGTGAGACGGGCGCGGGCAAATCCATTCTGCTCGACAGCCTGTCGCTGGCTCTCGGCGGACGTGGTGATGGCGGCCTGGTGCGTCACGGGGAGGAGAAGGGGCAGGTTACCGCCACTTTCGAAGTCCCGAACAGTCATCCCACACGGCTTCTCCTGCGTGAAAACGGTCTCGATGATGATGGCGACCTGATCTTCCGCCGCGTGCAATCCGCCGACGGGCGGACCAAGGCCTATATCAACGATCAGGCCATCAGCGTGCAGATGATGCGCCAGCTCGGGCAATTGCTGGTCGAAATTCACGGCCAGCATGATGATCGCGCCCTTGTCGATACCGATGCCCACCGCACGCTGCTGGATGCCTTTGCCGGGCTCAGCGACGATGCCCGTGCCGTGCAGGGTTTCTACCGCACCTGGAAAGATGCCGAGCGGGCGTTAAAGACCCACCGCGCCAAGGTGGAGGCTGCTGCCCGCGAGGCTGATTATCTGCGTTCCTCCGTCGAAGAGCTTGAAGTGCTTTCGCCACGTGACGGCGAGGAGGACGAGCTTGCCGACCGCCGGGCGATCATGCAGAAATCCGAACGTATTGCCGGCGATATCGCCGAAGCAAGCGAGTTCCTGAACGGCAACGCTTCGCCTGTGCCGATGATTGCTTCGATGATGCGGCGTCTGGAGCGCAAGAGCCACGAGGCACCGGGATTGCTGGAAGACACCGTGCAATTGCTGGATGCCGCGCTCGACAGTCTTTCCAACGCGCAGATGGAAGTGGAGGCGGCGCTGCGCCGCACCGAGTTCGATCCGCGTGAGCTGGAACGGGTGGAGGAGCGGCTGTTTGCGCTGCGCGCCGCCGGACGCAAATATAATGTCCCGGTGCCTGATCTGCCGGCGCTTGCGGAAAAAATGGTCGCGGATCTTGCAGATCTCGATGCGGGCGAGGAAAAGCTCGGCAAACTCGAAGCCAATCTCGGCGTCGTAAAAGCCGATTTTGACCGTGCGGCGAAGTCGCTTTCCGAAAAGCGACGCCATGCGGCAAATGCACTTTCCGAGGCTGTCATGGCCGAGCTTCCGGCGCTCAAGCTGGAGCGGGCACGCTTCACCGTCGAAGTCAGCTCCGATCCGGAGCAGGCGACGGCTGATGGTATCGACATTGTCGAATTCCACGTCCAGACCAATCCGGGAACGCGTCCCGGCCCGATTATGAAGGTTGCCTCGGGCGGCGAACTGTCCCGTTTCCTCTTGGCGCTGAAAGTGGCGCTGGCGGATCGCGGTTCCGCACCGACGCTGGTTTTCGACGAAATTGACACGGGCGTCGGCGGGGCTGTGGCGGATGCCATCGGCCAGCGGCTGCGTCGTCTGTCGAAAACCGTGCAGGTTCTGTCAGTCACCCACGCGCCGCAGGTGGCCGCGCGGGCGGCGACGCATCTTCTCATTTCCAAGGGTCCTTCCGGCGACGGAAGCGAGCGTATCGCCACACGCGTGGCGACGATGGAGCCAAACCACCGCACGGAAGAAATCGCCCGCATGCTTGCGGGCGCTTCGGTGACCGATGAGGCGAGGGCTGCGGCCGCCCGCCTGCTTGCCGCCAAGGATTAACGGCTAACGGCCACCGCCACGCCGGAGCCGATCATGACCCCGCCAGCTGCCCGGTTCACCCTGCGGACGATTCTCGGCTCCCGCAGCAGCTTTCTTGCCCGCACGGCAAGAACAACATGACCGCCGATAACAATCGCTTCCACCGCGACGATGACGGACGCCAGCGCCAGAAGGTGATCGACGGTCAGCGAAGCGCCGACGACGTTTGGCAGCAATGCCACGTAAAAGAGCGGCATCTTTGGATTGCCGAGGTTAAGTGCGGTTCCGGTGGCGAATATCGAGATGAGGCTACGGCCGCCATTCATGGGTTGCAGATCGGGAACGACAGGTTCCGCTGTCCAGAGCTTGAAGCCCATCCAGATGAGATAGGCTGCGCCGCCATAGCGCAACACTGCCATAACCGTCCCCATTTCGGCGGCGAGGATGGACAGGCCGAAGGCTGCAAGTGTGAGGAAAATCAAGATCCCAGCGACAGTCCCGGCCCCATAGGCGAGGCCGGAGGCGGCGCCATGGGTGATGGTGCGGGCGACGATGGTCATATTGTCTGGTCCGGGGCTGGCCGCGAACACGAAGAAGGCTGCTGCAAAGGCAATGAGGGTGGTGAGTTCCATGGGGGCTCCGGCATCCGTTTCATCCGGATGTTCAGAATAGCGGATTCCCCCCTGTTGAAAAGCGAGGATGGTTTTGTGTTTGCCAATAATTCGCTAAAAGCATTGCAGATTCATCCGTGAGGCTTCTTCCATGTCGAAAGACCAGACACCCGTCGAAAACCTGACCGAGCTTGAGGCCTCTTCCGAACTTGCGTTTCTGGCGGCCGAACTTGCCCGCCATGATGCGCTCTACCATGGCAAGGATGCGCCGGAGATTTCGGACGCGGACTATGATGCGCTGAAGCGGCGCAACGATGCCATCGAGGCGGCGTTTCCGGCGCTGGTGCGGGCCGACAGCCCGTCGAAGAAAGTCGGCTTCACACCGCTTCCGACCTTTGCGCCGATCGTGCATGCGCGGCCGATGCTCTCGCTCGACAATACGTTTTCCGAAGAAGATCTGCGGGATTTCGTTAGCTCCGTCTATCGCTTCCTCGGACATCTGCCGGATGATTCCATCGCTTTTACCGCCGAGCCGAAGATCGACGGCCTTTCCATGTCCATCCGCTACGAGAAGGGCAAGCTGAAGACGGCCGCGACGCGTGGCGACGGCACGACGGGCGAGAACGTCACCGCCAATATCAAGACCATCAAGGAAATTCCGAACGAACTGCCTGCCGATGCGCCCGATGTGGTGGAGGTGCGCGGTGAGGTCTATATGGCCAAGAGCGACTTCATGGCGCTCAATGCGCAGATGGAGGCCGACGGCAAGCAGACCTATGTGAACCCGCGCAACACGGCCTCCGGTTCGCTACGCCAGCTTGACGCCAATGTGACGGCGAAACGCAAGCTGCGGTTCTTCGCCTATGCGCTCGGCGAAGTCTCGAATGGCGGCCAGCCGGCGCGGATTGCCGACACACAATATGGCATCGTCGAGAAGTTCCGGGACTGGGGTTTTCCGGTCAATCCGCTGATGAAGCGATTCACTTCGGCCGAGCAATTGCTTGAACATTATAATGAAATCGGCGTCGCGCGACCCGACCTCGATTACGATATCGACGGTGTGGTCTACAAGGTCGACCGGCTGGACCTTCAGGAACGGCTTGGCTTCCGTTCGCGCAGCCCGCGCTGGGCTACCGCGCACAAGTTTCCGGCCGAACAGGCCTTCACCACGGTCGAGAACATTGAAATCCAGGTAGGACGCACCGGTGCGCTGACGCCGGTTGCGCGTCTGACGCCGATCACCGTCGGCGGTGTCGTCGTCACCAATGCGACGTTGCATAATGCCGATTACATCGAGGGTATCGGCAATAGCGGCGAGCGCATCCGTCCTGAAGATCATGACATCCGCATTGGCGATACCGTCATCGTGCAGCGTGCTGGCGACGTCATTCCGCAGGTGCTGGATGTGCTTCTGGAGAAGCGCCCGGCCGAGGCGGTGAAGTATGCGTTTCCGGAGAAGTGTCCGGTTTGTGGCAGCCATGCGGTGCGGGAGCGCAATGAGAAGACCGGCAAACTCGATTCGGTCACGCGCTGCACCGGCGGTTTCGTCTGCCGGGCGCAGGCGGTGGAGCATCTGAAACATTTCGTCTCGCGCAATGCCTTTGACATAGAAGGGTTGGGCACCAAGCAGATCGACTTCTTCTTCGAAAGCGACGATCCTTCCCTGTCGATCAAGACTGCGCCTGATATCTTCACGCTGAAGGCGCGGCAGGAGGCATCGCATCTTACCAAGCTCGAAAATATCGACGGTTTCGGTAAGGTCAGCGTCAAGAAGCTGTTCGATGCCATCGATGCCCGCCGCGAGATCGATCTTCACCGGCTGATCTTCGCGCTCGGCATTCGTCATGTGGGCGAAACCACGGCGAAGCTTCTGGCGCGCTCCTACGGCACCTATGAGCATTTCGAGGAGGCCATGAAGGCGGCCGCCGATCCGGCGAGCGATGCCTGGGCCGAGCTCAACAGCATCGATGGCATCGGCGAGGTCGTGGCCCGCGCCATCATCGAATTCTACAAGGAGCCGCGCAATCTCGATGTCATCGACCGGTTGATACGGGAGTTGCAGCCGAAGGAGGCCGAGAAGCCCTCGACGGAAGGCAGCCCAGTGGCCGGCAAGACGGTGGTATTCACCGGCTCGCTCGAAAAATTCACGCGTGACGAGGCGAAGGCTCGCGCGGAAAGTCTGGGCGCCAAGGTGGCCGGTTCCGTATCGAAGAAGACGGATATTCTGGTAGCCGGGCCGGGGGCAGGTTCAAAGCTTGCCAAGGCGGCGGAGCTGGGTGTGCAGACCATGGACGAGGACGAGTGGCTGGCGCTGATCGGCGGCTGAGGCACCGTCATCGCCGCGTTGTTCTGCACCGCTACTGGTCTCATCCTGAAACGGGGAACGGGACATGGATGATCGCATCGTCATCTCTACGCAGCAGGTTCGAGCGCTGATCGCAGGCCAGTTTCCGCAATGGGCGGCGCTCGATGTCAGGCCGGTAGAACTGAGCGGCTGGGATAATCGCAGCTTCCGCCTCGGTGAGGATATGCTCGTTCGCCTGCCAAGCGCTGAGCGTTATGTGGCGCAGGTGGAGAAGGAGCACCGGTGGCTACCGGAACTTGCGCCTCTTTTGCCTCTTCCGATCCCGGAGCCACTGGCGCTCGGCAAGCCCGGAGAGGATTATCCGTTTTGCTGGTCAGTCTATGGCTGGCTTGAAGGCGAGCCTCTCGCCCGGCATCTCGGGCATATCGATCTTCCAACCATAGCCGTTGATGTGGCGGCGTTTTTGAAAGTCCTGCATGGCATCGATGCCTCCGATGGCCCGCTTGCGGGTGAGCACAATTTCCACCGCGGCGGGTCGCTTGCAGTCTATGACGGCGAGGCGAAGGCGGCGGCGGCGCGTCTTGACGATGAGATCGATCGCGCGCTGGCCATGGAGATATGGCAGCTTGCCCTTTCCAGCCGCTGGCAGAGGCCGGGTGTGTGGGTGCATGGCGATATTGCAGAGGGCAATCTGCTCGTCAAAGATGGCCGCCTTTCAGCGGTCATCGATTTCGGCAGCTCCGGCGTTGGCGACCCGTCTTCCGATCTCATTCTCGCATGGAATGTGCTCGATACGGAAAGCCGAGCCGTGTTTCGCCGGGCACTGGATAGGGATGATGCCACCTGGCAACGCGGACGTGGCTGGGCGCTGTGGAAGGCGCTGATCACGCTTGAAGCGCAGCGCGGCCGCAACGAACAAATGGCCGAATGGTCGCGCCGGACCATTCGGGAAGTGTTTGCGGATCATCTATCTGCCTGAAACATCAACGCAGACGCGCCATCACATAGGCGTCGACATATTTGCCGTCGCGATACGCATCGTTGCGCAAGGTGCCTTCACGTTCGAAACCGAATTTCTCATAAAGCCGTATGGCGGCGGGGTTGTCGGTGAAGACGTTCAGTTCGATGCGGCGGATGTCGTGCCAATTGTCGGCCGCATCGATGAGCGCCGCCAGAAGCCTTGAACCAACGCCCTTTCCGGCGAAATCGTCGTGAACGGACATCGCAAGATCGGCGACATGGTACTGTCGGCCGGCTCTGCGGTATAATCCGGCGTTTCCGATGAGTTTCCCATGCCAGTCCGCGACGATGGCAATATCGGTGGGAGCTCGGTTCTCTATTGATTTTCTCGTCTTTTCAACCGTCTGAAAAGGTTGCCGAAGGGTACCGTGCCGGACGCCGGGCAGGTTGAGCATTTCGGTCAAGGCTTCGACGTCTTCAAGCCGGGTCGCGCGCAGGACAACGTCCTTCAGATCAAATGGCTTGTTTGTAATATCCGCTGGTTTCATGTTCATGCCTGTCTCCTTGTGGCGCGTTCGGAGCAGGCGTGACACCCCTGCTCTTATCGGCAGGGGTGGATGTTGATCGCTCAGTGCGCGGACATGCCTCTCCCTGCCGGTTGACCGGTAATTGTCATGTGGCGGGTGGTTGTCGTCTTGATAGCGATCATGAAGGGGAGAATGCTTTTACGATCTGTCACTGTCAAGCGGGTGCCTTGCGCAGGAAATTCCTTAGTTTTGCCGGCAGCCTGCCGTCGATTGCCGCAAGGCCGGCCGCGATCATCGCCATGCCTGCGAAATGCTTGATTTCCAGCTGTTCGCCGAGAATGAGCGAACCGAGCAGGATGGCGCTGACGGGGATGAGGAAAGTGACGAGCGCGAGGTTGGTGGCGCCGGCTGTGGCGAGAATGCGGAAGAAGATGAGATAGGCGAGCGCCGTCGACAGCAGGGCGATGCCGATGAGCGCCCCCCAGGTGCCAAGGCTCGGCATGGCAAGCGTCCATGGCTTGTCGATGAGGAGAGCAGCCGGGATCAGCATCAGCGTCGAGGAGGATATCTGGCCGGTGGCGGTCATCAGCGGCGGCACGCCCATGGCCTTGAAGCGGCGGCCGAATATGCCCGCGAAGGAATAGGAGATGGCCGCGCCGAGAATGGCGATCTGACCCCAAAGGCTGGAGACCGCGCCGCCGAAGGCTGCCGGGCCGATCATGGTGGCCACACCGACAAACCCGATGAGAACGCCGGCCAGCTTGTTACCGGTCATCTTCTCGTCGGCGGTCAGAAAATGGGCGACGATGACGGTAAAGAGCGGCGTCGTCGCATTGAGGATCGAGGCCAGCCCGCTGGCAATATGGGTCTGGCCCCAGACGATCAGGCAGAAGGGAATGATGTTGTTGAGCAGTCCCATGCCGAAAAAGGCGCGCCATACGGCCCATTGGCGCGGCAGGTGAAGGCCCATGATGCGGCAGACGATGAGAAGCGCCAGGGCCGCCATGCTGACGCGCAGCGTGACGATGGTGACGGGCGGCAGTTCCTTGACGGCGATGCCGATGAAAAAGAACGATCCGCCCCACAGGAGCGAGAGCGCGACGAGCATCCCCCATTCGCCGGCATCCATCTGTTTCTGTATCGCCATCTTCGTCTCCCAAGGGCATGAATTTTGACATGGTCGCAGATCGGATCGCTGCCATCCACCCGATATGGGTTGAGTTCACCTCAATTGGATATTCGCGGTTTCCGGTCGCTTCGCGTCCTGTTGCTTCTATTTACTCCCCGTTTTATGGTGTTTTCAAACGATAGTTTCTCGTCAGATAATTGAGCTGAGCTAAATCATGGCAATGGAGCTTCCGTCCCTGAAAGGATTGCAGGCCTTCGAAGCTGCCGCGCGATATCGCAGCGTTACGCTTGCTTCCAACGAGTTGAATGTCACGCCCGGCGCGGTTAGCCTGCAGATCAGGGAGCTCGAAGCCCGGCTTGGCGTACAGCTGTTTGTCCGCAAACCACGCAGCATCCAGCTGACGCGTGAGGGTGAGCGTTATTATGGCTCCCTTCGCACCGCATTCCGGATGATGCGCGAGGCGACGGCGGAGCTGACGGCGCGATCGGAGATTACGGTGTTGACGCTGAGCTGCACGCCGACATTTGCCGTGCAATGGCTGATGCCGAGGCTGCCCGGTTTCCAGCAGCGACACCCGCATGTGGATGTCCGCATCAGCGTCACCAACCGGCTGGTGGATTTTTCAAGGGACGATGTCGATCTGGCCGTGCGGCATGGTTTCGGCCGGTATGAAGGGCTGGAGAGCATCCGCTTCATAGATGACAGCACCTTGCCCGTCTGCTCGCCGCAGCTTTTTGAAAAATACGGGCCGCTTCGGGTGGCGGGCGATCTGCAATCCGTTCCCCTGCTGCACGACGAAAATCGTAACGAATGGCGGCGCTGGCTCGAAACGGCGGGGGCGAGAGAGGTCGACGCTTCCGGTGGCACCGTGTTTATCGACAGCAATGGCGCGCTGGATGCGGCCAAGGCCGGACATGGTGTTGCCCTGACACGGCGCTCGCTTGTTTCCCGTGAACTTGCCGAGGGCGCGCTGATTGCACCCTTCGGCACGGATATTGCCAGCACGCTTGCCTACTTCCTCGTCTACCCACGGCGAATGCTGGATAATCCCGATCTCGCGACGCTCATTGACTGGATGCTTTCGGAAGCGGGTTCGGGCGAAGTCGGTTCTCTTTGACGCCAATCCGGTTTATGCCGGAATGAAACAACGGGAATCACTTTTGAAAACTATCGCCATCGATTTCGAGACCGCCAATGAGGAAAGGGGCAGCGCCTGCTCCGTCGGACTTGCGTGGATAGAAGACGGTGAGATCGTTCGTGTCGAGGAACGGCTCATCCGGCCGAAGGATATGCGGTTTTCGCCCTTCAACATCGCCGTGCACGGGATTCGGCCTGCCGATGTCGAGGACGCGCCGGAATTTCCTGATGTGATGGAGGAGTTCATCGACGATTTTCAGGGCGCCACGATGATCGCCCACAATGCCGCCTTCGATTTCAGCGTCATGCGCGCCTCCTTCGACAAATACCGGCAGTCCTATCCTGATCTTTCCTATCTGTGCAGCGTCAAGATCGCCCGCCATGTCTGGCCGCAGCTGGAATCGCACAAACTGAATGTGATCGCCCATCATCTCCAGTTGCGTTTCGTGCACCACAATGCCGCCGAAGATGCCGTCGTCTGCGCGGCGGCTTCGATTGCTGCGGCCAAGGCGCTGCGTGTTTCCCATATCCGCGACCTGCCGGAAAAGATCGGCATGGTCGCCGGCCGTCTCACATCCAGCGGCTATCAGCCCTGCAGCATGAAAAAACGCGTCGTCTCCCGGGTTGCGTAACTCTTCCCCGCACTTATGTTTGAAGCAGCGTAACGGAGAAGATGCGATGACGATGAAAACTCTCTCGGGTTTGTTTGCGGGCTTTCTGGCGTTGCTTCCGGTGACAGCGGCGCATTCGCAGGTCGTCGGTGAGGTTGGGGTCGACTGGATCGGCAATGATATCGTCATCGAGGCGATCGCCGATCCCAAGATCAAGGGCGTGACCTGCCATGTCACCTATTTTTCGCGCGGCGTCATTGATCGGCTGAAGAACGGCAACTGGTTCGAAGACCCTTCGAACAATGCCATTTCCTGCAGCCAGACGGGACCGGTCGAAATCGGCAACATCGATCTCTCCAAGGGTGGGGAAGAGGTTTTCCGGCAGGGCATGTCGCTGGTCTGGAAAAAGCTCGTCGTCAGCCGCGTTTACGACAAGGCGAATGACACGCTGATCTATCTCGTCCATGCGCGGGAACTCACCGATGGTTCGGCCAAGATGGCGATCTCGACGGTGCCGCTTTATAACCAGCAGGTGACGTGGGAGAAGGGCAAGCCATGAGGTTGCCGACCCTCAACCGTCATGCCGGACTTGATCCGGCATCCAGTCACGGCGCGCCTGCGCCGTGAAGAGTCTTACGCGATCAAGGACTTGATCGCACTGGACCCCGGATCAAGTCCGGGGTGACGGAGCTTTACTGAAACGGGACTGCCAAATTGAACATCCCGCCGCTTATACGGCGCTGACGTAAACGGTAGCCCGGCCCGATCAGGCCGCTTCGCGCGCCAGCTCGTCGGCGATGACCGTATCGAGGTTGAGGAAGCAGACCATGCTCTTTTCCAGCGCAACGATGCCGCGGCAGAAGCTGCGCTGTTCTTCCGGGATGATATCGGGCGCGGGCTGCAGGTCTTCGGAGCGGATGGTCATCATGTCGGAGACCTGTTCCACCAGAAGTCCGACCAGCTTGCCGCCGATATCGGTGACGATGATGGCGGAGCGTTCGGAAGGCTCGGTCATTTTCATGCCGAGGCGGCCGGCCATGTCGATGACGGGAATGACGGCGCCGCGCAGGTTGATGAGGCCGAGAACATAAGGCGGCGTGTGCGGCATCGGGGTAACCGGCGCCCAACCGCGGATTTCGCGGATCGCCATGATGTCGATGCAGAATTCCTGATCGCCCAGATGGAAGGAAACGATTTCGAGATATGCGCCGGATTGCTTGATGGCGTTGGACATGACGGCAGGTTTCCTCTGATGGCTCTCTAACAGGCCCGCGCAGGATTGAGCTTTATGCGGTGGCCGGAATGGACCGGGAGACATCATGTCGGGGCTTTGAAAACCGCTATGGTCATAATGCACAGCAAGATTTTAAACTTTCCCTAACAATTGCCGCGCTCCCACCTGCAAAACCCAGTATTTTGGCGGTTTTCGCGCCCGCGCAAAAAGGTTATGATGGGGACATGAACGCGCTCGTTTCCAATCCGCTGAAGTTTATTCTGGCAAGTCTTGCGGTTGCGGCTTCGCTCGCCGTCGTGCTTCTTGCCTTCGATGGCTGGGTGCGCCACAGCACGGATATTTTCCTCTCCACCGTGCAAAGCGGAATTGCCTGGTGCCTGTAAGCCTCTCCGCATTCCAGGCTTTGTGACAAATCAGCGCGGTAGGCGCAAAAACGCCCAGTTGATTTGCGGTCGCCGCTGCCGTTCGTTATCAGACGACAAGGCCTGCAATATCCAGCCGGCCTTTCGGGGTAGGATTGGACAATGAGAAATATTCGCATCGTATTGTGGGCCGTGGTGATCGTTCTTGCCGGTGTTGTCAGCTGGTTGACGATCGAGATGACGAAGACCCGTGAGGAAATGATTGAAACGGCCTATGGCGTGCCGTTCGAACTCACGGCGCAAAACGGCCAGCCAATCACCGAAAAGGCCTTTCAGGGCAAACCGACCGCACTGTTTTTCGGTTTCACCCATTGCCCGGAAGTCTGCCCGACAACGCTGTTTGAGCTGAACGGCTGGATGGAGAAGGTGGACCCGGCCGGCGACAAGCTGCAGGCCTATTTCGTCTCCGTTGATCCAGAACGCGATACGCCTGAGATCATGCAGCAATATGTTTCCAACGTTTCGAAGCGCATCACCGGCATCACCGGGCCGGCCGACAAGATTGCCGAAACGCTGAAGGGCTACCGCATCTACGCCAAGAAGGTGCCGGTGGACGAGAAGGATCCGAATGGCGACTACACCATGGATCACACGGCATCCGTCATCCTGCTTGATGCCAACGGACGCTTCTCCGGCACCATTGCTTATGGGGAGAACCCCGAAGTTGCCGAGCAGAAGCTCCAGAATCTTCTGAAGGGCTGATAGAGGCGGCATAATTGCGCCGGGCTTATTGGACTGGCGCAGCTTTTGTGGCAAAGGCAAGCACAGGACCATTAAAGCGCGTCGCCATGCGGCACGCTTTAATTTTTGTTTCGACGCATGCCTTCTTCCCAAAGCCGCTGCACATTTTTGGGAGGCATGCTCTAGCCAGAGAAGGCAGCCTGCCGTGAGCGAAATCCGACTTTATGTCACCACGACCGAAATCAAGGCCGGTGAAATCCTCGATCTCATGTCGGACTATTTCGGCGAGGAGGATATCGCGATCGCCACTACCGAGGTGGATGAAAAGCGCGACATATGGGAAGCCTCGGTTTACCTCATGGCCGAGCAGGAAGACGAATATCGCGAGCGCGTCAGCGCCCTGCTTGCTCCGGCCTTTCCCGGTCTCGTCATCGAGAAGGAGATCGTTCCGGATGTGGACTGGATCGCCAAGTCGCTCGAGGGGCTGAAGCCGGTGCGGGCAGGACGCTTCATCGTTCACGGCGCGCATGATCGCGACAAGGTGCGGCCGAACGATCTGGCAATCGAGATCGAGGCCGGTCAGGCTTTCGGCACCGGTCATCACGGCACGACGGCCGGATGCCTTGAGATGATCGAGGAGGTTCTGCGGGCGCGGACCGTGCGCAATGCACTTGATCTCGGCACCGGCAGCGGCGTTCTGGCTATTGCGGTGCGCAAGATGCGTCCCATTCCCGTACTTGCGACGGATATCGACCCCATCGCCGTGAAGGTGGCGAAGGAGAATGTTAGGCTGAACGGCATCGTCTCCGGGATGGCGCTGGAGACCGCCCCGGGCTTCCACTCGGACGCCTTCCGCAAGCATGGTCCGTTCGACCTCATCATCGCCAATATTCTGGCGCGGCCGCTCATCAAGATGGCGCCGCAGCTCGTCACGCATCTGGCACCCGGCGGCACCGTCATCCTGTCCGGCATTTTGGCGTCACAGCGCTGGAAGGTGCTTTCCGCCTATAATGGCGCCCGGCTTTCCCATGTCCGCACCATCTGGCGCAACGGCTGGGTCACGCTGCATCTGCGCAAAGACTGAACCAGCGGCAATATTCCTTTCAGGCAAAAGAAAAGGCGGCGCTTTCGCGCCGCCTGGAAACCCGCGAGCATGGGAGGAGCTTGCTCAAGCGGGTCGACGTATTCCTGTTGGGCGCGGTGGAGGGAGGATCGCCGCGCCCGACGTGATCAGAATACGTAGCTGGACTTTGCCTTGCGGCGAAGATCGGCGCGGTTCATGCCGAGCGCTTCGAGCGACTTGTCGTCGAGGTTCAAAAGTGCGGCGTTGACGTGACGGCTGACCTGACGCTCGCGTGCTTCAACGACGCGATCGAAGGCGTTGCGGAGGAAAGATTTTGCCATTGCTTCAAATCCTTGTTTGCCAGGAGAGTGTTTCTCTCGCTGTGTTGATCTGAAGATAAGCGATGTGTTTTTGTTTAGTTAGAGGGAATGTCTCAGGGGAGATATGCGCTTAACGCATTACTCTCTGTTCTCAGTATTACTTAATTTGCAAAATATGCACAATTTATCACCGCAATCGGTTCTGTCATATATGGCTTGAAACCGGGTTTGCCCGCATGGCATTGTCCTTGCGCGCCAATGATTTTCCGGCGTGACCGAACAGCTTTCCTCATGACAGTTCCCGAAAGACGCCCATGTTCCAGACCTTCGAAAACAAATCCGCGCCGCAATTCGGCAAGGCCCGCGTCGAGGCGCTGCGCGCCGGTTTCGACGCCCTCGGCATCGACGGTTTCCTGGTGCCGCGCGCCGATGAATATCAGGGAGAATATGTACCGGAATCCTCCGAGCGCCTGTCATGGCTGACCGGATTTACCGGTTCTGCCGGTATCGCGCTGATAACGCGCGCAGAGGCGGTGGTGTTCGTCGATGGCCGGTATACCACGCAGCTCAAGTCGCAGGTTGACCAATCGGTGTTCAGCGGCGGTGATCTGGTCGGTGCGCCGCCCTCCGTCTGGTTATCCGAACACGCGACCGGGGGCTTTCGGCTGGGCATCGATCCCTGGCTGCATACCGGCGCTGAATTGAAGCGGCTGGAAAAGGCTGTTGCGGCCAAGGGCGGCTCGGTCGTCCTGCTCGAAAGCAACCCGCTAGACGCCCTGTGGCAGGATCGCCCTTCCGAACCGCTGGAACCCGTCGTCATCCAGCCGGAGGCCTTCACCGGCAAGCTGGCGAAGGACAAGATCGCCTCGCTGGCGGAGACGGTATCGGCCAAGGGCGCGGATGCCCTGCTGGTGACTGATCCCTCATCCATTGCATGGATTTTCAATATTCGCGGCAATGATGTGCCGCACACGCCACATCCGCTTGCCCGCGCCATCATCTATGCGGATGGCAAGGCGGATATTTTTCTCGACAAGCGCAAGACCGGTATCGAGGCAGAGGCTTATCTGGCGCAGCTGGCAACACAATTGCCGCCGTCGAAGATTGCTGATCGTCTGCACGCCATTGCCAGTGCCAAGGGCCGCATCATGGTGGATGCCGATCTGGCGCCCGTGGCGCTGACAGGAGCGATCACGGCGGCGGGCGGCACGTTGATCGAGGAGGCGGATCCCGTTCGCCTGCCGCGTGCATGCAAGAACGAAGCGGAGCTTGCCGGCTCTGCTGCCGCCCATGTGCAGGACGGTGCGGCCATGGTTGAATATCTCTGCTGGCTGGATCAGCAGCAGCCGGGCAGCGTCACCGAAATCGCGGCTGTGAAGGCCCTGGAGGCAGCGCGGGCCAAGGTGGGGCAGGGGCTGCAAAACCCGCTGAAAGACGTGTCTTTCGACACGATTTCGGGTGCTGGCGCACATGCAGCCATTATCCACTACCGTGTCACCACCGATACCGACCGGACACTTGCCGATGGCGAGATGTTCCTCGTCGATTCCGGCGCGCAATATGTCAACGGCACCACGGATATCACCCGTACCGTGGCGATTGGCAATGTTCCGGAAGAGCAGCGGCGGTTCTTCACGCTGGTGCTGAAAGGCGTTATCGCCATCAGTGCCGCACGGTTTCCGAAGGGAACGCGTGGCTGCGATCTCGATCCGCTGGCGCGCATTGCATTGTGGAAGGCCGGGGCGGATTATGCCCATGGCACCGGCCACGGTGTCGGTTCCTATCTTTCGGTGCATGAAGGGCCGCAGCGTATCGCAAGGCTTTCGACGCAGGAGCTGCTGCCCGGCATGATCCTGTCGAATGAGCCGGGTTATTACCGACCCGGTGCCTTTGGCATTCGCATCGAAAACCTGATCTATGTGCGCGAGGCGGAAGCGGTGGCGGGCGGCGACCAGCCGATGTTCTCTTTCGAGACGCTGACCTGGTGCCCCATTGATCGCAGGCTGATCGTGGTGGGGCTGCTGACCGACGATGAGCTTGACTGGCTCAACGCCTATCACGCCGGCGTTCTGGAAAAGCTGTCGCCCTTGATCGCGGACGAGGATGTGAAGGCGTGGCTCGTCGCCGCCACGCTTCCATTGACGCGGGTGGCTTAAAACAGCGACGAGTGCCTTATCGCAATGACGATTGCCCAGCCGACCGCCAGCATCGTCAGGCCGGGGAAACGCAGGCAGACCAGAAGTGCCGCCACCATGCTGACCTTGACCTCGTATCCGCCTTCGAAAAAGGCGGGTGCGACCAGCGTGGTCAGAACGGCAACGGGAACGGCGTTCAGTCCCGCCTCCATGCGCGGCGGGATGGATTTCATCCGCGTCATCAGAACATAACCGCCGATGCGGGTAAGATAGGTGGCGATGGCGGCGAGCGCGATCAGGATCAGTGTGTCGGCGTGCAGAAAATCGCTCATGGCGTTTCCACCTTGCTTTCAGCATTGGCCTCGCCGCTCGGTTTCGGCGGGTAGAGAACGGCAACGAGAATGCCGGCAAGCGCGCCGAGGCTGACATGCCAGGGCGAACCGACGATGTGATAGGCGACCGTTGCGCCGAGTGCACTTGCCAGCATCACCGGGTAGAAGTTCTCGCGCTGACGGAAGCTTAGAACCATACCCATGAAATAGATCGGCAGCAGCACATCGAGACCGATGGCTTTCGGATCGCCGACCATGTTGCCGAGCGACGCGCCGACAATCGTCATGGCCAGCCACAGGACATAGACCGGTGTGGCAAAGCCCATATACCAGGCAAAACCGACCGTGCCGGTATTTTCATATTTTCTGACCGATTCGGCGAATTGCGGATCCACCAGCACGAAGAAGCCCGCCGCTTTCTGCAGGAAAGACCAGTTTGTGATCATTCTGGCGATGGCGGCCGAATAGAGGATATGGCGGAAATTGACGGCGAAGACCGACAGGACGATCAGCCAGGGCGCGACCTTCTGGCCGAACAATTCGATGCCGACCAGCTGGCTGGCACCAGCATAAACGGTACCGCTCATGATCGTGGCCTCGACGATGCTCAGCCCGTTATCGACCGCGACCGCGCCGAACAGCGCGCCGAAGGGGGCGGCGGAAAGGGCGATCGGAAAGCCGACCTTCAATCCCTCGCGAAAATCTGTTTTGGACATTTTTGGGAACTCCTTGCCGCCGCTCTATCGCCGTCCCGTCTGGCTGGCAAACAAATTGCATGAATGGATCGATTGATTCCCTTGAAGCATCCGTTACGTTAGCTGCATCCCGGCGCATCGGCGCCCAACTCACGAATTGACGGATGATGAATGCTTGAGAAGCAGGAAAAGGCGGTCCTGGCCGCGCGTATCAAGGACTATCTTGCCCGGGAAACGGAAACCGAGATGGGTCTGCTGCAGGCGGAAATCTTCGTGGAATTTCTGGCCGAAGAGGTTGGATATGTCTTTTACAATCAGGGCCTCAAGGATGCGCATGCCGCGATCCTGAGGCGTCTGGAGGATGCGGCGGGCGATATCGACGTGCTGGAGAAGCCGAGGCTGCGCTGAAGGTTACTCAGTCGCGCAATATGTCGCGGCTCCTGAGAATGGCCACGCCTTTTTCCCGCATGGTCGCAATCGACGCCTTTATGCCCTGTGGATCGATGCCGCGGCTCGCATCCTCGATGAAACGCACCTTGACATCGGGTAGCATGTCGAGCGCATCGAGCACCGAGAAACTGACGCAATAATCGGTGGCGAGGCCGCAGATGTCGAGCTGCGTCACGCCCTGGCGGGTCAGATAATCGGCAAGGCCGGTGGTTGCCCCCTGATCATTGTCGCGAAAGGCGGAATAGCTGTCGACAGCGGGATTTTCGCCCTTCTGCTGGATGTAGTCGAAGGCGTCTGCCTTCAGATCGGGGTGAAATTCCGCATCCGGCGTGCCCTGCACGCAATGGTCCGGCCACATCATCTGCGGTTTGCCGGAGAGTTCGCCCATGTCGAACGGTTTCTTGCCGGGATGCTGCGAGGCGAAACTGCCGTGATTTTCCGGGTGCCAGTCCTGCGAGGCGACGATCAGGTCATAACCGCCATTATCGATCAGGGCGTTGGCAACGGGTACGACCCTGTCACCCTCGGCAACGGCCAGATTGCCGCCTGGGCAAAAGCCGTTCTGGATATCGATGAGCAGCAGCGCCTTCATGATTTTCCTCCCTTATTTGCGGGCAGGATGCCAAGCCGGCACTGGCGGATCAAGTGCTCTTTCAACCTTTGTGCAGGCATGACGGCGTTGCAGCAAAGCGATATCCGTCGCTTTCCTGCCGCATTTGCAGCAAATTTCCGGCCAAGTCGGAATTTACCTGACGATGCGGCGACGGAAACTTTAAAGGCCGATGACGCCCTTGAGGGCATTTTTCCGGGACGAGGCGGTGCGGATACACGCCTTATCCACGCAAGTCATTGTTTTGCCTTCGCCCGATAATGCGCAGACCTTAACGAATTATTTTTGCAGGGACTCGTAAACACTTTGGTTACCATAATTCGTCATGCTTCGAACCAGTCAGTTCCGAAACAGGCGTGGTGTCCGCCCGCTGTTCGGATGCCCCAAAATCCCTCCGGCGTTGTCCGGTTGTGCGTGAACGGTTCGAGTAACGAGTATCATGGCGTTTTCTGCTGCGGCCTATAATGGCGCCGGTCCTGCCCGGTCGTCCTGCCTCAAGAAGAGCAAATCCTTTTCGCCTGGCCGAATGTCGGCGCTGCTTGGCGGTGGTGCCTTTGCGGGTCTTTTCGCCTTTGCTGCCTTCGCCTCGCTTCACGGCATGGCGGCTGCTTCACATGGCGTCGGACAGTTTGAAAAGACGCTGGTGGCCAGGCTCGATTCCGCGGAGACGGCGATCGACCGGGCTGTTGCGCGGGATATTCACGTCCGCAAGTTTTCCCGCCTGAGCGACCACAGCCATGGCCAGCAGAAGGCTGTCCGCCTTGCCGGCATGATGCCCGAGATCGGCGCGAAGGAATTTGGCGAGCGTTTCGGTGCGGCTGCAAATGCGAAAGGGCAGGCGACGGTCAAGGAGCTTGCTGCACTCAGGCCGTCGGCAATTGTCGATTCCGCGCTTGGGCGTACCACCGAGGTTGCCTATCAGAGTGCAGCTTCCCATCCGGCATTTGAAGTGGCGCTGGCGCGTCCGCAGATCGAGGAAGAGGCGAGCAGCCTGCTTCCGGACGACGTGCCGCTTCCAAGCTTCAGGCCCGATGTGGCGGCTGCCGAGACCGTGGAGCCATCGCCGCGTCCCGCTCTCTCCAAGGCCGCCGTTGCTTCCGCACCTGCTTTCGATACGCCTGTTCCGCTGCGCGCGCCGCAGCCGCCGAAACAGGGCACCGGCGCCATGCTCGCCTTTGCAAAGCCTGATAATCCGATGCGCGAGCCGAGCAAGATGGATGCGGTTCCGTGGCCGGATCGCGGCAACGGCACGGCAATCTACGATATCTCCTCCGGCGTCGTTCACATGCCGAACGGCGAGAAGCTGGAAGCGCATTCCGGCATCGGCAAGATGCGCGACAATCCCGACTATGTTCACGTCAGAATGCGCGGCTCGACGCCGCCTTCCAGCTACAGGCTGACAATGCGCGAGGCGCGGTTCCATGGCGTCGAAGCCATTCGGCTGACGCCGGAAAACGGTGTCAATCCGCATGGCCGCGATGGTCTTCTTGCCCATACTTACATGCTGGCGAAACGCGGCGAATCGAATGGCTGCGTGGTGTTCAGGGATTATTCCCGCTTTCTGGCGGCCTTCAAGCGCGGCGAAGTGAAGCGCATGGTGGTAGTGCCGAAGCTAAACGGCAATCGTCCGACACTCGCCAGCAGCGGCGGAAAAAGCGGTGGCAAGACCCTTCTCGGCATGTTCTCACGCGGCAGCGATTCCTGAGTTCCTGATTTGCGCGTCTTGCTGGAAGTGGGCTAGCGGCCGCGCCGCTGCGTCAGCACCATGCCGCCGAGGATCAGCAGAATACCGAGCGCGCTTGCCCAGATTTCCGGTGGATGATCGCTGAAGAGATCAAGGACGACGCCTGACACCATCTGGCCGCTGATGACCAGAAGCGCCGTATTGACCGCGCCGATGCGGGGGATCAACCAGCTTCCCGAAGCGATGAAGACAACACCGATCGGGCCGCCGATAAAGGCGAGCCAGGGTGCGTCTGCCGCACCTGGCGGAATGAGACCGCCGACGATGAGGCCGATGACTGTCAGCACCGCAAACCCGACGGCATGGTTCCAGAAGGAAGCAATCAGCGGCGAGTTGGACAGGCTGAGGCGGCCGTTGATCTGTCGGCTGAGCGCAACGAAGACGCCGCCGGTGAAAGCCATGGCGATCCAGACGATCATGCCGTTCTCCCGACCAGAATGATGAGCGCGCTGCCGCAGAGGATCAGCGCCACTGCTGCCATGTCACGTAGATCCGGCCGCCGTTTCGGCAGGCCGAAAAGGCCGAAAAGATCGGCCAACAGGCTGAAGATCACCTGTCCGCCGAGACCCAGCGCGATGGTGCCGGAGAGCGCCAGCGGCGAATTGACGGCGGTGGAGGTGAGGATGACGATGGCAGCGCCGACGACACCCCCGCAATAGGCCCAGAGCGGTGCCCTCGGCTTTTCTGCCACGCTCGCATCTTTCTTCGGGCGCCTGATCGCCAGATAGAGCAGCGCCGCCACCGTGCCGGTGCCATGCGCCGTCCATGAGGAAAAAAGCGCATTGCCGTAATGGGCAAGCTGTCCGTTGAAATGCACCATCAGCGTCAGGAGGCAGCCGCTGGTGAAGGCGGCGGCAAGATGCAGCGGGTTGAGGCGGGAATGCGTCGTTTCTGTCATAGCGGGCCGGTATATGGTTACGCAGCAAAGCGTTACAGCATCGGCACCTGAATCGAAATCGATTTATAAGACGTTTTTATAATCAGCCGTTCCGCCCTATCAATTCATGATGTCCGACATCACATCTGCAAAAAAATCGGCTATCAGCGCCGATACACCCTGCGGGTCTTCCCAATGAGGATTGTGGCCGTGCCCCGTAAGTGTGACGTTTCGAGCCTCGGGAAATGCCTCGACTAGTCGCTGACGGTGTGATTCGTCGAAAAGCGGATCTTCAGCACCGGCAAGGCAGAATACCGGTTTCGTTATTTTGACGGCGCTTCCATGCAGATTCGTTTCGGCAAAGCCTTTGAGAACCCCATGCCATGTCGCGGCGGGCATGTTGGCTGCGGCCTGTTTCATTTTCGTCAAAAAATAATGGTCGACTGGTTTGCTGCATGAGTACCAATCCTGCAAGAAGCCTGCAGTGGACCTGATCGGGTCTTGAAGCGCAAGAATGTCTTTGGCCAGCTGGCTTCCCTCGCCGAAATCGGGCTCAACAGTTGCCGATATGAGGGCTATTGCCCGGATAGCATCACCTCTCCGGGTGGCAAGTTCGATGGCCGTCATCGCGCCCATGGAGTGGCCGAGCAGGAACAGCCGTGAAACCCCCATAAGAGTTAGAAACTGGTCGATTGTTTCGGCGAAATCTTTCACATGAAAGCCTTGTCCGATGGAGGAAACTCCATGTCCGGGCAGATCGGGAACAATGAGCCTGTATTCGCGGAAATAAGGCTCCAGCATGGAAAAGCTGCGGCTGGTATCCGAAAAGCCATGCAGCATCAGCAGCACAGGGCCGGGCCCGCCGCTATCTATGAACGCCATTCGGTGGCCACGGGGCAATTCGACGTGTTGCTTGCGCTTCTCCCAGTCATCAAAGAAGGTCGGCGTCATAGGCCGAGCCCCGATTTGACGGCGGCAAGGCCATCCTTTCCATCGAATGTTGATACGCCCTTCAGCCAGACCTCCAGCCGTTGTGGTTCGTCTTTGATCGCCCGCATCGCCGCGTCTTCCGGCGTCATTGCGTCGTTCATGATATAGCCCATGCCTTTGTTCTCGTAATCAATGTCGAATGCGAGATTTTCGAGCAGCTTCGCCACATTTGGGCATTCCTGCAGGTAACCTTTGCGCACCTGCGTATCCACCGTGGCGGCGCCGAAGTCCGGGCCATAAAATTTGTCGCCGCCGGTCAGATATTTGATGTCGAATTTGCTGTTCATCGGGTGCGGAGCCCACCCCTGGAAAACGATGAAAGACTTGTTGCGGATAAAACGGGCGACCTGCGAAAGCATGCCCTGCTCACTGGATTCGACCACCTCCCAGTTTTGAAGGCCAAGTGCGGGGTCCTTGATGGCGTCAAGCATCAACTGGTTGGAGCCCGGCTCGATGCCGTAAAGCTTGCTGTTAAATTTCTCCGCGAATTTCTGCAGGTCGGAAAAGTCCTTGACGCCCGCTTCCCACACGTAGGTCGGAACCGCGAAAGTGTATTTGGCGCCCACAAGGTTCGTTCGAACTTTTTTGACCGATCCATCTTCCTTGTAGGGCTTGTAGTAATTCACCATCGCCGGATCCCAATAGCCCATGAAGACGTCGAGATCCCTGGTCTTGAGGCTCGTATAGATGACGTCAATGCCGAGAAGCTGGCTTTGCGGTTCGTATTGCAGCGCTTTTAAAAGCGACATGGCAATGCCGGTGGTGAAAGCGAGATCATTCCAGCCTGGTTCTGCCAGTCGCACCACCCTGCAATCTGCGGAATCAGCCGCAAACGCGGAAGTCTCCACCGTCATCAGGAGCGCTGCGGCTGAAAAAACGCGTGCCCATTTTTTCATTGTTCCACCTTTTTTTTGTCTGTTGGGTCATTAGATTGACCAGTGGGACAATAATTGATCTTTGCGGAAAATTTGTCAATGTACTCCTCCAAGGAGACAATGATGCGACTAACCAGAATAAGCGATATTCGCCGGGCGGAACTCAGACGGGCAGCGTTCGAGGTCCTACAGCGGGAAGGCATGGCGGGCGCGACGCTTGAAAGGGTGGCGGCGCAGGCCGGGGCCTCGAAAGGCATCGTGCTTCACTATTTTGCCAACAAGCAGGAATTGTTCGAGCACGCCATGCGTGAGGCCAATGTGAAGCTGAAGGAGGAGGTGGTGGCGCGTCTCAATAAGGCAAACAGCCCGCGTGAGCGCCTCGATGCTATTATCGAGGGAAATTTCGATGAAAGATTCTTTCAGCCATCCATATGCCACGCCTGGCTGTCGCTTTGCGCCGAAGTGCCGCGGGAGCCGCAGCTGGCTCGCATTCAGAAGGTGATCCATGCGCGAATGCGATCAAATCTTCTCTCGGCTCTGGTGCACCTCTTGCCGAAGGAAGAGTGCGGCACCGTTGCGCTTGGAATTGCCACGCTTATCGACGGACTTTGGCTGCGTTCGGGTCTTCAATCGGGTGGTTTGACGCGTGCGGAAGCAATGGAACAAATGCGGGACTACCTGTCTCACAGGATCCCGATGACGCAAGCTGAGGTCTGCTAGGGAACCACTTCTTGCGCACCGCATTATTCCATCATGAAGAAAACGACGCGCAAACCATTGAACCGGATGACGATTTTCGTCATTTCGATTTTCATTCTCGCAGCCGTGATCGCGGCGGTCTATCTGGTCGGCTTTACACCCGGAGAGGTGTGATCCAGCGAGTTCAGTTGCCGGCCGGAACAGTTTTGCCTTTGCCGCCCTGCAGCGCGACGCTCAACTTGGCGATGGCCAGGCGGATGCCACGCAGCAGGAAACGGCTGGTTTCCAGATAAGCGCGATAGGGCAGCACGGTGAAATAACGCCAGCGCGGCAGGCGATAAATGCGCAGATTGTTCTGGATCTGGCTTTCCCCGTCCGCATCCTGCGTGGCGCAGAGAGGGTAGATGAAGGCGCCCTTCAGGCCCGCGAGATATTCCAGATCGAACGCTATATCGTAAGCCAGCCGCATGGGAATGAGTTTCGATATCCATTTGCCGGCGCGGCGGTTGACGACATAGGCTCCCGAACCTTTTTCCCGTGTCAATGCGATCGCGAGCGAGCGGCCGTTGGAAAGCGGGCGGAAGGCGAATTTACGGCCGTTGCTGACGGTCGTCAGTCGCAGCAGATCCCAGTCGCCGCCATTCAGCACAGCCTCGTCGATCGCGTTGATAAAATCATTGTCGAAGATAACATCGTCTTCGAGGATGAGGGCGATGTCGGCATCGCCATCCATGAACCGGTTGGCGCAGGCGACATGGCTGAGATAACAGCCGATTTCCGGCGGCGAGGTGCGGCGGCCATGCATGAGCATGTAGGAAATCTCGCTGAATTCCGGGATCGGGTAATTCAGTTCCCTGCCATTGACGCCGGGAACGCGCTCCGCTTTCAGCCCGATGGCGTCGAGGCGGGTGTTCATGTCCTCGAGGCGCTTGGTGGCGCTGTCCATGTTGATCAGAAAAACGGCGAGCTTGCGCTGGCTTTTCGGTAAAATATGCAAAGCAGTCCTCGCCCGGTTTTCACACCCTGTTGCAACTCCTTTATTGCAATGGCGCGACGCGGGCTACGGAAAAAGCTTGGTTCGGGCACTCATAGTTGTCTAATCAAACCTTTTCCACAAATCCATCCAGCACGCGCTTTTGTCCGGCGCGGTCAAAATCGATGGTCAGCTTGTTTCCCTCGATGGCGGAGATATTGCCATTGCCGAACTTGATGTGAAAAACGCGGTCGCCGACAAAGAATTTCGATGGTGTGTCGGCGACGGATTTCGCCACCAGTTCGCCATCGATCGTGCGGGTGCGTGGGCCGCTTTCGCCATAACCGATCCGCTCGACCGCATGGCCGGAGCGCGTGCCCCAATTGTCGCGGGTGGCGTCGGAGCGGTTCTGCTGCGCGCGTTTCCAGCCGGGGGTGGAATAATTATTGGCGAAGGGCTCTGCCTTGTCGAAACGGGACTGGCCGTAGCCGCCGCGTCCGCCATAACCGCCGTAATTGCTGTCGGATGCCGCAACGTCCACATGGGCGGGCGGCAGTTCATCGAGGAAACGCGAGGGCAGGGTGGATTGCCATAGGCCATGGATACGCCGGTTCGACACGAACCAGATATGGCAGAGCTTCTTGGCGCGGGTGATGCCGACATAGGCAAGACGGCGCTCTTCCTCCAGACCGGAGCGCCCACCTTCGTCCAGTGCGCGCTGGTGCGGGAACAGGCCTTCTTCCCAGCCGGGCAGGAAGACGGTGTCGAATTCCAGCCCCTTGGCGGAATGCAGCGTCATGATGGAGACGGCATCGAGATTTTCATTCTGTTCGGCATCCATGACAAGCGCCACATGCTCAAGGAAGCCGCGCATGCTCTCGAAGGCCTCCATGGAACGGATGAGTTCCTTCAGGTTCTCAAGCCGTCCGGGCGCTTCGGCCGTCTTGTCGGCCTGCCACATGGCGGTATAGCCGCTTTCGTCGAGAATCTGTTCGGCAAGCGTGGTGTGCTCGGTGTTTTCCAAGAGGCCCTGCCAGCGGCGGAAATTCTGAACTACATCGAACAGCGCCTTGCGCGCCTGTGGTTTTAGCTCGTCGGTCTCGATGATGTCGGCGGCTGCCGCGAGCATTGGAATATCGCGTGCGCGGGCGTAGGCATGTAAAGCGCTTTTAGTGGTGTCGCCAATGCTACGCTTGGGCGTGTTGACAATGCGCTCAAAAGCCAAGTCATCGGCCGGTTGGCAGACAACGCGAAAGTAGGCCATGGCGTCGCGGATTTCGAGGCGCTCATAAAAGCGCGGACCGCCGATGACGCGGTAATTGAGGCCAAGCGTGACAAAACGGTCTTCGAATTCGCGCATCTGGAAGGAGGCGCGAACGAGGATGGCCATGTCGTTCAGCTTGTGGTTCTTGCGCTGGAGCTGCTCGATCTCCTCGCCGACGGCGCGGGCTTCCTCCTCGGAATCCCAGGCAGCATGCACCATGACCTTTTCGTCATCAGGGCTGCTGCGTTCGGTGAACAGGGTCTTGCCGAGACGCCCTTCATTATGGGCGATCAGATGGCCGGCCGTGCCGAGAATATGTTCGGTGGAGCGATAGTTGCGTTCCAGCTTGATGACCTTGGCGCCGGGGAAATCCTTGTCGAAACGCAGGATGTTATCCACTTCGGCCCCACGCCAGCCATAGATCGACTGGTCGTCGTCACCAACACAACAGACATTCTGCGGTTCGCCCTTGGCGCGCTGTGCGAGAAGCCTGAGCCACATATATTGCGCCGTATTGGTGTCCTGATATTCGTCGACCAGAATGTAACGGAACTTCTGGTGATACTCCTTCAGAATATCGGTGTGGCGGCGGAAGATACTGATCGGGTGCATCAGAAGATCGCCGAAGTCACAGGCGTTCAGCGTTTTCAGCCGGTTCTGATAGGCGGTGTAAAGCTCGCGGCCCTTGCCATTGGCGAAGGCGCGGCTGTCACCCTCTGGAATATCCGGCGGCGTCAGCCCCTTGTTCTTCCAGCCATCAATCATGCCGGCGAACTGTTTTGCCGGCCAGCGCTTGTCATCCAGACCTTCAGCCTGAATGAGCTGCTTGATCAGCCGCACCACGTCATCGGTATCGAGAATGGTGAAGTCCGATTTCAGGCCGACGAGTTCCGCATGGCGGCGCAAAAGCTTGACGCCGATGGAGTGGAAGGTGCCGAGCCAGGGCATGCCCTCGACAGCGCCGCCGACGAGAACGCCGATACGTTCCTTCATCTCGCGGGCGGCCTTGTTGGTGAAGGTCACGGCAAGAATCTGGCTTGGATAGGCGCGGCCGGTGGCGAGAATATGGGCGATGCGGGTGGTCAGAACGCGGGTCTTGCCGGTGCCGGCGCCGGCGAGCACGAGAACGGGACCATCCAGCGTCTCTACTGCCTCGCGCTGTTCCGGGTTGAGACCGGAAAGATAGTCGGGCGCAGCACGCGTCTGATCGCGCGCCGCCATGGCGCGGGCGGCAATGCCAAGCCCGCCGCCGCTTTCCGCACCGGCATTGTTCGTCGCCTTGCGTGGCGCCACGGGTTCCTCATCGAAGAACGGCATATCGTCAAAACTGTTGCTCATGCGGCCCAATGTAGTGATTCGGGATATAAAGGCCAGAACCGTGTTCTGCTTTTATTCCGGTATCGTCAGTCAAAACGCCTATTCCAAGGCATTTTTTCGCTTCATGCCTGCCTGTCGGCGTCGAAAGCGGCGTCAACGGGCACTTGCAGCGCCACCGCAAGCTGGTTGGTCTTGGCGGCAAGCGCGATGACGCGCAGCAAATCGGCATGCTGCTCTGTCGTCATGCCTTTGGCTTTGGCGGCGGCCGTGTGGGAATGGGCGCAATAGGAGCAGCCATTGGTGACGGAAACGGCGATATAAAGCATTTCCTTCACCACGGGATCGAGCGCTGAAGGTGTCGCCATCACCGCCTTGACCTCGCTCCAGGTCTTTTCAAGCAGATCGGCATCGAAAGCGAGGTAGAGCCACATATTGTTGATGAAATCCGATTTGCGGGTGGCGCGGATATCATCGAACACCGCTTTCACGCGCGGCTCGGTTTCCGGGTTTTCGATTTTCGTCACGGTGCTCATGGCTTCCTCTCATTGTGGTTCGCGGTGGCGCAGATTAGCCCAATGGCGGATATTTGCGACAGGAATGCACGGATGGATTGCGGATTGGCTGCTTCTGGCGGCAATTGCGCCCAAATTACAATTACGTAAGGAACGGATTTGTGCGTTGCCTTGCCTTGGCCAAGCGGGAATACTGCACCTGTCCCGGAACGTGTCGTTTTCGGGAATATATCGTGCTGCGCGGATCAACCGGAGAAATATATGCGGGTCTGGAAACAGGTGGGTGTCAGTGTTGCCGTGGTAGGAGCGGGGCTCTGTCTCTGGGGATTTTATTCGCCCGAAGCCCGCAATGTGCTGGCCAGCATCGGGATCGGCAAAACGCCTGCCGGCGCCGTTGAGGTTGCCGCCGCTACGCCCGGTTCGGGTCAAAACGCCGGCGGCGGACGCCGCAATGACAATGCGACCCTGATCGTGACCGCTCCCGTCAAAAAGGGCACGGTGAACGACCGGCTGAATGCCATCGGCAATGGCGAGGCGATCCAGTCTGTTGTTGTCATGCCGCAGGCTTCCGGCACGCTTTCCGAAATCCGCACCTCTTCCGGCGCACGTGTCGTGAAAGGGCAGGTGCTTGCGCGGCTCGATGATGAAGAGCAGGTGATCGAGCGCGACAAGGCACAGGTGGTGCTGCGCAGCGCCGTTGAAAAATCCAATTCCTATAAGAACCTGAAATCCGTTTCCCGCCTTGACGTGATGGATGCGCAGATTGCCGAAGAAGCCGCCAAGCTTGCGCTGAGCACCGCCGAACTCAATCTCAAGCGCCGCGACATCGTTGCGCCGATAGAGGGTGTGGCGGGTATTGTCGCCGCCAATATCGGCGATAATGTCACCACGCAGTCCACCATCGTCAGCATCGACGACCGGTCCGAAATTCTCGTCAATTTCTGGGCTCCCGAGCGGTTTGCAACCGCAATCAAGGTCGGCATGCCGGTGGAGGCCACGTCCATTTCCCGGCCGGGTGAGACTTTCAAGGGCGAGATCGAGGCCGTCGACAACCGCGTCGATGAGGCAAGCCGCACGATCCGTATCCGGGCGAAGTTCGGCAATGAGGAAGACGAGCTGAGGGCCGGCATGTCCTTCGGCGTCACCATGCGTTTTGCCGGGGAAACCTATGCCTCGGTCGATCCGCTGGCCGTGCAGTGGGATGCGGAAGGCTCCTATGTCTGGCGTGTGACCGACAATAAATCGAACAAGGTGCGGGTACAGATCGTGCAGCGCAATCCCGATGCGGTTCTCGTCAAGGCGGAACTGGCGGATGGTGAGCCTGTCGTGATCGAGGGCCTTCAGCGTGTCAGGGAAGGCGGCGCGGTCCGCGTCGGCAACCAGCCGAAGCCCAAGGAGGTCGCCAGCCAATGACGACGCAGCCGCCCTCGGTTAAGGATTCCAAGCTCGCCTTTACGGCACTGTTCGTGCGCCGGCCCATTCTGGCGGCGGTTATCAATACGCTGCTGGTCGTTGCCGGCCTTGCCGCGCTGGTGGGCGTTGAAGTGCGCGAACTGCCTGACGTCGACCGGCCGACGATCAGCGTCAGGACCACCTATGAGGGGGCTGCGCCGGAAACCATCGATCAGGAGGTGACGCAGACTATCGAAGGTGCGGTGGCGCGTGTCAGCGGCGTCAAGTCCATCTCGTCCAACTCGCAATTCGGCACCAGCCGCGTGACGCTGGAATTCGGCGACAATGTCGATCTGGCGGTTGCCGCCAACGACGTGCGCGACGCCATCGGCCGCGTCACCAACCAGTTGCCCGATGATGCCGACGAACCGCAGATCATCAAGGCGGATTCCGACAGCCAGCCGATCATGCGCCTTGCCGTCACCTCCTCCACGCTCAGCATGGAAGACCTGACCAAGCTGGTGGATGACGAAATCATCGACCGTCTGGCCGCCGTCGACGGCGTTGCCGATGTGGAGCTTTACGGCGACCAGGAAAAGGTTTTCCGTGTCGATCTCAATCAGGCGGCATTGGCGAGCCGTGGTCTGACCGTGACCGATGTTTCCAATGCGCTTGCCAGCGCCGCCCTCGATGTGCCGGCGGGATCGCTGAAAAGCACGACGCAGGATATCGTCGTGCGCGCCACGGCCAGCCTGACGAAGCCTGAGGATTTTTCCAACCTCCTCATCAAGGACAATATCCGCCTGCGGGACGTTGCGACCGTGATGCTGGGGGCGGACGACGAATCCACCTCGCTGCGTTCCAACGGCGTGCAGGGCGTCGGTCTCGGCGTCATCCGGCAGGCGCAATCGAACACGCTCAACATTTCCACCGGCGTGAAGGCCGCGGTCGATGCCATGTCGGCCAACTTGCCGGAAGGCACGCGCATCGTCATCACCAGCGATGATGCCGTCTTCATCGAAGGCGCATTGCACGAGGTCGAACTGGCGCTCGGTCTTTCCGCGCTGATCGTGGTCGTGGTGCTTTATCTCTTCCTCCGCGACTGGCGCGCCACCCTTATTCCGGCGATTACCATGCCGGTTGCGCTGATCGGCACCATCGTCGCGATCTACATGGTCGGCTTCTCGGTGAATATCCTGACGCTGCTTGCCATCGTGCTGGCGACCGGTCTCGTGGTTGATGACGCCATCGTGGTGCTGGAAAATATCGTGCGCCGCCGGGCGGAAGGCATGGGGCCGCGCGCCGCCGCCGTTCTCGGCACGCAGGAAGTCTTTTTCGCGGTCATCGCGACGACGGCGACGCTTGCCGCCGTTTTCATTCCACTCTCTTTCCTGCCGGGTCAGCTTGGCGGTCTGTTCCGCGAATTCGGTTTCGTGCTGGCCTTCGCGGTGGGTTTGTCCTCCATCGTGGCGCTGACGCTTTGCCCGATGCTCGCTTCGCGCATGCTGAAGGAGGGGTTGAAAGAGCCGACGGGGCCGCTCGCATGGTTCGGCAATGTCTTTGCCTCCACCTACAAAACGACGCTTTCCGCCTGCCTTAACAATCCGCTGATCGTCATCGTTGTTGCGCTCATCTTTTCCGGCCTGTCGTGGATCGCCTTCGGCATGATCCAGAACGAGCTGACGCCGCGCGAGGACCGCGCCTCGGTCATGATGCGGGTCACCGCACCACAGGGCGTCAGCCTCGAATATACCCGCGACCAGCTGCAGCGGATCGAAGAAAACCTGCAGCCGCTGCGCGATAGTGGTGAGATCCGCAATATCTACTCCATCACCGGCATGAACGGCTCGTCCAATACCGGTTTCATGGTGTTGACGCTGGCGCCCTGGGCCGACCGTGAGCGCACGCAGAACCAGATCGCCGCAGATGTCACCTCCGCCGCCAACAGGGTGCCGGCGCTGCGCGGCAATGCGATGCAGCCGAACAGTCTGCGCATTCGCGGTGCGGGCAACGGACTGCAGATGGCGATGGTCGGCAGCAACTATCAGGCACTGACTGCCGCGACGCAGAAATTGCTGCTTTCCATGGAGGAAAGCGGCCTGTTCGACACGCCGCGTTTCGACAATGAGCCCAACCAGGCGCAGCTGTCCGTTTCCATCGACCGCGAGCGCGCTTCCGATCTCGGCATCGATATCACCGGTCTGTCGCGCGCCATGCAATCGCTTCTGGAAGGGCGCTCGATTGTCGACGTCTTCGTGGATGGCGATGCGATCCCCGTCCGGCTGCTGTCGTCCACACGGCCGATCAACGATCCGACCGATCTTGAGAACGTCTTCCTGAAAACGGGCGACGGCAAGATCGTGCCGATGTCCGTTATCGCCACGCTCAAGGAGAATGCGGTTGCGCCGCAGTTGAACCGCGAACAGCAGCTTCCCTCTGTCGGCTTTACCGCCAATCTCAAGGAGGGCGTGTCGCTCGGCGAGGCGCTGCAGAAGGTGAATGAGCTTTCGCAATCCGTTCTACCGCCGGGCGCCCGTCTTCTGCCGCTTGGCGAGGCGGCGACGCTCGAGGAGAATTCGAGCGGCATGCTGCTGACCTTCGGTTTCGCCATCGCCATCATCTTCCTCGTGCTGGCTGCGCAGTTCGAAAGCGTGCTGAGCTCGGTCATCATCATGTCGACGGTGCCGCTTGGTCTTGCTTGCGCCGTCATCGCGCTGCTTGTCACCGGATCGAGCCTCAACGTCTACAGCCAGATCGGCCTTGTGTTGCTCGTCGGCGTGATGGCGAAGAACGGCATTCTCATCGTCGAATTCGCCAATCATCTGCGCGATCAGGGTGCTACCGTGCGCGAAGCCATCGAAAAGGCGACGAGCATTCGCCTGCGCCCCGTGATGATGACGATGATCGCGACCATTCTCGGCGGCGTTCCGCTGGTATTGGCGCAGGGTGCTGGCGCGGAAGCACGCATCGCACTCGGCTGGGTTATTGTCGGCGGTCTCGGCTTTGCGACGCTGGTGACGCTCTACATCACCCCGGTCTCCTATCTCCTGATCGCCCGTTTCGCCAAGCCGCAAGCGGATGAGGAAATCCGCCTCCACCGTGAACTGGAGCTTGCCGCGCGCCGCAAGGCGTTGGAAGAGGACAAGCAGCTGCTGGCGGCGGAATAAAAACTGCTGCGCCAAACGCTGTTTGGCGCGCCCGCGATGCTGGACAAAGCGTTAACCTTATCCCATACCACGCAACGGAATTTCGTAACGGGTCGAGTCCGTTACGGAGGTATCTTGCGGTGGAGATGGACGATGGCGCTGAAAGATGTGGTGGCGGGAAAACGCAACGAAGAGGGCATCGCCTCTGCGCTGGCGGTGCTGAAGCAGCAGCTGGGCGACAAGCTCCAGACCGGCCAGGCTTTTCGTGAGCAGCATGGCCACACCACCACCTATCTCACCTTGCAGGCGCCTGACGGCGTCGTCTTTGCCGAAAGCTCAGACGATGTGAAAGCCGTGGTGAACGCCTGCGCGCACTATAAGGTGCCGGTCATTCCCTTCGGTACGGGCTCGTCGCTGGAAGGGCAGGTCAATGCGCCCAGTGGCGGAATCTGCATCGATTTCAGCCGGATGAATCGTATCCTTCAGGTGAATGCCGAAGATCTGGATGTGACGGTGGAACCGGGTGTCACACGCGAAGACCTCAACGTCTATCTGCGCGATACCGGCCTGTTCTTTCCGATCGATCCGGGCGCTAACGCATCCATTGGCGGCATGGCTTCCACGCGTGCTTCCGGCACCAATGCCGTGCGTTATGGCACGATGAAGGACAATGTTCTGGCCGTCACCGCTGTTGTCGCCAATGGCGAGGAAATCCGCACTGCGCGCCGTGCCCGCAAGTCGTCCGCCGGTTACGATCTGACGCGGCTATTCGTCGGCGCTGAGGGCACGCTGGGGGTTTTGACCTCGGTCACGCTGCGGCTGCAGGGAATTCCGGAAAAGATCGCCGGTGGCGTCTGCACCTTCGACAGCATCAAGGCGGCCTGCGATGCCGTCATCATGACGATCCAGATGGGTGTTCCGGTTGCCCGCATCGAATTGCTTGATGAGGTGCAGGTGCGCGCCTGCAACGCCTATTCCGGCCTGAATTACGCTGAAAAGCCGACGCTGTTTGTGGAGTTCCACGGCACCGAGGAGACAGCGGCGCTGCAATCGCAGCAGTTTGCCGAGATCGCTGCCGAATGCGGCAGCGTCGATTTCCGCTGGACCAGTGATGCGGCAGAACGCAACAAGCTCTGGAAAGCGCGGCATGATGCCTATTGGGCATCGCGCGCGCTTGCCCCCCATCTCGACGGGCTTTCCACCGATGTCTGCGTGCCGATTTCGCGGCTGGCGGACTGCGTGGTGGAAACCCAGCAGGATATTGCGGAAAACGGCTTTCTGGCACCGATCGTCGGCCATGCGGGCGACGGCAATTTCCATGTGCTCATCCTGTTCGATGGCAAGGATGCCGAAAGCGTTTCGAAAACCGAAGCCTTCGTCGCCCGCCTCAACCGCCGGGCCATCGCCATGGACGGCACCTGCACCGGTGAACACGGCATCGGCCAGGGCAAGATGAGTTTTCTGGCCGAAGAGGCGGGAAATGCGCTCGATGTGATGCGTGCCATCAAAACGTCGCTCGATCCCGATAATATCTTCAATCCGGGCAAGTTGTTCCGTCTTGTCTGATCATTCTCACAATTGATTGGTACAAAAGGCTGCTTGCCGTTAAGGCAAATAAGAATAGGTTTGCAGCGTTCGCGAAGGGAGATGCAGGTCAGTGCTCGGGCGTATTCTGGTTTTTCTGGGCGGACTGCTGGCCGTGGTGCTGTTTTCGGCGCTGCTTATTCCCTATTTCGTCGACTGGACGGATTTCCGCCGCGATTTCGAGGATCAGGCAAGCCGTATTCTGGGCAAGAAGGTAGTGGTGCACGGCCGCGTCGAGGCCCGACTTCTTCCGTTCCCTTCTGTGACGCTGCATGATGTGCGCGCCGGAACGGATGCAGATGGATCGCCGCTCATTCAGGTCGCCCGTTTTTCCATGGATGCCGAGCTGGCACCTTTCCTTTCCGGCGAAGCGCGCATCTTCGACATGCGCATCGAGGAGCCCAAGGCCAAGATCAGGCTGCTGAAAGACGGCACTCTGGACTGGATGCGCGGCAGCCGGGCGGAAATTCCGGCCCGCACCGTGGTTCTGGAAAGCGTGCAGATCGAAGGCGGGCAGATCGAATTCATCGACGAGCAATCCGGCCGCAACCGCGTGGTGACCGGTCTCAATGCCGACATGTCCGCCAATTCACTGGCCGGGCCATGGAAGGCGGAGGGGCGTGCTGCGGTTGATGGGCATCCCGGCTCGTTCTCGCTCTCCAGCAGCGAGCCGGATTATGCGGCCGGGCGTATGGGCCTGCGGGTCCGTGTGGTGCCGGACGAGCATCCGGTCGAGGTTGATCTGGATGGTGCGATTGCCGCAACGGCTGGAAAACCCGCCTATAGCGGTTCTTTCTCGTTCAGTTTCCGCGAAGACGAAAAGCAGAAGCAGCAGGCTGGACAATCGCTCTTTTCCTCGCCGCGCACCCGCGGCAGTTTCGAGCTGACGAATGAAAGCGTGCGTATACCGAGCTACCGCATGGAACTCGGCGGCAGCGAAAATCCTTATGTCGTGACCGGCGAGGCGACGCTCGATACCGGGGCCAAGCCGGAATTCCTGCTGACGGCGGATGGCCAGCAGATCGATGTCGCCCGCTTCGCGCCGCCCGTCGTGCAGACGGGCAAGACCTCGCGCCAGCCAACCGCCTCCGTGCGCCAGCGTATCGAGGCTTTTGCCGCGATGGTTGCCCGCATTCCGGTTCCGCCGGTTCCGGGCAAGGCCAGCATCAGCCTTCCGGCGCTCGTTTCCGACGACACGACCATTCGCGACATCCGGCTGGATGTGCGTCCGCAGGGCACTGGCTGGCAGGTGGTGAACGCCGTGGCGACGCTGCCCGGCAGGACGCAGCTGGAGGCCAAGGGATCGCTCACGCTGCTTGGCGGCCCCGCCTTCAACGGCAATCTGCTTCTCGCCTCCAACCAGCCTTCGGGTCTGGCAAACTGGCTTTCCGGTTCCGTCGATCCGGCGATCCGCCAGCTCAATGCCGCCGGTTTTTCAGCCGATGTCTCTCTGACGACGCTCAACCAGCGTTTCGACAATCTCGAGCTTGCGATTGGCGACGCTTCGCTGAAGGGGCAGCTGGAACGGCGCTCGGACGGCAAGACCTCCAATCTTTCGATCGATCTTGCTGGCAACGAGATCGACCTCGATGCCCTGAAGGCGCTCGGTAGCCTGGCGCTTGGCGATCAGGTCGGAAGTTCCGTTCTCGACCATCGCATCGACGCCAAGTTCAAGGCCGACCGGTTCAATATGGCCGGCGTAACCGCAAATCATGTCGAAACCGCCTTCACCATGGCGGGCGGCGTTCTCTCGCTTGAAAAGATGACGGCCGGTGACATTGCCGGTGCTGAAGTCAAGGCGAAGGGGCAGCTGCAGGGCTCGCTGCTGAAATATGCGGGCAAGGGCACGGTGAACCTGCATGCGACGGACATGCAGCCGTTCTTCACCATGCTGCAGCAGAAATTGCCAGATCATCCATTCCTCAGCCGTCTGGCGGCGAGTGCGCCCTGGTACGCCAATTCCGACCTTGCCATGGATGTTTCGGTCAACAGCGAAAATGGCGGTGCCAATGTCGCGGTTTCCGGCACCGTCAATGGCAGCCGCCTGTCGGCCGTCGCCAAGATGCCGGATTTCCTGTCGATCACCGACGATACGGCGATGTCGCTGGAAGCGGTCCTGAAAAACCAGTCGACGGCCATCCTGTTCGGGCAGGCCGGGCTTGATCCATTGCCGTTCGATGCGGATGGGGAGGGGCTTCTTTCCATCAAGCTCAACGGCACGCTCGGCTCGCCCGCCCAGACCGACATCCGCTTCTCGACGGAGCGCACGCATTTTTCGATGAATGGCTCCTTTGCCGTTGCGGCCGCCAATTTCGGTGAGGGCAGTGCGGATGTGGCGCTCGAAAGCGCCGATATCGAGCCATATCTCATCATGAACGCCGTGGGCCTGCCGCAGCTTGGCGGCGGCATGGCGTTGAAGGCCAATGGCAAAGTGGCGGTGGATGGACAGAAGATTGCTCTTTCCGGGATCGGTGGGCAGGCTGGCGGCAACCCCTTCTCGGGCAATCTGACGGTTGAACGTGCCGCGCCCTATCCCGTTACCGGCGACCTTGCCGTCAGAACTGCCGATCTCGCCTGGTTGGGAGACGCGATTTACGGACCGGTGATCGATCCGGAAACCGGCGCGCTCGATGCCAAGCCTCTTGCCATGCCGGCTTTCCCGCAGCTCAAGGCGTCGCTGTCGCTGAAGGCGGAGAGCTTCGAGGCTGGTCCCTTCGGCACTGTCACCGGCCTTTCGGCCAAGGTCACGCATGATGAGGGCAGTCTGGCGCTTGACGACGTTGCCGGCACCTTCATGGGCGGCAAGCTGAGCGGGCGGCTCGCCATGTCCACGGGGCAGGGGGCGGGCATCTTTCGCACCAAGATCGCGGTGGCCGACGCCAATCCGGAGCCGATATTATGGGCGAACGCCAATGGCCCGGTCGCGACCGGCCGGGTGGCGATTGACCTGACCGCTGAATCGACTGGCAAAAGTGTTGCCGAGATCCTGAAATCGGCAGGTGGCTCGGGTGAAATCCGTGCCAGTGGACTGGTTCTCAAGGGTCTCAATCCCGGCGCCTTTCCGCCGATCCTGCAAGGGGCGGATGGTCTGCAGCAACCGATCGACGCGCCCAAGGTGCGGCCGCTGGTCGACCAGAGCCTCTGGCAGGGCGAAGTTGCGCTCGGCGATGTGGCCCTGCCTTTCTCGCTGAATGGCGGCGCGCTTCACTTCCAGAATTTGCGCGCCGGGATCGATCCGGTGACGCTGACTGCCGATGCGACGGTCGATATTGCCGCTTCGACCGTGAACGGCGACCTTGATCTTCTCTTCAATCCCGGCACGGAGACGGTCGCCGGGGCCGAACCGTCGGTACGCCTCAACTACAACGGCCCACTTGCCGCACCGGCTTTGACGACCGATGTTTCGGCACTCAGCAACTATCTGTCGCTTCGGGCTTTCGAAAAGGAACGCCGCCGCGTCGAAGCCATGCAGGCAAGCGTTCTTGAAAAACAGCGCCTGCGCCGCGAGGTGGCTCTCTACCGTTTCGAGGCGGCCGAACGTCAGGCGGAGAAGGAGCGGGTGGAGGCGGAAGCCAGGGCCAAGGCGGAAGAGGAGGCGCGGCTGAAGGCCGCGGCCGAGGAGCGGCTTCGACAGGAAAAGGAACAGCAGGAGGGGTTGCAACAGCAACAGCAACAGCAACAGCAACAGCAACAGCAACAGCCCGCTCCCGAGCGACAGTCCGCACCTGTTTTGATTGTGCCGCCGACGGAGAACGCCATCAGGGAACTTGCGCCGGAAAACGCGCCGGCTAATCCGTAAGTTTTTCGCAATGGGCAGCAATCTTTCTGCCGGTTGCAGAAGTTATGAAACCCTTCCCCAAACGCCTCGTCATCCTCGGGCCTGACCCGAGGATCCACAATTGGGCGCGACCATGGATCCTCGGGTCAGGCTCGAGGATGACAAGGCGTTTGGCGAGAGGTTAGAGACTTTGTCTCAGGATGAATTTTGGAGCGGTCCGGATACGTGACGCTTCAACTGCTTTGCCAAAATTATCCGATAGCCCGTCAAATCCAGCTTTCGCGCTCGCCGAAAGGCGTATCAGCGTCGAAGTTTTTGGTGCCGATCCTGCTGCTTTCTCCGGACAGGATGGGCTTGTCCGCGCTTTCGCCTGGGGAGGCCGATCTGTCGGCGTTGTTTTCGAGCGCTTCGAGCTCAGCCTTCATAGATGCGATTGCGCTCTTCAGCTCTTCCTGGGCTTTCGCTTCGGTGACCTGGGAAAGCTCCGACTGCTTTTCGGCAATCTGCGCTTTTAATTCGGAAACGGTTGAAGACGAGGTTGAGGAGGAGAGGACGGAAACAGCGATGCTCGTTCCCGAAACGGCGGAAACCATGGGGCGCCTCGTGGCGGAACTGTGGTTGGAAAGGTCTGAAACAGAAATTGAAAGCAAGGCTACGCAATACGGGGATGCCTTGGAGCGCAGATTAATCAGCTAATGTTTAATGAATGCTTTCACTGCGTTACGAGTTTTCGGCGGGAATATTAGTAGTTACCCGGCGCGGAAACCGGGCTCGGGTTTCAATCGCTCACGCTACCGAAAATGTTCAGCGGGTCTTGAGCCAGTTCAGCACATAGACCCGCAAGGATGAGGACAGATTGCTGTCGGCTGGCCGGTTGTCGTCTATTTCGGCAAGCAGGGCGGCGAAGCTGATCTTGCGCTTTTCGGCGATGATTTTCAGCTCGTCCCAGAAGGCATCCTCGAGCGAAATGCTGGTGCGGTGGCCGTGCAATGTCGCGGAATGCTTGCGGATCATCAGATCGCTCTCCGGCTGGAAATCTCAATCATATTTCGCCGGTAAGCCTCTGTTTCGCTATTGTGTGATGATTTCCCGGGAGGATTTTTCCGGGCCTTCAAGGCCGGATGATCAGTCCCTGTCAGTCCTGTCGTCGTCTTTTTCGAGCCGCCCCTGGTCGAGTGCCTTTTCGGCTTTCTCGTTAAGGGCCGATGTCAGATTTTTTTCCGCCTTTGTCCGGCCGAAGGACAGGCGGTTTTGCTCCGCCTGTTTTTCTTTTTCGCTGCGGGCTTTCTGCTTTCGAAACTGACGCAGATTGACGATATCGGCGGCCATGCGGATATGTCTCCTTGAGTTTCGCGCGGTCAGACAGGAAGCTGTTATTGCTTCTTGCGGAAAGCATCCAGTGAAACGACGGAGCCTTCCTTCTTTTCCTCACCGGCCTTGGGGGCTTCGGCGGTGGAAGCCGGTTTTGCCTCGTTGGAAACGGGGTAGGCGGTAATTTCGGCGTCTTCCATCTCTTCCTCGTCGGCCAGGGGCACATCGAACTCAAGTTCGAAATTGACCGAAGGATCGTAGAAACCGCGAATGGCGTTATAGGGAATGACCAGCTTTTCCGGGGTGTCCGAGAAGGACAGGCCGATTTCGAAGCCGGTTTCGGTCACCTTCAGGTCCCAGAACTGGTGCTGGATGACGATGGTCATCTGCTCGGCATATTTCGCCTTGAGGTGCTGGGAAATCCGCACCCCGGGCGCTCCGGTCAGGAAGGTGATGAAGAAATGGTGGTCGCCGGGCAGGCGGCCGGTAGCGGCCACTTCACCCAAAACTTTACGAATAACGCCGCGAAGGGCATCCTGTGCGAGAATGTCGTAACGGATATGATCCTGCCCCATGCGGTCCTGTCTTTCCCTTATTCGAACGTCTTTTAAAGCGCGGCGCGTCATGCGCGCCAAGGACGCTGTAACACTTTGAATCTTTGCGTAATCCTTGAGCCAGTATCTATTCGGTCCTGACGGCTACGCGTTGCCCAAGTATACGCAATGTCCTGAACGGCAGCAACGGAAAAGCCGATGCCGATCGCAAGTCAGCTATCATATAACCAATTCAGGCAAAATGGAGAAGGTGGAGGTTTCTGTTGCCAGGTACCTCCGAACCCCGCCTCACGGGGCTAACCGTGAGGACTTAGAGCGGAATTCCCGCACCGCCATTAGGCAGCGAGAGCGTATTCCTTAGCGTTGTTGTCGTTTGCAACTACACTTGTGACCCGATAACGGCGGTATCATGCCGAGCAAAAGTTCGATCTTTACGCCCTTGTCGATCCTATTTCGCCCCCATCAAAAGCCGGCCTTGTTCAAGAAAGCCGCCGGTTTTTGGTGGAGGCGCCGGGTACCGCCCCCGGGTCCAATAGGTTTATTACACCGACCGTTTATCGCCATAGCCGGGTTGCCCCGGCAAGGCTCATATAGGCGTTTCCCGTGGCCGAGAAAAGGGGGGCGATGACAATTCCATGAAAAGGTTTCGTGTTTGCGCCCGGCAATTTAGACTATTCTTGACGACGAGGGATTGCTGACACATTCTCCCTGCAACCGGTCACCAGAAACAACACCGGGCCGGGGACACACGAAGGAGTGGACATGACCGACTATCTCGCAGATGTGAAGAAATACGATGCAGCAGCCGACGAAGCCATTGTCGGCAAGATCGTCAAGCATCTCGGCATTGCCTTGCGCAACCGGGATTCATCGCTGGTGTCCGCTTCCGATCCGGAAGAGCTTGCGCGTGTGAAGGCGAGCTGGTGCGGCAAGAAGCTCGGCGTGACCGATGACAGCGCCGACAAGGCGATTGATGCCACCGCCAAGGCCATGGCTGCTGATCGCTCCAAGTCGCGCGTCACTTTCTATTACCTTGTCGCCAAGGAACTGGGCAAACTCCAGTCGCTCTGATTTGAGCCGGGGATAGCCCTGAATAGGTGATTGGTTCTGCCGCCCTGTGCTATTATATTCCACTGATATCAGGGAATCGGCGGCAGAACGCATGAAAGAATATCTCGATCTTCTCCGGCATGTGATGGAAACCGGCTCCGACCGTGGAGACCGCACCGGCACCGGCACGCGCTCGGTCTTCGGTTACCAGATGCGTTTTGACCTTTCCGAAGGTTTTCCGGTTCTGACCACCAAGAAACTGCATCTGCGCTCGATCATCCATGAACTGCTGTGGTTCCTGAAGGGCGACACCAATATCGCCTATCTCAAGGAAAACGGCGTTTCCATCTGGGACGAGTGGGCCGACGAGAACGGCGATCTCGGCCCCGTCTATGGCGCGCAATGGCGCTCCTGGCCGGCACCTGACGGCCGCCATATCGACCAGATCGCGCTTTTGATCGAGGCCCTTAAAACCAATCCCAATTCCCGCCGTCATATCGTTTCGGCGTGGAACCCGGCGCTGGTGGACGAGATGGCGCTGCCGCCCTGCCATTGCCTGTTCCAGTTCTATGTTTCTGATGGAAAGCTGTCCTGCCAGCTCTACCAGCGCTCGGCCGATATTTTCCTCGGCGTGCCATTCAACATCGCTTCCTATGCGCTTCTGACGCTGATGGTGGCGCAGGTCACCGGCCTGAAACCGGGCGATTTCGTCCACACGCTCGGCGACGCGCATATCTACGCCAACCATTTCGAGCAGGCGAAGCTGCAGATGACGCGCACGCCCAAGGCCCTGCCGACGATGCGCCTCAATCCTGACGTGAAGGACCTTTTCGCCTTTAAGTTCGAAGACTTTACGCTGGAAAACTACGAGGCTGATTCAAGCATCAAGGCGCCGATCGCGGTATGAGTGAGCCGCGCGTCACCCTCATCGTCGCGGTATCGGAAAACGGCGTTATCGGCCGCGACCTCGACATGCCGTGGAAGCTTTCCACCGACCTCAAGCGCTTCAAGGCGATGACGATGGGCAAGCCGCTCATCATGGGCCGCAAGACGTTTCTGTCCGTTGGCGAGCGTCCCCTGCCGGGCCGGCCGCACATCATCGTCAGCCGCAATGCAGACTACAGACCGGCGGCTGTGGATGTCGTTTCATCGCTGGAAGACGCCCTGAAGCTTGCCAAGACAAAGGCTGCGGAACTTGGGGTGGATGAGGTTTTCGTGGCCGGCGGCGGGGAAATTTACCGTCAGGCCATGCCGTTTGCCGATCAACTTTCCGTCACCCATGTGGCGGTAAAGCTCGATGGCGACACTTTTTTTCCGGAAATAGATCCGGCCGTGTTTGAAAAAGTCGAGGAAAATGCCGCTCCCGCAGGGGAAAGGGACAATTATCCCGTTTTGTTCACCACTTATTTGCGAAGAGCCGCGTCAAAGTGAACTATTTACCCTGATTGGGTATTTAGTTACCACCTCTGCGTTGAAACGGACGCTTCTCCTTCTTATAACGGGTCGATATTCCCGCCGCACGCGAGCAATCGCTTTCGAACGGAACCGGGAGAGGCTTTTATAAAGAGGTATTGATGCCCTGGAGCAATCAGAATGGCGGCGGCGGCCCTTGGGGCGGCGGCGGTGGAGGAAACAACCAGGGCGGCGGTGGCGGCCCATGGGGGCAGGGGCCTAACCGGCCTCGCGGCGGTGGCGGCGGCGGCAATGGCGGCCCGCCCGATCTGGAAGAGATCATCCGGCGCAGTCAGGACCGTTTCAGGAATGTCCTGCCGGGCGGCTTCAACGGCGGCGCGGTTGCAATCCTCGTTCTCGTCGTTCTGGTTTTCCTCGGCATCCAGTCCATCTACACCGTCCAGCCGGACGAGCGCGGCGTTGAACTGCGTTTCGGACGTCCGAAGGACGAAATCTCGATGCCGGGCCTGCATTTCCATCTGTGGCCGATCGAGACGGTTGAAATCGTCAAGGTGACCGAGCAGCAGCAGAACATCGGTTCGCGCGCCTCGTCTTCCTCGTCGAGCGGCGTGATGCTGACCGGCGACCAGAACATCGTCAACGTACAGTTCTCGGTGCTCTATACAGTTTCCGATCCGAAATCCTACCTCTTCAACGTTGACAGCCCGGCTGAGACGCTGCAGCAGGTATCCGAAAGCGCCATGCGCGAGGTCGTCGGACGCCGTCCGGCACAGGACATTTTCCGTGATAACCGTCAGGCGATCGCGGCAGATGTGCGCACCATCATCCAGTCCACCATGGACGGTTACGGCGCCGGCATTTCCATCAATGCCGTGGCTATCGAAGATGCGGCGCCGCCGCGCGAAGTGGCCGATGCGTTCGATGAAGTGCAGCGTGCCGAGCAGGACGAGGATCGTTTCGTTCAGGAAGCCAACCAGTACGCCAACCAGAAGCTGGGTGCCGCACGTGGTCAGGCCGCGCAGATCGTCGAAGAGGCGAACGCTTACAAGTCGCGTGTCGTCAACGAGGCACAGGGTGAGGCGCAGCGCTTCATCTCAATCTACGATCAATATCGCACAGCGCCGGATGTGACCCGTCAGCGTATGTTCCTGGAAACCATGGAACAGGTCCTGAAGGGCTCCAACAAGGTCATCATCGACGAGAAACAGGGCGTGGTGCCTTATCTGCCTCTGAATGAGATCATGCGCGGCAATACCGGCGCAGCACAGCAGGGAGGCAACTGATATGAGCAACCGTCTTACGGCCGTTCTCGTCGGTCTCGCCGTTCTGCTTTTCTTCGGCTATTCCTCGATCTTCGTCGTCAACGAGCGCCAGCAGGCCATCGTCGTGCGCTTCGGTCAGATCCAGGACGTGAAAACCGCGCCGGGCCTCTATTTCAAGCTGCCCTTCGCCTTCATGGATGCCGACCGGGTCCAATATGTCGAGAACCGGGCCCTGCGCTTCGATCACGACAATATCCGTGTTCAGGTATCCGGCGGTAAGTTCTACGAAGTCGATGCCTTCGTGGTCTACCGCATCACGGATGCACGCCGCTTCCGGCAGACGGTCTCCGGTGACCAGATGTCGGCGGAATCGCGGCTTCGCACCCGTCTCGACGCGTCGCTGCGCCGGGTCTACGGTCTTCGCGGCTTTGAATCCGCCCTTTCGGATGCACGTGCATCGATGATGCAGGAAGTGCGTGACGACCTGCGTCCCGACGCGGAATCGCTCGGCATCAGCATCGTGGATGTCCGCATCCGCCGTACCGATCTGACGCAGGAAGTGTCGCAGCAGACCTTCGAGCGCATGAAGTCGGAACGTCTGGCTGAAGCCGAACTGATCCGCGCCCGCGGTAACGAAGAAGCGCAGCGCCGCCGCGCTATCGCCGATCGTCAGGTGGTGGAGTTCGAATCCGACGCGCGTCGCCAGTCCGAAGTGCTTCGGGGTGAGGGCGATGCGGAGCGTAACAAGGTGTTCGGCGAGGCTTTCCAGCGCGATCCGAGCTTCTTCGAGTTCTATCGTTCGATGGCCGCCTATTCCAGCTCGCTCAGCGGAACCGGCACGACGCTGGTCCTCTCCCCGGACTCGACCTTCTTCCGTTATTTCAACAACATCGACGGTGCTCCGTCTACGCCGCCCGCCGCGCCTGCGCCGGCACCGGCGAACTGATAACGGATCAAATACTAGTGGAGGGGCCGGTTTTTACCGGCCCCTTTCTTTTTGACGGCCCCCCGCGCACGACGTCATCCTTGGGCCTGACCCGAGGATGACGGAGGAGAGGGTTGAGCAGCCGTGTTGGTAATTTTAGGACGGGTTTTGGCCGGCCCTTTCCTTTGGGTCGGTTTTCGTGGCAAAGCTGTAGGTCGGGGGCAGGGCGTCATCCGCCTGTTCACGAAAAGGTATTTTTACACTTCATCATTCCGCCTTATGCTTTGACGATATATGCAGGGCAAGACTATTTGAAACGCGAGGACGCTTATGGCCGTGACCCTTCTTTCGCCTTTTCGCAGCAGCATTGCCGCAGTCGCGGGCATCGCGCTTGTGGCGGGTAGCCTTTCGGCCCCGGTTGCGGCATGGGCGCAGAGCCACGGGCCGGCATCGGTGGCCGATCTCGCTGAGCCGCTTCTGGATGCGGTGGTGAATATTTCGACGTCGCAGAACGTCAAGACCGAAGGCAAGGGCCCCGTTCCCCCGAAGCTGCCGGAAGGGTCTCCCTTCCAGGAGTTCTTCAAGGATTATTTCGACAACCAGAAACCGGAAGGTGGCGACAAGGTCAGTTCGCTGGGATCCGGCTTCGTCATCGATCCGGCCGGCTACGTCGTTACCAACAACCACGTCATCGAGGGCGCTGATGCGATCGAGGTGATTTTCCCGAACGGGTCGAAGCTCAAGGCGACGCTGGTCGGCACCGATACGAAGACCGATCTTTCCGTATTGAAGGTGGAGCCGAAAACGCCGCTGAAGGCCGTCAAGTTCGGTGATTCGCGCAGCATGCGCATCGGCGACTGGGTGATGGCCATCGGCAATCCCTTCGGCCTCGGTGGATCGCTGACGGTCGGCGTCATCTCGGCGCGGGGCCGCAACATCAATGCCGGTCCCTATGACAATTTCATCCAGACGGATGCGGCGATCAACAAGGGCAATTCCGGCGGCCCGCTCTTCAACATGAAGGGTGAGGTAATCGGCATCAATACGGCGATCATTTCGCCGAGCGGCGGTTCGATCGGTATCGGTTTCGCCGTTCCGACGGAACTCGCGCAGAATATCGTGCAGCAGCTTATTGAATTCGGCGAGACGCGTCGTGGCTGGCTCGGCGTTCGCGTGCAGCCTGTCACGGATGACGTGGCCGCGAGCCTCGGCATGGAAAGCGCAAAGGGTGCGCTGATTTCCGGTGTCGCCAAGGGCGGTCCGGTTGAAAACGGCCCGATCGTGGCCGGCGATGTCGTGTTGAAATTCGACGGCAAGGATATTCACGAGATGCGCGATCTCCTGCGGATCGTGGCGGAAAGCCCTGTTGGCAAGGAAGTCGACGTGGTTGTGCTGCGCGACGGCAAGGAAGAGACCCTCGAGGTGAAGCTCGGCCAATTGCTCGACACGCCGGATGAAAAGGCGTCAACGGATGATCCGCAGGCCGAAGACGGCGACGGCGGCGTGGTGACACCTGATGATGGCGGCAGCGACGATCAGGCGCAGGACCAGACCCCCGAGGTGCGCGAAGCACCGCAGAGCGTGCTCGGCATGAACCTCGTTGTTCTGAGCAACGAGCTGCGAGCGGAGAAGGGTATCGCCGAAAGCGTCGAAGGCGTGCTTGTCGCGAGCGTCGATCAGGGTTCGCCTGCCGAACAGAAGGGCATGAAGCCGGGCGATATCATCGTCGAGGTCGGGCAGGATTTCATGGAGGTTCCGGGCGATGTGCTGGTGCGCATCAACGGCCTGAAATCCGAAGGCCGCAAGAATGCGCATATGATGGTTGCAGATGCTCAGGGCAATCTGCGCGTCGTGGCGCTGCCGCTGGAATAAAGCGCCTTTCGCTCGGTTCGTCAGGAATCGGGTGGTTGTGATCCCGGTCGCTCTTTAATTCTTGGTCTCCATCGAACGGAGGCCAAGGATATGAAATTACTCGAAAACAAGGTTGCAATCATCACCGGTGCGTCATCCGGCATCGGCCGGGCGACGGCAAGGCTGTTTGCCGAACAGGGTGCGGCCGTCATCATCAACGCGCGTGGCGCAGCGGCACTTGAGGATGTGGCTTCCGCCATTCGCCAGGCCGGCGGTCGCGTTCACACTGTCGCGGGTGACGTCGGCATTGCGGAAACCCATGCCCGCCTGACGGAGGTGGCCATGACCATCTTTGGCGGTCTCGATATCGCCGTCAACAATGCCGGTGCGGTTGGGGCGATGAAACCGCTTGCGGAGATTTCGGTCGAGGAATGGGATCATGTGATCGCCGCCAATCTTACTTCCGCATTTCTCGGCGTGCGCAGCCAGATCCCCGCGATCTTGAAGCGGGGAGGCGGCTCGGTCGTCTTCATCTCCAGCTTCGTTGGCACCAGCGTTGGCATACCCGGCATGGCAGCCTATGGCACATCGAAGGCGGCGCTGATGGGGCTGGTGAAAGGCATTACTGCCGATTACGCCGTCAAGGGCATTCGCGCCAATGCGCTGCTTCCGGGTGGCGTCGATACGCCGATGGCGGGAGATGCAACCCAGAAGGAGTGGGCCGCGGGGCTGCATGCGATGAAACGCATCGCGGAGCCGGAGGAGCTGGCGCAGGCCGCCCTTTTCCTCTCCAGCCCGATGTCGAGCTTCGTTGCCGGATCAGCCCTGTTTGCCGATGGCGGCAATGCGGCGGTGAAATAATTGCCGAACTGGCGGGCGAGGGCGTTACTGCGGCTGTCGTGCCCGCCATTCCTCCAAAGTCAGCGCATAGGTGACGTGCGGACGCAAATGCGGGTGGCTGTCTTCCGGCACACGCGGATGATCGAAGTCGCGTGAAGGGTCACGCTTCAGGCCGATGCGCTCCATCACGCGCGTCGAACGCCGGTTATCATGGACGGCAAAGGAGACGATTTCCGGCGTCTCCTTTTCATCGAAAGCCATGACGAGCAGCGATTGCGCGGCTTCCGTCACATAACCGTGCCCCCAGAAACGCGTGGCGAGCCGCCAGCCGATTTCCATGGTGCCGACCGGGAAGGGCGGATCGAGGTTCATGACGGGGGAGATACCACAGAAGCCCATGACTTCGCCGGTCTCGCGCAGCTCCATGGCATAAAAGCCGTAGCCGCTGCCGCGGATCATGCCATTGATGGTTTCGAGAACCGCGTCCGCTTCCGCATGGCTGCGGCGGAAGGGGAAGAATTCCATGACCTTTTCGTCGGCATTGATTTCGCGGAACAGATTGCGGTCGCTCTCCTTCCACTCGCGCAGAATGAGCCTTTGTGTCTCGCGGATGATCATGGAATGACAAAATCCGTCTTGCGGTAACCCTGAATGTAAAGAAGCGCGGTCAGGTCGCCATGGTCGATGCGCATCTGCGCCTCTGCCGCAACGGCAGGCTTGGCGTGCAGGGCGACACCGGCGCCGGCCAGATGCAGCATGCCCAGATCGTTGGCGCCATCGCCGACTGCCATTGCCTCATCCGGCGAGATGCCGAGTTTTGTGGCGATATCGTTCAGCGCATCCACCTTGGCCTGTTTGCCGAGGATCGGTTCGGCAACGGTGCCGTCGAGCTCACCATTGGCTTCGCCGAGCAGATTGGCACGGTTCTCGTCAAAACCCAGCATGGCGGCGACGCGGCCGGTGAAGACGGTGAAACCGCCGGAAACAAGGGCGGTATAATAGCCCTTGGCCTTCATGGTGGCGATCAGCTCCTTGCCGCCGGGGGTGAGCGTGATGCGCTTTTCGATGACGTCGTCGATGACGGAAACCGGCAGGCCCTTCAGCAGCGCCACACGCTCCCTGAGCGCCGGCTCAAAAGCGATCTCGCCATTCATGGCGCGGGATGTGATGGTGGAGACCTTGTCTTTCAGTCCCACTTCGGCAGCCAACTCGTCAATGCATTCCTGGCCGATCATGGTCGAATCCATATCAGCGATCAGAAGCTTCTTGCGTCGCTTGTCCTGTTCCTGAACCACGATATCGATCGGCTGGCCGGCAAGCGCGCCTGCAATGGCGTTGCGGGCCGCTTCCGCATCCGTGCCGGAGGGCAGGGCAATATCGCAGGCAATGCCGTCAGCCAGCCAGTAGAGGCCCGATGCGTTGACGGCCTTTGCGGCGGCTTCGCCGAGGGCCGGTGTCAGAACAGGATTTGACGGATTGGCGATAAGCGTGGCAACGAAAGCCATGATGAAAAACCTTGATGAGAATTTTGATGCGATCCTGATAACCGGCCCGACGGCAAGCGGCAAGTCCGCGCTTGCGCTTCGTTTGGCACGGGAGCGGGGCGGTGTCGTCATCAATGCCGACAGCATGCAGGTTTACGACACTCTGAGGGTGCTGACCGCCCGGCCATCCGAGGAAGAAATGGAGGGCGTACCGCATCTGCTTTACGGCCACGTGCCGGCGAGCAGCCTCTATTCCACGGGCGAATGGTTGCGAGAGATTTCGGCCCTGCTTCCCGATCTGCGCAAGCAGGGGCGTTTTCCGGTCATCGTCGGTGGCACGGGGCTTTATTTCAAGGCGCTGACGGGTGGCCTTTCCGATATGCCTGCCATTCCAGACGAAATACGCGACAGGCTGCGTGCCCGATTGATTGAAGAGGGAGCGGCGGTCCTCCACGCAGAATTGTCGCAGCGCGATCCTGCGATGGCACAGGGGCTTCAGCCGGGGGACGGCCAGCGGATCGTCCGGGCGCTTGAGGTCATCGAGGCGACCGGAAAGTCGATCCGGGATTTCCAGAAGGCCAGCGGCCCGGTGATCATCGATCCCGAGCGTGCGCAGAAATTCGTCGTCCTGCCGGAGAGACCGGTGCTGCATGACCGTATCAACCGACGTTTCGAAACCATGATGGAGAGCGGTGCGGTGGAAGAGGTGAAAGCCCTTCTCGCCCTCAATCTCCCGCCCGATGCGACGGCGATGAAGGCGATCGGTGTTGCCCAGATCGCCGATATGCTGGCCGGCCGTATGAACGAGGCCGAGGTGATCGAAAAATCGGCGGCCGCCACCCGCCAATATGCCAAGCGGCAGATGACCTGGTTCCGCAATCAGATGGGACCGGACTGGACGCGTATTCAGCCGTGACGGCGACCGTCAATCCTTGCGATAGAGGCTGCCGAGCGGCTTTTTCAGCAGGCTTTCCCGCAACGAAGGACGTGTATCGCCGGGGGGCGGGCCATTCTGCGCCTGCATCTGGAAACCGGCCCTGCGCAAGTCGTTGACGGCACCGGCGGCGGTGTCGGCTGCTGTCGTCGGATTTTGCGGCGCTGAGGTCGCGCGTCCGGGCAGCATGTCGGGGCGGTAAGGTTCGTATCCGTCCGTTGCTGCTGTCCCTAATTCGCGTTTCCAGCGGTCGATGTCGTCCGCCTCTTTTGGGATGGAAACCGGTTCCGGCAGATCGGAAAAAGCTGCTTCAACGCTTTGCTGGAAGCCGGTGATGACTGGCTTGGCTGTGGCGCGCATACGCGTCACGATGTTGTTCAGGTCGACCGTATCTGGTGTTTCGTGGGGTATGTGGCTGACCGTGCCGCTCGCCTTCGGCAATTTGGCCATGGGCACGCGGTTGAAGCGCATGCGCATCGGCACGCCCACCGCTTCGCCAAAGGCGATGGCCTCGCCGTTGCCGATGGACGACAGAAAGCTGGTGGTCGAGGTTGAGGCATTCGGCACGGCGGACAGAATGATCTTCTGGTCGATCTCGTTTGACAGCCGCATGGCGAAAACGGTCGAGCATTGCGACAGGATGGTCTGGTCCAGTTCACTCGGCCGCTGGCTGATGACGCCGAGCGAGATGCCGTATTTGCGGCCTTCCTTGGCGATCTGGGCGATGGATTGCCGGGTCGGGAAGAAGCCGCGCTCGGGGTCGGCCGGGACATAACGGTGTGCTTCTTCGCAGACCACCAGCATATGCAGCGAACCGCGCGCCAAGACGGCAAGTTCGAAGGACATGCGGCAGAGGACGGAAACCACCGAGTTCACCACCTCGGAGGGGATGCCGGAAAGCTGGAAAACCGAGATGGGTTTGCCTTCCCCGGGAATACGGAAGATATGCGCCACCGTCTCCAGAATGGTGTCGCTGATCGTATTGCTGGAGAACATGAAATTGTAGCGAGCATCGTTGATGGCCGAGAGGATGCGGCCTTTCAGGGAGCGCAGCGCCGGCTTTTCGCCGCGCCCTTCCAGCCGTCCGATACGCTCGTCAACAAGCGCCAGAAGGTCGGCCATGCGGTAGGGCACCGGCGTATCCGGCGTGATCGCGCTCTTGTCGGATGTGCGGCGAACGGCGGAGCCATCCGTGCCGCGAAATGCCTTTTTCGCCTCCGGAATGATGTCGCGAAGGACATCCATCTCTTCCGGCACCGGCTTGCGGCCCCGGAAAATCACTTCCGCGAATTCCTCAAGGCGCATCAGCCAGAAGGGAAGGTCGAGCGTATCGGTATCGATGACGACAGAATGATCTGGAAACGCGGCCGCAAATTCATTGTGCGGATCGAGAATGAGGACACGCAGCTTCGGGTCAGTCTCGATCGCCTTGTTCAGCAGCAGGGAGACAGCGGTGGTCTTGCCCACGCCCGTCGATCCAACGACGGCGAAATGTTTCGCCAGCATCTGCTGGATGTTGATGGCGGCACCGATCGTGTCGTCCTGCGTCAGCTTGCCGATGACACAGCTGTCGCGCTTGCCGCCGTCGTAGATCTTGGCAAGGTCTCCCGTGCGGATGCGATGTGCCACCGCACCCAGATAGGGGTAACGTGAGATGCCGCAGGAAAAGCGTTCGCTGCCGTCCTCGGTGCGATAGACTTCGCCGACGAGTTCCACATCGATCAGCAGCCTGTTCGCCCTGTCCGAGGACCAATATTCCTCGCCGGTGCGCATGGCATATACCAGCGCCGCGACACGGCTCGTTCCCATTTCGATGGAAATCAGGCGGCCAACGGACCAGAGCTGGGCGACATCGGTTGAGCCGATCTCGGTTTCGGCGGCAATGGTCGCATGGGCGCCATCACAGGCGATGACGCGGCCCAGCATGCGGTTTGGCGGCTGCTGGCCAGATCGCCGTTCGTTTTCGTCCATTCGGGACGCTTTATGAAACTCGTCGTTATTCACGTCATATCCCGGTACATGCGGATGATCGCGGTGGTTCGGGCAGTATCTGCGGCTTCGATAGTAAAAGATTATATTTAACAACCGGTGTATCGGTTGTGTTCGAAAATTTCGTCCACGGCGTCTTTCGGGCAATAAAAGAAGCGGACGCCGATTTTTTCCGCAATATGCGTTGACGACTGGCGCTTTTCTGGCTAACACTCCGGCCCATGAAAAATCTTAACGTACTTATCGTGGTGGGACGGCGCATGGGCAGGATGGTGTAATCATCCGGCGAAAGCACCCATGCGCTGAACGAGGCTCCTTAAGGGGCCTTTTTTTATGTCTTCAAACAGGCCCTCGGGCTCCTCGATATCCAAAGCCAAAGCGGGATGGAAACAGGCAATGACGGATAAGGACAATACGGAAAACAGCAATCGCATGACAGGTGCGGAGATCGTTCTGCAGGCGCTGAAGGACAACGGCGTCGAGCACATCTTCGGTTATCCCGGCGGTGCCGTGCTTCCGATCTATGACGAGATTTTCCAGCAGGAAGACATTCAGCACATTCTCGTGCGCCATGAGCAGGGCGCCGGCCATGCGGCCGAAGGTTATGCCCGCTCCACCGGCAAGGTCGGTGTCATGCTCGTCACGTCCGGTCCCGGCGCCACCAATGCGGTGACGCCGCTGCAGGATGCGCTGATGGATTCCATTCCGCTCGTCTGCCTTTCCGGTCAGGTTTCGACATCGCTGATCGGCTCCGACGCTTTTCAGGAATGCGACACCGTCGGCATCACGCGCCCCTGCACCAAGCACAACTGGCTGGTAAAGGACGTCAACGAGTTGGCGGGCATCATCCATGAAGCCTTCCGCATCGCGCAGACGGGCCGTCCCGGTCCCGTCGTCGTCGATATTCCGAAGGACATCCAGTTCGCCACCGGCACCTACACACCGCCTTCCGCCGCCATTCAGCAGAAGAGCTACAAGCCGAAGGTCCAGGGCGATCTCAACGCCATTCACGCGGCTATCGAACTGATGTCGAAGGCGAAGAAGCCGATCTTCTACACCGGCGGCGGTGTCATCAATTCCGGCCCGGAAGCGACGCGGCTGCTGCGTGAGCTGGTGGAATTGACCGGTTTCCCGATCACCTCGACGCTGATGGGTCTTGGCGCCTATCCGGCCTCCGGCAAGAACTGGCTCGGCATGCTGGGCATGCACGGTTCCTACGAGGCCAACATGACGATGCATGATTGCGACGTCATGGTCTGCATCGGTGCGCGTTTCGATGACCGAATTACCGGTCGCATCAATGCGTTTTCACCGAACTCCAAGAAGATCCACATCGACATCGATCCGTCGTCGATCAACAAGACGGTTCGCGTTGACGTGCCTGTCATTGGCGATGTCGGCCACGTTCTGGAAGATATGGTCCGCCTGTGGCGCGCCTTGCCGAAGAAGCCGGAAAAGGTGCAGACAGCCGACTGGTGGGCCCAGATCGAGCGCTGGCGCGCGCGCAATTCCTTCGCCTACAAGAATTCCAACGACGTCATCATGCCGCAATATGCCTTGCAGCGGCTTTATGAGGCGTCGAAGGGACGCGACACCTACATCACCACCGAAGTCGGCCAGCACCAGATGTGGGCGGCGCAGTTCTTCGGCTTCGAGGAGCCGAACCATTGGATGACCTCGGGCGGTCTCGGCACCATGGGTTATGGTCTGCCGGCGGCCATCGGCGTTCAGGTTGCGCATCCGGAAGCACTGGTTATCGACATTGCCGGTGATGCCTCGATCCAGATGTGCATTCAGGAAATGTCCTGCGCCATCCAGTACGGTCTGCCGGTGAAGATTTTCATCCTCAACAACCAGTACATGGGCATGGTGCGGCAGTGGCAGCAGCTTCTGCATGGTAACCGCCTGTCCAACTCTTACACCGAAGCCATGCCTGACTTCGTCAAGCTGGCGGAAGCCTATGGCGCAGTCGGGATGTATTGCGACGATCCGAAGGAGCTGGATGACAAGATCGCCGAAATGATCGCGGTCAACCGGCCGGTCATCTTCGATTGCCGTGTTGCCAATCTTGCCAATTGCTTCCCGATGATCCCGTCTGGTAAGGCTCACAACGAGATGCTGTTGCCGGATGAGGCGACGGATGAAGCTGTTGCCAACGCCATCGACGCCAAGGGCCGTCAGCTAGTCTGAGCCGGGAGAGGAAAAGGAAATGAACGCACACCTACAACCCACCGGCTCCGCCTATTTCATCCAGAAGGAAACGGCTGCCGTCGAAAATCATACGCTGTCGGTTCTCGTCAGCAACGAGCCGGGTGTTCTCGCCCGGGTCATCGGCCTGTTTTCCGGCCGGGGCTACAACATCGAAAGCCTGACGGTTTCGGAAACCGAGCATGAGGCGCATCTGTCGCGCATCACCATCGTGACGCGCGGCACGCCGATCGTGCTGGAGCAGATCAAGGCGCAGCTGGAACGCATCGTTCCGGTGCACCGGGTTCTCGATCTCACCGTTCGCGCCCGCGAACTGGGTCAGGAACGGCCGATCGAGCGCGAAGTGGCGCTCATCAAGGTCGCCGGCTCGGGCGAAGCCCGCGCCGAGACGCTTCGCCTTGCCGATGCGTTTCACGCCAAGGTCGTGGATGCGACGGTGGAGCATTTCATCTTCGAGATCACCGGCAAGTCGTCCAAGATCGACCAGTTCGTGGCCATCATCAAGCCGCTCGGCCTGATCGAGATTTGCCGTACGGGGATTGCAGCGATGAACCGTGGTTCGCAGGGGATGTAATTTCCGCAAGGAAAGTAATTGCTGTTGAATATCAAGCCCGCGCAACGTCGCGGGCTTGTCTTTTTTCCACCTACAGTCCGGTGCGCTTTCCAAAGGGTATGATGCGTGCGTTTCCTGTACGACCAGGATTCTGTGGTGGTTCATCCGCAGGTCGTGTCACGACGAGACGGCCGCCGATACCTTCGGCCAGCGCCTCGCTTTCGCGCATTTTCCGAAGCTCGGCTCTTGCTTCCGGCGTCGCGGTTCCTATCAGCCGTTCAACGCCATCGACACCGCCCGGGACCGTCAGCCGGCGTTTGATATCGTTCGCCCTATAGCCATGTTTGCGGGAGTAGCGAAGGGTCAATTGATATTGGTCCGGTAAGTCTTGTCCGGCCGTCGCGGCGACATGGCGAACCCGATAAGAAACGGAATCGTCCTCTATCCCAAAGACGTCGCCATCGGGGATAATATATCCGTTTTTCTCGGTAGCAATTTTGATGAAGGTCAGCGCGCCCGCATATAGTTCTGACCAGGGAACGGGTGCTGCTTCCACATTGATTTCGCGCCCGATATAGTCTGCTGCTCCCAACGTCTGGATGCCGACACATTGCTCCGTAGTACCCGGTGGTGGCTCGTCACGGTAAATGCGGGGGTGAACTGTCAGGGGTCCTATCGGCTCTTCGACAAATGCCGTGAAACTCTCGGCCGAAAACAGCATATTGCTCTGCGTCCAGTGGATGAGGCTTGCCGGCACATTTGCGCAGATCGTTTCGCAGGCGATGGACAAGCATCTTACCCGGTCCAGAAACTCGGCAAGCGAATGGCCGGGCTGGTACATGCCGAGTTCACTGAACAGGCTGGCAATGCCCTTTTCCTGCATCACTCCGCCAAACACGCCGTGCTGTATATAGACGAGCAGGTGGGATTTATGGCGCCGGATTCGGTCGATGGCATCGGGCACCAGCATGACGGAGATCGGCGAGCCGAGCGTGCCAGCGAAAACGCCATGATCCGCTGGACCCGCGACGAACTCGACAGTGAGCTGAAGATCGTTTGGCCCGAACATCTGCACATAGGTCGAAGACATTCCGGGGCACGCCAGGGTTACGCCGAGCCGGTTGAATACGGTCTGAAGCTGCTTAACCAGATTTGGCAGTGGCGAGGCGGCGATGTTGCCTTCCAAAAGTATGGCGGCCTGCATCTGGTTTGTATATTTCCCAATCATGATAATATTGATCCCGACTATTATGCCAATATCATGGGTTAATCAGGTTTCTTTGATGTAAATATAAACGGAGTAATTTAATCAATAGCGTTTTTTCCGTATTGCAAGTGTTATTATATTAGAATGTTTTGATGTTGTCGCCGCAATCGACGCGCATGCTTCTTCTGTTTGGCGATTGGCCATCTACGTTTCTGCACTGGTTCAGCCGGCGGCAGGCGATGACGTGGGGTGAGATTTGCCCTGCGTTTATATATTCAACCACATGGTTGACTTTCCGGACCGTCAGCTTATATTCAACAACATGGTTGAATTATCTGTTCCACATCTCGACACTGTCTTTCATGCGCTTGGCGATGCGACGCGACGCACGATGCTGCGCGATCTTTCCCGTGGGGAGCGAACGGTGAGCCAGTTGGCCGAGCCGTTCGACATATCGCTCGCGGCGGCATCCAAGCACATCAAGGCGCTGGAAAATGCCGGGCTTATCCGCCGCGAGGTGAGGGGGCGCACGCATGTCTGCCGCCTTGCGCCGGAACCCTTGGCAGACGCGCATGAATGGCTGGATTTCTACCGGCAGTTCTGGAACAGCCGCCTCGATATTCTTGAGCAGATGCTCAGGGAGGATGATCAGGGAAAGTTCCCTGCAAATGGAGGAAATGACAATGGCTGATATTGCAATGCCTGACACCTATGGCCGGCTCGTCGAGCCGACGACCATGAAGATAGAACGGCTCCTGCCGGGGCCGATCGACCGGGTCTGGGCCTATCTGACACAAAGCGACCTACGCCGCCGGTGGCTGGCATCCGGTGAAATGCGGCTTGCGCCCGATGCGCCGTTCGAACTGGTCTGGCGCAATGACGAGCTTTCCGACCCGCCGGGCCACCGCCCGGAGGGTTTTTCCGAAGAGGACAGGATGGCTTCGCGCATCATTACCGTTATTCCGCCGCATCGCCTCGTCTTCAGTTGGGGTGAGGGTGGTGAGGTATCGATCGAGCTTCAGGCTCTGGGCAAGGACGTGCTTCTGACACTGGTCCATCGTCGACTGGCCAATCGGAAGACCAGGCTCGAAGTCAGCGCCGGCTGGCATGCGCATCTCGATATTCTCGCTGCGCGTCTCCAGGAAAAGCAGCCCAAACCCTTCTGGGACAGCTGGCTGGGGCTGAAAGAGGAATATGAGCACCGCATACCATAACCAGGTGCTGCGTATTTTGAAAACTGACGGCGCGGTTTGCCGCGCCGTTATTGGCCGTTGCAGCGGCGCACCGAGGACCGGTTTTCTGCGCTCACATTTTGATTCAACGGCTTGTGTCCCTGATTCCAAAAAGTCTCTTAACGCTCTGTTATATCAAAGCATTTCCAGCGGTGCCTTGCGCATCGGCGGCGGGAAGGCGGCGTCTAATGCGGCCCAATCCTCATCGGTGATTTCGAGATCTGTCGCACCACGGTTCTCTTCCACGCGCGCAGTGTTTGCGGATTTCGGAATGGCGATGACGCCCTCCCTTTCCAGAAGAAAGGCCAAGGCCAGTTGCGCCGGTGTGGCCTGATAGGCTTTGGCGATGCGGATAAGCTCGTGGTTGTTGAGGATGCGACCCTGCTCGATCGGGGAATACGCCATCAGCGGCACGCCATGCCACTGGCACCAGGGCAGAAGCGAAAATTCCGGCCCGCGCCGGGACAGGTTGTAGAGCACCTGATTGGCGGCGCATTTTTTGCCGTCTGGAACGGCGAAAAGCGCCTCCATGTCGTCGGTGTCGAAATTGGAGACTCCCCAGTCGCCGATCTTGCCGTCCTTTTTCAGCCTTTCGAAAGCCGCCACCGTTTCTGTGAGCGGATGCTCGCCGCGCCAGTGCAGCAGATAGAGATCGAGATGATCGGTGCCGAGCCTTGCGAGGCTCCGCTCGCAGGCTTCAATCGTTCCTCTTGCGCTGGCGTTCCAGGGATAGACCTTGCTCACCAGAAACACCTCGTCGCGGCGGCCGGCGATTGCCGAGCCCACCACTTCTTCGGATCGGCCATCGGCGTACATTTCGGCCGTGTCGATCAGCGACATGCCGAGATCGATCGCCTTGCGAATGCTCTCGACCTCCTGCGCTGCGGATGATCCGCTCTCTCCCATGTTCCAGGTGCCAAGGCCAAGGGCTGGAACCTCTTTTCCGGATGGCAGGGTGACGGAAGGCATGTCGTCATACATGGGCTCGCTCCAGCGTTGGTTGAGGGGACAATAGCCATTTGTTACGACTTCTCAAACCCGGCAGGGGAATGATCGATCCATCAAAAAATTTGACTGCGCCGATCGGGTGAGCGGACTGGTTTGACGCTGGTTCGGCGGATAGGGTCTTTTCACAGGAGAGATCATGACTGTCGAAACCTTCGTTGCGCTGGTGCTGTTTGCCTTCACCACCTCCATTACGCCCGGCCCTAACAATCTGATGCTTTTTGCTTCCGGCGTGAATTTCGGTTTCCGCCGCACCATACCGCATATGCTGGGCATCGGGGCGGGGTTCCTCTCGCTGCTGATTGGCGTGGGATTTGGGCTTGGCGCGTTGCTGCACTCCGTGCCCCTGCTTTATACGGGGCTGAAATTCACGGGCGGGCTTTATCTTGTCTGGATCGCGTGGAAGATCGGCACATCCCGCAGCCTGAATGAAGGGACGGCCGCCTCAGTGCCGATGAGCTTTCTTGCCGCTGCCGCCTTCCAGTGGGTCAATCCGAAGGCGTGGGTGATGGCCGTGACGGCGATGGCGACCTATACGGATGAGGGGCAATATCTCATCACCGTTCTGATCGTCGGTGTGGTTTTCGCCGCTGTCAATCTCCCCAGTGTTTCGACCTGGGCGGGCTTCGGCTCGGCGCTGCGCGACTGGCTGTCCGTTCCCGTGCGGCTCAAATGGTTCAACATCACCATGGCCGTCCTTCTGGTCGTCAGCCTCTGGCCGATGCTGAAATAGGCGCCTAGGCCGGGAACTGGCGGTAACATTCCTCGGCGATCTTCTGCACCTCGTCACGCGTCAATTCGGCGGAAACGGCATAGCCCAGTTCGTTGTCGATCCAGTAGAAGGTCTCGATGCCATCGGCGCTGGCCATTCGGAAGCTGGTGGTGCGGTTTTCCTCGTTGTGGCCGATCAGCACCGTTACCCGGCGGCCGGTCTTGTCCTGATACATCAGCATCGCGCCGGGCTTGCCGCTGACGGGAATGAGACGCCCGCCAACGAGATCGTATCCGAGTTTGGAAAGATCGGGGATCGCGAAGGGGTAACCGAGCCGCTTGCCGAGCCACGTCGCGAGGTGCTGCTGCTCTCCGGCTCCGACTTCGACGGGATGGCGGACTTCACTCGCGTAAATGAGATAGGCCGATTTCGCCTGCGCGGGAATATCCGTCGGCAGCGATGCAAGCACCACGTCCTGCGGTGTGGAGAAGGATTGCGGCAAAAGCCTGCCGGCTACCGTACCTGCGGTGAAGATCAGCAAGGCGGCTGCCGTTCGCAGAAGAAGCGATTTCACCTGCCATGCAGGCTTTGTTTTTTTGGCGGTAAACATCGACATGTCGTGCGGATGCGAAGCGGCGTAGGCGGCGAATGTCTGTCGCAGGGTTTCGGCTTGTTTCTTCCAGTCCTCCACGCGGCTCTGCTCTTCCGGCCTTTCAGTCAGCCAGGCCTCGACAGCCGCGCGATCATCCTCGGACAAAAGTCCGTCGACATAGGCGTGCAGGTCGTCTTCGGTTATGGCGTCTGGCCGTTTCATCGTGGTCTCCGCAGGGGAATGATATTATCCGCCGCCAGGTGCTGGCGAAGGGTTTCGCGGGCGCGGGACAGTCTGGACATGACGGTCCCCACCGGGATCGACAATGTCTCTGCCGCCTCCTGATAGCTGTAACCTTCCACCGTCACCAGCATCAGCACCGCCCGCATCTCGGGTGAAAGAAGGGCGAGAGCGCCGTGCAGCCGGTCGTTCTCCAGCGTATCGCCGAGCGTATCGGCAACGGCGATGGTTTCATGGCCTTCAAGGCTTTCCGACGGATGACGTTTCTCGGCGCGGTGGCGGTTGCGATAAAGATTCGTCATTATCGTGTAAGCCCATGTTTTCAGGGCCGTTCCGCGCCATTGCCTTCTGTTGGTCAGCGCCTTTTCCACGCAGTCCTGCAGAAGGTCTTCGCCATCCGCGTCGGAACGGGAAAGGCTGCGGGAATAACGCCGCAGCATGGGTATCAGCGCCAGCATCTCCGTTTCGAAGTTGCCGGCTGCGGGGGAGAGGCTCCCCCGCTTTTCGCCATTCATGCCATCAGGGTTTTGCGGCATCCCATACACCGTTCATACCGTCGCCGGTGGCATCGCCTTTTTTCATGTCCTTGGCCCAGTAATAAAGCGGCATGCCGTCCTTTGCCCACTGCATCTTGCCGTCCTTGCGCGTCACGACGGAATAGGCTCCCTCGGCCTTGTCGCCCGTGGCTGCGAAAAACGGCGGCCAGTTCACCGCGCATTTGTCATAGCAATTGGATACGCCCTTCTTGTCGTTCTTGAAAGTGTAGAGCGTCATGCCTTTTTCGCCGGCAAGAACATTGCCTTTTTCGGTCTTGACCGTTTCGACCGCAGGGGCCGCATAGGCCGTTCCGGCAAAAGCCAGAACGAGGGCGGGAACGATAAAGCGCATCTTCATGGACATATCCTCCTTGGTTCGGGCGGCCTCTGCCGCCAGCACATCAAGAGACACCGCAGGGTTCCGGTTTATTCCGTGCCGCGACGTGTTTTTTGTGATTTTTAAACTTATCCATTGAGCTAAGTGTTTTGCCGTGATACTTAGCCTTATGGAAAACTATTCAGATGAACTCGATGATATCTTCCAGTCCCTTGCCGATCCGACCAGGCGAGCGGTGATTTTGAGGTTGGGGGGCGGGGAGGCGAGCATCGGAATGCTTGCCGAACCCTTTGACATGGCCCTGCCATCCTTCATGAAACACATCCGACAACTGGAGGGTGCGGGGCTGATCGTGACGCGCAAGCAGGGCCGGGTGCGGTTCTGCTCGCTGGAAAGAGGGCGGTTTTCGATGCTGGAGGGCTGGCTGTCGCAACAGCACGCCATCTGGGAGGGCCGGACGGACCGGCTCGAACAATTCGTCATGGCGCAACAGGACAGGTTGTGCAGCAAAGGGGAGAATGACCAATGACCGAGAGTTTCAATCCCGATCTCGACCTGAAGATTTCAAGGATCATAAGGGCGCCGCGCCGGCTCGTCTGGAATGCGTGGGTCGACAAGACCAGTCTCGAACAATGGTGGGTGCCGCATCCCGGCCAATGCCGCGTTGAGAAAATGGAGCTTTTCCCCGGCGGCGCTTTCGAGACGCGCTACAGTGAGGACGGCAAGGCATTCGGCGATCACATAAGCGGGTGTTTCCTGGCGGTGGATCATGAGGAGCGTCTGGTCTTCACCGATGCGCTGACGGCAGGCTTTCGTCCCTCCGCCCGCCCGTTCCTCACCGCCGTCATGAGTTTTCGCGACCACCCTGAAGGTATGGAATATGTGGCCTATGCCATGCACCGAAATCCTGGGGATCGCGACAGGCACGCCGAGATGGGTTTCTTTGACGGCTGGAACACGGTTGCCGAGCAACTGGCGCAGCTTGTTGAAAGGCAGTCGGTGAATTGAGGCCTTTCTCGCGGCATGATTCATCTTTCGTTCTTTTTCTGTTGCGCACGGTGCTCGAATCCTGCGATGAGGGCGCATGTTATTTTCACCGCAACAGGACGAAGCGCTCAAGGCTGTTTCCCGCTGGCTGAAGGAAGGCCGGACGCCGGTTTTTCGGCTGTTCGGTTATGCCGGAACCGGCAAGACGACGCTTGCCAAACATTTCGCGGAAAATGTCGATGGTGAAGTGCTGTTTGCGGCCTTTACCGGCAAGGCGGCGCAGGTGCTGCGCTCGCGCGGGGCGACCAACGCACGCACCATCCATTCGCTGATCTATCGCCCGCGCGGTGAAGAAACGGTGGAAGATGAGGAAACCGGCAAGACATCCGTCGCGCCGATGTTCTCCATCAACCGCCAGAGCCCGCTTGCCAAGGCGGCGCTCATCATCATCGACGAATGTTCGATGGTGGACGAGCAGCTCGGCAAGGATCTGATGAGTTTCGGCACGCCCATCCTCGTGCTTGGCGATCCCGGGCAGTTGCCGCCGGTTTCAGGCGGTGGTTTCTTCACCGAGCAGGAGCCGGATTATCTGCTGTCGGAGATCCATCGTCAGGCCAAGGACAATCCCATCATTCACCTTGCCATGGATGTGCGGGAAGGCCGCGAGATCATGCGCGGCGATTACGGCGCTGCACAGGTGATCTCCAAGTCCGAGGTGACGCAGTCGCTCGTGCTCGATGCCGATCAAGTGCTTGTCGGCACCAACCGCACCCGCCGCCGTTATAACCAGCGGCTTCGCGAGCTGAAGGGTTTTTCGGCAGATTATCCGCAATCCGGCGACAAGCTGGTTTGCCTGAGGAACGATCCGGCCAAGGGCCTGCTGAACGGTTCGCTGTGGCAGGTCATGAGTTCATCGCGCGAAACGGTGAAACCCGGCATCAACCTGATGATACGGCCCGAAGACGACGATATGGATCGCGGCGCGGCCAAGATCAAATTGCTGAAGGCCGCGTTCGAGGATGTCGAGACCGAAATTCCGTGGTCCACCCGCAAGCGTTATGACGAGTTCGATTTCGGCTATGCACTGACCGTGCATAAGGCGCAGGGTTCGCAGTGGAACAATGTGGTTCTCTTCGACGAGAGCTATGCCTTCCGCGATTCGCGCGAAAGGTGGCTTTATACCGCCATTACCCGCGCGGCGGAGACACTGACCATCGTTCGCTGAGATCACGGTAAACGATACTAAGCTTTTTTGGGACTGCGCATCTCTCTCACCTCATTCCTGTGCCTGTCACAGGAATCCAGCCGACGCGCGTCTGCGCGGCGAAACGAGCCCTTTCACCCCAAGGACCTGGGCTGGCGGATCCCTGTGACAGGCACAGGGATGAGGGCGGTAAGCGCCGCGGAACAGCAAAATTGCGCTGACCCGAAACGCTTGTGTCGTGCATTGTCGCTGGAAATGCTTTCAGGCGCGGATGACACCAAGCAAAACCGCCTTGGCGACCGCCTGAAAGCGGTTGCTGGCATTGAACTTGCCGATGATTTTCGCCTCGAGCACATTGAGGTCGGTTCCTGAAAGACCAAGGGCACGGGCGAGCCGCACCGGCGCATAACCCTCCGCCATCAGTTCAAGACATTTTCGTTCGGTGTCGGTCAGCGCGATGTCCCTTGCCGGAGGCCGTTCCTCGCCATCGAGCCCGTCCGCATCGCTGTCGGTGACGAGCAGTTCCTCGATCTGCTGCGCCTGACGCTGAAGGGTGGAAAGCTCGGCCGTCAATTCCCTCTTTCGCTGTCTCAGCGCGGCGTGGAAGACGTCGTCCGCCTCTTCCTGCGAAAGCGAGCGGACCAGTTTTTCCATGATCTCGGTAATGGAAGCAACGGAAATGCCCACTTCGCGGCAGACATTGATGACCGCCATGCGTCTGACGTTGCGGTGGGTATAGACCCGCATCTGGCCAATGCGTTTCGAGGTCAGCAGCGCCTTCTCCTCATAAAAATGGAGGGTCCGGTGCGTTACTCCGAAGATATTGGCCATGTCGGCGATGGGAACCGGTTCGGCGGGCAGGGAGGAGGGCAGACTTATATCCGGAAGGAAACCGCTGTTTCTTGGATTGGATTTGTCCTCGTCGCCGTGTTCAAACGGCATACGGCCATCCTGCATCGTTTCCCCCTTTTGCGCTCTTTGACAGTGTCTGTTTTTTAAGTGGCGTCGATCGCTTGTTCCCCCGCGACGACCCCTCTGATCAAGACATCATGCCAAACGCTACATAAGAACCGTAACGTGTATTGTGTGTTTTCGTTCCCGTATTCCAAAAAATTTTATCGGCCTCCTTGCGGTTGGCGTCAACCTGCGTGAAACAGGATGTCAATTCCGAACCGGAGCCCGATGTCATGCCAGCGAAACTTTCCGTCAATCTGAACGCAATTGCCATGCTGCGCAACCGTCGCGATCTTCCGTGGCCGGATGTCGCGCATTTCGGGCATTTGGCACTCGCTGCGGGTGCAAGCGGGCTCACTGTACACCCTCGTCCCGATCAGCGCCATATCCGCTTTTCGGATCTGCCGGTATTGCGCGCCCTGATCGATGACAGCTTCCCCGGCGCGGAATTCAACATCGAAGGATATCCGACCGAGGATTTTCTCCTTCTTTGTGAAAAGACGCAGCCGGAACAGGTCACACTGGTGCCGGACGACCCGTCGCAGGCGACGTCCGACCATGGCTGGGATTTCTGCAAACACGCCGTTTTCCTGAAAGACGTCGTGGGACGCCTGAAGGCCGGCGGCATGCGGGTCTCGCTTTTCGCAGATGGCGACGGCGAGCGCGAGCCGGTGGAACTGGCGGCCGAGACGGGTGCTGCCCGTATCGAGCTTTATACCGGACCCTATGGCGGCTGTTTTGACGATCCGCAAAAGGCTGACGCGCTTGTCGAAAAGCTCGGGCAGACGGCGGATCATGCAAGAGCGCTCGGACTTGCCGTCAATGCCGGTCATGACCTCACCGTCGCAAACCTGCCCAAGCTGATGAAACGCATCCCTGATCTGGCCGAGGTTTCAATCGGTCACGGATTGACGGCAGATGCGCTTGAATATGGCATGACTGAAACAGTCCGGCGTTTTTGTCAGGCCTGCGGTCAGGCTATTTCATAACCAAAGTCAATTTTTTCGCCTATGCTTTGGCTGCGCATGCTCCGTGCGCGAGCTTATGAAGGCAGAGACATATGCAAGAACATCATGTTGTCGTCGTGGGTGGAGGCTTCGGCGGTTTGCAACTGGTACATGGGCTGGAGGGGGCCCCTGTCCGCATCACACTGATAGACCGCCGCAATCACCACCTGTTCCAGCCCCTGCTTTATCAGGTCGCGACGACAGCGCTGGCGACATCCGAAATCGCCTGGCCGATCCGCCACCTCTATCGCGACCGCAAGGAGGTGACGACCCTGCTTGCGGAGGTGACCCGTGTGGACCGGGCGGCGCGGACCGTGCAGCTGAATTCCGGTCAAGTGATCGGTTTCGATACGCTGGTATTGGCCACCGGCGCGCGCCATGCCTATTTCGGCCGTGACGAGTGGGAGCGTTCGGCCCCCGGCCTGAAGACGCTCGAAGATGCGACGACAATCCGCCGCCGTCTGCTTCTGGCCTTCGAACGGGCCGAACTCGCGACCAGTGAAGAGGAACGGCAGGCGCTGTTGACCTTCGTCATCATCGGCGCAGGCCCGACGGGCGTGGAAATGGCGGGCATGATCGCCGAGCTTGCCCACAAAGCGTTGCCGCCGGAATTCCGCAATGTGGATACCAGAAAGACCCGTGTGCTGCTTGTCGAGGCCGGCCCTCGCGTTCTGCCGGTTTTCACCGAGGATCTTTCCGCCTATGCGAAGGAAGCTCTGGAGAAACTCGGCGTCGAGGTTCTGCTCGGCACGCCCGTTACAGCGTGTACCGATGAAGGCGTGACGGTGGGCGAGACCTATTATCCCTGCCGTACGGTCGTCTGGGCCGCCGGTGTGCAGGCGTCTCCCGCCGCGAAGTGGCTGGATGCCGCCGCCGACAGGGCAGGCCGCGCCATTGTCGGGCCGCATCTCAATCTGGAAGACGACGACAATATCTTCGTCATCGGCGATACGGCCGCCGTCAATCAGGAGAACGGCAAACCGGTGCCGGGCATCGCACCTGCGGCAAAACAGCAGGGCGCCCACGTCGCAAAGGTCATCAAGGCGCGGCTCTCCGGCAAGCCGTCACCGTCGCCGTTCCGCTATAGCCATCAGGGCAATCTTGCGACTATCGGCAAACGCGCGGCGGTGATCGATTTCGGCAGGTTCAAGCTCAGGGGCGTGCTGGCGTGGTGGATCTGGGGGCTTGCCCATATCTACTTCCTGATCGGAACGCGCTCAAGGCTTGCGGTGGCGTGGAGCTGGCTGTGGATTTACCTGAGCGGCCAGCACAGCGCGCGGCTGATTACGCAGAAAGAGACGTTGAAGGACGAGGCCTGAGGGCAGGGCGAGCAAAGGGCGGGAAGCATGGCTTCCCGCCCTTCGTGCTTATGACAGCTGCGCCAAAGCTCTCGCCGTCATGCCGGTCCCCGGAACAAGCCCGAGGATGATCCGGCATCCAGCCGACGCGCGTCTGCGCGGCGAGAAGAGGTTTTTCAGCCCAAAAACTTGGGCTGGCTGGACCCCGGATCTAGTCCGGGGTGACGGCGTGTGGACGTGGCGTGTGTGCCTAATCCAACGCTCACGCGTCGAGCGACGCCATATCGATGACGAAGCGATACCGCACATCGCTCTTCAGCACCCGCTCATAGGCTTCGTTGACGTCCTGGATGTTGATCGTCTCGATTTCCGAGACGATGTTGTGCTCGCCGCAGAAATCCAGCATTTCCTGGGTTTCCTTGATCGAACCGATCATCGAGCCGGACAGGTTCTTTGCGCCGAAGATCAGCGCGAAGGCGTGGACCGGGATCGGATGCTCAGGCGCGCCCACCACGACCATGCTGCCCTTGGGCTTCAGGAGGCCGAGATAGGCGTTCCAGTCGATGGCGACGCCGGCCGTGCAGATGATCAGGTCGAAGGTGCCGGCCAGCTTCTCGAAGGTCGAGGCGTCGCTGGTGGCGTAATAGTCCTTCGCGCCGAGTTTCAGGCCGTCTTCCTTTTTCGACAATGTCTGGGAAAGAACGGTGACATCCGCGCCCATGGCGGCACCGAGCTTGACGCCCATATGACCGAGACCGCCCATGCCGACAATCGCGACCTTCTGGCCGGGGCCGGCATTCCAGCGGCGAAGCGGCGAATAGAGCGTGATACCGGCGCAGAGAAGCGGTGCGGAAGCATCGAGCGGCAGGTTGTCCGGGATTGACAGGACGTAACCTTCCTTGACGACGATCGAGTCGGAATAACCGCCATGGGTCGCGGTCTTCGTGAAGGGATCGACGTCGTTATAGGTCTGGACGAGGCCGGGCATGTAGTGCTCGTTGTCGAGATCGCGTGTTGCGCAGCCGACGCAGGAATCGACGAAGCAGCCGACGCCGACGTGGTCGCCGACCTTGAACTTCGTGACCTTGGAGCCGACGGCTTTCACGACACCGGCAATCTCATGGCCGGGAACGATCGGATAAACGGCATTCTTCCACTCGTTGCGGACGGTGTGGATGTCCGAGTGGCAGATGCCGGCATATTTGATGTCGATGACGACGTCGTCATCGTTCGGCTCGCGGCGTTCGAAGGTGAACGGGGTAAGCGGCTTCGACGCATCGGTCGCAGCGTAACCTCTTGCTATAGCCATCTGAATATCCTTTCGGGGGTGGGGAAGTGACGGCGGAATATGCGACGGAAGCTTGGGAAGGCGTTAGAGCGATCCTCCAGCCTTTTTGCACGATCCTGCAAAAATATGCGGGCGTGCTCTTTGCGCGGGCCGGGAGGCTTTCTAGATAAATGACATCCGCTGCATTTCCTCCTTCAGTTAAGGGAATTCCCCTATGTCCTTGCCGTTCAATCTCTATCAGGAGATCGCCTCCATCGCCGCGCGATATGCCACCAGCGACGGCGAGGTGCAGACGGCGATCGAATCTCTCGGCATCAGCCGCCGCACAACGCCCAGCGCGCCGTGCCACGGCAGCTACCGCCCCTGTTTCGCATTGGTGATCCAGGGATCGAAAAGCGTCCAGCTGGGAACGGACACCATCAATTATGGCGCGGGCGACTATCTCCTGACATCGCTTGATCTGCCGGTTGCCTGGCGCGTGGTGGAGGCGAGCAAGGAGGTTCCGCATTTTTGCATCGCTCTTGCGATCGATAGTGAAAAGCTGCTCGACCTCATGCGGCGCGTGCCCATCGACCCGCCTGCGGAGCCGGCGAACGCGCAGCGCGGCATCGTCGTCAATGCCGCCACGCCGGAGCTGCTCGATGCGGCCATCCGGCTGATGCGCCTGCTCGATCGCCCGGCGGACATTGCGGCCATGGCGCCGCTGATCGAGCAGGAAATCCTTTATCGCATCCTGACCGGACCGGCGGGTGGGCAGCTGATGAACATCATCGCGGCCGGCAGCCACGGCAACCGCATCGCCCGCGCCATTGCCTGGCTGCGAGAGAATTTCGCGCGCCAACTGCGCGTCGAGGATCTTGCGGAGCATATCGGCATGAGCGTGTCGTCCTTCCATCATCATTTCAAGACGATTACGGCCATGACGCCGGTTCAGTACCAGAAGCAATTGCGGCTGCATGAGGCGCGCCGGCTGATGTTGCTGGAGCGGCTGGATGCGGGCACTGCCGGCCATCGCGTCGGTTACCAGAGTCCTTCGCAGTTCAGTCGTGAATATAGCCGTTTCTACGGATTATCGCCGTCGCGGGATATTGATGCATCGCGGGAGATCAGTGCGGCTGGGTAGGTTGGGAGGTTCTGTGTTGGTGGCAGATCGATGGTGGGTGGGGCTTACCCCCCTCTGCCCTGCCGGGCATCTCCCCCTCAAGGGGGGAGATCGGCAGGAGGCCCTACCAGCGCTCCATTCGCAAACGTTGAGATGGGCGAGACCCAACCACGAGTCGATCTCCCCCCTTGAGGGGGAGATGCCCGGCAGGGCAGAGGGGGGTAAGCCACACCCGCCATCGATCAGCCACCAACACAAAACCTCCTGATAAAGCTCCCCAAGCCGGCATTCACGCTGCACCGCACCGCGTCAATTCTCGTCCTCCCCTGAAGAATCCGCTTGACCGCGAAGCACCGTCCGCTTAAATGGCGCTCGAACCGTACCGTACGGTACATTAATCGAACCCCTGGAGTGGAAAGACTTGGCTTCCGACCCGATCACAGCGCAGGAATTTTCGCCGCGCCAGAACGCCGTTCTGGACCAGGCATTGCGTCTATTGGTCGAGGGCGGCGAGAAAGCGCTCACCACATCGGGGCTGGCGCGTGCCGCCAACTGTTCCAAGGAAAGCCTCTACAAGTGGTTCGGCGACCGGGACGGCCTGCTGGCGGCGATGATCACCTTTCAGCAGAGCAAAGTCCGCACCTTCGAAAAGGCGGGCGACCGCGTTTCCGCACCGCAGCTCGCCGATCACCTCGAGGTTTTCGCGCATGATCTGCTGGATGTGCTGGCAGGTGACGTGTCGCTGGCGCTTAACCGTCTGGCGATAGGGCAGGCGAGCCGCGACGGTTCCAAGCTCGGCGATCTTCTTCTGGAACGCGGCCGTCGCCAGATCGATCGCCGCGCCCGCGGGTTGATCGAGGCGGGTCGCCGCTCCGGTTATCTTCGTTTCGATGATGCCGAAGAGGCATATCGCAGTTTTTACGGCCTCATCGTTTCGGATCTGCATGTGCGCATGCTGCTGGGCGAGGCGCCGGACAAGGATTTTTCCGCCCGGGCGAAGAAGGCGGTCGTCGCCTTTCTGACCCTCTACGGCACGGAAAAGGTACATTCGGAACTCAGCGGCAAATCCGCCTGACATTCCGGTTCAGACAACTGAGAGACAAGCATTAGGGAAGGACCATAAAATGCGCGTTTATTATGATCGTGATGCCGATCTCAATCTCATCAAGTCCAAGAACGTCGTCGTTGTCGGCTACGGTTCCCAGGGCCGCGCCCATGCGCTGAACCTCAAGGATTCCGGCGCCAAGAACGTCGTCATCGCTCTGAAGGCCGGTTCGCCGACCGTCAAGAAGGCGGAAGCCGACGGCTTCAAGGTCATGACCGTTGCCGAAGCCGCCAAGTGGGGCGACCTTCTGATGATGGCGACGCCGGACGAACTCCAGGCCGACATCTACAAGGCCGACATCGCCGGCAACATCCGTGATGGCGCAGCAATTGCTTTCGCACACGGCCTCAACGTTCACTTCGGCCTCATCGAGCCGAAGGCATCGCTCGACGTCGTCATGATCGCACCGAAGGGCCCTGGCCACACGGTTCGCGGCGAATACCAGAAGGGCGGCGGCGTTCCCTGCCTCGTTGCCGTTCATCAGAACGCTTCCGGCAACGCGCTTGAACTCGCTCTCTCCTACGCCTGCGGCGTTGGCGGCGGTCGTTCGGGCATCATCGAAACCAACTTCAAGGAAGAGTGCGAAACCGACCTCTTCGGCGAACAGGTCGTTCTCTGCGGCGGTCTCGTCGAACTGATCCGCGCCGGTTTCGAAACCCTGGTCGAAGCCGGTTACGCACCGGAAATGGCCTATTTCGAGTGCCTGCACGAAGTAAAGCTGATCGTCGACCTGATCTATGAAGGCGGCATCGCCAACATGAACTACTCGATCTCCAACACGGCTGAGTGGGGCGAATACGTCACCGGTCCGCGCATCATCACCGCCGACACCAAGGCTGAAATGAAGCGCGTTCTGCACGACATCCAGACCGGCAAGTTCACCTCCGAATGGATGCAGGAATGGAAGGCCGGCGGCGCCCGCTTCAAGGGTATCCGTCGCAACAACGACTCCCACCAGATCGAAGAAGTCGGCGCAAAGCTGCGCGGCATGATGCCGTGGATCGGCAAAAACAAGCTGGTCGACAAGGCTGTGAACTAAGCTTCATTGACTGGTAGAGAATAGGAAGGCCGGAGCGAAAGCTCCGGCCTTTTTGTTTTCGATGTGCCATCACACGATGGCGTCGTCTTCCTCGACGATAACGGAAACCGGGAAGTGATCGGAGAACCCACCAAGGTTGACGTTTTTGACCGCATCGCCTTTCGACAGGCCGAAGCGGATCGGCCCCTCATTCTTGCTGTGGCTGACCATGGCGGCAATGGCTTCGATTTTTGCCGTCTCCTCGCGCGCCTTGAAGCCGCTGCTGCCGGTCAGAAGCGATCGGGAAACGAGGATCTGATCGAAGATATTGGCATCGCCATTGAAATAGAGCGTGCCATAGATCGTTCTTGCTGTGCCGACGGAATCAACCACCGGCTGGCGCAGGTAATTCCAGGTAAGATTGTAGAACATGGCCGATTGCGAGTTTTCGACATCGTCGCGCTCGCGGGTGGAATTGGCGTGGTAGCGCAGCGATGCATCGGAAGGGTCGTCGTTGAAGTCGCCGAAGGCGACAACGGCGATGTCGTTGCCTTTCTCTTCCCTGATACGCTGATGCCAGTAGCCCAGCGTTTCACCGGCGGTCATGCGAAAACCGGCGCTTTCCACCGCGCCGCCCGAGCGCGACGGCCAGTGGTTGGAGAGCGCGATAAGCTGGCGGCCGCCCTTGGTGATGAAAGTGCATTGGGTAATGTCGCGCGTGCCGGTGCGGCGCATCACGAAATGGCTGAAAATCTCGTTCTCGTTGATCAGCAGCTTTTTGCTGTCATAGATGAAGGCGGTATCGATGCCGCGCTGATCCTTGCTGGAATCGGCATGCACGACACGATAAGAACGTGCGGGCATGAGGTCGTTCAGATGTTCCGCGAGCGTCTCCAGAACGAAACGGTTCTCGACTTCGCAGACACCGAGCAAATCCGGTCCCGCGCCGCCGATCTGGCTTATGATCAGACCGAGCTGCTTGACCTTGGTCTTGAACAGATCCTCCGTCCAACCCTTCAGATCGTTCTTCAGCCGCTCGGCAATCCACGGCTCGCGCGCCGGATAACCCTCCGGCGCAAACAGGTTTTCCACATTCCAGAACGCCAGGACATATTGGGCCATGATCCGCACACCTCCGGTTGGTTTTTCAAGCCTAGTGGAAGTTTTTGCCACAACAACTTGAAATTGTCATGAAGGCCAGCGGATGGCGAAATTTCCCGTTCCCGGCCTCATTCGACCGGAGGGATGACACCCTTCGTCAGGAGGAAGCAGCCATAAAACCGGGTCTCGCCTGTCGTGATGACGCAATAGGCCTGTTTGGCTTTTTCGTAGAAGGCGAAGCGTTCGATGCCGTACATGGGGGCCGATTTTCCTTCCGCCGCATCGATTTCCTTCTGCACTTCGGCTTGCACCGGCTCCAGCTGATCCGGCGCTCCCATCACTTCCATGCGGCCGACCGAAGGCTGCAGCGGCGTATCGAGCGGCAGGACGGACAGGATGGCTTTCATGGCGCGGGCTGCGGAGACGTTGTCGATATCCAGTACCTTGCCAACGGTCGTGTGGCGGGAAACCGAATCGGAAGGGAAGTTGGTATCGGAAATCACCAGCGTATCACCGTGACCCATGGCGCGCAGCGCGTGCAGGACATCGGCATTCAGCGCCGGGTCGATATTTTTCAGCATGTCGTCAAACTCCCATGATGCTTTCGCCGCGTTGCGGCGCGCGCGCAATCCAGCCGGAAAACCATGTCGCGTCAATCGCAAAGGTGTGATTGTGAAGCTTTGCGCAAGGGTGTATTTGGCTTTGTCCGCAAAATCGGGCCTCAACAAGGGCCGGTTGCGGGCAATGTGCAGGGAGGCAGAAATAATTCGAAAAACTGATAAGTCAGTATTGCTGACGTATCGACATTTCTGTAAAGATGCACGCATAAAAACGACACAAGAGGAAACGTACCCATGCTCAATTGGGAACAAATTTTCGCCACGCGCTCTTCGCGCATGAAAGCGTCCGAAATCCGTGAGCTGCTGAAGCTGCTCGAGCAGCCCGATATCATCTCCTTTGCCGGCGGTATTCCGGACCCGGCACTTTTCCCCGCAGAGGAGTTTCAGCAGGCTTATGCGGAAATTTTTTCGGGTTCGCAGGTCAACTCGGCGCTGCAATATTCGGTGAGCGAAGGTTACAAGCCGCTGCGCGAATGGCTGGCGGGCGAAATGGCCGAGATCGGCATCGACTGCACCGCCGACAACGTCTTTATCGTTTCCGGTTCGCAGCAGGGTCTCGATTATCTCGGCAAGCTGTTCCTGTCGCCGAAGGATACGGCGCTGGTCACCTGGCCGACCTATCTCGGCGCGCTTTCCGCTTTCAACGCCTATGAGCCGAATTACGACCAGCTGAACCCCGGCGGCAACCGCACGCCCGAGGCTTACCGCGAAACTGCAGCCAAGCTCGGCGGCGCGGTGAAGTTCGCTTATCTCTCTGCCGATTTCTCAAATCCGACCGGGGAAACCGTTGATCTCGCCGGCCGCGAAAAGGTTCTGGCGCTGGCCGACGAGCTGGATATCGCCGTCATCGAAGACGCCGCCTACCAGTCGCTGCGTTATGATGGTGAAGCCGTTCCGCCGATCATGGCGCTCGACATCGCCCGCTCGGGCGGCATTGAGAACACCCGCACCATCTATTGCGGCAGCTTTTCGAAGACGCTCGCACCGGGCCTTCGTGTCGGTTACATCGTTGCCTCCGCGCCTGTTATCCGCAAGCTGGTGCTGATGAAGCAGGCTGCCGACCTGCATTCCTCGACCATCAACCAGATCGCCATCGAACGTGTCGCCTCGCGCGGCTTCGACAAACAGGTCGCCAAGATCAAGGCCGCTTACAGCGCACGGCGCGATGCGATGCTGTCGGCGCTCGACAGGTACATGCCGAAGGGCACACGCTGGACGAAGCCGGAAGGTGGCATGTTCATCTGGGTGACGTTGCCTGAGGGGATGGACGGCGCAGCTCTGCTGGCGAAATCCATCGCCACGGAAAAGGTCGCCTTCGTTCCCGGCCGGGCGTTCTTCGCGGATGGCTCCGGCACGAATACGTTGCGCATCAGCTTCTCCTGCGCCAACGAGGCGATGATCGAGGAAGGCATGATGCGGCTTGGCCGGTTGATCGCGACGGCGCAGGCGGAAACGAGCGAGGCGCTGCCGGCGATTTGAGGGCGGCGGTTCTCGGGAGTGACGGAGGGTGCGGCTTACCCCCCTCTGTCCTGCCGGACATCTCCCCCTCAAGGGGGGAGATCGACTCGCGGTTAAGGTATCGCCATCTCAACAGTTGAAAATGAAGTGGTGTCAGCGCCTTTTGCCGATCTCCCCCCTTGAGGGGGAGATGCCCGGCAGGGCAGAGGGGGGTGAGCCGCAAGCGCCAAGGTGCATTGTTACTCCTAACCGCGATGGCCCCAACAGATTACACCCCAAAAATCCTGCCTGTCACATACATGTTATGCAATCATGTTTTAGCGGTCCCACCAAACAACAGGGACTGGACCCATGAAAACGCTGCTCTCCGCTTTCACCGCCATCGTATCGCTCGGCTTCATCGCCACCGCCGCCAATGCTGCCGATCTGGTGCTTTATACCAGCCAGCCAAACGAGGACGCGCAGGCGACCGTTGACGGTTTCAAGGCCGCCAATCCCGGTCTCGAGGTTGAGTGGGTGCGTGACGGAACGCCGAAGATCATGGCCAAGCTGATGGCTGAGATCAATGCCGGCAATCCGGTTGCCGACGTGCTTTTGATCGCCGATACCGTGACGCTGGAGCGCATGAAGCAGGCTGGCCAGCTTCTCGCCCACAAGTCTGCGGAAGCCAAGAATATCGACGCCTCGCTCTACGATGCGGACGGCTTCTATTATTCCACCAAGCTCATCACAACAGGCATCATGTACAACACCGCCGCTGCGATGAAGCCGACCAGCTGGAAAGATCTGGCCAAGGCGGAAGCCAAGGGTCTCGTGACCATGCCGAGCCCGCTGACCTCTGGCGCAGCGCTGATCCACGCGCAGACGCTGGCCGCCGCAAACGGCCTCGGCTGGGACTATTACAAGCAGCTGAAAGCCAATGAAGCCATTGTCGGCGGCGGTAACGGTGCGGTTCTAAAGTCTGTCGCTTCGGGCGAAAAGGCCTATGGCGTCGTCGTCGACTACATGCCGATCCGCGAAAAGGCCAAGGGCGCACCGGTCGAGTTCGTCTTCCCGGAAGAGGGCGTTTCGGCCGTCACCGAGCCGGTTGCGATCATCAAGGGCACCAAGCACGAGGAAGCGGCGAAGAAGTTCGTCGATTACGTGTTGTCTGAAAAGGGCCAGCAGGGCTTCGTCAAGCTCGGTTACATCCCCGTTCGTGCCGATGCCGGCATGCCTGAAGGCTTCCCGGCTCGCGACAAGATCAAGGTTCTGCCGCTCAACGCCGCTGATGCGCTGAAGAATTCCGAACAGGACCTGAAGACTTTCTCCGACATCTTCGGCTCCAAGGGCTGATATAGCGGCATGTCCCGATCAAGTGCCTATGGAAACAGCCAGCCGCGCTGGCTGTTTCCTTTTGTGGTGAGTGTTGTTTTTGCACTCAGCGCCCTGCCGCTCGGCCGACTCGCCTATACCGGCATCCTGTCGTCACTCAATGGTGACATATGGCGGCTTCTGGCCGATCCGGCCCTGTGGGATGCGGCGCTGAACACGCTCTCCACATCGTTTTTCGGTATGCTGATTTCGCTTTTGATCGGCGGCGCTTTCGCGCTTTCGCTGACGCTTTGCGACATCCGCGGCAAGTCGATCCTGAGCTTCCTGTTCATGCTGCCGATGATGATCCCGCCGCAGGTGACGGCGCTGTCGTGGATCGGCATGACCGGTCCCTCGAGCACGCTGCTGAAGGCCATCGGCCTTGCGCCGCCGATGGGATCGCCGCAGCCGCTTTATTCGATTGCGGGCATCGCGCTTCTGCTCGGCGTGCAGCATGCGCCCCTTGTCTATCTGTCGCTGCGCGCCGGTCTGCTTGCTTTGCCGCAGGACGGCATCGAGGCCGCCAAGCTTTCCGGTGCCTCGCCACGCCGCGTGCTGTTCGATATCATCCTGCCGCTCTCCACGCCGGGATTGATCGCGGGCGCGGCGATCTCCTTCGTGTCCAATGTCGGCAATTTCGGCATTCCGGCAATCCTTGGCATTCCCGCCTCCATCTTTACCCTGCCGACGCTGATCTACAGCCGCTTTGCCAGTTTCGGGGCGAGCACCTTCGGCGATATCGCCATTCTCTCGACGATGATCGCCATCATCTCCGTGGCCGGGCTGGCACTTCAGGAGCGGGCGATGAAGGGCAGGGACTATCGGATCATCGGTCTTTCCGGCAAGGCTGCGACCTTTGGACTGTTGCGCTGGCGGCCGGTTGCGGAACTTGTGCTCTGGCTCGTCCTGTTCTTCATGCTGGTCGCACCGCTCGCCGCGCTGGTGGCAAGTTCGCTCGCCCCCGCCTATGGCGTGGCGCTCAGCCTCAAGACCGCGACGATGCATGCCTATGAGGAGCTGCTCTACCGGCAGAGCGTGACCCGCACCGCCTTCCGCAACTCGCTGTTTCTGGCAACAGCCACATCCCTCTGCCTGCTGGCGGTGACGGTGCTGACGGCCTATTTCCTGGTGCGCGGCAAGAGTCGTTTCATGTTCCTGCTGTCGGCGCTGGTGGATATTCCCTATGCACTGCCGGGCGTGGTGATTTCCGTGTCCTATGTGCTGCTTTTCGCAGCCCCCATCCCGCTGCTCGGCGTCACGCTTTACGGCACGATCTGGATCATATTGCTCGCCTATTTCTCCTCCTTCTTCGCCGTCAGCCTCAAGCCGATGGTCAGCGCTTTCCTGCAATTCGACCCGTCGCTGGAAGAGGCGGCAAGGCTCTCCGGCGCCGGGTTCTGGCGGCGGCTCAAGGACATCATCCTGCCGCTGGTCGGGCCTGCCGCGGGCGCCTCCGTCATCCTCGTTTTCCTGATCGCCTGCAACGAACTGACGGTTTCGGCGCTCCTTTGGTCCGCCGGCACGCAGACGCTCGGCGTGCTCATCTATAACCTCGATGACAGCGGCAGCTTCGATCTTGCCTCCGCACTTTCGGTGCTTGTCGTCATCATGGTGATTTTCCTCATGGCTCTGCTCGAAATTCTGGGGCGCTATCTGCCGAAAGGAGTGGTCCCTTGGCGAAACTGATCCTCAACCGTCTGACGAAAAGCTTTGGAGCCGGTTCGAAACCCGCCGTCGACGACGTGTCACTCATCGTGCGCGAGGGCGGTTTCCTGGCCTTGCTCGGGCCTTCCGGCTGCGGCAAGACGACGGTATTGCGCATGATCGCCGGTTTCGAGCAACCGACTGATGGCTCCATCCTGCTCGGCGAGCGGGTGCTGGCGGATGCTGGCAACATGGTGCCGCCGGAGCGGCGCAACATGGCGATGGTGTTCCAGTCCTATGCGCTGTGGCCGCATATGTCGGTCGCCGACAATGCCGGTTATCCTCTGAAAGTGCGCGGCATTTCGGGAGAGAAATATCGCGAGAAGGTGCGTCAGGCGCTGGCAGCCGTGCGCCTTGAAAGTTTCGCGGACCGCCGCCCAGCGGAACTTTCCGGCGGCCAGCGGCAGCGTGTGGCGCTGGCCCGCTGCCTCGTTACCGAACCTGATGTGGTGCTGCTCGATGAGCCGCTCGCCAATCTCGACCGGCATCTGCGGCAGGAGATGGAAGAGACGTTTCGCGAGTTCCACATCCGCTCTGGCGCAACGATGATCTATGTCACCCACGATCAGGCCGAAGCCATGGCGCTGGCGACCGATGTCGCCGTCATGTCGCAGGGCAAGCTGTTGCAGGTCGCGCCGCCGGCGGAGCTTTATGCGCGGCCGGAGGGCCGGCTCGTCGGCTCGCTGGTGGGGCAGGGGTCAATCCTCACCGTGCCGGTGCCGGAAGGCACCTCTCGGGATCTCGACTGGGCGACACTTCGGGCGGCTATGGAAAGCGGCCGGCAATTGCCGCAGGCTGACATTCTCGTGCGGCCGCAGGATGTGGTGCGGGATGCGGAGGGCATCACCTGCACCGTCACCTCGGTTCTCTATGAGGGCGAGCGTTATGCCCTGCGTCTCGACTTGCCGGACGGGCAGGTGCTTCGGGCGTATTCGCGGGAAGCTGTTGCAATAGGTGATCGTCTGTCGGTCGCCATTCGTGCGGCGTGGCGGCTTTAGGGTGAAAAGGGTTACTCCCTCATCCCTGTGCCTGTCACAGGGATCCATTCAGCCCAAGTCCTTGGGCTGAATGGACTCTTCTCGCCGCGCGGACGCGCGTCGGCTGGATTCCTGTGACAAGCACAGGAATGAGGGTGGAGTATGCTTCAGCGTGCGGAGTCCTACGGTCCATTGTGGTTAATCTGATCGAACGCGACTTGCCTCAGGCTACTGGCGAGGTGGAACGGGAGCGGTTAAGCTTTCCTTGCAGCAATAGGATTGATTCATGTCGCTTCGGCTCGCCACCTTCAATATCGAAAATCTCCTCACCCGCTTTGATTTTACCGGCTTTCGCAACCAGACGCGGCGCGACAGGGCGATCCAGCTTTTCGATATCAGGGACGAGGCGACCTATCAGGCGCTGGAAAGTGCGCGGACAGTCTCTTCCACCGACGATACGCGCCAGCTTTCGGCGCTCGCCATCGCGGATGCGGATGCGGATATTCTCTGCCTGCAGGAAGTCGACAACATGGCCGCCCTGCAGGCTTTCGAATATGGCTATCTCTACCGGATGGTCGGCAACGGCTACCTCCAGAAATATCTGGTCGAAGGCAATGACAGCCGCGGCATCGATGTCGCCGTCGTCATGCGCGAGGAGACGCGTGACGGAGACAAGATCGAGGTCGTCGACATCAAGAGCCATGCGGCGTTGACCTACCGCAATCTCGATCTCTTCAATCCGGCGCTGGCGACAACCAACCAGATCGACGACAAGATTTTCAAACGGGATTGCCTGGAAATCGATCTGAGGATCGGCGGTAAGCCGTTGACGCTCTACGTGACGCATTTCAAATCCATGACCAATTCCCGCGATCCGGTCGATGCCCGGCTCGCCACCATGCCGGTCCGCGAGGCGGAGGCCATGGCCGTTCGCCGCATCATTGAAAACCGCTGGGGTGCGGGCAATGTCCGCAACAAGAATTTCGCCATCTGCGGCGACATGAATGATTATCAGGAACGCATCGCGATTTCCGGCGACCGGCGCAACGGCTACAGCTTCACGCCCGTCGAGGAGGGGAGGAGTGCACTCGATATCTTCACGGCTGATGAGTTTGTGATCAATCCGATGTCACGCCGCGAAGTCATGGATCGCTGGACGCTGTATCATTCGCGGGGCCCGCAGGAGCAGCACCTGTGCCAGCTAGACTATATCTGGCTTTCCCCGCATCTTGCGCAGATCAATGCGACGAGGGTTCCCGAAATCATCCGCGCCGGCCAGCCTTACCGTACGGTTTTTCCGCCGGGGCAGGAGGTGGAGCGTTATCCGCGCACCGGATGGGACCGTCCCAAGGCCTCGGACCATTGCCCTGTCGTCATGACGCTGGATCTGATCTGATCTGTCACTACAGACTGACTAGCCGTTGGCGACCTTCGGAAAGTAGGTTGCCCAGACCCTGTTGCGGCCCGCACGCTTGGCCTCGTATAGCCGATCGTCCGCAATCGCGATCAGCTCGTCCCAGCTGTTGATCGTGCGCGCTTCCTGCCAGACCACGCCGAAACTCGCCGTCAGCGACAGCCCGCTTTGTTCATCGATGATCTGCGCTTCGATCAGGCGGCGCAGGCGATCTGCCGTGGCCGTGGCCGTGGCATGGCTGACATCCTGCAGCACGACCACAAATTCCTCGCCGCCATAGCGGGCCAGAATATCGTGCTTGCGCAATGCGCTCCTCAGGAGCCCAGCGGTCTTTTGCAGGGCGAGGTCACCCATGGCGTGGCCATAGCGGTCGTTGATCGATTTGAAATGATCGATGTCGACAATCATCACGCCCAGTGCCTGAAGCTGGTCCTCGCCGGTCAATATTGTGCGAACGGCTTTTTCCAGCGCGCGGCGATTGAAGACGCCGGTCAGCGCATCGGTTTCGGAAAGCGTGCGCAACTGTTCGGCTAGCGCGCGCTGCTGGTTCTCCATTTCCCCCTTCTGGCGAAGCTGTTCGCGCAGGAAATCGAGTTCCTGGAACATCTTCTTCACTTCCGGGGCGACCCTGTCCTGACAGAGCGCCTCTGAAAGATCGCCCGCGGCGATCGCGGCGATCTGCGTTCTGACGGATTGCATGGGCTGGAACAGCGCCGTCCTGTAGACCGACGCCAGCCGCAGCAGGACAAGAACAGCGATGCTGGCGATAAGGAGCGAAACCCCGCCATAGATCAGCGCCTCCTGCTTCTTTCTCTCCATTTTGGCCCGGGTTTCCGCGAGAATGAGGTCGCGCAGCGTATCTGAGGTCCGCATGCCGAGAATATAGTTTTCGGAGAATCCGCGAACGCTTGGGCGGGCGGACGGCATGACGATCGCAATCGTGTTCTGCGCATAGCGAAGCGCCTGGCCGAAATAATAGGTCTCAAAATCGCGAAACGCCTTGTCCAGGCGCGGTGTCGACAAATAAGCGGCGGTATAATTCCACAGCGACGATTTGAGCAGCATGAGGCTCTGCATCTCGGTGTCGAACTTTGCGCGATAGCTTAGCTGGTCCTGTCTGTTCGCCTGCAGGCTCATGACCACGTAGGAGCCGAGGCGGCCGATCCTGTCACGCATCACACCGGCTGTACCCGTCATCGCAATGTCGATCGCGACATCCGGCGTCTTCATGATGATGGACCGTGCAGCCCTGCCGCGAAGCAGATTGATGCTATCCGCCGCCTTGAACATCGATTTAATGGCATTGGCCATGGCACTTTGACTGCGCGCGGCGGGCGGAAGCGCTGCAACCTGATCCACCGCCTCTCGCGATTGCGCCAGTTTTCGGCGGGTGTCGGCAACGGCTTTTGCAAGTTCAGGCTGAGTCGCGATCTCCACGGCGAAAGAGGCTTCCAATTGAGACAACTTGTCGTCCGTTGCCTTGCGCGCCGCCGCAAGACCCTCGACCAGCTTAACATCCGCAGAGGTTGCTCCCATCAGATTGTTGGCGGGGCCGCGCTCGGCTGACACCAGCCATGCGGATTGGAGAGCGGTTTCGAAGCGGGTGAGCTGCTCGGAATTGTTGCGATAGCGCAGGTAGTTGGAGACGCTCGGCAGCGCGGCAAGGGTGGCCAGCAGGATAGAACTCACGGCGATGATGATCGTGCCTGTCAGCTGTATTTTCTGTATGCTCGCGCGCATCTGATGCGTTATTCCCGCTGGAATGGTTATGGTTTATCGCAATCTTAGCCGCCGCACGTAAATACTTCGCTTATTTTACAGGGTTTTCGCCACGATTGCTTCCATGTCGGCCAGCGTCCGACACGGTGTGGAAAACACCTCCAACGAGGGTGTGCGGAGAATTTTCGCTTTACACCAACTCAGAATCTGATAGTTGGCAAGGCACTGGCTTGCCCTTGTAGCTCAGTTGGTAGAGCACCTGATTTGTAATCAGGGGGTCACGAGTTCGAACCTTGTCGGGGGCACCAGTATTTTTTAAAGGCTTGTCCTTACCCCATCCGTTTTTTTAGCGTGTCTTTCGTCAATGCCTATGGCTTGATGTGATAGAGCTTGTGGACGATCGACCAGTTGCCCTCGCGTTCCAGCAACGACAGATATTCGTAAAAATCCATGCCGTCGAAACGGGTCGTCAGCTTCACGGAGGCGCTGTCGCCCTCCTTGTCGATTCCAAGGATTTCGAAGGTGGGGTCGTGATCGGGGAGGCCGCGTTCGCTTTTTCGCATCTGGTCGACGAAATCTTCCAGCGACAGCCATTCGGTTTCGCCTTCGTAAGTACCGACGATGTTGGCGCGCGGATCGAACACGTCACGCATCAGGCCTTCATCCGCATAGGCCATGGCATGCACATAGTCCGTGACGGTCTGGGTAATGGTTTGCGGCATCGGATCATTCCTCCCTTCAGATCCAAAAGCCAAGCTTACACCTGTTGATGACGTTCCACCATAACCCCCTGAAAACGTGCCGGTTACGTCCCTGGCAGTGCTGTTTCAGGAGTGGTTGCGGCAGGAATGGTGCGCGATGGGCGGCATGTTTTGCCGCCGCTTTCCACAATTTTGTCCCGCCTGCGATTATAGTCGCCTTGGGTCCGACAAATTTCGGTATCAAGGGCTCTTCCGCCGGTCGCGACGCGGCATATGGCAAGGCTTTTGTGTGGGCTTTGCCGGTTTAAGGGTCGGGGCGGGGTGCCGTGAGGGTGGATTTGGCCTATGATCCGCCCGTGCGGCGCACGGGGATGGTGTAAGGCACGCGGGTAACATGTTGCGTTTGAAGGTGTTTTTGTGATCGATCCTTATGTTTTGCTTGGCGTGGAGCGCGATGCCGACGAGGCGGCGATCAAGTCGGCCTACCGGAAGGTTGCCAAGGCTGCCCATCCCGACAGCGGCGGTGATGGCGAGCAGTTCGCACGCCTGCAAACGGCTTACGAGCTTTTGAAGGATCCGGTGCGCCGCAAGGTATTCGACGACACCGGTTACGATCCGCAGCTTGCCGATGCCAAGGACCTCAAGGGCCTGCTGATGCTTGAAACGCTGGTCAACGAGTTCATTCTGGACGAGCGCGAGCCCGGCAGCTTCGACCCGGTGGCCGCCATGCGCCGCAAGCTGACCGACGATATTCTGAAGAGCCGTTTCCACATTCTCGAGCTGGAACGCCACCGCACACGGGTGCGTAAACACATGGACCGGCTGGGCAGGAAGCCGGAGACCGATGTGCTGAGCTCCATGCTGCGTGCCCGCAGCCAGTCCATCGCCGAAGCCATCCGCAATGCGGAAGCCCAGATCGAGGCCATCGAGCAGGCCTATACGATGCTGGAAGGCTATTCCTACGAGCTGGAAAGCATATCCCTCTCCGAACCCTTGCTGAAAGGCGAGGCGGCGGAGTAGGCGTTGTCGCGGAGCCTCTTCAGGGGCCGTTGACGAGAGCCAGAATGAGCTGGTGCACCCGGCCGCCCGGGGAAAGCTCGTCCCGGTCAAAATCGCGCCCGCGCTGGCGCTGCTCGTTGGAAAGCTCGCCCAGCCGCTGCTGCAGAACGACGCGGACCTTCTGACATTTCGGGTCGTTTTCCGCTCTGAGGCCGGTGCTGAAGGCCTCGATCTTTCTCACCATATCGAGAATGTGTTCGCCATGCACACGCTCATGGGTTTCCACGCCGGAAATGAAGGTTTTCCAGCTGGCGGCGACAGCCTGCGGCAATCTGGCCGGGGCTTTCGGCCAGGTATAGATGATGGTGAGATTGGGCCGTGCCGTTGCCAGCACGCAGGCGCCGTCCGGCTGCGGGCGGTAGTCCCGCCGCCATGTCAGCTTGAAAGTGGTGTGGGCGATGGCCTGCACGCCGGCTGTCGGGCCGCGTTCGCCGATGGACTGGTAAAGGGCACCGCCCGTATCGCCGCTGATCGCATAGGTTTTAATCTGCTCTGCGGGCTTCCAGTCGGCTGTCTGTGCTGACAGCGGAAGGGCACTCAGCAATATCGCCACAGCGCTGATGGTGAGGGAAGAGAGAGTTTTGGCGGGCACGCATCGATCCTTGGTGTCTTGCGCGCCGAAGATAGGCGAGAGCCGGGCTGCTAGGCAAGCGCAGCGAGAGAAGGATTGCCGGAAACTGCGCGAAAATTCCACGCACGAAAAACCCCCGCGACGGATCGCGGGGGTCAAGCTTGCGACTGCAGGGGTATCAGTCGTCCAGCTTGTCGTAGTCGAGCTTGGGCGCGTTCTGCAGCGCTTCCTTGGTTGTGTCGACATAGGCCTTCCAGGTGCCGTTGTCGTTGTGAACCGCGACGGAAGCCGGGTCGAGCACCACATAGCTCTTGTCGATGCCGAGGAAGCCGCCAACGCTTGCAACCAGGCCGATCACAGATTTGCCGTCGCCGATCACGACATCCTCGATTTCGCCGATATTTTCATTCTGGGCGTTATAGATATCCAGACCGTCGAGCTGGGAGGCGGTGAGGTCGGTCTTCTGGACATTGACGAATTTCAGCGGGCCGTTGGCCTTGGTGCCCATGGTGATACCCGGGCCGGACAAAGTGGCATCGGCGCCGGCAGCAGGGGCGGTGGCAGCCGTCTGGGCAAATGCCACGGAAGACGTGAGCGCTGCTGCGGCAGCGAGAGCGATGACCTTGATTTTCATGATGTTTCTTCCCTTTGTATGCTGAACCTTGCGTTCGGGGAAGAAACGGTGGAGCGGGAATTTGGTTCCGCATGGGACGACAGGAAAATTTGGTTTATGCTGGTATAGGGAGCACTGGCACGCGGAAACGGGGAGGACGTTATGGCAAAAAATACGATCAGCAGGGACGCGGAAGAGACCGCACCATCGGTTCTCATCGACCGGAAGATCGCGGAGCTTGGCGACTGGCGGGGCGAAACGCTCGCCCACATCAGAGCGCTGATCAGGAAGGCCGATCCGGATGTGACGGAGGAGGTGAAATGGCGCGGTGTGCCCGTCTGGGAGCATGCCGGCATCATCTGCACCGGCGAAACCTACAAGAGCGCCGTGAAAATGACGTTTGCCAAGGGTGCCTCTCTCGAGGACCCGGCCGGTCTTTTCAATTCGAGCCTTGAGGGCAATACGCGGCGCGCCATCGACTTTCACGAGGGAGATGAGATCGACGGGGGGGCGCTTATGGCGCTGATCCGCTCGGCCGCCGCATTGAACCTTGCCGGAAAAGCCGGGAAGAAGCGGGCGAAGAGCCAGGCTGAATAGTCCAGAAGGTGGTCAATCCTTCGCGATGTCCGTTGCCTTGTCCCATTCGCTATCGATGAACTTCAGTGCGTCGATGATCGAAACCTTCCAGACGGACCAGACATGATCGCCATCGGTGATCCGCAACTCCGATTTGCGGTCATCGGCCTGGAGCGTTTCGTGCAGGGCGATGGCGCCGCGCCAGAGGAAGAAACCATCGTCGTCGCCGACCGTCAGATAGGTGGCAGGCAAATCCTGGCTTTCGGCGACGTGCTGTGCGACGAGCGTGAAGACGTTTTTTTCGTTGAAAAGTCTTGCGTCGAAGGGCGTGCCGAAGGCACCGGAGAAGTGATCGCCGGTGGAGGGCAGCACGACGCCGCTGGTGACGGTGGTGCGGTCGATGCGGTGGAAGAAGGCGCTATCCTGAATGAGCTTCAGTTCGGCGGGCGTCTTGTCGAGATCCGATGCGGGCACGTTCTGCCAGATTGCGCCGGACAGGCTGGCCACTGCGCCATAGAGGTCCTCGTGGCCATAGGCCAGATGCAACGCACCGAAGCCGCCCATGGAAAGTCCGGCAATGGCGCGCCCTTCGCGGTCTTTCCGCACCGGCAGCGTTTTTTCCACCTGATGGCGCAGATCGCCGGTCAAAGCAGTCTCGTAGTCGCCGGGACCGCCGACGGCAGCGGAATCCACATACCAGCTGTTTTTAACGCCGGGCATGACGACCACCAGCGGACGGATGGCGCCGGCCGCGATGAGCGTATCGAGCGTCTTTTCGATACTGCCGAGATTGCGCCAGCTGTTCTGGTCGCCATCGTGGCCGTGCAGGAGATAGAGCACCGGCCAGCCGTTTTCCGGTGGAGCGCCATCCGGGCGGTAGATGTTGACGGGGAGCGGCGCATTCAGGACCGCACTGTGGAACGTGGCGTCCTCGATCTGGCCGGCAAAGCTCGGGTTGCAGGAGAGGAAAAGGTATGAGAGGGCCAGATTTCTGAGATGCATGCCGTGTCTCCTTGCTGCTTGCCATTCCATAAGGGCGGTCAACGTCTAAGGGAACCGTGAGTTCCGGGAGACGTAACACTGCTGCAATGTCACTCCCTGACATCTGCGGACCGGTATGACGGTGTCAGGTCCGGAAAGGATTGTTCCCGCCAAGGCCATTGCACACATTTGATAATTTCGGATTTAGAACATGGTGCCATTGATGTTATCGCGTTTCACACGATCGCTTATTTTACTTTTTTTCCTTACCGGCTGCATGACCACGCCCATCTCGAGTATTCCCAAGCTGATGCGGCTCGACTTTCTGACGATGAATTTCGAGCATGTGCGTGTAGGGTTGCAGCTTCCTGCCCATCTGTCGTTGGGTTCCGGTGATGCGGTGATGATTGTTCGCAGCGTTACAGACGGCGTAAAGGGCGAGACTGTCGAGACATTTGCGTTGATCGAGGATAAGGACGCCGCGGCCCGCGCGCAGTTCCACGCGGAAAAGCGGGCGGGGACCGCCACAAGCGTGTGGAGAATAAAGCCTGAAGAGGTTTCACGGCTTGCAGCATTGCAGGAGAAGGTGCGCCTCTCCCGCATCGAGGGGCCGCGCATCAGGGGGAGTACTGAGATCGAGATATTGCGGGCCTGTGTCACAGGCGTTCTCCCGACCGGCCCGGTCTATTTCTCGACTTACATCAAGCCTGCGGAAAATGAAGACTACATTGCCATGACCGTGGATGCGGATCTGACGAAAGTGTTTGGTGCGGGCCAGGTCGCGGCACGGATCAGACAGTGCGAAAGCTGATCGCCGTTGCCGGAGCGCGTGAGTGCTCCGGCCATGTTTTTCGCAATATACATATCTGGGACTGAATATCGCCGGGAGGGCGTCAGCGCCCCGGCCGGCCCGTCTTGCCCTTGGTGCGGCTTTTGCGCTTCTGTTCGCCGGGATCCTCATAGGAACCCGCGCCGATCTTGCCGCGCACGAGAGGGCGGGGATCATCGGTCGCACGTTCCGGCTGACCTTCCATGAGCGGTGAGAAACGTTTGCCGGCCTCTGTCTCGGGTTTGCCGGGAACTTCGCCACGCACCGGCTTCTCGGTGCGACCAACGGTCATCTCGTCCAGCGTGTTCTTGCGGAACAGCGGTTTGCCCGCGTCCGAACCGGGGCCCATTTCGTCCAGCGCCGGCTTGGCGAAGAGGGATTTTTCACCTGTGGCGGCCTCTGTCCTGCCGGATGTCTCCCCCTCAGGGGAGATCGACAAGTGGCTGCGCCTGTTGTTTTTTCCACCGCCTTCAATGGCGCGGGCCTCTTCCTTCGCCATCGGGTCGTCCATGGTGGCGAGTTCGGCGGCCTTGAGGCGCTTGATTTCGTCGCGCAGGCGGGCGGCTTTTTCGAAGTCGAGATCGGCCGCGGCATCGCGCATGGATTTTTCCAGCGCGTTGAGGTGGGACTGCAGATTGTTGCCGACCAGATGGCCGCCATCGGCGAAGCCCTTGCCGGAAGCGCCTGATATATCGGCCCTTACGTGATCGCGCTCATAAACAGAATCAAGAATATCGGAAATTTTCGCCTTGACCGATTCCGGCGTGATGCCGTGTTCGGCGTTATAGGTCATCTGCTTTTCGCGGCGGCGGGAGGTTTCCTCCATCGCCCGCTTCATCGAGCCGGTAATGTTATCGGCATAAAGGATGACCTTGCCGTCGACGTTACGGGCCGCGCGGCCGATTGTCTGGATCAGCGAGGTTTCGGAGCGCAGGAAGCCTTCCTTGTCGGCATCGAGGATCGCCACGAAACCGCATTCGGGAATATCGAGACCCTCGCGCAGAAGGTTGATGCCGACAAGCACGTCGAAAGCGCCGAGGCGCAGATCGCGGATGATCTCGATGCGCTCCAGCGTATCGATATCCGAGTGCATGTAACGCACGCGGACGCCCTGTTCGTGCAGATATTCGGTCAGGTCCTCGGCCATGCGCTTGGTCAGCACGGTGCAGAGCGTGCGATAACCCTTGGCGGCGGTCTCGCGGATTTCTCCGAGAACATCGTCCACCTGGCTACGGGCGGAGCGCACTTCCACCGGCGGATCGATAAGGCCTGTCGGGCGGATGACCTGTTCGGCAAAGACGCCGCCGGCCTGTTCCATCTCCCACGAGCCGGGGGTGGCCGAAACCGCCACGGTGAGCGGGCGCATCGCATCCCATTCCTCGAAGCGCAGCGGCCGGTTATCCATGCAGGAAGGCAGGCGGAAGCCATATTCGGCCAGCGTTGCCTTGCGCCTGAAGTCGCCGCGATACATGCCGCCGATCTGGCTGACCGAGACGTGGCTTTCGTCGATGAACAGCAGGGCGTTGTCGGGGATATATTCGAACAAAGTCGGCGGCGGTTCGCCCGGGTTACGGCCGGTGAGATAACGCGAATAGTTTTCGATACCGGCGCAGGAGCCGGTCGCCTCCAGCATCTCGATATCGTAGCGGGTGCGCTGTTCGAGTCGCTGGGCTTCCAGCAGGCGTCCTGCCTTTTCCAGTTCGGCGAGACGGACCTTCAACTCTTCCTTGATCGACTTGATCGCGCCGTTCAGCGTCGGGCGCGGGGTTACATAGTGCGAATTGGCGTAAATCTTGACCGATTGCAGGTCGCCGGTCTTCTGGCCCGTCAGCGGATCGAATTCGGTGATGGAATCGATCTCGTCGCCGAACATCGAGATACGCCAGGCGGCATCTTCAAGGTGGGCGGGGAAGATTTCGATGGTATCACCGCGCACGCGGAACGAACCGCGCTGGAAATCCATGTCGCGGCGCTTGTATTGCTGGGCCACGAGGTCGGCCAGAAGCTGGCGCTGGTCCAGCCGGTCGCCCACCTGCATCTGGAAGGTCATGGCGGTGTAGGTTTCCACCGAGCCGATACCGTAGATGCAGGAGACGGAGGCGACGATGATGCAGTCGTCGCGCTCCAGCAGCGAGCGGGTGGCGGAGTGGCGCATCCGGTCGATCTGTTCGTTGATCGAGGATTCCTTCTCGATGAAGGTGTCGGAGCGCGGCACATAGGCTTCCGGCTGGTAATAATCGTAATAGGAGACGAAATATTCCACCGCATTGTCGGGGAAGAAGTTCTTGAACTCCGAATAGAGCTGCGCAGCCAGCGTCTTGTTGGGGGCGAGGATGACGGCGGGGCGCTGCGTTGCTTCGATCACCTTGGCCATGGTGAAGGTCTTGCCGGAGCCGGTGACGCCGAGCAGCACCTGGCTGCGCTCGCCGGAATCGATGCCTTCCACCAGGTCGGCAATGGCAGTCGGCTGGTCGCCGGCGGGCTGGTAGTCGGAGGCCATGCGGATGGCGACGCCACCTTCCGATTTCGGCGGCCGGGCCGGGCGGTGCGGCGTCCAGAGCTTGCCGTCCTTGAACAGCGGATTGCCGCTCTCGATCAGTTTCGACAGCGCATCCACCGTTGCGGTGACGGCGCCCGGCGCGAGATTGGCGGCCTCCTCCAGCGACACGTCCATGCCCGCAACCGGATTGAGACCGGCGGCGGCCCGGGTTTTCGGATCACTCGACGCGCCGATGGAAACGCCACGGGCGGTCTTGGACGCGGTGGTGTTCTTCGCTGTCTTCGAGGCCGCCTTTTCCGCTTCCTTGCGGGCTTCAATCTCGATCTTCTTGCGGTGCTTGCCCGCTTTCGAGGCGACTTCGCGCTGGGTTTCCACCGAGCCCGCCTCGGCTTCCGCCTCCAGCTGCTTCACCCAGTCGGCGACGCTGCCGCTGAGCGGCGCTCCTTCGAACGACGATTGCGGGGCTTCCTCGAAGCCGGAGTTCGAGGGCGAGGGATTTTTCGGTGATCTGGCCATGCGCGAAATATGGAGGGAGTCACGCGCAAAGGGAAGGGGAGGCCGCGAAAAAATGAGTACAAAAAGGAAACAGGCATGCGGAACAAAATTAAGGCGGATGCGTTGCGTAGCGGCTGAATGCAGCTTTACCGAAAGCTGTCGAAAATCGATTCCGGTTTTCGCGCCGATGCGCTAGAGCAAATCCATGCGGGCGGAATGAAGGTTGCGTTTTCAAACTGCCTTTCATGACCTCCCTCCCTATTTTCAGGAACCATCATGCCGTTTTCGATCAGCCCTGCCCACATCTGGCCTGTCCTGATGCTCGTCGCCTCCAATGTTTTCATGACTTTCGCCTGGTACGGGCATCTCAAGCACAAGGGCAGTGCGCTCTTCCTTGCGATCATCGCAAGCTGGGGCATCGCCTTCTTCGAATATATGCTCGCCGTGCCCGCCAACCGCATCGGCTCGGAGGTCTATTCCACCGCGCAGCTCAAGACCATTCAGGAGGTCATCACGCTTGCGGTCTTCGCGCTGTTTTCGATCTTCTGGCTGAAGGAAAGCATCACCATCAATCATGTGATCGGTTTTGCGCTGATCGCTTTCGGCGCGTCCTTCATTTTCCGGTCCTGAAACGGCACCCGCCAAGACTGGACACAACAAGAAGGTGATCTATCGATGAAAATACGCTCTGCAAGCGTTGATGATGCTGCCGGAATGGCGGCGGTTCAGAACGAGATATTCGCGGCCGGCCTTCGAAAGGTTCCGACAGACGTTGCGACCGTGCTGGAGAATTACATCGAGCACGCGGACCGTATCGAATGCGTGGTTGCCGAGGATGAGGACGGGCGCATTCTGGGGTTTCAGTCGCTGCGTTACGCATGGGCTGACAATCCCTACGGCGTGGCGGAAGGCTGGGGCATTATCGGTACTCATGTGAGCCCGCAGGCGGCCCGGAGAGGCGTGGGATCCGCCCTCTTTGCCGCCACGCGCAAGGCGGCGGAAGATCGCGGCCTGAAAAACATCGACGCCAGCATCGGCGCTGACAACCCGCTCGGGCAGGGCTATTATGAAGCGATGGGCTTCACCACCTATCGCCAGCCGGAAGGGCTGGTCTGCAAGGTCTATCGGCTGGGCTAGACAGGGCCTCGTTGCGGATCGGTGCTGGCTTGACGGTTAACTGCGGTTGTCATTTTCGGCGTAAGCCAGCCGCGCCTTGCAGATGCGGACGTGGTTTTCGTCGGCCCATTGCACCAACAACTGCATCGGCACCAGAAACGAACGACCGAGATTGGTGAGTTCATATTCCACGCGTGGCGGCACCTCGGCATAAAGCGTGCGGCGGATGAAGCCGTCTTCTTCGAGCCGTTTCAGCGTGCGCGACAGCATTTGCTTGGAAATATCATCGATCCTGCGGTTCAGTTCGTTGAAGCGCAGGACGCCGCCCTGCAAGGCTTCCAGAACGAGAAGGCTCCATTGATCGCCGATGCGATCCAGCACGTCGCGGATGGGGCAGGGCTGGTCGAAGGCGAAGTTTTCTTTGGTTTGCGTATCCGGCATTTTCTCGCCTTTTTCCCGTATTTTTTCACTTGCAGGTCATCGCCATGTGACCAGATCAGCGGTGGCTGACTTCTTGCGGCTAAGGCTGCGATACCATAGCTCTTCTTTGCGGTCTATTATTTAGACCAATGACAATAACAACAAAGGAAAGAAGCCATGGCTAAAATCGCGCTTATCGGAGCCTCCGGCAATGCCGGGTCCCGCATTCTGAAGGAACTTTCCGACCGTGGACATCAGGTGACGGCGATTGCCCGTAGTCCCGAAAAGATCGCCAGCCTGCCGAATGTGGTGGCAAAGAAGGGTGATGTCTTCGATCAGGCGGGGCTTTCGGAGCTGCTGAAGGGTCACGATGCCGTGATCAGCTCGGTGCACTTCACCGCCAGCGATCCGGCGACGTTGATCGAGGCCGTGCGCGCATCCGGCGTTCAGCGCTATCTCGTGGTTGGCGGCGCCGGCAGTCTCGAAATCGCACCGGGTCAGCGTGTGGTCGACCTACCGGATTTCCCGGCCGCCTACAAGGCCGAGGCCACCAAGGGTGCGGAGTTTCTGGATATTCTGAAGCAGGAAAAGCACCTCGACTGGACCTTCCTGTCGCCGTCAGCCGAATTCGTGCCGGGTGAAAGAACCGGCAAATTCCGCATCGGCAAGGACAGCCTCCTCAGCAATGGCGAAGGCAGCCGCATTTCCTTCGAAGACTACGCCATCGCCCTTGTCGATGAAATCGAGAAGGCGCAGCATTCCCGCCAGCGTTTCACCGTTGGTTATTGAGAGGTGTCACCCATGAATTTCGTAACACGCCGTCTTGCCATCGCCGCTTTCGCGCTCGTGCCCGCCTTGATGGCCGCGCCCGTTCTGGCGCAAACCGCAACGCGGGATTTCGCGCAGGAAGAAGCCAATCGCAAACTGGTGATCGAGTTCTACGATACGGTCTTCAACAAGCATGAGGTAGACAAGGGCGCCGCTGTCCTCGTCGACAGCTACAAGCAGCACAACCCGATGGTGCCGGACGGCAAGGCGCCGTTCGTCAATTATTTTACCGGCTTCTTCAAGGAGAATCCGCAGTCGAAGGCGCGGATCGTTCGCAGCGCCACGGATGGCGATCTGGTCTATCTGCACATTCATTCGACGGAAAATGAAAGTGATCGCGGCAGGGCCATCGTCGATATTTTCCGGGTCACCGACGGCAAGATCACCGAACACTGGGACGTGATCCAGGAGGTTCCGGAAAAGGCGGCGAACAACAATACCATGTTCTGAGGCGGCTTCCGCCCTCTGGCCAAAAGCATGGAACCGGCCGGGATTGCTCCCGGCCGGTTTGTCTTTTCAGAGCGCGCGCCGCCTCTGGCGTGCCTGAACGGCCATATCCAGCGCCAGCATTGCCAGCAGGCTCGCGCCCACCAGCGGAAACAGGATGCCGCCGATGGCGAGCAGAGCGATCAGGCCACGCAGGACGCGTTTTTCCTGCGGCAAAGGCGGCACGCCGAGTGAACCTTTCGGGCGACGCTTCCACCACATGATGCCGGCGGATACGGCAAGCAGGACAATGCCGATACAGGCCATCACGAGTACGATCTGATTGGCGAGGCCATATTGCTGGCCCAGATGCACGTTGATGCCCCATTCCAACGCCTTGCCGAGCGGGCCGTAATCGGCATAACTCATGTCGATCAGCGGTTCGCCGCTATATTGATCGAGATGGACGACGCGCTGTTGCTCCAGATCGTCCGGATAAATCGAGCCGCTATAGACCCCTGTCGGTTTCCCCGGAAGCGCCACCGCATAACCGGGGGCAAGGCCAAGTCCGTCGAAACGGGCGATTGCCTCATCTATTCCGATCGGTCGGCCTTCGGCAGCGGCCGTCGATTCCGGAATTTTTGCCTGTTCCAGCGACCAGCTCGTTTTTGCCACGTGATCGAGATGGTCGCCGGACATGGGAACATCGGTGCGCACCCCCGCCGGATATCCGAAATTGCTGCCATTTGCCCATTCATTCACCTTCGCACCCCACACGCCCGACCAGGGCATGCCTGTAACGGCAAGGAAGACGATGAAAAAACCGACGAAGATACCGGTGACGGCATGGGTGTCGCGCCAGAACACCCGTTTTTTCGGTGTGCCGCGCACCGTGACGACGCCACCCGTCTGCTTGCGTGGCCACCAGAGATAGATGCCGGTAGCGACAAGGAGGATGGACCACCCGGCGGCGATCTCGATCAGATAACGGGTGTAGGTGCCGAAATATTTCAGGCTGTGCAGGTAACGGATCGTCCACATGACGGTGCCGCGATCCGGCAGGGAGCCAGTTACCTGCGCCGTATAGGGGTTCACGTAAACGGCGCGCTTCCCATTCGCCGTATTGACGGTGATTTCCGTTGAGGCGCCCGGATCGGCAGGTGTCGTATATTTGACTGCCGTGCCTGGAACGGCTGCGAGGGCTGCCGCCACGATCTCGGAAGGCAGTGCTTTGGGGGCGTCCTGCACCACCTCTATGCGCTTCAGATCCGAATGAATGAGATTGTCTATTTCGTCGCGAAACAGATAGAGCGCGCCGGTGACGGCGAGCGATATCATGAAAGGCAGGACGAAGAGGCCGGCATAGAAGTGCCAGCGCCATACGGCGCGGTAAAGATTGACGGACGAGGAATGCGCAGGCGCGCGCTCGCCCTCGAAAGAGGTCGTAACGGACATGAATGTCTCCGCAAGAAGATTGATTTTCCGGCGAGCCGGGAAGGTCTCAGTTTTGCGGAGCGGAAGGCGGCGCGCGCGGACGCGATTCCCGATTGGGTGGTGATGGCGGCAAAGCCGCGTCGAAGTTCACAAACGCGACTTCGTCCGTCGGCGTGATTCTGTCCGCCCGTTCGACAGGCGTGACTGGAAGAGTGGCGATCGTGGCCGAGGCGAGACGGCAGAGCGTGCCGCAGCAGTCCGCGGCAATCTTGCTGGCGGGGTCCTGCTTGCCGCCGCCCTCAGGCATATGGCTGGAACAGATGATCTCATCCGCGGCAAGCGCGGCCATCGCCATATTGCCGCTGGTCAGGCCATTGGCGAGACCCTGCAAAAGGAAAAGCAGAACCGCCAGCGTGGCGATGGCGCCAGCCGAACTCCTGTCCTGCATGATCCTGCGAATAAACCCCATGGAATCGAAATGTCATATTTGCGGCGAATTGTCACCGCGACACAATGACAAGAGGTGCGGTTCTTCAGGCCAGCAGGTCGTAGGTGCGGAAAATCCAGGCGATCTGATAGATCAGCGCGAAAACCACAAGAAACCGGTGAAAGCGGCGATTGTCGATGAAAACCGCCAGCGTGAACAGAATGACGTAAATAGCTGTACGGATGAGATATTCTGCGCCGAGGGAGGAGAGATAGTCCTGTCCCTTCAGCAGCGTGTCGCCGACATCGGTGATAAAAAGCGCGGCCAGAAAGGCGAAGAACCAGCTTTTCCGCGAAAAGAAATAATCCTCATACCCCTTATATTCCTTCATCTCCGTCGGAAACAGCAGCACGCAGAGGAAATAGAACAGCGAGCAGAACAGGATGAGGAAGAGGAACGCGCCGAAGCCCAGCACGTGGCCGGTGGCGGAAAGCCGGTGCTCCCACCACCAGAAATGCACCAGCATCAGAAAGAGGAAAGCCACCCAGCCGATATGCAGGGGATAGATGCGCTCCTTCTTGGGATGCTGGACGAAACCGGCAAGGCCGGTCAAAAGGCGGGCGAGGCTGAGGCCGACCACCATGCCCATGACGGCACGGATGTGCGAATAGGCTTCCGCAGCGTTGACGGCGGCCTCCATGGTGTGCCTTACTCCGCCGCAGGAATGGGCGTCGGTTGCCCATGTTCGTCCATCGCCACCATGATGAAGGTGCCGGCGGTGACCTTTTCCAGCTTGTCGTAACGTGACCGCTGCGCCCAGGCTTCCACGGTCAGCGTGATGGAGGTGCGGCCGACACGGGCGATATCGGTATAGATGGAGAGCGTGTCGCCAATCTTCACCGGCAGTTCGAAGGCCATTTCCTTGACCGCCGCCGTGACGACGCGACAGCGCGAACGCTCCGCCGCGCGGATGCCGCTCGCCAAGTCCATCTGGGACATGACCCAGCCACCGAAAATATCACCGGCCGGATTGGCGTCTGCCGGCATGGCGAGCGTTCTGAGCGTCAGCTCGCCGGTCGGTTTGATGGGCAGGTCGGTCATGTCTCAATTTGCTCCTTGCGAATGTCAGAGGCGCAGCATGCGTTGCGCTTTGCGATTTCGCAAGGAAGGGAAAGCCTCAGGACGAGGCTTTGCCCAGAAATTGCTGCGTTGCGTAAAGGGCGATGGCCGCCGCATTCGACACGTTGAGCGATTTGATCTCGCCCGGCATATCGAGACGCGCGAGCGCGGACACGGTTTCGCGTGTTTTCTGGCGCAGTCCCTTGCCTTCGGCTCCCAGTATCAGTGCGATCTTTTCGCCGCTGAAAGTCTGTTCGATGGGGGCGGGGCCTTCCGAATCCAGTCCCACGGAGAAGAAGCCGAGCTTGTGCAGCTCGCCCAGCGCATCGGCCAGATTGGTGACCTGGATATAGGGGATGAGTTCCAGCGCGCCGGAGGCGGATTTCGCCAGGACGCCTGACTCGGTCGGGCTGTGGCGCATGGTGGTGATGACGGCGCCGGCATTGAAGGCGACTGCCGAGCGCATGATGGCGCCGACATTGTGCGGATCGGTCACCTGATCGAGCACAAGAATGAGAGGGCTGTCCTTCAAGGCGTTGAGCTTCTTGACCGGCAGCGGCTTCGTTTCCAGCATCACGCCCTGATGGATCGCCTCGGGGCCGAGGACCTTGTCGATATCCTGCGGTGAAACCATCTCGACCGGGAAGGGCTGGGCATCCGCCTCGCCGATATCCAGACGCGCAAGGGCGTTCTGGGTCACGGACAGCTTGATGAGTTGCCGCTCGGGATTGGCAAGCGCCGCGCGCACGGTATGAAGACCGTAAAGATGGACCTGATCGGGTGCCAGCTGCGGCGGCTTCCAGTCATCCGCACCGCGGTTCCTGCGCTTGGGCTGTTGCGGGGTTGGAATTTCACCCCGCTCGCGTTTGGCGTCGCGCACGGCACGGCGCAGGGTGGCGTAATGCGTGTCGCGGGTGGATTTGTTGTTGGGATCGTCTTTGCTCATGGCGCCTTATATCTCCGCAAAGAGGCGCGCACCAGCCCCCGCGATAATCCACAGGGCTGTAAAGATGTTTGAATTTTTTCCCGAAAATTCGTGAAAGGGCGTGTTGACAGAAACGAACGAGGCCGTCATATACGCGCCACAGACGACGCAACGGCGCTTCGCCGCAGCGAAATCTTAAAGAGCTTGGTCGCTCGATCCTAGCAGAAAGCTGGAGGGATGCCCGAGTGGTTAAAGGGGACGGACTGTAAATCCGTTGGCTACGCCTACGTTGGTTCAAATCCAACTCCCTCCACCATTCTGCACGGATCGAAATCACCACCGCGGGTATAGCTCAATGGTAGAGCAGCAGCCTTCCAAGCTGAATACGCGGGTTCGATTCCCGCTACCCGCTCCACTTCTCCCCCTACATTATCAATTGCGCCCAACACTCTGAATTTGCCGCATTTATCGTGTGCGCAAAAAGCCTTCCGGCATCGTCATCAGCATTTGTTTTATTGATCCAGCCAGTTCGATGCCCTGCATCGGAATTCAGGCGCGGGCTTTCATCGTCTCATGGTCTGCACATTGACGTCGATCTCTGTTGCGGCCGTGCGACGGCCGCACCTCCCATTGTTTGCAATTGAGGTCGCGGGCGGCACGTGGTTCCATGACGGATGCGTCGCTGATTCCTCCCCGTCGATACCAAGTTGTGATCCGAGAGGCCCATGTCGATTTCAGATACGATTTTCCGCCCTTTCGAGACGTTGATACGGCCGCTCGACATTCCCTTTCATCCGCTGCCGTCGAAAGGCCCGGTCGCGGTGCTTTTGCATTTCATTTCAATGTTTCGCGGCGTCCTCATTGCTCTTGCCCTGTCGTCCATGGCCGTGGAAGCCATCAATCTGTCGATCATCTGGGGATTGTCGGTCATCGTCGACGGCGTGACGGCGCAGGGTGCGGAAGCCTTTCTGCGAAACGAATGGCCGATGCTCGCCGTTCTCGGTGTGCTGATCTTCCCGGCCATGCCGGTCGCGTCGTTTCTTCTCAACACGCTCACCTCGCACACGCTCGGCATCGCGATGCCGGCGGCCATTCAGTGGCAGGGTCACAAGGCGGTGGAGCGGCAGGATCTCGCATTTTTCCACGAGCTTTACGCCGGGCAGGTCGCTTCGCGTCTTTCGCAGGTGTCGTCAGCCGTTCAGCAGCAGATCATCAACGCCTTTCAACTTGCACCGCGCTTCCTGCTGCAGATGGTCGGCTCCCTCGTTCTGCTCTGGGCGCTGTCCTGGCAGCTCGCCTTGCCGGTGCTCATCTGGATCGTGCTGAATGTGGTGCTGGCCGTCAAACTCGCTCCTGTCTTCACCGAGCGGTCGCGGCGGTCGGCAAAACAGCGGAGCCTCGTCTCGGGCGCAATCACCGATCTCTATAGCAACATGCAGATGATCAAGCAGTTCGCAGCCGAAGATAGTGAGGCCGGAGCCATCCGCCGTATCCTGAACAAGGCCGTGCATACACAGCATAGGGAACAGCGTGTTTATCGCGCATCGGAACTGGTCGTCGTCGCGCTCAACATGGCATTGTGGCTGGCGATCCTGTCCCTCGGTTTTTCCGGTCTGGTGAAGGGCTTCATAACGGTCGGGGAATTTGTCGGCGCCGTTTACATCCTGCAACGGCTGTCGGGCCATACGTTCACCTTCCTGCAGATGGGCCAGCAGATATTTCAGGCGATCGGCACCATCAAGGACGCCATGCCCGTGATGACGACGCCGCCGACCATTACCGATAAAGCGGACGCTGCCGCGCTCACCGTTTCGCGTGGCGAAATACAGTTCGACCGCATCCGCTTCGCCTACAAGTCGGGCAGGCCGGTGATGGATGATCTGTCCCTGACCGTCCGTGCCGGGGAGAAGGTCGGACTTGTGGGACTGTCGGGCGCGGGAAAGACGACGCTGGTCAATCTGCTCCTGCGCTTCTACGACATTCAGGGCGGGGCCATTCGCATCGACGGTCACGATATCCGCGATGTCACGCAGGCCAGTCTGCGCCGCAATATCGGGGTGATTGCCCAGGATGTGGCGTTGCTGCACCGTTCCGTCGGTGACAACATCCGCTATGGGCGGCCGGAGGCGACGCAGAACGACATCGAGCAGGTGGCGAAAGTGGCGAAGGCCGACGCTTTCATTGCCGATCTTGCCGACAGCGAGGAGCGCAAGGGATATCAGGCCTTTGTCGGAGATCGCGGCATCAAGCTTTCGGGCGGACAAAGGCAGCGTGTCGCCATTGCCCGCGTGCTTTTGAAAGACGCTCCCATCCTGATACTCGACGAGGCGACGTCCGCGCTGGACAGCGAGTCGGAGGCGGCCATTCAGGACAAGCTCAATCTGGTGATGGAGGGCAAGACCGTCATCGCAATTGCGCATCGCCTGTCCACCATCGCCAGCATGGACCGGATCATCGTTCTCGATCATGGCCGGATCGTCGAAGAAGGGCGACCGGAAGAGCTGGTCGAGCAGGGCGGGTTGTTTGCGCGGCTCTGGAAACGTCAGAGCGGGGGCTTTATTCCGGAAGACGAGTGATCGAGCGACGGGCGGGAGACGCGTCGCTCGGCGATACCTTGTCGCTGCCTTAAGTCGCCTTACAGGTGGCGTGCGGTGCCGACGGCTATCACAGGACCGGTCGCCTGACCGGTTGGCGAGCCGCCGAAAGGCTCGACACTGATGGCGAAGGTCGTGCCTTCACTGATATTGCCACGCATATCCGCGGGAATGATGAGGTCGCCATTCGCGCCGGGCTGGAACACGCCGAGCGAGCGCGTCTTGCCGCCATCCATCACCAGCCAGAGTTCCAGTGACTTCTCGTCGATCTTGCCGGTTGCGACAGGAACGATGCGCATCCGTCCCGATTCTGCATCATAGGAGGCGAGAAGGTTGACCTGGCTGTCCGTTGTCGCGAGTTCGGCGACCAGCGGGGTGGTATCCTGCCATTTTTCGGGGAATGCGGCGTAAACGACGGCCGCCACGGCGGTTGCACTCGTTGCAACCGATATCCACCGCCAGAAGGATGCCGAACTCCACAGGCTGCCATTGGTGTTGATATCCTGGCGGCCGAACAGGCGTTCTTCTATGCGGGCAAGAACAGTTGCGCCCGGCATCTGCTCCTCATACTCGGCATTGAAGTCGGAGAATTCCATCTCCCAGCGCTGGACGAGTTGCGCGAAGGCCTTGTCGTCCTGCATGCGGCGTTCAACCTCGCGCCGCTTTTCGATCGGCAGCACGCCAAGCACATATTCGCCGGCGAGGACTTCGTCGCGCGAATGCATGCCGTCGCTGTGTTCGCCCGTCGTCATCGCTGCATGCACTCTCTGAGTTTGAGAAGGCTGCGTCTCAGCCAGGTTCTGACCGTGTTGAGCGGCACCCGCAATTCCTCGGCGAGTTCGAGATAGCTTAAACCCTCCACATAGGCGCGGCGTATCGCCTGCGCATGAACGTTTTCAAGTTCACGCATGCACTCATCGATCCTGCGGCCCTCATCCGCCAGAACGATCTGCTGCTCCGGATTGCGGATGCTGTCGTCGGCAATGTCATAGGCCTCGTCAATGTCATCAGTCGACGGTTTGCGCGCCCTGATCGTATCGATCGCGTGGTTGCGGGCAATGGCGGCAAGCCATGTCGCCGGTTTGCCGGCACTTGCGGCAAATGTGCGGGCGCGCTGCCAGACCTTGATATAGATCTCCTGGAGGGCCTCTTCGGCTTCGGTCCTGTCACGCAGGATCTTCAGGCAAATCGCAAAAAGCTTCGGGCTCGTGGCCTGATAAAGCGATACGAATGCCGAACGATCGCCCATGCCGACGCGGTTGATAAGGCTTGCGATCTCTGTGCCTTGCATTCGAACGTCCCTTGCTGCGCTTCCTTTATAAGGTTGTCTTTTGTGGGAAGGCAAGGCATGCGCAAAATGAAGTTCGCGTCTTTCACGCCAGGGGATGGCCGGGTGGAAGAAGCTGTCGAGGCTTGCCGTGGTCATAATACACCTGCCGGATTTTCCAGCGGACCGACCAGCCTTACCGTGACGAGGTAACCGATGATGGCGGCCGCTGCGGAGACGAAGGTTCCCCACAGGAGGTCTGCGATGGTCAATGTTGTTGACCAGTTTTTCAATGTCGCCTGATTGGTGAGATCATATGTGGCATAGGCCATGAAGCCGACGGCCGCACCATAAAGCAGCGCGGTCGTCCATTGGCCCGACACCAGCGCCGGCCGAACCGCGAGGAAGGTCAATCCTGCCGCGTAGATGAGATAAAAGACGATCGCCGGGGCAAGCCGGAAGTTTTCCGCCAGGAGATCGCCGATGGCCGGGCGATAGAGCCGCGATGCCATGGTGCTCAGCCAGATGAAGTCGATCACCAGAAAAGCGATGAGCGTGAAGAAATAGGCTGCGATATAGGTCTTCATCGGTCTTTTCCTTTTTAATCGATCCGGGTCCAGCTGATGCCCTTGCACAAGAGACCGGCGACGATGCAGCCCTTGGTGGTCATGCTGCTGCCATCGACCGTCACGGTTATCCTGTAGGATTTGTCGCGTTGCGGATCGAAGGCCGTGCCGGAATAGACGCCTTTTTCATCGGGCTTTATATCCATGATCAGCCGGTCGCCGGTCTTTTCCTTGGGCGTGCCCGGCTTGATCCAGGTGTTGGTGGCGCAGATATTGTCGCCGCAGGGCGCGATCAGCACTTTGGCGTTGCCGTCGCCGCGCGCCCAGTTGCCGTCGATGTCCGCTGCCCCGGCTCCGAAGGCCGCAAGCATCGGACATAGGGAGGATGCGATTATCAATGCTTTGATTTTCATCGTCTTTCTCCGCAATTGTTGCCCCGCGTTTTACTTATGCTCAATCGTGTAGAAGCCGACATTGATGGTCCCCTCGGTAAAGCCGGCTTCGCAGTAGCAGAGGTAATAATCCCAGAGCCGCCGGAAGCGGTCGTCGAAACCAAGGAGCGAAATCGTCTGCCATCGCGCATGGAAACGCTGCCGCCATTCCGCCAGCGTGCGGGCGTAGGACTGGCCGAAAAGCTCCGTATCGGTCAGGCTCAGGCCCGCTCTGCCAATTGCTTTTTCAAGCGCTTCGTCAGATGGCAGGAAGCCGCCCGGAAAGACGTATTTCTGGATGAAGTCAGCCTTGCGCCGGTAATTGTCGAACCGACCAGGTTCGATGGAGATGATTTGCAGCACCGCGCGGCCGCCGGGTTTCAGGCAGCGTTTCAGCGTTTCGAAATAGCTCGGCCAATAGGCTTCCCCGACCGCTTCGAACATCTCGACGGAAACGATACGATCGAATTTACCGTCGACATCGCGATAGTCTTCCAGTTTCAGATCGATGCTTCCCGCCCTGTCCGCTTTTTCGGCTGCTGCTTTTGCCCAGTTCAATTGTGAGGGCGAAAGGGTGATGCCTGTCACGTCGGCATTGGCCTCGGTAGCCAGGTGGATGGCGAGTGCGCCCCAGCCGCAGCCGATTTCCAATATGCTTTCGCCGCCATTCAATTGGAGTTTGTCCGCGATGCGGTCGAGTTTTTTCAGCTGGGCCGCCTCAAGCGTCGGCGTCGTGTCGTCGAAGATCGCGGAGGAATAAAGCATCGAGGGATCGAGCCATTGCCTGTAGAACTCGTTACCCAGATCATAATGCGCCTCGATGTTGCGACGGCTGCCGCGTCTGGTATTGGCGTTGAGCCTGTGACCAAGGCGGTTGAGAAGGCGCATCGGCGGGCTGCCGCGCATCGAACCCGTGAAGGCTTCGCGGTTCTGGGCCGCAAAACGGATCAGCGTCGTAAGATCCGGCGTCGTCCAGTCGCCATCGATGAAACCCTCGGCAAAACCGATATCGCCGTTGAGGATCAGCCGCCTCAGCGCGCGCCAGCGATCGAGGACAAGCGTTGCCTCGCAGCCGTCTTTTTCGCCGTATTTTTCAACGACGCCGCCGCCTGGAAGAATGACGCGCAGCCTTCCGGTTGAGACCTTGTTCAGCAGCCTGCCCATGAGCCAGCCGCCGGGGCCGGCGCTGCGGTTGGAAAGTCTGTTTTCGGCCGATGCTTGCGTAAGATTGTCAAACGGGGTCATTTATCTTGGCCTCGATTTGCGGCGATGAAGGATGAACGAAAGAGATGGGTGAAGAGGGCGGCAGCGGACGCTTGCGGAACCGCACGCCCTTCAGCCAGATTTTGAGCGCTTCCCAGTGAATGCCGCCGATCACCCTGAGCGTGAGAAAGGGGATGGCGAAGAATGCTTTCAGAAGGGCGGCGTCGGTCAGTTCGACGCGCCGGGCGAGGTGCCGGGCGGTCAGAACCGGCCCTTCGCCGTCGAAGGTGTCGATGACGATCTTCAGCCTGTCACCGGGCGGTATGACGCGGAAAACATAGTGGAGGTCCATGTCCATGAACGGTGAGACATAGAAGGCCTTGTCGCAGCGCTGGACGATTTCCGCCGCACCGTCTGCCTCAACCGGGATCAGATAGGAGTGTCTTTCGCCGAACGTATTGTCGACTTCCCAGAGAATGGCCTTCAGCGATGCGTCCTGCCCGTAGCAGAAGAACACGCTCAGCGGGTTGAAGGCCCAGCCCAGCAGACGCGGCATGGTGAGCAGACGTATCGGCCCGCCATCCACCGGCACGCCCGCCGCCAGCATCGAGGTCTCGATCTGCTGGCGAAGTCCGATCGTGCTCCTGTCGCCGCGGTCCCTGCGATGGAAAGAAAACAGGTTGAACCGGTCCACGGAGAAAAGTCGCAGCTTTTTGTCGAGCGTATCCAGCTCGTCGAGGTCGAGAAGCAGCGAATAAATCCGGTAGGCCAGCCTGTGCGCTTTCGGTTTGAAGCGCGCATGGGTCACATGTCCGGGAAAGAGTGCGGAGGCGAGGTGAGGCATCATGCTATCGCCTCTATGAGTTCGGTGTCGGTCGCAATCGCCGTCATATCAAGGCGAACAATCCGGCCGCTGTCTTCGGCGACCTGCCAGGGGCGCTTCAGCCCGCCCAGGTCTTCCGCGACCGCAAGGCCTGCCTGAATGCCGTCTTCATGAAAACCCGAGCCGAAATAAGCGCCGCAGAACCATGTGTTTCGCAACCCCTGCAGGGCCCAAAGTTCCTGCCGCATCTGTTCGGTGCCGGCGTCGAAAACAGGGTGGTGGTAGGTTTCCTCGGCGATGATCTTTCCCTGCTCCGGCTCCCGCGCCGGATTGAGCGTTACGAAGGTGTCAGGGGTGTCGCCCAGCGGCTGAAGCTTGTTCATCCAGTAGGTGATGCTTGGCTGACCCGTTTCAATGCGGGTATCTGCCACATAGTTCCAGCTTGACCAGGCGGCGCGCCGGCGCGGCATGAAACTGCTGTCGGTATGAAGCACCGCCCTGTTTTTCGTGTAGGTGAATGCCCCGAGAATGCGCCGTTCGGCGCGCGTTGCATCGCTCAGCATATTCAGTGCCTGATCGGCATGCGTTGCGATCACCACATCGTCAAAACGCTCGAATTCGCCACTTTCCCCGGCGATTTCGACGTAACCCGGGATACGGCTGATATGTTTGACCGGCGTCGACAGCCGGATGCGGTCGGCGAATGGCGTCGTGATGCGTTTGACATATTCCTGAGCGCCGCCGACGACAGTGCGCCAGACGGGCCGGTTGCGCAGCAAAAGCAGGCCATGGTTGCTGCAGAATTTTATGAAATGCGCCGCCGGGTAACGGCCCACCTCCATTGCCGGCGTGGACCATATGGCGGCCGCCATGGGATAGAGGTGGTCATCTCGGAACGCCGACCCATAGTGATTGCGCGACAGGTAATCGTCGAGCGACATGTCGCCCATGACGGGCAGGTCGCGCGGGGCGTTGCGGTAAAAGCGCAATAGATCTGACAGCATCGCCCAGAAGCGTGGCCTGATGGCGTTTCTCTTCTGCGCCAGAAGGCCGAAGCCGGTGCCGCCGGAATATTCGAAACCGCCGTCATTCAGCGAAACGGCAAAGGACATGTTGGATGCCGCGGTCGGCACATCCAGTGTTTTGAAAAGTGCTGTGAGATTGGGATAGGTCGTTTCATTATAGACGATGAAACCGGTGTCTACGGAAACAGGTCCTTTTTCAGTCGGGAAAGTCACCGTGTTGCTGTGGCCGCCGACGCGGTCCGCCGCCTCGAAAACCGTGACATCATGCCGTTGCGACAAAAGCCAGGCTGCGGACAGGCCGGAAATGCCTGTTCCGATCACGGCGATGTTTCGCCGGCTGTCTTTTCTTTTGGCTTCGGTGTCGAACATGTTTCCTCGCTATTGCATTCACAATTCAGCCTTTGGGACTGCGACAGATACGAGGGAGCTGATCGATAAGTTTCACGGCCGCGCAGATTTTTCGGAATTTTGTCTGCTGCCTGAAACTCTTTTGCCGTCTCGGCCGTAGTTGCATCACCAAAGGCGGCGTGATGCCCTTTGATACAGCGAGCGGAATGGTGATGATGTCTGTTGTGGTAGCCCTTGCCGTATTGATGTCGCTTCTGATGGCGGCAGCCTGGGCGTTGCAGCGATTGACGGGCTCAAGCGGCTGGATCGATACCGTCTGGTCCGCGAGTGTGGGGCTCGGCGGCATTGTCGCGGTCCTGTTTTCCGATGGAGATGCCTGGCGTCGGGGAGCTGCTGTTTTTCTCGTGATCGTGTGGTCGCTGCGGCTTGCCGGTCATATCGGTCTGCGCACGAGGGGCGGCGGAGAGGATCCGCGTTATGCGAAACTGATCGAGCAATGGGGCAGCAATGCTTCGCTGCGGCTTTTCGGTTTCCTCCAGATCCAGGCCATCGCCGCCTTTGTGCTGGTGCTCGCCGTCTATCTCGCCGCCAGCAACCCTCAGGCTTTTCCACGCTTTACCGATCTGATTGCCTTACTCGTCGCGGCCGGTGCGCTTGTCGGTGAAGCCATATCCGATGCGCAGCTTTCGCGGTTCAGAAAAACACCGGCGGCCAAAAACAGCGTCTGTGAGATGGGTCTCTGGCGCTACTCCCGTCATCCGAACTACTTTTTCGAATGGCTTTTCTGGTGTGGCTTTCCATTGCTGGCCATCCATGCGCAACCCTGGTCATGGATGTCGCTTGCCGCGCCGGTCATGATGTACTGGTTGCTCGTCCATGTCTCCGGCATTCCGCCACTCGAAGAACACATGCTGAAGTCGCGCGGCGAAAAATTCCGCGCCCTGCAGAACCGCGTCAACGCTTTTTTTCCGGGGCCACGTAAAAACGAGGATATGCCATGAACATGCTCGCATTCGCCATCAATGCAGCCGAGCGCGCGCCGCTGAGCGACAGCATCACCCTTGCCGGCATCGACCTTCTCTGCGCGCGCACCAAGCGCCGGCTTGCCGGCCTGCCGGCGGACGCCGAGCCGGCATTTGCGGCAGACATGGTGAGATTTCCCGTCGCTACCCATACGGACGACGCAAACAGGCAGCATTACGAAGTACCGGCGGAGTTTTTCGCGATCGTTCTCGGCGCGCAAAGAAAATATTCCTGCTGCTTTTATCCCGATGCTGACACCACGCTTGATGACGCTGAAACTTTTGCGCTGGCACAAACCGTGTCACATGCCCGCTTGCAGGATGGCATGGATATTCTTGAGCTCGGTTGCGGCTGGGGCTCGCTCTCCCTTTACATGGCAGGCCGTTTTCCCAATGCACGGATTACGTCTGTTTCGAACTCTGCTTCGCAGCGCCAATATATAATCGAGCGCGCGAAAGAGCGCGGGCTCTCCAATCTGTCTGTGGTAACGGCTGATATGAATGATTTCACGACCGACGGCCATTTCGATCGTGTCGTATCGGTGGAAATGTTCGAGCACATGTCGAACTGGCAGACGTTATTTGAGCGCGTCCGCTCGTGGTTGAAGCCGGAAGGCAGGTTCTTCCTGCACGTCTTCAATCACCGCGACCGATCCTATCGTTTCGATCATGGCAATCCGGCAGACTGGATCGCGCAGCATTTCTTCACCGGCGGCATCATGCCGGCTTTCGATCTTCCGCATCGTTTTGACGGGCTTTTCAACGTGGAGCGGGATTGGCGCTGGTCAGGATCGCATTATCGCCGAACGGCTCTCGACTGGCTGAAGAATTTCGATCGGGAGATAGATCGCATACGGCCAATCCTACAGCGCGTTTATGGCGCCGATGCGAGATTGTGGGAAAGACGCTGGCGGCTGTTCTTCCTCGCGACGGCAGGCCTCTTCGGACATGATGACGGAGAGGTATGGGGCGTCGGGCACTATCTGATGAGACCTGCCTAGCTTGCCAGATGCGCTTGGTACTACTGGGTCGGGGCTGGCCCGGCCCGGCATCCGAGTTTGGTCAGTAGGGCGAACGACACTGCATCCGCGTCCCGGCCGACGCCATATAGGTGTTGTCGGTCGGATGGTAAGATGTGTAACGCGCCGCGCACCATTTGATATGGCTGACTTCTTCCTGAGACAGGGCGTATCCGTTCGACGCGCCTTCCTCACCCTTTCCTGCGGCAAAGGCCGATGCGGGGGAGGCGGGCTGCGTCTTTTCCTGCAAATCCCTGGCAGGTTGTATGATGCTCAGCGCATGGGCGGGCACGACGGAAGCGGCAGATAATGCGACGCCAAGAGCGAGCGCGGAGATGGTCTTCGGCATCCTCAACATCGATAAATCCTCGTTATTCGTTCGAGATGCTAACGAAAATTTAGGAAATTCGTTCCCGATGGCTATTGACGCCACACGAACACGTGATTCTCCGAGGGGCCCGAGTGACCTGAAGTTGAAGTCCATCGGCGCCACACTTCCATGCTGGCGGAGATGGCGTGCCGTCAATTCGACGTCGGGTCCTTGCCGCACTGCTCGTTGACAAGCGGAAAATCCGGTCGGATAGTCGGCCGGCAATCATGCAAACGGGAGTCTTCAATGATTAACAGGGTTGTCATTCTCTCATCCTTTGCGCTGCTGGCTTCGGCGGCGTTTGTCTCCCCCGCAGCGGCACTCACCATGAAGGAGTGCAGCGTGAAATATCAGGCGGCGAAAGCCGACGGATCCGCCAAGGACGTCAAGTGGAACGATTATCGCGCCAAGTTCTGCGGCAGCGATGCGGCGGCCGAAGACGCCGCCGATGACAAGCAGGTCGCGGCCACAACTGAGAAAGAACCCGAAAAGGCGACGATAAAGGCCCCGAAGGGCGTCGCTTTTCCGAGTGCTGTCGATAAGAAATATTCAAGCGAGACCCCTGGTAAGGCCCGCCTGAAGACCTGCGTCGATTCCTATCACAAGAACAAGAATGACGGCACGCTCGGCGATCTGAAATGGATCCAGAAGGGCGGCGGCTACTGGAGCCTGTGCAATACGGCACTGAAGAGCTGACACGGTTCCGTGACGGTTGACGTCGCTGACCCGCCGAGGCGTCATGAGGCCTGCAAACCCCGCTCGACCAGGGTGGGGTTTGCCGCAGGCAACCCCGTTTTCGGGTGGGTAAAATCTGCGAATGGTTTGCTTTTCAACATCTTGATAGAAAGAGCTAACCCTGCGGTTTGACCCGCATACAGCAATTCAACGGTTGAGGTTGTCGCGTGATGGCCGACCGATAATGTGGGCGGATGACCAGACGATTTCGAAACTATCTCGCCGTGCTGGCCATATCATTGCTGATGTGGACGGTTATTCTGGGCGTCGTTTACTGGTTCTTCCAATAGAAATTGCCGCAGTCTCTCGACTGAAATCAATCACGTCCTGCTTCCCCGGCTAACGCAAATTTCAGGTGTGTGGCAATGAGCGGCCCCATTTTGGCTTTTCTGGCGTGGCCTTATGGTGGCGCCACATCAGGAAAGGGCCATCATGAAAGAATCACTCGCCGTCATGTGTTTTACCGTCTTGTCTTTGTCAGCCGCTTCCAGCGCGCTTGCCGAGGATCTGGTGATTCCACTTCCGAAGGATACGACGGTCGAAAAGGTCGAGACCGTTTATCAATGCGCCGCCGATAAGGTCGAAGCGACCTATTTCAACGCCGGTGATATCAGCCTTGTCCGGCTGGGGCTGAAGGACGGCGTCGTTGTTGCCGCAAACGTCATTTCAGGCTCGGGAGCCAGATACCAGGGCGGTGTCCATGTCTGGTGGTCGAAGGGTGAGGAGGCTGATTTTTACGATTTGATGGCGGACCCGGAAATGAAGAAACCGGTTCATTGCGTGGAAGTGAAGAAGACCTGATCGTCGGCGGCCGACTGAAGGGAGCGGCGGCAGGGCGGTTGTAAAAACCTTGCCATGCCGCCGGTCAGTGTTGAATTGCGCGCGTGATGTGTTCAGCCAAGAACGAGCGACACGAGCAGCGCCAGCAGGATGAGAGAGCTTGCGACAACGCCAAGCTTCACCCGTCTAAGGCGGCGGGTACGACCGCCGCTCCAGTCATAAGCCATTGGCAGCTTTACCTTTCTTTTTATTATTATGACTTATTACTAGCTCCCTAGGCTTGCCCGTGGCTGACCTCAATTGCCAGAATGTATAGGCGAGAAATCGCGATTTCCCTGTCTTATCCGAATGTTGCAGCGCTTCGGGCGGCTGATTCCCTTTACGTCTTCTCCGAATGCCGGATGCTGATTTTCGAGGCCGAATGAGGCGTTGGAAGCGGCGGCTCCGATGTTCGCACGGCACAAAAAAGGCCCGGAAAACTTTGTTTCCGGGCCTGTCGATCGCTGGTCGTTTCGGGTTGGTTCAGCCGAAGTAAGGCGTGATGTAGGGCCAGACCTCGATCACGCCGTGGTAAAGCATGTTGAGCGCCACATAGATGATGACCATCAGGCCGAGATAGGAAATCCAGCGGTAGCGGTGCAGCAGCTTGGCGACGAAGTTGGCGGCAAGACCCATGAGCGCGATCGAAACGACGAGGCCGATGATGAGCACCGTCACATGTTCCTGCGCGGCGCCAGCCACGGCAAGGACGTTGTCCAGCGACATGGAGACGTCGGCGATGACGATCTGGGTTGCGGCCTGGAAGAAAGTCTTGTGACCCTTTGTCAGATCGGCCTCTTCGTCCGTCACCTCGTCTTCGATGGAACCTGCGGCCTCGCGCAGTTCTGACCACATTTTCCAGCAGACCCAGGCCAGCAGCAGGCCGCCGAAAAGTTGCAGGCCGACGATGGACAGAAGCTGGACGGTGACGGCGGCAAAGCCGATGCGCAGAACCGTGGCGGCGATGATGCCGACCAGGATCGCCTTGCGGCGAAGATGCGCGGGAAGGCCGGCGGCGGCAAGGCCGATGACAATGGCATTGTCGCCCGCCAGAACGAGATCGATCGCAATGACCTGTAAGAATGCCGTAAAACCGGCGGCTGTGAAGATTTCCATGGGATGGTCCTGAAACGGATGGAAGGTCGCGCGGGAGAACGCGGCTGATCGAGATGTGGCATGGGTGCGCACCCGGCGCATCGTTCCGCTCGCCCGTCTCCCCCCGGCGATGACGTTTCCTTAAGCCATGATGACGGTCGAGGTAAAGAAGTTGTGATGAAGAAAAAGCTTGTTTAGCAATTCGATTGTGCGAAGAGGAGCGTCTGTGGGTTCCCGCCCGCTCATTCCCTCCGCTCCTGTTGCGGCAAGGTTGAAGCGGCTTTGAATATCGTAAAGCGCACACCATATAGGCGCCTTGAGGCACGCGATCAGCGTGTGCGAACGCGCTTTAACAATTAAGTCTTGCGCATTCGCTTACAAAGCCTTAAACGGCGACACCAAACCGGTTCGCCGGGGAAACTACTTCACGTTCACAGGAAGCAATTCACATGGCAAAGAGCAAGTTTGAGCGCAATAAGCCGCACGTCAACATTGGCACGATCGGTCACGTTGACCATGGCAAGACGTCGCTGACCGCCGCGATCACGAAGTTCTTCGGCGAGTTCAAGGCGTATGACCAGATCGACGCCGCGCCTGAAGAAAAGGCACGTGGTATCACGATTTCGACGGCCCACGTTGAGTATGAGACGCCGAACCGTCACTACGCGCACGTTGACTGCCCCGGCCACGCCGACTACGTGAAGAACATGATCACCGGTGCTGCCCAGATGGACGGCGCGATCCTGGTTTGCTCGGCTGCTGACGGCCCGATGCCGCAGACCCGCGAGCACATCCTGCTTGCCCGTCAGGTTGGCGTTCCGGCAATCGTCGTGTTCCTCAACAAGGTCGACCAGGTTGACGACGCCGAGCTTCTCGAGCTCGTTGAACTGGAAGTTCGCGAACTTCTGTCGTCCTACGACTTCCCGGGCGACGATATCCCGATCATCAAGGGTTCGGCACTTGCTGCTCTTGAAGACAGCGACAAGAAGATCGGTGAAGACGCGATCCGCGAGCTGATGGCTGCTGTTGACGCCTACATCCCGACGCCTGAGCGTCCGATCGACCAGCCGTTCCTGATGCCGATCGAAGACGTGTTCTCGATCTCTGGCCGTGGTACGGTTGTGACGGGTCGCGTTGAGCGCGGTATCGTCAAGGTTGGTGAAGAAGTCGAGATCGTCGGCATTCGCCCGACCTCGAAGACGACGGTTACCGGCGTTGAAATGTTCCGCAAGCTGCTCGATCAGGGCCAGGCCGGCGACAACATCGGTGCGCTGGTTCGCGGCGTTACCCGTGACGGCGTTGAGCGTGGTCAGATCCTGTGCAAGCCGGGTTCGGTCAAGCCGCACAAGAAGTTCATGGCAGAAGCCTACATCCTGACGAAGGAAGAAGGCGGCCGTCATACGCCGTTCTTCACGAACTACCGTCCGCAGTTCTACTTCCGTACGACGGACGTGACGGGTATCGTTTCGCTGCCGGAAGGCACGGAAATGGTTATGCCTGGCGACAACGTCACCGTTGAAGTCGAACTGATCGTTCCGATCGCGATGGAAGAAAAGCTGCGCTTCGCTATCCGCGAAGGCGGCCGTACCGTCGGCGCCGGCATCGTGGCTTCGATCGTCGAGTAATATTCAAACCCGCAAGGGCTTGAGGAAAACCCCGCTGGAGACAGCGGGGTTTTTGCTTTGTACGGTGCTGGGGATTTTAACGCGCTCCCAGATTCAACAATATTGTCGCCCCTCTCAACCTATGAGATAGATATTCAACGCTGGGGGGTGCGGCATGTTTTTGAAATATACTTTGATACTGCTGAAATCTTTTACGCTTCTGGTCGTCGGTGTTGTCGGACTATGGTTCGTGTTGCTCACGGTTTACGTGGTCGCGCCGACCGAGCTCACAGATTCGGCTTCCGAGGAATTCACCTACGGCCTGGAATCCGCCTACAGCCCCGTGACAAAGTTTTTCAAGCGGGTGGCTCGTAGCGACAGGGCACCGTTCGAGCTGGCTTTCGGATTTGATCCCCGGTGGGCAGGCAGCGATTCGGATATCACATTGTGGCTTGGCCGTTGCGCGGGTAGTTATCCGGACGTCAGTACGGCTGCGAAATTCGTTTCCGGCTTCACGGCGTTGCAGGATCGTATCCCACGAGAGCGAAATCTAGCGAAATATGAAATGCAGAGACTGCAGGAGAGATCCAGAAACTTCTCCATCACTATCATTTGTCTCGGTATGCTGACGACGATATTTGCAGGCCTGAATTCATCGGAGTATTCGCAAGCGGGCAGGCGCTTTGGCTCCCATATAAAAGTTCTCGCCATTGTTTTTCCCGCAACCGTTACGGCCGTCACGGCCTTGTCGTCCCTTCTTGCGGGGCAGGATCAGATTGCCAAACAGGCACAAATCCACTTTGGGCTTATAACGTTGAGTTCGGAAATCTCATCGCAGGTTTTAACGATGAATTGCCCGTCCACCGGTACCGAAGCCGCTCCGCTACTTGCGACGCTGGGTGATTGGAGCAGACGGTTCAGCGATATCGTTGCAAGCGCGAACAGGCCGGGGCCAGAGCAGCAGCCTAAACATGCCACCAGCGCCGATGTTGCCTCGGAAGAAGCAGGTAGATAGATGGCTCGATTTATCCTCCACAGGGCGCAGGAACTCACGCTGACCTTTGTTGTGCAATTCGCTGGATGATGTGTGAAAAAACAAAAAACACACTTGCCATTCTTTTCCCTGCACCTTAAAGGAGCGCATACCGAATTGACCAAGCGATTTTCGCGGTCAGTTTTGGTCTGAAGGGGTATAGCTCAGCTGGTAGAGCGGCGGTCTCCAAAACCGCAGGTCGGGGGTTCGAGCCCCTCTGCCCCTGCCACTTTCCATTCGCAAGCGCGGGTCTTCGCTGCGTGGCAGATGGGTGCCGGATTTCCGGCGAATTTCGCCGAATGTCGATTTCCTCTTGTTAAAAGGGGAATCGGTGTTTATGTAGGGTCAAAACAGACACGCGGTGCGTGGGGCTGATCAGTATCGGCTTTACGCGCCGTAATTGCGTGGGCAGTCAATGGCATCCAAAACCAATCCGTTTACGTTTCTGCAGCAGGTTCGCGCCGAAGCGTCAAAGATCACTTGGCCATCGCGCCGCGAGACCATGATTTCGACGGCTATGGTGCTCGTGATGGTCATTTTTGCGGCTCTGTTCTTTTTTGCTGCTGACCAGCTCATCGGCTGGCTGCTCAGCCTCGTGCTGAACGTCGGTCGGTAACGAATTGAACGGAGAATAAAAATGGCAGCGCGTTGGTATATCGTTCACGCCTATTCGAATTTCGAAAAGAAGGTCGCCGAGTCGATCGAAGAAAAGGCCCGCCAGAAGGGCCTTGATCATCTTTTCGAGAAAATCCTCGTTCCGACCGAAAAGGTTGTCGAGGTGCGTCGCGGCCGCAAGGTCGACAGCGAGCGCAAGTTCTTTCCAGGTTACGTGCTGGTGCGCGCCAACCTGACGGATGAGGCCTATCACCTCATCAAGAACACGCCGAAGGTTACCGGTTTCCTCGGGTCGGACAATAAGCCTGTTCCGATTCCGGATTATGAAGCCGAGCGTATCCTTGGTCAGGTTCAGGAAGGTGTCGAGCGTCCGAAGTCTTCGGTTTCGTTCGAGATCGGCGAGCAGGTTCGCGTTTCCGACGGTCCGTTCGCGTCGTTCAACGGCGTGGTTCAGGATGTCGACGAAGAGCGTTCGCGCCTGAAGGTGGAAGTTTCGATTTTCGGCCGCGCTACGCCGGTCGAGCTGGAATACAATCAGGTCGAGAAGGTCTGATTGGAGGGGTGAAACCCCAAGCCGCGTGGAAGGCAAACTGGCTCTCTAAGCCGGGGCAGGGCGCCGCACCACGCAACCGCAGCCGCCGGAGCGATCCGGCTAGAAGAGAAGCCGGGCAACCGGTTTGAATTGAAAGGCAGAGAGATATGGCTAAGAAAGTTGCAGGCCAGCTCAAGCTGCAGGTAAAGGCCGGGGCGGCCAATCCGTCCCCGCCGATCGGTCCTGCACTTGGTCAGCGTGGCATTAACATCATGGAATTCTGCAAGGCGTTCAATGCCGCCACGCAGGAAATGGAAAAGGGTATGCCGATCCCGGTCGTCATCACCTATTACCAGGACAAGTCCTTCACCTTCGTCATGAAGCAGCCGCCGATGACGTATTGGCTGAAGAAGGAAGCCAAGATCACCTCCGGTTCCAAGACGCCTGGCAAGGGCGCCAAGATCGGCTCCATCACCAAGGCTCAGGTCAAGACGATCGCAGAAGCCAAGATGAAGGATCTGAACGCAGCCGACATCGAAGGCGCAATGGCAATGGTTGAGGGCTCCGCCCGCGCCATGGGCCTGGAAGTGGTAGGTTGATCATGGCCAAGGTAGCAAAGCGCATTCAGAAGATCCGCGAAGGTGTGGATCCCAACAAGCTTTACGTTCTCACCGACGCCATTTCGATGGTCAAGGAACGTGCTGTCGCCAAGTTCGACGAAACCGTTGAAGTTTCGATGAACCTCGGCGTTGACCCGCGCCATGCGGACCAGATGGTTCGTGGCGTTGTCAACCTGCCGAACGGCACCGGCCGTGACGTTCGCGTCGCCGTTTTCGCCCGTGGCGCCAAGGCTGATGAAGCCACGGCTGCTGGCGCTGACGTTGTTGGTGCAGAAGAACTGGTTGAAATCGTTCAGGGCGGCAAGATCGACTTCGATCGTTGCATCGCGACCCCGGACATGATGCCGCTCGTCGGCCGTCTCGGCAAGGTACTCGGCCCGCGTGGCATGATGCCGAACCCGAAGGTCGGTACGGTGACGATGGATGTTGCCGGCGCCGTCAAGGCGTCCAAGGGCGGCGCTGTCGAGTTCCGCGTCGAAAAGGCCGGTATCGTACACGCTGGCGTTGGCAAGGCTTCGTTCGACGCCAAGGCTCTTGAGGAAAACATCAAGGCTTTCGCCGATGCCGTCATCAAGGCAAAGCCGACCGGCGCCAAGGGCAACTATGTCAAGCGCGTCGCAATTTCCTCGACCATGGGTCCGGGCGTCAAGATCGACCCTTCGTCGGTTACGGCTTAATCAATTCTCGCGTTTCCTTCGGGGAGCGTGACTAAAAGAATTTCCGGCTCTCAGGGAGCCGGAGATTTCCGGGGAAACCCGGAACTCCTGTCCGAGATTGCAGGTGGCCACGTCTTTCGGGATTTGGCCTTAATCATTCAACCTGCATGAGACGGGTGAGGCTGGATTTGAGGCATCTTTCGATGCCTGACTGTCCGGTTCGAACCTGGTGTGCCTGTGCCTGAAGCCGTTTGCGGCGACAGAGCGGGGGACAGGATCCTCGAGCGTCGCTCGGGATCTTTGTAAAAAGGTCCCTTGGGGCAAAGGCAAACCCGACGGGTTCACACTTATGTGGCCCCGTCTACTGGAGACAGACAGTGGAAAGAGCGGAAAAACGCGAATTCGTCACGGAGCTGAACGAAGTCTTCAAGGCTTCCGGTTCGGTTGTCGTGGCCCACTATGCTGGTGTCACCGTTGCGCAAATGAACGACTTCCGTTCGAAAATGCGCGCTGCCGGAGGCACCGTCAAGGTCGCGAAGAACCGCCTGGCCAAGATCGCTCTTCAGGGCACGGAGTCGGAAGGGATGACAGATCTCTTCAAGGGCCAGACGCTGATTGCATACAGCGTCGACCCTATGATCGCTCCGAAAGTCGTCATGGATTTCGCCAAGACCAACGACAAGGTCGTTGTTCTCGGCGGCGCCATGGGTGCAACCACGCTCAACGCCGATGCAGTCAAGTCGCTTGCGACCCTGCCTTCGCTGGACGAGCTGCGCGCAAAGCTGCTGGGCCTTCTCAATGCCCCGGCAACTCGCGTCGCTACGGTTGTCGCCGCACCTGCAAGCCAGCTGGCTCGGGTGTTCTCGGCTTACGCCAAGAAGGACGAAGCCGCTTAAGGCGGTTTTTCGCTGTAAATATTCAAACCGGTTCGAACCGAATTAAAGGAACTGAAAAATGGCTGATCTCGCAAAGATCGTAGAAGACCTCTCCACCCTGACCGTTCTGGAAGCTGCAGAACTGTCGAAGCTTCTCGAAGAAAAGTGGGGCGTTTCCGCTGCTGCTCCGGTAGCAGTTGCTGCTGCTGGCGGCGCTGGCGTTGCTGCTGCTGTTGAAGAAGAAAAGACCGAATTCGACGTGATCCTCGTTGACGCTGGCGCCAACAAGATCAACGTCATCAAGGAAGTTCGCGCTATCACGGGCCTCGGCCTGAAGGAAGCAAAGGACCTCGTTGAAGGCGCTCCGAAGCCGGTCAAGGAAGCCGTTTCCAAGGCTGAAGCTGCCGACCTCAAGAAGAAGCTTGAGGACGCAGGCGCCAAGGTTGACGTTAAGTAATCTTGCGATTGCTGGCGGGAAGGGGCTTCAGGCCCCTTTCCGTCGTTATCGTTTTTAAAACTTATTACCCAAAAGCCGCTTGAAAATGGCTTTTGGGTAATGGGTTCTTCAAGAGAATGGTTCCGAACCGGCTCATCTAGGCAATCCGGCCTGATCGATCCGGGATGTGGAACGAGATTGATGATACCCATTGCTTGACGGGATCGACTGGCCATCGGTTCCCGTCCGTTGCAGGCCCGGATGCAATTTTAAAGGAGCGACGATGGCTCAGACCCTTTCGTTTAACGGTCGTAGGCGCGTACGCAAGTTTTTCGGCAAAATTCCAGAAGTAGCGGAAATGCCGAACCTCATCGAGGTTCAGAAGGCTTCGTACGACCAGTTTCTCATGGTTGACGAGCCCAAGGGTGGCCGTCCCGACGAGGGATTGAATGCCGTATTCAAATCCGTATTCCCGATCACCGATTTCTCGGGCGCATCCATGCTCGAATTCGTATCCTACGAATTCGAAGCGCCGAAGTTCGACGTCGAGGAATGCCGTCAGCGCGATCTGACCTATGCTGCGCCGCTGAAAGTGACGCTGCGCCTCATCGTGTTCGATATCGACGAGGATACAGGCGCGAAGTCCATCAAGGATATCAAGGAACAGTCCGTCTACATGGGCGACATGCCGCTCATGACCAATAACGGCACGTTTATCGTCAACGGTACCGAGCGCGTCATCGTTTCGCAGATGCACCGTTCGCCGGGCGTGTTCTTCGATCATGACAAGGGCAAGAGCCATTCTTCCGGCAAGCTGCTCTTCGCCGCCCGCGTCATTCCTTACCGCGGTTCCTGGCTCGACATCGAGTTCGACGCCAAGGACATCGTCTATGCGCGTATCGACCGTCGCCGCAAGCTGCCCGTGACCTCGCTCCTGATGGCGCTCGGCATGGATGGCGAAGAAATCCTGTCGACCTTCTATACCAAGGCTACCTACGAGCGCTCCGGTGACGGCTGGCGTATTCCGTTCCAGCCTGACGCACTGAAGAATGCCAAGGTCATCACCGACATGATCGACGCCGACACCGGCGAAGTCGTTGTCGAAGGTGGCAAGAAGCTGACCCCGCGCCTTATCCGCCAGCTCGTGGACAAGGGCCTGAAGGCACTCAAGGCGACTGACGAAGACCTCTATGGCAACTTCCTTGCCGAAGACATCGTCAACTACTCGACGGGCGAGATCTATCTCGAAGCCGGCGACGAAATCGACGAGAAGACGCTTGGTCTCATTCTCCAGTCCGGCTTCGACGAGATTCCGGTCCTCAACATCGACCACGTCAATGTTGGCGCCTACATCCGTAATACGCTCTCTGCCGACAAGAACCAGAACCGTCAGGAAGCGCTGTTCGACATCTACCGCGTCATGCGTCCGGGTGAACCGCCGACCATGGATTCGGCGGAAGCGATGTTCAACTCGCTGTTCTTCGATGCCGAACGTTACGATCTCTCGGCCGTTGGCCGCGTGAAGATGAACATGCGTCTCGACCTCGACGCGGAAGACACCGTGCGCACGCTGCGCAAGGAAGACATCCTCGCGGTCGTCAAGATGCTGGTCGAACTGCGTGACGGCAAGGGCGAAATCGACGACATCGACAACCTCGGCAACCGCCGTGTTCGTTCGGTCGGCGAGCTGATGGAAAACCAGTACCGCCTCGGCCTTCTGCGCATGGAACGTGCGATCAAGGAACGTATGTCCTCGATCGAAATCGACACCGTGATGCCGCAGGACCTGATCAACGCGAAGCCGGCAGCCGCCGCCGTTCGTGAATTCTTCGGTTCCTCGCAGCTGTCGCAGTTCATGGACCAGGTGAACCCGCTTTCGGAAATCACTCACAAGCGCCGTCTTTCGGCTCTTGGACCGGGTGGTCTGACCCGCGAGCGCGCCGGCTTCGAAGTCCGCGACGTTCACCCGACCCACTATGGCCGTATTTGCCCGATCGAAACGCCGGAAGGCCCGAACATCGGTCTGATCAACTCGCTTGCCACCTTTGCCCGCGTCAACAAGTACGGCTTCATTGAAAGCCCGTACCGCAAGATCATTGACGGCAAGGTGACGACGGACGTGATCTACCTCTCCGCCATGGAAGAGGCCAAGTACTACGTCGCACAGGCCAATGCCGAACTCGATGGCGAAGGCGCCTTCACTGAAGAGTTCGTCGTCTGCCGTCACTCGGGCGAAGTCATGCTCGCACCGCGCGACAACATCAACCTGATGGACGTTTCGCCGAAGCAGCTCGTTTCGGTCGCGGCGGCTCTCATTCCGTTCCTGGAAAACGACGACGCCAACCGCGCTCTCATGGGCTCGAACATGCAGCGTCAGGCCGTTCCGCTTCTGCGGGCGGAAGCGCCGTTCGTCGGCACCGGCATGGAACCGATCGTTGCCCGTGACTCCGGCGCTGCCATCGCGGCTCGCCGCGGCGGTGTTGTCGACCAGGTGGATGCGACCCGTATCGTTATCCGCGCTACGGAAGACCTCGATGCCGGCAAGTCGGGCGTCGATATCTACCGTCTGCAGAAGTTCCAGCGTTCGAACCAGAACACCTGCGTCAACCAGCGTCCGCTGGTCGCCGTCGGCGATCTGATCTCCAAGGGTGACATCATCGCGGACGGTCCGTCGACCGACCTCGGCGACCTGGCACTCGGCCGCAACGCGCTCGTCGCGTTCATGCCCTGGAACGGCTACAACTACGAAGACTCGATCCTGATGTCGGAGCGTATCGTTTCCGACGACGTGTTCACCTCCATCCACATCGAAGAATTCGAAGTGATGGCACGCGACACGAAGCTTGGTCCGGAAGAAATCACGCGCGACATTCCGAACGTTTCGGAAGAAGCGCTGAAGAACCTCGACGAAGCCGGTATCGTTTACATCGGTGCGGAAGTTCAGCCGGGCGACATCCTCGTCGGCAAGATCACGCCGAAGGGCGAAAGCCCGATGACGCCGGAAGAAAAGCTTCTGCGCGCCATCTTCGGTGAAAAGGCTTCCGACGTTCGCGACACGTCCATGCGCATGCCTCCGGGCACGTTCGGTACGGTCGTGGAAGTCCGCGTCTTCAACCGTCACGGTGTGGAGAAGGACGAGCGCGCGATGGCTATCGAGCGCGAAGAGATCGAGCGTCTGGCAAAGGACCGCGACGACGAACAGGCAATTCTTGACCGTAACGTCTACGGCCGCCTGATCGACATGCTGCGTGGTCACGTTTCCATCGCCGGTCCGAAGGGCTTCAAGAAGGGCGTCGAGCTTTCCAACGCTGTCGTCTCCGAATATCCCCGCTCGCAGTGGTGGATGTTTGCAGTCGAAGACGAGAAGGCTCAGTCCGAACTGGAAGCGCTTCGCGGCCAGTACGACGAATCCAAGTCGCGCCTTGAACAGCGCTTCATGGACAAGGTCGAAAAGGTCCAGCGCGGCGACGAAATGCCTCCGGGCGTCATGAAGATGGTCAAGGTCTTCGTTGCTGTTAAGCGCAAGATCCAGCCGGGCGACAAGATGGCCGGCCGTCACGGTAACAAGGGCGTCGTCTCGCGTATCGTTCCGGTCGAGGACATGCCGTTCCTCGAAGACGGCACGCATGTCGACATCTGCTTGAACCCGCTCGGCGTGCCTTCGCGCATGAACGTGGGCCAGATCCTCGAAACCCACCTCGCATGGGCATGCGCAGGCATGGGCAAGAAGATCGGCGAGATGCTCGAAGAGTATCGCAAGACGATGGACATCAGCGAGCTTCGCACCGAACTCACCGAAATCTATGCGAGTGAATCGCATGACGAGGTGCAGCGCTTCGATGACGAATCGCTGGTCAAGCTTGCCGAAGAAGCCAAGCGCGGTGTTTCCATCGCGACCCCGGTCTTCGACGGTGCGCATGAGCCCGACGTTGCCGCGATGCTGAAGAAGGCAGGTCTGCATGAATCCGGTCAGTCCGTTCTTTATGACGGTCGTACCGGTGAGCCGTTCGACCGCAAGGTCACCGTCGGCTACATGTACATGATCAAGCTGAACCACCTTGTCGACGACAAGATCCACGCTCGCTCGATCGGTCCTTACTCGCTCGTTACCCAGCAGCCGCTGGGCGGCAAGGCGCAGTTCGGCGGACAGCGCTTCGGGGAAATGGAAGTCTGGGCTCTGGAAGCATACGGCGCGGCTTACACGCTGCAGGAAATGCTCACCGTCAAGTCGGATGACGTGGCGGGCCGCACCAAGGTCTACGAAGCGATCGTCCGTGGCGACGACACCTTCGAGGCCGGTATCCCCGAGAGCTTCAACGTTCTCGTCAAGGAAATGCGGTCGCTCGGTCTTTCGGTCGAACTGGAGAACTCGAAGATCGAGAACCAGCCCGAAGACCAGCTGCCCGACGCGGCGGAATAAAAATGAGAGAGGCGGGCGCCTTTTGGGCGCCTGCCGGCTCCCGCATCGGCCAGGCCGCTGTGGGACACTTTCGCCGCATTGTGCGGTTAAATCCGTATTTAAAGCTCTGGACGGTGACCCGGGAAGAAGCCGGTCCAGATGCAAACAGGGGCAGCAGCTAGCCTCTCAAGGAGACAAGGCATGAACCAAGAGGTCATGAATCTTTTCAATCCTCAGGTGCCTGCGCAGCATTTCGATTCCATCCGGATTTCGATCGCTTCGCCGGAAAAAATCCTGTCGTGGTCCTACGGCGAGATCAAGAAGCCGGAAACCATCAACTACCGTACGTTCAAGCCGGAACGCGACGGTCTCTTCTGCGCGCGCATCTTCGGACCGATCAAGGACTATGAGTGCCTGTGCGGCAAGTACAAGCGCATGAAGTACAAGGGCATCATCTGCGAAAAGTGCGGCGTCGAAGTCACGCTGTCACGCGTTCGCCGTGAGCGCATGGGCCACATCGAGCTCGCAGCGCCGGTTGCCCATATCTGGTTCCTGAAGTCGCTTCCTTCGCGTATCTCGACCCTGCTCGACATGACGCTGAAGGATGTCGAGCGCGTTCTCTATTTCGAGAACTACATCGTCACCGAACCCGGCCTCACTTCGCTGAAGCAGAACCAGCTTCTGTCCGAAGAAGAGTACATGATCGCCGTCGACGAGTTTGGCGAAGACCAGTTCACCGCCATGATCGGCGCTGAAGCCATCTACGAGATGCTGGCTTCGATGAAGCTCGAAAAGATCGCCGGCGACCTGCGTGCCGAACTTGCTGAGACCACGTCTGATCTCAAGCAGAAGAAGCTGATGAAGCGCCTGAAGATCGTCGAGAACTTCATGGAGTCGGGCAACCGTCCGGAATGGATGATCATGAAGGTCGTTCCGGTCATTCCGCCGGACCTGCGCCCGCTGGTTCCGCTGGATGGCGGCCGTTTTGCGACGTCTGACCTTAACGATCTCTATCGTCGCGTCATCAACCGTAACAACCGTCTGAAGCGCCTGATCGAGCTTCGTGCGCCTGGCATCATCATCCGCAACGAAAAGCGTATGTTGCAGGAATCCGTCGATGCGCTGTTCGACAACGGCCGTCGCGGCCGCGTCATCACGGGCGCCAACAAGCGTCCGCTGAAGTCGCTCTCCGACATGCTCAAGGGCAAGCAGGGCCGCTTCCGCCAGAACCTTCTCGGCAAGCGCGTCGACTATTCCGGCCGTTCGGTCATCGTGACCGGTCCGGAACTGAAGCTGCACCAGTGCGGCCTGCCGAAGAAGATGGCGCTCGAACTGTTCAAGCCGTTCATCTACGCCCGCCTCGACGCCAAGGGTTATTCCTCGACCGTCAAGCAGGCCAAGAAGCTGGTTGAAAAGGAAAAGCCGGAAGTCTGGGATATCCTCGACGAGGTCATCCGCGAGCATCCGGTTCTCTTGAACCGCGCACCGACGCTGCACCGTCTGGGTATCCAGGCTTTCGAACCCATGCTGGTCGAAGGCAAGGCGATCCAGCTGCACCCGCTCGTCTGCACGGCCTTCAACGCCGACTTCGACGGTGACCAGATGGCTGTTCACGTTCCGCTCTCGCTGGAAGCCCAGCTGGAAGCGCGCGTGCTGATGATGTCGACCAACAACATCCTGCATCCGGCAAACGGCCACCCGATCATCGTTCCTTCGCAGGACATGGTTCTCGGCCTGTATTACCTGTCGATCATGAACCAGAACGAGCCGGGCGAAGGCATGGCCTTCTCGGATATCGGTGAGCTTCATCACGCGCTTGAAAACAAGGTCGTGACGCTGCATGCCAAGATCCGCGGCCGCTTCAAGACCGTGGATGCCGATGGCAAGCCGGTTTCGAAGATCCATGAAACGACCCCAGGCCGTATGCTGATTGGCGAACTTCTGCCGAAGAACGTCAACGTGCCTTTCGACGTCTGCAACCAGGAAATGACCAAGAAGAACATCTCCAAGATGATCGACACGGTCTACCGTCATTGCGGCCAGAAAGACACGGTCATCTTCTGCGACCGCATCATGCAGCTCGGCTTTGCCCATGCCTGCCGCGCCGGCATTTCGTTCGGCAAGGACGACATGGTCATTCCGGACAGCAAGGTGAAGATTGTCGGCGACACCGAAGCCTTGGTGAAGGAATACGAACAGCAGTATAATGACGGTCTCATCACCCAGGGCGAAAAGTACAACAAGGTTGTCGACGCCTGGGGCAAGGCTACCGAAAAGGTCGCCGAAGAGATGATGGCACGCATCAAGGCTGTCGAGTTCGATCCGGAAACGGGCCGCCAGAAGCCGATGAACTCCATCTACATGATGTCCCACTCGGGCGCCCGTGGTTCTCCGAACCAGATGCGTCAGCTGGGCGGCATGCGCGGCCTGATGGCGAAGCCGTCGGGTGAAATCATCGAGACGCCGATCATCTCGAACTTCAAGGAAGGCCTGACCGTTAACGAGTACTTCAACTCGACCCACGGTGCCCGTAAGGGTCTCGCAGACACCGCCCTGAAGACGGCGAACTCGGGTTACCTTACCCGCCGTCTCGTCGACGTGGCGCAGGATTGCATCGTCAACTCCGTGGATTGCGGCACTGACAAGGGCCTCACCATGACTGCCATCGTCGATGCCGGTCAGGTCGTTGCTTCGCTGGGCGCACGTATCCTCGGCCGTACGGCTCTTGATGATATCGATCATCCGGTTTCCGGCGAGAACATCGTCAAGGCCGGCACGCTTATCGATGAGGCCGATGTGGCCGCCATCGAAAAGGCTGGTATCCAGTCCGTCCGCATCCGTTCGGCTCTGACCTGTGAAGTGCAGATCGGTGTCTGCGGCGTCTGCTACGGTCGTGACCTTGCACGCGGTACGCCTGTCAACATGGGCGAAGCCGTTGGCGTCATCGCGGCACAGTCGATCGGTGAACCGGGCACGCAGCTCACCATGCGTACGTTCCACCTTGGTGGTACGGCGAACGTGGTCGACCAGTCGTTCCTCGAAGCGTCGTATGAAGGCACGATCCAGATCAAGAACCGCAACATCCTGCGGAACTCCGAAGGCGTTCTCATCGCCATGGGCCGTAACATGTCCGTTACGATCCTTGATGAGCGCGGCGCGGAACGTTCCTCGCAGCGTGTCGCTTACGGTTCGAAGATCTTCGTGGATGATGGCGACAAGGTTAAGCGTGGCCAGCGTCTTGCAGAGTGGGACCCCTACACCCGTCCGATGATGACGGAAGTGGAAGGTACCGTTCACTTCGAAGACCTCGTCGATGGTCTTTCCGTTCTGGAAGCGACCGACGAATCCACCGGCATCACCAAGCGTCAGGTCATTGACTGGCGTTCGACGCCGCGCGGTTCGGACTTGAAGCCCGCAATCGTCATCAAGGACGCTTCCGGTGCTGTGGCGAAGCTTGCTCGTGGTGGCGAAGCCCGCTTCCAGCTCTCCGTCGACGCCATTCTGTCGGTCGAGCCGGGTTCGAAGGTCTCCCAGGGTGACGTGCTTGCACGTTCGCCGCTGGAAAGCGCCAAGACGAAGGACATCACCGGTGGTCTGCCGCGCGTTGCCGAACTGTTCGAAGCCCGTCGTCCGAAGGACCACGCCATCATCGCCGAGATCGATGGTACGATCCGCCTCGGCCGCGACTACAAGAACAAGCGTCGCGTGATGATCGAGCCTGCGGAAGACGGCGTCGAGCCGGTCGAATACCTGATCCCGAAGGGCAAGCCCTTCCATCTTCAGGAAGGCGACTACATCGAGAAGGGCGAATACATTCTCGACGGCAACCCGGCACCGCACGACATTCTGGCGATCAAGGGCGTGGAGGCTCTGGCTTCCTACCTCGTGAACGAAATCCAGGAAGTCTACCGTCTGCAGGGCGTTGTGATCAACGACAAGCACATCGAAGTGATCGTTCGCCAGATGCTGCAGAAGGTTGAAATCACCGATGCCGGCGACAGCCAGTACATCGTTGGTGACAACGTCGATCGCATCGAGCTTGACGACAACAACGACCGCCTGATCGAAGAAGGCAAGAAGCCTGCCTATGGCGAGCCGGTTCTGCTCGGCATCACCAAGGCTTCGCTGCAGACGCCGTCCTTCATCTCGGCCGCATCGTTCCAGGAAACCACCAAGGTTCTCACGGAAGCTGCGATTGCCGGCAAGACGGACACGCTGCAGGGCCTCAAGGAAAACGTCATCGTCGGCCGCCTCATCCCGGCCGGTACTGGCGGCACCATGACGCAGATCCGCCGCATCGCCACCTCGCGCGACGACCTCATCCTCGAGGAACGCCGCAAGGGTACGGGTGCAGGTTCTGCGAACCAGATGCTGCAGGACATGACCGATCAGGTTCCGGCTGCGGAATAAGGTCAGGGCAGGGGCTTTACGAAGCCCTGCCGAAGTTCAGTAACGAAAACGCCCGGAGTAATCCGGGCGTTTTTTTGTTTTTGGGCTGGGTGGAGCGTCAGATCTGTCCGCCTGTCAGCGAGCGCGTGTTTTCAGGCCTCACCGCCGATGGTGTAGCGCGTCAAGACGGAAAGCCGGCGAACGAGATCGGTCTGGCCCGTGCTGCCGGTCTTGGCATAGATAGACTTGGCGTTACTGCGGACGGTCTCATGGGAGATCTTCAATTGCTTCGCCACGGAAGGAAGCGAAAGTCCCTTCATGATTTCCAGTGCCACGCGGGCCTCACCCTTGGTGAGATCGTAGAGGCTCTTCAGGAGGGGCGTCGCGTCAGCAACCGTATCCGTGGGTTGCGATATCAGCACGATGGCGGAACCGTTCGGCGACAGGTCAAGCGCATCCTTGCGAAGCGGTATGACGTGAAGGATGCAGGTTCTGTCTTCCGTCGGCAGCGGGAAGGAGCCGACGCTGTGTCCGGCGAGCGCCTTGTAGAGCAGCCGGTTCACTCTTTCGTCGGAGATCACAATCCTGTCGCGGGCCCGGGTGGAAATGCATTTCTGGATCGTCTGGAACAGGGTGTTGGCGGAAAGAACGCGGCCGCTCGCCTGAAGCACGGCCGCCGGCGCGCCTATGGCGTTGAGGCCAAGCGTCATGGCGTCGGCCTTCTGGCGCTGCAGCCCTGTTGCGAGCGTGAGGCTGCGGGCGATATGCGGCCTTAGCTGGCCGAGTGCGGCCATGGTTTCCGGCCCGATGACGCCGCTGTCTAGCTTGCGCTCAAAAAGCACCGTCATTTCCGGGTGGTTGGGCGGCGCGACCTGCGTCGCCACCCCATATCCCAGCCCGCGCGGCATGAGAAAGTCGCGCACGATCGGTAAACCGGCCCATTCGTCATGGGTGAAGACATCGAAATCATGCACGAAGGAAAATTGCCCCTCACGGATCGCACGGGTGAGGCGGTCGTTGCGATGATTCCAGCCGCCTTCCATGAAGGCCTGCATCAGTTCCTGGAAATTCGGCGTGAAGAGCCAAGCCTCCTCTTCGCCCTTGCCCCAGGTGAGGGCGCCGCCCCAGAAATCGAGTCGCTGTCCAATTACGGCGATGACCTTCGCCCAACGGTCCGGGAAAAGCGCTGCCTCGTAAATGTCATCAAGAATGTCTGCCGACGATGTATTATTCAACCCGCCACCGAAATGCTGCGCCGGGACCACTTTAAGCTGATATTTTCGTGTTGTTCAATAGATGTGTCGAATAATACTATTGTACTAAAAGTATATAATCTATGAGTGACTTAATATATTGACCAGCTTTCCGAATGGATCGCGCATAAACAGGCGACGGACACCCCATGGCTCCGTTACCGGGCCATATTCAATCGGCAGTCCCGCCTTCAGTATTCTGGCATGAACCTCGTCGAAATTGTCGACTTCGATGGAGAGGTCCGGAACGGCCGTGCCGGAGCCGCCTTCACTGGCAAAGCTGATCTGCGCCAGGGATTCGAGCGGACTTGCATAGGTCACGATCCAGCCATGATCCATCGCGACGGTCATGCCGAGAATATCGCGATAAAAGACACCCGCCCTCGCAAGGTCGGGTGTCGCGATATTGGCGACGATGCGTCTGACCGTCATCTGGCGGGCCTCAGGCGAAGCGGATGATGGCGACTTCGCCTTCCAGTGCGCCCTGGTAGGCGGAAGCGTGCGGCTCTTCATCCGGGACTTCGGTCAGCATGCCGATCTGGTCGAGGTCGGCTTCGATGAAACCTTCCTCGGAAAGCGCGTTCAGCGTTTCACGCACGGCGGTGTCATCATCCGGCGCGCGCAGGATGACGTGGATGTCGATGCCCTCGGAATTGTCGTTCTCGTAAGCCTTGCCGATGACGATGAAGACCATCGGCTCGTCGCGTCCGTTGTCGTTGTCGGGGAGGGTGCTCATGACGCGGTTCCTTGATGTGTCGTTGCGAGTGCGCGGGTCGGCCGGAATCGGTCTTGCGCGCGGCGGGTGAAGTCTCTGACCCACTTGAGGGAATCAATAGACGGATTTTGTGAAAAGCCAAAGGCCGGAGGTCAAAATCGCTGTTGCTGGCGACGACTTATGTTAGAAGAAGCGGGAAATGGCGTGCGCGCGGGCTTTGTGGCCGCGGGGGCCGGCGCAAAATGCGGATTCGCCCTTGACGAAAGCTGGCTAAAACAGTAGTACGCCCGCCATCGGAGCCTCTGTGGATGCTGGCCGTTCGGGATAGGTTTTTCCTGAACATCATCTCAACCGAGACTCCATTGCACGTAGAAGACACGAATGTTGCACGCAAGACGCCTCATCCGGCGTCCTCTGCTCTTGGTGGTCCATCCGTGAAACCGGATCGGGCCACGTTTTGCGCATGAGGATATATGCGTGCTTCGTCGCCGGAAACGGCATAGCCGCCACCCGTGAGGGTGGCTAAAGTAGTTTTTGCAAGGGATGGTTATATGCCTACCGTAAACCAGCTGATCCGCAAGCCCCGCCAGGCACAGGTAAAGCGCAACAAGGTTCCTGCTCTTCAGGAAAACCCGCAGAAGCGTGGTGTTTGCACCCGCGTTTACACGACGACCCCGAAGAAGCCGAACTCGGCTCTGCGTAAGGTTGCCAAGATCCGCCTCACCAACGGCTTCGAAGTCATCGGCTACATTCCGGGCGAAGGTCACAACCTTCAGGAACACTCCGTGGTCATGATCCGCGGCGGCCGCGTAAAGGACTTGCCGGGCGTGCGTTACCACATCATCCGCGGTGTTCTCGATACCCAGGGCGTCAAGAACCGCAAGCAGCGCCGCTCCAAGTACGGTGCGAAGCGTCCGAAGTAATTCGGGTTCAAACAAATTCCGGCGCTGCGCGAGGTTCTCCGCGTGGTAAAGCGTCAATAACATTGAGAGACAAAGAATATGTCCCGTCGCCATAGTGCAGAAAAGCGTGAGATCAACCCGGATCCGAAGTTCGGTGATCTGGTCGTCACCAAATTCATGAACGCCATCATGCTTCACGGCAAGAAGTCTGTTGCGGAAAGCATCGTTTACGGCGCATTCGACGTCGTTCAGGGCAAGACGAAGCAGGAGCCGCTCGGCGTGTTCCACTCCGCCCTCGACAACGTTGCTCCGCACGTTGAAGTGCGTTCGCGCCGCGTCGGCGGTGCAACCTACCAGGTCCCGGTCGACGTTCGTCCGGAGCGCCGTCAGGCTCTCGCCATCCGCTGGCTGATCACTGCTGCGCGCAAGCGCAACGAAACGACCATGGTCGATCGCCTTTCCGGCGAACTCATGGACGCAGCGAACAACCGCGGCTCCGCTGTCAAGAAGCGTGAAGACACGCACAAGATGGCCGACGCTAACCGCGCATTCTCGCATTACCGCTGGTAATCTTAAACGGTCGCATATCGAAAGGCAGTCCATTATGGCTCGCGAATATAAAATCGAAGACTACCGCAATTTCGGTATCATGGCGCATATCGACGCCGGCAAGACGACGACCACCGAGCGTATCCTTTATTACACCGGTAAGTCGCACAAGATCGGCGAAGTTCACGATGGCGCTGCCACGATGGACTGGATGGAGCAGGAGCAGGAGCGTGGTATCACCATCACCTCCGCAGCCACCACGACCTTCTGGAAGGGTCGCGACGGCAAGATGCGCCGCTTCAACATCATCGACACCCCCGGCCACGTCGACTTCACCATTGAAGTCGAGCGTTCGCTGCGCGTTCTCGACGGTGCCATCGCGCTGCTCGACGCCAACGCCGGTGTTGAGCCGCAGACGGAAACCGTCTGGCGCCAGGCCGAGAAGTATCATGTTCCGCGCATGATCTTCTGCAACAAGATGGACAAGACCGGTGCTGACTTCTACCGCTCGGTAGAAATGATCAAGACCCGTCTCGGCGCAATCGCCGTTGTCATGCAGCTGCCGATCGGCGCTGAGACCGAGTTCAAGGGCGTTATCGACCTGATCGAGATGAACGCACTCATCTGGCGCGACGAATCGCTCGGCGCTCAGTGGGACGTCGTCGAAATCCCTGATGACATGAAGGCCAAGGCTGACGAATATCGCGAAAAGCTGATCGAGACCGTTGTCGAGATCGACGAAGAAGCGATGGAAGACTACCTGAACGGCATCATGCCTGACAACGACAAGATCCGTGCGCTCGTTCGCCGCGGCACCATCGACGTGAAGTTCCACCCGATGTTCTGCGGTACCGCGTTCAAGAACAAGGGCGTTCAGCCGCTTCTCGACGCCGTCGTCGACTACCTGCCTTCTCCGCTGGACATTCCGGCGATCAAGGGTATCGACTTCAAGACCGAAGCCGAAATCGAACGTCATGCCGACGACAGCGAGCCGCTTTCCATGCTCGCGTTCAAGATCATGAACGACCCCTTCGTCGGTTCGCTGACCTTCGCACGTATCTACTCGGGCAAGCTCGAAAAGGGTACGTCTGTCATCAACACGGTCAAGGACAAGCGCGAGCGCGTCGGCCGTATGCTGCAGATGCACTCCAACAGCCGTGAAGACATCGAAGAAGCCTTTGCCGGCGACATCGTTGCTCTGGCTGGCCTCAAGGAAACCACCACTGGCGATACGCTCTGCGATCCGCTGAAGCCGGTTATCCTCGAGCGCATGGAATTCCCCGAGCCGGTCATCCAGATCGCGATCGAGCCGAAGACCAAGGGCGACCAGGAAAAGATGGGCCTCGCGCTCAACCGTCTGGCTGCTGAAGATCCTTCGTTCCGTGTCAAGACGGATGAAGAATCCGGTCAGACGATCATCGCGGGCATGGGCGAACTTCACCTCGACATTCTCGTTGACCGTATGCGTCGCGAGTTCAAGGTTGAAGCAACCGTCGGCGCTCCGCAGGTTGCCTATCGCGAAACCATCACGCGTCAGCACGAAGAAGACTACACGCACAAGAAGCAGTCCGGTGGTACCGGTCAGTTCGCTCGCGTGAAGATCATCTTCGAACCGAACCCCGAAGGCGAAGACTTCAAGTTCGAATCCAAGATCGTCGGCGGTGCTGTTCCGAAGGAATACATCCCGGGCGTTCAGAAGGGTATCGAAAGCGTCCTGTCTTCCGGTCCGCTCGCTGGCTTCCCGATGCTCGGCGTCAAGGCGACCCTGATCGACGGTGCATTCCACGACGTCGACTCGTCGGTTCTCGCCTTCGAAATCGCATCGCGTGCCTGCTTCCGTGAAGCAGCGAAGAAGGCTGGTGCACAGCTTCTCGAGCCGATGATGAAGGTCGAAGTCGTTACGCCGGAAGATTACGTCGGTGACGTTATCGGTGACCTCAATTCCCGCCGTGGTCAGATCCAGGGTCAGGAAAGCCGTGGTATCGCCGTTGTCATCAATGCGCATGTTCCGCTCGCGAACATGTTCAAGTACGTCGACAACCTGCGCTCCATGTCGCAGGGCCGTGCTCAGTACTCGATGACGTTCGATCACTATTCGCCGGTTCCGTCGAACGTGGCGCAGGAAATCCAGGCTAAGTACTCCGGTCAGAAGTGATCGGGGTACGCCCCACCGAATTTTGAAGATTATTCCCGTCAAGGGACAAGAATGGAGAGCCACTAATGGCAAAGAGCAAGTTTGAGCGCAATAAGCCGCACGTCAACATTGGCACGATCGGTCACGTTGACCATGGCAAGACGTCGCTGACCGCCGCGATCACGAAGTTCTTCGGCGAGTTCAAGGCGTATGACCAGATCGACGCCGCGCCTGAAGAAAAGGCACGTGGTATCACGATTTCGACGGCACACGTTGAGTATGAGACGCCGAACCGTCACTACGCGCACGTTGACTGCCCCGGCCACGCCGACTACGTGAAGAACATGATCACCGGTGCTGCCCAGATGGACGGCGCGATCCTGGTTTGCTCGGCTGCCGACGGCCCGATGCCGCAGACCCGCGAGCACATCCTGCTTGCCCGTCAGGTTGGCGTTCCGGCAATCGTCGTGTTCCTCAACAAGGTCGACCAGGTTGACGACGCCGAGCTTCTCGAGCTCGTCGAGCTGGAAGTTCGCGAACTTCTGTCGTCCTACGACTTCCCGGGCGACGATATCCCGATCATCAAGGGTTCGGCACTTGCTGCTCTTGAAGACAGCGACAAGAAGATCGGTGAAGACGCGATCCGCGAGCTGATGGCTGCTGTTGACGCCTACATCCCGACGCCTGAGCGTCCGATCGACCAGCCGTTCCTGATGCCGATCGAAGACGTGTTCTCGATCTCTGGCCGTGGTACGGTTGTGACGGGTCGCGTTGAGCGCGGTATCGTCAAGGTTGGTGAAGAAGTCGAGATCGTCGGCATTCGCCCGACCTCGAAGACGACGGTTACCGGCGTTGAAATGTTCCGCAAGCTGCTCGATCAGGGCCAGGCCGGCGACAACATCGGTGCGCTGGTTCGCGGCGTTACCCGTGACGGCGTTGAGCGTGGTCAGATCCTGTGCAAGCCGGGTTCGGTCAAGCCGCACAAGAAGTTCATGGCAGAAGCCTACATCCTGACGAAGGAAGAAGGCGGCCGTCATACGCCGTTCTTCACGAACTACCGTCCGCAGTTCTACTTCCGTACGACGGACGTGACGGGTATCGTTTCGCTGCCGGAAGGCACGGAAATGGTTATGCCTGGCGACAACGTCACCGTTGAAGTCGAGCTGATCGTTCCGATCGCGATGGAAGAAAAGCTGCGCTTCGCTATCCGCGAAGGCGGCCGTACCGTCGGCGCCGGCATCGTCGCTTCGATCGTCGAGTAATTTCGCCTTTTGAAATTCAGGCCCGGCGGCGGTGTCACAAACACCGCCGCCGGACTTTTGATAAAAAGCCTGGCGGCGTTGCATTTTTAGTGCTTGAAAAATTCGGTGAAAGCGCGTAAACGCGCACTCACACTCACCGCTGGATTCGCAAGCAATTGCGGAACGCGGTGTTTTAGCAATACAGACAACTGAAATGATTGGGGTGCAGGGGCATCCCTCTCGATTTTTGAAAATCTGCGGCGCCACGATCAATAGAAGTTCATGTGTTTCCGCGTGCGGAAACGAATAACAAAGAACAAGGACAAGACGAATGACCGGCCAGAATATCCGTATCCGCCTCAAGGCGTTCGATCACCGGATCCTCGATGCCTCTACCCGTGAAATCGTGTCGACCGCAAAGCGCACCGGCGCCAGCGTTCGCGGCCCGGTTCCGCTCCCCACCCGCATCGAAAAGTTTACCGTCAACCGCTCTCCTCACGTTGATAAGAAGAGCCGTGAACAGTTCGAAATGCGGACGCACAAGCGTCTTCTCGATATCGTTGACCCCACCCCGCAGACTGTCGATGCTTTGATGAAGCTCGACCTCGCTGCTGGCGTTGACGTGGAAATCAAGCTCTAAGACCCGGCCCGACCCATCCAAAGGTGAGGGCTGAAATAACAAGGAAGGTACGTGGAGACATCCAACGACTTCCAAACCGGAGACCGGAAACATCGTGAGATGTCGAAGGGTACTCCTTAACAAAGGCCAGAGAGGGTTTTCCCTTCAAGGCTCGCAAGAGGATGAACCAATGCGTTCAGGTGTGATTGCACAGAAAGTGGGTATGACACGCGTCTACAACGACGCAGGTGAACATATCCCTGTAACAGTATTGCGACTGGATAACGTACAAGTCGTTGCCCAGCGCACGGAAGACAAGAATGGCTACACCGCAGTTCAGCTCGGTGCCGGCCAGTCCAAGGTCAAGAACACGACGAAGGCTCTTCGCGGTCATTTTGCCGCTGCCAATGTCGAACCGAAAGCTAAGCTCGTCGAGTTCCGGGTTTCCCCCGAGAACCTGATCGACATCGGTGCAACACTGACCGCAACTCATTTTCAGGCCGGCCAGCTGGTCGACGTGACAGGAACCACGATCGGTAAAGGTTTTGCCGGTGCTATGAAGCGTCACAACTTCGGTGGTGGCCGCGCTTCGCACGGTAACTCCGTATCGCACCGCGCACACGGTTCGACTGGTAACAACCAGGATCCGGGCCGCGTGTGGAAGGGCAAGCGCATGGCTGGTCATATGGGCCAGACGCGCGTTACGACCCAGAACCTCGAAGTCGTTTCGACCGATGAAGACCGTGGCCTGATCCTCGTGAAGGGTGCCGTTCCCGGTTCGAAGGGTTCCTGGATTGTTGTCCGCGACGCCGTCAAGTCGGCTGCGAAGTAAGGGAGCCTTATCATGGAATTGAACGTCAAGACCCTCGAGGGAAAAGACGCCGGCAAGGTTTCTCTGTCGGACGAAATTTTCGGCCTCGATCCCCGCCAGGACATCCTGGCCCGCATGGTTCGCTGGCAGCTTGCCAAGAAGCAGCAGGGAACTCACAAGTCCAAGAACCGGTCGGAAGTTTCCCGCACCGGTGCTAAGATGTACAAGCAGAAGGGTACGGGCCGCGCTCGTCACCATTCGGCTCGCGCACCGCAGTTCCGCGGCGGCGGCAAGGCCCACGGCCCGGTCGTTCGCAGCCACGCACACGATCTTCCGAAGAAGGTTCGTGCGCTTGCGCTTCGTCACGCGCTGTCTGCAAAGCTGAAGGCTGAAGAACTGATCATCGTTGATCAGCTCGTTGCATCTGAAGCAAAGACCAAGGCTCTGCTGGGCAGCTTCGCTTCGCTTGGCCTGACCAACGCTCTCGTTATCGGTGGCGCCGAACTTGATGGCAACTTCAAGCTCGCAGCCCAGAACATTCCGAATGTGGACGTTCTGCCGGTACAGGGCATCAATGTTTACGACATCCTGCGCCGTGGCAAGCTGGTGCTTTCCAAGGCTGCTGTAGAGGCTCTGGAGGAGCGGTTCAAATGACGGATCTTCGCCACTACGATGTGATCGTATCTCCTTCGATCACGGAAAAGTCGACGCTGGTATCCGAACAGAACCAGGTCGTATTCAACGTCGCCAAAAGCGCTTCCAAGCCTGAAATCAAGGCTGCCGTGGAAGCTCTCTTCGGCGTCAAAGTCACGGCTGTGAACACGCTTATCCGCAAGGGTAAGACCCGTCGTTTCCGTGGGTTCGCCGGTAAGCTGAAGGACGTCAAGAAAGCCGTCGTAACGCTCGCCGAAGGTCAATCCATCGACGTGTCCACCGGACTCTAAAGGTTAGGCCCAAGCGGGCAAAGACCCAAAAGGGAACAAGAATATGGCATTGAAAAGTTTCAATCCGACCACGCCGAGCCAGCGTCAGCTGGTTATCGTGGACCGCGCTTCGCTCTACAAGGGCAAGCCGGTAAAGGCTCTCACCCAGGGCCTCAGCTCCAAGGGTGGCCGTAACAACCAGGGCCGGATCACCGTCCGTTTCCAGGGTGGCGGTCACAAGCGGACCTACCGTCTGGTTGACTTCAAGCGTCGCAAGTTCGACGTTGAAGGCACCGTTGAGCGTCTGGAATACGACCCCAACCGCACCGCGTTCATCGCGCTGGTTACGTATACCGACGGCGAACAGGCTTACATTCTCGCGCCACAGCGTCTCGCTGCTGGTGACAAGGTGATCGCCTCCGACAAGGCAGTGGACGTGAAGCCCGGCAACACCATGCCGCTTCAGTACATTCCAGTTGGTTCGATCATCCACAACGTCGAGATGAAGCCGGGCAAGGGCGGTCAGATCGCTCGCTCCGCCGGTACGTATGTCCAGCTCGTCGGCCGCGATGCCGGTATGGCCATCCTGCGTCTCAACTCGGGCGAACAGCGTCTGGTGCACGGCTCGTGCCTGGCATCGATCGGCGCTGTTTCGAACTCGGATCACGGCAACATCAACGACGGCAAGGCCGGTCGTTCGCGTTGGCGTGGCAAGCGTCCGCACGTTCGCGGCGTCGTCATGAACCCGGTCGACCACCCGCACGGTGGTGGTGAAGGTCGCACGTCGGGTGGTCGCCACCCGGTTACTCCGTGGGGCAAGCCCACGAAGGGCAAGCGCACCCGTTCGAACAAGTCGACCGACAAGTTCATCATGCGTTCGCGCCATCAGCGCAAGAAGTAAGAGAGGAAGTCTCAAGTGGCTCGTTCAGTTTGGAAAGGTCCGTTTGTTGACGGCTATCTTCTCACTAAGGCTGAGAAGGTGCGCGAAAGCGGACGCAACGAAGTAATCAAGATCTGGAGCCGTCGCTCCACGATCCTGCCGCAGTTCGTCGGTCTGACCTTTGGCGTCTACAACGGCAGCAAGCATGTGCCCGTCTCTGTCAATGAAGACATGGTCGGACACAAGTTCGGTGAATTCTCTCCGACCCGTACCTATTACGGTCACGGCGCGGACAAGAAGGCAAAGAGGAAGTAATCATGGCGAAGGCTAAGACCGAACGCCGGCTGAAGGACAATGAGGCTCAGGCCATTGCCCGTACGCTCCGCGTCAGCCCCCAGAAACTCAACCTGGTTGCCGCTCTTATCCGTGGCAAGAAGGTAGATCGCGCTCTCGCCGAGCTCGAATTCTCCCGCAAGCGCATTGCAGGCACCGTCAAGAAGACGCTTGAATCTGCGATTGCCAATGCGGAAAACAACCATGACCTCGACGTCGACGCTCTCGTCGTCGCCGAGGCCTATGTTGGCAAGTCCATCACCATGAAGCGTTTCCACGCCCGTGGCCGTGGTCGTGCTTCCCGCATTGAAAAGCCGTTCTCTCACCTCACGATCGTTGTTCGTGAAGTTGAGGAAAAAGGGGAGGCCGCATAATGGGTCAGAAAATCAATCCGATCGGCTTCCGCCTCGGCATCAACCGTACCTGGGATAGCCGCTGGTACGCTGACACTGCTGAATACGGCAAGCTTCTGCATGAAGACCTGAAGATCCGGGCTTACCTGATCAAGGAACTCAAGCAGGCCGGTATCGCCAAGGTGGTCATCGAGCGTCCGCACAAGAAGTGCCGCGTTACGATCCACTCGGCTCGCCCGGGTCTGATCATCGGCAAGAAGGGCGCGGACATCGAGAAGCTTCGCAAGAAGCTTTCCGAGATGACCAACTCCGAAACGCACCTCAACATCGTTGAAGTGCGCAAGCCGGAAATCGACGCGACGCTGGTTGCCCAGTCGATCGCTCAGCAGCTCGAGCGCCGCGTGGCTTTCCGCCGTGCGATGAAGCGTGCTGTTCAGTCCGCAATGCGTCTTGGCGCCGAAGGCATCAAGATCACCTGCGGCGGCCGTCTCGGTGGCGCAGAAATCGCTCGTACCGAATGGTACCGCGAAGGCCGCGTTCCGCTGCACACTCTGCGTGCGGACATCGATTACGGCACGGCTGAAGCGGAAACCGCATTCGGTATCTGCGGCATCAAGGTCTGGATCTTCAAGGGCGAAATCCTTGAGCACGATCCGATGGCTTCTGAGCGTCGCGGTCTCGAAGGCGATGCGCAGGGCCCTGCAAGCCGCGAGCGTGGCGATCGTCCCGATCGTCGTCGCGAAAACGCTTGATTGACGCTGGCGAAAGATAAGCTCGGAGAAGTAAGAAAATGTTGCAGCCAAAGCGTACTAAGTACCGTAAGCAGTTCAAGGGACGCATTAAGGGCGTCGCCAAGGGCGGCTTTGACCTGGCATTCGGTGAATTCGGCTTGAAGTCGCAGGAACCGAACCGCGTGAACGCGCGCGAGATCGAAGCGGCCCGCCGCGCGATCACGCGTTACATGAAGCGCGCAGGTCGTGTGTGGATCCGCGTATTCCCCGACGTTCCGGTAACGGCAAAGCCGACCGAAGTTCGTATGGGTAAGGGCAAGGGTTCGGTCGATTACTGGGCATGCAAGGTCAAGCCCGGTCGTATGATGTTCGAGATCGACGGTGTGTCCGAGGAGATCGCCCGCGAGGCGCTTCGTCTCGGCGCTGCCAAGCTCTCGGTCAAGACGCGCTTCGTACAGCGCATCGCAGAGTAAGGAGCAAGGCACATGAAAGCCGATGAAGTTCGCGGCCTCAGCGCCGACCAGCTCAAGGACAAGCTCGCCGATCTGAAGAAGGAGCAGTTCAACCTGCGCTTCCAGAAGGCAACTGGCCAGCTGGAGAAGTCCTCGCGCATCAACGAAGTCCGCAAGGACATCGCCCGCGTTAAAACCATTGCCCGCCAGAAGGCGGCAGAAGCCAAGGCCTAAGGAAAAATAATATGCCGAAACGCATTCTGCAGGGCGTCGTAGTGTCCGACAAGAACGAGAAGACTGTCGTTGTCCGCGTTGAGCGTCGATTCGCTCACCCGCTGCTTCAGAAGACCGTTCGCCGTTCGAAGAAGTACAAGGCGCACGACGAAAACAATCAGTATAAGGTCGGCGATGTCGTTTCCATCGAGGAATGCGCACCGATCTCCAAGGACAAGCGCTGGACGGTCGTTTCCGCCCAGGCTTAATTTCAACAGAATCGCGCCAGGTCTCTTGTACTTGGCGCGAAATCCTGTATGAAGCACCGCAAGGACGCTCGTGAATCGAGCGTCTTTTGCTTTGATGCGCACGGAAGGTCCCTCGGGAAACCACCCTGTCACGACATTTCCGCGCAAGACGAAGATATATTCATAAGCTGGGGCAGGGGGCTCGCTCGGGAGAGTTTGCCCAACCGTTCCGGTAACAACAAGAAGGCGACCTGACATGATTCAGATGCAAACAAACCTCGACGTGGCGGATAATTCCGGCGCACGTCGTGTCATGTGCATCAAGGTGCTGGGCGGCTCGAAGCGCAAATATGCTTCTGTTGGCGACATCATTGTCGTTTCCATCAAGGAAGCTATTCCGCGCGGCCGCGTCAAGAAGGGCGACGTGATGAAGGCGGTTGTCGTTCGCACCGCCAAGGACATCCGCCGCGCTGACGGCAGCGTCATCCGTTTCGATAACAACGCAGCCGTTCTTATCGACAACAAGAAAGAGCCGATCGGCACCCGTATCTTCGGACCGGTTCCGCGCGAACTTCGCGCCAAGAACCACATGAAGATCATCTCGCTGGCTCCAGAAGTGCTGTAAGGAGCTATAGCGATGCAGAAAATTCGTAAAGGCGACAAGGTTGTCGTATTGACCGGTAAGGACAAGGGCCGTACCGGCGAAGTAATCCAGGTGATGCCGAAAGAAGACCGTGCCGTTGTGCGTGGCGTAAACATGGTGAAGCGTCACCAGCGCCAGACCCAGGCACAGGAAGCCGGCATCATCAACAAGGAAGCATCCTTGCACATCTCCAACATCGCCATCGTCGACAAGGATGGCAAGCCGACCCGCGTTGGCTTCTCTGTTGTGGATGGCAAGAAGGTCCGCGTGGCCAAGCGTTCGGGAGAAGTGATCGATGGCTGATAAGTACGAGCCGCGTCTCAAGACGGAATACGTTTCCCGTATCCGTGGCGCCATGCAGGAGAAGTTCTCCTACGCCAACGTGATGATGATCCCGAAGCTTGAAAAGATCGTGATCAACATGGGTGTTGGCGAAGCGACTGCCGATTCCAAGAAGCCCACGATTGCTGCCGGCGATCTGGCTGCAATTGCCGGCCAGAAGCCGGTCGTTACCCGCGCTCGCAACTCGATCGCTGGTTTCAAGGTTCGCGAAGGCATGCCGATCGGTGCGAAGGTTACCCTTCGTGGCGCACGCATGTACGAATTCCTTGATCGTCTGGTCAACATCGCGCTGCCGCGCGTTCGCGACTTCCGGGGTCTGAACCCCAAGAGCTTTGACGGCCGTGGCAACTTCGCCATGGGCATCAAGGAACACATTGTGTTCCCTGAGATCAACTACGATAAGGTTGATCAGATGTGGGGCATGGACATCATCGTTTGCACGACGGCGACGTCGGACGACGAAGCTCGGGCTCTGCTTACAGAGTTCAACTTCCCGTTCCGTCACTAACCGTAACGACGAGCGTAGAAAAGGAACTCCGATATGGCGAAAACAAGCGCAGTTGAAAAGAACAAGCGCCGCCGCAAGTCGGTCGCCCAGCAGGCCACCAAGCGCGCTGCACTGAAGGCGATCGTGATGAACCAGTCCCTTCCGATCGAAGACCGGTTCAAGGCCACTCTGAAGCTCGCTTCGCTGCCGCGTGACGGCTCGAAGACGCGTATCCGCAACCGCTGCGAAGTAACGGGCCGTCCGCGCGCGTTCTATCGCAAGCTCAAGATGTCGCGTATCGCGCTTCGTGAGCTGGGCAATTCCGGCAAGGTGCCGGGCATTGTCAAGTCGAGCTGGTAAGGAGACGGGCACATGACCATGACTGATCCTTTGGGTGATATGCTCACCCGCATCCGCAATGGTGCTGCTCGCCGCAAGTCGTCGGTAAGCACGCCTGCTTCCAGCCTGCGCGCACGCGTTCTCGACGTGCTTCAGTCTGAAGGCTACATTCGCGGTTATTCCAAGGTCGATTTCGAAAACGGCAAGTCCGAATTCACCATCGAACTGAAGTACTACGAAGGCGCATCCGTGATCCGTGAGATCGGCCGCGTTTCCAAGCCGGGCCGCCGAGTTTATGTCTCGGTTAAGTCCATTCCGCAGGTCGCGAACGGCCTCGGCATCACCATCCTTTCGACCCCGAAGGGCGTGATGGCCGATCACCAGGCTCGCGAACAGAACGTTGGTGGCGAGGTTCTTTGCTCGGTCTTCTAAGGCCAAAGCAGGATCTCCATAACGAACAGACAGGATTGAATAATGTCTCGTATCGGTAAAAAGCCCGTTCCGGTTCCAGCAGGTGTTACGGCCAATGTCGACGGCCAGAAGGTCACTGCTAAGGGCCCGAAGGGTGAACTGTTTTTCGTCGCTAATGACGACATTCAGCTGAAGCTCGAAGATAACGGCGTTTCCGTAACGCCGGCTAACGGCACCAAGGAAGCTCGCTCGAAGTGGGGCATGTCCCGCACGATGATCGAGAACATCTTCAAGGGTGTTAAGGACGGCTATGAGCGCAAGCTCGAAATCAACGGCGTTGGTTACCGTGCCGCCATGCAGGGCAAGAACCTGCAGCTGGCTCTCGGTTTTTCCCACGACGTTGTTTACGAGCCTCCGGTCGGCATCACCATTGCCGTTCCGAAGCCGACGGAAATCATCGTTTCCGGCATCAACAAGCAGCAGGTCGGTCAGGTAGCCGCGGAAATCCGCGAATACCGCGGTCCCGAGCCCTACAAGGGCAAGGGCGTGAAGTACGCTGAAGAGCGTATCGTCCGCAAAGAAGGCAAGAAGAAGTAAGGATCACGCGAAATGGCTAGCAGGAAAGAAGCACTTGCACGTCGCGCGAGCCGTGTGCGCCGCCAGATCAAGGCGGTTGCCAATGGCCGCCCGCGCCTGTCGGTTCATCGCTCGTCGAAGAACATCTACGCACAGATCATCGATGATGTTGCTGGCAAGACGCTCGCGTCTGCCTCCACGCTCGAAGCAGATCTGCGCGGCTCGCTCAAGACCGGCGCCGACGTTGCAGCAGCAGCTGTCGTAGGCAAGCTCGTTGCCGAGCGCGCCGTCAAGGCTGGCGTCAAGGATGTCGTATTCGACCGTGGCGCGTTCATCTATCACGGCCGCATCAAGGCCGTGGCTGAAGCTGCCCGCGAAGGCGGCCTGAACTTCTGATTTTTTTCCGCCCGGACAACGATCCGGGCGGAATTTCACCGGGCCATGCGGGTCTCCTCAAAGAGGCCGGTGGTCTTTTCGTTTGCCGTTCCACCCGTAAAAGAAAAAGGACAAGGACAATGGCACAGGAAAAAAGAGGTTCTCGCGACGATCGCCAGAACCGTGAAGAGCGCGATAGCGAATTCGTCGACAAGCTGGTCGCGATCAACCGCGTTGCAAAGGTTGTTAAGGGTGGCCGTCGCTTCGGCTTCGCCGCTCTCGTCGTCGTCGGCGACCAGAAGGGCCGCGTTGGCTTCGGTCACGGCAAGGCTCGCGAAGTTCCGGAAGCCATCCGTAAGGCTACCGAGAGCGCCAAGCGCGATCTGATCTTCGTTCCGCTGCGCGATGGCCGCACTCTGCATCACGACGTCAATGGCCGTCACGGCGCAGGCAAGGTTCTGCTGCGTTCGGCCAAGGCCGGTACCGGTATCATCGCCGGTGGCCCGATGCGCGCCGTTTTCGAAACCCTGGGTGTTCACGACGTTGTTGCCAAGTCGACCGGTTCTTCGAACCCGTACAACATGGTTCGCGCAACGTTCGACGCTCTGAAGCATCAGGTTCATCCGAAGGACATCGCTGCACAGCGCGGTCTCAAGTATGCAACGCTTCAGGCTCGCCGTGCCGCCTCCGGCAACGCTTCTGAAGAATAAGGAGCTGGATCATGGCCAAGAAGACTACTGAAGCCAAGAAGACTGTTACGGTCGAACAGATCGGCAGCCCTATTCGCCGCCCGGCAATCCAGCGTCAGACGCTGGTCGGTCTGGGTCTCAACAAGATGCATCGTCAGCGCACCCTGGAAGATACTCCTGCGGTTCGCGGCATGATCCGTGCGGTCCAGCATCTCGTTCGCGTCGTTGACGAGAAGTGAGACGGAGTAACCTATCATGAAACTCAATGAAATCAGAGACAACGAAGGCGCCTCCAAGGATCGTATCCGCGTAGGTCGCGGTATCGGTTCCGGCAAGGGCAAGACCGGTGGTCGCGGTGTTAAGGGTCAGAAGGCTCGTTCGGGCGTAGCCATCAACGGTTTTGAAGGCGGTCAGATGCCTATCTACCGTCGTCTGCCGAAGCGCGGTTTCAACAACATCTTCGCTTCCGAATATGTTGTCGTATCGCTCGGCCGCATCCAGACCGCCATCGACGCCAAGAAGCTCGACGCTTCCGCAACGATCGATGCTGCTGCTCTCAAGGCTGCCGGCGTTATCCGTCGCGCCAAGGACGGCGTTCGCATCCTCGCGGACGGCGAACTGAAGGCCAAGGTCGCTTTCGAAGTTGCCGGTGCTTCCAAGCCCGCAATCGAAAAGATCGAAAAGGCTGGCGGCTCGATCAAGCTTCTCGCAGTTGCAGCAGAAGCCTCCGAGTAATATATAGACTTCAGACGCCCGGGGCTCGTCGCTCCGGGCGTTTGCGCTCCCTGGCCTATGGTGCTTTCGATCTAAATCGATTTATACAGGCATCAAGGCAAACTCTTCGCGGTTCGGCTTTCAAGCGGTCCGCATGCGGCATAAAGTGCTGCAGGGAGAGCCTCACAGTTCTTGAACTTCCATAGGGGAGGGGATAGGACATAAAAAAACAGGGTGAGGCATGATGGCGGCGCAAAGCCGTGTTCGTCCGAAGCCCGGTTTTTGAACCGGTATCTTTTAGACCTTTCCGCATTGGCCGGTTTTCCTGGCCGGCAAGGGTCGTTCGGAGAAATTTATGGCTTCAGCAGCGGAACAACTGGCTTCGAACCTGAATTTTTCGACCTTCGCTAAGGCGGAGGATCTGAAAAAACGTCTCTGGTTTACTCTTGCCGCACTTCTCGTCTACCGTCTCGGCACCCATATTCCGCTTCCGGGCCTGAACCCCGAAGCCTATGCGCAGGCCTTCCAGGGCCAGGCCAACGGTATTCTCGGTCTTTTCAACATGTTTGCGGGTGGCGCCGTCGAGCGTATGGCGATCTTCGCGCTCGGCATCATGCCTTACATCTCCGCTTCGATCATCGTGCAGCTCATGACCTCGGTCGTGCCCTCGCTCGAAGCGTTGAAGAAGGAAGGCGAAGCCGGCCGCAAGATCATCAACCAGTATACGCGCTACGGCACGGTGCTGCTCGGCACGCTGCAGGCCTACGGTATTGCAGTTGGCCTCGAGAGCGGTGCTGGCCTTGTGGTCGATCCGGGCTGGTTCTTCCGCGTTTCCACCGTCATCACACTGCTTGGCGGCACGATGTTCCTGATGTGGCTCGGTGAACAGATCACCTCGCGCGGTATCGGTAACGGTATTTCGCTGATCATCTTTGCGGGCATTGCCGCAGGTCTGCCCAAGGCGCTCGCCGGCACGCTCGAACTCGGCCGCACCGGCGCGCTGTCGACCACGCTCATCCTTATGGTCGTTGTCGTCGCCATCGGCGTCATCGCACTGATTGTTTTCGTGGAGCGCGCCCAGCGTCGCCTGCTCATACAATATCCGAAGCGACAGGTTGGCAACCGGATGTTCCAGGGCGATACGTCGCACCTGCCGCTGAAGCTCAACACGGCCGGCGTCATTCCCGCGATCTTCGCATCCTCGCTGCTGCTTCTGCCCGCGACGGCTGCCGGCTTCGCCGGAAACACCAATCTGCCGGGCTGGGCGACGTCCATCATCGCGTCGCTGCAGCATGGGCAGCCGCTGTTCATGGCGCTGTACGGCCTGCTGATCGCGTTCTTCGCGTTTTTCTACACGGCTATCGTCTTTAATCCGAAGGACACGGCCGATAACCTCAAGAAGCACGGCGGCTTCATTCCGGGCATTCGTCCGGGCGAGCGCACCGCGGAGTACATCGATTACGTCCTGACCCGCATCACGGTGGTCGGCGCGATTTATCTGGTCTTCGTGTGTATCCTTCCTGAGACACTTATCGCACGTACGGGCATTCCGTTAGCCCTTGGTGGTACTTCGCTTTTGATCGTTGTCAGTGTAACTCTTGATACGGTTGCGCAGATTCAGGGTCACCTGATCGCGCAGCAATATGAAGGGCTGATCAAGAAGTCGAAGTTGCGTGGAGGAAAGAGGGGACGATGAGACTGATATTTTTGGGTCCGCCGGGTGCGGGCAAGGGAACCCAGGCCAAGCGCCTGACTGACAAGTACGGGATCCCGCAGCTTTCCACCGGTGACATGCTACGCGCTGCGGTCAGCGCGGGCACCGAAATCGGCAAACGAGCCAAGGCGGTCATGGATGCCGGCGGGCTCGTGTCCGACGATATCGTCAATCAGATCGTTTCCGAACGCATCGAAGCGCCTGACTGTGCCAAGGGCTTTATTCTCGACGGCTATCCGCGCACCGTTCCGCAGGCCAAGGCGCTTGCCGAGAACATGCGCAAGAAGAATCTTGCCCTTGATGCCGTGATTGAACTGAAGGTGGACGAAGAGGCGCTGATTCGCCGAATCGAAAACCGGGTCGCGGAAACCGTCGCCGCCGGCGGCACCGTTCGTTCCGACGACAATCCGGAAGCCTTCCGTAAGCGGCTGACGGAATATCGCGAAAAGACCGCGCCGCTGTCGAACTATTACAGCGAGCAGGGTGAGCTTGTGACGCTCGACGGCATGGCTGATGTCGATGCCGTTACTGAAGCCATCGAAGGCGTTCTGGAGAAGGCCTCGGCCTGATGGCCGGTGCGGGATGGTGAAAGCCTTGTTGGTTTTGCCCAATATCCCGCTCTCCGGATCGAGCAGATCCTTTGGATCGTAAAAGAATCTTGGCGGAGCCGGTTGCTTTTTTGCGCTGATTCCGTTAAACACCGCGCCAACTCGCGACATCCCAAGCGACTGGCGCGGATTTCCCTTAGGGAAGGGAGATCCGGGTTCAGTCGTTTTGACTTGTCACGGACATCAATTTTGAACTGGCGGTCGTGTCGGCCGCTCGAATGGAATCACCACTTGCCGGATGGCAACTGGAACCAAGGAGAAGAGACGTGGCACGTATCGCTGGCGTCAACATCCCGACCGCGAAGCGCGTTGTTATTGCGCTGACCTACATTCACGGGATCGGTCCGAAATTCGCGCAGGAAATCATGGAAAAGGTCGGTCTTCCGGCTGACAAGCGCGTCCATCAGCTGACGGATGCTGAAGTTCTTCAGATCCGCGAAGCCATCGACCGCGACTACCAGGTCGAAGGCGACCTGCGTCGCGACACGTCGATGAACATCAAGCGTCTGATGGACCTCGGCTGCTACCGCGGCCTGCGTCACCGTCGTGGCCTTCCGGTCCGCGGTCAGCGCACGCACACCAACGCCCGCACCCGCAAGGGTCCGGCGAAGGCTATCGCTGGTAAGAAGAAGTAATTTTCCGGTTCTCCGGAAAGGGGAGGCTGGTGCGGTCTGCGCCAGCCTTTCTGAGTTTGGCGTGAAGCCCGGATACGGGTCGATCGCCGGTGTAGCCGCTGGTGTTACGGCGGTGAAGAGATCAATGAAAGGTATAAAATGGCCAAGGAAGCCGCACGTGTTCGCCGTCGCGAACGTAAAAATATCACGTCGGGCGTCGCGCACGTCAACTCGACCTTCAACAACACGATGATCACCATCACCGACGCACAGGGCAATGCCATTGCCTGGTCGTCTGCTGGTGCCAAGGGCTTCAAGGGTTCGCGCAAGTCGACCCCGTTTGCTGCCCAGATCGCTGCTGAAGATTGCGCGAAGAAGGCTCAGGAACACGGCATGAAGTCGCTTGAAGTTGAAGTTTGCGGTCCGGGTTCCGGCCGTGAATCGGCACTTCGCGCTCTGCAGGCTGCCGGTTTCATGATCACTTCCATTCGCGACGTGACGCCGATCCCGCACAACGGTTGCCGTCCGCGCAAGAAGCGCCGCGTCTGACGCGACCGTGGTTCGGAAATTCCGCCTTGTCCTCAGGTCAGGCGGAATTTTCGTGTATCTGGCGTGTGCGCGTCGATTTCAATCGACGGACTTGCGCTCAAGAACCCACTGATGAACCGCTGAATTAGGTTCCTCTCAGTGTTTTCATGCTCGGTCCGTCACGATTGGATGGTGGCGGCGAACGGAAGGTTTAAAGATGATTCAGAAGAACTGGCAGGAACTTATCAAGCCGAACAAGGTCGAGTTCACCTCGTCCAGCCGCACCAAGGCAACGCTGGTTGCCGAGCCGCTGGAGCGTGGTTTCGGTCTTACCCTCGGCAACGCGCTGCGTCGCGTTCTGTTGTCTTCTCTGCGCGGCGCCGCTGTGACGGCTGTGCAGATCGACGGTGTTCTGCACGAATTCTCCTCCATTCCCGGCGTTCGGGAAGATGTGACGGATATCGTGCTTAACATCAAGGAAATCGCCATCAAGATGGATGGTGACGATTCCAAGCGCATGGTCGTGCGCAAGCAGGGCCCGGGTGCCGTAACCGCTGGTGACATCCAGACGGTTGGCGACATCGAGATCCTGAACCCCGACCACGTGATCTGCACGCTGGACGATGGCGCTGAAATCCGCATGGAATTCACCGTCAACAACGGCAAGGGTTACGTACCGGCTGAGCGCAACCGCGCGGAAGATGCCCCGATCGGCCTCATTCCGGTGGACAGCCTCTATTCTCCGGTCAAGAAAGTGTCCTACAAGGTGGAAAACACCCGTGAAGGCCAGGTTCTCGACTATGACAAGCTGATCATGACGATCGAGACCAACGGTTCGGTTTCCGGCGAAGATGCCGTTGCCTTTGCCGCTCGCATTCTTCAGGACCAGCTGGGCGTCTTCGTCAACTTCGACGAGCCGCAGAAGGAAGCAGAAGAAGAATCGGTCACCGAACTTGCGTTCAACCCGGCGCTTCTCAAGAAGGTCGACGAGCTGGAGCTGTCGGTTCGTTCGGCAAACTGCCTGAAGAACGACAACATCGTTTACATCGGCGACCTGATCCAGAAGACCGAAGCCGAAATGCTTCGCACGCCGAACTTCGGTCGCAAGTCGCTGAATGAAATCAAGGAAGTTCTCGCTTCCATGGGCCTGCACCTCGGTATGGAAGTACCGGCATGGCCGCCTGAGAACATCGAAGATCTCGCCAAGCGTTACGAAGACCAGTACTAACAATCAAAAAGGCAGACCCTTTAAAGACTGCCTTTCCCCGTCAAACAGCAGGTAAGTCACCTGCATGTGCCAGGAAACGGCAGGCCTTAGAGAAGGAACCTGCGTAGAAGGAGAATAGCAATGCGCCACGGAAATTCAGGCCGCAAGCTCAATAGAACCGCCAGCCACCGTAAGGCAATGTTTGCCAACATGGCTGCTTCGCTCATCACCCATGAGCAGATCGTAACCACGCTTCCCAAGGCGAAGGAAATCCGCCCGATCGTCGAGCGTCTCGTCACCCTCGGCAAGCGCGGCGACCTGCACGCTCGTCGTCAGGCGATCTCGCAGATCAAGGATCAGGACGCTGTTCGCAAGCTGTTCGACGCGATCGCTTCGCGTTACGCAACCCGCAATGGCGGCTACCTGCGCATCATGAAGGCCGGCTTCCGCCAGGGCGACAACGCGGCTCTCGCCGTCGTTGAATTCGTCGAGCGCGACGTTGACGCCAAGGGCGCAGCCGACAAGGCTCGCGTTGCTGCAGAAGCTGCTGCTGCCGAAGCCGCATAAGGTCTGACGCCGTTCAGGCGTCGTGAGTTAAAAAAGCCGGGCGAGAGATCGCCCGGCTTTTTGCGTCCTTAATGGCCTTTCGATCTTGAAGGAAGTTTTCCGTTTCGGACGACGTATGTTCGAGCAACACTCGACTTTAACTTCGAAATGGCCGGTTGTAGTAAACGTCGGTCCCGTCATCCTTCTCAATCAAGTCGGCAGTACGTTGAAGCAGCCAACGAATACCGTCGTCATCGCTGCCGAACTCGGCATTCGATTTGTTCCAGAGTTTTCCAATCAAACTGTTTGGGATATCTGGGCGCAGTGTGGATCGCAAAAATGCGAGGAGTTCATTGCGTTCCGTTTTTGTCAGATGCATGAGACCAAAAAGCAGTACCGCGTCGAGACTTTCAAACAACTCGAAGTCCTGGATCATATAGCTTGTGAACTTCAAGAAAACGGTGGGCGGGGTGACGTTCTTCCTCATTGGCTCATCGTTTCTGGGGTAAGCCGTATTGATATAAAAGCCGTTCGGGCGGTCGCGATCATGGATAATCTGCACGCCAACCTCGTAGGCAACGCGCAAATATGCTTCTGAGTACGGCGTCTCTCTAAAACCCTCGACACCTGTGCGATGGCCGAATCTCGTTATTAGAAAAGCTTGTTGCAAGATACCTGAGGAGACAAGCCTTACAGTTTCGATATTGCGAGCAATAGTTTTATTCACAAAGTAATCAGTATCTCCATAACTGTCGAAGCTGCCGTTTCGATACATAACGAAGGGTCGAGGCATCCACCATCTTGCTGGAGGTCCCATCCGCAGTAGTATTTCCATATCGGTTTTGCCGACATGGTATCGTAGCGTATGCGCGCCACGGTAGTTTTCTTCCTTGCGTAAATCTACCTTCGGGGTATTTTTTTCCGAAGAAGGAACTTCGTCTTGCGAGCCCGAATGATTGACTGCAGTCCATTCTCCACCGCGTGGATCACCTGCGGGTATTCTGGGTTGATCTGGATTGAAATTGGCCTTTGTTCGGTGAATCTGCAGACGGGCATAAGATAAATACAGGCGACAGATTTTGAGTTTTCTTTCAAGCTTCTCCACAGCTGGTAGTCTCCAAGTTCATAGAACTAACGAGATTAAATCTGTTTTTAGCGACGTGGAAAAAATGGCTGTGATTAGGCATGGAATAAGGACCCCGCACATGGGGTGATCGGCGTCCAAACGGGACCCCCATCTGCAATGGGGTTACAACAGCCTCCGGTTTCATCGGAGGCTTTTTGTTCGGATGCTTATTGTGGAAACAATTCTGAAGATACGGCGGCTAGCCCATGTTCAGGGCAAGTCGATCAAGGCGATCTGCCGGGAGTTGGGCATATCGCGGAAAGTGGTGCGGAAGGTTTTGCGCACCGATGAGACGGAGTTCAAATACGAACGGACCCGTCAACCTCAGCCGAAGCTCGGCCCCTGGCGCGGTCAGCTCGATGGAATGCTCCTCGCCAATGAGGCCAAATCTTCTCGCGAACGGCTGACACTGATCCGGATATTCGAGGACTTGCGCGACCTCGGCTACGAGGGCGGTTACGACACAGTCCGGCGTTACGCCCGAACATGGGCGAAGGAGCGCGGGTCCGTGACGGCGCAAGCCTATGTGCCGCTCTATTACGCGCCGGGCGAGGCCTACCAGTTCGACTGGAGCCACGAGATTGTCGTGCTGAACGGCGTGACGACGACGGTGAAGGTTGCGCATATCCGGCTCTGCCACAGCCGGATGATGTATGTGAGAGCCTATCCGCGCGAGACGCAAGAGATGGTCTTCGACGCCCATGACAGGGCGTTCGCTTTCTTCGGCGGGGCCTGCACGCGCGGCATCTATGATAATATGAAGACCGCGGTGGAGACGGTCTTCGTCGGCAAGGAACGGCAATACAATCGCCGCTTCCTACAGATGTGCAGCCATTACCTGATCGAACCGGTGGCCTGCACGCCGGCGTCGGGGTGGGAGAAAGGCCAGGTCGAGAACCAGGTCAATCTGGTGCGCGAACGCTTCTTCACGCCGCGACTGCGCTTCAAATCCTACGATGAACTGAATGGCTGGTTGCTGGACAAGTGCATCAGTTACGCCCGCGCTCATAAGCACGTCGATCAGACGGAGCGCACGATCTGGGAGGTGTTCGATGCGGAGCGGCCGCACCTGGTCGGCTATCCCGGCAAATTCGACGGCTTCCACGCTGTGCAGGCCTCGATCGGCAAGACCTGCCTCGTGCGTTTCGACAACAACAAATACTCGGTACTGTCTACGGCAGTCGGCCGCCCTGCCGAGATACATGCCTATGCAGATCGCATCGTCATCCGGCAGGATGGCGTGGAAATCGGCCAACACGATCGCTGCTTCGGCCGTGGCGAGACGATCTATAATCCCTGGCATTACGTGCCGGTCCTGACCCGCAAACCGGGAGCACTGCGCAACGGTGCGCCGTTCCACGACTGGGTTTTGCCCGCCGCCATGGAGAAGGTGCGCCGCCGGCTGAAGGCAATGCATGACGGCGACCGGCAGATGGTGTCGATCCTCGAATGCGTGGGCCTGGACGGGCTCCCCGCCGTCGAAGCGGCCTGCCAGGAGGCGATCGATCAGGGCGTGTTCTCGGCCGCCGTCATCATCAACATTCTGGCCCGCAAGCGTGATCCGCAGCCGGCCGCCATCCTTTCCATCCCCGATGCGCTTCGCCTGACCCATGAGCCTCTGGCCGACTGCGCCCGTTACGACAGCCTGAGGAGGGCAAGCTGATATGGAACGATCCCAAATCCTCGACATGATGGGCACGCTGAAGCTGTTCGGCATGCGTAGCGCCTATGACGAGATCATGGCCTCCGGCATCAAGCGACAGCACGAACCGCCGCGCATCGTCGGTGACCTGCTTCAGTCGGAGATCGCCGAGAAGCAAGCGCGCTCCATCAAATACCAAATCACCGTCGCCAAACTGCCGCTGGCCAAGGACATCGACGACTTCGACTTCACCGACACGCCGGTCAACGAAGGCCTGGTGCGCCAACTCGCAACCGGGGCCTTCCTCGCCGAGCAGCACAATATCGTTCTGGTCGGCGGAACCGGCACGGGAAAGTCTCACCTGTCCATCGCCCTTGCTCGTGCTCTGATCCGCAATGGCGCACGCGGCCGCTTCTTCAACGTCGTCGACCTCGTCAATCGGCTCGAGACGGAGGCACGTAGCGGCAAACAGGGACGGCTGGCCGACTTCATCACCAGGCTCGACTTCGTCATCATGGACGAACTGGGCTATCTCCCATTTGCCCAGGCGGGCGGCCAGCTCCTCTTCCACCTCATCAGCAGGCTCTACGAGCGGACGTCCATCATCGTCACGACGAACCTGGCCTTCGGCGAGTGGCCGGCCGTATTCGGCGACGCCAAGATGACCGCCGCTCTGCTCGACAGGCTCACCCACCATTGCGAGATCGTGGAAACCGGGAACGAATCCTGGCGCTTTAAAAACCGCTCTCAAAGCTCACATGAGGATTTCGTCGTCAAGATCAATCATCGTTTCATAGCGTGCCCCTTCGATTTCGTATCGAACCCATGGTCTGAGCCACCTTGCTTGACGCGGCACGTTTCCTTCACCGGTTCAAACTCACATACGGTCGCCGTTTTGTCCGGCAGCACCATTATCCCGCTTGCGTAGCGGCAAGGCTCAGGAGAACGGGACCAATCTAAAGCGCGGCATTTGAAGCCCGACTTCGAGGCGGTTCGCTCACCTGGATCCGCCAGGAGTGATCAGTCCTGGAAGATTGTGTGTTCGGCAATTTTTTGGTTGTCAGGCGGTCTTCATGACAGCCCCCTCGATGAGAACACCCGCAGTGACAAATTTCCACAGTGCGATAAGGAGTTTGCGCGCCAAGGCAACTATCGCGGCTTTCTTTAAGCGTCCACCATTCGACTGAACCCGATCCACAAACCAACGGCTGAGCGCTGATGCTGGCTGATTGCGTAGCCACAGCCACGATAGTTGGATCATCGTAGTGCGCAGCCGAGGGTTCCCTGCCTTTGAGACACCCTGCTCGTGGTCGATGGTCCCGCTCATCCATGGGGTTGGTGTCAAACCGGCATAGGCGGCAATCTGCCGCCTATTATCAAAATGCCGGGACAGGGCTTCGGTCCAAAGAACGGCGGCAAATTCAGCGCCAACACCCTTCAAGGACAGCAGCATCGCTGCGGGCGAGGTTGCCTCAACCGCTGGCTGGTCCTCCATCGATAGAAGAGAATTACGCTCGCTCTCCACTGCAGCGATCTGCTCTAGCAGCAACTCGAGACGGTCGAGTTCCCGATTGATTTGAGCCTTCAAGTGTTTCGGTAACTCACGCCCATCTCCAGTCTGAAGCTCCTCCAGCCGCTGACGGCGATCTTTACGGAGCGGCTGATAGCCGCTGACGCCTTGAGTAAAGAGTAGCCCCTTCACGCGATTGACATGCCTGACCCGCTCAGCAATCAAAACTTTGCGTTCCCGGCAAATCCGACGCCGATCTTCGTCACTCGGATCTGGCGCTCTGACCATCGCACATACGCGTGGCTCGCCGCGCTTGAACGCGAGCAATGTGCGCGTCAGAGCCTCTCCATCGATCTTGTCGGTCTTAGCACGCCGACGTCGACGGGAAGTCGCGATCGAAGCTGCGTCGACGACGTAACTCTCGATGCCGTGAGCCTCCAGCACGCGGTGTATCCAGAAGCCGTCCAATCCTGCCTCCTGGATCGTTACGATGGGAAATAATTTCCCTGTTCTCAATCGCGCCTTCTGCTGTAGCTGCTCAAATCGTTCCAGCAACTCGGCTACATTGCCACCGGCCACTACATGCTTCGACATCTTCTCGCCGCTGCCTGGCGACAACGAAGTGATCAACCAGGTCGATCGGCTCAGTTCCAATGACACAAAAATTGCGCCAAGATCGATGCGGACAGCGGTCGGTTGAATGGATGCAGGTTCCATAAACTGCTCCTCCTGAGCGAGTGTTTAGATGCAACCTCACTCTGCCAGAGCGGCGGCCGCTGTTCACTCCTCATGGGATCTAAAGCCGAAAAGACAAACAACCCGCGCCCGCAGGCCCTTGCGCTAAATGGAGAGCCCCGGGCCTACGCGCGCTGACCCGATGCAACTAGAGGCAGGGGTCCCTTTTGGGAGCCGATAAGGGGTCCCGTTACGACGCCGATTGACAGGATAGTGGCGAATGCGCACATCCAGCAGCCGCCATGCCTGAATGATGTAACTGCCGACGGCGGCATACATGAAACCGGAGAACAGCGGCACGCCGAGGACTTTGCTATAGGCGAAATCCGGATAGGACCATGACTGGATGGCGCTCGATGTCTTGAACACTTCCAGTCCGAAGCCGACGATATGGAACAGCAGGATGGCCTTGGCCTCGTCAAGCGTTTCGAGCCTGCTCCAGATCATGAAGAACTGGATGCCGAGCGCAATGATCAGCAGCACGTCATATCGGGGAATGCCGAGCACACCGCCATGCGGTACCACGAAGATGGAGACGAAGAACAAGCCCGCGAACATGCAGGCGCGGGCTTCCTTGATGCCGAAATACAGAAACTCTACGATAAAACGCCGGATGCCCTTGAGTTCGCCCCAGGGATAGGTATCGCAGAGGAGATTGTCCAGGACGGAGAGGCGGCTTGCGGCCGTGCTTGTTGATGTGCTCATTTCCGTCCCCGATCTCACTTCGTTACCTTTCATACGAAAACCCGGAGGAAGCCGTATGGGCCTGCCGCGCGTATCCCCATCTTATTTCGCCCGCATCCGGCTTCTGGCGGGGGCTATGGCGGTGATCGTCTGCGGCCTTTGCCTGCGCAGGTTCGGTTACGACGTGGGACTGCCGTTCGTGGCGGTAAAATATGGCGGATCCGTGCTCTGGGGAGCGATGGTGTATCTGCTGCTGGCGGCCGCCTTTCCCTCCCGCTGGCACGGCTATGAGGTTCACATCGCCATTCTTGCCGTCGTTCTTGTAGAACTTATCCGGCTTGTTCATTTCCCGGCGCTGGATGCGTTTCGTGCTACGACGGCCGGCGCTTTGCTGCTCGGCCGTGTTTTTTCGCTGTGGAATATAGTCTGTTATATCGCGGGGATTGGGGCCGCCGCCATTATGGCCGGACGGGTCTGGCGCGCTTCGCCCTCTTCATCGACATGATCGATGGCCGCACGAGCCGATACCCGAGCAGCACCACCATCGTGCTGATATAAAACACAGGCTCCAGCGTGATCGATTTTCGCGCCAGCACGAAATGCAGCACGCCGACGATGAGCACGAGATAGACGAGTTTGTGCAGTGTGTTCCAGCGGCTGCCGAGCTTGCGGATGGACCAGCGGTTGGAGGTGAGCGCCAGCGGAACGAGCATGAGAAGCCCGGCCATGCCCAGCATGATATAGGGCCGCTTCAGAATATCACCGGCGATGGAACTGATGATCAGGCCGCGATCCAGCACCAGATAGACGGTGAAATGGGCCAGCACATAATAGAAGGCGATCAGCCCCAGCGCGCGGCGATAGGCGATGAGATTGATGTTGAACAGGTCGCGCAGCGGCGTCACGAGCAAGCCCAGACACAGGAAGCGCAGCGCCCAGATGCCGAGCAGGTGCTCGAAATCCTTGACCGGATTGAAGCCGAGGCCGCCGGTTGCGGCGAGATAGAAATACCAGAGGCCCGGACAGAGGCCGATGACATAAAGCGACCAGATGGCCGCCGGCTGGTAACGCTTCGGCAGCGAGGGAAGCGGCAGGGCGAAGGCCATGGTCAGTAATTCGCTTTCAGATCCAGCCCGGTATAAAGGCTTGCCACCTCATCATAACCGTTGAACATCAGGGTCGGGCGGTTCTGCGTGCCGAAAAAGCCGCCTTCGCCGATGCGCTGTTCCGTTGCCTGGCTCCAGCGGGGATGGTCGACATGCGGATTGACGTTGGAATAGAAGCCGTATTCACGGGCGTTGGAGTTTTTCCAGGTGGTTTCCGGCTGTTCCTCGACAAGCGAGATCCGCACGATGGATTTGATGCCCTTGAAACCATATTTCCAGGGAACGACGAGGCGGATCGGCGCGCCATTCTGGTTCGGCAATGTCTCGCCATAAAGGCCAACGGCGAGGATGGTGAGAGGATGGCGCGCTTCATCGAGGCGCAGGCCCTCGACATAAGGCCAGGACAGAGGCTGGAAGAGGCCGCTCTGGCCCGGCATTTCCTCGGGCCGCACCACGGTTTCGAACGACACGTATTTCGCGCTGCCGAGCGGCTCCACCTTGTCGAGAAGGGCGGCGAGTGGGAAGCCGATCCATGGAATGACCATCGACCAGCCCTCGACGCAGCGCATGCGATAGGTGCGCTCCTCCAGCGGATATTTCATGAGGTCTTCGATGGCGAATTCCTGTGGCTTGGAGACGAGGCCGTCCACCTTCAACGTCCAGGGATTGGGCTTGAATTTGCCGGAGTTTTCCTTGGGGTCGGATTTTCCAACGCCGAATTCGTAGAAATTATTGTAGCTGGTGACCGCATCGAGCGGGGTGAGCTTTTCATCCAGCTTGTACGCACCGGCTGTTGCCGACAGCGGTGCGGCAATCGCCTCGCGGCCAGCCAGCCCTACTGCCGCAAGCCCTGCCGCCGTGCTGAGGAAGCCGCGTCTGGAGAGGTAGACATTCTTTGGCGTGATTTCTCTTGCCGCGATTACGGGCGGACGATAGGCGGGCATTCAAACCTCCACAAAAGCCGGGTGCATCGGCGATAAATCGATTATGATAGCCAATACGGTCGCTGCACAGATATGTTTCAGCGCTCTGTGTAAAAACAACGATGGGACGGCGGAAATCGCGCATTTGTGATGAGATGCCACCCGAATTGCCGGACATAGATGGAGCGTACCGTACCGAACCGTACTGTTTTGCCCGAAGGTGACAGTGACAGGGCTTGCGGTTTGCGCTAGAAAAACCGCAAAATGGGGCAGGGGGCATTTGACCGCTTCGGCGGAAATGCGCTTTTCTGCCATGAGATCGAGGAAAACACCATGCCAGCCTATCGCTCCAGAACGACAACCCACGGCCGCAACATGGCGGGCGCGCGCGGCCTTTGGCGCGCCACCGGCATGAAAGATAGCGATTTCGGCAAGCCGATCATCGCGGTGGTCAATTCCTTCACCCAATTTGTGCCCGGTCACGTGCATCTGAAGGACCTTGGCCAGCTTGTTGCCCGCGAAATCGAGGCGGCAGGCGGCGTCGCCAAGGAATTCAACACCATTGCGGTCGATGATGGTATCGCCATGGGCCATGACGGCATGCTGTATTCGCTGCCTTCGCGCGAAATCATCGCGGATTCGGTGGAATATATGGTCAATGCCCATTGCGCCGACGCGATGGTGTGCATTTCCAACTGCGACAAGATCACGCCCGGCATGCTGAATGCGGCGATGCGCCTGAACATTCCCGCCGTCTTCGTTTCCGGCGGCCCGATGGAAGCGGGCAAGGTCGTCCTGCATGGCAAGACGGTCGCGCTCGATCTGGTCGACGCCATGGTCGCGGCTGCCGACGACAAGATTTCCGACGAGGACGTCAAGATCATCGAGCGTTCCGCCTGCCCGACCTGCGGTTCCTGTTCCGGCATGTTCACGGCCAATTCAATGAACTGTCTGACCGAGGCGCTGGGTCTGTCCTTGCCCGGCAACGGCTCGACGCTCGCCACCCATTCGGATCGCAAGCGCCTTTTCGTCGAGGCCGGCCATCTGATCGTCGATCTGGCCCGCCGTTATTACGAGCAGGATGATGAAACCGTCCTGCCGCGCACCATTGCCAACAAGGCGGCATTCGAAAACGCCATGTCACTGGATATTGCCATGGGCGGCTCCACCAACACGGTGCTGCATATTCTGGCGGCCGCGCATGAGGGCGGCGTCGATTTCGGCATGGAAGACATCGACCGTCTTTCGCGCAAGGTTCCCTGCCTTTCCAAGGTTGCGCCCGCCAAGCAGGACGTGCACATGGAAGATGTTCACCGCGCCGGCGGTATCATGCGTATTCTCGGCGAGCTGGAGCGTGGCGGTCTTATCAATCGAGACACCTATACGGTGCACGAGGCGACGCTGGGCGACGCCATCGATCGCTGGGACATTACCCGCACCAACAGCGAAACGGTGCGGCAGTTCTTCAAGGCGGCGCCGGGCGGCGTGCCGACGCAGGTGGCCTTCAGCCAGTCCTCGCGCTGGGACGATCTGGACACGGATAGCGACAACGGCGTCATTCGTTCGGTCGAAAAGCCTTTCTCCAAGGATGGCGGTCTGGCCGTGCTTTACGGCAATATCGCGCTCGACGGCTGCATCGTGAAGACGGCGGGTGTCGACGAATCCATCCTGAAATTCACCGGCCCGGCCGTCGTTTACGAAAGCCAGGATGCGGCGGTGAAGGGCATTCTAGGCAATGAGGTCAAGGCGGGCGACGTCGTCGTCATCCGTTACGAAGGGCCGAAGGGCGGGCCGGGCATGCAGGAAATGCTCTATCCGACCAGCTACCTCAAGTCCAAGGGCCTCGGCAAAGCCTGCGCGCTGATCACTGATGGTCGTTTCTCCGGCGGTACTTCGGGCCTCTCCATCGGTCACGCCTCGCCGGAAGCGGCGCAGGGCGGCGCAATCGGCCTCGTACGCCAGGGCGATCTCATCGAGATCGACATTCCGAACCGTACGATCAACCTCAATGTGCCGGATGCGGAACTCGCGTCGCGTCGCGCCGAACAGGAAGAGCGTGGCTGGAAGCCGGAGGCGCCGCGCAAGCGTAACGTGACGACGGCGCTGAAGGCCTACGCCGCTTTTGCGTCCAGCGCGGACAAGGGTGCCGTTCGGATCTTGCCGGAGTAAGCGCCTTTTCGGCGGTTTCGGGCAAGGGCGAAGGTGCGCAACCTTCCTCCGTCATCCTCGCCTTGAGGCGAGGATCCATAAGCCGTGAACGCCATGGATCCTCGGGACAAGCCCGAGGAAGACGTTGAATGTGAGGATAGATCTATCATCCTTGACCAGCCGCCCTTTCGGGGCGGCTTTTTATTGCGCTTTTGGCGAATGCTGCTCGCGGTTCAGAAACAGAATCAATTGCCTCAGAGCTTGATTCTTAAAGCCGGCGCAACCCGCTGTTTTACCGTTGTAAATTCGAAAACTCCCGGCCGGATGCCCGCTATCCCCGCGGTCACGTTGGAGTGATTTCGTCCAGCGGGGCTTTTCCACGGCGTGGTGATTGCTAACTTCAACAGCATGAAAAGAAGAACCGCACTCGCCCTCATTGCGTCCCTGCCTGTTGCCCATCTTGCCCGCGCGCAAAGCGCCGGCAACGGCGTCCGTTTCGAACCATTGCTGCGGAATGCGGATGCGCTTTCGAGCCTCAAGGCCGTCATCGTCAGTGTCGATGGCGGGGAGGTGGCCAGCCGCGCCTATCATGGCGCCGGCCTCAACGGTTCCACCAACATCAAGTCGGCCTCGAAATCGGTCATTTCGGCGCTGGTCGGCATGGCGATCGATCGCAAGATACTTGATGGGGCCGACCAGCTGATTGCCACTATTCTGCGCGGTGATTTTCCGCAGAACCCCGATCCGCGTCTGGAAAGGGTGACAATCGGCAACCTGCTTTCCATGCAATCGGGTCTGGAGCGCATGTCCGGGCCGAATTACGGTCGCTGGGTCGCCAGCCGCAACTGGGTGCGGATGGCTCTGGGGTCTGGGTTTGCCGGAGATCCGGGCGGCGGCATGCTTTATTCCACCGGCTCCACGCATCTGCTTTCGGCGATATTGACCAAGGCATCCGGCCGCTCGACGCTCTCTCTGGCGCGCGACTGGTTCCGGCCGCTGGAGGGTTTCGCCATCGGCGGCTGGGAGCGTGATCCACAGGGCATCTATCTCGGCGGCAACCAGATGGCGATGACGGCGCGCTCGCTGCTTGCCTTTGGCGAGCTCTACCGGCTGGGCGGGGTGACGCCGGGCGGCGAGCGGCTGATTTCGCAAAGCTGGATCGACCAATCCTGGCAACAGCGCACCAATTCCGTCTTTAACGGCGATGGTTATGGTTATTGCTGGTTCATCAAGGAGATGGCGGGTTCGACGGTCTATTATGCCTGGGGTTATGGCGGGCAGATGCTTTATATCGTACCCGCCAAACGACTTTCCGTTGTCATGACCTCACGCGAGGACGCGCCTTCGGCCAGAACCGGCTATCGCGACCAGCTGCACGAGCTGATGGAGAACATCATCCGCGTGGCGTGACAATCAAAGCGGTCTGTTGATGCTCTGGAACGCTTCGCCGAGCTTGTTCATGTGTTCCTCGTAAGCGCCGGTGAGGCAGGCGACATCCGCCGCGCATTCCTGGCGCCTCTTCAGCCATTGGCTCTGTTCGTCACGCAACGTGTCGCGTGCGCCCATCGCCATCAGCTGGGTGAGGATGTCGAAGGTGGTGGCCATCTTCACATCCTGGTCGTTGAGGGCGCGGTTGTCGCAGATCGCCTTTTCGTCCGCCGCAAGATCGGGTTTCGTGCAATCGAAACTTGCCGCGCTGGCCGGCGAAACAAGAGCGGAGAAGGCGAGGATAATGCTGGAGGCAAGAAGTGTGCGTTTCAGATGCATGGGGCGTCTCTTTTGAGGACAGTCTGGTGGGTGAAACCGAAAAACAGCGTGGTTGGTTCCAACTGCCGGCGCTTGTCCCCGCACCGAAATGGCCGGCCATCATCTTGCCGCTCTTTGCTTTACAGGCTTTGACGTTATAACTCCATCATACTGATGACCATGAGGAATCACATGCGAAGCGTGTTGAAGTATCTGTCCACCGGCTTTCTTGCCGCGCTCGTTCTCCTGCCCATGGGCGCGCAGGCGCAGGACAACAGGGCCGTGCCGTCGAGCCACACGGAAATGCAGCTGTCCTTTGCGCCGCTGGTCAAGCGTACCGCAGGGGCTGTGGTGAACGTCTATGCCGAGCGTGTCGTGCAGCGGCGTCTTTCCCCCTTTGCTGGCGATCCTTTCTTCGAGCAGTTCTTCGGACAGCAGATGCCGAACCGCACGGAAAAACAGTCATCGCTCGGATCGGGTGTGATCGTCACCGCCGGCGGCCTCGTGGTGACCAACAATCACGTCATCGACGGTGCTGACGACATCAAGGTGGCGCTGGCGGATGGGCGCGAATTTTCCTCCAAGGTGCTGTTGAAGGACGACCGCATCGACCTCGCCATTCTACAGATCGATGCAAAGGAACAGTTTCCGGTGCTGTCGCTCGGTAATTCGGATGCGCTTGAGGTCGGCGATCTCGTTCTTGCCATCGGCAACCCCTTCGGTGTCGGCCAGACGGTGACGAGCGGCATCGTTTCCGGCCTTGCGCGCAACCAGGTGACGCAGGGCGATTTCGGCTTCTTCATCCAGACAGATGCTTCCATCAACCCTGGTAATTCCGGTGGTGCGCTGATGAACATGGCGGGTGAGCTGATCGGCATCAACACTGCCATCTTTTCCAAGGGCGGTGGGTCGAACGGCATCGGTTTTGCCATTCCCGCCAATCTGGTCCGGGTGTTCGTCGCTGCCGCCGAGCGGGGAGATGCGAGTTTCCAGCGGCCCTATATCGGCGCAACCTTCGATCCCGTGACCTCCGATGTCGCCGAGGCGCTCGGCCTGCACCGCGCCCGCGGCGCGCTCGTCGTCAGCGTCGTCAAAGGCGGCCCGGCCGAAAAGGCGGGCATTGAGCCTGGGCAGGTCGTCACCGCCGTCAATGGTTTCGAGGTCGAGCATCCGGATGCACTCGGTTATCGCCTGACGACCGCCGGCATCGGCAAATCCGCCGAACTGACTGTGATGGACAAGGGCAAAGAGAAAAAGGTGACCATCGCGCTTGATACGGCGCCGGAAACCGCGCCGCGCGACGAGCGGCTGCTCGAGGGCCGCAACCCCTTTGCTGGTGCCACTGTCGCCAATCTCTCGCCGAAGCTTGCCGATGAGCTGCGCATGCCTTCGCAGGTGACCGGCGTTGTCATCACCGACGTGAAGCGCGGCTCGCCGGCCTATCGCGTCGGCTTCCAGCCGAAGGATGTCATCCTGTCGCTGAACGGTGCGGATATCGGCTCCACGGCTGCGGTCGAGAGGGCGCTGGATGACAATCCCGGTTTCTGGCGGGTGGAAATCCTGCGCGACGGTCAGCGTATCCGGCAGTTCCTGCGATGAGCGACGACCTCTTTGCCCCGCAAGTGCCCGTGGAGGTCGCCAACCGGCGGCCTCTTGCCGATCGCCTGCGTCCGAAGACGCTGGCGGAGGTGAGCGGGCAGCCGCATCTGACGGGCGAAGAGGGCGTTTTGCGCCGCATGATCGATAGCGGTTCGCTGGGGTCGATGATCTTCTGGGGGCCGCCCGGAACCGGTAAAACGACGGTTGCCCGCCTGCTTTCCGGCGAGGCTGGTCTGGCTTTCGAGCAGATATCGGCGATCTTTTCCGGTGTCGCGGATCTCAAGAAGGTTTTCGAAGCGGCGCGCACGAGGCGGATGAATGGGCGGCAGACACTGCTTTTCGTCGACGAGATTCACCGTTTCAACCGCGCCCAGCAGGACAGCTTTCTGCCGGTCATGGAGGATGGCACCATCATTCTGGTGGGCGCGACCACCGAGAACCCGTCCTTTGAACTCAATGCCGCTCTTCTGTCGCGCGCGCGGGTGCTGACCTTCGGCTCGCACGACGAGGACAGCCTCAGCGAACTTCTGAAGCGCGCCGAGGAGGCGGAGCAAAAGCCCCTGCCGCTGACAGAGGAAGCCCGTGCGAGCCTGATCCGCATGGCCGATGGCGATGGGCGCGCCGTGCTGACGCTTGCCGAAGAGGTCTGGCGTGCCGCGCGCAAGGATGAGACTTTCGATACCGAAGGCCTGACGCGCATCGTGCAGCGCCGTGCCCCGGTTTACGACAAGAGCCAGGACGGCCACTACAATCTCATTTCCGCGCTGCATAAATCCGTGCGTGGTTCGGACCCTGATGCGGCACTTTATTACCTCGCCCGCATGTTCGATGCCGGCGAAGACCCGCTTTATCTGGGGCGGCGGCTGGTGCGCATGGCTGTTGAGGATATCGGCCTTGCCGATCCGCAGGCGCTTGCCGTCTGCAACGCCGCCAAGGACGCCTATGATTATCTGGGCTCACCGGAAGGCGAGCTGGCGCTGGCGCAGGCCTGCGTTTATCTCGCCACTGCGCCGAAATCGAATGCCGTTTATACCGCCTTCAAATCGGCGATGCGGGCGGCCAAGGAAAACGGTTCGCTGGTGCCGCCGAAGCATATCCTCAACGCGCCGACCAAGCTGATGAAGGGCGAGGGCTACGGCGACGGCTACCGTTACGACCATGACGAGCCGGATGCCTTTTCAGGGCAGGATTATTTCCCGGAAAAAATGGGGCGCACGACCTTCTACGATCCGCCCGACAGGGGTTTCGAGCGGGAAATCCGCAAGCGTCTCGACTGGTGGGCGAAGCTGCGCCGCGAGCGCGGTTCGCGTTAAGCGCCGTCTTCACAAAAAGAATCAGGCGCTTGCCAAAATGAGTCGCAAAGCCGCAGCATCCATTTGTTTTTAAACGGAAATCAGGACGCTTTGCGGTGCTGCATGGCCTGCGCCGGCGCTGGCAGCATCTTGACCGAGGATTCCGCCAGGCCGCTATGCCCTTCCGCATCGATCACCAGATGCCAGTGCATTGTCTCGGGAATGCTGATGCGGATCGGTGATTTTTTCGCGACGCCACCGAGATATTTGAAATCGAGCAATTCGGTAAAACGCTGGAAATTCGCGCTCGTCATCAGCCGTACATTGTTGACGGCCGACAGGGAGATTTCAATGGTCGTCCCAGCCCGCAATTCCTTCAGGTCATAATGCGTAAAGCGGAAATTCGGCCGTGCCATCGCGCGCCTCCCAATACCGTATATTTTGGCAGATGAGGATAGGACCTCAGGGTTAACGAGCCCTTTAAAGCCGCAGGGCAGTTGTCGGATTTCGGGCTGCCGTGGCGTTCTTGACCGACTGCGAAGAGTATTGGCGGGGCTCAGAAAGCCGTTATGGGATAGTACTAACGTATAACATGCGTATTTAATGATAATAAATTTTTCAACCTTAACATCGTCTGGTCGAAGTGCCGTCAGCGGCGTTGGGGGGAATATGAAAAACGTTACGATATCTATGCGCCTTTATGCGCTCGTTGCATTGTTTCTGGCAATATTGACCGCAGCGCTGACATTCAGCCTCTTCGAAACCTTCCATGAAATGGAGCGCGAGCGCAAAGCGGGGCTTGCATCCATGAACGAAACAGCTGTCGCCATTCTCGAACAATATTATCGTCTGGAGCAGAGCGGCGCCCTGACGCGGGAGGCAGCGCAGCAGCAGGCCAAGACCACGATCGCGGCGATGCGTTATGGCAATGGCAGCGGCTATTTCTGGATCAACGACATGCATCCCAAGATGGTGATGCATCCGATCAAGCCCGAGATGAACGGCACCGATCTAACCGCCAACAAGGATCCGAACGGCAAGGCGCTGTTCGTTGAATTCGTCAATACGGTGAAGGCGGGAGGCCAGGGCTTTGTCGACTATTACTGGCCGAAGCCCGGCGCGCCCGACCCTGTCGAGAAATTCTCCCATGTCGCCGGTTTCGCGCCCTGGGGATGGATTGTCGGTACCGGTGTCTATGTCGACGATCTTGAGGCGGTTTTCTGGAGCGACGCCTATTTCAATATCGGACTGTGCATCTTGTCCGCCCTTCTGGTGATCGGCGTGGCCGCAGCCGTCGTGCGCAGCGTAACGCGGCCGATCGATCTTATCCGCCAAAGCATGAAGCGGATCGCGGATGGTGACGGCGAGGCCGAAATCCAGTTTGCCGACCGTCGCAACGAAATCGGCGCCATTGCTAAGACCTTGCTGGTGCTGCGCGACAGCGTCAATGAACGCAGCGCCCTGCAGGCCCGCGAGGCGGATCAGCAGCGGGCATTGGAAGAGGCGCGGCACGGCAATGAGATGGTTCTGCGTTCCGCATCCGAACGTCAGGCCCATGCCATGAATGCTCTCGGCAACTCGCTGGAAGCGCTCGCCAATGGTGATCTGACCGTCGAGCTTGTCGATATCGGCGCCGAATATGAAAAGCTGCGCATGGACTTCAACCGGGCCGTCGGCGCGCTGCATGGCGCCATCGAGGCGATTGCCAGAACCGGCGATGTCGTCAATGACAGTGCTGCCGATATCAGCGGCGCAACCGGCAATCTCTCGCGCCGGACAGAACAGCAGGCGGCGGCGCTGGAGGAGACGGCAGCGGCTCTCGACGAGATCACGGCCACGGTGCGCACCGCTTCCGAGCGTGCCAATGAGGCGCGGCAGATGGTGCAGGACACGAAAACGAGCGCCGGGCGCTCCGGCGAGATCGTGCGCAATGCCGTCGACGCCATGGGCCGTATCGAGGACTCGTCCAAACGTATCGGGCAGATCATTTCCGTCATCGACGAAATCGCTTTCCAGACCAACCTTCTGGCGCTGAATGCCGGCGTGGAGGCTGCAAGGGCGGGCGAGGCGGGGCGCGGTTTTGCCGTGGTGGCGCAGGAGGTGCGCGAACTTGCGCAACGCTCCGCCAATGCCGCCAAGGAGATCAAGACCCTTATCAACCGCTCTGCGGAAGAGGTCGGCGGCGGTGTGGCGCTCGTGCGCTCCACGGGCGATGCGCTGGACGAGATCGTGGAACTGGTCAATCGCGTCGAGGGCCACGTCAACTCCATCGCCACGGCGGCGCGGGAGCAGGCGACGGGCCTGCAGGAGATCAATACCTCCGTCAACCACATGGATCAGATGACGCAGCAGAATGCCGCTATGGTGGAAGAGACGACGGCAGCCAGCCAGACGCTTGCCGAGGAGAGCCACCAGCTGCGCTCGCTGTTGTCACGCTTCGAACTCGGACAGGGAGCGGGACGCGAGGTTTCAAGGGCGGCGTGATTTTGTCTGTTTCGGGCAAACTGGAGGGCGTGGTTTTGGCTGCGCCTTTGGGTGACTGACAAGCTCTCTTCACACTCGACGTCATCCTCGGGCTCGACCCGAGGATCTACAACCGGGCGTGACCATGGATCCTCGGGTCAAGCCCGAGGATGACGGAGGAGAAGTTTGCGCGCTGGGTGACGGAAGGAGAGGTTTCGGTGCTGGATGTTGGAGGAGAGGCTTCAGCATTTCTGTCATCGCCTTCGAGCCAATTTCGATCGCGACTCCTTCATCTGCAGCGTCACGCACCACCCAGGTTCGTTATTTCCCGCAACCAATAAGGTTTCGTTTACCTCATTTCTTTAAAATTTATCCTGTATTGCCGCGAGTAGCGGCCGCTGAAGGTACAGGTTCTCGTATGGCGTATGTTTCCCTTCCGCGTCGTCTTGTGACGTTGCTGATGATTTCCACGGTTATGGTTTCGTGTTCGGCGGAAGGCCTCGTGCCGCCGGCCGAGGTTGATGGCACCACGCGTGTCAGCGCCATCCGCTCGTCGCGGCAGCAGGGCTACAGCGCGCCATCAGGAGCCGTCTATCAGGCCGAGCGGGTCGGGCAGTCCTCCGATTATCCCGCCGCCGTGTCTCAGCCGATGCCGGAGCCTTACGCCTCGCAGGATCCCCTGCTGCAATCGCCGCAGGGCGGGCAGGGTTACTCAACGCTTGATACCCAGCATCAAGCGCGCATGGCGGCAAGCGGCCACAGCGTACCGACCCAGACCATGCAAAATCAGGCCATGCCCAACCAGCAGGTCGCCTCCAGCCAGATCGCCGAAGGCGAGGGGGTGAACATGGATTCCATGCTGGGCGTGGAGCCGGTGCGCGGGCTTGCGGAAGAGCAGGATGCCGATATTGCCGAGGGCGTTTCGGAGCAGCCGGTGGTGGATGGTATCGGCACCGACAATCCGGTCGCAGTCGCTCCGCCGCGCCGGCAGCAGAGCGCCGGGCAATCGCGGCTGATACCGCCGCCACCCGTTGGCGCGTCTTCCCGCCGCCAGCCGGTGGAGGAGGTGGCCATGTTGATGCCAAACGACCCCATGGCGCGGGGTGGGCCGCAAAGCGATCGCTCCATGCCGCCCGGCGTCATGCCGCCCTCTGAAGTCGCCTGCCGCTCCGAACTGCGTCGCCTCGGTGTTGCTTTCCGCGATGTGGCCCGCATTGCCGATGGTCCGACCTGCGGCATCGACTATCCTATCGAACTTAGCGGGCTCGCCAGCGGCGTTGCCATCCGCCCGGCGGTGAAGCTCAATTGCCAGGTCACGCTTGCCTTCGCCAAATGGGTGAAGTTCGAACTCGTGCCATCCTCGCGCTTCCGTTATTTCTCGGGCGTTGGCCGCATCACGCCGATGGGCGGTTATTCCTGCCGCAAGATGAATTCGCGCTCCAGCAACCCGTGGTCCGAACATGCGCGCGGCAACGCCATCGATATCGGCACCATCACGCTGAAGAATGGCAAGGAGATCGACGTTCGCAGCAAGAGCTTCTTCGCCTTCCGCGAGAAAGCGCTGCTGAAGGCGGTGAGGTCCGATAGCTGCAAATATTTCTCGACCGTTCTCGGGCCGGGCAGCGATCCCAATCACTGGAACCATTTTCACTTCGACCTGCGCACCCGCAAGTCAGGTTATAGGCATTGCGATTAGCGGATTTCAAAGGGTGTTCAGCTTCATTTCCCAGTATTCCGGCGCTGAGCCGGAATCCGGTCGAGGCAGCTCTCGCGTGGCGGGAAGAGTCTTTTCAGCCCAAGGACTTGGGCTGGCTGGATTCCGGCTCAAGGCCGGAATGACGGAGGTGGGGGAGGCGGCTGCATGAGAAGCTCCGCTTGCCTACTCTCGGTCTTCGCAAAAAAAGACCGGCCCGAAGGCCGGTGAAGAAGACTGCCTTATCGGGGGGATATCGGCGTCTTTGCAAGGGCATGCAATGGGACATGGTCCCAAGAAGCGGTCCATCCGGCGCGGGATAGGCGGCAAAAGACATCGCGCCGTACTGACCTGCGGCCAACATGGCTTGCCGCCCGTCTCTGATACGCTATGAGGGTCACATGTTTGTGACAACGGACCCCGGGAGCCCACCTTCATGCCCCCTGTTTCAGAGATAATGGTCTTTGCCGCGGCGCTTGCGGCGGCTGGCGTGATCGCCGGTCTTCTGGCGGGGCTGTTCGGCATCGGCGGCGGCGCGGTGCTGGTGCCCGTCTTCTACCATGTCTTTGGCCTTCTGGAGGTGCCGGAGGCGGTGCGCATGCATCTTTCGCTCGGCACGTCGCTTGCCATCATCGTGCCGACATCCATCCGTTCGTTTCTGACGCATCGCCAGAAGGGCGCGGTCGATATCGATCTGCTGAAGGGCTGGATCGTCGCCGTGCCGCTCGGCACCATCCTCGCATCTGTCGTGGCCGCCCATGCCTCCAGCGTCGCGCTCCGGCTGATCTTCGCCTTCATCGCGCTCGCGCTCGCCTTCCGGATGATCTTCAACCGGGCGAGCTGGCATCTTGGTTCAGACCTGCCGAATAATCCGGGTCGTTTTCTGGTGGGCACGGGCATCGGGCTTTTTTCCGGCCTGATGGGCGTTGGCGGCGGGGTGATGAACAATACCTTCATGACGCTCTACGGACGCACCATCCATCAGGCGGTTGCCACGTCTTCCGGTGTCGGTGTGCTGATTTCGCTGCCGGGTCTCCTGGGTTACATCTGGGCCGGCTGGGGCGATGCGGGCCTGCCGCCATTTTCCACCGGCTTCATCAACTGGATCGCCGTGGTGCTCCTGATCCCCATCACGCTTGTCGTTGCGCCCTATGGCGCGCGGCTGGCGCATGCGCTCAGCAAGAAGCAGCTGGAACGGGCCTTCGGTGTGTTTCTGGTCTTCGTCGCAGCGCAGTTTTTCTATAGCGTCTACGGCTGATTTTCCTTCCCTGCCGAACGCAGTGTTCAGGCCCCTGGACTGGCATTGGACTGGCATTTGCGCGTTCCACGGCCTATATGGCGTGCATCTTACTCGGTTTTTCGAAAGATTCGCGATGAATGCCATTGTTTCGATACGGAATCTGACCAAATCCTACGCAAATGGCTTTCAGGCGTTAAAGGGTGTCAGCCTCGATATCAGAGAGGGCGAAATCCTTGCCCTTCTCGGGCCGAATGGCGCCGGAAAGACCACGCTGATCTCCATCATCTGCGGTCTCGTCAATCCGGGCGAGGGGTCGGTGTTTGTCGGCGGGCATGACGTGGTGAAGGATTTTCGCCAGACCCGCGCCCTGATCGGCCTCGTGCCGCAGGAGCTGACGACCGACCAGTTCGAGACCGTTTGGAACACCGTCAGCTTCTCGCGCGGCCTGCACGGGCAGAAGAAGAACCCGGAGCTGATCGAGCGTATTCTGAAATCCCTGTCGCTCTGGAGCAAGAAGGACAATATGCTGCGGGAGCTTTCCGGCGGCATGAAACGGCGCGTGCTGATTGCCAAGGCGCTGGCGCACGAGCCGAAGGTTCTGTTCCTTGACGAACCCACCGCCGGCGTCGATGTGGCTCTGCGCCGCGACATGTGGAATGTGGTTTCCGAACTGCGCGCCAAGGGCGTCACCATCATCCTGACAACGCATTATATCGAGGAGGCGGAAGAGATCGCCGACCGTGTCGGCGTGATCAATGGCGGCGAATTGCTGTTGGTGGAAGAAAAGACGGCGCTGATGAAGAAGCTCGGCCGCAAGCAGCTTTTCCTTGAGCTTGCGCATCCCGTCGAGAAATTGCCGGATAGTCTTTCGGCTTTCGGCCTGACGCTTTCGGACGACCGCTGCACCGTCACCTATGAAATCGAGGATAATGGCGAGCAGGGACGAATCGCCGATCTTCTCAGCGCTCTTTCCGCCGCCAACATCCATTTCAAGGATATTTCAACGCGGCAGAGTTCGCTTGAGGATATCTTTGTTTCGCTGGTGGGAGGCCAGAAATGAACTTCGAAGCCATCAAGGCCATCTACCTGTTCGAAATGGCGCGTACCCGCCGCACCCTGTTGCAGAGCGTGGTATCGCCGGTCATCTCCACCTCGCTTTATTTCATCGTCTTCGGAACCGCGATCGGTTCGCGGATTCAGGAGGTTGGAGGGGTTTCCTACGGCGCGTTCATAACGCCCGGTCTCATCATGCTGACGCTTCTGACGCAATGCATCAGCAACGGCTCCTTCGGCATCTATTTTCCGAAATTCACCGGCACGGTCTACGAGATTTTGTCAGCGCCCGTATCGATGACGGAAATTGTCGCCGGTTATGTGGGGGCGGCGGCGACGAAAGGCCTGATGATCGGCACGATCATCCTGATAACGGCATCCTTCTTCGTGGATATCACCATCGCCCATCCGTTCATGATGATCCTGTTCTTCGTGCTGACGGCGGTGAGCTTCAGCCTGTTCGGTTTCATCATCGGCATCTGGGCGACGAATTTCGAGCAGCTGAACCTCATCCCCATGCTGGTGGTGCCGCCTCTGACCTTCCTCGGTGGCAGCTTCTATTCCATCGACATGCTGCCGCCCTTCTGGCAGACGGTCAGCCATTTCAATCCGGTGCTGTATCTCATCAGCGGTTTCCGCTGGAGCTTCTACGAGATCGCCGACGTCAATCCCGTCATCAGCCTTGCGATGATCACGCTGTTTCTCGCGATCTGCCTTGGCGTCGTCAGCTGGATGTTCAAGACGGGTTACAGGCTGCGCAACTGAGGTTTCAGCGCTTCAGTTACCCATTTCACGCCCGGCTCACGCCGGGCGTTTTCGTATTCACGACACAGGCATGCGGGGATCACGCAACCTGCTTCTGTGCCACGTCTTCCACAACCTCGCCCTTCAGATGGGAGACGAGGTCCTTGATCGTGACGATGAGCAGGCCGTGGCGCTCGGCGAAGACCTTGAGCTGCGGCAGGCGGGCCATGGTGCCGTCATCATTGGCGATTTCGCAAATGGTCCCGCAGGGGTATTTGCCGGCGAGGCGGCACAGGTCCACCGCTGCTTCGGTGTGGCCGGTGCGACCGAGGACGCCTTGAGGATTGGCGCGCAGCGGGAAGATATGGCCGGGGCGGGCGAAGTCTTCCGGACGCGAACCTTCCGACACCAGTGCACGCACGGTATTGGCCCGGTCCGCCGCCGAAATGCCTGTCGTGGTGCCGGGAATATAGTCCACCGACACGGTGAAGGCCGTCTTGAGGGATTCGGTATTGCGCGACACCATCAGCGGAATGTCGAGCGCATCGAGACGCTCGCCCGGCATGGCGACGCAGATGAGCCCGCGCGCATGGTTCATCATGAAGGCGATCTGCTGCGGTGTGATGCTGTCGGAGGCGGCGATGATATCGCCTTCATTTTCGCGATCCTCGTCGTCAACGACAATCACCATCTCGCCACGGGAAATGGCTTCGATCGCGTCTTCAATTCTAGCAATGGTCATTTTCTTTCAAGCCTTTCAAGGGTTATGCCGTTTTGCGGCATTTTCGCGCTTCGAGAAGCGCCAAATATCCCTTGGGCGAACAATGCAATGCGAAGCCCGCAGAGCGCGGGCGTCAATGCCTTGTCCTCTTCCATCCGGACTATACCGTCGGCTCCGGCCTCTCACCGGATCTGCTGACCTTTCGGTTTTGGAGGCCGAAAGCGCTCGCGGGCTCCGGGAAAATCCCGATACCGCCGGTGGGGAATTGCGCCCCGCCCTGAGAACATTGCCAACATAATTTATCAATCAAGGGGGAATCAAGGGGCAATGCTGCGCTGCGACAGGTGATCGGCGAAAAGAATATCCGATTATTTCCTGACCGGGGAAATTCCTTTCAGAAGCAGGTAACCAGGTCGGAGCAATGTGAATGATCGCCCGGCGGCGAGCTTTTACCGATCCCGCAATCTCAGTTCGTCGGTCTGCATCTGCAGCGAGCCGAGGGTAGACAGGAAGCTCATGCCGAGCAGGCTCTGGCCCAATTGCCCGTCCTGCGCGACGAGAGCAGGGATGTTGCGCCGCATGATGGGGCCGATGCCGATTTCCGACAGGGTGATGGGAGCCGCCGCCGTTCGACCGTTCGCCGTCATGACAGGTACGGTGTAGCGCAGGCTCGTTGTATCGATGCCGATTGTCGCCGCATCCGCATTGGCGAGCACCACGGAGCTTGCACCGGTGTCGACGAGCATGTGGATGGTCTTGCCGTTGACGCCGACATTCGCCTCGAAGTGACCGCTCATCGATTTGTGCAGTATTATCTCCTGTTCGCCACCTGAGGTCGTTACCACCACGGCGCGGCCGGGCATCAACCCGCCCAGCAGCCTGTCGCCGAAGGATTGCAGGTCGTAGCGATAGAGATAAAGCGAGACCAGGCCGAGGATGATGACGAGCCAGACGGCTAGCTGACGAATGACGGTGCCGAAGCTGCCGCGCCTTCCCGCCAGAATGCCGACGGACAGGAGCCCGGCGATCGGCAGGAAATAGATCATCTGTCCGAACTTGTCGTTATCGATGCCGAAGGTGCGGCCGCTGTCGTGATTGACGAGAAGCAGGCCGAGACCGACGGCCAGCAGGAGGAGAACGATAGTCAGCCTGTTCATGCGGTGCGCGTCTCCTTGGCGGCGTCCTTGCCTGCTTTTGCCAGTCTTTCCGGAAGCGCCTGCATGATCTTCCGGCGTTTCTCGTCGCTATAGCTCGCCCAGCCGCCGATTTCCTCCAGCGTGCGGCCGCAGCCGATACAGAGGCTGTTGGTGGCATCAAGGGAGCAGATGTGAATGCAGGGTGTTTCCATGGTGATCTATATCAGGCCGTCATGCTGCGAGGGCAAGGGTGATGAGAATCACGATCTCCGTGATCTGCTGGCAGGCGCCGATGGTATCACCGGTGTGGCCATCGATCTTGCTGACGCAGAGCCTGCCGAATAGCGCCGCCGCCAGATAGGCTGCGGCGACCACGATCACGATCGACACAAAGGACAGGGCGTGCAGCGTGAAGAGCACGAACAGCAAGAGGCCGGTCGCCAGCGCGATGTTGCGCTCGCTTGTCCCCGGCTGCCCGGCGGCGGCGGCGATGCCGGTGGTTTTTGCGGCCGGCAACGCCTGCCAGTGCCACACCATCAGGGCGCGGCTCATCACCAGTGCCGCGATCAGGCAGGCGGCGGCGGTCCTGGCGGGCAGGGTCTCGATCAGCGATGCAAGTGCTGTGGCGCGCAGTGCGAAGGACAGGATCATGGCGATCGTGCCATAGCTGCCGATGCGACTGTCCTTCATGATGTCAAGCGTTCGGGCCCGGTCCTTGCCGCTGCCGAAACCGTCGGCCATGTCGGCCAGCCCGTCTTCATGCAGCGCGCCGGTGATGAGGGCGGTGACGGCGATGGCGAGCCAGCCTGTGAGCTGGGGGGAGGCGTCGAAGGTGGCGAGAAGGACCACAAGGAAAGCCGCGGGCAGGGCGATCAACAGGCCGGCTGCGGGAAAGGCGCGGGCGGTGCGGCGCATCGAGACGTCGTCACCATCACTGAAAAAGCGCGAAGGAACCGGCAGGCGGCTGAGAAAGGCAACGGAATGCACGACATCTGTTATAAAATCCCCGGCCTTCATGCTCTCTCCGCTGCAGTACTTGCATTTCCGGTTGTTCCGCGGCGCATCCGCGATTATGAGAGGCGCAACAAAGACCGATTTGCCGGAAAACACAAGTTTCCGGACGCATGAGCCGATGCGAAAGCCAACCCGGCTACGAAAGAGACTGATACCATGAGCATGAGCGGATTGCCCTTCGATGATTTCCGCGCGCTGCTGCGCGAGCTTCCCGGCCCGGACACGCATGCGCTTGTGGCGGCCAAGGAGCGCAATGCGCAATTGACCAAGCCCGCCGGTTCGCTCGGCCGTCTGGAAGAAATCGCCATGTGGCTCGCCGCATGGTCCGGCCGTTCGCCCGCCGTCACCCGTCCGCTGGTGGCGATCTTTGCCGGCAATCATGGCGTCACGCGTCATGGCATCACGCCCTATCCGACGTCGGTGACGCAGCAGATGGTGGAGAATTTCGCGGCAGGCGGTGCTGCGATCAACCAGATCTGCGTCTCCAACGATCTCGGTCTCAAGATATTCGATCTGGCGCTCGACTATCCGACCGGAGACATCACCTGCGAGCCGGCTCTTTCCGAGCGCGACTGCGCCGCGACCATGGCCTTCGGCATGGAAGCGATTGCCGGCGGAACCGATCTCCTCTGCGTCGGTGAAATGGGTATCGGCAACACGACCATTGCTGCTGCGATCAATCTCGCGCTTTACGGCGGCACGGCGGAAGAGTGGACCGGTCCCGGCACCGGCTCGGAAGGCGATGTCATGGCGCGCAAGATTGCGGCGGTGAAGGCTGCCGTGGAATTCCATAAAGATCACCTGTCCGATCCGCTGGAAATCATGCGCCGTCTTGGCGGACGTGAGATTGCGGCGATTGCCGGCGCCATCCTTGCGGCGCGCGTGCAGCGCATTCCCGTGCTTATCGACGGTTATGTGGCCACGGCCGCTGCCGCATTGTTGAAAGCGGCCAATCCTTCCGCGCTCGACCATTGCCTGATCGGCCATGTCTCGGGTGAACCCGGCCATCTCGCTGCCGTCGAAAAACTTGGCAAGACGCCGCTTCTGGCGCTTGGCATGCGGCTTGGCGAGGGAACGGGTGCTGCTCTGGCCGCCGGTATCGTCAAGGCCGCCGCCGCCTGCCATTCCGGCATGGCGACGTTTGAAGCAGCGGGTGTGGACACCCGCATCAGCCATTGAGGTCGAAGATGGACGCGACGCCGCAAAAGAAGCAAGCTGAGCCCGCCTTCCGCAAGGAAAAGGGTTGGCGGCATCTTTTTGCCGCCGCACGTTATTCCGTGCAGGGGCTGGGAAGGCTATGGCAGGAGGCGGCGTTCCGTCATGAGGTTCTCGCCTTTGGCGTCGGACTTGCCCTGCTTCTGGTGGCCGGAGCGCCCTTTGCGCATCTTCTCGTCTTTACGGTGCTGATGCTGCTTCTGTTTGCGGTCGAGGCGCTCAATACCGCAATTGAGGAACTGGTGGATCGTATTTCGCCGGAAATCTCCTCGGTCGGCCGGCATGCCAAGGATCTCGGCTCCTTCGCCGTCTTCTGCCTTCTGATGGCAAACGGATTTTTCGTGCTTTATTCGCTGGTGACGACGCTGTTCTTCTGAGGTGTCTCAGGCGAAGGATCGCCGGCGCGGCTGGATGGCGTGGGTTTCCTCCACGGCCGGCAGGCTTTGCAGCACGCGCTTTGCCGGCAGGATGGCGATGCCTTCGGTGCCCTCGCGCAATTTCGACTTCAGGATGAACTGGCCATCATGTTTGGCGAGGATGGCCTGAACAATGGGCAGGCCTAGCCCCGTTCCCTGTTCAGCGCTCTTGATAGCGATAGATCCCTGACCGAAGGCCGAAAGGACGATGGGGATTTCGTCTTCGGGAATGCCGGGGCCGTTATCCCTGATCGAGACATATTGCCCGCCGCCCGCCGTCCAGCCTGCCTTTACGAGAATTTCGCCACCCTGCGGCGTGAATTTCACCGCATTGGAGAGGAGGTTCAGGATCACCTGGCGGATAGATTTTTCATCGGCCCATACCTGCGGCAGGCTGCTTTCGAATTGCTGCGAAATCCTGATCGTCTTGGCGCGGGCGCGAAGCTGGATCATGCCGATGCAATCCTCGGCGATTTCCAGCATCGAGATCGATTCCTCGTTGAGGTCGTAGCGGCCGGCTTCGATGCGCGACAGGTCGAGGATTTCGTTGATCAGATCGAGCAGATGCTGGCCGGAGCGGTGGATATCACCGGAATATTCCTTGTAGAGCGGATTATTGAGCGGACCGAGCACTTCCGAGGCCATGACTTCGGAGAAGCCGAGAATGGCGTTGAGCGGGGTCCTGAGCTCATGCGACATGGAGGCGAGAAAGCGTGATTTTGCCAGATTCGCCTCTTCCGCGCGCCGCCGCGCTTCATCCGAGACCGAGTTGGCGACTTCGAGTTCGGCGATCAGATCGTCCTTTTCAGTCTGCGACGAAAGCAGCTTGACGCTGGTCTGATAAAGCCGGCTGGTGATGCGATGACAGAAAAGGATCGCCATGCCGAACATCAGGGCAAGGCCGACATCGAAGGGATCGCGCGATATGGCCGAAGTGACGCAGAGAGCGGCCAGCACCGGCAGGAAGGTCATGAATGTCGCCCGCCGCAGCATGAAATTGGCCATGGCGGTGAGCGAAAGGGCGATCAGCAGTGTCGCGCCCTTGAAGAAGAGGACGAGTGTCGGATCATTGCGCGCCGGTTCGGCGAGCGCAAACATCGCCCAGGCGCAACCGATGAGGATCTGCATGCCAAGGAAGAGATTACGCCAATGCTGCAGATTTTCCGCTGTGATTTCCTGTTTTGCCGCCCTTTTGGCCAGCATCAGCGACATGGCGTGGAAACTGAGGGCGATAAGCGACCAGATGATCAGCCCTATGTCACGGGTGATGTACAAACCGATGATGGAGGCGAGTACGATGAAGAGCGGCATGATCATCGCGCCCTGAAGGGCTTCGGCGATATGCATCGTCAGCATTTCACGTTCATAAGCGTCACTTCCGCCAGCGCCCTGCTGCAGGCGTTCGCGTGTCGTCTTCACCGTGTCGAAAACAGCCTTGTTGCGGTGTTTTTTCGACCGGTCGACGATGATCTTGTCCGTGGACGTGCTGACGCTTTTACTCATTGTTACAACGTGGGGTGACATGAACCCTTGCAGGCTACGCGCAAAATCTTAAGAAGATGCTGCCGTGAAAGGATTTGTTTGCCATTTCTGACAAGGGTTTGTTGTTACATGGGACGAAATGGAGGCAGACGCAGGCGTTTTTCGGCCTTTCGCGACGGCGGGCTTTTTCTGGCGACGGTTTTTCTCGGCATTCTGATTGCCGCCAAGCTGGATCTCGTCAATAGCGAGACCCATAGCGGCCGTTTCTTCGTGATCGATGGCGACACGCTCGCAAAGGGCGGTGAGCGGTTCCGGCTGCTCGGCATCGACGCGCCCGAGCTTTCGCAGACATGCGTGCGCGGCGGCGAGAGCTGGCCCTGCGGCGAGGAGGCGCGCCGCTTTCTGCGAAGGTTGATGGACGACGCCCAAGTCTCCTGTTCCGGCAGTTCCAGAGATCGTTACGGGCGGTTGCTGGTTTATTGTACGGCGGATGAGAAGGATGTTTCGTCGGAAATGGTGGCGGCGGGTTTTGCCGTTGCCTCCGGTTATTTCCAGTTTTCCGGCGAGCAGGCGACAGCGCGCCGCGAGGCACGCGGTATCTGGGCTGGAGAATTCGAAAAACCGGCGGAATGGCGGCGTGAGCACCGTGCGGCCGACATCGAGACGCCAGCGGCTGGGTTTTTGACCATCGTCCGTCATCTTCTGGGGTGGAAAAATGGCTGAGACAGATCGGGCTCCATCGATACCTGATGACGGGCTGGATGGGCTGCGTGCCGAGATCGCCCGCTGTCGCCTCTGTCGTGATACGCCGCTCAAAGGTGCTTCCGATCGTCTGCCGCACGAACCACGGCCGGTGGTGGTGATGTCGAAGAAGGCGCGCATCCTGATTGCCGGGCAGGCGCCTGGGCTTCGTGTGCATGAAACGGGTCTGCCCTTCAACGATGCTTCCGGTGACAGGCTTCGCCAGTGGCTGAATGTGGACCGGGCGACGTTTTACGATCCGGACCGTTTCGCCATCGTGCCGATGGGGTTCTGTTTTCCCGGTTATGACGACAAGGGCAGCGACCTGCCGCCGCGACGCGAATGTGCGCCCAAATGGCGGGAGCGGGTGATGGCGGCCATGCCGCAGGTGGAGCTCATCCTTGCCATTGGCCAATATGCGCAGGCCTTCCACCTTGGTGACAGTCGGCGAAAAACCATGACCGAGACGGTGCGCGACTGGCGCAGCTATTTTCACTCGAATTCGGGGCCGGCCATCTTTGCGCTACCGCATCCGAGCTGGCGTAACACCGGCTGGCTGAAAAAGAACCCGTGGTTTACGGAGGAGCTGCTTCCTGTTCTTCGCCGACATGTGGAAATGCGGCTTTAGTGAAACAATTTTCTGTTTTTCTCTAAAAATTAGTGTATTGAAAGGAAATTAATTCAGGAGGGTAGACGCATTGGATCGCCTAGACCGTAAGATTTTGCGCATTCTGCAAGAAGATTCCACCTTGGCTGTCGCTGATCTGGCGAAGAAGGTCGGCCTTTCCACGACGCCCTGTTGGCGGCGTATCCAGAAGATGGAGGAGGACGGTGTCATCCGTCGGCGCGTGGCGCTGCTGGATCCGGTCAAGGTCAACACCAAGGTCACCGTTTTTGTCTCCATCCGCACCGCTTCCCATTCCATCGAATGGCTGAAGCGGTTTTCCGAGGTGGTGTCCGAGTTTCCGGAAGTCGTTGAGTTTTACCGCATGAGCGGCGATGTCGATTATCTGCTGCGCGTCGTCGTGCCTGACATCGCGGCCTATGACGCCTTCTACAAGCGGATGATCGCCAAGATCGAGATTCGCGACGTGTCGTCGGCCTTTGCCATGGAACAGATCAAATATACGACGGAACTGCCGCTCGATTACATGCTTCTCGACAATCCGAAATCCGGCGAGGAGTGATCCCCGCTTGATCAGGCTTAGATCAATGCCCTTTCCGGCTGCCGGGAAGGGCATTTTCCGTTTGTGGTCTGGTCGGTCCGCAACTGCGCAAGCGGGTTGACTCACAGTCGCGCAAGGAGGTGTGCCAAAGGGCGCTTCCCTGCGGCGCGACAATCTTATTCCGCCCGTAACGGCAAATTCGCACATTCAATTCTCTTCGTGCTGCCGCCGCGCAAAGCGTTATTTTGATAAATTCGCTCGAATATCTACGCTTTCATTATTGAAGGATGGCAACAGCGAAGGATATCCACATGCTCACAAGACGCGGAACATTGGGACTGATTGCGGGTGCGACGGGGGCGGTGTTCCTGCCGCATGTCCGGCGGGCTGGTGCCGCAACCACCACATTGCGGATCGGCTGGCAGAAAAATGGCGTGATTGCGCTGGCGAAAAGCCAGGGTGCGCTCGAAGCGCTGCTGAAGGATCGCGGCATCGAGGTCAAATGGTCGGAGTTTTCCTCCGGACCGCCGCTTCTCGAAGCGCTTGGTGCGGGCGCGCTGGATATCGGGCCGACGGGCGACGTGCCGCCACTCTTCGCGCAGGCCGCCGGTGGCAATCTGCGTTATGTGGGCACCTATAAGGGCGCGGCCGGTGGCTCGGCAATCCTCGTGCAGAAGGATTCGCCGCTGAAGACGCTGGCGGATCTGAAGGGCAGGAAGGTTGCCTTCAAGCGCGGCTCCAGCGCCCACAATGTCACCGTGAAAGCATTGCGGAAGGCGGGGCTGACGCTGAATGATATAACCCCCGTGGATCTCGCCCCGCCGGATGCGGCCGCCGCCTTCCGCAGCGGCAGCATCGATGCCTGGTCGATCTGGGATCCTTATTTCGCGGTGGCCGAAAAAGAACCGACGACACGGGTTCTCGCGACGGCCGAGGGGATTGTCGATCCCTGGAGTTACTTCCTCGCCAATGGCGATTTCGTCGAAAGCAATCCCGATCTCGTGCCCCTGATCCTCAAGGAGCTGGCGAATGTCGGCGCAAGGGCGCAGGCCAATATTGACGCGACGGCGAAGTCGCTGGCGGCGATCACCGGCGTTCCGGAGGATGTCACCAAGGTTTCGCTGACGCGCCCGGGTGCGGATCTCGGACGGGTCTCGCTGGTTCCTGATAAGGCTGTCAGCTATCAGCAGGCGCTTGCCGACGAGTTCTACGATCTGAAAATCGTGCCGAAGAAGCTCAAGGTCGCCGATATCGTCTGGCGGCCGAAGGCGAGCTGAGGCGGGCGGGAAAGTCGAGTCTCTTCAACCGTCTGGCTGTTATTGCTGAGAGATTGATTCAGGTAAGTGCCGTGTTCGTCGCATGCAGGACGAGTGCGTGCCGCTTGTTTCTTCTCCCCGCCGGGGAGAAGGTCGCCGCAGCGGGATTAGGGGGCGACGGCAGGGATATGCGGAGAGCTTACCCTCTCATCTGACCCTTCGGGCCATCTTCTCCCCGGCGGGGAGAAGAAACCTGTGGCAACGTTGAGGTGCAAGAAGTCGAAGCTGCATCAGCCCTTGAGCTTCGCAACCACCAGATGACCCGGTGTCGGGTTGCCGTCCTGCATGCGTACGTTGATATCGGTGACTTCGAGAACCTCGAAACCGGTCGCCGCCAGTCTTTCGCGCACATAGGTTTCCGCATGGGCGAAACGCTGGTGCGGGCCGACGATATAGGGGCGTCCGGCCATGGTCGCTTCCGGTAGAGTTTCCGAGGAGAAGATCAGCAGCCCACCGGGGACGAGGTTTTCGGCGGCGCCGAAAAACAGCGGTTCCAGCGCGCCGAGATAGGGCAGCACATCGGTTGCGGTGATGATGTCGAAGGGCTCGTCGTCATTGTCCTCGAGAAAATCCTCGACTTCGGCGACATAAAGCGTCTCGTAGAGGTCTTTCTCATGGGCGATCTCGACCATGTTTTCGGAAATGTCGATACCGGTGATGTCGTCGGCCATGTCGCGCAGCGCCTCGCCGGTCAGGCCGGTGCCGCAGCCGAGATCGAGCAGGCGCTTGAAGGGGCCGAGCTTCAGCGTCTGCAGGCGCTGGCGCACCATCATCGGCACGGCATAACCGAGTTGTTCGACGAGAATATCTTCGAAGGCTTCGGCATGCTGGTCGAACAGGGTTTCGACATAGGCGTCAGGCGCTTTCGACGGCGGCTCTCCGCGGCCCATGGCGGCGATGCGGACGGCCGCGCCGCCGTGATCTTCCGGATCGATGGCCAGAACCTCTTCATAGGCCTTTACCGCGGCATCCACATCGCCTGCTTTTTCAAGCGCCAGCGCGCGGTTATAGGCTTCGGCAAGCGCCTCTTCGTCAATTTTCTGATTCTTCGTCATCGTGCGGTATCCGTCAGCGTCTTCAGTTGAAGTCTGCTGTAAGCCGCAACGGGCATGGGCGCAATGTTTATATGGCGCGATAGATCAGTGGAGGATGAACTCTCCTTTCAGCGCGCGCCATTCCTGCGCCGAGATCACCTGCCGGTGCACATAGCGGACGGAGTGCAACGGTCCGTCGAGCTTTTCCTGCCAGAATTTGAGGAAACCGTGCATTTCGGGGAAGTCCGGGGCGAGATCATAGTCCTGCCAGACATAGGTCTGAAGAACCAGCGGATGGTCCGGCATGCGATAGAAAATCTGGGCGGTGGTGAGGCCGTAGCCCCTCAGCATCATTTCCATGTCCTTGTTCATGACGGCGGTTCCCGTTTTCATGATTGCCGATAACAGCATTGCCGCTGTATCTGATATGGGAACACGGGATGGTTAATCCAAGCTTGCCAAAGGCACGGACTGTCACAAAATAGTTATATTTTTCAAAATGTTGGCAGCCTTGCTTAGTGAGTGCTGCCAACTCTGCGCGATGGCGCGCTAGCGCTTGAGATGGCGCGTCAGGCGGGCTTCCAGCCATGCCCAGACGTGTCGGAGCGTCTCGACGATCGTCAGGTAGAAGATCGCGGCCCAGAGATAGGCCTGATAATCAAAGGTGCGGGAGAAGGCGTAACGCGTCTGTCCCATCAGGTCGAAGACCGTGACGATGGAGACCACCGCCGAGCCCTTGATCATCAGAATGATCTCGTTGCCATAGGGACGCAGCGCCACGATGAGCGCCTGCGGCAGGATGACCTTGCGCATGGTGATGAATTTCGAGAGGCCGAGCGAGGCGGCGCCTTCGTGCTGGCCTTGCGGCACGCTGCGGATCGCGCCACGCAGGATTTCGGCCTGATAGGCGGCAGTGTTGAGGGTGAGCGACAGGAGGCCGCAATACCACGCCTCACGGAAGAACCACCACAGGCCGACGGTTTCCAGCCCCTGGCGGAAGCTGCCGAGGCCGTAATAGATCAGAAAGAGCTGCGCGAGCAGCGGCGTGCTGCGAAACACGTAGACATAGGCATAGGCCAGCGCGCCGAGGACGCGGTTTTCCGACATGCGGGCAAAGGCGATCGGCACCGAGAGGATGGCGCCGAGGATGATCGAACTGCCGACCAATGTGATGGTGGTAATGAGGCCGTCAATGTAACGCGGCCCGTAACGCTCGAATTTCGCCCAGTCCCAGCCTTCGATCATGGCAAAGAGCAGCCCGGCAGCGAGCAGCAGCCAGAGTGTGATGACGGCAATACCGGCGATGCGCGAGATATTGAGCGGTTTGTCGACGGCAACCGGGGCAGGGCGCGGTGGAATGAGTTCCTGAACGTGGCTCATCGGCTCGCCTCCGATTTGCGCGACCAGCGATCGATGAAGCCGATCCCGATGGAGGAGAGAAGTGCGAGGATAAGATAGAGCAGACAGGCGATACCGTAAAAGAAGAAGGCTTCCTTGCTGACACGGGCGGCGATGCCGGTCTGGCGCACGATATCGGCAAGGCCGATGATCGAGACATAGGAGGTGTCTTTCAGCAGGATGACCCAGAGATTGGTCATGCCGGGCAGGGCGATCCTGATCAGCTGCGGAATGATGATGAGCACCATGGTGCGGCCACGCGAAAGGCCGAGTGCGTGGCCTGCCTCATATTGCCCCTTTGGGATGGCCTTGAAGGCGGATAGCAGCACTTCGGAGGCATAGGACGAAAACACCACGGAAAGCGCGATCATGCCCGCCACGAAGGCGTTGATCTCGACGGGGCCGGTGATGCCGACATAACCCGCGACCGATTGCAGCAATATCTGGATGCCGTAATAGACGATGAAGAGCGTCAGGAGTTCCGGCAGGCCGCGAAAGATGGTGGTGTAGATACCGGCCGCGAGCCTGAGCGATTTTTCCTCGGATTGCGCTGCGAGCGCGATGAGGAAACCGATCAGCAGCCCGACGGGCAGCGTGGCAAGCGCCAGGGTTATGGTGACCTTGACGCCGAAGGCGATTTCGTCGCCCCAGCCGGCATCGCCGCAGGCGACGAGGGTGCCGTTTCCGAAAAGCGAGAAGAGACCGACCGGTCCGCAGAAGGGATCGAGAAGTGTCGAGACATAGGTCCAGAACGCACCTATGGCGGAAAATGCTCCGCTCATGCCAGTTTTCCCCCGCGGTCTTAAGCCGCCGTGATTGTTATGGTTACGTTTTCAAACAAAAATGGCGGAAGGGCAAGCCTTCCGCCACGAGATTTCAACAAGCACTGTGCCTGTTACTGGCCGTAAACGTCGAAATCGAAGTATTTTTTGTTGATTTCCTGATATTTGCCGTTGGCGCGGATGCCGGCGATGGCGGCGGTAAACTTGTCGGCAAGCGCCGTGTCACCCTTGCGCACGGCAACGCCCGCGCCATTGCCGTTGATCTCGACATCCACCGGAAGCGGCGTCAGGATCTTGCAGCAGGCGCCGGCATCCGTCTTCAGCCATTCCGAAAGGACGACGATATCGTCGATGACGGCGTCGATGCGGCCGTTGGCGATATCGAGCTTATATTCGTCCGCGGTCGGATACATTTTCAGGTCGGAACCCGGAAAATGCTTTTCGGCATAGTTGGAGTGGGTGGTGGAGCCCTGGGCGCCGAGCGACTTGCCCTTCAGATCGTCGACCGACTTGATCGTCGAATCCTTCGGCACGGCGATTGCCGGCGGGGTGTTGTAATATTTCTTGGAGAAGTCGACCTTCTCGAGACGCTCGGGCGTGATCGACATCGACGCGATGATGGCATCGAACTTCTTGGCCTGCAGGGCCGGAATGATGCCGTCCCAGTCATTGGTGACGAAGGTGCACTCGGCCTTCATCTCGACGCAGAGCGCCTTGGCGATGTCGATGTCGAAGCCGGTCAGCGTGCCGTCGGCCTCAAGATTGTTGAAAGGCGGGTAGGCGCCTTCGGTGCCGATGACGATCTTGTCCTGCGCGAGGGCAGCACCTGAAAACAGCGAGATGGCGGCAATCGATACGGCTGCAAGCAGACGGGTGGAAATAGGCATTTCGATCCTCTCTTTTGGTCGTTCATCCGCAGTCTGTTGTTTTTTTCAGTGCGGACGCCTTGAGCGCCAGGCGCAACAGAATGGCTTTCACCCTTCGTGGCCTTCGGCATGGCTCAGATTATTCATCCGGTTGGTCAAAAAATGCAACTGCAATATTAGCCAGCGCGATTTGGCCGCGGCGCCATCACGAAAACGCCTTGATCTGTTCATTTCCAGTACAGAAGGCTTTGGTCATCATGGGAACCGAAGCCTGTGCAAGGCGTTGACCAGCGCCTGCACGCGCAGCCGGATTAAAACATGTCGCGACATAAGCGATGTATAACGATTGGCAGATGAGGAAGCACCGATGCTGAAGAAGAACACATTGCTGACGGGGGTGGTTTTCCCCCTCATGTCGCTGGCGATCGCGGTGGAACCGGCCGCCGCCGGTTTTGCCGGGGCCGCGCGGGCGCAGGCGCAGATGCCGCAATCGCAGACTCACGAGTCTGCGGCTCCGATGATATTGGCTCAGGCGCAGCCGGAGGAACAGAACCCGGAAGAGGAGCTGCGAAAGAAGCGCCAGCAGGCCGAAGAGGCGCAGCCGCAGGCCGAACCTCCAAAGCAGGAACAGGCGCCGGAAGCACCACGCGAACGGCCGCCCGAGCCCAAGCAGGAGGCAGCCCCCGCCGAGCCGCGTCCTGAACCTCAACGGGAACCGCAGCGCGAAGCTCAGCCGGAACCCCAGCGCGAGCCTCAGCAGCAGCGCGAGGCCCGCCCCGAGCCTGCGCCTGCCGAGCAGCCGCAGGAGCGCCCACGCCGTCCCGAACGTGCGCAGGAGCCCCAGGGTGGAGGCGAGCAGCAGCCGGCACGCCAGCGTGAAGCCGCACCGGAAGCAGCACCGGCCGAACAGCAGCCAAAGGAACGTCCGCGCAAACCCGAACGGGCAGAACAGCCTGCGGGCGAGGGCGAACAGCGTCCGCGCAAGGAACGCGCGAAGGAGCCGGCTGCCGAACAGCCCGCCGCACGTCCGGAAAATGCCGAACAGCCGGCCAAGCCCCGCGAGCCGGCAGCCGAGAAAAAGCCGCAGGTAGAGGAAAAGGCCCCGGAACAGAAATCGGAACCGGCTGAAAAGGCTGTTCCGGAGAAAAAGCCGGCCGCGCCGGAACCCGCTGCGAAGGAAGCGCCTGTACCCACCGAAGCGCCCACGCCTGCGCGACCGCCGGCTCCCGAGGCGCAGCCCAATCCTGCTCCCGGTCAGCAGCCTTCCGAAAAGCCGCCGGTAGAAGGCCAGGGTAAAACCGAGCCCGCAGCACCGCTGCCAGGCACGCCGACGCCTCCGCCCCCAAATGGCGCCACAACCGGACAGGCGCCTGCCGGCGAACCCGTTCCCAATCAGGTCGCCATTCCGCAGACGGAAGCGCCTGCGTCGACCAAGGAGGAACTGGACAAGGCCAAGGCGATCGCCAAGGATCCGTCCAAGACCGCTGACACGGTCATCCTGCCCGTCGACAAGGGTGCAGCGGTCCTCGATAGCGACAAGGAAGTGGAACGCTCCGGCAACCGTCAGACCCGTGAGGAACGCCGTCGTGAACGCGAACAGGCCGGTGATGTGAAAGTGCCGACCTCCGACGCCGAAGCGCAGCGCGCCGGTGCCGGCGAAGGCAAGGCCCCGCCGCCGCCCGTGAAGATGGAGGCGATCACCTCCCAGCAGGGCGAGCGCATCGACCGCCGTCCGCAATATGAGCGGCCGGAAGGCGTGCGCGAATGGCAGCCGCGTGAAGGCCGTCCACGTGACCGGGACCGCGATGCACCGATCATCCTGCAATTCGGTGATCGCGTTGTGGTGCGCGGCGACGACAACCAGCGCTTCATCCGCGATGGCGGTGAGCCCTATTACGAGCGTCTGCCCGGCGGCCGTGTCCGCGAAACGGTCGAGCGCCGGGATGGCACGCAGGTTGTGACGATCCGCAACCGTTATGGCGACGTGATCCAGCGCTCGCGCATCGACGATCGTGGTCGGGAATATGTGCTGTTCTATGCGCCCGATCTGATGGACGATCCCGACCGTGATTATGTCTATCGCGATCCGGGCCTCGACCTGCCGCCGATGCGCCTGCGCATCCCCGTGCGTGACTACATCATCGACACGTCGAGCGATCCTGACCGCGACTATTACCGCTTCCTGGAACAGCCGCCGGTCGAGCCGGTGGAGCGTGTCTACTCGCTGGATGAAGTGCGCTACTCGGCCCGTATCCGCGACAAGGTGCGCCGTATCGACCTCGATACGATCACCTTCGCCACCGGCAGCGCCGAAATTCCGATGGCGCAGGCACGTTCGCTGCGCAAGGTGGCGGATGCGATCAACAAGGCGCTGGAGAAAAACCCGGGCGAAACCTTCCTCATCGAAGGCCATACCGATGCCGTCGGTTCGGATGAAAGCAATCTCGTGCTTTCCGACGAACGCGCCGCATCCGTCGCCAATGTGCTGACCGATGTCTACGGCATTCCGCCGGAAAACCTGGCGACGCAGGGTTATGGCGAGCGTTACCTGAAGGTTCAGACGCTCGGCCCGGAACAGCAGAACCGCCGCGTCACCATCCGCCGCGTGACACCGCTGGTGAAGCCGGTCGCCCAGAACTGATCGGGTTCAGGTGAAAAACAAAGGCCCGGAAAGCGCAAGCTCTCCGGGCCTTTTTGTTGTTTTTGACGAGCCTTTCCAGCAACTCGGCGTCATCCTCGGGCTTGATCCGAGGATGACTGAGAAGACTCAGTTCAGCGCCACTGCGATCTCTGCCGCAAGCTGGGCATTGTTGCGCACCAGCGCAATATTGGTCTCAAGGCTGCGGCCATCCGTCAGGCGGAAGATATCGCCGAGCAGATAGGGCGTGACTTCCTTGCCGGTGATGTCGTCACGTTCGGCATGGGAGATGGCGCGGTTGATGTAGATTTCCATTTCCTCGCGCGGAATTTCGTCTTCTTCCGGCACGGGATTGGCCACCAGCATGCCGCCATCGATGCCGAGTTGTTCGCGGGTCACCTGGAAATTGGCGATGGCCGCCGGGCTGTTGAGCGACAGCGGGCTCGGCAGGCCGGAGGAACGCGACCAGAAGGCCGGGAATTCTTCCGAACCGAAGGTGACGACCGGTACGCCGTTGGTTTCGAGAACTTCCAGCGTCTTCGGGATGTCCAGAATGGCCTTGGCGCCGGCGCAGACGACGATCACGCCGGTTTTGGCAAGTTCGGTCAGATCGGCGGAAATATCGAAGGTCTCTTCCGCGCCCTTGTGCACACCGCCGATGCCGCCGGTGGCGAAAACGCGGATGCCGGCACGGGCGGCGGCGATCATGGTGGCAGCCACGGTGGTGGCGCCGGTGCGGCGCTCGGCAATCGCGAAGGCGATGTCGGCGCGCGAGACCTTCATGGCGTCGGTGGTCTTTGCGAGCGCCTCAAGCTGGTCCTTCTCGAGGCCGATATGCAGGGTGCCGTGAATGACGGCGATGGTTGCCGGAACGGCGCCCTGATCGCGGATGATCTGCTCGACGCTTTCAGCCATCTCGATGTTGCCGGGATAGGGCATGCCATGGGTGATGATGGTCGATTCAAGGGCGACGATCGGCGCGCCGCGCTGCTTGGCGGCGGCAACCTCTTGCGAATAGACGATGGGCAGGAGCGGGGAGATGGGGCGGGTCATTCTGTCTGTTCCAGGTTCTTAAAACGGGTTCATGCCAGCATTTCGGCCTCGGGGACAAGCCCCAACATGGCCTCGACACTGTCTTTTGATAGGTTTTGGGCGGTGGCGAAGGGTGATTGCACCGTGATGGCGGCTGCCGCGGCACCCAGCCGCAATGCTTGTGCGATGGTTTTGCCCTCGGCGATTGCCGCGAGATAACCGGAGGCCATGGCGTCGCCGGCGCCGGTTACGTCCTTGACCTCGCGGATCAGGGGTGGGTGGAGAATTGCTGTTTCCGTCGCATTGAAGGCCACGACCTCGCTTGCACCACGGGTGACGACGCCACCGGCAAGCCCGGCCTTGCGCAGGATTTCCGGCCAGTCGCGCACATTTGCTGTCGTTTGCCCGGTCAGGGCGCGGGCCTCGGCCTCATTCATGAAAAGCATATCGATATCGGCAAGCGCGCCTTTCAGCTTCACCGCCTTGGCGGGCGAAATGGCGATGGCCGCAAGCGGCTTTTCGCAGGCGCGGGCAACGAGGCCGAGCGCCGTCAGCGTATCTTCGGGCAGATTGGCGTCGCAGAGGAGAAGATCGCTCGCGGTAATCGCTTCACGCACCGCGCGAACTTTAAGGCGGCGCGGGGAAAACAGCCGGTAAAGATCCATATCGGCAAGCGCAATGACGAGATTGCCGTCGCGTTCCATAATGGCGGTGTAGCTCGGCGTGCGGCGGTCGAGGAAGGTGAAGGGCGTATCTTCCACGCCCGCCTGTCTTGCGGCTTCCGCCACGGCTTCACCTGTGACGTCGCCGCCGCGCGGCGCGATGATGCGGACCTGAAAACCGAGCCGGGAGAGATTGCGCGCTGCGTTGAAACCGCCGCCGCCGGCCTCTTCCATCCAGGAGCCGGGATTGCTGGCGCCGGGCGCCGTTTCCGCCTCGATCATGCCGCGCCGGTCTATGTGCGCGCCGCCCAGAACGAGTATTTTCTTCACGCTTGTGTTTCCCTCTCTGGCGGATGGAAAGACCGGACGATTCGGCCTAAAATGGTGTCTTCCTGACCTCGCATCCGGTTTGCGGCGATGGGCCGCGCACGGAAAAACGAAAGCAGAACAAACGACTTATCCCTATTTGTTTTCAATATGCTGGCTCAGCCTTGCTGAATGAGAACAAATAGAGTACATACCATTTCCATACTGCTTCATTGCCTGTGCGGCTTCAATAACCTAAAGGTGGTTCGGATGGCACAAAATTCTTTGCGTCTCGTAGAGGATAAATCGGTGGATAAAAGCAAGGCACTGGAAGCGGCGCTCTCCCAGATCGAACGGTCGTTCGGCAAGGGATCGATCATGAAGCTCGGTTCCAATGAAAACGTGGTTGAGGTGGAGACCGTTTCGACGGGTTCGCTCAGCCTGGATATTGCGCTCGGTATCGGCGGCCTGCCGAAGGGGCGTATCGTTGAGATTTACGGTCCGGAAAGCTCGGGCAAGACCACGCTGGCGTTGCAGACGATTGCGGAAGCCCAGAAGAAAGGCGGTATCTGCGCCTTCGTGGATGCCGAGCATGCGCTCGACCCGGTCTATGCCCGCAAGCTTGGTGTGGATTTGCAGAACCTCCTGATCTCGCAGCCGGATACGGGCGAGCAGGCCCTCGAAATCACCGATACGCTGGTGCGTTCCGGTGCCGTCGATATTCTGGTCGTGGACTCGGTTGCGGCGCTGACGCCGCGGGCCGAAATCGAAGGTGAGATGGGCGACAGCCTGCCGGGTCTTCAAGCGCGTTTGATGAGCCAGGCGCTGCGCAAGCTGACAGCCTCAATCTCCAAGTCCAAGTGCATGGTGATCTTCATCAACCAGATCCGCATGAAGATCGGCGTCATGTTCGGTTCGCCGGAAACGACGACGGGCGGCAACGCGCTGAAGTTTTACGCTTCCGTGCGCCTCGACATTCGCCGCATCGGCGCCGTCAAGGAACGCGAAGAGGTTGTCGGCAACCAGACCCGCGTCAAGGTCGTCAAGAACAAGATGGCGCCGCCCTTCAAGCAGGTGGAATTCGACATCATGTATGGCGAAGGCGTTTCCAAGACCGGCGAGCTTGTCGATCTCGGTGTGAAGGCCGGTATCGTCGAGAAATCCGGTGCCTGGTTCTCCTATAACAGTCAGCGTCTGGGGCAGGGGCGTGAAAACGCCAAGACCTTCCTGCGCGACAATCCGGAAACGGCAAATGAGATCGAGCTGGCATTGCGCCAGAATGCCGGTCTGATCGCCGACCGCTTCCTGCAGAATGGTGGCCCGGACGCCGGCGAAGGCGACGACGGCAGCGACGAAGGCTGATGCATTTCGCGAAGGTCCGGGCATCTTCGCCCGGAGACTTCGCAGAACTTGTATAGATCAAAAGGGGCCGTGCGATTTTTCTTCGCGTGGCCCTTTTTCTTTGCCTATATGTCTTGCTTCGCCTCCATGGCTGGACAGGGCAGGATGCGAACGATAAAAGCCAGTGATTTTGCAATAGAGCCATCGTTTCCGATGGCGGTGATGGACTCCAGCTGTGAGCGGTGTGTGGGCATGAGCGGTGTGAATGAAATTCGGTCGACCTTTCTCGACTACTTCAAGAAGAACGGACACGAGATCGTGCCCTCCAGCCCGCTGGTGCCGCGCAACGATCCGACACTGATGTTCACCAATGCCGGCATGGTGCAGTTCAAGAACGTCTTCACCGGTCTTGAAAGCCGTCCCTATTCCACCGCGGCATCGGCGCAGAAATGCGTGCGCGCCGGCGGCAAGCACAATGATCTGGACAATGTCGGTTATACGGCCCGCCACCATACCTTCTTCGAGATGCTCGGTAATTTCTCCTTCGGCGATTATTTCAAGGAAGAGGCGATCACCCACGCCTGGAACCTGATCACCAAGGAATTCGGCATCGATCGTAACCGTCTGCTGGTCACGGTCTATCACACTGACGACGAGGCCTTTGATCTCTGGAAGAAGATCGCCGGCTTTTCCGACGACCGCATCATCCGCATTCCGACCAGTGACAATTTCTGGGCCATGGGCGATACCGGTCCCTGCGGTCCCTGCTCGGAAATCTTCTACGACCACGGCGACCATATCTGGGGCGGCCCGCCCGGTTCGCCGGAAGAGGATGGCGACCGGTTCATCGAAATCTGGAACCTCGTCTTCATGCAATATGAGCAGCTGACGAAGGAAGAACGCATCGACCTGCCGCGCCCGTCGATTGACACCGGCATGGGTCTCGAGCGTATTTCCGCGCTGCTGCAGGGCAAGCACGACAATTACGACACCGATCTGTTCCGCGCGCTGATTTCGGCCTCCGTTGAAGCAACCGGCGTTCCGGCGGAGGGTGAAAAGCGCGCCAGCCACCGCGTGATCGCCGACCATCTGCGCTCCTCGGCCTTCCTGATTGCCGATGGCGTGCTGCCGTCCAATGAAGGCCGCGGTTATGTTCTCCGCCGCATCATGCGCCGCGCCATGCGCCATGCCGAACTTCTCGGCGCGCGCGAGCCGCTGATCTACAAGCTTTTGCCGGCGCTGGTGCAGCAGATGGGCCGCGCCTATCCGGAACTCGTCCGCGCCGAGGCGCTGATCTCCGAGACGCTGAAACTTGAGGAAACCCGGTTCCGCAAGACGCTGGAACGCGGCCTTTCGCTGCTTTCCGACGCCACTTCGACACTGCACAAGGGCGACATGCTGGACGGCGAAACGGCCTTCAAGCTTTACGACACCTATGGTTTCCCGCTCGATCTGACGCAGGACGCATTGCGCGCCCGCGAAATCGGCGTCGATATTTCCGGCTTTACGGATGCCATGGAGCGCCAGAAGGCGGAAGCGCGCTCGCACTGGGCCGGCTCCGGCGACAAGGCGACGGAAACCGTCTGGTTCGAGCTGAAGGAAAAATTCGGCGCGAGTGAATTCCTGGGATATGACACGGAAACCGCCGAAGGCGTCATTCAGGCGATCGTTAAGGACGGGAAGTCGGTTGACAGCGCCGCCGATGGCGAAACGGTGCAGATCGTCGTCAACCAAACGCCGTTTTATGGTGAGTCCGGTGGTCAGATGGGCGATACCGGCGTGATCTCCTCGGACAATGGCGCCTTTACCGTTTCCGACACCCAGAAGAAGGGTGAAGGCCTCTTCGTGCATACGGGCACCGTTTCCAAGGGCGGCTTCAAGCTCGGCGAAGCCGTGCAGCTGACGGTCGATCATGACCGTCGTTCCCGTCTGCGCGCCAACCACTCCGCCACCCACCTGCTGCATGAGGCGCTGCGCGAGGTACTCGGCACCCATGTGGCCCAGAAGGGTTCGCTGGTCGCGCCCGAGCGCCTGCGCTTCGACGTTTCGCATCCGAAGCCGATGTCGGCCGAAGAGCTGAAGGTTGTCGAAGAAATGGCAAACGAGATCGTGTTGCAGAATTCGCCGGTCGTCACGCGTCTGATGAGCGTTGACGACGCCATTGCCGAGGGCGCCATGGCGCTGTTCGGTGAAAAATACGGCGATGAGGTTCGCGTGGTGTCCATGGGCACCGGCGTGCAGGGGGCGAAAGCCAACCGGCCCTATTCCGTCGAGCTTTGCGGTGGCACCCATGTTGCCGCAACCGGCCAGATCGGCCTTATCCGCATTCTCGGCGAAAGCGCCGTCGGTGCAGGTGTGCGTCGTCTTGAAGCCGTGACGGGGCAGGGCGCGCTTGCCTATCTCGCCGAGCAGGATGAGCGGGTAAAGGCGCTGGCCTCTTCGCTGAAGGTGCAGCCGAGCGATGTGCTGTCGCGTGTCGAGGGCCTTCTCGACGAACGCAAGAAGCTGGAGCGCGAGCTTGCGGATGCCCGCAGGAAACTCGCCATGGGTGGCGGTTCTTCGGATGCCGGCGCCAATGACGTCCAGCAGGTTGCAGGCGTCAATTTCCTCGCAAAATCCCTGTCCGGCATCGATGCCAAGGACCTCAAGGGTCTTGCCGATGAAGCCAAGGCCAATCTCGGTTCCGGCGTCGTGCTGCTGATTGCGGTTTCCGAAGATGGCAAGGCGAGCGCTGTCGCCGCCGTGACCGAAGATCTGACGGCCCGTTTCAGCGCCGTCGATATCGTCCGCACGGCCTCTGCCGCTCTTGGCGGCAAGGGTGGCGGTGGACGCCCTGATATGGCGCAGGCCGGCGGCCCGGATGGCGCCAAGGCGCAGGAGGCCATCGAAGCGGTGGCTGCGGCGCTCGCTGCATGATCTGGAAGAATTGAAGAGGCGGGGTTTTACCCCGCCTTTTTATTCTGGATGGTCCGAAAGGAATGCGATGCGCTTTGTAAATCCCATCCCTTTCGTGCGCGATATCAATCGCTCCAAGGAATTTTATCGTGACAGGCTCGGCCTCACCATAGTGGAGGATTTCGGGAATTTCGTCCTCTTCGAAACCGGCTTTGCAATTCATGATGGGCGGTCGCTTGAAGAGACGGTCTGGCGGACGTCGCGGGGTGCGGAAGAGCCCTATGGCAGACGAAACATGCTGCTTTATTTCGAGCATGCGGATGTGGAAGCGGCTTTTCAAAGCATCGCGCCGCATGTGGAGCTTGTTCATCCTCTTGAGCGGCAGGCCTGGGGCCAAAGGGTGTTTCGTTTTTACGATCCGGATGGGCATGCAATAGAGGTCGGAGAGCCGCTCGGCCAATCCGGGGAGTAACCCGTCGCGAAGATCGAGCCCGACAGACGGCGTCCGCACGGACCACGGTTGATTTGTTGCAAAAGGGGCGGGCTGTTTATCCCGTTGCCTGCAAATCCTTCGCCGCTTCGTCATCCAGCTGGGCGGCCCGCTTGAAGGCCGGGCGGTCGGTCAGATGCGACATGTAATCGATGAAGGCGGGACGTTTTTCGATCGTGCCGAAGTGCAGTCCCCAGCCGACATGGGCGCCGACATAGACATCCGCCGCGGTGAAAAGATCGCCGGCGACATAGCGGTTTTCACTGACGGCGCGTTCAAGGGTGTTCATCACATCCGCATAGCTGCCGCAGCCCGCCATGCGCAGCTTTTCCTTCGGCACTTCAAAACCCATCGCCTTCATGCTGGCCGCCATTTCCAGCGGTCCGGCGGCGAAGAACATCCAGCGGTAATAAAGTCCGCGCGCTTTCGGCGTCGGTGCGAGATTGGCGCCCGGAAAAGCATCGGCGAGATAAGCGCAGATCGCCGCCGCCTCGGTGACTATGGTATCGCCGTGTTTGATGGCGGGCACCTTGGCCATCGGGTTTATCAGCCGGTAGGCGGGCGATTTCATCGAGGTTTCGAAGCCCAGTATCTCCGTTTTATACGGAACGCCGACTTCTTCGAGCATCCAGCGCGCGATGCGACCGCGCGACATGGGATTTGTGTAGAAGATCAACTCACTCATGGCTTTGCCTCCCCAAGCAAAATCGCCTAAGCATCATGAGAAAACCGGTGCGGATTTCTTGCTGTCACGGTGCGTTTTTATGGTCCGCGGCATCATTCGCGCGTCTTTCAGGTTTGCGCCGACGCTGCGTTGAAATTTTGACTGTGCCGGGCAAGTCATGTGTGAGTAAATGCTGTTTCAGCTTTGTCTTATTGTTGTGCTGGCCGCGGCACGGTGCGGAATGGAAGTTTGCGCCTAGTGCAACGTCTAATCAAGATACTGTGAACAAAAAAAGAAACCCGGCGTTGCGGCCGGGTTTTTGTTTCCTGGATATTTCATGCCGCCTGTCAGGACGTGATCACGTCTTTCCTCGAAGGGTCGGCGGATGTGCAGCGAGTGTGGTGCGGGTTAAGCGGCCATGCGTCTTTTGCCATGTCTTGTGGCAGCAAGCAGCGCCACAAAAAAGGCGAGGGTGGTAAGCACGGTGCGGACGAGGTTGGAAAGCGCCCATCGGTCACGCAGTTCCTGCCAGTCGCTCGGTATTTCAGTCGAAACCGTCTTGAAGAACTCGTTGATGGGCACATTGACCATGCGGGTCTGGATCACGACAACCGCGTAGATGACCAGGGCCACGACCCATAGCAGCCGGCTGTCGCGGTCGATGAGTGCTGCGCCGAGAAGCACGGCGAGCGGAACGAAGAAGGCCGCAAAGAAAATGCCGTTGCGGACGCTGATATTGATGCCGTTGAACGCCTGAATGAAAATATCCGCCTCCAGTTGCTGGAAGGCCATCATGACGGGATTGCTGAAGGCGAAGAAAAAACCGGCCATGATGCCAAGACTAAGCGGCGCGAAAAGGCGCAGGGCAATGCGCGCCGGTTCTCTTGTCATTTCCAGTGCGGGAAAGTGCTTTGTTTTTATGTCATGCAGAAATGAGCTGGACATGAAAATCTCCATAGAATATCCGTACGCTATCGTACGGATATTCCGTACGTATCTGTACGGTTTTTGTCAAGGGAGTGCTGATGCGAAGCGAGAGCAAGGAATTACGCCGGCGTGAAATTGTCGAGCACGCCTTCGCCATGCTTGCGCAGGACGGTTACGCCGCGTTTTCCATGCAGGCGCTGGCAAAGGTGAGCAGGTCTTCAAAGGAGACGCTCTACGGCTGGTTCGGGGGAAAGGCCGGTCTTTACGAAGCCATGGTCGCCGAGAATGCCGCAACGCTGGTATTGCCATCGGCGGAGGCGGCGGATGGCGTTGGCGAGCTCTCGCGTTTCGGGGCCGATCTCCTGACGGTGCTTTTGGGAGAACGGGCGGTGCTGCTCAACAGGGTGGCGGCGGCGGAGGCAGGCAGCGAAACCACGCTCGGCGAATTTCTCTCGGCTAAGGGCCGTAGCCATGTCATGCCGAAGCTTGCCATATATTTTGCGGCTTTGGCGCAGCAGGGCGCCATATGTGTCGAGGCTTCGGAAGAGCCTGCGGAAATCTGGTTGTCGCTTCTCGTTGGGGATTTGCAGATCAGACGCGCCACGGGTGCGATTGGCCTTCCGACGGAAGAGGACATAAGGGCGCGATCGGCGCGCGCCGCGATGCTGATATTCCGGCTCTATGGCACGAATGAAAAAACCCGGCGCTGAGGCCGGGTTTTAAAGCTGCTGAGCAAAGAGGCTTAAGCCGCCATCGCCGTCTTGAGGTTCTCGTCGATCTTGTCGAGGAAGGCGGTGGTGGAGAGCCACGGCTGGTCCGGTCCGATGAGGAGCGCCAGATCCTTGGTCATGAAGCCGCTTTCGACAGTGTCGACGCAGACGGTTTCGAGCGTCGTCGCGAACTTCGCCAGCTCGGCATTGTCATCCAGCTTGGCGCGGTGGGCAAGGCCACGGGTCCAGGCGAAGATCGACGCGATCGAGTTGGTCGAGGTTTCCTGACCCTTCTGGTGCTGGCGGTAGTGGCGCGTCACCGTGCCGTGTGCCGCTTCGGCTTCGACCGTGCGGCCGTCCGGCGACAGAAGAACGGAGGTCATCAGGCCGAGCGAACCGAAGCCCTGGGCAACCGTATCGGACTGCACGTCGCCATCGTAGTTCTTGCAGGCCCAGACGTAACCGCCGGACCACTTCAGGGCGGAGGCGACCATGTCGTCGATCAGGCGATGCTCGTAGGTGATGCCGATTTCGTCGAACTTCGCCTTAAACTCGTTCTGGTAGACTTCTTCGAAGATGTCCTTGAAGCGACCGTCATAAGCCTTGAGAATGGTGTTCTTGGTGGACAGGTAGACCGGCCACTTGCGCATCAGGCCGTACATCATGGATGCGCGGGCGAATTCGCGGATGGATTCGTCAAGGTTGTACATGGCGAGTGCAACGCCGGCGCTCGGGGCGTCGAAGACGTCCTTTTCAATGACCGTGCCGTCTTCACCGACGAACTTGATCGTCAGCTTGCCCTTGCCGGGGAACTTGAAATCGGTTGCCTTGTACTGGTCGCCGAAGGCGTGACGGCCGACGACGATCGGCTTCGTCCAGCCGGGAACGAGGCGCGGAACGTTCTTGCAGATGATCGGCTCGCGGAAGATGACGCCGCCCAGAATGTTGCGGATGGTGCCGTTCGGGCTCTTCCACATCTGCTTCAGGCCGAATTCCTCGACGCGCTGCTCATCCGGCGTGATCGTCGCGCACTTGATGCCGACGCCGTGTTTCTTGATGGCGTGTGCCGCATCGATGGTGACCTGGTCGTTGGTGGCGTCGCGGTTTTCAACCGAGAGGTCGTAATATTCGATGTCGAGATCGAGGTATGGCAGGATCAGCTTGTCCTTGATGAGCTGCCAGATGATACGGGTCATTTCGTCGCCGTCGAGATCGACGACCGGATTGGCTACCTTGATCTTTGCCATGAATTCCTCACCTTCGAAGCTGTGGCGCCTGATAACGCCAATAGTCGGAAAAATATCCGGTGCGGCTATAGCATCGCACGCGCCTGAGGCAAAGCCATGGGGGGCGCTTTTTTGGCGCAGCGCAATAACGCTTTGCGCATTGCCAAACCACAATGCCGGAATACAGTCAGGCGAATCGCTTCGCCCGCCATCGGGCCTATCCCGGGATCACATCATGCGGAATATTCTGCTTCTGACTGCCGCCGTCCTCTTTTCCCATAGCGCCCTTGCGGCGGGGCCTGCCGATCCCGTCCAGAAGGTGATGGACATCACCGTCAAGAACTGGTCCGGCGATGCCGAGAACTGGAAATACATCTTCGACGAGGACATGCTGGTGAGCCTGTTCAGCAAGGACTTCGTTGCGCAATATCGCGAAGCCTCCAAGAAGCCTGCCTATGAGGCCGAGAGTGGCGAGACAGGCGACCCCTTCGGTTACGACGTCGTCACCAATTCGCAGGATGGTTGCCCGCTGGAGGATGTGTCGGTGACCGCGGGTGCAGTGAAGGACGGCGTGACGGATGTGACGGCGAAGTTCAAGCTTTGGGCCTGCATGGACGAGGCGGAAATGAAGGCAACGGTCGACGAGGTGCATTTCGATGTCATCGAGGAAGATGGCCGGCCGGTCATCAGCGACATTCACCGGGTTGGCGACGAGGGCAGGGATTCGCTGCGCGAAGAGATGGCGACGATCATCAAGGGGGAGTGAGGGGTGCTTGCATCCCTCCGCCTTTGATTTTAGCGCCGATCTGTGCCAGTGAAGCGCGCTTTAGCGCTTCGGCTCGAAAACCGATGCGACGCTTCAACACACGGACAAACGACGATGGCAGGCACAAACAGCGAGCTTGAACTTGTGGCGGAAGGCCCGGCGATCATTCTGGTCGAACCGCAGCTCGGCGAAAATATCGGCATGGTGGCGCGGGCGATGGCCAATTTCGGCCTTGCCGAATTGCGTCTGGTCAATCCGCGTGACGGCTGGCCGAGCGAGAAGGCGCGGGCTGCCGCTTCCAAGGCCGATCATGTCATCGACGGAACGAAGGTGTTCGAGACGCTTGAAGAGGCGATCAGGGATCTCAACTTTGTTTACGCCACGACCGCACGCGAACGTTACGGTTTCAAGCCGGTGCGTGCGCCCGTCACCGCCGCCGAAACGCTGCGGGCAAAGTTCAAGACGGGGGAAAGAACCGGCATCCTGTTCGGACGTGAGCGCTGGGGCCTGACCAATGAGGAAGTGGCGCTGGCCGACGAGATCGTGACATTTCCGGTTAACCCCGCCTTCGCCTCGCTCAACATCGCGCAGGCCGTGCTTTTGATGTCCTATGAATGGATGAAGTCCGGCATGGACGATCTGGGTGAAACGCTTTTCCAGTCCGTTGAGCAGCGGCCCTCGACCAAGGAACAGGTGTTCGGCCTGTTCGAGCACATAGAGGAAGCGCTCGATGCGCGCGGTTATTTTCATCCGCCCGAAAAAAAGCCGAAAATGGTCGACAATCTGCGCGCGGTGCTGTCGAGACGCGGCTTTTCCGAGCAGGAAATCAGTGTTGTCCGTGGCGTGATCAATTCGCTCGACCGTTTTCCGCGGCAGTGGCCGAAGCAGACGGGAAGAGCAGCGGGGCCATCGGCCGAAAGGGCAGGGGAGAATGCTGAAGACGAGTGAGGCCGCGGCCGACGTGCTGAAACCGGTGCTGGTGTTCGATTCCGGCATTGGCGGGCTGACGGTTCTGCGCGAAGCGCGGGTGTTGATGCCCGAGCGCGGCTTCATCTATGTAGCCGACGATGCGGGCTTCCCGTATGGCGGCTGGGAAGAGGAGGCGCTGAAGGCGCGCATTCTCTCACTCTTCGAAAAGCTGCTTGAAGATTACAGTCCCGAAGTCTGCATCATCGCCTGCAACACCGCCTTCACGCTGGCCGGGGCAGATCTTCGGGCGCGCTTTCCGGACATGACCTTCGTGGGCACCGTTCCCGCCATCAAGCCCGCCGCAGAACGCACCCGCTCCGGTCTCGTTTCCGTGCTGGCGACGCCGGGCACCGTCAAACGCGCCTATACGCGCGACCTCATTCAGTCCTTCGCCACGCAATGCCATGTCCGCCTCGTGGGATCGGAAAATCTGGCACGCATGGCAGAAGGCTGGATCAGGGGCGAGGCTATATCCGACGAAGCCGTGCTTGCCGAAATCGAGCCCTGCTTCATCGACAGCGACGGCAAGCGCACCGATATCGTCGTGCTTGCCTGCACCCACTATCCCTTCATGGCCAATGTGTTTCGCAGGCTGGCGCCCTGGCCGGTCGACTGGCTCGATCCGGCGGAAGCGATTGCCAGGCGCGCGCGTCATCTGGTGCCGCTGCCGCAGGATGCGGAACATCCCGATGGTTTCGACTTCGCCGTCTTCACCTCCGGCAAGCCGGATTTCGCGACGCGGCGGCTGATGCAAGGTTTCGGGCTCAGTGTCTCGTTGAGCTGAGTGTGTGTTGCATTTTTGCATCTTCTCCATCTGAGTTTTGCAATTCGAGATTGCGACCTCTTGTCGCGTCCGGCATCTTGTGTAAGATGCATCTTGTCTGTAACCGCTATAAAAGGAGGCGTGGAATGACTGATTACATGAATATGCGCCTTAACGGCATGTCTGGCATTTCCGGCATGGTCATCGGTGGTTACATGTCCCGAGGCATCGACCTCCGATAAGGCTTATGGCCTGATTTCCCTGCCGTTTGGCATTCTCACTTCGTCCGACATCTGATTGTGCGTCCGCGTGGCCGACAGGCTGCCCCACGCGCTCCCGGCATGTCGTTTTCCATCGATAAAGGACCTGGCCGCTTTGCCGCGCCGGGATGGATTCCCCATGCAGAAAAATCAACCAATGGTAGTATATGCGCTGCCGGATGCGGTCGATCGTTTGTTCGTCACATTCGGCGTCTGGAAGACCCTGCGGGCGGTCATCGTCGCCGCCCTCGTGCCGCGCGCGCCACCGACCGATCTTACCGATCTGCCGGAACGCCTGCTGGACGATATCGGCGTCGAGCCATCCGAGCGGAAGGTGCGTCGGGACTGGGCACCGCCTTACTGGGCGCCGCGGTTTTGATCCGTGGCGGCCTCCTCAGTAAAAGGTGTCGCGGAGGCTCCGTCGCTAGTTTGGATGGCTAATGACAGCCAAAATGCGTTCTCCGTCATGCCGGACTTGATCCGGCATCCAGCCACGGCGCGTCCGCGCCGTGAGAAGAGCCTCTTGCGATCAAAGACTTGATCGCACTGGACCCCGGATCTAGTCCGGGGTGACGGAGCTTGGGGCTGTCATGTCGCCCAAAAGTACCTGTCTCGCGGGATTTCGATCAACAGCTGCCGTCGTCGAATGATGCGTGATACTTTGATTATCATTGAAGGGAGTGGTTCGAATGATGAAATTTCCGGTTCACCCTGGTGAATTGCTACGGGAGGAGGTCATTGCCGCACTTCAGCTTTCCGTGACAGAAGCTGCGGAAAGGCTCGGCCTGTCGCGCGTAGCGCTTTCTCGTGTGCTAAACGGGCGGGCAGGGATCAGTCCCGACCTTGCCTTGCGGCTGGAGCGGGCCGGCGTCAGCACGGCGCGGGCATGGCTTGCCATGCAGTCGAATTACGATCTCGCACAAGCGATGAAACGGGAGCAGCCACCCGTTCGGCCGCTAGATGACAAAGGCGGCATGATCTCCGAAAATTTGGCTTGATGCCGGGCGCTTTTGGTGGCTTGCTCCCAAAATCGCGCAAGGGAGATTTCATCATGCCGCTTGAGAACTGGCTGGCCTTCGTGGCCGCATCCGCCATCATGCTTGCCATTCCGGGACCGACGATCCTGCTGGTAATTTCCTATGCGCTGGGCCACGGCCGCAAGGCAAGCACCGCGACGGTAACGGGTGTGGCGCTTGGGGATTTCACCGCCATGACGGCTTCCATGCTGGGGCTCGGGGCGCTGCTTGCAACATCGGCGGCGCTTTTCACTGGTCTGAAATGGATCGGTGCGGCGTACCTCATCTATCTCGGCATCAAGCTGTGGCGTTCGCCGGTTGGTGACGCGGCGGAAAACACGGGCGTGACGGGCCGTGAAAGACCGCTCAAAATCTTCCTGCATGCCTATATCGTGACGGCGCTGAACCCCAAGAGCATCGTGTTCTTCGTGGCCTTCCTGCCGCAGTTTCTGGTGCCGACGCTGCCATTCTGGCCGCAGGTGTTGATTTTCGAAGCGACATTCCTGGTGCTTGCCACCGTGAACGCGGCGCTTTATGGACTTCTGGCAAGTGCCGCCCGCAATACGATCCGCAAACCGAAGGTTCAGCGCATCGTCAACCGCACGGGTGGCGGTCTCCTGATCGGCGCCGGTCTTGTTGCCTTCGGCTGGAAGAGGGCGGTTTCGGTGTAAAACGCCCGTCGATCGCCTGAAATTCGGACATAACAAAATGGCATTGCCGCATATTCTTCTCGCCCTGATCACCGTGTTTTTGTGGGGCTTCAACTTCGTCGTCATCAAGGTGGGCGTCGCCGACATGCCGCCTTTGTTTCTGACGGGCGTGCGTTATCTCTTTGCGGCCGTGCCCCTGATATTCTTCCTGCCGAAACCCAACGTGCCGTGGCGGCATATGATCGTTTACGGCATGGCGATGGGTTTCGTGCAGTTCGGCCTGCTTTACCCGGCCATCAAGTTCGGCCTGCCTGCGGGGCTTGCTTCGCTCGTCATGCAGTCGCAGGCCTTCTTCACGCTGGCGCTGGCCGTGGTGTTTCTCGGCGAGCGGCCGTTGCCGTCACAGATCATCGGCGCGATCGTTGCTTTTGGCGGGCTGGCGGTCATTGGCGTGGAGCGCATGACGGCCGCAGCGCTGATACCGCTCCTGATGGGCGTCGGCTCGGCCATTGCCTGGGCCTGCGGCAACATCGTCAATCGCCGCATCGGCCAGGTGAACGCGGTCTCCTTCGTCGCATGGACGAGCCTTGTGCCCGTTCTGCCGTTGATCCTGCTTTCGCTTGTGGTGGAAGGACCTGATGCGATTGCGGAAGGGTTGCTCAACGCAACGCCGACGATGGCTTTCGTGGTGATCTACATGGCCTATGGTGCGACCATCGTCGGCGCGGGCATCTGGAGTTACCTGCTTCTGCGTTATCCGGCCGGAACGGTGGCGCCGTTTTCGCTGCTGGTGCCGATTGTCGGTTTCATCAGCGCCTATCTCGCTTTTGCGGAGCATATCACCGTCTTCGAAGTGGTCGGTGCCGCATTGGTTATCACCGGACTGATGCTGAATGTGTTCGGCAGGCGGCTTTCATTTTTGCGGGTCTCATCCGGAGCCGCATAGATGGGGCGTAATTGCCTGTGCATTATCGGCATGGGGCAGACGCAACCGGCGATTTTTTGGTAAAGAGCATGTTCGGCCGCCGTCAAGGGAATCGGCCGGATGACATGCAGCACGAGGAACGGAACATTGCAGGTCGGCATCGACATGGGAACCCTATCGGGCGGGCAGCAGGCCAAGCTCGATATCGAGGAATTGCTTGCGACGCGTTTGCTGGTGCAGGGCAATTCCGGTTCCGGCAAGTCGCATCTTCTGCGCCGGCTGCTGGAGCAATCGGCGCAATGGGTGCAGCAGGTCATCATCGATCCCGAGGGTGATTTCGTCACGCTTTCCGACAAGTTCGGCCATGTGGTGGTGGATGGCGAGCGTACCGAAGCGGAACTTGCCGGCATCGCCAACCGCATTCGCCAGCACCGCGTTTCCTGCGTGCTGACGCTGGAAGGCCTTGATATCGAACAGCAGATGCGGGCCGCCGCCGCCTTCCTCAACGGCATGTTCGATGCGGATCGTGAATTCTGGTATCCGGTGCTTGTCGTGGTGGATGAGGCGCAGATGTTTGCGCCCTCCGTCGGCGGCGAGGTGACGGAAGATGCCCGCAAGGCCTCGCTCGGCGCCATGACCAATCTGATGTGCCGTGGCCGTAAACGCGGGCTTGCCGGCGTCATCGCCACGCAGCGTCTTGCCAAGCTTGCCAAGAACGTGGCGGCGGAAGCCTCCAACTTCCTGATGGGCCGCACCTTTCTCGATATCGACATGGCGCGCGCTGCCGATCTGCTCGGCATGGACCGGCGACAGGCGGAAATGTTCCGCGATCTGCAGCGCGGCAATTTCGTGGCGCTTGGGCCTGCGCTGTCGCGCCGCCCGCTGCCGATCGTCATCGGTGCCGTGGAAACCTCGGCGCGCTCGTCCTCGCCGAAGCTGATGCCGCTGCCGGATGCGCCCCAGGATGTGGAAGACCTGATCTTCACGCCGGACCCGGAAGAGTTCACGCGACCCGCCACGCGCCGCACGCCGCCGGCGCCGCGCCCGACAACCGATATTCTGGCCGAACTCTCCCGTTCCACCCCTGCGGTCGGCGGTCCCTCGCCGGAACAGTCTCCGCGTGCTGGCCAGCCGGAGCTGACGCCGGAGGAGCGCGAGGAGAAGATCGCCGCTGTGCTGGTCGAAATTCTCGACGATCCGCAATCGGCCTATCGCACCGATGCCGTGCTGTACCAGGATTTTCTGGTGCGCGCCCGCATGCGCCGTATTCCCGGAACGCCGATGACGCTTGCGGATTTCCGCCGGCAGGTGGCGATTGCACGCTCAGGCGTGGATGCGACGATGGCGGCAAGCGAAGGCTGGCAGAAGGCGCTGGAGCTGTCGATGTCGGTTTCCGACGATCTGCAGGGGGTTTTCCTGCTGCTGGTCAAGGCGGCGCTGGGTGAAGAACCCTGCCCGTCGGATGCCCGTATTGCTCGCGCTTATGGCACCCATTCCGCCCGCCGCGCGCGCCGGCTGCTCGGTTATTTCGAGGAGAAGGAGCTTGTGGTGGTGCATGCCGATTTCTCCGGCAAGCGCATTGTGGCTTTTCCCGATCTCGATGCAAAGACCGCACCCGGCGATGCGGATGCGGCGGAGGATGATGCGAGGCTGGCGGCGGAGTGAAGTTACGGCAGGTCTGTCTGCGTCGATATACTTACCCGTCATGCCGGACTTGATCCGGCATCCAGCCACGGCGCGTCTGCGCCGTGAGTAGGGTCTTTTGCGATCAAGGACTTGATCGCGCTGGACCCCGGATCAGGTCCGGGGTGACGGCGTGTGAGGAGGCGTTACCGCCTCCTCATCTTGCTCATCCTTATTCGATGGCCTTTGCTTCCTTGCGCGTCGCAATCAGCGAACCGATGATGCCGGTTGCGAGGATGGCGACGGTGACGCCGAGCGAGACTGCCGGCGGGATCTTGGCGATGCCGAGCATGTCGGCCACGAAGATTTTCGAACCGACGAAGACCAGAACCGCAGCCAGCGCATATTTCAAATAAGCGAAGCGGTGGATCAGGGCGGCAAGCGCGAAATAGAGGGCGCGCAGGCCGAGGATCGCGAAGATGTTCGAGGTGTAGACGATAAAGGGATCGGTGGTGATCGCGAAGATCGCCGGGATCGAATCGACCGCGAAGATAAGGTCGGCGATTTCGACCATGATGAGAGCCAGGAAGAGCGGCGTCACGAAGGTCTTGAGTTTGCCGGTGGTCGTATCCGTCTCCTTGACGAAGAATTTCTCGCCATGCAGCTTCTCCGTCACCGGCAGGCGGCTGCGCAGGAATTTCAGGATGCGGTTGTTGCCGATGTCCGATTCGTCATGGTCGGACGAGAACAGCATCTTGAGGCCGGTGAAGACGAGGAAGGCCGCGAAGAGATAAAGCACCCAGTGGAAGTTTTCGACGATGGCCGCACCGCCGGCGATCATGATGCCGCGCAGGACGATGACGCCGAGGATGCCCCAGAGCAGCACGCGATGCTGATATTGGCGGGGAATGGCGAAATAGGAGAAGATCATGGCGATGATGAAGATATTGTCCATCGCCAGGCTTTTTTCGACCACGAAGCCGGTGACATATTCCATCGCCGACTGCTGGCCGGACTGGTACCAGATCCAGCCGCCGAAGGCCAAACCGATGGCGATATAGAAGCCTGACATCAGCAGGCTTTCACGGATGCCGATTTCCTTGGAATTCTTGTGCAATACGCCAAGATCAAGCGCCAGGAGGCCAAGGACAAGAGAAATGAAGACCGCCCACATCCATGTGGGGGTACCGAGAAAATCGTTGAGGAGGAACTCCATCAGTCAACCTTTAGCCGGACGAGGTTGGCTTTGCGGATGGGGAACGTGTGTCAAGAATATACGTGGGCCCCAACCTAAAGAAACTCGACATCACGTGTTGTCCGGTAACACGCCAGAGGGGCCCGAGTTCTGATCACGAGGGAGAGATAGGAGAGCCTTCAGGCTTTTCAAGGGCCGGTTCGAGAAAAAAGCGGCAGGCTTTGTTTGACAAATTTGTAAAACATGTTTAGAAGCCGCCCCAACGCCGGGCAGTGATGTCCGGTGTGTTTTGTTGACTGCCCTGCAGTTTAATAACTGACGTTCGGCGGTCAATATCACCGACATGTCCCGTGGTTTCTCCATTTGCATGTGAGAAGCCTGTCAGAGGCCCTGAAACGGGCTTCAGAGGAGGGCGTGTTTCCTTAAACCGGTTTGGTAACAGACCGGCATAACCTTTTGAGAAGGAAATACGATGAGCAAGCGCGAATCGGCTAAGTACAAAATCGACCGCCGCATGGGCGAAAACATCTGGGGCCGTCCGAAGTCTCCGGTAAACCGCCGCGAATACGGCCCGGGCCAGCACGGCCAGCGCCGCAAGGGCAAGATGAGCGACTTCGGCACGCAGCTGCGCGCCAAGCAGAAGCTCAAGGGCTACTACGGCGAACTGCGCGAAAAGCAGTTCCGCGCCACCTACGACGAAGCAAACCGTCGCAAGGGCGATACCTCCGAGAACCTGATCGGCCTGCTCGAGTCGCGTCTGGACGCCATCGTCTACCGCGCCAAGTTCGTTCCGACCGTTTTCGCATCGCGTCAGTTCATCAACCATGGCCACGTCACGGTTAACGGCGTTCGCGTCAACATCGGTTCTTACCGTTGCAAGCCGGGCGACGTTGTTGAAGTTCGCCAGAAGTCCAAGCAGCTGGTGACCGTTCTCGAAGCCGTTCAGCTCGCAGAACGCGACGTTCCTGATTACATCGAAGTCGATCACAACAAGATGGTTGCGACCTATGCTCGCATCCCGGCTCTGTCTGATGTTCCGTACCCGGTCGTCATGGAACCGCATCTGGTCGTCGAATTCTACTCGCGTTAATCGACGCGTTTCAGTATTGAGAAAGCCGCCCCTCGGGGCGGCTTTTTTGTTTGCTGGGGAAGGCTTTGCATGCAGGACATTCAGGCGATCGTCGATTCCATTTACGACAGCATGGTGCCGCGGCTGGGCGAGGGCAAAGTTGCGGACTATATTCCCGAGCTCGCCAAGGTCGATCCGAACCAGTTCGGCATCGCCATCACCACTGTCGATGGAACCACCTATACGGCCGGCAATGCGCTCACGCCGTTTTCGATCCAGAGCATTTCCAAGGTTTTCATGCTGACGCTGGCGCTCGGCAAGGCGGGAGAGACCGTGTGGAACCGGGTGGGGCGAGAGCCTTCAGGCTCTTCTTTCAACTCCATCGTCCAGCTGGAGCATGAGCACGGCATTCCGCGCAATCCCTTCGTGAATGCCGGCGCCATCGTGGTGACGGATATCGTTCTTTCCGGCCACCAGCCGCGTGAGGCGATCGGCGAACTCTTGCGCTTCGTGCGTTATCTCGCTGACGATGACACGATCAGCATTGACGACACGGTGGCGAAATCCGAGCAGGCGACGGGTTTCCGCAATTTCGCACTCGCCAATTTCATGCGGTCCTTCGGCAATCTGCATCACCCCGTCGAATATACGCTGGGCGTTTATTTTCACCAATGTGCGCTGTCCATGACCTGCGCGCAGCTCTCGCGCGCCGGGCTGTTCCTTGCCAATCGCGGCCGCAATCCGCTGAGCGGCCATACGGTCGTGTCAGACCGGCGGGCGCGGCGCATCAATGCGCTGATGCTGACCTGCGGCCATTATGACGGATCGGGCGATTTCGCCTATCATGTCGGCCTGCCCGGCAAGAGTGGTGTGGGTGGCGGCATCATGGCGGTTGCGCCGGGCAAGGCGTCCATTGCCGTCTGGTCGCCGGGTCTCAACAAAGTGGGCAATTCGGCGCTTGGGTCACATGCGTTGGAAATGCTGGCGACGAAAACCGGCTGGTCGGTATTCGGGGCTTGATATTGCAGGCAGATGCGGGCATTTGCCTGCATTGAGAACGGCAGTCGTGCCGGAGCGAGCTAATGATGAACATTCTCACCAGGATCGATGACATCGCCGATAAGGTCGAGGCAGATCAGGACGCGCCCGAGGAAAACGGCAGCTCGCATCCTCTGTTCGACAATGCACCGCGTTCGGTCTCGTTCAACAAGCTGCGCAAGCGTCTGCTGCGCAATGTGCGTCAGGTCTTTACCGATTTCGGCATGCTGAGCGGCCAGAAACGCTGGCTGGTGGGCCTTTCCGGTGGCAAGGATAGCTATGGGCTGTTGGCGCTGCTGCTCGATCTGAAGTGGCGCGGCCTTTTGCCTGTCGAACTCATCGCCTGCAATCTGGATCAGGGCCAGCCGAATTTTCCCAAGCACGTGCTGCCGGAATATCTGGCGAAGATCGGTGTCGCCCATCGCATCGAATATCGCGATACCTATTCCGTGGTGAAGGAGAAGGTGCCGTCCGGCGGTACCTATTGTTCGCTCTGTTCGCGGCTGCGGCGCGGAAATCTTTATCGCATCGCGCGGGAAGAGGGCTGCGACGCGCTGCTGCTCGGCCACCACCGCGAGGATATTCTCGAGACCTTCTTCATGAATTTCTTCCATGGTGGCCGGCTCGCCGGCATGCCGGCGAAGCTGCTGAACGACGAGGGCGACCTGATGGTCATGCGCCCGCTTGCCTATTGCGCCGAGGAAGATATGGCGAAATTCGCGGCGGCGATGGAGTTCCCGATCATTCCCTGCGACCTCTGCGGCTCGCAGGACGGGCTTCAGCGCAATGCCATGAAGGAGATGCTGGCCGACATCGAAAGGCGCATGCCCGGCCGCAAGGATGTGATGCTGAGGGCGCTTGCCCACGTCAATCCGTCGCATCTGCTCGATCCGAAGCTTTTTGATTTTTCCGCGCTCGCTGTCACCGGGGCGTCACCTGAAGAGCGTACGGAGGCCCGCCCTCCCTTATGAAGAAGTGCCCCGCGCGATGACCCTTTCCGATAAAGATATCGACTTTCTGATTTCCACCGTTGCCGCTGCCGGCCGCCAGGAAATAATGCCCCGCTTCCGCAATCTCGACGCTGGCGCGATCTCCGAAAAGACCTCCGCCGTCGATCTCGTCACCGAGGCGGATATTCTTACGGAAAAGGCGATAACCGCCGCTCTTCTGCAACGGTTTCCGAAGGCCCATATCGTTGGCGAAGAGGCCTATGATGCGGATCAATCCGTCATTCCAGCTCTTGCCGATGCGCCTTTCGCCTTCGTGATCGATCCAATCGACGGCACTTTCAACTATGCTTCGGGCTTTCCCGCTTTCGGCACGCTGCTCGCCGTCACCGTCAAGGGTGAGACGGTCGCGGGCATCATCCACGATCCCGTCATGGGCGATACCATCATCGCGCTGAAAGGTGAGGGCGCGTTTCTCAACCGCAGGGATGGCTCGCAGGCAAAGCTCAAGGTCGCCGATCCTGTGCCATTGTCCGAAATGGTCGGCATCTTTTCCTGGGGTCACAGCCATGAAGATCGCCGCCCGGTGATCGCCGCCAATATGGCCAAGATCAAGATGGCGCTTTCAATCAATTGTTCGGCTCATGAATATTGGCTTGCCTCCGCTGGCAAGCTGCACTTCATCGGCCATGAAAAGCTGATGCCCTGGGATCATCTTGCCGGTGTTCTCATTCATCAGGAAGCGGGCGGCTATACGGCCCGTTTCGACAATACGCCCTACCGGCCGGGACAGACGACGGGTGGCATCCTGTCGGCGCCCGACAAGGAAAGCTGGAAGATGCTGCGCCGGGAAATCGTGGCTTTATAGTTTTACGCTTAGAAGGAAGGATATCGCCCATGGCTATCGAACTCGACATCGCCTCTCTCGCCAATGCGCTTCAGGAGGCGGCGGCAGTGGAAATCCTGCCGAGGTTCCGTAATCTGGGTGAGGGCGACGTCAGGATAAAGAGCGAGGCGATCGACCTCGTGACCGAGGCCGACGAGGCTGCAGAACGGTTGATCCGCGCACGCGTGCAGGAAATCATGCCGGACGCTCTGTTCATCGGCGAAGAGGCCGTTGCGGCAGATGCCTCGCTGCTTGGCAAGCTTGCCGATGCCGATCTTGCCGTGGTGGTCGATCCGATTGACGGCACCTACAATTTCGCCTCAGGCCTGCCGCTGTTCGGCGTGATGATGAGCGTCATCTCCAAGGGCGAGACCGTTGCCGGCCTGATTTTCGATCCGATGGGCAATGACTGGGCTATTGCCGAAAAGGGCTCCGGCGCCTGGCTTTGCAGCGCCGATGGTACGCAGACAGAGATGTCCGTCGTACCCGCGCCTGAACTGTCGCAGATGGTGGGCATCGCCAATACCGGTTATTTTGACGTGGAGACACGCCGCAAGATCCTCATGAACCTCGCGGATGTGCGCCTCTTCACCAGCTATCGTTGCGCCGCGCACGAATACCGCCTGTTCTGCGGCGGCCACATGCATTTCCTGATGTATAACAAGCTGATGCCCTGGGACCATCTGGCCGGCACGCTGCTCTCGCAGGAAGCGGGCGCCTATGCCGCGCGCCTCGACGGCTCGCCCTATCTGCCGCGCCACACGGATGGCGGCCTGCTGCTGGCGCCAAACCAGGAGACCTGGGAATTGCTGCGCGAGAAGATTTTCACGGTTTGAGGCGGTGTTGTGTAAGGGGCCGGGCGGAACGGTTTTTGCCCGTCATGCCGGACTTGATCCGGCATCCAGTAGCCGCGCGTCTGCGTGGCGGAAGACTCTTCTTAGCCCAAAGACTTGGGCTGGACCCCGGATCAAGTCCGGGGTGACGGAATGCGTATGACGTGAACCATCAATCAATAAAAAGGGCGCGGAACAGAATTCCGCGCCCTTTTATTTTTCTAACCGCCCTTACCGTGTCGGCTTGTTGTGCGCCTGAAACAGCACGCCCTTTTCGCCGATCAGCACGAAGACGAGGCCGATGATGGAGACGACGAAGAAGCCCGCCACCATGGGCAGCGCCGTGCCGTCGAAGGCCTGGCCGATGGCTGCGCCGATCAGCGAGCCGCCGACCGTTCCCATGAAGCCGATGACGGAGGAGGCGGTGCCGGCGACGTGGCCGAGCGGCTCCATGGCGAGCGAGTTGAAGTTCGAGCCGATCCAGCCGAACTGGAACATGGCGAGCGCGAAGAACACAATGAAGATCGCAAAGGGCATCGGTTCCGGGCCCATCACTTGCACCAGCAGCCAGATGAAGGTGATGGCGATGAAGCCCAGCAGCGATCCGTGCGACAGCTTGCGCATGCCGAACCTGCCGACCAGCCTTGCATTGATGAAGGACGAGAAGGCCATGAACAAAGCAACGCCCGCAAAGGCCGCCGCAAACCATGCACCGAGCCCGTAAATGCCCTTATAGACCTGTTCAGCCGAATTGATGAAGCCGAACAGCGCACCGAAGATGAAGGTGCTGGAGAGCGTGTAACAGAGCGCGATGCGGTTGGTGAGCACGATCTTGAAGCCGCCAAGCACCGAACGGGCGGTGAAGGGGCGGACATCGTCCGGATGCAGGGTTTCCGGCAGGCGGAAATACATCCAGGCCGTCACGACGGCGGCAATTCCCGCCATGAAGGCGAAGATCAGATGCCAGTCACCGAAAAACAGCACGATCTGGCCAGTGCCGGGTGCAATGACCGGAACGACCATGAACACCATCATGATCAACGACATGACTTCCGCCATCTGACGGCCGCCATAGATGTCACGCACGATCGAGATGGTGATGACGCGCGTTGCCGCCGAACCGATGCCCTGAATGAAACGCAGGACCAGCAGGCCGGAGAATGACGGTACGAAGACCACCGCAATGGCGGAGATGATGTAGATTGCCAGACCGACGAGCATCGGCTTGCGGCGTCCGAAACGGTCCGAGATCGGGCCGTACAGAAGCTGTGCGACGCCGAAGCCGAGAAGATAGGTGGAAATGACATATTGGCGGTGGTTTTCATTCACGACGCCAAGCGATGCACCGATTTCCTGAAGGCCGGGCAGCATGATGTCGATGGCAAGCGCGTTCAGCGCCATCAGCATCGCGGCGAGCGCGATGAATTCCGTGCGCCCCATCGAGCCTGCGCGCGAAGTGGTGGATTGTGAAAGTTCTGTCACAGGATTGCCCCAAAAAGAACGGCAAAGGCGTTGCATGAAGCAACGCCTGGCATAGTTTTCTGACAATCAGGGTGGGCCGGATGAACCGGCCGAAATCAGGCCGCGCCGCGGACGCTGATACCCTGTTCTTGGAAGTGGTTTTGAAGTTCGCCGGACTGGAACATCTCTCTTACGATGTCACAGCCGCCGACGAATTCGCCCTTGACGTAGAGCTGCGGGATGGTCGGCCAGTTGGAATAGTCCTTGATGCCCTGACGGATATCGGCATCGGCAAGCACGTTGATGCCCTTGTAGTCGACGCCGAGATAATCGAGGATCTGTACGACCTGACCGGAAAAACCGCACTGCGGGAATTGCGGGGTTCCCTTCATGAAAAGAACGATGTCGTTGCTCTTCACTTCGCTGTCGATCATATCGTGAATGCCGCTCATAGGCCTATTCCTTTCACATGCGGTTCAAGGCCGCTGCTTTTTCTTTGTCCCTAAATAACATGTCGCGGCGCGATTTCCACCCGTCGGACGGAAAAAATGCGTGGGTGTTGCAATGCGTCACAGCTCGGAAAAGCCCGTTGTTTGGCTCATCGAAGCCGCTGTCTGCTGCGCGCGGCGGCGGTGCGTCTTTTGCTCACCTGTTTCTTGGCCGGCGTGGGTTTGACCGCGGCGTTGATTGCTGCTTCCAGCACGGAGCCGACGATTCCGCCTGCAAGGGACGTGTTGCTTTTTGTCCGGCGGCGGGTGCGGCGGGTCTTGCGAAGACCGGTCTTGGTGAGGATTTCAGACAGTGCGCCCTTGACGACGCCGTTGAGCACTTGATCGACGATGCCAGACAAATTTCCCTCGCCAATAAATAAATCACATTTCCGTCGCGATTTTTACTATACGTGCATCGCCCACTGTATCAAGCGATGCTTTCGGGTGTCTCTAGCCTGAAGGTTTATGCATGCCGACCGTCAAGTCACGACTTGTTCTTTATTTCCCCGGTTTCGATCCGCTCGATGCGGCGGCCCATCACCTGCGTTACCAGCGGGCAGCGGCGCTGGCCGGCAAGACATGGGATGTAGATTATAAGGTGGGAGCGCTGGAGACTTCGCCGGCGGGTGAAACATTCACGGTGGAGGCTTCGGCGGGCGACTGGCGGACGCGTTCGGAGATTTTTGTCTATGACCATAACGACGTTATCTCGCAGTTGCGGGATGCGCCCGTCTGGCGGCAGACATGGCTCGGGTTCAAGGCCGGGGCGGGCATTGTCAGTGAGGGCGGTGCTGCGCGCTATTTCCGCCATGCCTGGCGTTTTGGCCTGTTCTTCATCTTCCCGTTTTTGCTGATGCTTGTCGGCGGTGCGCTTGCTGTCGGCATTGCGCTTTCACCATGGCTTTTTGGTTTGCCGCTCTGGCTGTTTGCGATCAGCCTTCCCGCCGCCGCGCTGTTTTTCGTGAAGGCGTTCCTGCCATTTGCGGAGCGGTTTCACACCCTGCATCTTTATGCGGACTGGCGCTTCGCGCTCGCGGTCGGCCGCGATGAGCCGATTGCGCGTGACTGGATAGAGGAGAGGGCGGCACTTGTTCTGACGGCGCTGGAGCAGCCCGCAGATGAGGTTCTGGTGGTTTCCCACAGCATGGGCGCCAGCCTCGCGCTCGCCGTGATCGGCCGTGTGCTGGAACTCGAACCCGATGCGCTGGATGGCCGGAAATTGTCCTTTGCCACGCTCGGTGGTGCTGCCCTGCAATGCGCGCTGCTGTCGAGTGCGGACAGGCTGCGACAGAGCGTCGGCACGATCGCGCATCACCCGGAGGTGACATGGTTCGATATCCAGTGTCTGACCGATCCGATCCACCTCTACCGCTGCAACACGGTTGCGCTGACCGGCCACAAGGATGCGCCGCAGCCGAAGATCGTGCCGATCCGTTTCAAGCACTCGCTTTCGCCGGAGCGTTATAAGAAGAACAAGCGCAACTTCCTGCGCATGCACCGGCAATATGTTCTGGGGCCGGACCGTAAATCCGGTTACGATTTCACCCTTTTGACGGCAGGGCCTTTGCCGGCCGCAACCTTCGCCGATCTGGATTCGCAGAGCCCGCCCGTTTTGTAAGCGGTTACGTCCCCTTCTGCCGGACAAGAAAAAGCCCGCATGAGAGTATCACGCGGGCTTTTGATTTTAGTCCTGAGCCTTCGTGCGTTTGCTTCAGGCAGGACAGTGAAACTGTCTTGCCCGAACCGCTCTCACGGCCGCGATCATTCGGGAGCCGAGGTCTGCAGGGCAAGGGCGTGCAGAACACCGCCCATATTGCCCTTCAGCGCGTCATAGACCATCTGGTGCTGCTGCACGCGGGTCTTGCCCTTGAATGCTTCCGCGACGACTTCCGCCGCGTAATGGTCGCCATCACCGGCCAGATCGCGGATCGTGACCTTTGCCCCGGGAATTCCCGCCTTAATCATGTCTTCAATGTCGCCGGGTTTCATGGGCATGGTGTTTCTCCTTAATTCATTCTGCGGCGATCAAAGTTTCGCCGTCCATGAATTGAGGGAACCACGATTCATAGGCCAAGTGCAATTCTTTAATCTCGACAGCCCGCGCCGTGCCCAGCTTTACGCTTGCACCGCCGGTGACGCCGATTGCCGGGCAGGAAACGCCTGCCGCCTTGGCCGCCGCCTGCACCTTGTCGAGATCGGCCTTCTTCACCGTCAGAACGTAACGACCCTGGTCTTCGCCATAGAAGGTGAGGACCGGATTGTGGCCTTCGACCGCATCGATCGTCGCGCCAATGCCCGAGGAAATCGCCATTTCGGCAACAGCAAGTGCGAGACCGCCCGAAGAGCAATCGTGAACGGCTGTCGTAAGACCGTCGGTGATGAGCGTGCGGACGAAATCGCCGTTCGTCTTTTCGGCTGCCAGATCCACATGCGGTGCCGGGCCATCGATGCGGCCATGGATGTCGCGCATGTAAACGGACTGGGCGATGTGGGTGCCGAGGCCGGCAGGGGCGCCGATGAGTAGTACCACTTCGTCAGCGGCGGCAAAACGGATGCGCGCCATACGGCCCCAGTCCTTCAGCAGGCCAACGCCGCCGATGGTGGGGGTGGGCAGGATCGCCTGACCGTTGGTCTCGTTATAGAGCGAGACGTTGCCGGAAACGATCGGGAATTCCAGCACGCGGCAGGCTTCGCCGATGCCCTTGATGGCATGCACGAGCTGGCTCATGATCTCCGGCTTTTCCGGATTGCCGAAATTGAGGTTGTCGGTGGCCGCCAGCGGCAGAGCACCGGTTGCGGTGATGTTGCGCCAGCATTCGGCAACGGCCTGCTTGCCGCCTTCGAAGGGATCAGCCTCGACATAACGCGGCGTCACGTCGGAGGAGAAGGCCAGCGCCTTCTTGTCATGGCCTTCGACGCGAACCACGCCCGCATCCCCACCCGGCAGCTGCAGGGAGTTGCCCTGGATCAGCGTATCGTACTGTTCGTATACCCAGCGGCGCGAGGAGTTGTTGGCCGAACCGACCAGCGATACCAGCGCGTCGGCAATGTCTGCGTCTGGAACGTCGTTCTCCGAAAGCGGCGCCTGAACCTTGGCGGGCGTCCACGGACGGTCATATTCCGGGGCCTGATCGCCGAGATCCTTGATCGGCAGGTTGGCGACTTCCTCGCCATTGTGCAGCACGCGGAAGCGCAGGTCGTCGGTGGTCTTGCCGACGATGGCGAAGTCCAGACCCCATTTGACGAAGATCGCCTTGGCGACTTCTTCCTTGGAGGGCTCGAGAACCATGAGCATGCGCTCCTGGCTTTCCGACAGCATCATTTCGTAAGCCGTCATGCGCTCTTCGCGCACCGGTACGGCGTTGAGATCGAGCTCGATGCCGAGATCGCCCTTGGCGCCCATTTCGACGGCCGAGCAGGTGAGGCCGGCTGCACCCATGTCCTGAATGGCGATGACCGCGCCGGTCTTCATCAGTTCGAGGCAGGCTTCCAGCAGGCACTTTTCGGTGAAGGGGTCGCCGACCTGAACCGTCGGGCGCTTTTCTTCGATCGACTCATCGAATTCGGCCGAGGCCATGGTCGCGCCGCCGACGCCGTCGCGGCCGGTCTTCGCACCGAGATAGACCACCGGCAGGCCGACGCCCTTGGCTTCCGACAGGAAGATCGCATTGGACTTGGCAAGGCCGGCGGCAAAGGCGTTAACGAGGATGTTGCCGTTGTAGCGCGGGTCGAACTCCACTTCGCCGCCGACGGTCGGCACGCCGAAGGAGTTGCCGTAACCGCCGACACCGGCGACGACGCCAGCCACTAGGTGGCGGGTCTTCGGATGATCGGGTGCGCCGAAACGCAGGGCGTTCATGGCGGCGATCGGGCGGGCACCCATGGTGAAGACGTCACGCAGGATGCCGCCGACGCCGGTCGCCGCACCCTGATAGGGCTCGATATAGGATGGGTGGTTGTGGCTCTCCATCTTGAAGACGACGCAGTCGCCATCATCGATATCCACCACGCCTGCATTTTCACCGGGGCCCTGAATGACGCGTGGGCCCTTGGTCGGCAGGGTCTTCAGCCACTTCTTGGAGGACTTGTATGAGCAGTGCTCGTTCCACATGGCCGAGAAGATGCCCAGCTCGGTAAAGCTCGGCTCCCGTCCGATCAGGTCGAGGATACGCTGGTATTCGTCGGGCTTCAGCCCGTGGGATGCAACGAGTTCCGGGGTGATCTTGATGGAATTTGAGATAGACATAGGTCTCACGCGGTTCGAGCCGAGGAAAGTTTCCGGTTCTTTACCGCAAGAGGCTTGATCGTGCGACAGGAAAATGCGCCGTTTTGCCGGCAAAACGCTGCTTTGTTGGCTTATTCAGAACTTGTAGCCGACCATTAGTCCCACACGCGTCAGCCCGTCATTGGGGCCGTCGCACAGATTGGCGTGGGAGGCATGTTCGATCTGGGTCGAAATATTCCAGTTGCTGTTGAAGCGATATCCGATGGCGGCATATTCATGAAAAAGCACGCGGCAGCCGAATTCCGCGCCGGTTTCGCCCGGGCCGTTTCTCAGCCTGCCGTCATGCCACAGGCCGCCAAAGCCGAGGTCGACGAAAATTTTCGGATTGAGGTCGAAGGTCCAGTTGACGCCGCCGTAAATAGTATTTGCTTCGCCCTCGGTGCCGATTTCCGCACCCAGATGCAGGCGCGGGCGGGCAAGCTTTTCGCCAAGGGTGATGGCCGATGCGCTCGCGAAGGGATCGAAATACGCGGTAAAGGCCGGGAATACGCCGTCTTCGCCACCGCCACCGCCACCGCGATCGGCGAGCGAGGTTGTGACCCCGAAACGCAATTCATCGAACACCGTGCCGTCTGCGGCGGCGGCCGGCGTCACGTCACTCAACACACATGCTGCGAAAACCATCGCGAGGGCAACAAATACCCTGGCTGAAGTGGAACCGAATGCTGCCATCGAATCATTCCCCGCTCCGGAGTAGGGAAAGGATGGCAGATTCGCCGGTTTGGTAAATAATGAGTTACTGAATTAGAGGTCGTGTTGCAGGAAAGACTCGCTCCCGCTCACGCCTCGCTTTCATAACCGGCCGAACCATTGTCGAGCAGATGCCGCAAGGTGCCGAAGGCATGGGTGAGATCCTCGCGTTTGGGAGGCCCGGAGAAGCTGATGCGGACACGGTGGAAAACCTTCTCCGTGCGCCCGGCCTTGAACTCGTCCTCGTCGTCGATCAGCACGCCTTCCTTCATGGCGGCATTGCGGAATGTGCCGGAAAGCCAGGGCTCGGGCAGCCGCAGCCACAGGAAGGCGATATCCGGCAGGGAGTTGAATTCCAGCCCGGTAAAAACGCGTCTGGCGATCGCCTCGCGCTGGTTGATCTCGGCAATGCAATCCTTGCGGATGTCATCGGCGTCGCCGCTGTTGACGAGCCGCGCATTCAGTTCTGCCAGCATGAAGGGCAGGCCGCCGGTTATCATCGAATGCGAAATGCGTATCCGCGATGAGAATTGTGCCGGGCAGGCGACCCAGCCGCCGCGGACGCCGGCGGAAACGGATTTGGACAGGCCGCCGACAACGAAGGTGATATCGGGCGCAAATTCCGCAATCAGGGGAATGGCCTCGCGGGTCATCGCACCATAGAGATTGTCCTCGACGATCCATACGCCGTATCTGCGGGCGATATCGGCGATTGTACGCCGCCGCTCTTCGGGCAGGGTGGCGCAGGTCGGGTTCTGGCCGGCCGACATCAGGAAGATCATCTTGGGGTGCTGCTGGGCGCAGATGCGCTCGAAATCATCAGGGACAATGCCCTTCTCATCCGCTTCCACCAGCGTTACCCGCCGTCCGGCGAGCGCGGCGCTGCGGCTGATATGGGAATAGGTGAGGGGTTCGAAAACGATCCGGTCGCCCGGCGCCGTCATCGCCGTCACCACGCTCATCACCGCCGCATGGGCGCCGAGCGTCGAAACGATGTTTTCCGGTTTCGGCGACCAGCCGTTCTGGGAAAGCCAGCGGACGCCCGCCATACACCAGCTGTCTGGAAGCGCGCGGGTATAGTTGGCGACTTCGAAAGGATGGTCCCGGGTGACTGCCTCGATGTGCCCGGTGATCAGCGTGCTCTGGCCGACATCGGGTGCTGCGGTGGTATTCAGCCGAAACTCCGCGCTGGTTTCGATCGGGTGGCGTGTGCCGCCGAATGCAGACGCTGCCGGTTCGATACGTGACGACGGGGCAGGGGTCTTGCTCTCGTTGACATAGGTGCCACGCCCGACTTCGCCGCTGACGAGACCACGTTCGTGGATGAGCGCATAGGCCCGGCTGATTGTGCCGATTGTCACGCCGAGATCATAAGCGAGATTGCGTTGCGGCGGCAATTTCGAGCCCGCCTTCAGAATGCCGTCCGAAATCGCGCCTTCGATACTGTCTGCAAGGCGCAGGTAAATGGGCCCATTGCCCTCGGTAATGTCGGGAAGCCAATTTGTCATGGTGACAATTTATGCATTGTATCTGTATCCAAGTCAATTGTATTTATTGGATGCATTAAGTGAGGCTAAACGCACGGAGACAATAGGTGCAATATGCGCAAGATGGATCAATACCTTTCGACAACGGATACAATTTATCCTGACGGTTACGAACGGGAACGCGTGTTCCGCGATGCCGGCGACATGGTCGCACCGGCGCCGTATCCGGCTGAGATCGCTCGCACGCTTATTGGTCGCCTGATTACGGGCTTGTTCAAGTGGCACGACAAACGACAGGGACGGCTCGCTTTGCGTGAACTGTCGGACGATCTTCTGCAGGATATCGGCGTCACGCGCGACGAGGCCTTGAAGGAGGCCGCAAAGTCGCAGCTTTTCTCGTGGCCAACGCGGCCGCTTTAATTTTCTGCCGGAGAGCGGCGCCATCTTTCCCCGGTGCCTGAATTGCCATTCGGCAGGCCCGCCACGCCAGTCCCAACCGGCGTTGGCGGGTCTTTTTGTGTTTGGACTGCTTGGAGCATTTTCGCCAAACCAATACACCTAAACATATGACGTGAGGAGTTTCCTGCCGCGATGCATCCCCACGCCCCTCATTCCTGTGCTTGTCACAGGAATCCAGTCGACGCGGCTCTCGCGCGGCGGTGAGAGTCCTTTCAGCCCAAGGACTTGGGCTGGCTGGATTCCTGTGACAAGCACAGGAATGAGGAAGCGAGCGCGTACTCCAAAGGGCAAGCGTCTTAACCGACGCGCCGGCCTAGAATCTTTTTGTCGCGTACGATGAGATCAGCAGCCCTTGCCGCCATTCGCCCAGCGTTTGACATCGGTTGCGATGCGGCCTGAAACGGTCTCGTTCATCATGGGGCCGAAAGCATCGAGCTTTGCCGGGTTACCCTCGGCCTGTACGACCAGCATGGGGCGCGATTCCGGGCTGTTGCGCGGCACGAGCAGAATGCGCGGCCGACCGGAGAAGGAGTTCAACTCCGGCGCCAGACGGTAGGCCTTGAAAGCTGCATCCCCCGACTTGAACCAGCAGGCATTGGCACCTAGCGCGATCCGTTCCATCGTCGGCAGGGCGGCGCGGGAAACGGAGGCCGCCGGCTGCGGTTTCGGCTGGCAGGCGGCGAGTGCGACGGCAGCAAGGATCAGTCCGGTAGCTTTGTAGGCATTCAGTCGAAAAGCAAGAGACATCAGGTCATCCAGAAGAGAGGCCGAAGCGGCAGCCGCAAGCGGGCATTAAAAAGGCGGGCTTGAAGCCCGCCCGGTCTGTCAGGCTGCGATGACGCCGAGCGCCGAGGCAAAGAGGCCGCGGCCGTCATTGCCGCCATGGGCGGCCTCGATCAGGTTTTCAGGATGCGGCATCATGCCGAGAACGTTGCCCTGAGCGTTAATGACGCCGGCAATGTCGTTCAGCGAGCCGTTGGGGTTGGTGCCGTCAGCATAACGGAACACGACCTGACCGTTGTCTTCAACGGACTTGAGCTCATCCGTATCGAGGAAGTAGTTGCCGTCGTGATGGGCGACGGGGCAACGCAGGACCTGGCCCTTGTCATAGGCACGGGTGAATTCGGTGTCGTTGTTGACGACTTCGAGTTTAACTTCACGGCAGACGAATTTCAGGGAGGCGTTGCGCATCAGAGCGCCCGGCAGCATGCCCGCTTCGACCAGTATCTGGAATCCGTTGCAGACGCCGAGAACCTTGACGCCCTTTTCGGCCTTTTCGCGGATGGCCTGCATGACCGGCATGCGGGCGGCAATGGCGCCGCAACGCAGATAGTCACCGTAGGAGAAGCCGCCGGGAATGACGATCAGGTCCACATCCGGAAGTGCCGTTTCCGTCTGCCAGATGGTGACGGGCGCCGTGCCGGAGATTTTCGTGAGCGCCGCGATCATGTCGCGGTCGCGGTTCAGGCCGGGAAGTTGGACGACAGCGGATTTCATGGTCGGCGGCTCCTGCGGCTTTTAGAGAATGGCGATAGAGTAGTTTTCGATAACCGTATTGGCCAGAAGCTTTTCGCACATCGCCTTCAGGTCGGTCTCGGCCTTGGCCTTGTCGGCGCCTTCGAGCTCCAGGTCGAAGACCTTGCCCTGACGGACATGGCCGACGCCGCCGAAACCGAGGCTGCCGAGCGCGCCTTCGATTGCCTTGCCCTGCGGATCGAGAACGCCGTTCTTCAGCGTAACAGTCACCCGTGCCTTGATCACCTGATCTTCTCCTGATTTTACCTTGCTAGGCCAATATTACTTCACGCGGCCGATATTACTTTACCAGGACTGGGCCGGTGCCGCGGATCGGTTCGTTTTCATTGATGATGCCGAGACGGCGCGCAACTTCGGAATAGGCTTCGAGAAGCCCGCCCATGTCGCGGCGGAACAGATCCTTGTCCATCTTCTTCTGGGTCTCGATGTCCCAGAGACGGCAGCTGTCTGGCGAAATCTCGTCGGCGAGGATGATGCGCATCATGTCGCCTTCGAAAAGGCGGCCGCATTCGATCTTGAAATCGACGAGCTGGATGCCGACGCCGAGGAAGAGGCCGGACAGGAAGTCGTTGACGCGGATGGCAAGCGCCATGATGTCGTCAAGCTCGGCGGGGTTGGCCCAGCCGAAAGCCGTGATGTGCTCTTCGGAGACCATCGGGTCTTCCAGCTCGTCCGACTTGTAATAGAATTCGATGATGGAGCGCGGAAGAACCACGCCTTCCTCGATGCCGAGACGCTTGGAGAGAGAGCCGGCGGCGACATTGCGCACGACGATCTCGAGCGGGATCATCTCCACTTCCTTGATCAACTGCTCGCGCATGTTGAGGCGGCGGATGAAGTGCGTGGGAATGCCGATCTTGTTCAGATGCGTGAAGACATATTCGCAGATACGGTTGTTCAGCACACCCTTGCCGTCGATGACTTCGTGTTTCTTCTTGTTGAAGGCGGTCGCATCGTCCTTGAAGAACTGGATAAGCGTGCCTGGCTCCGGACCTTCGTAAAGGATCTTGGCCTTGCCTTCGTAAATACGGCGGCGACGGTTCATAATGGCAGGTCTCTTGGTTGACGCCGATTCTGGTGGCGTTACGTTTCTGTCTTTGAGCGGTCCCATAAAGGAAAAGAGTGCATTCTACAATGCAGCGCGCATATCTTCCCTTCAATTCTTATGTCGGGCCGACAATGTCCCATGGCTGAAAATCGGCCGGCGCGAGCGGCAAGGGGCGGGACGGGTCTCGCCCTTCGTACCTCTCAGGGCTCGTTTGCCTTCAGGCGGCTCAGGAACTGGGCGAACACCATGCCGCCTTCGGGCCATGGGCCATGGCCGGACTCGGCGTTGATATGACCGGACATGCCGGCATCGATCAGCAGCGAACCCCAGGCGGCGGCAATATCGTCGGCATGTTCGTAGGAGCCGAAGGGATCGTTGCGGCTGGCGATGGTGATGGCCGGAAATGGCAGCGGATCGCGCGGATAGGGGCCGAAGGTCATCAGATGTTTCGGCCGGATATCCGGATTGGCGACATCCGGCGGTGCGACGAGAAGCGCGCCTGCAACTTTCCTGCCGATTTCCGGAATGGCGTGGATGACGGTCGGCACACCCAGCGAATGGGCGACGAGAACGACGGGCTTGGTCGAGGCGTTGACCTCTTCCACGAGCCGCGCCACCCAATCGTGCCTCACCGGTTTTGTCCACTCCGCCTGCTCGACACGGCGCGCGGTGGAAAGCTTGCGCTCCCAGCGGGTCTGCCAGTGGTCTGGGCCGGAATTGGTGTAACCCGGTACGATGAGGATATCTGCTTCTGAAACTTTCATGCGCCCATATCTGTGTCGTGATGCCGCCGCGATCAAGGCCGCGACGGCATTAACTTCAGGGTGTTTGCTCAGGCGTTGCCGAAGACGCGCTTGAAGATCGTGTCGACATGCTTGGTGTGGTAGCCGAGATCGAACTTCTCGCGGATGGCATCTTCGGGAAGGGCGGCACGCACTTCCTCGTCGCCCAGCAGTTCCTCCAGGAAATCCGCACCATGTTCCCAGACCTTCATGGCGTTGCGCTGCACCAGGCGGTAGGCGTCCTCGCGGGAAACGCCGGCCTGCGTCAGCGCCAGCAGCACGCGCTGCGAATGCACGAGGCCACGGAACTTGTTCATGTTTTTCAACATGTTGTCCGGGTAGATCACCAGCTTTTCGATGACGCCGGCCAAACGGTTCAGCGCGAAATCGAGGGTAACGGTGGTGTCAGGGCCGATGGCGCGCTCCACGGAGGAGTGGCTGATATCGCGCTCATGCCAGAGCGCCACGTTTTCCATCGCCGGAACGACCGACATACGCACCAGACGGGCAAGGCCCGTCAGGTTTTCGGTGAGCACCGGGTTGCGCTTGTGCGGCATGGCGGAGGAACCCTTCTGGCCGGGAGAGAAGAACTCTTCCGCTTCCAGAACCTCGGTGCGCTGCATGTGGCGGATTTCGATGGCGACGTTTTCGATCGACGAGGCGATGACGCCGAGGACGGCGAAGAACATGGCGTGACGGTCACGCGGGATGACCTGCGTGGAGACCGGCTCGGGAATGAGGCCGAGCTTGGCGCAGACATGCTCTTCGACGCGCGGATCGATATTGGCGAAGGTGCCGACGGCGCCGGAGATCGCGCCAGTGGCGATTTCCGCGCGGGCATTGACGAGGCGCTCGCGGTTGCGGTGCATCTCGGCATAAAAGCGGGCAAAGGTCAGGCCCATGGTGGTCGGCTCGGCATGGATGCCGTGGCTGCGGCCGATGCGCACCGTGTTCTTATGCTCGAAGGCGCGGGTCTTCAGTGCGGCGAGCACCCGGTCCATATCGGCGAGCAGCAGATCGGCGGCGCGGACGAGCTGGATGTTGAGCGTGGTGTCCAGCACGTCCGACGAGGTCATGCCCTGGTGAACGAAACGGCTGTCGGGGCCGACAAATTCGGCAAGGTGCGTCAGGAAAGCGATGACGTCGTGCTTGGTGACGGCCTCGATCTCGTCGATGCGGGCGACATCGAAGGTGGCGCTGCCGCCCTTTTCCCAGATCGTCTGTGCTGCCGATTTCGGAATGACGCCGAGTTCGGCAAGCGCGTCACAGGCATGCGCCTCGATCTCGAACCAGATGCGGAACTTCGTTTCCGGCGACCAGATGGCGACCATTTCCGGTCGGGAGTAACGAGGGATCATGGCAATGACTTTCTTAGTGGAGGAATTCTTGGTGGAGGAATTTGCTGCCCGTTTAGCAAAGTGTTCCGATAATCTCAATCAACTATAGAGCCAGCGCACCGGCTCGATGCGCCTATTACAAATGTCAAAGCGTCCTTTGGACGTCCGGACGGTCATGGGTCCGTCGGCAGAGGATTGCGCCCGCCAGCGCCAGCGGAACAGCGGCAAATGGAAAATAGAGGCGAAGGCCGAGAATGCAGAACTGGTAGATCGCGCCGAGGGAGGTGAAGAGCTGCTGGAAAAACCAGATGCGGGAAAGTGCCGGTGCATGCCATTGCGCATAAAAGATGCGGTACTGGAAAGCGAAAAGCGCCGCCGCGACCGCTATGGTGAAGAATGCGATGGCAAGGCAGCTTGCCGCAAAGCGCAGCGGCAGGCCGGCGGATGCGGGGAGGAAGCGCAAGGCAACCATGGCCAGTGGCCAGCCGAGGAGGCCGCCGCAGAAGAACAGTATGGCGATATCAGCGGCATGGTCGGTTTCGAACCGGTTTCTTGAATAAAGACCAAGGGCGGCGCTGGCCGCCGAAGAGGCGGCCCAGACGAGCGGGGCGAGAAGTGGAAACAGCCATGCCGATAATGTGTTGCCGGATTCCTGCCTGTCGCTGTCCATCAAAGCCCCCACCCAAACGCCCTGTCGTCCCGCTTGCGGCGTCTCCGCGTTCGGCGGCGGGTCAGGACTGCCCGGCTTCAGCCGCCGTGCGCAGCAGCGAGACCGTTTTGCGATAATCTTCGACGCCGTCGCCCTTGAAGACGGCGGAACCGGCCACCAGCGCATTGGCGCCGGCGGCAATGATTGCGCCGGCCGTCTGTGCCGTTACGCCGCCATCCACTTCAAGCTCGATCGGCCGGTCGCCGATCATCGCTTTTGCCGCGCGGATTTTGTCGAGCATGGCGGGAATGAATTTCTGGCCGCCGAAACCGGGGTTGACGCTCATGATCAGAATGAGATCGACATCATCAAGCACGTTTTCGATGACGGAAAGTGGTGTGGCGGGATTGAGCGTCACGCCGGCCTTCAGCCCGAGTGTGCGGATGGTCTGGAGCGAGCGATGCAGATGCGGCCCGGCCTCCGCATGGACGGTGATGCCGTCACAGCCCGCCTTGGCGAAGGCTTCGAGATAGGGATCGACGGGGGCAATCATCAGATGGCAGTCGAAAAAGGCATTGCTGTGCGGGCGGAGCGCCTTGATGACGTCAGGACCGAACGAGATGTTGGGCACGAAATGGCCGTCCATGACATCGAGGTGGATCCAGTCCGCGCCTGCTTCCGTGACATCGGCGACTTCCTGTCCCAGCTTGGCGAAATTGGCAGCCAGGATGGACGGTGCTATGCGGATGGGCAGGGACATGGGGCAAACTCCTCTCGACGCGTTAAGCTGCCTTTAGCATCATGTTTCGGGGTTTGAAACGGCCTCGGCCGCGACTTGTTGAATTTCCGGCACGACCGGCTTCGCTTACTGTCTTTCGGCCTTGTCCGCAGGTTCGAAGCGCTGGCCATTCCAGCGCTGCAGGCGATAGGGGTTGTCGGAAACCTCATGCGACGGATTGAAAACGATATCGCCGATGATCGTTTTGAACGGAGTGCCGCTTGCCAGTATTTCGGGTGCAGGTTTTCCCTGCGATTGCGCCGCCTCCGCGAGTGCTGCGGTCAATTCCGTCGCCGCATAGGCGGGCAGGGTGTAACCTTCGGGTTCAATGTTGGCGGCGCGCAATTCACCGGCGACGGCCTGTGCCGAGGGCAGCGTGTCATAGGCGGGGCGCGTGATCGCCAGCACGTTCTGAGCAAGTGCGACGGGATTGTTCGCCGCATTCATGGCATCGCCGCCCATGATGGTGAGGGGAATGTTTTCGGAAGCAGCATCCCTGGCGATGATGGCGACATCGTTGCGCTCGGCGCCGATGAAGACATGGGTAATGCCGGTTCGTGCCAGCCGGCGCACGAGTGCCACCTGCTGTTCCTGGCCCGGACGTATCGTATCGGCAAAGGTGGGTTTCAGCCCGTTTTGCTCCAGCGTCGAACGAATGCGGTCCACCAGGTCGCGGCTGAAGATCGTGCCGTCATCCACAAGTCCGATGGAATGTCCTTTCCAGTCGCGCAGGATGATTTCTGCGGCCCTGTCCGACTCGGCCTTGTCCGATGGGGCAAGGCGGAAAAGCGGCCAGCCGTATTTAAGGGCGTCTTCCATCAGGATCGGGGCACGGCTGGAGAGCGTGATCGCCGGAATGGCGGCCGCCTTGAGAGGCGGCAGAACGCCCTGCAGCGTCTCGGTGCATAAAAATCCGATCGCGGCGCTGACCTTGGCGGCCACAAGACCGTCGGCAATCGCGCCGCCGCTGCCGTCTTCGCAGCTTTCATGGATTTCGACGATATCCAGCCCGAGCTTGGCGGCCGCTGCCTTTGCGCCCTGCCGCACCTGCTGCCCCAGAAGCTCATAAGGACCGTTCTGCGGAGCAACGATGCCAATCGATGCCGCACTTGCTGAGCCCGCAAAGGCAAAACCGGCGATAATCGTTAGCAGGCGAAGTGAAAGCATGACGTGATCGAAATCCTGTTGTCCCGGCTTGATGTTTATCGGCAACAATCGGTTTTCCAAAGGAAAAATCACCGATACCCCAGCAGAATCGCACATCGCCGGCCCTGACACGGTGGTTCAGGCCAGACCTTACATGATTTGAAAGATCGGAAGACGACAACACGTCCTGGTTGTTGGGCTTTGATGCAATTATGTGCGATCTGCCGATTATATCTGCTCTGGAGCTAAAGGAATTTCCGTCGAGTGCCAAAAGAAGTATCGACTGCGCTCAGTGAGAGGCTCTTTACTTTATAATGCTGTAACATGTCGCGGTTATAAGCAGATTTTGTGCAGAATAGTAGCATAATCTGCACTTTTAAAGTGCAGCGCGATAGGCTGCACATTTTATTTTCATTTCTTTAATGCATTGATATACAAAGCTAATATTCGGCTTTTTTTGTTCGACATTTGCTTTTTGCCATGTTTTTTTCGCATTTGCGAGAAGATTTGCTTGACGGAAAGTAAATGTTTAGCTTAGATATACGTGTTTCAGGGGACGACTGAAATTGGCTGTAAAAAGCCTCGGAAGTGTTCCGATTATAAGCACTGCCAGACTATATTACATTCTTTATTGTATTTATTTCATCACGTATTGGAGTGCTCCCCGTTTCACCGGACAGGTCGGCTAGATTGATTTTGCCCTGATGAACTGCCGAGGGGAAGCCATCTTGAGCGCTGAATGTGGATGGATTTCGTTGTAGTCTTCGATCCATCCGTCGATGAGCCGGAGCGCCGTTTCGGCGTCCGGTAGTGCAGAGATGCGGATGTAATCCCGCTTCAGGGTTTTGACGAATGCCTCGGACATTCCGTTCGACTGCGGGCTGGCCACCGGCGTGAAGCAGGGCGTCAGATTGAGCGCCTGGGCAAACAGCCTCGTGTCCCGTGCTGTATAAGCCGAACCGTTGTCCGAGAGATGCTCGATAGCATGCGGGGCTCGGGTTGCATGGAAGCGTTTCTCGACCGCCTCCAGCATCATGTCGCGGACATCCGAGCCGGATATTCCGGCATTGGCGACCGCTGTCCAGGCGATGATCTCGCGGTCGAAGGCGTCAATGATGAAAGCGAGGCGAACGACCTCCCCATCCCAGCAGGTGAACTCCAGACCATCGGAGCACCAGCGCAGGTTGGAGCGCATGACCATGACCTTGCCGTCGTGGAGGCGGCCCTTGCGAACGGCCGTATGCTTCTCCAGCAGCATGGCGTGGTTGCCCATGATGCGATGGACCCGTTTGGCGTTGACGACAGGCTTATCGGCGGCTCGCCTTTCGCGATTGAGGAGCGCGGCGATCCGCCGATAGCCATAGGTTGGCCTTTGATCCACCAGCCTGCGGATGGCGGGCAGAAGCTCTGCATCCCCGACCTTATGGTATGCTCCACGCGGCTTCGATCTACCTTTCAGCCGCTCGATGACGTTGGAACGGGAGACGCCCAGCGTGTCTGCGACGGTCTTCATCGGGAACCGTCCTTCGGCAACAAGATCGGCCGCGATATCCGTTTTTTTGAGTCCGCTTTGGAAAGGGCTTCGCGGAGGATTTCGACCTCCATCGTCTTGCGGCCGAGCATGCGCTCCAACTCGCGGACGCGATCTTCCAGTTTCTTCACTTCCGAATTGCCGACTACCGGCTCGTCAGAATCCACGGCTGCAGCACCTCCCTCGCTCAAGAGCCTACGCCACCGATAAAGCAGATTGGGGGCAACGCCGTGACGGCGAGCGGTCGAAGATACCGTCTCGCCTGGTTCGAAACTCTGCTCAATGATCGTCAGCTTTTGCTCGGTTGTCCATCGCCTGCGGCGAACATCACCCGTCAGCAGTTCAACGTGTCGATACTCGTTAGACATAAGCCTATCCTCAAGCCTGTGCTTGAGCCTTTCTGCTTATGCCGACTGTCCGGTCGAAATGGGGGGCAGTTCACGTATAAACCGCTTCAGGCAACTGAGGCGGTTTTTTAAATGGTGCTAAATTAAGCAATTTAAAATTGTATTTGCGCGGCTTTGCGCAAAAGCATTCTCTTATAATTATATTTACCGAAAAGAAATCGCGCGCAGAGTTGGTTTATACCGGGTGTGAGAGCATGTCTGCTCCCTGGCAGATATTCCCCTGTGGACGAGAAAACCCCGCCGTGCTCCGCTGAATCGGTGATGTCCGTTTGTTGTCCGGCTTTATTTCAGGGCGCTCAGCGCGTCTTTTGCAAAGGCGGAGATCGGTGCAGGAAGCGCATCGAGGTCGAACCAGCCGATATCGGAAAGCTTGTCCGGTTCGGTCAGCGCCGGCTCGCCCTGTGCATCGCGTGTCACGAAGATCAGCGAGACCCAGTGATGGCGGTCTTGCGGATTGATATATTCGCTGTGACAGAGAAATTCGACCGTGCCGATCGTTAGCCCGGTCTCTTCTTCGGCCTCTCGCCTTGCTGCGGCGAGGGCGGATTCCAGGTGGTCAACCTTGCCGCCTGGAATATTCCAGTATCCGACCTCCGGCGCTTTCAGGCGCCGGCATAAAAGCAGCCTGCCGTCACGTAAAATGGCAAGGCCAACGCCGACGCCCGGAAAATCTTGTCCTGGCTTGATGGTCGGCGTCATGCCGTCATTCCTGCGTCAGTCTTGTGGGCTCAGGCCTTGGCGTTGGCCACGATCAGCATGAATGCGGGAATGTCGTCGCCGAAACCAACGGGCGTCGGGCCATCATCATGGTCGCGATAATGGCGGCGGCGGTCGCGGTTATCGTCATTGGCGTGCGGCTGGTTGCGATTGTTGCGCTCAGAATTGCGCGGGGTCTTTTCCGGTCTGCGTTCTGCTTTCACCTTGTCGTCTCCATGAGCCGGGATGTCCGTGTCCACAGCGGATTGTGCAACCTGATTGATGTTTTCGACCGGCGATACGGGTGCATCGCGACGGTTCCTGTCGCGGCCCCTGCCGCCACGTTCCTTGCTGCCCCGGCGGCCTGCATTGCTCTCAAAGCTTTCCATGGGGGCGGGGAGTGAGGAGAGATCACCATTCAGCCACTCGATCTTCTCGGCGATCAGCTTCTCGATCGCGTCCAGATATTTTGCGTCGCTTTTGGTGACGAGGGTAAAGGCCTTGCCCGAACGGCCCGCGCGACCTGTGCGGCCGATGCGGTGGACATAGTCTTCAGCATGAATGGGAACATCGAAGTTGAAGACGTGGCTGACATCGGGAATGTCCAGTCCGCGTGCGGCAACGTCGGAAGCGACCAGCAGCGTCAGGTTTCCATCGCGGAAATTCTGCAGCATCGTGGTGCGCGAACGCTGGTCCATGTCGCCATGCAGGGCGCCGACGGAAAAGCCGTGACGATCCAGCGAACGGAACAGGTCGGCGACATCCTTTTTGCGGTTGCAGAAGATGATGGCGTTCTTCAGTTCGGCCTCTTCGGCACGGACGAGATCGCGCAGGACAGCGCGCTTCTCATAGTCCTTGTTGTGCGCGGCGACGATGCGCTGCGTCACGGTCTTTGCCGTGGAGGAGGGCTTGGCAACCTCGATACGGGTCGGGTTCTGCAGGAAGCGATCGGCTAGCTTCTGGATTTCCGGCGGCATCGTGGCTGAGAAGAACAGCGTCTGCCGGGTAAAGGGGATCATCTTGGCGATACGCTCGATATCGGGAATGAAGCCCATGTCCAGCATGCGGTCGGCCTCGTCGATGACGAGGATTTCCACGCCGGTCATCAGAAGCTTGCCACGTTCGCAATGGTCGAGAAGACGGCCGGGTGTACAGATGAGAACGTCGGCGCCGCGCTCAAGCTTGCGGTCCTGATCTTCGAAGGAGACGCCACCGATCAGAAGGGCGACGTTCAGCTTGTGATTCTTGCCGTATTTCTCGAAGTTTTCAGCCACCTGCGCCGCGAGTTCGCGGGTCGGCTCGAGGATCAGCGTGCGCGGCATTCTGGCCCGCGCGCGGCCCTTCTCGAGCAGAGTGAGCATGGGCAGAACGAAGGAAGCGGTTTTCCCCGTGCCTGTCTGTGCGATACCGCAGATATCACGCTTTTCCAGCGCGGGCGGAATTGCGCCGGCCTGAATGGGTGTCGGCGTCGTGTAGCCGGCATCTGCAATAGCGGAAAGAACTTTTTGGCTCAGGCCAAGATCAGAGAATGTTGTCAAAGGAAGAACTTTTTCCGTTCTGGTTCGGGAAGAACACCTGCGTGCCGCTGCGACACTTGCAAAGACTTGGCGCGGGGATATGCCCAAATTGCCGGAAAGTCAAGGAAACAACGGGAAATGCACGCGAAACGTCGCGGTTCGGGCGACGCATTTTAGCCTTCTGCACCGTTTTGCGCGATTTATCGTCAAAAGCGCAAAAAAAGCGTTAAAATCGGGCCACTATTTAAGATAGGTTTTAAGCTCTGCCCCGGCGATCAGGAACCGCATCGGATCAACGGGCGTATCGTTGCGGCGTACCTCGTAATGCACATGCGGACCGGTCGAGCGACCGGTGCTGCCGGCACGGCCGATGACGTCGCCGGCCTCCACCTTGTCGCCGGCCCTGACCAGAATGGCGGAGAGATGACCGAATCGCGTTGATACGCCCTGGCCGTGATCGATCTCGACCATATTGCCGTAGCCGCCGGAATTTTCCGCCACCGTGACCTTGCCAGCCCCCGTCGCTTTTACGTCGGCACCGGTTTCGGCGCGAAAATCGATGCCGGTGTGCAAGGCGGGCCGCCCGAGGAACGGATCCATCCGGTTGCCGAATCGGCTGGTGATCGTTCTGCCGGGGGCCGGATTGCCGAAGGGCAGGGCGGTAGCACTTTCCTTGACGATATCCAGCCGGTTGAGTGCGTTGTCGAGATTGGTGAGGGACAGATTGAATGGATCGGCCTCGCTGCGCTGCGGGTCGGCGTAGGGGCCGCCAACATCGTCCATGCCGCTTTCATCAATTTTCAGTCCCGCCTGGCGGATGATGTCCTGCATCGCGCTCGCCTTGTCCTCGGCGTCGCTGGTCAGTCTCGCTATGCGCGATATCTGCTGGCGCTCGATGTCCTTCAGTGAAAGCGTCACCTTGGAGAACACCCGGTCGGCCCGGTCGGAAGGTGTTTCGCCGGCTTCGGGCGCGTAGGCTGCCCGTTTGTCGGCGCCGGCGGCGTTTTCCGGCTGCAATTTCCGGGGCGCCATCAGCTTTTCGATGGCGGAAAGACCGCCTGACATATCGGCGCGTTTTTCCGGCGCCATCGCGTTTGAAAGAGGGGAAGGTGCGGCCGGCGAGGCGGCGATGCCGGAATTTTCCGCGCGTTCCAGCAACTCGCTCATGCGTCCGTGCCTGGAGGTGAGGGCGGCCTGCTGTTCCAGCAGTTTTTCCACTTTCTTTTCAACCACCTGCTGATCAAGCAATTGCCGTGAGGTAACGCGGTCCACCTGCGCCCTCAGCGCTGCGATGCGGTCTTCGTAATCGTTCTGTATGCGGGTCTGGCGCGCCATGGTTGCGCCGATCAGGTCGTCGCGCAGGATGAGATAACCAGTAGCCCCGAGATAACCGAGCGAAAAAAGACCGATGGTGCAGCCGGCAAGTGCCGACATCCATGGCCGGATCGTCAGATGCCGGACCTTGTCACCGCGCGCCAGAATGAGGACGTGTGGCTCACGCTTTTTGCCGAATACCCGGTTTTCCGTTGTATCAGTCAAAATCTCTCTCCGGGCTGGCCGATTTTCGCAAAGCACGACGCGCAGATTCAACAGTTTGGAGCGTCATTTGCGCGTCCGAGTGGACGCACGGTGCTCTAAAGGAAATCATAATTCGTTAAGGTTAACGAAGTTTTGCCGGAGAGGCCCTCAGGGCGGGAAAGTGGCGTCAGCTGTTGCTGACGGCGGTAAGCGAGCGATAAAAGGCTGGCGTCAGCCCGGCTTCGGCACGGGCGAGATCGTTGAAAGGTGGCTTCAGCGGACCGCGGAAATTGCTGCGCACCAGCTGTTTGAAGGTGGCTGCCGGGTCCTTCTTTTCGCGCGCGCACAGAAACCGGAACCATTTGGCGCCGATGGCGACGTGGCCCTTTTCATCATTGTAGATGACATCGAGAACGGCCGCACTGTCGAGGTCTCCGGTTTCCCGCATCTTCGCCTGCAGGGAGGGCGTCACATCCAGCCCGCGGGCTTCAAGAATGAGAGGGACGACCGCGAGCCGCGCGGTCAGGTCGTTGCGGGTCGAGTGGGCCGCCTGCCAAAGCCCGTCATGGGCCGGCAGATCGCCATAGTCGGCGCCCAGGCTTCGCAGCCGGTCACGCACCAGCCGGAAATGTTTCGCCTCCTCGAAGGCAACCTGCATCCACCCATCGAAAAAGGAGTGTGGCACCGGCTCGCTGGCATAACGGGCAACGATGTCGAGCGCGAGATCAACGGCGTTCAGCTCGATATGGGCGATGGCGTGAAGGAGCGCTATGCGGCCCTTGACGGTGTGAAGCGAGCGGCGCTCGACGGCGGTCGGCGGAACGAGTTCCGGCTTTTCCGGCCTGCCCGGACGTTCGGGCAGAGGTGGATCGAGCGGGGAGCGCAGCGACAGGCGACGTTCAAACCATCGCGTCGCCGTCTCCTGCGCCAATGCGGTTTTTCGGTCGAGATCGGCGCTGGCGATCGCCTCGGTGGCGCCGCCGCGCAGCGAGATGATTTTGAAAGGGGGCGTCACGAGGCGCCGTCTCTCAGAGCTTGCCTGCTGCCTCAAGGACGGCCTGTGCGTGGCCCGGAACCTTCACCTTGTTCCAGATTTCCGCGATCTTGCCATCCGGTGCTACGAGGAAGGTGGTGCGTTCGACACCCATGTATTTTTTGCCATACATGCTTTTTTCCTTCCAGACGCCATAGGCCTCGAGAGCTTTCCTGTCCTCGTCGGAGGCAAGCATGACGCTGAGCGCGTGTTTTGCGGCAAACTTGTCGTGGCTTTTGACGCTATCAGGGGAAATGCCGATGACAACCGTGTTGGCGGCCTCGAATTCTCCGCCAAGGGCGCTGAAGTCGATCGCTTCGGCGGTGCAGCCGGATGTATCGTCCTTCGGGTAGAAATAGAGAACGACCGCCTTGCCTCGCAGGCCGGACAATGTCACCGTTCCTTCACCGTTACGGGGCAAAGTGAAATCCGGAGCCGGGCTGCCAATCGTCAAGTCTGTCATAATCCACCTTTCTTTCGCCGGGATGTTGAGTGAAAGTCGCCACATTCGATATATAGCGAAACGGCGCGTCGTCCAGTGTTGGGGCGAAACAAAAGCTATTCAGGGGCAAACACGGGCGTATGGCTGAAATACGGGGTGAAAAGGTTACGTTCGGCAAGCGTGATATCGTTGCGCTGCACGATCTCCCTTCGGCGCAGGCGGAAGATCCGATCATCGTGCATTGCCCGCCGCCCCGTTCCATGGCGCGCGCCTTCATCAAGATTTTCGCGGCTCTTTTCGTGCTCGCCTTTCTGTCGATCGGCGGCATCATCGTCTCCGTCGAGACCGGATCGATTGACAAGACCCTTTCCAGCCAGGCGCAGCAGGCGCTGGAAAGGGCGCTCGGCCCTCACTACAGCGCGCGGATAGGCTCGTCGGCCATCCGGTTCTCGACCGGGCTGCGGCTGGCGCTGGTGGCGCAGGATGTCGATATCGTCGAAAAGGAGTCCGGCCAGCATCTGAGCCGGGCGCGGGCGATCGGCATGGCGCTCGATCCGCTTGCGCTTCTGGCAGGCCGTGTCTCGGTGCAAAGCCTTGAAGCCGACGGCATGGAACTGGACACCGCGCTGCTGCCCAAGGGTAACGGGTTTGATCTGTCCAGCGTCAAGCTCGACGCCGTGCCGCAGCAATTGCAGGCGGCCTTCGGGCAGCTTGACAAGCTCGCGCAGGCTTTCTTGAGCAGCGGGACCGAGGAAATCGATATTTCCAGCGTCTCGGTTCACCTGCCGCCTGGCGAACTGGGCAAACCGCGCACCATCGAGGTGCGGGAACTGTCACTGACGCCCGACCAGCAGGGCGGATATTCGCTTGATGGCGAAACGTTGTTTAACGGGGAAATTGCCAGCGTGTCGCTGAAGACCTCCGGGGCTGGCGGTACGATCGATGGCTTTCAGGCCCGGATCGACGGTTTCGATATCGGTCCGTTTCTGGAGAAATATGATCCGCAGGGCAATCTTCATGAGGGGCTGAACGTCAAGACCGGTGTCAGCATCGTGGCCCGCCGCGCCATGGAAGGGCATGAGCCGCGGCTGGAAGTCTCGGTCGGCATGGGCAACGGAACGCTTCTCATCGGTGGCGAGGCCCAGCCCTTTACCACCGGCACCGTCAATGCGCGCTACGATTTTCAAAAGAGCACGCTTTTGATCGAAAATTCACGGGTGGAGCTGGGGCGGACGGTTGTTCCGGTTGTTGGCGAGATCAGGGATACGGAGGAGGGCTTCGGTCTTTCGCTGCGGATCGACAATGCCGTGGCTTCCGCCGAAGCTTCGGGCGAGGAGCCCGTACCTTTCAGCCTGAAGGCGGACGGGCAGTTCACGGCGGCCACGAAGCAGCTTGAGGTTCCCTCGCTCTATGTCAGCGGCCCGCTTGGAGACATGGCGGGATCGCTGAAGATCCGGTTCGGCGAGGGATCGCCGGAAATCAGTTTCGCGGGGCAGATTCCGAAGATGGAGGCGACGGCTGTCAAGCAGCTCTGGCCGTTCTGGATGGCGCACAAGCCGCGTGAATGGGTGGTTTCCAATCTCTATGGCGGCACGATCACGAACGGCTCGATTGCCGTCTTCATTCCGCAGGGGCGGATGTGCGGTCCCGGTTGCCCGCTGGTGCTCGGCGACAGCGAAATGCAGATTCGCTTCGATATTGACGATACGCGGCTTAACACCACCGGCGATATTCCGCCGCTGCGCGATGTCGATGCGCATTTCAATCTCGTCGGCGGCCAGATGGGTGTCGATATCAAGCGGGCGACATCCTATTTCCCGTCCAACCGCTCGCTGGCGCTGGAAAACAGCCGTTTCATCATCTCCGACGTTTATGACAAGCCGCTGCTCGGCAACCTCGAACTGAATGTTGCAGGTGCGGCTGATGCGGTTGCCGAACTTGCGACGCTGAAACCCATCAATGCCCTCAAAGATACGCAGTTCAAGCCGGATGACTTCACCGGTGACGTGAAGGCGAATGCGAAGCTGACCATCGGGCTGCTCTCCAGCCAAAATCCGCCGCCGCCGGTATGGACGGCCGATCTCGATCTCAAGAACCTGTCGCTGACAAAGCCGTTCGCCGGACACAAGGTGACCGCGCTCGACGGTTTCATGTCGTTGAACGACCATCAGCTCAGGCTTGAGGGCAAGGGCCGTGTCGACGACGTGCCGATGGATATCGCGATGACGGAGCCTGTGCGCAAGAACAGCGACGTTGCACCGACGCTGTCGCTGAAGGCAACCCTGAACGAGACGCAGGTCGCCAAGCTCGCGCCGGAGCTGTCCACCGTTCTTGGCGGCACGACGGTGGTGGAAATCGAGGGTGCAGATCCGAAACGTCAGAACATCCGGCTTGATCTGGCCAAGGCGTCGATCATCCTGCCGGGGCTCGGCTGGAGCAAGGGCATCGGCATTCCGGCAAAAGCCGCCTTCACCCTGGAAGCCGCCGATGGCCGCACCACGATCAGCGATTTTTCCCTCGACGGTGACGGTTTCGGCGCTGCCGGTGACATTGCTTTCAGCAAGAACGGGTTGATCTCGGCCGATCTCAGTCGCGTGCAACTGTCGCCTGCCGATAATTACGCCGTTTCGGTCGCCGCCTCGAAGAATGGCTATAATATCAATGCTTCGGGAAAATCCGCTGATCTCCGGCCCTTCATATCCAAGCTTCGCAGCCCTTCGAGTGGGGGCGACGGCGCATCACGCTCGCAGCCATCCCTTGCCGTCAAGGCGCAGTTCGACAAGGTCTACGGTTTCAACGACGAAATCCTCGCCAATGTCAGTGCCGATGTCAGCGTGCGGGACGGCAAGGTTCGGTCGGTCGATGTGCGCGGTGTCACCGGCAATGGCCAGGCCGTCGTCGCGCAGACCACCAATCGCGGCGCGACGGGGACTGTGACGCTGACCAGCAGCGATGCCGGATCTCTGGCGCGCTTCGCCAATATCTATAGCCGCATCCGCGGCGGTCTGCTCAATCTTGCGCTGACGACTGCCAATGGCAGCGACTGGAGCGGCTCGCTCGACCTGCGCAATTTTTCCGTCGTCAACGAAGCGAAGCTGCAAGACATCGTCGCCACGCCCGCCGGTGAGGATGGCAGGAGCCTCAACAATGCGGTGCGCCGCAATATCGATGTCAGCTCGGAAAAATTCCAGCGCGGTTTTGCCCGGCTCGTTTACGTCAATGGCTCGGTTGCGGTGGAAAACGGGGTGGTGCGTGGCGAACAGATCGGCGCAACCTTCCAGGGGCTGTTGAAAGACCAGAGCGGCCGCATGGACATGACCGGCACCTTCATGCCCGCCTATGGGCTGAACAGGCTGTTCGGCGAGTTGCCCTTCATCGGCATCTTCCTCGGCAACGGCCGCGACCGGGGGCTGCTCGGCATCACCTTCAAATTATCAGGCCAGACGGATCAGCCGAAGCTGACGATCAATCCGCTGTCGCTGATTGCGCCTGGTGTGTTCCGGCAGATATTCGAGTTTCAGTAAGAAACCTCACATCGCGAGGCAGCCTCACACCCCACGTCATCCTCGGACTTGATCCGAGGATCCATGGTGCGCCGGATTGTGGATCCTCGGGGCAAGCCCGAGGATGACGGTGGAGGGATCGCTGCCTCTTATCGTCACTCCCGAGAGCCGTTTTCGCGGCTCCCGGAAGACTATCTTTATGCCCCTTACGCCGGGCGAACCAGAACGTGCTTCTTCTTGCCGACCGACAGCTTGATGACGCCGTCACCGGTCACTTCACCGGTGCCGATCATCTGGCGCTCATCGGAGACGCCCTGATCGTTGATCTTCACCGCACCGCCCTGGACATGGCGGCGGGCCTCGCCGTTCGAACCGGCAAGACCGGCACGGACGATGAGCGAGAGGACACCGATACCGGCTTCGAGTTCTGAGGCGGGAACCTCGATGGAGGGCAGGTTTTCAGCAAGCACGCCTTCCTCGAAAGTCTTGCGCGCCGTCTCGGCTGCTTCTTCCGCAGCGGCTCGGCCATGCAGCATGGCGGTGATTTCGGTTGCGAGGATTTTTTTGACTTCGTTGATTTCCGAACCGCTGAGGCTGGAAAGGCGAGCGATTTCGTCCATCGGCAACGTCGTATAGAGCTTGAGGAAGCGGGACACGTCGGCATCCTCCGTGTTGCGCCAGTACTGCCAGAAATCATAGGCGGACAGCATGTCAGGATTGAGCCATACCGCGCCGTTCAGCGATTTACCCATCTTCGCACCCGAAGAGGTGGTCAAAAGCGGCGATGTAAGCGCGTAGAGCTGCGGCGTCCCCATGCGGTGACCGAGGTCGATGCCATTGACGATGTTGCCCCACTGGTCCGAACCGCCCATCTGCAGCCGGCAGCCGGTTCGCTTGTTCAGCTCAACGAAGTCGTAGGCCTGCAGGATCATGTAGTTGAATTCGAGGAAGGACAGCGACTGCTCGCGGTCGAGACGCGTCTTCACGCTGTCGAAGGACAGCATGCGATTGACCGAGAAATGGCGGCCGACGTCGCGCAGGAATTCGAGGTAATTGATCTCGCGCAGCCAGTCGCCGTTGTTGATCATCATGGCTGGTTTGTCGGCACGGTCGTAATCGAGGTAGTTCGAGAAAACGCGCTTGATCGAGGCGATGTTGCTTTCAATGGTGTCGACGGTCATCAATTGCCGTGCATCGTCCTTGAAGGATGGATCGCCGACCATGCCGGTGCCGCCGCCCATCAGCGAAATCGGCTGATGTCCGGTCTGCTGCATCCAGTGCAGCATCATGATCTGAATCAAACCGCCGGCGTGAAGACTTGGCGCTGTCGGATCAAAGCCGATATAGGCGGTCACGGTTTCCTTGGCGAACAGTTCGTCGAGACCCGACTCGTCGGAGATCTGGTGAATGAAGCCGCGCTCGTCGAGCGTGCGGAGGAAATCGGACTTGAACCTGGACATAACCTTTTTCTTTCTGGTTGGACCTTTGCCGTCATTGTCTGTCAATGAACGCGGGGGGCTTTACCATTGTTTTTTGAAAAGTGCACCCGTTTCGGCCATGAATAACCGCGATTCATCTCCGCATGATTCGATATTGAAAGGGAGCGGCGCGTGGGCGAGGTCAAAACGGCGATCGGACTGATGAGCGGGACATCGATGGACGGCATCGATATCGCCCTCTTGCACACGGATGGCGAAAGCGTGGTCCGGCACGGGCCGAGCGGTTATTTTCCCTATGATCCGGGCCTGCGTGCGATCTGGCAGAAGGCGCTGGTTACGGCCAAAGCCATTCGCGAACGGTGCGAACGCCCCGGTGATCTGGCTGAGGCCGAGCGCAAATTGACGCTTGCCCATGCGGCGGCGGTGAAATCCTTTCTCCACCGTCACCGGCTTGAAGCCAGCGATGTCGACGTGATCGGTTTTCACGGCCAGACGGTGCTGCACCGGCCGGATGAGGCGCTGACCGTGCAGATCGGCGACGGCGCACTGCTGGCCGAGGAAACCGGTATCAATGTGGTTTACGACATGCGCGCCAACGACATGGTGCATGGCGGCCAGGGCGCGCCGCTCATTCCCGCCTACCACATGGCGCTCTCCGCCAATCTGCCTGATGGCTTCGAAACGCCGGCCGTCTTCGTCAATATCGGCGGCATCTCAAATCTGACCTATATTGGCGAGGCGGGGCGGCTTGCGGCGTTCGACAGCGGGCCGGGCAATATGCTGATCGACCAGTGGATCGAGGCGCATACCGGCAAAGCTTTCGACAAGGGCGGCAGGACGGCGGCGGGCGGCAGCGTCGTTGCCTCGCTTGTGAAGCGCTACATGGAAAGCCCGTTCTTTTCGGCCAATATCCGTCGGTCGCTTGACCGCAGCGATTTCGTTCCGCCGCAAAAGGGGGAGATTTCGCTGGCGGACGGTGCGCGCACGCTATCGCATCTGACGGGCGCTGCGATCCTCAAATCGGCGAGCTATCTGCCGGAAGCGGCGAAAACCTATGTCGTCTGTGGTGGTGGGCGGCTCAATCCGGTGATCATGGAGGAGTTTGCGAGCCTTGCCGCGAAGGTGGGCGCGCGGGTAATTGCGGCGGAGGAGGCGGGGTTCGATGGCGGTGCAATGGAGGCGGAGGCCTGGGCCTATCTGGCCGTGCGATCGCTGAAGGGGCTGCCGCTGACCTATCCCGGTACGACGGGGGTGAAGGAGCCGGTGACGGGTGGGGTTTTGGTGCGGGGGTAATAGAGGACGGTGCGTGTGGCTTACCCCCCTCTGCCCTGCCGGGCATCTCCCCCTCAAGGGGGGAGATCGAATCGGGGCGACCTTCCGGTCATCTTTAATGCAGAGGCTTAGGCGAGGAGCAGGCGTCTAGCTGATCTCCCCCCTTGAGGGGGAGATGCCCGGCAGGGCAGAGGGGGGTAAGCCACAACCGCCTGCGATCACTTTAGAAAAATCGAGCCGCCCGCCAAGAGGCGCAGCCAATCACCGAATGCGCTTGGCCGCCGGTTCCGGCACCAGCTCGCCGTTGAGGCGGCGGTCGAGATAGTCCTCGCATTCGCCCATCAGCTCATCCACCTTGCCGTTGAAGAAGTGGTTGGCGCCGGGAAGCGTGCGGTGGGTGATGAGGATGCCCTTCTGGGTCTTCAGCTTTTCAACCAGACCGTTCACGTCCTTCTCAGGCGCAACCTTGTCGCTATCGCCGTTGATGATGAGGCCCGACGACGGGCACGGCGCGAGGAAGGAGAAGTCGTAGGTGTTGGGCTGCGGCGCAATCGACATGAAGCCTTCGATTTCCGGACGGCGCATCAGAAGCTGCATGCCGATCCAGGCGCCGAAGGAATAACCGGCAACCCAGCAGCTCTTCGAATCGGGATGCAGGCTCTGCACCCAGTCGAGAGCGGAAGCGGCGTCTGAAAGTTCGCCAGCGCCGTGGTCGAACTCGCCCTGGCTGCGGCCGATGGAGCGGAAATTGAACCGGAGCGTCGTGAAACCGCGCTTCTGGAAAAGATAGAAGAGCTGATAGACGATCTGGTTGTTCATCGTGCCGCCGAACTGCGGGTGCGGATGAAGGATGATCGCTATCGGCGCGCTCTTTTCCTTGGAGGGTTGATAACGGCCTTCGAGGCGACCCGCAGGGCCGTTAAAGATGACTTCGGGCATTGGTACTCCGGTCGTGTTTTTTCATTCTCCAACCGCATTCTTCCGATGAGAAGACTTGACGAACTGTGTCATCTTTTCTAGAACGCAGTTTAGAATAATTCGAAACTTTGCGTGTGCTTAAGCACTCGGGTCGTGTCATAAGGCAAGCGCAACTGTAATTTCAAGAAAAATGCGTTTTGGCGCATTGAAGATTGGGCGAAGCCTCTCGTTATGACGGTTTTGACGCGCACATATATGGATTGGAACGCCACGGCGCCGCTTTTGCCCGCCGTGCGGGATGTTCTTGTCTCTGCGCTCGACCTTGCCGGCAATCCGTCTTCCGTTCATCGGGAAGGGCGTGCGGCGCGCGCTGCCGTTGAGACCGCCCGCCGCGAGGTTGCGGCGCTTGCCGGGGCTTCGGCGTCTCATATCACCTTCACCAGCGGTGCGACTGAAGCCGCCAATCTGGTGCTTTCGCCGGATTTCAGGATGGGGCGCGCTCCCGTGCGCTATGGTCGTCTTTATGTGTCCGCTATAGAGCATCCCGCTTTTCGCGAAGGCGGCCGCTTCGCCAAGGCTGACGTTACGGAAATTCCCGTTACGTCAGCGGGCGTCATCGATCTTGCCGCACTTGAGGCGCTGTTGTCGTCACACGATGCGTCCGCCGGCCTACCGATGGTTGCCTGCATGCTGGTCAATAACGAGACGGGCATTGTTCAGCCGGTAACGCAAGCCGCACGGCTTGCGCATGCTGCGGGTGGGTTGATGGTCGTCGACGCCGTGCAGGCGGCAGGTCGTATCTCGCTCGATATCAATGCTCTCGATGCCGATTTTCTGGTCATCTCGTCCCACAAGCTCGGTGGCCCCAAGGGGGCTGGCGCGCTGGTGTCGCGCGGCGAGGTGATGATGCCGAAGCCGCTGATCCATGGCGGCGGGCAGGAAAAGGGGCATCGTTCCGGTACGGAAAACACCCTGTCGGTCATTGGTTTCGGTGCCGCTGCTGCTGTGGCGGCCCGAAATCTCGAGATTGAAGCGGCGCGTCTTGCCGCTCTGCGGGCGCGGCTGGAAGACGGCATGCGGGCGAGTGCGCCGGATGTGATCATCCATGGCGAGGATGTCGCCCGCGTCGGCAATACCACGTTTTTCACCCTGCCGGGCCTTAAGGCGGAAACGGGCCAGATCGCCTTCGATATCGAAGGCATCGCGCTCTCTGCCGGCTCGGCCTGCTCATCGGGCAAGGTGGGGGAAAGCCATGTGCTGACGGCTATGGGGCGTGATCCCAAGCTTGGCGCACTCAGGATTTCCCTTGGCCACGCCACGACCGAGGCGGATATCGAGCGCACGCTCGCGGCGTTCATGAAAATTGCCGGGCGGCGCAAGCTGGCCGGTCAGGCCGCGTAAAATGCGGCAAAGAATTGCGGAATAGCAATTTTCCGCTTGCCGGGATGTGTGAAAAGCGCCATCCCGCACTTACATGGGTATAAGCTCCGCCCCGCTTAACGGCGCGGTGACATTGCCCGAAGATGGATAAGGCGGCTTTCCGCCTTGATACGTTGACAAGCCACCGGACCTTTGCTCCGGCGAGATTGGAGAACGACATGGCAGCGGTTCAGGAAACGATCGATCAGGTCCGCCAGATCGATGTGGACCAGTATAAATACGGCTTCGAAACCAATATCGAAGTCGACAAGGCCCCCAAGGGCCTTTCGGAAGAGGTGATCCGCTTCATCTCGGCCAAGAAGCAGGAGCCGGAATGGATGCTGGAATGGCGTCTTGAGGCTTACAAGCGCTGGCTGACGATGGAAGAGCCGACCTGGGCGCGCGTCAGCTATCCCAAGATCGACTTCAACGATCTCTATTATTATGCCGCACCGAAAAGCACGCCCGGCCCGAAGTCGCTTGAGGATGTCGATCCCGAGCTGCTGAAGGTTTACGAGAAGCTCGGCATTCCGCTGAAGGAACAGGAAATCCTGGCCGGCGTGGAAAACCGCCGCGTGGCCGTGGATGCCGTGTTCGACAGCGTCTCCGTCGTCACCACCTTCAAGGCGGAACTGGCGAAAGCCGGCGTGATCTTCATGTCGATTTCGGAAGCCGTTCGCGAATATCCGGATCTGGTGAAGAAATATCTCGGTTCGGTCGTTCCGACGACGGACAATTTCTATGCGACGCTGAACTCGGCCGTCTTCACCGACGGTTCCTTCGTGTTCGTGCCGAAGGGCGTGCGGTGCCCGATGGAGCTTTCCACCTATTTCCGCATCAACGAAAAGAACACCGGCCAGTTCGAGCGCACGCTGATCATCGCTGAAGAGGGCGCCTACGTTTCCTATCTGGAAGGCTGCACCGCACCGCAGCGCGACGAGAACCAGCTTCACGCTGCCGTTGTCGAACTGGTGGCGCTCGATGATGCCGAAATCAAATATTCCACCGTCCAGAACTGGTATCCGGGCGACAAGGAAGGCAAGGGCGGTATCTACAACTTCGTGACCAAGCGGGGCGATTGCCGTGGCGACCGTTCGAAGATTTCGTGGACGCAGGTGGAAACCGGCTCGGCTATTACCTGGAAATATCCGTCCTGCATTCTGCGTGGCGACGACAGCCGTGGCGAATTCTATTCGATCGCCGTTTCCAACGGTCACCAGCAGATCGATAGTGGCACAAAGATGATCCATCTCGGCAAGAACACGTCGAGCCGCATCATCGCCAAGGGCATCGCTGCCGGCTTTTCGGAAAACGTCTATCGCGGCCAGGTTTCGGCTCACCGCAAGGCGACCAACACGCGCAACTTCACGCAGTGCGACTCGCTCCTGATCGGCGACAAGTGCGGCGCGCATACCGTGCCCTATATCGAGGCGAAGAACTCCTCCGCTCACTTCGAGCACGAGGCGACGACGTCGAAGATTTCCGAAGACCAGCTGTTCTACTGCCTGCAGCGCGGCATTCCCGAGGAGTCGGCGATCGCACTGATCGTCAATGGCTTCGTGAAGGACGTCATCCAGCAGCTGCCGATGGAATTTGCGGTTGAAGCGCAGAAGCTGATCGGCATTTCGCTGGAAGGGTCTGTCGGATAAGTTTTCCTCGTCATCCTCGGGCTTGTCCCGAGGATCTGCTGCGGTAGCTGTTAGAATGAGTGGCTTCGTCTACATGATGTCTGACAAACCGCGCGGGGTAATTTACACCGGTGTCACTAGCGATTTATTGGGACGGTTATGGGAGCATCGAAACGCTGAACGGAAGGGTTACACAGAAAAATACCAGGCGAAAAATCTTGTCTGGTTTGAAACCCACCCAAACATCGTTTTGGCGATCCAACGGGAGAAATCGTTGAAGCGCTATCTTCGTGAATGGAAAATCAAGTTGATCGAAGAGCTGAACCCAACGTGGCTCGATCTTTTTGAGCGCATTGATGAGATCGAAAATGCTTATGTGCCGCACCCGAATACGCTGGCGTCGGATGACTATAATTGACGTGATTAGATCCTCGGGACAAGCCCGAGGATGACGGATGTGAAAGTTGAGACGGCCCCTCAGGGGTCTACGAGGCGGTCCTTGAAACCGCACCATGAACAGGAACAAAACCATGCTTGAAATCATCGACCTGCACGCAAAGATCGCCGATACCGAAACCGAGATCATCAAGGGCCTCAACCTGAAGGTTGCCGCTGGTGAAGTCGCCGCCATCATGGGCCCGAACGGTTCCGGCAAGTCCACGTTGTCCTATATCCTGTCGGGCCGCGAAGATTATGAAGTCACCTCCGGTGACATTCTTTACAACGGCGAAAGCATTCTGGAACTGGATGCCGCCGAGCGCGCCGCCAAGGGCATCTTCCTTGCCTTCCAGTACCCGGTCGAAATTCCCGGCGTCGCCACCATGCAGTTCCTGAAGGTTGCGATGAACGAACAGCGCAAGGCGCGCGGCGAGTCCGAGCTGACGACGCCGGATTTCATCCGCCGCGTCAAGGAAGCCGCCGGCGATCTGAAGATCGACATGGAGATGCTGAAGCGTCCGCTGAATGTCGGCTTCTCCGGCGGTGAGAAGAAGCGCGCCGAAATCCTGCAGATGGCGCTGTTGGAGCCGAAGCTCTGCGTTCTCGACGAAACCGATAGCGGCCTCGACATCGACGCGCTGAAGATCGTGGCTGACGGCGTCAACGCGCTGAAGTCGCCGGATCGTGCCACCGTCGTCATCACCCACTATCAGCGCCTGCTCGACTACATCGTGCCTGACAGCGTTCACGTTCTCTACAAGGGCAAGATCATCCGCTCGGGTGACAAGGCTCTGGCGCTGGAGCTGGAAAACAATGGTTACGCCGACATCATCGGTGAAGCGGCCTAAGCCAGAGGCCAGGAGGTGATGTCCATGAACATTCAAGCTACCAACCGGCTGACGCCAGCGGAAACCGCGCTGGTCGATGCCTATACCGCAAAGTTCAGCGAACTGCCCGGCGACGGTGCCGTGGTTGCCGCGCGTGACGTTTTGTTCGACGATCTGAAGACCGGGGGTCTTCCGACCCGCCGCATCGAGGCGTGGCACTATACCGATCTGAAAAGCCTGCTGCGGACTGTTCCTGAAGACCGGCCCGCGCCTGTTATCGAGAAGCAGGCGCCGACAGTTGCCGGTTCTCTGGTTGCCTACGTGCAGCATGGCACTGCCGACGTCGGCAAGATCGATGACATCCGCGTGTCGCGCTTTACCGAAAGCCTGCTCGACGGTTCCGCCGCCGCCGGCCTTGCGGAAGCCAGCAAGGACGACGTGATCGGCCGTATCAACGGCAGCTTCGTGCGAGATGGTCTGGTGCTCGACATCCCGGCTGATGCCGAGATCGAAAAGCCGATCGAATTGCAGGCGATCCATGGCGCAGGCCAGGTTCACAGCCGCTTCCCGGTGCGCTTCGGCAAAGGTTCCAAGGCGACCGTCATCGAGCGTCACCTTTCGGTGACTTCGGATTCAGCCTTCGTTTCCTCCGTCAGCGATATCGTTGTCGAGGATGGCTCGGAAGTGACCTGGATCATCCTGCAGCAACAGGGTGCGGCCGATATCCATCTTGGCCAGCTGCGCATGAAAATCGGCGCGGACGCCAAGATTCGCCTGTTCATTGTCAATGCCGGCGGCAAGCTGGTGCGTCAGGAACTGCGCATCGATGTGGAAGGTGAGGGCACTGATCTCATCGTTCGCGGCGTCAACCTTCTGGGTGGCGAAACCCATACCGACGTGACGATGGTTCTCGGCCACAACGTGCCGAACACGACCTCGACGGAAGTGTTCCGCAACGTGGTGTTCGACCGTGCCAAGGGCATTTTCCAGGGCATGATCCGGGTGGCGCCCGATGCCCAGAAGACCGATGCGAAGATGGCGTGCAATACGCTGCTGATGTCCGACGATGGCGAGTTCTCGGCAAAGCCGGAACTGGAAATCTTCGCTGACGACGTTCAGTGCGGCCATGGTGCGACGGTTGCCGATATCAGCGACAATCATCTCTATTATCTGATGGCGCGCGGCGTGCCGCGGGCGAAGGCACGGGCGATGCTCGTCAACGCCTTCGTTGCCGAGATCGTCGAGGAACTGGAAGAAGAAAATCTGGTAGAGGCGCTGGAGACGATCATCTCCGGCTGGCTGGAACATCATGCCTGAGAGCGAACGCGCCGCATTGGCGGCCCCTTATGACATCGAAGCCGTGCGCAAGGATTTCCCGATCCTGTCGCGCGAGGTCTATGGCAAGCCGCTGGTCTATCTCGACAACGGCGCGTCCGCTCAAAAACCGCAGGTGGTGATCGACGCCGTTTCGCATGCCTATGCCAATGAGTATGCGAATGTGCATCGCGGCCTGCATTTCCTCTCCAATGCCGCAACCGACGCCTATGAGGCGGCGCGCGAAAAGGTGCGCCGTTTCCTGAACGCCGGTTCGGTGGATGAGATTGTCTTTACCAAATCCTCAACGGAAGCGATCAACACGGTCGCTTACGGTTACGGCATGCCGAAGATCGGCGAGGGCGACGAGATCGTCATCTCGATCATGGAGCATCATTCCAACATCGTGCCGTGGCATTTTATCCGCGAGCGGCAGGGTGCGAAGCTCGTCTGGGTGCCGGTGGACGATGACGGCGCGTTTCATATCGAGGCTTTCGAAAAAAGCCTGACGGAGCGCACCAAGCTCGTTGCCATCACCCATATGTCGAATGCGCTCGGCACCATCGTGCCGGTCAAGGAAATCTGCCGTATCGCGCATGAGCGCGGCATTCCGGTGCTGATCGATGGTTCGCAGGGCGCGGTTCACATGCCGGTGGATGTGCGCGATATCGATTGCGACTGGTATGTGATGACCGGCCACAAGCTTTACGGTCCCTCGGGCATCGGTGTGCTCTATGGCAAGGCCGACCGCTTGCGCGAGATGAGGCCGTTCCAGGGCGGCGGCGAGATGATCCTCGACGTTACCGAAGACAATGTGACCTATAACGAGCCGCCGCACCGTTTCGAAGCCGGCACGCCGCCCATCGTGCAGGCCATCGGCCTCGGTTACGCGCTGGATTACATGGACAATCTCGGCCGCGCCGCGATTGCCGCGCATGAGGCCGATCTTGCCGCTTACGCCGCGGAGCGTCTGCGCGAGATCAATTCGCTGCGCATCATCGGCAATGCGCCTGACAAGGGCGGCATCTTCTCCTTCGAACTCGAGGGCATTCACGCCCATGATGTCTCGATGGTGATCGACAGGCGTGGCGTTGCGGTACGTGCGGGCACCCATTGCGCCATGCCGCTCTTGAAACGCTTTGGCGTCACCTCCACATGCCGGGCATCGTTCGGCCTTTACAATACCCGCGCCGAAGTAGACTCTCTTGTTGAGGCGCTGGAATATGCGCGCAAATTTTTCGCCTGATATCGGGATTTGAGAGATCAGGATTGAGGTTTAAGACCATGACTGCCGAAGCCACTGCAAAGACACAGGATACGACCGAAGACGCGGCAAAGCCGTCGTCTATCCCGCCTGACGAACTGGCGCGCCTCAGCGATGACGTGATCGCGGCGCTGAAGACCGTCTACGATCCGGAAATTCCGGCCGATATTTTCGAACTCGGTCTCGTCTACAAGATCGACATCGAGGATGACCGGATGGTCAAGATCGTCATGACGCTGACGGCGCCCGGTTGCCCGGTGGCCGGTGAAATGCCAGGCTGGGTGGAAAATGCGGTCGGCGCCGTCGAGGGTGTTTCCGGTGTCGTGGTCGAAATGACCTTCGATCCGCCATGGACGCCGGACCGCATGTCGGAAGAAGCACAGGTCGCTGTCGGATGGTATTGACGTGATTTGACTGATGTCATCCCTTGATGACACTCTCAGGCGCTACTAAATTGAAATCCATAAGCATCGAGCCTTGAACTCGATTGTCGAAGGAGAATTAAGCCCATGGGCTTTGCGATCATGACCATGACCGGGGCTGCTGCCTCGCGCGTTAAAGCAATCGTCGAAAATTCCGGACCGGATGCCAGGGGCGTGCGCGTCGGCATCAAGAAGGGCGGCTGCGCGGGCATGGAATATACCATCGACCTCGTGACCGAACCGGATGCGAAGGATGATCTGGTCGAATTCGAAGGCGCAAAGGTCTGGGTTCAGCCTTCCGCCGTGCTTTATCTGCTCGGCACGCAGATGGATTTCGAAGTGACCAAGATGCGCTCCGGTTTCACCTTCAACAATCCGAACCAGACATCCGCCTGCGGCTGCGGTGAATCGGTCGAGTTGAAGCCCGCCGATCTGGCGGCGCTGGCGAAGCAGCGTGAGGCTGAAGCCAGCGTTTGATTGGTTACGCTATCTCTGCGATGGAGAGACAGACCTTTCTTATGCACACAGCGCTCCCACAAACGCGACGTCATCCTCGGGCTTGACCCGAGGATCCATCCCCGTCAAATCCCTTGAGACCTTTGTGGATCCCCGGGTCAAGCCCGAGGATGACGGATGAGAGGTTTCAGATTCATTTTCCGCAAACTGCGCCACGCGCAAATCAGCTTTCGAAGGATCATGATTGCTGTTTCAGCGTATCGATGAAATCCGCCAGCGGATGAATCGATGGTGTCGTCGTCAATAGAGGCTCCAGAGCCGCGGCGATCGTCCCGCAATCCTCCTCGGTAAGTGATCGCAGGCTTGAGCTGACCTTGTTGTAGTCGGGCGTTTCGCGTGACGCGAGGGAGCGATTGATCACAAACAGCTCCGTCTGTCCGTCAATTCGTTCCACGAAGAGCGCGAGCGAACCGCCGTCCGCGGCGGCGGCGCTGTCAGATACCGATTTGAACATCGAAGCCCTCCGTGAATCATCAATCTGTTCCGTCGGGGCCGTTGCAGCCTCGACGGCTTGTCTCACTCGTGCCGCAAAGCCTCGATCGGGCTCAGGCTTGCCGCTCGTCGCGCCGGGAAATAGCCGAAAATCACCCCGATGGCCGCCGAGAAGGCGAAGGCGAGGAAGATGATCGACGGGCTGGTGACGAAGGGCACATTGAGAAAGCTGACGACGCCGTAAGCCAGACCGAGGCCGGTCAGGATGCCGACGATGCCGCCGAAGGCGGAGAGCATCACGGCTTCCACCAGAAACTGCGTCAGGACCTGCTTCTCCAGCGCACCGATGGCGAGACGAATGCCGATCTCGCGGGTGCGTTCCGTCACCGAGACCAGCATGATGTTCATGATGCCGATGCCGCCAACCAGCAGGCTGACGGCTGCGACTGCGCCCAAAAGCCCGGTCAGCAGCGTCGTTGTGCCGGTCATGGCCGAAGCGATCTGCGTCATGTCGTTGACGGTGAAATCGTCCTCGCGGCCGATACCGATGCGGCGGCGCTCGCGCAGCAGGTTCTGCAGGTCGCTCTGCACCTTGGCAGTCGAAACGCCGTCCTGCGCCGAAACCATGATCGAGGAAATGGTGGTGGTGCCGCCGATGCGCCGCTGGTGGATTTTGAGCGGCATGATGACCGTGTCGTCCTGATCGTCGCCGAGGCCTGACTGACCTTTCCTGCCCAACACACCGATGACGGGGCAGGAGATGTTGCTGACGCGGATCGTCTGTCCCACCGGGTTCTCTGCACCGAAGAGTTCCTGCCGCACCGTTTCGCCGATGATGCAGCCGATCTGGCCGCCGCGATCTTCGGCCGGCTGGAAATCGCGCCCGAGCGCGATGGTCCAGTCCTGCGCGATCAGATAGTCGTTGGTGGTGCCGATGACGCTTGTCTGGTGGTTCTTGCCACCGAAAATGACTGTGGCGGCGGAGCTGCGGTTCTGCGGCGCGACGGCACGCACGCCGCTGATCTGGTTGCGGATGGCCTCGACATCGCGATCATCGAAGCGCTTGGCCTCGGTGCTCGCCCTTCCGGGCCCGAACTGTCCGGGGCGTACGAACAGCATGTTGGTGCCGAGCCGTGACAATTCCGATTTCACCTGTTCCGTCGTGCCGTTGCCGATGGTGACCATGGCGATGACGGCGGCCACACCGATGACGACACCAAGCACGGTGAGAAAGGAGCGCAGCAGGTTGCGGCTGATGGCGCGCAACGCAAGACGCGACGTTTCAAAGAACATCGGCGGTCTCCTTTTTGTCCGTCGCGCTGTCGGAGGCAAGATGGCCGTCGACGAAACGCAGGAGACGCCCGGCATGGGCGGCGATATCCTCTTCATGGGTGACCATGACGACCGTGATGCCCCTGTTGCGGTTAAGGGAGGTGATAAGATCCATGATCTCGGCGCTGGTTTTCGTATCGAGATTGCCGGTCGGCTCGTCGGCGAGAAGCAGGGCAGGGCGGGTGACGATGGCGCGGGCAATGGCCACACGCTGCTGCTGGCCGCCGGAAAGCTCCTGCGTGGTGTGATCCTCGCGGCCTTTCAGACCCACCTGCGCCAGCGCCTCCATGGCGCGGGCGCGCCGCTCCGATGCCTTCATGCCGCGATAGACCAGCGGCAGCTCGACATTTTCCACCGCCGAGGTGCGCGAAAGCAGATTGAAGCCCTGAAACACGAAGCCGAGCATATGCCGGCGCAGCAGCGTCAGATGTTCATTGTCGAAGCCGCTGGTCGGCACGCCCTGAAACAGATATTCGCCAGCTGTCGGCACATCCAGACAACCGATGATGTTCATCGACGTGGATTTGCCGGAGCCTGATGGTCCCATGATGGCGACGAATTCCTTTTCGCGGATCGACAGGCTGACGCCGTCAAGCGCGCGGATCGTCGCTTCGCCGCGGCCATATTGCTTGACGACATTGCGGAATTCGATGAGCGGCGGCTGTTGCATGGGCTTGTCCTCCGTCAGCCCGCGTTGCGGGCCGTTGCGTCGGTAATCACCTGGTCATCGGCTTTCAACTCGCCCGATTTTACCACGGTATGCTGGCCGTCGGTGGAACCGGTTTCGATGGCGACGGAGACCGGATTGTTGTTGCGCAACACCCAGACCGTTCTTTTGGCCGTTGCCGCCGGGCCGGCGTCGCGGTTCTGCGAGCGGCCCATGCGCGGCGGGCGGAACAGGCTCATCAGCCCGCCGCCACGGGAGGCGGATTCGCGCGGCGGCGTATAACGAAGCGCGGAATTCGGCACCAGCAGGGCATCCTTGATTTCCTCGACGATGATATTGGCGGTCGCCGTCATGCCCGGGCGCAGCAGCAACTCCTCATTGTCGACTGTCAATATCCCCTTGTAGGTCACGACGTTGGATACGGTTTCCGAGGCGAAGCGGACGGTTTCGATCTCAGCCGGAAAGCTGCGGTCGGGATAGGCATCGACGTTAAAATTGGCCTTCTGGCCGGTTTCGACCTTGCCGACATCCGCCTCATCCACCGAGACCTGCAACTCCATATGGCGCAGATCGCCGGCGATGGTGAAGAGAACAGGGGCATTGAGCGAGGAGGCGACGGTGGCGCCGGGATCGACGCTGCGGGTGAGGATGACGCCATCGATGGGCGAGACGATCTTGGCTTTGCCGAGATTGACCTCGGCAAGCCTCAGATCCGCTTCCGCCGAAAGCACGGTGGCCTCGTTGACTTCAAGCGTGGCCGCGGCGGCATCGTGGCTGAACTGCGCGGCGTCGAGATCCTGCTGGCTGGAGACGCGGTTCTGCACCAGTGATCTCAGACGCTCCATGGATGTCTTTGCCGAGCCGAGATCGGCGCGCGCTTTCAGCACATTGGCCTTGGCAGAGGCAAGCTTGGCGCGGGCGCTCTGCACGTCGGCTTCCAGCTTGTTGGTGTCGAGTTCGGCAAGGATATCGCCTGATTTGACCGGGCTATTATAGGTGACGTTGACCTTGCGCACCGTGCCGGACAATTCGCTCGATATATCGACCTGATCCGTTGGCTGAACCGAACCGGTGGAGGTGACGATGACGGAAAGATCGCCCTGGCGCGCCGCTTCCGTGGTGTAGTTATAGGCAACGCCTGCTGCGCGGGATTGGTAATAATAGCCAAGTCCGCCGCCGATCAACACGATGGCTGCTGCGGCATAGAGATACCGGCGCGACTTCTTCTTCCTGCCGGACCTGTTCGTACCCAGAATCTCCCGCAGATCGGGCTGGCTGTTTTCCGTGTCGCGGCCATTGGTGTTGGCATCATTCATTCTCGTCACCCGCAAAATTCAAAATACCACAGGGGATTGTCGCCAACCCTGTTTTCCGGTCCGTCTGTCGCTGTTTGTATTCCTCTGATTGTGGGAAGTGACATAGCTTGCCCAAAGGGGGAAGTGAAAACTTGGTAATATTTATGATAGCTCTGGTCTGGTAGAGATAAATCCGGAAATGCCGATGCCATTGATGTGGCACCGGTTTCAGCAGCGACATGCAGGACGATGATAGAATGAACGACAACGTGGTGAAGTTCCGCAAACCGGTGCCGCCGAAAAAACCGCGCGAACCGCTGGGGCCGAAAGCAAAAAAGGCCCTGACGATTGCCGCCGTGATCTTATTCTTCGCGGCCGCGTGGGGGTACTTCACGTTGTTCGGGCAGGGGTAAGGCTTCGCAAAGCAAAGAACGCGGCCTGTTTTCTATTGGTTGAGATCGGACAAAGCGGCATGCCGCACAGATGTGAGAGAAATTTCTTTGCCCGAGTTTCCACACGGGGGCTGCCGCCCTGCCGGCCTTGCTGGCGCAAACCGAAAGCAGATCGTTGAAAGAATACCGCAAGACCCTCAGCGGGAAAAATAGCGTTGCTGATCTTATTGCCAGGCGGATCGATGATATGTCCGGTGCGGTGGCGCGCATCGGCCGCTATGTGTCACTCTATCCGGAACGGGTTATCAACCAGACGATCGTCGAGCTGGGGGAGGCGACAAACACCGGGCAGGCAACGATCATCCGGTTTTGTCGGCTTCTGGGTTTTCACGGCTTTCGCGATATAAAGCTTGCCCTCGTCGATGATATTGCAACGGAACGCAACTTCGTTTCTGGGCAAGCCAAGGCAAATGCCGACCTGGGGATCGAACGCCTGAATTCGTCTTTGCAATTGTCCATTCAAAAAACCGCCGAGCTTGTCGATGCCGCCGACATGGCGACTCTGGCTCGCGCCATTTCGGCGACGCCGCGGGCGGTGGTGTTTGGCGGCGGCGTTTCGCAGATATGTGCCTCGCTGCTGGAATACCGGCTGCTGCGATTGGGTGTTCCCGTCTTCTGTGTGACCGACAGTCGCCTGGCCTATATTGCGGCACAGAAACTGCCCGCGAACGGCATGGCTTTTGCCGTTTCGCTTTCGGGCATTACAGCCGATACGCTGGATTTTATGAAGGCGGCGCAGGAAGCGGGCGCGAAAACCGTGGCGATCACCGCGCGGGAAAAAGGACCACTTGCCGACATTGCCGACCACGTCCTGCCGTTTCACCTGCCCGGGCCCTGGCCCATGGAGGGATCGATCCGCTATATAGCGCCTTTCGTCGTCGTGGTCGAAGCGCTGGCCCAGGCGCTGGACGACGAGATGCTGGAACGACGAGGGATTTGAGTGGCCAGCCTCACGCTTCATGCTGCTGTCATGTCGATCGATTAGTTCTGCTGCATAGCTAAATTCGCTCCTTACGGGCGATATTTTTTTGCATAGGCATGAAGAAAATCTCCATTGTTTTTAATTTTTAGAGTTTTTCACGCATTCATTCTTGGTGGAGAAATTTGTGGGACGGCAACTCACGATCAACGGCTTGGGAAAACGCTTCGGCAATGTCGAGATATTGCGCGACGTGAGCCTTGAGGTTGAGTCAGGGGAGTTTGTGACCCTGCTTGGGCCGTCCGGATGCGGCAAATCCACACTTCTGCGTCTCATCGCCGGACTGGATACGCCGGATACAGGTGAAATTCGCATCGGTTCGGTACCGCTGAACGGGCTTGCGCCGAAAATGCGTGATGTCGCCATGGTCTTCCAGTCCTATGCGCTTTATCCGCATATGAGCGTGCGGCAGAATATCGCCATTCCGCTGATGATGAACAGGCTTTCCTTTTTGCAACGTCTGCCGTTGATCGGCCGTCATATCGGCGGGGCGAGGGCGATCTGGAGCGGTATCGATAAGGATGTTCAGGCCGTCGCCACGCAGCTGGAACTGGACGCTTTTCTGGAGCGCCGGCCATCACAACTTTCCGGCGGCCAGCGTCAAAGGGTGGCGGTTGGGCGGGCCATGGTACGCCAGCCCGCCGTCTTTCTGATGGATGAACCTCTCTCCAATCTGGATGCCCGGTTGCGGCTGCAGCTGCGGGACGAGATTTCCGAGCTGCACCGCCGCACCGGTATTACATTCATTTTCGTGACCCATGATCAGACGGAAGCAATGGCGCTCTCCGATCGTATTGCGGTCATGGACGAGGGGAGAATCGTTCAGTTCGGTTCCCCGGACGATATTTACCGGCGTCCGGCGCGCCTGTCGGTTGCCCGTTTTATTGGTACGACACCGATCAACATCCTGCCGGTCGATGTGGAGGAGAGGGGCGATCTCGTTGCCGCTGGCGTACAGTTGGGTCTGCGCGCGCCGTCCGTCGGTAACGGAAGCTACCGTCTCGGTGTGCGCCCGGAATCGATCGAGCTTGTGTCGGCTGAGGGTGGCGGGGCGCATTTTGCACTTCCCGTCGTCAGGACGGAGCGTCTCGGCGCGGAAGTGATCCTGCGACTGGATGGAGCGCGGCTCGGTTCAGGTCCGGTGCGGGTGCAGCTTCGTGCCGAAACTTTCAACACACAGCCAAAATACAGCAGGTCCGGTGACATCGCATGGCTGCGCATCACGTGTGCGGATGCGCTGCTGTTCGACAGCCTGGGAGTGCGGATCGACGCCGGGATCGTGGATGCGGGCGTTGCGGCGGGAGGCTCACATGCTGCTTTCCGTTAGGGTCTCCGCCAGCGGACCGGGGTTTGCGGCCCTTGCCTATCTATTCGCGGGTCCGGCCTTCTTTCTTCTGACGGCGACGACGATTCTTCCGGTGCTGACGGTCTTTGCCCTGAGCTTCACCGACTATGAACTGGGAAGCGTTGCAGTGCGTTTCATCGGTCTCAGCCACTATGCGCAGCTGTTGCAGGATCCCTATTTCTGGCGGGCGCTCAACAACAGCGCCATCTACACCGCGATCGTCGTGCCCGGCTCGGTAGTGCTGGCACTCGTCCTCGCTTTGCTGGTTCATGGACGGACGACGACGCGCCGCTTTTACGAAATCATCTATTTTCTGCCCGTGACCGGTACGCTCACGGCAATGTCCATCGTGTGGAGTTTCCTTCTGAACGGACGCATCGGCCCGCTTGCGCAACTGATGGCATCGGTCGGGTTGACGCCGATCGATTTCTTCGCGAATGCCGACTATGCTCTCTTCGGTCTGGCGATCATTGGTATCTGGCATCTCGTCGGCTTCAATCTGGTTCTCTTTCTCGCCGGTCTGGCGACCGTATCCAAGGAGTTACAGGAAGCCTCCCGGCTCGACGGCGTCGACGGCTTTTTCGACCGGCTGCGTTATGTCGTCTGGCCGCTGCTTTCACCGACCACCATTGTCGTTGTGGTGCTCAGTTCGATCCAGGCCTTCCAGGTGTTCGATACGGTTGCAGTGCTGACGCGCGGGGGACCGAACGGCGCGACCGACATGCTGCTCTATAAAGTCTACAGCGAGACCTTCGAGGCCCTGAAGATCGGTTATGGCAGCGCCCTGACGGTGGTTTTTCTCGCCCTGCTTGCCGCCTTTTCCATTGTGCAGGCTTTCCTGCTGGATAAGAGAGCGCACTACCGATGAAGCTCATGTTACGCTCCCTGTTCAATTCCGTGACAGCGCACATCGTCCTGCTGAGTGGCGCCTTCGTCATCGCCTATCCCTTCCTGTGGATGGTGCAGGCGTCGTTGCGGTCAAGCGGCGAAATTTTTGGGGCGGTGGCTGATCCGATCACGCCCATTCAGGCGCTGTCCGACAATTACGGTCGCGCGCTGTTCGAGACGCCGTTGCTGCGCTTCATGGCCAATGGCATCATCGTCTGTGGCGGCATCCTGTTCTTTCAAATATTGACCACCGTTACCTGTGCCTTCGCGCTTGCGAAATATGAGTTTCGGGGGGCGCGGTTCATGTTCGCCCTGGTGCTTGTGATGCTGGCCGTGCCCGCCCAGGTGCCCGCCTTGCCAATCTTCCTGACGCTTGCCGAATTCGGGCTGCTGGACAGTTACTTTGCCATGATGCTGCCCTATCTCACCTCGGCTTTCGCAATCCTCCTGTTTCGCCAGTTCATCAAATCCTTTCCCGACGATATTCTCGCAGCAGCGCGACTTGACGGCATGACGGAAATCGAAATTGTCGCCCGCGTCGTCCTGCCAGCCATGCTGCCCGCCATTGCGGCCTTCGCGGTATTTTCCGTCAGCTTTCACTGGAACGATCTTTATTGGCCGATGATCGTCATCAGGTCGGCCGAGCTGGCTCCGCCGACGCTCGGCATATTGTTTTTCAAAGGTCAGGAGGGTGGCGACAATTTCGGCGCGCTCATGGCCAGCGCCACGCTTGTTACCGCCCCGCTCATACTGGTGTTTCTGGCATCGCAACGACGCTTCGTCCAGGGCGTAACCATGAGCGGAGTGAAATGAGAAACAGGCCTGCCGGGCGGCAACCCGACAGGCCTGATGCAGTCAACCGGTATCTCAAAGGATCAAAATACCATGAAGACCAAGACAATTTTCGCATTTGTCGCGGCGGCGATCGCCAGCGCCCTTGCCGTTCCGGCCAAGGCGCAATCGACCGATATCACCCTCAATTTCTTCCATGCCTATCCCAGCACGGCGGCGTTTCTCCAGCCTGTGGTCAAGGATTTCATGCGGGACAATCCGGGCATCGCCATCAACCTGCAGGTGCCGGCAGAAGATTATGCCAAGGCGCATCAGACGATCATGCGCGATGTGCTGACCAACAACCTGCCGGATATTTACCTGCCTGCATATTCGTGGCTGCGTCCGCTTGTCAAGACGCTTGAGGAGCGCGGTCTCGCCGTTAACCTCCAGCCGTTCATGGATAAGGAAACGGCTGGCTGGGCCAAGGAGAATTATGCGGAATCCGTACTCAATCTTGGCAAGGTCGAGGGCAAGCAATTTGCGGTTCCATTCAATGCATCCACCCCCATCCTATACGTAAACGCCGATCTGGTGACAAAAGCCGGCGGCTCGATGGATAAATTTCCCGATGAATGGCAGGGCGTTATCGACCTCGCCAACAGGATCAAGGCTTCGAGCAGCGATGTTGCCGGTCTCAACTTCTCGGTCGGGGCGCTTGCCAGCGACTGGTACTGGCAACTCATGGTGCTTTCGCAAGGCGGCCGCATCGTCAATGCCGATGAGACCGGGATCGGTTTCGACAACGAAACCGGCCTCAAGGCGCTGCAATTGGCGCAGGACATTTCGCTAAAAACCGGCATGACCGTCGATACCAGCACCGACCCCGCCCACCAGCAGTTCTTCGCCGGCAAGCTCGGCATGGTCGTCGCTTCACCCTCCGGCGTCGCAAACTTCACCAAGGCCGTTGGCGGTCGTTTCGATATGCGCACGGTCCGTTATCCCATGCCCGACAGGAACAAGGGCGGTCTGCCCACCGGCGGTAACGCTGTCGTCATCCTGGCTCAGGAGCCCGCAAAGCAGGATGCGGCGTGGAAATTCGTCAAATATCTGACCAGCGCCAAGGTTCAGGCGCAAATTGCACAGACGACGGGTTACATGCCGACGAACCGGAATTCCGCTGCCCTCCTGACGGAATTCTACGCCGCCAATCCGAATTTCCGAACTGTATTCGCGCAGATGGACAATGCGGCCACTTGGTATGCCTATCCCAACAATATGGGCAGCACAGTCTGGAAAGCGCAGGCTGAGATTCTCGATCAGCTCCAGCGCGGCGCGCTGACGCCCAAGGATGCTCTCGCCAGAATGGCCGAGCGGGTTGCTGCAATCTTGAAAAAGGGATCCTGAAAAACACGACGCGCCGGAGCATTTTCCGGCGCGTCGTGGTCTCGATGAATATTGTCGAACGCCCTTGAGGCTTAGATCGGACAGTCGATTTTCCAACAGGTCCCTACGGCATCGCCGTCCAAATCAGAGGCCGGTCATCTTCAGGACCGCGTCTGGAAGCCTGTTGCCGACAACTTCAATCTTCGAAAGAACCGTGTTGATGTCCGCAAGATCGGTCGACGTCAGTTCAAGATCGACACTCCCAAGGTTTTCTTCAAGACGGTGCTGCCTGGTCGTGCCGGGGATCGGGACGATCCACGGTTTCTGTGCCAGTAGCCAGGCGAGCGCTACCTGGGCAGGCGTCGATTGCTTGGTGTCTGCTATGACCTTGATGGCGTCGACCAGGGCGAGGTTGGCCTTGCGGGCCTCGGGGGAAAACCGGGGAACGGCATTGCGGAAATCGGTTGGGTCGAATTTGGTATTTTCGTCGATCTTGCCCGTCAGGAAGCCGGCACCGAGTGGGCTGAACGGTACGAAGCCGATCCCAAGTTCTTCAAGTGCGGGAAGGAGTTCTGCCTCAGGCCCGCGCCAGAACAGGGAATACTCACTCTGGACGGCGGTGACGGGCTGAACGGCATGAGCCTTGCGGATGGTGCCGACACCCGCTTCGGAGAGGCCGAAATGCTTGACCTTGCCTGCATCGATCAGATCTTTTACAGCGCCTGCGACATCCTCTATCGGCACAGCCGGATCGACGCGGTGCTGGTAGAACAGGTCGATGCGGTCGGTCCTGAGACGCCTGAGGCTCGCTTCTGCGACGGCTTTGATATGTTCCGGGCGGCTGTTGGTGCCGTGGCGACGTTCACCTGTTTCAAGGTCGATGTCGAAGCCGAACTTGGTGGCGATGACGACCCCGTCGCGGATGGGGGCGAGCGCCTCGCCGAGAAGTTCCTCGTTGACGAAGGGGCCATAAGCCTCGGCGGTATCGAACAGCGTGATGCCCTGCTCATGGGCGAAACGGATCAGCTTGATCATCTCCGCTTTATCGGCCGCTGGCCCATAGGCCGCGCTCATGCTCATGCAGCCGAGGCCGAGGGCGGAGACTTCGAGGCTTCCGATTTTGCGTTTCAGCATTTCTCTACTCCTTGATCGGGCCATTTGAGGCCGCGTCTGATGGAAAAGATATTCCTTGCCGACATTTTCGAATAGGGGCACTAATCAGCATGAAGCTATAAGGATGCCTAATGAATGCCGCAGGAGAACTTCAACGATCTGGCCGCCTTCGTCACGGTGGCGCGCGAGCAGAGCTTTACCCGGGCGGCCGTCAAGCTGGGTGTCTCGCAGTCCGCGTTGAGCCAGACGGTGCGCGGCCTTGAAGAGCGGCTGGGCCTGAGGTTGTTGACGAGAACGACGAGGCGCGTTTCACCCACGGCGGCCGGTGAGCGTCTGCTTCAGACAGCAGGTCCAAGGTTCGACGAGATTCAGTCCGAGCTTTCGGCACTGAGCGACATGCGGGATAAGCCCGCGGGCACCGTGCGCATCACGGCGGGGGAACATGCCGCCATTTCCGTCCTTGCGCCAGCGCTGGACAAAATCCTCCCGAATTACCCTGATATCAATGTCGAGATTACCGTCGATTACGGGCTGACGGATATCGTTGCGGAGCGTTACGACGCCGGCGTGCGGCTCGGCGAGCAACTTGCCAAGGACATGATCGCGGTCAAGATCGCCCCCGAAATGCGCATGGCCGTGGTGGGTGCGCCATCCTATTTCCGGCAGAACCCCTGGCCAGAGGTGCCCGAGGATCTGACGGCGCATAATTGCATCCAGATACGCATGCCAACCTACGGCAACATCCTTTTCTGGGAGTTCGAAAAGGATGGTCATGAACTCAAGGTGAGAGTGGAAGGGCAACTCGTCTTCAACAACATCGCCATGCGCCTCGATGCCGCGAAACGGGGTCTTGGCCTTGCCTATATGCCTGAGGACATCGTTGCGGAGGATATCGCGAAGGGAACGCTGATCCGGGTTCTCGAAGACTGGTGCGCGCCTTTTTCCGGCTACCACCTTTATTATCCAAATCGGCGTCACGCGTCTCCGGCTTTCGCACTCGTGGTGGACGCGCTGCGATATCGCGGATAACGCCCTAATGAACTAAAAGTGATTGATAAGCGGAGCTAATGGCTTCAATCGTAAATGGGTATCTAATCACCGGAATGCCGGTCGCGTAGCCTTCTTTCAACGTCATGTTGTGAGAGAGCCATGCCAAGAATTTTTACCAAAACCATTTCAGTCTTCGTATTTTTCGCCATTGCCGCGTCTTCGAGCGTCGCGTTTGCGCAGACCGCGACAAAGGCCGAGCCGCTCGTCATTGAGCAGCAGGGCAGCTTCGCGGTTGGCGGCACGGTGTCGAGCAAGCCCGGCGCCTATAACAACAACGCGCCGACGGCCGAAGGCCAGACGCTGCATGGCGACCACGCCTATGTGTTCCATCAGGTTCCGCAAAACCCGAAGCCGTTGCCGATCGTCATGCTGCATGGCGCATTTCAGTCGGCGCGCAGCTGGGAGACGACGCCTGACGGTCGCGAGGGTTTTCAGAATATCTTCCTGCGCCGTGGCTACTCCACCTACCTCGTCGACCAGCCGCGCCGAGGCCGCGCGGGCAACAGCACGGTCGCAACGACGATCGAGCCGACGCCCTACGACCAGCTGTTCTTCGACCAGTTCCGCATCGGCAAGTGGCCGAACTATTTTGACAACGCGCAATTCTCCCGTGATCCGGCAGCGCTCGACCAGTTCCTGCGCTCGGTCACGCCGAACACCGGGCCATACGACGCCAAGCTGATCTCGGATGCCATGTCGGCACTTTTTACCAAAACAGGACCCGGCATCCTGTTCACCCATTCGCAGGCAGGTGGTCCCGGCTGGCTGACGGCCATCAAGAACCCGAATGTGAAGGGCATCGTGGCGCTGGAGCCCGGCAGTGGTTTCATCTTCCCGGAAGGTGAGGTGCCTGCGGAAATGCCGAGTGCCGCCGGCACGCTGAAGGCTGAGGCCGTACCTGTTGCCGACTTCGAGAAACTGACACGCCTGCCGATCGTCATTTATTACGGCGACAATTTCCCGACCGAACCGACCACGGAGCGTGGACAGGACAACTGGCGTGTAAGGCTGGCCATGGCGAAGCTGTGGGCGGAGACAGTCAATAAGCATGGCGGCGATGCAGCGCTTGTCCACCTGCCGGAGATTGGCATCAAGGGCGGCACGCATTTCCTGATGTCGGACCAGAACAATGTCGAGATTGCCGACCAGATCTCGAAGTTCCTCGCCGACAAGAAGCTGGACTGAAGCACGGGTGCGTTCGCGTGAAACTGCCGTTGCGCGCATCCCCATCAGACCATTTCCGATCAACAAGGAGCCTGACGATGGCGAATGATATCATTAACGGAAAGAGACGCGAGTTCCTCGGAGCGTCGGCTCTCTTCATCTCCGGTGCAATGTTAGGAGTGTCAACCATGACGACGACCCAAGCTGCCGCAGCCGACTACAGGCAGAACCCTTTCACGCTTGCTTATGATGGGGCGATCACCAAAAACGAACCCGGCAAGGTGAACATCCACCCGGTGACATACAGGCTGAACAGCCTCGACATCGTCGCCAACGTCTATACTCCGGCCAATTACGATCCCGGCAAGACGTATCCTGCCATCGTGCTTGCGCATCCGAATGGCGGCGTGAAGGAGCAGACGACCGGCCTCTACGCCCAGCGTCTGGCCGAACGGGGCTTTATCACCATTTCGGCCGATGCCGCCTATCAGGGTGGCAGCGGCGGCACGCCACGCAGCGTCGACAAGCCCCAGAACCGCATCGAGGACATCCACGGGATGGCGGACTTCATCAGCGGCTTCCCCGGCGTGGATACGGCGCGTCTGGGGCTGCTCGGCATCTGCGGCGGTGGTGGTTACTCGCTGGCGGCGGCCAAGACCGACAAGCGTTTCAAGGCGGTGGCGACGCTCAGCATGTTCAACTCCGGGCGCGTGCGCCGCAACGGCTTCAAGGACAGCCAGGTGGATACGATCCAGAAGCGACTGCAGCAGGCCTCTTTGGCCCGGGCGCAGGAAGCGGCTGGCGGCGACGTTCTTTATGCCGGCGACGCGAACCTCACGGATGCGCAGATCGAGGCTCTGCCCTTCGATCTCTATCGGCAGGGCTATCACTACTACTGGCGTACCAACGCGCATCCGGGCTCGACCTTCAAATATACGATGAGCAGCCTGATGGACCTGATGCGCTGGGATGCGACGGACGAACTCGAACTCATCGACGTTCCGCTGTTGATGATTGCCGGCAGTGAAGCGGACACCCTTTACCTAACGGAAGATGCTTTCCCTAAGGCTACCGGCACGAAGGACAAGGAACTCTTCCTGATCAGGGGCGCAAAGCATATCGAGACCTATTGGGTGCCCGAATATGTACAGGCGGCGCTTGACAAGCTCACACCGTTCTTCGGCCGGACGCTGGCCTAAGACCGTCAACGACGGTTTATCCACCCTTCATTCAAATCCAGGTTTCGTGGCGGCAACGGGCATCTCGATGCCTGTCGTTGCGTGGGAGCCTGCGACACAAGCCATCCAAGGAGTTCCCTTTGAAACGACCTACCAAGAGCCTCTTTCTCGCAACGGGTATCACTCTCATTCTCGGTTCGATCACCATGACAAACGCCCAGACAGCAACGCCTTCGGCACAGCCGGAAAAGCAGCAGACGCGCGCCCAGCAATTGATGGGCGATACCGCACCGAAACTGGCCGAACTCACCGACGGGGTTCTCTACACCGACATATGGGAACGCCCCGAAATATCCAAACGTGACCGAAGCCTCGTGACAATCACGGCGCTGATCGCGCTCAATCGTCCTGACCAGCTTCGCTCCCATATCCGTCTCGGCCTGCAGAACGGGCTGACGAAGGAGGAGATCGTCGAAACCATCACCCATATGGCTTTTTATTCGGGCTGGCCGAGCGGCGTTTCCGCAGTCGCGGTCGCCAAAGATGTGTTTGCGGAGAAATAAGCCATGAACACAAAATCGATGATCACCGCCGCCATGGCCCTTGGCGCCACGACTGCTTTTGCCGAACCGGACCGTGCCATAACGGTGACCCGTTTCGGCAATGAGGCGACGACTATGGGGTCGCCGGACTATTTTACCGGTTCCGTCAAGGTGCAGTCACGCTTCCAGACCCCACCGCCCGCTCGCGTCGGCGGGGGTCTCGTCTCCTTCGAACCCGCCGCCCGCACCGCGTGGCATACACATCCTCTGGGTCAGACACTGATCGTGACGGAGGGTGAGGGCCGCGTCCAGCACTGGGATGGCGACATTCAGGAAATCGGACCCGGAGACGTCGTCTGGATTCCTCCGGGCGTGAAACACTGGCACGGCGCATCACCGGAATACGGGATGTCGCATATCGCCTTGGCGGAAGCCCTTGATGGAAAGACCGTCGAGTGGATGGAACACGTGACCGACGAGCAATACGCCAAGACGGATGGAGGCATGGATTGAATAAAGTCATGCAGATGGCGTGCGCCGCCGCCTTCGTAACAAGCGCCGTATTCCTCGTCGGCATGCAGGTCCGCGCCGAGCCGACCCGTGCGACGATGCCTGACATCGGCAAGCTCATCCACTATACGACGGTGGAGCGGGGTGAGGTTACCGAACATATCATGACCACCCGCGAGGCGATCGAGGCCGTCAAGCGCGGCGATCCCATTCCCAACGGCACCCACGTGGCGCTCGTCGACTATCGCGGCGGCAAGGTCTTCCGTTATTTCATCATGGAGAAGGGCGAGGGCTGGGGACAGGACTACGACGAGAACCGCCGCACCGCCGACTGGCAGTTCCAATGGTTCAAGCCGGATGGCACGATCAACATGGAAGAGAACACCGCCCGCTGTCAGCGCTGCCACACCTCACGGTCCGACAGGGACTTTCTCTACACGTTCAACGACATGCGCCGGTTCGAACTGAAATGAACGGCGTCCTGCGGTTTCGTCTGGTGCTCGATCTCATCGCCGTCGGTCTGATTATTGCCTGCCTTGCCTATTGGTGGCTCGACAATCTCTCGCATGAACTGTTCGGGGCGGCGCTTTTCACGCTGGTCATCGTCCACAACGTCTTCAATCGCCGCTGGTATGGCGGCGTGACGAAACGGAGGCTGGATGCCGTCCGCATTGTCAATCTGATGACGATTGCAAGCCTTGCAATCGCGATGACAATCATGCTCGTGACCAGCCTGCTGATATCCCGCGACCTCTTGCCCTTCACTTCGATGGGCGGCGCTTTCGCCGTCAGGGAAATCCATATGTTTGCGGGATACTGGGTGCTGCTCATCATCGCCATCCATCTCGGGACGCGCTGGCAGGTGGTGATGAGCGTCGGCCGTGGACTGGTTGGCGTTTCAGACGCGAGTTCCTTTCGGACCGCCATTCTGCGGCTGATGTCGCTCGCAGTGGCGGTTTGGGGAATAAGAAGCTCTTTCGAGATGGCGTTCGGGCGGAAGTTGATGCTGAGCTATTCGCTGGACATGTGGGATTTCAACGAGTCGACGCTCGAATTTTTCGTGAATTATGCCTCGATAGTCGGCTTGTATGCCGCCATGACCCATTACGGCTTGAGGCTGATTTCCATGCGCTCCGGAGCGCCGGGGAGGTAACCGCATCGGAAACGATCGGCGCATTCTGCCCAGATGATTACGCGGTCTTGGTTTGTCCATTTTGCAAATAGACCTATTGAATTCACATGGGAATTTTTTGACCTTCCAAACAGATGCGGGCATTCCGCTGCGTTTGATTTGGGCACATTTCCAGATAGGGCGCGAAAAAGCCCGCCGGAGCGGGCCTCAAAGCGTCAAAATGTAAGACTTCGCTAGAGACGAATGCCAGCCTGGATCAGGTCCGACCTTCTGTAAAAGCGGGCGATGAACCCCTCGGGTTCGAAGATCGGCGCAATGCCGGCGGTTTCCAATTCAACCTTGATCGCGGCCCTGTATCCTTGGCGAGACTTCGCGATCTCCGTTAGGGACGCATAGGCTGCCTGAAACTCTGCCAGGGACTGCCGCTCAATGAACTTCACCGCCCTCCCTGTTCCACGACGGAGGGTTCTCTGGCGGAGGTAACCGCGCTTGATGAGGTCCGCGACCGTGATGGTCGTTGTGCCGAGCGCGAGTTCAGCCTCCTTGAGCCGCATCAGTTCGCCGTCGCCTCCGGCCAGAGGGGTGCCTTTTTTCTGCTCTTTTCGGGCCTCTGCAGACGCCGGGGCCGGTGGAGCAATATGGACCCGTTCGAAGATTGGTCCGTCGCGGGAAACGATGAACGCCTCGACACCCCCGTCCAAGACCATTTCCACAAGTCGGTTGAACGGCTGACGAAATGCAGGAGCCGCTGAGGCAAGCGACACCAAACCCTCCGTGACGCCTACAACGGTCGATTTGTTCTCGAGAGATTGAACTAGAGCGTCCAACGCACTCATTTCGATTCTTACGAACGCTCGCTCGCCGTCGGCCCGCTTCTCGACTTGCGTCAGGACACCGACGCTCAAAAGGCGGTGTACCATTTCTTCGCTGACCCCCAGCAGGTCTCCCGCCTCCCTGCTATTCAGCGTGTCGCGTGCCGCTTCAAGGATCGGCCGCAAAGCGGCGGCATAGAAATACGTGGAGGCGTCAGAGAGACCATCCCGAAAATCCGGATCATTTGCCTTCATCAAGGCTCTGATCCGATTTTCGGTGAGACCATACTCGGCGTACGCAGAGCTTACACTGTGGATGTGCCTGGTTTTAACCGGCTTGAGAATGGTCTGCCCCTCCCCAAACGGCATGTTGCGCTCGAGGATGTCCTGCACGAGATCGGTGACTGGTCCATACGCCCCCTTGTCGAGGTTGCGACGAAGCCATTTGATCATCGGCCCCACGAACGACTCGGCATAATGGGTTGTCGGTCGCTTGTGATCGATCACGTCCGCAAAAACGCGTCGGATTTCCTCTTCCCCCTGTACCGCGAGGTTGAAGCCCCATTCGCGCAGATCAGTGTCCTTGTGCGTCCAGGCCCTGACATCGTGGAGGACCAAGAAGTCACCGAGATAGCGCGAGAACTCAGCCGCGACGTGTGCGTCGAGTTCGTCGAGGAAGCTCTCTCCGCGCTCCCTGAAAACTCTGTCGCGAAGATACCGATCCAATCGCGGCTGACTGCTTGGGGCAGAAGTCGCCGCGGCTTCCGTGATCGATCCGAGATTGGCATTCACGAACTGCGGGAAGTCGTGAACGTCGCCGGCGGCGTCCACTGCCACCTCCGTCAGTTGGCAGCTGTGAACTTGACATCCTTCGATCCCGCGAATGGTCCACCACGCACGGCGATAAGCGCGGGACGCCAAACGCCCTGCCTCCCTTACTCGGTCTTCCAGCACACATTGGGCGCAGAAGCGATGCCTCCGGCCCGGCCGCATGTCCTTGCTGAGGGTTGCACAGCCCATCTGCCAGGTGCCGCCAGCCCCAGACGCCCTCGCGGCCAGTTTTCCCAGCGCAGCGACTGGCACCCCAGACCACTCGCTGACCAACGACAGGGCATCCATATCTCCGTGGACGATGGCATTTGCCGTGGTGTCCGTGTGTGCGAGAAACTCCCGCAGAGACGGATATCCGTTGGCGGCGGCAAGACGGGCGACCAGATCGATCGCCGCCTCGTCCTCGTGATGGGCAAGCGTTACGGGCAGAACCATCACTTGCCTCCCTTGCCAGCGGTGGCCAAGTCGGCCAGCGCGTTGCCGGGATCGATTTCGCTCCAGCGCGCGGCGGTGAACACGTTATCGCTCGGAAGGCAACCACTGTCACGCTGGTAGTTGTGGGCGAAGGCGCGGCGATCCACCGTACCCTTTCCCTTATGCATGACGAGGAAGCACGCTGCCTGGACTGCCTCGATGATTTTCCCGTAGCACCCGCTGTTGGCGGCGCACAGGCGGCCGAGGAAGTCGTCGGTGCGGAGCTCATCGGTTAGGTTAAGTCCGCACTTGCCTTCCACGATGTCGGCCAATACCTGCGCGACGCTTGCCTTGTCTCCGGGCAGGCTCAGAGGAATGAAGCGCATGACCATCGAACGGTTGGCCAACTGCTGATCCCCCGTAAGCAGTTCCGCGAGCTCCGGCATTCCGGAATAGATCGTGTGCAACGGCCAATCCTCGATCTGCATCAGGCTCTTGAGGCGATCCTGGAGGTCGAGGATCGCGCGGCTGCTGCTGTGGCGCAGCAAGTGCTGGGCTTCGTCCACGTGAAGATAGATGATCCCGCGCTCGCGCAATTGGGCCTTCACGGTCGCGAAGAGCTGGCCCTCCGTCATCTTGGCCTTCGACGGCACTCCGATCGCATCCAGGATCGCCATGGCGAAGTCTTTCGTCGTGCACGGCTTCGGTGCCTCGATGCTCAGCAGCGGCCGGACAGTCTCGCCGAACTCGTTCTTCCACGGTTGGAATTCGGGGATACGGCTGAAGTGATGGCGCAATGCGAAGGACTTACCGCTGCCCGAGGCCCCGATAAGGAACAGCGCGCGCCGGCGCGATCCTACGCCGCGGCGGCAAGCCTCCACGTTCTCGACCAGATCGCGCAGCATCGTTCCCAACCGCGTGTCGCGTGCGTGTTCGATGTAGCCGCTGTAGACTTCAGCCTTCTTGTCGGCGATACCGTCGAAAGCGATGACGTTCGTAGCGTTTTCCATACTCAGTACTCCTCGTAGTAGTTGTCAGTGGTTTCGGTGGGCGTGGGCGTCTCGATCGGCGTCTGGTCGACGGCGGCGGCACGCTTCTTCTTCCGCGCATCGCGTTCGCGTTCGGCGTGGAATTCGGGGATCAGACAGGAATCGGATACCGATCCCTCGCGGAGAGGGTCCGCGGGAAGCGCAAAGGCCTGCGTCAGGGTCGGCGTGTCCGCCGCCTTCACGGCGACCCACGCGCCGAACAGTTCGACCTCGAGGGCCTCATAGTGTTCGGCCGTCATGTTGCGCGGGGTCAGGTTCGCACGCAGCGCCGCTGCCCTGCCGCTCTCGGCGAGACGATTGATGGTACGGTACATCGCCGCCAGACCTGCCTCCGCCTCCGCGGCGTGTTGCGTCCGCAGGTCAGCGCGAGCGACAATCCACTCGGCCAGCGTCAGGTTGCGCGCGATACCGACCTTGTTCTCGACGACGAACCAGCCCTTGTCGCTGCGGACCGCGATGTGTTCGAGGTTTTCGGGGTCAACCTTGATCTCGAATTCCATCTGTCCGTACTTCTTGCGCTGGCGGTCCAGTTCCTCGTTAGCGTACGGGATGCCCATGAATGGGATGCCGTATTGCCCGATGCGGCGTTTGAACTTCGTACCGAAGACATGCAGCATGAATTCGGGGTCTTGGCTCGGGAACTCGATGTCGTGTTCTTGGGTCGCCCGCACCCAGGCGTTATGCGGAGATGCCCCACCAAGGCCACTGTGCGGCTTGTTGTGGTAGATGTCGCAGATCGCCAGGGTGAAGAGCTGGATCATCTCGTCGACCTGCAGGCTGATCTGATGTTCCGGGTTGTAATCACCCTTCTCGGCGATCGACCCGAACGTTCTGCCGTCGAAGAACGACGCGATCAGCGGCCCGATGGAGTGGAACAGGCTCTCGATGAAGGGACGAGCTTTAGGATTGCCCGCCTGCGGCCGGTTAAACGTGATCTTCGCCGCGCGCATGATGCCTTCGACAAGCGCGTTGGCAAATTCCGTGCCGTTGTCGCTGAAGATGTTGCGCGGCTGGACCATCCCGATCCACGGCGTCTCCGCCCCGACGAAGTCGGAAATGTGCCGCTTGTCGGACATGATCATACGGATGGCCGCCGCTGCCGAAACGGCGTTCGGGTTGACGCTCGCCCTGAACGCAAGAATGTAGCGTGTGGCAACATCAATTGCCGCCACGAACCAGATGCGCTTGCCGACCACCGCCTCTTTGTACGATGGCGGAAGGATGTCCCACATCCCGGTTTCAACGAACAGGGTCATGAGATCGACGTTCCAGAAGTCGATCTCGATGCGCTCGCCGACGAACAACGCCGGGATGCCACCTCTCTTCGACATCCCGAAGCGCTTGAGCGCCGAGGCACGACCGTGGCGGCCGTCCCATTTGTCGAACTCGTCGAACTTCGAGATCATCGTCTCGAACTTGTGACGCGTGACCTTCAGAAGTGGCGTGGCGCGCTCTGCGTTCACCTTCTCCAGTGCGGCAAGATAGTCACGGTAGACCTTAGCCATCGTGGGCTTGCGGTCCGTCATGTAGTTGAGGGCTTGCTTGTGGGCGAACGCCGTTGAATCCGCGTCAACCTTGCGAAGGTGCAGGCCAGGACCATGATGGCGGTGGACGATCCCGAGGACTTCGCCGCCGCAGGCGTGATAACGCTTGTAGTCGCGGCGGAACGTCTTCACCGACGGTGTCGGAAAGGTCTTTACTTCGACCATCGCGTCGGCGCGGACGTCAGCGTCCTCGTCATCGAGACCTAGCATCTCGGCGATGATTTCCCTGCGCCAGGCTCTGAGCTTCGCCTCGAACTTCTCCTTCGACCATCGCGGCTTTTTGCCGAGCGTCAGCCATTCTGCATCGAAACGCTTGATAAGCTTCTCACGAAACAGCGCGAGATCGCGGCGCTTACCGACAATGTCTGAGAACGTGTTGTCGCCGAAAATCGCGCGCAGACGCTGGTTTTCAGGATCGTTGTAGCCATAGCGGATTTTGGCGGCTCCGCCGACGAGTTTCGAATAGACCTCACCATGCAACACGAAGCGTTCGTCGCTTGTGTTCGCCTCGTTGCTGAAGGTCCACCCCTCGGCGTCTCGTTTCTTGGGTTTCCAGTTGACGTCGCTTTCGGTGAAGCGGTCCGCATGGCGCATCCGGACGATGGCGTGGTGGAAGAGGCTCGGCTTGTGGAAGTCAGTCAGCATCGCAGGCTCCTTGTAGGGCGATCGGAAGTCGGGGTGATGGGTTGGGGTTATCGGCGGACCATCAGCATGGTCAGATCGTCGATCCGGCCGGGTGTCTCCGTCAGAAGGACACACTCATCGATCAGCAACAGGAGTGCCGTGCGACGAGCCGCCCGGTTCTCGCACCCACGGAGAAGTTCACCGAAGCGAAAGGGGCCATGAAACTTCTGGACGGCTTCAAAAGCTCGGTCGTATTCGGCGTCGACACGCATTCGACGGGCGCGCAGGATGCGTTCGGCGTTTTCATAAGCACCGTATGTCGCCTCCCGTTCGGTCATGAGACGGATGTCGTGGACCGCGCCAGGCGTCGTCGATCCGTTCCGGTTCTTCCGGAGGAAGCCTTCCGCCTTGATACGCTTCAGCAGGTCCGCCATCACCTCCGACTTGCGGGCGTGTTTCACCGCGACGGCTACAATCTCGCCGTCGTCGAAAACCACGCAGAAGTCACAGATATGCTCGCGCCATACTCCGTCGGCATCGCGATACAGCAGCACCGGGAATTGCGAGTAGATAGCCTTCACGTCCTTGCGGAGCTGGAGGACCTTCGAGACGCGGCGTTCGAGATCGCTCTCGTGATAGACGACCGTTTCCTTGAAGATCGAGAAACCGCGCAGCGTCTTGGCGTGCGTAGCCGGAGGTTTGCGCACCGCACGTTCGGCTACCGGCTCGTTCCAGAACTTGGTTTCAGTCGTCGTTGCTACGACGATGCCGCGTTATACCAGAGTCCCCGGAATTGGACGTGCCGTTCTCCGCCTTGCGGTTGGCATAACCGAAGGTGCGAGGCTGGATTGGAGGCATGCTCAGGAAGCCGAGACCTGCCTTATGAAGCGCGATGTGTTTGGAAACCTGACGTGCAAAATGCATGAAGCCCTCCTTAGGCTTGAACACGATGACGACATACGGTGCTTCCAGACGGGATGATCCGCCCGAATGGTCACTTTGCTCGTATGCCTATCTCGTTCATGCCTGGCTCCTTGGTCAGCGATTTCCCAATACCGATTTTTTCGGCACTGCATAGAGTATCAGAGCTGGATCGGGGCAATTTGTGCCCCGGATTGGTGCACATCGTTGATCTTGGTTAATGGGAGCCTGCAAAGAAATCTTCATTTTTAATCTCTTAGAGGGACTTGTCGGCCACTTTCACCGATTCCTCCGACAAGGCACAAGCGCGTCCAGCTCTTATTTGACCTTGTTTCACCTCGATAACGATGTGCAAACCATTCCCTGACAACCTATGGTCACAGTTATGGGTGACGATTCGGGGTCTTGGATTATGGAGGTAGATAAGGGCGGATATTGGGAATTCCTACTCGGCGCAAAGCTTAGGATGAGCCACGGCGACGGATTTCAAGCGCTGTTCAATGACTTCATGCTACGAGTGCACGGGGATGGTTTCACCCCTGTCAAACCCCACGGCTCACAGGGCGACGGGGGCATGGATGGTGCACTTGGGAACGACGTTTTCCAGTGTTATGGTGCTGAAAACGGTCATGTTATCAATGCCGCCCGGGTCTGCAAAAAAATGACCGCAGACTTCAATCGCGCGTGTGATACCACTCCCTCGATGGAGAGGTGGTTTTTCGCCCACAATCTGGTTGATGGCGTTTCTCGGCCTCTAGTAGACACTCTCGAACAGATCAAGACGCGTGCGACAAAGATCAATGTTGAAGCCGGGTTCTTCGGCTTGCATAGCTTTCGACAACTGCTGAAAAAAATGACCGAGGAGGATCGCGCTGCGGTTCTCGGCGTGCGTGCTCAAGATGATTTGATGCTGGCCCGCCTTCCTGCCGCGGTTAACAACCTCATTTCGGCGTTGATGGAGGAAATCAAGCCGATTATGGAGACCTACACAAGTCGTTCCCGGGTGCCACGAGATAAGCTCACGCTGAACAACATCTCCAGACATTGGACGTATCAATTTGAATATTTTCTGATGTTCTCCCCAATTTCGAGAGCGGTTATGCGTCGCCTCGGTGGAGAAAAGCAAAGTTTGTTGCTCCCTTCTTTTTTTCGTCTCCGGTACGAAGAATTGAAGCATGAGGGGATGACATCGAGTCAAATTCTAAACACCATGAAAGCATTGTTGGCCGGAAACGTCAGAAATCTCGACGACGATCTAAGGGAATTTGCAGCTATGACAATTCTCGCGGACCTTTTTGAATCGTGCGTCATTTTTGAAGAAACTCGGCAGGAAGCCAATCAGGACGAAATTTATGATCTTGCCGACTAAATATCTTACCGCGGATCGTTCATTGATCGTCGTCGGAGCTGAGATCATCAAAGTCCTTACTGAAACGCCGCGATCAGTCAGCGAAGTTTGGGAACGCGTCACCGCGTCGAGAACACCTCATGCCGCGCCCCTGACGTATGATTGGTTTTTGCTCGCCATAACCCTCCTGTATGCTATCGGCACGCTCGATATGCGCAACGGACTTCTGGCGATTGTGTCTGGGGCCAAGCAATGATTATCGCTCTAGGCAGTTCGATCGAGGGGTTCAAAACTCTCAATTTTCACAAGGGCCTGAACATCCTCCTCGCCGAGCAGGAGACAAATTCGGAAGAGACTAAGACCCGCAACAGTTCAGGGAAATCTAGCGTCCTGGAACTGATCCATTTTCTCCTCGGCGGCTCAATCCGCAACTCCGTGGTCAAGGCCCAAGCACTGCACGAACACTCGTTCTGGGGCGAATTTGACATCAATGGGATAACATTTCGCGTCGAACGGCGAGTTTCCGATCCCAAGAACGTTCAGGTCGTTGCGAATGATATGCGAGGTCTGATCTACGAGGGTGATCTGCTAGGTAATGCGACGGCAACAAACCAAGCATGGTGTGACTGGTTGGGTCATATCGTTTTCGGTCTCCCCGCGAACACTGTCGGGACTCCTTTCAACCTGCCGCATGCGCCCACCTTCCGATCGATGTTTCCATACTTTGCCAGGCGTCGCGACGACATTGGCTTTCAATATCCAGAGAAATTCGCTGCCAAAAACCAGACCGATGGCAGTGCGCAGATTGCTCTCTCCTATCTACTTGGCCTGGATTGGCTTCTCGCTCGTGATTTTGAACTGGAGCGCGGGGAAAAGCGCGATCTTGCTGCTCAGAGGAAGAGGATAAAGGCGCGACGTTCCGAAAATCTGGACACGTCATCGGCAATCCAATCAGCGATGACACTTGCAGCGCACGAAGCCGAAGTCCAACGAGCGCGGATTGCCTCCTTCCAGGTTGCGGAACACTACGAGGAAATGATCGCGGAGGCATCCCAAGCTAAAAACTTGCTCGAAAAACTCAGCGTCGAAGCCGCCTCGCTCAAGAGTTCTCTGGATTTTATCGAGGAAAGTCTTGAAGCGGAAAAACCCGGGGACGGCGAGGCAGTCGCGGCGTTGTATCGAGCGGCAGGCACGGAGCTGCCGGGTAGTGTGGTGAAATCCTTCGAGGACATCGCCGATTTCCATCAGTCGGTGGCGGACAATCGGCGCTTCCACCTGTCCTCTCAGTTGGATGCGATCCGTCGGCGTATCTCCACGGTAACCGTCGAGATGAATACTGCCCGTGCGCGTAGGGATGAAATCCTTCGTGACCTCAAGGGAAAGGGAGCGTTCAGCGATCTGGCCGCCATGCAGAAGGTAGCTGCCGAGAAGTCCGAAAAACATGCTCGACTCCAGACTCAGTATGAAGAAGCTCTTGAGGTTGAGGCCGGCCGCGCAGCGAGGAAAATCCAGGAGAGTAACCTTTTGGCCCGCCTGCAGAATGATCTGCGAACCCGTGAAGCAACCGTGAGCGCCATGGTGCTGGCCGTAATGGAGGCAAAGAAGGCCCTTTACGCCGACAGAGGGGCGTCGTTCGAGGTTCAGGCTACTGTGAATGGACCTCATTTCAGGGTGAATATCGATGGCTCCCGGAGCGGCGGTATCGCCAACATGGAAATCTTCTGTTTCGACTACGCGCTCTATAAACTCACAACGGCACGCCTCGGCGGTCCAGGTTTCCTCATCCACGATAGCCACCTCTTCGATCCTGTAGATAGCAGACAGATCGCCACTGCCATCCAACTTGGGGCTGGTCTCGTTGACGAGGTCGGTGGCCAGTACATAGTCATGCTCAACACCGACATGTTTGATCGCCTGCCTTTCGACGACGACTTCGACGTAAAGTCAAAGATTATGGACATCAGGTTGGACGACACCGATCGCGGAGGATTGTTCGGCTTCAGGTTCGCATAAAAACGGTCTGCCTCGCGCTTGGGAGTAAGTGCGCTGGCGAATGCGGAGCCTATTCGCCGATACCAATGACATTGCCAGTCTCCGATGGCACCCTCATTGTGAACAGCATTGGGTAACGGTTGCGGTGCCACAGCAGACGGTTGTTCTCGCGGTCTCCTCGGCCACCCAGCGGTCACGCGGTTTGCAACTCGCAGGCCTCGGGACTAGCGAGATAGTGAGGACGCCGTCGGCCTCCACAGGTTCGTCGGCGCAGAATAGTTGCATAGGTTGGATGCCGTCGCTCACCTCGAAGGTCAGCTTGACGGAGCCGTCGAGACGGACGTGTTCGGAAACCTTGCTGATGATGGCCGAGAACTTCCCGGCCGTCATGTGGGTCCGCTCGCCGTCCTCGACGTCCCATAGCTGTACGAAGATTTCTGCCCAGGCTTCCGGATTGGCCCCGCAGTCGAGCGCGGAGAACTGGCCAGCTTTGACCTCGGTCACGTGATAGCCAGGTTTCACGGTTTTGCCATCGTACAGGAAGACCAATGGCAGGTCCGGTGTCTCTGCCGCTCTGCCGAGTAATTCCCCGAGCGAAATGTCGGTTTTGTCGAAATGGCTATTGTCGATCGTGCTCATTTGTGGATATCCTCGATTTCAACAATTCAAGGATTATTGAAATATGGATGATCGTCAAGCCCTCTCCTCGTTCGCCGCACTCGCACAGGAAACCCGTCTCTCCATCGTGAGGACCCTGGTCGTCGCCGGCCCTGAAGGTCTAGCCGCCGGCGCTATTGCCGAACGAATGGGAGTCTCGCCATCGAATGTCTCGTTCCATCTCAAGGAACTCGAGCGCTCCGGTCTCATCGTCCAGCGCCGGGAGTCGCGTTCGATCCTCTACAGCGCAAGCTACGACACACTGGCCGACCTCGTGACGTTCCTGATGGAAGACTGCTGCGCGGGACATCCCGGCATTCGTGGGTCCGTCGAGCGATCCGCCAGTTGCTGTTCAAACGAAGCATAGGTTGTCAAGGAATACGTCATTGCATTCGACCAAGGTTCCAGCGGGCATCGTCTCCGCTCTCGGTGTCACGCAGATCATCGGCTACGGCACTCTCTACTATTCCTTCAGCATCCTCGCCCCCGGAATGGCCAAGGATTTCGGCATCAGCGTGGAGCGGGTCTTCGCCATCTTCTCGGTCTCGCTGTTCATCGGTGGCCTGTCTGCTCCGTTCATCGGCAGGCACATGGACGGGATCGGCGCTGCGACCGTGATGACGCTGGGATCGGCCCTTGCGGCGTTCACTCTGGCGCTGTGTGCATGGTCGCCGTCCGTATCGCTCTTCGCTCTTGCGATCGTCCTACTGGAGGTGTCCTCCGGGATGGTCCAGTATCAGGCAGCCTTTGCGACGCTCGTCGAAAGCGAACCCCGGACGGCGTCACGCAGCATCACCTATCTGACACTCATCGGCGGCTTTGCCTCCACCATTTTCTGGCCGATCGCGGCGACACTGTCCGGATACTTGTCCTGGCGGGAAATCTATCTGGTGTTCGCCGCTCTGAACCTTATCGTCTGCATGCCACTGCACTACTGGATCAGGCGTGACGGAAGGCGTGTTTCCAAACTCGACGGGACAAGAACCCGCGAGGTCGTCGCCGCCGCTCTCGAACCCCAGGCGCGCCGCCGTGGCATGCTGCTGGTCTCTCTTGCCTTCTCGCTCTCGGGTTTCTCCCTGGCCGCGATCCTCGCCCATATGGTGCCTATGCTCGGCGCGATCGGACTCGGCAGCGCGGCGGTCGTGATCGGCTCCCTGTTCGGTCCAGCACAGGTCATGAGCCGTCTGATCAACATGGTCTTCGGAAAGCACCTGTCGCCGCCCGCTCTGGCGATTGTCTCCGCGGCGCTCATGGTCGCGGGCGCGGTGATACTCGGGATGTCGGGTGACTGGTTGCCCGGCGCGGTGGCTTTCGCCATCTGTCTGGGCCTTGGATCAGGGATCAACAGCATCGCTCAGGGAAGCCTGCCGCTCTATCTCTTCGGGTCTGCCGGCTACGGCGCGATCACGGGCAAGATGGCGGCGGCAAGGTTGGCGACTGGCGCGACTGCCCCGTTTGCGTTCGCAGCCGCCATGAACCACTTCGGGACAACCATTTCCCTTTTCGTCATCGCGGCGTTGGGTACGTTCGGAATCCTGGCGTTCGGCGCTGTCGCCACATCGGTGCGTCGCGAACGCGTTGCTGGATGACGGAGGAATGTTCGTAGGTCACCGGATCGCAGCTATTCCCGGCTCGCAATGATCTTGTTGCCGTCGATCGTTCATCTCTGGCGTCACAGCCGACGACGTTTCTCGTCAGATCAACTTGAGGTGGACCCGCATTTCAAGTTTGGCCACATGCTCTTCCACCCGTTGTAGCGGTCAGTTAGGCATGCGGAAGAATCCCTCGTCAGCAGGATGAACTTCACGAGTTCTTCGCAGATATCGACGACACGGTCGTAACGCGCCGATGGTTTCGTCAAATGTCAATCGGCGTCGTAACGGGACCCCTTATCGGCTCCCAAAAGGGACCCCTGCCTCTAGTTGCATCGGGTCAGCGCGCGTAGGCCCGGGGCTCTCCATTTAGCGCAAGGGCCTGCGGGCGCGGGTTGTTTGTCTTTTCGGCTTTAGATCCCATGAGGAGTGAACAGCGGCCGCCGCTCTGGCAGAGTGAGGTTGCATCTAAACACTCGCTCAGGAGGAGCAGTTTATGGAACCTGCATCCATTCAACCGACCGCTGTCCGCATCGATCTTGGCGCAATTTTTGTGTCATTGGAACTGAGCCGATCGACCTGGTTGATCACTTCGTTGTCGCCAGGCAGCGGCGAGAAGATGTCGAAGCATGTAGTGGCCGGTGGCAATGTAGCCGAGTTGCTGGAACGATTTGAGCAGCTACAGCAGAAGGCGCGATTGAGAACAGGGAAATTATTTCCCATCGTAACGATCCAGGAGGCAGGATTGGACGGCTTCTGGATACACCGCGTGCTGGAGGCTCACGGCATCGAGAGTTACGTCGTCGACGCAGCTTCGATCGCGACTTCCCGTCGACGTCGGCGTGCTAAGACCGACAAGATCGATGGAGAGGCTCTGACGCGCACATTGCTCGCGTTCAAGCGCGGCGAGCCACGCGTATGTGCGATGGTCAGAGCGCCAGATCCGAGTGACGAAGATCGGCGTCGGATTTGCCGGGAACGCAAAGTTTTGATTGCTGAGCGGGTCAGGCATGTCAATCGCGTGAAGGGGCTACTCTTTACTCAAGGCGTCAGCGGCTATCAGCCGCTCCGTAAAGATCGCCGTCAGCGGCTGGAGGAGCTTCAGACTGGAGATGGGCGTGAGTTACCGAAACACTTGAAGGCTCAAATCAATCGGGAACTCGACCGTCTCGAGTTGCTGCTAGAGCAGATCGCTGCAGTGGAGAGCGAGCGTAATTCTCTTCTATCGATGGAGGACCAGCCAGCGGTTGAGGCAACCTCGCCCGCAGCGATGCTGCTGTCCTTGAAGGGTGTTGGCGCTGAATTTGCCGCCGTTCTTTGGACCGAAGCCCTGTCCCGGCATTTTGATAATAGGCGGCAGATTGCCGCCTATGCCGGTTTGACACCAACCCCATGGATGAGCGGGACCATCGACCACGAGCAGGGTGTCTCAAAGGCAGGGAACCCTCGGCTGCGCACTACGATGATCCAACTATCGTGGCTGTGGCTACGCAATCAGCCAGCATCAGCGCTCAGCCGTTGGTTTGTGGATCGGGTTCAGTCGAATGGTGGACGCTTAAAGAAAGCCGCGATAGTTGCCTTGGCGCGCAAACTCCTTATCGCACTGTGGAAATTTGTCACTGCGGGTGTTCTCATCGAGGGGGCTGTCATGAAGACCGCCTGACAACCAAAAAATTGCCGAACACACAATCTTCCAGGACTGATCACTCCTGGCGGATCCAGGTGAGCGAACCGCCTCGAAGTCGGGCTTCAAATGCCGCGCTTTAGATTGGTCCCGTTCTCCTGAGCCTTGCCGCTACGCAAGCGGGATAATGGTGCTGCCGGACAAAACGGCGACCGTATGTGAGTTTGAACCGGTGAAGGAAACGTGCCGCGTCAAGCAAGGTGGCTCAGACCATGGGTTCGATACGAAATCGAAGGGGCACGCTATGAAACGATGATTGATCTTGACGACGAAATCCTCATGTGAGCTTTGAGAGCGGTTTTTAAAGCGCCAGGATTCGTTCCCGGTTTCCACGATCTCGCAATGGTGGGTGAGCCTGTCGAGCAGAGCGGCGGTCATCTTGGCGTCGCCGAATACGGCCGGCCACTCGCCGAAGGCCAGGTTCGTCGTGACGATGATGGACGTCCGCTCGTAGAGCCTGCTGATGAGGTGGAAGAGGAGCTGGCCGCCCGCCTGGGCAAATGGGAGATAGCCCAGTTCGTCCATGATGACGAAGTCGAGCCTGGTGATGAAGTCGGCCAGCCGTCCCTGTTTGCCGCTACGTGCCTCCGTCTCGAGCCGATTGACGAGGTCGACGACGTTGAAGAAGCGGCCGCGTGCGCCATTGCGGATCAGAGCACGAGCAAGGGCGATGGACAGGTGAGACTTTCCCGTGCCGGTTCCGCCGACCAGAACGATATTGTGCTGCTCGGCGAGGAAGGCCCCGGTTGCGAGTTGGCGCACCAGGCCTTCGTTGACCGGCGTGTCGGTGAAGTCGAAGTCGTCGATGTCCTTGGCCAGCGGCAGTTTGGCGACGGTGATTTGGTATTTGATGGAGCGCGCTTGCTTCTCGGCGATCTCCGACTGAAGCAGGTCACCGACGATGCGCGGCGGTTCGTGCTGTCGCTTGATGCCGGAGGCCATGATCTCGTCATAGGCGCTACGCATGCCGAACAGCTTCAGCGTGCCCATCATGTCGAGGATTTGGGATCGTTCCATATCAGCTTGCCCTCCTCAGGCTGTCGTAACGGGCGCAGTCGGCCAGAGGCTCATGGGTCAGGCGAAGCGCATCGGGGATGGAAAGGATGGCGGCCGGCTGCGGATCACGCTTGCGGGCCAGAATGTTGATGATGACGGCGGCCGAGAACACGCCCTGATCGATCGCCTCCTGGCAGGCCGCTTCGACGGCGGGGAGCCCGTCCAGGCCCACGCATTCGAGGATCGACACCATCTGCCGGTCGCCGTCATGCATTGCCTTCAGCCGGCGGCGCACCTTCTCCATGGCGGCGGGCAAAACCCAGTCGTGGAACGGCGCACCGTTGCGCAGTGCTCCCGGTTTGCGGGTCAGGACCGGCACGTAATGCCAGGGATTATAGATCGTCTCGCCACGGCCGAAGCAGCGATCGTGTTGGCCGATTTCCACGCCATCCTGCCGGATGACGATGCGATCTGCATAGGCATGTATCTCGGCAGGGCGGCCGACTGCCGTAGACAGTACCGAGTATTTGTTGTTGTCGAAACGCACGAGGCAGGTCTTGCCGATCGAGGCCTGCACAGCGTGGAAGCCGTCGAATTTGCCGGGATAGCCGACCAGGTGCGGCCGCTCCGCATCGAACACCTCCCAGATCGTGCGCTCCGTCTGATCGACGTGCTTATGAGCGCGGGCGTAACTGATGCACTTGTCCAGCAACCAGCCATTCAGTTCATCGTAGGATTTGAAGCGCAGTCGCGGCGTGAAGAAGCGTTCGCGCACCAGATTGACCTGGTTCTCGACCTGGCCTTTCTCCCACCCCGACGCCGGCGTGCAGGCCACCGGTTCGATCAGGTAATGGCTGCACATCTGTAGGAAGCGGCGATTGTATTGCCGTTCCTTGCCGACGAAGACCGTCTCCACCGCGGTCTTCATATTATCATAGATGCCGCGCGTGCAGGCCCCGCCGAAGAAAGCGAACGCCCTGTCATGGGCGTCGAAGACCATCTCTTGCGTCTCGCGCGGATAGGCTCTCACATACATCATCCGGCTGTGGCAGAGCCGGATATGCGCAACCTTCACCGTCGTCGTCACGCCGTTCAGCACGACAATCTCGTGGCTCCAGTCGAACTGGTAGGCCTCGCCCGGCGCGTAATAGAGCGGCACATAGGCTTGCGCCGTCACGGACCCGCGCTCCTTCGCCCATGTTCGGGCGTAACGCCGGACTGTGTCGTAACCGCCCTCGTAGCCGAGGTCGCGCAAGTCCTCGAATATCCGGATCAGTGTCAGCCGTTCGCGAGAAGATTTGGCCTCATTGGCGAGGAGCATTCCATCGAGCTGACCGCGCCAGGGGCCGAGCTTCGGCTGAGGTTGACGGGTCCGTTCGTATTTGAACTCCGTCTCATCGGTGCGCAAAACCTTCCGCACCACTTTCCGCGATATGCCCAACTCCCGGCAGATCGCCTTGATCGACTTGCCCTGAACATGGGCTAGCCGCCGTATCTTCAGAATTGTTTCCACAATAAGCATCCGAACAAAAAGCCTCCGATGAAACCGGAGGCTGTTGTAACCCCATTGCAGATGGGGGTCCCGTTTGGACGCCGATCACCCCATGTGCGGGGTCCTTATTCCATGCCTAATCACAGTTCCCGTGGAATCGTTCAGCTGGATTCCTGCGCCTGGAGGGCCTCCAGGCTATAGGTTATTCGCCCGTCGATATTCCAGCGGCCATATGAGTGTTGTCGTCCTTGGGCCGTTCGGCATGCTGCCTGGCATTTACCCGTCCCCAGAAGCAGCCATCGGAGCTGCCGACGAAGACTATAGGTTCAATAGCGAGGCAAAGCCCATAATTCAGAAAACCGCGTCGGCTTCGCTCACGTAGCCAGATTCAGCGCGGGGACGTCGGAATCCATAGTCTGGCGTACGTCAAGGAGGCCACTCATGATTAGTTGCCTGATGTGGGGATGTGAGAGTTTTAATTGACTACCGGAGCCATATATCCTTTCAGCCTCGGAGGCTGCCTCTGCTCGACTGAGTAGTGTACGATAGGTTTCTAATTGGTCTTGAGTCGCGGTAGTTATGATGGTCGCATGGTTACGATTTATCTGGGTGACCAGCGTGCGAACGTTGCCACATTCCTCGCTGAGGGCCATCGCCCTCAGCATAAAATCCACTGGATTACCCTGCGTATCGGTGAAATCGTGCATATCGCCCCCATATCCTCCTCTACAGGGTGACGTGCACGTTCCGTCGGCGCAACGGGTACATTGGCTTTGGTCCACGGAGTTGAGAAGCCGATAAACTTGGTCGTTCACCTGCTTACCAAGCCGGCAGGATCACCACATTCGCACGTTGCGCTCCTACGATAGAAGGGCTTCAGATGGACTTCAGGGCAACCCGCTTTTCAAGTTCGACCGATTGCTCCTTCCGCTCGCTGTAGCGGTCCGTCAGATAGGCCGAGCCATCCCGTGTTAGCAGCGTGAACTTCACCAGCTCCTCGCAGACGTCGACAACGCGGTCGTAGTAGGACGACGGTTTCATCCGGCCGTCGGCGTCGAACTCCTGGTATGCCTTGGCGACCGACGACTGGTTGGGGATCGTGATCATCCGCATCCAGCGGCCGAGGACGCGCATCTGGTTCAGAGCATTGAAGGACTGGCTGCCACCGGAGACCTCCATGATCGCCAGCGTCTTGCCTTGTGTCGGCCGAACCGATCCGAGCGACAGGGGAATCCAGTCGATCTGGGCCTTCATGATGCCCGTCATCGCACCATGGCGCTCGGGGCTGACCCACACCTGACCCTCAGACCATTGCGACAGGTCGCGCAGCTCCTGCACCTTCGGATGGCTTGCCGGAGCCTCGTCGGGAAGCGGTAGCCCCCTCGGATCGAACATGCGCACCTCGCACCCCAAGCGCTCGAGCAGACGTCTGGCTTCGTGCGCCAACAGGCGGCTGTAGGAAACCTCCCGGAGCGAGCCGTAGAGGATCAGGATGCGCGGCTTGTGCGTCGAAAACGCTGGACGCAACGCGTTGAGGTCAGGCTGACGAAGGTGCCGTTCCTGTAAAGCGGGAAAGGTCTCAGACAATGCGCTTTCCCTCCTGGTCGAGGACCTGCTCGCCGTCTTCCTTGAAGAAGGCCCCCTTGAAGGCACCCGGCAGGATGTCGAGCACGACCTCCGAGGGGCGTGCAAGCCTGGTGCCGAGCGGCGTGACGACGAACGGACGGTTGATGAGGATCGGGTCCTTCAACATCGCGTCGAGCAACAGGTCGTCCGTCAGCTTCGGATCATCGAGGCCCAGCTCGCCGTAGGGCGTGCCCTTCTCGCGGATCGCCTGACGGACAGACAATCCGGCATCGGAGATCATCCTTGCCAACTCGTCACGCGACGGCGGGGACTGGAGGTACTCGATGACGGTCGGTTCGATCCCGGCTGCGCGGATCATCTCCAGCGTGTTGCGGGACGTACCGCAGGCGGGATTGTGATAGATGGTGGCGTCCATTGTCATGTCCTTTCGGTAATGGTGTTCCGGGAGACGGCGGGTGCTGCCTCGTACCAGCCCTTGGTGCGGTTGACGGCCCAGACGACCGTGAGCATCACGGGAACCTCGATGAGCACCCCGACGACGGTCGCCAACGCCGCGCCGGACTGGAAGCCGAACAGGCTGATGGCGGCCGCGACCGCGAGTTCGAAGAAATTGCTTGCCCCGATCAGTGCCGAAGGCCCGGCGACGCAATGGCGCTCGCCCGACATCCGGTTCAGGAGATAGGCCAGCCCCGAGTTGAAATAGACCTGGATCAGGATGGGGACGGCCAGCAGCGCAATGATCGTGGGCTGGGCGATGATCTGCTCGCCCTGGAAGCCGAAGAGGAGGACGAGCGTCGCGAGCAATGCGACGAGAGAAAGCGGCTGCAGCTTCGCCAGCATTGCGTCCAGCGCCGTCGTCGTGCCGTCGGCGGTCAACCGCCCTCTCAGGACCTGGGCGATGATGACCGGGACCACGATATAGAGGACGACCGACAGAACGAGCGTGTCCCACGGTACGGTGATCGCGGATAGCCCAAGCAGCAACCCGACGATCGGTGCGAAGGCGACGACCATGATCGCATCGTTGAGCGCGACCTGGGAGAGCGTGAACAGTGGCTCGCCGCGCGTCAGATTGCTCCAGACGAACACCATCGCGGTACAGGGGGCGGCCGCGAGGATGATCAGGCCAGCGATATAGGAGTCGATCTGGTCGGCCGGTAGATACGGACGGAAGAGCCATCCGATGAACAGCCATCCCAGCAGCGCCATGGAGAACGGTTTGATGGCCCAGTTGATGAACAGGGTTACACCGATGCCGCGCCAATACGTGCCCACCTGCACCAGCGAGCGGAAATCGATCTTGATGAGCATTGGGATGATCATTAGCCAGATCAGGATGGCGACGGGCAGGTTCACCTTCGCGACCTCAGCCGCACCAATGATCTGGAATACATCGGGCATCAGATGGCCGAGGGCGACGCCAACGACGATGCAGAGGAACACCCAGATGGTCAGATAGCGTTCGAAGGTGGACATCTCATTCGGCCTTTGCGGACTTGGCGGAAGCGCCTTCGAGCGAACCGATCCGGCGGACGTGCTGCTCGAGCGCCAGGCGATCGATGGAAGCCAGAGGCAGATTGATGAAGGCCATGATGCGGTTCTTGAGGAAGCGCGCGGCCTGTGCAAACGCCCGCTGGATTTCGACTTCGGAACCCTCGACGGCTGCGGGGTCTTCGACACCCCAATGTGCAGTCATCGGATGTCCGATCCAGACCGGGCAAGCCTCGCCGTGCGCGCTGTCACAGACGGTAAAGATGAAGTCCATTTCGGGCGCGCCCGGCTGTGCGAAAACGTCCCAGCTCTTCGACGAGAAGCCAGTCGCCGGATAGCCGAGGACGTCCAGTTCCTTCAGGGCATGTGGATTGACTTCGCCCTTGGGCTGGCTGCCTGCGGAAAACGCCTGGAAGCGTCCGCCGCCCTCCTTGTTGAGGATGGATTCGGCGAGAATAGAACGTGCGGAGTTGCCCGTGCACAAGAAGAGCACGTTGTAAGCCTTGTCGGTCATGGTCGTTTTCCGTGGTTAGGTCGAAGGTCTGTCGAGTTTCATAATCGTGGCCGATGCCGGGCAAATGCCCGAGAGCTGACGGGTTGCTAGAACGGCGGCTGGCACGTCGGAGCGCTGTACCACTACGAAGCCAAGGTTTTCGAAGAACTGAGCAGCCGTCGTCGTAGCGAGGAAGACTGCCGAGCTTACATTGGCGGACCTCAGCGTCTCCTTGGTCAGCGCTTTTCCAAGTGCCTTGCCGCGATGCTCAGGCAAGATGACTATCGATCTGAGAAGCACGTCGCCGCCGCACGCCTCTATGCCAGCATAACCAACCGTGCCGCCATCGGAAGTAACCGCCCTGAAAAACGAGCACTCAGCGTCTTCGAGGTCTTCCGTTGGAAGACCGGAAGCTGACAACGCTAGCTTCAGTCCAGCGTCGCCTCCCAAGACTGGTTCGAGTCTAATATCATTCATGATACTTGCACCCCGGGAGTGCAGCAGGGCGTGAGTTCGGCGATCAGCGGCGCGCAGAGTTCGGCAGAGCCGCCGCAGCAATCTTTCAAAAGGAAGAGAGTCAGATTACGTAGCCCCTCCAGATCGGCTCGATAGATGATCGAGCGGCTTTGCCTCTCATTTGTCACGAGGCCTGCTCGCGTCAGTGTGGCGAGATGAGCGGACATGGTATTCTGCGGAATGTCGAGAAGTCGTGCGAGTTCGCCAGCCGGTACGCCATCTGGCTCATGCCTGACAAGGAGCTGGAATGTATCCATCCTGGTGGATTGTGCGAGGGCAGCGAGCGCCATAATTGCTGAATCTTTTTCCATATATCGACAATGCTGGATATATGGATTTTTGTCAACGCCTTTAAACTATGACTTCTGAAGTGCTTTCGTCTTATATTTTCGCCTAAGTCATTGCTGGAAGTTGACATTATCAAATATGTTCTCTAATTGTTCACGCATGAAAAATCTTACCCGCCTCATACGAATAGGTTGATCTCCGCCCGCCGTGACATTCGCGGCGACGAGCAACTGTGTTTTGTTGAGGTTTTAGAAAATGGGTATCGCACAGCGCGCGAAGTCGCTCCGCGCAAGCCGTCATTCCGCTTCCATCCGTACGCTCTATCCAATGGCCACCGTTAAATGCGATGGCCCCCCAGTCTTCCGATCACAGGCGGCGCGTGATGCTGCCTGCCTGTTTGACGTCAACCCATCAATCACGTCATGGCACTGCATGCCACTCTCGCTCGATTACGGTGGTGGCGTCCACGTCCCTGATTTTGGTATTCTCGACGATGATGGCGGGCGCTTGTTAGTCGATGCGTCCGACAGGGTGATGCTGGTCGACGTAGGCAGGATTGAGGCCGCAGCCCAAAACCATGGCGTCAGATATCGACGTCTGATCACCGATGAAGTCTACGATGGCCCGCGTCTTCAGAATGCCAAAGACCTGCTTCGGTATGGCGGTACGGTTCTAGCGCTCGGTGACCGTTTGCGGTTACTCGCCGTCTTGGAAGAGCACGGCAATCTGACGATCGCCGAATGCCTGACAGTTTTTACCGAAACCAAGCCGGTTGCCGGACTGTCCCAGATGATCTTGCGCGGTTTCGTCGAAGTCGATCTCGATACGGAATTACTCGGACCCGAGACAATGGTGCGGCGGATACGGACCTGACCGCCCGTAATCGTCATCATCATTCCCAGTGTTCCGAGGCATACATGCAGTCTTATAGCGATAACCTGATCGCCAATCGCGATCCGTTCCATAGCTCGAAGTACGAGCTTACCCTGCCGACCCATCTAGCCATCATCGCAATGTCGAGATCGATCCGCCAGTTCCTGAAAAGGCGATCGTCGTTCGTCGCGGTTTTCGTCATGCCGCCGAAGGCAGACATCCATGCCTACAAGATGGCCGCGAAATGGTTGCTTGAGGGGACTGTGCCGGTTGGTGGCGAACACGGCAACAACTACGTTCTCGTCATCGGCGAAGAGACCGAACTTGCCGACGATTTCCAGGCGTTCAGAAAACTTCGAGAACTCAAGCGGGCGATCATTCTTCTCCCGGACGAGGAGCTTCTGTCTGACGAGGTCCGCATCGTCGCTGATATCGTGGTCTCTTTGCCCCTGCCGGCTCCGACCGATTATCGGATCGCGGCGCAGCGGATGAGGCTCGGGACTATCACGAATGCCGATGCCGATTTTTTGGCGAAGCAATCTCCCAAACGGGTCGAACTCGGTTGGCGGCGCGGACGATCCCTGGCTGTGAGCATCGGGCGTCTCCATCGGTATCCTCATATCGAGAAAGGAAAACGTCCCTCTGAACCCTTGTCGACTGGGCCGAGCCTGCAAGACCTATCCGGATACGGCGAGGCTAAAACATGGGGCCTCGAACTCACTGAGGACTTGGCGGCATGGAAGGCCGGGAGACTTGCCTGGGACGATGTCGATCGCGGCGTCCTGCTTTCGGGTCCTCCGGGATCGGGCAAGACGTCCTACGCGGCAGCTGTGGCAAGAACCTGTAACGTTCCCCTGATCCTCGGGTCGGCAGCTAGATGGCAGGCGACGGGTCACCTCGGCGATATGCTGAAGGCAATGCGCAAGGCGTTTGCCGAGGCTGCGCGGCAGGCACCGTCGATCCTTCTGATTGATGAATTCGATAGTTTCACCAGCCGCGACGACAGAACAGGCAGTAGCAACGACAACTACCATCGTCAGGTCATCAACGCCCTTCTGGAACTTTTGGACGGGGCACAGTCACACGAAGGCGTTATCGTGATCGGTGCGACGAACCACCCGGAGATTATTGATCCGGCGCTTCTTCGAGCAGGACGCCTGGAGCGCCATTTCTCGATTCCTCTCCCGGATGAAGTGGCACGCCATGACATCTACCGTTTCTATCTCCGGGGAGACCTTGCAGACGAAGCGCTGGACGACGTGGTGTCGGCAAGCGACGGCTGGTCTGGTGCCGACATCGAACGGTGTGTCCGTGACGCCCGTCGCTACGCGCGACGTGCGAAGCGACAGATGATTCTTACTGATCTCATCGCAGCCTTGCCGCCCCTTGTGCCGATCCCTATGGCGGTACGGCGCTGCGTCGCTGCCCATGAACTCGGACATGCTATTCTCGGTGTTCTGCTCGAGGCCGATCCGTTGGTGTCGGTCTCGATCGAGAAAGCCATTCAGACTGATAGCCGATCACGATCGCTGGGTTACACGGCGTTCGAGGAGCGGCTGTTCAGTCGAAAGACTTCGACGTATTTTCGAAGCAAGATCGCCACGCTTCTGGGTGGTATCGCAGCCGAAGAAGTGTTGTTCGGGGAATTCGGTAGTGGTGCTGGTGGCGATCCATCGGCGGACCTCAACCGTGCAACTGATCTGGCGACGATGATGGAAACTAGGTGGGGACTTGGTAAAACCCTGTCTGTCGAACCTGGCGACAGTCCACGTGAATTGTCGGCATTCCGTCACCGCCGCAAGGCTCTCAGCAAATCAGTCGAGGCGACATTGCAGGCGGAGTTTCGGCGCGCGAAATCCCTGCTCGAAGAACATAGGGATGCCCTTCTCGATCTTCATGCCAGTCTTCTGCGGGAGGGCAGTTTGGCCGCCGCGGTGGTCAGAGCTGCCGTAGAAAGGAGCGAGAGCTTCGGTCTACCTCATAAAGCCAAAACCGCTAGAGACGAACTCGGGCAATGAAGGCGGCGTCATTCCGTAATCGTCGTTGGGTATCACAGCGTGGCATGGAACGTGCCATTGAACTTCAACGGGGTGAAAAACGCCCGGTAACGGGAAGTACCTGTCGATCAGGATGAAATCTTTCACGTTGAAGGAAGCGATCGGCATCTCATGGGTGATCGACAGAGCCGCGAACAGGAGATCGTGTCCGATCTTATCCTTCTTCTGCTCTGGACTTGGCACATATAGGTGTCGGAGGGGTCCGACGGTGGTCATTTCGGCATAGAGATTGGCGGCTTTGGCTGTGAGTTCGGCGAACTGGAAGTCCACGGAGAGGATGTCATCAATCCAGTTGTGGAGTCGTTGCGCTTTTTGTGGATCGTGTTTCAAGGCCAGATGGGCACCCCGCCTCAACTCTGCTATAGCGGGGAACGAGATGGCGAGTGAATCTGCTCCCATGGCTTTCATCCAGGCACGCAACCCTGGCGGAGGTCGTTGCAAACCGGCATTGCTCAGGATGTTCGTATCCAGCAAAAAAATGGGGCCTGCCATTTCGAAACCCTCGGACGTAAACGGAATCACCAAAGGTCGTAGCCGGCATGTGCCGGTTTTCCGTAAACGTCGAAGTATAGAAGTCATAATTCGAAAATTGGAGAGACGGTGACGATGTCACGAACCTGGACGATCGATGAAGCATCTGCCGACCTGCCGAGCCTTCTGGAAGCGGCACGGACGTCGTCGCAATATATCATTGTCCCCGATGGCAAGTTCGAAGTGTCGTTCAGACAAACAGGGCGGAAATCCCTAGACGATATCTTGGATAAGGAAGGCCCGCTCAAGCCGGAGGACATCGCGCCTCAAGCTTAGTCCAACCAGAGGATACTCACATATAAAGATTTTCGGGCCATTGGACCTTCATGCCTCCTCCGCCGGCAGTCACTGACATGCTGTGAAAAAGTCGGAGGGATACTGCAAGTTGTTATCGTCTTTTCGGTGTTGCTACTAGACGTTCTAATTTGATTGTGCATTCTCACTGGAAGCAGGGGGCATGCCATGACAAATTTGATTTCTGACACAGACCTGAACGCTGAGAACTCGGTTTTCCAGAGCTCGCTTTCCGTAGAGGCCAAGATCGAGCGGGCGCGAACCGAACTGCTTGATTTTTCGGCTCGTAATCGCCTGCTGAATGTCCCCCGGTTCTCAAAAAGCGCGAAGACCGTCGATATCGTCGACGAGCGTTCCTCTGAGGTCTTCCGTATTCTTGTGAGCGAAGGCAAAGCGATGACCTTCCTCGCAGGCGCAAAAGGCCGCGATTCCAAAAGCGGCGAGGGGTCGGAAGACCTGATCGAGCTCGCGCTACCAGAGGACGATGACCGTGATGAGAACGGTCGTCTCGTAAGGCATGGTGATACGAAACTACAGACGCGGATGACCCCGAACGCGCTTCAGAAGCGTCTGCTTGATCTCTATTTTGACGCACGGACCCTCGAAGAGGAGCAGGGGGTTAACATCCTCTATCTCGGCCTCGGTACGTTGAAATGGATTGATCCGAACAATGCCGAGAATATCAGATATGCCCCTCTTATTCTTGTGCCGGTTATGCTGGAGCGTGGTAGTGCAGCCGAGCGTTTCAAACTGAAAGCGCGACAGGAGGACTACGCCTCCAACTTGTCGCTCGAGGGTTTTCTTGATCGCGTCCACAAGATCACGATGCCGACGTTCGACGCGACCGATCAGTTTTCGTTTGAAGATTATGCCGCGCAGGTGGCTGCGGCGATCTCTATCAAGCCAAATTGGTCTGTTCAGCCTGACGACATCGTCCTTGGTTTCTTTTCGTTCGCAAAATTTCTGATGTACAGGGACCTCGACCCAAGCCTCTGGCCGCAGAACGCCAAGTTTACCGATCGCCCACTTATTACGTCCCTTGTTTCAAACGGTTTCACCACGAGCGAGGAACTGTTGTCCGAGGACGCAAACATCGATACGCATATATCTCCGAGTGAGATGACGCACATTGTCGATGCAGACAGTTCACAGACAGCGGCGATCCATGAAGTCAGAAGGGGACGCGACCTCGTTATTCAGGGGCCTCCGGGAACAGGGAAGTCCCAGACCATTGCAAACATTATCGCCGCTGCGGTGGCAGATGGTAAGACTGTCCTCTTCGTGGCCGAAAAGATGGCAGCCCTTGAAGTTGTCAAACGTCGCCTTGATAACGCCGGAGTGGGAGACGCCTGCCTCGAGTTGCATTCGAACAAGGCGAACAAGCGTGCCCTTCTAATGGAGCTTCAGCACACCTGGGAACTGGGTGCCCCGAGGGGTGAGTCTGCGGATGCGCTGAACAGGAGTCTGGTTGATGCGCGTGATAACCTGAATAGTCACCCCGCGCGTCTTCACGAAAAGTACCAACCGTACGGTATGACGCCGTTTCAGGTGATTGGACATTTGTCGCGGTTGCGACGGATCGGAATGCCCCCATCGGACATTGAGCTTACAGATGCAGTCAGCTGGACGCCTGACTATCGCGACCGGGTTGTCGCGTTATTGAGTGAACTCGCACAGCGCATCGATGATATCGGGCTTCCTGCCACACATCCTTGGCATGGTGTCGGCCTTACAGGAATTACCCCTCTCGATCTCGAACGACTGGTCGTGAGATTAAATGACGCCAAAGCTTTTTCCGAGCGTGTAAGCGACGGAATGAGATCAGTCACGGATGCGCTGGAAACTGAACCTTCGAAAACCTTCACGGCATTCGCTGCGAGCGTGAAGGTTGCTGAACGCCTGGCAACGAGACCTGAGGGCGCGGATTACGAGGCGCTTGGAAATGGCGTATGGTTAGATGCGTTGCCCGACGTAGATCGGCTGATCAAAGACGGTGCTGAATATAGCCGGCTCGCCGCGGACGTTGATAAAACGATGGTTGCAATCGCCTGGGATGCTGATCCGGCTTCACTAATTGGCATATTCCGGCGTCTACCTTCGGATTTTCCGCAATCAGGCTTTGCGACGATTGCACAGTTAAATGGGTTAATCCCGCGCTTTTTGAGCGCCTCGATGTCGCTGGGAACGACGCTTGGGGTAAAGGCATCACCGACTCTCGGATCAATTTCCCGGTTGGTTACGATCGGTGAACGCGTTGCCGACGCGCCTGATGTCAGCCCAGACGCGTTCGTTGCAGCAATTTGGGAACGAGGATTGGAACAGGCGGGTGATCTCGCTGAGGCGGTAGCAACGTACCGCAAAATCCGAACGGAACTGGTGGGGAAAATCGCCGACCAAGCCTGGGATATGGATTTGATTGTTACCCGCACGGCCGTGGCAATGCACGGGGATCGCTTCCTCAAATTCCTCAGCGGCGATTGGAGAAGAGCGAAGGCGCTGCTAAAAACTGTGATGCCGGAGACGCCGCCCGCAGAAACCGTCCACATTCTCGATCTCCTTCAGAAGGGCAAAGATGCCCGCAATACGATCAGAGAGGGTGACGGTCTTGGACGCTCGGCATTCGGAGCTGACTGGCGTGGCGAGAAATCTGATCCACGTCCACTTGAGAGCCTGGTCCTTTGGATGAGGAGCCTGCGAGGTGTAGGATCGGAAGCTCGGGCGATTGCGGGTAGGCTGACAGATAAATCAGCGGTGGCGTCTCGCTGTGAGCAGGTCCGGGCTTTGCTTGATGAAACCCGTCGAGCACTTCTTTCCCTTTGGACAGACATGGGGTCGGGTAATGCCGAATTTTTCGGCGGTTCGTTGGACGTCGACGAGATATCTTTGCTCCAAACTGCGCCTGCAATTACCGATCTGACGCATGCGGATGCGGCGTTTTCCGACTTGCTTCATGTGCCGCTTACTAACGCCGCAGCCCGAGTGAAAGCCCTCGGGACTCTCGCGACGGCGCAGCGTTGCAAGCAAACGCTGGAAACCAGCGGTGTCATTGGCGTCGCTGCGTTCGGCTCGCTTTGGTCAGGAGCTACGTCAAACTGGCCGAAGCTCTCTCAAATCTACGCTTGGTCGACCTCAAACGCTGACATTCGCAAGCTTGCGTCTCGTATCGACGACCCGGTTGCGATTTACGGTCATGCCAAAGAAGCGTACGCCCTCGGAAGAGAGTTCCTCGATCGGATGACGGAACTCCTGGCGTTTCTGAAATCGGATACCGAGACGCTGTTCGGCGTGGGCGTGGCGGCTGATGCCTCACTTGATGAAATGATCCGGAAGTTGGGTGAGTGGATCGCCAACGAGGAGCAACTCTCGAAGTTTGCAGCTTTTAATGGTCGAGCAAAGGAGGCTGCAGAGGCCGGTGTTGCGGAGATCGTTGCTCGCCTCGAGGATGGACGTCTAACAACGGCGAACGTCATTCCGTATTTCGAAATGGCTTACTACGAGGCGTTGCTGAGGGACCAGCACGACAGGACCCCGGAACTCGCGCGGTTCGACGGTGAAGTACACAATCGCCTTGTCGCCGATTTTGCCAACCTTGATCTCGGCCGTATGAAGCACTCGAAGCTGGAGGTCGTCCGCGCTCACCACCGCAAGATTCCTTCTGTCAGTGGTATTGGCCCGGTAGGCGTCCTACGTAGCGAAATGGCCCGCCGTCGAAACTATATGCCGATCCGGCAACTGATGCAGCGGGCGTCTCCCGCAATTCAGGCGCTCAAGCCCGTCTTTATGATGAGCCCACTTTCTATTGCTCAGTTCCTCCCCCCTGGGGTCATTGAGTTCGATCTTCTCGTGATGGACGAAGCCAGTCAGATACAGCCCGTTGATGCATTAGGCGCGGTCGCACGTGCAAAACAGGTTGTGGTCGTCGGCGACGAGCGTCAGCTTCCGCCAACGATGTTCTTCTCGAAAATGACATCCGACGGATCGGAACAGGATGACGAAGATGACGGCGCGAAGGTGTCGGATATCGAAAGCATCCTCGGGCTGTTCTCCGCGCGAGGTCTTCCGAGCCGTATGCTGCGGTGGCACTACCGTAGCCGCCACCAATCGCTGATCGCAGTGTCGAACAGTCAGTTCTATGAGAACAAGCTTTTCATCGTACCCAGCCCTTATACGGCGGAGGCCGGTATGGGGCTACGCTTTCACCACGTCCCAGGCGGTGTGTTCGAGGACAGCGTGAACAAAGTTGAGGCAAAGGTGGTTGCCGAAGCTATCATCAGGCATGCGCTCGAGACGCCACATCTCTCGTTAGGCGTAGCCGCATTCTCGATAAAGCAGCGTCGAGAAATCCAGGACCAACTGGAACTCCTTCGTCGTCTCAATCCGGAAACGGAACCCTTCTTTCACTCGCATCCGACGGAACCTTTCTTCGTCAAGAACCTCGAAAACGTGCAGGGCGACGAGCGTGACGTCATACTAATCTCGGTGGCTTACGCGAAGAATGCCCAAGGCTACATGAGTATGCGCTTCGGTCCGCTTGGCGCAGAGGGCGGAGAACGCCGGCTCAACGTGCTCATCAGTCGTGCAAAGCAGCGCTGTGAGGTCTACGCCTCGATTACGGACGAGGATATCGATCTCGAGCGCGGCAAGGGCAAAGGTGTCTTTGCATTCAAGCTGTTCCTCCACTATGCGCGTACGGGACGGCTCTCAATGGCTGCCCGGGCTGATCGAGGAATGGATAGCGTGTTTGAAGAGCAGGTCATGGTGGCACTTCAGGACCGGGGTTATCAGGTCCATCCACAAGTCGGCATCGCCGGGTTCTTCATCGATTTGGCGGTTGCAGATGATCAGGTGCCGGGTCGCTACCTTGTGGGAATCGAGTGCGACGGTGCGTCGTATCACAGCGCGCGATCGGCCCGCGAGCGTGACCGCCTACGTCAGGCGGTGCTTGAGGACCACGGTTGGAATATTCACCGTATCTGGAGTTCCGATTGGTTCCAGCGACCTAAGGCGGAACTCGAACGGCTTATTGAAACGATAGAGCGAGCAAAAACCGACGCTATTGCGGGAGGTAACGGTCCAGCAGCGAGGAAGCGTGCTGTACCTGTTGAGGTCGTTACAATTGATCGAGCGGACGTTACTGAAATAGGGCTGCAGGAGGTGGGGTCGGGCGTTGACGTCAACATACCCTATGAAGAAGCCTCTTTGTACGTAAATACGTCGTCGGAACTGCATGAAGCCTCTTTGTCAGTGATTGGTTCGCTGGTGAAGAGCGCGGTTAAAACGGAGAGCCCTATTCACAGTGGTGAAGTCATCACCCGTATTCGGACCGCGTGGGGTCTACAGCGTGCGGGTGGGCGGATTGAAGCGCACGTTAATCAAGCTATCAAGCTTTTAGTCGACCGTAGAGAAGTCGTTCGATCTGGTCAGTTTCTTCTTGAACCCGATTCCGAAATCAGACTGCGCGATCGCAGCTCGGCATCCTCTCCTAGCCTCCGTCGGCTCGAGTTGCTTCCCCCTATGGAGATCGACCATGGCCTCAAGACAATCATTGATCAAAGTCTTGGTGGTACGGAGGAGCAGGCAATCAATGCTGTTGCTCGTGGGCTCGGCTTCAAGGCAACGAGCGCTCAACTCAGGGAAATCATTCGCGGGCGTATCGAGGTCCTCGTTACACGAGGCGAGCTAGAAGTTCGCGATGGAATGTTGGTGACCGTCTAGGAACTGAAAGAGGTCTATGCGTTTCTAATCGCCCATTATTCCTCAGGAGTGGGCGTCTCGGCGACCATATCCCGCCAACGTGTGGCTTTGCCCGGCCCACACCCAAGGGCTAGTCAGTCTATGTCGCCGAGTTTTTCCCGGCGGCCGACTCGCGCGGTCGGCCACTGGTCTAGTGAGCGAACCAGAAGCTATTTGTCAGGTTTTCACGAGCCGACGTAGACCTGACGAAGTGCAGGCAATCCCATCGGCGCGTCAAACATGATCTCCGGGTGTATGTCATTTTTCCTCGCACAGGCGTCATTGAAGGCCTCACGCTCGAGGTCTCGCGCTACGACGCGAAATCACTATAAGTAGGAAAAATCGAAGATGCCCAAATCAAATGCCGCGAGTTGCCCCGATTAACCAGCACAGGGACAAACCAAACCCGCGAAATCACCAGATATCCGAGCAGACTTTCTCATCAGTTTTTTCAAGGGAAGGTGGCGACCCCTGCAGGACTCGAACCTGCGACCTACTGCTTAGAAGGCAGTTGCTCTATCCAGTTGAGCTAAGGGGCCGTCATGCCGGGCAGGGATGCTCCGGTCTAAAGTCGTCTTGTTTCAGTGCGTCCAGGGCTGGGTGCGGTTGAAACGGAAATTGTCGGTATAGGAAACCACCTTGCGGGTCGCTTCCTTCGGCTGGATGACGCGGTATTCGATGCCCTTGCGCTGCGCATAGGCTTCGGCCTGTTCCTGCGTCTCGAATGTCAGCTTGACCTGCTGCTTCATGTCGGAGGTGGACGTGTATCCCATGATCGGATCGATCTTGCGCGGAACTTCGGCGTCGAATTCCAGAACCCAGACATTGGTTTTCGCCTTGCCGGATTGCATGGCGGTTTTTGCAGGGCGGTAAATCTTCGCAGACATGTCGAAACTGCTCCGGTTGGGCGGTGGGGCGCAACACCCCAGATTACTCTTCACGTACCTGAATAGAATAACCAAATCGTGTCAGGAACGCTGAAATTTGAAATGGACCGACTTCATGTGAGAGTCAAGACGATTATCCCTTGCCATCGCTTTGCTGCCCCGTGGCGCCAAGGCGCTTTTGAGCGATGGAGAGAATGGGCTGAACAAAGATGAATTTCCCTGTTGCGGAGTTTGGGTGAACCGTGTATTCCCCAGCCATCGCCTCGGCGGAGTGTAGCGCAGTCTGGTAGCGCATCTGGTTTGGGACCAGAGGGTCGGGAGTTCGAATCTCTCCACTCCGACCATTTAAAGCAATATATCCGCTTGTCGGCGTAACCTCCTTAAAAGAAAAGCTTCCGTTCAGTCCGCTGATGGTCCGGCCAAAGTGCTCTCGGCTGTGCCGATCGTCATGACATTGCCGCGCCATGCGACCGCGCTGCCGATCCAGCTGCGCGCCCAGACAAAGGGCATGATCACGTCGCGCGCGATCATGGCCGGCAGGGTATAAAGAGAGACCGGCCACCGGTTGAGTGCTGTGAGCGCCAGCTCCGGGCCGTACATGATGGTGAGAACGGCGATGGCGGTGACGCTAAGATCGGCGTCCGCGGCAAGGGCGGCGGCGAGCGCGAAGAGGAGCGGGGGCAGCGCGCCGGTGAGGATTTCCGGGGCGAAATATTGCGGGAAGGTCACGCGCCGCAGTCGCGCCCAGCGGGTCTGCCGCGACCAGATCTCGCCGGCATGACGCTGGCCGAGCGGCTGTTCAAAGGGGGCGGAGACCAGGTGCACGCTGCGGCCGGCATTTCTGACCAGCTTCGTCGAGGCGGCGTCCTCGGCGATTTCAGCGGCAAGCGCGCGAATTCCGCCATGCTCTTCCAGGAACGGCTTGTTCCACAACATCGATTTGCCCTGCGCAAAACCCATGCCGATTGCTTCGGCCGCATATTGCCAGCGGCCCTGTGAGCCGTTGAGGAAAGCGCACTCGACATGGGCCCAGAAGCCCGTCGGGCGGGAGCCGAGCGGCGGCGAGCAGACAAGCCCGCTATCCGGCCGCCAGGCTGACATCATGGTCGCGATATAGGATGGCGGCATCAGCACGTTCGAATCGGCCAGAATGACCCATTCGTGGCGGGCGGCGCGCCAGCCTTTCACGCAATTGTTCAGTTTCGGATTGGCGCTGATGCGGTCATCACCGATGAGCAATTGCGCTGAAACCGCTGGCGAGACGGCGCTGGCTTTGCGCACTTCCTCGATCACGGGATCGAGTTCGTCGGCAACGCAGAACAGCAGTTCGTAATCCGGCCAGTCGAGCTCAAAGGCGCGCGAGAGTGTCAACGGTGTGAAGTTTTCCACGCCACGCAGCGGCACTACCAGCGAGACCGGCGGTTTTTGCCGAACAAGTGCGTTTTCCGTGTCCCGTCTTGTCAGGCGCCAGCCGGCGAGAACAATCCCGAGAAGATTGAAGGCGAGGAGCAGAATTGCGCAAAGGGCAAAAACAGTTTCCATGCTGGCCAGTTCCACTCCCAAGCTTTCGGCGATTTGCGCCAATCGATTCCATGGAATTCGTTCCTGCCGATTATAACGTTTGAGTGACAGTTACATGTCATCATCGGCAGGCGGGCAGGGTGCGCGGTGCGGGAAACGGCGCCGCAGCACCGGTCCGGCGGCAAAGAAAAGCCCTTCGTGAAGAAGGGCAAAGTCATCATCGCAGCTAACGAACCTTAGTGGATGTTCAGGATATGCGCGTGACTGCTTGCGACGAGAAACGATTCCCGCGCTTTTTCGATATCGCATTTTCCGGCGATCGCATCGAGGCAGTTCCTGCGCGCTTCCTCATATTCCGGGCCATGTTCCTCGGGCCAGCGGTACATCAGCATGTCCAGCGCCACCAGAGGGCTGTAAATCTCCACGGCCACGCAAAGTGGCAGATGGATCGCTACCGGCTTCATCCACGAGGCGTGGTGACACGGCTCCGTTCTGTTTATCAGCATGTCATTCTCCTCCCTGTTTCATGTCCCTTTCAGGCTGTTCTCTCTCCCATGCGCGAAATGCCCGCCTCACGAAATGGTTCCCGATCACCTAAAATGTGATCGGTCAGGGGGTTCCAATTTTCCAAGATGAATGGAAGATGAACGAAATGATGAACCGGAGATGAACAAAACCGCTATTGGCGCGTTGTAATGTCCATAAGAAGGAGAACGCATATGTTCAATTTGTCAGGCATTCAGGAAAGCTTCTTCGGAGACCGCATGGCTGGCGTATGTCAGGCGATCACCTCTGCCCTGGCCTTCGAAACGGGACTTGAGAAGTCGCGTATTTCCGCAATCGTCGAAAACGACGTGATCTATCTGGAAGGCACGGCCGATTCGGTCGAGGCGATCGATATTGCCATCAACCTTGCCGCCTCCATCTCCAATTGCCGGATTTTGAGCCATATCGAGCCGGTATACTGATATTCTGCAAGCCGGGCGAAACGTCGTCCGGCTTTTTCAGACACCATAACGCGGCAATGTTATTTCTGGTTGCCGATCTGAGCACTGCGCACCATGTCGCCCGGCTTGATGCCATAACGCTTCGCAGTGCCGCCATTCAGTTCAAGCACAAATTTTACCACTCCGCGGGAGCTGATGATCGCTTCCGAATGGGGAACCGCGTTTTCGTGGATATGGGTGATTCGGCCATCCCGGGCGATGAACAGCATATCGAGTGGAATAAGGGTATTCCTCATCCACATTGCCACCTCCCGCTCCTGGCCAAAATCGAACAGCATGCCGTTTTCAAGCGGCATTGATTTGCGAAACATCAGCCCCTGTTCGCGCTGGGCGTTGTTGAGGGCAAGTTCCGCAACGAAGTCATGGCTTTTCCCGGCGGCGCTTTCGATCGTCAGCGGCTCGGATGTGAAATTCTGCTGCTGAGCCTGGGCGACGCCTGCGAAGGTGAAAAAAAGAAGCGCCAGAACGGCGCTCTTCATCACTGTGCGAAACAAGGCGGTCATCAGTGGGACATCCCGATCGGGGCGGGGTTGTCGGGATGGATTTCCGCCGCCATCAAACCCTTGTCGCCATCACCATAACGCACCAGCACCACCTGGCCGGGGCGCAGTTCCGTCAGGCCGAAACGACGCAGCGTTTCCATATGCACGAAAATATCTTCGGTTCCTTCGCCACGCGTCAGGAAGCCGAAACCCTTGGTGCGGTTGAACCACTTGACGATGGCGCGCTCAAGCCCGCTCGAGGGTGTGACCTGCACATGGGTGCGCACCGGCGGCAGCTGCGAGGGGTGAACGGCAGTCGACTGATCCATCGACAGGATGCGGAAAGCCTGAAAGCCCCGGTCGCGCCGCTGGATGAGGGCGACGATGCGGGTTCCTTCGAGAATGGTCTGGTATCCGTCGCGGCGCAGGCAGGAGACATGCAGCAGCACGTCCTGAATGCCGTTATCGGGCACGATGAAGCCGAAGCCCTTGGCGACGTCGAACCATTTCACGACGCCGGTGATCTCGACCAGGTCCACGGCATCGCCCGAAAGGTCCTCGACATCGACTATCGTTTTCGATGACATCCTATCAGCCATATCCTGCCAACCCCTCGATTACGCGCCATACACCGGTCAACTGATTCCTGTTTACCAGATTAACATCTTGGTAACGGTTCCACGCAAGCCCTAGTTTTTGATTTGCGTAGCTGCTTTTATGTCGCGGTCCTTGTCCGGGGCTTGCCATGATGCGTTTAACGGCACCGGACCCGTGTATTGGAGAGGAAGAAAATGCGGTATCTGCACACAATGGTTCGCGTCAAAGACCTTGGCGAATCAATGAAATTCTATTGCGACCTGCTTGGTCTCGAGGAAATACGCCGAATCGAAAACGAAAAAGGCCGATTCACTCTGGTGTTTCTTGCGGCGCGCGACGACATTGCTGCCGCACGAGAAAAAAAAGCGCCTTCGCTTGAGCTCACCTACAATTGGGATACCGAGGATTACACCGGTGGCCGCAATTTCGGGCACCTGGCCTATGAGGTCGACAATATTTACGACTTCTGTGCGCGGCTTCAGCAAAATGGCGTCGTGATCAACCGGCCGCCGCGTGACGGTCACATGGCTTTTGTCCGTTCCCCCGATGGTATTTCCTTCGAAATTCTTCAGAAGGGCGAAAGCCTCGCACCAGCCGAACCGTGGATATCTATGCAGAATACCGGTTCCTGGTAGGGATTTTCCCGCCAACAGCAGCGGTTTCGGGCGCTCTTGCCTTGTCACAATCGGATGAGGCATAGTCCGCGAATCGAAACGGCCAATCCCGTTTTGGGGAAAGCAGACGATTCCGTTCCCGTGCTGCTGTTGTAAATGCAAGATACGGAGGCCACCCATGAAAGCTGCAGATGGCGCGAAAGGACGCGTTTCCTGTCAGCGTCTTGTCATTGCCGTTTCGCTGCTCGGGCTTTCCGGATGCGTTTCGGCCATGACTGACGACGAGATGGTCGCCAATAACAAGAAGCCGGAGATTGCCGCACAGCAGAAGCCGCAGACGGCCGCCGCCACTCCGGCGGCGGGCGCGCAGCAGGGGCATTATGTCGATCCTGCCGTGGCATCGGCGGCCGGCGCAGCAGGTCCGGCCCAGCAGCAGGCTGCGGCCGGTCCGGCCCAGGGTTATGGTGCTGCTGCCGATATTGGCGGGCTTACAACGCAGCCGACTGCGATTTCCGCCGGGACATCCAGCATCTATTCCACAGCACCTTCCGTTGCGGCGGCGGGCGCATCCGGTACGGTTGGCACGCCCGGCGCGCCATCGCAGAAAATCATCCCCGCCGTCAGCAGCGTCTATTCGGCACCGGTGCAGGCGGCACAGCCCCAGCCCGTTGCAGCGCCGGTTCAGGTGCCGGCAGCGGCGCAGCTGCCAGCGGAACAGCACAGTGAAAACCGCCAGGCAGTTCCCGTGCCGCAGACGGCGTCTGAGCAACTTGCTGCGGTGGCTGCCGCACAGCCGGCTGGCGAAAGTGGGCAGGAAGGCGAGGGCAAGGGCGTGACGCTTGCGGCGTTTTTCGCCGGCGCGGCCAAGAAGCGCCTGCCGAAAATGATTGAAAGCGGTTCCGCCGAGAACACGCAGGTTGCGGCGCTGCCCGGCGCTGCGGACAGGACGATGGGCATTGCGCTTTCGGGCCGCTCGATGATGTCCGATGAATTCGATGACGCGCATCTCGAAGACGAGGATGATCAACCGACCGGCCTGATGAAGCTTGCTTCGCTCTCCGGCCTCACCCGCGTTTCGCCGAACGGGCTTTTCCTGCAGACGGATCACGTTGAAGTCGGTTGTTTCAAGCCGGAGCTGGTTCGGATGATCAAGGATGTCGAGCGTCATTACAACAGCCCGGCCATTGTTACCTCGGGTTATCGCCCGCCAAAGGGCATAAGGCAGGGTTCCAAGCATTATACCTGCGATGCCGCCGACATTCAGATCAAGGGCGTCTCCAAATGGGAGCTTGCAACCTATCTGCGTTCCCTGCCGGAGCGCGGTGGCGTCGGCACCTATTGCCATACCGAATCGGTGCACATGGATACGGGTGAACCGAGAGACTGGAACTGGCGCTGCCGCCGCACCGCTGCGCGGAAATAATCTCCGGCGTGACTGCAAAATCCGGAGCGTTCGCGCCTGAAATCCATCCAGTCTGAGTGCGAATGGACGTGCGGCACGCCATGCTGTAGGAGACGGTTCCCTGTCTCCATGCGCATGGTGTCCTGTAAATGCTGCCGATCTCCACCTTTCCCGTCTATATCATCTCCATTGCCAGGGCGCGTGCACGGCTCGACAAGATGCTGGACGGCGCTTCCGGTCTCGGTCTTGATTTGCGGCCGGTCGAGGGTGTCGACGGCAAGACCATTCCTCCTGCCGAGTGGACGGACTTCAACCAACGCGGCTTCGAGCTGCGCAACGGCCGCCATGCCTTGCCTGGCGAATATGGCTGCTATGCCAGCCACATCAAGGCGCTGGAGATTTTTCTGGCGAGTGACGCACCGGTTGCTGTGATCGTCGAGGACGACGTTGCCTTTACCCCGGACTTTTCCGAACGGGTCAAAGCCATGGCTGCGATCATGCCGGAAAACGCGATCGTGAAGCTGACCAACCACCGCCGCAGCGGCTTCAAGGGCAGGAAGACCAGCGCTCTCGGAGACACGTTCGGGCGCTGCATTTTCGGCCCGCAGGGATCCTCGGCCTGCTACATCATCTCACGCGGCGGCGCTGAACGTTTCCTGAAAGCTGCAAGGGTAATGACGCTGCCCTTTGACCGGGCGCTGGAATGCGGCTGGGGCTATGGCACGCGCGTTTATGTGACTGACAAGGATTTCCTGCCCTTTGGCGACCCGGACACGCTGGTCGGCACGCGTGCCGAATATCGCGGCAGCAAGTTTGCCCGGTTCAAGCGGGTGCCGGCTTATCTGTCGAGTTTTTACGACAATATTGCGCGATATGTTTATGCTTATCTTTAGCGGTGGTCGTTTGCGGGCTGTCTGATAACGGCTCGCTCGGGATATCGATTTTCCGAACCCGATGTTGAGAAGGGGCTGTGTTATGCCCCAGGAAAGCGGGAATCGGCTTTTCGATTTTCTGCCGGCTGCTGTCATCAGTTACTGATGGCAATTCATAAGCTATTGAAAAATATATGCTTGAGGTGGTGAGAGCGCAGGGATTCGAACCCTGGACCTACTGATTAAAAGTCAGTTGCTCTACCGGCTGAGCTACGCTCTCCCGTGTCGGGGCTTGGTTGCCCTTCGGAAGTGCGCGGAACATAGGTAGAGCGATCCGTTCGGTCAACCCAAAAAAAGCGCTTTCTACAATCAATCCGGTTTTTTTTGTCGCACCCCCGAAAAGGTGATTGGAGACAGGGGGCGGCTGGGGATAAAAGCGGCTCAGACATGTCGGGCAAACGGGTGAAATCGTTTTACGGCAATGACATGTGCGAAAATGAAAGCGTGAAGTGCCGGCGAATCTTTTACGAATCGCGGCGGGCTTTGCGGGATCCGGAGTTCTTTCTTGTCGATTGCCGATATTTCCCTGTTCAGCGCGCTTCTGGCCGGTGCCTTGTCTTTCCTGTCGCCCTGCGTCCTGCCGCTGGTGCCGCCTTACCTGTGTTACATGGCGGGTATTTCTGTCGAGCAGTTCAAGACAGAGGATGCGGCGCCCCGGCCCGAGGTGCGCAAGGCGGTGCTGGTTTCGGCTTTCTTTTTCACGCTCGGTTTTGCCACGGTGTTTGTGGCGCTGGGTGCCGGCGCCTCGACGATCGGCACGCTTTTGCGTCAGAATCTCGATATTCTCGCCAAGATCGGCGGTTTCATCATCATCCTGATGGGCCTGAATTTTCTCGGTGTTTTCCGCATCGGCGTGTTTTCGCGCGAAGCGCGGTTTCAGGGGGCGGGCAAGCCGGCCACGCTTTCCGGAGCCTATGTCATGGGCCTTGCCTTCGCTTTCGGCTGGACGCCCTGCATCGGTCCGGTTCTGGGTGCGATCCTCGGTGTTGCCGCTTCGCGCGACACGGTTGGCGACGGTGCGGCGCTGCTTGCCGTCTATTCGCTTGGCCTTGCCGTGCCGTTCTGGATCGCGGCTGCTTTTTCCGGTTCCTTCATGCGTTTCCTCGTGCGCTTCCGCCGCCATCTTGGCCTCGTGGAAAAGCTGATGGGCGTGTTGCTGGTGCTCACCGGTATCGCTTTCATGTCCGGTTTCATCACCAATGTGGCGATCTGGTTCCAGGAGACCTTTCCGATCCTGATGAAAATCGGCTAAGCCTCCCGCGTATTTTAGAGGCAGGGGAAAGACCGTGGCCGATATCGTCGGATTGCTTTTGCCGTTTTTCGGCCTGATCTTCATCGGTTACGGCGCGGCGCGCATCACGAAACAGCCCGTTGAGGCGATGGGCTGGCTGAATACATTCATCATCTATGCGGCGCTTCCGGCGCTGTTTTTCAAGCTGGTGTCTAAAACGCCGGTGGAAGAGCTGGCGCGCATGGATTTCGTTGCCGCAAGCCTTGCCTGCACCTATGGCATTTTCTTGGCTGTATTCCTGATCGGCCGGTTCGTGCGAAAGAACAGCCTCGCAGAAACCACCATCCAGAGTTTCGCGGCGAGCTATGGCAATATCGGCTATATGGGGCCGGGTCTTGCGCTGCTGGCGCTCGGCGAAAAGGCGGCGGTGCCGGTGGCGCTGATCGTCTGTCTGGAAAACGCTGCCCATTTCATTGTCGCTCCGGCGATGATGGCGGTTGCGGGCGGTGACAAGCGCTCCCCGGCGAAGCTTGCACTGGATGTGGCGAGCAAGGTCATTACCCATCCCTTCATCGTGTCGGTGATAGCAGGCTTCCTCGCTGCCTCGCTGTCATGGCAGCCGCCGGAGGCGGTGCAGCGGCTGGTGGATTATCTGGCGCAATCGGCGGCGCCCTGCGCTCTGTTTGCCATGGGCGTGACGCTGGCGCTTCGGCCGATGAAACGGGTGCCGGTGGAAATCAGCTATATCGTGCCGGCCAAGCTGATCCTGCATCCGCTTGCGGCTTATCTCCTGCTCTCGTCGCTCGGGCGTTTCGAGCCGGTGTGGATCTATTCCGCCGTGCTGTTGGCAGCGCTGCCGACTGCGACGAATGTGTTCGTCATCGGCCAGCAATATCATGTCTGGCAGGAGAGGGCGTCGGCGACCATCCTCATCTCAACGGTGTTGTCGGTCCTCACGCTGACGGGCGTGGTCTATTTCATCCAGCCTTTTTGAAGCTACCGAACAGCAGCGAGGGCAGGGCCTTCAGCCCGCGTCCCGGCTCGATGCCTTCGCGCATCACCATGCTTCTGAGCGTGCCGATGCCGGAAAGGACATGCAGGCCAGCCGCGCGCGCCATCTGCACCGGCAGAAGATCGGAAAGCAGAGAGCGGTTCAGAAGGTCGACGCTCAGCGTGCGGCTGTAGACATCCGCCCGCCGCCTGCGGTCAAAGCTGCTGCCGGCGTCAGCGGCAATGGGGCGGTCGGAGACGGCACCGAGCAGTTCCGTCAGCGAAATGATGTCGCGCAGGCTGAGGTTCAAACCCTGCGCGCCGATGGGCGGGAAACTATGCGCGGCCTCACCGATCAGGGCGACGCGGCCCTTGCCGAAGCGATGTGCCGTCATGGAAGAAAGCGGCCATGCCTGCACGCTGTCCTCTACGGTAACAGCGCCCAGCATGGATTGCATGCGCTCCTCGATCCGCAGGCTGAGCGCCTCCAGCGGCAATGCCGTCAGTTCCTCCGCCTGTTGCGGGGTGACGACCCAGACGAGGCTGGAGCGGTTGCCGGGCAGGGGAACCTGGGTGAAAGGGCCGGTGGGGGTGTGGAATTCCGTCGAGACATTGCCATGCGCCCGGCTATGACCGAAGTTCAAAACAATGGCCGTCTGCGGATAGGACCAGGATTTGACCCCGATGCCGGCCGCATCCCGCACCATCGACTTCCTGCCATCCGCGCCGATGAGGAAATCGGCCGAGAGCGTTTCGCCGTCTGCAAGCGTCACGGAGACGCGGTCGCTGCCGATGTCGATCGTCTCGGCGGTGGTGTCGAGGCGGGTAATATTGTGTTCCTGTTCGACAGCCTCACCAAGCACGCCGAGCAGCGCCTCATTGGGAATGTTCCAGCCGAAGGCATCGAGCCCGATTTCGGAGGAGCGGAACTGTACGGTCGGTGCGCGCAGCAGGCGCTCGGTGCCGTCAATTATCTGCATGGTGGAAAGGCGTGCGGCCGAAGGTGCGATGCGTGACCAGAGGCCGAGACGGTCCATGAAACGGATGGACTGGTCCATCAGCGCCGTGGTGCGCTGGTCCTTCCTGTCGCTGGAAGGTGCAATGAGCGCCACGTGGCGGCCCGCCCGCGCCAGCGCGATGGCCGCGATCTGGCCCGCAAGCCCCGCACCTGTGATGGCGATATCGAAGTGTCTCATGGTCCTGATCCGTTGTTATTTCCAGAACATCATAGTGTCTTTGCGCGGGCAAATCCACTTCGGGGCCGGAACATTCAGTCACGAAGATTCGTTGGTTGTGCCGCTATATTAGTCTTAGGATAAGCGGATTGAGCCGGTTGCAAAGCGTGGTGAATGGCCGCATACCGGAATGAACAGGGCGGATGAAAAGCGGGGCGCAGACGCTGACCATGAAAATTTTCAACTACAAGCGTGTTCCCTACGCGGAAATCCGCGCCTTTTCCGTCCATATGCTTACGGCTTCCGGTTCGTTTCTGGCCTTTCTCGGCGTCGTCGCCGCCGCCGAACACCGATTTGTCGACATGTTCTGGTGGCTGGGGCTTGCGCTTCTGGTGGATGGTATCGACGGGCCCATCGCCCGCAAGGTGCGGGTGAAGGAAGTTCTGCCCAACTGGTCGGGCGATACGCTCGACAATATCATCGACTACGTGACCTATGTGCTTTTGCCCGCCTTTGCGCTTTACCAGAGCGGCATGATCGGCGAGCCGCTATCCTTCGTCGCGGCGGGCATGATAGTGGTATCGAGCGCCATCTATTATGCCGATATGGGCATGAAGACGGATGAATATTTCTTCTCCGGCTTTCCAGTGGTGTGGAACATGGTGGTGTTCACGCTCTTCGTCATGGATGCCAGCGCCACCACGGCCATGACCGTGGTTACCGTTTCGGTTTTCCTGACATTCCTGCCGATCAATTTCCTGCATCCAGTGCGGGTGAAGCGCCTGCGGCCGCTCAATCTGTTTGTCGTCTTCATCTGGTGCGCGCTTGGCGGCTATGCGCTGCTGATGCATTTCGAAACCCCCATGTGGGCGGTGATCGCATTCGTGGCAAGCGGTATCTATCTTTACTGCATCGGTGGAATATTGCAGTTTTTCCCCTCGCTCGGCGCGAAGTAGTATGCATGGCGTTTCGGAGCGGTTCTGCACACTCGACGTCATTCTCGGGCTTGACCCGAGAATCCATGATTTCAACGGGTTATGGATCCTCGGGTCAAGCCCGAGGGTGACACGGTAGAGATTTCGACGCTGCTATTGGGAAAGGGATGCGGTGCCGTTTATTGCTTGTGCAAATTGCATTTAAGCAACGTGTTTTTCAGTTGTGCGCAGCAGCAAAACAGTTATCAATACATCATGGTCGCGCAGCATTGCATACGCATTGCCCCGTGATTGGGAACAATAACCGCAGCTGGTGAAGTGCTTCAAAGAAAGCATGAGCTGCCGGTGAGAGAGGGACCAGTGACTGGAAATTTGGCGCCGGAGGCCGTGCCTCTCCTGTCCGTTCGCAAGCTGACAAAGCTGTTCGGCAATTTCGCCGCCTGCAACGGCATCGATCTCGATATAGCGCCGGGCGAAATCCACGCGCTTCTGGGTGAAAACGGCGCGGGCAAGTCCACGCTTGTCAAGATGCTGTTCGGCGTCCTTTCGCCCACCGAGGGCGATATCATCTGGCAGGGCCAGCCGGTTTCAATCGGCTCGCCAAGCGAAGCCCGCCGGCTCGGTATCGGCATGGTTTTCCAGCACTTTTCCCTGTTCGAGGCGCTGACGGTTGCTGAAAATATCGCCCTGTCGCTGGACCCGAAAATTTCACTGAAGGAAATCGCCAGGGAAGCGGAAACGCTGTCGCGCGCCTATGGCCTGCCGCTCGACCCTTATGCGCATGTGGCCGATCTTTCGGTCGGCGAGCGCCAGCGCATCGAAATCGTGCGCGCGCTGTTGCAGAACCCGCGTCTCATCATTCTCGATGAGCCGACTTCGGTGTTGACACCGCAGGAGGCCGACAAGCTGTTCGAGACGCTGGCAAAGCTGAAGGCCGAAGGCCGTTCGGTGCTTTATATCAGCCACCGTCTGGAAGAGGTACAGCGTATCTGCGACCGCGCCACCGTCCTACGCCACGGCAAGGTGACGGGCGCCTGCGATCCACGCAGGGAAACGCCTGCATCTCTGGCGCGTATGATGGTCGGCAGCGATGTTGCGAGCGTTTCGCGGCCGACGGGAGCCGCGCTCGGGCAACCGCAGATCGAGGTCATGGGGCTTTCGGTTGCGCCACGCACGCCCTTTGCCGTGGCGCTGAAATCGATTTCGATGAATGTGCGCGCCGGAGAAGTGCTGGCGATTGCCGGTGTGGCCGGAAACGGCCAGGGCGAGCTGTTCGATGCGCTTTCCGGCGAATATCCGGTCTATAATAATGATGCGATCCATCTGCGCGGCAAGCCGGTCGGCCGCATCGGCATCAATGGCCGCCGGCTGATGGGCGCGGGTTTTGTGCCGGAAGAGCGCCATGGCCACGCCGCCGTTCCCGGCATGAGCCTTTCCGATAATCTGTTGCTGGCGCGGGCGCGTTCTGATCGGAAGGCGTTTCTGACCGGCGGTTTCCTGCGCATCATCCGTGGCTCGACCATCAAGGCGGCGGCGCGGCGCATCTCGGAAACCATGGATGTGCGCAAGAGCGGGGCCGATCCGCTGGCGGGGTCGCTGTCGGGCGGCAATCTGCAAAAATTCATTGTTGGGCGAGAGCTTGACCGTCAGCCTGCCGTGCTGGTGGTCAACCAGCCGACCTGGGGTGTGGATGCTGGTGCGGCGAGCCGAATTCGCCAGGCGCTTGTCGATCTCGCCAAGGCGGGCTCGGCGGTCATCGTCATCAGCCAGGATCTCGATGAAATATTCGAGGTCGCCACCAATATCGCTGTCATTTCCGACGGGAAGCTGTCAGAGACCCATCCCGTGGAAGACATGACGCTTGAAAAGATCGGCCTGCTGATGGGCGGCATCCACACACATTCGGGAGCCGCCCAGCATGCGCATTGAGCTTGAAAAACGGGCAGGGGTCTCAAAGTTATTCACTCTTCTTTCGCCGCTTCTGGCGCTCACGCTGACGCTGCTCGTCGGCGCTGTCATGTTCGCCATGCTCGGCAAGAACCCGCTGGACGCGCTTTACGCCTTTTTCGTCGAGCCGCTTCTGGAGGTCTGGTCGCTGCATGAGCTGGCGATCAAGGCCGCGCCGCTGATCCTGATCGGCGTCGGCCTGTCGATCTGTTATCGCTCCAATAACTGGAACATCGGCGCGGAAGGGCAGTTCACCATCGGCGCGATCACCGGTTCCATCCTGCCGGTTCTTTATCCCGACTGGCATTCGCCGCTCATCCTGCCGCTGATGATGGTGATGGGCGCCATCGGCGGCGCGCTTTATGCCGGTATTCCGGCGCTGTTGAAGACGAAGTTCAACACCAATGAAATCCTCGTCAGCCTGATGCTGGTCTATGTCGCGCAGCTTTTTCTCGACTGGCTGACGCGCGGCATCTGGCGTGATCCGGGCGGCTATAACTTCCCGCAGACCAAGCCCTTCAACGACAGCGCCGTTCTGCCGGAAATGCTGGCCTCGGGCCGGGCGCACTGGGGTTTCGTTTTCGCCATCGTTGCGGCCATCGCGCTGTGGTTCATGATGCGCTACATGCTGAAAGGCTTCGAGGTTACCGTGCTCGGCCAGTCGGCGCGGGCAGGGCGTTTTGCCGGTTTCTCATCAAGCCGCATGGTGTGGTTTTCGCTGCTGCTCTCCGGTGCGCTGGCGGGGCTTGCGGGCATATCTGAGGCTTCCGGTTCCATTGGCCATCTCCAGCCCAGCATTTCGCCGGGTTACGGCTTTACCGCTATCATCGTCGCCTTTCTCGGTCGTCTCAATCCGCTCGGCATCATCCTTTCCGGGCTGGTGCTGGCGCTGACCTATCTGGGCGGCGAGGCGGCGCAGCTTTCGATTGGCGTCTCGGACAAGGTGACGCGCGTGTTTCAGGGGCTGATGCTGTTCTTCGTGCTCTCCTGTGACACGCTGATCTTCTATCGCATCAGGGTCGTCTTCACCGGCAAGGCGCATCACAAAGAAGGAGCGGCATGATGGATATGCTTCAGGCCATTCTTCTCACCGTCATCACCGCCGCGACACCGCTCGTGCTTGCCGCCTCCGGCGAGCTCGTGGCGGAGCGCTCCGGCGTCCTCAATCTCGGTGTCGAGGGCATGATGATCATGGGCGCGGTCTGCGCTTTTGCGACCGCCCATATGACGGGGTCTCCCTATCTCGGCATTCTGGCCGGCATCGCTTCCGGCGCGGTTTTTTCGCTGCTGTTCGGCTTCCTTACACTGACGCTGGTGACCAACCAGGTGGCGACGGGCCTTGCGCTTACCATTCTCGGTCTTGGTGTTTCCGGCATGCTGGGCGAAAGCTTCGTCGGCCTGCCGGGTGTCAAGCTGCAGCCCATCGTCTTTCCGGTTCTGTCCGAGATTCCCTTCTTCGGCCCCTTGCTGTTCCGGCAGGACCTGATCTTCTACATGTCCATTGCGCTCGTTGCCGGTATCAGCTGGTTTCTGTTCAAAAGCCGCACGGGTCTCAAGATTCGTGCGATCGGCGACAATCATGGTTCCGCCCATGCGCTCGGCATCAATGTCATCCGCACGCGGTATCTGGCTGTCATGTTCGGTGGCGCCTGCGCGGGTCTCGCCGGCGCGCAGCTCTCGCTTGTCTACACACCGCAATGGGTGGAAAACATGTCGGCCGGGCGCGGCTGGATTGCGCTGGCGCTCGTCGTCTTCGCCTCCTGGCGTCCCTGGCGCCTGCTGGCGGGCGGCTATCTGTTCGGCGCCGTCACGATCGGGCAATTGCACGCGCAGGCCTTCGGCATCGGCGTCCCGTCGCAACTGCTTTCGGCACTACCTTACCTTGCAACTATTGTCGTGCTCGTCATCATCTCGCATAATCGCCGCACGACCTTGATCAACACGCCGGCATCGCTGGGCAAATCCTTCGTGCCGGACAGGTGAAGAAGTCTTAAGTCTCCAAACCAACAGGGGTAAAAATGAAAAAACTGGTCATCGCACTCGCCGCTTCCGTTGCGGCTCTCGGCGGCGTCGTTTCCTCGGCTGAGGCCGCCGACGCCAAGAAGGTCTGCTTCATCTATGTCGGTTCAAAGACCGACGGCGGCTGGACGCAGGCGCATGATATTGGCCGCCAGGAACTGCAGGCGCATTTCGGCGACAAGATCGAAACGCCTTTTCTTGAAAGCGTTCCGGAAGGCCCGGATGCCGAACGCGCCATCGAGCGCATGGCCCGCTCGGGCTGCGAACTGGTCTTCACCACCTCCTTCGGCTTCATGGATGCGACCGTGAAGGTCGCCCAGAAGTTCCCCAAGGTGAAGTTCGAGCATGCCACCGGCTTCAAGACCGCCGAAAATGTCGCGACCTACAATTCGCGCTTCTATGAAGGCCGTTACATTCAGGGCCAGATTGCAGCGAAGATGTCGCAGAAAGGTCTCGCCGGCTACATCGCTTCCTTCCCGATCCCGGAAGTGGTGATGGGCATCGACGCCTTCGTTCTCGGCGCGCAGTCGGTCAATCCGGAGTTCAAGGTCAAGGTCGTCTGGGCCAACACCTGGTTCGACCCCGGCAAGGAAGCCGATGCCGCCAAGGCGCTGATCGACCAGGGCGTCGACATCCTGACGCAGCACACCGATACGACAGCGCCGATGCAGGTTGCAGCGGAACGCGGCATCAAGGCCTTCGGCCAGGCCTCCGACATGATCGCGGCCGGCCCGCAGACGCAGCTGACCGCCATCAAGGACACCTGGGGCGCCTATTACATCAAGCGCACGCAGGCTCTTCTCGATGGTACCTGGAAGTCCGAATCCGTCTGGGACGGCCTGAAGGATGGCATCCTGACCATGGCGCCCTATACCAACATGCCGGATGATGTGAAGAAGATGGCGGAGGATACCGAAGCCAAGATCAAGTCGGGCGAGCTGCATCCATTCACCGGCCCGGTGAAGAAGCAGGACGGTTCGGAATGGCTGAAGGCCGGTGAAAAGGCTGAAGACAAGGTTCTTCTCGGCCTCAACTTCTACGTTGCAGGCGTGGACGACAAGCTGCCGCAGTAATCGGTGATTTCGCCAAACTCAACGTCATCCTCGGGCTTGACCCGAGGATCCCTGCCTTCGACGGCCTATGGATCTTCGCCTCAAGGGCAAGGATGACGTGGGAGAGGCTACTCATCGTTCACATTCTGGCCGCGCGTGACATTCATGCGCGGCCTTTGTTATTTTCATGTGTTTTACGCCGCGAACGAAGTTTGCCTTTGCTTTTCATGCGACTTGATGTTTTTCACTATAGTCTGACTTGAGATACACACGTCTGGCGCGATTTTTGAGATCGCCGGCCGAACGGAAGGACATGACATTTGCAGCGCGGAATGCTCGATGCGGCGATCGGTTTTCGAAAGTTGCGGACAAATCATGCACAGGTCGTTCACAAGCTCGGTCTCGATATCGTGTCCGGCGTTTTCAAGACGGGTGACATCCTGCCGGGCGACGCCGAGCTAATGGAGCGGCTGAAAGTATCCCGCACGGTTCTGCGCGAAGCGATGAAGACGCTGACGGCCAAGGGCATGATTTCTCCCAAGGCGCGTATCGGCACCCGGGTGACGGAGCGCGAAAGCTGGAACATGTTCGACAGCGAGGTGCTGCTCTGGCACTTCGAGGCGGGTGTCAGCGATGAATTCCTTTTGCATCTCTATGATATCCGCCAGGCTTTCGAACCCTATGGCGCGGGGCTTGCGGCTGTCAGGGCAAAAGATGCGGATATCGCAAAGCTCGCCGCTTACGCCAACGAGATGGGCAATACGGCGTATTCGAAGGAAAAGCGCGCGCTTGCGGATATGAACTTCCATGTCCTCATCACCGAAATGTCCGGCAACCCTTTCATGCGCACTGTCGGTTCGCTGATAAAGGCGGCTCTCGCAGGCATTTTCCGGATGAGCAACCCGGAAGCCGACCCCAACGAGATTTCCGACGTGTCTGCCTCTCACCTGCGACTGGTCGAAGCGTTTCGCCTGCGTGACGACACCACCGCCCGACGCGAGATGGAAAGGCTGATTGAAAACGGCCGTCAGCAAATACTGGAATTCACCGCCCGCAACCCCCGCCGATAGATCATGCCGGCCCGCCGCTGATCACGTTTGATGAAAATCTGCGTGGAAATTTGGTGGAGATTTGCATGGTTTCTTAAGTGGGGCGCCATTATAGCAATGCCGGAAAGAAATCACCGATACGCCTGTCCGTTAAAGCGGCCGGCGTAAAGTCAAACATTGCCACTGTCGCGGTCGTTCTTTGGCCGTGACAGGGTGTTGGAGGTCTTATGGAGCGTAGCTCTCTAGCCGTTATTCTCGCAGCGGGCGACAGCACGCGCATGAAGTCTTCGAAATCCAAGGTGCTTCATACGGTCGCCGGACGTCCGATGATCGGGCATGTGGTGGAGGCGGTGGCTGGAGCGGGCGTCGGCGCAGTGGCGCTGGTGGTCGGGCGCGATGCAGACAATGTTGCCGCAGCCGCCGGTCTCAAGGGTGTTCAGGTCGAAGCTTTCCTGCAGAAGGAACGCAAGGGTACGGGCCATGCGGTTCTTGCCGCACGCGAGGCGATCGAGCGCGGCTTCGACGACCTGATCGTCGCCTATGGTGACGTGCCGCTCATCACATCCGCAACGCTTGACAGGGCGCGGGAGGCGATTGCCGCCGGTGCCGATGTCGCCGTGATCGGTTTCCATACCGAGCGCCCCACGGGTTATGGCCGGCTGCTGGTCGAGAATGGCGAGCTGGTGGCGATCCGCGAGGAAAAGGATGCCACCGACGAGGAGCGCAAGGTCACCTGGTGTAACAGTGGGTTGATGGCCGTCAACGGACGCAATGCGCTGGACTTGCTCGACCGGATCGGCAACAGCAATGTGAAGGGCGAATATTATCTTACCGACATCGTTGAAATCGCCCGCTCGCTCGGCCGCCGTGCCGTTGCCATCGATGCGCCGGAAACCGAGCTGATCGGCTGCAACAACCGCGCCGAACTCGCCTTGATCGAAAGCCGCTGGCAGCAGCGCCGCCGCCACGAATTGATGGTCGATGGCGTTTCGATGATTGCGCCTGAGACCGTGTTCCTGTCCTTCGACACCAAGATCGGTCAGGACGTGCTGATCGAGCCCAATGTCGTTATTGGTCCCGGCGTGACGATCGAGCCCGGTGCCGTCATCCATGCGTTTTCGCATCTGGAAGGGGCCTATGTGGCCGAGGGTGCGGCAGTCGGACCCTATGCGCGATTGCGCCCCGGCGCCAATCTGCACGCCAATGCCAAGGTCGGTAATTTCTGCGAGGTCAAGAAGGCGGAAATCGGCGAGGGCGCCAAGGTCAACCATTTGACCTATATCGGCGATGCCTTCATCGGCGCAGGCAGCAATATCGGTGCTGGCACCATCACCTGCAATTATGACGGTTACAACAAGTTCGAAACGCGGATTGGGGCCAATAGCTTCATCGGCTCTAACTCATCGCTGGTCGCTCCCGTCACCATTGGCGACGGTGCCTATATCGCCTCGGGCAGCGTGATTACCGATGACGTTCCCGCTGATGCGCTCGCTTTCGGACGCGCGCGGCAGGAGGTCAAGCCGGGCCGCGCAACCGTCGTGCGCGATCGGGCGAAAGCGCTGAAGGAAGCGAAGAAAAAGTCCTCTTGAAAGACGTTACCGAGAGATACCGAAAGTGACCGGCGGCGTAATTGCCGATTTCAGGGAAACGATTAGTAGTTTCGGCGAAGAGATCGCCGTCTGGAGAAATATATGTGCGGAATTGTCGGAATTGTCGGAACCCAGCCTGTTGCTGAACGGCTTGTCGATGCGCTGAAGCGTCTCGAATATCGCGGTTACGATTCGGCTGGTGTCGCCACCATCGACAATGGCGCGATGGATCGCCGCCGGGCGGAAGGCAAGCTCTTCAATCTGGAGAAGCGATTGTCCGAAGAGCCGCTGCCGGGCGTGGTCGGCATTGCGCATACGCGCTGGGCGACGCATGGTGTGCCGAACGAAACCAACGCCCACCCGCATTTCGTCGACGGCGTTGCGGTCGTTCATAACGGCATCATCGAAAATTTCTCCGAATTGCGCGAGGAGCTGAGTGCCGAAGGTGCCACCTTCACCACCCAGACCGACACCGAAGTGGTGGCGCAGCTTCTGGCAAAATACACCCGCGAAGGCCTTGGCCATCGCGAAGCGATGCTGAAGATGCTGAACCGCGTCACCGGCGCCTATGCGCTGGTCGTCATGTTCAAGGATGATCCCGGCACGCTGCTTTCGGCGCGTTCCGGTCCGCCGCTTGCCGTCGGTTATGGCCGCGGTGAAATGTTCCTGGGATCGGACGCCATCGCGCTCTCGCCCTTCACCAACGAAATCACCTATCTGGTGGATGGCGACTGCGCCATCGTCACCCGTGAAGGTGCGGAAATTATCGATTTCTCCGGCAAGCCGGTGAAGCGCGAGCGCCAGATGTCGCAGGCGACGGCTTTCGTGGTCGACAAGGGCAACCACCGCCACTTCATGGAAAAGGAAATCTACGAGCAGCCGGAAGTCATTTCCCATGCGCTCAGCCATTATGTGGATTTCGCCTCCAAGACCGTGAAGGAGGCCGATAAGGCCATCGACTTCGCCAAGCTTTCCGGCCTTGCCATTTCCGCCTGCGGCACGGCCTATCTGTCCGGCCTGATCGGCAAATACTGGTTCGAGCGTTATGCGCGTCTGCCGGTGGAAATCGATGTCGCCTCGGAATTCCGTTACCGCGAAATCCCGCTCGTTCCCACGCAGGCGGCACTGTTCATTTCGCAATCGGGAGAAACCGCCGATACGCTGGCGGCCCTGCGCTATTGCCAGCAGGAGGGATTGAAGATCGGCGCGGTGGTCAATACGCGCGAATCGACCATGGCCCGCGAATCCGATGCGATCTTTCCGATCCTCGCCGGTCCGGAAATCGGCGTCGCCTCCACCAAGGCCTTCACCTGCCAGCTTGCAGTGCTCGCATCGCTAGCCGTCGCCGCCGGTAAGGCGCGCGGCACGCTGAAGCCGGGTGAGGAAAAGGAATTGGTGCAGCATCTGATCGAGATGCCGCGCATCATGAGCAAGGTGCTGAACATAATCCAGCCGCAGATAGAGGCGCTGTCGCGCGATCTGTCGCGCTTCAAGGATGTGCTTTATCTCGGCCGCGGCACCAGTTTCCCGCTGGCGCTGGAAGGTGCGCTGAAGCTCAAGGAAATCTCCTATATCCATGCCGAAGGTTATGCCGCCGGCGAGCTGAAGCATGGGCCGATCGCGCTGATCGACGAGAACATGCCGGTCATCGTCATCGCCCCGCATGACCGTTTCTTCGAAAAGACCGTTTCGAACATGCAGGAAGTTGCCGCGCGCGGCGGCCGCATCATCTTCATCACTGACGAGAAGGGGGCTGCGGCCTCCAAGCTCGATACCATGGCGACGATCACGCTGCCCAATGTCGATGAACTGATCGCGCCGATGGTCTTCTCGCTGCCGATCCAGCTGCTCGCCTATCACACCGCCGTCTTCATGGGCACGGATGTGGACCAGCCGCGCAATCTGGCGAAATCGGTAACCGTGGAATGATCATCCGGCCGGAGCGGCAGGGTGACGAAGAGGCGATCGGAACGCTGACGGAAGCAGCGTTCCGGGATATGCCGTTTAGCGACCAGACCGAACACCTGATCGTCGGCAGGCTGCGCGATGCGGATGCGCTCACCGTTTCTCTGGTGGCGGAGGATGGCGGACAGATCGTCGGTCATATCGCCTTTTCGCCCGTTACCGTTTCGGAGGCGGAAGGCCGCTGGTTTTCTCTTGGCCCGATTTCTGTCTCTCCCGAGAGGCAAGGTCAGGGCATTGGATCGCGCCTCGTCCATGAGGGGCTTTCAATGCTGGATCGGCTCGAAGCGGCAGGGTGCGTTCTGGCGGGCAGTCCCGCCTATTACGGCCGGTTCGGATTCGAGCGTTTCGACGGCCTGCACAGCAAAGGCATTCCTGACAAATATTTGTTGGCCCTGCGCTTGCATGGCGGAACTCCATCCGGCATTGTCGGTTTTCATCCGGGTTTCGATAGCGTCAACGCTTAATTCCGAACGGTAAATGACCGATATTCCAGTCAAAATTTCATTCGCAGCCCGTCTGCGCAACAGCTTCCTCACGGGCGTGCTCATCCTTGCGCCCGTCACCATCACCATGTGGCTGGTGTGGAGCTTCCTGCAATGGGCGGATAGCTGGGTTAAGCCCTATATTCCCGCCCGTTACGATCCCGAGCAATATTTCGATGTGGCAATCCCCGGTTTCGGCCTCCTGATCGCCGTCATCGGCATCACGCTCATCGGCTTTCTCGGCAACAACCTGATCGGCAAATGGATCGTCGGCGTCGGCGAATCCATCCTCAACCGCATGCCGCTGGTGCGGCCGATCTACAAGAGCATCAAGCAACTGTTCGAATCCGTTCTGAAGGAGCATTCGAACTCCTTCAAGAAGGTCGGCCTTATCGAGTTTCCCTCGTCCGGCACCTGGGCGATGGTGTTCGTATCCTCCGAGGTCAAGGGCGAACTCGCTCACCGTTTCAACGAGATGGGCCAGCAGATGGTCGCCGTCTTCCTGCCGCCGACACCGGTGCCGACAGCGGGTTTCCTGCTGTTCGTGCCCAAGGACAAGATCGTGATGCTGGACATGACGCCGGAAGACGCGGCGAAACTGCTGATATCCGGCGGTCTCGTGGCGCCGGATTTCACGCCGCCGAAGATGATCGCGCCGGTTTGAGGGTTAGAGAACGCTGGCGATGTCCGTTTGGGAAAAGTCGTTGCCGACATAAAGCACAGGGCAGCCTTCGGTCTTCGCCAGATCGTAGGCAAAGCAATCCCCGAAATTCAGCCCGGCCGGATGAATGCCCTTGCCCCAGATACGATAGGCTTCGGAAACGCCGTGCGCCGATTTTGGGGTGACGTGTCTGACGTCGATGCTCAGCCCTTCAATCAGCATGTCGAGTTCGCGGACGCGGTTACGCCGTTGTGCGACGATCATGGCTTCTGCGAGAGTGCCGGCGGAAATGAGCAGAGGCTCGTCCGTTTCGAGAGCTGCGGTACAGGCATCAGCTGTGGGTTCATCAAGCAGGATCGCCATCAAAGCCGACGTATCGATGACGATCATTTGGGCAAGCCGTGCTCGTCATAGAGGAAATCCTGACTATGCGCGGCGTCCGGGCCGTCATCTGCTCTGTTCGCGATTGCCGCGCGCACTTTTGCAAGCGCGGCTCTGCGGGATGTTTTATCCGGCACGGCAGTGACCGGAACCAGCCGCACGGCGGCATGGCCATGACGGGTGAGAATGACCTCATCACCAGCTTCGGCGCGGCGCACCAGTTCGGTAAGCTGACTTTTTGCATCCGTCACGGATATCTGCACGGCTAACCTCGGGCGTTAAAGTTAGCATTATATTAGTCCATTCAATGGACCATATCAATCCTCGTCATCCAGATCATCCACTTCCGTACCGGTGGTCGTGGCGTGGAACACGGGAACGAAAAGCCGCATATAGACCAGCCGCACGCTCCAGCCTTCCTCCAGTGCCTGCGTCCAGGCCTTCTTGCGGCCGGGCTTCTTGAACGCCTTGCCGATTGCCTTTTTCGCGCTCTTCGCAAATGTCTCCGGTTGCAGAATATTCTGCGGCGAACACAGCGCATAACCTTTGCGGAAGGCGGGCGGCGGGCGGCGCGGGTCGATCATGTTCATGGCGGTCACAACTTTCAGCCGGCGTGCAGGAAGCGGATCGCTTCGTCGCGGCGGTGCAGATAGAGCAGGGTGCGGAGCGCGTCGCCGCGCGGGCCGGTCAGTTCGGGGTCACGCTCGATGACATAGGCCGCGTCCTTGCGGGCGATTTCCAGAAGGTCGGCATGGGCCTCCAGGCTGGCGATGCGGAAGCCCGGTGTGCCGGACTGGCGGGTGCCGAGGAGTTCGCCTTCGCCGCGCAGTTTCAGGTCCTCTTCCGCAATCAGGAAGCCGTCCTCGCTGTCGCGCAGGATGGAAAGCCGGGCGCGGCCGTTTTCGCTGAGCGGCCCCTTGTAGAGCAGGATGCAGGTGGAGGCCTCGTCGCCACGCCCGACGCGGCCGCGCAGCTGGTGAAGCTGGGCAAGGCCGAAACGTTCGGCATGTTCGATGACCATGATCGTGGCATCCGGCACGTCAACGCCGACTTCCACCACCGTTGTCGCCACCAGCAGGCGGGTCTCGCCGCTCTTGAAGGCCAGCATGGCGGCGTCTTTCTCCGGGCCGCTCATGCGCCCGTGGATGAGGCCGATATTGGCGCCGAGCATCTGCGAGAGAACCGCGTGCCGTTCTTCCGCCGACATCAGGTCGGATTCTTCCGTTTCCTCTACCAGCGGGCAAATCCAGTAGGCCTTCTTGCCATCCTTCAACGCGGCGCGCAGCCGCTCGACAATGTCGCCGATCCGTTCGGTGGGGATCGTCACCGTCTGGATGGGTTTGCGGCCGGCCGGTTTTTCCGTGAGCTTGGAGACATCCATGTCGCCGAAGGCGGCCAGAACCAGCGTGCGTGGAATGGGCGTGGCGGTCATGACCAGCATGTGCGGTGTGATGCCCTTGGCGGTGAGGCGCAGGCGCTGGTGAACGCCGAAACGGTGCTGCTCGTCCACTACGGCCAGCACCAGGTTTTTATAGCTGACGCTATCCTGAAACAGCGCATGGGTGCCGATGACGATCTGTGCTTCGCCGGAGGCCACACGCTCCTCGATCTCGCGGCGCTCCTTGCCCTTGGTGCGGCCGGTCAGGACCTCGACGGTGATGCCTGCGGCATTGGCGAGTTTGGAGATGGTGGTGAAATGTTGCCGGGCAAGGATTTCGGTCGGGGCCATCAGCACCGCCTGTCCGCCGGCCTCGACGGCGGTTGCCATGGCCATCAGCGCCACCAGCGTCTTGCCGGCGCCGACATCGCCCTGCAGCAGGCGCAACATGCGGTCTTCACCTGCCATATCGGTCAGGATGTCCTTTACCGCGGCGTTCTGACTAGGTGTCAGCGAGAATGGCAGCAGCGAGAGGATTTTTGCGGCAACGTCGCCTTTGGCGCGGATCGGCTGGCCCGCAACCTTGCGCAGCCGCTGGCGCACCAGCGCCAGCGAAAGCTGGCCGGCGAGGAACTCGTCATAGGCAAGACGTCTGCGCGCCGGGGCCTGCGGCTCGATATCGGCGCTGTCGCGCGGGTCGTGCAGTTCGCGGAAGCTCGAAGCCACATCGCCGAAGCCCTGCCGGGTCTTCAGCGTCTCGTCGATCCATTCGGGAAAGGCGGGCAGTTTCGAAAGCCCGCCGTCGATCGCCCGCCGCAGCACCTTGGGAGACAGTCCAGCCGTCATCGGGTAAACGGCTTCCACCAGCGGCAGGTTTTCCGCCTCGGAAAGCTTCACCATGAAATCCGGATGCACCATGGAGGCACGGCCGTTGAACCAGTCCACCTTGCCGCTGACGAGAACTTCTTCATCGACGGGCAGGGCCTTGGAGAGCCAGTCGCCCTTAGCGCGGAAAAAGGTCAGCGCCAGTTCGCCGGTTTCGTCGTGCAGGAACACGCGGTAAGGCGCGGAACGATTGCCGGATGGCGGGGGTTGATGGCGATCGATGTGTCCCTGAATGGTGACAATGGCGCCGGGGGCGGCAAGCGCGATGCCCGGGCGGTTGCGCCGGTCGATGACGTTTGACGGTGCGTGGAACAGAAGGTCGATCACACGGGTATCGTCGGCGTTTTCCCGGCTGAGGAGCTTGGCCAGAAGATCAGCAAGCTTCGGCCCCACACCGGCAAGGGTGGAAACGGAGGCAAACAGCGGATCGAGAATGGCCGGACGCATGTGTCGCAAAATCGGGGAAGGGGGCGGGTTATGCAAGACGTGCCCGCCGACAAAGACGGGTTATCACCGGCAGTTTTTAGCTGCCGTGGCATTATTTCGATAAAAACCGGTTCCCAAGCGTTCGCTTCTTGTTCTATAGGAGGTCACAATAGACGAGGCAAAGATTGAAGGGCGCGCTGCAAGTTCGAAGCCTGCTGTTTTCACGATGCTCTCCTCTTCCTCATCCCTGTGCCTGTCACAGGGATCCAGCCAGCTCAAGTCTTTGGGCTGAAGGGACTCTATTCGTCGCGCAGACGCGCGCCGACTGGATTCCTGTGACAGGCACAGGAATGAGGGTGGTGGGGATGGACCGGCAGATGAAACCATTGAACCCTGCACCGCGATCCATACGAGAAGGAAAATGCGATGACTGGACTGGTGCGCACGAGTGCCGACCTCGATCCGAGACGCAGGCGGATACTTTACCGCTGCTGGCACCGGGGCATTCGCGAGATGGATCTCGTGCTCGGGCAATTCGCGGAAGACAATATTGCCGGGCTTTCCGACGATCAGCTCGATGAGCTTGAGATCATCATGGCGGAAGAGGATAACGACCTCGTCAAGATGGTGACGGGCGCTCTTGCCATACCGGAAAAATTCCAGACGCCGCTGTTTGAGAAGATCGCCTCCTATCGTCCCGATTTCGATCTCGTCACAGCCGAAACCCTGAAAGCCTGAAACATGATAGCCGGATTCGATGCAAAGCTGGTGGCGTCGGCCGATACGCCGCTGACCATCGGAAATGTGCCCTCCGGCATGGAAGCCCTGCTTTTGGCCGACATGGCGCGGGCAGGGACATCGGTGGCCTATGTGATGTCGGACGGCCAGCGGGTCGCCGATCTCGAACAGATCCTCGGTTTCGTCGCGCCTGACATTCCGGTGCTGACTTTGCCTGCCTGGGACTGCCTGCCCTATGACCGCGTGTCACCGAGCGCAGACACCTCGGCGCGCAGGCTGGCTGCGCTCTCCGGCCTCATCAGTCACGCGAAGAAACCGCATCCGGCCATCGTTCTCGTCACCGTCAACGCCATGCTGCAGAAGATGGCGCCGCGCGACATCATCGAGAGCCTCGGCTTTTCCGCAAAACCCGGCAACCAGATCCGTATGGAAGACATCGCCGCGCGACTGGAGCGCAACGGTTTCGACCGGGTGGCGACGGTGCGTGAAGTGGGTGAATTTGCCGTGCGCGGCGGCATTCTCGATGTTTTCGTTCCCGGTACGGAAGAGCCGGTACGGCTCGATTTCTTCGGCGATACGCTGGAAAGCATCCGCACCTTCGATCCGGCCAGCCAGCGCACCATCGGTCAGGCGCGCTCGCTTGATCTGAACCCGATGAGCGAAGTGACGCTGACGCCGGATACGATCAGCCGTTTCCGCAAGAATTACCTGTCGCTGTTCGGCGCGGCGACCCGCGACGACGCGCTTTATCAGGCCGTCTCCGAAGGCCGCCGTTATGCCGGCATGGAACACTGGCTGCCGCTGTTTTACGAGCAGCTGGAGACCGCCTTCGATTATCTGAAGGATTTCCGCATCGTCACCGATCACACGGCGCGGGAGGCGGCGAAAGAGCGCTCCAAGCTGGTGCTCGATTATTACGAGGCGCGTCGCGCTTCCGGCGAGACCAAGGGATCGACGCAGGGCGCGCCTTACAAGCCGGTATCGCCGGGGCAAATCTATCTCGACGGCAAAAGCTTCGAGGCGGCACTTTCCGCCGTCAATGCGGTGCGGCTGACGCCCTTCAACGAACACGATACCGAAGGCCGTCCGGTTGCGACGCTGGACGCTCATGTTGGGCCACGCTGGGCACGCCCACCGACCGAAGGCGATAGCGAAGAGCGGGTCAACGTCTTCGATCTGGCGGTGAAGCACATTGCCGAGCGCCGCGCCAAGGGCTGGAAGGTGCTGATCACCGGCTGGTCGGAAGGCTCTCTCGACCGGCTGCTGCAGGTCTTGAACGAGCACGGGCTTGAAAAGATCAAGCCGGTGACATCTCTGAAAGAGGTCGATAGGCTCGGCAAGGGTGAGGCGGCTTCGGCAGTGCTCAGCCTCGAAGCCGGTTTCGAGACCGGAACGCTCGCGATCATCGGCGAGCAGGATATTCTCGGCGACCGTATGGTGCGTCGCTCCAGACGCCGCAAGCGCGGCGCGGATTTCATTTCGGAAGTGGCGGGGCTGGACGAGGGTTCGCTCGTCGTTCACGCCGAACACGGTATCGGCCGCTTCGTCGGTCTGCAGACCATCGAGGCGGCGGGTGCACCGCGCGCCTGCCTGGAACTGCATTATGCCGACGACGCCAAGCTGTTCCTGCCGGTCGAAAACATCGATCTTCTCTCGCGTTACGGTTCTGACGCTGCGGAAGCAACGCTCGACAGGCTGGGTGGCGGCGCATGGCAGATGCGCAAGGCCAAGCTCAAGAAGCGCCTGCTCGACATGGCAGACGAGCTTATCCGCATCGCAGCCGCGCGTCTGGTGCGCCATGCGCCGGTTCTGGCCGCGCCGGACGGTCTTTACGATGAGTTTGCCGCCCGCTTCCCCTATGACGAGACCGAAGACCAGCTGAACGCCATTGACGCGGTTCGCGAGGATCTCGGTGCCGGGCGTCCGATGGATCGCCTCATCTGCGGCGATGTCGGTTTCGGCAAGACCGAAGTGGCGTTGCGCGCCGCCTTCCTTGCCGCCATGAACGGCGTTCAGGTGGCGGTCGTCGTGCCAACCACGCTGCTTTCCCGCCAGCATTTCCGCACCTTTTCGGAGCGTTTTCGCGGGCTGCCGATCCGGGTTCAGCAGGCCTCGCGGCTTGTCGGTTCCAAGGAACTTGCGCTCACCAAGAAGGAAGTGGCCGACGGCAAGACGGATATCGTCGTCGGCACCCACGCGCTGCTTGGTGCGGGCATCAATTTCGCCAATCTCGGCCTGCTGATCATCGATGAGGAGCAGCATTTCGGCGTGAAGCACAAGGAGCGCCTGAAGGAGCTGAAAAGCGACGTGCATGTGCTGACGCTTTCAGCGACGCCCATTCCGCGTACCCTGCAACTGGCCATGACCGGCGTGCGCGAATTGTCGCTGATCACCACGCCGCCGGTGGACCGCATGGCGGTGCGTACCTTCATTTCGCCCTTCGATCCGCTGGTGATCCGCGAAACGCTGATGCGCGAGCATTATCGCGGCGGCCAGAGTTTCTACGTCTGCCCGCGTCTTGCCGATCTCGCCGATATCCATGCTTTCCTGCAATCGGATGTGCCGGAGCTGAAAGTGGCGGTGGCGCATGGCCAGATGGCGGCGGGCGAACTCGAAGACATCATGAACGCCTTTTATGACGGCAAATATGACGTGCTGCTGTCGACAACCATCGTCGAATCCGGCCTTGATGTACCAACTGCCAATACGCTGATCGTGCATCGCGCCGATATGTTCGGTCTCGCCCAGCTTTACCAGCTGCGCGGTCGTGTCGGCCGTTCAAAGGTGCGCGCCTTCGCGCTGTTCACCCTGCCGGTCAACAAGGTATTGACGACGATGGCGGAGCGGCGGCTGAAAGTGCTGCAGTCGCTCGATACGCTGGGCGCCGGTTTCCAGCTTGCCAGCCACGATCTTGATATTCGCGGCGCGGGCAATCTGCTCGGCGAAGAACAGTCCGGTCACATCAAGGAAGTCGGCTTCGAGCTCTATCAGCAGATGCTGGAAGAGGCCGTGGCCGAGGTGAAGGGCGACGAGCAGGTGCAAGATAGCGGCTGGTCGCCGCAAATCTCGGTCGGCACCTCGGTGATGATCCCGGAAGACTACGTGCCGGATCTGCATCTGCGCATGGGTCTTTACCGCCGTCTCGGCGAGCTTGCGGATATAAGCGAGATCGACGGTTTCGGCGCGGAAATGATCGACCGTTTCGGCCCGCTGCCGAAGGAAGTCCAGCATCTCCTCAAGATCGTCTACATCAAGTCGCTCTGCCGCACCGCCAATGTCGAGAAAGTCGATGCCGGGCCGAAGGGCGTGGTCCTGCAGTTCCGCCACAAGGAATTCCCGAACCCGGCGGCCCTCGTCGCCTATATCGGCAAACAGGGCACGATGGCGAAGATCCGCCCCGATCACAGCCTGTTCCTGACCCGCGATCTGCCTACGCCGGAAAAGCGGCTGGCGGGTGCGGCGATGATCATGACGCAGTTGGCGGAACTGGCGCGTTCCTGAGGTTGTCGATCCATAGCGGACCGAGGCGTGTGGGGCTTACCCCCCTCTGCCCTGCCGGGCATCTCCCCCTCAAGGGGGGAGATCGATATGCGGCTAGGTTTCGCCCATCTCGATGTTCGAGAATGAAGTGGTGTCAGCGCCTCTTTCCGATCTCCCCCCTTGAGGGGGAGATGCCCAGCAGGGCAGAGGGGGGTAATCCCCACACGCCTCCGGTCGACCGTCAATGGGAAACCCCTGAAAGCCAAGACCTAAAGCACGTCCAGACAAACGAAAACAGAAGGGTCCGACATCGTCTGCTTTACCGGACCTGACAACCTCCACAAACATTACAGCGATGTAATGAAACGGACATGCGCCGGTAGCGTCGGCGGGCGTAGTCTTGTCTTCCTGTCCTGTGCTGCGTTCACCTACGCGCAGCCGGAAGACGAAGGAGCAAGACAATGTGGACCAGGATGAACAGGTTCGTCTCCGCAGGTCTGGTTGCTTTGACAATTGCGGGCACCACAATTGCCACCACCAGCCAGGCGGAAGCACGCGGTCATTTCGGACATGGGCATGGCGGCGCGGGTATTGCCGCGGGTATCGCTGGAGCAATTATCGGCGGCGCCATCATCGCCGGGGCGCGGCATCCCTATGGCGGCCCCTATTATGACGAGCCTTTTTACGGCCCGCCGGTTTATGGCCCTCCGGTGATCTATCAGCCCGCATATCCACGCTGCCACGTCGTCTGGCGGCAGAATAGCTGGGGTGATATGTACCGCGCGCGCGTCTGCGACTGACCCTTCGCTGCCAACAGTAAAATAGCTATGGAAGAACGAGCCGGGACTAAAGGGTTCTGGGCGCGTCTTCCGGCGTGATGCCGACGGCGACATTCTGGTCGGTGGCGGCGATGGAGGCTGGCATCGGCACTTTTCGCTGTTTTTCACGGATGAGCGTCAGAAGACCCGAGCCGACGATGAGCGCTATGCCGATCAGCATCCAGCCATCGATATGGTCGCCAAAGATAAGGTAACCGAACAGAATGGCCCAGAGCATCTGGCTATATTGCGTCGGTCCGATCATGGCGGCCGGGGCGTAACGGGCGGCATACATGACCAGCACGTTGCCGACGGCGGCAAACAGGCCGTAACCGGCCAGAAGCAGCCATTGCTCGCCGCTTGGCGGCACGAAAGTGGGGATCATGGCCAGGCCGCTGATCACCAGACAGCCCAGCACGCCCGCGCCATAAAGCGAGACGTTTTTTTCCGACGGCCCCATGGCGCGGAAGATCACGATGGACAGCGCGCCGCTTAGACCACCGAGGATAGCGCCGAGATGGCCGATGCCCAGTTCGCGGAAGCCGGGCCGCAGGATGATCAGCACACCAATAAAGCCGATGATGACCGCCGACCAGCGCTTGATGCCGACCTGTTCCTTCAAAAACACCACAGACATAATGGTGACGAAGGAAGGCAGCAGGAAAATCAGCGCAAAGGCTTCGGCCATGGAGAGGTGCGTGAAGGCGGTGACGCTGCCGACCGCCCCGATGCCGGAGGCAAAAAAGCGGATGAGCCAGAGCGGGCGGTTCGTCGTCCTGACGATGTCCATCCAGCGGTCGTTGCGCTTTCGGATGAGAGGCAGGGCAACGAGGCCGAAGACGGCGCCGAAGAAGGCCGATTCGATCGGTGAAATCTGGCCTTCTATGAGTTTAACGCTCGCGTCGCTCCATGCGTAGGCAGCGAAGGCGGCGAAGGCAAGCAGAATGCCTTTCAGGGTCTGGTCGGACACGGGAAAACACCAACAGTTTATCGGTTAGGGTAAGCTGCCGGTGGTTCGACCGTCAGTTCATCGACTTATGCTCGTCCGCCTTGATTTTTGCAATATCCCGCAGTGCAGCAATTAATACATCAGGCGTTTGCGCGCCGCTGATGGCATATTTCTGGTCGAGGATGAAAAACGGCACGCCGGCGACGCCCATTTGCTGCGCCGCATCAATTTCTGCAATGACGGTGTCCTTGTCCGCATCCGATGCGAGCAGCCGCGTCACCACCTTGGCGTCCATGCCTGCCTTTTCGGCAATGTCGGTCAGTACGGCGTGATCGCCGATGTTGCGGCCTTCCTCGAAATTCGCTTTGAACAGGCCGGTGACGATCTTCTCCTGAACGTCGCGACCTTCGGCATGTGCCCAGAGCGACAGGCGGTGGGCGTCGAGCGTGTTCGGGCCGATCTTGATCGCATCGAAATCGTAATGGATGCCGACTTCCCTGCCGAGTTGCACCAGAGTGGTGTGCGCCTGTGCGAGGCGCTCCTTGCCGAGCTTTTCTTCGAGAGCAGCTTTCTGGTCGACGCCTTCCGGCGGATAATCCGGGTTGAGGCGGTAGGGCCGCCAGTTCACGTCGATGCTGATTTCGTCCTGCACCTCGGCAATGGCAAGATCGAGCCTCGCCTTGCCCAGATAACACCAGGGGCAGACCATATCCGATACGACGTCGATAACGATGCGTTCCATGGCTTTATCTTCCGTTGTCTTGGACCGGGCAGGGGCGGTCTATTGCGCCCGTGCATCCCACCAGGTCTGTTTCTGATTGCCTGATATCGGGGTCATATCCGGGCGGTCGATATATTTCCAGCGGGCTATCCATTGTGCGCCGATGTAGTAGAGCGGAATGACGTAGTGACCGGCAACCAGCAGGCGGTCATAACCGCGCACAGCCGCCTGGAAATCCTCCGTCGAGCGGGCCTGCAAAAGGGCCTCGATCATGCGGTCTATGTCGGGGCTCGCCGCGCCCGCATAGTTGAAGCTGCCCTGTGCATCCCGCGACAGTGAACTCCAGCGGTTGAGCTGCTCGGCCCCCGGCGAAAGCGAGGAGGGCAGGGAGCGGATGATCATGTCGTAATCGAAGCTGTTGGAGCGGGCCTGATACTGGCCGTCGTCAACAGAACGGATGCCCATGGCGACGCCGATCAGGTTCAGCGAACGCTGATAGGCAAGTGCGATGCGCTCCTGCGCCGGGTTCTGCGTCATGATCTCGAATGCAAGCTGACGGCCATTGGCGTCGGACATTTTGCCATTCTTGATGCTGTATCCGGCCTCTTTCAGCTTATCGACTGCCAGTTTCAGGACCTTGCGATCCGCACCGGTCCCGTCTGTGGTCGGCAGGGCGTAGGTTCCCGCCAGAAGTTCGGGTGGCATGGTTTTGGCCGCATCGCCGAGCAGCGCAAGCTCGCGCTCGTCGGCGGCATTGCCATAGGCGCCGAGCGCGGAATTCTGCCAATAGCTCTGCGTACGCTTGAAGGCGCCGCCGAGGATGTTCTTGTTCATCCATTCGAAATCAAGCGCGTAGGACAGGCCCTCGCGCACCTTTTCGTCGGCAAAGACCGCGCGGCGGGTGTTGAAAACCAGGCCGAACATGCCGGATGGCAGGCGCGGCTGGAAAACGTCCTTGGCGATATCGCCGCGATGGACGGCGGGGAAGTTGTAGGCCTGCCCCCAATGCGAGGTGTCGGAGGTGCCGTTGATGGCGTCGCCTTCGGGATAGATGTCGATATCGCCCTTCTTGAAGGCCTCGAACATGGTGGTGACCTGGAGGAAATAGGTGACGCTGATCTCGTCGTAATTCTCGAAGCCGACCTTGCTTGGAATGTCCTTGCCCCAGTAGTCCGGGTTTCGCTCCCAGATGATTCGCTCTCCCGGCCGCAGGGTCTTGATTCGGTACGGACCCGAACCGACGACCGGGCCGAGGCCCGCCTGCTCGAATTTTTCCGGATCGATTGCGTGTTTCGGCAAAATCGGGGTGGAGGAGGCGAGAATGAGCGGCGTTTCGCGGTTCGCCCTGTCGTTGAAGGTGAAACGCACGCCGTGATCGCCGATCTTTTCCAGCTTCGCCACACCGTCGAGGCGGCTGTTGAAAGGCGGGCGGCCTTTTTCCTTCAGGAGGTTGAAGGTGAAGATCACATCGTCAGGCGTCACCGGTTCGCCATCCGACCACTTGGCCCTGGGATTGATGTTGAACTGGATGAAAGTGCGCTCTTCATCCCATTCCGCGGTTTCGGCCAGCAGGCCGTAAAGGCTGAAAGGCTCGTCGCTTGAGCGCTGCATCAGCGGTTCGTAGAGGAGATTGCCGAATTCCGGGTCCCAGACGCCGCGCGCCGTGGTGCGCATTCCCTTGAGAACGAAGGGGTTGAGGCTATCGAAGGTGCCGACGACACCATAGGAAATGCGGCCGCCTTTCTTCACATCCGGATTGACATAGGGGAAGTGGTGGAAATCTGCCGGCAGCGCCGGCGTGCCGTGCATGGAAATGCCATGAAGCGGCTGCGCCTGGGCGCTCCCGGCGGGAAGCAGGGATGAACCCAAAAGAAACAATGCGGGGATGAGGGCCGCAAGGTCGCGCATCTTATTATCCTGTCTCAACTGTCCGTCCGATTTGTCATGATGATCGGTTTATCGTCATGATTGGTTTTTTCGTTATGATTCTGGCAAATATGTAGCACAGGCCCATGGCCGGACCCATGCGAGGGCGGGAAATCTTGGCCCACCTCAAGAAAAAGTTAAAGAAGTGCTGGATATCGCCGCGATCGGCATGTAACAGGGTGGCCGGAAGAGACGGGTCACGCATTTGCCTCATTTAAACGACAGTTGAACGGGCAGAAGGATACCGCCATCGGCGAGCAGAACCTTAGCGGTGCTGTTCTGGCAGACATTCAGGAGACGGAACTCTTATGATGCAAAAGGCAAACACATTCACCCGGACGGCTCTGTCCGCTCTGGTCCTCTCTCTCGGCGCAATGTCCGCTCCGGCCATCTCGCAGGCGCAGGATGCTGCTCCCGCGGCTCAGGGAGCCGGCGCTCCTCCGCTCGGCTGGTTCAAGACCTGCTCCAAGCAGGAAGACAACGATGTCTGCGTTGTGCAGAACGTGGTTCTTGCCCAGAACGGCCAGATGATCACCGCTGTCGGCCTCATCACCGTCGAAGGCAAGGTTAACCGCAAGCTGCTGCAGGTCTCCGTTCCGACCGCGCGTCTCGTGCCCCCGGGCGTGATGATGCAGATCGACGGCGGCAAGGGCCAGAAGCTCGATTACGCCGTTTGCCTTCCCGACAAGTGCACGGCCGAAGTTCCGCTGACGGACGCCATGATCGCATCGCTGAAGAAGGGTAGCGAGGTGGTCTTCACCTCGATCAACTTCCGCCGCGCGCCGAACCCCATCAAGATTGCGCTGACCGGCTTCACGGGTGCTTATGACGGCCCGGCGATCAGCCAGTCGCAGCTTGCCGAAAGCCAGCGCAGCCTTCAGGAAGGCATGCAGAAGAAGGCTGAAGAGGCCCGCAAGAAGCTGGAAGCCGCCCAGGACGCCGCAAAGGGCGCGCCGAAGCCCTGATTGCAAGCGCAAGCTTCAAGAACAAAAAACCGGTCTGGAATCAGACCGGTTTTTTTATGTCTCGGGATTGGTGAGGTCCGCCGCCTTAACCGCGTTCAATGTGCGGTCGACATCTTCGGGCGCCATTCTCCATTCGGCGCCTTGTCGAAGATGCGGCCGATATTGGGATTGCGCAGCGGTGTCTCGCTTTCGTCGTGGACGAGGTTCTGCTCGGAAACATAGGCGACATATTCAGTCTCCTCGTTTTCGGCCAGAAGATGATAGAAGGGCTGGTCGCGATCCGGCCTGATTTCCGCAGGGATGGCGTTCCACCATTCCTCGGTATTGGCATATTCCGGGTCCACGTCGATGACCACACCGCGGAACGGAAACACCTTGTGGCGGACGATCTCGCCAAGCGTGAATTTTGCGTCTCTTTGTTTCATGGCATGAACTTCCTTTCCCACTAATAGTTGGGTGCGGAATGCGAAATATCAAGGGCTAGCGGTTGTGCCGCCCTTGGCCACCGCCTGGGCGTTCAGGCCCTGCGGCCGATCGGCGCCGTGGCGATGACGACGCCGCCGGTGACGAGCACGATGCCGATGGCGTGATAGGTCTCGAAGGTCTCGCCAAGGAAGAGCGTGGCCATCAGGATCGACACGGGCGGCATCATATAGAGCGTGATCCCCGCCGTGGCGGGGCCGAAAACGCGCACCGTATGTGTAAAGTAATAAAAGGCAAGCAGCGAGGCAAAAAGGATGATGCCGCCGATCTTTGCCCAGGCTATCGGGGTGGCCGGCAGCAATCCGCCCTGCGCCAGTTCCAGCGCGGCAGGCGGCAGAAGGACAAGCGCGCCGGAGAGCGCGATCAGGCCGAACAGGCTGAATGAGGCCATCTGCCGCGCCGCCGGATCACGCAGCAGCAGCGAATAGACCGCAAAGGCAATCGCCGCCGTCAATATGGCGAAATCGCCGATGTTGAAATTCAAGTGCCAGAGAGCGGACATATCGCCCTTGAGCACGATGGCTGCCACGCCCGCAAAGGCGATGATCATTCCAGCGACTTCGAGCTTTCTGATGGGGCGGCCCTGGAAGATGCGCTGGAACAGAATGATGAACAGCGACGACGTCGTATAGATCAGGGTGCCGTTGGCGGCCGTCGTCATGGTCAGGCCCCAATAGACCACGCCGCCGCAGATGCCCATGCCGAGAATGCCGAGAACGAGCCAGAGCAGCGTTTTATGGCGCACGAAGGCGAGGCAGTTTCGCCAGTCGGCGATCATGAAAGGTGCGATGATAAGGGTCGATCCAATCCAGCGGATGAAGGCGGCGATGAAGGGCGACACTTCGCCGACGACGCCGCGACCGAAAATGACATTGCTGGAGAAAAAGAACGGCACAGCCAGAAAGATGAGCCAGTCCGTGAGGCGGGTTTGCTGAGAGGCTGGCTTGTTCGACATTGTTCGCAATATGGCTGGGCTTCAAAAGAAAACGGCGGCCTCCTGGGAAGCCGCCGGAATGGAAAGGGACGCCCCAAAGAGCGTCCCGAATGCCGATCAGGCCGAGTAGTACATGTCGAATTCGACCGGATGCGGGGTCATTTCGAAACGCATGACTTCCTGCATCTTCAGCTCGATGAAAGAGTCGATCTGGTCGTCGTCGAACACGCCGCCGGCGGTCAGGAACTTGCGATCCTTGTCGAGGCTTTCCAGCGCTTCGCGCAGCGATCCGCAGACGGTCGGGATCTTCTTCAGTTCCTTGGCAGGAAGGTCGTAAAGGTCCTTGTCCATCGGCTTGCCGGGGTGGATCTTGTTCTTGATGCCGTCAAGGCCGGCCATGAGCATGGCCGCAAAACCGAGATAGGGGTTCTGGGTCGGGTCCGGGAAGCGGACTTCGACGCGCTTTGCCTTCGGGTTGGAGCCGAAGGGAATGCGGCAGGATGCGGAACGGTTGCGCGCGGAATAGGCGAGCAGAACCGGCGCTTCATAACCCGGCACCAGACGCTTGTAGGAGTTGGTGGTGGGGTTGGTGAAGGCGTTGATGGCCTTGGCGTGCTTGATGATACCGCCGATGTAGTACAGGCAGTTTTCAGACAGGCCGGCATATTCGTCGCCTGCGAAGGTCGGTTTGCCGCCTTTCCAGATCGACTGGTGCACGTGCATGCCAGAGCCGTTGTCACCGAAGATCGGCTTCGGCATGAAGGTTGCCGTCTTGCCATAGGCATTGGCGACCTGGTGCACGACGTACTTGTAGATCTGCATCTTGTCGGCGCTGGAAACCAGCGTGTCGAACTTCACGCCCAGCTCGTGCTGTGCAGCGGCCACTTCGTGGTGGTGCTTTTCAACGACGACGCCCATTTCCGACAGAACCGTCAGCATTTCGGAGCGCATGTCCTGCAGGCTGTCGATCGGAGGAACCGGGAAATAGCCGCCCTTGACGCGCGGACGGTGGCCGAGGTTGCCGGTTTCATAGTCCGTGTCGTCGTTGGACGGCAGTTCGGACGAGTCGAGCTTGAAGCCGGTGTTGTAGGGGTCGGCCTTGTACTTCACGTCGTCGAACACGAAGAATTCCGGCTCGGGGCCGACGAATACGGTGTCGCCAATGCCGGATGCCTTGAGGTAGGCTTCGGCCTTCTTTGCGGTGCCGCGCGGGTCGCGGTTATAGGCTTCGCCCGAGACCGGGTCGAGAATGTCGCAAAGGATAACGAGCGTGGACTGGGCGAAGAACGGGTCGGTGTGAGCGGTTGCCGGATCGGGCATCAGCACCATGTCGGACTCGTTGATGGCCTTCCAGCCGGCGATCGAGGAGCCGTCGAACATGACGCCATCGGCGAACATGTCTTCGTCAACGCAGACGACATCCATGGTGACGTGCTGCAGCTTGCCCTTGGGATCGGTAAAGCGCAGGTCCACGAACTTGATGTCGTTATCCTTGATCTGCTTCAAGATATCGTTTGCGGTCGTCATTTAAACGTCTTCCTTGAGTGTGGTGGTGACGAGGTGAAAACCCAAGCCTCCCCGGCTTGAGACCTGGTTCTGATTATATGGCGTCCACGCCTGTTTCACCGGTACGGATGCGGATGACTTCCTCGATATTGGAAACGAAAATCTTTCCGTCGCCGATACGTCCGGTCTGTGCCGCATTGCGGATCGCCTCAATGACGGCTTCCGCATTCTCATCCGCCAATACGACTTCGACTTTCACTTTCGGCAAAAAGTCCACGACGTACTCCGCTCCGCGGTAAAGTTCCGTGTGGCCTTTCTGACGACCAAAGCCTTTTGCTTCCGTGACCGTGATTCCCTGAAGTCCGACTTCCTGAAGGGCTTCCTTCACTTCATCGAGCTTGAAAGGCTTAATGATCGCTTCGATCTTTTTCATGAGAAAATATCTCTCCGCTTCTCCCGTTAAAGCAGGTTCTTCCCGCTCTGCCACAAGAATGCACGTATTGTGCCAGATCGGAAGCGGGCTTGAAGAAAAAACTTCGCTCCCTCGGCTTTCCGGCACAAAATGCATTCGGTTTTTGCGGTTTTCCGGCCAATTTCTCGCCAAAACCCGAAAATTCCATCACCAGTTCTGTGGATTTGTATTATTTTAGGAATCTTTAATATTTCGAGATGTGCGGACGACGCTCGGGCGGTTTGGTTATATTTTATGCATTTGACTATTATTTCGCCGTGGCGATCTGCTTATTTTTGTATCGATTGCCTTTCCGATGTTTTGAAGGGATGATCGGGCCATGAAATCCCTGTCGCACCTCTTCCTCATCGACCCGGTTGTGATGGCACGCATCGATGCGGCGGCCGGTCAATCCGGCATTCCCCTTTACGATCTGATGGAGCGGGCGGGGCAGGCTGTCGCCGCCTCGGCGCTGCGTCACTACCCACAGGCGCTGCGTTTCGTCGTGCTCTGCGGCGGTGGCAATAATGGCGGCGATGGTTACGTGGCGGCGCGTGTGCTTTTGCAAAGCGGGGCAGCGGTTGCGGTCCATCATCTTGGCGATGTCGCAGCGCTCAAGGGCGATGCGCGGAAAGCTTTCGAGCAAAGCGGGGTGAGGCCACTGCCGCTTGGCGACTATGCGCCGCTCTCCGGCGACGTGGTGATCGATGCTGTTTTCGGGGCCGGATTGTCCCGCGATATTCCCCCGGAACTCAACCGGGTGATCGATGCGGTGACAGAGGCGGCAGTGCCGGTTCTCTCTGTCGATCTGCCGTCGGGTCTCTGTGGCCGCCGGGGCGTGCCGCTCGGGGCCTCGTTCAGGGTGCAGCGGACGGTGACATTCATGGCACGTAAACCTGGCCATCTGTTGATGCCGGGGCGCGAGCTGTGCGGCGCGCTGGAGGTTTTCGATATCGGCATTCCCTCCCGCATTCTTGCTGTTTACGAGGGCTCCGTGGCGGAAAACGACCCGCTCGTCTGGCGAGGTGCCTTGCCGCGTTCCGATATGGAAACGCATAAGTTCCGACGCGGGCACCTGACCGTCTTTTCCGGCCCGCCGCATGCCACCGGGGCAAGCCGGATGACGGCGATTGCGGCGCTGAAGGCGGGGGCGGGCATTGTGACGGTCGCCGCCCCGAAGCAGGCGCTGGACGTGCTTGCGGTGACGCTGACGGCGGTGATGAGTGCCGGTCTGAATGATGCCGAGGATCTGGGGCGCTGGCTGGAGGATAAACGCCATGGCGCATTCGTTCTCGGGCCCGGTTTCGGCGATCTCGAAAAGGCGCGGCAATTCGTGTCCCTGCTTGGCGACAAGGCCGTGGTTCTGGATGCAGATGCGATCACCGCTTTCAGGGATCGTCCGGAGACCCTGTTCGAGCGCGTGACATCCGGCACGGGAAAATTCGTGCTGACGCCGCATGAGGGAGAATTTGCGCGGCTGTTTCCCGATCTTGTTGAGGATGCCGGATTGAGCAAGATCGAGAGGGCGCAGGCCGCCTCGGCGCGCAGCGGCGCGGTGCTGGTCTATAAGGGCGCGGATACGGTGATTGCCACGCCGGACGGCCGGGCGCTGGTCAACACGAATGCGCCTGCGAGCCTTGCGACGGCCGGATCAGGTGATGTGCTGGCCGGCATCATCGGCGCGCTGCTGGCGCAGGGAGCCCCCGCCTTCGAAGCGGCTGCGGCCGGTGTCTGGCTGCATGGGGAGGCGGGCAAGAGGGCAGGAGCCGGCATGACGGCGGAGGATTTGTCCCATGCGGTTCGGCCGTTTGGATGAGTTAGCCTGATTGTGTTCGCTGTTTGCTGGCTGCCGACCGCTCGCTGATCCGGTGGTTTTTGCACAGTTCCATCATCCGCACTCCGTCACCCCGGACTTGATCCGGGGTCCAGTGCGATCAAGTCCTTGATCGCGAGAGAGTCTTTTCACGGCGCGGACGCGCCGTGGCTGGATGCCGGATCAAGTCCGGCATGACGGAGGAGAGGTTTTTAACCCGGAAACAAGTTCCGTCGCGTTTGAGGCATTCAATCCAGCATTCAATGCGCGGCCTTGCCTGCCTGGCTCGCCATTGCCATTCGCGATGCGCTGATCAGCAGCTTGCGTTCGGCCCGCTCCTGCTGCGGGGTGCGATTGTAGATTTCGCGATAACATTTGGAAAAATGCGAGGCCGAGACGAAACCGCAGGCAACGGCGACCTCGACCACTGGCATCGCCGATTGCACGAGCAGGTGGCGGGCGCGGTCGAGGCGGATTTCAAGATAATAGCGGGCGGGTGAGCGACCCATTTCCTGCCTGAAGAGGCGTTCCACCTGCCGGCGCGACAGATCGGCAGCGTCGGCGATATCGAGCAGCGACAGCGGCTCGGACAGGTTGCCTTCCATCAATTCGATGATCGACAGGACCTTGCTGTTCTGGACGCCGAGGCGCGCGCGCAGCGGCAGGCGCTGGCGGTCGTTGGGGCTGCGGACCCGGTCCGTCAATTGCTGTTCGCAGACGCGGTTGACGAGGTTCTCGCCGAAATCCTGGCCGATCAGGCTCAGCATCATGTCGAGCGAGGCGGTGCCGCCGGCGCAGGTGTAGATGTTGCTGTCGACTTCAAAGAGATCGGCATAGACTTCCACCTGCGGGAAGGCCTCTGAAAAACCCGGCAGGTTTTCCCAGTGGATCGCGCAGCGCTTGCCGTTCAGCAGACCCGCCTGTGCAAGGATATGTGCGGCGGTACAGAGGCTGCCGATGGCGATGCCGCGATTGTAAGCTTCGCGCAGCCAGGCGTTGACGGATTTGTTGATGTGCTGATCCACATCGATGCCCGAACAGATGATCGCCATTTCCGGGCGGTTCTCGCCGCTCACATAGCGCCGTTCGTCGGCAAGACAGGTATCGGCCTCGAGACAGATGCCGCTTGATGACATGACCTTCTGGCCATCAAGCGAGGCGATGCGCCATTCGTAGGCCGGGTAACCCAGCATTCGGTTGGCGATGCGAAGCGTTTCAACCGCTGCAGCGAAGGGCAGCAAGGTAAATTGCGGAATGAGAAAAAAGACGATTGAGCGTTTCTTCTGGGAGTTCTTGCTCATTTGCCCGTGCTCCGTTGCGAATACGCAATTCCTCCCTTGGAATTGGTCTTCTGGATGTCCTGTTTACGACATCTTTAACGAAAAATACGCCGTGGAATCGGGGCTGTCAAAAAATAGCTTTTGAAATATGCAAAATTTGCCGTGAGCCTTTTTAAGAGGCGTTGTGTCGCATGTAAAACAGGCAGGTCATTTTACGCCGTTGCCGTTGTTTTGAAGGGTGAGTGGCGGTGGTTCGCAAGTCTCTAAGCGGTTGCGAACCACCGGTCTCGGTTTATTTGCGAACAATGCGTATGCGGTTGTTGTCTGTCGTCGGCCATCCAATGTCCTTCAATGTTTCAGGGGGCAGCCCTTCCAGCGCACGCAGCATTCTTGCGCGCTGCCACGACTGGTAAAGTCCGGAAACATAGCCCGACAGGCGATTCAGCCAGCCGGGCGAAGGACGATGCGGGGAGCGTGTCACCGTCGGGAGATAATGTATCATGGTCATTGTCTTGATCCTTTCCTGAACCACGATCCTGTTTGCGACTTGGGTATGCGCCTGCATATTTCATCAAACAAGAGAATGAATTTTATATCACTCATCAATGTTCTGAATGACTGGCCGGCGTAGTCTGCCGGCTTCGGCGCCTGCCTGTGCAGGATCAGTGCCCGGCTCCGAAGAGGCCTCGTTCGGCCCTGTCATTCGATGTCCCGGATGGTGCGCCCTTGTTGACATTCAATCAAACGAAATGATATCCATCTATAAATCAAAATATTTGAAGGCACGTGTCATGACCGTAACTTTCCGCCAACCCCTGCCGTTGCTGGATAACGACATATTGAGAACCTTCGTCGCCATTGCGGAAACGGGAAACTTCTCCACCGCCGCCGAGGTGGTGTTCAGAACGCCGTCGGCCGTTTCCATGCAGATCAAGAAGCTCGAGGAACAGTTGAAGACGACATTGTTCCTGCGCGATGCCCGCTCGGTGACGCTGACGGCGCATGGCGAAACGCTGCTGACCTATGCGCGCCGCATGATCGCGCTTTCCAACGAGGCCGTGTCGCGTTTCGTCATGCCCGAACTTTCCGGTGTGGTCCGTCTCGGCGCGCCGGAAGATATTGGCGAACGTGGTCTGCTGCCGGGCATCCTCAAGCGTTTTGCCGAGGTTTTTCCCGGTATCATGATCGACGTCACGATCGATTCCAGTTCCAACCTCTATAAGCGCATGGATGAACGGCGGCTGGATCTGGCGCTGGTCAACTGTGCCTCGCATCCGCTGAGGGATACCGGCGAGGTGCTGATGCGCGAGCGGCTGGTCTGGGCGGGGGCGAAATGCGGCACGGCCCATCTTCGCGATCCGCTGCCGATCTCGATTTGGGAAGAGGGCTGTATATGGCGTTCGGAGGCGATCAATTCGCTTGAAAAGCGCGGGCGCAATTTCCGCGTGGCCTATCTCAGCGGTCACACGATGGCGCAGCGCGCGGCGATTGCCGCCGATCTTGCCATCGCACCCCTGCCGCGATCCTATGTGTTAAACGACATGGTCATTCTCGGCGACAAGGAAGGTCTGCCGGAACTTGGCTGTTTCGATATTCGTCTGATCACGGCCGAAAAGCCCTCGCGTCCCATCCTCGCGGTGGCGGAAAGCATCCGCAACGCCTTTGTCGAAGTCGCCAAGGCGGCGTAAGGTGCATTGAGGAAACGCGCGGCGGACCGTGTCCGTCGCGCCAAAGCAGGCCCGTTCTCAGACAGCCATCGAGCCTGGCGATGCCGAACCATCCTTATCGTACGGCCAGCTTCCGCGCCCCACCAGCCAGTCGGCGGAATTCTGCAATCCGCCAAAGGGGAAAACGTGGATCTGCCGGATCGGCCCTTTCGGGTTGGCCTGCCAGTGCCGTTCGATCGGTCCGACGATGCTTTCCGGCGAGTGGCCCTTTGCAAGCGTCGTCAGCGAGAGCGCATTCTTCTTCAGATAGGCGATGGAGTTGCCGACACCGCAGAGAGCGGCATATTTCAGCAGCGTCGTGATCTTTGCCGGGCCGGAAACGCCGATATGTACCGGCAGGTCGATGCCTGATGCCGCAAGCCCTTCCGCCCAGGTGATGAAGCGTGCGGGATCGAAGCCGAACTGCGTGACGATGCGCATTGTCGCATCGGTTCTTTCGCCAAAATCGCGTTTCAGCCTGAGCGCGGCCATTGCCGTCTCCTCGCTGAAATCGGGGCTGCCCTCGGGGTGGCCGGCAATCGCGATATGATTTATGCCGCAGCGATCGAAGATGCCGGTCGATAGCATGTCCATGCTGGAGGCGAAGGGACCGGCTGGCCTGTCGACGCCACCGCCGACCGCCAGCACCTCCGACACACCCGCTTCGCCCGCAAGCCGCTTCACCTGTTCCTCAAAGTCCGCGCGGGAGGATATGCGCCGCGCTGCAAGATGCGGCACGGGGTTGTAGCCGAGTTCACGAAGATGTCTGGCGGCATCCACGAGCCTGCCTTGCGAGGCCGCTCCGGTGTCGGTCAGGTAGACGCGCACACCCTGCGGGAACAGGCCGGCAAGACTTGCCGGGCCAAGCACCTGTGTGGGTGAGGCCTCTATGGAAGCAGGGATAATGGAAGAGGTGGCGATATCGGGCAATTTGTGCATGGTCCTTTTTATTATCATGCACCGGTTCTTCACCCAAGTCTTTGCCTGTTGCGGCAAGACAGACCTGCATCTGCGACGAAGCTTGGGCTCAGGTGGCCTGATGATGGGCCTGCCTACCAGACCCGCTTCGTCAGCCCGTTCCACAGCCATGTCCAGATCGGCGGCGGAAACCGCAGCACGGATTTTCCGGGCGAGGGCGGCTTTGGTGACAGGCTGCCGGAAAGGGCGTCCTCTATGGCGCTGACGGCAATATCGACCGAACCGGCGGTCAAGAGCAGGGGGTAGGTGGCGATCGTGTCGGAAGGCGAGGGCTTCAGCCGTTTTTCATAGAGCGTCGCGCCGGTATCCACGCCCCTGTCGACCAGATGAACGGTGGCGCCGAAATTACCCCGGTCCTTTTCCACCAGCGCCCAGTAACCACCCATCTGGCCGCGATAGGCCGGATTGATGCCGGCGTGGAAATTGATGACCGGGCACTGCAATGAATGAAGGGTGGCCGGCGACAGAATTCGGCAGGAAATGGTGAAGATAGCCGCCGGTTGTAAAGTATTGGCCGCCTTGTGGCATTCCGCGTCGTTCAGTGAGGAAAACTGCGTGACGGGCACCGCGTGATGGAGATCGGGAAGCAGCCCGTGTTCGGCAATGATCTCCCGCGTTCTTTTAAGCGTGAAGCGTTTGCCAAGCCTTGAAGCAACCATGGTTGCCATCTGGCCTGCGGCAGCGATCCAGCCGAGCCGGCGCGCCCGTCGCTTGAGAATCGCCGCTTTGCTCTCGGGCTGTTCCACAAAGACGTGGATGTCGGGGAAACGGGAGGCCAGCGCATTGATCATGACATTGGGGTTCAGGCCACCCGCCGTCATCACCAGAAGCCGATTGTTGATATCAGTCATGTCACTCACACGATTTTCCTCAGGCGCGAGTTTCCGTTACGAACTTGAAAACCATGTTAATTTTCATTGACGTGATTTTTTGAACCGCAGGTGGAACCGATTTTTACGGCTCACGTTATTGTGACGCATATCACATTGGCGCTTGCTTTGGACGCAAGTCATAGGGGAGTTTTCAAATGATCACACGTATTCTTTCGACTGTCTTCGTCGCTTTGCTGACCGTCGTGACCTTGAGTTCATGCGGCAATACCATTCGTGGCATGGGCCGGGATACGGCGAACGCCGTCGATGCAACGCAGGACGCCGGCCGCAACGTTGACCGCGCCGCCCGCCGCTAAACATCTCCCCTTGGAAAAGTGGCGCCATCCGAAATCCGGCTGGCGCCTTTTCTTTGACCTGATTTCACGGTCACAGTTCATGTTGTGAGAATCGCGCCATGATGCGGGCGGGAAGGCATGAACGGACGATCTATGAAAAGACTGATGAGGTTCCTGCTGCCATTGCTTTTGCCGTTCTCGGCTCAGGCAGGTGGACAGGTGGATTTCTGCAAGACCATGGACCATGCGGGAGGCCGCTATACCGTCTGCAGTTTCGATCCGGCAAAAAGCACGATCCGTATTTACGATCGCGACCATGTCTCGGGTGAGGGATATCGCACCTTTTCCGATCTTTCCTCTGCGCTCTGGCGGCAGCACATGTTCAGCATCTTCGCCATGAATGGCGGCATGTATCATTCGGACTATTCACCGGTCGGTCTCTTTATCGAAAATGGTGTCGAGACCTCGCCGATCAGCACGGGTGGCGGCTGGGGCAATTTTCATCTTCTGCCGAATGGCGTCTTTTATCTAAAGGGAACCACGGCGGGCGTTCTCGAAACGCAGGCCTATCTGGCGGCAGGTGTTAAGCCGGATTTCGCCACCCAGTCCGGGCCGATGCTGGTAATCGACGGAAAGCTGCATCCGCGATTTCTGCCCGACAGCGACAGCCTGAAACGCCGCAACGGCGTTGGCGTGTCCCGCGACGGCAGGGTGCATTTCGCGATTTCGGAAAATACCGTGCGGTTTTACGACTTCGCGACGCTGTTCCGCGACGTGCTGGATGCGCCGAACGCGCTTTATCTCGACGGCACGATTTCCAGCGTCGACATTCCCGCGATGAGAAGGCGAGATTCGCTGTTCCCCATGGGGCCGATCATCGCTGTCGTCGAGAAGGTGCCCGATTAAGCCGAAAATTCAGATCGGGGCCTTGGGGTAGGCTTTTTCCAGACCCGCTGATGCCGTCAGCCCCTTGCGGAAGGCAAGATAGGCCGGATGCTGGCTCGCCTTGGCTGTTTCCATGAGGCGGATCTGCAGGCGCGCCGGGGCGTTGCCGCCAAGCCATTCGCCTGATGTCTCCAGCTTCAAGCTGTTGAGGAACGGAGCGTTGGCCTGCTGGTCGAGATAAAGATTGAGGCCGGCCAGCAGATTTTCATCCTGCACGGCGTTTTCCATCAACAGCAGCACCCAGGCCTTATCCTCGCTCGCAAGCGAGGCCAGTTTCGATGCGACCGTCTCGCGATCGGGAAAGGATGATGCCTGCTGCATGAAATGACGTGTCCCGTTGCCGTTGTCTGTCGATAGAGCAGTGGTCGCAGGCTTTCAAGGCGCAACAGTCCAGCTGCGGAAATTCGACCTTAACGTGCCGGTGGCAACGGTTTTCAACAGGCGTTTGTGCGAAACCTTCATAAACCGGTTACACTTTGGTTCAAATTGAGGCGAGGGGTGGAAATGGCTTTGTTGACACCTGCCTCTAAGGCTTTGTTTTTTCATATACCTATGCAATGGGCGAATGGCAGCCTGTCAAAAACGCCTTCATTTAGCCGCTTTTTGCATTTGCGTTCCCCGCCGGATTTTAATAAATGCTTCACCCACGGGCCGGGTCTTGAAGATCCCCCGGAGAGTGAATAGCTGGAGTAATCATGGAAGAAACCGCTCAGAAATCCTGCTGGGGCGTCACCTTGCGCGCACTTGCAGGCTTTGCCGCTTTTCTCGCATTGACGTACATTTTTGGCAGCCCATAAGCACTTCTCCTGAATTGACGGGTTTTGAAACGGCGCGGTTTTCCTTTGGAAACCGTGCTGTTTTCGTTTCTGCGGATGAGATGTCGCAGCTGTACAAACCACTGACGCTCTTTTGTGGCGATCCGCCCCGGCTTTGGATATGATGGTGGTGGAATCCATTATTATTCAGGACAAACCTCATGTTTCTTTCGGTTTTCGACGTCTTCAAGATCGGTATCGGTCCTTCGAGCTCCCACACGATGGGGCCGATGACGGCGGCGAACCGTTTTCTGGCACTGATCCTTTCCGATGAGTGGCCGCGTCCGGCGGGTGCCTCCGTTTCGCATCTGAAGGTCAGCCTGCATGGCTCTCTTGCCTTTACCGGCATTGGTCACGGCACCGGGCGTGCGGTCATTCTCGGTCTGACGGGCGAGCGGCCGGACCTTGTCGATCCCGATGCGATGGACGCCATTATCGAAAAGGTGGAAAAGGCCGGCACCGTGTCACCGCCCGGCCATCCTTCCTATGAGTTCCGGCCGGCCGAGGATCTGGTCTTCGACAAGAAGAACCCGCTGCCGGGCCATGCCAACGGCATGACTTTCTCCGCCTTCGACAATCAGGGCCGGCTGCTGATCAAGCGCATCTATTATTCCGTTGGCGGCGGTTTCGTCGTCACCGATACGGAACTGGAGGCGATCAAGCAGCGCGGCAAGACAATCGATAACGGTCCGCGCGTGCCTTATCCTTTCGCCACCGCGCGGGAAATGCTGGAGATGGCGGGCCGTTCAGGCCGAACCATCGCGCAGATGAAACGTGCGAACGAGGAAACGGTGGTTTCCCGCGAGGAGCTGAACGAACGTCTCGACCAGATCTGGGAAGCGATGAACGGCTGTATCGAGCGGGGCCTTAAGGTCGATGGCATCATGCCGGGTGGCCTGAAGGTGCGCCGCCGCGCCCGTTCCATCTATGAGAAGCTGAATGAGGAGTGGCGCAGCAACCGGATGAACCCGGTTCTGGCGAATGACTGGCTCAGCGTCTACGCCATGGCCGTGAATGAAGAAAACGCCGCCGGCGGCCGCGTGGTCACTGCACCCACCAACGGTGCCGCGGGTGTCGTTCCGGCGACGGTCAGATATTTCCGGCATTTCCATGAGGATGCGACCGTCGATGACGTGCGTGATTTCCTGCTGACGGCTGCGGCCATCGGCGGCATCATCAAGCACAATGCTTCCATTTCCGGTGCCGAGGTGGGCTGTCAGGGCGAGGTTGGCTCCGCTGCCGCGATGGCAGCCGCAGGTCTTGCCGCCGTCATGGGCGGTTCGCCGGAACAGATCGAAAATGCCGCCGAAATCGCGCTCGAACATCATCTCGGCATGACCTGCGATCCGATCGCCGGGCTGGTGCAGGTGCCCTGTATCGAGCGCAACGCGCTGGGTGCCGTGAAAGCGGTGACGGCGGCGTCGCTGGCGCTGAAGGGTGACGGCCAGCATTTCGTGCCTCTCGACGCCTGTATCGAAACCATGCGTCAGACCGGCAACGACATGAGCGAGAAATACAAGGAAACCTCCACCGGCGGCCTTGCCGTCAACGTTGTGGAGTGCTGAGCGGGCAGGGCGGCGGGCATTGTCCAGATGCTTGACGCCCGCCGCAAAAAGGCATTGATAGGGCCATGCCTCTACATCTGATAAAACTTTGCGTCGGCGCGGATTCACTCCAGGATTTGAGAGACTGGGTCGCCCATCGCTCGCTCACCGCCATTGCCGCTGGCCTTGAGCCGCATAGCGTCCACACCACCCGGATGATCCCCAAAAGAGTTGAGGAACTGCTGGAAGGCGGCTCGCTCTATTGGGTCATCAAGGGGCAGGTGCAGGCGCGGCAGAAGCTTCTCGATCTCCGCTCCTTCAAGGGCGACGACGGTATTAGCCGCTGTGATCTCATTCTCGGCCCAGAGGTGATCGAAACCTCGCCAGCGCCGAAGCGGCCGTTTCAGGGCTGGCGTTATCTCAAGGACGACGAGGCGCCACGCGATCTCGGCGGCGGCGGTGCGGGCGGTGAGGATATGCCTTCCGATCTGCGCCGGGAGCTGGCCGAGCTCGGTCTGCTCTGACGCTCAGCGAATTGCATGAAAACGAAAAGGCCGGCTTCCTTGCGGAGCCGGCTTTTTCGTTTGGGGAGACGGTATTGCTGCCCTTTGAAAGGCTTTAGTTGATGCCGCCGACGGCGTTGGTGGCGCGGCCATCCTGAATTTTCATCCAGCGGCCGGGATTGGCCGTGTCTTGGCGCTTCAGGTAGGTATATTCGGTCTCCGACCAGTTCATGACCTTGTTGCGCATGTTGTCGAGGATGAAATCGCCGCGATCGGTGCGAACAGTCAGGACAGCGTGGCCTTCGCCATTCGGCTGCAGAACTACCGTGATCAGCAGGTTGGAGGCGGAGAAGCCCTTGTTCATCAGCATCTTGCGCTTCAGAAGCACGAAGTCTTCACAATCGCCGACCGTGGTCGGATAGGCCCAGCGTTCCTCAACGCCGTAGATTTCCATGTCGGTCATCGGCGTGATCGTCGTGTTGACGGTGTAGTTGACGTCCAGCATCGTCTTCCAGCGCTCTTCGGTCAGCTTCATCGGACCGGCGTCCAGCGAGGTCGGCTGGCATTCGCTCTGATAGGTCTGGCAGAATTCATAGTGGCCGATCGGCGGGTTGGCCTTGCCGATCACACGCATGACGGCGGCCGGCGATGCGCTTGCCTGGCTTGCGAAGGCGCTTACGATGAATGCGATCAGGACGAAAACGATACGGTTGTTGTTCATTGCTTGTCTCCCCGTGTTGAGGAGACATTCGCAGGTATATTTTGACCCGCCGGAAATTTAGGTGGGGCAATTTGAGCTTAAATTTCAGCAAATTAGCCGCTATTTTGAACTGTATTTGAGTGAGTTTTTATGCGTGTTTGAGATAAATTTTATTAGAATTTTACGCATCCAGCCCTTAGTCTTTTGGTAGCCATTTATTCCCCTGTATTGACAGCGATTTTCTGACCGGGGCTGTTTTCACGGCCGCGTGAAGTCATCCGGTGTAGCAGGGCGGGAACGTGGATTTCCCGTTTTGGGATGGCTGTTTCAAGCCGGGACAGCATGAAAAGGCAGCCAAAAAAACTTCAAAAAAACTGCTTTTTTCTTGGAAAAAGTTTTGGAACGGGCGTTTTCCTGACGGGCCATGTGCGGGAAACTGCCCGCAGTGGCGCTAAGTTACGCGCTGTGACCGGCCATATGGCATCTGGGTTAAGCGGAATAGACGTTGCAGGAAGTGCTGTTTAAAACCCAATCTCCGCCGCCGCCATTCCGGTTTTGCGGGAATCGCGTCGATGCGCGTCCGCGCGGTGGCATGTTTGTTCTGAACTAGGGACTTGAGCTTACTTGATCCGGCTCGAGGCTGTCATAACGGCAAGCAGCATTCGTGACCGGCTCTGGCGCGCACCGAAATGCTGCGCCCGCATCAAGCCTGTTTCACGTTCCATGGATCGAATTTGTCGGGGCATTTCGCACCCCGGATTTACGCATTCTGTGCGTAAAAGGATTCCAGACTGTCGCTGGAAATGTCTAGAGAAATTCGATCAGAGCGTCGGGCGACTGGACGCGGTCGAACTCGACCGCCACGCCTTCCATGAAGTGGCGCACGATCTTACCGCTCATGGCCTTGCCGAGCTGCACGCGGCTGCCGAGTGGCGGCCGATTTTCGATTTCGATTGCAGCACCCGACAGCGAAAGGTCGATCAGCCGGCAGGTGACGAGGACGCCGTCTTCCAGAACCAGCTGCGCCTTGGCATTGCGCGGTGTCAGGCGGTCGTGGCGGCGGTCTTCCGGCAGGCCAAGCAATTGGCGCTTGGCGATCCATGCCAGCTGGGCGGCCAGCTTTTCGCGTTTGCGCTCCGGTGCATTGATGGCGATGACGAAGCCTGATGCCGTGAGCGATGTCACGGTGCCTTCGATCCGGCCGATATGCTGGAGATAGGCGATGACGCGGTCGCCGTTGCGGGCGATGCCGGAGCAACTGAACTGTGCTTTCTCGGCAGTCATCTCGGTCGCTGTGCAATCATATTCCTGATGGTCGGGCAACATGAGACGGCCGGTGAACGACACACGGACAGCCTCATCGAGGGATGCCTCTTCAACCGGACGCAGGATTTGGGCGGTGTTGACCGAGCGAGATGAAAACATGGACAGCGCAATTGAAAGGGATGATGATGAGAAGTCTCTACCTTATCCGAGTTAACAGACTGTATTCTTTGATCTCTACAATTTTCCCAAATAACAATAATCGTTACATGCCTGACGTTTTCGCAGGACGTTTCGCGGCGCTTTCCCATCTACCGGGCGCAGGGGCGGGTACGTCACTTGTTCAATATCCTCCTGCGCGCGGTGTAGCCGCGGCTTCCACGCTTGCTGCATATTCCGCCGAGGCGATGTCCAGATGCAGCAGACGACTGCTTTTCATCAAAAGGCAGTTGATGGGCGCGTCGAATTCATGACGCGGCCGTTCCGCAAGCAATGCGCCAAGCAGCCGCGGAGCGGTGCCTTTATCCGTGTGCAGCGGCAGCAACAGCATCTCGAATGCCAGCGGCGCCGCGCCATGATTATCCTCAGCCTCTACGTCGAACACCACGGGTAACCTATGCTGCAAGATGCCGCGCGCGACGCGGCAGGGGAAAACGGCTTTTTCCGCCGGCCATAGCTCCGAAAACGGACGATCCCGCAATTCCCGACCGAACAGATCGCAGAGACGAGTCCCGGCCAGGCGAAAGAACGGTGAGTGTTCTCCCTTGTCCGTGAGGATGAAGAGATCGCCCAGATGATGTTTGAGCTTTGCGGGATCGATGTCTTCGCGACGGGGGGCGGGCTTATTGCCGCGCAACTCGTCCCAATAGTTATATATGTCCAGTCCGCCGATGCTTTTCATGGCATTGTTCTCCATGTTCGTTTTTGGGACATCATGTCGTTTCGAACGTCTGTATGGACAGGTGTAGCGAATTTCGTGCCAGCCGATTTTGTTAAGGTTAACAAATGGTTGAGATTGCGCGGCGGCAGAGGCCATGGCATCGGTGCAGCCATGTCGGGGTAACGTCCGTCAGCACAATTGATGGCTCCGCCCGAGACTTTCAGGGCGCTGTCTCAAGCCGGACTGTCCTTGATCCCGGCGCTTGGACCGATAGGGTTTTCGCGCTAGGTGCATCAAAGGCAGCACGGCTTTTTTTTCGTCCGGGCTTCCTATATTGCTCGGAGACGCAAATTTCTAAAAAGACAGGGATGGGATCATGTCCTATGGCGACGGCGAACAGCCGCCGGTTTCGGAAACTCCGGAGCCGAAAGACGACACGAACAATCCCGTCTTCAACCTGCCGCCGTTTCTGGTCGGTCTATTGGCTGCATTGCTCCTGGCCTATGTGCTTCCGGCCTATTTTCTGTCGGAAGAGGGCACCGCCTGGTACATTTTCACATTTGGCTTCATTCCGCTGCGTTATGCCATGTCTTTCTCCCAGCAGGGAATGGAATGGCTTTGGACGCCGGTCACCTATTCTTTCCTGCATGGCGGCATCGAGCATATTCTGTTTAACGGATTGTGGCTGATGGCCTTCGGCGCGCCGGTTCTGCGCCGGATCGGCACACTTCGATTCGTGTTGTTGTGGTGCATTTCCGCCGCCGTTTCGGCCTTTGGCCATGCGGCGCTGAACTGGGGTGATGTCACGGTCCTGATCGGGGCGTCAGGTGTGGTTTCGGCGCTTATGGGGGCCGCCTGCCGTTTCGCTTTCCCCGCTCGCGGCGGCTACAGCGCTTCTTTCGGGCATCTGATGCCGCGGCAGAGCATTCTGGCGGCGCTTTCAAACAGAACAGTGCTCGTCTTCACGCTGATGTGGCTTTTCGGCAATGTGCTGATTGCGGTCGGGGTTCCGCTGTTCGGCGATGTCGGCGGTGCAATCGCCTGGGATGCGCATATTTTCGGCTTCCTGCTTGGTTTTCTTTTCTTCGGCCTGTTCGATCGTCCGCTGCGCTGAAGCAATCACGCTCCTTGTCGGCCGTGGCGCAAATTTGCTTGCGCGCGTCCCATCCGGGATTGCATTCACGCGGGCCTCAGCGCACCATGCTCCATGATTTGCAACCGTCGGGGGAGACCGCGGCGTGATGCGAATTGCTGAAAAGAGGAGGAAGGCATGGCAACATTCGTAAAAGATCTTCTCGACCGCAAGGGCCGGGATGTCGTGACTGTCGGTCCGGGCGTAACCATTGGCGAGGCGGCGGGAACGCTGCATGCGCACAAGATCGGCGCTCTCGTGGTGACCGATGCCGACGGTGTCGTTCTCGGCATTTTCACGGAACGCGATCTGGTGAAAGCCGTGGCAGGCCAGGGCGCCGCTTCCCTCCAGCAACTGGTCTCGGCGGCCATGACCAGAAATGTCATCCGCTGTCATCACAATTCCACCACCGACGAGTTGATGGAGATCATGACGGGCGGACGTTTCCGCCATATCCCGGTCGAGGAAAACGGCCGTCTTGCCGGCATCATCTCCATCGGTGACGTGGTGAAGGCGCGGATCGGCGAGATCGAGTTGGAGGCCGAACATATCAAGGCCTATATCGCCGGCTGAGATTGTGCGACGGCAGACGATGGTTTGCAACGGGGCATTCCCCAAGGTTTGACTGAGTGCCCCGACTCCCTCATTCCTGTGCTTGTCACAGGAATCCAGTCGATGCGCGTCTGCGCGGCGGAAAGAGACCTCTCAGCCCAAGGACTTGGGCTGGCTGGATTCCTGTGACAAGCACAGGAATGAGGGTGTGGGGACGAAGTGTGCTACCCCAAGCTCGAAATTCTCAGCGCTGACATAGACCCCTGTGCGCCACGCTTCAGCGTCGGAACGCCTGCTGCATGCGGGTGAGTTCGGGTATGCGGGAGCGCGTTTCCTCATATCCTCTGTCGATGGCCTCGCTGGCGCGATGGAATTCCGACAGGCCGATATCGTTTATGCGGGGATGCAGCATGAGGTCGGGCGGATCGCCCGCCAGGCGCGAGCGCGAAATCCGGTCCTGAATGATGTTGAAGGCCTGCACCATAACGCCCGGCAGGCCGGGGCGCGGCGGGTGGTCCGCAGGCGGTGCGCCGCCGCCGGGTGACGAAGCCGAGTGCTTGACCACGGCGGAGCGGCCGAACAGATCATAATTGAGGTTGACGGCAACGACGAGCGCCTGCTCATAGGCCCGGCAGACCGAAACCGGCACGGGGTTGACCAGAGCGCCATCGATCAGGGTGCGGCCATTGCATTGCACCGGCTCGAAAATCCCCGGCAGCGCATAGGATGAGCGTAGCGCCGTGACGAGATCGCCCTGATGAATCCAGACTTCATGGCCGGTGCGCAGTTCCGTGGCGACAGCGATGAAGGGATGATCGAGATTTTCGACGCGCAGGCCTTCCAGATGTTCCTGCATGCGCTTGGTCAGCCGCATGCCGCCGAAGAGGCCGCCGCCGCCGATCGTCAGATCGAGCAGGCCGGCAATGCGGCGCATCGTCAGCGAGCGGGCGAATTCCTCCAGCTCATCGAGCTTGCCGGCCAGATAACAGCCGCCCACGAGCGCGCCGATCGAAGTGCCGGCAATCATGCCGATCTTCACTCCGGCCTCGTCCAGCGCCCGCAAAACGCCGATATGGGCCCATCCACGCGCTGCACCGCCGCCGAGCGCCAGCGCGATGCGGCGTGTGTCGACAATCTCGGTGACGGGCGGCTCGTTGCCGATGTTTTCGGGATTTCCAACCGCAAGAGGATTGTGACGATTTCCCCATCCCAACATGACCGCACTCCCTGCCAGTTTTCAGGTCCCGCCCTTTATCTCCCGGAACCCGCTATATTGGTAGCAAATTGGTGCGGCCGATGGAAGATCGAGGTTCACTTGTCCGAATAGATGGCGGATGGATCGAAATGGCGGGTATCGTCGGTGATTTTTGTCACGGCATTGCCATCGGCAAGTTCCACCGTGCGGTAGAAGCACGAGCGGCGGCCGGTATGGCAGGTCGCATCGTGGCCGGCGACGGACACTTTCAGCCACACGGCATCCTGATCGCAATCGGTGCGGAATTCCTTCACCGTCTGCAGGTTGCCTGAGGTCTCACCCTTCTTCCAGATCTTGTCGCGCGAGCGGCTGTAATAGTGGGCGATGCCGGTTTGGAGCGTCAGCGACAGGGCTTCCGCATTCATGTGGGCGACCATCAGCAATTCGCCGTCACGGGCATCGGTGACCACGGCGGTGACGAGGCCGTGGGCATCGAATCGCGGTGAAAAAAGGCCTGCGTTTTCTAGCACTTCCTTGTCCGCGGGCGCGGACGGAAACGATATGGACATTGCTACCCCGGAGGAAAAGCGGAACCTTAACGGTTCCGCACCATGGTCATGAAGCGTACCTGCTCGGCCGGATCGTTCTTGAACGTGCCGGTGAAGCTGGTGGTGAGGGTCGTGGACCCCTGCTTGTTTACGCCGCGCATGGACATGCACATATGTTCGGCGTCGATCATGACGGCCACGCCGCGCGGTTTCAGCGTTTCCTCGATGGATCTCGCAATCTGCGCGGTCATGTTTTCCTGCGTCTGCAGGCGGCGGCCGAAGATTTCGACGACGCGGGCGATCTTCGACAGGCCAAGAACGCGTCCGGCCGGAAGATAGGCAACATGCGCCTTGCCGACGATCGGCACCATATGGTGTTCGCAATGGGAGAAGAAGGGGATGTCGCGCACCAGCACCACATCGTCATAACCGCCGACTTCCTCGAAGGTCGTGCCGAGCACGTCCTGAACGTTCAGCTCATAACCGGCGAAGAGTTCGCGGTAGGCCTTGGCGACGCGCTTGGGCGTATCCAGGAGACCTTCGCGGGCGGGGTTTTCTCCTGCCCAGCGCAGAAGAACGCGTACTGCTTCTTCCGCTTCCGCCTGGCTTGGGCGAGCCTCGGCCACATCGGGTTTTGCGCCAGCGCCGGGGAAATTCTTCACGATCGCATCCATTCCGTCTCTCCCGATGCGGGTCAAGGCCGCACCTGAACTTCGTTTTTTTAAAAGCGGACTTCTGTCCGCTGTTGCTGCTATCTGGTTGTTTTACAGCATTTTGGCAAGACCGATGCTAATATTTCGGTATCAGAGCCGTTAATTTCATCGCAGCTTGATGTCCAGAAAGCTCGTTAGCATATAATGAGAATGAAGGGCAGGAAAGCTTCACCGCGAGAAACGCTGTGTTTGAAAAATTTGACCTGTCCTGTTTTTGGGCATTCTTGAGCGCGCCGGACACCTGACGATGGACGATATCTACAATAATCGCATTCTGGAATTTGCCGGGAATATTCCGCTGATCGGTGTTCTCGAGGATGCCGATGCCAGCGCCGAGAAACACTCGCGGCTGTGCGGCTCGAAACTCAAGGTCTATCTGAAGCTCGAAGGCGGCATCGTCACTGCGTTTTCGCACGAAGTTCGCGCCTGTGCACTGGGGCAGGCCTCCGCCTCCATCATGGCGCATCATATCGTCGGTGCTTCCAGTGCAGAGCTTCGGCAGGCGCGCGAAGACATGCTTGCCATGCTGAAACAGGACGGCGAGGGGCCGACGGGGCGTTTTGCGGATATGCGCGTGCTTTCACCTGTCCGGGACTTCAAGGCCCGCCACGCCTCGACCATGCTGACTTTCGAAGCGGTGATCGATGCGCTCGACCAGATCGAGAGCCGGCCGGTTCTGAACGCTGCGGGTTAGGCGATGTGCGGCGAACCGGGCTGCCGGCATAATGAGACGGCGGTGAAGGCCGGGCGATCCCGCAACTGGGGCGGCGCCTTTGCCAAAACGCCGGGGCGGCTTCTGGGTGTCGGTTTCATCCGGCTTTATCAGCTTACGCTTTCCGGCTTCATCGGAAACTCCTGCCGCCACATCCCCACCTGTTCCGAATATGGTTATGAGGCCATTGCCCGTCACGGGCTTTGGGCGGGGGGATGGATGACGCTGTTTCGCGTCGCGCGCTGCGGGCCGGGCGGCACCAGCGGGCTTGACCCGGTGCCGGAAACGCTCGGCGGCAACAGGCGCTGGTGGGCGCCCTGGCGTTACTGGAAGCTGCGCCGATGACCTATGTGGCTCTGCTGCACAGTATCGTGCTTGGTGCGGGCAGGCGGCTCCTCATGGCCGATCTGCGTGAAATGGCGCAGGAGCTCGGTTTAGGTGACTGCAGAACGCTGGTCGCGACTGGAAATCTTGTCTTTCACGCGCAGGCTGCCCCTGTTCGCGATATCGAGGACAGGCTTGAACGCGCCTTCGAGAAACGGTTCGGCAAACACGTGGATATTCTCGTTCGTTCAGCCCCTGACTGGCTGAGACTGACCGCCGAGAACCCGTTTACTGACGGTCATCCACCGGACGTCTGCGTGCGGGTGATGCGCGAACCACTCGGCAGCGACATCCTTGGGTTTCTGGAGAAATATCGCCGGGATGAAAAGATCACCCTTGTCGGCGGCGACCTCTGGATCGATTTTGGCGGCAAGCCAAGCGAAAGCCGGCTTCTATCGGTATTGACCACCAGGAGGCTTGGGGTAGGGACGACCCGCAACGCCAATACCGTCAACGGACTCGCTGAAATGCTCCGGTGAAATGCCGTTCACCTTTGACTGGAACGGCAAAATTCTTTATCAGCCTGCCTGCCCATTACTAGTCGGGCGATTATTATTCCAACACCACCCGCATTCGTTGGCGGGACTGGACAGGAGAGTTAGACAATGTCTGAAGCTGTTTCCCTTACATTTCCCGATGGATCCGTGCGCAGTTACCCCGCCGGTACGACCGGCCGCGAGGTCGCCGAATCCATTTCCAAATCGCTTGCCAAGAAGGCTGTCGCCATTGCGCTTGACGGCACCGTGCGCGATTTGTCCGAGACCATCACCGATGGCAAAATCGAGATCGTCACGCGTGAAGACGGGCGTGCGCTGGAGCTCATCCGCCACGATGCCGCCCACGTCATGGCTGAAGCCGTGCAGGAACTGTGGCCCGGCACGCAGGTGACGATCGGCCCTGTGATCGAGAACGGCTTTTATTACGACTTCGCCAAGAACGAACCTTTCACGCCGGAAGATCTGCCGAAGATCGAAAAGCGCATGAAGGAAATCATTCTGCGCAACAAGCCGTTTACCCGCGAGGTCTGGTCGCGCGAGAAGGCCAAGGAAGTGTTCGCCGCCAAGGGCGAGAACTACAAGGTCGAGCTGGTCGACGCCATTCCGGCAGGTCAGGACCTGAAGATCTATTACCAGGGCGACTGGTTCGATCTCTGCCGTGGCCCGCATATGGCCTCCACGGGGCAGATCGGCACGGCCTTCAAGCTGATGAAGGTGGCCGGCGCCTATTGGCGCGGTGACAGCAACAATGCGATGCTGTCACGCATCTACGGCACGGCCTGGGCGACGCAGGAAGAGCTGGACAATTATCTGCATGTGCTGGCGGAAGCCGAAAAGCGCGATCACCGCCGCCTCGGCCGCGAAATGGACCTGTTCCATTTCCAGGAAGAAGGCCCGGGCGTCGTGTTCTGGCACGGCAAGGGCTGGCGGATGTTCCAGACGCTGACGGCCTATATGCGCCGCCGGCTTGCCAATACCTATCAGGAAGTCAATGCACCGCAGGTGCTGGACAAGTCGCTGTGGGAAACCTCCGGTCACTGGGGCTGGTATCAGGAAAACATGTTCGCGGTGAAATCCGCCCATGCCTTCACCCATCCCGATGACGAGGAAGCCGATCAGCGCGTCTTCGCACTGAAGCCGATGAACTGCCCGGGTCACGTACAGATCTTCAAGCATGGCTTGAAGTCTTACCGCGAAATGCCCGTCCGTCTTGCGGAATTCGGCACCGTGCATCGTTATGAGGCTTCCGGGGCTCTGCATGGCCTGATGCGCGTTCGCGGCTTCACGCAGGACGATGCGCATGTCTTCTGCACCGAAGAGCAGATGGCGGCGGAATGCCTGCGCATCAACGACCTCATCCTCTCCGTCTATGAGGATTTCGGTTTCAGCGAAGTCGTCGTCAAGCTCTCCACGCGTCCTGAAAAGCGCGTCGGTTCCGACGATCTCTGGGACCGTGCCGAAAGCGTGATGATGGATGTTCTGAAGACCATCGAGGAGCAGTCCGAAGGTCGCATCAAGACCGGCATCCTGCCGGGCGAGGGCGCGTTCTACGGGCCGAAGTTCGAATATACGCTGAAGGACGCCATCGGCCGTGAATGGCAATGCGGCACGACGCAGGTGGACTTCAACCTGCCGGAACGTTTCGGCGCCTTCTATATCGACCAGAACTCCGAAAAGACGCAGCCGGTGATGATCCATCGCGCCATCTGCGGTTCCATGGAGCGCTTCCTCGGCATTCTCATCGAGAACTTCGCCGGCCATATGCCGCTGTGGTTTGCGCCGCTTCAGGTCGTGGTCGCGACGATTACCTCTGATGCCGATGATTACGGCCGTGAGGTTGCCGAAGCGCTGCGCGAGGCCGGCATGGCGGTCGAGACCGATTTCCGCAACGAGAAGATCAACTACAAGATCCGCGAGCATTCGGTGACCAAGGTTCCGGTCATCATCGTCTGCGGCCGCAAGGAAGCGGAAGAGCGCACCGTCAACATCCGCCGTCTCGGTTCGCAGAACCAGACGCCGATGTCGCTGGAAGATGCGATTACGAGCCTTGTGGACGAAGCGACGCCGCCGGATGTGAAGCGCAAGCTTGCGGCGAAGAAGCAGGTTGCCTGATAATACTTACGGCCCCTTCGGGGGCCGTTTTGTTTGTGGGGATGTGCTGGCAGAAGGCGGGGCATCCGCACTCCGTCACCCCGGACTAGATCCGGGGTCCAGTGCGATCAAGTCCTTGATCGCGAAAGACTCGTTTCTCACGGCGCAGACGCGCCGTGGCTGGATGCCGGATCAAGTCCGGCATGACGGAGGAGAGGTTTTTGGGGCATACCGCTGGCCTCGCGATTAGTTCAATCGAACCTACTCGAAATCCCCGGTCATATCTTCCGGCGCCTGATCCTTCATCAGCACTTCCACATCCGAATCCCGTCCCGACGTAACCTTGAAGTTGCGCTGGAAGACCTTGTCCTTGTTGCGGGCGATGGCGGTATATTCGCCTTCCGCCAGCACCATGGTCGAAAAGGCGCTGACGCTTTCGTTGACCACGTCGCCGCCGCCGTTCAGCACCGACCAGGCCGTATCGGCAATGGCCTCGCCGCCTTCTTCGGAGACGAGCTTGAGGGTGATCTGGGCGGCCTGATGCTGGAGCGTTGCTTCCGTCAGCTTGCCGGCTTCCACCTGGATATCGGCGCGCACCACCGCATTGACGTTGCCATATTCGGAAACCACGTGATAGGTGCCGGCATTGACGCGGACGATGGTGTTGGGCTTGATATCGGCCATGACGAGGCCGCGCTCGCCATCCGGCCGGGCATCCGACGAATAGACGGAAAATTTCAGCTGGGTGCCGGCGATCTGCTTGTCGGACCCTGCGACCGCGTTCAGCACAAAGCCGCCGGCATCGAGAATAAGCACCTGCTTTTGAACGTTGCCCGAACTTGGCACATTGAGCTTCTTTGTGACCCCGGCGCGGCCGAAGGCGACGTTGACGAAATATTCGCCGGGTATCAGATGAAATTCAGCCGAGCCGCCCTCGGAGCTTGCCAGCATCGGCAATTTGCCGTCAGCGCCGGGAATGGGGCTGAAAACGCGCCAGGAGAGGCCTTCCTTCACCGCTTCGCCTTCGCTCGTCAGCTTGGCTTCCATGGCGATATCGCGGGCGGTGCTTGTCGGGGCATTGGGCGCAGTCGGGGCGGTAAAAGCATTGAGTTTCGGCATTTTCGGTGTGCCGCCAAGCTGCTTGAAGTCCTTGAAAGCGTCCTGCGAAAAAGCCGATTGTGATAAAACGCCGACCGCGGCCAACGCAATGGCCAGACGTGTCGCGAATTTGGCCACGAATTTGATTGCCGACATTTTTGGATACCGATTGACTTCTAGAATTTCCCGGACCACTTCAAAACCAATGCCGTGGCTATTTCAAGGCCCATAATTTCGCGATGACAGCAGAATGGAAGATTTTTGATCATGACAAGCGATATCAAGCTCCTCGACTATCTCAAGATTCGCCGCTCCACGCCCGCTTTGCAGCTTGCCGAGCCGGGGCCGGCGAAAGCGGAAATCGAGGAAATCCTGCGTCTTGCCGTACGCGTGCCCGATCACGGCAAGCTCGCGCCCTGGCGTTTCGTCGTTTACCGCGGTGAAGATCGCGTACGTCTTGGCGAGGCCGCGCTCCGGATCGCACTGGAGAAGAACCCGGAGCTGGATCTCCAGCAGCAGGATGTGGAGCGCACCCGCTTCACCCGCGCGCCTGTCGTCATCGCCGTCATCAGCACCGCCAAGCCGCATTTTAAAATTCCGGAATGGGAACAGGTCATGTCCGCCGGCGCTGTTTGCCTCAATCTCATCTTTTCGGCCAATGCCAATGGTTATGCGGCGAACTGGCTGACGGAGTGGCTTGCTTTCGACGCGGCATTCCTGTCCGAGCTGGGCGTTGCCGCAGACGAGAAGGTGGCGGGCTATATCCACATCGGCTCGACGACATTCCCGCTGGTGGAGCGGCCAAGGCCGGAGCTCGCGGATGTGGTCACCTGGGTTGGGGACGTCTGATGTTCTACACCACCGACACCAACCAGCACGGTCTCCCGCACGATCCATTCAAGGCCATCGTCGCGCCGCGACCGATCGGCTGGATCGGTTCGAAGGGCAGGGACGGCTCTCTCAACCTCTCGCCCTATTCCTTCTTCAACGCGATTTCGGATAGGCCGAAGCTCGTCATGTTCTCTTCCAGCGGCAGGAAGGACAGCCTGCGCAATGTGGAGGAGACCGGCGTCTTTACCGCCAACCTCGTCAGCCGCCACTTGATCGATCGGATGAATGCCTCTTCCGCACCGGTTGCCTATGATGTTGACGAGTTTGCCCTTGCGGGTCTGACGGCTGTTGAAGGCCGGGTCGTTGATGCGCCTTTCGTTGGGGAGGCGCTGGCCGTTCTGGAATGCCGGGTGACCCAGATACAGCAGCTCACGGACATCGACGGCAAGCCGGCGGATTCCTGGATGGTGATCGGACAGGTCATGGCGATCCATATCGACGATGCGATCATTCGCGACGGGCGCATCGATATGGGGCTCGCGCGCCCCGTGGCGCGCATGGGCTATATGGATTATTGCGACGGTGGCAGCGATGTATTCCAGCTGCAGCGCCCTTCTACTGCGCCTTAAATATAGTTCTTCGCCGGCAACGGTTAAATTTTATGGTGAACCAAACGTAAACCATTTGCGCCTAGAGTTTTATACATGGTGGCGGCGATGATGCCGTCATCCATTGTGTGAATGTGTTTCGAGGCTCAGGTGATCGTACAGGCATTTCTTCGCTGGTCTGAAAAGGCTGGATCGACCGAGCGGGCGAAAGCCGCCAATGCTCTCGGCCGCGCCTATCTGCAGTCCGACATGGTGCGGGAAAACCGCGATGCCGCCTATATGGCGATGACCTATCTTCTCGACGATCCGTCGCCGCGTGTCAGGCTGGCGCTTGCCGAGGCGCTGGCGGATGCTCCAGAGGCGCCGCGCGCCATTCTCGTTTCGCTTGCCGAAGACCAGCCGGAAATCGCCTGCACCGTGATTGCCCGCTCGCCCGTACTCACCGAGGCCGATCTGGTCGATCTTGCCGGGCGCGGCGAAAGCCTCACCCGTGCCCTCATCGCCGCAAGGCCGGGCCTGCCGCGCGGGGTCTGCGCGGCGCTCGCCGAAGTCGGCGACCTCTCTGAAACGCTTGTGCTTCTCGAGAATGACGATGCTTTCATCACGCCATTTTCCTTGCGGCGCATTGCCGAGCGGCATGGCTGCGATGCCGACATCCGCGCTCTCCTGCTTTGCCGCGAGGCGTTGCCGGCCGATGCACGCCACCTGTTAATGGGACGCGTCAGCGAGGCTCTGGCGGGTTCGGCGCTGGTGCATGCCCTGATCGCGCAAAACCGCGCCGACAGCATCTTTCGCGAGGCGGAGGATTCCGCCACCATCCTTATTGCCGGCAACGTTCCTTCGCCCGAATTGCCGGCACTGGTGGAGCATCTGCGGCAGCGGCTGGAACTGACGCCGGCGCTTCTCATTCATGCCGTCTGTTCAGGCAGGCTGGAATTCTTCACGGCGGCGATGGTCAATCTCTCGGGCCTCGACGACCGCAAAGTGCGCGCCATTCTGGCGACGGGACGGCCGCATGCGCTGAAGGCGCTGTTCAAATCCGTTGGCCTTCTTGGTGATGCCATCGATGTCTTCACGGAAGCGACGCTGATGTGGCGCCGCGCCGCACGTTCGCATCTTTCAGAGGCAGCAGCCTCCGTCTCGGCCGAACTGCTTGCGCATTTCCGCCATGTCGATGGTTCCGAAACGCTTTTTGAGCTGCTGCACGCCGTGCGCAAGCTTGCCATTGCCGAAGAACGACAGAAGGCGCGGCACTATGCGGAAGCGCTGACCGTGGAAGCGGCCTGAGGGCTGGGGAATTTCGGCGATCGCCACCTGCACTGGACGTTGCGATGTTTCGGGATTGGTTTGGCGCCCCTCATGCCTGTGCCTGTCACAGGAACCCAGCCCGACGCGTGTCTACGCGGCGAGAGGTGTCTTTTCAGCCCAAGGACTTGGGCTGGCTCGATTCCTGTGGCAGGCACAGGAATGAGGGGAGGTCATTTTCCTTATTTCTCGAACCGCTTGGCAATCCACGAATAGCTGTTTTCAACAATCCGTACCGGCGTGCCGAGAAGGTGCTTTATACCTTCTGTGGAGGGCAGGATACGGCTGACGCGGCTGATCGCCTGTCGGGTCAGGCTCTCTTCTTCCTTCTGCGTCACCTGTTCGCTGGCCGGCGGCTGGGTCTGCGCCTGTGCTGCGGCGGCCGGAGGCTGGGTGCCAGGGGTGTTGCCCGCCGTCTGGGGCGTCTGCTCGCCCGGCGTCTGGCACACGGCCACCACGACCGGATAGGACGCATTGGCGTAGCGTTCCAGTTCCTTCTCGGAAACCGCGTCGCAGAGTTCGATGCTCGTCCAACGCTGCTGCGATGTGGCGATGTAATGGCAATCGGTGGCGCTGTCGTCGCAGCCTAGAAAGGTCATGAGAACGAGGGCTGTTTTCATGGTGTGTGTTGCCTCTGTCGGGAGTAATGCTCTAGAAACTCATCTATCCGGATTGCAGTGACATTACGACGAAATACGCATTTTATAGAGAAGGCAGGCATCGCAATGACTCCCGAAATCAAGCTTGAATCCCCCCGGCAGGAGGCGGTTCTGCGTCTCATCGATTTGTCCAATGCCTATATGGCATCGCTTTATCCCGCCGAAAGCAATCATCTGGTCGATATCGGTCAGCTGGAAAAGGACAATGTCTCCTTCTTTGTCGTGCGGCATGACGGCCGCGTCGTCGGCTGCGGCGCGCTGGTGGAGGCGGGCGATGGCACGGCGGAGATCAAGCGCATGTTCGTTGACCCCGAAGCAAGGGGACTGCGGATCGGCAAGCTGATCATGGATACGCTTGTTGCGCGTGGCTTGGAGCTTGGCCTTGCCGCCATCCGGCTCGAAACCGGCATCAGCCAGCCGGAAGCGATCGGCCTTTACCGCAAGGCGGGGTTTGTGGAGATCGAAGCCTTCGCACCCTACAAGCCTGATCCGCTAAGCCTGTTCATGGAAAAGGCGCTTTAAGCCTGCTGCGGGCGTTTGCCGGCAAGCCGTGCTGCACACTCGACGTCATCCTCGGTCTTGTGCCGAGGATCCAACCAGGTAGCGTGAAATCAATCGGTCGCAGATGCTCGGGACAGGCCCGAGCATGACGGAGGCGGGGTTCAGGGATTTTTCCCCAGCTGAGCCGCGTTAGAGCAAGCCCTTCACTGCAGGCATCAGCAATCAGAAAGCGGCTTTCCGAAATGCCGTCGTTTCCTCGCTATCGTCTTCAAGCGTGGCGACCTCATCAACGGGATCGTCCTGCGTGGGCGGTGAGGGCGGAAGCTCGGCGCTTGCGGTGCCGGAGAGTTCCACTTCGCGCACCCATTCGCGCCAGATTGCGACCAGAAGCGCCATCAGCACCGGGCCGATGAAGAGGCCGAGGAAGCCCATGGTCTTGACGCCGCCGACGAGGCCGAAAAAGGTCGGCAGGAAGGGCAGCTTGATCGGGCCGCCGACGAGTTTCGGGCGGATGGTCTTGTCGACGATGAAAAGCTCGACCGAGCCCCAGACGAACAGCGCCAGCCCGTAAGCGGGGGAGCCGCTGGCAACGAGATAGATCGACACCAGCGTAAAGGAGAGCGGCGCGCCGCCCGGAATGAGGGCCATGACGCCTGTGAGAACACCGAGCGTAACGGGTGAGGGCACGCCGGCGATCCAGTAGGCGATGCCGAGAATGATGCCTTCACCGATGGCGATCAGCGTCATGCCCGTAACGGTGGAGCTGATGGTGGCGGGCACGACGCGGGAGATGCGTTCCCACCGTGTCGGCAGGATGCGTTCGCCCACAAGGTCGACCTGGCGGGTGAAGCCGGCGCCGTTGCGATAGACGAAGAACAGCGCGATCAGCATGAACAGCAGCGTCAGCACGAGGTGGAAAGCGCCGTTGCCGGCGGCAAGGATCGCCCGGTAGATATTGCCGATATTGGCGCCGCTGACGAGCTGGATGACTTCGCCGATGGCGCCCGGCGTGCCGATATATTTCACCCATTGCTCGCCGAACCAGGGGCCGACGCCGGGAAGTGCGGCGATCCAGTCCGGTACGGGAGCGCCCGTCTTGTTGACATGAACAGCCCAGCCAAACCATTCGCGAATTTCGCTGGCCGTGTAGGAGGCGGCGATGAAAATCGGCACGACGAGGAAGGCGAGAATGAGGATGATGGCGATGGTTGCGCCAAGTGTGGTGTTGCCGCCCACCTGCCGCAAGAGCCGTGTATAGACCGGCCAGCTGGCAAAGCCGATGACGAGGGCGGCGAGAACGGGGACGAGAAAGCCGTGGAAGAAATAAATACCGGCAAGGGCGACGAGAACGAGCAGCCAGCGCGCAGCCGAGATGGGCGGGATCAGGGCGATCCGCGTCGGGCTGGCGGGACCAAGCCATCTCGGTTCGCCACTGGGCTTACGGCTGTCAATATTACTCACGGCAGGCTCTTTCTCGCATTCTCCCCGAAGGGTGCATTCACTCTGTCACACCGATACATATAAGTGCAATATAATCGGATCACATTACCGTTGTGTGTTTATTGCCTAGCCTATTGAACGATTTTGGTAAAAATAGAACATCGGTCTTGGCTCGCGCATTGAAATATGACAATTGAACTCCGTTTTTCTTGCGGCGTAAGGTTGCCGCGTCCGATCTCCAGGTCATGCCATGCTCCGCCGTTTCTTTTCTTATTACCGTCCCTATCGCGGTCTGTTCATTCTCGATTTTTCCTGCGCGGTTCTGTCGGGCGTGCTCGAACTCGGCTTTCCCATGGCGGTGAAGGCCTTTGTCGACGTGCTTCTGCCGGGCGGTGAATGGGCCATCATCCTTGCGGCGTCGGTGGGTCTTCTCGTCATTTACGTGCTGAATACCGGGCTGATGGCGACCGTCACCTATTGGGGACATATGCTCGGCATCAATATCGAGACCGACATGCGGCGTCTGGCCTTCGATCATCTGCAGAAGCTTTCCTTCCGTTATTTCGACAATCAGAAGACCGGCCATCTTGTCGGGCGGCTGACGAAGGATCTGGAGGAGATCGGCGAGGTAGCCCATCACGGCCCCGAGGATCTGTTCATCGCCATCATGACCTTCATCGGTGCTTTCCTTTTGATGCTGTCGGTCAATGTCCAGCTGGCGTTCATCACTGCCGCCGTCGTACCCGTCACAGCCTGGGTGACCAGCCGCTACGGTGGCCGCATGACGCAGAATTTTCGCGCGCTTTACGGTCGTGTCGGCGACTTCAACGCCCGTATCGAGGAAAATGTCGGCGGCATGCGGGTGGTGCAGGCCTTCGCCAATGAGGACCACGAGCGCGCGCTGTTCGAGAAGGACAACCAGAAATACCGCCGCACCAAGCTAGACGCCTACAAGATCATGGCTGCCAGCACCTCGCTCAGCTATATGAGCATGCGCCTGACGCAGATGATCGTGATGATCTGCGGCGCCTGGTTCGTGCTGACGGGCAGCCTGACCGAAGGCGGCTTTGTTGGCTTCCTACTGCTGGTAGGCGTATTTTTCCGGCCGGTGGAAAAGATCAATTCGGTCATCGAGACCTATCCCAAGGGCATTGCCGGTTTCCGCCGCTTCACCGAGCTGCTGGATACGGCGCCTGATATCGTTGATGCGCCGGATGCGGTGGAAGCGCCGCCGCTGCGCGGCGATATTGAATATCGCCATGTCGGTTTCGGTTATGCCGAGGGCAAGACGGTTCTTACCAATATCGACCTGAAGATCAGCGCCGGCGAGACGGTGGCCTTCGTTGGCCCTTCAGGAGCTGGCAAGACGACGCTCTGTTCGCTTCTGCCGCGCTTTTACGACGTCACCAGCGGCGCTATCACCATTGACGGCGTCGATATCCGCAGGATGAAGCTTACGTCGCTGCGTAACCAGATCGGCATCGTGCAGCAGGATGTCTTCCTGTTCGGCGGCACGATTCGCGAGAATATCGAATATGGCCGGCTCGGTGCATCGGACGAGGAAATCATGGATGCGGCACGGCGCGCGCGTCTCGATGGCGTCATCGAGGCGATGCCGCTCGGGCTTGACACAGTTATCGGCGAGCGCGGCGTCAAGCTGTCGGGCGGCCAGAAACAGCGTCTTGCCATTGCCCGCATGTTCCTCAAGAACCCGCCGATCCTCATTCTCGATGAGGCGACGTCGGCGCTCGATACCGAGACCGAACGGGCCATCCAGCAATCGCTGACGGAGCTTGCCAAAGGCCGCACCACGCTCGTCATCGCCCACCGGCTGGCGACGATCCGCGATGCCTCGCGCATCGTGGTGGTGGACCAGACAGGCATTGCCGAAACCGGCGCCCATGCCGAGCTTCTGGCCGCCAAGGGCCATTACAGCCGCCTGCATGAGGCGCAGTTCAGCGCGCATCTTGCAGGCCTGAGCTGATGGGCGGCGCATTCTGCGCCGCCGCTTAAACGCCGTTTTCGGCTGCCTGTTCCTCGGCGATGCCGGGGTTGGGCTCCGGCTTGCCGGGATGGCTGGTGACGAGATACCCCATGGCGACGGCGCCAGCGACGATGAACAGCAGAACGATGCCGCTGATCGTCATCAGCCAGTCGCGTGGCCTTCGATGCGCCATGATATATTTCGGCCATCGGCTCGGATGGTTCACCACGCTGAATTTATTGCCGTATCGCATGAACTTCCCCGGACTATCGTTGCTTCGTGAAAGATCAACGCAGCCACGCAAGCGGCTGTTCCGCAATGACGGGGCAGGGGCGATGACAAGGCTGTGAGGATCGGCCTCGCCACCTTCACGCAACTTCGCAGCGGACGCTGCCTCAGGCGGACTGGATGGCGATGCGATTTCCCTCGCTGTCGGAGATTTCGGCGACGAAGAGATTCTCGTTGACCGGCGTTTTCGGAAACAGGATTTCGCTGCCGTGCTGAACGGCTCTGGCAAGAACATAATCGATATTCCGGACGCCAAGATAGATAATCGCCCCGTCTTTCGTCGGAACATAGGTCTCGCCCTCGGCGAGCGCGCCGCTCGCTCCGTCCTTTCCCTCCTCGAAGGGGAAATAGGCCATCCGGTTATCATGGATCGTGACGATCTCTTCGAAGCTCACATCAAAAACGGCGGTGTAGAAACGCATTGCCCTTTCAAGATCAAGGACCGGAATTTCGACGTGGGCAATCAGGTTCACTTCGCTGTTCCTTCTGAAATATTGCCGGAAATGTATCGACCGTCTGTGTACACGGAACGACATCCCGGCTGTCAATCGCCAAACGAAATTGTCCTCCATGCGGTGGCAAAAACCCACCGCTCCGGGCGCATTTAGTGCCACTGATGTCCTGCGGCGCTGCCGGAGCAGGGGCTTCCCGTGCCGGGATAACCGCCGGCAAAATGACCGACAATCTCCCGCATCGAAAAGAGGTCAAAAAGCCCGCTTGCCAGTCAATCCCGTTTATGCGAATGATTTGCAATTGCATTAATAAAATTCCATTTGAAAGTTCGCAAGATGGACAAGCCTGTCTTTGGATGGCGGCGGAATGGCGACGACCTTTCGCTCTCCGACGTTCACAGCACGATCAGGGTCAAGCCGAATGCCGGCACGTTTCGCCGGGCCATGGCCTTTTTCGGACCCGGATATCTCGTCGCGGTTGGTTATATGGATCCCGGAAACTGGGCGACCTCGCTCGCCGGCGGTTCCAGATTCGGCTACACGCTGCTGACCGTTGCGCTGGTGTCGAACATCATGGCCATTGTCCTGCAATCGCTCTGCGCGCGTCTGGCGATTGCTTCCGGGCGCGATCTCGCCCAGGCCTGCCGCGATGCCTATCCGAAACCGGTGGCGATGGTGCTGTGGCTGCTGGCCGAAATCGCCATCATCGCAACCGATATCGCCGAGGTCATCGGCACGGCGATCGGCCTCAACCTGATCTTCGGCATTCCGCTTGAGCTTGGTGTCCTCATCACCGCGCTTGATGTATTTCTCATCCTTTATCTGCAAAGGCTTGGCTTCCGCTGGGTGGAGGCGCTGGTCATCACGCTGCTTGGCGTCATCGCCGTGTGTTTCGCCATTCAGGTGGCGCTCGCCGATCCCGACTGGGGGCAGGTGATCCTCGGTTTTGCACCGACGACTGATATCGTCACCAATCCGGACATGCTTTATCTGGCGCTCGGCATTCTGGGTGCGACGGTGATGCCGCATAATCTCTACCTGCATTCGGGCATCATCCAGACCCGCGCTATCGGCGAGACGCTGCCTGAAAAGCGTGAGGCGCTCAAATTCGCCACGCTCGATTCCACCATCGCCCTGATGTTCGCGCTGCTCATCAACGCCTCGATCCTCATTCTGGCGGCCGCAACTTTCAATAAAACCGGGCAGACGAATGTCTCGGAACTGGGGGAGGCGCATAATCTGCTCGCGCCGCTGCTCGGCCTTGCCATTGCGCCGACGCTGTTCGGCGTGGCGCTCCTGTGCTGCGGCATCAACTCCACCGTCACGGCAACGCTTGCGGGCCAGATCGTGATGGAGGGGTTCCTGAAGATGCAACTCGCCCCCTGGCTGCGCCGCCTCATCACCCGCGCCATCGCCATCATCCCGGCCGCCGGTGTGACCATCTTCTATGGCGATAGCGGCACGGCCGAACTGCTGATCCTGACGCAGGTGGTGCTTAGCCTGCAACTCTCCTTCGCGGTCTTTCCGCTCGTCATGTTCACCGCCGACCGGACGAAGATGGGCGAGCTGCGCTCACCGCTCTGGCTTTCGGCCTTTGCCTGGCTGATCGCGGTGGTGATTGCGGCGTTGAATGTGAAGCTGCTGGTGGATTTTATGGGATGAGGGGAGGTCAGGCCGCGCCTTTACGGAGCGCGGCCGCTGTGCCTTCCGGATCGACGGCAATGACCTTTAGATAAGCGCGGGCCGGTTGATCCGGCTCGCTTCGGCCCTGTTCCCAGTCGCGCAGTGTGCCGAGCGGAATATGATACCGCGCAGAAAACTCCTCCTGCGTCAGCTTCAGAGCCCTGCGGATGATCTTGATGCGCGGCATTCTGGGAGCTGCGGCGAGCTGTTCGGCGGAAAGCGGTATATTATCAGGGTCGGCCAGCGCATTGGCCTCCGCTTCTTCGTCGGTCATGGCGTGAAGACGGGCCCAGTCGGTTTGATCGGTTTTACCAGCCATTGTCGTCATATTCCTTGCGCTCTGCGCGTGTCGCCTTTCGTGCGGAGATGATGCGGATCACTTCGCTTCGTTCGGTATAGATCACGGTCAGAACCAATCCGTTGCCCAAACCTACTATACGCCGTCGGACTTCACCGTAATTCGCTGAACGATCCTCGATATCCACGGCAAGTGGATCGTCAAAAACCCTGCGGGCGGTTTCAAAACTGACGCTATGTTTGGCGAGATTGGCTGACGCCTTTTGCGCATTCCATTCGAAATGTAACATTCTAAACTACGGGTTTCCAGTAGTTGCAATAAATAAAACATCAAAACAATAAGGGCTCTTCCATATCTGAAAGAGCCCTCAAGACTAATCATTTTTTGGTGCCTAAGCTAAAACTTAGCTGCAACCGCTCGTCGCACCGCAAGTATCGCACTTCTCGCAAGTGCCGTTCCGCACCATCGTGAAGTTCTGGCATTCCGAGCACATGTTGCCCGTGTAGCCCTGTGCAATGGAGCGCATGCGGCGTTCGTTTTCCACCTTCTTGGCTTCCGCCTTGGCCGATGCCGCGTCGGCGGCGGCCTTGTCGGAGAAGAGGGCGGTGGCGGTCTGGTTGGCTTCCTGGGCCACGTCGTCGATTACCTCTTCGGCAATCTCTTCCGCCAGCTCCTTGGCGCGCTCTTCATAGTCCCGCTTGAAGGAGACGATTTCGGAGGTTGCGATGGCGACCGTCGGTTCCAGCTTGCGGGCGGCGGAGCCGGCGAAGGAGGTCACGTTGGCCGAGGCGCGGGCGGGGGCTGCCGTTGCCGAGCCCTTGGGTTCGGAAGCGGAGCGTTCGCCTTCGTTGCTGGAAACCAGCGTCGGCTTGTAACCGCGTGTCCAGCCGGTGGAAAGCAGGTTGGTCTTGCCTTCCTGGATGCCCTTGCCGAGTGCGGTATTGGAGAAGTCAGACGTATCGACATGGGCGAGGTCGTGACGGCCGAGATAGGAGACGGCGAGTTCACGGAACACGTAGTCGAGGATCGACGTGGCGTTCTTGATCGCGTCGTTGCCCTGCACCATGCCGGCCGGTTCGAACTTAGTGAAGGTGAAGGCCTCCACATATTCTTCCAGCGGCACGCCATATTGCAGGCCGAGCGAAATGGCGATGGCGAAGTTGTTCATCATCGCACGGAAGGCGGCACCTTCCTTGTGCATGTCGATGAAGATTTCGCCGATGCGGCCGTCGCCGAATTCGCCGGTGCGCAGATAGACCTTGTGACCGCCGACCGTTGCCTTCTGGGTGTAGCCCTGACGGCGGTTCGGCAGCTTTTCACGCTCGCGCGATACCCGCTCGATGACGCGTTCGACGATCTTTTCGGTGATCGTCACGGCCTGCTGGGCGAGCGGCTGCTGGACCAGTTCTTCGACCAGATCCTCTTCATCATCGTCTTCCACCAGCGAAGCGTTGAGCGGCTGGGAAAGCTTGGAACCATCGCGGTAAAGGGCGTTGGCCTTCAGCGCCAGCTTCCAGGAGAGCATGTAGGCTGCGCCGCAATCTTCCACCGTCGCGTCATTCGGCATGTTGATCGTCTTGGAGATCGCACCCGAGATGAAGGGCTGTGCCGCCGCCATCATGCGGATATGCGACTCGACCGAGAGATAACGCTTGCCGATCTTGCCGCAGGGGTTGGCGCAATCGAACACCGGCAGGTGTTCGTTCTTCAGGAACGGTGCGCCTTCCAGCGTCATCGCGCCGCAGACGTGCACGTTCGCCGCTTCGATGTCCTTCTTGCCGAAGCCGAGATGCTCCAAGAGGTTGAAGCTGATGTCGGAGAGCTGCTCGTCGGTGACCTTCAGGGTGCCCTTGAGGAAATCGGCGCCGAGCGTCCACTGGTTGAAGACGAACTTGATGTCGAAGGCGCTCTTCAGCGCGGCGTTGACGGCTTCGATCTTCTCATCGGTGAAGCCCTTGGCCTTCAGCGTCGAGGGGTTGATGCCGGGCGCCTGGTTGAGATTGCCATGGCCGACGGCATAGGCCTCGATCTCGGCGATCTGGCTTTCGGAATAACCGAGCGAACGCAGCGCATCCGGAACCGCGCGGTTGATGATCTTGAAATAACCGCCGCCGGCGAGCTTCTTGAACTTCACCAGCGCGAAGTCGGGCTCGATGCCGGTCGTGTCGCAATCCATCACGAGGCCGATCGTGCCGGTCGGCGCGATAACCGTGGTCTGGGCGTTGCGGTAGCCGTTCTTTTCGCCGAGTTCCAGCGCCTTGTCCCAAGCGGCAGTGGCGTGGGCGATGAGGTCCTGATCCGTGCAATCGGCATGGATGAGGGCAACCGGGTTCACCGACAGGCCTTCATAACCATCGGAGAGGCCATGAGCGGCGCGGCGGTGGTTGCGGATGACGCGCAGCATGTTGTCGCGGTTCGGTGCAAAGCCCGGGAAGGGGCCAAGCTCGCCGGCCATTTCAGCCGAGGTGGCATAGGAAACGCCCGTCATGATCGCGGTCAGCGCACCGGCAATGGCGCGGCCTTCGTCGCTGTCATAGGGAATGCCGGAGGACATCAAGAGGCCGCCAATATTGGCGTAACCGAGGCCGAGCGTGCGGTATTCGTAGGAGCGTTCGGCAATCTGGCGCGAGGGGAACTGCGCCATCATGACGGAGACTTCGAGCACGACAGTCCACAGGCGCACGGCATGTTCGTAATCGGCGATGTCGATGCGCTTCGTCGCCTGATCCTTGAACTGAAGCAGGTTCAGCGAGGCAAGGTTGCAGGCCGTGTCATCGAGGAACATATATTCCGAGCACGGGTTGGAGGCGCGGATCGGGCCTTCGGCCGGCGAGGTGTGCCAGTCGTTCATGGTGGTGTTGAAGTGCAGGCCCGGATCGGCCGATGCCCAGGCGGCGTGGGAAATCTTTTCCCAGAGATCGCGCGCCTTCAGCGTCTTCATGACCTTGCCGTCCTTGCGGGCGGTGAGGTTCCAGTCGCCGTCATTTTCGACAGCGCGCAGGAAGTCGTCCTTCAGCGAGACGGAGTTGTTGGAGTTCTGGCCCGACACCGTGAGATAGGCTTCGGAATCCCAATCCGTGTCATAGGTCTTGAACTGGATGTCCTTGTAACCCTGTTCGGCGAACTGGATGACGCGCTTGACGTAGTTTTCCGGCACCATGTCCTTCTTGGCAGCGCGGATTTCGCGCTTCAGGGCAGGGTTCTTGGCCGGGTCGAAGCAGTCACCATTGTCAGCCTCGCAGTTGACGCAGGCCTTCATGATCGCCTTGAGGTGCTTGGCGACGATCTTGGAGCCGGTGACGAGAGCGGCAACCTTCTGCTCCTCGTTCACCTTCCAGTCGATATAGGCTTCGATATCCGGGTGGTCAGCATCAACAACGACCATCTTCGCTGCACGGCGGGTGGTGCCGCCGGACTTGATGGCGCCGGCTGCGCGGTCGCCGATCTTGAGGAAGCTCATCAGGCCGGAGGACTTGCCGCCGCCCGAAAGCTTTTCGCCTTCGCCACGCAGGTAGGAGAAGTTGGAGCCGGTGCCGGAGCCGTATTTGAACAGGCGCGCTTCACGCACCCACAGGTCCATGATGCCGCCTTCATTGACCAGATCGTCTTCGACGGACTGGATGAAGCAGGCATGCGGCTGCGGATGTTCGTAAGCGGATTTGGACTTGGTCAGCTTGCCGGTGAAGGGGTCGACATAGAAGTGGCCCTGGCCGGGGCCGTCAATGCCATAGGCCCAGTGCAGGCCGGTGTTGAACCATTGCGGGCTGTTGGGGGCGACGCGCTGGGTGGCGAGCATGTAGGCAAGCTCGTCGCGGAAGGCGAGTGCATCTTCCTCGGAAGAGAAATATTTGCCCTTCCAGCCCCAATAGGCCCAGGTGCCGGCCAGACGGTCGAAAACCTGACGCGCATCGGTCTCGGAGCCGTAACGCTCGGATTCGGGCAGCTCTTTCAGGGCTTTCTCATCGGCAACCGAACGCCACAGGAAGGAAGGAACATCGTTTTCCTCGACCTTCTTCAGCACCTTCGGCACGCCGGCCTTGCGGAAATATTTCTGCGCCAGAACATCCGTGGCGACCTGCGAAAACTGCGCGGGAACGTCGATATCCGCCAGACGGAACACGATGGATCCATCCGGGTTCTTGATTTCACTGACGGCCTTGCGGAATTCGATTTCCGCGTAAGACGATTGGCCGGGCTTCGTGAAGCGGCGTTCAATGCGCATGGTTTCCTGTCCTCGTCCATTGGGCGCCCGGTGAAGGGCGCAAAAATCCAGTCCAGCCGTGCGAACTATGCGCGCAGCCGGTTGTTGCCGTTCTGTAAGGGATGTTCATCCTTGGATGTGATCCCTGTATCTCGTGGCTTATTCGGCTGCAAGCATCGTGTGGAATACTAAATATAGTATCAACAGCTTCCTGCCGCCAGTCCCCGCGTCATGTTTTTGGCGGTACTCGAAAGCACGCGGAATCCACCGGCGAACCGCCCCCTGATGGCCGGGACGCCCCGTTAAGGACTTGCGAGCTGAGATTGAGAGGAACCGGCCTCGTTACTTTCCGGTCCGTTGCCGCCGCAACATAACTGTCACTTTCCTCCCGTGGCATAGATTCGTCAAGCCATAGATTGAAACCGTTTTTTAACCACAAGATATTGTGTGAACAGCCTGTGGAAAACGGGGAAAGCAAAAGCGTTCAAAAAAATCAGTGACTTGGCGAGAGAATTTGAAGCTTGCGCGAGGCTGGTTTCCGCAGCGGAATGCGAAAACCGCACATTTCCGGGGTGAGGCATAAAGGCGACACTGCGGTTTTTCCGTGTTTTTCTGTCGTCGTCAAAAAGGCCGTTTCACACAAAAAAGCCGCCCCGGCAGGACGGCGAAAGAGTGGATATTGCTGAGGCAAGTTTTGCGCGGTTGGTGCATCCGCACTCCGTCACCCCGGACTTGATCCGGGGTCCAGCGCGATCAAGTCCGTGATCGCGAGAGACTCTTCTCACGGCGCAGACGCGCCGTGGCTGGATTCCGGCTCAAGGCCGGATGACGGATGAGAAATGGGTTCCTCTGTGGGCAATCAGCCGCGCGATCCCTTGGCGATCGGCTCCTGATAGGTGAAGCCCATGTCCCAGGGAAAATAAATCCAGGTGTCCTGGCTGACTTCGGTCACAAAAGTGTCGATGGTCGGCACGCCCTTCGGCTTGGCGTAAACACAGGCGAAATGCGCCTTCGGCAACATTTCGCGTACTTCCAATGCCGTCTTGCCGGTATCGGTCAGATCGTCGACGACGAGCACGCCTTCGCCGCTATCCGTCATCAGTTCCGGCGCCACGCCCTTCAGAAGAACCGTGTCGCCCTGATTGACGTAATCATGGCGGGTGGCGATGCAGACCGTATCGATCATGCGGATGTTCAGTTCGCGGGAAATGATCGCCGCCGGCACGAGGCCGCCGCGGGTGATACAGACGATTGCCCGGAACTCTTTGTCGAGACCGGCAAGACGCCAGGCAAGCGCGCGGGCGTCGCGGTGGAACTGATCCCAGGATACGGGAAAGGCTTTATCGGGAAGGGACATGTCGTCTACCATCTGGTCAAAATTGTCGATGGCTTTGGCTAATAGCCGCAAGACCTGCAAAAAGGCAAGCTTTCCGCGCAGGGAGCATTGTGTTGACTGCAAGATCGCAGCTTGTTTCTTCTCCCCGCCGGGGAGAAGGTGGCCCGAAGGTTCGGATGAGGGGGAAACGTTGCCGGATTTCGGAGAGCTTGCCCCTCATCCCGCTGCCGCGACCTTCTCCCCGGCGGGGAGAAGAAACACGCGGAAGGCGCTCGGCCCACATTCAGACGTCAATGTATCTTAGCGCGACAGCAGCGTCAGCGCCGTCATGGAATCGAGGAGCGTGCGGGTCACGCCGCCGAACAGCAGCTCCCACCAGCGGGAATGGCCATAGGCGCCCATGACCAGAAGGTCGATGCTGTGGTCGGACAGGCGGTTTTCGATGGCCGCCTGCGGCGAGACGCCGGCGATCTTTTCCTGCGAGGTGACCGTGACGTTGACGCCGTGGCGGGCAAGTGTGGCGGCGAGTTCCGCACCGGCAAGGCCCGAGGACTGCGTTTCGCTCTCGGCCTGATCGACGGAGAAGATCTCAACGCTTTCGGCCGCGATCAGGAAGGGCAGGGCGTCGAAGGTAGCACGTGTCGCTTCACGGGAGCCGTTCCAGGCGATCAGCACGCGCTTGATCGGTTTGGCGACGGTGAGCACATGCGGGACAAGGAGAACGGGGCGGCCGCTTTCATAAAGAAAACCATCGATGTCAGAGCGGCTGTCGGAGAGTGCAGAAGAACTGCTTTGGCGGGCAACGATGAGATCGGCGCAGCGGGCGCTGTCGATCGCCGATGCGGAGGCGTAACCAACCGAGGTGACGAAACTGCGCCATTCATGCGAAATGCCGTTGGCCGATAGCGTGCGCTCGAAAAGCGTACCGACATCGGTGGTTTCCTTATGCGCGACGTCCTGAAGCGCCTGGACGGTTGCGGGGTCGGGAATTTCCATCGGCGCGACAAGCGGAACGGCGGCGAGTGTTTCCATGTGCAGGCCAATCACATGCGAGGAAAACTGGTCGGCAAGGCTTACGACGAATTCGCCGAGCTTTTGCGTGTTCGCAACATTATCGACCACTGTCAGTATCGTTTTATAACCCATTTTTCTCTCCTCGGTGACACGTCGTTTTCAGATTGTTCCGGCTTGTCTTCGAATAGCCGGAACGATCTAGGTCATTGTTTTTCGCATTGTCCGGACAGAAAAGCGGTTCCGCTCTTCCTGGAAATGCTCTGGGGGGAGAGTGGCCGCCTTTGCTGGCCGCCACCTTGATTTTGGTCAACCCGCTTCCAGCTCAGGCGGTTGCATCGCCCTTGCTGGCTGCCAGCCGTTTTTCCTCGCCGATTGTTTCGATCATCGATGCAACCGCGTCCGCCGCTGCCTTCAGGACGGTGGCGTCGCGGGCGCGAACGACGATCTCCGTCGAAAAGCGCTGTCCGTCATATTTGGGGTAGGAGCCGATGCTGGTTTCGGGATGTGCTTTCTGGATGGCCGTCAGTGGCGTGCCGATGTCGCCTTCGCCATAGGGCGAGCGCACCGCCTGCGACATGACTTTCGAACCGGTGCGCAATGTCGGCATGACATTGTCGAGCATGGCCTGAAATACCTGCGGCACGCCGGCCATGACATAAACATTGCCGATGACGAAGCCGGGGGCGACGGAAACGGGATTGGCGATATGCCTTGCACCTCTTGGCATGCGCGCCATGCGCTTGCGCGCTTCGGTGAATTCCATTTCGCGGACGCGGTACATCTCGCCGAGGAGGCGCAGCGCCTCGGCATCGTGTTCGCAGGGCAGGCCGAATGCCACTGATACCGCATCGGCAGTGATGTCATCATGGGTCGGGCCGATGCCGCCGGAGGTGAACACGTAATCATAACGGCTGCGAAGGGCGTTCAGCGCCTCGACGATCGCATCCTCCTCGTCGGCGACGATGCGCACCTCCTTGAGGTCAATCCCCGACATGGTGAGAACATCCGCGAGATGCCCTATATTCTTGTCCTTGGTGCGGCCCGACAGCAATTCATCGCCAATGGCGAGCATGGCGGCGGTCACGACGGATTGGGTGGAGGAGGGATTGGACATGGTTGCACTCGTCATCTGTTTCGAGCGACGTTAACGCCGCCTCGGCGTGAATGCAAAGCGGTTTTGAATAAACGCAAAACGGGAAATGGTTGACGATGCCAGTTTGCGTTCACTCATGGTGAACAGTGCGTATGCCAATCCCCGGCTGGCGGGATGCGGGCTCGTCCGCTACCTTTCCTTCACACACATTTGACGGGTCAACGCCGATGATCATCGAGTTTTTAAAGAAACTTATCGCCGGTACGCCGGAAACAGTTCCAACAAGGGAAACGAAGAGAATGACGAAAGTTTTGGTCCTCTATTATTCTTCTTACGGTCACATCGAGACGATGGCCTACGCTGTTGCAGAAGGCGTGAAGTCGACCGGCGCGGAAGTCGTCGTCAAACGTGTACCGGAACTGGTGCCGGAAGAAGTCGCCAAGTCCTCGCACTTCAAGATGGATCAGGCAGCGCCGATCGCCACCGTGGACGAACTGGCCGATTATGACGCCATCATCGTTGGCGCCGGCACGCGTTTCGGCACGGTCGCTTCGCAGATGCGCAATTTCTGGGATCAGACCGGCGGTCTCTGGTTCAACGGCAAGCTGGTCGGCAAGGTCGGCTCTGCCTTCACCTCGTCCGCCACGCAGCATGGCGGTCAGGAATCGACCATCCTCGGTTTCATTCCCACCTTCCTGCACCACGGCATGGCCGTTGTCGGTCTTCCCTATGCCTTCCAGGGCCAGATGGGCGTCGATGAAATCAAGGGTGGTTCGCCCTATGGCGCCTCCACCATCACCGACGGTGACGGTTCGCGCCAGCCTTCGCAGATCGAACTGGAAGCTGCTCGCTATCAGGGCGCGCATGTGGCGAAGCTTGCCGCCAAGCTTTCGGCTTGAGCCCGAATTGCTGAAAAAAGAAATGCGGCCCGAAAGGCCGCATTTTCTTATTCCGGCGTCTCACATCGCCGGTCCCGGAGGGGAATGATTTTAAGGCGGGTCAGATCGGCAGGTTGACCATGAAAAGGCAGCTTGCGACCACGAAGCCGAGCATCGAGATTTCTAGAAAACCGTTCAATCCGTCACGCATTTCAATCCTCCTTGTTTGATCGAAAAGAGAACGGAAAAAATCTATCGCGGTTCCATAACAGAAGAATGAAATTTAGGAATTTTTAACGGGCCACCGTTCCGCCGTGCGGCGGAGAGGGATTTCGCGTTCAGCCGGTAACGACGAAGGCAACGACGAGATGGCCGAGAAGGCCGATTGCGAGGCAGGAGAGGAGGAATATGAACAGGGCTTTTTTCATGTTTCCGGAAGCTTCCATCTGTTTCGTTCCATCAAACCCGTTATCTTGAAAATTCAGCATCAAAGAGCGCGTATTGTTACGCCTTGATATCGAGACCCGCTTCGATTGCCGCGGCGATGAAGGCCTTGCGCGCATCTTCGGGCTTCTTTTTGCCGGCGTCGACGGCGGCGCAGACCAAGAGCGCCTTGTCCAGCGCGTCGCCATCCTCTATCGGCCAATCCTCGATCAGCGCCCAGGAAGCCGCCTGCGTGGTCTCGATACTCGTATAGTCGCCCGGCGTTTCGAACGCGATCAGGACGGGTTTTTGCCAGCGCGTGTTCATCGCTTATCCGTATTGGTTATCGTCCCCGGCTCTAAACGAAGCGGGTGGGATGCGCAATCCCGTTAGCGGGCCGTTTTGCCGGGTGCGTTGCGGTCAGTCGTCGCGCCCGAACAGCCAGTCGCGAATGATCCGGCGGTCGATGAGCTCCAGCGAGCGATCCGGCGCGATTCGATAGGTTTCCACCGCCCTGGTGCTGCCGTCGATACGGAATTCATGGCTGAAGGTGCTGCCGATCGGCGACTTCGTCAGCTTGGTGCGCGGCTGGCCTCTGTAGATGATGCTGCCGGGGATGGGTTCGACATAGGGCGCGGGGCCGACATAGCCGGCCGGCCCGGCTGTGGTGCATCCGGTAAGTGCCAGCGCAAGCGCGATAGTGGCCGATGATACGAGCGTTTTCATTCTGTCCTCCGAAGTGCGTCTGCGAAAACGATATGGAGGCGCGGCGGTTCCCGACAACGGCAGGGACAATTTGCCCCGGCTATTTGCTCTTTGGATTTTGAATGTCGCGCGCAACCCAGCGAAAGAAAGCGTAGACGACGAGGCCGAAGATGAAAAGCGGGATGAGGTTCGCAAAACCGGACATATGATTCTCGTTTCTCCCTCCCATTCCGGGGGTCTAACCGGAGACAAAGAGGCAAGGCAAGAGCTGCGTACGGCACCGCCGGTCAAAATTCCGTGTGCCTGTGGGGAGGGGGTAATTGTCGGCTGAAGAGGTAATGTCTGTGCGGTGGAGCCTGCGGGGGGAGGCCTGGCGCACTGCCGGTGATACCAGGCCTCTCCGTCCTCCCGCCAGTTTCAGGGGTCGGGTGACTTCTTCAAGTATGACGAGTGATCGCTAATATACATAGACCGAGAAATTACCTCGAATAAATAGCTACCATGGTTGATGTTCGGGGCAGGACGCCTGTGGTGCACCGTGACATGCGGCTGCAGTCTCCGGATCCTGAGGATATTATCCGGCAAATCTTTATACAGCCATGGAAACGGAAGTCGCTTTTTCCCGCCATGCGGGAGCTCAATTGGCCGCACTGTTCGTCAAGGACGGTTTAACCCGTTGAAAGGGAACGGGATGCCCGTTTCGCTTCAAGTTGCAGCAGACGAAGGAAACGGGAACCATTTGCACCCTTCCATCATTAAAGCCGGCAGGACACATGCCAATAATGGAGGGTTATACATGCTCGGCACCATCCTCGTTATCCTGCTCATTCTTTTCCTGATCGGCGCTCTGCCAAGCTGGGGTTACCACAATTACGGCTATGGCCCATCGGGCGGCCTCGGGCTCGTTCTTGTCATCGTCCTGATCCTGGTTTTGCTTGGGCGTATTTGACCGACAGCATTGAAGATGCAGCAACGCCCGCATTGGCGCAAAGGCGTCAATGCGGGCGTTGTTTCTTCTGAAATATGAGGAAGATACAAAAAAACACGAAATTCGAATGGCTTAGAGGGCCGCCGCCCGAGCTTGTTCGATCGGGTCCTAAAAAACATCACATTCGGAACGAACCCTCTTGCGCCCAAAATGGATTCGTTCTAAATGCCCGCCATCGCTCGAATTGAAGAGCGTGTGAGGCCTCGTGGCGGAGTGGTGACGCAGAGGACTGCAAATCCTTGTACCCCGGTTCAATTCCGGGCGAGGCCTCCAATCGGCTCCTTCACCGGGAGCAAATATCTGAAATACCTTCCTTATTATCCAGGTGTGGCCATGTGAACCGTTTGCCGTCCTTTGGCCGGGGCTTTCCATATCCAATTTATCCCATCATCGCGTCATCGGCGGGGTAACACCTGCGATCCGGCTCCACGTTCGGCGTCCCTCGTGTACATTCTCGATGATGAGTGCCAAACGGGAGATCGTTGCTGCATGACGCAAGCCCCCCGACGAAGCGAACCCGTTGGCTGCGTCAAAAAGACCCTGCGTGGGGACATGGATTGAAGTTGTTGACGCCCCTATTTTGAGATAGCGCTCTTCACGATCGATAGTGTCACGTAACAGCTTGGAAATATTCGAAATGATGGATTGGGATTGGGTAGATTTATTCCCTATAGTCGTCTTTCCGCTCAAGGTTCTCGTCTTGGGGACGGGCATGTTCTTCGCCATCAAGTGGCATCACGATCAGGCGAAGAAGGACAAAGAAACGAGACCGTAAATGTCCGCAGGACACACAGCTGACGCGTGAGAGTCGTCAGCCAGTATAAGAGCCGACGTTTGGAATTTCGGGCGAAGCCTCCAAAATCTCATCAACAGAACCTGTCGTCCTGGCCACGTCGCACTCTGTTACGGTCATTCCCGTTCCTATTGTTCTAAAAATCCCCGCCATTTCGCTTTTTCCCGCACTTCCGGTTCACCGCGCTTGAAAGCGCAGGCTTGGGCAATTATGAGATTGTTTAAAGGCGAGGGGAGACCCGTGCCGTTTTGAGCTTTTGGAGCCGAGGCTTCCCGACCGGCATCCGCGAAATTGAGGCGATAACGATATGATGGATTTCGAAACCGCACGCGCCAATATGGTCGATAGCCAGTTGCGCACGACCGATGTGACGTCGCATTCGGTGCTGAAGGCGTTTTTGAGCGTGCCGCGCGAGGCTTTCGTGCCGGCGGGCGTGCGGCAGATTGCCTATGTGGACGAGGATCTGCAGATCTGTCCCGCCCGGGATGGCCGCCCGGCCCGTTACGTCATGAAGGCTTCGCCGCTGGCAAAGCTTCTGCAGCTTGCTGCCGTGTCCAAGGAGGACGTGGTTCTGGAAGTCGGCGGCGGCGCCGGTTATACGGCCGCCATTCTGTCCCAGCTCGCCGGTTCGGTTGTGTCGCTCGAATGCGACGAGACGCTGGCGGCTCAGGCGACCGAGACCCTGGCGTCGCTTGGATATGACAATGTTGCCGTCGTCACCGGCGATCTTGAAAAGGGTTATGCGGGCGAAGCGCCCTATGACCTGGTTTTCGTCAACGGTTCCGTCGAGGAAGTGCCGGCCGCGCTGACCGATCAGCTGCGGGACGGCGGACGTCTGGTCGTGGTTGTCGGATATGGCAATGCTGCCAAGGCCACCGTCTATCGCCGCGACGGCAACAGCACATCGGCCGTGACATCCTTCAATGCCTCGATCAAGCCCCTGCCGGGCTTCGCCAAGGCGGCCGAATTCGTTTTCTGATCCACGGAAACGATTATCCTGTTTTGACGCCGGGGTGGAGTTTTCACCCCGGCGTTTGTTTTTGCGGGCAGGGGCCGCCGTTTGCTCAGACATAATCCTCGGCCTTGCCGAAAAAAAAGGCTGCTCTCACAAAGCTGTGCATCACCGCGAAAGTTGTCGAATCAGTGATTTAGTTCCTGACTATGCTGCCCTAAACTAAGGGTGATTCGGGGTGTGCGTATTTCTGCCCCGCATGAGCCTGCGACAGGGATGGCAAAGACGCTTGGCGGTTTTGACCTGACATGTTTCAGAGCATCGGGGCGGCGATCGGGTGCGATTGTCGCAAACGCGATGTAGGAATTGAACAGGTGCAAAGCGCCCTTTCCGGCATCCAAGGTGATGCGGCCGGGTGCTCGAGAGTGGAAACCGGGGATTGATATGGCTCAGCCAAGCGTAGCGCGTGAACCGTCCATGGAAGAAATTCTGGCGTCCATACGCCGGATCATCGAGAGCAACGAGCCCGGGCCTGCCGGTGCGTTTTCCGGACAGTTGCCGCCCGTCTATGACGATGAAGACGATGCCGCGAGCGAGGCGGCCTTCGTGACGGAGCCCGTCAGCCCGCCGGCCCGTGTTCCCCCCGCCGCAAACCAGGCATACGGCGCAAGGCCGGTGCAGGATTTTTCGCCGGCCTCGGAAAGGCCGACCTCCGAAAAGCCGATGTCTGAACAGCAGGAAGGCTCTGACAGGAGCATGTCGCTGGCCGATGTAGCTGCGCGTGTTCGTGCCGCCGCCGACCGCAACGCGGCCATGGGGCCGCAGGCATTTGCCGCGCAGGCTCAGCGTGAGCCCGTGCAGGCGGCTCCCACCGCCCATTCCCCAATCGCAACACAGCCTTCGGCGGTGCAACAGGTTGAACGCGCCGCGCCACAGCGCCCGACGGATGTGCGTCCGCTGCTGGCGGCCGCTGCCGCGAGCAGCAATGAACAGCCTGCACCTTTCGCCGCTGAGGATCGCGCTGCCGCCGCCGCTGTGGAAAGTGCAGCTTTTGAGAACCGCTTCGATCAGCTGACGCTGCGCGGCGCCATTGAAGCACCTGCCGCCGAGGAACGTTTCGAGGTTTCCGTGCAGGAACCCGCCGTCGAGATGCCGACATTCGATCTGGCCGAGCCGAAGGATGAGGGAGGCCTCTCGCTCAACCTCATTTCCGCCGCCGCCGGTGCGCAGATCGCCCGATCCTTCAGCGAGCTTGCCGAAGTTTTCGATGGCGTCGAGCGTCGTTCGATCGAAGATATGGCTGCCGACATGCTGCGCCCGATGCTGCAGGACTGGCTGGAAGACAATCTGCCGACCCTGGTGGAGCGTCTCGTGCGTGAGGAAATCGAGCGCGTGGCGCGCGGCTCGCGCCGCTAAGGCCTGTCCGGACGCATCCTGGAATGCGCGCAAGGTATTGAAACAGAGGCCGCTCCGGCACCGGGGCGGCTTTTTTGTTGAAGATGAAGGCGTTATCGGGTCATAGTCGTTGACGGGGCCTCTCAATAGGTCGCTCGGGGGTCGGTTTCTGTTGACTCTCGACCGTCCATCCTTATTTAAAAAATCCACACAAGAACTCTAAAATTCAGGTCAGGAAATGCTCGAAAAGACCTACGATTCTGCAACCGTCGAACCGAAGATCGCGAAAGCCTGGGACGAGGCGAACGCTTTTCGTGCCGGCGCCAACGCCAAGCCGGGTGCGGAAACCTTCACCATCGTCATCCCGCCGCCGAATGTGACGGGCTCCCTGCATATGGGCCACGCGCTCAACAACACGCTGCAGGATATATTGGTCCGCTTCGAGCGCATGCGCGGCAAGGACGTGCTGTGGCAGCCGGGCATGGACCATGCCGGCATCGCCACGCAGATGGTGGTCGAGCGCAAGCTGATGGAACAGCAGCTTCCGGGCCGCCGCGAAATGGGCCGTGAGGCCTTCGTGGAGAAGGTCTGGGAATGGAAGGCCGAATCCGGCGGTCTGATCTTCAACCAGCTGAAACGTCTTGGTGCTTCCTGTGACTGGTCGCGCGAGCGCTTCACCATGGATGAAGGCCTGTCCGAGGCCGTGCTCGAGGTCTTCGTCACCCTGTACAAGCAGAACCTGATCTACAAGGACAAGCGCCTCGTCAACTGGGATCCGAAGCTGCAGACCGCGATTTCCGACATGGAAGTCGAACAGCTGGAAGTGAAGGGCAATCTCTGGCACTTCCGTTATCCGCTGGAAAAGGGTGTGACCTATCAGTATCCGATCGCGTTTGACGAGGAGGGCAAGCCCACCGAGTTCGAAACGCGCGACTACATCGTTGTCGCCACCACCCGGCCAGAGACCATGCTGGGTGATACCGGCGTTGCCGTTAACCCGGAAGACGAGCGCTACAAGGGCATCGTCGGCAAGCACGTCATCCTGCCGATCGTCGGCCGCAAGATCCCGATCGTTGCCGACGACTATGCCGATCCGACCGCCGGCACCGGCGCCGTGAAGATCACGCCCGCACATGACTTCAACGATTTCGAAGTCGGCAGGCGTTGCGGCCTGCGCGCCATCAACGTCATGAATATCGACGGCACAATCTCCATCAAGGAGAACGAGGATTTCCTCGAGGGCCTCAATCACCCGGCGGCGCTGCACGGCGCATGGGACCGCCTGGAAGGGCAGGATCGCTTCTTCGCCCGCAAGGTCATCGTCGAAATCTTCGAGGAAGCCGGTCTGCTCGACAAGATCGAGCCACACAAGCACGTCGTGCCGCATGGCGACCGTGGCGGCGTGCCGATTGAGCCGCGCCTGACCGATCAGTGGTGGGTGGACAACAAGACGCTGGCCCAGCCTGCTATTGCTTCTGTTCGCGAAGGCCGCACCAATTTCGTACCGAAGAACTGGGAAAACACCTATTTCCAATGGATGGAGAACATCCAGCCCTGGTGTATCTCGCGGCAATTGTGGTGGGGACACCAGATTCCGGCATGGTACGGCCCGGACGGGCAGGTCTTTGTTGAAAAGACCGAGGAAGAGGCGCTTCAGGCGGCCATCCAGCACTATATCGCCCACGAAGGCCCATGGAAGGCCTGGGTCGAGGAGAAGCTTGAGAACTTCAAGCCGGGTGAAATCCTGACGCGTGACGAAGACGTTCTCGATACCTGGTTCTCGTCGGCGCTGTGGCCCTTCTCGACGCTTGGCTGGCCCGAGCAGACGCCGGAACTGGCGCGCTACTATCCGACCAATGTCCTCGTCACCGGCTTTGACATCATCCCATTCTGGGTTGTCCGCATGATGCAGATGGGCCTGCATTTCATGAAGGACGATGCGGGCAATCCGGTCGAGCCGTTCAGCACCGTCTATATCCACGCTCTGGTTCGCGACAAGAACGGCCAGAAGATGTCGAAGTCCAAGGGTAACGTCATCGACCCGCTGGAACTGATCGATGAATACGGCGCGGATGCGCTGCGTTTCACGCTTGCCATCATGGCGGCGCAGGGCCGCGACGTGAAGCTCGATCCGGCGCGTATTGCCGGTTATCGCAACTTCGGCACCAAGCTCTGGAATGCGACGCGTTTTGCCGAGATGAACGGCGTGAAGCGCGATCCGCATTTCCTGGCGGAAACCGCCTCGCTGACCATCAACCGCTGGATTCTGACCGAACTTGCCAACACTGCGCGCGATGTGACGGCGGCCCTTGAAAACTTCCGCTTCAACGATGCCTCCGGCATTCTCTACCGCTTCGTCTGGAACCAGTTCTGCGACTGGTATCTGGAACTGCTGAAGCCCGTCTTCAGCGGCGAAGACGAAAAGGCAAAGTCGGAGTCGCAGGCCTGCGCGGCCTATGTTCTGGATGAGATCTACAAGCTCCTGCACCCCTTCATGCCCTTCATGACGGAAGAGCTGTGGGCGCATACGGCCGGCGAAGGCGAGGAGCGGGCTGATCTTCTCTGCCTTACCGACTGGCCGGTGCCGGAGTTCCGCGACGATGCTGCGGCTGCGGAAATCAACTGGCTGATCGATCTGGTTTCGGGCATCCGCTCGACACGCGCGGAAATGAACGTTCCGCCGGGCGCCACCGCGTCGCTGGTGGTCGTCGGCGCCAACACCTCGACCGAAGCACGGCTTGACCGCCATGCCGCCGCCATCCGGCGTCTGGCGCGGGCGGATGAAATCCGTGGCGCCGATGTTGCGCCGAAGGGTTCCGCACAGATCATCGTCGGCGAAGCCACGGTGTGCCTGCCGCTCGGTAACCTCGTCGATCTTGGGGCTGAAAAGGCCCGTCTCGAAAAGGCGATCGGCAAGGTGGATGCGGAAATGGAGCGCATCGACAAGAAGCTGTCGAATGAAAAATTCGTGGCCAATGCCGATCCGGAGGTCGTGGCAGCCGAGCGTGAGCGCAAGGCGGAGCTGGAAGTTCAGCTGGCAAGCCTTAGAACCGCCCTGCAACGTGTCAGCGAAGCGGGATAAGGTTTGCCCGAGCGGCATGTTGTAAATGGGTCGTGAGGAGGGCAGCACCATCGCGGATGCCCTCCCGTTAAATACAACGTCATCCTCGGGCTTGCCCCCCGAGGAGCCTCGGCCTCGATCGACAACGGCTCCTCACCCTTAGGCTGGGGTGAGGGCTGAGAGTTTTTCGACTTTTATCGATTACATGAAGCCCGTGAGAGCGGGCGTTTTTTGCGTTTTGTCAGGATTCATTTCTTTTCATTGCTGCGCCGCACCGACGAATCGCTCCAGCCTGACAGCGCAATTATTTCAGTCCGATCCGGGCGGAAAACGCTGCAAAAAGCTGAAAAAACCAATGAAAACGGCCTGATAAGCGGGTTTGGTCGGGAAACCCACAACTGTGGTTATTTGGCGACATTTCCAGTTCGGGTTGGGAATTTGTTTCGTTTTGTATCAGTTTTTCCAACCGGGTTAGAAAAATAGCCTAAAATGATTATATAAGAGGGCATCCATAAAAAACTTACGTAAAAAAATGGCTGTGCGGGCAGGATCGCGCCGCGCTGCGGCACATTGTCATTTGCCCGTTAGCACTTCACTCTACCATCGATCACATTGCCTTGATTGGGGAGAGAGATGGCAAAAACTGCAATTTTTCGCGGCGCGGTATGTTTCGCAGTCAGCATCGCGGCGGTCACGCCTTCACTGGCGGGTGGCCTTGAGCGCGGTGGTTATAATATCGACCTGCTGTTCGACCCGTCCGACTATGTTCTGGATAGTTCCGCCACCTTCGTCGCGCCGCAGCGCGAGGTAAAGAATGCGCGTGACAATCCTGCCAAGAGCGGTCCTTTGCCTGCCTCCTGGTCGAGTACAGCAGACGATTCCGAAAATTTCTGGTCGACCCGCATCGGTGCCAAGGTTGCTGTTGGCGATCTGGGCGACTGCATGTTCGATTATTCGCAGCCGTGGGGCGCGCATCTCAATCCCGGCATCTGGCAGGGGTCGAGCTACAATATCGAAACCAAGGTCAAGTCGCACAATTATGCCACCACCTGCCGTGTGAAGTTCGATGTCGGCAAGGGTGACTTTTCGATCATCGGCGGCGGGTTCTACCAGGAGATCAGCGGTTATAAATACCGTCAGGTTCTTGGACCGGCCGTTCTTGGCCTCAATCCGGCCTGGTCCAGCTTCAGCGGCGTCGGCAAACTTGAGATGGAAGGTGATGGTTGGGGTTGGCGCGCCGGCGTTGCCTACGAAATCCCTGAGGTCGCCTTCCGTGCGAGCCTCGTTTATAACAGTGCCGTCGATCACGACCTGACCGGTTTCGCCGACGTCAGAGGTGTTCCGCAGACACCGCCGTCCATCTCTCCGACGCTCGCGAAATACGGCGGCAAGCTCGTGCCGATCTATGGCTCTGTTTCGATGCCGGACAGCATCGAACTCAAGGTGCAATCCGGCATAGCGCCGGACTGGCTTGCTTTCGGTTCGGTGAAGTGGACTGACTGGAGCCAGATTCAGGTCATTCCTTTCTGCGCGGTCGGCACGTCTCCATGTGTTCCAAGCGGCGCGGACACGCTGAACACGCTCGACCTGTTTTACCGCGATGGCTGGACGATTTCCGGCGGCGTCGGTCACAAGTTCAATGAGCAGTGGAGCGGTGCTGTGAGCCTGACCTGGGATCGCGGTACATCAACTATCATCGGCACCCAGACCGACACCTGGACGCTTGGCACGCAGATCGTCTACTCGCCGAACAAGAACATCGAGTTCAAGATTGCCGGTGCTCTCGGCCTCCTGACCTCGGGTAGCTCTTCCATCAACGGCGGACCCTGTGGTGCAGGCTTCACCTGCGGCAACGAGGCTGGCTACGACTTCGGCAACGATCTGGTGGCGGCGATCTCGACGGGCGTCAAGGTCAAGTTCTGACGCCATTCGCCATGCCTGAACAAAAAGAAAGGTCCGGTTTACCAACCGGGCCTTTTTTCGTTTTCGACTGTGATTCTTTCTCGATAAAATTTTCTAGCCCGAAAGTTTTGTGACGATTTGGCAACACTTTTCTGCAAGCGTGGGGACGCGTTGGAATGTGGGCATATCCGTCCATTTCCCGCCACAAACAGAGTGCTTGGCTTATGTTTATGGACGCGGGAATGGAAGAACATGCAGGCGTTTGATGTGGATCTCTGGAATTGCAAAAAGTGAAAACGGGTTTGGATTCAGGGTTTAAGCAAGTAATACGGGAACTTCGTCCGGCTTTCTTGTTTGGCGCTGACCGGCAGGCGGTGAAACGCCGTTATATTGCCGGAAATTATGCCTATATCTGTCTCACTGAAAATTTTGAGCAATTACCGCATGAGACCACCGGCGGTGCGCTGGAAAGTGCTGCCGGAAAGACGCAGTGTGTTCGAAAAATCGCGACCCGGCGGGGTTCGGCTTTGCAGTATTCCGCAAGTATTGGCTATATGCCGGGAAGAGTGAGAGAAGTTCGCCGAAATGCTGAAATGTGAAGCCAACGTTTTAAAGCCGCTCCTTATGGGCATGTTGCTTGCGTCGCTCGCAATGCCTGCCGCGGCTTTTGACATCAATGCCGGCGTAACCAAGGAATCCGGCCCCTTCGACCTGTTCAAGTTCGGCTTCAAGGCCTACAAGAACGGCAACAAGGGCGAAGCCGTCGAGGCCTATCGCTACGCGGCCGAAAAGGGCCATACCGGCTCACGCTGGGCGCTTGCCAATATGTACGCTTTCGGCGATGGCGTTGCCAAGAACGACTTCGAAGCCTTCAAGATTTACAGCGAAATTGCCAGCCAGGGCGTCGAGCCGGGCTCCGAGGATACCGGCTTTTTCGTCAACGCGCTTCTTTCTCTTGCAGATTATTACCGGCACGGCATTCCCGGCAGCCCGGTGAAGATGGACCTTTCACAGGCCCGCCAGCTTTATTTTCAGGTTGCTTCCACCTTTGGCGTGGCTGAGGCCCAGTTCCGTCTGGCGGAAATGATCCTTGCCGGCGAGGGTGGCCGGGCGGATGTGCAGCAGGCCAAGAAGTGGCTTAATCAAGCGCGCAAGCACGGCCATGCCGGCGCCATGTCGATTTTCGGCAATCTGCTCTTCCAGGAAGGCCAGACGACGCAGGGGCTCGCTTTCATGACGGCCGCGCTGGACAAGTGCACGGCGGTGGACTGCACCTGGATCCAGAGCCTTCAGGAACAAGCGTTTTCGCTCTCTGGTGAAAACGACCGCCGTGCGGCCATCGCGATGGCACAGAACATGCGGATCGACGATCCCGATTGAGTTGATGCCGCCTGCGGCTGGGGCGAACTCAGCCGCCTGTCGAGATCCCGTCAGCCGACCGGGCTGAAATCGAAATAACCGCAGACCGGTACGTGGTCGGACGGTTTTTCCCATGCCCGCACACGTTTTTCGATGTTGACCGATTGCAGACGGTCAGCCGCTTCCGCCGACAGCATCAGGTGGTCGATGCGGATGCCGTTGTTTTTCGGCCATGCGCCGGCCTGATAATCCCAGAAGGAATAAAGTCCGGGCTGATCCGTCGTCGCACGTGCGGCATCGGTGAAGCCGAGATTTTCCAGCTTGCGGAAGGCCGAACGCGTCTGCGGCAGGAACAGGGCGTCACCTTCCCACACGCGTGGGTCGTGGCAATCGAAGGGTTCGGGGATGACGTTGTAGTCACCGGCCAGAATGAGCGGTTCCTCAAGCGCAAGGCGATCTTCGGCAAAGCGGCGCAGCCGTTCCATCCAGGCGAGCTTGTAGGGATATTTGACCGGATCATCCGGCGGATTGCCGTTCGGCAGGTAAAGCGAGCAGACCCGGATCGCGCCGCCATCGACGGAAAAGACGCCCTCGATGAAACGCGCCTGTTCGTCCGCATCGTCTCCCGGCAGGCCGCGATTGATCTCGTCCGGCCTCATCTTCGAGAGCAGGGCGACGCCGTTGAAGCCCTTCTGACCATGTGTCTCGACATGATAGCCGAGAGCCTCGATCTCAAGGCGGGGAAAGCCCTCATCGACGGATTTGATTTCCTGAAGGCAGACGATGTCCGGCGATGAATCCTTCAGCCATTGGCAGAGGTTTTCGATACGCGCCTTGACGCCATTGATGTTCCAGGTGGCAATCTTCATCGGAGTTTCCCTTTTGTGGGGGTACTTTTACCCGATGCAAAAGCGATTGCCACCGTTTTTGGAAATGGCTGGTGAGGATGTGGTGGAAAGAAGCCCGGGGCAGGGTAGATCAACACCTGTGGATGCACTGCTGCGTCCCAAGCCCTCATTCCTGTGCTTGTCACAGGAATCCAGTCAGCCCAAGTCCTTGGGCTGAAAAGGACTCTCTCGCCGCGCAGACGCGCGCCAGCTGGATTCCTGTGACAAGCACAGGAATGAGGGCGGAGAGAGATGCGAGCTAGTTCAAAGCTTGGCGGTGGCGTACGGATCGCACGCCGTTGTTTCCCACTCAGATCGAGAAGCTGGTGCCGCAGCCGCAGCTTGCGACCGCATTCGGGTTCTTGATCTGGAAGGACTGGCCGAGCAGGTTGTCGACGAAGTCGATTTCGGAGCCCGCCATATAAACGACCGACATGCTGTCGATCAGCACCTTGGCGTCGCCGCGCGCAATCACGATGTCGTCATCGGCGGGGTCTTCCGCCAGATCGAACTTGTAGGAGAAGCCCGAGCAGCCGCCGCCTTCCACCGAAACGCGCAGTGCCTGCTTGCCCGCATCCGCCGCCACGATCTGGGCGATTCGCTTTGCTGCGGCTTCCGAAAGTGTAATGTCGCTGTTTTCCATGTCGTTCCTCGTGCCGGGGTCAAGAACCGGAGAGCAATAGATTTGTCGTCGCTATTATAAACCAGTCAAATAAACGGTCTATAGCGATGTCCACAACGGCCTTTGCCGCGATGATGCTTTGCGCCGACCTCTGCGATAGGTATGAAGGGTGGATGAAAAGGTCAATGGCCGAGGCTAAAAGGAAGTCACGGCCAGAGAACAGTACAGGTGGATGCATGATCATAGACCAGCGCGCATTGGGTTTCGGAAGTGGCGAGAGGGCGGTTTTCGCCTCAGATCCATGGACCACGCGCGGGCGTCTTTTTGCCGAAGAGGGAAGCCTGACGCGTTCGGAATTCCAGCGCGACCGGGACCGCATCGTCCACACAACGGCGTTTCGCCGGCTGAAACACAAGACACAGGTTTTCATCAGCCCGGATGGCGACCACTACCGCACGCGTCTTACCCACACCATCGAGGTGGCGCAGATTGCACGGGCGCTGGCGCGGGCGCTGAAGCTCGACGAAGACCTGGCCGAAGGCGTGGCGCTGGTCCACGATTTCGGCCATACGCCCTTCGGTCACACCGGCGAGGATGCGCTGGACGCGGTGCTGTTGCCCTATGGCGGCTTCGATCACAATGCGCAGTCATTGCGCATCGTCACCAAGCTGGAGCGCCGTTACGCTGAATATGACGGCATCAACCTGACATGGGAGACGCTGGAGGGCCTCGTCAAGCATAATGGCCCGCTCATCAACGCCATGGGCGAGGGGATCAAGGGTCCGGTTCCGCTGCCCATCCTTGAATATTGCGAGCTGCAGGATCTGGAAATCGGCAGCTATGCCAGCCTCGAGGCGCAGATGGCGGCGATTGCCGATGACATCGCCTATAATACCCACGATATAGATGACGGGTTGCGCGCGGGTTATCTTACCTTCGACATGCTGGAGGAGGTGCCGTTCCTCAGCAAGCTGATGGCCGAGGTGCGGGCGAAATATCCCGTGCTCGACAAGGAGCGCTTCGCCAATGAAATCATGCGCCGGCAGATCACCCATATGGTCGAGGATGTGATTGGCGTTGCGCAGCAGAATCTGGCCCGTCTGAAGCCGAAGAGTGCGGCGGATATCCGCGCTGCCGATTTCACCGTTGCGACCTTCTCGCCTGAGATGGCCGAGACCGACCGACAGATCAAGAAGCTGCTGTTCGGTCATATCTACCGGCATCCGGAGATCATGCGCATCCGTGCCGGCGCCACGCAGATCGTCACCGATCTTTTCCACCGTTATATGGAGACGCCGGCGGAGATGCAGAGCCACTACTGGGTGGACAGCATTTCCGGTATGAGCGTGGCCGCAAAAGCCCGGCATGTGGGCGATTATCTGGCGGGTATGACCGACAGTTATGCACTGCGCGCCCACCAGCGGCTGTTTGACCACACCCCCGATTTGCGATAGGGCAGCGGGCGATCGCGAAGCCAACCCGGTTATGATGGCCGGACATAAACAGAAGCCCTTCGCGCAGGTTGGAACGATGAACATTTTTGCCGATTTCGATACCAGGATCAAAAACGCGCTCGAGACCCTCGATCTCGTGAAAGAGAACCGCGACAAGGTCGATTTCAGTCGAATTACCGTCGAATCCCCGCGCGATCTGAGCCATGGCGATGTCGCAACCAATGCCGCCATGGTGCTGGCTAAGCCGCTTGGCACCAATCCCCGGGCGCTGGCCGAACTCATCGTGCCGGCACTTCAGGCGGATGGCGATGTCGACAGCGTCAATGTCGCCGGTCCCGGCTTCATCAACCTCAAGGTCTCCGTCGGTTACTGGCAGCGTCTTCTTGCCGACATGATCGGGCAGGGCATCGATTTTGGCCGCTCGCAGATCGGTGCCGGTCAGAAGATCAACGTCGAATATGTCTCCGCCAATCCGACCGGCCCGATGCATGTCGGCCATTGCCGCGGTGCCGTGGTGGGTGACACGCTGGCGAACCTGCTTGGCTTTGCCGGCTACGGCGTGACCAAGGAATATTACATCAACGATGCCGGATCGCAGATCGACGTCCTGGCGCGTTCCGTCTTCCTGCGTTACCGCGAAGCACTCGGCGAAGATATCGGCGCCATTCCCTCCGGTTTTTATCCCGGCGACTACCTCGTTCCCGTCGGTCAGGCGCTGGCGGATGAATATGGCATCAAGCTGCGCGCCATGCCCGAGGAAAAGTGGATGCCGATCGTCAAGGACAAGGCGATTGCTGCAATGATGGCGATGATCCGCGAGGATCTGGAGACGCTGAACGTCAAGCATGACGTGTTCTTCTCGGAGCGCACGCTGCATGAGGGCAATGGCGGCCCCATTCTGTCCGCCATCAACGATCTGACGTTCAAGGGCCATGTCTACAAGGGCACGCTGCCGCCGCCGAAGGGCGAATTGCCGGAGGACTGGGAAGATCGCGAGCAGACGCTGTTCCGTTCCACCGAAGTGGGCGATGACATGGACCGCGCGCTGATGAAGTCTGACGGTTCCTACACCTATTTCGCCGCCGACGTTGCCTATTTCAAGAACAAGTTCGATCGCGGTTTTTCCGAGATGATCTATGTGCTCGGCGCCGACCATGGCGGTTACGTCAAGCGTCTGGAAGCCGTCGCGCGCGCCGTCTCGGAAGGAAAGTCGAAGCTGACGGTTCTTCTGTGCCAGCTCGTCAAGCTCTACCGTGATGGTGAGCCGGTGAAGATGTCGAAACGCTCCGGTGATTTCGTCACGCTGCGCGATGTTGTCGACGAAGTGGGTCGCGATCCGGTGCGATTCATGATGCTTTATCGGAAGAATTCCGAGCCGCTGGACTTCGATTTCGCAAAAGTGACCGAACAATCGAAGGATAATCCGGTCTTTTACGTGCAATATGCGCATGCCCGCTCAATGTCGATCTTCCGGCAGGCGCAGGAAGCGTTTCCGGGGCTTGCTCCCTCTGCGGAAGAGATGGCGGCATCTGTTACTTTGATCAGCGATATCAACGAGTTGCAGCTGATTGCAAAACTCGCCGAATATCCGCGTCTGATCGAATCCGCTGCCCTTTCGCATGAGCCGCACCGGCTTGCTTTTTACCTATATGATCTCGCCAGTTCCTTCCATGGACACTGGAACAAGGGTAAAGACCAACCGGAATTACGTTTTATTAACGATAAAAACCGAGAATTGAGCATTGCCAGACTTGGGCTGGTGAATGCTGTCGCAAATGTTTTGAAGTCTGGCCTTACGCTTTTAGGAGCGGACGCACCTGACGAGATGCGATAACATATCACCATTATTTGCTCACAATACGCTGGCAAGAGCTGCAATGCGTAGATGGTGGAACACGTAATGGTCGAAAAAAATGTCGCGTATAACCGGGACGCCCGGTCCGAAGGCTTCGCTGACAACGATCCTCTGGCAGAACTGGCGCGTATCGTCGGCTTCGAAGATCGTCCTTCGCATGCGGGTTCCGAGGCTGCGCCATCGGCTACCCGCCGCGAGCCCGAATTCAATCTCGAAGATGAGCTTCTGAGGGAATTCGAGGTTTACGACGCGCCGCATGCCGATCCGGTCGTTCTTGATCCGGCAAACGATGTTCGTGCCGGCATCCACCCCAACGACTTCATGCAGCGTGTCGAGCAGGTCTTCGCCCGCCGCGAGCCGGAGCTTTCTCCCGTGGCCGAGCCGCAGGTCGAGGCCCGGTATGCGCCGGAGCCGATGCCAGCCTACGAGGTTGCACCCGAGGTCACGGAAGAGCCGCTTCCGGAGGTCGATCAGGCCTATATCCACAATTACGTCGAAACCTCGACGCAGGACATTCGAGCGGATTTCCGTGACGATGCCGGCGCGGTTGCAGAAGTTTTTGATGTGCATTCGCGCCAGCCGCGTGCTGCCGAGCCGGTGGTTTACCAGCAGGCCGCCCAACAACTGGCATGGGAAGGGCCGCAGGCCATTGAGCCAGCCCAGCCCGAATGGCACGCCATGCCGGAACTTCCGGCCGACGTTTCCAGCAACATTCCTTCTTCGCATGGTTACGCGCCGGAGCCTCAGGGCTTCGATCTTGCCGATGAGGTGGAGATCGCGGTTGCCGAGGAAGCGCCCGCACCCGTTTCCGTGCGTCCGCCTTCGCAGGGCGGTCGTTCTTCGCTGGAATTTTCCAGCCTGCGCCTGCCGCTTGCCAATTTCGGCGCGCGTCGCGATGTTTCGGCTGTTGATCCGCGGCGGGTCGAGCCAAGGTCTGAACAGCAGCCCGCAGCCCGAACCGAGCCGCAGGTCGAGCCAGTACCGGCACCTGCCGTCATTCAGGCGGAAGAGACAGCGCCAGCATTTATGCCTCCGGTCGCTGAAGCCTTCGTGCCCGCAGCGCAGACTGCAACGCCTCCGGTCGTTCAGAAGCCTCTTGCGACCAATCTGTCGCCGATGGACGAGCTGATCTACGACGTCGCGAAATATTCCATTCCCGGCCGTGGCGAAGAACCCGTTGTCCAGTCTACGCCGGTCGTTCAGGCCGCACCCGCCGTTCAGGCTGCAAGGGTGGAGCCGCAAGTTGCTGCGACGCCCGTGCGGACAACGCCCGTTGCCCCCGCTGCCCCTGTTCAGGAGCCGGATTTCAGCGATTTTGCAGGCTTCAACGACGATGATTTCGAGCTTGCGCTTGACGATCTCGATCTTGATCTCGACCTTTCGGAAATTGCCGAAGCCGAGGTCGCACCTGCGCCCGCGCCGCAACCCGTTCGCCAGCAGCCGGTTGCTCCCGTGGTCGCTGCCGCCGCACCTCAGGCCGCACCTCAGCCGGTGAGGGAACAGCCCGCACCCCAGCCGCGCGTTGCGCCTGTCGCTGCGCCGATTGCGGCAGCTGCGCCCGTTCCGCCGCGTCCGGCCGCGCCTGCGCCGCAGCCGGTTGTGCCGCAGACGCTGGAAAGCCTGCCTTTCGACCCTTCGCAGATCGGCGAGACGGAAGAACATCCGGAAACCATCGTCGAGATGGACGTGCCGGAACTGCCGGTCGGGGTTTTCGAACCCAAGCCGGTTGCTCGACGCCACGAGGAAGATCTCGATATCGATACCGAGCTTGCGACGCTGTTCGCCCCGGCAGTCGCTGGTGGCCTTGACCGTCACAAACATGCGGAAAACCGGGGTGCTGCCCCGCAGGCGCGCGCCGCCCCTCAGGCTCCGGAAGAAGCCGACGAGTTCGAGCGGGCGCTGGAAGAGGATTTCCGTCGCTCCATGCAGGAGGCAGCGGCTTCTCGCGGCAATGCGCGTGATGCCGAAAACACCTATGTCAATCATCAGGCGGCCTATCGCGATGAGGATGAACGCGGCGGTCGCCGCTGGATCATGCCGGTTGCGGCCGCAATCGGTCTGGTTCTTGTCGGTGGCGGCGTTTACGCGCTGATATCAGGCGGTTCGTCCAGCACGGGTTCCAATGGTGCACCGGTCATTATCTCCGCCGACAATGATCCGATGAAGGTCGTGCCGGAAAATCCGGGCGGTCGCATCGTCCCCAATCAGGACAAGGCGGTTTATGACCGCGTGGCCGGCGGCAGTGCTGCCGATCCGAAGCAGCCCGCGCTGATTTCCAGCAGCGAGCAGCCGGTTGATGTGGTTCAGCGTACGCTGATCCCCGAACAGCTGCCGCTGGAAGGTGAAAACGACGCCGATATGGAAGCAGCCGCCGGCACGCCGGTTGGCGAGACGGAAGATCCGCGCCTGCTTTCGCCGGAAGAAAAGGCCGCGCAGAACGAAGGTGCGGGTGCAACCGGCGTGTCACCACGCAAGGTTCGCACCATGATCGTCAAGCCTGATGGCACGCTGGTCGCCCAGGAAGTCGATGCACCGCCAGCCCAGCCGCCGAAGGCCGACAAGGTCGCGGAGCTTGCCGCGCCCCAGACCGCCAAGCCGGGTGAGGGCGCTCCCGCCGTCATCGCCGCTTCGCGTGTTCCGGTTGCGCCTGAACAGGCCGCCGCACAGCCGCAGGCTCACACGCCGGCCACGCCCGCCTCGCAGACGGCAGCACCGCTTCCTTCGGCGCGTCCGTCCTCGCAGCCATCCAATGTCGTGGCAACCGTCACCAACCAGGGCAATGTCCGTCCCGCTGCCACCGCTCCGGTCCAGCCGCCGGCCGCGCAGCAGCAGACAGCCGCAGCAACGACAAGCACTCCTTCTGCCGGTGGTTATTACATCCAGATCGCGTCCCTGCCGAGCCAGGCGGAGGCCCAGAAGTCCTACCAGAACATGTCGGCCAAGTTCGGCTCGGTCATCGGTGGACGTGGCGTCGACATCAAGGCCGCCGAAATCGCCGGCAAGGGAACGTTCTACCGCGTCCGTATCCCGGCGGGTGACAAGAACGAAGCCGTGGCGCTGTGCGAAAAGTTCCGCTCGGCCGGCGGTAGCTGCCTGGTGGCGCGCTGATCGGGAGCATCGGGGCCGCAAGTCCCCGCTGTAACGACCGTCACGTGAACGGTGTTTCCTTTGCCGTCATGCCGGACTTGATCCGGCATCCAGCCACGGCGCGTCTGCGCCGTGAGAAGAGTCTCTCGCGATCAAGGACTTGATCGCGCTGGACCCCGGATCTAGTCCGGGGTGACGGGCGTCAAACGTCGCCGTCCCCTCCAAAGGTCGAGACTTATTGAGGCTTTCTTTCCTTCCATTCTGTAACAGGCGTGACATCATGACCGATTGCAAAGCTATGATCCTCGGATGCGGTGGCTTGACGCTTTCCGCTGACGAGATTGCCCTTTACCGTGACCAGCAGCCGTGGGGTTTCATCCTGTTCGGGCGCAATATCGGTGATGCGCAGCAGATCGCCGATCTCGTCGCCTCCATGCGCGATGCCGTCGGGCGGCCCGACGCCCCGGTTCTGATCGATCAGGAAGGCGGGCGGGTGCAGCGCATCAAGCCGCCGATCCTGCAGGCCTATCCGAATGCCCGCATTCTCGGTGAAATTTACGAGCGCGACCACGAGGAAGGCCTGCGGGCTGCCTGGCTGATGTCGCGCCTGCATGCCTTCGACCTCACGAAATTCGGCATCAATGTCGATTGCCTGCCGGTGCTCGACGTGCCGGTGGAAGGTGCAAGCAACGTCATCGGCAACCGCGCCTATGGCTATGCGCCGACCATGGTGGCCGAGATGGGGCAGGCAGCGGCCGATGGCCTGAAGGCTGGCGGCATGCTGCCGGTGATGAAACATATGCCGGGGCATGGCCGCGGCATGGTGGATTCGCACCATGAACTGCCCGTGGTCGATGTGCCGCTCGATGAGCTGGATGCCCATGATTTCGTGCCGTTCCGCGCGCTTAACCGTGAATTGATGGCCATGAGCGCGCATCTGGTCTTCAACGCCGTCGACCGGGAGCGGCCCGCCACCACCTCTGCGAAGGTGATCGAGGAGATCATTCGCGGGCGGATCGGCTTTGACGGTTTGCTGATGTCGGACGACAGCTCCATGAATGCGCTGAAGGGCACGCTGGGCGAGCGCGCCGCGAATATTGTTGCGGGTGGCTGCGATATAGTCTTGCATTGCAACGGCGTGATGAGTGAAATGCTGGAGGTCGTGAAGGAGGTTCCCGTTCTTTCCGGCCGTTCGCTGGAGCGGGTGCGGGCCGTGGAAGCGGGTTTTCCCGCCGCCGATGCCTCCGACGAAGCTGAACTGAGAGCCGAATTCAACGCCATGTGGGCCGTTTCCTGACAATCGGGCGGCGGCCTCGTAATAGGGACGACAGGCCGGACGCCCGGCGGATGGAACAATGGCCGCAGACAAGTCTCGCAATTCGACGCCTATGGACAAGCTCTGGCAGGATGGCACGCCGGAGCGGCTGACGGGCGAGGCCGGGCTGGTCATCGATGTCGCGGGTTTCGAAGGCCCGCTTGATCTTCTGCTGCACCTTGCCCGCACGCAGAAGGTCGATCTGTCGCGCATTTCGGTGCTGGCGCTTGCCGAGCAATATCTTCAATTCGTGGAAAGCGCGCGCCGCGTGCGCATCGAGCTTGCGGCCGACTATCTGGTGATGGCGGCTTGGCTCGCCTTTCTCAAATCCAAGCTCCTCATTCCGCAGCAATCCAAGGATGACGGTCCCTCGGGTGAGGAAATGGCCGCGACGCTGGCCTTCCGGCTGAAACGCCTGGAAGCGATGCGCGAGGCGGCCGAAAGGCTTGTCAACCGCGCCCATCTCGGCCGCGATATCTTCGCCCGTGGTGCGCCGGAGCATATTCCGCATATCAACCGCTCGGCTTACGAGGCAAACCTCTACGATCTCCTGAGCGCCTATGCCAATCTGCGGCAAAGACAGGCTATCACCCAGGTGACGATTGAAAAACGGCAGGTCTGGTCGCTGGTGGAAGCACGGGAACTTCTCAACAGCCTGCTCGGCGATGTCGGTGAATGGACCGTGCTCGACCAATATCTGCTGCAATATGTGCCCGACCCCGCCATGCGGGTGACGGCGATCGCCAGCGCCTTTGCCGCCTCGCTGGAGCTGGTGCGCGAGGGGTCGCTGCAAATCCGCCAGGAGGGCGCCTTCCAGCCCATCTATATGCGCAGGAGCGAGAGAGACGATCGCGCGGTGAATGCCGAAAGGACTGACAATGACGAATGACGACGAGACCGGCGAAGCCGCCATTGTGGCAGATGGGGTGGAAATCGAACCCACGGTATTTTCCGAACGTCAGCTGAAGGAAGCCGAGCGGATCGCCGAGGCACTGGTCTTTGCCTCCGCCGAGCCGGTTTCGGTCGCCTTCATTGCCGAGCGGCTGCCGCGCGGCATGGATGTTGTCGCCATCCTGCACCGGCTGAAGGCCGCTTATGTCGAGCGCGGCGTCAATCTCGTGCAGGTGGGCGGGCAATGGGCGTTCCGCACGGCGGGCGATCTTTCCTTCGTCATCCGCTCGGAAGAGAAGGAGCCGAAGAAGCTCTCGCGCGCGGCGCTGGAAGTTCTGGCGATCATAGCGTATCATCAACCGGTGACACGTGCCGAAATCGAGGAAATTCGGGGTGTACAGACCTCGCGCGGCACGCTTGACGTGCTGATGGAAGCGGGCTGGGTGCGTTTCAGGGGCCGCAGGCGCACGCCGGGCAGGCCGGTGACGATCGGCACCACGGTTGAGTTTCTCGATCATTTCGGACTTGAGGAATTGCGGGACTTGCCGGGCCTTGAGGAACTGAAGGGTGCAGGGCTGCTTTCTGGCCGAATTCCATCCAATTTCGGCGTGCCCCTGCCGATGATGAGCGACGAATTGCGTGAAGACGAAGACCCGATCACGCAGCTCGATCTGGAAGAATTGGGCCTGCTTGCGCCCAGTGGCGGCGACGGCGAAGAATGATTGATCGTCTCGCCGGCGACAAGACGCAAAAACTTTATGTTCACTCCCCGTTGAAGCGACGATTTGTTGTTTGAAAAAGCCTTTCAAACATCTTACATCGTCTGAAAGCGAAATTCAGGAGTTTTAGTTATGGGTTCTTTTAGTGTGTGGCATTGGCTCATCGTTCTGGTGATCGTTCTCGTCCTCTTCGGACGCGGCAAGATTCCGGAACTGATGGGTGATGTCGCGAAGGGCATCAAGAGCTTCAAGAAGGGCATGTCCGACGATGACGCAACGCCTCCGCCGGCGGCCGATGCCAATACCACTGCCAAGACCGTCGACCACAAGGCTGACGAGATCAAGTAAGCGGCTTATTGCCGCTTGGTGTGAGACTGGCGTTAGGGTCTCGGGAGCATATTGATGTTAGATATCGGCTGGAGCGAGCTTCTGGTGATTGCGGTCGTGCTGATCGTGGTCGTCGGGCCGAAGGACTTGCCGCCCATGATCCGCGCCTTCGGCAAGACGATGGCGGGCCTTCGCAAGATGGCGGGAGACTTCCGCACCCAGTTCGACGAGGCCTTGAAAGAGGCTGATATGGACGATGTGCGGCAGACGATCTCCGATGTCCGCAATCTCAATCCGACCAATTCGCTGCGCGATGCGATGAACCCACTTCGCCAGCTCGGAAACGAGATCAAGTCCGATCTCCAGAAGGCGACGGCTGCACCTGATTCCCTGTCGTCGACACCAGCGCCTGCAACGAGTGAGCCGGTGGCGCCGCTGGTCAGCGTGCCCGAGCCGGAGATGAAGCTTCCGGATGCGCCGCCTGCCGTGGGCTCCTCGTCTGCTGTATCCGCGCCGGTCACTGCGGTTGCCGCTGCGGAAGAAAAGCCGAAACGGGCGCGGGCGAAATCGGTTGCGACCGTCGAAGCCGAAACGGTGGCCGCCAAGCCGAAACGCGCCGTCCGCAGCAAGTCTGCCGAAGCGTTAGAAGAAACTGCTGTGTCGAAACCTACCGTGAAGGCTGTCGCCAAGAAGGCTGCCGTCAAGAAAGCGGCGGCTGAGAAGGCGGTGGCGGAAGCCAAGCCGGCCAAATCGGCGAGAACAAAGGCTGCAAAGCCCAAAAAGGATGAAGCATGAGCGGGGACATCGAGGATAAGCCGCAGCCGCTGATCGAGCATCTCATGGAGTTGCGCACGCGGCTGATCTGGTCGCTCGGCGCATTTTTCGTCGCCTTCATCGCCTGTTTCGCCGTTGCCAAACATCTCTTCAACCTGCTGGTCATTCCCTATAAATGGGCCGTGCTCTGGGCGGGGCTCGATGTCACGAAATCGTCGCTGATCTATACCGCGCCGCAGGAATTCTTCTTCACGCAGATCAAGGTCGCGATGTTCGGCGCCATGGTCATCTCTTTTCCGGTGATTGCCTCGCAGCTCTACAAGTTTGTCGCCCCCGGTCTCTACAAGAACGAACGCGCCGCTTTCCTGCCGTTTCTGATCGCTTCGCCGATCCTCTTCCTCATCGGTGCGGCGCTCGTCTATTTCTTCTTCACGCCCATGGTCATGTGGTTCTTCCTCGCCATGCAGCAATTGCCTGAGGATGGCGAGGTGGCGATTTCACTGATGCCGAAGGTGTCGGAGTATCTGAGCCTCATCATGACGCTGGTTCTGTCCTTCGGTCTGGTGTTCCAGCTGCCTGTCGTCACCACGCTTCTCGCCCGCGTCGGACTTCTGACCAGCGACTGGCTGCGCGAGAAGCGCAAGTTCGCCATCGTCATGGCCTTCGTGGTTGCAGCGGTGCTGACGCCGCCAGACCCCATGTCCCAGATCGGTCTTGCGCTGCCTGCGATCATTCTCTACGAGATTTCCATCTACATGGCTCGACTCGTGGAGAGGAAACGTGCGGCGGAATCCAAAAGCACGGAGCTGGAAGAGACCTGACGCTTCGCCACGGTCTTCCCGCTCATTTAATTTCCTCGCGCCGGGCCCTTCGCCCGGCGTTTTGCTGATAAAACGCGGGCGGCCAACAACAGTCTGGAACGACGATGCACGACATTAAATGGATACGCGAAAACCCCGAAGCCTTTGATGCGGCTCTTGCACGGCGTGGCGTCGAGCCGACCGCCAGCGGCCTGATCGCTCTCGATGAGAAGCGCCGTTCCGTCATCCAGTCCCTGCAGGACATGCAGTCACGCCGCAATGCCGCCTCCAAGGAAATCGGCGCCGCCATGGCGCAGAAGAACATGGAGCTTGCGGAAAAGCTCAAGGCCGAAGTCGCGGACATCAAGGAGAACATGCCGCGCGCCGAGGAGGAGGACCGCCAGGTCACCGCCGAGCTGAACGATGCCCTGTCGCGCCTGCCGAACATGCCCTTCGACGATGTGCCTGATGGCAAGGACGAACATGACAATGTGGTGGCCCGCGTGGTCGGCCAGAAGCCCGGCTGGAACCATGAGGCCAAGGAGCATTTCGAGATCGGCGAGGCGCTCGGCTACATGGATTTCGAGCGTGCGGCCAAGCTTTCCGGCTCGCGCTTCACCGTTTTGACTAGCCAGCTGGCGCGTCTGGAACGGGCGCTCGGCCAGTTCATGATCGACCTTCACACCTCGGAACATGGCTATACGGAAGTCTCCTCGCCGCTGATGGTGCGTGACGAGGCGATGTTCGGGACGGGGCAATTGCCGAAATTCTCCGAGGACCTGTTCAAGACCACCGATGGCCGCTGGCTGATCCCGACGGCGGAAGTGACGCTGACCAACCTCGTGTCAGGTGAAATCCTCGAGCAGGAGAAACTGCCGCTGCGCTTCACCGCGCTCACCCCGTCCTTCCGTTCGGAAGCGGGCTCCGCCGGCCGTGATACGCGCGGCATGCTGCGCCAGCACCAGTTCTGGAAGTGCGAGCTTGTCTCCATTACCGATGCGGAAAGCGCTGTCGCCGAGCATGAGCGCATGACGGCCTGCGCCGAAGAGGTGCTGAAGCGCCTTGGCCTGCATTTCCGCACCATGACGCTGTGCACGGGTGATATGGGCTTTGGCGCGCGCAAGACGTATGATCTGGAAGTCTGGCTGCCTGGCCAGAACACCTATCGTGAAATCTCGTCCTGCTCCGTCTGCGGTGATTTCCAGGCGCGGCGCATGAATGCCCGTTATCGCGGCAAGGACGACAAGGCCACGAAGTTCGTGCACACGCTGAACGGTTCCGGCACGGCCGTCGGTCGCTGCCTGATCGCGGTTCTCGAAAATTATCTGAACGAGGACGGTTCCGTCACAATTCCAGAGGTGCTGCTGCCCTATATGGGCGGTCTGAAGCGCATCGAGAAGGCGGCCTGAGGTTAAGGCGTTCTTTGCGCTTCCGTCATTCCGGCCTTGAGCCGGAATCCAGCCAGCCCAAGTCCTTGGGCTGAAGAGGTTTTTCCCGCCGCGCAGACGCGCGTCGGCTGGATGCCGGATCAAGTCCGGCATGACGGTCATGGGGATGCGTCCATGAGAGACAATATCAGTCCTTTCCCAAGGGCGTAGCAGCGGAGAGAGAGATGCGGATTTTGCTGACGAATGACGACGGTATTCACGCCGAAGGTCTGGCCGTGCTGGAGCGAATCGCCCGCACGCTTTCGGACGATGTCTGGATCGTCGCCCCTGAGACCGATCAGAGCGGGCTTGCCCATTCGCTGACGCTTTCCGAACCGCTGCGGCTGCGCAAGATTTCCGACAAGCATTTTGCGCTGCGCGGCACGCCGACCGATTGCGTCATCATGGGCATTCGCGAAGTCCTGCCTGAGAAGCCCGACCTCGTGCTCTCCGGCGTCAATGCCGGCGCCAACATGGCCGATGACGTCACCTATTCCGGCACCATTGCGGGTGCCATTGAAGGCACGCTGCAGGGCGTGCGGTCCTTTGCGCTCAGCCAAGCCTTCAGCCATGCCGAAGGCCGGGTCGTGCCGTGGGAAGTCACCGAGACCTATGCGCCGGATCTGTTGCGCAAGCTGATGAATGTGGATCTGCCTGACGGCACTTTCCTCAATCTCAATTTCCCCAATTGCGCGCCCAAGGATGTGCAGGGCGTGTCCGTGACCGGGCAGGGCAAGCTCGATTTCGGCCTGACGGTGGAAGAGCGCCAGGACGGCCGTGGTTTCCCCTATTACTGGCTGCGTTTCGGCGAACGTCTCGGCACCTTCCGCGAAGGCACGGATATCCACGCTTTGAAGCACGGCAAAATCTCGGTCACGCCGCTAAAGCTTGACCTGACGGATTACACGGTCAAGGATCGGGTTGCGCAAGCGCTTGGATTCGGAGTCGCCGATTGAAATCTGCCATGGTCGAAAAGGAAGGTTTTGCCGCTCTCGTTCTGCGTCTGCGGGGCGAGGGGATTTCCGATCTTGACCTTTTGACGGCGGTCGAGCAGACGCCGCGTTCCAAATTCGTGCCGCCGCAATTTGCTGCCGACGCCTATTCCAGCCGGACGATCCCGATCGACTGCGGTGCCTTCATGGAAGGCGCCGACATGGCGGTGAAAATCCTTGCCCGCCTGCAATTGAAGCCGGGCCAGCGTGTGCTGGAGATCGGCACCGGCAGCGGTTTCATGACGGCGATCATCGCGCGCCGGGTGGAGCGCGTCTTTTCGCTGGAGCGTTACAGGACGCTGGTGCAGCAGGCGCAGAACTGTCTGGATGATCTTTCCATCCGCAACGTCGTCATTCGCCAGGCGGATGGCAGCAACGGGCTTGTGGGCGAGGGTACATTTGATCGTATCGTCTCCACGGCCGCCTTCACCACCATGCCCCGCTTTTTCGCCGAACAGATCGTCTCCGGCGGCATGATGATCGCGCCGATCATCCTTGAAGACGACCGCTGTGTGATGACCCGCTTTTCCAAGACCGGCAGCCGCTTCGAGAAGGAAGAGCTGTTCGAAGCGCCCTATCTGCCGCTCAGTACCCATATTGCGCGTCATTTGTGACAAGATGAAAATTTTGAAGACGTTCCATTTTTGTCTTCGAAAGTTCTAAATTATCGCAACTATCTGATTTTCAATATCATTATTGTCCCAACATGACGCATCCCGTTTTCGTCATGGTTATCGAAGTGTCAAAAAAGCGCCAAACGGCTTAACGTTTTAACGGCGTGGTAACACTAACGCGCTTTAATCATAAACATCGACGCATGGTTTTCCCGGGATCGGGAAATGGGCCTTGCAAGAAGTGAAGTTTGTGCCGGATCGCATGTCGATGCGGCGGGTTGGCGTCAGTGTAGATCGAGTCATGCGTATGAGACATTCGTCTAAAATCGGAAAATCAGTCGCAAAAATGTTCGCAGCGGCATTGCTGGCAAGCGTCGCAACGGGCTGTAGCTCGGATGCAACGCGGTTCAGCGGCCTCTTTTCCAGTGGACCGGATCAGATGACGACGGCGTCAATTCCAACCCGGCAGGGTGGCGGTGCTTACGGGCAGGCCCCTGTTCCGCAGGGCGACATGAATGGTGGTTACGCCTCTGCCGCGCCGCAGGGCGGCTACGCCAACCAGAACATGGCGGCCAATTCCTATCCGCCTTCCGGCGGTTACGGCGGCAACGTTCAGCCTTCCACAGCCCGTTCGGCTTCGGCCTCTCCGGTGCAGCGCTCCGAACTGTCGGCGCCGACGGCGGTGGCGAGCCGCGATCCGGCGACGCGCAACGAAGCCATGGCCCAGCCTTTCCCATCCGCACAGCGGCAGGCCGCACCCTCTCTTGCAGCGCCCGCGCAGCAGGCCGCCGCTCCGGTCGCCGACAATCTCACCACTGCAACCGTCCGCTCCGACAAGAATGGCTGGCATACGGATGGTGCTTCCTCGGTGACGCTGCGTCCCGGTGAAAGCATCACGACCCTTTCCAACCGCTACGGCGTTCCTGAGAAAGAACTGCTGCGGGTCAATGGTCTGAAGACAGCCTCTTCGGCGCAGGCCGGCCAGTCGATCCTCATTCCGAAATTCGGTCAGGTTCGCAACGCCGCCAAGGATGCAGCCGGCAACATCGCGCTGAACCGCAATGGCGACCAGCCGACACCGCTGCGCAGCCCCGAGGGGAATGTGGCCGTGCTGCCGTCGCAGGCGGCGGCCCGGGACAAGGTTTCCTCTGATGCCGGCAAGCTCACGCCTCCCGGTGGCAAGCCCTTGCCGCCAAGCGGTGGCTACAAGGTTCAGCCGGGCGACAGCCTGGCGAAAATCGCCCGTGAAAACGGCGTATCGGTTGCCGCACTGAAAGCCGCCAACGGCATTTCCAACGAGAGCATCCGTGTCGGCCAGACGCTTGCCATGCCGGGCGCCGGCACCGACGGCATCAAGACGGCCTCCGTTCCCGCCAAGGAAGCGGCAAAGGCAGTCGAAACCGCATCCGCCAAGCCGGAGCCTTACAAGGCGCCTGCTGCTGCCGCGACCGCACCGTCGGCACCCGCCGCCACGGCAAGCGTCAGCGATATCGAGAAGAAGTCTGACATGGCTTCCGTCGCACCGGAATCCACGGGCATCGGCAAATATCGCTGGCCAGTCCGCGGCGCTGTCATCAACAATTTCGGCGACAATGTCGAAGGCAGCCGCAACGATGGCATCAACATCTCGGTTCCCGAGGGCACGCCGATCAAGGCCGCTGAAAACGGCGTGGTCATCTATGCGGGCAACGGCCTGAAGCAGCTCGGCAACACGGTGCTGGTGCGCCACGACGACGGCAAGGTCACGGTTTACGGCAACGCCGCCAATCTCGACGTGCAGCGTGGCCAGAAAGTACAGCGCGGCCAGACAATCGCCACATCGGGCATGACGGGCAGCGCCAAGCGTCCGCAGGTTCACTTCGAAGTTCGCAAGGATGCGACACCGGTGAACCCCTCCAGTTTCCTTGAATAGGTATTGCGTCTCAAGGATTGACGAAGCCGGGTCTAGAGCCCGGCTTTTTCATTTTGGGGGTGGTGGAGAGCACGAGGTTTGGGAACCAGTGGGCAGGCGTTGCGGGTTCTCTGGCGATTCCTTCTCCGTCATGCCGGACTTGATCCGGCATCCAGTCGACGCGCGTCTGCGTGGCGAAGAGAGTCTTTCAGCCCAAGGACTTGGGCTGGCTGGATACCGGCTCAAGGCCGGTATGACGGAGGTGGGGATGCCGCCTAAGCGCCAAAGCCGCCCGATCCGCTATGTCTAGTTACGCCCTCACTAACCCAACCGTCTTTTCGATGAAATCGGCAATGGCGGCGGTATCGTCGAGATCGAAGACGGGAAGGGTCGTGCCCATCACCGCGTGGTCGGCGGCAACCGCGATGATATGCGGATCGGTGGGCGCAAGCGGTTCGGTTTTCGCCGCCTCCAGCCGGCGCGCCTCGATCTTCGGCACCGGCTCGTATTTATAACCCTCGATCAGCACGAGATCGCAGGGGGCGAGGCGGGAGAGGATTTCCTCGAAGGAGGGTTCCGGTTCGCCGCGCAACTCATGCATGATGGCGAAGCGGGTGCCGGAGACGATAGTGACCTCGTGGGCGCCCGCCTGCCGGTGACGCCAGCTATCAGCGCCGACCTTGTCGATATCGAAATCATGATGGGCGTGCTTGATGGTGGAGACGCGGTAGCCCCGGGCCGTCAGCTCGGTGACGATGCGCACCGCAAGGCCGGTCTTGCCCGAGTTTTTCCAGCCGGCAATGCCGAAGACCTTTTGTGCCGTCATGTCGCGAGGCTCTCCAGATGGCTTCGCGCCAGGGCCAGTTCATCCGGCGTGTTGATGTTGAAGAAAGGGTCGAGGCTGCCCTTTGCGGTTTCCAGCGGCGGAAAGGCTATGCCAATGGTGATGTGTCGTGCCAGATAGGCGCGGATCCGCCGGTTCGCATCGTTCTTCAGCCAATCTTCCAGATCATCGGCAAGCGCCACGGGCCAGAGCGCGAAAACCGGATGAAGCTGGCCGCTGGAGGCGGCGATGACGATCGAATCTTCCGATATGTGTTCGCAAAGGCGGGCCACGAGATCATCGGGGAAAAAAGGGCTGTCGGCGGGCACCGTCAGGAAATGGCTTCCTCCGGCTTCGTGCTTTTGGAAGTGGCGCATGCCGGCGAGAACGCCGGCCAGCGGTCCGGCATGGCCGCTTACGGTGTCTGGCAGCACGGGCAGGCCGAAGCTTTCGGCCCAGCCATTTGCCGCATTGATGGTGATATCGCAGACCTGTGGGGTGATGCGGCGCACGACGTGGGAAAGCAGCGGTGTTTCGCCCAGCATCACCATCGCCTTGTTGGTGCCCATGCGCCGCGACAGGCCGCCGGCGAGCACGAGACCGGGTATTCTGGAAGGGGCCGTCATTGCCGCTTCTCCTGCAGCCTTACGACATAGGTGGTGAGGAGGGCGACAAGGCCGGTCGCCAGCATCACGATAAGGAGCGGCCAGGTTCCGTCCTCCCTGGACAGGACCGAGGAGGCGAGTACCGAAAGCACTGCGCCGCCGCCAATGGTCATGGCGCCGCCGAGACCGGATGCCGAGCCAGCCAGATGCGGCTGGACGCTGACCATGCCGGCATTGGCGCTCGGCAGGGTAACACCGTTTCCGACACCGATGAGGGCGAGCGGCACGAAAAACGCATAGGCGCTTTCCGCCCCCGTGGAGATCAGCACAATGGCCGTGACGATGCCGGCAATGGCGATGACATTGCCCGACAGCATCATGCGGGTGATGCCGATCTGGCTGGCATAACGGCCGGAGACGAAGTTGCCGAGCATGTAACCGCTGGCCATGAAGAAGAATTGCAGGCCAAGCATGGCCGGGGCAAGGCCATAAAGCACGCTGCCGACGAAGGGCGCGCCGCCGAGGAAGGAAAAGAACATGCCGGACGAGAAGGTCGAGGTCAGCGCATAACCCCAGAATAGCGGCGAGCGCAGAAGCTCGGGCCAGGCATGGAACTGTTGCGAAAAGCTTGCCGATTTGTTGTGGTTGGTTTCGCCGAGATCAAACCAGGCGAGCGCCAGAATGCCGACGCCGAGGAGGGCGAGCAGCGCGAAGCTCGATTGCCAGCCGGAAATGTCGTTGAGCAGGCCGCCAACCGTCGGGCCGACCATCGGCACCACCGACATGCCCATGGTGACGTACCCGATCATCGAGGCCGCCTGTTCCATCGGCACCATGTCGCGCACGATGGCGCGGGCGAGCACGAAACCGGAAACGACGGCCGCCTGTGCCACGCGCCCGATCATGAAGACGGTAATATTGGGCGCCAGCATGCAGACGAGGGTGGCGACGATCATGATCGCGATGCTGGCGAGCATGACCGGGCGGCGTCCGAAGAGATCGGATAGCGGGCCGATGATGAGCTGCAGGCAGGCGGTAGCGGCGAGATAACCCGAAACGGCAAATTGCATGACCGCGTAATCGACCTCGAAATAAAGCGCCATGGCTGCAAGCGAGGGCAGGAACACATTCATGCACAGGGCTGCGACGCCGGCGATGACGACCAGCGTGATGATGTGGGGCGGGGTGGTCCGGTCAAGAAAACGGCCGCTGTTCATGTCACTCTCCCGCCTCTTCCGTAACGGCAGTTTTCGTTACGGAAGCCGGCCGCACCGTGGTTGCGGCCGTGGGCGTTGCGGCGGCGCGCTTGGCCATCTGCGAACGCTTGCGCAGGCTTTCGCGGTAGAAGGTGTAGAGACCCGAACCGATGACGATCATGGCGCCGATGATGGTGAAACTGTCGATCTTTTCATTGAAGAAGAACACGCCGATCATGAAACCCCAGAGCAGGCTGGTGTAACGGAACGGCGCGACGAAGGAGATTTCGCCGGTTCGCATTGCCAGAATGATCGCCTGATAGCCGACCAGCACCAGAATGGCGGATCCGGCAAGATGCGACAGGATCATGAAGTTCATCGGTTGCCAGCCGCCGAAAGGCTGGATTAGCAGGCCACCCACCGCCATGTTGACGAAGGCGGTAATGACGGTGATGGCGAGCGAGGGCACATCGGCATACATTTTCCGGGTCAGAAGATCGCGTGCGGCGGTAACCGCCAGCGAGGCGACGACCAGCAGGGCGCCTGACGTGAAGCCTTCCGGGCCGGGCCTGATGATGATGAGCACGCCGATGAAACCGGTGATGATCGCCGCCCAGCGCCGCCAGCCGACGGGTTCGCGCAGGAAGAGTGCGGCACCCAGCGTCACGATCAGCGGCAGGGACTGCAATATGGCCGAGGCGTTGGAAAATTCGATGAGGCCAAGCGCCGTCAGATAGAGAACGGCGGCTGTCACTTCGCAGAGACAGCGCAGGATGATGATGGGCCGGAGCAGGGTTTTCAGGGGCCGGAGCGCGCCGAAATGCCGTGCTGCGATGTAGATCAGCACCACCGTCATGATGCCGCGCACGAACATGATCTGGCCGGTGTTGATGTAGGGGGTGACGGATTTCGTCAGCGCGTCGTTGGCCGTGAAGCTTGCCATGGCGAGCGCCATCAAGAGGGCGCCGCGCGTATTATCCGTCAATGCCATTCCATATGATCCCAGACCATGCGCAATCTTGCCCCGATTGCCTCTCAAGGGCTGCCCGCCGGGCGCAACTGCGCATTCCTCCATGCCAAAAGACGTGACACGGTGAGGCCGGTAATTCAACCGCTTATATGGGTGGGGAAAGGAGAAACAGGCTTACCCGCCGGTCACGCTCATATGGCGGGCGACGGCGGGCCGTTTATGCGTGCGGTCGATGATGAAATCATGACCCTTCGGCTTGCGCAGAATGGCCTCGTCTATGGCGCTGGAAAGATAGGCGTCGCTGTCGGAAGCGCGCAGCGCGGTGCGCAGGTCGGCCGCATCATCCTGGCCGAGGCACATATAAAGCGTGCCGGTGCAGGTGAGGCGGACGCGGTTGCAGCTTTCGCAGAAATTATGGGTCATCGGCGTGATGAAACCGAGCCTGCCGCCTGTTTCCCTGACCGTGACATAACGGGCGGGGCCGCCGGTCTGGTAGTCGCTGTCGATGAGCGTGAAGCTTTGCTCCAGATCGGCGCGCAGCTTGGAGAGCGGCAGATAACGGTCTGTCCGGTCTTCCTCGATCTCGCCCATCGGCATGGTTTCGATGACCGTCAGATCCATGCCGCGACCATGGGCAAAACGCATGAGCTCGGCAATTTCAGTCTCGTTGAAATCCCTCAAAGCCACGGCATTGAGCTTGATCTTGATGCCGGCGGCCTGCGCGGCGTCCAGCCCTTCCATGACACGGTCGAGATCGCCCCAGCGGGTGATCTGGCGGAATTTGTCAGCATCCAAAGTGTCGAGCGAGACGTTGATGCGCCTGACGCCGCAATCGGCAAGTTCGGCGGCGAATTTGGCAAGCTGCGAGCCGTTGGTGGTCAGCGTCAGTTCGTCCAGCGCGCCGGTGCGCACATGGCGGCCGAGGTTCCTCACCAGCGACATGATGTTCTTGCGCACCAGCGGTTCGCCGCCGGTAAGCCTGAGCTTGCGCACGCCCCTTGTGATGAAGAGGGAACAGAGCCGGTCGAGTTCTTCCAGCGTCAGAAGGTCCTTCTTCGGCAGGAAAGTCATGTGTTCGGACATGCAGTAGGTGCAGCGGAAATCGCAGCGGTCGGTCACCGAAACGCGCAGATAGTTTATCGCCCGACCGAAGGGGTCGACCATCGGTGCGTTGTTTTCCGTCAGGGATTGCGCTCTTTCAAGCGATCCGGGGAAACTGTTCACGTCTCCATCCTCATTGCGCGATGCCCCTGGCACACACGGTGATGTAGTGGCTTGCCTATCGTGAGGCAAGTCCGTAATTCTGACGCATATGACGAGCTTGCGGAAGTGAAAAATGAGTGATGCCTGGCCGACTGAGCTGCGTGTGTCGAAAGACCGGCGGCAACTGACCGTTTCCTTCGACGACGGCAGCGCCTACCGGCTTGACGCCGAGATGCTGCGGGTGCTTTCGCCCTCGGCGGAAGTGCAGGGCCACGGGCCGGGGCAGAAGGTCACCGTTCCCGGCAAGCGCAATGTCGCCATCCGCTCGATGGTCGCGACCGGCAACTACGCCGTGCGCATCGTTTTCGACGACGGCCACGACAGCGGCATCTTTACCTGGAGATACCTCAGGGAACTGGGCGAGACCGGTGACGCACTGTTTGCCGATTATGAACGGGAGCTCGCTGAAAAGGGCTTGAGCAGGGAGCCGCTATTTCGTTAGGCGGGCGCTACTACTGTACTGCCAGGCGCACGACATTCGTGCGACAGACGCAAGGCCTGCGGTTTATCGCGAAGCTTCCACCCTCATTCCTGTGCCTGTCACAGGAATCCAGCCAGCCCAAGTCCTTGGGCTGAAAAGAGTCCTCTCGCCGCGCGGACGCGCGTCGACTGGATTCCTGTGACAAGCACAGGAATGAGGTGGTGGGGCGCGTCTGCACCTGAAGCGGCCATGGCCAAAGTGATAGAGGCCTATCTATCCCGTTGAAATTGCGCATCCCACTTCGGTAAAATCATTTTCGATTTTCATATTGATACGCTAGGAAGTGAGGGAGGGAACACCCTCGTCCTATCAATTTAAACGGGGTGGCGTGTGGCTGTCGAAGCGAACGGAAATGATCTGGCCCAGGTGGTCGTGCTTTTGGCGGCGGGCGTTGTGGCTGCGCCGATCTTCAAACGCATCGGCCTCGGCTCAGTGCTGGGTTATCTGGCCGCCGGCCTTGTGATCGGGCCTTACGGTCTCGGTTTCTTTTCCGATTCGCAGGCGATCCTCCACATCGCCGAACTGGGCGTGGTGATGTTCCTGTTCATCATCGGGCTTGAAATGCAGCCGTCTCGGCTTTGGTCGATGCGTCAGGATATTTTCGGGCTCGGCGCGTTGCAGGTGCTGGTCTGCATGGCGGGCCTGACATTGATCGGCGTTGGGCTCGGTTTTCCCGTCATCATGTCCTTCGTCGCCGGCACCGGCTTCGTGCTGACCTCGACGGCGATCGTCATGCAGATGCTGCAGGAACGCAACAGCATGTCGAGCCTGAAAGGCCAGCGCATCATCGCCATCCTGCTGTTCGAGGATCTGGCCATTGTTCCTCTGCTGGCGCTGGTTGCCTTTCTCGGTTCCGGCGGTGAACATGTGACACCCTCGGAGCGTTGGATTTCGGTGGGCATCGCGCTTGCCGCGGTTGGGGCGCTCATTCTCGCCGGGCGTTATCTTCTCAACCCGTTCTTCCGGCTGCTGGCGGCCTCCGGTGCGCGCGAGGTGATGACGGCGGCGGCTCTGCTGGTCGTGCTCGGTTCGGCGCTTCTGATGCAGGTCAGCGGTCTTTCCATGGCCATGGGCGCGTTTCTTGCCGGCGTGCTGCTGTCTGAATCCTCCTTCCGCCATCAGCTTGAGGCGGATATCGAGCCGTTTCGCGGCATTCTGCTCGGCCTGTTCTTTCTTGGCGTCGGCATGGCGATCGATCTTGCCGTCATCGCCTCCAACTGGCAGCTCGTGGTCGTCAGCGTTGCGGGTTACATGCTGCTCAAGGCCTTCCTGATCTACGGTGTGGCGCGCGCACTCGGCACCACGCGGCGGGAAAGCCTGGAGCGGGCGGTGCTGATGGCTCAGGGCGGCGAATTCGCCTTCGTGCTCTATTCGGCCGCCGTCAGCGCCGGTATTCTGGATCGTGAAGCCAACGCCATCCTGACTGCCACCATCATCATCTCCATGGTGCTGACGCCGCTGATGGTCATTCTGCACGACCGGCTGGTGCCGGCAGCGATTCCCAATACCGACGATCTCGACGTGCCGGAAAATGTCGAGGGCAGCATTCTGCTCATCGGCTTTGGACGTTTCGGCCAGATCGTCAGCCAGCCGCTTCTGGCGCGGGGCTATACGCTGTCGCTCATCGACAAGGATGCCGACTTCGTGCGTGATGCGGCGGAATTCGGCTTCAAGGTCTATTATGGCGATGGCTCGCGGGCGGAAATCCTGCACGCCGCCGGTGCGAGCACGGCACGCGCCGTGCTTATCTGCGTCGATGACAAGGATGCGGCGGTGCGGATCGCGGAGATCGTCAAACACGAGTTCCCGCTGGTTCCGGTTCTCGCCCGCGCCTATGACCGTGGCCATGCCATCGACCTTCTGAAGGCCGGTGTCGATTACCAGATCCGCGAGACGCTGGAATCGGCGCTGAATTTCAGCGAGGAAGTGCTGGGCGCGATGGGCGAGGAGCGCGAGGATGCAGCCCGTCTGGTCGAGGAATTCCGCGACCGCGACGAGGAGCGTTTCGCGATGGAAGTCGTCGGCGGCATCTATGCGGGCCGTTCGCTGATCCGCGGCAATGCCCAACCGGCCGACCTTGTTGCTGCCCGTACCGCGCGCGAGCGGGCGGAGCGGGAGAAGGCAGAGGCAGCGGAAGAGTAGCGCCGTCCGGTGGGGCGCAGATTGTTTTTACGGGATGGAGACGACATGACGATCATTCGCACGGTTGAGGAACTGAAGGCCATCTATGATGGCACAAGCGAAGCGTCGATCGCCAAGGTGACCGGCTCGCTGACGGCCGAATACAGGCTGATGATCGAGGCCTCGCCTTTTCTGGCGCTGGCGACGGTGGGGCCCGAAGGCATGGACTGTTCGCCGCGCGGCGATAAGGGCGGTGTGGTGCGGGTGGCTGACGACAGGACCCTGCTACTGCCCGACTGGCGCGGCAATAACCGCGTCGATTCGCTTTTGAACATCGTGCGCGACCCGCGTGTGGCGCTGATGTTTCTGATCCCCGGCTCGAATACGACGATGCGCGTCAACGGCCGTGCCGTGGTTTCGGTTGATGCCGACCTGCTGCAGAGTTTCGAAATGGACGGCAAACATCCGCGCACGGTGATCGTTGTGGAGATCGACGAGGTCTATTTCCAGTGCGCCAGGGCTCTCATGCGCTCCGAACTGTGGAACCCGGCCAATTTTGTCGAACCCGCATCTTTGCCCACACCGGGCGTGCTGCTGAAAGCCGCAAAAGCGGAGTTCGATCAGGAAACCTATGACAGGGAATGGGCCGCGCGCGCGGCAAAGACGATGTGGTGAAGGGTTTTGTGACCTGCCGCACACCGCCCTCATTCCTGTGCTTGTCACAGGAATCCAGCCGACGCGTGTCTACGCGACGAGAAGAGGCCTTTTCAGCCCAAGGACTTGGGCTGGCTAGATTCCTGTGACGAGCACAGGAATGAGGGTGGAGAGGGCAGGCGCACCTCACTCTACGTCCGATAAATCAGCCAGTTCTTGCCGGTATAATTCTTCTGCATGCCGTCCTCGTAAAAGACGGAGCGGTTCCTGCCGGTTTCCTTGGCGTGATACATCGCGGTATCGGCGTGGCCATAGAGCTCGCTTGGATTGGTCGCCTGCGCGGCGGAGGCAAAGCCGATGGAGATCGTCACCGTGCCATAGTCTGCGCCTGATCTGGAATTGCGGAACGGCGTGCTTTCCAGCGACAGGCGGATGCGTTCACACATCACCATCACCTCTTCCGGCGTGTTGCCGTCCAGAATGATGGCGAATTCCTCGCCGCCGCTTCTGGCGACGAAGCCATCCTTGCGGACATTGGCGCGGATGACCGAGGCGACGGTGGCGAGAATCTTGTCGCCGACGGGGTGTCCAAAGGTGTCGTTGATCCGCTTGAAATGGTCGATATCGAGCAGGACGAGCGAGGTATATTGCAGGCCGATGGAGCTGTCATAGATGGAGGCCAGCCTGTCGTCGAAAGCGCGCCGGTTGGAAAGGCGGGTCAGCGAATCGGTATTGGCGATGCGCTTATATTCATCCAGTTCCAGGCGGACCTGATGCATTTCCTCGGCATGGCGGTTGACGTCGTTGAACGCCTTTTCGCCATCGATGATTTTCGACCCTGTGGCCTCGGCGAGCAACGAAATCGCATTCTTCAGAATATTGGTGCTCGAGACATTCTTGTCGTCGATGCGCTGGCGTGTTTCGCCGAGAATCCTGTTGTAGTTCTCGATGGAGGACTGTTCCCGCCGCAGCGTGCCCAGCAGCGCCTCCAGTTCACGCCGCAGCTTCTCGTGCGCGTCATCGATGGCCCGTCCGGGAGTGCCTTCGCCGTAACGCGTGGAAAGCTCGTCCAGATCCTCCTGCGTGACGCGGTTTCCAAGCGCCGCCAGATCCTTTGTCAAAGCAGGGTTCGAGCCGATATAGGCTTCGTAAAAAAGGCTGTAATTGCGCGGGATCGGCGAAACACCCATGCTCCGCATGGCGTAGGCAATCTGCCCGGCAATGTCGGGTCCCGTGGTTTTGGGCGTGGATGCCGTGTTCATCAAGAAACTCCAGTGAGTCTGCTTATCGACTATGATTATTATTATGAAGCCCGTTTTGGAAAGCTTAATTTATGGGAAACTAATTTTTGTTCCCGGAAATTCCATTTTCGCCGATTTTTATCTTATTTAATTGATAATTATAAGTAATTTTCATTTTCTAGGATTTCCGGAATTTTTTCCCTCTACTATTCGTCTTGGTGACAGCATCGTATTTATTCTGTCAATCCCGAGAATGGGATTCGAGTGATTTATTTTGGCACAACAATGTAGGGAAATAGGCGGGAAATGGTTAGGCGGCGGCCTATTTCATTTAGACAAAACGTCGCCTATAGGTCGCACACTTCTTCAACATATCGAGATATAACAATCTTATATTTTTAATCCGCCGGCTCAGCACGTTTCGGTGCGGTCAAATAGGGCCGCGCCTGCGTGGAGTGTCCGTCAGGCGAACTTTCGAAACAGGACATGGTGTAGCTCCCGCTCTCGTCAGGCCTTGAGCCTTATCACCTGGCATACCGTCCCGGCTTCCACCGCCGGCGCGTGCGGCGGTCGCACGATCAGGCCATCGGAATGGGCCAATATCTTCATCATCGATGAATCCTGCTTGGTATAGGCTTCCGCCATCAGTACGCCGTTCTCGCCGGTGTGGAAACGGGCGCGAAGATAATCCTGCCGGTGGTCGTTTGCTTTCAGCGGCGTGGCGGTCCGGGCGGTGGCAACGCGTTGCAGGGGCGCGCGGCGGGCGATGCTGCGGAGCAGGGGCTCGAGGAAAAGCAGGCTGCAGACGAGGCTCGCGACCGGGTTTCCGGGCAGGCCCAGCACCTGCATGGTTCCGATGGCGCCGACCATCAGCGGTTTTCCCGGGCGCATGGCGATGCGCCAGAAATCAAGCTGCATGCCTTCGGCCTTCAGCGCCGCCTGCACGAGATCGTGGTCGCCGACCGATGCGCCGCCGAGTGTCACCAGCACGTCGGCCTTTGCCGCCGCGGCCTTGCCGATGGCGGCGCGGATCAGCGCGTCATCGTCAGCGATGATGCCGAGATCGAGAATGTCGGCTCCGGCAGTCCGGGCAAGGGCCGCGACCCCGAAGGTGTTCGAGGCGATGATCTGCGCCGGCTGCGGCGTGCTTCCGGGCGGCAGCAATTCGTCACCGGTGGCAAGGATGGCGACGAGCGGCCTGCGATAGACGGGAAGCGTGGCATGGTTCATTGCCGCCGCGACGGTGAGATCGGTAAAACCGAGTTCGCGCCCCGCCTTCAGAACCGTTTCACCCTTGGCAAAATCCTGTCCGCGCGGGCGAATGTGTCGCCCTGCGGTGACTTCGAAGGTGGTGCGGATTTTTCCGCCCTCCAGCACTTCGGCGTCTTCCTGAATGAGAATGGTGTCGGCCCCTGTGGGGACCGGCGCGCCGGTGAAGATGCGCACGGCCTCGCCTTGCCCCACCGTACCTGTAAAAGCATGGCCGGCGGCGGCTTGGCCGATGACGGTGAGAACCGAGCCGATTTCAGGCGCGTCGGCGCTGCGCAGCGCATAGCCGTCCATGGCGGAAGCGTCGAAAGGCGGCTGCGTCAGACGCGCCGCTAGGTCAGCCGCGAGAATGCGGCCATCGCAGTCGGCAAGCGGCAATGTCTCGCTGTCCGCGACCGGAACCGCCGCCTCCAGAAGGCGCCTTGTGGCCTCGTCCACCGGCAGCAGCGGTTTCATTCAGCTCTCCTGTCGTCGGAAATCGCCAGATTTGCCACCGCTTTTTTCGAGAAGGCGGATATTGACGATTTCCATCGCCTTGTCGGCGGCCTTGGCCATGTCGTAGATCGTCAGGCAGGTGATGGAAACGGCGGTCAGCGCTTCCATCTCCACGCCGGTCTTGCCTGACAGTTTCACCATGGCTTCCACCCGCAGGCCGGGCAGGGCAATGTCTTCGGTGATGTCAACCGAAACCTTGGTCAGCATCAGCGGGTGGCAGAGCGGGATGAGGTTTGCGGTCTGCTTGGCGGCCATGATGCCCGCCAGGCGGGCAGTGCCGATGACGTCGCCTTTCTTGGCGTTGCCGTCGCGAATAAGGGCGAGCGTTTCCGGTTTCATTTTCACGAAACCCTCGGCGACGGCGACGCGGACGGTCTCAGCCTTGTCGCCAACATCGACCATATGGGCCTCGCCGGCGGCGTCTATATGGGTCAGCTTGCCCGCCTCGCTCATGGGGCGATCATTCCGCTGCCAGAACGCCGGTCCTGCCGGTCAGCAGCGCCTTGGTGGCCGCCGTCACATCGTCCTTGCGCATCAGGCTTTCGCCGACGAGGAAAGTGCTGATGCCGCTCTTTTCCAGCCGCTTGCAATCCTCATGGGTGAAGATGCCGCTTTCGCCGACCAGCAGCTTGTCGGCGGGCACGAGACCAGCCAGCTTCTCGCTGGTTTCGAGGCTGACTTCGAAGGTGCGCAGGTTACGGTTGTTGATGCCGAGAAGCGGCGAGGCGAGCTTCAGCGCCCGTTCTGTCTCTTCCGCATCATGCACCTCGACCAGCACGTCCATGCCGAGCGCGAAAGCCTCGTCTTCCAGGCGTTTTGCCTCGTCGTCGGAGAGTGAGGCCATGATGAGGAGAATGCAGTCCGCGCCCCAGGCGCGGGCCTCATGCACCTGATAGGTGTCGAACATGAAATCCTTGCGCAGCGCCGGCAGGGCGCAGGCATTGCGGGCGGCGGTCAGGAATTCCGGCGCGCCCTGAAAGCTCGGGCTGTCCGTCAGCACCGAAAGACAGGCGGCGTCGCCCGCTTCATAGGCGGCCGCCAGCGCCGGGGGATCGAAATCCGGGCGGATCAGGCCCTTGGACGGGCTGGCTTTCTTGATCTCGGCGATCAGGCCGAACTTGCCCTCAGCCTGCTTTGCCCTGAGCGCCCTGTAAAAACCGCGCGGCGCCGTCTGGCCCGCGGCCATTGCTTTCAGATCGGCAAGGGAAACCTTCGCCTTGGCGGCAGCAATTTCCTCGCGCTTGTAGAGTTCGATCTTGTTCAGAATGTCGCTCATGGTTTCGCTCTCATTCCTTTCAATGGTCGGCCTGCGCGGGGTCGGCTTCGTTGGATACGGCAACAAGACGGTCGAGGGCTGCGGCAGCAGCACCGCTGTCGAGCGCCTCGCTGACAATCGTCATCGCCTGACCCAGAGTTTCGGCCTTGCCGGCAATGACGAGGGCTGCGGCCGCATTGCACAGCGACACGTCGCGATAGGCATTGCGTTTACCGGACAGAACCTCACGCAGCGCCGCCGCATTGGCAATGCCGTCGCCGCCCTTCAGATCGTTCATCTGAGCCGGCTGAACGCCGAAATCCTTTGGCGTCAGGTCGAATGTGCGGATCTTGCCGTTTTCCAGCGCCGCCACATGGGTGACGCCCGTGGTGGTCACCTCATCCATGCCGTCGCCATGCACGACCCAGATGCTCTCCGAGCCAAGATCACGCAGCACTTCGGCAAGCGGCACCAGCCAGCGCGGCGAGAAGACGCCGAGCAATTGGCGCTTTGCGCCTGCCGGGTTGGAAAGGGGGCCAAGCAGATTGAAGATCGTGCGTGTGCCGAGTTCGACCCGGCTCGGGCCGACATGGCGCATGGCGGAGTGATGCAGCTGCGCGAACATGAAGCCGAGACCCGCCTCGCTGATGCAGCGGGCGATGAGGTCGGGGCCGATATCGAGCTTCACGCCGAGCGCGGATAACGCATCCGCCGTGCCGGATTTGGAACTCAGCGCCCGGTTGCCATGTTTGGCGACCGGCAGGCCCGTGCCGGCGACGATGATCGAGGCCAGCGTCGAGATATTGTAGGTGCCGATGCCGTCACCGCCGGTTCCGACGATATCGATGGCATTGGCGGGGGCCGAGACAGGCAGCATGCGGGCGCGCATGGAGGAGACGGCGCCGACGATTTCGTCCACCGTTTCTCCGCGCACGCGCAGCGCCATCAGGAAACCGCCGATCTGCGACGGCGTGGCTTCGCCCGACATCAGAATGTCGAAAGCCGCCCGCGATTCCTCGCGGTTCAGGCTTTCTCCGTTCGCGACCTTGGCGATCAGCGGCTTCAGTTCGGCCATCTTTATCGCCCCCCGGTTAGAAGCCGACCATCGCCTGGTCGGCGAGGGCCTGATTGATGGTCACACCATAATCATTCTGCAGGCGGTTGACCATCTGGTCCAGCATGTCGTCGCCGGCCGCGCGGGCGATGGCGGCGAATTGCTGGTCGTCATTGGCGAGCGCATCGGCAGGCGCATTGGTGTCAACGGAGGTGACCTTGAAGAGGATGCGGCTGGAGCCATCGGCATCAGCCGCCGTGCCAACCTTGCCTTCAGCATCGGAGAAGACCGCCGCGATCGTCTGCTGGCCGAAAATAGCGTCTTCGCTGGTGCGGCGCAGGCCGGATTTCTGCTCGACGGCAAGGCTCAGCTCGCCGGCCACGGCCTCAAGGGTCTCACCCTTTTCAACGCGCGCCTTCAGCTCATCGGCCTTGGTGGCCAGCGCCATCCGCTGCTGCTCCGCCGTCCAGTCGGCGACGACATCGTCGCGCACTTCGGCAAGCGTGCGGTCGCGGGCGGCAATGATCTGGTCGACGTCGAACCAGATGTAACCTTCACGGCCGAGGTTGATCGGCAGCGCTTCGGTGCCGGGTTCGGTCTTGAAGACTTCCTGTGCCAGCTGCGGGGAGGGCAGGCCCTGAACCGCATCGCCCTTTTCATCGAGGCCAGCGGCATCGATGGCGGCGATGGTGACGGGCTTGAGGTTCAGCTGCTTGGCAGCATCGGCAAGCGAGGAACCTCCGGCGCGCAGGTCCTCGTAACGGTCATGCACATTGGTGATTTCTTCCGCGGCGGCGGCGGTGGCGAGGTCCTTGCGGATGTCCTCTTTCGCCTCTTCCAGCGTACGGGTTGTTTCCGGCTTGATGCCGGTAACGCGCAGAATGACAGGGCCGAAGGAGCCTTCGACGACCGCGGAGACGCCGCCATCCTTCTGGATGGCGAAAGCCGCATCGGCAATCGACTGGTCGGGAATGGTATCCTTGGTGAATTCGCCAAGCGTGACGTCGGACGGCGTCTTGCCCTGATCCTTCACGACCTGATCATAGGTGGTGTTGCCGAGGCGGATCTGCTCGGCGGCGGCTTCGGCCATTTCCTTGCCCGGGAAGGTCAGCTGCTCCACCGTGCGGCGGCCGGCAGTGCGGAAGCTGTCCTTGTGGCTCTCGTAATAATCGGCGATCTGCGCATCCGTTACCGAAGCCTGATCGGCAATGTCCGACGGTTCCAGCTTCACATAGGTGAACTTGCGGAATTCAGGGGCGCGATATTTCGTCTTGTTGGTTTCGAACCAGGGCGTCAGCACGTCGTCGCCCGGTGCCTTCACCGGCGGAATGACGGCGTTGGAAAGAATGACGTAATCGACCGCGCGCTGCTCGTTGCGATACTGCTTCAGCGCATCGACCAGCACCTGCGGCGCTGCAAAACCATCCGAGACGGCTTCGACGATCTGGCTTCTGACGGCAACCTTGCTGCGTTCCTTGATGTAGTCGTCTTCGCGGAAACCGGAATTGCGCAGCCGCTCGCTGAAGAGATTGCGGTCGAACTGGCCGTTGACCGACTTGAAGGCCGGGTCTTCGGCAATAAGGTTGGCGAGGCGGTCTTCCGAAAGGCCGAGATTCATCTTCGAGGCCAGCTCGTCGAGGGCAGCACCCGCGGCAAGCTGGCTGAACACCTGACGGTCGATGCCGAAGGCCTTGGCCTGTTCCGTCGTCAGACGGGTGCCGAACTGGCGGCTGAGATCTGAAATCTGACGCTGATAGGCGAGGCGGAACTCCTCGGGGCTGACCGTCTGGTCGCCGACGGTCATGACCGCATGCGAATTGGCGGTGACGAGTGATGCGGAGACGCCCCAGACGCCAAACGAAACAACAAGCAGGAGAAGCAGCAGCTTGGCTGCCATGGTTCGAGAAGCATTTCTCAGGGAATCGAGCATCGTTATGCAAACCTCACAGGAACGTCATTGCGGTCGCCAGCCGTCCGGCCCGCAACGTATCGGCGTTCCTTAAATCAATCCAAACGGAAATTGAAGGGAATTTGCCTTGGAAAAACGGGGTTTTGAAAACGCTTGTGTGATTGGGACGCGTGAAATGGAGGCGATGGTTCGATATCGGGTGCCTGTCCGCCCTCATTCCTGTGCTCGTCACAGGAATCCAGCCAGCCCAAGTCCTTGGGCTGAAAGGACACCTCCCGCCGCGCAGACGCGCGTCGTCCGGATTCCTGTGACGGGCACAGGAATGAGGGAAGGAGAGGCCGGCGCCTTGGCAAAATAAAACCGCCCGGAGGGCCCAGGCGGCTGCGAAGAATCGTTTTTTAAACGGCGTTTAAGCCGGACTGCCGCGCTCAAAAAGCGCGGTCGCGCCTGATCATGGCTTTGAATTCCTCGTCTTCCCGCCGCATCTCGGCGACGACGGAGATCATCGATGTCACGAACATAATGCTGATCAGGGCAAGAAGCAGCGTCAAAAATGTGAACATGATAGTATCTCCGTGTGTTGCGAGAAATTCTCGCCCTCTATCAGTAATAATTCATATACTGATAACGGGCGGTCAGCTGCGGATAGTCCGGACCCTGCTTTTCAGGCTTCTGTTCATAAATACTAAACGTCGTTGCCACCATGGCGATGACCAGTACTGTCCAGGCGGTGCTGATGACACTGATCTTTGCCGAAGTAGACTGTTTTTCTCTTACAAACATCTGTCCGTTCCTTTGGTTCTTTCTTAACGCGCCATGTGCGATCATGTTCCGCGTCAATCGTAAAAATCGATTAGCATCGCGCCTGTGAAACTTCCTTGAATGGCTTGTTCATCTGGCGTTCAGGAAACTGGCTGTGGGCATCATTCGAGAAAAAGGTACTCGGCAGCGAATGATGCGACGATCGAAAGGACGATCATGAAGGCCAGCATTTTCAATACTCCGGATGCTTAACGGGTGAGGGGCGTTTCGGTTTCCTGATGGTGTGCATTTATAGAAAATAGCCCTGAAACCGCACTGAACGGCCCATTCATCCGTGGTTCAGGCCGTCCGGAACACGGGCTTGGGTGGTAAAAGTCTTGCGCCGAGCCCGTCTCCATGACAAAAGGCGGCACATAACGCCCACCACCTGAGAGCGATATGACGATTGCCTTTTATCCAGGATCCTTCGATCCGATGACCAACGGACATCTGGATGTGCTTATCCAGGCACTGAACGTGGCGTCCAAAGTCATCGTCGCCGTTGGCATCCATCCCGGAAAAGCGCCGATGTTCAGTTTCGAGGAGCGGGCGGCGCTGATACGCCAGGCCCTTTCCGAGACTCTGCCGGGCGAAGCGGCGCGCATGGAGGTCGTTTCCTTCGATAATCTGGTTGTCGATGCCGCCCGTCAGCACGGCGCGCGCCTTCTGCTGCGCGGCCTGCGCGACGGCACCGATCTCGATTATGAAATGCAGATGGCCGGCATGAACCGCCAGATGGCGCCGGACATCCAGACCGTATTCCTGCCCGCCGGCACCTCGTCGCGACCCATTACAGCCACATTGGTCCGGCAGATCGCCGCCATGGGCGGCAATGTCGACGCCTTCGTTCCGAAAGCCGTGCTTGAAGCCCTCAACGCCAAGCTGAAGCGCTGACTTCAGCCTCACATTCTGGAGCCAATCCGATGAAACTCGTTCGATTTGCCTTTGCCGGCGCCCTGTTTGCGGGCGCGCTTGCCGCCAGCACCCTTGCATCTGCCGCCGAACTCCTGACCGTCCAGCTGAAGGACGGCCCCGTTGTCATCGAGCTGATGCCTGAGGTCGCGCCCAAGCACGTGGCGCAGATCGAGGCGCTGGCCAAGAAGGGCGCTTATGACAATGTTGCCTTCCACCGCGTCATCGACGGCTTCATGGCGCAGACCGGCGACGTGCAGTATGGCAACATGGAGAAGGGCTTCAGCGCCCAGCGCGCGGGCACCGGCGGTTCCGACCTGCCGGATATTCCGGCCGAATTCTCCAAGGTTCCCTTCACGCGCGGCGTGGTCGGCATGGCCCGCTCGCAGGATCCGAATTCCGCCAATTCGCAGTTCTTCATCATGTTTGCCGACGGTCCGTTCCTGAATGGCCAGTACACCGTGGTCGGCAAGGTCGTGTCCGGCATGGAAGCCGTGGACAAGATCAAGCGCGGCGCCGGCGGCAATGGCGAAGTTTCCAACCCCGATCGGATGATCAAGGTCACCGTCGGCAAGAAGTAAGGTAGGGCAATAGAGCCCGAACAGAGGAGAATAATCATGGCCGAGATCAAGGATCCGGAAAACACCATCATCATGGAAACGACGACCGGCAAGGTCGTGATCCAGCTTCTTCCGGAAGTTGCTCCGGGCCACGTTGCCCGCATCAAGGAACTGGTATCGGAAGGCGCTTATGACGGCGTCGTGTTCCACCGCGTCATCGAAGACTTCATGGCCCAGACGGGCGACGTGAAGTTCGGCAAGAAGGGTGCGGAAAGCTTCAACCCGGCCCGCGCCGGCATGGGCGGCTCTGACAAGCCGGACCTGAAGGCTGAATTCTCCGCCATTCCGCACGTGCGCGGCACCTGCTCCATGGCCCGTTCGCAGAGCCCGAACTCCGCCAACTCGCAGTTCTTCATCTGCTTCACCGATTCGCCCTGGCTCAACAAACAGTACACCGTCTGGGGCCAGGTCATCGAAGGCATGGAAGCCATCGACAAGGTCAAGCGCGGCGAGCCGGTGAAGGATCCCGATTCGATCGTTTCCATCAAGCTCGCTTCTGCGGCCTGATCATCGGAAATTGCAGTTCGACCCGTCTCGCAGTTTATGCGGGGCGGGTTTTGATGTTTATTGACGGTACATGATGCAGGCGGCGGGGCGACAGGTTTGGAGCCTGCCATCCGTCGCGTCGTTCTCTTCTTCCCTCATTCCTGTGCTTGTCACAGGAATCCAGCCAGTCCAAGTCATTGGGCTGAAAGGACTCTTCTCGTCGCGCAGACGCGCGTCGACTGGATTCCTGTGACAAGCACAGGAATGAGGGGGCGGATGCGTCGGGATGCAAAACACCGTGCCGTGTCATCGAATTTCTGGAAGCCCCTGCAATGCGTGTAGACCTGTTCGATTTCGATCTGCCCGAGGAGAATATCGCCCTTCGCCCGGCGAACCCGCGCGACAGCGCGCGTCTGCTGGTGGTCGATCCGAATGAAAACCGTATGGAAGACCACCGCGTCTTCGACCTGCCGTCCTTCCTGAAGCCCGGCGATGCGCTTGTCTTTAACGACACCCGCGTCATTCCCGCCCAGCTCGAAGGTGTCAGGCTGCGCGAAGGCGCGCCGGAGACGGCTGTTTCGGCCACGCTGCACATGCGCGCCGATCAATCCCGCTGGAAGGCTTTCGCGCGTCCCGGCAAGCGCATCAAGCAGGGCGACCGCATCCGTTTCGGTTATGAGCGCGACAATGCCTGCGGCCTTGCCCATCTGGAAGCCACGGTCGAGGAGAAGGGCGAGGAGGGCGAGATCACGCTGCTGTTCGACGTTTCCGGTCCTGTTTTGGATGAAGCGATTGCCTCCGTCGGCCATATTCCCCTGCCGCCCTATATCGCCGCCAAGCGGCCGGAAGATGCGCAGGACCAGACCGACTACCAGACCATCTATGCCCGCGAGAAGGGCGCCGTTGCCGCACCCACTGCCGGCCTGCATTTCACGCCCGATCTGTTTGCGGCGCTGGACGAAGCCGGCATCGAGCGGCATTTCGTGACACTTCACGTTGGGGCAGGCACCTTTCTTCCGGTGAAGTCCGACGATACCGACGATCACAAGATGCATTTCGAGATCGGCCATGTGTCGCAGGAAACCGCCGACCGGCTGAATGCGGTAAAGGCGCGGGGCGGACGCATCGTTTGCGTCGGCACGACATCGCTGCGCCTGATCGAAAGTGCGGCCGATGAGAATGGCGTTATCCACCCATGGTCCGATGCCACCGGCATCTTCATCACGCCGGGATACCGCTTCCGCGCGGTCGATATTCTGATGACCAATTTCCACCTGCCGAAATCGACGCTGTTCATGCTCGTTTCGGCTTTCTGCGGTCTCGAAACGATGCGTGACGCTTATAAGCACGCCATCGAAACCGGATACCGCTTCTATTCCTATGGCGATTCCAGCCTGTTGTTCCGGAAAAACTGATGCACGACAAATTCACCTTCACCCTGAAAGCCACGAGCGGCGGCGCGCGCCTCGGCGAAGTCGCCATGCCGCGCGGCGTCATCCGCACGCCCGCCTTCATGCCGGTCGGCACAGTTGGCACCGTCAAGGCCATGTATCTCGATCAGGTGCGCGAACTGGGGGCCGATATCATTCTCGGCAATACCTATCACCTGATGCTGCGGCCGGGTCCTGAGCGTGTTGCCCGCCTTGGCGGCCTGCATGAGCTGATCCGCTGGCCGCATCCGATCCTCACCGATAGCGGCGGGTTTCAGGTCATGTCGCTTTCCGGCCTGCGCAAGCTGGACGAGCAGGGTGTGACCTTCAAGAGCCATGTGGACGGCTCGCTGCACCACATGTCGCCGGAACGGTCGATCGAAATTCAGGGCATGCTTGATTCGGACATCCAGATGCAGCTCGACGAATGCATCGCGCTGCCAGCCGAGCGCAAGGAAATCGAGCGCGCCATGGAAATGTCGCTGCGCTGGGCGGAACGCTGCCGTGTCGCGTTCGGAGAACAGCCGGGCAAGGCCATGTTCGGCATCGTGCAGGGCGGCGACCAGCCGGATCTGCGCATCCGCTCCGCCGAAGGGCTGAAGCAGCTTGATCTGAAGGGCTATGCGGTCGGCGGTCTTGCCGTCGGAGAGCCGCAGGATGTGATGCTCGGCATGCTCGATATCACCCTGCCGGTGCTGCCCACCGAGAAACCGCGTTACCTGATGGGCGTCGGTACGCCTGACGATATCCTGAAGTCGGTAGCGCGCGGCATCGACATGTTCGACTGCGTGATGCCGACCCGTTCCGGCCGCCACGGGCTTGCCTTTACCCGCCGTGGCAGGGTCAATATCCGCAACGCCCGCCATGCCGAGGATATGCGCCCGCTCGACGAGCAGTCCAACTGCCCGGCCTCGCGCGATTATTCCCGCGCCTATCTGCATCACCTCACGCGCTCCAACGAGGCGCTGGGCGGCATGCTGCTCTCCTGGCACAACCTTGCCTATTATCAGGAGCTGATGCAGGGTATCCGCAAGTCGATCGAGGAAGGCCGTTTCGCCGATTTTTATGCGGAAACCATAGAGATGTGGGCGCGCGGCGACATAGACCCCGTCTGACGCTTCCCGACCCTCTCTCCTGTTTCGGACGCTTTCATTGGCACATGCGCCTTACGTTCTTTTCCGGGATGACACGACCGGCACGGTGACAGCCTTCACCGAGCCGGAAGAGATCATCGTCGCGGACGAGCCTGAGGCATTTTTTGCGGCGCTGAAGCGCATGGAGCAGCTGCGTCGCGACGGGAAATATCTTGCCGGCTATATGTCCTACGAGGCCGGTTTCCTGTTCGAGCCTAAACTTGCGCCTTTTGCGGCCGAGCCCCGCAACGTGCCGTTTTTACGATTCGGCGTCTTTTCCGGCCCGCAGCCGGATGAGGGTCGGTTCGCGCGGCCTACAGACCTGCCGGATGCGGATGCCTTTCTGTCCGATCCTGTGCCCGTATGGAGCCTTGAAGATTATTGCCAGCGCTTCGAGCGGTTGCATGATCATCTGCGCCGGGGCGACTGTTATCAGGGCAATCTGACCATGCCGGTCCATGCGGGCTGGAGCGGCGATCCGCTGACGGCCTTCTGGTCGCTGGTCGAGCGCCAGCCGGTCAGATATGGCGCGCTGGTCGATCTCGGCGGACCTGTCATCCTCTCACGCTCACCGGAGCTGTTTTTCGCCGTGGATGCCCAAGGTTTCATCGAGACCCATCCGATGAAGGGTACGACGCCGCGTGGCGCGAATGCGCAAGAGGACCGGGCGATCATCGCGGCGATGCTTGAGGATGAAAAGACGCTCGCCGAAAACCGCATGATCGTCGATCTCCTGCGCAACGATATTTCTCGCATCACCGAGGTCGGCAGCCTCGATGTGCCGCGACTGTTCGATATCGAGACCTATCCCACCGTGCACCAGATGGTCAGCCATGTGCGGGCGAAGCTTTTGCCCGGTGTGACGGTGGAGGATATTTTTGCGGCGCTGTTTCCCTGCGGCTCGGTGACCGGCGCACCGAAAATGTGGGCGATGAAGATCCTGCGTGAGCTGGAGCAGACGCCGCGCGACGCCTATTGCGGTGCGATCGGCTTCATGTCTCCGAGTGGAGAAATGCGTTTTTCGGTGGCGATCCGCACGCTGATGCTGTTCGATGGCGGCCGCGCGGTCTTCAATGTCGGCGGCGGCATCGTCTTCGATTCCGATGCCGAGGCGGAATATGATGAGTGTCTGCTGAAATCCAAGTTTGCGGTGGGCGACAGGTTGTTGCGGGAGTGATCGGGAGAGAGGTGCGGCAAACTCGAAGTGTTCTGTCTTCGGCAATGCTCTCTCCTCCCTCATTCCTGTGCTTGTCACAGGAATCCTGCCAGCCCAAGTCCTTGGGCTGAAAAGATTCCTCCCGTCGCACAGACGTGCGCCGACTGGATTCCTGTGACAAGCACAGGAATGAGGACGTTGGAGGAAGCCCCAATATCAGCAGCCAGATATGCGTCCGTAAGAAAACCGGCTACGGGTTTCGCGACCACACGTCTTCAGCGCCCAATCATCCCAAACGCACCATCTTCCACCAGCGCTTCCTTCGCCGCCGGATGGCTTAGAAAACCCGAAGGGCTGGCGCTGGCGCCATAGGCTCCCGATTGCAGGATGGCGAGGAGATCGCCGGCCTTCAGATTCGGCAGGGTCGCATTGCGGGCGAGCGTGTCGAGCGGTGTGCAGAGCGGGCCGACGATGGTTGCCGTTTCCCCGTAATCCGCCTGCATCATGGCCGGTGTGACGATGGGGTAGTTGCGCTTGACGATCTGGCCGAGATTGCCGGAGGCCGCCAGATGGTGGTGCATGCCGCCATCCGTCACAACGAAGGTGGTGCCGCGCGAGGTCTTTACCGAATTGACTTCCGCCACATAGATGCCGCCGGGACCGGCGAGGAAGCGGCCGGGTTCGACGATGACATGAGCATTCGCAATCAGCGGATGCGCCTGCATCAAGGCCTTGAGGTCGGGAATGGCGGCGCTGACCGCTGCAAGATCGAGCGGCGTTTCTCCGGCGAAATAGGGGATGCCGAGGCCGCCGCCGAGATCGATGGTCTGAAGCGGCCTGCCGAGCATTTCCGCCATGCGCGCCGCAAGGGAGATCGAGTGTCTCCATTGAGAGACAAGCATGTCCGCGTCGAGGATCTGCGTGCCACCGTAAATATGGATGCCGACGAGATCGATATGCCTGCTGTCCCTGAACAAGGGCAGGACGTTTTCCAGCTCTTCCTCATCGAAACCGAAGGCGGTGGCCTTGCCGCCCATGCGCATGGCGCCGGCCTGCGCGTCTGGCACCGGATTGATGCGGATGGAGGCCTTGACCGGCCTGCCGATTGCCTCGATGCGGGCGATTTCTTCGGCGCTTTCGATATGGATTTCGCCGATGCCGCCCTTGATCACTTCCATTAATTCGGCCGCGCGTTTACCGGGGCCGGCGAAGATGATCTTTTCCGGCGGCATGCCCGCCTTGATGGCGGCGCGATATTCACCGACGGAGGCGATTTCCGCGCCGGCGCCTTCTTCGCGGAAGAGCGAGATGATGGCGGGCAGGGGATTGGCCTTCACCGAATAAAAGATATCGGCAAAACCGCTGAGCGCGGTTGCGAGATCCCGATAGGCGCGGCGCATGGCGCTCGCGTCATAGAGGAAGCACGGCGTTCCGGTCTCGGCAACGATATCGCGCACCGCAAGGCCGCCGATGACGAGATCGTTTTCGTCGATCGTGAATTGCGTGGCTGCAAGGGCCGGGCCGTGGCTTTGGGGTTTATCCGTGGGCGCCATTGTCCGTCCGTTCGCGCACCAGCGCGCGGTAATCCACCTTGCCATTGGCCGTGACCGGAAGCCGGTCGACCAGTTCTATGGCGCGCGGGATCATGAAGGGGGCGAGCATTTCGGTGGCTTTCTTGAGCACCGCCGAAACATCGATATTCTCATTGGCGGCGGTGGCCACCGCATGCACCTTTTCACCCGCGAAGGGGTCCGGCAGGCCGATGACGGCAACCTGCTGGAAAAGCCCTGTTGACATCAGGCTTTCTTCCACCTCGGTCGGGCTGATGCGATAACCGGAGGATTTTATCATCGCATCATTGCGGGCAACGAAGCTGAAAAAGCCGTCCTCGTCCTCCACCGCCAGATCGCCGGAATAACACACGGTCTCACCGCCGCGTTCAGCCGGAATGAAAGGGTGAGGACGCAGGACCTTGGCGGTATCTTCCGGCCGGTTCCAGTAACCCAGCGACACGGTCGGGCCGCGATGGACGAGAATGCCGGGTTCGCCCGGTTTGGCGCGCTGTCCCTCGGCGGTGACGATGAAGATTTCACATTCCGGAATGGCTTTGCCGATGGAGGTCGGGCGGCGGTCGATCTCTTCCGGCGGCAGGAATGTGGAGCGGAAGGCTTCGGTGAGGCCATACATCAGGTAGATTTTGGTGTCCGGCAGCTTTTCGCGCAACGCCCTCACGGTTTCCTGCGGCACGCGCCCGCCGGAATTGGTGATGTAACGCAGCTGCGGCAGCGGCGTCTTCGCCAGCAACGGGGCTGCTCTCGTCAGGATTGCCCAGACGGTCGGCACGCCGGCAAGCCCGGTAATGGCATGGTCACGCAGATCCCTGACGATATCGTCGCCCAGCCTAAAGGTGGAGATGATCGTCGTTGCACCCTGTTCCACCGCCGTCAGCAGCTGGTTCAGGCCATAGTCGAAACTGAAGGGCAGGATGGAGAGGATGCGATCTTTTTCGGTGATCTCAAGATAGGTGCGCACGATGCGCGCACCGGCGAGAAGATTGCGGTGCGACAGCATCACGCCCTTGGGCGAGCCGGTGGAGCCGGAGGTATAAAGGATCGCCGCGAGGTCCTCGCCGATTGCCGCAGAGGCTTTGGCGGGCGCGGCCGGGCGGTTATGCATATCTTCCGCCAGCAGCACTTTGACATGCGCGAGATCTTCCAGCGCCGCTTTCAGCTCATCCGTCATCGCAGCACTGCTGATGACGATTTTCGCGCCGCAATCCCTGACGATATGGCGGATCTGCTGCGCTTTCAGGAGCGCGTTGACAGGCACGAAAACGCCGCCGGCCATGCTCACGCCAAAGATCGACCAGCATTCCTCGATGCCGCGTGGCAGAAAGACGACAACGCGGTCACCACGCTCCGCCCCTGCATCCTGCAAGGCTGCCGCGCAACGTGCGGCCGCCTGCGAAAACTCGCGGTAGCTCAGTGATTTTTCTTTGAAGACTAGCGCCTCACCGCTGCTTTCAGCCCGCGCGGTGAGCAGGTGGTGCAGCAGCACGTGGGGTGTCATTTCCGGCGTTCCTGCATGACAAAGGCGATCACGTCGGCCGGCGTGCCGAGATTGTCCGGCGTGAAATGTTCGTCACTGAGAATGATGCCGAAGCCTTCGCCGAGAAAGATCATCAGCTCGAGAAAGCCGAGCGAATCGATCACGCCGCCTTCGAGCAATTGCGTATCGGCCGCAAATGGTGCGTGAGCCGGAAAACGCTGCGAGAGGTAGGAATAGATGGTCTCTGACACATCCGCTTCCCTGAGTTGCGCTGAAACCATGCTTGTTCTCCGCTCGTTCGCGCTCTCGGGATAGAGTGGCCGAAGCGCCTTTTCTTCTTTGCAGGCAAGGTTCAACGCGGTCTTTTCAAGAGCGTCCCAATACCCTGGGTGGCAATAACACCAATTCTGAGTATGTTTCGTTAATAAACCGTGGGTTCCATACGCCCTTTACTTGCATTGGCGCGGATTTGAGAACGGCAAATCCGCCGGCGTCCCGCTCCTCGTCAGAGGCCGCCATGGTCATGGCGAGCCGGCCCTTGCGAAGAAGATGGCGGGCGATCGCAGAGATGTGCCTTTGCGCGAGCTGCCTGTCCTCGCAATAGATGAGGCGGGCGGTGGGCAGCCGCTTTGTCATGGTTTTTAAGAACACCAGGGGATGATGACGTCCATCCGCCTCCATAACCGCCACCATGCAGCCGAAACGCGCATGATCCTCCAGCATGTCACGCATCGCCGCCGGCAGCGCACCCGGGGGCACGTCGGCAAGCGGGCGAAGCCGCGCCCTTGCCGGGCCGAGCGCCTTTGGCAGCAGCGGATAAAAGAGCGTATAATCCGTCACCGTCGAGAACCCCAGCCTTTCGTTCAGCTTGCAGGCTTCCGGGGAAGGGGTGAGGTCGGTGAAGGTTTCTTCCTGCGAGGACGAGGCCATTTGCAGCATGCGTGGCGCGAACCACCGGCTGGAAGGCTCGACGTACCAGCTCGACAGATTGACGACCATCCTGTCTTCGTCGGGCAGGCGGCTTTTGATCGTCAAAAGCACACCGACGGCATCATCGCCCTTCATCAGCAATTGCCCGATCTCGCCGAAATTTAGCCGCGCATGATGGGCGCTGACGAACGACAGCCCGCGAGACCAGAAGGCCTCGCTTTTTTCCGGGAAACCCTTCGTCAAAAGCGCAACGGCGGCGACGCGGTTTCCGTTGTCGATCGGCACGATTCTCAGAGGTCGCTCCCGCTGTCTGGCGTCGTTCTGGCCCGTGGAGCGTTTTTTCAACTCCACACGGTATCGGCTTACGACGATAGATTTACCGTCCCGTTAATCACAGTGAGAGCAGGGTGCGGGAGGACGATCACATTTGCATGAAGGACAGCCGCGCCCGCGCGCCTGCCCTTGTGTTTGTCTGATCAAAGGCGGGGCCTGATCATATCAATTGATCAATAAACAACGACGCCGCGGATGCTTTCGCCCTTATGCATCAGGTCGAAGCCCTTGTTGATGTCTTCAAGCGGCATGGTGTGGGTGATCATCGGGTCGATCTGGATCTTGCCTTCCATGTACCAGTCGACGATCTTCGGCACATCGGTGCGGCCACGTGCGCCGCCGAAGGCCGTGCCCATCCAGTTGCGGCCGGTGACCAGCTGGAACGGACGCGTCGAGATTTCCTGGCCGGCGCCGGCAACGCCGATGATGACAGACTTGCCCCAGCCGCGATGCGAGGCCTCCAGCGCCTGGCGCATGACCTTTGTGTTACCCGTGCAGTCGAACGTATAGTCCGCGCCGCCGATCAGGTCGCCATTGCGCTTCGTCATGTTGACGAGATAGGGCACGATGTCCTCGCCCACTTCCTTCGGGTTGACGAAATGGGTCATGCCGAACTTCTCGCCCCAGGCCTTGCGGTCCGGATTGATGTCCACGCCGATGATCATGTCGGCGCCCGCAAGGCGCAGACCCTGCAGGACATTGAGGCCAATGCCGCCGAGACCGAAGACGATGGCGGTGGAGCCGATCTCCACCTTGGCGGTGTTGATGACGGCGCCGATGCCGGTCGTCACACCGCAGCCGATGTAGCAGACCTTGTCGAAGGGAGCGTCCGGGTTGATCTTGGCCAGCGCGATCTCGGGCAGGACGGTGTAGTTCGAGAAGGTCGAGCAGCCCATATAATGATGGATCTTGTCCTTGCCGATCGAGAACCGGCTCGTTCCGTCAGGCATCACGCCCTGGCCCTGGGTGGCGCGGATTGAGGTGCACAGATTGGTCTTGCGCGAGGTGCAGGAATAACATTCGCGGCATTCAGGCGTGTAGAGCGGAATGACATGGTCGCCTTTCTTGACCGAGGTGACGCCGGCGCCGACATCAACAACGATACCGGCGCCCTCATGGCCGAGGATGGCCGGAAACAGACCTTCGGGATCCGCACCCGAGAGCGTGAAATCGTCGGTATGGCAGATGCCGGTCGCCTTGACCTCGATCAGCACTTCACCGGCGCGGGGGCCTTCGAGTTGAACGGTCATGACCTCAAGCGGCTTTCCGGCCTGAATGGCAACTGCGGCGCGAACGTCCATATCTTATCTCCTGGCATTGTCTTGTGATTGAACAGGGCTGTTTTGCCCGAGCTTGGCTGGAGGGACAAGGGGCGAGCCAAGGTTTGTGTTTTCGGAAGTGGTCGTGAAATTAAATCCCGCACTGCCGTCAGTCGATCATATGCCCATTTAGATACTCGCTAATTTATTAAAAAATAAATTAAGAATATGAATTTGCTTCATATTTTTGAGTTCCGGTTGAGTTTTGATTTACGGTTTGCGTGTTAATTAACCCCTGTATTTTCAGTGGTCAGGCGAGGTTGCTCGAAAAGCAGCCCCGTCGGCGACCCGCGAGCAATTTTTAAGCGACCGGCGTCAGCCGGGTATTTTTAAACGTCGCAGAAAGCCAGGGCTGCCGCTTTTCATAGCGCGCCTTTCCCATGGCGATGAGCGACATGAGACGGTGTTTTTGATGACGGGCAGATCTATAAAAAAAGCAGCATCGAAAATCGCGCCGTTTTCGTCGCTCCTCAAGGATCGCGCGGGCACGTTCGCCATCATGACCGCGCTGCTGCTGCCGATCTTCATCATTTTGCTGGGGCTGCTTTTTGAAGGCGGCAGGGCGCTGGCATATTACAACCAGTCCAAGCGGGTCATGGCGATGGCGTGTGAAAGAGCCACCAAGCCCACGCGCACCTATACGTTGCTTGACCGCGTCAGGCGTGACAATGTGGCCGCGGCCTTCGATGCCATGATTCAATCCACCAAGCAGAAGGTCCTCTCGCGCCAGGTGGAGGTGGACTGGACCACGACGAAGATCAAGGCTGAGTTCAGTTACGGTTTGATTTTCTCGGAGATGTTCAATCTCGAAAAGTTGAAATATCGCCTGAATGAGTCCTGCGAAGGCATCCCGCCCTATCCCGAGGACGATGCGGTCATCATTGACAATATGTTCGAGAGCAACGCTCTCGGCGTCGAGCGAGTTCTGAAAAACGGCGTCACCAAGGAAACCCCCGGCGGCTGCTGGGGTGTCTATCCATATTCGGAAATCGGATGGGATGGCGGGACCGGACCCGGCGTAGAGTTGCAGGACTGGAGCAGCCCCTGCTGCCGCCGCAATCACAACTGGCAGGGTTATCCGGCGGGCATGGAGAGCAAGAAACTCAACGGGTCCCCCACCGCGAACGACTTGGCCTGCACGCTGAAGGAGGCCGATAAGGTAAAGACCACCGACAAGAACGGAATTGAAAAGAAGGCGGGCACCGAGCTCTCATTGCCAACCCGTTATGTCATGGAACTCGACAGCGACTGGGGACCGCCTGCACCCGGCAAGAAAAAAAATATCGAAGCCAATAGCTCGATCTACAAGGATGTCGAGCTTCACCCCGGGATATATAAGATCATGGTTTGGTATAATGGGCGCCGGGCCGTCGAGGACGTCGAAAAAACAAACGGAATCAAGATTTCGCTACAGCAACGGCTCCCCACCCTGAAACCTCAGCAGAAGGTGTGGGAAATGGCTCAGGATAAAAACAATATCGCTTGGACGCCGAGGGATTACAGTTTCAGGGTCAAGGCTTACTCCATCTATCGGGTGACGATCGAGGCTACCGGACTGAGCGACAGCTTCGGCGGCATCATCACGGGCTTCCAGCTTATCTATGTGGATCGAATGGAAGAAGGCTGAGATGAAGTCTTTTCTTTCCCCGCGTCAGGATAAAAGCTGCGGCGGTCCGCGCGGATGCCGGTTCACGCATGGGGCATTTTACCGGCTGTTTGGCGACCGAAAAGCGGCAACGGCGGTGGAGACGGCGCTGCTGTTGCCGCTGTTTTTTGCACTGATTTTCGGGACGCTCGAAATCGGCCTGTTGATGCTCTATTATCTCTATCTCTCTTTTGCCTCGAATGCGGGCATCGAGTATCTCCGCAAGGCGGCGGCCGACGGCAGGCCGGTGACGGAGATTGCGCTGCGCAAGGCAATCGCCTCCCATTTCATTGGAGGGACGGACGAAACCAATCTCAAGATTGCCCTTTTTCCGATTCCCGACGACGATATTGCCGAAGCCAAGGTGCCCATACCGATCGTGAACGATTTCCGCCCGCCCGCCGATACCGCGGGGCAGTACATTCTGGCGATCGGTTACAACTGGAATTTTTTGATGCCGACGACGCGTATCCTCGTGCCGGACACGGGGGGCATTCATCAGTTGCGCAGCATTTCCCTGGCGATCACTGCCGTGCGGGTGACCGAATGAAAAAGACGACACGGTTTTTGCGTCTTGCTGGTTTTGGCCGTTGCCGCTCGGGCGCTGCGGCGGTGGAAATGGGGCTTCTGACGCCGCTGCTCGTCCTTATGCTTGCGGTGGTCATTGAGATCGGGCGGGGCTGGCTGAGCTATGACCGGTTCATGACGATCGTCGACAATTCAGCGCGCTGGGCGGCAAGATTTCCTGAATTCGAGGAAAGGGTGCGCACGGGGGTTCCGAGTTTCGTCGTGCTTTCCGGCAGCGGCATTCTCCAGACGGGCAAACTCGACCTGACATTGAGAAGCGTCAAACTGGTGGACAAGGTCGCCCGGCTGCAATTTCCCGCCCACAATTTTCTGGGCTCTGCCGAAGATGTGCCGTGGGAGAAAACCGTGATTGCCAACGGTTTCGTTGCTCAGGAGGCTGTCATCGTCGTCTCCGGTCGCTACAGCTACCAGCCGCTTATCTCGGTCCTCGCCGATATCACGCTAAAATTCGAATATGTTGCGGTTGTTAACCCATTCTTTTCCCAGCGATATCCGTACCAGAGGGGCAAATCGGATTTTGCAAAGTGGAATCTCAAACGCTCGCCATTCAAAGCCGATTGAGCGGTCTCAAAGCGCGTGTGTCTCGTCCTTGTTTCCGCCGAGCCACGCCGCACAATCCCTCAACGCCCGCGCTGCAACCAGCTGGCGTTTCATGATCGTCTTGTCCTTGCCGCGGAAGCGCTTGACGCCTTCCGGCTTGACGATGGAGCCGGGTTCCAGTTCCGGGAAAAGGCCGAAATTGATGTTCATCGGCTGGAAGGAGCGCTTGCCCGGCTCATCATTCGAAGAGAGGTGGCCGCCGGTGATGTGGTTGAGAAGCGAGCCGAGTGCGGTGGTTGCGGGCGGCAGGCTTGGGGCCTCGCCCTTCTGTTCGGCGGCGGCGAAGCGGCCGGCCAGAAGGCCTACCGAGGCGCTTTCCACATAACCTTCGCAGCCGGTGATCTGGCCGGCGAAGCGCAGGTCCGGCCGGGATTTCAGCTTCAACGAGTTGTCGAGCAGGATCGGGGAATCGATATAGGTGTTGCGGTGCAGGCCGCCAAGCCTTGCGAATTCCGCATTTTCGAGGCCCGGTATCATGCGGAACACATCCGCCTGGACGCCGTATTTCAATTTGGTCTGGAAACCGACCATGTTGTAGAGCGTGCCAAGCGCATTGTCCTGTCGCAGCTGGACGACGGCATAGGCCTTGACGGTCGGGTTATGGGCGTTGGTCAGGCCCATGGGTTTCATCGGGCCATGGCGCAGCGTCTGGCGGCCACGTTCGGCCATGATCTCGATCGGCAGGCAGCCGTCGAAATAGGGCGTGCCTTCCCATTCCTTGAAACCCACCGTATCGCCGGCGATCAGCGCATCGATGAAGGCGTTATATTGTTCCTCGTCCATCGGGCAGTTGATGTAATCCTTGCCCGTGCCGCCGGGGCCGACCTTGTCGTAGCGCGACTGGTACCAGCAGATATCCATGTTGATGCTGTCGCGATGCACGATGGGCGCGATGGCATCGAAAAAGGCGAGCGCATCCGCACCCGTTTGCGACTGGATGGCTGCGGCCAGATCCGGCGAGGTAAGCGGGCCGGTGGCGATGATGCTGTTGCCCCATTCCTTTGGCGGCAGGCCGGAAACCTCTTCGCGGACGATTGTCACCAACGGGTGATTTTCTAGCTCTTTCGTCACTGCTTCAGAAAACCCGTCGCGATCGACGGCGAGCGCGCCGCCGGCCGGCACCTGATGCCTGTCGGCGCAGGCCATGATCAGCGAGCCCGCAAGGCGCATTTCGGCGTGAATGACACCGACCGCATTCGCTGTCGCATCGTCGGAGCGGAAGGAATTGGAACAGACCAGTTCCGCCAGCGTATCGCCCTTATGCGCATCCGTGCCGCGCACGCCGCGCATTTCGTGCAGGATGACGGGCACGCCGCTCTCAGCAATCTGCCAGGCGGCTTCCGAACCGGCCAGTCCGCCGCCCACGACGTGAATGGGAGAAGTGGTCTTGTCTTGCATGCTGGCGTCCATGAGCCGCGCGGTTGCCAAGGGCTCCCGTCCGGCGGCTGTCTTTCGAGTGATTGTTTTGCACGGGCCCCGAAGGACGCAGCATTGTTTGCCGATGCACTAGCATGCATGGCCGGGGCAGCCAAATGTTTTTGCGGGTGGGAGATAACCAGGGGCAGGCGGCGGCCGGAGTTTTGGCGAAGCCCGAGATCTGGGCAAGCGTTTGTGGGACGAGCGGTCGCCGTTTGTTTCTTCTCCCCGCCGGGGAGAAGGTCGCGGCAGCGGGATGAGGGGGCGAGGGTAGAGAGATGCGGAGAGCTTGCCCCCTCATCCGACCCTTCGGGCCACCTTCTCCCCGGCGGGGAGAAGACATGTGCCGCGCTGCCGAGACTTTATCGGTTGCCTTTGGTGCTTGGTATAAGCCGCGACGGAGAACCAATTCCCCGCAAATACCGCCAGAATCAAAAACGGCGCCAGAGGCGCCGTTTTCTTAAAACCTGTCGCTCGATCGTCGCGCCCTGGAGGTCGGGCAGCGGGACGACCGTTTACGCCTTAGCGGAACGAACGGGCTGCTACGTTACGGATGTCGTAACGGGTCAGGCCGATGTCGCTCAGAGCCTGGTTGGAGAGGCTGCCGAGTTCGTTGATCGTGCGGCGGTAGGAGATCCAGTTCTTTGCGATGCGGATAGGGTTCATGGTCGTTTCCTCAATCTTTCTTTGTGAATTCGTCTGCCGGCTCAGTGTTTCTGTGCTCTCGGCTGTTGAGGTTTATATATAGACATTCAGCTATGTTGTGCAGTGCAGAATTTAGGCTACTGCCATGCATTTGTGCACTATGTCGGCTAATTTTACGGCTTTGAGTATCATCTGAGCAAAATATGAGCGGAAATGCCTGTCTTTCGGGCGTTTTTGGAGGGCTTCGTGGCCTTTGGCGACAGTAAGCGGGCCTTTTTCGATGTCAGAGAGTGTCGATGGCGCCTTCAGGCTCTCAAAATCACGCTACGCGACCGGCCTGCCGATGCATTTTTGATCGGTTTCCTTCCGACGCCTTCCAGAGTGTGGGGGCTGGTTCGATCTCAAGGCATTGTCCAAAACGAAAAAAAGGCCAGAGGCGGGGAGCCTCAGGCCTTTTGAAAGGGTAGTCTCGCATCCGCCGCATTCAAGCGGGCGGGGCGTATTAGATGCCGACCGCGGTACGGGCGACGCGGCGGATGTCCTGACGGCCAATGCCGAGGTCACTCAGTTCGCGGTCGGTCATACGGCCGAGTTCGGTTACGGTCTGACGATACTTGCGCCAGTTGGTCAGCGAGCGTGCAATGTTCATGGTCATCTTCCTCTTCGTGCTGTTCAGTCTCCACGGCCAGTCTTGGGAGGCTTTGGACCGGGGCTGAACTCGATGTCTGTATGACCATGAATATAATCGGTTTAATCAAAACAAAAACAGACAATGCAAGATGCCACCTATGCACGGGATGCAATGCAAGCTCGTAAATCGACCCGATTGCGGCGATTCATGCATAATTTGTGACCATTTTGTGTGCTTTTGGTGAAGCGATCCGATCGGGCGGATGTAAAGCCGTGCGATCAAGGCGAATGCGTGGGCGATTACAACATGTCGGCGGCCGGGCAGTGCCGTTACGGACCCTGATCCGGGGCAGGCGCATAGCCCTCACGGAAGCCCATGCGGAACGCCCTATATATAATGTCATGTAGCCGCATAAATGTTATGTGCTTCCACGCATGCGGCGTGGCTGTCCTTTCGGCTGCTGCCAGGCGGTGCGGAGGCAAGAGGGGTGCAGCCGTTTTCCTGTCCGTCGCGGGTCAGTTCCCTTCCGGCGCGGGCAAAAGCGCGGCGGGGGTCCTTACGCTTCCGGAGCTGGGACCAATAAAAGTCCGGATGAAACGAAAGGCGGCGACAAGGCGTGCTTGACCCTTTCTGAACATTGTGACATACCGCCGCCCAACGTGCGGGTATGGCGGAATTGGTAGACGCATTGGTTTTAGGTACCAACGCTTCGGCGTGGGAGTTCGAGTCTCTCTACCCGCACCACTAGCAAAGCATGGCTGTGCCACGCTTGCGCCAGGGTGCATCTTTGATGATGCAAGGGCTTTGGGGTTCATCATCCCCTTGCGCCTTTATCTTGGGCGCTGGCGCAATTTCGTCGGGCAGGCGCTTTGTGTGAAGAAATAATGGAAGCCACGGCCGGGGAGCGAAGTTTCCGGCGCAGTGCTCGAAAGTAAACCAACGGCTGTCTGAGCACCGCCGCCATGATGTGAAGGTTAGGAAAATGCAGGTTATCGAAACGCTCGCTGAAGGGCTGAAGCGCGAACTCAAGGTCGTTATTCCGGCCGCCGACATGAAGGCCCGTCTGGACGAGCGCCTGGTTGACGCCAAGGACAAGGTTCGCATCAACGGCTTCCGTCCCGGCAAGGTGCCGATGGGCCATCTGAAGAAGATGTATGGCAAGTCCATCATGGCCGACCTCGTCAACGAGCTGGTTCGTGAAAAGCCGTCTGAAATACTTTCCAGCCGCGGCGAAAAGTCTGCAACGCAGCCGGCCATCTCCATGACCGAAGACGAGCAGGAAGCTGAAAAGATCCTGTCGGCCGAATCCGATTTCGAATTCACCGTTGCCTATGAAATCATTCCGGCCATTGAACTGAAGGCCAATGACGGCATCAAGGTTACCCGTGAAGTTGTGGAAGTCTCTGAAGACGAAATCAACGAGCAGATCCTCAAGATCGCCGAAAGCGCCCGCACCTTCGAACCCAAGAAGGGCAAGGCTGCCGATGGCAACCGCGTTACCATGAACTATCTCGGCAAGGTTGACGGCGAAGCCTTCGATGGCGGCGCTGCCGAAGATGCCGAACTGGTTCTCGGCTCCGGCCGCTTCATCCCCGGCTTCGAAGACCAGCTGGTCGGCGTCAAGGCTGGCGACGAAAAGACCATCACCGTGACCTTCCCGGCCGATTATCCGGCTGCGAACCTGGCCGGCAAGGACGCCACCTTCGACATCACCGTCAAGGAAGTCGCTGCTGCTGCTGCCGTCGAAATCAACGACGAACTGGCAGAGAAGCTCGGTCTCGAATCGGCTGAAAAGCTGAAGGAAATCGTCAAGGGCCAGATCGAAAGCCAGTATGGCAACATCACCCGCCAAAAGGTCAAGCGTCAGATCCTCGACCAGCTCGACGAAATGTACAAGTTCGACACGCCGGCTGGCCTGGTTGACGCCGAGTTCGACAATATCTGGCGCCAGATCAACACCGATCTCGCTCAGTCCGGCAAGACCTTTGCTGACGAAGACACGACCGAAGAAGAAGCCCGCGAAGAATATCGCAAGCTCGCTGAACGTCGCGTTCGTCTCGGCCTCGTTCTCTCCGAAATCGGCGAAAAGGCCGGTGTTGAAGTGACCGAAGAAGAAATGCAGCGCGCACTGTTCCAGCAGCTGCAGCAGTTCCCCGGCCAGCAGAAGGAAATCCTCGATTTCTTCCGTAACACGCCCGGCGCTTCCGCTTCGCTGCGCGCTCCGATCTTCGAAGAAAAGGTTATCGACAAGCTGCTCTCCGAAATCTCGGTAACGGACAAGACCGTTTCCAAGGAAGAGCTTCTGGCTGACGACGGCGAAGAAGCAACGGAAACCAAGAAGAAGGCTCCGGCCAAGAAAAAGGCTGCTGCCAAGGCTGACGACGCCGCTGAAGGCGAAGAAGCCGCTCCGAAGAAGAAGGCTCCGGCCAAGAAGAAGGCCGCTGAAGGCGACGCCGAATAATCTTCTTCAGCGACAGCTGATCGAACAAAGGGCCGCGGCGAAAGCTGCGGCCTTTTTCGTTTTTGAGATTTGGCAAGACTGAAAACATCCGTACCCGGTCATCCCGGGCCTTTCCTCTTCCTCATTCCTGTGCTTGTCACAGGAAACTAGACAGCCCAAGTCTTTGGGCCGAAAGAAGTCTCTCGCCGCGCATACGCGCGTCGGCTGGATTCCTGTGACAAGCACAGGAATGAGGGGTGGGGGACGCACTTACGGATCGAGTCTGGCATAACGAGAGCCTATGCCGCCTTGCCGTCAAAAAAACTTTTTGCTGTTCCCCGATCACAATGCAGTGCAGCATGAATTTTTGCTGCATCTGCTCTTGTTCATCTCCCGTTCATCTGGCACCCTGCGCAGCATGATTTGCCTTGGCTGTCGGGTGCAGCCGTGAAGGAAACATGGGCCGCTTCCGTGCGGCCGACATCGCTGCCAAAACCATTGGCCTCCGCTTTTACCGTGCCTGCCGGGTTCTCCCGGTGCGCCCTTAATTTGCCAGGGGACAAGATATGTCGCCACGAACGGGCTTTGCCCTGTTGTTTTCCCTGTTTGCCGTCACCGGCACTGCCGCCCATGCCGACGAAGCCGGGCTGATCTGGAAGCCGGTCAAGAATTCCGACCGTTCCTATACGGCGCGCATCGGCGCCAAGCTGCCGGTCGATACGCCGATCAGGGCGGGGCTGGAAATGGGCATGAACGCCTCAAGGACGGGGCAGGTGGTGGATACGCCGGTACGTCTGTGGGGTAACGTGACGCTGCTGGCGGAGCAGCTGCCCGGCGTCTCGCTTGCCCGCGATGTCGGCGTCATCTTCAACGCACTGACGGGGTCGAGCAGCGTTTCCATGACCTCGCAGCAGAAGCGTATCGTCACGCCAGAACTGGATATAGAGGCGAACCGCAATTTCACCGTTCGCTATGATGGCACGGCGCAGCAGTGGAACGGCCTCGATGTTTCCCAATCGCTGCGCCTTTCCCGCTCCGAAACCGGCACCGCCTTCGTGCTGACGGGCGCGAGCCGCAACAGCTTCAACGAGTTCAGCAGCGGTGTGGCAGTGGAGCAGAAGATCGGCGATAATCTGACGGTGCGGGGAACGCTGGATCAGGGCTATGCGGATCACTTCCGGCCGGGGGTCAGTGCGCGGTATAGTATTCGCTGGTGAGTGGGCGGGCTGCCTGCAATGCGTGTCCGCAGGCGAAATGCAAGATGGAGATAAAGGCCTCTCCTCCGTCATGCCGGACTTGATCCGGCATCCAGCAAGGGTGCGTCTGCGCCATGAGAGTCGTTTCAGCCCAAGGACTTGGGCTGGCTGGATACCGGCTCAGGGCCGGTATGACGGGCGAGGGTGCCAGGACCTTGGCATAAGCGCTGGCTGAACAGATTGGCGCGTTGTTCTCTGGAACGCGCAGCTCAATCCTTCTTGATCTCACCCATGCGGTTCCATGCATCCAGCCCGGCAATCTTGTAGGCCTCAGCCAGCGTGGGGTAATTGAACGTATTCTCCACGAAATATTCCACAGTGCCCTTCAGGTTCAGCACCGCCTGGCCGATATGCACCAGTTCGGTCGCACCTTCGCCGACGATGTGGACGCCAAGCAGGCGGCGGGTTTTGAGCGAGAAGATCATCTTCAAGAGCCCGCTGTCTAGACCCATGATGTGGCCGCGCGAAGTCTCGCGGAAATGGGCGATGCCGCACTCATAGGGAATGCCGCGTTCGATGACTTCTTCTTCCGTCAGGCCGCAGGTGGAGATTTCCGGCACGGCATAGATGCCGTAGGGGAAGAATTGCGGCGGTTCGCCGGCCGGGGCACCCACCGCGTGGCGGGCGGCGATGCGGCCCTGTTCCATCGAGGTGGAGGCAAGGCTCGGGAAACCGATGATGTCGCCGGCGGCATAGATGTTCGGCACCGAGGTCTGGAAGGTTTCAGGATCGACCTTCAGGCGGCCGCGGCTGTCGGCCTCAAGGCCGCAGGCCGAAAGATTGAGCGTATCGGTCGCGCCGACGCGGCCGGCGGCAAACAGCACCGTCTCGGCTTTCAGAACACGGCCATTGCCGAGCGTGACCAGGCACTTGCCTGTCTCGTCGCGCTCCACCTTTTCCGCCTTCTGGCCGAAGATCAGCTTCATGTTGCGGTCGCGCAGCTGATAGGTGAAGTCCTCGACGATTTCCTTGTCGATGAATTCCAGCATGGTTTCGCGCGGCTCCACCACCGTCACCTGCGTGTCGAGCGCGCTGAAGATCGTGGCATATTCGATGCCGATGACGCCGGCGCCAACGACGACCATGGAGCGCGGCAATTCCTTGATCTCGAGGATCTCGTCCGAATCGAGCACCGCCTCGCCATCGAAGGGAATATGCGGCGGCCGGTAGGGGCGGGTGCCGATGGTCAGCAGGATGGAGGTGCCGGTGACGGTCATGATTTCACCGTCGCTCTTCACCACCTTCATGGTGTTGGCGTCAACGAAGCTGGCCGTGCCGCGAATGTGCTGCACGCGGTTGCGGGCAAACTGGTGTTCCAGCACCTCGACCTCGTGGTCCAGCGTGATGAGCAGGCGGCGGCGTAGATCGTCCGCGTCGATCTCCTGCTTGACTCGGTAGGAGCGGCCGTAAAAGCCACGCTCGCGCCAGCCGGTGAGGTTGAGCGCGGTTTCGCGCAGGGTCTTCGAAGGGATGGTGCCGGTGTGCACGGAAACGCCGCCGACGCGGCTGCCCTTCTCGATGACCAGAACCTTCTTTTCGAGCTTGGCGGCCTGAATGGCGGCCCGTCTTCCGGCCGGACCGCTGCCGACAACTATCAGATCGAACTGGTGCATGAAAAACCCCGGTAGAATGCATTGCGTTGACCGAACGGTGGTGTCCGGTGTGGCGTCGCCGCGAAATGGTCGTGATGCCATTTTGACGATTGGGAGTGATTCCCCAGTCAGCCTTGCCCGCAAGAGTGCAATGCAACAAACGCCTGCGTCAATCTGTAGCGCAAGAATCTGACGGATTCGTAACTGGGTGTGAACTTTCAGGAGGTTGTGCGATTCATAGCGGAGCGGGGGTGCGTGGAGCTTTACCCCCCTCTGCCCTGCCGGGCATCTCCCCCTCAAGGGGGGAGATCGGCAAGAAGCTCTTTTACAACTCCATTCGCAAGCGTTGAGTTGGGCGAGGCCATGCCGCAGATCGATCTCCCCCCTTGAGGGGGAGATGCCCGGCAGGGCAGAGGGGGGTAAGCCACACGCGCCTCGTCCACTATGCTCGAAAAACCCAACAGCTTTATCCCCCACGGCGCTGCCGAACGGGGGATTGTCATGGTGCGTCGGGCGATTGCCCGGCTGCGCTTTGGTTGAGGTTGGTGTGGGTGGGATGCGTTGCGCAGCCAGGCCTTTCACCATGCTGAATCTCGCAAAGGGCAGTGCACCGCACTTTGCGAAATGGTTCTGTCGTCACGAACGCGCCACCGTCCCCATCAGAACCGTCCCCGGTTTGCGCCACGTCTGGCATCCACCCGGCAGGACTGAACAGAGGATAACAGCACCTGCCGACGCGGGGAAAATTGGGGAAAAATTTTACCTCTGTCAGTCCTCTTTCCGGGTGACATGGTGGTGGAGGCTCGCGAGATCCTGCCGCAGCGCTACCAGCTCGGCGAGCACCTTCACATCGATCTTTTCATGCAGCGACAGCACTTCCAGCTCTGCCTTCAGGTTCACCTCATAATCCTTGGCGGCCTCGAAGCGGTCGCGGGCGGCCTGCCGGTTCTGTGACATCATGATGATCGGCGCCTGGATGGCGGCGAGCATGGAGAGCAGAAGGTTGAGGAAGATGAAGGGGTAGGGGTCGAAGGCCCTCGTTGCCAGCACGATGGTGTTGACGACCGCCCAGAACACCAGGAACAGGCCGAAGCTGAGAATGAAACCCCAGGAGCCGCCAACCTTGGCTATATTGTCGGCCAGCCTGTCGCCGAGACTTGCACCGGCCGAAAATTCCGCATTGATGTCGCTCGAAACCAGCTTTTTCTGGTGCGAAAGTTCCAGAATGCGGCGTTCTACCTCACCGATTTCACGGGAGGAGCGCTTGAAATGCGAAACGATATAATCGGAGATATCGGTCACGGTGTTTCTCCGTTTGCGGATGGTTCGGTACGGGTTTCGAGATAAACCCGCATGGCGATGGAATTCAAACGATTTCCACCACCATGCGGTTCACGCGTCCCACGCCAAAACATCAGACGGAGGGCGTGCCCTCATTGACCCAGTTGAAACCGGGGAAGAAGCGCTCGCGGCCATATTGTTCGCCGAACATCATGTCGAATTGCAGCAGGCGGTAATCGCGCACCACGTCGGGAATGGAATTCGGGGCGATGGACCAGTCGGGCTGGGCCTCGCCGTCCGTCCCGACCAGCATGTGCCGGTCGATGACTGAAAATGCCTGCTGAACCTCGCCGAGCGTTCCGGTGTAGAAGGGATCGGAAAAGCCGGCGGTCTTCAGCACATGGTAGGGCAACAGCGCCGGGCTGATCGTGCCGATATTCTTGCGCACGCCCTTTTTCGAGGACCAGACGACGAGCGGCGTCTCGTGTTCCTTCTTCATGACCTCCAGCGGCGCGCGGCGGCTGGCCACCATGCCGGGCATGTAGCCGCTTTCGACGAAGGTCTGGCCAAGCGGTGGCAGATGATCGCCGAAGAGGACGATGATGGTCTCACGGTCGCGCTTCTTGGCCCAGCGCATCAGTTTGAGAAGCGCTTCGTCAGCTTCCACCACGCCCTGCGAATAGGTCGTGAGCGCCTGCGATGCCGAAGGAGAGAGATCGCCTTCCACGCCGATGGTGTCGGCGGCATAACGGCCCGCCTCGTAGGGACCGTGTCCCTGCAGGGTGACGGCGAAGAGGAAGAGCGGGTTGCGGGCCTGCTCGGCCGTCGCCATGATCTCTTCCATCAACGCATCGTCAGAGGCGAAGTTGCCGCGCTTTTCCATGGGCGGCAATGTCTCTTCCGAGCGGAATTCCTCGAAGCCGAAATTCCTGTAGACCTGTTTGCGGTTCCAGAACCATTCCTGAAACGGATGCATGGCGATGGCGGAATAACCTTCGCCGCGGAAAAAGCTGGCGAGCGAGGGCACCGGGCGGCGGATATATTGCTGGTAGGGAATGCTGCCATAGGGCAGGAAAGCGTTGGAAAAGCCGGTCAGCGCCTCGAATTCCACATTCGCCGTCATGCCGCCGAATTCCGGCGAGAACACGTTGCCGGACTGCTTGGCGCGGATGGTCGGCATCGGGTCTGCCGAGAGTTTCACCTTTTCAAGCCGGGTCGGATCCCAGAGCGATTCGCTCATCAGCATGATGACATCAGGATAATCGCCCTTGTTGGCGGCGAAGGCGGCGGGTTGCGCCGTCAGGTCGGCGATGCTGTTTTCACCATAACCCTGCGGGGCCGAGACATTCGCCATCGGAATGTTGAAGGCAAAAGCCATCAGGAAACCGTTATGGCGGTAATTTTCCTGCTGGTCCCACATCATGGGAATGATGTTGAGGCGATCGCGCACCCAGGAATAATGCGAATAGTCCATCAGGGAGGCGAGGCTGGCCAGAAGTGGCAGCGCCAGCGCCAGTCCTGCGAAGCGTTCACGCCAGCTCAGCCCCGGCGAATGGCGGCGTGCCAGCAGCCAGAGAGCGGCAAGGGCCGCAACCGTGGCGCAAAGGCCAAGGCCGACCAGCACGGCTGTCAGCGGCTGGGCTTTCAGCATGGTGGGCAGAAGCTCGAGAATCTGCCGGCCGAACAGCAGGTCGGAAGGGTAAAGCGGATCGGAAAGATAGGTCTGTTTCTGGGCGGAGATCAGGCCCGTCAGCAGGCAAAGCGGCGCAACCGCGATCAGCGACAGATAACGACGGCCAAGGATAGAATCCAGCGCCACAAGCAGCAGCAGCACGGCGGCAATGGTGGTCAAGCCCGGGCGGGCGGATGAGGTGAGGAAAGCGCCGACATCCGTGAGGGAACCACGGGCGATCCATTCCAGCGCAACGACAAGCACGACTGAAGAAAAGGTCAGATTGGCAAGCGTATAGGCCGTGCCCGAAAGCTTTAAAAGGCTCCGCGTCCATGCAGGCGAAAAGACAAAACCAGCCTTTTCGGAAGCCGTTGTTTTTGGCGCCGAATGTCTCAAACTCATACTCCGGTATTGCAGGCGGCACGGCCGATCCGGGGAGGTGAATCGGGTGTCGCAAAAGTGTCATGTAACTGTCACATAAGCGCGATGAACGCGACATGAACTTTGCGCAGCCTGGCGGGTGCGGCGATAACCTTAGCGTGAACGCGCGCCTGCCATGCGTAACGGGTGCCGCCATGCAATTGCCGCGTTGCGGAGCGGGCAAGGGCGCGGTATTGAAAAGCCATGAGCGACAGACACGATATCCAGAACCATCTCCGGATTGCCGTCGGGCAGTTCAATCCCACCGTTGGCGACGTGGCGGGCAATCTCGCCAAGGCGCGCGAGGCAAGGGCCGATGCGGCGACGCAGGGCGCCGATCTTCTGCTTTTGACCGAGCTTTTCATATCCGGCTACCCGCCGGAAGATCTGGTGCTGAAACCGGCTTTCCTGAAAGCATGCCTGAAGGCCGTGGAAGAGCTGGCGGCGGAAACCGCAGATGGCGGGCCGGGCATCGTCATCGGTTTTCCGCGCCAGGGCGAGGCGGGACGGCACAATTCCGTGGCGCTTCTGGATGGCGGCAAGATCATCGCGCTGCGCGACAAGATCGACCTGCCGAATTACGGCGAGTTCGACGAAAAGCGTGTTTTCGCCGAAGGATCGATCTCCGGTCCCTATAATTTCCGTGGCATCAGGATCGGCATTCCGATCTGCGAGGAAATCTGGAACGAGATGGGCGTGTGCGAAACGCTCGCTGAAAGCGGGGCGGAAATCCTGCTGGTGCCGAATGGCTCGCCCTATTATCGCGGCAAGCTGGATGTGCGCCATCAGGTGGCGCTGAAACAGGTGATCGAAAGCGGCCTGCCGCTGGTCTTCGCCAACCAGCTTGGCGGGCAGGACGAGCTGGTGTTCGATGGCGCAAGCTTCGCCTTCAATGCCGACAAGACGCTTGCCTTCCAGATGAGCCAGTTCGAGGCGACACTTGCCGTCACCGACTGGAAACGCACCGAGGAAGGCTGGCGCTGCGAAAGCGGGCCATTCTCGAAAATTCCGGAAGGTGAGGAGGCGGATTATCGCGCCTGCATGCTGGGCTTTCGCGATTATGTCAACAAGAACGGCTTCAAGAGCGTGGTTCTCGGCCTTTCCGGCGGCATCGATTCGGCGATCTGTGCGGCACTTGCGGTTGATGCGCTGGGCGAGGAACGGGTGCGCTGCATCATGCTGCCTTACCGTTATACTTCGGAAGAATCGCTGAAGGACGCGGCCGATTGCGCGAAAGCGCTGGGCTGCCGTTACGATATCGTGCCGATCGTCGAGCCGGTGGAGGGTTTCCTCTCGGCACTGTCAGATCTTTTCGAAGGCACGGAAGAGGGCATTACCGAGGAGAACCTGCAGAGCCGCACGCGCGGCACCATTTTGATGGCCGTTTCGAACAAGTTCGGCTCGATGGTGGTGACGACGGGTAACAAGTCGGAAATGTCGGTGGGTTATGCGACGCTCTACGGCGACATGAATGGCGGTTTCAATCCCATCAAGGACCTCTACAAGATGCAGGTCTACGCCATTTCCGCCTGGCGCAACGGCCATGTGCCGCCGGGTGCGCTCGGGCCTTCGGGTGAGGTGATCCCCGCCAACATCATCTCCAAGGCGCCGTCGGCCGAATTGCGCCCCAACCAGACCGACCAGGATTCGCTGCCGCCCTATCCGGTTCTGGACGATATTCTGGAATGCCTGGTGGAAAAGGAAATGTCAGTCGAGGAAATCCTTGCACGCGGCCATGACGTGGCGACGGTGCACCGGGTGGAGCATCTGCTTTATCTCGCCGAGTACAAGCGCCGGCAATCCGCGCCCGGCGTGAAGATCACCAAGAAGAACTTTGGGCGTGACCGGCGTTATCCGATTACCAACCGGTTTCGGGATCGGTGATTGAAGGAAGGCGCTGGTAGCGGATGTTTTGCTCGGCGTTGCCGCTCGTTTCTTCTCCCCGCCGGGGAGAAGGTGGCCCGAAGGGTCGGATGAGGGGGTAACGTTGCCGAATATCTCGACCCTTGCCCCCTCATCCCGCTGCCGCGGACTTCTCCCCCGCGGGGAGAAGAAACAAGTGGCATGTGCTCGGTCCACAGTGGGGCTTCGTGTTTAAACAGACGGCGCGGAGAAAACCCCGCGCCGCTCACTCACCTTAAATGACCTGCCCCACATCGATGCGGTTGCCATCAGGGTCTTCGAAAACGAAGGCACGCAGGCCATAATCCTTGTCCTGCAGGCCCTTGATGATGCGCAGCCCATGGCTTTTGCAAATCTCATGCAGCGTATCGACATCGCTGACCATCATATGCGCCACATTGAAGGGCGCTGCCTTATGGGTGGGCTGCAATGTCAGGTGCAGCTCGGCATTGCCCTGTTTCAGGATCATGAAACCGACGGGATTGCCGTTTTCGAAGGTCTTTTCGAAACCCAGCACGCCGACATAAAAATCACGGGCTTTTTCGATATTCTTGACAGGAAGCATTGCGGCGATCCGGCCGAACCGGATGCCGTGATCGGCGATGGTATTCATCGCGGAACCTCGGATCTGGGAGAAACGGGAAGCGGTGCGGGCGGTGCCGGAGCGCTGGCGTTTTTTCCTATTTGAATTTGCAGGACGGTGCCTGCGGCCCTAGGATCATAATCACGGTGGTGGCGGATGCAAATGGAATATCTGCGTCGCGCCGTCCCGATCCAGACTATCGACAGGCCCGGGAGGCAGCATGCGCAGTTCCATCGAAATCTTCAACATCCGCACCCGGCAGATGCGGGTGGTGTGGCAGACATCCGAGCTGTTCGAGGCGCCGAACTGGTCGCCGGACGGCAGATATCTGCTGTTGAACGCCGAAGGGCTGCTCTATCGCCTGTCTCTTGCCGGTGATGCTGCGCCGGAGAAAGTCGATACCGGCTTTGCCACGCTCTGCAACAACGACCACGGCATTTCGCCTGATGGTTCGCTCTATGCCATTTCAGACAAGGTGGAATTCGGCAAGAGCGCCATCTACCTTTTGCCATCGACGGGCGGCACGCCGCGGCTGATGACAAGGAACCTTCCGTCCTATTGGCACGGCTGGTCGCCGGATGGGAAAAGCTTTGCTTATTGCGGCATTCGCGATCAGGTTTTCGACATCTATGCCATGGATATAGCCAGCGGTGTTGAAACGCGCCTTACCCATGGTGAGGGCCGTAATGACGGGCCGGATTATTCGCCGGATGGCGGGTGGATCTATTTCAATTCCAGCCGCACCGGGTTGATGCAGATCTGGCGCGTGCGGGTGGATGGCTCCAGCGTCGAGCGCATCACTGACAGCGCTTATGGCGACTGGTTCCCGCACCCGTCCCCCAGGGGTGACAAGGTGGTCTTCGTCTCCTACGACGCCGATGTCTTCGACCACCCGCGCGATCTTGATGTGCGCGTGCGGCTGATGGACATGGATGGCGGCAATGTGGAGACGCTGTTCGAGCTGTTTGGCGGGCAGGGAACGATGAATTCACCCAATTGGTCACCGGATGGGGATGAGTTTGCGTATGTGCGTTATTTCCCCGTGGAGTGATGCGGTAAAGGAGGACCCGTCATTCCGGCCTTGAGCCGGAATCCAGTAGACGCGCGTCTGCGCGGTGAAAAGACTCGTCTCAGCCCAAGGACTTGGGCTGGCTGGATTCCGGCTCAAGGCCGGAATGACGGAGGTGTAGGGGGCTCGCCATGGTCACATTGCCGCATCGCTCTGCAATATGCTTGTATTCGCAAGCTTTCTTGCCCATAGGTTCTTGCGTCAGGTGCCCGCAATTTGCGGCGGGAGAATCGGGAATCCGGTGCGAAACCGGAACGTGCCCAGCGCTGTGAGGCGGATGCCCTTTTTCTGATGCCACTGAAGCAATTCGGGAAGGCGAAAGCGGGCGGATGAAGCCGAGTCAGAAGACCGGCCTGACAGGATAGACTGGCTGCGTGGACGGCGGCAGGTTGTTGAAGGGCGTGTCGTGCGTTTGGAAACCGGAGCCGGTTTTTATGGCGGCGCGCCAGCATTGTTGGGGATAGACGATGCCGACCGATCCGCTCGCGACCAGTTCACTCGATGCCAATGCGTCCGATCATGCGCTTTCGCCCGCTCGCCCGTTTTCGGAGGAGGAGCGCGAGGCGATCTACCGCGTCATTGAAACCCGCCGCGATGTGCGCGACCAGTTCCTGCCCGATCCGCTGCCGGATGATGTGGTGGAGCGTTTGCTGAAGGCGGCGCATTCCGCCCCCTCGGTCGGCTTCATGCAGCCGTGGAATTTCACGCTTGTGACCGACGGCGCGGTCAGACAGGCGGCCTGGGTGGCGTTCCGCCGCGCCAATGAGGAGGCGGCGGCGATGTTTGAAGGCGAGCAGCAGGCGCTTTATAGCAGCCTGAAGCTCGAGGGCATCCGCAAGGCGCCGCTCAGCATCTGTGTCACTTGCGATCCGACGCGTGGCGGCAAGGTGGTGCTGGGCCGCACCCACAATCCGCGCACGGATGTCTATTCGACCGTCTGCGCCATCCAGAACCTCTGGCTGGCGGCCCGCGCCGAAGGCATCGGCGTCGGCTGGGTCAGCATTTTCCACGACAGCGACATTCGCGCCATTCTGGAAATCCCCGACCATATCGAAATCGTCGCCTGGCTCTGCCTCGGCCGCGTCGATGAGCTTTACACCGAACCGGAACTGGCGGTGAAGGGCTGGCGTCAGCGCGTGCCGCTGGAGGAACTGGTGTTTCGCAACCGGTGGGGCGGGCGGTAGAGGGAGGCTGGGGCTCGCTTGTGAGAGGCAAAGCGTTGCCGCCTGTTTCTTCTCCCCGTCGGGGAGAAGAAACAAGCTGCACGCGCTCGCTCCATAACTGACCGCCCTAAGGGGGAGGCCCCACAGCACGCTATTGCTGCGGCTGTATACCCTTCAGCGCGGGGTTCTTCAGGTCGATCCGCCCAGTTTGATCGGGCAGGAATTTCGGGCCGATGACGCGGACCTTGCTGTCGTTCGGGTCGTAGTCGCGTTCAGGAACCGGTTGCTCCGGCGGCTTTGCGGCCTGCTGCTGCTCTGCGGGTTTCTGAGCCTTGTCGCCTTGCGGTGATGGGATGGTGGTGATGCCGGAATAGGGTTTTTCGGCTTCCGGCCGGGCTGCCTCTTCCTGCTTCTGCATCTCGTCGTGATAGGCGGCCATGTTGCAGGCGCAGCCCGGTGCCTTTGCCGAGGCATTTTTATAGGCAAAGGCGGTTGGCAGGTCCTTGTAGGGTTTTCCGGTTTCGGCAGACACCATGTCGGCGGTTTCCTGATCCGTCATGGAGTGGAAATAAAGCTCCGTCTCTGTTCCCGGACACATTTTCTGGCATTGCTCCGCCTGGGCGCGAAAATCAAGCGGCGAGGCATTGGCGGCAATGGGGAAAAACGAGCCGTCGCAGGTGCGCACGCAGAGGGTTCTAAGCCCACCTTCCCCGGCGGAGCCGGGATAGGGCGAAAGCCCGGCCTGTCCCGGCTGATTTTCCTGCTGGCGAAAGGCATCGGGGTAGCGGGTGACATCGGGAGCCGGCGGCAGCTGTGCTTCCGTTTCAGGGAGGGGGCTGCAGCCATTGGCGTCGAGCGCGGCGAGAATGCGCTGGCGTCTGATGTCGCCGTCGTCGCTGCGCTGCGCTGCCATGGCATCGTCACGGTCGCGGATGATGGCGTCGCGCTCGCTCTGCGCATCGACCAGGGCATCGCCGATCTCGGCGCAGAGCCCGGCATTGGGGCTGCCATAAATGATGACGCTGCCTGACGAGCAGCCGTAACGGCGCAGATCGTTCTTGATCCTGCGGATTTCTATGTTCTGGCGGGTGAGCGCATTGGCATAGCGGCGCACCTCGGCCGTGTTGCCGATGACGCGCGGCGGCTCGCGCAATTGCGCGTAGAGAGTGTCACAGACCTGATCCGCAAAAGCGGCGGCCGGAGCGATGAAGACGAGGGGAAGCAGGAGGCCGATGATGCGGCTTTGGCGCCGGGTCAATTGTTCGATCCGTTCGATGTCCCCGGCCGGTGGCAGGGGCGTTATACTTCACGAAATCCGTGTTTCAGGAAGATAACATAAGCTGTTGCCGCAATGCGGCAACAGCCTGTTCAAAATTGCGTTAATGCGGCCTCTATCACACCGAAGGGTGCGAGGCCTGCACGACGGCAAAGGCCGCCATGTTGACCACGCCGCGCGAGGTGACGCTGGGCGACAGGATATGGGCGGGCAGGGCCGTGCCGAGCAGGATCGGGCCGACATGCAGGCCTTCCGTCAGGGTGCGGGTGACGCCAAGCGTGATGTTGGCGGCATCGAGGTTCGGGAAGACCAAGAGGTTCGCCTCGCCGGTCAGCACGCTGTTGGGCATGGCGCGCTTGCGCAGCGCTTCCGAAAGCGCCGAGCCGCCCTGCATTTCGCCATCGACTTCCAGTTCCGGTGCGGCTTCCTGCACGATCTTCAGGGCGCGGCGCATCTTGCGGGCGCTTTCGGAATCGCGCGAGCCGAAATTGGAATGGCTCGCGAGGGCAATCTTCGGCGTGATGCCGAAGCGGCGGATTTCCTTGGCCGCGAGAATGGCCATTTCAGCCACTTCCTCTGACGTCGGGTCGTAATTGACGAAAGTGTCGGTAAGGAACAGCGCGCCCTGCTGGGTGATGAGCAGGCTGAGGCCCGCAAACGAGCGCACGCCTTCCTGCTTGCCGATGATCTGGTTCACGTCGCGAAGATGTCGGTCGTAGCGGCCTTCGAGGCCGCAGATCAGTGCATCCGCTTCATCGCGCTTGACCGCAAGCGCGCCGATCACCGTTGAGTTGGTACGCACGATGGTACGGGCCGCTTCCGGGTTGATGCCGGCGCGACCGACGAGGGCGAAATAATCATCGACATAGTCGCGATAGCGCGGATCGTCTTCCGGATTGACCACGGCGAAATCCGCATGCGGGCGGATGCGCAGGCCGAAGCGCTTCAGGCGCGTTTCGATGATCTGCGGACGGCCGATGAGGATCGGAATGCCGGTGCCTTCTTCCAGCAGCACCTGGGCGGCGCGCAGCACGCGCTCGTCTTCGCCTTCGGCAAAGATGATGCGCTTCTTTTCGGCGGCCTTGGCAGCGTTGAAGACCGGCTTCATGATGAAGCCGGAGCGCCAGACGAAACGGTTCAGCTGGTCGAGATAGGCTTCGAAATCGGTGATCGGCCGGGCGGCGACGCCGCTTGCCGCAGCCGCGCGGGCAACCGCCGGGGCGATGCGCAGGATGAGGCGCGGATCGAAAGGCGACGGGATGAGGTAGTTCGGGCCGAAAATCGGCGTTTCACCGCTATAGGCTTTTGCCGCGACTTCGGAAACTTCCTCACGGGCAAGCTCGGCGATGGCCTGCACGGCGGCCATCTTCATTTCCTCGTTGATCGTGGTTGCGCCGCAATCCAGCGCGCCGCGGAAGATATAGGGGAAGCAGAGAACGTTGTTGACCTGGTTCGGGAAATCCGAACGGCCGGTGCAGATCATCGCATCCGGCCGGGCCGCACGCGCCGCCTCCGGCATGATTTCCGGGTTGGGGTTGGCAAGCGCGAGGATCAGCGGGTTTTCCGCCATGCGCTCCAGCAGTTCCGGCTTCAGGACGCCGGCGGCGGAAAGGCCGAGGAAGACATCGGCGCCATCGATCGTTTCGGAAAGGACGCGCTTGTCGGTCTTCTGGGCGTAAACTTCCTTCCACTCGTCCATCAGCGTGTTGCGGCCGTCATAAACGAGGCCTTCAATGTCGTGGACCCAGATGTTTTCTTTCTTCGCGCCCATGGCGACGAGAAGGTTGAGGCAGGCAAGGGCTGCCGCACCTGCACCCGAGGCGACGATCTTGACGCTCGAGAGCGATTTTCCGGCCAGTTCCAGCGCATTGGTGACGGCGGCGGCGACGATGATCGCCGTGCCGTGCTGGTCATCGTGGAAGACGGGGATGTTCATCTTTTCGCGCAGCTGGCGTTCCACCTCGAAACATTCCGGCGCCTTGATGTCCTCAAGGTTGATGCCGCCGAAGGTGGGTTCCAGCGCCGCGATGGTGGAGACCATGTCATTGATGCCGGGTGCGTCGATCTCGATGTCGAAGACGTCGATGCCGGCGAATTTCTTGAAGAGGACGGCCTTGCCTTCCATGACCGGCTTGGAGGCAAGCGGGCCGATATTGCCAAGACCAAGCACCGCGGTGCCGTTGGAAATGACCGCGACAAGATTGGCGCGGGCGGTGTATTCCGCCGCCATCTCAGGATTTTCATGGATGGCGAGGCAGGGGGCGGCAACGCCCGGCGAATAGGCGAGCGCCAGGTCACGCTGGTTGCCGAGCGGTTTGGTGGCCTGGATTTCCAGCTTTCCGGGACGCGGATAGCGGTGGAAAAAGAGCGCCTGTTCCTCGATGTCGGCCTTTGCCGTGTTGGCGGGCGTATTGTTCTTATCGTGAGAGGTCATTCTTCCACCGTCATATCTGGTTTCATTCCGGCCCCCTGAATACAACAAACTTCCCCGTGGTACAGCCGTTATTTGCCGCGCATTCATGCAAATACAGGCATGACTTATTCGCGTTTTCGTGAAGCCATTCGTCATATTTCATATAAAATCCGACGTCTGTCATGTTGCTGAAACACGAGTCTGGTTCTGAGAGGTAAGAAAGCCGCAGGGACGCAACCGAACAGGGGGATGAAATCCGTGGCCGGTCAAATCGAAACCAGACAGTTCAGAACGCTTTTCATTTCGGATGTCCATCTTGGGTCCAAGGCGGCCAAGACGGATTATCTGCTCGACTTCCTGAAATATCACGAGGCCGAGACGATCATTCTGGTCGGCGACATCGTCGATGGCTGGCGCCTGCGCCGCAGCTGGTACTGGCCGCAGGGCTGCAACGACGTGGTGCAAAAAATCCTGCGCAAGGCCCGCAAGGGCACGCGCATCGTTTATATTCCTGGCAACCACGACGAATTCCTGCGGGAATTTCCGGGCATGCATTTCGGCGGCATCGAAGTGGCCGAGCGCATGATCCACGAGGCTGCCGACGGCAAGAAATATCTGGTCATCCATGGCGACGAGTTCGACGTGGTGGTGCGCAATGCCCGCCTTCTCGCCTATCTCGGAGACTGGGCCTATGACGCGGCGATTGCGATCAACATCGCCATTGCCGCCGTGCGCCGCCGCATCGGCCTGCCTTACTGGTCGTTCTCGGCCTGGGCGAAGCTTCAGGTGAAGCACGCCGTCAACTTCATCGGCGAATTCCAGCGCGTGGTCGCCGACGAGGCACGCCGCAACAATGTCGACGGCGTCATCTGTGGGCACATTCACCATGCGGTGATGGAAGACATGGACGGCATCCGCTACATCAACACCGGCGACTGGGTGGAAAGCTGCACGGCAATCGCCGAGAACGCCGATGGCAGCTTCGAGCTGATCACCTGGATGCAGACAAGCGACGTTACCGCCGAACAGACATCGGATGAGATGGAGCCGGTGGATATTCCGGGGCTGATCGGGAAGCATGCGGCCTGATTGAGGCATGCCAACCTCTGCCGCGACGGTGCGTTTCACAGGGATGTGCTGGCTGGGTAATGCGGGCGACGGCGATGGTGTGACCTCGCGGGTGTTGCCTACATGCTCCGAATAACTTGCTACGCCATCCTCAGGCTTGACCCGAGGATCCACAACCCGGAGCGATGGATCCTCGGGTCAAGCCCGAGGATGACAACGGAGAGGTTTAGAATCGCCGTTTGCTTTTCGTGAAAGCGAGCGCGGATGGAATGACGGCGCGCAGTCTCGTCATTCTTAGCGCGCGAGAGCCTTGGCCCGCGCGAGAGCGGCGCCCTCAATTTCCAGCAGGCCGGATAAATCAGCGACCCTTTAGAGACATGCCTCAGCTCATTCATGCGAGGCGAGTGCGTGCCCCTTGTGTCTTCTCCCCGCCGGGGAGAAGGTCGCGGCAGCGGGATGAGGGGGGCGAGGGTAGAGATATTCGGAGAGCTTGCCCCCTCATCTGACCCTTCGGGCCATCTTCTCCCCGGCGGGGAGAAGAAACCAGCGGTGATATCGCACCTTGTTTCTCCGCCTTCAATAGCCGGGGCTTACCCCCACAATTCCGGCCGTGCGGGATAAACCAGCGAACCCTCATAAACCAGACCGGGCTCACGGTCCTCAGCCAGCAGCAGCGGCCCGTCGAGATCGGCAAAGGCTGTATCCTGCGCCGCCAGCACCGCAGGCGCCATGCCGAGCGAGGTGCCGAGCATGCAGCCGACCATGATGGTGAAACCGAGGCGCTCCGCTTCCGCCTTCATGACGAGCGCTTCGGTCAGCCCGCCGGTCTTGTCGAGCTTGATGTTGATCGCATCGTAACGGTCGCGCAGGCCTGCGAGGTCGCGGGTGGAATGCACGCTTTCGTCGGCGCAGATCAGCACCGGATGGTCAATGCGGGCGAGGATGGCGTCCTTGCCGGCGGGAAGCGGCTGTTCGATCAGCGATATCTTCAGTTCCGCCGCAAGCCTCAGATAATATTCGATATTATAATCATTCCAGCCCTCATTGGCGTCGATGATGATGCGCGCTTGCGGGGCTGCGGCACGCACGGCGCGCAGGCGCGCTTCGTCGTCCGCCGTGCCGGTCTTGATCTTCAGCAGCGGGCGGCCTGCATTTTCCGCCGTTTTCGCGGCCATGGTCTCGGGGTCGGCCAGCGAGATGGTGTAGGCGGTGACGAGCGGTTCTGCAGCCCGTCCGAGGATGCGCTCGGCAGCGCTTTTACCGCTGATCTTGGCTTCGAGATCCCACAGCGCGCAATCGACGGCATTGCGGGCGGCGCCCGGTTGCATCGCCTGCTGGAGTTCCTGCCGCGTCAGGCCGTCGGCGATCTGCTCCGCAATAGCCTCGATATCGGCAATGACGCCGTCGATGCTTTCACCATAACGCGGATAGGGCACACATTCGCCATGGCCGGTGAAGGAACCATCGCGGATGGAGCACGTTACGACATCCGCATGCGTGCGGGTGCCGCGCGAAATGGTGAAGCTGCCGGCGACGGGGAAGCGTTGTGTTGTGGCTTGCAGGTAACGGGGCATGTTTTTTCACTTCCGATTGGGCGACAAAAGACACATGACGCCAAATTTATCACGAATTGTCGGCCGTCACTGTGGCTTGCCGGAGACCGAAACGTTATGAAACCTTTAAGAATCTCGTGACGGCTGCACTCGCTCGGAGCATTATGCAAGAACAGGACACACGGCAACAGGCGAACCCGGCCGCAATCACCGAGGACGACAGCGTCTCCGGCGGCGGCTCGCGCTATGTCATGACCGGCTCCTGGCGCAACAGCAATCTTTCCGGCATTTTCGAGAGCCTCGACAGGATTGAAAAAAGCAAACCTGCCGGCCCCGTGGACATCGATCTTTCCTCCGTGGAGGCCATCGACACGACAGGCGCGTGGATTATCCAGCGTCTGCGCAGGGACCTTGAGGCAAACGGCGCAACCGTTACGCTGACCGGCAACGACCGGATCGAAGACGTCATCGGCCAATTGCCTGACAAGGCGGAGATGGAGGCCGAGCCCGTCGCCAGGCCGGGGCTGGTGGAGCGTATTTTCGCGCCGATCGGCCAGGCCGTGGTTCAGAACGGCGCGGATTTCCTCGCCGGCATGTATATTCTCGGCTCCGCCGTGCGCGGCGCGCAGATGAAGCTCGGGCGCGGCCGTGGCGTCTCGCCGGCGGCGATCGTCAACCAGATCGACCATATGGGCGTGCGCGCCGTGCCGATCATCATGCTGATGTCGTTCCTGATTGGCGCGATCATTGCCCAGCAGGGCGCGTTCCAGCTCAGATATTTCGGTGCGGAAGTCTTCGTCGTCGATCTGGTCGGCATTCTGCAATTGCGCGAAATCGGCGTTCTGCTGACCGCGATCATGATCGCCGGCCGGTCCGGAAGCGCGATCACGGCGGAAATCGGCTCGATGAAGATGCGCGAGGAGATCGACGCGCTGAAGGTGATCGGTCTCAACCCTGTCGGTGTACTGGTGTTTCCGCGTCTTGTGGCGCTCACCATCGCGCTGCCGCTTTTGACCATTCTTGCCAATTTTGCAGCGCTTTTCGGTGCGGCCATCGTGGCGCTGCTCTATTCCGGCATCACTTTCGAAGTGTTCCTGTCGCGCCTGCACGGCGCTGTCGAGGAATCAACCATTGCCGCCGGCATGATCAAGGCGCCGTTCATGGCGCTCATCATCGGCATCGTTGCGGCGGTGGAGGGCATGAAGGTGGGCGGTTCGGCGGAATCGCTTGGCCAGCACGTCACCTCCTCGGTGGTGAAGTCGATCTTCGTCGTCATTCTGGTGGATGGTCTTTTCGCCATCTTCTACGCAGCCATCGATTTTTAAGGAGGGCGCGTTGGAAACCCTGGACCAGAAACCGCATGAGACCAAAACCGGAAAGGACGGCCGCGAGGTGGTGCTTTCCGTCGAGGGCGTGACCGTCGGTTTCAACGGTCGGAATGTGCTCGAAGACCTCGATCTGGATGTTTATCGCGGCGAAATCCTGGGCTTCATCGGCCCATCCGGGGCGGGCAAATCCGTCTTGATGCGTGCGATTTTGCGGCTCCTGCCGCGGCAGGCGGGTGCGATCCGCATTCTCGGCAAGGATTACGACAAGGCGAGTGAAGACGACCGCATGATGCTCGACCAGCGTCTTGGCGTGCTGTTCCAGCAGGGGGCGCTGTTTTCCGGCCTGACGGTGAAGGAAAACATCCAGCTGCCGATGCGCGAATATCTGGACCTGCCGAAAAAGCTCATGGATGAGCTTGCCTATCTCAAGATCGAGATGGTGGGGCTGAAACCGGATGCGGGCGATAAATACCCGTCAGAGCTTTCCGGCGGCATGATCAAGCGCGCGGCGCTTGCGCGCGCACTCTCGCTTGATCCCGACCTCGTCTTCCTCGATGAGCCGACATCCGGCCTCGATCCCATCGGGGCGGCGGAATTTGATATGCTGATCGCGCGCTTGCGCGATTCGCTCGGCCTGACCGTCTATATGGTGACGCACGACCTCGACAGCCTGTTTTCCGTCTGTGACCGCATCGCGGTTCTCGGCCAGAAGAAGGTACTGGTAGAAGGGACATTGCAGGACATGTTTGCCTGTGACGATCCCTGGGTGCAGTCCTATTTCCGCGGCAAACGGGCGCGCTCTGTCGTTCTTCCGGACGGCAGACACGAAAATCCGGTGGAGTAACAAGAAGCATGGAAACCAAGGCGAACTACACCATAGTCGGAATTTTCACGCTGATCGTGATCGCCGCCGCATTCGGCTTCGTTTACTGGATGGCGGAATTCGGCCGTGGCGGCCCGACGGCGCAGCTCGTCGTGCGTATTCCCGGTTCGGCCAACGGCTTGTCCGTCGGTTCTCCCGTGCGCTTCAACGGTATTCCTGTCGGCACCGTGCGCGGCCTTGCCATCGACCGCGACGACCCGGCCTATTCCATCGCCTTTACCGAGGTGCAGGCCGATGCCCCGGTTTTCCCGTCCACGCGCGCCGTGCTTGAAATCCAGGGCCTGACGGGCGCTGCCTATATCGAGCTTTCCGGCGGCAACAAGGATGGCGAGCGCATTCTGCAGAAAGCCGTCGAAAGCGGCGTTCCCGCCGAGCTGACGGCCGACCTTTCCAGCGTCACCAACCTTCTTGCCACCGCCGACAAGATTCTGAAGCGTGCGGATGGCGCCATCGGCGAATTGCAGGGCTTCGTGCAGGATGCGCGTGGCCCGCTGACGCAGACGGTGCGCAATGCCGAGAAATTCTCCGATGCGCTGGCGGCCAATTCCGACGGCATAAAGAATTTCATCGCCAGCCTCAGCTCGCTGTCCACCACCGTGCAATCGGTCTCCGTGCGCCTCGACGGCACGCTCACCGCCATCGAGGATCTGGTGAAGGCCGTGGATGCCGGCAAGATCGATTCCATCCTGTCGAATGTCGACAAGGTGACGAAGGACGTCGCGTCTGCCTCCAGCGATATTCAGGGCATCATGGAGACGGTGCAGAACACGGCGCGCAATTTCGAGGCGGCAAGCACGGAAGTGCAGACCGTGGTGAAGCGCGCGGATGAGCTTCTGGCCTCCGTCGACCCCGCCAAGGTCAGCACCGTGGTGGGCGATGTTTCCGCGGCGACCGCCGATGCGCGTGACGCTGTGGCGAATTTCAAACGGATTGCCGATGACGTCGGTGCCCGCCGCGCCGATATCGATCAGGCGGTTTCCGACTTTACCGATATGGGCCGCAAGCTGAACCTTGCCTCTAGCCGCGTCGACGGCATTCTCGCCAAGGTGGACGGCATGCTCGGAACCGACGATGCCAATTCGCTGTTTGCCAAGGCGCGGGAGACTTTGACCTCGTTCAAGGCCGTGGCCGACAATCTCAATGCCCGCATCGGGCCTATTGCCGACAACCTGACCCGCTTCTCCAGCTCGGGCCTGAAGGATTTCCAGGCGCTGATCGGCAGCACGCGGGTGACCGTCGACAATCTGAACAATGCCATCACCAATATTGACCGCGATCCGCAGCGGTTGATTTTCGGCGGCGAAACCGTGAAACAATATGACGGCAGAACAAGGCGCTAAGAGGGGTATGGGCCAATGACACGATTGATGAGCGGCCACAAACGCCGCGCCCTGCTTCTGGCCCCGCTGCTTGCCGTGGCATTGGCAGGCTGCGCGGGTGCGCCGAAGAACGACACGTTCGACCTTTCCGTGTCTTCGGCAACGGTGATGCAGGGACCCTCGCTCAAAAACCGGCAATTGCTGATCGCCGATCCGACCGCGCTCAAGGCACTCGACAGCGAAAACATCGTGGTGCGTCTTTCGGGCTCGGAGGTGCAATATCTCGGCAATTCGCAATGGAGCGACCGCCTGCCGCGCATGGTGCAGTCCAAGCTCGTGGAAGCCTTCGAGGATACCGGCAAGCTCGGCGGCGTCGGCCGACCGGGGCAGGGGCTGGCAATCGACTATCAGGTCGTGAGCGATATCCGTGCCTTCGAGGTGGATACGGCGAAAAATGTCGCGAATATCGAAATATCGGTGAAGCTCCTGAATGATCGCAACGGCACGGTAAAGGCGCAGGAGGTGTTTCGCGCCAGTGCACGTGTCAGCGGTTCCGGCAACGCCAATTTCGTGAAGGCGCTGGATCAGGCCTTTGCCGCCGCCACCCGCGAGATCGTGGCCTGGACGCTGAAGTCGCTTTAAGCCTCGCGGCGGTCATACCGGATTTAAGAAATCAGCCTATGGTGCGGTGAGGCCGCTCCATAGGCTTGCTTTGCGTGCAATCTCTCGATCTGCGGGTTCATCATGCGATTTCTGGTGCCGTTTTGCCTTCTGCTTGTTTCCACGCTCTTCGGTACCGGTGCCGCCATGGCGGCTGGCCTGCGCTTGATCGAGGTTCCATCCGCTGACGGCAAAGCCCCGATCCGGGCTGCCGTTTGGTCACCCTGTGCGGCAGCGCCGGTGGAGATACGGATCGGTCCCTTCGTGCTGCCTGCCGTGCGCGATTGCCCGATTATTGAGGGGCAATATCCGCTTGTCGTCATTTCCCATGGTTTCGCCGGCACCTATTTCAGCCATCGCGATACGGCGGCGGCGCTGGCGGATGCCGGTTTCATTGTCGCAGCGCTCAATCATCCCGGCGACAACGCGATTGACATGAAGCGGGCAGGCGAACTCTCTGCGCTGACCGACCGGCCGGCAGACATTGTGCGCCTGCTTGACCATATGCTGGCAAACTGGAAAGAGGCCGGTTCCATCGATGCCGGGCGGATCGGTGTCTTCGGATTTTCGCGGGGCGGATATACCGCACTGGTGCTTGCCGGTGCTGTGCCGGATTTCGCAAATGCCGGGCTGCCGTGTCCGGATGAACAAGCGGCGATTTGTGCGCAGATGTGGGACAAGAGCGCCGCTGCGAAAGACCGGATTCACGATGCGCGGGTGAAGGCCGTGGTCGTTGCAGACCCTCTGAACGCCTTTCCCCGTGCCGGCGATCTGCTCGGCATCAAGGTCCCCGTCCAGCTCTGGAGTTCGGAGCGCGGTGGCGATGGCGTCATGCCGCAGGATATTGTCAGGCTGCGCGATCATCTCCCGGTGAAACCGGATTATCGGACGGTGACGGGTGCGGGGCACTTTTCGTTTATCGCACCTTGCCCCGCAGAGATGGAAAAAGCCGTGCCGCAGATCTGCAGCGATGCTTCCGGCTTTGACCGGATGGCGTTTCACCGCAGCTTCAATGCGGATGTCGTCAGCTTTTTCAAGGCATCGCTGCGCTGAAACGCAGCCGTTTCCTGCCGGCAGCGCCGTTGTTCAGACGGCGTCCTGCGATTGCCATTCCGGGAGTGGGAAAAGCCGGTCGTAGCTCCAGTTGAAGACGAAGGCATAGACCACGTAAAACAGCGCGAACGAGATATCCATGACCAGCGCATGGGCGAGGGTGATGCCGAGATACCAGGCGATGAAGGGCATCAGCACGATCAGCAGGCCAAGTTCGAACAGCAGCGCGTGTGCGACCCGGATGGCGGGTGTCTTCAGCGTCGTGCCTTTCAGGCGCTGCATGGCATGATCGAAGCCAAGATTGTAGATATAGTTCCAGGCGGTGGCGAGTGTTGCGCTGACCAGGCCGACAATGCCGATATCCTCCATGGGCATGCCGAAGATGAGCGCGCCCAGCGGCACGACGAGCAGAAGGCCGATGATTTCAAAGCTGAGAGCGTGGCGGATACGATCTTGCAGGGAACGCAATTTATTCTCCGGTATGTGACCGGGCCGTCCCGCATGCTGTCGCCATGATGGCCGAGGTCGTCCTCGCGCTGGGTCATATAGAGGTTTTGGGCGAAATTTTCAAGCGCGAGGCATTGCTAAGGCAGTCGATGTCACTGGCAGGATGCCGCCTGTTTCTTTTCTCCGCCGGGGAGAAGTCCGCGGCAGCGGGATGAGGGGGCGAGGGTAGAGGTGTGCGGAGAGCTTGCCCCCTCATCTGACCCTTTGGGCCATCTTCTCCCCGATGGGGAGATTTCCCGCGCACACCAACGAAACCGTGATCGGAACAAGACCGGTGTTTTTTCGTTATCGCTCATGGAAGGAGGCGTGCCATGCAGCAGAATTCCTCTGAAGGAAGAACGATAAAGGCCGCCAACGCGGCAAAGGCCTCGACTTACACACCAAGCCTGATTTCCCTGAAAGGAAGTTATGTGGCGATGATATTTCGCAGGCCGCTTTGCCGAAATCCGCTGGATGTGCGGAAAAAATAAGGGCGCCAGGAAAGTATTGGTGCTCCACCGCTCATCAAAGACGACGACTGCCGAAATGATTCAGAGCTTTAGATGTCTCTAAAGTGTGATTTTCAATCAGGGTCGTCTCCACCTAGACTGGAGATCGCCATAAAAGCGAAGGGAGAATGACATGAAATCAGTTCTCATTATCGCCGCTGTCTTTGGTTTTTCCGCCAGTGCAGCGCTTGCGGAATGCGCCGGTCATGAAAAGATCAACGCGTCCGTTCCTGCCGTCGACCGTGAATTCAAAACCGCAAGCATCATTCCACCCACTGATCCGGTGGAAAAGCCAGTCGTCATCCTGAAAAAGACCGATCGCCTTCCCGCGGCAACGGTTGCAACGACCGGTGAGCCAGAAGCCGCAATGCAGCGCATGCAATAAGACGAGACAATGACCTCTTCATTCTGAAAATCCCGTGCGTGACATGATCCGCACGGGATTTTGTTTTTGCGAGGCAGGTGGACGAACGATCTTCGCTTTTCCGGTGCTGCATCCTGCAACCCGGTCACTGTTCCCGACGCCGTCTAGCTGTCGAGTTTCAACGACAATTGCTTTGGCCCTTCGTTCTTTTTCAGCACGTAGAGCGGCCGGGTTATGATGACTTCCGTTCGCCGCTGCAACTCGCGGCGGCGCTCAAGCGCGCGCTCGCGCATATCGCGGGACCGGGCGACGACCGAGAGGGCATTTTCTATGGTTGCGTCTGCTGTGTTCATCGCTGACCTCCATAATGTTCACTTTATGTTCTCATTAATGGCCGCTTATGTCAACAGTGTGGCAGGATCGCCGGCGGGCGGCTTGTGCGGACCGGAGCAATAGCTGGCCGCCGCCACAACGTCGCGGGTAGAGACCGCGGAGTGCCGAATATCCGTGGATGGGACGGCGACGCTCCGGTCTGCTCGATCGATTTTCGGAATGAGGTGCCAGGGATGCCGCGCGCTGATCCGCCGCGACTGGCGGGGGGATATCAGGACAGGGGGCGTTGATCCGGTAAGGGAATTCCTGCCGACAGCAGATCGGTTAGATGTTCGCTGGCGAGCGCGACGATGGCGAGCGCGGCCTGCTGGCGGTTCCAGCCGGCATGTTCCGCTTTTTCAATCAGCCCCTGGATGGAGGGTTCCAGCGCGAATTGGCACTCGGCCTGATAGTCCATGGTGTCGATAGAAAGCGATGGAGAATTAATAGCCGCCCGCATCGTTTGGTCTCCCTGTTTTTCGTCATGCCGATCGTTACGCGAAACGCAAATCGGAACATGCACATTCAGAGGCCGGTGATATCGGGTATGCCCTAAGGCTCCCATATCACTGGCAGCGAATCCCCCAGCAGGCGGACGTTACCGGCAAGTCTTGATCGCTGTCAACGAACGCGCGGTAGCGGTGACGCTGCCATGCCCTTTTTCAGAGCCTTCCATTGCGGAACGGCTTTCGCCTCCAGACCAGCAGGGCCATGACGTAAAGCGCAAAAAGCACGAACCACGCGACGGGCAGCACCATAAAAAGCGCCGCATAGGCGCAGTTACCCTCAAAACAGGAACCGAGAAGTCCGGAATCGGCAAGCGCCGCCGACAACAAAAACGCACATACCCCGCTCCCGACTGCGCCGAGGACGAACAGCAATATGTTGATGATCAATCTCATGACGCCAATCATAGGGATGATTGAGACGGCTTTGGGGAGATCGGCAGTGCTATGACGCCGATATTTATCGTTTTGTCGAGTTTGCTGAAAAGCTGGCGTTGAACGCCGTTGTGCCTGTGCGAGCCCTGCCTCTGTCGGGCAGGGCCGCCATTGCCGGAGATGTTACTCGGTGATGGTATATTCGCCGAGTTCGCAGAGGTTCTGCGTATCCTCGAGGTCTTCCAGCGCGTCGCCCTGGAATTCGAAGCGCATGTCGTATTTGCAGACGCTGCGGCCGTCGGCGATGGTGATTTCCATCTCTTCGCCGGGACCAAGCGCCTTCTTTCCGAAAACGTCGTCTTCCCAGTCATTGACGCCCACCGGCGACGTGTAGAAGGCGTTGAGAACGGAGCTTGTCCCGTTCTTCAGCGTGAAGACAAGGTCTTCCGCCTGTGCTGCACCCGCAACCGTCATCGCCGCGCCGAAAAATGCCGCCATTACCCATTTCGATGTCATGAAGTCCCCCTTTGCCCAATGTTCTGGCAGGGCAATGCATACAGCCAAACAGGCGGCTTGCAATGCAAACTGCGCGCTTTGGTTAAGGGACGAAGTCGTGTTTATGGCATTGTATTCTGAAGATATTACGATATTTGATATGACATAAATATATCCTGAATTCTCAAAATTATGATTTCGTCTATTTTGCTTTTTTAATTAGAATATTTTCATGTAATTGATTTTTATCGCCGTATAAATTTCAGATTTATTTGTTTTAATGTTGTTTTTATCTATTAATTAATGATGTATTTCGTCGTGACGGTGAATTTATGTGTTCGGACACTTCCGATGCGCGGCGCTTTCAAGTTTTTTTACTGACGGCAAAGATCTAAAAAAATTATGGGCGGCGGCCACCGAGGCGCCGTCTTCGATAAAAGGATGTTTGATTTGTTTAATCACTTATTTTTGGTGTCACGCGGCCTTCATCTGTCGGGGCTCGTGGCCTTGGCCATCCTGGCTGGGGGTGCTTTGACGCAGGCTTCAGGCCAGTCGCGGCAATGCAAGGATCCGACGCCGGCCAGCGATCTCAATGAAATGTTCGACGCGATCTACGCCTGCTGGGTGCCGCCGGCAGATACCGAGGGTTTTGTGGTGACGTTGCGCTTCATTCTGCACAAGGACGGGGAGATAAGGGGCAAGGTCGTCGTCGTTGCCTCGCGCCCGCAGGAGGAGAGCCCGAGACGGCAGGCCTTTATCGATTCCGCCATCAATGCGGTGAAGCAGGCCGCGCCGGTTCCTTTCACCGAGGAATTCGGCGGCCGTATTGCCGGTCGACCATTGGAGCCGCGATTCATCGGCGCAAAAAGCGTGACGGAAATGAAGTTGTAGACTTTGCGGGGGGGGGGGATCTGACGGGGGTGCCCGGTGTCTTCGGTGACGGGTGGCGCCTCTCGCGCAGGCATTGCCGAGAGCGCGATTGCGTACTCGCATACGCTAAGGCGATGCTTCAAGTAAGCATCACAACGTCTTGTCATGTTAAGAGAATTTGGTGGGTGATGTAGGGCTCGAACCTACGACCCGCTGATTAAGAGTTATATTGAAATCGAATAAAGACTGAGAAAACAATATTGGCGGTTTCCAATCTATCCGAAATACACCCGAGATAAACCGGGAACGTTTGGTGAATTGGGAACCGCAATTAGCTATTTATCACCACTGTTTCTGAAGGCCAAGGGCTCAATTTCTTTCCATCGGTCTTCCATCAGCTTCATGGCATCCTTTGCCAAGCTTCTCAGGGCAACCTCACGCCCGTAATGCTGCACCATCTGCGTTGACATGTTGCAGATCGCGCCAACCTGGCTTTCGGTGCAGCCAACCTCCAGCAGATTAATCACCGCATTCTTTCGCAGCCCATGAAACACGATTCTGTTCTCGCGGAATGGCTTGAACTCTTCTCTGTTCATGAGCTTCTGCCACTCGGTTCGAAACCCGTCAGCCGTCTTGTACGACGCGGTGCGCGAACCAGCGTGCAGCATGATGCTGTCCGACTTTGGCGCCCGATCCATCCATTTCCGGTATTCGGAGTGGATCGGTATCCAGACTGAGTTTTTCGTCTTCTGAGCTCGGACTTCCATTGTGGTGTCGCCCGACTTGGGTTTTTTCATCTTGATGACGTCGCTCTGTCTCTGGCCGGTGAAAAAAGCGGAGAGGCAGATGAGCTTGAGATGGAAGGGGGCATGCTCGAACATGATCTCGAAGGCCCAATTCGGCCACGGAACCCACGGCTCACCGCCGGGTATTTTCTCGGTATGCTCGACCACGTTGGTCGTGCAGTAGCCTCTGGGAACACCCCAGGACATCAGGCGGGACAGGAAGGCCCTGAACTGGTTGGCAGTCGCCGGCGTCTCTCCTAGCTCGTCTATGGCCTCCTGAGCGTCAACTGTCGTCAGGTCGGAGGGCAGCATGTCGCCCCACGTCTCCACAATCATAGTGCCGGACGCCTTGTAGCCGCGCTGCGTCGACGGTGCCAGTTCAGTCCAAGAGGGGTTGCCTTTTACCTATCGATTTTGGCCCTCGTGAAAATCCACGGACTTAGGGAGAGCAAGCGATGATCGCCTCCATGCACCCTGATCAACAGCAGTTCCTCATCTACGCATCGGTATTCTTCTCGGCATTCATCGTGTCGGCGGTACTGGCGCACCTGGCTATATCGAGGCCGCGCAAATGACCTATCGCTCCTCGATCGCCGCTTACGATCTATTCCGCGCCGGCCGAGATACGGCCGACATCGCATATCTTTTAAACATCACCGAAGCTGAGGCGCTTAAGCAGATTTCGCAGTCGCGCAGCGCCAAGCTCGGTCTCAGTGATCCATACGAAAGACAATCGGTTCCAGTCGGTGAAAGGGCCTCTGCAAAGGTTCCGTTCGCTGGCCGGGTGCCTGCTGTCTCTAGGGCGGGGTGGTAGCTCCTTTCGTTGCCGCCTCTCGATGGGTTCAACCTATCAGGAGGCGGCGACATGAAGTGCTCAAAAACTCAACAATCTTTGATCGAATTGAAAACAGGGAATGAGGCGAAAGCGATGTCTGTAGTTGACGCATATAGCCCCGAAGAGGCGGTCTTGGTCGCCAAGAAGATGTTTCAGCGCGAATGCGCAGGATGGGGCGATGAGGAACGCGCCCTGAACAAGGTTGCCCGTCAGTGCGGCATGACGGCGACCAGCTTCAAACGGCTCATGAAGGGGCAGCGGAAGGTAATGGACGTATTGCTCTGCAAGCGCATCCGTCTCGCCTACCTCAACATCTGCCACGCCCTCATCGCCCAGGTTCAGAACGACATACAGGCTATCGAGGAGGCCTACGGACATGATGCTGTGGCGGATATTTTTGACGAGGCTGAAGCTTTGGGCTCGCGCGTCCACGCTGCGAAAGCAGCAGCAATCAGATCAATCGAAACGACCAACCGGAGGTGATCGCGAATGACAGCAGCAGTCAGGAATACCACTCTCAATGAGGATGAACGAGCGGCGCTTTACGGCTTTCTCTGCCGCCAAGAGCGTGACGAACTGGCTGTCATCGCCGGCGCTGAATCCAAGCGCAAGGAGAACTTCAAGCGAGCCAAGGAATGGGGGTTCGCGAAGGAGGAAATCACCTTCCACGAAAAGGCACGCAAGGCTGGCGACGGATCATCGATCGTAACAAAGCACAGCCTGCACCAGAAAATTCTCGCCAAGCTGGGGCTGATCCCAGACGCCAGCAACGGTGACCTATTCACCGACAGAGCCGACCGCCTCCAGATGTACGACGCAAAAGGCGAGGCTGATGGCCTTGTTGGCGAAGGCGGCCCCGGCAGTTCCAAACATCCCGCGAATAGCGATGAAGATGTCGCCTACATGACGGGCTGGAAGCGCGGCCAGATGAAGTACGCAGACAACTGGAAGGCCGCGATGGAGAAAGCCCAAGCAGCGCGATCCAAGGAGGAACCGGCGGCAAATACTGCCGATGGCGATGATCCCTTCACCCTCCAGCAAGACGACTGAGTTCCCCCGGCCAGCTTCTCTCCCAAGCGCTGGCCCAACTAACCCGGTGCGAGAATTCAAAGCGGACCCCGCACCGGGTTCTTTCTTCCACGAGGATGGCAATGAACCACATACCTCAGACAAGTCAGTTTTGTTGCCCGTCGTGCGGCGGCCATATTGGTACAGCCGCTCCACTGGATCAGGTTGTTGAAAACATCACCCAGCCGTCGCGCCGCCTCATCATGGCGATGCTTGCCGAGAAGCCGGGGAAGGCCGTTTACCGAGATCGCATCATCGACCGGATTTATGGCGGTCGAGCCGACGGTGGGCCTGAAACAGCAGATCATGTCGTGATGGCAATCGTCAGCCAGTTGCGCCGGCAGATCGAACCGTTCGGGTGGACCATTACCAACTCGCGTGGCGGTGCTGGAAACTTGGCACAGTGGCGGCTTATCCCGGTCGAGGTGACGCCATGACACTCATCCTCGGCTTCGATCCCAGCAAAAGCACCGGATGGGCTCTCTTCAGCCCAGAGCGCGAGCGTGAAGACGGCAACTTCTCCCATATCGAATGCGGCGTTTTCCAGATGCCCGATAAGGCAGACCACTATTACACCAGCGACCAGATCGGCATGAAGGTCGCAAATCTCCTTCGCGGCATAAAGGAGCGCCACAAGCGCCTTCCTGACTTCGCCGTCCTGGAGCAGCAGATCCTTGCCAAGATCGCCAACACCAGCGCCGACGCCATGATCTATCCTGGGAAACGAGAGCGCCAGCTAGTCTTAGCTGCCCAGCAACTCGGCTGGCTGGCGTCTACAATCACGAACGAGAAGATGAGCCGGGGTCAGAAGTACCTCGCCTCAGGTGTCACCCCGCCCATGCCCGATTTGGAGGCAGGAGAGTATCTTCTTGAAGCCCTAAAGGAACTCGGCCCGATCCGGTCAAACGGGATGGGTCTTGGAACGCCGGACTGGCAAGAGCTGGTGGCCTTCGCGTCGGCAAATGACCTCGCGCTCCAGCCTTGGGAGTTCCGGCTTATTCGGAAGATGGCGGCGGCTTATCTGTCTGGTTTCAACTCGGGCAAGGAGCCTTTGAGCATCCCGCCTATGGAGAGAGAACAATGAACCGCAGATCATTCATAGCCGCGTTGCTTGCCCTGCCATTCGTTCCGGTAGCTGCCAAAGAGGCAAAGGCGAGGATCAATGTGGCTTGGGCCGCAATGGAGGTTCCGCATGGCGGCATCGCTCATTATGGTGTGGTGGCCGCCGAAACACCCGCCACTGTGATGTTCATTGATGTCCCCGCTCCATACTACTACCGAGAGGGGGCTCTCTACGTCGAAGAGGCGAAGCTGTATGACCCCCGCAAGGAAACCGTCAACGAGTTCATCAGCCGACATTCACAGAGCGGGGGCTAGACACGCGGTCAGATATAGAGCAATCTCCGCTCATTGAGTTACGCCGAGAGTTCTCAAATCAACCTCGGGCGCGAAAGCGAGCTTGGCAGGCAAGGCGAGGCATGGTTTGGCGAGTTAAGGCCAGTCATGGCAAGGCAGGGCGATCCTTTGGGGTCGCCTTTTCTGTTCCTAGAACGGGATGTCGTCATCATCCATTGCATCAGCAAAGCCAGACCGCTCAAGCGGTGGCCAGCGAGGCGGATCAATCTTTGCGTCCGATAGGAGCGATGACATGTACTCTGGGCCAGCGTTTATGTTCGAGTGTTTCAGCTCGTCGTGGTTTTCAATGATGTTGTCGATGCTGGGCCACAGGATGTCGATGTAATCCTCTCGGAAGGCGCTGCACTTTTTGTCTTTGTAGAAGAACGGCCAGAAGCGCTTTGTGAATGCCAAGCGTCTCTCTTCTTCAAAAGTTGGGTGCAACTGCGGCTCTCCGGCAATCTTTAGCGAGCGCTCGCCTTCATTGACGGACCAGAAGTCTCGCCAGCTTGTCTCTGGTTCGTTGTAATCCGGCTGGATGGTCGCTCTATTGGCCGACTCGGTAATCGCGCGCTCTATAACAGTTGTGATCGTCTGTCCGCGTAGCCGTGCGACAAACTCCAGCATGAACCGGGTTTTAGGGTCCATCCGTATGGACAGGGATTCACTCTTGGATGTTTTCTTAGCCATGCATCACCTCTGTATTGCGCACAGATACACGTAATGAAAAATCATTGCAATTGTCGCTTGACGACACAATTAATATAAGCGTAAATGTGTATCGCAACATCAACACAAATCACGAAAGGAATGCACGTTGCGAGCATCTAAGGCGCGATCAAATGAGGAACGGATGCGGATCGCCACGCCGTTTACCGAATCCGAACTGGAAACCATTGATGACTGGGGCTTTGCCCGCCGGATCAGAAACAGGTCTGATATTGTAAGGGAACTCGTGTTCGCCGGTATTGAGGCTACCACAAAAGAAAAGGGCGCGGAGCCTATCACAGCCTAATCCGCACCCTTCGAACGAAATAACCGCCTTGCCGGGCGGTCTCCCTATCACCAGCGGTTAGAAAAGGAACCGACGATGAATGATCCTATTATCATATCAGGGACAGAAATTCGCAAGATCGAATATCGCGGTCATCAGGTGGTGACGTTTGCGATGATCGATAAGGTACACGGCAGGCCTGACGGGACGGCTGGACGAAACTTTCGCGACAATCGCGATCGCTTTGTTGAATCGGAAGATATCATCACCTTGAACCAACCCGACGAAATCCGTCGCCTTGGTTTCACACGGCCGCAAGGCGGAACGCCAGCGTCTGTAATCCTTATCACTAAACGCGGATATCTTAAGATTGCGAAGACGCTTGGCGACGATAAAGCGTGGGAAGTTTTCGATGAAATGATTGAGCGCTACTTCGCAGCTCAGCAGACAGTTCCGGCGTTCACTATTCCTCAGACCTTCGCAGATGCCCTAAGGCTCGCGGCGAAGCAGTCGGAGCAAATTGAGAAGCAGGCTGCTGCTATCACTGAGATGCAGCCGAAAGCTGAGTTTCATGACGGGGTGGCGTCAGCGATCAACGCTCAAGACTTCCAGGCTGTTGCCAAAGTCTTCGGCACTGGCCGCAATCGCTTCATGGGCTGGTTGCGTGACCGCAGCTTCCTGATGGCAAACAATCGCCCATATCAGCGGTATGAAGATGCAGGTTATTTCCGAGTGATCGAGCGGAAGCGCAAAGACCCGCAGACCGGTGAAGACATCACTTACACCAAAACATTGGTGACAGGGAAAGGTGTGACTTATCTGCACAAAAAATGGCAGGAAGATCATCCTTCTAGCGAAGGGAGGGCAGCATAATGAACACTCTCTTCGCAAGCTATGTCACGGGGTCCGCTTTCCGCATCGACTTGTCGAGCCGGATGGTCAACACGCTGGTCTCTGCCTCGCAGGGAAAAGCCGTCGATACCGGCCACTATGGAGCGCCGGGGTTGGTCAATCGTGGGCTGATGGAGGTGATCGACCCCGAGAGCAAGGGCGCCTTTCAAAAGCTCAAGCTAACCGAAGCCGGTCAGAAGGTGTCCGAACTATGCCTTATGGCTGGTCTGAAAGGCGGTGCAGCATGAACCGGCGCACTGTTCTAAAGGGAGGCCTTGTCGTCGCCATTGCCGGCCACTCAGCCGCAGGCGTTGCCGTTGCAGCCGATCCACTGGCGCAGGCCATCAGGGATTACCGGGCGGGGAAAGCGGCATACTGCGTGACCCCGACCACTAGCGAGACCGAAGATGCCGTCTACGAGATGACGATCGGCCGCACAGAACGCATCGTTGACAATTGGGACCAACCGGCACTGACACGCGAAGGCGCTATCGAAGCCTTAAAGTTGATGGAGGAAGAGGAAGTCTTCATCGACAGGGTGGGCGAACGTATGTGCCGTGCTGTTCTCGGTTATCTCGAAGGTCTTCCGGCTTAATGTCACCACAGCGGTGACACATTAAAATACAGTGAGTTAGGCGGCGCAAGCCGCCTTTCTTATTAGAACACGCCGATCAAATCGAGTTGATGTCTGTCGTAGGCGCCTAATCGCTTAAAGTCATCGCATAGCTTCAACTCTTCAACGAACTCATAAGTCTTGGGTGGCTCTCCAGCCTTATCAGGAATTGTTGCTTTCGCGATGTCAGCGCATCGTTGCGGAGTGATCCGGACAGCGGCTAGCTCTCTCTGTTTCTTGATGGCAAGTTCGCGTAGCCGGTCAATGTCTTGCGTCGTGGCGATATCGGAGAGGCTTTGCCGGCGCTTTTGCTCGGCAACATACGATTGTCGCTCCTTGTATAGATACCAGCTTGACGCTGCGATTATGCAAACGCATGCCGCAGCAATAAGCGCTTTCAATGCATCATTCATGTTCCCCTCCTCGTGGGCGTTCAACTTATCCTAGAGACAGGTAAATCCGAATGGCTGATTTCGCAACGCTGGTTCTTGCGGCGGATTCTCGTAGCCTAAAATCCGGCGAGCGCGATCTCGATAGCATCGGATCGACGGCGGAGCGAACAGAGCGCCGCGTGAACAAGGCCACCGACAATATGGCCAAGGGCTTTACTGCGGTCGGTAGGCAGTCAACGTTCGCTGGTCAGCAGATGCGAATGACGTCGATGCAACTTTCTCAGGTTGCTCAACAAGCATCTGCGACCGGCGACTGGCTACAGGCCATCGCCATTCAGCTTCCCGATTTGGCGCTTGGACTAGGACCGATCGGCATTTTGGCTGGCGCGGCTGCTGGCTCTCTTCTCCCGCTTGCAGTCAACTTCCTCACTGCAGCAGGTAACGCTGATGAGCTGGAAGACGCGATGTCCCGCTTGGCAAAGGCGACAGACAGTTATGCTGAAGCAGTTGCTAACTCCTTGCTTTCCGCAACTGATTTGGTGGAGAAATTCGGCGCCCAAGCGGAAGGTGCTGGCCGGGTTTACGACGCGCTTAGGAAGATTGCTGAACTCGATTTTGCCAAGGCCATGGGTGACGTTAAATCCGCCTTGGAAGGAACAATTCAGCCGCTAGATCAGTCTATAGAAAAGTTCGATCTGTTGGCGAAGTTGCCACGAATGCAGACAGACGGATTTGACGCTTATGCTGCCGAAGTCCAGAACCTAGCGAATGAGTTCGGCCTTACTGCTGAGCAAGGTCGCAAAGTCACCCAGGCGATGGACGATCTCTCCAACGCTCAAGGCCCGGTTGAAATTGCACAAGCCGCGATGCGCCTCGGGGATTCGCTGACTGACGCGGCCAATTCAGGAGCGAAGCTGTCGCCGGAGCTGCAGTCCGTACAGAGAGACGCCTACAAGGCCTCTGTCGATGCGGCTGAGTTCGCTCGCATGACAGGTCAAGCTGTTGGTCACGCCAATGAACTCGCAACAGCAGTAGGGGGTGTCGCTGATCAATACGCCAGAGCGGCAAATATCGCCGCTGCACTCAACGCTCAGGCTACAAAGGACATCTTGAGCCAGCTCGGGCCGCTCAATACCCTGAATGCTTTCGAGCGGACGCCTTTCAAAGACGAGATGCAGCTTCAGAACGAGCGTGCTGCGAACACGAAGAGTTTGTATCAGATCGAGGCCGAGCGAGAAGCGAAGAAGGGCAGCCGTAGCGCCAACAGCGAGGCCAAGAAATACGAGCGCGAACGCCAGTCCGTTGCAGACCTCATCAAAGAGCTTGAGGAAGAGCTTAGCCTTGTAGGCCAGAGTGAGACCGCAAAGCGTTCTGCCGCCGCAATCAGGCAAGCCGGTGCAACTGCTACCGATCAGGAGAGGGAGGCGATTGCCAGCCTCATCACTCAGATCGACGCCGAGCAGGAAGCCCGTGATCGCCAGATCGACACTATGGACGAATACAAGGACAGCGTTGGAAGCGTTCTCGATGACATCCGCTCGGCCATGGACGACGGCAAGATCACATGGGACGAATGGGCCGATATTGCCCTGAACGCCCTCGATAAGGTGATAAGCCGCATTCAGGATGACCTGCTGGACGCGATGTTCTCTGTCAACAAGGCATCGTCAAGCGGCGGCGGCGGGGGATTCCTAAGCTCCCTCTTCGGTGGGTTGTTCGGCGGCGGCACTGGCGGGTTTGCAAAGCTTCCTTCTGTCGGGCCGGTTCCTATAGCCCGCCCCAGCTTCGATGGCGGCGGCTAGCCAAGCCACCAGTGTGGACGATTTGCGACGGGGACACCAATGGCGTGAAGCAAGGAATGGTCGAGACAGAGGCAGGATGCGACAAGCGTCTGGCCGTGAAACTGGTCAATGACTACCGCACGCCTCTGGTGAAGTGCACGGGCGATTGGGAACGGCGTCCGATTTCGTGGCGCGCTGCCATGCTTTCCCTGTCTTGGAATATCGGCACGTCTGGCGCCTGCAATTCTACAGCCTTGAAGCTGGCGAAGGTCGGGAAATACCGGGAAAGCTGTGAGGCCGCAACAGCATGGAATAAGGCCGGCGGCAAAGTCTTGCGCGGGCTCGTTCTTCGCCGCGAGATGGGCGACGAAAAGCGCATTGGCGAAGCTGAACTCTGCGTGAGCGGCCTATGAGCGTCCTCAGCTACATTTACATGGCCGTCGGCGCGCTGGCGATGCTGGCGCTTGCTCACCTCTACAATGAGACAATCGACAACCCGTATGTGCGTCGGCAGGCGCTGGCCGGTTACGTCCAGCAGTCGGAACGTGACGCGCTTCAGGCTCAGCTTGATCGGGAGCGCTCTCTGCGTGAGGCGGCCGACCAATCCCTAGCCGCCGCCACGAAACGCGCTGACGAGGCCACCAAGGCACGACAGGCAGCTGAGGCAGAAGCTGACCGATTGGCAGAAGAAGCAGCCAAGGACGCCACCCTTTCCCGCCCCAACGAAAGCGACAAGAAATGGCTATCCGAGCGCTAATTTTGGTGGCGATCGCCATAATTTCAACGGGTTGCCAGACGGACAAGGAGCGCCTCAAGGCTGCATCCGTCGTCAAGGGCGAGACTGCCGCCCGTCAGCCGGTCCTCGTTCTCCCCGCTGCCTGCACCGCACTCATGGAGCGCGTGAAGCTCCGCGACGAGCCGTGGGTGATCCACTCGTGGCGCTGGAACGTCGCCGCCGACAATCGCGACCAGCTGGCCCGAGACTGCCAGGCATTCGCAGACGATTACAATAAAAGGATTGCACAATGATCGGTCTTGGACTTGGCCTGTCTCTCGGTTTGGCGCGGAAGCCTAAGTTTAATCCCGGCGCTCTGCCGAAACTCAAGGCGGCATCAATCGCGGCGGCTGGCAACAACCCGGTTGAACTGCCTGACCTTGCTTCCCCGCCGACAGTGGCATTCAGCGCCTCCACCGACGCAAGTTTGTTTGTCGTCGCTCCGACCGTCAACGCTAATCCGCTGATCTACAAATCGAGCGGCAAGCGATTTAGCGCATTCAGCGATCAATGGCTGACCATGGCGCATCTCAGCGTGGCCCCTCGCTCGAATGGCAATATCAAGGTTATAAACACGGGGCGCGAACCTACGTCGCCCACAGTTCCCGCCAATGGTTATGACCAGGGCAACAACTGGAATATCCGCTTCAAGGCGACAGGCTTGCAGGTCTTCGAGTTTTCATATCCGCAGAATGCCACAAACGCGCCTGTTCGCATCATCGTGGACGGTCGTTACATTGCGCGAGACGGTCATGCTGTGAATGGCGTTTCGACGTCCAGAGTGAAGGTGACATTTGCGACTGCTGCAACGCGGGAAATCGAGATCGAGATCGGCACGAGCCATACCTTCGCAGCCTTGAAGGTGAACACGGGCGCAACATTGATTGAGCCAACTCGACGCCCAAAGGCTGTCGTTGTCGGAACGAGCTTTGAAGAGGCGCTATTGATTGGCGCCTACACCTCAGGAACATTCATAAGGGACGCCGCTGGTGTAATTCGTTACGCACCATGGGACAGCCATTTCGCGACGTTCTGCAAGCTCAACGGCTACGACTACCGAAACTCGGGGCTTGGCGGCACTGGCTACAGCGCAACGGCTGGAGCACAGAACATCGTTGGCCAGATGGATTACTGGATTGCTGACGACACATACGACCTTATCGTTTTCGGCGGCCCGTACAACGACAAGGACCTGAACCAAACGACGATGCGAACCAACGCCCGCGCGGCATGGGAAAAGGCTCGGCTCAATCAGCCAAATGCAGTCATCATCGTTCAGGGGTGTTGCGGCGGCGCTGGCGTGACCAACAATAGCAGCAGCACAATCACGGCTGAAGCTAACCTGAAGGCAGAATTTGACGCGTGGATCGCAGCAGGCGAGAAGAAAGCCTATTTCATCCCGGTAAGCCCGAACTATGCCACGGCGCTGATCAAAGACACCAATTACACGGATTGGATTTCGACCGACAACACACACCCGTATCGCGGGGATGCCACGCACGGTCACGTTGGGATTGGCTATTATTTCAACACCAAATGGCGTGCGCTCATAGGCGCCTGACGTTCTCCCTCGAGCTATGGCCGGGGGGCTTTTCTTTACTCGCATCTCAAGGGTTTTGCCGATGGCACCTGAAATAGACGCTGCAGTTCATCGGCAGCTTGGAGAACTCGTCGCCGGCATGCACAGCTTGCAGGAATCGTTAAAGCGAGTGGAAGACCAATCCAGACGATCAGAGGATCGGGCGACAGAAAGTCGTGCAGCCGTTCATCGTCGCATGGATGAAATGGTCAACCGTGTCGGATCTGTGGAAACGTCGGTTTCCTCTCTCAAGGAGGATGTGGCCGAAATGAAGCCCGTCACGGATGATGTCAGGCGTTGGCGCCTCATGGGTATCGGGGCATTGAGTATGATCGGGATTGGCGGCGTCGCTCTTGGGGTGTCATTTGCCGACGCGCTCAAGCGGATTGGGGGTCTGTTGATTGGCCGGATTTGAACGTATTCCAATACGGATAATGCTCAGCACACCACCAGCGCGGTTTTTCGACCTTTGACTTGCTATAGCCCAGCCCGCCCCACTTCTTACAGCCCGGATGCTCGCACCAGTGATTTTCGTGCACGCCGTCTCCAGTCTTGTTGGTCTGGTCACTCATAACCGTATCTCTCGTTAAGCTCTACCTTCCGGCGTTCCATCTCGGCAATCACCTCTGGATTATCGTATGGCCTGCTCATGTCGGTATGTGGTGGGCTTAGCTTCGAATCACCCAGCCGCCCACATTGAGCGCAAGTCCATCGCCGGTTCAAATAACTCTCATTCGGATTGATCTTCGAAAGGTCAACGTCAACGCGGCGTTCACACTGCGTGCAGTAGGCGGTTATCGAATAGGCGTGAATGTAGAGATATCCAAATGTTCCGGTGCGCACGGGCTTTCCCTCCTGTGACAGAGTTTCGTTTTCCCTCAATGTTGTGATGCGCGCCGCCCAGCGCTTTGTTCTAGATATGTTCACCGCGATCTTCGTGTCAATAAGGGGAACAGAACGGAACAAGAATTGGAAACGGTTTCCAATTTGCTGGAAACTGGCTCGCCGTAGCGAGAATCGCTCATTTCAATTTGCGCTTTATATTCAATGCTTTGAGATGAGAAATTTGGTGGGTGATGTAGGGCTCGAACCTACGACCCGCTGATTAAGAGTCAGCTGCTCTACCAACTGAGCTAATCACCCGACCGACACCGTGTGGCGGTGTGAGGGGGGCTATAAAGGGGAAGTTTGGGCTTGTCCAGCGCGGAAATGAAATTTCTTCGATTTTTGTGACGAAAAAATTTCAGTCGCGCTGGAAAAGTCTGGAAATCCGGGCTTTTACGGATTTTTCATTTTCCTCATCCGCGTCTGAACGCTCGGCCGATAAGGATGAGGATACAGGCGCCGATGAAGCCGGCGATGAGGTAACCGATCCAGCCGGTCAAAACGATTCCGAAAACCGACAATATGGCGTTGGCGACGATCGCGCCGACGATTCCAAGAAGGATGTTCATGAAAACACCCATATTGCTTTTCATGAATTGTTCGGCGAGCCACCCGGCGACACCACCGATGATGATAGCTGCGATCCAGCCAATACCAGCAGATTCCATGATTTCCTCCCATGTTTGCTGCACTATCAAAGGTGATGATTCTCGTGGTGAAAAGCAAGGCAGACACCCGAAAACCTCGCTTTATGCGGGTGGTTTTCCTCGCTGCAGGCGGTAAATAACCTGAAGCGGTGTTCAGAGACGAAAGGCATGGATGTGCGGTTGATGGTTGGCGGATTGATAAACGACAGGCGCGTGATGGGCGGGCAGGCGTCCGGCCGGCGGCGAAAGACCGCCATGGCCGCGATAATGGCCATGGTGCTTTCCCTGCTTGGCGGGTTTTTCCTGTCGGCAATGCCTGTCTCCGCACAGGAAGGGACAACGCCGTCCGCACCGGTCGTGATCCAGGCCTCCGCCGTCGAGCAGGCAAGAGCGGATCTGGAAAAATGGAAGGCCGATGTTTCGGCGATCGCCAAGCAGGTGGAGGCGGGCGGCAGCGATGACGCGCAGCTGGTGGACCTGAAGGGACGCGCAGATACCATTGCAGCCGATGCCTCCGCCACCAACACCAAGCTGCGCACCCGTCTCGACCAGATAAAGACGCGCCTTGAGGCGCTTGGCGAGCCACCTGCCGATGGCCAGCCGCCGGAAGCGAGCATGGTGACCGAAGAGCGCGCCCGGCTGACGGCGGAGCGGGCGGAGGTGAACGCGATTGCCGGCGAGGTGGAGAGCACCGCCACCAATGCCGCGCAGATCTCCAACAATATCACCGCGGTGCGCCGTGCGCTTTTCGCCGCCACCCTGTTCAAACGCACGGAAGTCTCCGCCCAGACATTGGGCGATGCGTCTTCCGCCTTTTTGACCGAACTGACGAACCTCAACAATGCGTTCAGCAGCTGGGCGGGCTTCGTCTGGAACTACAAGCGCCTGCCGATGTTCGGGGCCGTGGTGCTGTCGATCATGGCGGCGCTGCTCTTTCTGGTGGGTGGTTATCGCTTCTTCGGCAGCCGCATGGACAGGCGCGCCTTTACCGGCGAGCCCTCCTATCTTCGGCGGCTTTCGGTGGCCTTCTGGTCAACCATGGTGCAGTCGCTCTCGCTTTTCCTGTTCCTGGTAACCTCGGCGTTCTTCCTCGATAATTTCAACGTACTTCGCTCCGATATAGCGCCGATCCTGTTCGGGGCCATGGCGATCACCGGCTTCGTTTATTTCGTGTCGCGTCTGAGCTATGCGATCTTTGCGCCGACGCAGCCGGAATGGCGGCTGCTGCAGGTTTCAAACAAGGGCGCGCATACGCTGTCTTCCGCAGTGCTGTTGATGGCGCTGGTCAACGGCCTCGACTATCTGTTCGGCACGATCAGCGAGACGCTTTATTCGCCGCTGATCGTCACCGTCGCCAAGAGCTTCGTTGCCTCCATCATCATCGGCATCATCCTGCTCACCGTTTCGTTCCTGCGCCCGGTGATCGGCGAGGGGCAGGATTACGAGACCGCCAACCAGCGCCTGCCGCGCTGGCTCGTCATCCTGCTGCGTGTCGGCGGCCTCGTGCTCATCGGCGCCTGCCTCACGGGTTATGTCGGGCTGGCGCGATTCCTTGCCACGCAGATCGTCGCCACGGGCGCGGTGCTCGCAACGATGTATATCGGCATTCTCTCGGGCAAGGCGATTTCGAGGCAGGGGGCCTTTGCGGAATCCCTTGCCGGCCGTTATCTCGGGCGTCGTTTCGGTCTCGGTCCTGTCGCGCTCGATCAGGCCGGTCTTGCCGCGGGGCTTGGCATCTATGCCGTGGCACTTGCCTTCGGCGTGCCGCTCATCCTGTTTTCCTGGGGGTTCCAGCCGGGCGACATTGAAAGCTGGGCCTATCGCCTGCTGACCGGCATCACCGTCGGCAATGCCTCCATCTCGCTGATCGGCCTGTTCGGCGGCGTCCTCGTCTTCGCCATCGGCTACATCATCACGCGCTGGTTCCAGAAGTGGCTGGACAACAACGTCATGGCGCGCGGGCAGGTGGATGCCGGGGTGCGCAACTCGGTCAAAACAGGCATCGGCTATCTCGGCATCGCGGTTGCGGCCATCTTCGGCGTGTCCTCCGCCGGCCTCAACCTCTCCAGCTTGGCGCTGGTCGCCTCCGCTCTTTCCGTCGGTATCGGTTTCGGCCTCCAGAACATCGTCTCGAACTTCGTCTCCGGCCTCATCCTTCTGGTCGAGCGTCCCTTCAAGGTGGGCGACTGGGTGGTGACAGGCACGACAGAAGGCACCGTCAAGCGACTTTCCGTGCGCGCGACCGAGATCGAAACCTTCCGTGGCCAGTCGATCATCGTGCCGAACTCCGAATTCATCAATTCCTCGGTCGGCAACTGGACACACCGCAACCGTATCATGCGCGCGGAAATTCCGGTTTCCGTGGCTTACGATTCCGATCCGCAGCAGGTCATGGATATCCTGCTGGAACTGGTGCGCGCCCAGCCGCCGGTGCTGCGCAACCCCGAGCCGCATGTGGAATTTTTGCGTTTCGGCGATTTTTCGCTGGATTTCGAATTGCGTTTCCACCTTGCAGATCTGTCAAACGGGCTTGGCGTGAAAAACGCGCTGAGGATCGCCATCCTCAAACGTTTCCGCGAGGAGGGGATCGATATTCCGTTCCCGCAGCGCAACCTCAATATCCACGTGGAAGGCGACGCTAACCCGCAAATGCTGGCGGCGCTGCTTGCGGAAGAAGGCGAGAAAGCGGTGGCCGCACATACAGGCGCCGCATCGCCCGCCTCTGGAACGACGGAAAAAGATGTCGCCGGGGTGGGCGACAAGACCGCTTCGGAAACGAAGGCGACACCAAAGCTGGTTGGCAAGGATAAATGATGGTGGGCTGCATCGGCAGGGTTCTGGCGACTGCGCCGTAGCCTTGCCGATGTTGGAAAATGGCGGACGCGGGACGGGTGGCTGGCTGAACCCGGCCTGGCTGCTGAGGGATGTATCGCCTGCGGATTTCACAGCGATCTGCCCGTCGCCTGTCGCAAAAATATAATCGAAATACCCGTAATGACTGTATTGATGAATAAACTTTAAGTAGATATATTGTGGTTATTCTTTAGTTTATTTTTCTGTCGGGGTTCACATGCCGGATCCAGTCGATGAGAATGCCCAGCCTGCCCAGCCTGCCCAGCCTGCCCAGCCTGCCCAGCCTCCGGGCCAAGTTCCAGTAAAAGCGTCTCTGATGGAAAAGCTGAAGGGTGTTTGGGCATGGGGAAAGCCCCATGCCACCAGGGCGTCCTTGCTGGCGGCAGGCATCGTTATCGGCTCCGCGGGTCTGTTTTTCCTGATGGGCGAGACGGATGTGACCGACGATTACCTGCCGAAACGCTGGAACGAGTCTATCCGCAGACTGGGAATAGAGCCGGTCTATCCGCCGCAGGAGGATATTTATGTGGGGGATATCATTGCGGAGGTTGTGGATTCCGGCCACAAGTTCAAGTCTCTGCCGCACGATCTGGAAAGCGAATCCTTTATCGGGCGCTACGTCAAGATCACCCAAATACCGAATTTGAGGGGATATCTGGCGGTTAAATCGGACGCGCCCTATTTTGGTGACAGCACGTGGCTGGACGATAAAAAGGGGCTGACGGTGTCTCAACCCCGCACCGAGGTCACAACCGAAGGAACGACGTCGGGCTTGCAGGTGAAGGATGCGCTCTTTCCGGTCATCAAGATAGAACGGAAAGAAGGCATGGCGGGGGTTCTGCGCAATATCGCCTTTGGCGGTGCGCGGGCGGATATCGAGGAGATCGAGCTTCAGAACGTCCAGACCTACGCGATCAACCCTTTTCATGCGCAAAGCGCGCTGATGAGCTTTTGTGATGATGAAAATACCAAGGTCTATTGCGCCGACGAATATCTTCGCGAAAAACTGTCCTATATTCTCAGCCGTGACATTTTGAGAACCGCAGAAACTGAAGATTGTGGTTCGCGCTATATTTACGATATCCGCTTGCTGGTTGTGCGCCAGGCATTTTTGACGCGTGGGGTGAAGGTGACCAATGGCCGGGGCCGCTCGGCCTTTCTCGATGCGCGGGGTGTCAAGAGGGATACCTCAAAGGAAATGGCTGACGCGGCTGCGGCGGCGACCAGTCAGCCGCAGGGCGGGCAGGTTAACGCCGAGGATATGTCGGGCAAAGACAACAGCATTAGCAGCATAAACAGTTCCGGCCTATTTTCCGACCGCCAATTTGCGCGACCGCTCGTCATCGGCTTCAAGAGCGTTTCCATAGGTATGCGCAACAGTACGCCAGCGTGGCTGGACGCCGCGGCAAGAGCCGCTGCCGGCAAGGATGTGAAAGATCGCGCGAAGATTTGTGCATCTTCGCAGGAGGTTGCGAAATGAGAAAGACCATTTTTCTCTTCGGTGTGTTTTTTCCGTTTCTGGCAAATGCGCAGGATGCGGCTAGTCCCTCTGTAACTGCCGGAGGCATTGAGCAATTCACGGCCGACTGCATCTATCGCATTCCGCCCTGCGGCGGTGGTGGTAATCCTCCGCCACCTCCTCCGCCGGGTGGCGGCGGCGGGATACACAATCTGCCAGGTGGCCCAATGTTCAGGGACACGATTATCGTTCCCGGCAATGACGTCCTCAAAGGTTTGAAGCTGGACGGCCCGGATGTCCGGGGGCTGCAAATGCAGCTTCAGAACAGGTAGTCGCTCAAGTCGATCCTTGAATTGCTTGTTCTGAATGGGTCTACGTCCTCGAACTGTTTTGCACCGAATATTCCTGAAACCTTCGCCGCTGCTCGCAAGGGCGTCGGCGGTGTGAAAGCCAGTCTGGCGCAGGCATTTTCTCCCCTGTCGCAGCACCCTATGGCCATGTCGCAATCAGGCGGCTGAACGGCGGCCGGGCGCTTCATATTCCTCCCATCGATTTGGCGGCACGGCAGGTTATGCCGGCGCTTTTTAGGGGTTCTGTAAATGAAGACACATGCACGGGCGGTGGTGATCGGTGGCGGCGTTGTCGGCGTCTCGACGCTTTATCATCTTGCCAAGAAGGGCTGGAGCGACAGCGTTCTCATCGAGCGCAAGGAACTGACCTCGGGCTCCACCTGGCATGCGGCCGGTCTCCTGCCGCTGTTCAACATGAGCTACTCCGTCGGCCAGATCCACAAATATTCCGTGAAGTTCTATGAGGAGCTTCAGGAAGAGACCGGCATGAATGTCGGCTTCTCCAAGGTCTCCAACATCCGTCTCGCCCGCACCAAGGATCGCTGGGACGAATATATGTATTATGCCGGCATTGCCGAAACCATCGGCGTGCGTGTCAACATGCTGACGCCGGAACAGGTGAAGGAAATCTGGCCGCTCTGCGAGACGGATGGCCTGCTCGGTGCCATCCAGCACCCCGATGACGGCTATATCCAGCCTGCCGATCTGACGCAGGCATTGGCCAAGGGCGCGCGTGACCGTGGGGCGACGATCTATCGCAATACCACCGTCACCGCCATCGAGCAGCTGGAAGACGGTCACTGGAAGGTGACGACCGACAAGGGCGAGATCATCGCCGAACATATCATCTCCTGCACGGGCTCCTTCGCCCGCAAGACCGGCGAGATGGTCGGCATCAATATTCCGGTCATTCCGGTCGAGCATCAATATATCGTCACCGAGCCGCATCCGGCCATTCAGGAACGCCGCCGTCAGGGCCTGCCGGAAATGGGTGTCCTGCGTGAATCCGACTCGGCCTGGTACATGCGGGAGGAGGCAGGCGGCCTGATCCTCGGTCCTTACGAAGTCGGTGCACCGGTCTGTTATGTCGACGGCCCTTCCGATGACAGCGAATATGAGCTCTTCCAGGAGGAGCTGGACCGCCTGATGCCGCATATCGAAACGGCGATGGTGCGCGTTCCGGCCTTCGGCGAAGTGGGTATCAAGAAGGTCTATAATGGCGCGATCGCTTATACGCCCGATGGCAACCCGATTGTCGGCCCCGCACCGGGGCTGAAGAATTTCTGGCTGAACGAAGGCCATTCCTTCGGCATCACGGCCGCCGGTGGCGCCGGCTGGCAGCTGGCCGAATGGATCGTCGACGGCGAGCCGACGCTCGACCTGATGGGGGTCGATCCGCGCCGCTTCGGGCCTTACGCCACGGAAGGCTATCTCATCGCCAAGAACGAAGAAGCCTATGCCAATGTCTTCACCATGCATTATCCGGACGAAGAGCGCTCCGCCGCCCGTCCGCTGAAGACGACGCCGGTCTATGACCGGCTGAAGAAGCTTGGCGGTGTGTTCGGCTCCGTTTACGGCTGGGAGCGCGCCAACTGGTATGCGCCGGAAGGTTATGCGCTGCGCGAGGAAGACCTTGGCGTGGGTGCCGATGTTATCACCAGCCACAATCATGCGCCGCCGCTTGCTGATGGCCGTATTGTCGAGAAATGGTCGTTCCGCCGTTCGAATTATTTCGAACATGTCGGCAATGAGGTGAAGAACGTCACCCAGAATGTCGGCGTGCTTGATATGTCGGCCTTCGCAAAGATGGAAGTCTCCGGCCCGGGTGCGCGTGCCTGGCTGGACAGCATTCTGGCCAACATCGTGCCGAAGAAGCGCGGCCGCATCGCACTGACGCATCTTCTGACGCCGAATGGCGGCGTGAAGGTGGAATTCACCGTTTATGAATGGGCTCCGGGCCGGTTCTATCTGGTTTCCGCCGGTGGTCTGGAGGCGCATGACCACGACGTGCTGCGCCGGCTTGCCCCGACCGACGGCTCCGTGGTGCTGCAGCCGATCACCCAGAAATACGGCGTGCTGGTACTTGCCGGTCCGAAGTCGCGCGATCTTTTGAAAAAACTGACCCGCACCAGCCTCGAGAACAAGGATTTCCCGTGGCTGACGGCAAAGCAGATTTCCGTCGGTGTTGCGACGGCGCATGCGCTGCGCGTTAATTTCGTGGGTGAACTTGGCTGGGAACTCCACCATCCGATCGAAATGCAGAACTACATCTTCGACCGGTTGATGGAAGCGGGCGCCGAATTCGGCATCAAGCCGTTCGGCATCCGCGCCATGGTGTCCATGTCGCTCGAAAAGTCCTATCGCAATATGGGGCGCGAGCTTTCGGTGGAATATAACGCCTATGAATCCGGCCTTGACCGCTTCCTGCGTCCGGAAAAGAGCTTCATCGGCCGCGATGCGCTGGTGGCCTATAAGGAGGCCGGGGTGAAATGGGTGTTCTCGACGCTGACCGTTACCGGCAATGCGGATGTGGACGCGCGGGGGTCTGAAGCGATCTCCGACGAGAACGGCGCTCTTGCCGGCCGTGTCACCAGCGGTGGTTTTGGCTGGCGCATCGGCAAGTCGATTGCGCTCGCCATGCTTAAACCGGAATATGCGGCAATCGGCACGAAGCTGAAAATCCGCATTCTCGGCACGCTTTATGATGCCGAAGTGGTGGAAGAAAGCCCGTTCGATACGGAGAATGCGCTGCTGCGCGCCTGAGACCGCTTCTATTCGCACTGACAATACGGCCCTTGCGGGCCGTATTTCCGTTTAGGTAAGCATGTGCGCAACTCGTTTGCCGGCAAAAGTGTCATTAATTATTCTGCAAAATGCGCCTGCTATTTTCCCTTAAATACGACGGGGGACTGGGGCAGGATGAATTTTCTCGGCATTACGGGCATGCAATATTCGGGCGTGCCTTTTACCAATAACCGCATTTTGCTTGCGGAAGACAGTAACGTTTTCACCCAGATGGTGAGCATGCGCCTGAAGGAGATGCTGGGCGTAACGGTGGAGGTGTGCCGCTCTTTTGAGGAGTTGCAGGCCTGCTACGAACATTCGCCCGAACCGGTGACGCTGGCGATTTCCAACATCAACCTGCCGGGGGCGGAAAAGGGCGAGGCGCTGGAATATCTGATCGACCTTTCGATTCCGACCATCGTTTTCACCAGCACCTTCCACGAGGCGACCCGCGAGACGCTGATCGCCAAGGATGTGGTCGATTATATCTTGAAAGACAATATCTTCGCCGTGGACATGCTGACGGAATCCGTCTGCCGGTTCCTCACCAACCACCGCCACCATGTGCTGATCGTCGATGACAGCCCGACGGCGCGGGCGCTGCTTTCCAGCCGCCTCAAACGTTATAATTTCCGCGTCAGCCTTGCCGATAGCGGCGCCAAGGCGCTCGAGATCCTGAAGGCCAATCCCGATATCGGGCTGGTGGTGACGGACTATAACATGCCGGATATTGACGGTTTCGAACTGACGCGGCGCATTCGCACCGTTCGCGGTTCGCATGAGCTGCGCATCATCGGCGTTTCCTCTTCCACCAACCGGCTGCTGTCGGCCCGGTTCCTGAAGGCAGGCGGCAATGATTTCATGCTGCGGCCCTTCATCGACGAGGAATTCTACTGCCGCGTGAACCAGAACCTTGATACGCTGGTGCAGATACAATTGGCCAAGGCCGGGGTGAGACCCGCAGCCTGACCGGCGTTCATTCTCATAGCTGTGATTCAAGCGGCAGGATGCGCATGATACCGGCGATGATCCGACGGCTGATGGCAGCATCGGGTTCGCGCCGGTATATTTTTGGCTGACCCTGTTCTTCCGTCATCCAGAGGAGACGGTTGTCATTGTCCATACCCAGCTCGAAACTCATCATGCGGCGGATTTCATCGGAGAATATCTCGTCCATGCGGGCAACCAGCGGGGCCGAGTTGAAGACGACGCCCATTTCGGTGTTGAGCGAGGCGGAGCGCGGATCGAAATTGAGCGAGCCGATATAGCCGGTCTTGCCGTCGCGCGTGAAGGCCTTTGTGTGAAGGCTCGCCTGTCCCGAACCACGTAGCGTGAAGCTGCCCTGGTCCGCCTGCGAGCGTAATTCATGCAGGTTCACGCCGCCAAGCAGAAGCGGCTTTCGATATCGCGCGTAACCGGCGTGAACGGCGGCCACATCGGTTGCGGCCAGCGAATTGGTGAGGATGGCGACCGACACGCCCCGCTCGGCCAGATCCAGGAAAATGTCCACGCCCTGTTTGCCGGGAATGAAATAGGGGGAGGTGATGTGCAGGCTCTCGCTCGCCGCCTGCATCAGCGGCAGCAGGCTTTCCATCAGGAAGTTATGGCCCTTGCGGCGTTTTCCCGCCGCTTTCTCGGGCGGATCGGCAAGCACATCGGCGGTATCGACCCAGTGAAGGCGATCCGACATCAGGAAATGGCCGCTGCCATACTGGCTTTCGACGCGTTCCAGATAGGGCTTGGCGGCTTCACTTTGCGGCAGGGCGTCAAGTTCGCGTCGCAATCTGGCAAGCTTGCTCGGTCGTCGCGCCAGCAGCGAGCGCACCGGCACGGAGACGGCGCTGTTCCAGTAGTCATCGAAAATTTCGGTGGCGTCGGCAACGATCCTGCCGAAACCGAGCACATCGAAATCGTGGAAATTCGCCCGCTCGGCGGCATCGAAATAGGCATCGCCAATATTGCGCCCGCCGACGATGAGCGCGCGTCCGTCGGCAATCCATGCCTTGTTGTGCATACGCCGGTTGACGCTTCGGAAGCGCAGGATGAGTTCCAGGCTGCGATAGAGGATATTTTCCCGCGCTCTCGTGGGATTAAACAGCCGCAGCTCGATATTGGGATGGCTGTCGATGGCGTGGAAGACGCGGTCGGAGATGGAGACGCCGAGATCGTCGAGAAGCAGCCGCACGCGCACGCCACGGTCTGCGGCAGCGATAACTTCACGCATCATCAGCCGCCCGGTTAGATCGGCATTCCACATGTAATACATGAGATCAAGGCTGCGCCCTGCCGTCCGTGCGGCCGCCACGCGCACCGCAAAGGCATCGAGATTGGAATGCAGCAGGCATAGCGCGTTTTTTTCGCTCCAGCCGTTCCTTATCGACTGCCAGTGCCGGTCAAGCCTGGTTTCATCCTCCGCAACCGGCAGGGCGGTGGAGGGGCGTTTGGGAATGGCCTTTTCCCGCTGCTTGCCGAAGACGACAAACAGGCCGGATCCGATAACCAGCAGAAGAATGGCAATGAAGACCGTAAATGCAGTCACTTGTTTTGATCGCTCCCCGGCCTGAAGATTATCAGGCCGGGTGAAAACGCGCGAGGGCAGAATGCGTTCATACAAGGTTGCAAAATGCCATGGCAATTCAGCGTTTCAAACCCTTAGCGACGCTTCGGGTCTCTTGCAGCCCTGTGGCAGCCTATTTCGCGGCGAAGGCTTTGCCCAGCCTGTTGCCGAGGGCGCGGGCGCCCGAGAGGACAGGATGCTGGCTGGCCCCGCCGGTCTGGACCGGTCGAGCGGATGAAACCTCGCCCTCGCTTAACCGGAACTGCGCGATCAGCCGGTTCAGCGCTGCCACCTCGTTTGCAAGCGCGTGGCTGGCGGCCGTCTGTTCTTCGACCATGGCGGCATTCTGCTGGGTGCCCCGATCGATGGAGTTCACGGCCGAGCTGATCTCGTTCAGTCCGGTCGTCTGCTCACGCGACGAGCGGACGATCGCCGTCACGTTGCGGTCGATCTCCTGCACCTGATCAACGATCTCCGCCAACGCCGCGCCGGTTTCTCCGACAAGGCTGACGCCCATATGGACCTGCTCGCCGGATTTGGTGATGAGCGCCTTGATTTCCTTGGCGGCATTGGCGGAGCGTTGCGCAAGTTCGCGCACCTCCTGAGCAACAACGGCGAAGCCCTTGCCGGCCGAGCCGGCACGTGCCGCTTCGACGCCAGCATTCAGCGCCAGAAGATTGGTCTGGAAAGCAATCTCGTCGATGACGCCGATGATGTTGGAAATCTCGCGCGACGAGCTTTCGATGCCGCTCATCGCTTCGACGGCGCGGCGCACGACCTCGCCGGATTTCGCCGCTCCCGTGCGGGTACGTTCCACCAGCTGGCCTGCCTCGTCGGCGCGCAGCGTCGCATCCTTGAGAGATGTGGTTATCTCCTCCAGCGCAGCCGCCGTTTGTTCCACGGAGGCGGCCTGCTGCTCGGTGCGCTTGGCAAGATCATCGGAAGCAGTGCGGATTTCCTCGGAGCCTGACCGGATGGCCTCGGCGTTTCTGTTGACGGCGGAAAGTGCCGATTGCAATTTTTCGAGCGAGGCATTGAAGTCATGGCGAACCTGATCGAGCGATCCTGCGAAGGTCTTTTCGATACGGTGGGTCATGTCGCCATCGGCGAGCTTCTGCAGGCCCTCGGCCAGCGCCTCCACCGCGGCGCGCGTCTGCTGGTCGCGTTCGGCGGCTTCCGCTGCGCGTTCCGCCCGTTCCTCATCGGAAAGCGCCCGGTTGCGCTCGGCCTCGTCTTCAAGACGCACCTTGGCGATCGTCGCATCGCGCAATACGGCAAGCGAGCGGGCCATTTCGCCGATTTCGTCGCGGTGGCGGGCTTCGGACAGATCCACATCCGTCTGTCCCTCTGCAATCTGGCTGGTTGCGGAGATGACCCTGTTGAGACGCTTGCCAAAGCGGGCGGCAAGCAACCAGCCTATCGCGACCATGAGCCCGGCAGCGATGGCGATGACGGCAATGGAGGTGAGGGCAAGCGTCGAGAGATGGGCGAAAAGCACCGATTTCGGTACCGAGACGATGGTGAACCAGGTCGTATCCGGCAGGACATGGGCGGGCACGGCCAGCATCATGTGGCGGATGCCGGCGGCATCCGTCAGTTCGCGGGCAACACCCGGATTATCGATCATGGCCTGCCATGCGGCCGCGTCCAGGCCGGAATCCTTCAGGGCTTTGCCATGTGTTTTGGTATCGGGATGGCTGACGATACTGCCGTCCTTGCTGAGAAGCGCGATATATCCCTCTCCAAGCGGTTTCAGCTTTGCGAGGTCGGACGACAGGGAGTCGAGCGCGATGTCGACACCAATCACGCCACCGAACTTGCCGTCAAACATCAGCGGCGCCATGAACGACGTCATGAAGACATCCTTGCCGTTGATGGGATAGACGTAAGGCTCGGTCATGAGGTCCTTGCCGGTCCGTCGCGGCACGAGATAGTAGTCGCCGGCTCCGGGGGTCTCGTAGTCGACGAGCGCCTCTTCGATCACCTTTCCGTCCTTGCGGGCATAATAGGGTACAAAACGGCCGGTCGCGTCATGGCCCGGTGCGTTGGCGAATTCCTTGTCCCTGCCGTCAAAGGCGTTGGGTTCCCAGCCGGTGCTGATGCCCACGGCAAAGGGGCTGTCCTGGAGAAGCCGTTTGAGCAGGCGATCGATGGACTCGCGGCTCGGATTGCCGGTTTCCTTCTCGGTATGGAGTGCCGAGCGCATGTTCGCGCCCAGCGTCGTTGCATGCGCAAAGAAGGTTTCGACGTTGGCGGCGCTGGTATTGGCGGCGTTGTGCATCTCGGAGATCGAGCGTTCTTCCACCGCCCGATAGGAAAGCCATAAAAGCACACCGGCAGTCGCGACGGTCGTCAAGACACCGGCGAAAACGATGGCGAACATGTTGCGGGCGGTAGCGGTTTTCAAAAACATCCTCATTCTCCAAAACACCGGCATCGGAGCACGGCGCTAGCTATTGCTTCATAGGGGGATGCAAGGACATGCCGGACCGGCCGGCGAGAGACAGCGAGACCATTTCGCGCAGGTGTATGAGTTACTGGTTGAACGTTTAAGAATCGATAAGGCTGGCAGGAATTCTGGCGGTAATACTTGGTAAGACAAGTATTATGCGAGGTGGGCCGGGCTGACGCCGGCTTGCCGAACGAAGACAGGGGCTTGCGAATCGTATAAGTGTGTGCTTATGTGTTGTCATGACAGAGAATGATATTTTCCGGGCGCTTGCCGATCCGACCCGACGGGCAATTTTTGAAAAACTGGCGGATGGCGCCATGAACGCCTCCGCCTTGCGTGATGGCATGGAAATCAGCCAGCCGGCCATGTCGCAGCACCTTTCGGTACTGCGCGGGGCGGGGCTGGTGGTTGAGAGGCGGCAGGGTCGTTTCGTCAACTACGAGGTTGATCCTGATGGGCTGACCCGCATTGCGGCATGGCTTGGCAAATACCGCGCCTACTGGCCACAGCGCATCGATGCTCTCAAGCTCTTGCTGAAGGATATGGATCAATGAACAGGCAAACACCCGAAGCGATGAAAAACGGTCTCGAGCTTGAATATGATCTCGATGAGCCACCACAAAAGGTCTGGCGCGCGATCAGCATTCCGGCGTTTCGCGAACACTGGTTGCCGAAGGAGGCTTTGGCGGAACCCGAGGCGATCAATGTCACGCCCGGTCAGGAAGTTTGCTACAGGCTGCGGGAGGATATCCCGCCATTTCTGGAAAGCACCGTCACCTTCAGGATCGCATCGAATGACCGGGGCGGCACCAGCCTGCGGGTCATTCATGACCTGCCCAGCATGAAGCCCGGCCGGATGACAAAGGCTGCCGCAAACCACAATGGTTCGCCGATCAAGCTCGCCGCCTGATCCGCCACATTCCCTTACATTGTCAAACGACAGGAGTTCGCCGATGCGCGAAGCGATGCAACTCGTTCCTATGGTAGTCGAACAGTCGGCACGGGGAGAAAGGTCTTTCGACATCTATTCCCGCCTGTTGCGGGAACGGATCATCTTTCTCAATGGAGAGGTAAACGACACGGTGTCCGCGCTTGTCTGCGCGCAACTGCTGTTTCTTGAAGCGGAAAATCCTAAAAAGCCGATCCATCTCTACATCAATTCACCGGGCGGTGTGGTGACCAGTGGTCTCGCCATGTATGACACCATGCATTATATCCGCGCACCGGTTCATACGCTCTGCATGGGAACGGCCCGCTCCATGGGATCGTTTCTGCTGATGGCGGGTGCACCGGGCATGCGGGCGGCATTGCCCAACGCCAGCATTCTCATCCATCAGCCCTCCGGCGGCTTTCAGGGGCAAGCGTCGGATATGCTCATCCATGCAGAAGAAATCCGCCAGACAAAGCACCGCATGACGCGGCTTTATGCCGAGCATTGCAAGCGCAGCTATGATGAGTTTGAAACGGCGATGGACCGCGACCGTTTCATGACGGTGCAGGAGGCGCTGGAATGGGGATTGATCGACCGCATTCTGGATGTTCGCGAGGACATCGCGGAATGAGCTGAAATGTCCCGGCCGCGCCTGGCGGTCGGGACGTATAATCAGATATCCAGATTATCCGCGAAGGCAGCGCGTTCCTGAATGAAACGGAAGCGGGCATCGGCCTTGGTGCCCATCAGATTGTCGACGGCTTCGCGGGTGCCCTCGAAATCCACATCATCGATCTCGACGCGCAGCAGGGTGCGCTTTTCGGGATCCATGGTGGTTTCCTTCAGCTGCGCGGCCATCATCTCACCGAGGCCTTTGAAGCGGCCGATTTCGACTTTCTTGCCCTTGAAGACGGTTTCCATCAGCTCGGCACGGTGGGCGTCGTCGCGCGCATAGGCGGATTTTGCGCCCTGGCGGATGACGTAAAGCGGCGGCACCGCCAGATAGAGGTGGTTGCCGCGAATGAGTTCCGGCATTTCCTGATAGAAGAAGGTGATGAGCAGTGAGGCGATGTGAGCGCCATCGACATCGGCATCGGTCATGATGATGATGCGCTCGTAACGCAGATCTTCTTCGCGGTATTTGGTGCGCGTGCCGCAGCCGAGCGCCTGGATGAGATCGGCGATCTGCTGGTTGGCGGAGAGCTTTTCGCGGCTTGCGCTGCCGACGTTGAGGATCTTGCCGCGCAGCGGCAGGATGGCCTGATTGGCACGGTTACGCGCCTGCTTGGCCGAGCCGCCCGCCGAGTCACCCTCGACGATGAAAAGTTCCGCATTTTCCGCCGTGTTCTGGGCGCAGTCCGCCAGCTTGCCGGGCAGGCGCAGCTTGCGCACCGCCGTCTTGCGGTTGACTTCCTTTTCCTTGCGGCGGCGCAGGCGCTCTTCGGCGCGTTCGATCACCCAGTCGAGCAGCTTGGCCGCTTCACCCGGATTGCCGGCGAGATAATGGTCGAAAGGATCGCGCAGTGCGTTTTCGACGATGCGCTGGGCTTCGACGGTGGCGAGCTTGTCCTTCGTCTGGCCGACGAATTCCGGCTCGCGGATGAAGACCGAGAGCATGCCGGCAGCCGAAATCATCACGTCGTCGGTGGTGATTTCCTTGGCGCGCTTGTTCTGCGTCAGCTCCGCATAATTCTTCAGGCCCTTGGTGAGGGCGATGCGGAAACCGGCCTCATGCGTGCCGCCTTCGGGGGTGGGGATGGTGTTGCAATAGGAATGGATCTGCGTATCGCCGCCATACCAGGTCACCGCCCATTCCAGCGCGCCGTGGCCGCCGGTCTTTTCGGTGCGGCCCGAGAAAATCTCGCGCGTGACGGTGAATTCCTTGCCGAGCGTGGCGGCCAGATAGTCCTTCAGACCGCCGGGAAAATGGAAAACGGCCTTTTCGGGGATTTCGCCGCCGGCCGGCACCATGCCGGGATCGCAGCTCCAGCGGATTTCGACGCCGCCGAAGAGATAGGCCTTGGAGCGGGCCATGCGGAAAATGCGGGCCGGTTCGAATTTTGCGTGATCGCCAAAGATCTGCGGATCGGGATGGAAACGCACGCGGGTGCCGCGACGATTGTGCACGTCGCCCAGTTCCTCAAGCCCGCCGATCGGCGCGCCGCGCGAAAAGCGCTGGCGGTAAAGCTTGCGGTTACGGGCGACTTCCACTTCCAGAAGATCGGACAGCGCATTGACCACGGAAACGCCGACGCCGTGCAGGCCGCCGGAGGTTTCATAGGCCTTGCCATCGAACTTGCCGCCGGCATGCAGCTTGGTCATGATGACTTCGAGCGTCGACTTGCCCGGAACCTGCGGATGGTTTTCCACGGGAATGCCGCGTCCGTTATCGGTGACGGTGAGGAAACCCTCGGTATCGAGATGGACCTCGATGAAATTGGCGTGGCCTGCGACGGCCTCGTCCATGGAGTTGTCGATGACTTCGGCAAAGAGGTGGTGCAGCGCCTTCTCGTCGGTGCCGCCAATATACATGCCGGGTCGCATGCGCACCGGTTCCAGCCCTTCGAGCACGCGGATCGACGAGGCACCGTAGTCGTCACCGGAGGGGGACACGGGCGCTGGGGGCGGGGGCGTCGTGACGGCCGCAACGGCTGCTGGTTTCGGCTGCACGTTCACGTTCGCGGCTGCGGACACCGGGGCCTTCACGGGTTTTGCCGTGTCCTCGTTCTTTTCCGTTTCGCTGTTTGGTGCCACCGGAAGACCGGAGAAGAGATCGTTGCTATCGTCCATCATGTCCAAGGTTCAAAAAAGCGTGTCGTCAGAATTTCGCCAAGCGAATCAGTATGCCAATAGGGGCGAGTATAGCGCCAAACGTGCAGGGCGTGTGGCCTAACGCGGCGCACCCTATGCCACGACTATGTCAGGGTTTCGCAACAGGAGGATTGCGCTGCCGCCCTTGCAATGGCAAGTCTCGCAGCCACGAATGAACGGTTAACCAAGTCATGTCCACAGCTCATTTCACGTTTTGTACTCTTTTCTGCCTGACTGTTGCGGCGATGCCGGGCGGTGCCGGTGCCGCGGACGGGCCACTGCGACCGTTCAAGGACGAGCTATTTTCCAGCCAGACGGTGCTTTCCACTGGAGATGGCGGCGCATCTGAGGTGATCGATTATCAGGAGATGCGCGACATCAACGGCCGCGACGAGGTGCCCGAGCGCCGGGTGAAACGGCAATATGTGGATATGGCGCCCAAGACGGCGCAGGCACTGGAAACCGTGACGGTTGAGAGCAGGGCGCTTGAGGTGGGCCGCGTCGGGCCGTCATCCGGGCAGGCCTTCACCGTGATCTTCATTCACGGGCGCGGTGGCGACCGGCGGCTCGGCATGAACGACTATACGTTTGGCGGCAATTTCAACCGGTTGAAAAATCTGGCTGTCGCCAATGGCGGCACCTATTACGTGCCGAGCGTGCGGTCCTTCGATGCAAATGGCGTTGCCGATGTCGCCGCGCTGATTGCCGATGCGGCCCGCAAATCCGGCGGCAAACCGGTGGTGCTGGCCTGCGCCTCCATGGGCAGCTTCATCTGCTACGGCATCAGCCGCGACAAGGCCGTCGTCGATAATCTCAAGGGCATGGCGATCCTCGGCGGCGCGGTCGATCCCGATTTTCCGAAGAGCGCCTTTGCGAAAGCGAAGAAGCCTGTCTGGTTCACGCATGGCAGCGCCGACAAGGTCTATTCCGCCGACAGCCAGGCGACCATCTTTCGCACCTTGCTGAAGGCGCGTGAGCCGGTACGCTTCACGCTTTTCGAGACCGGCAGCCACGGAACGCCGGTGCGCATGACCGACTGGCGCACGGTTTTGAACTGGATTTTGAGCCGCTGAGGCCGTTTTGGGGGTCGACAAAAGCGGGTTTCGGCAAATTGGCCGACGTTTTGAACCTCCAGACCGCTTTTTTGTACCATTTGTCACCGGCTGCGTTTAAAGACATAGTCCGGGATTTCCGGCAGAGTTTCTGTCGCGATTAGGGGCCGCCAGGCGGCTGAGGTGAAGGGGGGCTTGCGCAAGCGGCTCTCCGAGACAAAGGGAATGGGATACGCATGACGCCGAATGTTCGACCGCTTGTTGCCGGAAACTGGAAGATGAACGGCACCCGTTCGTCGCTCGATCAGATCAAGGCCATGGCAGAGGGCGTCAAGGGCGCGCTTTCCGAGAAGGTGGATGCGCTGATCTGCCCGCCATCGACGCTGCTTTATGTCGCGACGGCGCTGTGCGACGACAGCCCGCTGATGATCGGCGGGCAGGATTGCCACCAGAATGTTTCCGGCGCGCATACGGGTGATATTTCCGCAGAGATGATCGCCGATTGCTTCGGCACCCATGTCATCGTCGGCCATTCAGAGCGTCGCACCGACCATGCCGAGACGGATCATCTGGTGCGCGCCAAGGCCGTTGCCGCGCACCAGGCGGATCTCATCGCCATCGTCTGCATCGGCGAGACGGCGGATGAGCGCAAGGCGGGCCAGACACTCGATATCCTCAAGCGGCAGCTGGCCGGCTCCCTGCCGGACGAGGCAACCGCCGAAAACACCGTCATCGCCTATGAGCCGGTGTGGGCGATCGGCACGGGTCTGACGCCGACAACGCAGGACGTGCGCGAGGCCCATGCCTTCATGCGCGACGAACTCGTCAAGCGTTTCGGCGAAGAAGGCAAGACGATGCGCATTCTTTATGGCGGCTCGGTGAAGCCCGCCAATGCGCTGGAACTGATGGGCGTCGAGAATGTCGATGGCGCGCTGATCGGCGGCGCCAGCTTGAAAGCCTCCGACTTCCTTTCCATCTATGCGGCATACGAGCAACTGACGGCCTGAGACAAGCTTTCCTGTCACAGTGGCGGGAAAGGGGCTTGGAATAAACCTTCGCCTCATGTAAAGAGCCGCGAAACCTTCTTTGTAGTGCTCCGCGCGGGGCATGGAATGGATTGTCATGCAGACCGTTTTGATTGTTATTCACCTCATGATCGTGCTGGCGCTCGTCGGCGTGGTCCTGATCCAGCGTTCCGAAGGCGGCGGCCTCGGTATCGGCGGCGGTTCGGGCTTCATGTCCGCGCGCGGAACGGCCAATGCGCTGACCCGCACGACGGGCATCCTCGCCGCGCTGTTCTTCCTGACGTCGCTCGGGCTTGGTCTTCTGACCCGTTACGAAGCGCGCCCGACCGATATTCTGAACCGTATTCCGGCAACGCAGGGCCAGGGCAACGGCATTCTCGACACGCTCGGCCCGGCGACGACGCCCGCAACACCGGCTCCGGCTGGAAATGGCGTTCCGACCAATAATGGTGCAGCAGCGCCCGCGCAGACGGCTCCGGCTCCTGCCGCGTCCGGCACTGCCGCCCCGGCACCGGCGCAGCCCGCCGATCCGAACGCAGTTCCGACCGGTCAATAAGTCCGGTTTCGATTTAACGCTCCGGCAGGCCAAAAGCCTGCCGGTTTTCTTTTGTTCGTATTCCGGCCAGCTGAATTGTGAATTCGTCAACAGCGAATTTGCAACAGCATGAAATTTGGGCTGGCGGAATCAGAGGTAAAAAGGTATCCGGTGAATCCCATGGCGCGATATGTATTCATCACAGGCGGCGTGGTCTCCTCTCTAGGTAAGGGCATCGCCGCGGCAGCACTCGGAGCTTTGTTGCAATCCCGTGGTTATCGGGTGCGGCTTCGTAAACTCGACCCCTATCTGAACGTCGATCCCGGCACCATGAGCCCGACACAGCACGGCGAAGTGTTCGTGACGGATGACGGTGCCGAGACGGACCTCGACCTTGGCCACTACGAGCGCTTCACGGGGCGTTCGGCCACCAAGACCGACAACATCACGACCGGCCGCATCTACAAGAACATCATCGACAAGGAACGGCGCGGCGACTATCTCGGCGCAACGGTTCAGGTCATTCCGCATGTCACCAACGAGATCAAGGATTTCGTGATCGAAGGCAATGACGATTACGACTTCGTCATCTGCGAAATCGGTGGCACGGTGGGTGACATCGAGGCGATGCCGTTCATGGAGGCGATCCGCCAGCTCGGCAACGACCTGCCGCGCGGCACCGCGATCTATCTTCACCTGACGCTGATGCCTTACATCCCGGCAGCCGGCGAGTTGAAGACCAAGCCGACCCAGCATTCCGTCAAGGAACTGCAGGCGCTCGGAATTCACCCAGACATTCTGCTCGTGCGCGCCGACCGGGAAATCCCGGAAGCGGAACGCCGCAAGCTTTCGCTGTTCTGCAACGTGCGTCCTTCCGCCGTCATCCAGGCGCTGGATGTTGCAAACATCTATGACGTTCCGATCGCCTACCACAAGGAAGGTCTCGATTCGGAAGTGCTGGCCGCTTTCGGCATCGAGCCGGCGCCCAAGCCGCGTCTGGAACAGTGGGAAGAGGTCTGCAACCGTATCCGCACGCCGGAAGGCGAGGTCACGATTGCGATCGTCGGCAAATATACCGGCCTCAAGGACGCCTACAAGTCGCTGATCGAGGCGCTGCATCACGGCGGTTTTGCCAACCGCGTCAAGGTGAAGCTCGAGTGGATCGAGTCTGAAGTCTTCGAAAAGGAAGATCCGACACCCTATCTCGAAAAGGTCAACGGCATTCTGGTGCCGGGTGGCTTCGGCGAGCGTGGATCGGAAGGCAAGATCATGGCGGCGCAGTTTGCGCGTGAGCGCAATGTGCCCTATTTCGGCATCTGCTTCGGCATGCAGATGGCAGTCGTGGAAGCGGCCCGTCATCTGGCCGGCATCGAAAATGCCTCCTCCACCGAATTCGGCCCGACTTCCGAGCCGGTCGTCGGCCTGATGACGGAATGGGTGAAAGGCAACGAGCTGGAGAAGCGCTCCTCCAAGGGCGATCTCGGCGGTACGATGCGCCTCGGCGCCTACAAGGCAGCGCTGAAGAAGGACACCAAGATCGCCGAAATCTACGGCACCACGGATATTTCCGAGCGCCACCGTCACCGCTACGAGGTGAATGTGGACTACAAGGACCGGCTGGAAAATTGCGGCCTCGTCTTCTCGGGTATGTCTCCGGACGGTGTCCTGCCGGAAACGGTGGAATATCCTGACCATCCGTGGTTCATCGGCGTGCAGTATCACCCTGAACTCAAGAGCCGTCCGCTTGACCCGCATCCGCTTTTCGCCAGCTTTATTGAAGCGGCGGTGGAGCAGAGCCGGCTGGTTTGATGGTTTGAATGAGATGAAGAGGGCCGCTTTTGCGGCCCTTTTTTATTACGGGGATGTTCGCGGTCCAGCGGCGATTATGTATCGAGTTCGGCCAATATTGTGGTTGCGTTCGCCGTCAGTTCAGGCCAGTTCGGGCAATAGTGGAATATATGGCGATTGCCGTCACTGTCCTCCAGTTCGGCTCCCCTCGCATGCATCGTCTCCACCATGGTGCGGAAAAGCGTTGAATTGGGGAAGTCGCCATATAGCTTTTCCAACTGCGGCCTCAGCACGGACTGAATGAGATCACCGTCCCCGCCTTCATGGGCCGCCAGTTTAACCAGCAGGTCCTCGACTTCCTGGCATCGGCCATGCGATTGAACGATTTCTGCCACCACACTGTACTGCTGATCCAGATTAGGATCGTCCCAAACGTCTAGGAAACGGGTAAAAACTGGAACGAAGTCCGAATACATGACAGCCAGAATACTTACAGGCACTTCGCCCAACAGGACTTCGTCGGTTTCCCTGATCGAGACATGCTCTTCTCGCAAGTGAAGCGCGAGCAGGTTTTCCAATTCACCAACCCAGATGCGAAGGCCTTCCAGAAACTCGCCATGGCCGGCCAACTGAACCCAGGCTTCCGCATTTGGTGATGTCCACGGGTCGTCGAAAGCCTCGTTATCTGAACGCCACTTCCCGGATATATCGACGACCCTGTACCACGCGTTTTCGCGGGACAGGCTCTCCCTAATTCGCGGAATTACTTCGTTGAGCTCCGCAATTACCTTGCTCTTGTTTCTTTTAAATGGAATTCGGAACGCAATGGTCATTGCGCCTTCGTCGAAAATTTCTTTTATTGCCATATGTGCATCCGGAAATATAATATTAATATATATTGTATTTATATTTTTAGATTTTGTTTTCTGCTCTTAATATTGTTATCCTTATGTGTTGTTTGTATTGTTTTTTCCTTAAATTTACTTGAAGCGAAGCGTTTAAACCGCAAACAAAAACGGGCCCGAAGGCCCGCTTTCTATTCCAGCGATAAACCTCGACGGGTTTACTTCGGGCCGATCATGTTTTCCGGGCGCACATACTGGTCGAATTCCTCGTTGGTGAGGTATCCACCACCAACGGCCTCGTCGCGCAGCGTCGTGCCGTTTTTGTGTGCCGTCTTGGCGATCTTGGCGCAGATGTCGTAGCCGAGCTTGCTGTTCAGCGCAGTGACGAGCATCAGCGAGTTTTCGACGCCCTTCTTGATATTGTCTTCGCGGGCCTCGATGCCGACGACGCAATTGTCGGTGAAGGAGACGGCCGCATCGCCCAGAAGCTGGACCGACTGCAGGAAGTTGTAGGCCATCATCGGGTTATAGACGTTGAGCTCGAAGTGGCCCTGCGAACCGGCAAAGGAAAGCGCTGCGTTGTTGCCGAAGATGTGGGCGCAGACCTGCGTCAGTGCTTCCGACTGGGTGGGGTTGACCTTGCCCGGCATGATCGACGAGCCGGGCTCGTTTTCCGGCAGCGACAATTCGCCGAGACCGGCGCGTGGGCCGGAGCCGAGGAAGCGGATGTCGTTGGCGATCTTGAAGAGTGCAGCGGCTGCCGCATTGATCGCGCCATGCGAGAAGACCATGGAATCGTGCGAGGCGAGCGCCTCGAACTTGTTCGGTGCGGTCACGAAGGGCAGGCCGGTGATCTTGGAAATCTCGTCTGCGACCTTTTCAGCAAAGCCGATGGGGGCATTGAGGCCCGTACCAACAGCCGTGCCGCCCTGGGCGAGCTTGGAGAGCGCGGGCAGGGTGAGTTCGATATTGGCAATCGCCGAGGCGACCTGCGCGGCATAACCGGAGAATTCCTGGCCTAGCGTCAGCGGGGTCGCATCCTGCGTGTGGGTGCGGCCGATCTTGATGATCTTTTCGAACTGCTTGACCTTGGCTTCCAGCGCCTTGTGCAGGTGCTTGAGAGCCGGCAGCAGGTGGTGAACGATTTCTTCCACGCAGGCGATGTGCATCGCCGTCGGGTAGGTGTCGTTCGAGGACTGGCTCATATTGACGTGGTCGTTGGGGTGAACCGGCTTCTTGGTGCCCATTTCGCCGCCGAGCATTTCAATCGCGCGGTTGGAAATCACTTCGTTGGCATTCATGTTGGACTGGGTGCCTGAACCGGTCTGCCAGACGACGAGCGGGAAATGCTCGGTCAGCTTGCCGTCGATGACTTCCTGTGCGGCGGCGATAATGGCGTCGCCGACCTTGGGGTCGAGGCCTGCCAGCGCCATGTTGGCACGGGCGGCTGCCTGCTTGACGATGCCCAGCGCACGAACGACAGAGGCGGGCTGCTTTTCCCAGCCGATCTTGAAGTTGCCGAGCGAGCGCTGCGCCTGCGCGCCCCAATAGCGATCGGCCTGAACTTCAATGGGTCCAAATGTATCGGTTTCCGTCCGTGTGGCTGTCATCAATCTTGCCTTTTTACTTGTTTTCCTCCGCCAAAACGGCGCCTTCGCCCGCCTTGCGCGGCCGATATATAGAATCATCGCGCCGGCAATGAAAGCGCTGCAATGCGGTAGAGGCAGATATTTCCGGTCGTGCAAAAGCGATTATGGGGTGCGGATCGCCCAAGCGAGAAAAAGGCTGCTGCGTGTCATTTTTACTACGTCATGAAATGGCCGGAAAACCGGCGTTTCAGGGGCGGGCAGGGCGCGCCGCTGCCTCTGGCAAAGTTAATGAAATAAATAGAAATTTAACCATTCTCGCCAATTCTGGAAATTACGTTTTTACGGCTTTGGCTGTATCATAAGGTTCATTTCGGCATGGTTGTGGGCTTTGGGCGTTTTCTTTTCAACGGGCCGTCGATCGGCTAGACAAGCATGAAACTGATGCCCGCCGTTTGACTGGCGGTGCTGGGGTGCTACGAGGATCAAATTGCAAGTCACTTCTGGAAAATCATCGGCAGCGCTGGTGCTGGCTCTCGGTCTTTCCGTCTCCACCGCTCTTCCCGGCAGCGCCGGCGCGGTGACGCTGATGGACCTTCTGCGCGGCGGCCCGGGCAAGGTCGCGCGTGATCGCGGTGAGCTGCCGCCGGCCGGCATCGTCACATCGCCACCGGTTTCAGGACCGAGCGCCGATGCCTCCGATCCCGAACCCCTGCCGCGCGTTTCCGGCCCGCGTTATTACGACTACAAGGCGGATACGGCCCGTGCGGTGAATACGGCGAATTTCGGCGAGGGTCTTGCCAATCTGAAGTTCAGCGCCACGCCCGAAATCGCCAAGGCGCTCGAGGCCTATTACGGCGCGGGCGGCAAGACGCTGTGGGTTTCCGAAGGCGAACTGACAGACCGGGCAAACGCCACCATTGCTTTCTTCGAAACGGTTGGTGAAAGCGGCCTTGATCCGGCCGATTACAGCATTTCCGCACCGGCAAAAGACGTGACCGCCAGCATCAGCAGCAATGCAGCCGGTACGACGGCCACGGGCACGCCGGTGGAAACGGCGTCCGCGTCGGCCTCCGATGCCTATCAGCGGGCGCAGATGCAGTTCGAGCTGGCGCTTTCTGCCAAGGTTCTGGCCTATGTGCAGGACACGACCCGTGGCCGCGTCGATCCGAACCGGCTGTCGGGCTACCATGATTTCAAGCGCAAGACGGTGAACCTCACACCGGTGCTGAAGCTTGCGGGCCTCAGCCCCGATGTCGGCGCCTATCTGCGCAGCCGCGAACCATCCAGCACTGAGTATCTTGCGCTGAAGGCGGAACTTGCGCGCCTGCGTGGCGAAGGCGATGCGGCGCATGTCGTCCGCGTTCCGGCCGATCTGGTGCTGAAGCCCGGCAATAGCAGCGCTGATATGGCCAATGTCGTCAAGGCCATCGAACATCGCGCTTCTCCGGCCTTCAAGGCGGAGCATGCGGCGATCATTTCCGGCTATCAGCAGACGCCGGACTACACGCCCGATCTCGTTGATCTCGTGAAGGCCTTCCAGAGCGCAAACGGCCTGAAGCCGGACGGCGTCATCGGCCGCGCTACCGTGCGCGCCATGGTCGGCGAAAGCAATGACGCGAAGATAGCCAAGGTGCAGGTGGCGATGGAGCAGGTCCGCTGGTTGCCGGCCGATCTCGGCCAGCGCTACGTCTTCATCAACCAGCCCGCTTTCATGGCCTATTACCACAATGAGGGCAAAGAACAGTTCGGCATGAAGGTCGTGGTCGGCTCCAAGGCCAACCAGACCTATTTCTTCCAGGACGAGATCCAGACTGTCGAGTTCAACCCCTATTGGGGCGTGCCGCAGTCTATCATCGTCAACGAGATGCTGCCGAAGCTGCGCCGCGACCCGTCCTATCTCGACCGGCTGGGTTATGAGGTTCAGGTGGGCGGCCGTGCGGTCTCTTCCACCAGCGTCAACTGGTATGGTTCGACCAATGCCGTGTCCGTTCGCCAGCCGCCGAGCAGCGACAACGCGCTGGGCGACCTGAAAATCCTGTTCCCCAATGCGCATGCCATCTACATGCACGATACGCCTGCCAAGAGCTTCTTCAACCGCGACATGCGGGCGCTGAGCCATGGCTGTATCCGTCTCGTCGAGCCGCGCCGCATGGCGGCTGCCGTTCTCGGCACCAGTGTCGAAAAGGTCGGCGAGCAGATCGCGTCCGGCAAGAACCGCGCCGTGCAGGTGCCGGAGAAGGTTCCGGTCTACGTAGCCTATTTCACCGCCTGGCCGGACAAGGACGGCAAGGTGCAGTTCTTCGACGATGTCTATGACCGCGACAGCTATGTGCAGAAGGCGTTTGCCGTGACGACGAAGGCGCGGGCCGCGTCGATCTGATCAGAATAGCATCGAGAAAAAAGCGCCGGAAACGGCGCTTTTTTGTTTGAAGGAAAGGCCTGCCCAATTTGTTTGGTGCTGGAGTCCGCCAGCTACATTTGGCGTTAACGGCAACACCGTACTCCGTCACCCCGGACCTGATCCGGGGTCCAGCGCGATCAAGTCCTTGATCGCAAAAGAGTATTTTCACGGCGCAGGCGCGCCGTGGCTGGATGCCGGATTTAGTCCGGTATGACGGAAGACAGGTTGTTCAGCTCTCATTGACGTCGGAATCGCCGTTCTCTGGCGCTTTACTTGTCTGGTCCAGCCTCTCAGGCGGCCGCTGCACCCTTCGCAACCAGTTCTTCGAACAGCGCCGGCGTCAATTCAGTGAAATCGTCGATCACCACATCCGGCTCCAGTTCAACCATCGGCACATCCGTATAACCGAAGGTCACGCCGATCGAGGGCACGGCGGCGTTCCTGGCGGCGAGAATGTCGTTGATGCTGTCACCCACCATGATCGCGCGCTGCGGGTCGCCGCCAGCCTTTTCGATGGTACCGAGAATATGGCGGGCATCCGGCTTGCGGAAGGAAAAGGTGTCGCCGCAGGTGATGGCGGCGAAATATTGTGTCAGCCCCAGTTTTTCAAGCAGCGGCAAGGCGAGGATTTCCGTCTTGTTGGTGCAGACGGCAAGCGTGATGCCGGCGGCCGAGAGCGCGTCCAGTGCAGTGACGATACCAGGATAGGGACGGCTTTCGCCGGGCATTTCGGCGCGGTAATGGGTGATGAAGCGCTCATAGAGCGGCTCGATTTCGGCTTCCGGCAGTTCTGTCTCGCGAAGCGCGAAGGCGCGCTTGATCATCACACGCGCGCCCTGGCCGACGAGGTGGGTCAGGTCTTCATAGGTGACGGGGGCAAGGCCGGCGGCGGCAATGGTGTGATTGAGGCTCGAGACGAGATCGGCGGCGGTGTCGACGAGCGTGCCGTCGAGGTCGAAGATGGCGAGTGGGGAGAGCGGGCGGGATGTCACGGAAACGGGCCTCTTGGGTATGCTTCTGGTGAAGCTATCGGAGCTTTCATTCGCGCCAAGCCTAGGCAAACGGCCTTGTCTTTGCAACCGCACCACAACGTTCTGTTCGTTGGCTTGAAAAAGGCTTTCGTTTGGCTTTCGACCCGTGTAAACAGCACGGCGACGACAAAGCTACCGGAGTTTCAGGCACATGGATGCCCGCCAGATGAAGATCAAGGCCGCCGAGGCCGCATTGTCCCATGTTCAAGACGGGATGCGGCTTGGTATCGGCACGGGTTCAACGGCTGAGGAATTCGTGCGGCTGCTGGCGGAAAAGGTTGCCGCCGGTCTGAAAGTCGAGGGCGTGCCGACCTCCGAGCGCACCGCACGCCTGTGCGTGGAACTCGGCGTGCCGCTGAAATCCCTCGACGAGTTGCCGGAACTGGATCTGACCATTGACGGCGCCGATGAGGTGGACCACGCGCTGCGGCTTGTGAAGGGCGGCGGCGGCGCGCTTCTGCGCGAAAAGATCGTGGCGGCGGCATCTGCCCGCGTGATCGTGATTGCCGACCAGAGCAAGGTGGTGGAGACGCTCGGCGCCTTTCCGCTGCCCATCGAAATCAACCCGTTCGGCCAGGTGGCGACCCGGATCGCCATCGAGAAGCTGGCGGCGCGGTCCGGCCTTTCGGGCACGCTGACGATGCGTTCGTCCGGCGACGGCGCCTTCATGACGGATGGCGGACACCTTATTCTCGACGCATCTTTTGGCCGTATTCCTGATGCAGAAGCGCTTGCACGCGAGTTGAACACTATCCCCGGTGTTGTCGAGCACGGACTTTTCATAAATTTGGCATCGCTTGCCATTATCGCGGGACCTGAAGGCGCCCGCGTGATGCAGGCAGTATAACAGGAGCGAGATTTTCATGATCAAACTAGCGGGACTGGGCAAAGCTGCCGCTGCTTCGATCCTTATTTCCGGCATCGTGTTCGGTACTGCCGCACGCGCTCAGGAAATTTCGGAAGCGCATATTGCTGCCGCACGGCAGGCGATCGCCTCTCTTGGCGTCACCGACCGTTTCGATGACATCCTGCCGGGCCTGGCGGAGCGTCTGAAGGCCGAACTCATTCAGGCATCGCCGAATGTTCAGGACGCGATCACCGAGACCGTCGATGCCAAGGCGCTCGAGCTTGCGCCGCGCCGCGCCGATCTGGAGCGTGAGGCTGCACTCACCTATGCGCGCGCCTTCACCGTTGAAGAGCTGAACGCCATTTCCACCTTCTACAGCAGCGAAGCCGGCAAGAAGCTTCTGAAGGACGGCCCGATCGCCACGCGCGAGCTGATGAAGGCCGCCGATATCTGGGCCGCCGGCATCAACCGCGACCTCAACGCCTCCAGCATGACCGAGCTGCAGAAGGTTGCCGGCGCCGATCTGAAGCCGCTTCCGGCCGATCAGAACGCCACGGGCGGCGCTCCGGCTCCCAAGCCCTGATTGAATGAACGGACAGTTCAGAAATATTCAAAGCCCGGCCGCAAGACCGGGCTTTTCATTTGTGCGTCGTAGCACCTATATGTGCCGTGAAGATACCACTGTCCGCCTCAAGGCTGATGGCGTGGTTTTGATCAGGGGTTTTGACTATGACAGCTTATGACTACGATCTTTTCGTCATCGGTGGCGGCTCTGGCGGCGTTCGCAGCGGCCGTGTGGCGGCTTCGCTCGGCAAGCGCGTGGGGATTGCCGAGGAATATCGTTACGGCGGGACCTGCGTCATTCGCGGCTGCGTGCCGAAGAAGCTGTTCGTGTATGCCTCGCAATTCCCCGAGCATTTCGAAGATGCCGAAGGTTTCGGCTGGAGCGTGGGTGAGCGCCGCTTTGACTGGAAGAAGCTGATTGCGGCGAAGGACAAGGAAATCACCCGCCTCGAAGGGCTGTACCGCAAGGGTCTGGAAAACGCCAAGGCCGATATTTTCGACAGCCGGGCGGAACTGGTCGATGCCCATACCGTGAAGCTCACAAAAACCGGCGAGACCTTCACGGCCGAGCGCATCGTGATTGCCGTCGGCGGCACGCCGAACGAGCACAAGGCGCTGCCGGGCCATGAGCTGACGATCTCGTCCAACGAGGCTTTTGACCTGGAAGAGCTGCCGAAGTCGATCCTGATCGCCGGTGGCGGTTATATCGCCGTGGAATTCGCCAATATCTTCCACGGGCTTGGTGTTGAAACGACGCTGATCTATCGCGGCAGGGAAATCCTTTCGCGCTTCGATCAGGACATGCGCAAGGGCCTCCATGAAGCGATGGAAGCAAAGGGTATTCGCATCATTCTCGAAGACGTCATTCAGGAAGTCAGCAAGGATGGTACGGGCGGCTTTGTGGCGCGCACGAAGCAGGGCAACTCGCTGCATGTCGGCCTGGTGATGCTGGCGCTCGGCCGCGATCCCAATACCCATGGTCTTGGCCTTGAAAATGCCGGGGTAAAGGTGGATGCGCGGGGCGCTATCATCGTTGATGACTATTCGCGCACGAATGTCCCGAATATCTTCGCTCTCGGTGACGTCACCGACCGGGTACAGCTGACGCCGGTGGCGATCCACGAGGCCATGTGCTTCATCGAAACCGAATACAAGAACAACCCGACCAAGCCGGATCACGAGTTGATTGCGACGGCGGTATTCTCGCAGCCGGAAATCGGAACTGTCGGTCTTTCGGAAGAGGAAGCGGGCAAGAAATATCCGGAGCTGGAAGTCTATCGCGCCCAGTTCCGGCCGATGAAGGCGACGCTGTCCGGCCGCCAGGAAAAAATGATCATGAAGCTGATCGTCAATGCCGCCGACCGCAAGGTTGTCGGCGTGCATATCCTCGGCCACGAGGCGGGCGAGATGGCGCAGCTTCTCGGCATCACGCTGAAAGCCGGCTGCACCAAGGATGATTTCGACCGCACCATGGCGGTTCATCCCACAGCCGCCGAGGAGCTGGTGACGATGTATTCGCCGAGCTACCGCGTGGTGAATGGCGAGCGCGTGTAGCCCTGGCGCAAGCATGATATAATCGCGCGTCAAAATTGCTCGTCGCCCCCGAAACAGACGATTTTCGGGTGGGGGCGGGTTTGTTAAATCGTTTGAATTGACTTTTATGCGCTTGAGACGCTCAAAACGGGCGGATTGAGCGGTATGGCGCCGGGATCGGCTATGCAAAGGCGATGCATGGAGCTATAAGCCGCTCAATTTTTCGAGGCGGTCGCGCGACAGTTGCGTGGTCGAAAAAAGGGTAAGGACATGGCACAGAATTGGACACCCGGCAGCTGGCGGCAGAAACCGATCCAGCAGGTTCCCGAATATCCTGACGCGGCAGCGCTTGCGGCAACGGAAGCCACACTTGCGACCTATCCGCCGCTGGTTTTTGCCGGTGAAGCCCGCCGCCTGAAAAAACAGCTTGCCAATGTGGCTGAAGGCAACGCCTTCCTGCTGCAGGGCGGCGATTGCGCCGAAAGCTTCCTCGAGCATGGCGCGGACAATATCCGCGACTTCTTCCGCGCTTTCCTGCAGATGGCCGTTGTGCTGACCTATGGCGCGCAGCTGCCCGTCGTGAAGGTTGGCCGCATTGCCGGTCAGTTCGCCAAGCCGCGCTCTTCCAACGTGGAAGCGCAGGATGGTGTGACGCTGCCGTCTTACCGCGGTGACATCATCAACGGTATCGAATTCAACGAGGCCTCCCGCATTCCGAACCCGGAGCGCCAGCTTGACGCCTACCGCCAGTCGGCGGCGACGCTGAACCTGTTGCGCGCCTTCGCAATGGGCGGTTATGCCAACCTGGAAAACGTTCACCAGTGGATGCTTGGCTTCATCAAGGACAGCCCGCAGGCGGACCGTTACCGCAAGCTGGCCGACCGGATTTCCGAAACCATGGATTTCATGAAGGCGATCGGCATCAGCGCGGAGAACAATCCGAGCCTGCGCGAGACCGATTTCTTCACCAGCCATGAGGCCCTGCTGCTGGGTTACGAAGAGGCGCTCACCCGCGTCGATTCCACCTCGGGCGACTGGTATGCCACCTCCGGCCACATGATCTGGATCGGTGACCGCACGCGTCAGCTTGACCATGCGCATGTGGAATATTTCCGTGGCATCAAGAACCCGATCGGCCTGAAATGCGGTCCGTCTCTGACGCCGGACAATCTGATCGAGCTGATCGATGCGCTGAACCCGGCGAACGAGGCCGGACGCCTGACGCTGATTTGCCGTTTCGGTCATGACAAGGTGGCGGACAGCCTGCCGAAGCTCATCCGTGCGGTTGAGAAGGAAGGCCGCAAGGTCGTCTGGTCCTGCGATCCGATGCATGGCAATACGATCACGCTCAACCACTACAAGACGCGTCCGTTCGAGCGCATCCTGTCGGAAGTCGAAAGCTTCTTCCAGATTCACCGCGCCGAAGGCACGCATCCGGGTGGCATCCATATCGAGATGACCGGCAAGGACGTGACGGAATGCACGGGCGGCGCGCGCGCCGTGACGGCGGATTCGCTGTCCGACCGTTACCACACCCATTGTGATCCGCGTCTCAACGCCGATCAGGCGCTGGAACTGGCCTTCCTTCTGTCGGAGCGCATGAAGAGCGGCCGGGACGAGAAGCGCCTGGCGATTGCCAACGCCTGATATTAAAGCCTTAAACGAAAAAAGCCGCCGGGAGACCATCCGGCGGCTTTTTCATGCGCGGTGCTGAATTACTGCACCAGCGCCGGCTGCTGGCACCGAACATCCGTGACCCGTACATCGGCCTCGCCGATCTTGACGCCGAGAACCAGAAGCACGTTGTAGAGCAGCTGATCGACTGGGGCCGTGACCACGGAAAGCGTATTGGCAAGTGCGGCCTGGATTCCCGCCAGCCCTCCCAGATCGAGGTTGAGGAAGAGGAGCCTGATATCCAGATCGAGGTTCTTCAGCAGGGAACTGACGAGAGTGGTAACGGTGTCCTTGGTGGAGACGCTCTTGATCTTTGCCTGGGTAATATCCGACTGCGTGAAAGTCAGCTTGGTTTTCTTCATGTTGGTGGCGTTGATGAGAGCGCTGCCATTGATGGCGAGCAATGCAGAATCCACGATCGCTGTTTTGGTGACGCGCGGGTCCTTGCCGAAATTGGCGAAGGCCGAGGTATCGACATTACCGAGGGCGATTTCCGCGACGCCGGGGACGACCTCGACATCGACGGTTCCCTGTCCGCCGCCCGTGCAGCGAATATCGGCAAGCCGTGCTTCGGCATGGGCGACTTCCACATAGAGCGGAACATTGACCTTCAGGCCGGCAATCGCCTGAAGCCCATCGACCACGACATTGACCGCCAGCCGGGTCTGCGCGGTACGGACCACGGTGCCCGGACCGCCGACGGCGAGTGACGGCGTTTCGACAGGTGGTTCACCGATGGCAAGCGTTGCCTTGACCGAGGCGAGACCCAGCAGGTTGGCGTTGAGATTAAGCGCCAGCTGGTTGCCGCCATTGCCCGCCACGGCGGCGGCATTGATGAGATCGAAGACGCCGGCGGTGACCTTGAGGTTTTCGCCGCTACCGATCAGCTTGTCGGAGAACGGCCCGAGATTGAGGATTTCCTCAAGCTTGAGCTTGATATTGCTCTTGTTGACGGTTTTTTGCAGCGCAGTCAGAATGGTGGCGACAGCCGGCTGCAGGCCGGTGGTCTTCGTCAGCGCATTCAGGAACTGGCCATAGGTGATTTCCGTTTTCAGAACATCCTTGTAGGTGCCGGCGGTGAGTTTGAGATCGACGGCCAGCGCCTCGACGACATGTAATGCGTTGACATCGGCAGCGAGCAGCGCCTGATAATCCATGAGCTTGAGCGAAACCGTGGTGCCGAGCAGGCCGCCGAGCAGGCTGTTCAGGATTCCATCGTCGAGGCTTGCGAGCCGCGATCCCACCGAAAATGCGGCGATCTTCTGGGACGAGGCGGTTCCGACCGCTGAGACCTTGGGCGCCGTTGTAAAAGCGGAGGCGAAGAATATCTGGCCTTTTTCGACGATGTTCACTTTCACCGCATTGGTGGGCAGGGCATTGTCAACGAATCGCTGGTCGACTGGAAGCGTAGCGTCGGGTTCGTAGTGACCTTTTACGATCTCGGCATAACCGTTGCTTTTGGCAAATTCGTTCAAGGGGTCGAAAGGTTCAAGACCGGTTGCGGTCAACAGGCCGTTTGGCGTTTTGACCCCGAGGTCCATGCCGTTGAGGGCGAAATATTGCTGGACCGCCTTTTCGGGATCGGCCGCATTGGCCGCCGCCGAAATGGCTGCAAGATCAGCGGTCTGTTGCAATTGCCGCTTCTGCAGGGTCAGGTAGCCATAATCAACACCGAGCGCCAATATACCGATGAAAAGCGGCGCGGTGAGCCCGGCCGATATGGCGATGTTGCCCCTGCGGTCCTTGGCGAAACGGGAGAGCAAAGAAGAGATGGTCAGCATGTCATGCTCCTCCGATCCGGATGGTGGAAAAACGCCGGATAACCGGCTCGGGCAGGGTGTAGCTGTAGAGGCTCCAGATCGGCAGATCGCGGGCGTCATACTCGACTTTGACCGTGAACTGGTTGGCATTGGCGGGATCGGTGGAGACATTCACCGTGAAACGCTTCTTGTCCATGAAAGCGTAGTTGAGGCTGCTCTTGGTGATGAAATCCCGGGCGAGCTGCTGGCGTTCGGTCGTGTTCAGCCCGGCAACCGCCGTTCGTGCCGCATCAGCGGCGATCTGCTGCACCGAATAGGCCGCCATCAGGTAGATGCCATAGGCGATCATGGTCAGCAGGACGAGAAAGAAGATCGGCGCGACGATGGCGAACTCGACAGCGTTCGAGCCGGACCGATCGCGAAGGAAACGCATTGCATTACGCATAAAGCACCCCCGTTTCTCTAGGCACCAAGGTTCGATGCCTTGATTTATTATTTTCGGAAATGCTAATTTATAGGTATTAATTTTGTATTGATGCCGCTCTTATGGGTTGCAGGCGAGAAAGAATCTTCGCGTCAGCGTCAGTCAATGTCAGATCAGCCGAAGCCCTTTGAAGCTTGCATGGCCGTCCTTGCCGATGATGATGTGGTCGTGCACGGCGATGCCGAGCGGCTTTGCCGTATCGATGATGGTTTTGGTCATCTCGATATCCGCACGCGAGGGGGTGGGGTCTCCACTTGGGTGATTGTGAAACGTCCCACGTAATTTACTAAAGTGTTGAATTTCCGGTCTTTTTTCGATGTGTCTGTTGAGTAGGTGCCGGTAATTGGGGTCTGTTTTTGTGATCGAACGTGACCTCACACCTGATCCCCGTCGCTCCCGGTGAGTCTCCTTGAAGCCCGGCAACGAATCTTATTCGTTTCGTCCCAGGCCTCAAGCTCCACGATGGGATAGAGCACGGCTTTGCCGATCTTCACGAAGGAAGGCCCGATTTTCATCGCACGCCAATTGCGAAGCGTGCCGACAGACACTCCTCCGCGATAGCGTTCCGATACTTCTTCGGCGGTGAGAAATTTTCCGTCAGTCATCCGTCCTCCTTTGATCGGCGTGAGGTCGCCGATCGTTTGCTGATGAGAAAGCGCGAGACGCTTTTCAGTGGAGATACCGATCCCTGTCGGGCCCGCCTGCGAGCATTGGCTCACGCTGCTACACGAACGACCATGTAGTTCGATCCAACGGGCGGAAAGGGTGATTCGGTCGGAGTAGGGCTCCTGGCTATCGGCGGTTAAACATAGGCGGGTCGCGCGGACGCTCGTCCGGCCGGCGACGCCGAATCGGTCTCCAACGTGAACGCCTCGGCGCCCGCGCGCCGGGCACGGCCTTCACTTCAGCAGGCGTTCAAGCACCGCGACGGAATTGCCGATGCCGTGCATGACCATTGACGGATAGAGCGAGCTGGTCTTGTAGCGGACCCGACCGTAGAAGCCGCCTTCCCGAAACAGGATCGCGATGTCGAACAACGCCGTCTCAAAAAGGGGTTTGTCTACCAATCAACAGGAAATCACGATGAAGTGAAAACATCGTATTTTCAACGGGCTGGCGGTGTGGGAGTGGAGTATGAGAATCCTGCCGAAATGGCGCTAGGGGCAGAGACCTAGAGGGCGATCGGCGGCAAAGTGCGGGCGTGGCGGAGTTGGTAGACGCAGCGCATTCAAAATCCGCCGTCCTTACGGATATGTCGGTTCGTGTACGACCGCCCGCACTATCGTCTCATTCACCGCTGAGAAGGGATTGTTTGGGCCGCCCAGGCAAACCCGTAACGCCAAGTGGCGTTGATGTGGCTTATTGGCAGTCGTGGCCAATTCCGGCAAAGGACTTCACCAGATCATCGACGGCCTTCACCTGCGCGAGGAACGCCGGGATTTGGGCGAGAGGCAGGGCGCTTGGACCGTCGCACAAGGCCCTGTCCGGATCGGGGTGAGCCTCCACGAATAGTCCGGCCAGCGACAATGCCATGGCGGATCGAGCGAGTTCGAACGCCTGATCGCGGCGACCGCCGGAGCTGCTTGCTCCGGCCTGGCGCATTTGCAGCGAATGGGTGACGTCAAAAACGATCGGTACGCCAGCCGTCACGGTTTTCATGACACCAAAGCCCAGCATGTCGACAACGAGATTGTCGTAGCCGAAGCTGCTTCCCCGCTCGCATATGACGACCTGATGATTGCCGAAGTCCTCCAGCTTTTCGACGACATGCCCTATCTGGCTTGGGCTCATGAATTGCGGTTTTTTGACATTGACGACCTTGCCCGTTCGTGCGATCGCCTCGATCAGGTCGGTTTGCCTCGCCAGAAACGCGGGCAGTTGCAGCACGTCGCAGACCTCGGCGGCGACCGTAGCCTGTTCGGGAAGATGGATATCCGTGAGGACCGGGACGCCGAAGCTCGTGCGTACCTCCTGAAGGATTTTCAGGCCCTCATCGATCCCCGGCCCGCGATAGGATCGGTTCGATGACCGATTAGCCTTGTCGAAAGAAGCTTTGAAGACATACGGCATGTTCAGGCGCGTCGTCTCCGTCGTCATCACCTCCGCCACCCGCATGGCGAGATCGCGGCTTTCCAGCACGTTCACGCCGCCCATAAACACCATCGGTCGAGTGTTGCAAAACTCTATCGTCCCAAGCCTGACGGTCTTCACATTCACTCCTCGTTCAACTGTCGCTCCGCCTGGGCCGGTGGCACAGGTCGCAGGTTTCGATGTGGTGCGATCAATGGTCTTCCAGCGCGTCATCGTGCGGCTTCTGTCTATGAGGGCCTTTCAGCGAACAGGTCCAATCGACGAGTTGGGTGCGGACATGCTCCGGACGGAAGCCGATCCCAATGAGGCGGCCAGTCAGCCGGGGCAGCAGAGATGACCTGGCTATCAGCCGCATGAAGAGTGGAGGTTTCCGACTTCGCGTATTGCGCGCCTCACCCGCTCGCTTGCGACTGCGCATCATCAATTGCAGCTTCTGGGTCGCTTTGGTTGGAAAGCTGCGTCGGCGCTGTACGGCATCAAGCAAGCATGTTTGCAGCCGGCCCTCGCGCAAGGCTTCCGCCAGCGTGTTGGCCGTGGCTATAGCGTCCTGGATCGCGAGATTTACCCCGACACCGCCGATCGGCGACATGGCGTGGGCTGCATCCCCGATGCACAGCACGCCGGGTTTCCACCACGTCTTCAGCCGGTCGATCCGAACGCTCAGGAGGTGGACGTCATCCCAGGAGCGAATTTCTTCAAAGCGATCGTTCGGCAATGGCGCGACTTCGGCAATCCTCGCGCGAAGCGCGCTAAGCCCCTCCGCTTTCAGGGTATCGACGGTTCCCTTGGCAAGGACATAGCCGCATTGCCAGTAGTCGCCACGATCGATCAAAACCAGCCCCTGCCGCGGGCCGGCATGCCCCATCGCCTGCTGGGGATCGCCGGCCTCTTTCGAGACCTTCATCCAGAGAAGATCGGTGGCAGTACCGAAACTCTGCACGTCAAGTCCTGCCGCCTTGCGGACGATCGAATTGCGTCCATCCGCCCCGATCACGAGATCGGCTTCCAGAACGAGGTCGCGGTCGCCCTGGCGCACGTTCACGCCGACAACGCGTTCGTTGTCCCAACGAAGCGAGGTTACTTCGGTCGACATTTGCAGTCGGAAACGCGGATATTCCCCAGCCTTTTCCGCCAGAAAATTCAGGAAGTCCCATTGCGGCATGAAGGCGATGAACTTGGCGCGCGTCGGTAGCCTGGAGAAATCGGCGATCGTGGCGCTGCGCCCGGCGATCTCGGCGTGGAGCTGGTAGGCTTTCTGGTGGGGAAGAGCGAGAAGCTCGTCGAGGAAGCCAAGCTCGTGGATCGCTTCGAGGGTCGACGGGTGGATGGTGTCTCCGCGAAAGTCCCGCAGGAAGTCCTGATGCTTTTCTATGACCGTGACGTCGACGCCCGACCGGGCCAGTAGGAGACCGAGCATCAGGCCCGCCGGTCCCGCACCGACCACGATACAGCTCTGGCTCCTTTTCACATGGGAATAGTATCTCAACGTCGTGGGTCCTTGGGATGAGGCTAGTGAATCGATACGCGGCCTTTGCTTGAAGCTTTCACCTCAGCATCGCCATCGCGGCTGGTGTCATTCAAGGGCAAAATATCGAGCGGGATCAGATTCCCGTCATTCTCGCTTTCGGCAACGAGCTGAATCACCTTTTCGAGTGTTTCCAGTTGAACGATTTTTTCCTCGACCGCAGCGAGTTGCTCCTTTGCGATGCGGAGCGCTTCGGCCGGACTTGAGAATGAGACGTCGGCAAGTCGAAACAGATCCTTGATCGCCTCGATGCTGAAGCCGAGATCGCGGGCGCGGCGAATGAAAAGAAGGCGATGAACCGCGCCGTGGTCGTAGCGTCTCTGGTTTCCCTTGCTCCGCGAGCGCTCGCGCAGCAGCCCGATCTGCTCATAGTAGCGGATCGTAGGAATTTTGACGCCGGTGAGCTGAGAGAGTTCGCCGATGCCGATATCCATGTTTGAAGTCCCTTCCGGATAGCCGCGTGTTGATGTTTTGCTGTGTGTTCGATCGCTGAGGTCCTCGTGGCCCGACCACGCCGAGGTGCGGCGACGGCCACGGGCAGCCCCGGCGCGGAATCGTGTGCCGACCTCCTTAGGCGTGGGCTTCAGTCGCCTGCTGGGGCGACGCGCTCCGCCTGATCGCGAGCCGGCGCACGACCACATAGAAGATCGGCGTCAGGAGCAGGCCGAACAGCGTCACGCCGAGCATGCCGGCGAAGACGGCGATGCCCATGGCGTGCCGCATTTCGGCGCCCGCCCCGGTGGCGATGACGAGCGGAATCACGCCGGCGATGAAAGCGAGCGATGTCATCAGGATCGGTCGCAGGCGCAGGCGAGCCGCTTCGAGGACGGCGGTCAAGGGATCGACGCCTTCACCTTCCTTCGCTCGGGCGAACTCGACGATCAGGATTGCGTTCTTCGCGGCAAGACCGACCAGAACAACAAAGCCGATTTGCGTGAAGATGTTGTTGTCGCCGCCGGTGAACCACACCCCGGCGATTGCCGAGAGCAATGCCATTGGCGCGATCAGCAGGACCGCGAAGGGAAGGGACCAACTGTTGTACTGCGCCGCGAGGATCAGGAACGCGAGCAGGACGGACAGCGGGAAGACATACATGGCGGTGTTGCCGGCCTGCTTCTCCTGATAGGCGAGATCGGTCCATTCGAAGGCCATTCCCACGGGCAAGGTTTCCGATGCGATGCGCTCCATGGCGGCGGTGGCCTGCCCGAACGAGTATCCGTGCGCGGGACTGCCGCTGATGTCCGCAGACGGGAAGCCGTTGTAGTGCATGACACGATCGGGGCCTGAGCTGTGCTTGATGGTCAGCAGAGCCGAAAGCGGAATCATGTTGCCAGCTGCGTTGCGGACCTTCAGGCGGCCGATGTCCTCGGGCTGCATGCGGAACGGCGCGTCCGCTTGCACCATCACGCGGTAGGTGCGGCCAAAGCGATTGAAGTCGTTCGCGTAGAGCGATCCCAAGTTGACCTGCAACGTCTCGAAGATGGTGTTGAGCGGCACGCCTTGCGACTTCGCTTTCACCCTGTCGATATCGACCTGCACCTGCGGCGCGTTCACCTGGAAGCTCGCCAGCATTCCGGCCAGCTCGGGCATCTGCATCGCTCTGCCCATGATCGCGCCCTGCGCCTGAGCGAGCGCTTCGAAGCCGAGACCCGCTCGATCTTCGATCTGGATCTTGAAGCCGCCGGTCGAACCGAGCCCCGGAACGGGCGGCGGCGGGAACATGCCGGCAAAGCCATCGGGGATCTGGCTGAACTTGCCCATGAGCTTGCCGGCGATGGCGAAGGCCGAAAGCGACGGGTCCTTTCGTTCGTCGAACGGCTTGAGCATCGTAAACATGACAGCCGCGTTGGGGATGTTGACCATGCCGTTGACCGAGAGCCCCGGAAACGCGACGACACTCTCCACGCCCGGCTCGGCAAGCGCGATCTCCGACATTTTCTTAACCACAGCCTCGGTCCGGTCGAGCGAAGCGCCGGTCGGGAGCTGGGCGATGCCGACGAGGTAGTATTTGTCCTGGGCTGGCACGAAGCCGCCCGGCACCGTCTGGAAGCCGACCCACGTCATGCCGAGCAGGCCGGCATAGACGAGCAGGACGAGGCCACTGAGCCTCGCGGCACGGCGCACCGACCAGGCATAGGCGTTCGAGGCGCCGTCGAAAAAGCGATTGAACAGCCGGAAGAACCAGCCGAACAGGAAGTCGATCACGCGGGTCAGGAGATCGCGCTTCACGTCGCCGTGGTGGGGCTTCAGGAGCACGCCAGCAAGCGCCGGAGAGAGCGTGAGTGAGTTGATCGCCGACAGGATAGTCGAGATCGCAATCGTCAGCGCGAATTGGCGGTAGAATTCGCCCTGCAAGCCCGAGAGGAACGCCGATGGAATGAACACGGCCGACAGGACGGAGGTGATGGCAACGATCGGCCCCGTCACCTCGTCCATGGCCTTGCGCGCCGCCTCTTTCGGCGTTTCCCCAAGCGCGATGTGGCGCTCGACGTTCTCGACCACGACGATCGCGTCGTCGACCACGATGCCGATCGAGAGAACGAGGCCGAAGAGGGACAACGTGTTCAGCGAGAAACCGAACATATACATCAGCGCAAATGTGCCGACCAGGGAGACGGGAACGGCGACAAGGGGAATAATCGACGCCCGCCACGTCTGGAGGAACAGAACCACGACGATAACGACCAGCACGACGGCTTCGAGCAGCGTCATGACCACAGCTTCGAGAGACGCCTTGACGAACACCGTGGGATCGTAGGCGATCCGATATTCGATGCCTTCCGGAAAGCCCTTCTGAAGTTCGGCCATGGTGGTGCGGACGGCGCTCGATACGTCGAGCGCATTCGCGCCGGGGCTTTGGATGATCTGCATCGCGAGCGCCGGCTTGCCGTTGAGGAGGCTACGAAGGGCATAGGAGTCTGCGCCAAGCTCGATGCGGGCAACGTCGCGCAAGCGGGTGACCTGACCGTCGGTGCCTGTCTTTACGACGATCTCGCCGAACTGCTGCTCGCTGGACAGCCTTCCGAGCGTGTTGACCGTCACCTGAAACGCCGCCGAGGCTTCGGGCTGCTGGCCGACCGAGCCGGCGGCCACCTGAACGTTCTGTTCCTGAATCGCCCCAACGACGTCGCTGGCGGTCAGCCCCCTCGCGGCCACCTTGGCCGGATCGAGCCACACGCGCATCGAATATTCGCCGGCTCCGCCGAGGATGACGTCACCCACGCCCGGTAACCGGGCCAACTGGTCGCGAACCTGAAGGATCGCGAAGTTCGACAGGTAGAGGGGATCGTAGCGATTGTCGGGCGAGACGAGATGGACGACCATCAGGATGTCCGGGGACGTCTTCTGCGTCACGACCCCGATGCGCTGCACTTCCTGCGGAAGCCTGGGCAAGGCGCGCGAAACGCGATTCTGCACCTGAATCTGCGCCATGTCGGGGTCGGTGCCCTGCTTGAACGCAATGGTCAGGGTCATGCGTCCGTCGGTCGCCGCCTGCGAACTCATGTAGAGCATGTTTTCGACGCCGTTGATAGCCTGCTCCAGAGGGGCGGCGACGGTTTCGGCGATCACTTCGGGATTCGCACCGGGATAGCTTGCGGTAACCTGCACTGTGGGTGGCGTCACTTGCGGATACTCGCTGAGGGGGAGCTTCAGAAGCGTCAGACCACCGGCGATCAGCATCAGGACGGATAGAACGACCGCGAAGATGGGGCGGTCGACGAAAAAGCGCGGAATATTCATTGACGCGCCTCCTGCGATCCCGCGGCAGCTTGGTCACCGTTCTCAGCATCCCCCGGCAGCATGGAGATCATCTGCGGCACCACCTGCATGCCTGGGCGGACGAGTCCTTTCACAATGATCTTGTCGGCTGGCTTGAGACCCGCCGCGACGACGCGCAGGCCATCGATCATGGGTCCGATTTCGACCGGGCGGTATTCCGCCTTGTTGTCGGCCCCGAGAGCGAGAACGTAGCGCCGCCCCTGGTCGATACCGATCGCCTGATCGTCGATGAGCACGGTCTGGGCTGGTTCGGCCGTGACGAGCTTGACCCGCGCGAACAGGCCGGGCGTCAGCCTGCCGTCCGGGTTCTTGACGATGGCTCTTGCGCGGATCGTCCCGGTGCTCCGGTCCACGCGGTTGCCGAGGAAGTCGAGTTCGCCGGTATGCGGGAAGCCCGTATCGGTCATCAAGCCCAGATGCACCGGGAGCTTGCCGGCAACCGTTCCCGTCTCGGGTGCGCGGGCATTGGCTACAAAGCCGAGATAGGTGGCTTCGTCGATGTCGAAATAGACGTAGAGCGGGTCGGTCGCGACAATCGTGGTGAGGAGCGTCGCAGCGCCTGCATTGCCGCCGGTGACGAGATTGCCTTCTGTGATGAGAACCCGGTCGACGCGCCCTGCAATCGGTGCGGTGACGCGGGTGAAGGAGAGATCGAGTTCGGCGGCCGAGACGGCAACCTTGGCGATGTCGACTTGCGCCTGGCGTTGACGCCGCATGGCCTGCGCGTCATCGAAAGCCTTGCGTGGCGCGTTGCCTTTCGAAGTCAGCGCTTCGGTGCGCCCGAAGTCGATCTCGGCCTGATCGTGCAGAACGTTTGCCTGCTGCAACTGTGCCTTGGCCGCTTCCAGATGACCGGTAAACTCAACGGACGGCGCGACCTTGCGCGTGATGACCTCGGCAACCGGCACCTGCGGAACAGGCATCTGTGCCGGCTGCGCGACAGCCTCCGAGGCAGCGGTCGAGGAAGCAAGCGCCAGAACGCTTTTGGCGTAGGGTCCGATCTCGTCGCGATAGACGGTGGCAAGCGTGCCACCGGCGATGACGGCGCCGGCCAGGAATAGGGTGGCGGCTTTATTACTCATTCTCGTTCACCTTCAAAAGACGCGCGCTCCCGGCCAGCCGGATGCGGCGACGTTCATTTTTTTTGCGAAGGTGCGGTTTCCAACGATGGAAAGGTCAAGGGCCTTGGAAAAGTTTTTCCGAACGGACCCTTGACGCTGCCGCCTAGCCATGCAGCGGCCAACCGCATGCCTTGCTTCGCCGACGTCTTGGAGGAAGTGGAGTCCGTCCCCGAATGAGCGCGATGGATCAGCGTTACCGCGACGGGCTCCAGTCATGGGAAGCCGCCAGTCCTAACCGGCTGACGGCTCCTTGAGTGCGTGGGACTAGCGGCTTTCGGCCGGGACGAGGGGGCGAGAACGCATACCTTCATCGCGACCGTCATCGGCAGACTTCGCCCCCTTGAAACGCAAGAGCCGCAACGCATTCAGCGTAACGATCGCAGTTGCGCCCGTATCGGCAAGGACCGCGATCCAGAGGCCGGTGATGCCGAGGACGCTGGTGACAAGGAACAACGCCTTCAGCGCCAGAGCGAAGACCACATTCTGGTGAATGTTCGCCATGGTCGCGCGAGACAGCGCGACCAGATGGGCGACATCCGTGACGCGGCTTTTCATGAGGGCCGCATCAGCAGTCTCGATGGCGACATCAGTTCCGCCGCCCATAGCGATACCAACATCAGCAGAGGCCAGAGCCGGAGCATCGTTGATACCGTCGCCGACCATGGCAACCTTCGACTGGCGCTTCATCTCATTCACGAGATTGAGCTTGTCCTGCGGCAGCAGCTCGGCGCTCCACTCGATACCGAGACCCTTGGCAATGGCCTGGGCGGTGCGCCGGTTGTCGCCGGTCAGCATGACGGAGCGGACCCCCATCGCTTTGAGCTGGGCGACACCCTCGCGCGCGTCACGGCGCGGTTCGTCGCGCAGGGCGATGAGGCCGAGGACTTCCTTCGCCTGCTCGTCGAAAAGGACGGCAACGGTATTGCCGCGATCTTCGAGCTTCTCGATGGCGCTGCGCTCCAGCCCCCCGAGCGTCGTCACCTGGGCGGCATGTGTCGGGGAGCTGACGGCGAGGCGACGGCCGGCAACAGTCGCATGCACGGCCTTACCCGCCGTCGCCGATGCGTCCTGTGCGAGGGGAACGGCGACGCCATCGGTTTCGGCGCGGCCGATGATCGCCTTTGCAAGCGGATGGCTCGAACCCTTTTCGACTGCCGCCGCCAACGCGATAACATCGCTCTCCTCATTCTTGCCAAAGGCGAAGACTTCGGTGACGCGCGGCTTGCCCTCAGTGAGCGTACCCGTCTTGTCGAAGGCGATGGCGCTCACCTTGCCGATGGTTTCGAGCGCATTACCGCCCTTGATCAGGAGGCCGCGGCGCGTGCCGACGGCGAGGCCCGAGGCAATCGCCGCAGGCGTCGAGAGGACAAGCGCGCAGGGGCATGCGATCAGCAGCAGCGCGAGGCCGCGGTAGATCCATGTGTCCCAATCACCGCCCATCGCGAGCGGCGGGACGACGACGATCAGCGCGGCGATCAGCATCACCGCCGGGGTATAGTAGCGGCTGAAATTCTCGATGAAGCGCGCGGTCGGGGCCTTGGCGGACTGCGCCTGCTCGACGAGCTGGATGATGCGCGAGATCGTGTTGTCGGAAGCCGTCTTTTCAACGCGGACCTGAAGAACGCCATCGACATTGATGGAGCCGGCGAAAATGCTGTCTCCCTTGGCCTTCGAGCGTGGCACGGATTCGCCGGTGATAGGCGACTCGTCGAGGCTGGAAGCGCCCTGGATGATTTGCCCGTCGGCCGGCACGCGGTCGCCCGGCCGCACCAGAACCAGATCGCTGACACGCAAGGACGTGGCCGGGACGCTGCGCTGCCCGCCATTCGGATCGAGCAGGACGGCCGTTTTCGGCACGAGCGATGCAAGGGCCTTTATACCGGCGCGCGCCCTCCCGGCCGCAACGCTTTCGAGCAATTCCCCGACCGCGAACAGGAACACGACCGCAGCCGCTTCTTCAGCCTCGCCGATCACGAGGGCGCCGATCGAGGCGACAACCATCAACGTCTCGATAGAGAACGGAGATCCAGAGGTCGCGAGCGCGAATGCCTTGCGAGCGAAGGGAATGACGCCCGCGACGACGGCGGCGGCAAAGATCCATTCCGCATAAAGGGGGAAGAATTGGGCAATGGCGTAGGCCGAGCCCATCAGCAGACCGAGCCCAATGACATGCTTGCCCTTGCGGGTCTGCCACCAGCGCTGATTGCGCATCGCTGGCGCGACGTCGATGGCCGCATCGGACGAAGCCGAAAGCCCGCCTGTGTTGGACACCCCGAAGCCGAGGCTCTTGATCGTCTTTTCGATGTCGGCGACCTTGGTGATCGCGCCGGCAGCAAGCGTCAGTTCGAGCGTTTCGGTCGTGAAGTTCACGCGCACGTCGGAGACGTCTGGCATCCGCGCCAAGGCGACCTCGATCTTGCCGACGCAGCTTGCGCAATCCATCCCCTCGACACGCATCGAGACATTGGGTGGAGAGGCCGGTGCGGCGCGGGGAGTTGGCGCGCGGCCCGCGTGATCATGTCCAGAGCAGCCACCGTGGCCGTGATCATGATCGTGATGAGCGTGCTCGTGCTCGTGGTCGTGGTGAGCGTGGTCTTGATCGCCACCGCAAGCACCGTGATGGCCGTGCGCGGCGTGATCGTGACCGTCATGACCATGGTCGTGCTTGTGATCGTGGCCGCCGCAGCCGTTGTGATCGTCGTGGCTTGCGTGATCGTGATCGCCGGCGCAGCCTTTGTGATCATGACCAGCATGGGCGTCGGAGCGCTGCACAGGCGCGGCGGGAATCGCAGAAGGCGGCAGCTCGGACACGTCGAACCCGAGCGAGCGAATCTTCTTGGCGATATCCTTCGACGTCGTTTTGCTTGTGGCATCGCGCGAGAGCAACAATGTCTCAGTCGCGAAGTTGACGGCAACGTCGGAGATACCCCCCAGACGGCCCAAGGCCGTCTCAATCTTGCCGACGCAGCTTGCGCAATCCATGCCGTCGACACGAAAACCGAGCCGTTCATTAGCGCCCGGCGTTGAAAGTCCAGTTGTCATTCCGATCTCCTTTCCGGCCGCCGCAGCGGGCGCGCGTCCTCACACGCCCTGCGCGGCTTCGGAAGGAGTCAATAACACAATTGAACAGTTATTCAAGTGTTTTCAGGAAAATTATGCTCTTTTCCAGGCAGATCAGTCGTCCGCATGGTCCTCCGAAATATGCGTCGCCATATCCTGAAGAACATGGCTGACGTGGTGGTCGGCGATCTCGTAGAAGATTTGCTTGCCCTGGCGATCGCCCTTGACGAGACGCGCGCCACGCAGCAGGCGCAGATGGTGGCTGACGAGGGTCACGGACAGGTCGAGCCGCTCGGCGATGTCGCCCACCGAAATGGGCGCCGGTACGCAGCTCAGCAGGATCTTCAACCGTGAGGGATCGCCGAGCAGGCGAAACGTTTCCGCGAGGATCGTGACCTCGTTCTGCGAGAGCGACGGGAGCAGGAGGTGAGCTTCAACCTCCATATGCGTGGGGGCCGCACGATCGTCCGGCTTCTTGGCGTTCGTCTTCTTGATAGCAGTCATCTGCAAGCTTTACCTGAGTTCGGGACGGAACCTGCCGGCATTTGATCGCCAAGAGCTGTCCGTGTTGATTGGTCTCACCCAGTTTACCGGATGGGCGCGCAATCACAATGCGAAACACGGTCGCTGTCGATCGGCGGGACAGTTGGCGCAGTCCTTCTCTGCCCCTGCGTCACATCTCGAATTTTCCTTTTCCGCGCAAGAACAGTCTTGACCTTACAATCGCTGGAAGCCGCACGCTGCGGACAACCTTGCCAAATCCGCCTACCGTTGTGCGGCCTGGCGGCGGGGCAACCGAGTCGAATTCAGAGAAGGGCAAGACCGATGACAGAGAGCAGCAAACCCCAGATTCTCATCTACACCACACCGACCTGTCCGGACTGCCACGCGCTCAAACGCTGGCTCGACCAACAGGGCCTCGCCTACGAGGAACGCGACCTCACCGACCCGAAGATCGCCGAGGAGGCAAAGGCCCGGACCGGCGTCCGCGTCGCTCCGATCACCATCATAGGATCGGACGTCTTCTACGGGACTTTCCTGAGCCAGAAGCCGGGCCTCGTCAAGGCGCTCGGTCTCGCCGGGGGCCTGTGAGGAGACGCAGATGACGATCAAGTTCGTTGATATCCGGCAGGCGCGGACCAGCCTTGAGGTCCAAAAGGACCAAACCATCCTCGACGCCGCGCTCGCCGCCGGCATTCCCTATCCTCACGGTTGCCGCTCCGGCCGCTGCGGCTCCTGCAAGTCCCGCCTGATCGAGGGCGAGGTGGAATTGCTCCAGCACTCACGCTTCGCGCTCACCGAGGAAGAGAAAGCCGATGGCCTGATCCTTTCATGTCGCGCTCTGCCGCACACGGATGCGGCCGTAGCCTGGTTGGGCAGCGATGACGACGATGCCGTGGAGACGCCGCGACGCCTGGACGCGACTGTCACCGGCCTCGACGACCTCACGCACGATATCAAGCTGGTGCCAGATCGCACTTCCAGCATAAATCCATCACAATCCCGGTTTGAGCACAGGCAGGAAAAAGGCGCTGCATATGGCTTCGCAGGTTGCCCGTTCAGCGCTGCCCATCTGCCTTGATGGGATAGTGCAGCAGCAACCGATAGCCACCGCGCATCATCTTGATGCCGTGTGCAACGAGGCGGCGAGCCTTGTTCTTGCTCGGGGCGATTTCCCAGTCCTCCTTGTTGCCCCTGAATCCAAGTAGTGCTTCGGCGATGGTGCGATAGCTCGCGCCGTGCAGCCGTGCGTCCAAGGCGCGTAGCGACAGGATGTGCCATTGGCGAAGTTGGGCGAGCATGGCCCGAAAGTCCGGCCCCGGCGGGCGGCCTTCGACGGAGCGCCAGAATCGCCGGGCCGCATGAGATCGCAGTTCGTAAAAGGCATCCGAAGGTAAGAACGTGCCGTAGAAGGTTGCAGCGTCGGGAGCAGCGCGAGGCAGCCATAATTGATGCGCGATGCCATCGACACGCCAGATGCCGTGCCAGCCATCGGCCGCGCGGCGCAGGTCGATTCCGTCGAGATGGGCAAGCTTGATGGTCGGCCCGTTCGCGTCGATTACATGCGCGACGGGCAACAGCATGAAGGCGTTCGCATACACGCGCGGCGACCAGAGCAGAGCTTGCAGATCAGCCGCCAAGTCAGGGTCACTCGGGAAACAGCAAGCCCCAGCGCTGCGCAAACGATTCCAGTTGGTGCGCGCTTTGTCTGCTGGCCAGCGCCAACGTCTGGCAGTCTTGGCGATATTCGTCGTCGCGGCGCAGATGCTCCCAAGCGAAATCGGCGGCAGAAAGCTGTGACATGTACCCGTAGGCCGGATGGTGCCACCACTCGATATGCAGCATAGCATCCTCCCTCCATGCCGCGCCTTGATTGGATGGCCGACACAAGAGGGGCGAGACTCTTAACTGAAGGTCGCTCATTGGTGGTGAACGCCGCCGGCCGCCGCATCGATTAGGTCAGCACATTTAGTTCGTCCGGCGTCCATAGACTGCCAGTCTTGCCAGCAGGATCGCGGCGATGACGGCGGCAGCGACGTTATAACTCATGCCGGAGACGAAGGCGGAGGCGTAGCGCGCGGCCTGTCCGTCCAATCCCGTCCCGAGAGCCGCACCGAACAGGATTCCCACCGCTGCCACACCAAGAGCTGCACCAACCTGCTGGAGTGTCGAGATGACGCCAGAGGCCATGCCCGCCTGCCGCTCCTCCACGAAGCCGAGCACGAGGTTGAGCAGCGGCGTCATGATCATCGCCTGCGCCCCTCCGATCACGATCAGCGCCGGGATGAGATGGGTGACCACCAGATCGGGTCCGGCGATCCACACCTGTCCGATAAGCACGCCGAACGAGACAGCATAGACGAGCGCCCCCATGGCAATGGCCGGCGTGCCGAAGCGTGCGACGAGGCGCGGCGCGCTCAAGGACAGGATGACGAAGGCGATCGAGCACGGCACGAAGACGCTGCCGGCCGCGAACGGGCTGAGGCCGAACCCCGTCTGCACCAAAAGCGCGAAGCAAAGGAAGAAGGATGAGGCCGTCGAATAGATCAGCAGCACCAGCAGTCCGCCTTGCGCGAAGCGGGGTTGGCGCATAAGCACCATGTCCACCAAGGGCTGATGGCCGGCTTTCCGGCGGCACTCCTGATGGCGGTAGAAGGTGGCGAGCAGGATTGCGGCCCCGGCGAGCGACAGGAAGCTCCAGAGCTGCCAGCCATGGGTCGGGGATTCCACCAGCGGCACGAGCAACAGGGTAAGGCCGAGGCTGACCAGCGCCACGCCTGGCCAGTCGAGCGTCGGGCGCTCGGGCGAGCGCGTCTCCGGGATGAAGCGCGCCATCAGAATTGCGAAGACCCCGACAGGCACATTGACGAGGAAGATCGTGCGCCATCCAAGATCGAAGATGTTGGCCTCGACCAGAAAGCCGCCGACGATTTGTCCTGCGATAGCGGCAAGCCCCAGCGTCATGCCGAGGAAACCGAAGGCGCGGCGGCTGTCGTCGCCGGAGAAGTTCACCCGGATCGAGGCATAGACCTGCGGGAAGAGCAACGCCGCCGCCAGCCCCTGCAATACGCGCGCGCCCATCAGGATTTCCACGGTGGGGGCAATACCGCAAAGAAACGATGCGAGGGTGAACCCCGCCATGCCGAGAATGAACAGCCTCCGCCGCCCATAGAGATCGCCGAGCCGTCCGCCCGTAACCAGCAGCACACCGAAGGCGAGTTCGTAACCCGCCACGATGAACCCGATCTGCGACAGGCTCGCCCCGAGTTCGGCCTGCATGGAAGGGATTGCGACATTGACCACGAAAAGATCGAAGATCGTCACGAACCCCGCGAGTAGCAGGATGGACAGACCGAGCCAGGGCGGGCGGCGGATGGCTTCGGGCGATATGGTGGAAGGCGGTTCGGCGGTGCAGGCTTCGGAACTCATCTGGCGTCCTCTTGTGTTGACGCGCCAGCGATTCCACGCCCATTATCCTTTTACAATTTAACTTCTTATACTGTTGCTTTTTGTAATGGGCTAACCGATGCGCACCCTTGAGCGAACCCGATCCGAACTTGCCGATTTCCTGCGCACGCGCCGAGAGCGGCTGTTGCCGGAAGATGTCGGCCTCCCGGCTGCCAAGCGTCGTCGCACGCCGGGGCTGCGGCGAGAGGAAGTCGCCGCCCTCGCAGGCGTGGGACTGACTTGGTATACATGGCTTGAGCAAGGCCGCGAGATCGGGGTCTCCGCCGATTTCCTCGACAATCTCGCCCGCGTGCTCAAGCTCGATGCCGCCGAAAGACGGCATCTGTTCCTGCTCGCCCACGAGCGTCCGCCGGCAGAACCCGGCAAGACGTTCTGCATCGTGCCTTCGCTCGCCGCGCGGTTGGTGGAAGACCTCGCGCCCCACGCCGCCTACATCATCAACCTGCGCTGGGACGTGCTGGCCTTCAACGGTCCCGCCGATTCGCTGTTCGGGTTCAACCGCCACGATTCCGGCCGGCAAAACCTGCTGCGGCTGCTCTTTACCGATCCCGCGCTGCGCGACGCCATCGTCCATTGGGAAGAACAGGCCCCGGCGATGCTCGCCAGCTTCCGCCGTGACTTTGCTGTTGCACGGGAAGACGCCGATGCCAAAGGGCTGGTCGCGGAACTGGAAGCAGTTTCGCCCGAGTTCAAAGACTGGTGGCGCAGTCAGGAAGTTCATGCACCTTGCACCGGCACGCGCATGATCCGTGTCGGCGGGCAGCCCGTAGAGTTCGAGCACACCTCGCTCACCGTCGATGGCGGGCAGCATCTGCGACTCGTCGTCTATGCGCAGAAATCGAACCCTGCGGAAACCTGACGAACAGTAGGGTTGAGCGTCCAGATGTCTTCGCGCGGCGAGCCGCGCGATGGCGGGCGTCGCTGCGATATGTTGGGTCTCCGCGCCGCTCGCCATCGGTCACGCCCGATCCTGCTGCGGTTGAGTTCTGTCATGGGCGTCTGGCCGCAACACCCGACAGGTGCAGGAATTGCACGAAGCCCGTGCCGAGTTTGATGAACTCCGGTCTCACGGCTCGCGCGATGCCGAGGCGGTTTACAAGAAGATCCCTCGCGGCGCAGGCGCCCTATTACGCTGATACACTGAACTCGGTCATCATGCCGGTTTGAAGGTGCGGCATGTGGTGGCAATGCAGCATCCAGCGCGCCGCCTCACCAGCATCGAGCGCCACCGTCACCATGCCCATCGGAGGAACATAGACGGTGTCACGCCGCGCGCCTTCGAACCGCTTGCCGTTGATCTCCACGACCTGAAAAACGTGGCCGTGCAGGTGCATCGGATGGCCCATCATCGACATATTGTGGAACATGATCTCGACGCGCTCGCCAGTCGTTGCGACAATCGGCTTGTGCTCTCCCCAGACCTTGCCGTCGATGGTCCAGAGGTAGGGCTGCATCGAGCCGCCTAGCATGACCATCTGGGTGCGTTGCGCGGCACGCGGTGGCAGATTGTCCGACGCCCGCAGCGTCTGCTCTTGCGAAAGCTCGATGTCGAACGCAGGCGCATCCGCGTCGCCGAGTGCGGGAATCTTCTGAATAGTCGCGCCCGACGTTGCGAGGATCAGCCCGGTGCGCTGCTTTGCGCCCTCGCGCAACGCCAGCACAGGCCAGGCTCCGTCTCCGGCAAGCTCCAGCTCAAGATCGAGACGCTGGCCCATGGCGACGCCGAACCGTTTGCCTTCAAGCGGTTGCACGGCATGGCCGTCGACAGCTACGAGCCGCGCCGAAAGCTCGCCGGTATCAATCCAGAAGACGGTGGCCGAAGCGCCGTTGATCACCCGAAGCTTTACCCGTCCGCCCTTTTCGACCCTGACGATCTGCGGATCGGACAAGGTGCGGTCGTTGGTGAGGTAGGCGTCCCAATCGTAGTCGTTCAGGTCCATGGCCATGCCCTGCATCGAGGGCATATCCATTTTCATGCCGGAATGGTCCATCGACGCGCCGGGATCGGATTGGCCTCCCATCGCGCTCATATCATGGCCGCCGCCATGTACGCCGGTGATCTCCTGCATGACCTCTTCGGGCGTCTTGAACGAGAAATCATGAAGGAACATCACGACCTCCTGGCGGTCGGCCTTCACGTCTTCGGCACTGCGCACGATCAGCGGCGCAGCGAGCAGATTCATTTCTTGAAGCGGGATATGCGCGTGCATCCAGTAGGTGCCGGGAAGCGGCTCATAGTCATAGGAGCGCGTTTCACCGGGTTGCAGCATCGGGCGCGGCACGTTCGGAACGCCGTCCTGCTCGTTGGGCGGGATCTGGCCGTGCCAATGGATCAGGGTCGGCACATCGAGACGATTGGCCAGGTCGACGCGAAAGCGTTGTCCGGGGTCGAGAACCAATCCTTGCCCGCTCGCCCCTTCAAGGCCGAAGACTGTGGCGGCGCGCCCGTCGACGTCCAGCACGCGCGTTGCGGCGCTGAGGGCCATCGCGCTTTGGGCGTTGGCGAAGCGCGGTAGAGCTGCTGCGGATAGCGTGGCAGCGCTTGCGGCGAGAAAGCCGCGGCGTGAGATAAGCTTCATTTTCGGTCTCCTGGGAGGACTATGCTCCCTCTGAATTCAGATCGGCGTGCGACTAGGCAGGCCACTTGCGTTCAGCAAGACCGTCTTTGGGAGGGCGATCGTTGCGTGCGGGGCCGATGCCGGCGAAGTCCGGCATCTCGGTAAAGCTCCAGATCGCTGCGGTAGGAGCGGGGGCATTTGTCGGCGACTTAGGCGCAAGCCAGTGCGTCATGCCTGAGCATAGGGCGTAACAGAAGGCATCGTTTCCGCTGCAGATTCGATGCTCCTGACACGGATCGGCAGCGGTATCTGCGGCCGGACGCTGCGATCCGTGTTCCGAAATCATTACGTGGGAGTTACTGGCCAAGCGAGCACCGAGCGCCGGAACGGTCAACGCCACGCTGGCGAAGGAAAGGAGCATGAGCAGAGCGATGAACAGCCGTTGCATCGCCGTCAAAACGCCGTGCAAGACAACATCATCCGCACCCTCGGCTTGCATTCATCCAGGTTGGTCCGCTCCCACGCGCTCGCCGCGTCCGCCGCCGAGCGTCTTTTTTGATGACACACGATGGCGGTTCCAGGCGACACTGGTTACTTGCCTCGGTCGGCGAGCCACTTCTTCATCATGGCGATCTCGCCCTCCTGGGCCTTGACCACCTCTTCGGCGAGTTTGCGGACCTCGGGATCCTTGCCGTACTGGAGCACGACCTTCGCCATGTCGATCGCGCCCTGATGGTGCGGGATCATGCCGCGCATGAAGTCGACGTCGGCGTCGCCGGTATAGGGCACCGTCATGTCCTTCATCATGGCAGCCATGGCGGTCTCGTATGCCTTCGTCGACGGCGAGTCCGATCCTGGCGTCTGCATGCCTGACATGTCGTGACCTTGCATCGTGTTGTTGTCCGTTTTCATCTGGGTCTGAGCGAATGCCAGGCCACCCGCGATAGCGATGGCCCCTGCGATGAAGATCGGAGTGAGCTTGTTCATGGTCTCGCTCCGGTTCAGTTTGCGGTCGCCGGATAGCCGGCTTCTTCAAGAACCTGCAAGATCGCGGACGGCGTGGCGGTCGTCTCGACCTTGACGGCGCGCGCGGCGGGGTTCGTCTCGATCTTGGCTGCGGAGTCCACCGACTGAATCGCCTTGGTGACGGACTTGGCGCAACCGCCGCAGGTCATGTTTTCAATTTTGAGGTCCATGAGATTTCTCCTTGGTTTTGATCTCATGTCGCCCAAGGTGGTGCTTCCAACCGTGGGAAGGTCAAGGGCTAAAAAAAAGAAAATGCGCTATTGACCTTCCCATGGTTGGAAGCCCCATTTTCCGTCCGAACGTGAATTTCGGAACGAGAAAAGGAGGCGGCTATGAATGCCCCCGTTCGAACTGCGGACACCAGAAACGCGGCAATTTCCCTGTCAATAGAAGGCATGACCTGTGCATCCTGCGTCGGTCGTGTCGAACGAGCCCTCAAGGCCGTCCCCGGCGTTGCCGATGCGGTCGTCAACCTGGCGACCGAAAAGGCAAGCATCACGACGAATGCTCCCGTCGATCGCGCCACGCTCGTCAAGGCCATCGAGGATGTCGGCTATGAGGTTTCGGAGAGCCCTGCCGCACAAGCGGCCGCCTCGCTTGAAGTCGCGATCGAGGGCATGACCTGCGCCTCCTGCGTGGGTCGCGTCGAGAAGGCCCTGAAGGCCGTGCCGGGCGTCACCAACGCCGTCGTCAACCTCGCGACCGAGAAGGCCACGATCCAGGGAACCGCAGACACGGCAGCCGTGATTGCGGCGATCGAGAATGCGGGCTACGACGCCAAGGTGATCTCAGCGGCAACCGGGTCGAGCCAGGCCGAGACGGATGACCGCGCCGAGAAGAAGGAAGCCGAACGCCGCGAGCTGACCCGCGACTTCACCATCGCGGCGGTGCTGACCGCTCCGGTCTTCCTTTTGGAAATGGGCTCGCACCTCATTCCGGGCGTGCATGGCGTGATCGAATCCACCATCGGCATGACGAACAGTTGGTATCTCCAGTTCGTGCTGACGACGCTGGTGCTGTTCGTGCCGGGCATCCGCTTCTATGACAAGGGGCTTCCCGCCCTCTGGCGTCTGGCGCCGGACATGAACTCGCTGGTGGCAGTCGGCTCGCTCGCGGCTTACGGCTATTCGCTGGTCGCGACCTTCGCGCCGGGCTTCCTGCCCGCAGGGACGATCAACGTCTATTATGAAGCCGCCGCGGTCATCGTCACGCTGATTTTGCTCGGCCGGCTGCTCGAAGCCCGCGCCAAGGGGCGTACCTCGGAAGCGATCAAGCGTCTGGTCGGCCTTCAGGCCAAGACGGCGCGCGTCCGCCGTGACGGCAAGACGGTCGATCTTCCGATCGACTCCGTGCTGTCGGGTGACATCGTGGAGGTCCGTCCCGGCGACCGTATCCCGGTCGATGGCGAGGTCATCGAGGGCGAAAGCTATGTCGATGAATCCATGATCACCGGCGAACCGATCCCGGTTTCCAAGACGAATGGTAGCGAGGTCGTCGCCGGCACCGTGAACCAGAAGGGCGCCTTCGCGATCCGCGCCACGGCGGTCGGCGGCAACACCGTGCTGTCGCAGATCATCCGCATGGTTGAGGAAGCACAAGGCTCGAAGCTGCCGATCCAAGCGCTGGTCGACAAGGTGACGATGTATTTCGTGCCGGCTGTCTTCGCCGTCGCGGCTCTGACCTTCGCGGCATGGCTCTATTTCGGACCGTCGCCGGCGCTCACCTTCGCGCTGGTCAATGCGGTCGCCGTGCTGATCATCGCCTGCCCGTGCGCCATGGGTCTGGCTACGCCGACCTCGATCATGGTCGGCACCGGCCGGGGCGCGGAGCTGGGCGTACTCTTCCGCAAGGGTGAAGCGCTGCAACTGCTGAAGGACGCCAGGGTCGTGGCCGTCGACAAGACCGGCACGCTGACCGAGGGCAAACCGGCCCTGACCGACCTCGAGCTGGCCGCCGGGTTCAACCGGACAACGGTGCTGGGTCTGGTCGCGGCCGTCGAGGCCAAGTCGGAACACCCGATCGCCCGCGCCATCGTGGATGCGGCCGAGGCGGAAGGCATCGCTCTTCCTGCCGTGTCTGGTTTCGAATCGGTGACCGGCTTCGGCGTGAAGGCCGTGGTTGACGGCAAGCGTATTGAGATCGGCGCAGATCGCTACATGGTCGAGCTTGGCCATGACGTTGCGGGCTTCGCTGCCGTGGCCGAGCGCCTTGGCAACGAGGGCAAGTCGCCGCTCTATGCCGCGATCGACGGCAGGCTCGCGACGATCATCGCGGTCGCCGACCCGATCAAGGCGACGACGCCGGCCGCGATCAAGGCTCTGCACGATCTCGGCCTGAAAGTCGCAATTATCACCGGCGACAACAAGCGCACGGCCAAGGCCATCGCTGCGCGCCTGGGCATCGACGAGGTGGTGGCGGAAGTGCTGCCGGACGGCAAGGTCGAGGCGATCCGTCGCCTCAAGGCCGAGCACGGCAAGGTCGCCTTCGTCGGCGACGGCATCAACGACGCCCCGGCGCTCGCCGAGGCGGATGTGGGCCTCGCCATCGGTACGGGCACGGATATCGCCATCGAGGCGGCGGACGTGGTGCTGATGTCGGGCAGCCTGACCGGGGTGCCGAACGCCATCGCGTTGTCCAAGGCGACGATCGGCAATATCCGGCAGAACCTGTTCTGGGCCTTCGCCTACAATACGGCCCTGATCCCGGTCGCCGCCGGCGCGCTCTATCCGGCCTACGGCATCCTACTGTCGCCGGTCTTCGCCGCCGGCGCCATGGCCCTGTCGAGCGTCTTCGTGCTCGGCAATGCGTTGCGGCTCAAGACTTTCAAGGTCACAACCTAATGAAACGAAGCAGCCGACCCTATATTCGGGGTCGGCTGTCGTACCTTACGGGAGAAAACGCATGAATATCGGACAAGCCTCCAAGGCATCCGGCGTCTCGGCCAAGATGATCCGCTACTACGAGCAGACTGGCCTCATTCCGGCCGCCGATCGGAAGTCTTCCGGCTACCGCGACTATTCGGACACGGACATTCACATGCTGCGCTTCATCCGACGCGCACGGGATCTCGGCTTCTCGGTCGCCGAGATCAGCGATCTTCTCGGCCTGTGGCGCGACGAAACGCGGCAGAGCGCCGAGGTCAAGCGTCTGGCGCAGAGCCACATCGACGCGCTGGAGAAGAAGATCGCGGACATGCAGGACATGGCGCACACGCTCACGATGCTGGTGAACGCTTGCAAGGGCGACCATCGCCCGCATTGCCCGATCCTCCAGCGTCTTGAAACCGATCAGGACGATGAGGACCTCACGGTCCAGCCGCGCAGCGGTGCGATTGCTCGTTCCGTGCAGTAGAGTAACACTCGGCCCGTTCGCCTAACCTAAGCGGCCTGATGTTTTCGTCCCTGCCAGATATGGCGGGGACTTGTCGTTTCAGGCTTGGGGTTTGCGCGCCGCCTGCCAGAGGAGCGGCACAAAGATTAAAGAGACCGGGGGAACAGCATCCAGTTAATCGCAACATCGCAGGATATGTGCAGGATTGTGTGTACCAGAAACAAAACGGCAGTGATCTTAAGCGAGACTAGGGACTCTTTCGCGCTTTGCAACTTGGGGCATGCGGCTATTGGTGAGGCAGTCCGCGGCCATTATCGTTGCGCCGAAAGGCTGAAGTGTCAGTCAATCCCCATGATGCACCATATCTACCATTGGCACTATGAGACTGAACGGGTTCGTACCAGACGATCTGCTGTTCAAACTGGAAGATTTGCGCGCAGACATGATTGAATAAATGTTATCCTCAACGCTAAATGAGGTCTTTTTCCGCGCCTTCTTGCTCAGAAAATACAAATTCTTCGGCACGTTCCTTACACTTTGACTTGTGTAGAAAATAGTCGCTTCGCAGCCGCTTTGGCTTTCAATGCGGCGTCAGCATCGGATGCAACATGGGCTCTCACTATGGCACCTTCGATCAGCATCGCGATTGTATCGGATATTTCGAGCTTGGATTCTTCATAGGGAAGCATCTGGGCGACGTGAAATCTTATCAGCTTCATCATTTCCATCTTATTGCGCGCGCATTTCTGATGGATCGGATCATTCGGGTCGCTGAACTCGGCGGCCACGTTGATGAAATAGCATCCGTAAAAAGCCTGTACTGATGGATCACGACCTTTGAACAAATCATCAAGCGCATCAAAAACTGCCCATAATGCTTCCTCTCCGTCCTCAACATTTTCCAGACGCCCATTTAGCCATGAAAAATAACGCCGATCGCAGTGATCGATTGTAGCCGCGACAAGGTCGTCCTTGCCAGGAAAATGATTGTAGAGAGTCTTCTTGGCCACGCCGGACTCTGCCAGCACACGATTGATTCCGACCGCGTGGACACCGTGCCGATAGAATAGCTGAAAAGCGGTGGTGATCAGTTGCTCTTTCTTGTCCATCCGACCCGTCTCTGTTGTGTTTTATCGTATCTTGACACAAGGAGACCGATTTGTCTATCTATCGGCAAGGAGACAAATCGGTCTCCTTGTGTTTCTAGAGGTGTCTTATGCAACAAAACTCACAAATTATTGATCAAAAAGAGGTTTTATCCTACGATCTGGTTACGATTGGGTCGGGATCAGCGGCAAGAGCCGCTGCGAACGAAGCGCGACGACTTGGCAAGACCGTTGCGATGATTGAAAATGGCGTAGCGGGTGGAACCTGCCTGAATATCGGCTGTGTTCCTTCCAAGTTTCTGATCGCCGCCGCAGCGACGCGTCTGTCGGCACAGCGACCGCGGTTTCAGGGACTCGAAACTTCGGCCGGCGCCGTTGATCTGGCGCAACTTGTTGCAGACAAGGATCTTATGATCGGCGGATTCCGCGAGACATTTCATGTAAAAGGCCCGGCTGAGGCTGGCATTGATGTCATACGCGGTACTGCCTCCTTCTCTAGCTCTGATACAACTGCCGTTGTGCGGGTAATTGTAACCAATCAGGCGAATGACGTCATCAACGTTCATGCCAGACATGTTCTGATTGCAAGCGGAGCAAGCCCGTTTGTTCCCGATATTCCCGGTCTTGCCGAGATCGATTACCTAACCTCTACGTCGGCGATGTCTCTTGCTCGTGTGCCTGAGTCATTGTTGGTAATAGGAGGGAACGCGATTGGACTGGAACAGGCGCAGATGTTCTCGCGTCTAGGTGCTAAGGTTACTGTAGTGGAAATGGCGCCACGTATTGCTCCGTTCGAGGATACTGTCATATCCGCAGTCCTCAAGCAGGCGTTATCGGAGGAAGGCATCGAGATTTATGAAGACGCCAATCTGACCGGAATTGCAAATGCTTCCAATGGTATTGCCGCATCCGTCACGGTCAGGGGCGAAGAGTTAAAACTTTTTGCAGATAAAGTTTTATTTGCTACTGGTCGGCGCCCAAACACCGCCGGCCTTGATCTGGATAGGGTCGGCATAACCATTGGCCCGCGCAACGAGGTGGTTGTGGACGAGTACCTGCGTACATCCAACCCGCGTATCTGGGCGGCCGGCGACGTGACGGGATTAGCGCAACTGGTCTATGTTGCTAGCGAGCAGGGCACAACTGCTGCGCACAACGCCCTGACGGAAGAGTTCCGCTCGCTTGATTATACTGCACTACCGCGCGTGACCTTTACCGCGCCCGAAGTTGCGACCGTAGGTATCACGCCGGTACAAGCAGAAACAGCAAAAATTCCTTATGAGGTCCGAGAGTTCCCGGTATCCTTCGTGCTGCGCGCGATTGTCAGTCGCCATGCCAGTGGTATTATCAGGCTGGTGTCTAACCGGGAAACTGATAAAATCCTTGGTGTGCATATGGTTGGCGAATCTGCCGGTGAAGTCATTGCCGCCGCAGCCTATGTCATGTCCGCTGGCTATACAGTCAAGCAATTGGCATCGCTATGGTCGCCTTACTTTACTATGGCGGAGTCGCTAAAGAACGTCGCGAAAACAGTTCCCGTATTTCAGGGGTAAACGTACTCCTCCGATCGGTTGTTGCTCGGCCCGAGACCTCCGCAATTCTTGTAGGTGGTAGGCAACGGGTCGGGCGATTGTCCATTCTCTCTTGGGTGGAAGCCAGCAATGGCCAATATCCTTGGTGCGATTGTCGGGTTCACGGCCGGACGCCTGCAAATGACGATAGGAAGGATCGCCGAAACGGCGAAGTCGATCTGGACGCAATCGGTGGTGGCAGGACCTAGATTATCAAGCAAACCAGGGCGATAAAAAACTGTCGGTCCGGTCGCGTCGATGTAAGATTTCCGGCCTAATGCCGTAAGCGGGGTATTTTAGCGCCGATGGAAACACTTGATACCAATGGTACTCACCCGGTTGGCGATTGAGAAAGCTATGTTGTTTAAGTCAGCAGCGCTGACCAAAGACAAGGCGATGTAGGTTAACATCAATCCTACCAAGATCAGACTGCATCGTCACAAGCGTGACGGAAAAGAATGCCGCGAGGGACACATTCAAGCAGGCCACCAGCGTACTCAATCACCAGAACCGCGATCATGCGGCGACATTATCTGAAACGCGGCCATTCAGTATGATGGCGGTCAATGACAAAGGCGTGGCGATGCCGATATCCGTTGTCGACTGTGATCGCATTCAACAGGTGGGGATGGCTCACTTCAAGCGTTTCATGCGTATGGTCGAGTTCTTCGGGATCTGCCGCGGGCCAGAGGCGGACTGCTACCGATACGGCCAATGCGGCCATCAGTCCGAGCGCGACAAAGGTGAACGGGAGACCCATTGCCGCGCCAAGCCAACCCGCGAGGGGGTAGGTGATCAGCCAGCAGGCATGGGAAAGCGCGAACTGAGCCGCAAAGAGCGCCGGCCTGTCTTCTGGATGCGCCGAGCGGCGGAGCAGTCGGCCGGACGGCGTCTGCGTCATTGAATAGCCAAACCCCAGAACGAACCAAAGCGACAACGCAAATCCGAAATTGGAAACGGCGGAACCTGCGAAGAGTCCGAAGACCAGAATGGCCGAGCCTGTCAGCATCGCCCTTCGATCGGGAATTTTATCCAGAAGGCGCGGCAGGAAAAGCGCTGCGACCATCGAGCCTGCACCGAAGGCCGCAAGTGCAAGCGCCGTGGCGTGCTGGCTGAGGCGGAAGTCCGCTTGCACGAGAACAACGGTATTGACGATCACCATCGCGCTTGCTGCCGCCACCGCGAGGTTCAGCGCCAACAAGCCCCGCAGGCGCGGCGTGGCGAGATAGATTCGCAGGCCGCGCGTCGTTCGATCGTAGATGCTGCGCTGCTCGCTCGCCTTGGGACTCGGCAAGGTAACCAAAACGACGAGGATCGCCGAGCAGACAAAGCCGACGACAGTACCAGCAAAAAGGTTATGGAAGCTGATGACCGTCAGCAGGGCTGCAGCAAGCATTGGGCTGACAACGCTTTCAAGGTCGTAGGCAAGGCGCGAGAGCGATAGCGCCCTCGTGTAGTCCTTCTCATCGGGCAGAACGTCCGGAATTGTCGCCTGGAAGGTCGGCGTGAAGCCGGCGGAGGCCGATTGAAGGACGAAGATAAGGGCATAGACCTGCCAAATCTCGGTCACGAACGGTAGAAACAATGCCACGGCGGCGCGCACGAGGTCGAGGCAGACCAGCATCGTGCGACGCGGCAGGCGCCCCGCAAAGGCCGCTGCGACAGGTGCCACCCCCACATAGGCGATCATCTTGATGGCGAGCGCCGTTCCCAGCACCGCACCCGCATCGGGGCCGGCGAGATCATAGGCCAATAGCCCGAGCGCGACCGTTGCAAGCCCTGTTCCGACAAGCTCGATAACCTGCGCCAGGAAGAGGTGGCGATAGGTGCGGTTTCCAAGAACCTGCAACATGGGGACCTCACAGATACTTGGTTATGTCCTTGAATTCATCGATCGAACGGCGATCGTTCTTCGAAAGCGTCCCGACCACGTCTTCGAGGCAATGGTCTAGGTGGTCCTGAATCAGCGTCCGCTTGGCCTGCGCGATTGCCTTCTCGACCGCGTAAAGCTGCTGGGCGATGTCGAGGCACGGCCGGCCGGCCTCGATCATCTCGACGATCCCGCGCAAATGGCCGTCCGCGCGCTTGAGGCGCTTCACGATCGCTGTGTGAGTTCGATGAGCATTGGCTTGTTCGTCCATAACAATTATCCTATCCCCCTGGAGGGGATAATGCAACCAGCCTATCGACAGAGTGGCGTCAGCGCCAAGTCTGCAAGTAAGCCGTTGGCGTGATTCCGAGCCAGCGTTTGAACATGGCGGCGAGAGCCACCGGGCTCGCATATCCCAGCCAGAATGCAACCTTTCTAATGGGGTCGCCCTGAGCCATACGAGCAATTGCCGCGATCAGACATGCTCGCTGCCGCCATGCCACGAAGCTCAGGCCGGTCTCGCTCCTGAACCTTCGCGTGAATGTTCGGCGGCTTATGCCCATGCTGACACTCCACTGTTCAATCGAGTCGGCTGCTCTCGGCTCTTTCAGAAAGTTGGTGCAGCGTTGTGCAAGGACCGTGTCGGACGGGAGCGGGAGGAAAAGGGGCCGACGAGGGCTATGTTGAAGGTCATACAAAAGAAGGCCGGCGATTGCTGTCTCTCGTCCACTTGACGGAGAATTCGTGCGAGGCGTAGCCACCGTCTCGATAAGGTGGCGTAGCAACGGGGACAGATCGACTACGAAGCAATTCTCGCCGAGATCGACCGCGGACGCACGCTTGATGTCGAGAATTTGGACGATCACATTGCCAAACATGTGGGCGTCGTGATCCGCACCGGGAGGTATCAGGAGGCCGTGACCAGGCGGAGCGATCCAGACGCCCTGCGGGGTCGAGACGGCAACGGCGCCTGATACGGCGTGCAGAAGGCGCGCGCAATGATGGCGATGCCGCGTCGTGGTATAGTTGTCGGGATATTCGGCTCTCTCAACCGCCAGCGCGGATAGCACAGAGCTTTCCTCATCAATCGGACATGCCGGGCGGTCAGCCATATCGATGCAAATTTCGGCATCGTTCATCGTCAAAGTCTTTCATCTGAAGAGTGGTGGTCTCCGGGCCTTTGTCTCTCACCTCGCGATGATCTGTTCAGCCCTATCGCGCGAGATGTTCAGGATTGCGCGTCGACGACATGCTGTTCGGCAACGCTCTCTCTGTCCTCACGTACATGCGAGAGCATATCGAGCAGGACGTCCCCGACATGCTGATCGGAGATTTCATAGAACATCTGCTTTGAGTGTCGGACCCGCGTCACCAGCCGCGCGCCGCGAAGTAGTCGGAGGTGGTGGCTGACGAGCGACTGCGACAGGTCAAGCGTTTCGGAGATATCCGTCACCGACTTCGGACCGTTCTCACAATGAAGGAGAATCCTAAGCCTGCTGGGGTCACCCAGCAGGCGAAAGGTTTCGGATAGGAAGTTCAACTCCTGGGTCGAAGGGGAACCTGCCTTGTTCAATGTCGTTCCTTTCCAGTTTCCGAGCGGACCCTTGGAAACGGGGCGGCTAATGCGAATGGCCTGCGTGGGAAACCGCTGCCTTGCTCGGCTCCTCCAGTGTGCAACTGGCTACGCCGTCCCAGTCGATCCCGATCGTCGGGTGTTCGATCTTGAACTCCGTCTTCAGTTCATGCTCCACCTTTTGCATCACGCTGCGAACATCGACGCCCTCCGCCGGCTGCACCTGAAGCGTTGCAAGCACGCGCCCCGAGGTCAGCGACCAGACGTGGATGTGGTTGACGCTCTGGATGCCCGGAACAGACTTGCGCAGATGCTCGGAAATCTTTTCGGCACTGGCGTTGTCCGGCGCACCTTCGAGCAGGATATGCAGCGTATTCTTCAGCAAGCTCCAGGCGCTACGCAGGATCAGCAGAGAGACGAACACCGACAGGATGGGGTCAATCGGGGTCCAGCCCGTGTACCAAATTACGACGGCCGCAACGATCGCGCCGACGGAGCCGAGCAGGTCACCCATGACGTGCAGCACGGCGCCCTTGACGTTGACGTGATCGGAATCGCCGCGCGTCAGATACCAGAGCACGAAGAGGTTCACGAGCATGCCGATTAGGGCGACGACGAACATCGAACCAGCCATGACCGGCTGCGGTTCCTGGAAACGCTCAATGGCCTCATAGACGATCCAGCCGACGATACCGAACAGGGTAAGGGCATTCACGAGGCCCGCGATTACCTCGAAGCGGGCGTAGCCGAAGGTACGCTGGCCGTCGGCGGCGCGGCGTCCGAGGCGGAAGGCGACGTAAGCGAGACCGAGCGCGATTGCGTCGGTAAGCATATGCCCGGCATCGGCGAGCAGCGCGAGCGAGCCGGAAATCACGCCGCCGACGGCTTCGACGACCATGAAGGTGAAGATGATGAAGAAGGAAATGAGGATCTTCCGCTCGTTTTCCTTCGTCACGGTCGGAACGTGCGAATGATCATGATCATGATCGTGATCATGGCCGTGGTGGTCGCTGTGAGAGTGGTCTGCCATAGGTCGGTCCAGTGATTGCGTTTAGGTTCAACAATTGAATACATGTTCAAATGTTTTATTGTCAACCGGCCCGCGTAAAAAATTTGAAAGCTGTGCGCAGACACCACAAGATCACGTACATTCCCCGACAAATGGGCTTGACCTTGTCACCGTTGGAATCTGCACGATGCCAACTCGAATGGGTGACGCATGCGGAGGTATGCCTGATCGAAACAGGATGACTGTGCGTCCTATTCGCGACCGACGCTCACGCGATCGGGGGCACTGATAGATATAATTTTTAATATTGAATATATGTTCAATTGTTGTATTGTTCAATCGTCCTTGAGTTGAACGGCCATCGGCCGCTAAGGGAGTGAGCGGCTCAGATGACTGAAGATGTGAGCTATCTCTACGTTCGGAACTCGATTGAAAACAATCGAATCGGCAACGTCTGCGACGTTCGCTCAACCGTGTTGATGACGCAATGCTGAGAAGTTGCGAGCGTCACATAGTCTGCCCTCGAGCTTCGACGCTTCGACCCCATTCTTCGGTTTGCCCCTTTGTCGGCCGAAGGTAAGTGCCGATGGCGAAGTCTTTTTTGTCGGGCATTGAACTCCGCCATCTCCGCTATTTTGTCGCCGCGGCTGAGCATGGCAGCTTCCGAAAGGCGGGCGTTGCCATCGGGGTTGGGGAACCAGCTATCAGCCGCAGAATTCGAGATCTCGAAGATCATCTGGGAGCGGCACTGTTTCATCGACATAGCGGCGGCGTAGGTCTCACGTTTGCCGGAAAGCGGTTTCTCCGGCTAGCGCGCCAGATTATCCGAAATCTTGGAGAAGGCGCACAGGACGTCGCTGCTTTGGGTCGCTCCGAGTGCGGAAGCGTCAAGATCGGCATCTTTTCCTCCATCGCTTCCGGCTTTTTGACTGAGCTGCTGCGAGACTACGGCCAACACCACGCGAGTGTCCGGGTCGAACTGATCGACGGCAATCCCGAGGAACACGTAGCCGCAATCCGACAGCTCAGTCTCGACGTGGCCTTTTTGACGGGTGTGCGCGAATGGTCCGACTGTGACCGGATACATCTTTGGACGGAGAAGGTCTTTGCGGTATTGCAGGAAGACCATCCGCTTGCTGCGAGCGAAGAGCTGACCTGGCGCGATTTGGTTCAGGAGCCGTTCATCGTCAGTGAGACGGCCCCTGGGCAGGAGGTACATGACTATCTTGTCCACCGACTCGCAGATCTCGGCCGTCACCCTGATATCCGACGGCAGGGTGTAGGCCGAGACAACCTCTTTCCCTTGGTCGGGCTCGGAAAAGGGATGACGCTAACCAGCGAATCGACGACGGCCGCAACGTTTCCGGGTATCACCTATCGGCCGATCGCAGGTGAGGTATTGCCATTCAGTGCTGTATGGTCTGCAAAGAATGACAACCCAGCACTTCGCAGACTTTTGAGTTTGGCAAAGTCGATATCAAAGAGGAATGGACTGGGCCTATAGGTGGCCGCTCCCTGACGAAGAAGGTGTTGCTTTGGTCATCTTTTTCGCCTTCGCGAATCCCCGGTCGGTTGAAATGAACCGTTCGAGCATCGGCACGATCAGCTTTGTCGGATCGCTTAAGGTGTGTCCCGACTCACGCTCCAGAATTTCAGCATAGGCAGCCAGATCGCGGTGAAGCGGCCCCGGCAGTTCCACGGTGATCTTGACGGGTTTGTCGTCAGCGATGAGGCCGAGTTTCAGCTTAGTCATGGTCAGCTCCTGTAAGGTTCGAGCACCAAATCGCGCGTGACGATGACCCTGACCGGGAAGCCGGGCCGGATGGTCAGCGTGGGCGCGACCTGCAACTGGCGCTGGACGATATGCTGACCGGCTTGATTCACGGTGTCCTGCGCGCCGTCGCGCACGGCGCGGAGCAGCCGGTCGTTGTCGTCGGTGGCGAGTTCCGCGCCGACGCCGAGGAGCGTCGAGAGTGCGGCGGCCTTGGCGAGATCCCACCAGTGGTAATCGACACCATCTTCAAGGCCGGCATAGCCCTGTGTGTCAGCGCCCGGCTGACGCTCGAGAACGATCGAGCGGCCGTTCGGCATGATGAGTCGGTTCCAGACGAGCAGCACACGGCGCTGTCCGAACTGGACGCTGTTGTCGTACTCGCCGATGAGCCGCGTCCCCTGCGGCACGAGGAGGATGCTGCCGGTCGGGCTGTCATAGATGTTCTCCGTGACCTGCGCGGTGATCTGGCCGGGAAGATCGGAACGAATGCCGGTGATGAGCGCAGCGGAAATCACCGCGCCCGCCTGAAGCACGAAGGGCGACGCCGGCGGCGTCACGCGATCCGGCGTGACCGTGCGCCGGTCGGCCGCGGCGTTGAGGAAGGCAAGCTGCCGGTCCTGCGCGGTCGGTTGGCCTGTGGCGGCGCTGGCGGGATCGAAGCCTGTAAGGCCGGGCATAGCGCCCGGTGTAGCCGCGGTCGATCCTTGCCTCGACTGGAAGAAGACCGTGCTGAGGCGTGCGGCTTCTTCCTCGGCGCGGCGGCGCTGCTCGGCCTCGTCGACTCCGGGTGACGGCACCACGGGCGACACGACCGGCTGGCCGGCATTCTGCGCGGACAGGATTGGGCCGCCGAGATCGCCGGGCAGCGCCGGCCCGAGGACGGGGCCGGTGTAGTCGCGTGGCAGGCTCGCAAGACCATCGGCGGTCTGCCGGTTGGCGGTGGAGTAGAGTTCTTCCCCGCCATCGCCGCCAGTGGGTGTCTGGAGCGCGTAGATCAGCGCCCCGCCGATCCCGACCAGGGCCACGGCCGCGACGCTGGCGAGCATCTTGCGCGACAGCCGCGTGACGCGCGGAGCTTCTGCGCGCAGGCGCATAGGGGCTGCGTTGGTTTCTGTATCGCTCATGACTGCGGCCTCCCGTCGGTGCGAACGATCCTGACGACCTGCTGACGCTCTCCGCCGCCAAGGCGCAGTTCGGCCGCCCCGAACAGGCGATCGACGATCAGGATGTGTTGATAGATGCGGGTGTTGGCGATCTGCGCTTCACCTTCCGGGCCGATGACGAAGATCGGCGGCATCTCGCCCTGCACGATGCCGCGCGGGAATTCGACATAGACACGGCGGCCGTCGTCATAGACGACGACGGGCTTCCATGGCGGATTGTCGCTGCCGGTCAGGCCATAGCGATAGTTGCGGGCGGCGACGGCGGGGATGACCGGCGTTGCGGGAACGGCCTGACGCCCGCCGCCTGCCGACTGCGGATAGGACCAAGACACGGCCGGCATATAGGGCTTCTCGCCGGATCGCAACTCGACCATGTAGGTGCGCCGGTCGGTGGTGATGACGAGATTGGTGGTGATGTCGGCGCGCGTTGGCTTCACCAGCACATGCACACGACGGGCCACGCCGGAACCGGATTCGGTGTCGCCAATGATCCAACGGGCGGTATCGCCGGCAGCGATCGGACCTGCGCCGGTCAGGCTTTCGCCGGGTTCGAGCGCGATATTGGTGATCTGGCCGGGTGCGGCATAGACCTGATAGAGCGCGCCTTCCGACCATGGATAGACCTGAATGGCGTTGAAATAGCCCTCGCGGCGCGGCTGCACGCGGGCAGCGGCATTGGCGTTCTCGACGCGACCGGTCGGGGTGCCGGCGGTCTCGCCACCGCGTGCGACCGTCCAGGCCGGCGGGATCAGCACCGGCTTCGGCCGGTCATCGATGACAGCAGCGGGAATGGCCGGTAACGGCGGCACACTGGCGTCATAGCTGATCGACGGCGGCTTGTTGGTGGCGCAGCCTGCCAATGCGGTCGCGGCCAGCAGTACAGCCGGGACTACGGATTTACGGAAAGCCGATTTCATTGGCCGATCTCCCGCGACCACGAAATCGCATTGACATAGATTCCTAGGGGATTGGCCTTGAGCCGTTCGGCATCGCGCGGCGGCTGAACGGCGATGGTGAGGATCGCGGTCCAACGCTCGGTCGCTGAAAGCTGCCCGTTCTCGTAGCGTCGTTCCGTCCAGGCGACGCGGAACGAATCCGGTGACGCGCGGATGACGCTGGAGACGTCGACAGCGATCTGCTGCTTGCCGACCTTGGTGAAGGGATCGTTGGTGCGGGCATAGTCGTTGAGCGCGGCGGCGCCGCGATCGGTCGTCCACTCATAGGCGCGAAGCCAGTTCTGGCGGACGATGATCGGATCGGCGGGGATCGAGCGGACCTGCTCGATGAAGCGGGCGAGATGCCACGCGATCTGCGGATCGGTCGGGCGATAGTCGGCGGTGGCCGGCGCAATGCTCTGCGCCTGGCCGAGTTTATCGACCTGGACAACCCACGGTACGACGGTCCCGCGTGCGGACTGGATGACGAGCGCCCCGGCGAAGCCCGCCGAGAGAATGAGCGAGCCGAAGGCCATGTAGCGCCAGTTCTTGGCCTGCACGCGGGCCGAGCCGATGCGGTTATCCCAGACCTGCGCGGCTTGCTGGTAAGGCGTCTCGGGTTCGGGCGTCTTGCCGTAATGCACGGCGGGTCGCTTGAAGATGTTCATGAGCGGTCGCTTTCGGAAAGGTTGATGGAAGAGCCGGAGCCGTGGCTGTCGCCGGACTTGACGGCATGGGCGGCGGCGCTGACGCCGTGAGAAAGGTGCTGGCTGCGCTTCATGCGCTTGGCCCATTCCGGGGCGTCGCCTGCCGCTGCTGTCGGCGTGGATGCGGCCTCGGCGGCTTCACCGCCGACGGTTCCCATGGTCGAGGAGCCGCCGGTCGCGCCAAATCCGGCCTTGGCGCCATCGGAGAAGCTGGATTTCATGCTTTCGGAAGCACGCGCTACGGCGCGCTTCAGCGGCGAGACGGCTGTGGAGCCTGCGGCGCGGGCGACGCCGCCCACGCCGGAGGCGACGCCCGCCGCACCGGACTGCCCCATGGAACCAAGCGAATAGGCGGTCGATGCTGCGCCTGCCGCTGTCGCGCCGCCGCGTGCAGCGGCAGCGCCACCGGAGAGCGCCGCCGATCCACCTTTGAGGGCGAGACCCGCCGCACCGCCTGCGGCAAGGGCAGCACCTCCCACGGCAAGGCCGGTGCCCACCGCCGCACCCGCGCCGAGCTGCGGACCACCAGAGACGAGGCCGTTGGCGATGCCGGGGCCGAAGATGCCGAGGCCGAGCAAGGAGAGGGCGGCGAGCACGATCGCCATGGCGTCGTCGACGGTCGGGGTCGTGCCGCCGAAGCCCTTGGTGAACTCGCCGAAGAGGGTCGAGCCGATCCCGATGATGACGGCCAGGACCAGAACCTTGATGCCGCTGGAAATGACGTTGCCAAGCACGCGCTCGGCCATGAAGGCGGTCTTGCCGAAGAGACCGAAGGGAATGAGGACGAAACCGGCGAGCGTCGACAGCTTGAACTCGATCAGCGTCACGAAAAGCTGGATCGCCAAAATAAAGAAAGCGAGGATCACCAGCGCCCAGGCGAAAAGCAGGCAGACGATCTGGATCAGGTTCTCGAACACGGAGATCCAGCCCATCAGTGGCGAGATCGCCTCCAACAGCGGCCGGGCGGCATCGAGGCCGGTTTGCGCGACCTTGCCGGGGCGCATCAGGTCGGCCGCGGAAAACCCGGTCCCGCTTGCCTTTAGGCCGAGCCCGGCGAAGCTGTCGAAGACGATCTTGGCGAGATTGTTCCAGTTGCCGATGAGATAGGCGAAGACGCCGACGAACAGCGTCTTCTTGACGAGGCGCGCGATGATGTCGTCATCGCCGGCCCAGCTCCAGAACAGGGCCGCCAGCGTCACGTCGATCACGATCAACGTGGTCGCGATGAACGCTACTTCACCGGAGAGAAGGCCAAAGCCAGAGTCGATGTATTTGGTGAATACGCCGAGGAAATTGTCGATGACGCCTGCGCCGCCCATGGCTCACCGCCCTTCCGGGGTGGCGGGCGTTGCCGGTGCGACCGGCGTCGGCGCGTGGCCGAGAAAGCGGTCGCGGGTTTCGGCCCAGACGCGCAGGCACTCCGTATCGCTCGCGGCCTGTTGACCAAGTTGCTGGCACCGGCGCTGGCTCTCGCGCAGCGGATCGCCTTCGGGCTGAAGCTGACGCGCCGACGGCGATGCTGGCGCGTCCTGCTTGCGGGTCATTTCGATCGCCGTCGCCGTGACGGCGACCGCGACGAATACGATAGCGCCCAGCCGGGCCAGCATCTTGCCGTCCATGAGCTTCCTCCTTTCCGGCCTTATTTGCCGCTGTTGAACATCTGGGCGTTGCCGGGCTGGTAGCCCGAGCCCGGCGTCAGGAAGCGGCGACGCTGTTCGCGGCCCTGTTCGGCGGCGGCGGTGCGTTCCGCCTCGGTGAGCGCGCTGGCGCGGCCGTTAGAGGCGAGCAGCGCCACGAGATCCGAAAGCTGCTGCGATTGCAGGGCGAGGATCTGATTGCCGGCCTGTGTCGCCTGAAGCGCGCCGGTCGCGCCCTGGCTCTGGCTGACCAGCGCCGACATCTGCGTGCGGTTGGTGTCGATGTTGGAGACGACGCCGGCCTGCACGCGCATCGCGTCCTGAAGCCCGCCGACGGTGTTCTGCCAGCGCGAGCGGGCGTCGGCGACCATCTGCTTGTCGGTCGTCGACATCGAGACGTTGCCGTATTTCTGGGTGAACATCTGGTCGATCTGCTGGACGTTGAACGCGATGCCCTGAGCCTGCTGGAGAAGCTGCTGGGTGCGCTGCACGTTCTGCTGCAAGGTCTGGAGCGCCGAGTAAGGCAGGCTCGCCAGGTTCTTCGCCTGGTTGATGAGCATCTGCGCTTCGTTCTGGAGCGAGGTGATCTGGTTGGTGATCTGCTCCAGCGTGCGCGCCGCCGTGAGGACGTTTTGCGCATAGTTGCTGGGATCGAAGACGATGATCGCGTGCGCGGGTGTCGCCATCATCGGCGAGAGCGCGAGCGGGGCTGCCGCCAGCATGGTCGCGGCGAGCGCCATGGCGCGCGAGCGGATACGAAGGGTAAGCATAGTCAGGACTCCTTTGCTGCTTGGCGGAACGAGAAAGTTGGAATGAGATCAGCCGCCCATCCGACGTCGCGGGCGCGCAGCCACGCGGCGAGAAAGCCGTCGCGGCCGTGTTCGGCGACGAGGTTGGCGATCAGGGTCTGGTCGGATTTCGAGGATGCGGCGCAGAGCGCGAGGCCGACTTCGGACAGGCCCAGCTCGAACAGGCGGTTGCCGCGCCGCGACTGGCAGTAATAGTCGCGCTTGGGCGTCGCGCGTGCGAGGATCTCGATCTGCCGGTCGTTGAGGCCGAAGCGGCGATAGATGGCCGTGATCTGCGGCTCGATCGCGCGTTCGTTCGGGAGCAACAGCCGCGTCGGGCAGCTTTCGATGATGGCCGGCGCGATGCTCGAATTGTCGATGTCGCTGAGCGACTGCGTGGCGAAGATGACCGATGCGTTCTTCTTGCGGAGCGTCTTCAGCCACTCCCTGAGCTGGCCGGCGAAACCCTCGTCGTCGAGCGCCAGCCAGCCCTCGTCGATGATGAGCAGCGTCGGCCGCCCGTCGAGCCGGTCGCCGATGCGGTGGAAGAGATAGGAAAGCACCGCAGGCGCGGCGCCGGTCCCGACCAGGCCCTCGATCTCGAACGCCTGCACGGCGGCCGAGCCGAGATGCTCGGCCTCGGCATCGAGCAGCCGGCCATAGGCGCCGCCGACGCAATAAGGCCGGAGCGCCTGTTTGATGTCGTTGGACTGGAGCAGCACCGACAGGCCGGTGATCGTGCGTTCCTCGACCGGCGCCGACGCCAGCGAGGTCAGCGCCGTCCAGATATGCTCCTTCACGTCCGGGGTGATCTGGATCGCTTCACGCATCAGGATTGCGACGATCCAGTCGGCCGCCCAGGCACGCTCATAGGTGTCGTGGATGCGGGAGAGCGGCTGGAGCGAAACGGAGAACTCGTCCCCTTCGGTTAGCCCGCCGCCCAGGTCGTGCCAGTCGCCGCCCATCGCGATGGCGGCGGCGCGGATGCTGCCGCCAAAATCGAACGCGAAGACTTGGCTGCGCTCGTAGCGTCGGAACTGCAAGGCCATGAGCGCGAGCAGCACGGACTTGCCGGCGCCGGTAGGGCCGACGACGAGCGTGTGGCCGACGTCCCCGACGTGAAGGGATAACCGGAACGGGGTCGAGCCTTCGGTCTTGCCGTAAAGCAAGGGGGGCGCACCGAAATGCTCGTCCAGCTCCGGCCCCGCCCACACCGCCGACAGCGGGATCATGTGGGCGAGATTCAAAGTGCTGATGGGAGGCTGGCGGACGTTGGCGTAAGCATGACCGGGGAGCGAACCGAGCCAGGCATCGACCGCGTTGACGCCTTCGACCATGGCCGTGAAGTCGCGGCCCTGGATGACTTTCTCGACAAGGCGCAGCTTCTCGTCGGCAAGACGCGGATCGGCGTCCCACACCACGATCGTCGCGGTGACATAGGCCATGCCGGCGACATCGGCGCCCAGCTCCTGCAAGGCCAGATCGGCGTCGGCCGCCTTGTTCGACGCATCGGTATCGACCAGCGCCGACGCCTCGTTGGTCAGAACTTCCTTGAGGATCGCGGCGATCGATTTGCGTTTCGCAAACCATTGGCGGCGGATTTTGGTCAGCAGCTTGGTCGCGTCGGTCTTGTCGAGCAGGATCGCGCGGGTCGACCACCGATATGGAAAAGCGAGCCGGTTGAGATCGTCGAGCAGGCCGGGCGTCGTCGCGGTCGGAAAGCCGATGACCGTGAGAACGCGCAGATGCTGATCGCCAAGACGCGGCTCCAGGCCGCCGGTCAGCGGCTGATCGGCGAGCAGCGCATCGAGATAGACCGGGGTTTCCGGCACGCGGACGCGGTGGCGCTTGGTCGAGACGGTCGAATGCAGATAGGTCAGCGTCTCCGCGTCATCGAGCCAGCCGCATTCGGGCATGAAGCCGTCGAGGAGCGCGAGCACGCGATCGGTGCGGTCGATGAAACCCCGCATCACTTCCTGGGGATCGACGCCGGATTGCTCGCGGCCCTCGTAGAGCCAGGTCTCGGCCCGCGCGGCGTCCTCGGCCGGCGGCAGATAGAGGATGGTCAGGAGGTAGTCCGACACGAAGTGGATGCCGGCCTCCTCGAAGTCGGCCTTGCGTTCCTCGTCCACCAGGCCGGATGCTGGATCGGGGAATGTGCTGTCGGGATAGGTCGCGGCTTCGCTGCGTTGCGCCTCGACGAAGATGCTCCAGCCGGAGCCGAGACGGCGGAAAGCGTTGTTGATGCGGCCCGCAACGGCAACCAGCTCGGCGGCGACGGCGCTATCGAGATCGGGGCCACGGAAGCGCGCCGTGCGCTGGAAAGAGCCGTCCTTGTTCACGACGACGCCGGGGCCGACCAGAGCGGCCCAGGGCAGGAAATCGGCAAGGCGGGAGGCGGTACGGCGATATTCGGCGAGGTTCATCATGGGCGTCACCTCCCTTCAGACCGCGAGAAAAGCCGGGAGGCGCAGATGGCGCCGGCCGACTTCGACGAATTGGGGATCGCGCTTGGCTGCCCACACGGCCGCGACATGGCCGATGGCCCAGATCGCGATACCGACCAGCCAGAGGCGCAGGCCGAGGCCTACGGCCCCGGCCAGCGTCCCGTTGAGGATCGCGATGGAGCGCGGCGCACCGCCGAGCAGGATGTGCTCGGTCAGTGCGCGGTGAACCGGGACGGTGAACCCCGGTACATCCAGTTGCTCGAAGGCGACGGCCATCAGACGAGCGCCCCGCCGCCGAAGCTGAAGAAGCTCAGGAAAAACGAGCTGGCCGCAAACGCGATCGACAGGCCGAACACGATCTGAATGAGTTTGCGGAAGCCGCCCGACGTGTCTCCGAAGGCGAGCGCGAGGCCCGTGGCGATGATGATTATGACCGCGACGATCTTGGCGACCGGCCCCTCGATCGATTCGAGGATTTTCTGGAGCGGCGCTTCCCACGGCATGGAAGAGCCGGAAGCGTGCGCGGCCGGGACGAGGACGAGATTGACATAGGCGACGGCGGCGACGGTCGCGACGGTGCGATGGACGCGCAGCGGGATGCGGATCATGAAGGTTCTCCTGTGAGGTCAAGGGTTGCGGGGGTGACGCGGTAGTCCCCGTCCGGGCCGAGTCCTTCGACGCGGGCGAGTTCGGCGAGCCGGCGTGCGGAGCCGCGGCCGGAGAGGACGGCTACGAGGTCGATCGTCTCGGCGATCAGCGCGCGCGGAACGGTGACGACGGCTTCCTGGATGAGCTGTTCGAGACGACGTAGCGCGCCGATGCCGGTGCCGGCGTGGATCGTGCCGACGCCGCCCGGATGGCCGGTGCCCCAGGCTTTGAGGAGGTCGAGCGCTTCGGAGCCGCGCACCTCGCCGATCGGGATGCGGTCGGGGCGCAGGCGCAGCGAGGACCGCACGAGATCGGAGAGCGTGACGACGCCCTCCTTGGTCCGCATGGAAACGAGGTTGGGCGCGGCGCATTGCAGCTCGCGCGTGTCCTCGATGATGACGACGCGATCCTGCGTCTTCGCCACCTCGGCGAGCAGCGCATTGGTCAGGGTGGTCTTGCCGGTCGAGGTGCCGCCCGCGACGAGGATGTTGGCGCGCGATGCGACGGCCGCCCGCAAGGTCGCGGCCTGGTCGGCGGTCATGATCCCGGCGGCGACGTAATCGTCGAGCGTGAAGACGGCGACGGCGGGCTTGCGGATCGCGAAGGCCGGTGCGGCGACGACGGGCGGAAGAAGCCCCTCGAACCGCTCCCCCGTCTCGGGCAGTTCGGCCGAGACGCGCGGGGACCGGGCATGGACCTCTGCACCGACATGATGGGCGACCAGGCGGACGATGCGCTCGCCGTCTGCGGGCGAGAGGGTTTCGCCGGTGTCGGACAGCCCTTGGGAAAGCCGGTCGATCCAGATGCGCCCATCGGGGTTCAGCATCACTTCGACGATGCCGTCGTCCTCAAGGAACCGGGCGATGGCGGGACCGAGCGCGGTGCGCAGCATGCGCGCGCCGCGCTGGATCGCCTCCGGTTTCTGATGAGAAGAAGAAGTCATGCCGCCCCCAAAGCCAAGGGGACGCAACAGAGAGTTCCCCGATCGGGGATGATTAAAAGAGCCCGAAATCGGGCCGGTTCAACAAGTATCGGTCGTAGTAGTAGCGTGGCGTGCAAATACAGGAGAACGGCGGCGGAGCCCTGATCTTGTTGTCATCGGGGGGCTTCACCAGATGACGCGCGAGATCGTCACGGCTCCGAGTTGGAGACATCCTCGGGGATCTCCTGTCGCAGCTTCGGTCCTTTCACGAGGCGCCGGCCGAGCGCGGTGATGAACGCCTCATACCGCTCGGCTGATTTGGCGCGTGCCGCCTGTGCGGCAGGCTCCGGCAAGGCCGGCGTGGTCGTGATCCAGAAGCGGATGAACACCGCCAGCGTTTCGACGGCGATGCCGACATCCCGCTCCAGGCGGGTCATGCGGCGGTCGATCTGGTCGAGGCGCTTGGCGACGACCGCCTCTCGTCGCTCGGCATCGTCCGGCGACAGGAACGATGCGATGGCGGCCTCGGCGATCATGGACTGCGATTGATCCCGGCGCGCGGCAAAATCCGCCAGCGCCTGCGTCACGTCGGGGTCCAGATAGACCGTGAACTTCGACTTTTTCCGATGACTGGTCATGGCGCGCTCACAGCTCCATGCCGTCATTCGGGTCGAGCGAGACTTGACGCGCCACGCCCTGCATCTGGCGAAGCATACGCCGGTTGCGCACGGCGTCCTCCTCGGCGTCGTCGGGAAGCTCGATCTCGAACTCGTTGGCAATGGGTTCTTTCTTCTCCACCGGCTTGGCGCGGCTGAGTTCGGGTTGCAGCCGGCGTTCGGAATCGGTGGTGTCTTCGTCGTCGGACAGCTCGGCAGGCTGCGCGTCCAGCGCGTCCGGCCTCGCCGGGATCGGCAGGCTGCTCCAGTCGTCGGGGCGAGGCTTGTTGGGACGTTTCAGTTCGGGCGGGGCAAGAAGGCGCTCGCGGAAACGGGCATCTTCATAGTAGCGCGCCTTCTTCGCCCGGATCGGCGGGGTGCCGGCGACCATGACGATCTCGTCGCTCGGCGGGAGCTGCATGATCTCGCCGGGGGTGAGCAACTGGCGGGCGGTCTCCGAGCGTGAGACCATCAGATGGCCTAGCCAGGGCGACAGCCGGTGCCCGGCATAGTTCTTCATCGCCTTCATCTCGGTCGCGGTGCCCAGCGCATCGGACACGCGCTTGGCGGTGCGCTCGTCGTTCGTGGCAAAGGAAACGCGCACATGGCAGTTGTCGAGGATCGAGTTGTTCGGGCCGTAAGCCTTTTCGATCTGGTTGAGCGACTGCGCGATCAGGAAGGCTTTGAGGCCATAGCCCGCCATGAAGGCCAGCGCGCTCTCGAAGAAGTCGAGCCGCCCCAGCGCCGGAAACTCGTCGAGCATCAACAGCAGGCGGTGCCGGTCGCCCTTCGCCTGCAGGTCTTCGGTCAGGCGGCGGCCGATCTGATTGAGGATGAGGCGGATCAGCGGCTTGGTGCGATTGATGTCGGATGGCGGCACGACGAGGTAGAGCGTGGTCGGGAGCTTGCCGCCCACCATGTCGGCGATCCGCCAGTCGCAGCGCCGCGTCACCTCGGCGACGACCGGATCGCGGTACAATCCGAGAAACGACATGGCGGTGGAGAGCACGCCCGAGCGTTCATTGTCGGATTTGTTGAGCAATTCGCGCGCCGCGCTGGCGATGACCGGGTGCGGCCCCGCTTCGCCGAGATGGCTGGTCGTCATCATCGCGGCAAGCGTCGACTCGATCGGACGTTTCGGATCGGAGAGGAAGGCGGCGACACCGGCGAGCGTCTTGTCGTCCCCGGCATAGAGGACATGCAGGATGGCGCCGACAAGAAGGGAGTGGCTGGTTTTCTCCCAGTGGTTTCGCTTGTCCAGGCTCCCTTCGGGATCGACCAGGATGTCGGCGATGTTCTGCACGTCGCGAACTTCCCACTCGCCGCGGCGCACCTCGAGCAAGGGATTGTAGGCCGAGGATTTCGGATTGGTCGGATCGAAGAGGAGCACGCGACCGTGGTGCGCGCGGAAGCCGGCCGTCAGCGTCCAGTTCTCGCCCTTGATGTCGTGGACGATTGCCGAGCCCGGCCAGGTCAACAATGACGGCACGACGAGGCCGACGCCCTTGCCCGATCGCGTCGGCGCGAAGCACAGCACATGCTCAGGCCCGTCATGGCGCAGATAGTCGCGGTCGTAGCGGCCGAGCACGACGCCATCGGGATCGAGCAGCCCGGCGGCCTTCACCTCTTCCTTCTCGGCCCAGCGCGCCGAGCCATAGGTGGCGACGTCCTTGGCTTCGCGCGCCCGCCAGACCGACATGCCGATCGCGACGGCGATGGCGATGAAGCCGCCAGACGCGGCGATGAACGCGCCCTGGGTGAAGATCTCCGGCGCATAGGCATCGTATGAGAACCACCACCAGAAGAAGGCCGGCGGGTGGTAGAACGGCCAGCCGAAGAGGACGAACCAGGGCGGCCCGAGCTGCGCCTGAAACCCGAGGCTCCAGGCGACATATTCGGTCGCGCCCCAGGTGGTGGAGAGCACGATGAGGAAGACGATCAGAATCTGTCCCCATAGGATTTTGGTCGCGGACATTGCGATGTTCCTTCTCTGTTGAGGCTAGAGGCCGAGCCCGCGCTTGCGCCCGAAGTCCCAATCGACGCCGCCGCCGTCGCGGGCGACGCCGGAGACGTGGCGGCCGAGCTGCTTGTCGAGGGATGGCGACCAGGGCACGAGCTGAAAGCCGAGGCCGTCGTCGATCATGGCGAAGCGGCCGGAGGCGAGCGTCAGGCGCTGGCGATAGGTGCCGGCGACATATTCGCCGCTCTCGGCCGGCTTGAAGGGCTGGCCGGTCTCCTTCGCGAGCCGGCCGGCGACGGCCTCGACTTCGCGGCGGCGAAGGGTGTCGATCAGGTTGCGGTTGAAGATGACGCGGCGGCCCTGCTGCTCGGCGAGACCTTCGCCGACCAGACGCTCCGCACGCTGCCGCATCGCGTCCCGCACCTCGGCGCCGAAACTACCGTCCGACATGGCGACGGGTTCGCGGGCGATGGATTGCCGGTCGAGCCAGGTCGCGCCGGTGGCGCTCACCTGATGCTGGAGATCGAGATCGGAGCGGACGGCGAGCGCGACGCGACGATCGCCTTTCGCGTCCTCATAGGTGCGCAGCTCGACGATCGATCCCGGCGGGCTGTCGCCGGTGGCGTCGAGATGCGGCAGGCGGATGTGATGGGTGCGGCCGTCCACGCCGTCGACCACGGCGTAGGCCGTTCCCTTCAGCTCGTCGTCGAGGCCGCGTTCGACCAGGCGGCCGATGACGGGAACGTCGAGGCTCTCGCCGGCAAGGACGTAGCTGGCCGAGCCGCGCTCGATGCCGCTTGTCGTCAGCGCCCGGTGCATCCGCTTGATGATGTCGCCGCGCTCGCCGAGTTCGCGCAGCGTCGCTTCGGCCTCGGGCTTGATGAACCATTGCTGGTGCCCGACCTGTCCGGCGAGCCCGCAGATTTCGAGCGTGCGCAGCCGGCCGACCTTCAGCGCGTGAAATTCGTCCGGCTGCTGGCCGGGCTGCGGCGCGAGGTCGATGATGCCGGACTTGCCGGCGTCGCGGACAAGCTGGCGGTCGAGCTGCGTCCAGCGTTCGGCCTCGACCTGCCGCTCCAGATTGCGGTTGATCTCCAGATCGGTGCGCTGGCCCAGCTCCTGCGTCACGAGATCCTGTGCACGGGCGCGCATTCCCTCCTTGATGTAGTCGCGGGAGATTACGAGGTCCTGGCCGTCGTCGGTGCGGCCGCGGACGATGATATGGATATGGGGATTGTCGGTGTTCCAGTGATCGACGCCGACCCAATCGAGTTTGGTGCCGAGGTCTTTTTCCATCTGCCCCATAAGCTCGCGGGCATGGTCCTTGAGGTCGGCCATATCCACGGCGTCCTCGGGCGAGACGATGAAGCGGAAATGGTGCCGGTCATCCTCGCAGCGCGCCGCGAAGTCGCGGGCATCCACATTGTCGCCTTCAGGGCCGAACAGCCGCGCCTTCTCCCCGTCTCGGGTCACGCCGTCGCGGCGGAGATATGAGAGGTGCGCAGCCAGCGGCGCGGCGCGTGCGCTATGGCGCACCACGCGGGTCTTGATGACGACGATGCGTGAGCGGCCGGTGAGCAGCCGGTTGGCCTGGATGCTGGCGCGCTGGCCGCGCCCGAAGCGCGAGCGGTTGCCCGTCGTAATCTTGCCGGAACGGGAGACGCGGCCACCGGCCTTCTGCGCGGCGGCGAGCGCCTGCGAAATGAAGGGCCGGGCCTGCTGTGCGCGGGTCGAGCGGATGCGCCCAGGCCGGACGCGAATTTCGCTGTCATCGGCCATGGCGGAACCTCGCACGGTGCAAAAGGAACAGGGAAATCAGAAAGATAGGCGTGCAGCGCACGGTGCGCGAAAGCGCGGCACGGTGCGGAACGCGCCAAAAAACCATGCAAAAACAACCGACCAACCGAAGCGCACCGTGCGCCTTTTTATCTCGCCATCGTCCGGTTGTTCTGCCTGCCTCTGCCCCTTCCATCCTCCATGACACGCCGGAATACGAAGGGATGCGAAGGACGGCCCGCACGCTCATGGGCGCTCTCCGGGGCTGGAGCGTGCGACGACAAGGGGCGAATCCGATGTCGCGGCGGGATCGGATGGCCGCGCCGTGACGGAGGATCGGCTGTCGTCCGAACGCGCATTGTCCGACCGCGAACCGGCGGGGCGAGCGTCGGCTGAACGCACGACGAAGATCGCCGCCTCGCGCCAGTCGGGTGGCGGATCGGCTCGCCAGACGGACGTTTCGGGTGCGGCCGCGCCGCCGAGCACCGGCACGAGCGCGGCGACATAGGCCCGCGTTTCGGCCGGCAAGGCGCGGCCCGTCGAGCGATGATCGTCATAGCGGCCGGGACCGGCGTTGTAGGCCGCGAGCATCGCGGCGACATCGCCGTAGCGGTCCCACATTTCGCGCAGATAGGCCGCGCCCGCCATGATGTTGTCGTGCGGGTCATAGGGGTCGCGGCCGAGACGGTAGCGGGCGCGCAAGGCGGCCCATGTATCCGGCATGACCTGCATCAGCCCCAGCGCGCCCGCCGACGAGATCGCGCGCACATCACCCGCGCTTTCGGCGCGCAGCACGGCGCGAATCCAGCGTTCGGGAATCCCGTACCGCTGCGCCGCCTCGGCGATGTGGGCGGCATAGGGATCGGTGGCGGACGGACGGGCGACCGGCGGGGTCTGCGCCGTTGCCCCGGTCGGCCCCGCGCAGAAGGCGAGCACGCCGAGGGTGGCGAGAACGGCGCGGCGACATGCCGATCCGGCCCGGCCAACGCGCCGGGCCGCGAGCATGGAGATGATCGGAGCCGGCATCGGTCAGCTCCGGTCTTCGCGCTGCCGGGGCCGCTTCCATGCGAGCCGGAAGGTGCGGCCGTCGTCGTCGGCCTGGAACAGTGCCGGGCGAAACACGGTCAGAAAGAGCGGGCTGTCGATCTCTAGGGCGATGTAGTCACCGGCGCGTTCGCCGACACGTTTCCACGCAGCGCCGATCTCGGGGCCGTCCTCGTCGTCGAGGTGGATGCGATAGGCCGGCGCGTTCTCGGCGTCGCTCGGATCGATGCCGACGAGCACGATCGCCTCGTCGATGCCGAATAGCCGGACGCGGCCGGCATAGCCGTTGGCGGTAGGTTCAAAGGGATGGTTGGGCATAGTCGTCTCCTTCAGGTTGGTGAGCTGGTTGGTCGGGGAAAGGCGGCGTCAGCGCCCCGTCAGCGGGTCGGCGCGCGCCACTCGAAGCGGCCGTTGCCGTCTTCGTCGGTCCACAGCGGGACCGCGTGGCCGATGATCTGGTCGGTGGGGGTCAGGCCGAAGTAGCGACCGTCGAGGCTGTCGCGGACCTGCCAGTTCATGAGGAAGACTTCGCCGGTCTGGATGCGGCGGCAGCCCTGCCAGACGGGCAGCTCCCGGCCGATCCGGTCGCGCTCCAGCGCCGCGCCCATGGCGATCCCGTCCACGGTGATCGCGCGGCCGGTTCGGCAAACGGTCTGCCCGGACACGCCGAGCACGCGCTTGATGAGCGGCACGCCCTTGGGCAGATAGCCGCGCTCGGCCATAAAGGCGGCGAGCGGTTCGGGCGCGTCGACCGCGACAAGATCGGTGACGTCGAACGGCCCGTCGTAGTCGATGGAATAGAGGCCGATGGGCGCGCTGGCCGAGGCGTTCCACATGAGCTTGATTGGCATCGGCGTGAGCGCCGGATAGCCGATGCCGAGCGTGGCGAGCGCCATGACGGTGATGAGGCCGGCGCGCGTCATGGCTGAACCTTCCTGCGCAGGAGGAAGGCGCGATGCTGTTCGAGCGTGTAGGCGCGCGGCTGCTGAGCGGCGGCCATCCGGTTGTGGACGTGCCGCCAGTGTTCCGGCGAAACGGCGTCCGCCTCGATGCCGATCGCCTCGATCGCATCGACGTGGCGCAGTACGTCCTCGACCTTCGGCCAGCCCTCGATCTTGAGCAGGATTTCGCCGCCCGGCCGCACGAAGGGCAGCGTCTGGTAGGCCTCGCCCGGTTCGACCGCGCGCACGATGTCGATGCGCGAGATGATCGTGCCGAAGTCGTTGGAAGCCCAACGGACGAAGGCGAAGATGGTATTGGGCCGGAAAGAGAGAATGCGCTGGCGGCGGTCGACGATCTGTTCGTTCGCCGCCTGGCCGAACCTGATCCAGTATTCGATCTTCTTCTCGATCCACGTCAGTTCGACGCGGGTCATGCGATCCTGGATGAGCGCGGACGGCATCGGGCCGCCGCGCACGCGGGGGGCCGCGGTGCCGTTCATGTGGGGTCTCCTGGGGTCGAGGGAAATTCGCGCGACAGCAGCTCGCGCAGCATGTCGGCGACGGTGACGCCGCGCCCGAAGGCCGCGATCTTGATCCGGCCGCGCAGCTCCGGCGTCACGTCGATGGTGAGCCGCGCCGTATAGGCACTCGCCTCGGCGGTGCGTGGCGGGCTCTCGGCCGTCTTGATCCACTGTTCGGGATCGGCCGGGCGCGTGGCGAAACCGCGCTTTTCGGTGCGGGCCGTCATGACGCGCCTCCGCTGCCGAAGGGCAGCAGCGCGGCGAGCCGGGAACGGGCGCGCTCGGCCATGACGGGATCGATCTCGCAGCCGATATAGCGGCGGCCGGACAGCCGGCAGGCTTCACCCGCCGCGCCGGAGCCTGCGAACCAGTCGCCGAGCAGCACCGACGGTTTTTCGGTCGGATGGATCGCGCGGCCGTGGCAATTGCGCAGGTAGATGACCGATCGCATGATGCGCGGCCCGCCGTCTTGGCTGACGTAGTGGCCGGCGTCGATCTGGCCGTTATGGGGAGGACGCTGCTTGCGGCGGACGGTGCGCGCCGTCGCATCGGGCGTGGTCTGGACGTCGTTGTATATGTCGCGCCAGGCCGTCTCGGCCGGGTAAAATTGCACGGCCAACTCATGCACCCGCTTGAAGCGATCGGCATGAAAGCTGGAGCCGTTCTGCTTCTCCCAGACGATCTCCTGCGCGATGCGCAAGCGCGCGTCGGTGAAGCGGTCGGCGGTCGCCATGAAGCTGCGCAGCGAGCCGAACACCCAGATCGAGCCGGTGGGCTTGAGGGCGGCGCGCGCCAGCACCAGCCAGCGCTCGACGCGCCGGTCCCAGGCGAGCGAGGTGTCGCCATAGGGCGGATCGGCAAGGATCATATCGAACGGGCCGCGCGGCGGCATGAGGTCGCGGCAGTCGCCGGTGAGGACGATCATGAACCGTCCCTCCCGATGTCGAGCTGGCCGATCTCGGACGCGAGCGCGGCGATCTCGCGGGCGGCGGGCGAGCGGCTGTCGATCTCCGAGGCGAGCCGCCCGGACTGCGCGGCGTCGGCGAAGACGATGCGCTGGCCGATGGTCGCGGCGAGCACCGGCGGATCGTGATCGGCCAGCGTCTCGGCCGTCTCGCGGGCGATGACGGTGCGCGTGGCGCAGCGATTGAGAACGAAACGGGCGACGAGCTGCGGCCGGTAGATGCGTGCTTCCGTGAGGAGCGACAGCATCTCGGCCGAGGCCCAGCCATCGAGCGGCGACGGCTGCACCGGGATCAGCACGAGGTCGGCGGCGAGCAAGGCCGAGCGCATGAGGCCGGCGACACGCGGCGGGCCGTCGATGACGATGTGATCGACGTCGCGCGCCAGCTCGGGCGCTTCGCGGTGGAGCGTATCGCGCGCCAGGCCGACGACGCCGAACGCGCGCGGCAGGCCCTCGCGGCTGCGCTGCTGCGACCAGTCGAGCGCCGAGCCCTGCGGGTCCGCATCGATCAGCGTGACACGCCGGCCGCGTCCCGCGAGTTCACCGGCGAGATGGAGCGCGAGCGTCGTCTTCCCGACCCCGCCTTTCTGATTGAGGAGCGCGACGATCATCGGCTTCCCCCCGGTGGATCGAGGGGAAGCCGGGGCGCTTCGGGATCGCCGGCCTCGGACGAGCGGATGTCGCCGGAGGCCCTTCGGGGGCCGGACTGTGCGGCCGGAAAGCTCTTTTTCGCGGTTACGCTGAGGCTTCTGGCGGCGCCGCGGATGAGCTTTTCCACATCGCGCGCGCGCTCTTCAAAGTTAGATTCTTGGTTAGACTCTAAGTTAAGGGCGCGAATCCGTCTGCGATTTCCAGACGTTAAGGCCGGTTTCGGTTCCTGATAGCACGAGCCTCGGGTTCCCGATGGCACGATAGTCCGGGTTCCCGATAGCACGAGCCCGTCCACAGGTTTTCCACAGGGGGCGAGCGGCTCGAAAGCGAGCAGCGTGCGCCCGCCGATCTCCATCTCCAGCGACAGGACGTAGCCGGGCAGCGGCTGGCGCCGCACGATGTCGCGCAGCTCGAACGCGAAGCGTTTGAACGGCGACAGACTGCCGGATTTGACATGGAGATGGTGCAGGTCGAACCGCCAGCCGTCGCGCTGGCGGCCGCCGTGCTTGCGCACGATGCGGTAAAGCCAGCGGTCGAGGCCGCCGGTGAGATCGAAATAGGCCGGGTCGATGGTGAGGATGAGCGCGTCGTCGAGGACGGCCTTGTAGAACCAGTCGGGGACGATCAGCTCGATGCCGTCCGGTCGTCCATGGCGGTCGGTGCGCTCCTGCCATTCGTTGATCCACGAGAAGCGGTGGCGGCGGCCCTCGGCCGGCTGGCGGATCGATGTCGAGATCGTGGTCGATTGCAGCCGGTCCAGCGCCGCCTTGAGGCGCTGGTAATCGCGCAGCGACGTGCCGCGTCCGACATAGGTGAGGATTTCATAGGGCGTCGTCGCCATCAGCCGTGACGTGCGAAGCCCGTTGTCGCGGGCTTCGACGATCTGGCTGGCGGCCCAGATCAGGATGTCGGCGTCCCAGATCGTGGCCATGCCATGATCGGGAACGGCCTCGACGCGGATCGTGATGTCGCCGGCTGCGAAGTCGATCGGGGCGACGCGATGGGATTTGGAGAGGGAGAAGAACGGATAGGCCATGAGATCCTGCGCATCTCGTGGCGCGAAGTCGCCGGGGAGTGCGCGAAACAGATCGAGCTGCCCACGCTCCGAGAGGTCACGACGCCGCACCACCATGAAAGGGTCCGGCCACGATCAGCGTGCGAACCGGCCGGCAACCCGGTCGGTCGTCGGCGGCTGGCGCTTCGCCGGCAGCACGGAGCCGCGCGGATCGGAGGTCGAGGTGACGGCGCCGCGCTCGGCCCAGGTTTCGAGGTCGTCGACGGCATAGACGACGCGCCCGCCGAGTTTGCGGTAGGCCGGGCCGGTGCCATAGGTCCGGTGCTTTTCGAGGGTGCGGGCGGACAGGCTGAGAAATTCAGCGGCTTCCTTGGTCCGCAGATAGCGTGGCGGGAGCGCGGTGGTTTCGGGTCGCATGGGGCGGGCCTCCGTGGGTTTGCTGGGGGCCGCTGGCGATCAGCGGCTGACAGCGACCACGGTGGCGAAGAACCGTCGGCGGGATGGATGGGGGACTTGAGGTGGCTAAAATCCCCACCCCCTGTCGCGGCGCGGCTATGTGCGCCGGCGCTGGCGAAGCAGTTGCAGATAGCCGCCGTTGATGAGCGCCAAGCCGCCTTCGACCAGGGCGATGACGGCATCGCGCAGCGGCGATGTCTTCCAGGGCTCGGTGTTGACGCGCGCCTCGCCGTAGATCGCGACGGCGATCTCGCGATAGCTCGCGCCGTTCATGTGACCATCGGTGGCGCGGAGTTTCAGGCGCAGGCGGCGGCGTTGTTCGGCGGTCATGCGCTTATCGCGTGGCGGCGGGCGGCCGCGCCAGACGCGCGCCATTCGCGTCAGGGCATCGATGCGGTCGAAGACGTCGTTATCGAGCGGAACCAGCGCCGCGAGCTGGTTGTCGTGAACAGTGCCGGAAAGGAACAGAACCTGGATGTCGTGCTCGGAGAAGGACGCATAGGCGCCTTCGGGGGCTTCACGCCCTGCGGCGAACGGATCGGCGGAGGAAGCGGGGGCGGGAGGCAGAAATTCGGGGCGGCGCGTCAAGAGGAGAACAGCGGTATCGCTGGACGGCGACCAACGTATTTCCTGAGCGAGTGCGGACAGGCCCGGCCTGGCAGCGAAATCGAAGCCCCCAGAGCTGTTCTGCGTCTTTTGGAAGCGGTGCGGCCTCAGTGGCAGCGTTCACAAGACCGCTGTAGAGTTCCTGATAGGGAACGTATCGGCGAAGACATTCCCAGGCGAGTCCCTCGACCTGCAGCCTGTCGAAATAGTCGTAACGGCTGTCGTTCCGCCAGTCTCTTGTATCTGGCCTCATAGCGTCAACTCCTCGCAGGTTACGCGCAAGTCGAACGCCGAGTTTTCCTGTTTCATCATAGGTGGCGGAAGGCCGGGAGAGGACATTGCGTGATGCCGAAGGAGCATCACGCGACCAGCGGCGGATCAGCCCTGGGACAGTCGCAGAAGGTGCCGATAGCCGGTGTGCGTCATCCAACGGGCGCGAGCGAGATGGCTATCGTGGATGCGTCGACAGCGTTCGGGTTCGTTGACGGGATCGAGTCCGAACAAGATCTGCACCGCCTCTGTCCAATCGGCGCCATCGGCATCCGCGTCCAGCAAGCGCGCGTAGAGTTTGACGTGCGCCTTGTCATAGGCGGTGAGTTCCTGCCCTGCCGGCGCGGTATCTGCGAATGTCTCGATCATGATGCAGGCTCGATTACTATGCGGCGGCTGCATCTTAACCATGTTTTGTCCAAAATGGAGCGACGGCAAGCTTGGGCGAGCTTTGCCCGCCGATCAGCGCGCTGCGGTGGATGGATTGGGCTTATTTCCGCGATCATCGACCAGCAACACTCCTTGCCCCTGAACGGTGGACAAGAGGACGATGCCGGCAGCTTCCAAAGCCCTGCGCACCTGATCGCGCGTTGTCTCGTACACATCGAGTCCGCTTTCGGATTCGAGGCGTTTAAGCGCGGTCAGCGATATGCGGGCCTTGTCAGCGAGCGTCTCCTGTGTCCAACCCAGCAACGCGCGTGCGGCCCGTGATTGTCGGGCGGTGATCATGCATGATCACCTCCCATTCGGACCTACGCGCATTCCAGAACTACGGCTATTTTAGTCGTCCTTGCTCTATTTTGCCAGTCTAAAGACGCTGCATGAAATCTGCGGCGACGTGGTTCCGGTGCAGTGATTCGCGCGGCTGCGCGGGATCGGGGCGCCTGAAAGGCGGTCTCGGCCCGCAGCAGGCCGACGACCGCGTTGGGCGGGCGGCGTCCAAGAAATGGAGGGGCGGATGATCCGCCCCTTTTACGCGAAGGGATCGATCTCGGAGACGATGGTGTCATCGTCGCCGTCATATTCGGTGGCGGGCATCACGCTCATGGTGCCGTCGCCGGCGCGGAAGATGACGATGGCGACCATCAGGGTGGAGGCGAGACTGGCGGCGTAGGCGTTGGCAGTTGCGAGGGTCATTGTCCGGCTCCCGATTTCGGCGGGGACCATTCCCCGCTCGACGGGCGCCCGAAGTGTTTTGGGTTCGGCCGGGGTCATCGCGCAGGCGAAGACGAAGCGACCGCACGCTTGCGTAGCGGACCCCATGAGGGTTGACCCTGGAAGGCCGGGACCGGAACCAAGGTTAAGCCACAAGAACGGGGTGGTTTCCGCTTGCCGGAGCCGGTTGGCCCTGCATTGCCCTTGCCGGCGCTGCCCTGGCTCGCTCCCTGACAGTCGCGATCGTCCGCAGTTGTCTATGGTCCGCGTGATGCCCGCCGCCGAATATGCGCCTTGCGTGCGCCGGTCTGTTTGATCCCTTTGCGTGAAGCGGCGCGCAGCATCCAAGGGGCCGCAGCTTTGGGGCGGCGTCGATCCGGCGCGAACATTAGAAATCCCGGCGGCTTTCGCCGCCGGGTCTCCGGCCGTCCGATCAGAACGGGATGTCATCGTCGTCGATGAACTTGCCGTCGTCGTTTTCGGTCTGCTTCGCCCGGTTCAGGAAATCGACGGTTTCGGCGATGATCTCGCAGCCGTAGCGGTCGTTGCCCTGCTGGTCGGTCCATTTGGTGTAGTGGATGCGTCCGCGAACCAGAACCTTCATGCCCTTTTCGCAATGCTCCTCGATCGTCTTGCCGAGGCTGTTGAAGGCGGTGATCCGGTGCCATTCGGTGTCCTGCACCCGGTAGCCCCTGTCGTCGCGGACCACCTTGCCTTCCGAGTAGCGAGGGCGCGAGGTTGCGAGGGTGAAGTGGGTGATGCGGGTGCCGCCCTGGGTGGCGCGGGTTTCCGGGTCCTGGCCGATGTTGCCAGCGAGGATGACGATGTTCTGCATTGTAGGTCTCCGTTGCTTCTCGGAGGAACCATTCCCTCCGACGAGACCCGGCCAAGGCCGTCTGGAGACTCCTGCATCGCCGCCTTCAGCGGCGGCTTGACCCCCAAGGTCCGGGTGGGGCGGGCAGCCGCGCTTGCGCGGCAACACGGCCGGAAACCGCGGGGGTTGCCGGAAGGAAACAGAACGGACTTAGGGGATCAGTCAGTCGGAGGGATTGGTGCTTCCGTAAGCCCGATGGAGACCGGGCCAGAACAGCATCCTTGCTGGCCGCAGATGAGACAGGGCCAGACGCACCACCCCGGAGGCGCCCCGGCCACGCCCTGTCGCCTGCCGATCCGCGCCCCGGCTTCGGAGGCAAACGAGGATTTCCGCGAGAACGAGACGCCTGCCGGGTTGTCCGCACCAATTGCCGGATCATCGTTTTGACGGCACGAGGCTCGATTCAGAGCCTTGCGAAAAGGGCATGAAGGTGTTCGCGGCGCAGCTCGTCGCGCAACCCACGGACCGATCAGCACCGCGTCGACCGGCGCGCTCGCAGATCTCGCCCGATGCCGACGCAGCGGGCCGGACGGTGCGACCGACACGGCGATGGCGCATTCAGCAACCCGATGAGACTCCGCCCTGATCGGATGGCGGGAGGCTTGGCGCGAACGCTGTCGGGATGGTCATGGGAGCGATGGATCGCCACCACCCCGTGTCAGCGATTGAAGCCGAATGGCGGAAACGCGCTCATCAAGCGTGGTTCCGGCGCAGCCGAATGAGCGGCCCGAAGGGCGACACCCATCCTTCCCGGCCCATGCCGCGAGGATCATCGGAACAGCACGATCAACGCGAAAGCGCAGCCGTTCCGACCGCATTGAGGTTCAGCACCGCCGCTATGCCGATGACCAAACCGCCGATCCCGCCGAGGATATTGATGGCGATGGCCGAGTCGATCATGTGCTTGGTCACGCCATGAACCAGCGCGAAACCGGCGATCACGGCCGGAATGGCGAAGATGGCGAGCGCGATCAGACGCAAGGCGGGGTTTTTCGCAAAGCCAAGCACGGCGATCACCAGCACGACGGAGCCTATGGCCGCACCGATGGCCGCAAGGGCGGAAAACCAGAAGCCCGAGCCTGTCGCATAGACATATTGGAACGCGGTGATGCCCGTCATCACAGGCAGCGCGTAGATGGCGAGATGCCAGGCGATCACGCAGAAGGTGATGGTGAGCGAGATGGCAAGAAGGATCAGCGTCATGGAAACCTCCACTTGAATGGTTGAGGATCACGACAGGCTGCCCGGAGATACGCTCCGCCTGCGACTATGCTGCTTCGCCGGTTCTGCAAGGAAACATCATAAAAGCCTTCTCATTGCCGTGTCGTCAAGTATTGGCGGCTGTTGCAGCCGCCTTTCGGCGGCGCTTACGCGCCGCCGTCGAACTTCATGACCGGGATGCCGAGCTTGCGGGCCTTGTCCGCGAGATTGTCCTGAATCCCGGTTCCGGGGAAGTGAATGACCCCGATCGGCATGGTGTCGAGCATCGCATCGTTGCGCTTGAACGGCGCTGCCTTGGCGTGCTTCGTCCAGTCGGGCTTGAAGGGGATTTGCGTAACCTTGCGGTTGCTGGCCCATTTCGAGGCGATGAGTTCGGCGCCCTTCGGGCTTCCACCGTGCAGCAGCACCATGTCGGGGTGTTTGGCGTGAACCTGATCGAGCTTGGCCCAGATCAGGCGGTGGTCGTTGTAGTCGAGCCCGCCGGTGAAGGCCACTTTCGGGCCGGGCGGAAGGAGCACCTCGTTCTCGGCCTGCTTCTTCGCGGCGAGGAAGTCGCGGCTGTCGATCATCGCGGCGGTCAGGTTGCGATGGTTGACCATGGAACCCGTGCGCGGCCGCCAGACGGAGTGGGTGTGGCGCTCGAAGTGTTCGGCGGCCTGGTCGCGCATCAGCTCGAAGGCGTCGCGCCGTTCGAGAAGGGTCTGACCCTCTGCCGTCAGGCGCTCCAGTTCGACGGACTTCACCTCGGAGCCGTCCTGTTCCCGTTGAAGGCGGCGCTGCGCGACTTCGTTGTCGTCCAGCTCGCGCGCGATCCGGTCGCCCGCGCGCTGGAAGAGGTTGACCGTGCCCCAGAGCAGTTCTTCGAGGTCGGGTTCCAGGCGGGTGTCCGAGAGCGCCACCACGAGGGCGTCGAAGATGTCGGCGATGCTGCCGGCCACGACATTGCCCTCGGGGAGCGGTCGCGGGTCGGGTTCGTCCTCGAAGGGACGGTAGCCGTAGAGCGCCAGTTCCTGAAGGACGTGATCGGTCGGGGAAGATTCGTGGTGCGGCTCGTAGTCGGTGTCGTGGTGTTCGGTCATGGTGGTCTGCCTTCGGCTCGTGGCCGCGCCCATCGCGGCCTTCGTGGCGACGAAAGGCGGCGGGCGGGACGGACCTGCACCGGACGCGCAGCGGGAGGCCGGAACGCAGAGGAGGATGACGGGGGCCGGCGATTTTGCTTCGCGATGCAAAGCGCCCCAGCCGGGGTCCCCGCGCGACTTGTCGCGTGGGGTGGGTGCGGCGCGGCGGAAAATCGTTGGCAACCGGCATTGCCTGTCCGGCCCGCCTGACGCCCCGATCGCCCTCTCAGAAGGCCGTGGGTGTGGCCTCTCCGCGCCGGAGGCAGATCGCCATGGCTGAACCGGCCCCGCGATACCGCGTTGCCGCTGCACCTGACCGTGACCGATCAGGCCGCCAGCACCATGAAGCGTGCTATGTCCTGCGAGACGATCTGGTCCCGCAGCCGTGCCGCCAATGAGTCGTGGCCGAGGAGCCTGAGATCTTCGTTGAAGTCACCGAGCCGTGGCGTGAGCACGACCGCCTCGATCCCGACTGCGCTCGCACGCTCCGTCAGGGTCGCCATCGCACCATCGCCGGCCGGATCGTTGTCGCGGGCGATATAGAGCCGCCGCAGCGTCGTCGGGAACAGGATGGCGCTGAGATGGGCCGCCGAGAGCGCCGCCAGAGACGGCATAGCGGGCAGAACCGTGCGGACGGACAGTACCGTTTCGATGCCTTCGCCGGCCGTCATCACCTCGCTGCCCATGCCGAAGCGGACGGCGTTTCCTAGGAGATCACCCATCGCGCGCCGGGGCGTCTCGATCGGCGCACGGCCAAGACGCGCCTCGGTGAAGCCGCCGGGATCGAGCCAGGTGCGGTGCGCGCCCGTAATGGTGCCGGCGGGGTCGGTGACGGCAGCGATCATCGCCGGCCAGGTCTCGGTCGGCGCGTTCTCGTCGGCCCGATAGTAGCAGCGGGGGTGGAAGCGCAGGGCTCCGGTTTCGTGCAAAGCCGTAATGGCGCGATTGCGCAAATACGTTTCCACGAGCGTCCGTCCGATGGGCTTCGCCATGGCAAGGAGCCGCCGCGAGGCTTCGGGCGATCCCGCCGGCGCCGATGCCGGTCGCCAGTCACGCTTCCCCGGTTCGGGTTCAGGATGCGGCAAGGCGAGGAAGGACCGGGCCTCGTCGGCGACGTCCTTGAAGTCGATCAGCCCGCAGCTTTCGCGGATGACGTCGAGAAGATCGCCATGCTCGCCAGTCGCGGAATCCGTCCATTTGCCCGCTGCGCCCTTGCCGGTTTCCGGCCCGGTCAGCCGGACGAACATCGACCGGCCCGGCGTGTTGCGGACGTCGCCGACCTGCCAGTATCGTCCGGCTCGGTGGCCGGACGACAGATAATGACGGCAAACCGCCTCGGCGTGTCGGCCGAGACGGATCGCCAGTTCGGAAGCTGCGAGGCGAGCCATTTACGCCGCCTCCCGCTCACCGATGCGCTCGACAGGCCAGCGTTCGAGCAGCTTTGCGAGCACGATCGGCCCATTGGCGTCGACCGGCACGAACATGCGCAGCTTCCACGAGATGATTTCGTGGAACAGGCCATAGGCGGTGAGCCGCTCGCGCATGGTGTCGGTGAAGCCGGAGAGTTCGATGCGGTTCGCGCCCATGACGCGAGCGCGCCGAAGCTGAAGGCCCTCGGCGAGATCGAGGATCGTGCGACCGTCCATCAGCGCCATGAAGGCGTCATCGGGCTTGAGCGCGGTCGTGCCGGTCGTGGTCGCGTTGGCGGCCCAGGCCGGAGAGACCTTGCGGCCGATGATGCGTTCACCGTCATCGGTCTGGAGGCGATACACGCGCGTCGATTCATTCGGCAGGCGTTTCCAGATGGGGAGCAGCAAGCCGGTGACGACATGGATCGTGCTGTCGGCAAACTCCGGCACCTCGGCGATCTCGGCGTTCCAGGCGGCGGCGAACGCATCTTGATCGGCCTCGATCCAGTGCGTTTCGGCCATGGTCTTGAGGGGAATGTTATGCCCCTCCATCGGGCGCAACAGGCGAACGCGGCGCTCGATCTCGCCATCGTCGAGCATGATGCTGGTGGTCGGCACCTGCACGGCGGCCCGGCCGGAACGCTCGTTGACGAGGAGCTTCGCGCGCCGGTCATCGAGATGGCCGAGTGCTGCGTCCAGCGTCAGCGGACGATTGCGCTCGCGCTGCGTGATGGTCAGCAGTCGGGTTTCCGCGCCGGTGCCGGGATGGACATAGATGGTCTTGCGGTCGGTGACGATGAACCGCTCGGCGGTCAGCGTCTCCAACCCGGCGTCATAGGTGCCGCTGGCGATGGCCCCCTCGATGCGCGCCGTCAGCAATTGTTCGAAGGCGGTGAAGAGGACGCCCTGAAGCTCGATGGTCAGCGCCAGTAGCCGATTGAGGAAGGTGGTGATCGGCGGCAGCTCGTCCTTGATGCCGGTCGAATCCATAAGCTTCAGGCCGGTGGCGGACTCGAAACGGTCGAGCGAGCAGCCTTCGACCTTGCCGCGCACCAGCAGCATGTAGAGCTGGCGCAGCGCATCGCGCGCATAGGGGCTTTCCAGATTGTCTTCGGGGCGGAACAGACCTTGCCCGCCCGTCTGGCGCTGGCCCCGCGTGATGGCGCCGAGCGTGTCGAGGCGGCGAGCGATGGTCGACAGGAAGCGCTTCTCGGCCTTCACGTCCGTCGCGATCGGGCGGAAGAGCGGCGGCTGCGCCTGATTGGTGCGGTGCGTGCGGCCGAGGCCCTGGATGGCGGCGTCGGCCTTCCAGCCGGGTTCGAGGAGGTAATGGACGCGCAGGCGCGTGTTCCGCGCCGACAGCTCGGCGTGGTAGCTGCGTCCCGTGCCGCCGGCGTCGGAGAAGATCAGGACGCGCTTGTTGTCGTCCATGAACGCCTGCGTCTCGGCGAGATTGGCGGACGCGGCGCGGTTCTCCACCACGAGCCGCTGGCCCTTGCGGACGATCCGGCGCGAGCGGCCCGTCACCTCGGCCACCATGTCGGTGCCGAAGTGCTGAACGATCTGGTCGAGCGCGCCGGGGACGGCCGGCAGGCTCGCCAGCTTCTCGATCAGCGCGGTGCGGCGGGCGACAGCCTCCCGGCTTTCGACGGGCTGGCCGTCACGCATGACCGGACGCGACGAGACCTTGCCGTCGCTGTCGGTGAACGGCTCGTAGAGCTGAACCGGGAAGCTGGTTTCGAGGTAGGACAGGACATATTCGCGCGGCGTGATGTCCGCCCGAATATCGTTCCATTCTTCTGTCGGGATGTCGGCCAGACGCCGCTCCGTCAGCGCCTCGCCGGTCGAGACGATCTGGATCACGGCGGAATGACCGGCTTCCAGATCGGCGGTGATCGACCGGATCAGGGTCGGCGTTTTCATGCTGGTGAGCAGATGGCCGAAGAAACGCTGCTTGGCGGACTCGAAGGCCGAGCGGGCGGCGGACTTCGCCTGCTTGTTCAGCGTGCCGGACGATCCGGTGATGTTGGCGGCCTCCATCGCCGCGTCGAGATTGTTATGGATGATGGCGAAGGCCCCGGCATAGGCGTCGTAGATGCGGGTCTGCTCAGGGCTAAGCGCGTGCTCGACCAGCTCATATTCCACGCCGTCGAAGGAAAGCGAGCGGGCGGTGTAGAGGCCAAGCGCCCGAAGGTCGCGAGCCAGAACCTCCATCGCCGCGACGCCGCCGGCTTCGATCGCCTCGACAAACTCGGCCCTGGTCGAGAACGGGAAATCCTCGCCGCCCCAGAGACCGAGCCGCTGGGCATAGGCGAGATTGTGGACGGAGGTGGCGCCGGTCGCCGAGACATAGGTGATGCGGGCGTTCGGGAGCGCGTGCTGGAGGCGAAGCCCGGCGCGGCCCTGCTGCGAGGCGGCGACGTCGCCGCGTTCACCCTTGCCTCCGGCGGCATTCTGCATCGCGTGCGCCTCGTCGAAAATGATGGCTCCATCGAAATCGGAGCCCAACCATTCGACGATCTGCTTGACCCTGGAAACCCGCTCGCCGCGGTCGTCGCCCCGTAGCGTGGCGTAGGTTGTAAATAGGACGCCTTCGGGCAGCGTGATCGGCCGCCCTTGCGGGAAGCGTGACAGTGGCGTGACAAGCAGGCGCTCCATGCCGAGCGCGCTCCAGTCGCGTTGGGCGTCCTCCAGCAGCTTGTCGGATTTGGAGATCCAGACCGCCTTGCGCCGGCCCTGAAGCCAGTTGTCGAGGATGATCGCGGCGGACTGGCGGCCCTTGCCGACGCCGGTGCCGTCGCCGATGAAGAAGCCGCGCCGGAAGCGCACGGCCTTCTCGGCATCGTCGCGCGCGGCCGAGACGAGATCGAACGTCTCGTCCACCGTCCACGAACCGGCGAGATAGTCCGAATGGGCTTCGCCCGCATAGACCAGCGTTTCGAGCTGGGCGTCGGACAGGAGATCGCGGATGTTGGCGGGGAGATGCGGGCGATAGCTCGGCTTCGGCGGCGCGACGGACGCCATCGCCGCCGACTGCACCAGCTTGGTCGGATGGGCCTGAGAACCGGAAATACGGATCGCCTGCAATCCGTACTCTTCATAGATGGCGTCGGAGATACGGCCATCGTCGGTGGTTCCGGCTTCGGGCAGCGTGTCGACGATCTCATAGGCGAGCGCGACGCCTTCCGGCTCAGTCGCGACAGCGGCGGGCGCGATCCTGGCGGCACGGTTGAGATAGCCGCGCACGCTGCGCGCGGCGGCGGGTGCCGCGGCTGGAACGATGACGGAGGGATCGACCGGCAGGCGCGGCGGTAGATGTGCGCCGATCCAGTCCATAAGGGTCGCGGCATCCGGCGCGGTGCCCGGCGAGACCGGGAAGACCGTGGGATCATCGGCGGGCAGCTTGTCGATGACGGTGAGCCGCGTGGCGAAGGTCGTGCCATGCTTGGCGTAAACGCTGCCGTCGATCCCGGCGGAGAAGACGACGCGGCCGCGCTCCTGCAGACGGGCGAAGGCGTCGGTCCAGGCCGGAGCCTCCGGGCCGAAGTTCGAGCCGGTGATCGCAACGAGGCGGCCGCCGGGCGCCAGGCGCGCGAGCGCGGAGGCGACATGGCGGAACGCGGCGTCGGCCACGCGGCCCTCGACATGGACCATGGCCGAGAACGGCGGGTTCATGAGCACGACAGACGGAACGGTGGCGGCGTCGAGATGATCGTCGATCTGGGCCGCGTCGAAGCGGGTGACGGCAATGGCCGGAAAGAGAGAGGAAAGGAGCGCGGCGCGCGTGTCGGCCAGTTCGTTCAGCACGAGCGAGCCGCCGGCGATCTCGGCGAGGATCGCCAGAAGTCCGGTCCCGGCCGATGGCTCCAGCACGCGGTCGGCGGTCGTGATCGCGGCGGCAGTCGTGGCGACCAGGCCAAGCGGGATCGGTGTCGAGAATTGTTGGAGCGCCTGGCTCTCCTGCGAGCGGCGGGTATGGGTCGGCAGAAGCCCGACGATCTTGCCGAGCAGCGGGAGTGCTGCGACCTTCGAGCCGGCTTTGCGGAAAAGCGCCTTTCCGTATTTGCGCAGGAACAGGACGGTGGCGACCTCGCACACCTCATAGGCGGTTTTCCAGTCCCAGAGGCCGGTGGCGTCGGAACCGCCGAAGGCCGCCTCCATCGCGCCGCGCAGGGCAACGGCATCGACACGCGCACCGCGTTCGAGATGCGGCAGGATGAGCAGGGCAGCCGCGCGGACGGCGGCGGCAGAATCGCCGGGCGCAGCGAGCGGCGTCGCCGGCAGCGTATCGGCGAGGGGAAGCAAAGTGTTCATTGGGAAGTCCTCGGGAGAGCGGAAACGGGCAAGCCCGCCGGCGCTCTCTCTCGGACCGGACGGGCTCAAACCCGTCCCGGCCACTCTCTGCCTCTACAGCCGTGGCGATAGCCGACATGAAACAAGCGCCCGGCCGTGTGGCGGGGCGCTTGTCGAGGTCAGCCGAAACGGCGTCCGGTTTCGGTGAAGGTGTATTGGTTGGCGGTGATCGTCTCGTCCACGGCCTCGTCCGAACTGAGGTATTCGTATTCGCGTTCGAGCTGCCGGTAGAGCCAACGGGCGAGATCACGCAGCGCCTCGATCACGGCGTCTTCTGCATCGGCCGTCATGTCCTGATACGTGGGGCTGTCCCGCTCGACCGAGATCGCCATGCAATATTCATGGGAATAGCGGCCTCGATGACTGACATCGGCGCGGAGCTGATAGAAATTGCGGCGCTGGATCGCCAGCAGGTCATCGGCGATGGCGTGAAGGCGGGTGTCTTTCGGCGCGTACTCGCGAATTTCGCGGGTGGCGTTTTTGCGAAAGGCATAAAACGCCTGATAGCTGGCGCCATTGCCCTGCGACCAGAAGCCGGTGAACGCGATCTGCGGCTCCTGCCGGGTGCCGCCGCCCATGAGGCGGACGGACCGGGTTTTCAGGCAGATACCGAGGATTTTCGCGATGCGCTGGAAATCCTCGAAGACGGAATCATACCACTCGTAGTCGAAGCCGCCTTCACGATACCAGGCGCGCGCGATGTCCTTGGCGGCGTCGGAAAGCTCGCCGAGCTGATAGACGGTGGTTTCGATGATCTCAGGCATCGGGATCGCCTCCGCGCAGCACCTTGTCGAGCCAGCCATCGGTATAGATCCAGGCGACCGTCTCGCCGGTGGCGAGGTCGATGACATGAGCGCCGCCGCCAAAGCCGTCGAGGCGGGGCCGCGAGCAGAGGTTGGCGTATTGGAAGCCCCAACGACCTGTCAGACCGAACTCGGTCGCGCAGATCGTGACGAACTGGATCATGCGCGCGGGATCGCCGGTCTCGTCATGGCGCATCCAAAGCTCGGTCCCCCCATATTGGGGTTCGATCGAGAGAAGAAAGCCCTCGGAGGGAGGCTCCTCGGACGCTCCTTCCTCGGAGAGCTTGTTGTAGAGTTCGAGCGCGCGAGCGGCGTTTTCGGGTGTGCCGACGTTAAGCAGGCACGAGAAATGCGTAAGGTAGTTGGCCATGTCAGGCTCCTGAAATGGAAAACCCGGCGCAGGGCCGGGTCGAATGGATGGAAAAGCGTGGTTGGAAGTCAGGCGGCCAGCGGCATTCGCAGAAGCTCGGCCGCCGTCTCGCGCCAGAGCGCATCGACCAACCGCGCTTCAAGCTGGCTGGCGCGGTAGCGATGTTCGCGGGCCGAGGCGTGCTCGCCGCGACCGGACGCGGTGAAGGCCGCGCCGCGCAGCTTGCTGGCCTCGGTCACGACACGGCGGGCCTCGGCGTCGGATGCGACGGGCTGCTGCCAGAGGACGATCCCGGCCCGGATCATTCCTGCAATGACAAGGCCCTGGTCGCTGTCCTGAATGACGATGATGCGCGGGCGCAAGCGCAGCATCTCGTCGGTGCCGACGCGGATGTCGCCGGCCGCGACGCGGCGGCTGGCGAGCGACATGGCGTCTTCGGGGGACGGGCATTCGCCGATGGCGACGATCTGGTCGAAACCATCGGCGTCATCCATCCCCTCATAATAGGCGGTGCCGATGCAGGAGATCCGCAACGGGAGTTTCTGTGCGCGTTGCAGGGTCGGCAGGACATGCCGGGCGAGAATGGCGCCGATCGGGGCGACGCGGGATTGGCGGGCAATGGTCATCGGATCAACTCCGCGACGGGCGGCGGAAGCCTCTCCTCCACCTCGTAACCCGTCACGGACAGGCCGACCGGCCTCTGCCTCTCTCTCTTCGGATGACGGCCGTGGCCAGCACGAAAAATGCGCCCCACCGGATGATGGGGCGCATGGACCGGTCAATCGATGGCCTGGAATATCGCCGACGCCTCGGGGTGGCCGTCGAGATAGCCGTAAAGCCGCTCATAGCCTTGCGCGAGAAAGTCGGACTCGAACCGGAACGACAGATGCGAGAAGGCGAAAAGCGTGGCGATGATGCCTGCCGCCTCGGCCGAAACCTCGCCGCGATATTCCGTGATTTCGCTTTCGATGCGGAAACGCGGCTTCGAGGTTGGTGCGAGGAACAACGGCTGCCCGTCGATCTCATAGAAGTTCCAGAAGCCGCCGCCATAGTCCTGCGGGCTGAGGCGGTCCATCAGGGAATAGACCGCATTCTCGGCCACGATCAGGAGCGGCAGGCCGAACAGGGTCGGCAGGAACATCTCGCGCCGATCCTCGGGAACGAGGGTGGCGGAGGGTTTCACGAGCGTATCATTGGACATGGGAGGCGTCTCCAGAGAGCGAAACGGGAAAAGTCCGACCGGCTCTCTCTTCACCGCCCGGACCTGTCCCGGCTCCAAGGCCCTCTGCCTCTCATGGCACCCAGAGGCCCTCCGCGAGTTCGCGGGCGATCATGGCCCGCGATCTCATCATCACGTCGTCGCCGCGCGTGTCGGGATGGCCGAAGAACCGCGCGCCGGGACCGTTCGCGCACCAGTCGGCATAGTAGCACCAGGCGCGATCGGTCAGCCGGAACGCGACCATATCGGAAGCCCAATGCGGTTTCGGCACCACGACGACGACAAGGCCGTCGCGGTTTTCCTCCCAGGGAAGCGAGCGTTCAGCGGGGGGATTGCGGCGGTCCTCGGCGAATATCTCATCGACGGTCATCATGCCGTGCCCTGGCATTGTGCGGCCGTGAGGAAGCCGGCCGGATTATCGGGATCGGGCGGCAGATAGGCGTCATAGGGGTTGCCGTCCGCCAGGTGCCCGAACGGCGTCATGATGATGTCGCCTCCGTCGCGGCCGACCGCACAGAGGACGTAGCGCAGTTCGCCGGAAGTGGCGTCCAGGCACTCCATGAGGGCAAGATTGCCGTCGCCGGCCGCGCGCAACAGGGTGTTGAAGTTCGTGCGGGCATGTTCGGGGATAGCCATGAGGATCTCCTGAAATGAAAAGCCCGGCGCGAGGCCGGGCGGATTGAAGGGGATGCGACAAAGGCGGCGGGAAGCGACCTCGGCCGCTCCCCGCCGTTTCAGTCATTCGGCTGCGACGAGAGCGACGTGCTCGTCTTCGGCCTCGGTGGCTTCGTCCTCGTCGCCATCGCCTGCCAGGAAGTCCGGCAGGGCCTCGCCGTCGCCGGCATCGCCATCGTCCGCGGCGTCACCGTCGAGTTCGACCAGGCGCAGCGGCTCGGGCAGCCAGCCGGTTTCGGCCAGCAGGCGTTCGGCTTCCTTCGCCATGTCGCCCTTCTTCAGATGCGCGATGAGTTGGGCGGCGCGTTCGCCCGCACCTTCGCGGACGGCTTCGAGGATGCGGGGCTTGGTGACGCGGCCGAGATAGTTGTCGACCGTGGGCCTCCAGCCGCCATCCGCTACCATGTCGAAGCCGGTGGCGCGGGCGATCCGGTCTGCACCGGACAGGCGGCGATCAAGGCCGAACTGCGAAACGCCGGAACCGCTGTGGGGGTTCGGCCGCTCGTAGAGGGCGTTGACGCCGTAGCTGACGCAATGGGCCAGCAGCGCCATCCGGCTCGCCTCGTCGAGCGCGGCGATCCAGTCCCAGGCCGCGCCTTCGTCGGAAGGAACATCGGCCTTCCAGGCGTCGAAGCGTTCGTCGATGGCCTTGGCCGAGGGCGTGTCGCTGAGATCGCTGCCCTGCACGCCAAGATGCGGCTGTCGCACGCTGATCTCCATGCAGCCGGTCGGCGCTGCGTAGTGATAACGCTGCATGACCAGGCGGTGCAGGAGCGCGGTCATCGCGACATGCGGGTTATTGGCGAGCGCGTCGTGGAGCGCGAGCGTGCGATGGGCGGTGAGTTCGATCACGAGCCGTTCGGGGAGCGGCTTGATCGCGTCATCCTCGTCGTCCTCCGTATCGACCGGCTCGCCGCCGATGGTGATGACGGCGCGCTGGACGCTGGCCTGGGCCGCGACCGCGCCGCTTTCGGCATCCGTCTCGCCATCGCCGGCTGCGTCCTCGCCATCGCCAGTGACGGGCGCCTCGTCCTCGGGACGGACGTAGCCGCGAGCGACGACAAGCTGGCCGGCGCGATCGATGCTGATGAAGACGCCCGCGCGGGCGATCTCGGCAGCGTCATAGATGGCCGGGCGCTTCTCGAAGACGCTCAACGCGGCCTCGATCTCGCCGAGGCGCGCGTCGATGTCATCGGGCAGCTCGTCGTAATCGGCGTGTTCCGCCTCGAGCCGCTCGTATTCCTCGCGCAGTGCCTCCCGAATGGCGCGATCCTCCTCGCTCAGATCGGGGAAGGTGGCGTTGAGGACGCGAAGACCGCGATCATGGCCGTAAGGCAGATCGGTATCGATCTCGATCCACTTCCAGCCCTCCGCCGCGACTTCATCGGCGATGACCTTCAGCTTGTCCGAGACCAGCCGGTCCAGCAGCGCGGGGTTTTCCAGCCAGCCCTCGTCCTCGTCGGAGAACAGGTCGCGCAGCATCACGCCGCCGGCCTGCTCATAGGCTTCGACGCCGACGAACTGCGCGCGCTTGTCGTCAGTCGGCACGGTCGTTTCGGTGAGGAGGTCGCGAATGTACCAGGGCTGGCGATTGTGCGAACGCTGGATCGCCTCCCAGACCTGTTCCTGACGGGCATGATCCGGGTTGACGGTGAACGCCTCCAGCATCGCCAGCGTCATCTCGCTGCGCGCATAAGCGTCCAGCAGGGACTGCGCGACGCGGGCGAGGCGGAGCCGCTGGCCAATGTAGCGCGGCGTGGTGCGATAGGCGTCGGCGACTTCCTCCTTCGACATGCCGCCGTCGACCATGCGCTTGAACGCCTTGAACTGGTCGAGCGGATGCAGGGCGAGACGGACGACGTTCTCCGCGTAGGAATCGTCGACGGCCGAGGTCTTGGCGTTGGCTTTCTTGACCAAGCAGGGGACCAGCCCATCGGCCGGGAAGCGGCCCGCCGCGACAAGGCGGGCGATGGCGCGGTAACGCCGGCCGCCCGCCGGGGTCTCGAAATCGCCGGTCTCGACGCCGGCATCGTCGAGGATGGCACGGACATTGAGACCCATCACGAGGTCTTCGCGCCGGTCGATGTCATGGGTCAGCTCGTCGAGACCGTTTTCGACGTCGATCTCGCGGACATTGCTGTCCGACAGCCGGATGCGGTTGAACGGAATGTCGCGCGAGCGGGAAAACTCGATCATCGCGACGACGGGGTTCTTCTTGCGGGAAGCGGCCTTGGCCATGGTCTTTGCTCCATGACGGACTCCGTGAGGCTCTCTCTCGGATCTCAATCCGTCACGAAGCGAAGCGCCGCCCTCTCACTCTAGGAGGGCAGCGCCACGCACCATGCTCGCCGGATTGGCGCAGACGCACACATCCGGCTTTCCGTATTTCCGGCTTTCAGCCGATCAGATTCCGCACATTCCCTCACATTCGTTCTGCCAGAGATCGAGCTGGCCGTGATCGGCCGCCGTCGTCAGGTCCGCTTCCCCCAGCGGCACGGCGGAGCGGTGAAGATAGACTTCGCCACGAATGCCGCGCAGGCCGGTGCGGATCGTGGCGTCGAGCGACACGGCGTCGTCCCACGCCTCGGGATCTTGGTCGCGCAGGGTGCGCCACGCTGCATCCGAATGATACGGGCAGCCGATGCAGGCGCTCTTGGGAGGCAGCGGATAGTCGTGCCGCGCGAGCCAGCGCAGGCAATCGTTGCGGGTCATACCCCGCTCGATCAGCGGCCAGCGGTTGACCTGCCAGTCCTCGAAGGACGGCTTCATGCGAAGCGCCTCGTCGAGAGAAATACCGATCCACTGCTCGGCGACTGGCGATCCTGGCGAGCGCCGACCGGCTATGCCGAGTAGCTCGCGCACCTTCCGGCGGATCGGCACGATCTTGTAGGAAGAGGTGCATTGGCGGCGGATCATGCCGACGCCGATGCGCTCGGTCCTGAGAATGCGGGAGCCGACGGGAACAAGGTCGCCGTTCTCGTCCTCGTCATAGACGGGCAGTTCGGAGCCGGCGGGCGTGACCGTGCGGGTGAATGCCGGGATCGATGCCCATCGCTCACCGCGCGAGGCGGAGATGAGGTCTGCGCGCAAATCCCCGGCCGAGACGATATGGACAGGGAACGGCAGGACGTTGGGCGATCGGAGCCAGGCCAGATGCTCATAAACCGCCTTCGGCTCCCAGCCGGTGTCGGCGAAGATCGCACAATCCGGCATGGGGCCGATTTCACCATGCGCGGCCATCAGGGCGAGCGTGGTGGACTGGACGCCCGCGCCGAGACTGAGGACGCGCAACTGGATGTCGGCCGCGAGACCGGGATCGGGCGTGAAGCCGGGGAAAGCGAGCGCGTGCATCATGCGGCCCTCCGCATGTCGTCGGCGTCGGGCAGGTTCTCGGCGTCCGGCTGGAAGGACAGGAGCCAGTCCGCCGCCTTGCTGGCCTGCGAGGCGGCGCGGACGATGGCGCGATTGTCCTCGCGCAGCACCTCCAGCCAGGAGCCGATATAGTCCGCATGGCGCACGGTCGGGACGATGCCGAGCGAGGCGCAGCAGAATGCGGAGATCAGTTCGGCCGTGATTTCCTCGACCGAATAGAGCTTCGTGCCGAAGGAGCCGGAGAGGTTCCGGTTCAGCCGGTGCGCTGCGCCGCTGGCGTGACCGAGTTCATGGAGCGCCGTCCGGTGCCAGTTGATCGGCTCGAAATAGGCGGCCGGCGGAGGCACTTGCACATAGTCGAGCGACGGCACGTAGAACGCCCTGTTGCCGCTGATACGGAAGTCGATGTCCGTCGCTTTGATGAGCGCCTCGACCTTCGGCTCGATGAGGCCGGGCGGCGGAGGGGGCACGGCCGCCTCGATGTCATCGGGCAGGCCCTCGCATTGCGCCGTGTTGAACACCGAGAAGCGTTTCAGGAACGGGATCGCGTGGGCTTCCTCGCCGGCCTCATGGGCGCGGCGCTTCTCGTCCTCCGGCGTGAAGCGGTCGGCATAGACGACGGTGGTGCCGCGCTCGCCCTTGCGGACATTGCCGCCGAGCGAGAGGGCCTGACGAAAGGTGAGCCAGCCCTGGCCGGAGAAGCCATGTTGAACGACGGCGCCCCAGAGGATCAGAATGTTGATGCCACTGTAGCTACGGCCGGTGCTGGCGTTCTTCGGCAGGCCGAGCGGGGCCTTCGCCGCCGCGGTGCCCCATGGCTGGACCCAGGGGAGACGTCCGGCTTCAAGCTCGGCGATGATTTTGCCGGTGATTTCGTCATAGAGGTTCGCCCGGTCGGCGCCGGTGCGAGGGGTGCGGTCATGTCTGGACATCGCGGTTCTCCGCGACGGGCGCCGGAAGCCTCTCTCCCAGCCCTCGACCCGTCACGGCAAACCCGTCCGCACTCTCACTCTAGGATTTCAGGCGCCGCGCTTTGCCCGAGCACCGCGTCCGCGTTGATGAGCCACACGTCGCGCATACGGTTGGGACAGGCTTTCTAATCAGGCCACGCGCTCCGAGCGCCAGTTGCCGTCCTTGCCCTTGGCGAGCCGCCAGGTCTGTGCCGTGACCAGCGTCCCGCGCGCGGTGCGATAGTCGGGAACGGCGAGACGGATGGCATCGCCCTCGGCGTGCCACTCCGCGATGACGGTGACGCCATCGCCGAACTCGACCAGGCAGTCGGGCGCGGCTTGCCCGTCATCGTCGACGGTCACGCGGCCCTTCCGAAAGGCGTGACTATGAGGAAACAGGAATCGCATTCGGTCGCCTTCTTCTTCTCGGGCATCTCATGCTTTGACGATCGCGCGGGACGATCGCCTGCCATGGGGGCGTTGCGGGGTCTCCCCGCAGAAGGGGGTGTGCCGGTGACCTTGGCGCCGGCCAGGGGGAAGGCTTTCCCCCACCATCATGGATGCCGGAGCTATCGCATTTCCTCATCGGCGATGGCCTGCACCACGTTCATGTCCATTTCCACGACAGGGGACAGGCGGGCGACCTCTGACGCGACCTTGGCCCAATGCCAGAACTCGGACCTGTTTCCCTGCGCGCGGCTGCGTGCGGCGAGGCGCTGCGCTTCATAATAGGCGTGATGGCCGTGCGTCGCGATCATCGCCCGCGCGTCCTGCTGCCAGCGTTGGCGAATCTGTCTTCGCTTATCGATCCAGGCGGCCAGACGGCGGAACATTCAGCCGTCCTTTCCGCCACGCGCCCGCAGCTCCCTCAGTTCCGCCAGGAACGTCGTGCCGACATCGATCGCGCGCTGTGCGCTTGTCCCGTCCACATCGACACCATGCGAGGCTTCCAGCATGACGCGGAGCGAAGCGAGGAACGGTGTCGTACTGGCGGGTGCGATCTCGCGCTTCTGCAAGGCGCTCACCATTTCGCCGATACCGGCCGGTCGTTCCGGCGTGCCGCCATTGTCGATCAGGAAATCCCGCAAGGTCCGCTCGATCTCGATGCGCAGCTTGACGACGGACATGAGCGGAAATTCGCGCGCCAACTCCTCGACGGTCGGCAGGTCGCGTTGAAGCTGTGGCGGCAGGCCCGGCGACAGCCGGTATTGCGCGACGCCCATCGGCTTGCTGGTGTCGCGCAAGGTGTATTCGACGATCACCTCGTTGCGGCCCTTGCAGAGAATGATGCCGATGGTCGGCTGGTCGTCCGGGTGACGGAGCTGGTCGTCAACGGCCGAGAGGTAGAAGTTCATCTTGCCCGCGAACTCGGGCTTGAAGTCCTCGATCTTCAGCTCGATCACCACGAAGCAGCGCAGACGGAGGTGATAGAAAAGCAGGTCGAGATAATAATCCTGACCGCCGACTTCGAGATGATACTGGCTCCCGACGAAGGCGAAGCCCTTGCCGAGTTCGAGGATCATCGCGCGCAGATGTTCGATCAGCCCGCGCTCCAGATCGCGTTCCAGCATGTCCGGGCCGAGCGAGAGGAAGTCGAAGGTGTATGGGTCTTTGAGAATCTGTTGGGCAAGCTCGGATTGCGCGGCCGGCAAGGTTCGTGAGAAATTGGTGAGCGCGCTGCCTTGGCGGACGAACAGATTGCTCTCGATCTGATGGACGAGGACGGGGCGCGTCCAGCCATGTTCGATGGCCTGTCGGGCATACCAGGCGCGTTCTTCGGGCGCCTTCACGGTATCGAGCAGGCTGACGTTATGGCCCCAGGGCAATTGTGCAACGACCCGTTGCACAATTTCGGGATCGGGCCAGGCATCGGCCAAGGCCCGCATATATTTGAGGTTTCGGGAAGAAAGCCCGGTCATTTCGGGGAACGCCTGACGGAGATCCCCGGCCAGCCGGTCGACGACCTTGGCGCCCCAACCCTCGCGCTCCTGCCGGGTGAGAATATCCCGCCCGATGGTCCAGTAGAGCAGGATCATCTCGCGGTTGACCGACAGGCTGGCGCGATGCCGGGCTTCGATGATCCTTTGCTTCAGGTCGCCGACGAAGGCTGCATAGCTTTGCGGGTCGATGTCGGCGGCCGGCGCGGCTGTCCCGGCGCGACGCGGGGCGGGGGATTTGGGCGGTCGCGTCATCACGCGGCCGCCTTCAGGCGCTTCTTCGCCAGCATGGCGCGGACGAACTTGTCCCACTTCGCCATGCCCGCGCGCTTCTCGACCATATAGTGCCAGCGGTCGTAATGCTTGGAGCTGACGTCCTGCAGCGCGTGGTTCTGGAGGCGATCGCGGATTTCCTTCGATATGCCCGCCTTGCCGGCGAGCGTCTTGAAGGTGCGGCGGAGATCGCGGTTCGTCGCATAGGGGATCACGCCGCGGTCCCGCTGACGCCAGACGAAGCTATAGAGCGTACCGTGGCTGACCGGCTTTGACGGGTCTTTGGCCGACGGGAAATACCATCCCCATTCGTTCGGCGTGATCGACTCGATCAATTCGGCGGCGAGCAACGGCACTGGAACGGCGTGTGGCTGGTCGTTCTTGGTCTTCGACCAGTCGATGATCCGCTCCTTGGCGTCCCATTGATCGACATGCAGGCGCGCGATCTCCTCGACGCGCTGGCCGGTCAGCATGATGATCTGCACGGCGCGCGGGTAGGACGGATGGACCGGCGTATCGGGGCATTCGAGCCAACGATAGAGCTGGACGAACTCATCCTCGTCGAGCCAGCGCGTGCCTTGGACCTTGGGCTCGGTCGGAATGCCTGTCGCTGGATTGAAGGGGATGCGGAAGCGGCGGGAGGACTGCTGCCGATAATCGTTGTCGGACTTCATGCCCCAGGCGAAGGCGGCATGGAGATAGGAGCGCACATGGTCGGCCATCGACTTCGCGCCGCGATCGTAGATCGGGCGGATCAGCTCGATGATCTCCTCGGCCTCGATCTCGCGGGCGAGGCGATTGCGCCCAAGCGTGTCGGCGATCTTGTTGAGACCCTTTTCGGTCTCCTTCCAAGAAGGCTTCCCGGCGTCCTTGAGCGCGGCGACATAGCCCTCGAACAGATCGGCGACCGTGCCGGGGCGCGTGTCGGTGGCGATCTTGATGCTCCGGCCTTTCTGGATGACGTCGGCAAAGTCGCGCTTGAAGATTTCGCGGGCCTGGGCGAGCGACATTGAGGGATAGGCGCCGAGCTTCTTCTTCGTGCGCTTACCGTCGCGCCATTGTTGCGCCATCCAGTCGGCGGTGACGCGCTTCGGCATGGGCTTGAGAACGAGGACGAGACGGCCGGTGCCGCGTCCTTCGCCATCGGCGAGGTTTTCCTGCTTCTGGCTTATCTCGACGCGCTTGAGCGCATGTCGGATCGTGGTGTCGGTGAGTGCGGCCATGGCGTTTCCTCCTTTCCGGGACTGGGATCGGTCGGGGAGAAACAGGGATCGCTTGCTGGGAGCGGAAGGCCGTTTGTTACCCCTCTTACAGCCCCCAATTTGCCAAAACCACCCCCACTACGCAAGGGCTAAAAATCACTAACTCCCTAGTGTTTCAACGTGCTTGAGCGTGATCGAGCGGGATCAAAATCAGTGAGTGGGGTGATTGTGGATTAAAATCAAGGCGGTAGATGAAAGTTCAAGCGCGCGGCGAACGACTTCCCGGGGGTAGACCGGGGTGTGGTCGACGGTTCCCAGGCCCTGTACCTCATCGGCGATCAGCACATTGCGCTTGTCGAGGAACAGGATGCGGAACTGTTCGCGTGTCTCATGGGCCATGGCCGCGTGGCAATAATCGATGACAGAAGACCAGGAGCCGAGAACCTGCTTGTTGCGGATCTCACCTTTCAGCATGCGCTGCGAAACCGAGGCGACGAGCTTCAGATCGAGTGCCACGGCCTCGCCCACGCCCTTCACCTCCTGCAACAGCGGCAGCGACGCGCCGAGCACGCCGCCCAGGGTTCCAAAGCGGGCTATCAGCGCCTTGGCGATGGGTTTGGTATCGCGTCTGGGGATGAGCCGGAACAGCAAAAGTTCCAGCAATTCATAGTCGGCAAGCGCCGTGTCGCCGCCATCGCGATAGCGCGCCCGCAACCGGTCCCGGTGGCCGTGAAAATGGGCGGCATCCGCTTCCTGTTCCCCAACGGCCGCGGCCGGTTTTTTCGGGGCGCTTCTTGGTTCGGCGAAAAAGCCGCGCTCATCCGCTCCGTCGAAAAGATCGCCTTCGCCTGCCTGAAAGCCGGACGTTTGGGAAGGATCGGCGGAAGGCGGGGCGGGGCGTTTTGCCATAGGCGGTCTGGCCTTATGTGAGCGGCGGCAGGCCCGGACGGTCGAAGCCACCCGGCGACAGCGTGAAGATTTCGCAGCCGGTGGCCGTGACGCCGACGGCATGTTCGTATTGCGCGGAGAGCGAGCGGTCGCGTGTCACCGCCGTCCAGCCGTCGGAGAGCACCTTCACATGCGGCTTGCCGAGATTGATCATCGGCTCGATGGTGAAGATCATGCCCTCGCGGATTTCCGGGCCTTCGTCCGGGCGGCCGTAATGCAGGATATTGGGCGTGTCATGGAACAGGCGTCCGACGCCGTGGCCGCAGAAGTCACGCACCACCGAGCAGCGCTCGGCCTCGGCATAGGCCTGTATGGCCGCGCCGATCGCACCGGTGCGCGCACCGGGCTTTACCGCTGCGATGCCGCGCATCAGGCACTCGTAGGTCACTTCCATGAGGCGCTCGGCGGCGCGCTTGATCTGGCCGACCGGATACATGCGGCTCGAATCGCCGTGCCAGCCATCCAGCACATAGGTCACGTCGATATTTACGATGTCGCCTTCGCGCAGTGGCTTCTCGTCCGGAATGCCATGGCAGACCACGTGGTTGATCGAGGTGCAGACGGACTTCGTATAACCGCGATAGTTCAGTGTTGCCGGCAACGCGCCATGGTCGGCACCGAATTCGAACACGAAACGGTCGATGGCATCCGTCGTAACACCCGGCTTGACGATTGCGGCCAGCTCGTCGAGGCAACGCGCCGTCAACTGGCACGCCTTGCGCATTCCCGTGAAATCCTCCGCCGTGTAGAGGCGGATGACGCCGGTATTCTTCAAGGGAGCGGATGCCGCGTCGATATAGGTGACCATGATCGTGCTTTCTGTCTTTTTACATCTTCGTTCATAAAGCAGCGGGACGCCATTCGTCCATCGCAACCGTCCCGCTGACCGAAATTTGTGCCGGAGAGACCTCGCATTTCACCGCATAGGCCTCGACACCACGCGCCATGGCCCGGTTGAATGCCATGGCATAGACCGGGTCCAGATCGTCGCAGATGCGCATGCGGTCGCAATCATTCCGCTGGATGAGGTAGAGCATCACCGCGCGGTGACCGGCTTCAACCGCGTCTCCCAGTTCCTCAAGGTGCTTGGCGCCGCGTTTGGTGGTGGTATCAGGGAATTCGGCCAGACCTTTTTCCCTCATGAAATGCACGTTCTTGACTTCCACATAGGCGTCCGGCCGGCCGATTTGCGAAAGCAGGAAATCGATACGGGAGTTGCGACCGTATTTCTGTTCGCGCCGGATCGTCGAATATCCCATCAGCTGCGGGATGCGTCCGTTGATGATGGCTTCTTCCGCCAGCCGGTTCGGCATGCCGGTATTGATGCCGACCACGGTGTCGTCGGCCTCAACCATTTCCAGCATGTGCCGGTACTTGCGGGTGGGACTGTCATGTTCGGACAGCCAGATGCGTGAACCCGGTGCGGTGAGCCCGCGCATCGAGCCGGTATTGGGGCACGAACCGGTAATCTCCGTACCGTCTTCCAGAACGGCATCGAAGAGGAAACGTTTATAGCGGGCGATCAGCGTGGCGGGAACGAGCGGGGGCGTGAAGAGCATGGGGCCTGAAAGGTGAGAGGTGGGTGGGCTTGCGCGTTTTGGAGCACAGAATTTTTATAAAAACACTTTTGATTCATTGGCATAATACAAAGGTTCGCGCTTGGGTGCGTCGATAAAGAATTCTTCTTTTTCGCGATTCGCTTCCGTTCCCCATCCCTGTGCTTGTCACAGGGATCCTGTGTATTGCGTCTGTGCTAGAATGGTAGCGGACGGAAGGCCGTCGGGATCCTGGTCGTTTGAGACCGCTTGCTGGCTCTGGTCCTCCGTCCGCCTTTGATATCCCAACCTGAACAGTTGATTGAGGCCGTGAGCGCGGACCTCGAAGCACAGGATGAGGCTTGCCATGATACACCCTGTTTTCATTGGATGCGACGTCGCCAAGGCGCATCTTGATCTTTTCGACGGCCGGACATCCCGGCATATCCGCATCGACAACACCGCTGCCGCCATTCATGCATGGCTGCAAGGCCTGGAGGGGCAGGAGGCGACGGTCATTCTGGAGGCGACCGGGCGTTATGACAGGCAGCTGTGCGCGGCTCTCGATCGGCAACAGCGTCCGTATTGCCGGGTCAACCCCGCCCGGGCGCGCGACTTCGCAAGAGCCACCGGCCGCCTGGCCAAGACCGACGCCATCGATGCCCGCCTGCTGGCACACATGGGCGAAACGCTTGGCCCCGCAACCAGCACACCACCCGATCCGGCCCGGCAGGCGCTTGCCAGCTTCCATACAAGGCGCGATCAGCTCGTTGCCATGCGCCAGCAGGAGCGGCTTCGCCTTTCCAGCGCAGAGCCCATGGAGCACGATAGTCTGGAGCGCCATCTCATCTGGCTGGACGGCGAGATCGAGGCGATCGAAAAAGCCTGTCACGCCCATGTCCGGGAAAACGCGGAACTGAACGAACAAAGCACCAGGCTCCGTTCCATTCCGGGCGTCGGGCCAGTCACCGCATTCACGCTGATGGCGCATATGCCGGAACTGGGCGGCAGCTCTTCCAAAGCCATGGCCGCATTGGCGGGACTTGCTCCCTTCAATGCCGACAGCGGCATCAAACGCGGCCAGCGCCATATTCGCGGCGGACGAAAGCGCGTGCGCGATGCCCTCTACATGGCGGCGTTGGTGGCTTACAGGCTGAAGACCGCCTTCGCCCGCACGGCGCAAACCATGCAGACCAAGGGCAAACCGTTCAAGGTCATGATCATTGCCATCGCCCGCAAAATCCTCGTCGCCGCAAACGCAATCCTCAGGGATAAAACCGTCTTTGCTAAAACCTGACAATACAGTTGCCAGCCAGCCCAAGTCCTTGGGCTGAAAGAACTCCTCTCCTCCGCGCCGACGCGCGTCGACTGGATTCCTGTGACAAGCACAGGAATGAGGGAGGGGGGCTGTCGCGTATGGGTCACTTTTGCGCCGATATTCTAAGAAAGGACATAGGTTCCCGGCGCATCGCCGATCACCGGCTGCTTGCCGTCTTCCGGCTTCCGCGCCTTCACTTTCTCACCATTCTGGCTTTCGATCCAGTTCTGCCAGTGCACCCACCAGGAGCCCTTATGGGCGGTGGCGGCGGCCTGCCAGGCATCGAAGTCTCCGGATGGTGATGTGCCTGTCCAATACTGGTATTTTTCAAGTTCCGGCGGGTTGATGACGCCGGCGATGTGGCCGGACGCGCCGAGTACGAATTCCACCGGACCACCGAACAGGGCTGCACCCGTGAAGACCGATTTCGCCGGCGCGATATGATCGTCGCGGGTTGCGAGATCATAGACCGGGATTGTGATGTCGCCGAGATTGATCCGCTTGTCCGCCACGCGCATCAGCCCGCGGGCGAGATTGTTGTCGAGATAACAATTGCGCAGATAGAAGGAATGGCAGGCGGCGGTCACGCGCGTCGAATCGGAATTCCAGTAGAGGAGATCGAAGGGCAGGGGTTCCGTGCCGCGCAGGTAATTATCGACCACATAGGGCCATATGAGATCAGACGCACGCAGCATGTTGAACACGGTCGCCATGACCGATCCGTCGAGATAACCGACTGCCTGCATGTGCCTGTCGAGCGCCGCAAGCTGGCCTTCGTCGATGAAGACCTTGAGGTCGCCCGCATGCACGAAATCCGTCTGGGCGGCGAGAAGCGTGGCACTCCGAATACGCTCATTGCCTTCCTGCGCATGTAGCGCCAGTGCCGAGGACAAAAGCGTGCCGCCCACGCAATAGCCGATGGCGTTGATCTCCTTTTCGCCGGTTCTTTCCTCGATGGTGTCGAGGGCGAAATCGATGCCTTCGCGGATATAGTCCTCCCAGCCTTTTTCGGCCAGTTGCGCATCGGGGTTGATCCACGAGACCATGAAGACGCTGTGGCCTTGGTCCAGGCACCAGCCGACGAAGGATTTCTGCGGGTTGAGATCGAGGATGTAGAATTTGTTGATCCATGGCGGCACGATGAGCAGCGGCCGTTTGAAGGCCTTTTTCGTCGTCGGCGCGTAGTGGATGATTTCGCAGAGCGGGCTTCTGGCAACAACCTTGCCGGGGGTAACGGCGATATTCTGGCCGATGACAAATTTGCTGTAATCCGTCTGGCGCAGTTTCAGGTGACCATGGCCGGCCGCGACATCTTCCGCCAGCTGCGCCATGCCCTTGACGAGGTTGGCGCCGCTGGAGGCGACCGTCTCGCGGAAGACCTGCGGATTGGTGAAGACGAAATTGGCCGGCGAGAGCGCCTCCGTCACCTGGCGCATATAAAACAGCGCTTTGGTGCGGGTGTGTTCGTCCAGCCCCTCGGCTTCCGTCACCATCCGGTCGGCGAAACCGGCGGTGGTCTGATAAGCTTTCAGGAGAAAATCGAAAAACGGATTGGCCTGCCAGTCCGCATCGGCAAAGCGTCTGTTCCTGCGCTCCGCAGAGCCGGTTTCAGCACTTTTTGCCGAGGCAGAATCGGTATCCTCGGAAAATTGCGCCACCGACTTCGCCCAGAGATCGTAGTAACTCGACAGAAGATGGGTTTGCGCTTCAAGGGAGCGCTTGGGCTCCGCCATCCAATATTCGGCGACATCGGACAGCGTCTTGACGAGATCGGTCACCGGATCGGCGCTCGTCTGGGGAATTTCGCCACGCTCTCGGGGAGCAAGCCATTCGGACGCAGCCTTGCCGAGATTCTCCAGCGCGCGGGCGATGTTGACCGCGAAGGTTTCGGGATCGCGGATCAGGTAGGCTTCGGCGGCCCTGGCATCGAAACCGGGCGTTTTGCCGCCCTTTTTCTTAGGCCCGCCGTCAACACCTGCCATGCGTCATCCTCCACCAAATTTGTGTTTGCACATTCTGCATGAAAACGAATACAAGTTCCACCAGCAAGGGGAGGCCGCAAAGGGCCGAACCGCAGTCGAATTCGATATCGGCAGATATCCTTACAGGCGGAACATGACGATGGGCAAGCAGATGGGCACATGGGGAACATATGCGGAAAACGCCGCAAGAATCGCCGTTCTTTCGCTGTCCGGCGCAATGTTCGTCACAACGCTTGCCGCCTGCAAGGCGCCGGAGCCGATCGTCGCCCCCGCGCATATGCGCCGCCCGACCGCCGAAATCGTCGGTCCGCGCCCGGTCAGCGACAATGCGGTGAGCCAGAAGCGCGACACCGGCACCTATCCGACCTTCTCAGCGCCGATGACGGCCGCCGGCACCCAGATGGGCGACGACGAGGCCTCCACCATGGAATCAAACCTCTCCCGCCTCGGTGCGGCACGGCGTAACGGCCAGATTTCGGAAGCCGAATACAAGCGCCGGGTCGCGGAACTGCGGGCGCTTGGCGAAAACCAGAAGCCGGTTGCGACTCCTGCTGCTTCGCAGTAAATTTCAAATAAATTCACGCTGTGGTCATAGGCGTGCAATAGATTTTGAACAATAATTCTGCGAAAATCGGTTATGATTTGAATGCGCAATCCAAAAATGCTTTTGGTCTTTGCAGTTTTATTGGGCATTCTGCCTGCGATGCTGCGCTCACTTGATGTCAGTCCGTCGCTATTTCTCGGTATTTCGATCTTTGTTTTGAATATCGGTCTTTGCCTGCTCGGCGCCACCACGCGATATCGTTTTTGGTGGCTGGGTTATGGCGTCGCTTGTGTTTTAGCTTTTATGCTGTCTGGTACGTCCAGTCCTCTTTCGCTTGTCGCAATTTTGTTCACGACGTGGAAAGCCTGACTGTTTCAGCGACTTTTTCTTCGTGAGGCTTAGCGATATCATAACCCCTTCTTTACCCTGCATTTGAACCATCCGCTTACCCAAGTTGTTAAGCGGATGGATGAAGTTTGCCGACTATTATGCAGACATAACAAACAGGCCGCTGAAAAGGCGGCATACAGGGTGAAATATCATGAGATGCATCGCTGCTTTGCTGGTTCTCGCCGGTTTTGCGCTCGCACCCGCTCAGGCACGGGCGCCTTACATCACCATCGGAACACCAGCCCTTCAGGGCCGATGAAAACTTTGCGGGATGCCGGTCAGTCGTTGCCGGCGGCGTCGCTCAGTGCATCGAGATCTGGCACCGTTATATGGCGGTTGTTCTCGATGCGGATGATGTCTTCCTTGCGCAGCTTGGTCATTTGCCGGCTCACCGTTTCGATGGTGAGGCCGAGAAAATCGGCGATATCGGCGCGGGAAAGCGGCAGGTCGAATGACGATTTATCGTCGTTTTCCGGGTCGATATGGGTGGCGATCATATAAAGGAAGCTGGCAACCTTTTCCTGCGCGGATTTGCGCCCGAGCGTCAGCATCCAGTCGCGCGCTTCATCCAGTTCCTTCAGAGACTGGCTGTGAAGCTTGCGCTCCATGTCCGGAACTTCTGAAATCATCCGATCGACGATGCGGCGCGGGAAGAGACAGATTTCCACATCGGTTGCGGCTTCCGCCGTCATCTTGCTTTCCGCCATGAACGGGCGACCGAGAAAATCCGGTGCGAACTGCAGGCCGACGATCTGCTGGCGGCCATCCGACATCATTTTCGAGAGCTTGACCACGCCATTGAGGATATTGCCGTAGGAGGTGACGAGTTCGCCCTGGCCCAGCAGCTCATTGCCCGCTTCCAGCTTTTTGCGGCTGGAGTGGCGGTTGAGGTCGCAGAGTTGCTGTGGCGTCAGCGTGCTGCAAAGACCGCCGTGACGTGCCTCGCAGGAGCGGCACACGACGGGATCTTCCGAATTGTGGATGGTCTTCTGCAGCGTATCCATAAGCCTTTTCCAATGCTGGCTTTTTCGGAACGATTGCGACCGCGGGTTTAAAATCCGGTCTCTTCGAAGGCTTGCGCCGCGTAGCCGTCGCCCCAGCGTCTACTTTAGCAAGAACTTAAGGCGCAATTTGATTGAAGTCAAAGTTGCAAACTGTCGCAGCCGTTACTGAAAGAGAGGAAATCGACATTTTCTTGATAAAAGGCAAATCGGGTGATGAATACCGAACTTCTTCGCAAATATTCAGGTGCCGTTCCGCGTTACACGAGCTATCCGACTGCGCCGCATTTTCACGAAGCGGTCGATAACGTCACCTACCGGCAATGGTTGGGCGAGCTCGGCCACAGGAATCGGATATCCCTTTACCTGCACATTCCCTATTGCGACCGGCTGTGCTGGTTCTGTGCATGTCACACCAAGCACACGCTGAAATACGAACCGATTGCCGTTTATCTTGAGGCACTTAAGCGGGAGATAGCAGCTGTTGGAGCACTGGTTTCCCCCGATGCTGTGGTAAGCGCGGTGCATTTCGGCGGCGGTTCGCCCACCATGTTGAGACCTGAGGACATGGTGAGCCTGATGGATTGTCTGAGACGTCATTTCACCTTTGGACTGGCACCGGAAATCAGCGTGGAGATGGATCCGAACGACCTGGACGACGGCAGATACGATGCGCTTGCCGCCATCGGCATGACGCGTGCAAGCCTCGGCGTTCAGGACTTCGATGACAAAGTGCAAAAAACCATCAACCGGATACAGAGCTTCGAGCAGACGCAATCGGTGGTAGATGCCGTGCGGGCGAGGGGTGTTCATTCCGTCAATTGCGACATTCTCTATGGGCTTCCATTCCAGACCTGCGAGACATTGCAAAAGACGGTGGAGCAAATCGTCTCGCTCGATCCGGACCGGGTCGCGCTTTTCGGTTATGCCCATGTTCCCTGGATGAAAAAGCACCAGTCGCTTATCCCCGAACAGGCGCTTCCCGATATTGCCGAGCGTTACCGCCAGATGACGATGGCGGCGGCGATGCTTGGCGAGGCGGGTTACAGGGCAATCGGGATCGACCATTTCGCCAAGCAGGCCGATACGCTCTGCCAGGCGGCGGAGGCGGGAGAGCTGCGGCGGAATTTTCAGGGCTACACCACCGATACGGCCGATGCGCTGATCGGGCTTGGCGCGTCCTCGATCGGCCGGCTGCCGCAGGGCTATGTGCAGAACATGGTGGCGACCGGGGAATATCAGCGTGTCGCGGGCGAGGGCGGTCTTGCCGTCGTCAAAGGGATAGAGCTCTCAGAGGATGATCATCTGCGTTCGCATGTCATCGAACGGCTGATGTGCGATTTCTCGATTGATCTTGCGGATTTGCGGCATCGCTTCGGCAAGGTCAGCCAGTCGGTGAGAACGCAGGCGCAGCATTTTGCCGCAATCGACAGGGATGGCGTCGTGCAGCTGGACGCCGATATTTTTGCGGTGACGGAGGCGGGAAAGCCCTTCGTCCGTAATATCGCGGCAATCTTCGACACCTATCTCGGCAATGGACGCGGTCGCCATTCGGTTGCTGTTTAGGCAACAGTTTCAAGGCAAATTTCAAAGTTACGTCACGAAACCATTGGCTTTTTTGTGCGACTTGCCTATGTGGTGCGTCAGACAGGATAATTCATACGAACGACAATAAGGATTATGGGCGTGACAGCTACATTCGACAAGGTTGCCGACATTATCGCCGAAACCAGCGAAATCGACCGCGAAACCATTACGCCGGAGAGCCACACGATCGACGATCTGGGCATCGACAGCCTCGACTTTCTGGATATCGTTTTCGCCATCGACAAGGAATTCGGCATCAAGATTCCGCTCGAGCAGTGGACTCAGGAAGTCAACGAAGGCAAGGTTTCCACCGAAGAATATTTCGTGCTGAAGAACCTCTGCGCCAAGATCGACGAATTGCGCGCAGCCAAGGGCTGAGGCGACGATGCCCGCGTCACGCGGGCATTTCTCTTTCTGGACCCTGCCTTTAGAGGCGGGTCGCAACCGACCAGAAACGGGCCGGACGGATGCTGCTTGAATATTTTCAGATGATCGACAAGGTCGAGGCCGTGGACATGGCGACGCGCACGTTGAAGGCGCAGTCCGTCGTTCCCGACAAGAGCCCGGTTTTCGAGGGACATTTCCCCGGCATGCCGCTGGTTCCGGGTGTGCTTCTGATCGAGACCATGGCGCAGGCTTCCGGCATGATGGTTCTGGCATTCAGCGATTTTGCGTCCATGCCGTTCCTGATGTCGGTCGATGGCGCCAAGATGCGGACCTTCGTGGAGCCGGGTGCCGTTCTCGATATCGAGGCGGTGCTTGAGCATGACGGTTCCGGTTTCGCCGTCACCAAGGCGAAGATCACTTCCGGCGGCAAGAAGGTCTGCGATGCGCAGCTGAAACTCAGGACCATGCCCTTCAGCGACATTCCGCTCGGTCCCATCGTGAAGAAGCGGGCCGAGGAAGTCGGCCTGATGGCGGCAATCGCCGCGGACGCGCAGAAATAAGCGTTTCCGGCCCTTCGATGCAGGACGTTTTCCCACCGGCCTGGTTTCGAAGCATGAAAATCGTGGGCTCGCGACAGCGGATCGGGCCTTCACCATTGCCAATCCGCACCGCGCGCTTTATTCCGCAACGCATGAAGTGGTTGTTCGCAACCGCTGTTGGATAGCCGCGACCGTTTCGATGGGGCCGGCTGCAAAGGATGACAGACGATGAAATCTGACAATGATGTGGTGATAACAGGGGTCGGCATCGTGACCTGTCACGGCGTCGGAAGCCAGGCGCATGTCGCGCTTCTTTCGGGAACGGCGGCGCCTGAGACAGTGGTCGAGACCGAAAAGTTCAAACCCTATCCGGTTCACCCCATGCCGGAAATCGACTGGTCCGCGCAGATCGCCAAGCGCGGCGACCAGCGCCAGATGGAAAACTGGCAGCGTCTCGGCGTGTTCGCCGCTGGTCTGGCGCTCGACGATGCCGGGCTGAAGGAAAATGCCGAAGCCTGCGCCACCATGGACATGATCGTTGCTGCCGGCGGCGGCGAGCGCGACATCAATGTCGATACGCTGATCGTCGACGAGGCGCTGAAGCGCAATGACCGCGAAAAGCTGCTGAACGAGAAGCTGACGACCGAACTGCGTCCGACGCTGTTTCTCGCCCAGCTTTCCAACCTGATGGCCGGCAATATTTCCATCGTGCACAAGGTTACCGGCTCTTCGCGCACTTTCATGGGCGAGGAAGCGGCCGGCATTTCCGCCGTTGAAACCGCGTTTCACCGCATCCGCTCCGGCGAATCCAGCCACGCGCTGGTGGGTGGCGCCTTCTCGGCCGAGCGTCCCGACATGATCCTGCTGTTCGAAGCCATCGGCGCGCATGCGCAGGGGGGCTGGCAGCCGCTGTGGTCGCGTGGTGACCAGGACGGTGGCGGTATGATTTCCGGCTCGCTCGGCGCCTTCCTCGTGCTGGAATCGCGCAAGCACGCCCAGGAACGTGGCGCCCGGATCTATGCCCGCATCGACGCCATCGAGGGCGATCGCGGCAGCCGTGACGAAGGCAAGATGGAGAAGCGTATGGAGCGTCTCCTCGCTCCGGCAAAGGATAGTGCGGCGACCGTCGTGTTTTCCGGCGCAAGCGGTTATGACGAGGTTACCCGTCGCGAGAAGGATATTCTCGAAAAGGCTCTGCCGCAGGCCGTCATTCGCGGTTTTGGCGGTGTCACCGGCCATGGGCTTGAGGCGCAGTTTCCGCTTGGGCTCGCATTGGCTGCCCTGACGCTTGAAAGCGGCGCGAAGGTTCCGGCTTTCGATGCCGGCGCGGAAAAGCCGATGGGCGAGGCGGCCAGCGAAGCGGTCGTCACCACCGTCGGCCATGTGCGCGGCGAAGGTGTCGCCGTTCTGTCCCGTGACGTTTGAGGAGAAAAGACCATGACTTCCAATTTCAAGGATCATCTCGGTCGCCCGATCGTCGCCGTCACCGGCATGGGCATCATCACCTCGCTGGGGCAGGGGCTTGCCGATAACTGGGCGGCGCTGACATCAGGCAAATCGGGTATCCACAAGATCACCCGTTTCCCCACGGAGGGGCTTTCCACCCGTATCAGCGGCACGGTCGATTTCATCGACGTTCCCGCACCGAATTCCGTCGAACGCTCCTATGCCTTTGCGCGCGAGACGACCATCGAGGCGCTTGCGCAGGCCGGTATCTCCGGCGATTTCGACGGACCGCTGTTTCTGGCCGCGCCGCCGATCGAGCCGGAATGGAGTGCCCGTTTCGAGCTTGCAGACCGGTCTCCGCCGGCCGCCCAGCCGGGTGACGCCTATGAACGTTTCCTGACGGCCTTCCGTCAGCGTCCCGATCCGGCGTTTCAGGAAGCTGCACTTTTCGGCGCGATTTCCGAACGTCTTTCCGACCGTTTCGGCACCCGCGGCCTGCCGGTAACACTCTCGACCGCCTGTGCATCCGGCGCGACTGCGATCCAGCTCGGCGTCGAGGCTATTCGGCAGGGCCGCACCGAGCGGGCACTGACGGTTGCGACCGACGGTTCGGTTAGCGCCGAGGCGCTGATCCGCTTTTCGTTGCTGTCGGCGCTGTCGACCCAGAACGACCCGCCGGAAAAGGCTTCCAAGCCGTTCAGTAAGGATCGCGATGGTTTCGTCATCGCTGAAGGTGCAGCCACGCTGGTGCTGGAATCGCTGGAAGCCGCCGTCGCACGCGGCGCCAAGGTTCTCGGCATCATCAAGGGTGCCGGTGAAAAGGCCGACAGTTTCCACCGCACACGTTCCTCACCCGATGGCGGCCCGGCGATTGCGACGATCCGCGCGGCGCTGGCGGATGCAGGCGTGGCTGAAAGCGATATTGGCTACATCAACGCCCACGGCACCTCGACGCCGGAAAACGACAAGATGGAATATGGCTCGATGCTTGCCGTCTTCGGTGAGGGCCTGAAGAATATTCCGCTGTCGTCCAACAAGTCGATGATCGGGCACACATTGACGGCTGCAGGCGCGGTTGAGGCGGTATTCTCGCTGCAGACCATGCTGACCGGCACCCTGCCGCCGACGATCAACTACAACAATCCCGATCCCACCATTTCGCTCGACGTGGTGCCGAATGTGAAGCGGGACGCGACTGTGAATGCCGTGCTTTCCAACTCCTTCGGCTTTGGCGGGCAGAATGCAAGCCTTGTCATGACACGGGAACCGGCATAATCGGTTCCGCCAGACAGAAGCGTTTCCGGCCCGAACGGACGTCCGGAAACGCTCTCGCTTCTTTGATTACGCATTCCGACCGCAAAACCGTTACAGAGTTTTGCTGGAATTACTCTTGAGATAAACGCCCTCGGGCGAAGGACTGAAACATGCGCGCTCTTCAACTCGTCGACGACCGGAAGCTCGAAAAAGTGGACCTGCCCGAACCGGACGCACCGGGACCGGGCGAGGTGACGCTGCGCGTCAAGGCCGTGGCGCTCAACCACATCGACGTGTGGGGCTGGCGCGGCATGGCTTTTGCCAAGCGCAAGATGCCGCTGACCATCGGTGCCGAGGCCTCCGGCGTGGTGGAGGCCATCGGTCCCGGCGTGTCGAACGTGCTGCCGGGCCAGCTCGTCGCGGTCTACGGCGCGCGCACCTGCGGGCTCTGTAAGCCCTGTCGCGAAGGCCGTGACAATCTGTGCGAACATGTTCAGGGCGTGCACGGTTTCCATCTCGACGGTTTTGCGCAGGAAAAGATCAACATTCCCGCCCGCCAGCTCGTTCCGGCTCCGCATGGCGTGGATGCCATTGGCGCGGCGCTTGCCCCGGTGACTTTCGGCACGGTTGAGCACATGCTGTTCGACAATGCCAAGCTTGAGCCCGGCGAAACCATCCTCGTGCATGCGGGCGGCTCGGGCATCGGTACGGCGGCGATCCAGCTTGCCAAGAAGATGGGCTGCACCGTGATCACGACAGTCGGTTCCGACGACAAGATCGAACGGGCGAAGGCGCTCGGCGCCGATCACGTCATCAACTACCGGACAGACCGTTTCGAAGGCGTCGTGCGCAAGCTGACGAAAAAGAAGGGTGTCGACGTGGTGTTCGAACATGTCGGCAAGGACACTTTCGTCGCCTCGATGTTCTCGCTGAAACGCGGCGGCCGCCTCGTCACCTGCGGTTCCACCTCCGGCGTCTCCACCGATATCAATCTGATGATGCTGTTCCAGCAGCAGCTGAAGCTGCTCGGCTCCTTCGGCTGCCGCATGGAAAACATGGCCAATGCCATGCAGAAGATGGCGCGTGGCATCGTTCATCCTGTTATCGACACCGAAGTCACCTTCGATGATATCGACCGGGCGCTGGAACGCATGGAAACGCGCCAGGTGTTCGGCAAGATCGTTCTGCGGATGGATTGACCATCGTGAAATTATTCCTCACGCGGATCGTCCTGAAACTGGACCATTTCCGGCAATGGCTGATTGCGACATTTGCCTTCGGCCTTCTCAACCTGCTGAAGCTTTTTCCGGCGGATGCGGGCATTCGCGCTGCCGACCGGCTGGCGCGCTTCGTGGGGCCTAAAACCGGCCGCCACCGGTTGATGCTATATAATCTCGCTCGCGCCTTTCCGGAAAAATCCGAGGAGGAGCGCCTCGCGATCGCCATGGACAGCTGGGCCAATATGGGTCGGCTTGCGGCGGAATATGTCTTTCTCGACCGGCTGTTCGATTTCGATCCGGAAAAGAACGAGCCCGGCCGTATTCAGGTCGAGGGCATTCCGACTTTTCTTGAACTGCGCGACAATCCGCGGCCCTTCATCGTCTTTACCGCCCATAGCGGCAATTTCGAACTGTTGCCGGTGGCCAGTTCCGCCTTCGGTCTCGATGTGACCGTGCTATTCCGGCCGCCGAACAATCCTTTTGTGGCCGACAAGGTGTTCAAGTTCCGCAAGGAACGCATGGGCAATCTCGTGCCGTCGCATGCCGGCTCGTCCTTCGCGCTTGCGCGTCAGCTGGAAAGGGGCGGCGGTGTCGGCGTGCTCGTCGACCAGAAGTTCAGCAAGGGGCTGACGACGAAGTTCTTCGGCCTTGAGGTTCGCACCAATCCGCTGCTTGCCAAGCTGGTGCGGCAGTTCAACTGCGATGTCTATCCCGCCCGCTGCATCCGTCTGCCGGATAATCGGTACCGGCTGGAAATCGAGCCGAAGGTCGAGATCCCGCGCGATGAAAAGGGCAATGTCGACATCCAGGCGACAGCGCAGCTTCTGAACGACAAGGTGGAAAGCTGGGTCCGCGAATATCCCGGCCAATGGCTCTGGTATCACGACCGCTGGGACGTCAAACACCAGATCTGAGGCGTTTGCCGCGTCCCTGTTTGCGCTTGATTTTCACAAAGTTCGGCCGCGAATTTGTATATTTCGATATTTTTCCATATTAGTGGAACCTCATTTTTCGCTCATGGATTATCGAAATTGAAAAAATAGCGGCGGCTGTGATATTTTGGACAACAATCCCTGCGGCGTTTGCGCGCTCCGTTACCTCATTTTTAAAGGCGCGGACGCTACAATAAGGGGATAAAGGGTCCATCCGTTCGGATCGGGAACGGTGTGTGTTTGCCCGTTCAGGGAGAGTTGGGTTGAAAGATTTGATTGAGCTGTTCTGGCTGCGTTACACGGAACTGCAATCTGCCGTTGGTAAAAACGAGGCCGACAAGATCGCGGTGCTGGAGCGTGAACTGGAGCAGCTTCTCGAGCGGGTTGTCGGGCGTCAGACTGGAAGTTCCGAGGACATTCGCGAGCAGTTTCGATTCGCCATTGATCTCCTCAACCATGAGGCGGAAGATCTCGGCTGCGTGCAGCGCAACTCCGAGCTTCTGAGAACTCTGGTTGACCGGTATGTCGGCATGCCGCTCAAGTCAAAGGTCATCGGCGACGAGGACGAGGACACTCTGGAGTGGCACCACAGGCATCTGGTCCTCGATGAGGACATGCTCAACGATCTCGACGAGCCCGTTGTCATCGTTTCCCCCGGCTACCGGGTATCCTTCGCCAACGCTCTCGACGCCTTCCAGCGCAACGCGCCGGAGGGTCTTGTCGGCTGCCATATTGCCGAGCTTGTCGGCGTCCACCGTTTCCAGAACGACCTGCGTGAGAAACTCGACAATTGCTTCAAGGGCGACACGTCGAAATATACCTATGCGGAAGACCACGACGGCAACACGATCGTGAAGTCGCTGGAAATGTCGCCCTGCTATTCCTCCACCTACAAGCTCGTCGGTGCGATGGTGGTGATCAGGGAAATCGCCGACCGCAGACGTGGCCGCGCCAGCGCTTGAGCCAGCGCTTGAGAATAAATGCGTTTCCGGTTTGGACGGAAACGCTCCCGCTTCCTGTCATTTCGGAAAAATCGTATCCCAGATCGTGGCGATCGACCATGCGGATGAGGCATCCACAAGAAGCTTCGTCGCCATGGCCAGGCAGGAGAGAACCAGCAACGGGCGAATGATCTTTGCGCCGTTCTTCATCGCAAAGCGTGATCCGATCTGCGCGCCGACGAACTGGCCGACACCCATGGCAAGGCCGAGCTTCCACAGAACCGCGCCGCCAATTGCAAAAACAACGAAACCGCCGAAGTTCGAACCGAGGTTCAGAAGCTTGGTATGGGCGGTTGCCTTCAGCATGCCAAACCCGGCAAGCGCCACGAAGGCCAACATGTAGAACGAACCCGCGCCGGGGCCGAAAACGCCGTCATAAAAGCCCACCAGCGGTGCGACCGTCAGGCCGAAAACGAAGGGCGTGATACGGCGGTGGCTATCGATATCGCTGAGCTGCGGCTTGAAGGCGAAATAAAGGGCGATGGCGATCAGCAGAAACGGCATGATGGTGCGCAGGAGATCCGACGGCACGAAGGCGGCGGTGACAGCGCCGAGCCCTCCGCCGAACATGGCCATGATGGCCATCGGCAATTGCTCCCTGAGATTGACATGGCCGCGCCTTGCATAGGCAAGCGTGGCGGAGGCCGAGCCGAACTGCGATTGCAGCTTGTTGGTGCCGAGCGTGTCGAGCGGCGGAATTCCCATGATCAGCATGGCCGGAATGGTGATGAGACCGCCGCCGCCGGCGATGGAATCAATAAATCCGGCAAAGATGGCGACGCAGAAAAGGACGAGGAAAACGTTGAGGGCGATGTCTTGCACTTGGCATGTCCGGGCAGGCGGAAGGGAGAGGACCTCTTCTTTCACCGAAAAGACCGCCACGCAATATTTTTCTCTCTGATCTGCTGCAGTCGGGGGGATTGCGGTGCTGCCGCTTATGGGTATGTTTCCGTGGCGCATCGCCAGGAGCGGCGGTGAGGCTCAGGACATACGGATGAGGGCATTATGCATAAAGTGATATTCGATACGGACCCCGGTGTGGATGACGCGATGGCGCTTCTGTTTCTGCATCGCCACCCCGATATCGATCTGATCGGCGTTACCACGGTCTTCGGCAATGCGCCCATCGATATCACCACCCGCAATGCGCTTTTCCTGAAACGGGAATGGCAGATGACGGCACCGGTCGCCAGGGGCGCGGGCGTGACCTTCGATCCTGCCCGCAAGGAAGGACATTGGCCGACATTCATCCACGGCGAAAATGGTCTTGGCGATATCGACATCCCCGAGACCGTCGATCTGCCGCTCGATCTGCGTCCGGCGCACCGCTTCATCATCGAGACGGTCAAGGCCAATCCCGGCGAGGTAACCCTGATTGCCGTCGGCCGCATGACCAATCTGGCGCTGGCGCTGCGCGAAGAGCCGGATTTTGCGGCCTTGGTGAAGCAGGTGATCGTCATGGGCGGTGCCTTCGACATTAACGGCAATGTTTCGCCGGCGGCCGAGGCCAATATTCACGGCGATCCGGAAGCGGCCGATCTGGTCTTCACCGCACCCTGGCGCGTGGTCGTCGTCGGCCTCGACGTGACAACGAAAACGGTGATGACCAGCGCCTTCATGGCGGAAATGGCGGAGGCTGGCGGCAAGCCGGTGCAGCTGCTTTCCGATCTGTCGCAATTCTATATTGATTTCTACAAGACCCGGACCGGCGATGGCATGGTGGTGCATGACAGCTGCGCCTGCGTCTATCTCGTGGCGCCTGATTTGTTCGAGACCCGCAGCGGGCCTATCCGCGTCGTCTGCGGCGGGCTTGCCGACGGCCAGACCATTCAGAAACCGGATGGCCGCGCCTTTCCGCCGGGCGACTGGGACGGGCATCCAAGCCAGCTGGTCTGCACGGATATCAAGCCTGAACGGGTGCTTTCGGTCATCCGCACGGCAATTGTGAAGGGCGAGCGCGGCTGAACGACAGGAATGGCCGTTCTTGAGCATGGCTTGCCTTGCATTTTCCAAGAATCTGGCGTTATGCAAGTTCCTTGATCCTGTTGCGTGATCCGCCTTGCTTTCGGGGCCGAAAAGGCCGTGCCGAAGGCACGGGCGGATGATCGCGATGCCGCGCAGACCGAGAAAAGCCCTGTAGGTTTTCCCGTGCTTTGCGCTACAATGAATAACGCCTGCCGGATCGGTTCGTGTCGGCGGCGTTTAAAAACAAAAAACGAACCTTCGTTATGGACCGGAAGAACCGGTCCATTCCCATGAGGAAAGAGATGGAAGAGTTTCATAAGGTCCGGCGTCTGCCGCAATACGTCTTCGAACAGGTCAACCGTTTGAAAGCGAGCGCGCGAGCGGCCGGGGCCGATATCATCGATCTCGGCATGGGCAATCCCGACCTTCCGACCCCCAAGGCGATCGTCGACAAGCTTTGCGAGGTCGTTCAGGATCCGCGCACCCATCGTTATTCCTCGTCCAAGGGCATTCCCGGCCTTCGCCGCGCGCAGGCAGCCTATTATGCCCGCCGTTTCGGCGTGAAGTTGAACCCGGATACGCAGGTTGTCGCCACGCTCGGTTCCAAGGAAGGTTTCGCCAATATGGCGCAGGCCATCACGGCGCCGGGTGACGTGATCCTGTGTCCGAACCCGACCTATCCGATCCACGCCTTCGGCTTCCTGATGGCGGGCGGCGTTATCCGTTCGATGAATGTCGAGCCGGATGAAAGCTTCTTCGGGCCTCTGGAGCGGGCTGTGCGCCACTCCATTCCGAAGCCGCTTGCGCTGATCGTCAACTACCCGTCTAACCCGACGGCGCATGTTGCCTCGCTCGATTTCTACAAGGACGTGATCGCGTTTGCGAAGAAGCACGAGATCATCGTGCTGTCCGACCTTGCCTATTCGGAAATCTATTTCGACGACAACAACCCGCCGCCTTCCGTGCTGCAGGTCCCGGGCGCGATCGACGTTGCGGTCGAATTCACCTCCATGTCGAAAACCTTCTCCATGCCCGGCTGGCGCATGGGCTTTGCCGTTGGCAACGAGCGGCTGATCGCGGCGCTGACCCGCGTGAAGTCCTATCTCGACTACGGCGCCTTCACGCCGATCCAGGTTGCGGCGACGCATGCGCTGAACGGTGACGGCTCCGACATTGCGGAAGTGCGCAGCGTTTATCGCCGCCGCCGCGACGTCATGGTCGATACTTTCGGCAAGGCCGGTTTCGAGGTTCCGCCGCCGGCGGCGACGATGTTCGCCTGGGCGAAAATCCCGGAAAAGTTCCGTCATCTCGGCAGCCTGGAATTTTCCAAGATACTCGTCGAGAAGGCAGATATCGCCGTTGCTCCCGGCATCGGCTTTGGCGAGATGGGCGATGATTACGTCCGCCTCGCGCTCGTGGAGAACGAGCATCGAATTCGTCAGGCAGCGCGCAATCTGAAGCGTTTCCTGTCGAGCGCAGACGAAACGATGCACAATGTCGTTTCGCTCAACGCCCACAGATAAGGGCAACCGAAGGCGGCCGGGTCCCGGCCGCCACCATCATCAGCAAATCAGGAACATACCCATGGCAGATTCATTGAGAATCGGCATAGCGGGGCTCGGCACTGTCGGCGCTTCGCTCGTGCGCATCCTCCAGCAGAGAAGCAACGAACTTGCAAACACCTGCGGACGCGCGATTGAGATTATTGCCGTCAGCGCGCGTGACCGTTCGCGCGACCGCGGCATCGATCTCAAGGGTATTACCTGGTTCGACACGCCCGAGCAGATGGCGAGCGAAGCCGATATCGACGTATTCGTCGAACTCGTCGGTGGCGCTTCCGGGCAGGCGGAAAATGCCGTCCGCTCCGCACTTGCGCGCGGTCTCCATGTGGTGACTGCCAACAAGGCTCTGCTTGCCAAGCACGGCGTGGAACTCGCGACGATTGCCGAAGAGAAGGGCGCGCTCCTCAATTTCGAAGCGGCTGTGGCCGGCGGTATTCCCGTCATCAAGGCGCTGCGCGAGTCTCTCACCGGCAACCATGTGTCGCGCATCTACGGCATCATGAACGGCACCTGCAACTACATCCTGACCAAGATGGAGAAGGAAGGACTTTCGTTCGAGGCCTGTCTGAAGGAAGCGCAGCGGCTGGGTTATGCGGAAGCCGATCCGGCCTTCGATATCGAGGGCAACGACACCGCCCACAAGCTTGCCATTCTGACCACGCTTGCCTTCGGCAGCAAGATTTCGGCCGATGACATCTATCTGGAAGGCATCACCAACATCTCCAGCGAGGACATCCAGGCGGCAGCCGACCTCGGCTATCGCATCAAGCTTCTCGGCGTGGCGCAGGTGACCGAATCCGGCATCGAGCAGCGGGTGCATCCGACCATGGTTCCCCTCGATTCCGTCATTGCCCAGGTTGATGGCGTGACCAATGCGGTCGCAATCGAATCCGATATTCTCGGCGAGCTGCTGATGGTCGGTCCGGGTGCGGGCGGCAACGCCACGGCCTCGGCCGTGCTCGGCGACATCGCCGATATCGCCAAGAGCCGTCCCGGTGCCCAGCAGGTCCCGGTGCTCGGCCGCCCGGCGAAGTCGTTGACGGAATATCGTCGCGCCAAGATGAAGAGCCATGAGGGCGGGTATTTCATTCGCCTGACGGTGAAGGATCAGGCCGGCGTCTTCGCCTCCATCGCCAGCCGCATGGCGGACAACAACATCTCGCTGGAATCCATCGTGCAGCGCCAGCGCGTGCATGTGGAAGGCGCGCCGCAGACGATCATCCTCGTTACCCATGCAACGATGGAAGATGCGATCCGCAAGGCCGTGAAGGCGATCAAGAACGAGAAATATCTCGTCAGCGAACCGCAGGTCATCCGCATCGAGCGGACCTGATAAATCAGAAAAGATGGCGTCGTGTCTGATGCCGGACACGACAGCCTCTCGTCAAACGCGACGTCATCCTCGGGCTCGACCCGAGGATCCAGTTTCTTGTGGCGGTGGGTCCTCGGGTCAAGCCCGAGGATGACCGAACAGAAGTTTCAGCGAAACCTGTTTGGCTTTTATTTGAACCGGTAACGCCTATAAAATTTGTGCGAGCCTCTCCAAACTCACTGGAATGCAACGCGATTCGCCTCTATGGTTAATCATGTTCACCAAGCGAGGGAGGCGTGGCCGTGACATCGATTATCCTTTTCAAGGACAACAAGCGCGAAGGCGTTCTGGCCGCCCATCATCGGGCACGGCCTCACAATGCCAATGACAATATTCGAAGCATGGAATTCGATATTGCCGACTATGAGCGCAACTGGTGTTCCCTTGCGGTGTTCTCGCTGCTGCTGCTGGTCGGCGCGGTATCGATCGTCAGCCCGTTCTTCTCGATTTTTTCGGTGTGAAACCCTACGCAGGCGTTTTTGCTTGAAAAACCCGCCATCGCCATTTAGCCCGGTGTAAGAAAAGGCGCGGATGCGCACGCACACGACAGGACGATGGACAGGATGGCAATGATGGAGCCGGCCGATACCGTGGCCCGCGCATTTCTGAGCGTGGAGCGGTCGGCGACAGAACAGCGCTGGGTTTCACGGCTGGATCAGGCCGGACAGAACCGCGCGCTGGCCATGTCGCAGGTCCATGCCATTCCCGAACTGATTGCACGGGTGCTGGCCGGGCGCGGGGTGGGCGTCGATGACGCCCTTGCTTTCCTCGATCCCACAATCCGTTCCCTGATGCCCGATCCGCATATGCTGACCGATTGCGAGAAGGCGGCCGAAAGGCTCGTGCGCGCCATCGAGACCGGCGAAGAAGTGGCGATCTTTGGCGATTACGATGTCGACGGCGCTGCCTCTTCCGCCTTGATGTACCGTTTTCTTGCGCATTTCGGGCTCACACCGGAAATCTACATTCCTGACCGGATTTTCGAAGGCTACGGGCCGAACCCGGCGGCGATGCAGCAGCTTGCCGCCAATGGCGCCACCCTGATCGTGACGGTCGATTGCGGCTCCACCAGCCATGAATCGCTGCAGGCCGCGAAGGATGCGGGCACCGATGTGGTGGTGATCGATCACCACCAGGTTGGCTCGGAACTGCCGCCGGCAGTCGCGCTGGTCAATCCCAACCGGGAGGACGATCTTTCGGGGCAGGGGCATCTCTGCGCTGCCGGCGTGGTGTTTCTGGTGCTGGTTGCTACCCTCAGGCTGCTGAAAGACAGGCGCAACCGGCAGGCCTTCACGCTCGATCTACTGTCGCTCCTCGATATAGTCGCGCTCGCCACCGTTTGCGATGTGGTGCCGCTGAAGGGGCTGAACCGCGCCTATGTGGTGAAGGGGCTGATTGCTGCGCGCCACATGAACAACCCCGGCCTCGCTGCGCTGTTCAAGAAGGCCGGGCTTGGCGGACCTGTCACACCCTATCATTTCGGCTTTCTGATCGGGCCGCGCATCAATGCCGGCGGCCGTATCGGCGACGCTGCACTTGGCAGCCGCCTCCTGACTATCGACGATTCTTCGCAGGCCGAGGTGATCGCGGAACGGCTGGACGATCTGAACCGCGAGCGGCAGTCCATGGAAGCCGCGATGCTGGCGGAAGCAGAAGCGGAAGCCCTGTTCGAATATGGCGACGGGTCAGGCGCCGGTGTCATCGTCACGGCCCGGGAAAACTGGCATCCGGGTATCGTCGGCCTGCTCGCTTCGCGGCTGAAGGACCGTTTCCGCCGTCCGGCTTTTGCAATTGCTTTTGATCCCTCCGGCAAGGGCACCGGCTCGGGCCGTTCGATCAACGGTTTCGATATGGGGCGTATGGTGCGCGCCGCCGTTGAGGCCGGCTTGCTGGTCAAGGGTGGCGGTCACGCCATGGCGGCCGGCCTGACGGTGGAGCGCGCCAATCTCGGCAAGCTCCGGGCTTTCTTCGAGGAGGCCGCCCTCAAGACGGTGAGCGAACTGGTGGAAAGCAGCGTGCTGAAGATCGACGGCGCGATCGGCGCGTCCGGCGCGACATTGCAACTGGTCGATCAGCTGGAGCAGGCAGGTCCTTATGGCTCCGGTCATTCCCAGCCGATCTTTGCCGTGCCGGCCCACAGGCTGCGCGATGTGCGCCTCGTCGGCACCGCCCACGTCAAGATCACGCTTGAGGCCATGGACGGCTCGCGGCTGGACGGCATCGCATTTCGCGCCGCAGAGGCCCCTTTGGGGCAGATGCTGCTGAATGCGCGCGGCAGGTCCATCCATGTGGCAGGCACGGTGGGCGCCGATCTCTGGCAGGGCCAGAGGCGTGTGCAATTGCGGGTTCTGGACGCGGCTTTCGCGCCCTGAAGGGGCTGCGGATCGAGCTTCAATTTCAGGGAAACAGCGGACGGACGAACGGCAACGATGCGCGTCTTCATTCTCACGTATCGCGTGAGGAACTTTATGTAGAATGATGATTTTATGGGAGAAGCAAGTGGCACGCCCTAGGGGAGTCGAACCCCTCTTTTCAGAATGAAAATCTGACGTCCTAACCGATAGACGAAGGGCGCGTGCGCTTGTGGTGTGGCGCCCTTATAGTCAGGCTCCCGAAGGTCCGCAAGCGGAAAAATCGATTTTTTTCGCTTCATGACGAGTTTTTTTTAGCGGAGCGGAAGGGCTGTGGAAAACCGTGATGGGAGAGGCCAAAGCTTTGAAATAACGGCTCTATCGCTGAGTGATTTGGAGCGATTTTTGGCTTGGTCAAATGAAGTGCACGATTACTGAAGCCTTAGCTGGCTTCAATTGATCGCTGGTTTGGCAGCACGGAAATCGGGGAGGAGGGAAAGGCAAGCCGTATAATTTGCCCACCGGCATTTCGCCCGGCTCGCCTTCCATCGGGGGGACCGCATTTTAACGTACCTGCGGGGAATCGGTTCCAGCGTCGTCATCGTCGCGATGGAAAATTTGCGGATACCCGACCGAAGAACGATCCTGGTAAATTACGCTATTGCATATCTTGAAGGGAGAACACGAAAGCAAGTGGCACGCCCTAGGGGAGTCGAACCCCTCTTTTCAGAATGAAAATCTGACGTCCTAACCGATAGACGAAGGGCGCGTGCGCTTGTGGTGTGGCGCCCTTATAGTCAGGCTCCCGAAGGTCTGCAAGCGGAAAAATGCATGATTTGACAAAAAAATGACATGGGCCGCTACAAGCCCTACAAAACAAGGATTCTTGTTTCGTAACAGATGGTTAAATGGTTGGCGGAGTTGATGGTTTCACCGTTTTGATGGAGGGGAAGTAATGTGGAACGACGACTCGGTGTGGCTGTTGCTTCGCTGGGAAGGTGAGAAACCGGGGCAAATTAAACCAGCTGCGCAGAACCCCTCGGCCCGTCATCCTCGCCCCTGAGGCGAGGATCCATGGGCGGGGAAGAGGTGGATCCTCGCCTCAGGGGCGAGGATGACGTCGAGTGTGGAGAACTGTTTGCCACCATAAAAAAAACGGGGCCGAAAAGGCCCCGCTGGATGATGCTTTGGTGATCGCGCAGTCTTAGTGCAGGATCTGGCTGAGGAACAGCCTGGTGCGTTCGTGCTGGGGATTGTCGAAGAATTCGGCAGGCGAATTCTGTTCGACGATCTGGCCCTGGTCCATGAAAATGACGCGGTTGGCGACCTGGCGGGCGAAGCCCATTTCGTGGGTCACGCACAGCATCGTCATGCCGTCTTCGGCAAGACCAACCATGGTGTCGAGCACTTCCTTGACCATTTCCGGGTCGAGCGCCGATGTCGGCTCATCGAACAGCATGATCTTCGGCTTCATGCAGAGCGAGCGGGCGATCGCCACGCGCTGCTGCTGGCCGCCGGAGAGCTGGCCGGGGTATTTGTGGGCCTGCTCGGGAATCTTGACGCGCTTCAGATAGTGCATCGCGATTTCCTCGGCTTCCTTCTTGGGTGTCTTGCGAACCCAGATCGGCGCCAGAGTGCAGTTCTCGAGGATCGTCAGATGCGGGAACAGGTTGAAGTGCTGGAACACCATGCCAACCTCGCGCCGCACCTCGTCGATCTTTTTCAGGTCGTTGGTGAGTTCGATACCATCGACGTTGATCAGGCCCGACTGATGTTCCTCCAGCCGGTTGATGCAGCGGATCATGGTCGACTTGCCGGAACCCGAAGGGCCGGCGATGACGATGCGCTCGCCCTTCATGACCTTCAGGTTGATATCGCGCAGCACGTGGAAGTCGCCGTACCACTTGTTCATGCCGACGATTTCGATTGCCACGTCCGTAGCCGAAACGGTCAGTTTTTTTGCTTGGGTTTCTGCCATTTGAGCGTCCCTTATCGTTTATGCCCGGTGTCGAGGTGCCGTTCCATGAACAGCGAATAACGCGACATGCCGAAGCAGAATATCCAGAATACGAAGCCTGCGAAAATATAGCCAGTCATCGCCGTGACGGGTGTCGCCCAGTTCGCATCCGATTGGTTGAGTGTGACAATGCCGAGCAGGTCGAACATGCCGATGATCGAGACCAGCGACGTGTCCTTGAAAAGCCCGATGAAGGTGTTGACGATGCCCGGAATGACGAGCTTCAGCGCCTGCGGCAGCACGATCAGCCGCGTCTTCTGCCAGTAGTTCAGGCCGAGCGAATCCGCCCCTTCATATTGTCCCTTCGGAATGGCCTGCAGGCCGCCGCGGATCACCTCCGCCATATAGGCCGAGGAGAACAGCGACACACCGACCAGCGCGCGCAGGAACTTGTCGAAGGTCCAGCCGTCGGGCAGGAACAGCGGCAGCATGATGCTGGCGAAGAACAGCACGGTGATCAGCGGAATGCCTCTGATGACTTCGATGAAAAGCACGCAGAGCATCTTGATGACCGGCAGGTTTGACCGTCTGCCGAGTGCCAGAAGAATGCCGAAGGGCAGGGAGACCGTGATCCCGAAGAACGACAGGATGAGGGTCACCATCAGGCCGCCCCAGAGCTGCGTTTCCACCTTAGGCAAGCCGAAGACGCCGCCGATGAGCAGGAAAAACGCAATGAAGGGCAGGATGATGAAAAGCGCCAGCGCATTCAGACGCTTGAACGGCGCCTTCGGGATGAGCATGGGCACGAGCAGGATGGCGAATGTCACCATCACGAGGATCGGACGCCAGCGCTCGTCGAGCGGGTAGCGACCGAAGACGAATTGCCCGAGCTTGGCCGAAACGAAAGCCCAGCACGCGCCGGACTGGCCGTCCGGAAGCGCACCGCCCTGGGAGGCGGTCAGGCAGGCGATGCGATCGCTGCCGGTCCACACCGCATCTATGAACAGCCAGTCGATGACTGGCGGCAGAAGATAGGCAAGGAAGGCGATGGCAATAACCGTGAGGACGGTGTCCTTTGGCGTGGCGAAGAGTTTGGTGCGAAGCCAATGGCCGATGCCGACCGCGCTCGATGGCGCGGGTTTGGCATCCTCAATGGTGTGTCGCACGAAAGCGTGATTGCTGATCGTCATCGATTATCTCTCCACCAGGGCCATTTTCGCATTGAACCAGTTCATGACCACGGCCGTGAGCAGGGACAGCGAGAGATAGATGACCAGCCAGATCGCAACGACTTCAACCGCCTGTCCCGTCTGGTTCAGGATCGTGCCACCGATGGAGACGATGTCGGCGAAACCGACAGCGACCGCCAGCGAGGAGTTCTTGGTGAGGTTGAGATATTGGCTCGTCAGCGGCGGAATGATGATGCGCATTGCCTGCGGAACGACGATCAGACGTGTCGTCGTGCTTTGGCGAAGGCCCAGTGCTTCCGCTGCCTCGGTCTGCCCCTTTGCCACGGCCTTGATGCCGCCGCGAACGATCTCGGCGATGAAGGAGGCGGTGTAGAAGGAGAGCGCCAGAAACAGCGACATGAATTCAGGTGCGACGACCGCGCCGCCCGAGAGGTTGAACCGCCCGGCAATCGGGTAGTCGAATGTCAGCGGTGAGCCAAGCGCGAGGAATGTCGCGAGCGGCAGGCCGATGATGAGAAGCGTGACCGTGATTCCGGTGCGGAACTGCTGGCCGGTTTTTTCCTGCCTCGCCTTTGCCCAGCGGTAAACGAAGAAACTGATGACGATGGCTACCAGGAAGGCGAGCGGAATGAGCCACGTGCCTTCGCCCCAGAGGGGCTTGGGAAAGAAGAAACCGCGATTGTTGAGGTAGCTTCCGAGCGGAAATTCCAGAGAATCGCGCGCCTGCGGCAGGACAGAAATGACGCCCTTGTACCAGAAGAAGATGACAAGCAGGGGCGGGATGTTGCGGAAGATTTCCACATAGGCCTGCGCGAGCTTCGAGATCAGCCAGTTGCTCGAAAGTCTCGCGATACCGACGATGAAACCGATGATCGAGGCGGCGATGATGCCGAAAAATGCGACCTGGATCGTGTTGAGAATGCCAACGAGCAGCGCCCGGCCATAGGTCGCATCGCTGGTATAGGCGATGAGCGACTGGCCGATATCGAAACCGGCTCTTCCGTTGAGGAAGCCGAAGCCGGATGAGATATTTGCCCGTTGAAGATTGGTGATCGTGTTCGTCACGATGACCCAGACGAAGGCGGTCAGGATGACGACTGTCAGAACCTGATAGAATATGCCGCGTATGCGTGGATCATAGATAAGTGACGACGCGCTTTGCGCGCGCGATCGTTGCGAACTGACCGCGTTGCCTGCCATAGGCACCTTTCCCTTTTATATGCTCTTTGCGAGCTTATTTATATAATTTCAAATGGAGGCTGGGCGTTGCCCAGCCTCCCTGCATGATCTAGCCGAGGATGGGGTCGATCAACGGACCGGCGGTGCGTATTGCAGGCCGCCCTTGGTCCAGAGCGCGTTCTGGCCACGCTCGATCTTCAGCGGCGAGCCGGCACCGACGTTGCGGTCGAAGACTTCGCCGTAGTTACCCACCAGCTTGACGATGTTGTAAGCCCAGTCGTTGGTCACGCCGAGGTCGGTACCGATCTTGGTGCCTTCTTCGGTGCCGAGCAGACGCTTGATATCCGGGTTGGCGCTGGTCTTCTGTTCATCAACGTTTTTGGAGGTGATGCCCAGTTCTTCGGCATTGACCATGGCGTAGTGAACCCAGGTCACGATGTCGAACCACTGGTCGTCACCCTGGCGAACGGCCGGTCCAAGGGGCTCCTTGGAGATGACTTCAGGCAGAACGATGTTGTCGTCCGGGTTCTTCAGCTTGAGGCGGATGGCGTAAAGACCCGACTGGTCGGTGGTGTAGACGTCGCAACGGCCGGAATCATAGGCGGAGGTTGCGTCGGCTTCCTTTTCGAAAACGACCGGGTTGTACTGAAGATTGTTGGTCTTGAAGTAGTCGGCGAGATTGAGTTCGGTGGTCGTGCCGGTCTGAACGCAGACGGCGGCGCCGGAAAGCTCAAGCGCGGACTTCACGTTGAGGCCCTTCTTGGCGATGAAGCCCTGGCCGTCATAATAGTTGACGGTGCGGAAGTTGAAGCCGAGCGATGTATCGCGGCTGATCGTCCAGGTGGTGTTACGGGTCAGAACGTCGACTTCGCCAGACTGCAGGGCCGGGAAGCGGTCCTTGCTCGAAAGGGCGACAAACTTTGCCTTGGAAGGATCACCGAAAACCGCTGTGGCAATACCACGGCAATAGTCCACGTCGATACCGGACCATTCGCCCTTGTCGTCGGGATTTGAAAATCCCGGAATGCCCGCGCTCACGCCGCAGGTGACGAAACCTTTCGACTTCACATCCTGAAGCGTCGCAGCCGAAGCGACCGAGGCTCCTCCCAAAACTGCTGCGCCGATAGCGGCTGACAGAATTGCCTTTTTCATTTTTCCCAACCTTTGTTTGTTATCGTCAATGGAAGGGGACCGGCATCTTTGTTTTACCCCAGCTCCCCCTTCAGCAAGACCTTTTCGATCCGCTTTTTCTATCACAATCGCAATTGGCAGCGGGGTCAAGACGTGCCGGCAATAATTGTGCCTATAAAACGGAATTTTCCAAATTTTGGTCGGGAAGTGTGCAAAGGGTGAAAATATAAGCATATTTTTGCGAAAATTTGCACTTGCACGAATTTTGTATACTTCTTGTATGCTGCTTTACCGTGCAGCAATCGATGCGCCGGCGATGCTTTGCGGGACTTGACCTCGCCGTTCGCTCTTAGCATTGTCGCTTGCGTCAATATCCCTTCGAAAGCTGATCTGAAATGACCAAGAAAAATGACCTGCTTTCCGCCGCAGGTGTGAATACGCGCCTGACCCATGGCGGCAACGATCCCGCGGACTGTTTCGGTTTCGTCAATCCCCCGATCGTGCGCGGCTCCACCGTACTTTTCCCCGACGCCGAGACGCTTTCGACTGAAAACCAGAAATATACCTACGGGACCCACGGAACGCCGACGACGGATGCGCTGTGCAATCTCGTCAACGAGCTGGAGGGTTCGTTCGGAACGATTCTCGTACCATCCGGTCTTGCTGCGATCACTGTGCCTTTCCTTGCCTATCTCGGCGCGGGCGATCATGCGCTGGTCGTTGATTCCGTCTATTTTCCCACGCGCCGCTTCTGCAACACGATGCTGAAGAAGCTCGGTGTGGACGTGGAGTATTATGACCCGGCGATCGGGGCAGGCATCGAGGCGCTCATTCGGCCGAATACGAAGCTCGTGCATCTGGAAGCGCCGGGTTCGAACACTTTCGAGATGCAGGATGTCCGGCTGGTCACCGAGATTGCTCACAGGCACGATTGCGTCGTGACGATGGACAATACCTGGGCGACGCCGCTCTATTTCAAGCCGCTCGATTTCGGCGTCGATGTTTCCATCCACGCCGCCACCAAATATCCCTCCGGGCATTCCGATGTCCTGATGGGGTTCGTCTCGGCCAATGAGAAGCACTGGAAGGCGCTTTATCAGGCCAATACCAATCTCGGCATCTGCGTGACGCCGGATGACGCCTATCAGATCCTGCGCGGCATGCGCTCCATGGGCATTCGATTGGCCCACCATCAGGAGAGCGCCCTCGATATCGCCACCTGGCTGGAAAGCCGCGACGATGTTGTCAGCGTTCTGCACCCGGCCTTGCCGAGCTTTGCCGGGCACGAACTCTGGAAGCGCGATTTCAAGGGCGCGAGCGGCGTGTTTTCCTTCGTGCTGAAGGCGCAGGAGGGCAAATACAAGCAGACGGCTGCGGCATTCCTCGATGCACTGACGTTCTTCGGGCTCGGTTATTCCTGGGGCGGATACGAATCGCTTGCCGTTTCCGTATCGCTTGTCGACAGGACGATTGCCAAAGGCCCGTCGGAAGGTCCGGTCATCCGTCTGCAGATCGGGCTTGAAGATATCGCCGACCTCAAGAAGGATCTCGAGGCCGGGTTTGCGGCGGCGGCTGGGGTCTAACCTCAGCCCTTGGCGCGGTAGCCATAAAGCCAGTCGAAGTCTTTTAGAAAGGCTTCCGTCGGACGTGTCGAAAAGACGAAGTCCCGGGCAAGACGGACAGGACCCGTGGCGTGATAGGCAAAACGATTGAGGGAGGCCCGCTTGCGGGCCTTTTCTATGCGCGGAAGGCGCAGGGCCTCGAAGGCGGCAAGGGCTTGCGGCACGGGCAGGGTCGTTCCGGCAAGCGTGCCCGCCAGTTCAAATGCGTCCTCGATGGCCATAGCCGCTCCCTGTGCCGCAAAGGGCATCATCGCATGGGCGGCATCGCCGATCAGCACCGTGTCGCGGCCATTGTGCCAGCGTCCGGGACCGGCCTGATAAAGCGGCCAGAAGGTCGGATTTTCCGAAGACGACAGGAGCCGGACGATATCCGGGCTCCAGTCGCGAAATTGTGCGAGCAGCATGGCTTTCTGCTGCCCGCTCGATTCGGCCCGCCATGTCGCGCCGGGATCGGCACCGAGCGCGATGGCAACGATGTTAAAGCCGCCGACTTCCTTTAGCGGATAGGCAACGATATGGCCGCCCGAACCGAGATAGGCGGTGACGGCGCTTTTGTTGATGGCTGAAGGCACATCTTTTGCAGCGACCGTGAAGCGCCAGGCGACATTGCCGGAGAAGGTGGCGACGGGGGCAGAGGGGACGGCAAAACGGGCCGCCGACCACACGCCGTCCGCGCCGACTATCAGGTCATGGTCGCGGAAGGTGATCGAGGCGATGACATCCGCCGTGGCGTTTTCCAGACGTTTGCCGAGATGCAGGCGGCAGAGTGGATTGCGGGTCACCGCATCGAGAAGTGCGCGTTGCAGCGTCGAGCGGTGGAGGACGCCGTAGGGTGCCCCCCAGCGTGTGCGGGCCACTGCGCCCATGGGCAGCGATAATAGCGGGGCAAGCGTTCTTCCCGATGCAAGATCGACGCTGACCGGCTCCGTCCAGCGTGCCTCGATCTGCGGCATCACGCCGAGTTCGGCGAGGAGGCGGGCGGCATTGGGCGACAGCTGCAGGCCGGCGCCGACTTCCGCCAGTTCACCGGCCTGTTCGATGATGTCGGAGCTGACGCCGTGCAGGGCAAAAGAAAGAGCGGCGGTGAGACCGGCGATACCGGCACCGACAATGGCTGCGGAGGTGATGGGCATGATGCGCCCCGATCAGAAGAGGTGGAAGCTCAGGCGGCCTTCACATGGAAGACGCAGCCCGGAGGATTGGTCTGCTCGGCCTTCAGCGAAGGATTGTAGCGGTAAAGCGTGGAGCAGTAGGAACAGACCTTCTCGTTGTCGTCGCCCATATCGATGAAGATGTGGGGATGATCGAAAGGCACCGAAGCGCCGGTGCACATGAATTCCTTGACGCCGATCTCGATTACGCTGTGTCCGCCATCGTTCTGGAAGTGGGGAATGGAATGCCCGGCCATGTTCGTCTCCAAATGCAATATCGTGGTTAAGCCGCAGATCGTCCTCGATCATGGGCTCATTGCTGCGGATATGTAGCCTCAAACGCATTGCATCTCCATAAAAATCGTCAGGAAAACATGTTCAAAATTGCGATTTCCTGCCATATGGTCCGGCAAAAAGGATGTCCTTGATGAATCTCAACACGCCGCAATTTTCCGATTTTTCCCATGACGGTCTTCGCCTTGCCTATTTTGACGAAGGCGATCCGGCGGGCGATCCGGTCCTGTTGATTCACGGCTTTGCCTCTAGCGCCAATGTCAACTGGGTGCATCCCGGCTGGCTGAAAACGCTCGGAGATGCGGGTTACCGGGTGATCGCCATCGACAATCGCGGCCATGGTGCAAGCGACAAGCCACATGATCCGGAAGCCTATTATCCGTCCGTCATGGCCGGTGATGCGGTGGCGCTGCTCAATCATCTCGGTATCGCGGAAGCCCATGTGATGGGTTATTCCATGGGTGCGCGCATTTCCGCCTTTCTGGCCATGGCCCATCCGGAGCGTGTCCGCTCGCTCGTTTTCGGCGGGCTCGGCATCGGCATGGTCGAGGGCGTGGGCGACTGGGATCCGATCGCTGAGGCGCTGCTGGCGCCCTCGCTCGATGTCGTCACGCATGAGCGCGGCCGCATGTTCCGCGCCTTTGCCGACCAGACGAAAAGCGACCGGCTGGCGCTGGCCGCCTGTATCGAGACATCGCGGGTTCTCGTGACCCGCGAACAGGCTGCAAAGATCGATGCCCCGACGCTGATTGCGGTCGGAACGAGTGACGATATCGCTGGATCGGGGGCCGAACTTGCGGCGATCATGCCGCATGCGCGGGCGATCGACATTCCCGGCCGTGACCACATGCTCGCCGTTGGCGACCGGGTGTTCAAGGCGGCTGTTCTGGAATTTTACCGCAGCCTTTGACCGGGGGCGGCAAGAAACGCTTTTTCACGCTGCATGAAGAAAAACTGAAGCCTTGCCGCCTTTAAAGTCGTCATTCGAATCCCATTTCTTATGCACGTCTTTTTCTGTATAAAGAACGACCACTGCAAACGAGGAGACCATTCATGGTCGCACGTACCGAGGCCCGTCAGCCCGAACAGCTGGCGATCGTCGATCCGATCTGGGGCAGCCTGCTGCATGAAGCGCGTAGCGCCGCAGCGCAGGACCCGCTGCTGTCCGCCTTCCTTTATTCGACGATCCTCAATCACCGGTCTCTCGAAGAATGCGTGATCTATCGTATCTGCGAACTCCTAGATCATCCCGATATGCAGGCCGTTCTTCTGCGCCAGACGTTCCAGGACATGCTGGATGACTGGCCGGAATGGGGAAGCGTGCTGCGTGTCGATATTCAGGCCGTTTACGATCGCGACCCGGCCTGCACGCGCTTCATGGAGCCGCTGCTCTATTTCAAGGGTTTTCAGGCCATCCAGACCCATCGTCTTGCCCATTGGCTGCTGCAGAAGGGCCGCCGGGATCTGGCGCTTTATCTGCAAAGCCGCTCGTCGAGCATTTTCCAGACGGACATCAATCCGGCTGCACGCATCGGCAAGGGCATCTTCCTCGACCATGCCACCGGGCTCGTGGTTGGCGAGACAGCTGTGATCGGCGACAACGTTTCCATCCTGCACGGCGTGACGCTTGGCGGCACCGGCAAGGAGGGGGCGGACCGTCATCCGAAGATCGGCAATGGCGTGATGATCGGCGCGGGCGCGAAAATCCTCGGCAATATCGAGATCGGCAGCTGCTCGCGCATTGCCGCCGGTTCGGTGGTGCTGAAACCGGTCCCGCCGAAGACCACCGTTGCCGGTGTGCCGGCGCGGGTGGTGGGAGAAGCAGGGTGTTCGGAACCCTCGCGCCTGATGGACCAGGTCATCGGAGCCGATATCTGACGGGTCCGGTATGGTCTTAATCGTCCATGTGGAACGCGACGCGTGAAAGCCATGGCCTGTGAAAGACATGGGGCAATGTGCCGCTTTCACTTTACTTTGGCCTTTGTCCCATGCCAAAAGCGGCGCAACGCGAACCGCACAGGAGAATAGTGGTGAAAGCCGACGAAATCAAAAAACTCGACGCCTATTTCAAGCGCACCTTCAATGAAAAGATGGTTGTGAAGGCGCGTCCCCGCAAGGACGATTCTGCCGAAGTTTATCTTGGCGAAGAGTTTCTCGGCGTCGTCTACATCGATGACGAAGACGGCGACCGTTCGTACAACTTCTCCATGGCGATCCTCGACGTTGATCTCTGATCGTCACCATTTGGTGACAGGTGGGTTTCTTCAGGATTAAAATTGCCCGCGGTGGTTCACGTCGCGGGCAATTTGTTTTTTCGGTGCTTGATCTGCATCATCAGGCGGTTTTCCGGTCGCAATGTCACTCTCATCAGCGGCTCCGCCGCAGCCGCGGACCTGTTTTCAAGGTGAACCGTCTGCAGGAGAACGGCAAGGATCGCCACGGCCTCCATCATGGCAAAGGCATTGCCGATGCAGATGCGTGGGCCGGCTCCGAAGGGCATGTAGGCATAGCGGTGGCGCGCCTTGACCTTTTCGGGCTCAAAACGTGACGGGTCAAAGCGTTCGGGTTCCTCCCATAGCGCCGTGTGCCGGTGGACGGCATAGATCGGTACATAGAGAACGGTTCCGGCCGGAATATCGTGCTCGCCGAGCCTGAAATCCTGCAACGTCGTGCGGGTGATGACCGGGGCAGGCGGGTAAAGCCGCATTGCCTCCGAAAACACCTGCCGGGTGTAGGTCAACCCGGCGATATGGTCTGCCGTGACCGGCTCTCCGGCGGTGACGGCTTCGATTTCTTCGATGACCCTCGTTTCCACATCGCTGTTTTGCGACAGCAGGTGGAACATCCAGGCGAGGCCGAGCGCCGTCGTTTCATGGCCGGCGGTGATGAAGGTCAGAAGATTGTCGATGATTCCCGTGTCGCTCATCATGCGTCCGGTTTCCGGATCCCGGGCTTCCAGCAGCATGGAGACGAGGTCGGTTCTCCCGGTCGGGTTCTTTCGCCGCCCGGCGATGACCTTTGCAAGGCTGGCGCGCAGATAATCGACGGCGGCGCGGGATTTGCGCCGGCCGGGATGGGGCAGCCATTCCGGCGCACCCAGCATGGCGAGAGCGAAAGTCCAGCCTGTCGGTCTCAGATAGTCGGTGATGCTCTGTTCGACGCGCGCGATATCGATGCCGTATCCACCGGACATCATGGTTTCGACGATGATGTCGAATGTGGTTCGCATCATTTCATGGCCGATATCGATGTCACCGATGGAGGGGGAGCGCCAGCGTGTTTCCGTGCGCCGCGCCGTCTCGATCATGACCGGCAGCAGCTCCAGCAGTTTTTCATGCCGGAAGGCGGCGGATACGGATTGCCTTTGCCATTTCCAGTGGTCGCCATCGGCCGTCAGGAGACCCTGCCCAAGCGCGGGGCCGAGCACCCGGCGTACATCCTCGCCCTTTCCGAGCAGATGGGCGTTCTTGACCAGGGCTTCGTGGATCAGCACGGGGTCGGCGAGGTGCACACGCATTGTGCCGCCAAGACGGGTGAAGACCGCCGGTTCGCTGAAAATATCCGGTGGCAGCGCCTTTAGCGGGTTACGCACAAGGGAGATTGCCAGACGCGCGGCGGCGAGTTTCGATATGGGTTCTGCTGCGGCAGATGATGTGGACGGTGTGTGGAGGCTGGTTCCGGTCATTGACAGCTCCTTCAATTCACGTTTGAACAACGGGATTTTGCTGTTAAGGTGCATACCTTATTTTAGATATTTAAGGTGCATGCCTTAGGTTTCAATGGCGAGGCAGGATTTTATGAAGAGCAACGAGGCAAAGCGACCACGGAAACGGCGCACGCGCGACAGGATTCTGGATGCCGCCCTCGACCTGTTCAACGATCGCGGGCCTGATCGCGTAACGACTGCCGAAATCGCGCTTGCGGTCGATATCAACGAGGGCAATCTTTATTATCATTTCCGTACGAAGGAATTGCTGGTCCTCGCGCTGTTTGCGCGGTTCGAAGCCGATGCGATGGTGCTTGTCGTAACCGTTGATGGGGCAGACGAGGGGGCGGCGGCCACCTATGTCGGCTTTCTGCGACAATGGTTCTCGCTGGTGTGGAGTTACCGCTTTCTGTTTCGCGACCTCGTCGGCCTGGTTGCGCTTGCACCGGCGCTGGTGGAGCCGGTCAGGACCATAAGTGCTGCCATGCGGCTGGCGGTCGGTGACATTGTCAGCCGTATGCAGAAAGCAGGTCTGGTGGATATTCCCGAAAGCGAACACGATGCGGTCCTGACCAACCTATGGATCGTTTCGACGTACTGGGCGGCCTATCTCAACCTGCAGGAAGGCGTCAGCGAATTCGGTCAGCGGCAAATGGACTGGGGGCTGCAGCAGGTTTCCAGCCTGTTCAGGCCCTATCTTTCTGCCGAGGCGAAAGCCGAGCTTGAAGCGCTTGTTGAATTCGAAGCTTGATATCTCCGGCTGGAGACATGGTCTCATCGCAAAAAAAAGCCCGCGACGGGCAGTGTCGCGGGCAATTCGTCGTAGGACTTGATTAAGGGAGGCTCAGGCGGCCTTCAGCAGATCGCCATGCGGGTCGAGAACGAACTTGGTTGCCGCGCCCTGATCGAAGCTTTCATATCCCTGCACGGCGTCGTCGAGCGCGATGATCTTGGCGTTGACGATATCGGCAATAGGCAGGCGATCATGCAGGATGGCCTGCATGAGTTGACGGTTATACTTCAGAACCGGCGTCTGGCCGGTATGGAAAGACTGCGCCTTTGCCCATCCGAGGCCGAAGCGCAAAGACAGGCTGCCCTGTTTCGCCGCAGCGTCGACCGCACCCGGATCCTCGGTGACATAAAGGCCGGGAATGCCGATCGAGCCGGCAGCGCGGGTGATCTCCATCATCTGGTTGAGAACGATGGCCGGCTGTTCGCCGCCGGAATGGCCGCGTGCCTCGAAACCGACGGCGTCGATGGCGCTGTCCACCTCATTGGTGCCGACGATCTGCGCGATCATGTCGCCCAGCCGGTCGCCCCTGGAAAGATCGACGGGTTCGAAACCGACCCTTGCGGCATGCGCTAGGCGATCCTTGTTGAAATCGCCGATCATGACGACGGCCGCACCGAGGATACGGGCGGAGGCGGCAGCCGCAAGACCGACCGGGCCGGCGCCCGCGACATAGACCGTCGAGCCAACACCGACGCCCGCCTTGACTGCACCATGGAAGCCGGTGGGTAGAATGTCGGACAGCATGGTAAGGTCGCGGATCTTGGCCATCGCCCTGTCGCGGTCGGGAAACTTCAGGAGGTTGAAGTCGGCATAGGGGATGGTGACATAACGGGCCTGTCCGCCGATCCAGCCGCCCATATCGACATAACCGTAAGCGCCACCGGCGCGCGATGGGTTCACGGTCAGGCAGACGCCGGTATCCTGCGACTTGCAGCAGCGGCAGCGGCCGCAGGCAACGTTGAAGGGCACGGAGACGATATCGCCGATATCAAGCATTTCGACGTCGACACCTTTTTCGATGACTTCACCGGTGATTTCATGGCCAAGGACGAGGCCCGGCATTGCCGTGGTGCGGCCGCGCACCATATGCTGGTCGGAACCGCAGATATTCGTGGAAATAACCTTGAGAATGACACCGTGCTCGATGCGGCGGCCATCCGGCGCCTCCAGCTTCGGGTCGTCGATGTCTCGGACTTCGACCTGGCCCGGCTTCAGATAAACGACGCCTCTGTTCCTGCTCATATCCATCTCCTCCTTGGGTTTGAACATCAATGCCGGCCCGCTCCTCCGCAGGCAGGATATTGTCGAACTGCACGGACGAACCGGTGAAGGTTCGCATGCGATCTCTCGGCGCAGGGATGGAAAGGGGAGCACATGGAGCGTTTCGAAAAGACGCCGCACCTCCTGATCGTCCGCCGCCGCAATCACCGGCATTTCGCCGGTTTTCCGGTTCCACCTCGCTGAATTGACGGGATGGTGCCGGATGCCTGCAGCAAACCATGTGGCGGGCGAGGTGACGTTCGGGAATACGACACCCTCTGTAGCCTTAACGACACGCGTGTTCACGTCAGCAGCAACAATTGCCGTCTCGCAGACACGGCATCGATACTCTGTTGCAAGTTGCGCTCGAGACGATAAATTACCTTTTTATTATTTAAGGATTTTATTGTGATCATTTTTAAAAAAATCTGTTTTGCAGTATCGGCCCTGTCCGTTACGCCGCACCTGGTTCTGCTTTTCATGGCAAAACCCGGAAACCCGATCTTCCGGGACATCGAGGCGTGGAGCGAAAAACTTCTTCGGAGGTCATCGACGCAGCGGGGTGATCTCATGCTTGATGCAGTGAGATTGCTGACCGGCACAGCCGAGTTTCGCAACCTTTTTTATTATCGGCTGCCGAGGGCTCGTTTTTTCAAGGTTCTGGCGCGGCCTGAAAATACGCTGCACATTCTCACACCCGATATCGGCCCCGGGCTGTTCATCCAGCATGGGTTTGCAACGATCATATCGGCCGAGTCGATCGGCGCCAATTGCTGGATAAACCAGCAGGTCAGCATCGGTTATACCAGCTCGACGGGCGCACCCAGAATTGGTGACAACGTTACGATAAATGCCGGCGCCAAGGTGCTGGGAGACATTACCGTGGGTGACAATGCCAAAGTGGGTGCGAATGCGGTTGTCATAAAAAACGTTCCCTCCGACTGCACCGTCGTCGGCGTTCCCGCGCGGATTGTCAGACGTGCGGGACTGAGGGTGGATGAGGCGCTTTAAGGCCTGACCCGTGCGGGACAAATCCGCTCCGGGCCCTTTGATCGCAGCCTATCGGTCGATCGATTTTCTCAGGCGGCCTGCGGCATCCTGAATATATTGCCAGGCGACGCGGCCGGAGCGGCCGCCGCGTGTGGTCGCCCATTCCAGCGCCTCGTGATGAAGGGTTTCTCTATCGAGCCCCAGATCGAAATGCGCGGCATAGCTGTCGATCATCGTCAGGTAGTCTTCCTGTCCGCATTTGTGGAAGCCGAGCCAGAGGCCGAAGCGATCCGAGAGCGAGACTTTCTCTTCCACCGCTTCCGAGGGGTTGATGGCGGTCGATTGTTCGTTTTCCATCATGTGACGCGGCAGAAGGTGGCGGCGGTTGGAGGTGGCGTAAAACAGGACGTTGTCCGGCCGTCCCTCGATGCCGCCGTCAAGCGCCGCCTTCAGGGATTTGTAGGCCGTGTCGTCGTGATCGAAGGAGAGGTCGTCGCAGAAGACGATGACGCGTTCACCGGAGGCCTTCAATATGTCGAGCAAAGCTGGCAGGGTGTGGATATCCTCGCGGTGCACCTCGACCAGCTTCAGGGGAACACCGCTTGCGGCGCGCACATCTTCGTGAACGGCCTTGACCAGCGAGGATTTGCCCATGCCGCGCGCGCCCCAGAGCAACACGTTGTTGGCCGGAAAACCATCGGCGAAACGCAGGGTGTTTTCATGCAGGATGTCGCGCACATGATCGACGCCGCGAATGAGCTTCAGCGCTATGCGGTTTGGCCGCGAGACCGGCTGGAGGAAGGAGTTGACCGGCGACCAGACGAAACAATCCGCCGCATTCCAATCGTTTATGGCCGGCGCCGGGCCAGCCAGCCGTTCCACGGCAACGTTCAGCCTACGCAGTTCGGCAAGAAGCAGGGTGGCCGTCTCTTCTCGAATCATGGTGTTTCTTCCGCTTATCTGGTGTTCAAAACGATGTTTTCGGCCCGGCCTAGCATGGCGTTTCCGGCCCATAAAGGTTAAGAGGTCCGGAATCGGTACGGCGGGGTCCCTGCATCTGTTGCAATCCCGGCGTTCCCCACTATATTCCGGCGGCTTGAAAGCTGGGGCGGCATACGAGGTCGTGCCGTAATCGTTGAGGAGTTTTATATGTTCATTAGTCAAGCTTTTGCCCAGGACGCAACGGGCGGCGCATCGGCCTTCGGGTCTGGCCTTGAAATGCTTTTCCTGTTTGCGCCGCTTATGGTGGTCTGGTACTTTTTCCTCATCCGTCCGCAGCGCGCGCAGATGAAGAAGCGTCAGGAGACGCTGACCAGCATTCGCCGTGGCGATCAGGTCGTTCTCGGCGGCGGCATCGTCGGCAAGGTGACCAAGGTCATCGACGACAATGAACTCGAAGTCGAAATCGCCGAAGGCGTGAAAATCCGTGCCGCTCGTGCCTACATTGCCGAAGTGCGCGTGAAGGGCGAAGTGGTCAAGACGGAAGCCGCTTCCTGATCCTGCCGGATAATTGAACGTCCGCTTCCGAATTTGACGGGTTGCGTCATCAGCGCAACCCCAACCCTGACCGAGATCGAAATGCTTCATTTTTCCCGTTGGAAAACAGTCTTCATCTGGCTGCTTGTGCTGGCAAGCGTCTTTATCGCGTCTCCCAACCTGTTTTCGGACAAACAGCTGGAGGGCATGCCTGCCTGGTACAAGGACAACAAGGTAACGCTCGGTCTCGACCTTCAGGGCGGCTCGCACATCATGCTCAAGATCGAGCGTTCCGACATTGTCAAGGAACGGCTTGAAACGATCGTCGGCGATGTGCGCACCCAGCTTCGCGACGCCAATATCCGCTATTCGGGGCTGACCGGCAACGGCCAGCTGATCCAGGTTCGCATCAGCGACCCGGCACAATACGAAGCCGCCAAGAACGCGCTTCGCGACCTGACGCAGCCGGTGTCCGCCGGAACGCTGGTCGGCGGTTCCATCACCGAAGTGACGATGAACGACGGCGGCGACAATCTGCTGCGGCTCAACCTCACGGATGAAGGCATCGATTACCGCCTGTCTTCGGCCGTGTCGCAGTCCATCGAAGTCGTGCGCCGCCGCGTTGACGAAGTGGGCACCACCGAGCCGCTCATCCAGCGTCAGGGTTCCGACCGCATCATCGTGCAGGTGCCTGGCCTTCAGGACCCACAGCGCCTGAAATCGCTCCTCAACCAGACGGCAAAGCTGTCCTTCCGCATGGTCGACACCACCATGCCGGTGCAGGAAGCCATGAACGGCCGTCCGCCCGCGACCTCTGAAGTTCTCTATTCGCAGGATGATCCGCCGGTTCCCTATCTGGTGGAACGCCGTGCGCTGGTTTCCGGCGACAATCTCGTCGACGCGCAGGCAAGCTTCAACCAGCAGACCAACGAACCGGTCGTTACCTTCCGCTTCGACAGCCGCGGCGCGCAGCGCTTTGCGCAGGCGACGCAGCAGAATGTCGGCAAGCCTTTTGCCATCGTGCTCGACAACCAGGTCATTTCCGCACCTGTTATCCGCGAGCCGATCATCGGCGGCTCGGGACAGATTTCCGGGAACTTCTCGGTTCAGGGCGCCAATGACCTTGCGGTGCTGCTGCGCGCGGGTGCGCTGCCGGCCACGCTGACCGTGGTCGAAGAACGCACCGTCGGTCCGAGCCTTGGTAACGACTCCATCACCGCCGGCCTGACGGCAAGCGCCATCGGCGCCGTCGGCGTCCTCATCTTCATGTTCGTCTTCTACGGCTTCTTCGGCCTGCTCGCGAATATCGCGCTCATCGTCAACGTCGTCATGCTGCTTGCGGTCCTCAGTGTGATCGGATCGACGCTGACCTTGCCCGGTATTGCCGGTATCGTCTTGACGATCGGCATGGCGGTGGATTCCAACGTTCTGATCTATGAGCGAATACGCGAAGAGGTGAAGAGCGGCAAACCGCTGATCCAGTCACTGGATAACGGCTTCACCCGCGCCTTTGCGACCATTGTCGACGCCAACCTGACGACACTGATCGTGGCGAGCGTGCTGTTCTACATGGGCACCGGTCCGGTCAAGGGCTTTGCCGTTACGCTCGCCGTCGGCATCATCACCACCGTCTTCACGGCTTATACGCTGACGGCGTGGATGTTCGGCTACTGGGTTCGCCGCAGCCGTCCGAAGCATCTGCCCAAGGGTGTGCGTACCGCCATGTTCGATGGCCGCGACATTCCCTTCATGCGCTATCGCCGCGTGGTGTTCATGATCACTGGCGTGATCATGCTCGCCTGTGTCGGCGGTTTCGTTGCCAAGGGCCTGAACCTCGGCATCGACTTCCAGGGCGGTTCGGTTATCGAAGTGCGCGCCAAGCAGGGTGAGGCCGATCTCGCCGATATTCGCGATCGTCTGAACCAGCTGAACCTCGGTGAAATCCAGGCGCAGAATTTCGGCACGCCGCAGGATGTTCTCATCCGCATTCAGGCGCAGGACGGCGGTGAAAATGCCGAGCAGTCCGCCATCACCATGGTGCGTGGCGAGCTTGAGGACAAATATGACTTCCGCCGCGTGGAAGTCGTCGGTCCTGCCGTTTCCGGTGACCTGACCTTCACCTCCACGATCGGCGTTGTGCTCGCCATGGCGGCGATTATGGTCTACATCTGGGTTCGCTTCGAGTGGCAGTTTGCACTCGGCGCGGTCATCTCGATGGTTCATGACGTGGTCTTCACCATCGGCCTCTTCGTCTTCCTGGATATAGAGTTCAACCTCACCAGTATCGCGGCGATCCTGACGATCATTGGTTATTCGCTGAACGACACCGTCGTCATCTATGACCGTGTCCGTGAAAATTTGAGGCGGTACAAAAAGATGCCGCTGTCGATGATCATCGATGCGTCGCTGAACCAGACCCTGTCGCGCACGATCCTGACTGGTCTGACTGTCCTTCTGGCGCTTCTGGCACTCTACCTCTTCGGTGGCGAGGTCATCCGTTCCTTCACCTTCGCTATGCTGTTCGGCGTCGGTATCGGCGTGTTCTCCTCGGTCTATATCGCGGCTCCGGTGCTGATCGCCTTCAAGCTGCGTCCTGATAGCAAGGATGCGGAAGACGAGAAGGATGAGAAGTCCGGTAACGCCATCGGCGGCAAGCCTGCCGTCTGATGGCCGGCGGGATTGAAATACGCCCGGCCCATTTTCCCGGCCGGGCGCCCATCGATGCCTATGGCAATGGCGGTTTCCGTTTTGCCGACATGTCGCATCGCGGTTCGCTTCTGCTTCTGCCTTCCGGCATTTACGGCTGGAGCCCGGTCGATGCGAAGGAATTCACGCTCGAGCATTTCGACAAGGTTCTGGCTGAAGCGCAGGATATCGAAGTGCTTCTGATCGGCACGGGCGATGGCATGCGGGTTTTGCCGAAAGAATTGCGCGCGGCCTTTAGGGATGCGGGCATTTCGGTTGATCCCATGAGCACAGGGGCTGCCGTGCGCACCTATAATATCATGCTTTCGGAATCGCGCGCCGTGGCTGCGGCGCTGATTGCCGTCGAAGGCTGACAGGACGTTTCGCGCGGGGAACCATGGCACCCACAGAAGATCTTGACGTCTGCCTCGCGACGCTGCGCGACACCGATCGCGACCGCTATCTCGCATGCCTTCTGTCGCCGGCCGACAAGCGTGCGTCTCTGGCTGCGCTCTATGCCTTCAACGCCGAAATCGCCCGCATCCGCGATTCCGTTCGCGATGCGCTGCCCGGCGAAGTGCGCATGCAATGGTGGCGCGATCTTCTTGACGGCAATCCGCATGGTGACAGCCAGTCTCATCCCGTTGCCGCCGCTCTTTTGGCCGCAATCGAGCAATATCGCCTGCCGCGGCCGGTGCTCTCCAATATGATCGAAGCGCGCATCTTCGATCTCTATGACGATCTGTTTGAGGATCGCAACGCGCTTGAAGGTTATGCCGGGGAAACCGCCTCCGCCCTCATTCAACTCGCGAGCCTTGTGCTTTCACCCGAAGATGCGTCTTCGAGCGCGGAGGCGGCGGGACATGCGGGGGTGGCGCAGGCCATGGCCGGCATCCTGCTCCTGATGCCGCTGCACCGGCGGCGCGGGCAGGTCTATATTCCCGCCGACATGCTGGCGGCTGCCGGGCTTGATCGGGAGACGTTTCTTGAAGGCCAGGACAGGCAACGCATCGGTATCGCCATCGAGATTTTCGCGGCGCATGCTTTGGACCATATTGAAAAGGCAAGACGCGTGAAGATTTCCAGAACTGTCTTTGCTGCCTATCTGCCCGTCGCTTTGTCAGGCCCGGTCATCCTCGCCGCCCGAAAGGCGGGAGCGGGCGTGTTCGAAGGCGAGTTGCAACTGTCGCAGCTACGCCGGCAATGGCTGCTGGCAAAGGCGTCTTTCCTCAAGCGTTTCTGATTCCCCAAGCCGCCCGCGATGCGAATGAATCGACGCCGATTTCAGGAAGCCACACTTCACGCAAGCCACGATCTTTATGAACCGAAACCGGGTTCGCATCGTTTCGATTCGCGAATCGTGATGTTTCGGTGCTGAGGGAGCGTCCCGGGTGAGTATTGCGATCTGGATTATCGTTTTCGTGCTGCTTTCGGTCTTTGCTGTTTATGCCTGGCGCATGACGCGGGCGACGGAAGAGGATAACAGCCATGATGTGGGACAGGCGATCATGGATTTCGCCCGCGCCTTTCCGAACGAGGCGATCAGAAGCCTGCATATGACGGTGGGTGGCGGTGCGGCCTTCGTGCGCCTTCACGACAACAAGGCAGGCTTCATGCGCAATATGGGGTCTCATTATGTGTGCATGATGATCGATCCCGAGCGGATAAGGGTCGAAAGTCTGGAAAGCGGCGACGGTTTCGTCGTGACCTTTTTCGACACGCCGAAATATAGCGGCTCATATCGCTTCAAATCGACCGGAGAGGCAGCGGAGGTCTCCCTCTGGCTGCTCGGCAGCCTCGTGGAGGCGCAGGACCATCACGACGAGGGACCGCTGCCCTCCGGCACCTGAAGGCGATCGGCGCAGCCGTCATTGCCCGTCGATTGGCAGTGCAGTCTGCGCCTGCTTGCGTTCCCGCCAGATGATGAACAGGCCGGATGCGACGATGATGAGAATGCCGAGCCATTTCGATGGCGTCGGGAAATCCGAAAACAGCGTGTAACCGAGAATCGTCGCCGAGATGATCTCGAAATACTGGAACGGCGCCAGCAGAGAGAGCGGCGCCATTCTGAAGGCCCGGACGATCAGGAGATGCATGTAGCCGGATATCGAACCCAGCAGGATGAGCAGGGTAAGGGCGAAACCGGATTGTGGAAGCGAGACGGCGAAATCCTTGTCGCCGAATGCATCACCGGCCAGAAGGGCCGCCCCCATGAACACCGTGCCGGCAATGCCGGACATTGTCTGCATGACGAGCGGGCTGTCGGCATCGCCGATGGCGCGGTTCAGGAACAGGTAGAGCGTGTAGAGAAAAGCGCAGGCGACCGGCAGGAGCGACGTCCAGCCGAAGATCTCAAAACTCGGCTGAATGACGATCAGCGCGCCGCCAAACCCCACCACAATCGCCGTCCAGCGTTTCCAGCCGACTTTTTCACCGAGGAAGAGGGCCGACATCATCGTCAGCATGAAGGGCTCGACGAAATAGATCGCAAAGACATCGGCGAGCGGCATGTATTTGACGGCGGCAAAGAACATCAGGCTGGCCGAGGCATGCAGCACGCCACGCAGGCAGTTCATCCACGGCCGCCTGGCGCTGAACAGCGCTTTCGGTGAGACCAGCACCAGCAGGGGCAGGGTGCACAGAAGCTGGAAAAAGAAGCGGTAGAAGGTCACCTGCGCCGGCGACATGCCGCCACTCACCGCCATATATTTGGCGATCGCATCCATGACCGGCAGCACGAACATGCAGCCCGCCATGATGGTCATGCCCTTGGCGACATCGTTGAAACCGGTCTGGCTGGTCATGGGTCGGGCTGCGCTTTCGACCAAAAGGTCCAACGAGGAAATGGGAGCGCCAGAAGACGCCCCCCTCGAAGGGTCAGGCGGCCTTCTGGCGCGGCAGGCTCTTCATATCAATGACGAAGCGATAACGCACATCGCTTTTTATCATGCGTTCATAAGCGTCGTTGATCTGATCGATGTCGATCATCTCGATTTCGGCGGCGATGCCTTTTTCGGCGCAGAAATCCAGCATTTCCTGGGTTTCGGGAATGCCGCCGATCATCGAACCGGCAAAGGTCTTGCGGCCGGGGATGAGGCTGAAGGCGTGGACGGAGAGCGGCTTTTCCGGAGCGCCCACCTGCACCAGCGCGCCATCGCGTTTCAGCAGCGCAAGATAGGCGTTGATGTCATGGTCGGCGGCAACCGCATCAATGATCAGATCGAGGCTCGCAGCCGCGCTCTTCATCTGCTCGGCATCACGGGAGATGATCACCTCGTGAGCGCCGAGCTTTTTCGCGTCTTCCGCCTTGCCGGGCGATGTCGTGATCATCACCACGGTCGCGCCCATGGCATTGGCTATCTTGACGGCCATATGGCCAAGGCCACCGAGGCCGACCACGCCGACACGCTTGCCGGGTCCTGCGTTCCAGTGGCGCAGCGGTGAATAGGTGGTGATACCCGCGCAGAGCAGGGGTGCTGCGGCGGCCGGATCGAGCCCTTCGGGAATGTTGAGGACATAGCGGTCATCGACGACGACATGGGCAGAATAACCGCCAAGCGTATGAGCGCCGCCGCCCATAGCCTTGTCGGGCGAATTATAGGTGCCGGTCATGCCGTTTTCGCAATATTGCTCCAGCCCCTCGGTGCAGCTTGCGCATTGCCGGCAGCTATCGACGATACAGCCGACACCGACCCGGTCACCCGCCTTGAATTTGGTGACGTGCGCGCCCACCCGGCCGACGCGGCCGATGATTTCGTGGCCGGGAACACAGGGGTAGAGGGAGCCCGGCCATTCGCTGCGGGCCGTGTGGATATCGGAGTGGCAGACGCCACAGAATTCGATCTCGATTTCGACATCGCGCGGGCCGGGATCGCGACGCTTGATGGTCGCGAGCTTCATCGGCGAAGAACCGTCATCGCAGGCATAGGCGGACGTTGTGAACATGGTCGTTCCTCCTCTTGTGGTGATCGATGCTGGAAACACCGGCCTGCGGCAAAGGTTGCAGTGGGATCAGCCGCCGGAGCCGGATTCGGGCACTGCCTCGCCAAACACCTCCTCGAAGGCTTCGCGCAGCAGAACGTCGACATCGCCGATCATAACCGGCAATCCGAGATCGACAAGGCTGGTGACGCCATAGGCGCTGATGCCGCAGGGAACAATGCCTGAAAAATGCGAGAGGTCGGGATCGACATTGATCGACAGCCCGTGGAAGCTCACCCATTTGCGCAGCCTGATGCCAAGCGCGGCGATCTTGTCCTCAGCCATGCTACCATCTGGCAGAAGAGGTTTCTCCGGCCGCCGGACCCAGACGCCAACACGATCTTCGCGCCGTTCGCCGCGCACATTCATCTTGTCGAGCGTGCGGATGATCACGTCTTCCAGCGCCGCCACATAGGCGCGGACATCCTGACGCCGGCGTTTCAGGTCCAGCATCACGTATACGACCCGCTGTCCCGGCCCGTGATAGGTATATTCGCCGCCACGGCCCGTGGCGAAGACGGGAAAACGATCCGGCTCTATGAGGTCGGCCACGTCGGCGCTGGTGCCGGCGGTGTAAAGTGGTGGATGTTCCAGAAGCCAGACGAGTTCATTCGCTTCGCCGCTGGCGATGGCGGCGACTTCCCGCTCCATTTCCTCAATTGCCTGCTCATAGGGGACGAAACCTTCCGAGATTCGCCAGCGAACGGGCGGGGAACCGGCGGCGGGCAACATATTTGTCTCGATATCGGTGCGTGTGAGCATGAAAAAGTCCTTTCCACAGCCTTCTCGCAAAATGATGACAAGGCGGCAACCCCAGCATTTCCGGGCTTCCTGCATATAGGATGGTGCGGTGCGATTTTTAATTTCAAAAAACTGTCACGACGCTCTTGTGCACCGAAAATCCTTTTGCTACATGCACCCCCGTCGGCGCAAGTCGACGCCTACCACGATGCGGTCGTGGCGGAATTGGTAGACGCGCAGCGTTGAGGTCGCTGTGGGGCAACCCGTGGAAGTTCGAGTCTTCTCGACCGCACCAAAGAAACCCGCTTCGGCGGGTTTTTTCTTTTTTAGCCAATCGGTTGGCAGTAAACTTCCCAGAACAAGAATTCCGTTGACGCCGACTATGCGTGCCGCATTTGTCTCTTTTATCCACAGGCGACTATGAGAGTTTGGGGCGGCAAATAATCGATTTGCCGCCGACCGGACGCGATGTTCTGACGGTCTAGCGTCGAATGATATTCGAGGCGGTGCCGTTGTCCTGATGGTTGCCGTCACCGACGCGATAAGGATCGCCATCCATGACCTGATCCATCCGCCATCCGCTTCCTCGATATGGACTTTCCCATGTCTGGCACCCAGCAAGAAAAACGGTCGCTGACAGCAGTCCAAGGGTAAGGGCGGTTCGCAGCATATTAGCCTCCTTCGAAATTTTAGCGCAAAGCTATGTAGGTGCAGGCAAACGGCTTTACGATATCTCTTCAGAATTTATCGCCGCCTGGAGGCCGTCATTCGGTCTCGGTTATCATCAAATTTCGGTGGATATCGATGCACGCTGTAGTAGGTGGGTGGTTACCCCCTACAAAAGCAAGGGGTGGAATATTAGAGGTCTGATGTTAGCTTTTGTCAGGAAAAAATGTCTGGGGGTTTTCGTGCAAGGGGACAAAACGGATTCAGACAATGCACTCGGCTATTACATGTGGAGCATTTCCGACAACAGGCTGATCATGGACGCGGTTACGGCGGAATGCCATGGATTTTCCGAAGCCGTGGCGTCACGCGGTGTGACGATCGAGGATGTTCTGGAAAGAATCGATGTCGAAATGCGTGATCAGGTGGCGCAGGCGATTTTCGACAGCATTACGACGGGTGTGTTCTTCGACCAGCGCTATAAGGTCAATCTGCCTGATGGTTCCGCCCGCTGGATCGTTGCGAAGGGCCGGGCAATCTTCGATGCGGAAAACACGCCGTTCCTCGGCATCGGCAGCGTTCGCGACATCACGCTTAAAAAAACCTATCAGTTCGAACCGCGCCAATAACGCAAAAAAAGGCGGCTTTCGCCGCCTTTTTTGTTCGCGCTTTGCCGGGACATCAGAAGACGGCGAGATATTTCAGAAGCGAAATAATACCGATGATGATGACGATGATCTGCGCGATCTGTTTCGCGCCACCGCCCACGGGCAGTCGTGCGATGAGCCACAAGACAAGCACGATCACCAGGAAGGTGATCAGAATGCTGACGAGCGTAGATGTAACCATATGTCCCAGCTCCCTGTAAAATAAAGGTTCAACGATCGTTCACCGTTGTGTGAGTAAAAAGCGCCAGATAGATTTTTGTTCCATGCGATCGGTTGCGTGCGATTAAATCAGGATTATTTGAATGGTCGAAGGCGCGAAGGTGAAGGTGAGACCCGTTGGTGCGACAGCGAGGGTCGGGCGGCTTGGTCGACCGGTGATTTCGACAAGGACCGGCGGCGCACTTGAGATCGCGACCGGCGTCTCGGAACCGGGCTTCAATCCGATCGATCTTCTTTATTCGTCGCTTGCCGCATGCCTGACGCTCAGTGCCCGGATCGCGGCGAGCCGTATGGGTCTGCTGGACCATTTCGAGGGCGTCACCGTTGATGTTTCCGGTGAAAAATCTGCAGAAGAACCCTATCGGATCATCCGTTTCGATATAAGGATCGAGATAACCGGGGATTTCGACGAGGCTACCCGCGCTGCGATCGCGCATTCGGCCGAGGATATCTGTACCGTCAGCAACACGCTGAAGGGCGAGGCGGAATTTGTGCTGTCGATTGCCGGCTGATCGTCACGGCTTTCGGGATTTTTCCCATTTCTTTACCAGCCGGTCGCGTTTGAGCTTCGACAGTCGCTTCAGCCAGAAGATGCCATCGAGCTGATCGATTTCGTGCTGGATGCAGATAGCGTGAAACCCCTCTGCGGCCTGGCGATGTTCCATGCCCGCAGCGTCCTGAAATCTCACTTCGATCTGCGATGGTCGCTCCACCTCCTCGGTGAAACCCGGCATCGAGACGCTGCCCTCCACATGCCGCATGGTCTTCGCGGACCGGCTGAGGATTTCAGGATTGATGTAGGTGAGGACGTTTCCCGGTGTCAGTTCGAGCACGAAGACGCGCTGCCTTACGCCAATATGGGCCGCGGTAATGCCGACGCCGGGGGCGGCGCGCATCGTGTCGATCAGGTCTGTGACCAGGTCCTGCAGATGATCGTCAAAAACAGTGACTGGCCCGCAAGTCTCGGAAAGGCCTGAATGAGGGTAGGGCAGGATCGGCCTGATTGCCAAGGAATGCTCCGTTCGTTTCAGTTTCGGGAGGGAGACGCGGCAAGCGCCTGTCCTTCCGCCGTCGCCTCCAGAAAGCTGCGCTGGGTGCGGGCGTCTCGTTTCGTCACCCGCACGAAGCGGGGCGTGAGCGCTGCGATTTCGCGCAGAACGAGAGCGTGCGCAAGCCCAAGCCGGTTCGCGATGCTGCGGCTGTCGGTGGCTATGTCTTGATGGATAGCCAGAAGGACCGCCGCACCCGTTGCGGTAATTGCCGAGGAGGCTTCTTGCTGGATCTGTTCCACAGCCGCCATGAAAGCGGTTGCGGATTGCTCTTCTTCCATCAAGAGGCGTTCGCCTTCACGGGGGCATCGGCAAGCAGGCGGACGGAGACGAGCACGGATTTCGATGTCGGCGTGAAGCTGCCATCACCATAGCTCGACAGCGGCACCAGCACGTTCAGTTCCGGATAATAGCCGCCGACGCTGCCACGTGGGATATTGTACGGCACGAGCCGGAAGTTTTCCGCGACGCGTTCCACGCCATCACCATATTCGCCGATGACATCGACACGCTGGCGGGAATGGGCGCCGAGCGCCTCCATATCCGCTGGGTTCATGAAGATGACGTGGCGCTCGCCATAGACGCCGCGATACCGGTCGTCCATGCCGTAAATCGTGGTGTTGTACTGATCGTGGCTGCGGAAGGTCTGCAGCACGAAAAGATTGTCGCGGCTGAGCGCCTGCTGGTGCTCTGTCTGTTCGGGAAGCGGGCCTGTGTAGAAGGTCGCCTTTTTCGCCGGCGTGTTCCACTGCCGTTCGGCCGCCGTGTTGCGCAGATGAAAACCGCGCGGCACGCGGACGCGCTCGTTGAAATTGTCGAAGCCGGGAATGACCCGCTCGATCATGTCGCGAATGAGATCGTAATCATCGGCGAGCGCTTTCCAGTCGACATGGGCATTGCCAAGGGTGGCTTCCGCTATACCGGCAACGATGGCGACTTCCGAGCGCAGTTCGTCCGAGGCCGGCGGGTTGATGCCGCCGGAACCATGCACCATGCTCATGGAATCCTCGACCGTAACGATCTGCGACCGGCCTGCTGAATTGCGATCGATTTCCGTTCGCCCGAGGCAGGGCAGCACGAACGAGGTTTCGCCCGGCACCAGATGCGAATGGTTGAGCTTGGTGGCGATATTGACCGTGAGTTTCTGCTTTTCGAAAGCCTTGATGATCAGCGGGCTGTCGGGCGTCGCCCGCAGGAAGTTGCCACCGAGCGCGATGAAGGTCTGAGCCTTGCCATCGAGCATGGCAGCGACAGCCTCCACGGTGTTGTGGCCGGGGTTGCGCGGCATGGAAACGCCGAGTTCCTTCTCCAGCGCGTCGAGAAGGGCCGGCGGCGCTTTCTCGTCGATGCCAACGGTGCGGTCGCCCTGCACGTTTGAATGGCCGCGAACGGGGCAAAGGCCGGCCCCCGGCCGGCCGATATTGCCGCGTAACAGCATGAAATTGGTGATTTCGCGAACGATGATGACGGAGTGCCGATGCTGTGTGACACCCATGGCCCATGTGGCGATGACCGAACCGGCGTTCATGTAGATGCCGGCGGCTTCTTCGATCTGGGCGCGCGTCAGGCCGGACTGGTCGAGAATGGTTTCCCAGTCGGTTGCCTCGACGGCGGCGCGATAGGCCTCGAATTCCACCGCGTGTTCGGCGAGGAAATCGTAATCGATGATGGCGGGTTCTCCCGCCGCCCTTGCGGCATCATCGGCGGCGAAGACCGCCTTGCTCATGCCGCGCACGGCGGCCATATCTCCGCCCTGCCGGGGCTGGTAATAATTGGTGGCGATCTTCGTATTGCCGCCGGTGATCATCTCGATCTTGTCCTGCGGATCGGCAAAGCGCTCCAGACCCTTTTCACGGATAGGATTAAGGACGGCGATCTTGGCGCCGCGAAGGGCGGCGCGGCGCAGGTCGCCCAGCATGCGGGGATGGTTGGTGCCGGGGTTCTGGCCGATCACGAAAATCGCATCCGCCTGTTCGAAATCCTCCAGCAGAACCGTGCCCTTGCCGACGCCGATCGACGCTTTCAGGCCGACGCCGCTTGCCTCGTGGCACATGTTGGAACAGTCGGGGAAATTATTGGTGCCGTAGAGCCGTACCATCAACTGATAGATGAACGCTGCCTCGTTGGAGGCGCGGCCGGAGGTGTAGAATTCCGCCCGGTCCGGGCTGTCGAGGCTGTTCAGGATCCTGCCGATTTCGGCAAAGGCATCGTCCCAGGATACGGGAAGATATTTGTCGGTCGCCCGGTCGTAGCGCATGGGGTGGGTGAGACGGCCCTGTTTTTCCAGATCGTAGTCGGACCAGCCGCGCAGTTCGGATAGGCTATGGGCGGCAAAGAAATCCGGCGGCACGCGGGCCTCCGTCGCCTCCCACGCGACTGCCTTGACGCCATTTTCGCAGAATTCGAAGGAGGAGCCGTGTTCGGGATCGCCCCAGGCGCAGCCGGGACAGTCGAAACCATCCGGCTGGTTCGTCTTCAGCAGCGTGCGTGCGCCGGAAATCGGCGCGCCTGTTTCCAGAAGCCGTTTGCCGACGCTTTTAAGCGCACCCCAGCCACCTGCGGCAGACGATGCCTTGCCGATGAAATCCGTCTTGCTCATTGCTTTGGCTTTCCCGAAATCGCGTTCGCGGCCGCGTGGTCGCTGCGGCCGATCCTATGTAAAAAAGCTGTTTCAGAATCGCCTATGGACGACATATGTCAATCTCTATCTTGCTGCTGCCGGGAACGGTAAGAGGTCTCTTCCGGCTATCTCCGTGGAACGGCAGGGGTGTGCAGCGCGTTGAGAGAATTGCGGCGTCATGCACGTCTGGCGCGCCATCGAGTAGTGTTGCGTCCTTAAATCGCGGTCTTGCAAAGCGGCGGTTCATGACATTTGCGTCGCAGTCGGGAGGCTTGTTGTTTTCCGCCTATCCGGTTGTTGACAATATACTTTTTAACGCCATTCTGCCTGCGCATTCGTGCACTGCGGCATTTGAATACAAGAGGACGCCAGATGACAGACCGTGACGACGATCTTGTCGCGCCCGAAGAGTTGAGGCCGGCAGAGGCACTTTCCGATATCTACGCCGAAGACGGGTCTGTCCGTTCGGATTTTCTGGCGATGGTAGGGGCGGCAATTGCCGACCGTGACCTGCTGTTCCTGCGCAAGAATGTGGCGCGGCTGCACGAGTCGGAACTTGGCGACGTGCTCGAATCCATCCTGCCGGAACAACGCCATGCGCTGGTGCGGCTGCTTGGCTCCGATTTCGACATGACGGCGCTGACCGAGGTGGATGAGGGTATCCGTCTCGATATCGTCGACCAGATGTCGAATGAGCAGATCGCCGCCGGTATCGGCGAGCTGGATTCGGACGACGCGGTCTATATTCTCGAAGACCTAGACGACGAGGACCGCGAAGACATTCTCTCGCAGCTACCGTTCACCGAACGGGTGCGGTTGATGCGGGCGCTGGATTATCCGGAAAGCTCGGCCGGACGCCGCATGCAGACGGAATTCGTCGCCGTTCCGCCGTTCTGGACCGTGGGGCAGACCATCGACTATCTGCGCGAAGAGGAGGAACTGCCCGACTCCTTCACGCAAATATTCGTCATCGACCCCACCTTCAAGCTGGTGGGCGCACTCGATCTCGACAAGGTGCTGCGCGCCAAGCGTCAGGTGAAGATCGAAACGATCATGCATGAGACGAACCACTCCATTCCTGCCGAAATGGACCAGGAAGAGGCGGCGCAGCTTTTCGAGCAATACGACCTTCTTTCCGCAGCCGTGGTTGACAATAACGGCCGGCTGGTCGGTGTGCTCACCATCGATGACGTGGTCGACGTTATCCAGGAAGAGGCCGAGGAGGACTTGCTTCGCCTTGGGGGTGTGGGGGACGAAGAACTGTCGGACAGTATCGCCAGCACGTCGCGCTCGCGCGTGCCATGGCTTGCCGTCAACCTCATCACCGCATTTCTGTCCGCCTCGGTCATCAGCCTGTTTGATGCGACCATCCAGCAGATTGTCGCGCTGGCGATTTTGATGCCGGCGGTCGCGGGCATGGGTGGCAATGCCGGATCGCAGACCATGACCGTATCCGTGCGGGCACTGGCGACCAAGAGCCTCGATATCCACAACGCAGCCCGTATCATCCGGCGTGAGGCGGGTGTCGGCATCCTGAATGGCATGCTGTTCGGCTGCGCCATCGGCGTTGTTGCCGGCATCTGGTTTCAGGATGTCCACATCGGCGGCATTATCGCCACCGCCATGTGTCTCAACATGCTGGCGGCGGCGCTGGCAGGCATTCTCATCCCGCTCGTTCTCGACAAGTTCGGGGCGGACCCGGCCGTTTCTTCGGCGGTCTTCGTCACGGCCGTAACGGATATTGTCGGCTTTTTCGCTTTTCTGGGTATTGCGACCTGGTGGTATGGTATTTCCGGTTAGGCGCGGCGGGAAAAATTGACTTTTACGTGAAGGTCAAATAATATTATCCGGTTATGAATCGGATAGGCCCTTGGACAAGTATTATAGCATAACCGAACTGACACGCGAATTCGGTGTTTCCACTCGCACCTTGCGATTTTACGAGGACGAGGGGCTGATTCACCCTGAGCGTCGCGGGCGCACGAGGCTTTTCAGGGCCGCGGACCGGCGTCTCATTCAGGAAATCCTGCGCGGTCGCCGTATCGGTTTCACGATTTCTGAAATCCGCGAGATTATTCACGTTTACAAGGAACCCCCAGGCGAATCGGGCCAGCTGGTGCTTCTGATGAAGAAGGTCGATGAAAAGCGTGCCGATCTCCGGCAGAAACGCAAGGATATCGAGGAGACGCTGGCCGAACTCGACAATGTCGAGGAGGCCTGTCTGACCCGGCTTGCCGAAATCGGCGTCGGGACTTGAACGAGGGCCTTGGCTGTCGCGCTTAAGGCGCGCTTTTAGAGGTCGATACCTCTCCTTCGTCACCCTCGGGCTTGACCCGAGGGTGCACAGCGACGTCGATAGATCCTCGGGTCAGGCCCGAGGATGACGTCGAGTGTAGGACAACACGCTGTTCCTCTATGAACCGGCAACTTTTCCCTACTGCGCCTCAACCGTGCACTGCTGCGCCACTTCGCCAACTTTGGTCTGCTGATCGGCGCTGAGCTTGCCTTCCATCATCGTATCGAACAGATTTTCCGCCTGCAGCTTTTCCAGCGTGCAGCCGCAGAAACGCTGGCACAATTCCAGCCCGTTCGGCTGTTCGACGCAGCTTTTTTCGCAGCTCGATTTGTAAAGCTCGACCTGATCGACCGGTGGGGGCGGGGCCACCTGCGACAGGACGTAGACAAGGCCGATCAGCACCGGCTGATGAATGAGGTAGAAGGCGAGGCTGTGACGGCCGGCGCTCGCTATCAGGTTGCGCGGCGAGCTCGGACTGCGAAAACGGTCCAGCCAGTCGCGTGGTGTGACGAATTGCGAAACCGCGAGCCCGGCAAGAAAGGGTGCAAGCCACGGCAGGAGCGGCACATAGTCGTTCGAACGCGGCGGCATGGTGGAAAAGCCGATCCAGGCCAGCCACTTGCTATTGAACAGGTCGGATTGAACATAGTGCGGCAGCGCAAAGGCAATCACTGCGAAAAGCAGCGTTACGGGCGCGGGCGCGCGCAGGAACAGCAGGCCCACGAGGCTTGCGGTGGCGATATTGTGCAGGATGCCGAAAAAGATGAAGCTGTCCGGAAAGGCGAAATACGTGGCTATGGTGATGAGCAGCGCCGAGCCGGCCACCATCGCAAAACGCTTGCCGAAGGACGGCCAGTTCAAGCCTTTGCCATGGGCGAGAAACAGGCTGAAACCGGCCAGAAACAGGAACGAGCTTGCAATGCCGCGCGCATAGAGCTTCCAGAGGCCCGTGGTTGCCGTGCCGGGTTCGAGATAGCGGAAATATTCAAGGTTCCACGTGAAGTGGTAGGATGCCATGGCGATGAGCGCCAACCCGCGCAATGTATCGAGACCGCCGATGCGGCCTTTGCGGCGGTTTTCGTTTGCGGCTGTGTCTGTGTCCATGGTTTCCGCTTTTTCAGCTTTTAGGAGGGCCAATATTCACTCGGGCTTGGCCCTTGAAGTGCGGCTATTTCAAGGCCTGTTCTCTTCCATGATGGCGCGCCGCGCCTCGGAAAAGAACTGGCGGCGCAACAGCGCCACGATGATGGTGACGGTGCTGGCGATGAAGACATAGGGGCTGATGAACCAGCCGAGATAACCGATGGACAGAAAGATGGTGCGCAGGCCGTCATTGAAATTCTTAGCAGCGATGATGTTCATCTTTATGACGTTTTCGGCCGCTCTCTCCGCCGCCTCGCGGTCCGAGTTAACGTCGTGGACCATGGGAATGGCGCCGAACAGGATCGTGCAATAGTTGAACAGGCGGTAGGACCAGCCGAATTTGAAGAAGGAATAACCGAAAAGGCAGGTGAGCCCGATGACCTTCAGCTCGAAGGCCGTGCGTCCGGCATAGTGTACGAAAGGCATGTCGCGAAACACCGATTCGACCTGCTCGGTCGCGCCCAGAAGCGCAAAACAGCCGCCGATGGCGAAGATGGAGGTGGAGGCGAAAAAGGCGGTGCCGTTCTGAAGGCCGGCCATGATCTGCGTGTCGATCATCTTCAGGTCGCGCTTGAGCGAATTCATGATCCACTCGCGCCGGCGCTCGGCCATGGCCTGATTGAGGCTGGTTCGCGAAAACAGCGTCCTGCCTGTCGTGACATGCGTGTAGGCAGCCCATAACACGATGAAAACGACGATCGATATATAGTCCATGATGGTCATCACGGGCAGGCCACCTTGCTGTTTGCGAATCTTCGAAAGCATATTGATTTGAAGGCCATGCCAAGGCAATGGCAGCGGCCTCCGTCAGCCGATATTCTGCCGCGGCGTTGCAGCCTGATCATTTTATTTTCTGCTAACGTTCCGGTAACCAAGTGGCTTTATCAATCCTCTCGCGGACAGCAGGTCTGCCGGTTCCGGGTAAGGTTTTGCGTACCGGTTCCGCTTTGATTTTCCGGCCATATCGCGTGCCGATTGACAGGGCCGCCTTTCGCACCTAGCCTTTTATCAGGACCGGTGTTTCCGGCGCCCGGAGTTGCCAGGACTTTGATATGATCCGCATCCTGCGGACAGGTTTTGATCTCTCCGGCCCGGTATCAGCGGCAGTCCGGCATGAGCAACCGGGGGACGCCTTTTTCTACGAATCGTTCCCTTCATGTCCGCCTGTCCCTGGCTTGCGACATCGCAAAGATACCGGTCCGCTCCATTCTCTCTTTCAGGTTTCCCATGACAGATAAAAACTGCTCCGTTTTCATTCTTGGCGGTGCGCGCTCGGGCAAGTCCCGTTTCGCCGAAGAGCTTGCGGGGAATGCCGGCGGCCATCTGCATTATCTGGCCACCGGCCGGGCATGGGACGATGAAATGCGCGATCGCATCGATCACCATCAGGCGCGGCGCGGCGGGGAATGGACAACCCATGAGGCGCCCGTGGATATCGCCGCCGTGCTTGCCCGACTTGACGGGCCGGACAATGTCATCCTCATCGACTGCCTGACATTGTGGCTCACCAATCTGATGATGGAAAATGCCGATATTGAGGTCGGTTTTGCCGCGCTTGAGGCGGCGATCACATCCACCAGGGCGAAACTCATTCTCGTCTCCAACGAGGTCGGTCTCGGCATCGTGCCGGAGAACCGCATGGCGCGGGAATTTCGCGATCATGCGGGGCGGCTGCACCAGCGCGTCGCCGCCATTGCCGGCGAGGTCTATTTCGTCGCTGCGGGTCTGCCATTGAAAATGAAGGGCTGATGCCGCCCGCCTCTTAAGCCGGAACCGTTTCGAAACCCGGCCATTTTGTTCTGACATCGTTTGTGCATGAACGCAGCGTTTTTCTCCGCTGCGACAGCTTTGCTTTCTTGATCTGAATCAAGGTGGCTTCCCCACGCCGGTGGCAATGCTCCAACCGACGCAAAGGCCCGTTTCCGCTTAGTCAAGCGCGCGCCGTGCCTTTCGTCGGTCGCTTGCACGTTGGGGGAAACCAACAATGAATTACACGTTAGAAACCGCGATCGTGGCGCTCGGCGCCTTTCTCGCGTTGCTCGGGGCAGCCTTTGCCCATGACAGTCTTTTCGCCGCCCATATGTGGGTGCTGTTCTTTACGCTTCTGGTCAGCACGGTGCTTCTGCTGCGCCGCGTGTCCTTCGCGCCTGTCGATCAGGCTGCGCGCGCGCGCCTCAAATCGCAATATTTCGACGAGGTGGTGAAATACGGCGTCATCGCCACCGTGTTCTGGGGTGTCGTCGGTTTTCTGGTTGGTGTCGTCGTGGCGCTTCAGCTCGCCTTTCCCGATCTCAACATCGCACCCTATTTCAATTTCGGCCGCGTAAGGCCGCTGCACACCTCTGCGGTGATCTTCGCTTTCGGGGGAAATGCGCTGATCGCCACATCCTTCTATGTGGTGCAGAGAACCTGTCGCGCCCGCCTGTTCGGCGGCAATCTCGGCTGGTTCGTGTTCTGGGGCTACAATCTTTTCATCATCATGGCCGCCACCGGCTATCTCCTGGGCATTACGCAGGGCCGTGAATATGCCGAGCCGGAATGGTATGTGGATATCTGGTTGACCATCGTCTGGGTCGCCTATCTCGTCACCTTCCTCGGCACGATCCTGACGCGCAAGGAGCCGCATATCTATGTGGCGAACTGGTTCTATCTGAGCTTCATCGTCACCATCGCCATGCTGCACATCGTCAACAATCTGGCGATTCCGGTTTCCTTCCTCGGCGTCAAGAGCTACTCGGCCTTCTCGGGCGTGCAGGATGCGCTGACGCAATGGTGGTATGGCCATAACGCCGTCGGTTTCTTCCTCACCGCTGGCTTCCTCGGCATGATGTATTATTTCATCCCGAAGCAGGTGAACCGTCCGGTCTATTCCTACCGTCTGTCGATCATCCACTTCTGGGCGCTGATCTTCATGTATATCTGGGCCGGTCCGCACCACCTGCACTATACGGCGCTGCCGGACTGGGCGCAGACGCTCGGCATGGTGTTTTCGATCATGCTGTGGATGCCGTCCTGGGGCGGGATGATCAACGGCCTGATGACGCTTTCTGGCGCCTGGGACAAGATCCGCACCGATCCCATCGTGCGCATGATGGTGATGGCGGTTGCCTTTTACGGCATGGCGACCTTCGAGGGGCCGATGATGTCGATCAAGGCCGTCAACTCGCTCAGCCACTATACCGACTGGACCATCGGCCATGTGCATTCGGGCGCTCTCGGCTGGAACGGCATGATCACCTTCGGCGCGATCTATTACCTGACGCCGAAACTCTGGGGCAGGGAGCGTCTTTACAGTCTGCAACTCGTCAACTGGCACTTCTGGCTCGCCACGCTCGGCATCGTCATTTACGCCGCCGTCATGTGGGTGGCCGGCATCCAGCAGGCGCTGATGTGGCGCGAATATGATAGCCAGGGCTTCCTCGTTTATTCCTTCGCGGAATCGGTCGCGGCGCTGTTCCCCTATTACGTGATGCGCGCATTGGGCGGTCTGATGTTCCTCAGCGGCGCGCTCATCATGGCCTACAACGTCACGATGACCATTCTCGGTCATCAACGCGACGAAGGTATCCACACGGATGCCGAGGCTTCGGCGCAGCCCGCCGAAACCCGTTCGCTACAGCCCGCTGAATAAGGAGGGGCCGATGTCCATACTCGACAAACACGGCGTCATCGAACGCAACGCTACACTCCTCTTGGTCGGCTCCCTGCTGGTCGTCTCCATCGGCGGCATCGTGGAAATCGCCCCGCTCTTCTATCTCGAAAACACCATCGAGAAGGTGGAGGGCATGCGACCCTATACGCCGCTGGAGCTCGCCGGGCGCAACATCTACATCCGCGAGGGATGTTACGTCTGCCACAGCCAGATGATCCGGCCGTTCCGCGACGAGGTGGAGCGTTACGGACATTATAGCCTGGCGGCGGAATCCATGTACGACCATCCGTTCCAGTGGGGCTCCAAGCGCACGGGCCCGGACCTCGCGCGTGTCGGCGATCGTTATTCGAACGAATGGCATGTGCAGCATCTGGCCGATCCGCGCTCGGTGGTGCCGGAATCGATCATGCCCTCCTATGCGTTCCTCAAGACCACGCCGCTGAAGATCACCGATATCTCGATGGAGCTGAAGGCTAACCGCGCCGTCGGTGTGCCCTATAGCGACGAGATGATCGAGAAATCCGCCACCGATCTTGCCGCCCAGGCTGACCCGAATGCGGATTCGTCGGAACTCCTGGCGCGTTATCCGAAGGCGAAGGTGGGCGATTTCGACGGCGATCCGACAAAGCTTACCGAAATGGATGCGCTGGTTGCCTATCTGCAGATGCTCGGCACACTGGTCGATTTCTCGACCTATGACGATGCCGCCGGATATCGGTGAGGAGGCGAAACGATGGAAACCTATACGGCCATGCGCCACTTTGCCGATAGCTGGGGTCTGCTTGCCATGACCATGTTCTTCGCCGGCGTCGTCATTTTTACCCTTCGTCCCGGATCGAAAAAAGCCGCGGATGATGCCGCCAGCATTCCGCTCAGGGAGGACTAGGATATGTCCGAGAAACACATTGATGACATTAGCGGCGTCGAAACCACCGGCCACGAATGGGACGGTATCCGCGAGTTGAACAACCCCATGCCACGCTGGTGGGTCTGGACCTTCTACGCCACCATCATCTGGGCAATCGGCTATACCATCGCCTTTCCGGCATGGCCGCTGATCAACGGCGCGACACAAGGCTTGCTCGGCTGGAGCAGCCGCGGCGAGATTGCCGCCGATATGGCTGACGCGAAGCAGACGCAGAGCGTTTACGTCGACAGGATCGCCAGCTCCTCACTCGCCGAAATACAGGCCGATCCGACCCTGAGACAATTTGCCCTTTCCGGCGGTGCCGCCGCTTTCAAGGTCAATTGTATCCAGTGTCACGGTTCCGGTGCCGAGGGCGGGCAGGGTTATCCCAACCTCAACGATGACGACTGGATGTGGGGTGGGAGCGTCGAGGATATCTATACGACGGTGAAGCACGGCATTCGTTTTGCCGACGATGCGGATACACGCGCTTCGGAAATGCCGGCCTTCGGCGACATCCTCAAGTCGGACGAAATCCGCGAAGTCGCCGCCTATGTCGTCAGCCTCACCGGTACCCCCTCCAATCCGGCGCTGGTGGAACCGGGCAAGCAGCTTTTCGCTGATAATTGCGCCTCGTGCCACGGTGAGGATGCCAGGGGTAATCGGGAATTCGGCGCACCCAACCTTGCCGACGCCATCTGGCTGAAGTCCCATGGCGAAGAGGGCATTGTCTCGCAGATACGTTCGCCGAAGCACGGCGTCATGCCCGCCTGGGGTGCGCGTCTCGGCGATACCACCGTCAAGCAGCTTGCGATCTTCGTGCATTCGCTGGGCGGTGGTGAGTGATTGCTAAACAGGAAAAGGAAAGGGCCGCGTGATGCGGCCCCGGCCCAAGACGAATAACTAACCTTCCCACATACTCTACGTCATCCTCGGGCTTGACCCGAGGATTGACGGAAGAGAGGTTTCGATAGACGGGCCGCGATGCGGCCCTTTTCTTATCGATCCGACCAGACGGCCAGCTCGTATCCATCAGGATCGGTGAAGTGAAAGCGGCGTCCGCCGGGAAAGGCGAAGATCGCGACGCTGATCTGTCCACCGGCTGCCTCGACGCGCCGTTGCATATCCTCGATATCGGCGGCGTAGAGAATGACAAGCGGCCCGCCCCTGGCGGAGACCGGTGCTGTGGTGGTGAAACCGCCGGTCAGCCGGCCGTCGGAAAATTCGCAATATTGTGGGCCGTAATCCTTGAAGGACCAGCCGAAAGCGCCGCCGTAAAATTCCTTACTACGCTCGATATCGGTCACATTGAATTCGACGTAATCGATCCGCCGGTCGTTCGTATTCGTGGTCATCATTTTCTCCATCATTCCGTTTCGAGCAGCGACTTTAATGTTTCGAGGTCTGCCCGGACCATCTGCGCATCCCGTTCGAAATCTTCGTCCGTCATGCCCGGAAGGCGAAGCAGCGTGAAGCTGACTTCAGCGCCGCTGCCATTCGGCGTCACCCGCAGCGCGTTATAGACCTTCAGGCCATCGGGCAATGTGACGACATGGTCTACCACGCCGAATTCGTTTGTCGGCGCGAAATTGACGCGCACTTCACCGAGCGGCCCGCCATCGGCTATCCAGTCTTCGCCTTGCGGTCTGAGGCCGCCTGCAAGACCGGCGGCCCAACGCGGCATGGTCTGCGGATCGGACGTGAAATCATAGACATGGCTCCACGGTTTTTCGATCGACAGATGAACGATTCTCGACTGCATGACAGGCATCGCATCCTCCTTTGCGGTGCAGTCCTCTCACTGCGCCACTTTGTCGTCGCTTGATGTAAGTCAAGGATGTTTTGCCGGTGAGATGGGAGAAAGCAAGGAGATAAAAATGGACTCCTGACATGAACATCTATCGCGCCGGACAAGATCGCCCGCAACAGCCCGTTGAAAGGCTGGAGGCGGAAGCCGTCAATTCGGCAAAGACGCGCAAACCCCTCTATGAAGCGCGCAAGAAGATTTTTCCCAAGCGGGCCGAGGGCCGGTTTCGCCGGTTCAAATGGCTGGTGATGCTCGTTACCCTCGGCATCTATTACCTGACGCCGTTTTTGCGCTGGGACAGGGGACCTTACGCGCCCGATCAGGCGGTGCTGATCGATATCGCCAACAGGCGCTTTTATTTCTTCTTCATCGAGATATGGCCGCAGGAGTTCTTTTTCGTTGCCGGATTGCTGGTGATGGCGGGGCTGGGGCTGTTTCTCGTCACCTCCGCGGTGGGTCGCGCATGGTGTGGGTATACCTGTCCGCAGACCGTCTGGGTGGACCTGTTTCTGGTCGTGGAGCGGGCGATCGAGGGTGACAGGAACGCCCGCATGAAGCTGGATGCCGCGCCCTTCACATTCGAAAAGCTGCGCAAACGCGTCCTGAAACATGCGACCTGGCTGGTGATCGGCGTTCTGACCGGCGGCGCCTGGATCTTTTATTTTGCCGACGCGCCGACGCTGGCGATGGAGTTCATGACCGGGCAGGCGCCGATGATCGCCTATTCGACCGTCGCCATCCTCACCGCCACGACCTACGTTTTCGGCGGGCTGATGCGGGAGCAGGTCTGCACCTATATGTGTCCCTGGCCGCGTATCCAGGCGGCGATGCTGGATGAGAATTCACTGGTCGTGACCTATAATGACTGGCGCGGGGAGCCACGCTCGAGACACGCAAAAAAGGCCGCCGCAGCAGGGGAGAGCATCGGCGACTGCGTCGATTGCAACGCCTGCGTGGCGGTCTGTCCCATGGGCATCGACATCAGGGACGGCCAGCAGCTGGAATGCATTACCTGCGCGCTCTGCATCGATGCCTGCGACGGGGTGATGGACAAGATCGGCAAGCCACGCGGGCTGATCGCCTATGCGACGCTGTCCGAATACCAGTCCAACATGGCGCTCGCGACCGACAACGGCCGGCACGCGATCCGTCCCGCCAATGTGCGCGATGAGGACGGCAGTTTCAAAAACAGCATTCGCCATTTCGACTGGCGCATCGTCTTCCGTCCGCGCACGCTTCTTTACACGGCGATATGGGCTGCCGTCGGCATCGGCCTGCTGGTGGCGCTGGTGACGCGCGAGCGGCTGGCGCTCAATGTCCTGCATGATCGCAATCCGCAATATGTGCTGGAATCGAGCGGCTCCATCCGCAACGGCTACACGGTCCGCATCCTCAACATGGTGCCGCAACCGCGCACGATAAGCCTGACCATCGAGGGCATTCCGAATGCGGTGATGAAGATCAACGGCGTGCCGGATGCAGCCTCACGCAGCTTCGAGGTGATGGTGGAGCCGGACGAGGCGACGACGCTGAAGGTCTTCGTCACCCTGCCGGGCGGCGATGTGGCGCGGGCTGCGGAAAATTTCGAATTCATCGTCAGCGATACGGGCGGCCATGAGACGGCCCGTTACGATGCCGTCTTCAACGCTCCGGGAGTGAAGAAATGACAACCAATAAAAGCCAGGCATCCGGCTTCGTTTTCACCGGTTGGCATATGCTCGGCGTGATGGTGCTGTTCTTCGGCACCATCATCACCGTCAACATGGTGATGGCGTGGAATGCCGTTACCAGCTGGAGCGGGCTGGTGGTTCCCAATACCTATGTCGCCAGCCAGCAGTTCAACGCCAAGGCCGAAGCCGCCAAGGCAAGGGCTGCGACCGGCATCAAGGGCAAGCTGGTGGTGGATGAAAACACCGTGCGCTACGAGGTGTTTCATCCCGATACCGGCCGTGTCGATACGGATACGGTGACAGCGCATTTCCGCCGTCCGGTCGGCGAACATCAGAATTTCGACATGGAGCTGACGCCGGTTTCCACCGGTGTCTTCACCGGCGCACACGATATGCTGCCCGGCCAATGGATCGTTGAAGTCACTGCCGTCAAGGACGGCAGGATCATCGTGCACGAGGGCACGCGGATCGCCGTCATCCGGGGGCGCAAATGAGTTGCTGCGCACCCGGAACGGAAGGAGCGATACAACTTGGCGAGCCGGTCAACCCACCCTCATCAGAGGAGCTGATGCTGGCAAGCCGCGATCTGGGGCAGGGGCTGCGCCAGACCGACCTCAGCGTGCCGGGCGTTTATTGCGGGGCCTGCATCACCACCGTCGAGACCGCGCTCCGCCGTCTGCCGCAAGTGGAACAGGCGCGTGTGAACCTGTCGTCCAAACGGGTGGCGATTGTCTGGAAGGAGGAGATCGACGGCATCAGGACTGACCCCGCCGATCTCGCCCGTGCGATCCTTGAAACGGGTTACCGCACGCATCTTTTCGCGAGTGGACAGGATGCCTCCGACGCATTGCGCTCGCAACTGATCAGGGCGGTGGCGCTCTGTGGCTTTGCTTCGGCCAATATCATGCTTTTGTCCGTGTCCGTCTGGTCCGGGGCCGATGCGGCGACGCGCGATATGTTCCACTGGATATCGGCGATGATCGCCGCGCCGGCGCTGATCTATGGCGGGCGTTTCTTTTATCAGTCGGCGTGGAATGCGCTGAAGCATGGCCGCACCAATATGGATGTGCCGATTGCGCTCGCCATCACGCTTTCCTATGCCGTGTCGCTTTGGGAAACCATTCATCATGGCGAACACGCATGGTTCGACGCAACCGTATCGCTGCTGTTCTTCCTGCTGATCGGCCGCACGCTGGATCACATCATGCGCGACAGGGCGCGTTCGGCCATTGCCGGCCTGGCCCGGCTTTCGCCGCGCGGCGTGACCGTGGTCGGTGAGGACGGAACGCGGGAATATCGTCCGCTTGCCGATGTGCTGCCCGGCATGGCGATTGCAATTGCCGCGGGTGACCGCGTGGCCGTGGATGCGATGGTCATCAGCGGCAGCAGCGATCTCGACATGTCCATCGTCAACGGCGAAAGCGCGCCGCGCCGGGTCGAGGCGGGCGATCTGCTTCAGGCCGGTACGCTCAATCTCACCGGTTCGCTGACGGCGCTGGTGACCGCATCGGCAAAGGATTCGTTTCTCTCCGAAGTGATCGGGCTGATGGAGGCGGCGGAAGGCGGACGGGCGCGTTACCGGCGCATCGCAGACCGCGCCGCGAGCTATTATTCGCCCGTTGTGCATCTTCTTGCTCTCGTGACCTTTCTTGGATGGGGCATTTTCGGCGGCGACTGGAAGCAGGCGATGCTGATTGCGATTGCGGTCCTCATCATCACCTGCCCCTGCGCGCTTGGTCTCGCCGTTCCGGTGGTGCAGGTGGTCGCGGCAGGGCGGCTCTTCCGGCATGGCATCATGGTCAAGGAAGGCTCGGCGATGGAGCGGCTGGCCGAAATCGACACCGTGCTGTTCGACAAGACAGGCACACTGACGGTTGGAAAACCGAAGCTGGTGGAAACCGGCGATGTGAAGCCAGCAACGATGGCGATTGCCGCCGGCCTCGCTGCCCATTCGCGCCACCCGCTGTCTAAAGCCCTGCATGCCGCCTATGCCGGAACTTTACCGGTCTACGATGCGGTGCGTGAAATTCCCGGTTCCGGCGTCGAGGCAAAGACGGCGGCGGGAACCTATCGGCTTGGCAATCACCGGTTTGCCTGCCCGCAAGACACACAGCCGGAAAATGACGATGCGCGCTCGGAAGTGGTGCTCTCGCTCGACGGCCGGCATCTGGCGACGTTCGGTTTCGAGGACAATCCGCGACCCGGTGCAATGCAGGCATTGCGCGGCCTATCTGCGCGGGGACTGGTGCAGGAAATCGTGTCCGGCGACCGGGCAGCCGCGGTCAAAGCCATGGCGCATCGTCTGGGGATAACCAAATGGAACGCGGACCTGTCGCCGAAAGACAAGGCGGGGCGTTGTGCGGCGCTGGCAGGCGAGGGTCGAAAGGTACTGATGGTGGGTGATGGCATCAATGATGCACCTGCGCTTGCCGCTGCCCACGTTTCCATGGCGCCTGCCACCGCCGCCGATATTGGTCGGCAGGCCGCCGACTTCGTCTTCATGCATGAGGATCTCAGTGCCGTTCCCGTCGCAATCGAGACATCGCGTCTGGCCGGACGGCTCATCCGGCAGAATTTCACTCTTGCCATTGGTTATAATGTCATCGCCGTGCCGATTGCGATTGCCGGTTACGCAACGCCGATGATCGCGGCCATCGCCATGTCGACATCGTCGCTGATCGTCGTTGCCAATGCCCTGCGTCTTGCAGGAACGGCCGAGCCAGTTTCGAGGAATGAGGCGGTGATGACGGAATTTACGGGCGAGGGGGCGCAAGCGGCATGAACATGCTGATCTATCTCATCCCCGTCGCACTGTTTCTTGGTGCGCTCGGGCTCTTTGCCTTTCTCTGGTCGGTGCGATCAGGGCAATATGAGGATATGGATGGGGCGGCCTGGCGGGCGCTCGATGACGGAGACGACCGGCCGCGTTCTTCCTAGCGGTGTTCTGAGCTTGCCCCGACCTGTCGCAAATATGCAAAGCTGATTTGCGTCATCAAAATTTAATCGTTTCAGTCGCCCCTAGCCTTGCCGTTTGTTCATTACAGTGCCACAACACGACCACCTAAAAGCAAGATGGAGGCACATCCGTGGAACAGGCAGAAATCGGTTTGATCGGTCTCGGCGTCATGGGCTCGAACCTGGCGTTGAACATTGCGGAAAAGGGCAACAAGATTGCCGTATTCAACCGAACCCCGGAAGTTACACGAAAATTCTACGCTGACGCTGGCGATCTGCAAGGCCAGATCATTCCATGCGAAACCATCGAGGAATTCGTCGCCGCCATTCGTCCTCCTCGCCCGATCATCATCATGATCAAGGCCGGCGATCCGGTTGACCAGCAGATGGAAATCCTGAAGCCGCACCTCTCGAACGGCGACATCATGATCGACGCGGGCAATGCGAATTTCCGCGATACGATCCGCCGTTTTGATAACCTCAAGGACAGCGGCCTGACCTTTATCGGCATGGGCGTATCCGGCGGTGAAGAAGGCGCGCGCCATGGGCCGTCGATCATGGTCGGCGGCACCGAGGATAGCTGGAAGCGCGTCGAGAAGGTGCTGACCTCCATTTCCGCCAAGTATAATGACGATCCGTGCGTGGCATGGCTCGGCAATGACGGCGCCGGCCATTTCGTCAAGACCATCCACAACGGCATCGAATATGCCGATATGCAGATGATCGCCGAAATCTACGGCATCCTGCGTGACGGCCTGAAGATGAGCGCAGTCGAAATCGCCGACGTGTTCGCTGAATGGAACAAGGGCCGCCTCAACTCCTACCTGATCGAAATCACCGAGAAGGTTCTGCGCGCCGCCGATCCGATCACCGGCAAGCCGATGGTCGATCTGATCCTCGACAAGGCCGGCCAGAAGGGCACCGGCAAGTGGTCGGTCATCGAAGCGCAGAATATGGGCGTCGCCGCAACCGCCATTGAGGCGGCCGTGGCTGCCCGCATCCTCTCCTCGCAGAAGGACGAGCGCGAAGCTGCCGAGAAGATCTTCGGCCTGCCGACCGTCGCAGCAACGCCTGCTGACAGAAAGGCCTTCATCGCCGATCTGGAAAGCGCGCTTCTGGCCGCCAAGGTTGGTGCCTATGCACAGGGCTTCGCAATCATGTCTGCCGCATCGAAGGAGTTTAACTGGAACCTGCCGATGCCGACGATTGCCCGCATCTGGCGCGCTGGCTGCATCATCCGCTCGGAATTCCTCGATGAGATCACCTCGGCCTTCACCAAGGACCCGCATGTGGCCAACCTCATCGTGACGCCTGCCTTCTCCGGCATCGTCAAGGACACCGACGCTGCTCTGCGCCGTGTCGTTTCCTACGCGGTTCTCTCGGGTCTGCCTGTTTCGGCTCTCGCTTCGGCTCTTGGCTATTTCGACGCCTATCGTCGCGCCCGTGGCAGCGCCAACCTCATCCAGGCGCAGCGCGACTTCTTCGGTGCACATGGTTTCGAACGCACCGACGGCGTCGACAAGCCGCATGGCCCGTGGGGTAGCGGCGCCGACATTTTCTGATCGGCTAAAACGATAGACGACAAAAGGCCCGCGCAAGCGGGCCTTTTTCATTTCATCGAGGCCTGGATTAGCGTGCGGCAGCGAGGCCAACGATCAGGCCGCTGACGGCGTTGATGAGCAGGAACTGGTTGTCGACGCGCACCCAGCGCTGGTCGCGGCGCGGCTCGGCAAGACGGTAGCGACGATAATCGCGGCGGTCGACCGTGTGGCGGCGTTCGCCCACAGACAGGCGCTGGCCGCGATCCCAGCGGTGCTTCTTGACGATGACCTTTTTGGTGGTGACCTGACGCTCGACGGTAACGCCGCGATGGCGATCGTCGTGACGGCTCTGGGCCTGGGCCATCGGAGCAGCAAGAACAGTGGCGGCCAGAAGAATGGTTACGAACTTTTTCATGAATGTTTCCTCTCGTGTTTCGATGAGGAGAACTTACGAATAAACGAATGAACGGAAACTGAATTTAAAATTACATTTATGTAATGGTTGTTAATGCTTAGGGGCGGAAGTTAATCTTTCGTTTTGAGTTTATCGAGTGGGTCGGACCGCCCGGAATAACCGGGCGGTCGCTTCTTCATCAAACGCGTTCGGCGGATTTTGCCCAGAGGTTGATGTCCGCATCCCTGGCGTAACGGTCGATTTCCGCAAGCTCCTCTGCGGAGAAATCGGGATTATCGAGCGCCTTCACGCAATCCTCGACCTGCTCGACACGGCTGGCGCCGATCAGTGCCGAGGTGATGCGGCCGCCGCGAAGCACCCAGGCGATGGCCATCTGCGCCAGCGTCTGGCCACGCCGTTCGGCAATGCTGTTGAGCGCGCGTATGTTTTCGACATTGCGCTCATTGAGGAAGGCCGGGTTGAGCGACTTGCTCTGCGATGCACGGCTGCCGTCCGGCACGCCGCCGAGATATTTCGTCGTCAGCATGCCCTGCGCCAGCGGAGAGAAGACGATGGAGCCGATGCCCAGATCTTCCAGCGTATCAACGAGACCGTCTTCCTCGATCCAGCGGTTGATCATGGAATAGCTCGGCTGGTGGATGATGCAGGGCGTGCCGAGGTCCTTCAGGATGACGGCGGCCTCGCGGGTGCGCTTCGAATTGTAGGACGAGATGCCGACGTAAAGCGCCTTGCCGGATCGCACGATCTGGTCCAGCGCGCCGCAGGTTTCTTCAAGCGGCGTATTGGGGTCAAAACGGTGGGAATAGAAGATATCGACGTAATCCAGACCCATGCGCTTCAGGCTCTGGTCACAGGAGGCGATCAGATATTTGCGGCTGCCCCATTCGCCGTAAGGGCCGGGCCACATATTGTAACCGGCCTTGGACGAGATGATCATCTCGTCGCGATAACCGGCAAAATCCGTCTTTAGAATTTCGCCGAAGGCGGTTTCGGCGCTGCCGGGCGGCGGGCCGTAATTGTTGGCGAGATCGAAATGGGTAATGCCGAGATCAAAGGCGCGGCGGCAAATGGCCTGCTTCGTCTGGTGCGGCGTGTCGTTGCCGAAATTGTGCCAGAGCCCGAGCGAGATTGCCGGTAGTTTCAGGCCGGTCTTTCCGCAATGATTGTATTTCATGGATTTGTATCGGTTTTCGGCCGGTTGCCAAACCATGGGTCTTCCTCCACTTGCTGATGACTGGTTGCGGAGAACCCGCAACCCTTTGAACCGATGAAGACAGGCGCGGACGCCTGCTTTCTCGAGGGGATGGTTAAGCCTTTCGACGCATGGTTTCAATGCGAGGATTGGCAGGTATGAAGATCGAAGATGCGGAAATGCGGCTGAGCGCCGCCCGCCTTCGGCGTGAAGATGATGCGGCGCGTTTCGCCGGCCGAGAGATCGAACAGATTGTCCGAATAACGCCCGGGCTGATCGGCTTCCAGCATGACGAAGAGGGCGAGCCCCGTGGCCGTGACATCAATCTCGAACTGGCCGTTTTTCAGCGTGCTGACCGAAAAGGTCAGGCCGGCGGGCTGAAGCTCCAGAGCCTTGTAGGTGTCGCGCACATGGTGTCCTTCGCCGGTCATGCCGTTGGAGGCGATGAAGTTCCAGGCAAGGATCGCGCCATCAGGCAGGCTGTCCATGTCTATTTCAGTCAGCGCGACAGCCTTTTCCGTGCCGCAGGTGCCGTTGGCGGATTTCAGCGGCACGCGGGTACCGTCCAGATTGAGGGCAACGATATTCATGTCGATCTCGACATCTTCCGTCGTGTCGTTGACCATGGAAAAGCTCACCCGGCGTCCATCTTGCGAGGGAATGGCCGAGACCGCGACCGGCTGGAAGAAACGGCGGGCGGCATAATGCAGCGCTTTCCAGCCGCCGCCATAATCGAGGCTCGACCATGAGGCGACCGGCCATGTGTCGTTGAGCTGCCAGTAGAGCGTTCCCATGCAATGGGGTTTCAGCGAGCGCCAGTAATCGACCGCCGTGCGGATGGCCAGTGCCTGCTGAACCTGGCTCAGATAGACGAAATTTTCGAAATCCTTGGGGAAGCGGAAATAGCGGAACATGGTGCCGGCTATCCGCTCGTTGCCGCCGACATTCTTCTGGTGCAGTTCGATCACCGGGGAGGCGATGTTCATGTCCTTCTCTTCCGCATAGGTGCGGATGACGGGCATGGATGTATAGGACTGGAAACCGAATTCGGAGCAGAAGCGCGGCTTCACCGAACGATAATTATCGAACGATTTGTTTTCGTGCCAGACGGACCAGTAGTGCATGTCGCCGGAACCATCCGCATGCCAGGCGTCGCCATAATCGAGGTAGCCTGAAGCCGGGCTGGAGAGCCACCAGAGCGCTTCCGGGGCGGCTTTTTTCAGTGCCCGTTCGATGGTGCGGTTCAGGCGGTCGTAGGCCACGAGATATCGGTCGCGATTGTTGCGGGGCTCTTCGAACCAGGTCAGCGCGCCCACCAGCTCGTTGTCGCCGCACCAGAGCGCGATGGACGGGTGCGAGGACAGGCGTTTCACCTGATAGTCGACCTCGTGTTCGACATTGTCGAGAAAGTCCTCGCTGCAGGGATACAGGTTGCAGGCGAACATGAAATCCTGCCAGACCAGAAGGCCGAGACGGTCGCAAAGATCGTAGAACCAGTCTTCCTCATAGAACCCGCCGCCCCAGACGCGGATCATGTTCATGTTGGCCTCGACTGCCGAACATAAGAGGTCCTCGGTCTTTTCCCGGCTGGTCAGCGAATAAAGCGCATCGGCGGGGATCCAGTTGGCGCCACGGCAGAAGATTTCCCGGCCGTTGATGCGGAAGGCGAAGCGGCTGCCGGCCTCATCCTTGTCCGTCAGAAGCTCGATCGTTCTGAAGCCGATCTGACGAGTGACTGTTTCATCCGGCAGTTCCACCGTCAGCGTGTAGAGCGTCTGCTCGCCGCTGCCCGCCGGCCACCAGAGTGCCGGATTTTCCACGAAGAAGACGTGGCGCACTACCGTCTCGCCCGCACCGACTCCGCAATCGAGCCGCAGCCTGTCATCGTTGAGGGAAAGATAGAGCGGCAGGCTCGCGGGGCCTTCGGCAAACAGCGTGACGGCCACATGCAGCTCGACGCCGCCTTCGACGTGGTGCTGGGAGGTGACGACATGTTCGACACGGGCCGTATCGAGGCGCTTCAGCAGGATTTTCCCGTAAAGGCCGAACGGCGCAATCGCGATGTTCCAGTCCCAGCCGAAATGGCACTGCGGCTTGCGCAGCATGTTGCCGTTGGCAATCGGCGAGTTGCCTGGGTGATAGGGAACATAAAATGGCTGCCGCGCCTGCCGTTCCACGCCGGCGGCGATGTTGGAATGGAAGTGGATGCGAACGGTGTTTTCACCGGGCCGCAATGCGCGCGATACATCGGGACGGTAACGGCGGAAGCAATTGTCTGAACTCAAAACCGGGACATCGTTGACGAAGACGATGGCGACCGTATCGAGATAGTCGATATCGAGATACCAGCTGGCATCGGCATCATCGAGGATGAATGTCCGCTCGATGATCCAGTCGCGCTCTGCGACCCATTGCACCGCATGTTCATTGGCGCCGTGATAGGGGTCGGGGATGATGCCGGCATTTTTGAGTGCGCTATGAATATCGCCGGGGACGGAAAGTTCGGTCGCATGGTCTCCTTCCACGGATGCCAGGCGCCACGGCCCGGCCAGATCGATAACGGTTTCGGGCGTGGAGGAAGAAATCATGATCGGACCCTGCATTATACGAATTCGAAGCGGATGGGCCTGCATTGTGATGCAGGCTTGTGTCAGAATCTGGGGAAGATGGATGCCCGCACGCCGGCTGCTGCCAGCTCGCATGGCCTGACGATCTCCTCCCTCCGGCAACGTTACCGTAAAACAATCGTTCCGTCATGCCTTCGGAATGAAACTTCCCGAGGTCGGGGCGTCTGCGGATGAGATTTGGTACCCAGCAAGGAAGGGAGCTTTATTAGAGTCCGTCTTTATTATTATAAATCAGATGTTTTTGTAGGTTTTATAATCTGGATTATAAGAATTTTTCCCTGCGCAATGGTCGTCATTCTGCGGCTCCCATTCGGAAATGCATTACCCGCGTCAGGAGAATTTTTTCGAACCTATATCGTTGTAGCCACAATCTGCGGTGCAGGGATTGGGCACGTAGGCGGCCTCTGACGTTTGCCTTTGCAACAGCGCAAAAGCTATCTATGATTACCGTTCGGTAAAGCGTGGCGAAATGACATGAACGATACAGGCAAATCCGGCAGGGGCGATACGCCCGCCACGACGGGCGAACGTCCGACCTTGAAGACCATCGCCTTCATGACGGGTCTGGGTATCACCACCGTGTCGCGCGCGCTGAAGGATGCTCCGGATATCGGGGCTGAAACCAAGGAACGTGTGCGGCTGATCGCCCGTCAGATCGGCTACCAGCCGAACCGCGCCGGCGTGCGCCTGCGCACCGGCAAGACCAATGTCATCGCTCTGGTGCTGAGCGTGGACGAGGAATTGATGGGTTTCACCAGCCAGATGGTGTTCGGCATCACCGAGATACTGTCCGCGACGCAATATCACCTGGTCGTCACCCCCCATACCCACGCCAAGGATTCCATGGTGCCGATCCGCTACATTCTTGAGACGGGCTCGGCGGATGGGGTCATTATCTCCAAAATTGAGCCGAACGATCCGCGCGTCCGACTGATGACGGAGCGCAACATGCCCTTCGTTACCCATGGGCGGTCCGATATGGACATCGAACATGCCTATCACGATTTCGACAACGAGGCCTATGCCTATGAGGCCGTCGAGCGGCTGGCGCAATGCGGGCGAAAGAGGATCGCCATCATCGTGCCGCCATCGCGCTTTTCCTTCCATGATCACGCCCGCAAGGGTTTCAACCGGGGAATCAGGGATTTCGGCCTCTCCGAATTTCCAATCGATGCCGTTACCATTGAAACGCCGCTGGAGAAAATCCGTGATTTTGGCGAGCGGCTGATGCGGTCGGACGATCGTCCTGATGGTATCGTTTCCATCAGCGGCAGCAGCACCATTGCGCTCGTGGCGGGTTTTGAGGCGGCCGGTGTCAGGATCGGCGAAGATATCGACATCGTGTCGAAACAATCCGCCGAATTCCTGAACTGGATCAAGCCGCAGATCCACACCGTCAACGAAGACATCAAGCTGGCGGGCAGGGAGCTTGCCAAGGCCCTTCTGGCGCGCATCAGCGGCGCGCCGCCGGAAACGCTGCAAAGCGTCAGCGGGCCAGTCTGGTCGGAGATGGCGCCGAAGCCCTAACTAGCCGCTCCGCATTTCGACCTCGTTGCGCTTTTTCACGATTACCTTCCGTCATGGCGGACTTGATCCGGCATCCAGCCAGCCCAGGTTCTTGGGCTGAAAAGAGTCTTTTCTCCGCGCAGACGCGCGTCGGCTGGATTGCGGCTCAAGGCCCGAATGACGGAGGCGGAGGACTACCGCTCGCCGTTAAACGCATCAGGACAGGCAATCCTTCAATGAGCCGGCAATGCCGCGCATCAGCTTGAAATAGAGATCGGGACCGGGTTCCAGCGTGGCCGCTTCGGGATCAAGCGTCGCAGACTTTGCCGCCGTGCCTTCGGTGATGACCGAGATCAGTTTCGGCTCGAATTGCGGTTCGGCGAAAACGCAGGTCGCGCCAAGTTGGCGGACCTTTTCCTGCATTTGGCTGACGCGATCCGCGCCGGGCACGGTTTCTGGGCTGACGGTGATCGATCCCGCCGTCTTCACGCCGTAACGGTGCTCGAAATACTGGTAGGCGTCGTGGAAAACGATGAAGGGCTTGTCCTTCACCGGTTTGATCGTGTCCGCGATCTCGGTGTCCAGCGCGTCGATGTCATCGATCAGCTTTTTCGTATTCGCCTGGTAGATCGCGGCATTGCCGGCATCGGCCGTGATCAGCGCGGTTTCGATCTCCTGGGCCATGGCCTTGGCATTGGCGGGATCCAGCCAGAGATGCGTGTCATATGCGCCGTGTTCATGGTCGTCATGACCATGGTCGTTTCCATGATCATGGGCGCCTGCCTCTTCGGCATGGCCCTCATGTTCCCCGTGGCCTTCCTCGCCGTGGTCATGCGCCTCGAAAGGGCCGCCTTCACGGAATGGCAGTTTTTCCAGCCCCTTGGCGTCTTCCAGTTCAACAACCGTTGCCTTGCTGGCAAGCGCCTCCAGCGGCTTTTGCAGGAAGGCTTCCAGTCCCGGTCCGACCCAGAAAACCAGATCGGCCTTTTCCAGCGTGCGGGCATTGGATGGCCTCAGATTATAGGTATGCGGTGAGGCCGCGCCATCGACGATCAGCTGCGGTTCGCCCACACCTTGCATGATCGCCGCGACGAGGGAATGGACGGGCTTGATCGAGACCACGACATTGGGCGCGGCTGTGGCGCCGGAAGCGGCTGCCGCTATTGCCACCGATGCCATGAGCGGGATCAGGATCGATTTCATGAAATGCACTCCACTTGAAGAAGTATAGTTATGTTATTACATTTATTGCGTAACTCTATAACGTATGCAATAGCGGTAAGCAACATCGCCGATCGGACAATCCCATGCTTCATTCCGCCCCCAAGGGTAACGAGATACTGGTTTCCCTTTCCAATGCCGGCGTGCAGCGCAACGGCCGCTGGCTTGTGCGCGGCGTGGAGTTTTCCGTCAGCAAGGGCGAGATCGTCACGCTGATCGGTCCCAATGGTTCGGGAAAATCCACCAGCGCTAAAATGGCCATCGGCGTGTTGAAGCCGAGCGAAGGCGAGGTGTCGCGCATTGCTGGTCTGAGGGTCGGTTATGTGCCGCAGAAGCTTTCCGTGGACTGGACCATGCCGCTTTCGGTGCGCCGGCTGATGACGCTGACCGGGCCGTTGCCCGCGTGCGAAATCGATGCGGCGCTGAATGCCACGGGCATCTCGCATCTGGCCAATGCGGAAGTGCAGCATCTCTCCGGCGGCGAGTTCCAGCGCGCGCTTCTGGCCCGTGCCATTGCGCGGAAGCCGGATCTGCTGGTTCTGGACGAACCCGTTCAGGGTGTCGATTTCTCGGGCGAGATCGCGCTCTATGAATTGATAAAAAATATCAGAAATTCAAGTCATTGCGGAATTCTGTTAATCTCGCATGACCTGCATGTGGTGATGGCTGAAACCGACACCGTCATATGCCTGAACGGCCATGTCTGCTGCCGCGGAACCCCGCAGGCCGTGAGCCAAAGCCCGGAATATATGCGTCTGTTCGGTGGCGCTGCGGCCAAGGGCCTTGCCGTTTACAGCCACCATCACGATCACACCCATCTGCCCGATGGCCGGGTGCAGCATGCGGATGGCTCGGTGACCGATCATTGCCACCCCGATGACGGCCACCATCATGATCACGCGCATTCTCATGCCCGCGATCATGACGACCACGGCGAATGCGGTTGCGGCCATGAGCATGACGGCCATACCGCTTCAAACCATCAGCAGGGAGAGCGGCATGTTTGACGATTTCTTCGTTCGCGCCATGGTCGCGGGCATCGGCGTTGCTCTCACCGCCGGTCCCCTCGGTTGCTTCGTCGTCTGGCGGCGCATGGCCTATTTCGGCGATACGATGGCCCATTCGGCGCTGCTTGGTGTGGCGCTCTCGCTGCTTTTACAGCTCAACCTCATTGTCAGCGTCTTTCTGGTGGCATCCGCCGTTTCGATCCTGCTGATCTTTCTGCAGCGGCGGCAGGCCCTGTCCGCCGACGCGCTTCTCGGCATATTGTCCCACTCGGCGCTTGCGATCGGTCTGGTCATCGTCGCCTTCATGAGCTGGGTGCGCATCGATCTCGTCTCGTTCCTGTTTGGCGATATTCTGGCCGTTACCCGCAGCGACATCGCGTTGATCTGGGGCGGCGGGCTGGTGGTTGTCGTCTCCATGGTCTTCCTGTGGCGGTCGCTTCTGGCCTCTACCGTCAATAACGAGTTGGCCGAGGCGGAGGGGCTGAACCCCGAACGCGCCAAGCTCATATTTACCCTTTTGATGGCGCTGGTGATCGCCATCGCCATGAAGGTGGTCGGCATCATGCTGATCACATCGCTGCTCATCATACCGGCGGCGACCGCCAGACGCTTTTCGGCCACGCCCGAGGTGATGGCAGTTGTCGCTTCGCTGATCGGCGCGGTTGCCGTCATTGGCGGCCTGTTCGGCTCGTTGACCTATGATACGCCATCCGGGCCGTCCATCGTAGTTGCCGCCGTGATCCTGTTCGTTATAAGCCTGTTGCCGGCGCCGGGTTTTTCCCGCTCCGCGGATGAAGGAGGCAAGTCATGAATGCGCAGAACCTTACCAAGAACCAGTCGCTGGTCATGAATGCCCTGTCGAATGCCCATGCACCGCTCAGCGCCTATATGATCCTCGACAAGCTGCGCGACGATGGTTTTCGCGCGCCGCTGCAGGTTTACCGGGCGCTGGAGAAGCTTGTCGAATACGGTCTCGTGCATCGGCTCGAAAGCCTCAACGCGTTTGTCGCCTGCACCCACACCGAGGCCGAGTGCTGCTCGCACCACCATGGAACGGTGGCCTTTGCCATTTGCGAATCCTGCGGGCAGGTGACGGAGTTCCACGATCACGAGATCGATCATCGTCTTGAGCGCTGGGTGAAGGACAGCAAGTTCAAGGCGGAAAAGACCACGATCGAAATTCGCGGTCTCTGCGCCGCCTGCGCGGCCTAGGTCGGACGCGCCTTTAACGAGGGGTGAGCATTGCTGCTCGCCGCCCTCTTATTCTTCGATGATCGCCAGATCCTTCGAAAAACGCTTCCAGTTCTCGATGTATTTTTCCGCCGAGCGGCGAAGGCCGGAAACGGCCTCTTCATCAAGCGTCCTGACGGCTCTGGCCGGTGATCCGACGATCAGGGAATTGTCGGGAAATTCCTTGCCTTCCGTCACTAACGCATTGGCGCCGACCAGGCAGTTGCGGCCGATTTTGGCGCCATTCAGGATCGTAGCGCCCATGCCAATAAGCGAATTGTCGCCGATGGTGCAGCCATGCACGATGGCGTGGTGGCCGATGGTGCACATTTCGCCGATCGTTGCGGCAAAACCGGGATCGCTATGCACCATCGCGCCTTCCTGAATGTTCGTTCCGCGCCCGACACGGATCGGTTCGTTATCGCCGCGTAGCGTTGCACCGAACCAGATGCCGACATCCTCACCGAGTACCACCGAGCCGATGACATTCGCATCGGGCGCTACCCAATAGCGGTCCGGGGCTGGGGTTTGCGGCACCCGGTCGCCGAGGCGATAAAGCGGCATGGCAGTTTCCTCCTCTGGATTATTCGCCGAAGATGATCAGGCGACGGTGACGGACAGGGTGCCGACACCCTCCACGCCACATTCGATGCGGTCACCGCGCACGATGGGGCCGACGCCCGCCGGCGTGCCGGTCATGATGACGTCGCCGGCGGCAAGCGTGAACAGTTTGGAAAGCTCGGCAATCACCTCCGGCACCTTCCAGATCATCTGGGCAAGATCGCCCGTCTGCTTGCGCTCACCATTCACATCGAGCCAGATCGCGCCCGTGGCAGGGTGGCCGATCTTTTCCGCCGGAACGATGGCGGAGACCGGCGCGGAATATTCGAACGCCTTGGCGCCTTCCCAGGAGCGTCCCATCTTCTTCAGGCCGTCCTGCAGATCGCGGCGCGTCATGTCGATGCCAACGGCGTAACCCCATACGTGGTTCAGCGCTTCGCTTGCCGGAATATCTGCGCCGCCGCTTTTCAATACCACGACACATTCGACCTCGTAATGCACGTTCGAAGACAGCGAAGGGTAGGGGAAATCCTGGCCTACGGGCAGGAGATTGTCCGGGTTCTTCTGGAAATAAAAGGGTGGCTCACGCGAGGGATCATGGCCCATCTCGATGGCGTGATCGGCATAATTGCGGCCGACGCAATAGACCCGCCGCACGGGGAAGGTGTCACCTGTGCCTTCGACAGGCAGAAGAACGGGTTTCGGGGCGGGGATGACTGTCGTGGCCATGGGATTTCCTGTCGTCTTTTAAGGTGCAATTCTTGTCCCAAGATTCCGGGGCGATTTCCAGTTCAAAATGGCGTCGATCGCAAAACTGGCTTTTTGCCGCCCTTTGCTATAGAAGCCGGCGCAAAGAGGTTACCCATGTATAGACAAGCGCTTGCAAACGGCGAAAAAATCTTCGCCGTGGCCCCGATGATCGATTGGACCGACACGAGGTGCAGATTTCTGCACCGGCAATTGTCGAAGCGCGCGCTGCTTTATACGGAAATGATCGTCGCTGACGCCATCATCCATGGTCAGCGCGACAGGCTGCTCAGCTATCACCGCCAGGAACATCCGGTGGCGCTGCAACTGGGGGGATCAGATCCGGGCAAGCTCTCGGAGGCGGTGCGGATCGCCGGTGACTACGGCTATGACGAGATCAACCTCAATGTGGGCTGCCCTTCGGACCGGGTGCAATCCGGCACTTTCGGCGCCTGCCTGATGCGCGAGCCGGAGATCGTGGCGCAATGCGTGGCGGCGATGAAGGCTATTGCGAAGGTGCCGGTCACGGTGAAATGCCGCATCGGCGTGGACGATCAGGAGCCGGAAGCGGTGCTGCCGGATTTTTTGGCGCGCGTTGTCGCTGCCGGTGCGGATGCCATCTGGATCCATGCGCGAAAAGCCTGGCTGCAGGGGCTTTCGCCGAAGGAAAACCGTGAGGTGCCGCCGCTCGATTATGATCTCGTCTATCGCATGAAGCGGGAAAATCCCGACATCTTCATCGGCATCAATGGCGGCATCGCCGATCTCGATCAGGTTTGCGGCCATCTACAGCATATGGATGGCGTGATGCTTGGCCGCGCGGCCTATCACAACACGTCCATCCTTGCCGATGTCGACCATCGCATCTATGGCGAAGAAGCCCGGCAACCTGACTGGATGGGGTTGCGCGACGCCATGATGGCCTATGCGGCTGACTATATCGCGGCGGGCGGGCGTCTCAACCACGTCACCCGCCACATGGTCGGCCTGTTTCAGGGCATGCCGGGTGCGCGCCGCTTCCGGCAAATCCTTTCCAGCGACGCTACCCGGCCAGGGGCCGGAACCGAGGTGATCGAGGCGGCTTTCGCAGCCATCGATTTCAACCCGACGAAAGAGCTGGCCGGCTGAAGGGGCTCAGACCGCTTTTTGCAGCGCCTGCGCACCGTTCGGTGCATTGACCTTGCCACCGGTGATGAAGAAGGCGAAGACGTCGCGCGGGGTCTTTTCGACTTGTCTGTCGGGCGCGATCAGCGGCAGGTCATCGGGCACGCCGCCCGCGGCGTAGGTCTTGACCCGTTTTGCCCAATGATCGATCCCGGCCTTCGGGTAGCAGGTCTCGATATCGTCTTCGCCCTTTTGCAGGCGGCAATAGACGAAATCGGCCGTCACATCCGGCAGCATCGGATAGTCGTGATGATCGGCGCAGACGACGGCGACCTTATGTTTTTCCAGCAGTTCGATGAATTCCGGCACCTGAAATGTCGGGTTTCTCACTTCGACCACATGACGAAGGCGGATGCCGTCCTGTTTTTCGGGCAGCAGCGCCAGAAACGCACCGAAATCATCCGCGTCGAATTTTTTTGTCGGTGCGAATTGCCAAAGGATCGGGCCGAGATGGTGGCCAAGTTCCGTCAGACCCTGGGTCAGGAACTTCGTCATCGATTCGCCAGCCTCGGCCAGAACCATGCGGTTGGTGACGAAGCGGCTTGCCTTCAGGGAGAAGATGAAATCCTCCGGCACGTCTGCCGCCCATTTGGCGAAGGTCTCGGGTTTTTGGCTGCTATAATAGGTGCCGTTCACCTCGATTGCCGTCAATTGCCGGCTGGCATGTTCGAGCTGGCGTTTTTTCGGTAGTTTTTCCGGATAAAACGTGCCTTCCCACGGCTCGAAGGTCCAGCCGCCGATACCGGTGCGGATCGTGCCTGATGTCGACATATGCTGTTCCTCCCAATTCTAGACGTTTTCTTTTCAACGTCGCTCTTGACGTCATCCTCGCCCTTGAGGCGCGGATCCATGTTTTCGGCGGCTGTGGATCCTCGCCTCAAGGGCGAGGAGTACGGAGGGAAAGAGGCCGTCCCGGCGGCAATATCCGGGAATTACTCCGCGGCCTCACGTTTTCCCGCCGGCCGGCGTTCCAGAAGTTCTTTCAGGAAGTGACCGGTATAGGATCGCTCGTTCTTGACGATGTCTTCCGGCGTGCCGGTTGCCACCACTTCGCCGCCGCCCGTGCCGCCCTCGGGGCCAATATCGATGATCCAGTCGGCGGTTTTGATAACTTCGAGATTATGCTCGATCACCACGACGGAATTGCCCTGATCCACCAGCGCCTGCAACATTTCCAGGAGCTTGTTGACGTCATGGAAATGGAGACCCGTCGTCGGTTCGTCGAGAATGTAAAGCGTGCGGCCTGTCGAGCGTTTCGACAGTTCCTTGGCGAGCTTGACGCGCTGCGCCTCGCCGCCGGAGAGCGTATTGGCCTGCTGGCCGACCTTGATGTAACCGAGGCCGACATCGAAAAGCGATTGCAGCTTGTCGCGCACTGCCGGAACGGCGGCGAAGAATTCAACGCCTTCCTCCACCGTCATATCCAGCACATCGGCGATGGACTTGCCCTTGAAGGTCACATCGAGCGTCTCGCGATTATAGCGTTTGCCGTGGCAGACATCGCAGGTGACGTAGACATCCGGCAGGAAGTGCATCTCGATCTTGATGACGCCATCGCCCTGACAGGCCTCGCAGCGGCCGCCCTTGACGTTGAAGGAGAAACGGCCCGGCGCGTAACCGCGCGCCTTCGCCTCCGGCAGACCGGCGAACCAGTCGCGGATCGGCGTAAATGCACCGGTATAGGTGGCGGGGTTGGAACGCGGGGTACGGCCAATCGGCGACTGGTCGATGTCGATCACCTTGTCGATGAATTCGAAACCGTCGATGCGATCATGTTCTGCCGGAATCTCACGCGCGCCCATCACCCGGCGCGCCGCCGATTTATAGAGCGTTTCGATCAGGAAGGTGGATTTGCCACCGCCGGAAACCCCGGTAACGGCAGTGAAGACACCAAGCGGCACCGCCGCAGTCACATTCTTCAGATTGTTGCCGCGTGCGCCAAAAACCTTGATCTCGCGGCCCTTCTTGGGCTTGCGGCGCTCGGCCGGCACGGCAACGCCGAGTTCGCCGGAAAGATATTTGCCGGTCAGCGACTTCGGATTGGCCATAACCTCCTGCGGCGTGCCTTCGGCGATCACCTGGCCGCCATGAATGCCGGCGGCGGGGCCGATATCGACGACATAATCCGCCGTCAGAATGGCGTCCTCGTCGTGTTCGACCACGATGACGGTATTGCCGATGTCGCGCAGATGTTTCAGCGTATCGAGCAGGCGGGCATTGTCACGCTGGTGCAGGCCGATGGACGGCTCGTCGAGAACATAGAGGACACCTGTCAGGCCGGAGCCGATCTGCGAAGCCAGACGGATGCGCTGGCTTTCACCGCCGGAAAGCGTGCCGGAATTACGCGACAGGCTGAGATAATCCAGCCCGACATCATTGAGGAAGCGCAGGCGCTCGCGGATTTCCTTGAGGATGCGGACTGCAATCTCGTTCTGCTTGGCGTTCAGGGTTTCCGGCAGGGTCTCGAACCAGTCGCGCGCCATGCGGATCGACATCTGGGTGACTTCGCCGATCTGCAACCTGTTGATCTTGACGGCGAGCGCTTCGGGTTTCAGGCGAAAACCCGCACAGGCCGGGCAGGGGGCGGCCGACATATAGCGTTCGATTTCCTCGCGCGCCCAAGCGCTGTCAGTCTCTTTCCAGCGGCGCTCCAGATTGGGCACGATGCCTTCGAAATTCTTCACCGTCTTGTAGGAGCGAGCGCCGTCCTGATAGTTGAATTCGATCTTGTCATCGGTGCCCTGAAGGATGGCGTGCTGTGCCTCCTTGGACAGATCGGACCATTTGCTCGAAAGCTTGAAACCGAAGGCCTTGCCGAGCGCTTCCAGCGTCTGGTTATAATAGGGCGAGGACGATTTGGCCCAAGGGGCGATTGCGCCGTCGCGCAGGGTGCGGGCCGGTTCGGGCACGATCAGATTTTCATCCACCTTCTGCTGCGAGCCAAGGCCGTCACAGCTGGGGCAGGCGCCGAAGGGATTGTTGAAGGAGAAAAGCCGCGGCTCTATCTCCGGAATGGTGAAGCCGGAGACGGGGCAGGCGAATTTTTCCGAAAACAGCACACGCTCATGGGTCTCGTTGAGCGACTTGTTGGCGGAGCCGCCAGCCGCTGTCTCTTCCGGCGGCAAGGGCTTGTCGGCGAATTCGGCAACCGCCAGACCGTCGGCGAGCTTCAGGCAGGTCTCGAGACTGTCAGCGAGACGCGCCGCCATATCCGGGCGCACGACCGCGCGGTCGACCACCACGTCGATATCGTGTTTGTATTTCTTGTCGAGGGCCGGAACGTCGGCGATTTCGTAGAACTGGCCATCCACCTTGACGCGCTGGAAGCCCTTCTTCATGAGATCGGCGAGTTCCTTCTTATATTCGCCTTTGCGGCCGCGCACCATCGGCGCGAGAATATAAAGGCGCGTGCCTTCCTCGAAAGCGAGGATGCGATCCACCATCTGGCTGACGGTCTGGCTCTCGATCGGCAGGCCGGTGGCCGGCGAATAGGGAACGCCGACACGCGCAAACAAGAGGCGCATATAGTCGTAGATTTCCGTGACCGTTCCGACCGTGGAGCGCGGATTGCGCGAGGTGGTCTTCTGCTCGATGGAAATCGCCGGCGACAGGCCGTCGATCTGGTCGACATCCGGCTTCTGCATCATTTCGAGGAACTGGCGCGCATAGGCCGAGAGGCTCTCGACATAACGGCGCTGGCCCTCGGCATAGATCGTGTCGAAGGCAAGCGATGACTTGCCCGAGCCGGAGAGCCCGGTCATGACGATCAGCTTGTTGCGCGGCAGATCCAGATCAATGCCCTTGAGATTATGCTCACGGGCACCACGGATGGAAATCGTCTTCAGTTCACTCATGACAAAGCTCGGACAAAAATAACAGGCTTGATGGCGGCGCGCCCTTATGTAGTGACGCAGCCGGACGTGTCGAGGTCTATTCCCTATAGTCGGCGGCTTTTCGGCTCACTTGACTCGAATTTCACGATTCAATAGAACAAAAAAGGAACAAATAGCAAGTGCGAATATCCCTTTGGGGTGCTCAAGATTATTCGCTGTGGATAGTTCCCCTGTTGCGGTGCCTTTTAATGCCCGTGGCGGTTATTGTGTGCCGAATTTTTTGAAATGCAATTGCCGGTCATGATGGCCGGCGGACAGGATGACGAGATGGCTGGTAGCGTAAACAAGGTAATTCTGATCGGAAATGTTGGCGCCGATCCCGAAATCCGCCGGACCCAGGACGGCCGTCCGATCGCCAACCTGCGCATCGCCACCTCCGAAAGCTGGCGGGACCGCAATAGCGGCGAGCGCAAGGAAAAAACCGAATGGCACACGGTCGTTGTGTTCAACGAAGGCCTGTGCAAGGTCGTCGAGCAATATGTGAAGAAGGGCGCCAAGCTCTACATCGAGGGCCAGTTGCAGACACGCAAGTGGCAGGACCAGACCGGTAACGACCGTTACTCCACCGAAATCGTGCTGCAGGGTTTCAACTCCACGCTGACCATGCTTGATGGTCGCGGCGAGGGCGGCGGCGGTGGCCGTAGCGGCGGCGGAGACTTCGGCGGCGGCGATTATGGCAGCGGCGGCGGTGGCAATTACGGTGGTGGCTACGACCAGCAGTCGTCGTCGCGCGGCGGCTCTTCGCGTGGCGGCGGCCAGCCCTCCGGCGGCTTCTCCAACGACATGGACGACGATATTCCGTTCTGAGCGGACGGCGAATGAGAGAAGGCGGGCGTAGCGAAGCTGCCGCCCGCATTGAGGTTGCGGCTGTTTATGCCGCAGCCTTATCCGCCAGCATCGCGACCATGACATCGGATTGCGATATAATGCCGACCATCTTGCCGTTGGCGTCGATCACCGGCAGGTAATGCAGCCCTTCTTCCGCAAAGCGGATGATGGCCTCCTCGATTGCGGTTTCAGGCCGCACGGTTCTGACCGGCGATGTCATGATGTCTTTCACGGTATCGTTGGGGGCGCTTGCCCCTGTAAGGATAAGACGCAGCCGCTGCAGGAAACCGATGTAGGGGCGGCCGTTTCTCCAGCTCGCCTTTTCCAGAAAATCCGTCTGGGTGACGATGCCGACGATTTCGGCGCGGTCATTGGTGACAGGCAGCGCCTTGAAATGACGGTTGCGCATCAGCGCATGGGCGTGGCGCAGGCTATCATCAGGGGCGACGCCGACGACATCGCGTGACATGATGCTTTCGCAATCGAGATGAAGGGCGCGACGACGCCAGGAGCGCAGTTCGGTCCTGCGCAGGATGGTCTCGAGATCGTCGCGGTCTATATCCAGAATCTCGTCATATTCCTTCAGCACCTCATCGAGATCGGTCGAGGAAAAGCCGATTTTCTGAATTGGCGTCGGGTCTGCCGTCCCATGGCTCGCCTTTCCCAGCTTCAGACCGTGAGGATAGGCGCGGCCGGTGGCATTGTTGTAGGCGAGTGCGAGGGCAAGAAGGATCAGCGAGTTTCCGGCGACGGGCCAGAGGAGAAAGCCATAACCGAGGCTGTGCACGGCGGGGCCGCCAAGAACAGCCGTCAACGCCACCGCGCCGCTTGGCGGGTGCAGGCAGCGCAGCGCCATCATGGCGGCAATGGCAAGGCCGATGGCGAGCGCGCTGGCAAGGAAGACATCCGGGACGAGAAGCGCCACCGTCACGCCCACGAAAGCCGAAACGAGATTGCCGCAGAGGATGGACCAGGGTTGCGCCAGCGGGCTGGAGGGCACCGCGAAGAGAAGCACCGCGGAGGCACCCATCGGCGCGATCATGGCGGGCAGGGTGGGGTCGAAGCGAAAAGCGAGGCTGCCCAGAAGCCCGGTCAGCAGGATGCCGACAAAGGCGCCGGTTGCGGCACGCAACCTTTCCCTGTGACTGACGGGAGCGGCATCCGGGATGAGGCGGCGCAGCGTGGAACGCATGGAGAAAACTTTCGAATCCGAAGAACACACGTCTTTTAGCCGAGGCTGACCCCGAATTTAAAGGACGGATTTTCCGCAGTTCCAACCGGTCGAAGGATTTTCTTGCGCGTGGATCAAGGCAGGCGTCGCTTTAGAAGCCGAAGGCTGATTTTATTCCGTCGACCACGAATTGCACGGAAAGGGCTGCGAGCAGGACGCCAAGCAACCTTGTGAGGATCGCGCGGCCGGTATTGCCGAGAAAGCGGTCCATGCGCTCGGACACGATCAGAACGGCATAGACGAGGGCCATGGCGAAAGCGAGGATGAGAATGAGCACGACCATTTCGAGTGTCGTCTTCATCGTTCCCGCCAAAAGCACCGTGGCGGAAATGGCGCCCGGCCCGGCAATCAGCGGCAAAGCGAGCGGAAAGACCGCCAGATTGTGCAGGTGGTCCTTGGTGATGGCAATCTCGGAGGTCTTTTCCTTGCGCTCCTGGCGTTTCTCGAAAATCATCTCGAAGGAAATCCAGAACAGCAACAGGCCACCGGCGATGCGGAAGGCACCGAGCGAAATGCCGAGCAGGTTGAGAATGGTAAGACCGAACAGGGCGAAGACGGCGAGAATGCCAAAGGCGATCAGCGAGCCGCGCAGCGCCACCTGACTGCGCTGGCCACGCGTCATGCCGGTGGTGAGTGCAAGGAATACGGGCGCGAGACCGGGCGGATCGAGTGTGACCAGAAGTGTGGTAAGCGCGTTGATAAGGATTTCGCTGCTGGCCATTTTTTCCCCGCTTTTTGCCTTTTTGTGCGTGAGCCTACGCAAGTCGCGCCTGCATTGAAAGGGAGCGGCGGCGCTTTTGCCAAGCTAAATGGCGAAAAGCGGTGTATGTCTTGCAAATGACGCAAAAGACTGTTCAAAACTCGCCGGGAAATTGGCTTAACGTGGCTGTTTCCGCTATAAAAATCCATCCGATTCTTAACAGAGAATGTGATCCGTTTTGACTGACCAGAGCCCCCCCGGCGGCGGAAAACTTCCGCCAGGTATTGAACCGATTTCCATCATGGAGGAAATGCAGCGGTCGTATCTCGATTACGCCATGAGCGTCATCGTCTCCCGCGCGCTTCCCGATGTCCGTGATGGTCTGAAGCCGGTTCATCGCCGTATTCTTTACGGCATGTCCGAACTTGGCATCGACTGGAACAAGAAATACGTCAAATGCGCCCGCGTCACCGGTGACGTGATGGGTAAATTCCATCCGCACGGTAATTCGGCGATCTATGATGCGCTGGCGCGTATGGCGCAGGACTGGTCGCTGCGTCTGCCGCTGATCGACGGGCAGGGCAATTTCGGCTCCATCGATGGCGATCCGCCGGCGGCCGAACGTTATACCGAATGCCGCCTCGAAAAGGCCGCGCATTCGCTGCTCGACGATCTCGACAAGGAAACGGTCGATTTCCGCGACAACTATGACGGCACCCTGCAGGAGCCGGTCGTCATTCCGGCCAAGTTCCCGAACCTGCTGGTCAACGGCGCAGGCGGCATCGCCGTCGGCATGGCCACCAATATTCCGCCGCACAATCTCTCCGAGGTCATCGACGGCTGTATCGCGCTGATCGAAAATCCGGCGATCGAGCTGCCCGAACTGATGCAGATTATTCCCGGCCCGGATTTCCCGACCGGTGCGCTGATCATGGGCCGTTCCGGCATCCGCTCGGCTTATGAGACTGGCCGCGGTTCGGTCATCATGCGCGGCCGTGCGACCATCGAGCCGATGCGCGGCGACCGCGAGCAGATCATCATCACCGAAGTTCCCTATCAGGTGAACAAGTCGTCGATGATCGAGAAGATGGCCGAGCTGGTCAAGGAAAAGCGCATCGAGGGTATTTCCGACCTGCGCGACGAATCCGACCGTCAGGGTTACCGCGTTGTCATCGAGCTGAAGCGCGACGCCAATGCCGATGTCATCCTGAACCAGCTTTATCGCTACACGCCGCTGCAGACCTCCTTCGGCTGCAACATGGTGGCGTTGAATGGCGGCAAACCGGAGCAGATGACGCTGCTCGACATGCTGCGCGCTTTCGTGTCCTTCCGCGAGGAAGTCGTCAGCCGCCGCACGAAGTACCTGCTGCGCAAGGCGCGCGACCGCGCGCATGTGTTGGTGGGTCTGGCGATTTCGGTTGCCAATATCGACGAGGTCATCCGCGTCATCCGTCATGCTCCCGATCCGGCTTCTGCCCGTGAAGAGCTGATGACCCGGCGCTGGCCGGCGCAGGAAGTGGAAAGCCTGATCCGTCTGATCGACGATCCGCGTCACCGCATCAACGAAGACGGCACCTATAATCTCTCCGAAGAGCAGGCGCGCGCCATTCTCGAATTGCGCCTTGCCCGTCTCACCGCGCTTGGCCGCGATGAAATCGGCGATGAGTTGAACAAGATCGGCGCGGAAATCAGCGAATATCTTGAAATCCTGTCTTCGCGCCTGCGCATCATGCAGATCGTCACGGAGGAGCTCATCTCCATCCGCAACGAGTTCGGCACGCCGCGCCGGTCCGAGATCGTCGAAGGCGGTCCCGATATGGACGATGAGGACCTCATCGCCCGCGAGGATATGGTCGTTACCGTTTCGCATCTCGGTTACATCAAGCGCGTGCCGCTGACCACTTACCGGGCGCAGCGTCGCGGCGGCAAGGGTCGTTCCGGCATGGCGACGCGCGACGAGGATTTCGTCAACCGTCTCTTTGTTGCCAATACCCATACGCCGGTGCTGTTCTTCTCCTCGCGCGGCATCGTGTATAAGGAAAAGGTCTGGCGCCTGCCGATCGGTACGCCGCAATCCAAGGGCAAGGCGCTCATCAACATGCTGCCGCTGGAGCCAGGCGAGCGCATCACCACCATCATGCCGTTGCCCGAGGACGAGACGACCTGGGAAACGCTTGATGTGATGTTCTCGACGACACGCGGCACGGTTCGCCGCAACAAGCTCGGCGATTTCGTGCAGGTCAACCGCAACGGCAAGATCGCCATGAAGCTTGACGAGGAGGGCGATGAAATCCTCTCCGTCGAAACCTGTACGGATCAGGACGATGTGTTGCTGACAACGGCTCTTGGCCAGTGCATCCGCTTCCCCGTGGACGATGTGCGCGTCTTTGCCGGCCGCAACTCCGTCGGCGTGCGCGGCATCAACATGGCTGACGGCGACCGCATTATCTCCATGACCATTGTCGGCCATGTGGAAGCTGAACCGTGGGAGCGCGCCGCCTATCTCAAGCGCTCGGCAGCCGAGCGTCGTGCCGCAGGCGTTGACGAGGAAGATATTGCACTCGTCGGCGAGGAAGTGACCGAAGAGGGCGAGCTCAGCGAAGAGCGTTATCAGGAGCTGAAGGCACGCGAAGAGTTCGTGCTGACGGTCTCCGTCAAGGGCTTCGGCAAGCGTTCGTCTTCCTACGATTTCCGCACATCGGGTCGTGGCGGCAAGGGCATTCGTGCCACCGACACCTCGAAGACAGCCGAGATCGGCGAACTCGTCGCCGCTTTCCCGGTCGACGAAGGCGACCAGATCATGCTGGTTTCCGATGGCGGCCAGCTCATCCGCGTGCCGGTCAACGGCATCCGTATTGCCAGCCGTGCGACCAAGGGTGTCACGATCTTCTCCACCGCGAAGGATGAGAAGGTGGTTTCCGTGGAGCGCATCAACGAGCCGGAAGGCGACGACGAAGCCGAAAACGGCAATGGCGAAGAGGCGGACGACAATCTGCCGAATACGCCGGAGGCACCGGAGAGCGAGGCGTAAGCCGCCTCGTTTCCTTACGCCCTTCAACAAAAAACCCCGCGAAGCCTGTGCTCCGCGGGGTTTTTCTTTGCGTGTTACCGACTATGTCCGGTTCTTACCGAATTCGCATATGGACAGGCGCCCGTCCCGAACGGCGCGCGACATGAAGGTGGATGCTGGCTTCCGGCTGGTTGGCCCGCCAGGCGCGGGCGCCGTGCGACAGGAGCAGGCTGACGAGATCGCGCGTCTTTGCCTTGGAACGATTGAGACCGAGATCGGCGATACGCATTGCCGCCTCGTGAATGGGATGCAGAACCGACAGACTGCCGTGCCCGTTGCCAGACGCAATGTCCGAATAATTCTCGTTGACTGCCATCTTGGAAAGCCTCGCTACACATTACACAATTCGAGGAGTCAGGCGGTGTTTTGAACAAAAGCCACCGCCTGCGGAAACGTTCGTTACTGGAGCGACGCCCAGCAGCTGACGCCTTTCTTTTTCAATGCATTGCATGCATTTACCGCGGCGTTCTGGCCATCGAAGCCGCCGAAACGGGCGCGGTAGATCTGGGAGCCGTCCTTGCTGAAGGCAACCGTGAAGGGTTTTGCAGAGCGGAGAGCGGCCCCACCTTTTTCCTGTGCGCTCTGCAACAGGCCGCGAGCGGAATTCTCGTCCGGCGATGCACCGATCTGGATCACCCAGCCGCCCTGCGCAACCTCTGCCCTTGCGGAGACCGAAGGAGCAGACGATACGGAAGGTGCTGTCGATGCGGTGACGATATTGTCCACCTTGGTGGAATTGGTAATCAACTTGCGATCGGGTGCGACGGGCGCCTGATTGATGGGATCCTTGCCCTTCTGCCAGGTGGCAGCTTCCATGGCCTTTACGGCCGCATTGGAAGACGAGCCGGCGAAGGCCGTGACAGGTGCTTCCTCGTAACGGGTCTGCGGCACCGGGCCGGAGTTTGGCAGGCCAGCTGCGGTTGCGGCAACTGCCACTGAAGGAACGGCTGCTGCCACTGCGACGGGTTCTTCAACCGGCGCGGACCGTGTCTGTGCGATGAGATTGCTGTTCCCGCCACGCGATGCCTGCGGCAGATAGGTGGCAACAAGCTTGCGCATGGTGGCGTCGCGGGCGGCGCTGGAGCGTCCACCGAGGACGACAGCAACGATGGAGCGGCCGTCAAGCTGCGCCGATGTCGCGAGATTGCTGCCGGCGGCACGGGTGTAACCGGTCTTGATGCCGTCCACGCCTCTTACCGTTCCGACGAGGCGATTGTGGTTGCCGATGACCTGCTTGCCGAAATTGAAGGTGCGGGTGGAGAAATAACCGTAATATTGCGGATAGTGCTGGCGGAGGGCGATGCCGAGACGTGCCTGGTCGCGTGCCGTCGTCATCTGCGCCGTGTTAGGCAGGCCGTTGGCATTACGATACGTCGTCCGGGTCATGCCAAGCGCACGGGCCTTGGCCGTCATCATACGGGCGAAACGGTCTTCCGAACCGCCGAGATATTCGCCAAGCGCTGTCGCCATATCGTTGGCGGAGCGGGTGACGAGCGCCAGAATGGCCTGCTCGACCGTGATCGAGCCGCCGGCGCGAACGCCGAGCTTGGAAGGAGGCTCCTTGGCGGCGTTGGCCGAGACCGGAACCTTGGAATCGAGCGAGATACGTCCGGTATTCAGCGCTTCGAAGGTCAGATAAAGCGTCATCATCTTTGTGAGCGATGCGGGATAACGCAGACCGTCCGGATCCTCGCCATACAGAACCTTGCCGGTCTTGGCGTCGATGACGATGCCCGCATATTTCGGATCCGCCTGCGCGGTTCCCACGGATGTTGCGGTTATGAACGCCGCAGCAAGGGTCAACGCAACAAACCTTACAAAAGACGCCGCGCCTACATTGCGCGAAAGTGCCCCGGATAGACTTTTCAACACTGCTGAACTCTTCAATCGCATATTTCTGTTCCGCTCGGACACGCCCCGCCCGAATGCTCCGGGAAGAAACTTTATCGGGATGGCGTTACCAAGTGGTTTATGAAAGGTATCCGGTTTCCATAAAATGCGACTTTTCGCCCGCAATCTGTTCCGTGCCGTGTCACGGATTTCTGTCTTTTACGAGGCGCTGCTCGACATAAGCTTTTATATCCGCATCCAGCTTTGCCCATTGCGGCAGCAGGCTGGTTGAAAAACGATAGAACAGGCTGAGGTCCTGACCGGCGTGGATATCCCTCTGGCAATCGCTGCCCGTCGCTTCCTGCTGTGTCTGCGGCAGGAGGCAGCGGACCACATAGTCGTTTTCGCCTTCACGCCTCCCGGTCAATATGACTTCCTTGCCGTAACCGGAATCGGCGCGCAGACGGTGCAACATCAAGCCATGTTTCAACGGGACCGGCTCTCCTTCCGTCAGCCGGGAATAAATCGGCCCGAAACGACCCGACATGTCCTCGGACATGGTGCTTTGCGACAGCTGGATGAAAATCAGCCCCGCCGTCTTTGACGGGTCATCAAAGGCAGCCCGATTGGCGTCTTCATATCCCTCAAGCTCCGGCCAGGTCAGATAAAGATCAACCCGCTCGCGCTCTCCGTCCTGACGTTCGGAGGGCACCCGCAGCGTGTTTTTCGCAAGCTTCAGCCGATCGTTGCCGATTGTGATCTGCACCTCATCGGTTGCCGTCGTGTGGCCCGCCTGGAGAATTCGGTTGCCATACCATTTGATGCCGAAATTGAGGGCAGCGACGAAAACGAGAATGATGACGGCGATCACCACGACACGCCGCACCAGGGATGATGAAAGCAGGGGGCTTCCGTTATGCATGAGCTTCAAGATTCGTTCTTGCCATCGGCCGCATTTTCCCGAGTGGAAATAGATGGGCAAAGCTCTAACCTGCGGCGATCGCCATTGAAATGATGTTTTGCCGCTGCTACCTGATGGGATGCAAGCAAAGGACGGCATATGGCAGCGCGTGACAGATATTCCCGGAAGCTCGAATGTTCCAAATGTGGCCATCAGGGTTTTGCCGAGGTGTCGGAATCCGATGAAAAGGGCCGCCCCAACGTCGATTTTCGCGTCGATGAAATGCCGCGCGGCTTCCGCACCGAGCGCGCCTCGGGCGACCCCACGGATTTCATGATCCGCTGCGGCCAATGCGGCAACATATTCCGTTTCCTGCAGAAAACCGCCTATGCGCCGGGAGGCGAACCGCGCGTGAAGGCCTGAACGGAAGGTGCTGGCATGACCATACCGCAACAACCGAACGGGGCGCCGCAGAGGCGCAAGCCGATCTGGCCGTGGATTGTGCTTTTGGTGCTGACGCTTTGCGCCATCTATTCCTATAACCGCGCCAACGAAATCATCGCTGAACTCTCCGACACATTACCGCCGGCGGTGCTCAATCTTTTCGAGGATATTTTAAAGGGTGGCGGACGGCACGGCGACGGCGGACCGAGTATCGGCGTCTGACTCATCGGGCCGGCGAAGAGGTGCGGTTTGTACCACCCAGCCTTTCACCGATGGTCCTATTTTTCAGATGTAACAAAGAAAAAAGCCCCGCAAACGGGCGGGGCAGGTTGATCGCTCGGGGAAAGTTGGGCAATGCCCGGGAGCGATGTGCTTATATAAGCGACAATATTGCTGACGCGATAGGCCACTTCCGTCCCAAACAGTACGCCGACGCATAAATTTTGCTCAATGGGTGAGATTTTGAGAGATCGTTCATCGACAACGACTGAGCGGCGGGCTTCAGATCTGTGCGCTCCTGCCTGACTGCTTCAGTGGTTTGGCCATTGCAAAACGGGAAAAGCGATCCGACAATCCCGCGGCAGGTTGCCCGATTCTTGATGTTGCCTCGAATTGCACATATTCGACCCTAACATAACCGGACATGAGCAGACGCATGGATAAATCCGGAATTCTCTTCGTGGCACTGTTGCTGGTGCTTGTTGCAATCGTTCTCAGCCTGACGCTGTTCGATTCGGGCCAGCAAATCCCCGCGATTCCTTCAGGCGAGGGCTCTTTATTGCCGCCGGCAACGACGCCTGGGCAATGATTTACAGCCTGGCAACAGGAGGAGGACGCGGGCTTGCGCCAGCGGGATTGACGGCCATTTTCAAACCGCTATAAAGCCTCACCACCGATGGATGGGTGTCCGAGTGGTTTAAGGAACCGGTCTTGAAAACCGGCGTGCGTGAGAGCGTACCGTGGGTTCGAATCCCACCCCATCTGCCATTTTACATCATATTTTTCCTATTAAGCCTTTGTACTCAAACGGTTCCGGATTATCTGTCCCAACGGTTTCCGTGACGTTTTGTACTATCGATGCGGCGAATGTAAGCGCATTGACGCATTTCACCGCATCAGAAGGCGCCAGCCACTCGTTCGGGTGGTCGATGTTGATGACAGTGGAAAAATCAATAACGATCCGATCCTGCTCCACGATTTTCCAACGAAATGGAAGGCAATTCTTGGGCGTTGACTAGCGTAACCCTTTTGGGTTACTCGTTCACCCAGATTTTTATTATTTTATTTTGATATATATTCGAGAGATTAATGCATATATTTGCATATTCGGCTTTTATTGCTTTGTTTTATCTGACCTTCAACGGTAGTGAATCGAGCGCAAAAGCATCTCAGATGGTGGTGATACGCGATGGTGGCGACGGGTCATCGTGTGGCCGCGTTAGCGGCGACTTCGCGATGGCGAAATCAGAAACCACAAATACTGAATATGCCGAATTTCTGAATGCGGTGGCCGCCCTGGATGACCCCTATCGGCTGTTTTCACCGATGATGGAGACACATTTTTGGGGTGGGGTATTAAGAGAAGGCGAGCGCGGAGGCTTTAGGTATGCACCAAAACCCGGATATGCTGACCTTCCAGTGACATTCGTGAGCTGGTACTCCACTGTCAGATATGCGAATTGGATGCACTACGGAGAGCCGCTGAAACCTGCTGGTTTAGGCGTGACGGAAGGTGACGATTCCAACGGCGCATATGATACCGCGAAATGGGTAAGAAATAAGGGCGCACAATACTGGTTGCCAAATTGTGCAGAGTGGCGTCAGGCCGCGTTCTTCGATCCTGCCGAAAACAAGCTGCGCCGCTATGTCACCGGAAATGAATTGCCGCCCGCCGGTGTTGGGCCATCATCCGCAAATTACTTCAATGGCCATTGGGCTGCGCCGTTCCCGCACCTGATATCGGCACGGGAGGCCGATACGGCACGTTCTGCCAGCGGAACGGTGGGACAAGCAGGCAATGCCCTGGAATGGGTAGAGGATCCGATCGGAGGCCAACGCATAGCGCTGGGAGGATCGTTGCTGCTACCTGCCGCGGCTGTCAGGTCGGAATACGTGGATACAGAATATCCGGATGTGACCATCTCCAGCATCGGCTTTCGGGTGGCCTCGCGAATTAGCCCGCTGGTGCCAGAATTCGTAAAATCCCCTGACGCCCCGTTTAAACAATACGAGTTTGTCCGTGTCGGCGACACAGGAAATCCGGATGATCCGAGAACGGGCCGCGGGCGCGTCGAGTATGATTTTGACATAGGAAAGTACGAGCTATCCAATCAGGAATATGCGGAATTCCTGAACGCGGTTGCGAGCGAAGGCGACACTTTTGGCCTCTTCAAGGCCGATATGCAGACCGGAGTTGTTGGTGGCTTGGAGAAAATATCCGAAGATGGCAAAGCCAGATATCGATCAAAGCCAGGTTGGGAGACAAGGCCTGTAACCTATGTCTCGTGGTTTGATCTTGCCCGTATGGCAAACTGGCTGCATTACGGTCGCCCTGCGACCGGCAGACAGGAGCTGGGTACCACTGAAGGAGACGAAAAGACCGGTGCATATGACACCCGCGTCTTTCCCGCCCCAATGGCATCATTTGATAGCTCGCGCTTGCCGACCCGAAACCTCGGCGCCAAATTTTTTATTCCAAGCGACGATGAGTGGTACAAGGCGGCTTACTACAACGCTGAGCTTCGCCGATATTTCAAGTATCCAACAAAATCAGACATCCCCCCGAATCCGGCGTCGGAGCGAATGCTGACGGGGGCGAACTATACTTTACGTGAACAGTTAGGCGAGGGTACGCCTTACTTCGTAAGCAGGGTTGATGCATTTGCAGCATCGGAAAGTTACTACGGCACTCGCCAACAGGGCGGTAATGTTTGGGAGTGGGTTGAAGACTGGCGCAGCAAAGGTGAGGGCGGATGCTGGCGGTGCGATGAGTGGACCAAGGGTATGAGAGGTGGCTCATTCAACTATACGGAAATCGGACTTTCTGCCGAAAACCTTGACCCAGGAGCACCGGAACTCGGCCTTTTCGTTTATGGAGCAAGGTTAGCCCGCATTGAAGAAGGGTGGGAACCCGTATCATCGTCATCTGTTTCGACGATCATCAATACCTTGAGCGAGAAAACGGCACAGCTAAAATCGCGTCCGGTTTATCTTGCTTTGACGAGCTTCTTCGCAGGCGTTGTTTCACTCGGTACAGCATGGCTCGTGATCGCTCATTACAGGCGCAGAAGCATCAATTGATCTCGGAAATGGCCTCGCATCATCATCAGGGAAGAAGAAACCCGCCTTTCGGCGGGCTCCAAACTTCATATGTCGTCAGATTTCCGGACAACCACGTTCATTCGCGAAGGTGATCCGGTCCGGCCCTCGACGGGTGAAGCCCTGGACCACGACCCGGCCGGGAGTGACGCGTACAACTTCCGGGTCGCGCAGGCCGGCCTCACGGGCGGCGGCGCGGGCTTCGCGTTCGCTGCAGCCGCGCATGCGGGGCGGGCCGCGGCGGTCCACGTCCCTGTCACGATCTCGGATGACCGGGCGGACGCCATCGGGGCCGATTCTCAACTCCATGTCCTGCGCGCCTGCCGGGATAGGGGCGGTAATGGACACCAGGGCAATACCGAGCGCCAGACCCGTAGCTTTTAATGACTTGATCATGTTTCCTCCCTCAGCCGAAAACCGGCGGAAGCTTGGTTGTTTGCGGGGAGGAAACGCGGTGACAATCCGTTTGTTCCGTAGGGGGACTGAAGCAGCAGAGGGCTTCTATGAGGGGTAAAGCGCGTATTCAACGCCCTCCAAAAGACATAAATCATTAACCACGTTCGTTACAATTTTATCGATTTTGCAGAAGTCGTTCGCATTTTCGCCACGTTATGCACAAGATTAAGCGACTGTTAGGTGCTTCGATGGCAGGGGCAAAGCAATCGAAGCGGAAGAGGGTACGGTTCTCCGAGCCTGTAAGCAGCGTGGGGCAGACGATTTGAATTCTACGGTCAAGAAACTCGGCATCAGCACCAGATCGGGTGCGAAGTGGCTTGCAATTTCCGTGCTTTGCGCCGCGACAGCGTCGTGTTCAACCACCTCCGATACCAAGCCGAAGCCAAAGCGCAGCAAGGAATATTTTTCCGAATCCGAATATGGCGTCAAAGCCAGCCCGCGTGTGGCAGACGGAAAAAGCATCCCCAAAGGCGGCGGGCGCGAGCTTGTCGGCAATGCCTATACGGTCAAGGGCCGCCGTTATTTTCCGAAAGAAGAGCCGGGTTACAACAAGACCGGACTTGCGTCCTGGTACGGTTCCGCCTTCCACGGTCGCCTGACGGCGAATGGCGAGGTCTACGACAAGGAACATCTTTCCGCCGCACATCCGACATTTCCCCTGCCGAGCTATGCGCGCATCACCAATATGGAGAACGGCGCTTCGGTTCTGGTGCGCGTCAACGATCGCGGCCCCTTCCATGAGGGCCGCCTGATCGACGTTTCCAGCAAGACGGCTGACCTTCTTGATATGAAGGCGACCGGAACGGCGAATGTGCGGGTGCAATATGCCGGCCGCGCGCCGCTTGATGGGCACGACATGCCTTATCTGATGGCGTCCTATATTCCGAAGGGCTCACGTTCGCCGGGTGTTGCGCCGGAAGGGCAGATTGCGACCGGCGTCATGGTGGCTTCGGCTTCCCCGAATTTCGTGCCGGCTCCGACGTCCAACCCCAATTACGGCGGTTCCACGCAGACGGCGCTGGTGGGTTCCAAGAGGAATGCGGCGCTCCAGGCCATGCCGCTGGTCAATGGTCCCGCGCCGGCCTTCGAACAATTTGCAATCCTGCCGGAAATCGGTCCGTTCCTGGCCGAGCGCCCGGAAGGCAATTTCATGCGTGAGCCGGCAGCACCCGGCGGCAATTATCTGCGCGTGCCGACGCCATCCTCCAAATATGCAGCCGCTTATTCCGAGGAATCTGCTACAGTTTCCAGGACCTCACGTGCGTTCGAGAGCGTACTCGTCGATCGTGGAGCGCTGAATGAGGATTCCATACTCGCCCATGTGAAGCGTCAGCAGGCGAAAACACGCTGACGGTATGAAGAGTTTATGGCTGACTTGCGTTTTCGTCGCGAGCGGCGGGTTGCGGCAGGGAAAGCTGGGCGGTTTCATGCGCAAGGCCATTCATCGTTCTTTTCTCCCGGTCGCGGCAGCGGCGGCGTTTGCGTTTTTCGGTGGTAATTCGGCGCAATCGCAAACTGCACCTTTCATCGCCAAGGCCGAACAGGCCTATATGATCGATGCCGAGACCGGCACGGTGCTTCTTTCCCAGAACGAAAATCAGTCCTTTCCGCCCGCTTCACTTGCCAAGCTGATGACGGTGGAGGTGGTTCTGGATGCGCTGTCGAAAGGGCAGGTGACGCCCGAGACGCCTTATCCGGTATCGGAATATGCCTGGCGCACGGGTGGCGCGCCCTCGCGAACCTCGACCATGTTCGCAGCGCTGAAATCCTCCGTCAGCATCAATGATCTCCTGACCGGGATTATCGTGCAGAACGCCAATGACGGCTGCATCATCATCGCCGAGGGCATGGCGGGTTCCGACCCGGCATTTGCCAAGCGCATGACGGTGCGGGCGGGCGAGCTTGGCATGAACCGCAGCACCTTTGCCAATTCAACGGGCCTTCCCGATCCGGGCAACCAGACGAGCGCCAGGGATATGGTCCGTCTCGCCCAGCATCTGCACGATACCTATCCGGATCGCTACGGGCTTTTCATAAAGCCGGATTTCGAATGGAACCGCATTTTCCAGCGCAACAAGAACTCGCTATTGGGCAACGGCATAGACGGTCTTGGCCTCGGCTTTGCGGAAGGCAGCGGCTTTGCGGCCGTCGTTTCGGCGGAACGTGAGGGGCGCCGGGTCTATCTGGCGCTGGCGGGAATCGTCGATGACAAGACGCGACAGGAAGAGGCTCGCCGGGTGGTGGACTGGGGGCTGACGGCCTTCGAAAAACGCCATCTTTTTGCGAGGGATGAAGCCGTTGGCTCCGTCAGCGTCTATGGCGGCGATGTCTCCCATATCGATCTTTCGCCGAAGGAGGATGTCAGCGTGCTGGTGCCGGTCAATAATCCGGAGCGTATTTCGGGGCGGATCGTCTATCGCTGGCCGCTCAATGCACCACTCGACGTTGGCGCGAATGTCGCAACGCTCAAGGTTTTTTCCGGCGAACGGCTGTTGCGGGAAGTGCCGCTTTATACCAAGGCAGCCGTCGGCAAGGGCACGCTGACCCAGAATGCGGCAGGTGCGCTCAAGGAATTGCTGCTGTTCTGGCTTTGAGGCCTGTTCCGTAATCGACAGCTTTCCTATGCTTTTGTTCAGCCACCGGATTTTCTGAAAAGCGCTTCACACTTTTCGCTTCGATGCTGTAAACAGGCATTTCAATATTTCTGAGAATTCCTCACAGGACGTGACATTGGCCGAAAAGACCGGATTGTTCATCAGCTTCGAAGGCGGCGAGGGCGCCGGCAAGTCGACGCAGATTCGCACGCTTGCCGAGGCGCTTCGCGGCCTTGGTTTCGAGGTGGTCGTGACGCGCGAACCGGGCGGTTCGCCGGGGGCGGAGGCCGTTCGCCACGTTCTGCTTTCCGGTGCGGCGGAATCCTTCGGCGTGCGCATGGAGGCGATCCTGTTTGCGGCGGCGCGCAATGATCATGTCGAGGAGGTCATTCGCCCCGCACTGGAGAAGGGCGCGATCGTGCTCTGCGACCGGTTTCTTGATTCCTCCCGTGTCTATCAGGGCACCACCGGCAATCTGGAACCGGACTTCATCGAGACGCTGCAACGGGTCGCGATCGACGGCGTCGTGCCGGAACTGACGCTGATCTTCGACATCGCCGCCGAAAAGGGCCTTGCCCGCGCCAGAAAGCGTGCGGATGAGGGCGCTGCGCCAGACCGGTTCGAAAAAGAGGAAATTGAGACCCACGAGAAGCGGCGGGAAGCCTATCTGGATATCGCGCTTGCAGAGCCGCGTCGCTGTCGGATCGTCAATGCCGACCAGCCGGAAGAAAAGGTCGCCGGAGACGTCATGTCGTTCGTGGAGCCTATGCTTGAGCGGCTTGGGACTGCGGCGAGTGCCAGGCATGAGTGAGGTTCAGGGCGTTCTCGACGGCGCAATCGCGCCACAGCAGAACACGAAGCTCTTCGGCCATGGCGAGGCGGAGGCGTTTCTGGCGCAGTCCTATCGCTCCGGCAAGGGCCACCATGCCATTCTGATCGAGGGGCCGGAAGGCATCGGCAAGGCGACGCTCGCCTTCCGTTTTGCCAATCACGTGCTCACCCATCCCGATCCGGCCTCCGCACCGGATTTCCTGGCCGATCCCGATCCGGAATCGCTCGTCAGCCGACAGATCACCGCCGGCGCATCGCATAATCTCCTGCATCTGACCCGCCCGGTGGATGAAAAGACCGGCCGGGTGAAATCCGCCATCACGGTGGATGAGGTGCGGCGGGCAGGGCATTTCTTCGCGCAGACATCGGGCACCGGCAACTGGCGGATCGTCATCATCGATCCGGCTGACGATCTCAATCGCAATGCCGCAAACGCCATCCTGAAGATATTGGAGGAACCGCCCAAACGGGCGATGTTCCTCGTCCTGTCGCATGCGCCGGGCAAATTGCTGCCGACCATACGCTCGCGCTGCATGCCGCTCCGGCTGCTGCCGCTTTCGGATGGAGATATGGTGCAGTCCCTCGAGCATCTGGGCATCAATGCCACCGGCGAAAAACGCGATGCCCTGCTTGCCGGCTCCAAGGGCAGCGTCGCGCAGGCGCTCAAGCTGATGAATTACGGCGGCTCCGATATCGTCGAGGCCTTCGCCGCGGTCATGACGGCGGATGGGCCGGGGGTGCGCAAGCAGATGCACAAGCTCGCCGAAGTTCTGGCGCAGAAGGATGGCGATATCGTTCTCGGCTTCTTCATGGAGCACGTGACGGAAGAGTTGATGGATCGGGCGCGGTCGGCGGCGATGGCGGGCGATATCGCTGCGGCGGAAAGACATGCGCGGCTTTCCTCGACGCTTTCGGAACGTATTACCGTGGCTCAGGCCTATAATCTCGACAAGAAGCAGATGGTGCTTTCCATTCTGGAAGATATTCGCGGCGTTTGAAGACAGGAAATCGTCCGAAACGTACGATTTTACCGATATGGAAACGTCTCCTCCGTCATGCCGGACTTGATCCGGCATCCAGCCGGGGCGCGTCTGCGCGGTGGAGAATGAGTCTTTCGCGATCAAGGACTTGATCGCTGCTGGACCCCGGATCAAGTCCGGGGTGACGGTAGTGCGAATGCCAAGCGCTCGCCAACTCCACTTTGTCTGCGAGCCATCGTACAAAACGTACGCTTTGCCTTTCGCTGCTGCGAACAATGGTTTAAGAGCGGTTTATCCAAAAAACAGCCTGTAAAGTCGATAGACCGTCATGACAGACAAGACACCCTTCTACATCACCACCGCGATCTCCTATCCTAACGGCAAGCCGCATATCGGCCATGCCTATGAGCTGATCGCGACGGACGCCATGGCACGCTTTCAGCGCCTGGACGGAATGGATGTGTTCTTCCTGACCGGCACCGACGAACACGGCCAGAAGATGCAGCAGACGGCGCGGGCAGAAGGCATTTCGCCCGAAGAACTGGCGCAGCGCAACTCCGACCAGTTTCGCGAAATGGGCAAACTGCTCAACGCCTCGAACGACGATTTCATCCGTACCACCGAAGAGCGTCATCACGAGACCTCGCGCAATATCTGGAACCTGATGGCCGATAGCGGCGACATCTACAAGGACAGCTATGCCGGCTGGTATTCCGTGCGCGACGAAGCCTATTACGGCGAGGACGAGACGGAAGTGCGCGCCGACGGCGTTCGGTACGGGCCGCAGGGCACACCGGTCGAATGGGTCGAGGAGGAAAGCTATTTTTTCAAGCTCTCCGAATATCAGGACAAGCTGCTGAAGCTCTACGAGGAAAACCCTGAATTCATCGGTCCGGCCGAGCGTCGCAATGAGATCATCTCGTTCGTGAAGTCTGGCCTCAAGGACCTCTCGATTTCCCGCACCACCTTCGATTGGGGCATCAAGGTTCCGAACGATCCGAAGCATGTCATGTATGTCTGGGTCGATGCGCTGACCAACTACATTACCGCCACCGGTTACATCGAAGACAAGAACGGTCCGCGCGCGAAATATTGGCCCGCCGACGTGCATATCATCGGCAAGGACATCATCCGCTTCCACGCGGTCTACTGGCCTGCCTTCCTGATGAGCGCAAAGCTGCCGCTGCCCAAGCGGGTGTATGCGCACGGCTTCCTGCTCAACAAGGGCGAGAAGATGTCGAAGTCGCTCGGCAATGTCGTCGATCCAGTCAATCTGGTCAGCCATTTCGGTCTCGATCAGGTCCGCTACTTCTTCCTGCGCGAAGTCTCCTTCGGCCAGGATGGCAGCTACAGCGAAGAGGGCATCGCCACCCGCATCAATGCCGATCTTGCCAATGGCATCGGCAATCTGGCGAGCCGTTCGCTGTCGATGATCGTCAAGAATTGCGACGGCCAGATCCCGACGCCCGGCGCGTTGACGGATGAAGACAAGGCGATGCTCGCCTCCGCCGACGGGCTGCTTGAGATTTGCCGCGAGGAGATGGGCAAGCAGCTCATCCATCGCGCGCTTGCGGCCATCATTGCCGTCGTCTCGGAAACCGACCGCTATTTCGCGTCGCAGGAGCCGTGGGCGCTGAAGAAGACCGATCCGGAGCGTATGGGCACCGTGCTTTACGTTACGGCGGAAGTGGTGCGCCAGATCGGCATTCTCCTGCAGCCCTTCATGCCGGAGTCCTGCGAGAAGCTGCTTGATCTCGTTGCGGCCCCTGCCGATAAACGTGATTTTGCAGCACTCGGCGAAGCGGGCCGTCTGGTTCCGGGCACGCCGCTTGAGGCACCCAAGCCCGTCTTCCCGCGTTACGTCGCACCGGAAGCGTGAAGGCGACACCCATGCTGATCGATACGCATTGCCATCTGGATTTTCCCGATTTCGAGGCTGAGCGCGACGATATCATCGCCCGCGCCCACGCGTCGGGCGTCAGCCAGATGGTGACGATCTCGACACGGGTGCGCCGCCTGCCGGAGCTTTTGAAGATCGCGGAAAAATATCCATCGGTCTTCTGCTCGGTCGGCACACATCCCAACAGCGCGGCCGAGGAGCTGGATATTTCGGCCGACGACCTCGTGCGGCTTGCCGAGAGCCACGACAAGATCGTGGCGATCGGCGAGGCGGGGCTGGATTATTTCTACGATACGCAGAAGCCGGAAGACCAGAAGACCGGCCTCCTTCGCCACATCGAGGCGGCAAGAAGGACGAAGCTTCCGCTTGTCATCCACAGCCGTAGTGCCGATGAGGACATGGCTGCGATTTTGCGCGCGGAGAGTGAGAAGGGGGCGTTTCCCTTCATCCTGCACTGCTTTTCCGCCGGTCCTGATCTCGCGAAAACGGGCGTTGAACTTGGCGGTTACGTGTCCTTTTCCGGCATTCTGACCTTCCCGAAATCGCAGGATATCCGCGACATCGCCGCTACAGTGCCGCTGGACAGGCTGCTCGTTGAAACGGATGCGCCCTATCTTGCGCCGAAGCGCTGGCGCGGCAAACGCAATGAGCCCTCCTATGTGGTCAACACGGCTGAGGTTCTGGCTGAGGTGCATGGCATTTCCTTCGAGCGCATGGCTGAAATCACCACAGAGAATGCCTTCCGCTGCTTTTCGAAAATGACAAGGGTGTAGGCGTGGCAATCTACCGTCGCCGCTTCACGGTTCTCGGATGCGCGTCGTCACCCGGCGTACCGCGCATCAACGGCGACTGGGGCGCCTGCGACCCCGAGAACCCCAAAAACCGGCGCACGCGCACGGCCTTCATGGTGGAGCAGATCGGACCCGATGGCGGCAAGACCACCGTCGTCATTGATACCGGCCCTGATTTTCGCGAGCAGATGATCGCTGCCAAGGTGGAGGCGGTCGATGCGGTGCTTTACACGCACGCCCATGCGGACCACCTGCACGGCATTGATGATCTGCGCATCTATTTCGCCATCCAGAAAAGCCGCATTCCGATCTATGCCGACCCCGTCACCATGGCGCGCATCTGGGATGGTTTTGCCTATTGCCTTGAGACACCGCCGGGCAGCAGCTATCCGCCCATCGTGGAGCCGCGGATCATCGCCGATATCGACGCGACGTTGATCGTCGACGGGGCAGGCGGGTCGATACCTTTCAACGTGCATATGCAGCAGCATGGCGACGTGCATTCGCTCGGCTTTCGGATCGGCGATGTCGCCTATTGCACCGATGTCAGCGATTTTCCGACTGAGACCCTGCCGAAGCTTGCCGGTCTCGACGTTCTCGTCATCGACGCGCTGCAGCACCGCTATCACCCCAGTCATCTTTCGCTGGAACAGGCGCTCGGTTGGATTGAAAGATTTGCACCCAAAAGGGCGATCTTGACCCATATGCATATTCCGCTCGATTATGACACGGTGATGCGTGAAACGCCTGATCATGTTGAACCGGCTTACGATCAGATGCGTTTCGAAGTCGAGATCGAGATTGAAGCGCCCTAATACCGCCTGAAAAGGAACAGCATGTCGACCCGGCCTTTCCGTGCACCCAGTATGGCGAGCTTTTTCGACAATCTGCGCGCCAGCCGCCTGCGGGCGATGTTCCGGCGCGGAGAACTGGGGCTGGTGGCTCTCGCCGTTCTCATCGGCATCGCTGCGGGCCTCCTGGTGGCGCTGATCGGCGCCTTGAGCACGGCGCTGCATGTTCTGGTCTATGGCGTCGAGCGCTTGAGCAGCAGCGATCTCTCCGGCCCGATCGTGCTGGCCGGGCCGATCATCGGCGGCATCGTGCTTGGCATCATCATCTTCATTCTTTCCAAAACTCGCAAAAAACCGATGGTCGACCCGATCGAGGCGAATGCGCTGCATGGCGGCCGTCTGTCGCTGACGGATAGCATCATCGTCTGCGTGCAGAACATCGTCTCCAACGGCTTTGGTGCGTCAGTGGGGCTGGAAGCCGGCTATACGCAAATCGCCAGTGGCGTCGCCTCCAAGATCGGCATCAAGCTGAAACTGAGGCGCGGGGACATGCGTATCCTCGTTGGTTGTGGTGCTGCGGGCGCGATAGCGGCGGCCTTCAACGCGCCTCTGACAGGAGCTTTTTACGCCATCGAACTCATCATCGGCACCTATACCGTCGTGACGCTTGCGCCGCTCATCGTATCGGCGCTCGTCGCAGCCACCGTCATCGGGCTTATTGGCGGCCACGGCCTCTCCATCGATATCGTCGATGCCAGCCGTGTAACGCCGGCGGACTACGTGCCCGCCATCTTTCTGGGCGTCGTGTGCGCGGCGATCGGCATCGCGCTGATGCAGACGGTGTCCTTCATCGAAGAGACGGCGCGCAAAAGCGCCATTCCGGGCTGGCTGCGTCCGGCAATGGGGGGCGTGGCTGTCGGTGCCCTTGCGCTTATTTCACCGCAGGTCCTGTCCAGTGGCCATGGTGCGCTGCATCTCAATATCGATGCCGAATTGACGATCTACGGGCTGGCCGGGCTATTCGTGCTTAAGGCGGCGGCCAGCGCCATTTCCATCGGTTCTAATTTCCGCGGCGGCCTGTTTTTCGCGTCGCTGTTCATGGGCTCGCTGCTCGGAAAGATTTTCGCGCTTTGCGCCCCCTATATCGGTTATGGGGCGACAGCACCCATCGTCTATGCCGTGATCGGCATGAGCGCCTTTGCCGCCGCCATTATCGGCGGTCCGCTGACGATGACGTTTCTGGCGCTGGAACTGACCGGAGACTTCCAGATCACGGCTCTGGTGCTTGCTGCCGTCATCACCACCTCGCTCGTGGTGCGCACGACCTTCGGTTACTCCTTCGCCACCTGGCGCTTCCACCTTAGAGGCGAAAGCATTCGCAGCGCCCATGACATTGGCTGGATCCGCGACCTGACCGTGGGCAAGATGATGCGTGCCGATATTCGCAAGGCCAATGTCAGCATGGGTCTTCCAGCCTTCAAGGAGAAGTTTCCACTGGGATCAACGCAGCGGGTGATCATGACGCATGATGACGGTCGCTACGCCGGCATCGTCCTCGTACCGGAAATCTACGCCGATCCGATGGATCGCGACCCGAGCAAGATCAGCCTCGAAACCTATCTGCACTACAAGAATGACGTGCTACTGCCGACGATGAATGCGCGGCAGGCGGCAGCCGCTTTCGATGCGACGGAAAGCGAAGCGCTGGTCGTCGTCAACGACAAGATAGAAAACCGCCCGGTTGGCCTTCTGACGGAGAGCCACACGCTCAGGCGCTACAGTGAAGAGCTTGAATTGCGACGCCGGGAGGCCTCCGGTGAATTATAAATTACTTTATGTTGTTTGCTTTAATCATTGATATAATTGTATTTTATATAGATGATATCTTCCTTTTTATTTTTGGTTTCCGCGCGATGACGGCGGTGTGTGCGCCAATTCGGTACCGCATCGCAAAACATGGGCTTGACCAGCAAATAAAACCAAGTGTATGTAACTTTATAACGTAACAATAGATTGGACGAAGGAGACTTGCGTAGCGTGTTCACTTGCGGCGCAGGCGGTTGACAGCGGCCTGCGGCAGTGTAGGTTCGCTCCGTCATGGTTCTTCCGCCACCCGGTGGAAACTAAGAGGGAATCCGGTGAAGACCCGGAGCTGTCCCGCAACTGTAAGCGGTGAGCCAATCGCCCACGATGTCACTGGCAGCAATGCCGGGAAGACGGGTGAGGTGGCTTTGACCCGCAAGCCAGGAGACCTGCCTGACATATTGTAATTCCGTGGTCGGGGGGTGCCATGGGAATGATGGCTGTTTCCGGCATTTCGGCCGGAGGCCCGTCATTTTCGTTGCCGCCTCGTGAATGAGGCATTGTGACAACCGAAACTCAACCAATCCATCGAGAGCCCTCTCAGCCCGACGCCGTGCTGCTTGTCGCCAAATCGGCTTTCGCAGCGGCGCCGCACCAGGACATGCAGCGTCTCGCGACGCTGGCCGGCCAGTTGCGCGGAGCGAGAACCGTTCGTTTCGCCTTCACCGAACAGGGCACGCCGTCCCTGCGCGAAGCGCTCGGTGCGCTCATCGATGAGGGTTTCGGCAATCTCCTCCTCGTGCCGCTCATGCTGCCACTCGAGCCCAGCTTTCAAAACTGGCTGACCAAGACCCTGAAACGATGGCGGGCAGCGGACCCGCGCCCGTGGCCGTCGCTCTCGATAACCGCGAGCCCTACCGCAAGCACCCTCATGGCGCGCCTTCTCGAAGACCTCGCCGGAACGGCGCAGGCGCTCGATCTTTCATCCTCGGTGCGTCCGGCGGGCGAGGGGTCGCTGGTGCCTGCGCAGAAGCGCCGCGTGCTCGTCTGTCAGGGCGCCCCGTGTAATTCGGCCGGTGCTGACGCGATCTGGGGACATCTGCGCAACCAGCAGGAACGGCAGAAGCTTCGGGTTACCGGCGATGGCACCATGACGGCCAAATCGACCTGTCTTGGCCCCTGCAACCTTGCACCGGTCATGCAGGTCTTTCCCGAAGGCACCTATTACGGCGGCGTTACCGAGGAGGCTGTCGATCGCATCGTTGCCGAACACCTGCTTGGCGGGTGTGTCGTCGACGATTTCGCCTATCACCCGACCGGCCGCAAGCAGCGGCTTCGCAATCTATCCGAATAGCATGAGAGGAAACATAATGTCGGCAAAGAGCATTTCGCGTCTGGCGGCAGCCGGGCTCGCGGCTTTCATTACGGGAGTGGCGGGCAATGCGCTGGCCACCGAACCCTTGCGCGTCGGCGCCACCTACATCACAAGTGGCCTTGATCCCGCAAAGGGTTCCAATGGCTGGGCGCTCGTCAGTCACGGTGTGGGAGAGAACCTCTTTACCGTCGACAAAGATGGACGGCTTGTGCCTGACCTTGCCGAGAAAGCAGAACGCACCGGCGACTTGACCTGGACCGTGACGCTGAAACCGGACCGTACCTTCTCCGATGGTTCTGCCGTAACGGCAGCAGCCCTTGCGGCCGGATTCGAGCATACTTTCGCAACCAACAAGGCGGCGCTTGCGACAGGTGGAAAGCTTGGCTTCAAGGCAGTCGATGCACTGACGCTCGATATCACGACGGAGAAACCGGTGTCCTTCCTGCAGGCGCTGTTTGCGGAGTGGCCGCTGGTTGCCTATACGACTGCCGCCGATGGCCGTGCTCTGTTCACCGGACCGTATCAGATCGCGGATTTCAAGGCGGATACATCGCTGAGACTGGCGCCGAACACCCATTTTGCTGACGCCGGTTCCCGTTCTCCGGTCGAATTTCGCAGGTTCGGTGATGCGCAAAGCATGACCCTTGCGCTGGAGGCGGGTGAGCTGGACCTCGCCTTCGGGCTGCCCTCGGAAGTCGTGAAGCGGCTGCAAACCAATCCGGATCTGACGATCAAGTCGTTTCCGGTCGGTTATCAATATCTCGCCTTCCTCAATACCAAAAGGCCGATTACCACCGACATCAAGGTGCGTGAGGCGCTGGACCTGACTTTCGATCGCAGGGAACTGGCGGCCGCCATTAACGGCGGTGAACCGGCTACCGGCGCCTATGCCGCCTACTTCCCCTTCGCCGGAAAACAGCCGCGTCCGACCGACATAAAAAAAGCCGAAGCGCTTCTCGATGAAGCCGGATGGGTCAGGGACGGGGCAGGGAACCGTACAAAGGACGGCGCGCCGCTGCGCCTGCTCGCCATCACCTATCCGCAGCGTCCGGACCTCGTCACCATGCTGCCTGTCGTAAAGGCGCAGCTTGCCAGGGTCGGCATCCAGCTTGACACGAAGGTTGTGGAAAACATTCAGGATGTGGCGGCCGCCGGCGAGTTCGATATCGCGCTCTGGGCGCAACACACCGCGCCGAATGGCGATCCGGCCTTCTTCCTCAATTCGATGCTGCGCAGCGGCGCTTCGCTCAACTATGCGAAATATGCCTCTGCGGATTTCGACGCCATCCTTGATCGCTTTGCTGTGGCGGGCGAGGCCAAAGAGCGGGCTGCAATTGCTCTCGATGCTCAGGCAAAACTGTTCAAGGACGTTCCGGCCTCCTTCCTGGTTTCTCCGGTCTGGTATGTGGGTCTCTCGAAGCGGCTGCAGAATTATGAGCCCTGGGGTTCGGACTATTATGTCCTGCGCGCCGATATCGGCGAGGCCAGGTAATTCTGATGCAATTGCTCCGGTTCGGCATACGCTCGGCGTTGGCAATGCTTGCGCTGTCGCTCGCATCCTTCACGCTTATTGCTCTGATGCCCGCCGATCCGGTGCAAATTGCCATCCGTGTATGGAATCTTTCGGCAACGGGTGAAACCGTTGCTGCGCTGAGGGAAGAATGGGGCCTCGATCGCCCCCTTCTTCTGCGCTATCTGCATTGGCTAGCGGATTTCGTCACCGGTGACTGGGGGCGGTCCTTCCGCACCGGCGAGCCCGTTTTTGCGGAGTTTCTCGAGCGTCTTCCCGTTTCGCTCCTGCTCGGCCTTTCCGGGATGCTGATCGCCATCGTCGTTGCAGTGCCGATCGGTTTCTTCGCGGCGGCGCGGCCGGGTGGCATTGCCGATCGCGCAAGCCGCGTATTTTCAGTCTTCGTCCAGGCCGTTCCGGGCTTCTGGCTGGGGCTCGTTCTGCTCTGGGTTCTCGGCGTCCAGCTGCGATGGATCCGTCCCTTCGCGACCGACACTACAGCGATCTTGCTGCCGGTCATGTTGATAGCCTCGCATTCGGCTGCCGTCTTTGCGCGTGTCTATCGGCGAGACATGATGGAAACCATGCGGCAGCCCTATTTCCGCACCGCTCTCGCCAAGGGGCTTTCGCGCCGGCAGGCTCTCTGGCGTCACGCGCATCGCGGCGCGTTCTACGCCTTGCTTTCGGCGGTGCGTTCCGAGGCGGGCTGGGTGATCGGCTCGACGGCGACCATGGAAATTCTCTTCAACCTTCCGGGTCTCAGCCAATTTCTCGTGCAGAGCATCGCGGTTCGCGACCAGATGGTCCTGCAGGCCTATGTCATGGTCATTGCGCTATGGCTGCTCCTCATGAACCTGATCGTTCAGATACTTCAACGCTTTCTTGACCCGCGGCTTGCCTGATGATCCGATATCTTGCGCTTGCCGCATTGCTCTTGTTTCTGCTCCTGAGCACCTTCTGGCAGCCCTATGATCCGGATGCGGTGGATATTCTCGCCCGGCATTCGGGTGTGACGGCGAGTCATCTGCTTGGAACCGATCACCTCGGCCGCGACCTTTTTTCCCGCATCATGGCGGGGGGATGGCGCACGGCGCTGGTGGTTTTTTCGGTCGGCTTCATCGCCTTTACCGGTGGCACATTGCTCGGCACCAGCGCTGCGGTGCTGGGGGGCTGGAAGGAGCGCGCATTGCTGCGCTGCTGCGAATTCTTCATCACCGTTCCGACGCTGATCATCGCGCTGACAACGGCGGCGGTTTTCGGTCTCACGCCGATGACGGCGGGACTGGCGCTTGGCCTTGCCGGCATAGGGCCGACGGCCCTCTTTGCCCATTCCCTCAGCCAGCGCGTGCTTGGGCAAACCTTTGTCCATGCGGCGGAAGCCCTGGGCGTGCCGCCATTCCGGATGATCATCCGCCATCTTCTGCCGAACATTCTGCCGCTGATGGTGACCCATACCGGCAATCAGGCGGGTTTTGCGGTCACAGCTTACGCCTCGCTCGCCTTTATCGGCCTTGGAGCAGATCCATCAAAGCCCGACTGGGGCTCCATGCTCTTCGAATATCGCGTTTTTATCTTCGACCATCCGAGCCTGATGATCTGGCCGGGCGTCGCAATCGCCATGACGGTCGCCACGCTAAACGCTCTGTTCGACACGTCAGACTGACCATTTCATCAATACAGAAACAAGATGCAGCACATGGAGGATCACGCGATGGATGGCGGCAATTTCGATCTGAAGGAGGAAATCCGGGATTACTGGTCGAAAAGATCCGAGACTTTCGATCTGGCCTTTGGACACAGGATTGCGGCCGGCCCGGAGGCCAATGCATGGCAAAAGCCGATCAGGGATCTGCTGGGCACAGAACCGAAGCGCATCCTTGAACTGGCCTGCGGCACGGGCGAGGTGACACGGCTCATTCACGATCTCGACCACGACGTCACGGCGCTGGATTTTTCAGAGGCGATGCTGTCCGTGGCGCGAGCGAAACATGCCGGAAAAACGAGGCTGCGTTTCATCATGGCGGATGCTGAAAACACCATGGAACCGGACCAGTCCTATGATGCGATCATCTGCCGGCACCTGGTCTGGACGTTGACCGAGCCCGAGACGGCCTTCCGCGAGTGGTTCAGGCTGCTTCGTCCGGGCGGTCGCCTGCTGTTCTTCGATGGTGACTGGGCAAGGCCAAAGCCCGCGGGGCGCTTTGCTAGCCAGTTGATCTGGCTTATCGACCGCCTGGCGGGAGCCGACAGGAACTATGACGGCGCCCAGAGCGATCACCACGCTGCAATCATGAAGGCGCTTCCGTTCGGGCAGGGGCTGCGGCCCGCAATGCTGACGCCGCTTCTGACTGATGCCGGTTTTACCAACATCGAACTCCACTCCCATGACCCGATCGCAAAAGCGCAGCGTAAGAACGCCAACCTGCGCAACAGGCTGCGCACCTATGTTTATCAGCGCTTCATTCTGACCTGCCGCCGCCCATAAGGCAGATATCGAAAGCCGCGCTGTTGACAGATGTAATATATCCGTTATTCTGGATATATGGATAAAAGCATTGCGATAACGGCGCTCGGCGCCTTGGCCCAGTCCACTCGACTGGAAACATTCCGGCTTCTCGTGCGCCACGAGCCGGAAGGTGTTCCGGCGGGTGAACTGGCGCGTCTCATCGACATTCCCCAGAACACGATGTCGGCACATCTTGCCACACTGTCGCGGGCAGGGCTGGTCAAGAGCGAGCGGCAAAGTCGGTCGATCATCTACCGGGCGGATCTTGATGGCCTGCGTGCACTGACCCTGTTTCTGCTGAAGGATTGTTGCGGCGGCTCGACGGAACTCTGTGCTCCGCTCATCGCCGAACTCACACCCTGCTGCAGCCCGGAGGCCAGCCGCTCGTGAAATCTACCAGGCCGCCGACCTAACCACGGACCAAGACCATGATCGACGATGTCCTTAACGTGCGCACCCTGCGCACGCGCAATTCCGCTCGCTCTATTTTCCCATAGGCAAAGGTGAGGGAACGGCAACTGGGCGCGCTTTCCTTCCTCAGCAACGACGCAACGAAAGTCCGCATGATGTCAATGTTCGAACGTTATCTCACCGTCTGGGTGTTTCTGTGCATCGTCGTCGGTGTTGCCCTCGGTCATCTGATGCCCGGCGCCTTCCAGGCTATCGGTGCGGCAGAGATCGCCAGGGTCAATATCCCCGTCGCGATACTGATCTGGCTGATGATCATTCCAATGCTGCTCAAGATCGATTTCCGGTCTCTTGCGCAGGTCGGCAGCTACTGGCGGGGCATCGGCGTCACATTGTTCATCAACTGGGCCGTCAAACCGTTCTCGATGGCGCTTCTGGGCTGGCTTTTCATCGGCTGGCTTTTCCGCCCCTATCTTCCCGCCGGCCAGATCGATTCCTACATTGCCGGGCTGATCATTCTTGCCGCAGCACCCTGCACGGCCATGGTCTTCGTCTGGAGCAATCTGACAAAGGGCGAGCCGCTGTTCACGCTCTCGCAGGTCGCGCTCAATGATGCGATCATGGTCATCGCATTTGCTCCAATTGTGGGCCTGCTGCTTGGTCTGTCGGCAATCACGGTTCCATGGGACACGCTCGTTCTGTCCGTTGCGCTCTATATCGTCGTGCCCGTCATTCTCGCGCAGGTCATCAGGCAGCGGCTCATGGCGGATGGCACTTTAGAGGTGCTGGATCGCGTTCTTGCCAGGCTGCACCCTGTTTCGCTGGTGGCGTTGCTTGCAACGCTGGTTCTTCTCTTCGCTTTTCAGGGCGAGCAGATCATCGCGCAGCCGGCCGTCATCGGTCTGCTCGCCATCCCGATCCTGATCCAGGTTTATCTGAACTCCGGGCTTGCCTATCTTTTGAACCGCCTGACAGGCGAACGGCATTGCGTTGCCGGTCCATCTGCGCTGATCGGCGCCAGCAACTTCTTCGAACTCGCGGTGGCGGCCGCCATCAGCCTGTTCGGCTTTCAATCGGGTGCGGCGCTGGCAACCGTTGTCGGCGTTCTCATCGAGGTTCCGGTCATGCTCTCGGTCGTCTGGATCGTGAACCGCTCGAAGGACTGGTATGAGGCTGCCCCCGCTGTTTCCCGCCCCGATGCTTCCCGAAAGACAATCACCGAAAGGCAATGAGCATGGACATCACGATCTATCACAACCCGTCCTGCGGGACGTCTCGCAACACACTGGCGCTGATCCGCGCCGCCGGGATCGAACCGAAGGTGATCGAATATCTGCGGGAGCCGCCAACGCGCGAAGAACTCGCGACGATGATCGCGGATGCTGGCCTGAGCGTTCGAGCAGCCATCCGCGAGAAGGGGACACCCTATGCCGAACTGGGTCTCGACAATCCGGACCTCACCGATGACCAGTTGCTCAATGCCATGATCGGCACGCCGATCCTCATCAATCGTCCCTTCGTGGTGACACCGCTCGGCACCAGGCTCGCACGCCCTTCCGAGGTCGTGCTTGATATCCTGCCAGACAGCTTCAAGGGGCCATTCTTCAAGGAGGATGGCGAACAGGTTCTCGATCAGGAAGGAAAGCGAATTGCCTGACACATTCCCCGCACTGAAAGGCGAGCATCTGCACGAGATCAATCTCGATGCACTGCGTCCGGCGTCCTCGACCCACAAGCCCCGCATCCTCATCCTCTACGGCTCGCTTCGCGAGGTATCCTACAGCCGTTTACTCGCCTTTGAAGCAGGACTGTTGCTTGAAAGGTTCGGGTGCGAGGTCCGGATATTCGATCCGAAAGGCCTGCCACTACCCGATGAAGCGCCCGTGAGCCACCCGAAGGTACAGGAACTGCGCGAGCTGTCATTGTGGTCCGAAGGTCAGCTGTGGGTGAGCCCGGAGCACCATGGCGCGATGACCGGCATCATGAAGTCGCAGATCGACTGGATTCCGCTTTCTGTCGGATCGGTCCGCCCGACACAGGGCAAGACGCTCGCCGTGATGGAGGTTTCCGGGGGCAGCCAGTCATTCAATGCCGTGAACCAGATGCGCATTCTCGGACGATGGATGCGGATGATCACCATTCCCAACCAGTCATCGGTGGCCAGAGCCTATCAGGAATTCGATGCTGAAGGCCGGATGAAGCCGTCATCCTATTACGACCGCGTTGTCGACGTCTGCGAAGAGCTGGTGAAATTCACCCTGCTGACGCGTGACGCCTCAGCCTATCTCACTGACCGCTACAGCGAACGCAAGGAAGAGGCGGCCGAGCTTGAGAAGCGCGTTTCATTGGGATCGATCTGATGGGCGAGGGGGAGGCTCCCCCTGTAGGGCGAGAATAAGTTTTCAAAGAATCCGGATCGGCTGAAACTCTTTCCGTGACCGTCTCGTATCTTGTCTTGCTCCGATTATGGAGTGCCAGCCCGAGGAGGCGCGTATCGAGCGTCGGGGCAACCGAACAAGAGGAAATTACGATGATCAGGTCCACGATACGCACGCTTGCACTCGCAACAATCGTGTCCGCCATCTCCGCCAGCGCATTTGCCGCCAATCCAATGGTGGGCGGCGCTGCCATGTATGACAACAAGAACATCGTTGAAAATGCGATGAATTCCAAGGACCACACAACATTGGTCGCAGCGGTCAAGGCCGCGGGCCTTGTTGAAACGCTTCAGGGGAAGGGGCCTTTCACGGTCTTTGCTCCCACCAACGAAGCCTTTGCGGCGCTGCCAAAGGGCACTGTCGAAACCTTGCTGAAGCCGGAAAACAAGGCCCAGCTTACGAAGATTCTCACCTGCCATGTCGTGGCAGCCGATGCCATGTCCAAGACCATCGAAAAGATGATCAAGGACGACAAGGGTACGCATGACGTCAAGACCGTTGGCGGCTGCATTCTGAAAGCCAAGGAAAGCATGGGCAAGATCACGCTGACCGACGAGATGGGCGGCGTGGCGCATGTCACCATCGCGGATGTCAAGCAGTCGAACGGCGTCATTCACGTCATCGACAAGGTTCTGCTTCCGAAGATGTGACCCGCAAGATAAATGGCGTAGTGAAAAAGGCTGGCCCGAAAACGGGGCCAGCCTTCTTTTTTGAGCTGTTCAGAGCCCGCGATGGCAAATCACATTGCAGGAAGGACCGTCATGTCGCGCAGGCCCTTGTCCGCACCCGTGATTATACCGACTTCGGTTGCCGCGCCGGTTTCCAGATTGACGGTGTAGAGACTATTGCCTGCGGCCAGATAGGCAGTGTTCTTGCCGCCTTCCTCGCCGTGGATATCGAATGCGTAAGTCGCCGGCTTCTCCTTGAGGCCAAGCTTGCCGATGGCTTTCAATGTGCCGTCGTTTGGCTTTGTCTGCTGGACCAGTGCGCCGATGGTGGCATCAATATTGTACATGGCCGTTTTTTCCGGCTTGCCGATGGAATTGGTATAGGCGGCGGCGACAATATTGGGTGTCTCTCCCTTGTGCATGTCGCCGTCTTCGAAGGCGAGTGCGCCATCGACCGTGACCGCGCCCGTATCGGGATGAACGCGGTGATTGGTCGTGCCGGTCATGAAGCGCAGACGATCCGCCATGGGGTTGAAATCGACGACGACCGGGGCTTCGGTTACGGTCAGCATCTTGTCCATCTTGGCCACTTCGGTTGCCGCGCCAGTCTCAAGATTGATGGAGACGATGCGATGATCCGGCGTTACGCCGATGACGGTCTTGCTGCCCGGGCGAAAATCAATGCCGACGAGCTTGTCGACGCCGGTGACATCCATCGTCTTGGTGACGGCCGGCTTTTCGGTATCGAACATCACCAGCGTCTTGTCGCCGGTCAGTCCAAGGACCGGTGCTGAAATTGCGACGCTCGCCGTTGCTGCGAAAGCGGCCGAGGCGATCAGAGTGAAGCGGATAGGTTTCATGTCGTTCTCCCGTGCGTTGATCCGTTTGGAAGCCGTCCAGCCTTTGGTTTTCGACGCTTCCAACAATAAAGACACGCGGGATGATGCGTTTGGATGCAGCAGGCAAAAAAATATCTGCCGCATGCATCCATATCGTCGCGCTATGGGTATTATGCCAAAGCCAACTGTGGCTTGCGGTCTGAACTCGAAAGGTTTTGCATGCGTATGGGCTCCGTGCCGGACGATCTCGACAGGGCGCTCGCCGCCTGCGCCAGGGGCGACCGAAACGCATTGCGCGCTATTTTCGACCGTGAGGCAGGGCGGTTGATCGCGGTGGCAGAGCGTATCGTCAAGCGCAGGGAACTGGCGGAGGAGGTGGTGCAGGAGAGCTTCGTGCGCATCTGGACGCATGCGCACCAGTATAAAGCGGACCATGGTTCGGCTCGCGGCTGGATTTACGCCATCGTCAGAAACCGGGCGCTCAATCTTCTGCGCGACGGCAGGCGTGAACTCGCCGTGCAGGATGTTGAAACGCTTCGCGACAGTGAACAGGCGGACGAGGTAATTGCCGCATGGCAGAAACTCGACAGGAATTCGCGCCTCTATGAATGTCTCGGTGCACTTGATGAGACAAAAAGACAAGGCATCTTAATGGCTTACGTCGCTGGATATTCCCACGGCGAAATTGCCGGCCGGTTGCGTGCTCCGCTCGGGACGACGAAATCCTGGATAAGGCGAGGGCTTTCGGCACTCCGGGAGTGCATGGCATGACATTCGATCGCAAAGACATTCCGGCCATCGCCGATGACTATGTATTGGGTCTGCTTGAGGCGTCGGACGCTGAAGCTATCGAAGCAGCCATGGAACGCGACGGCGAATTGCGGGCGGCAATCGCTAAAAGCCGCGAGCGCTTTCTGCCGCTCGATACCGGCGTTGAGCCTGCCGCCGTCAACGGTGAATTATGGAACAATATCGAAAGCCGTTTGCCGCCGCAGGAGAAATCCACGACCAATAGGCCTATCCGCACCGCAAACGACAATAAACGAAACGGATGGCGATCGATTGCGATTTCCGCCATTGCCGCAACCGTCGTTCTTGCGGCCGGGTTGACCTTCAGTCTGACGCGCACAGCGGAGCCGCTGGTGATCGCAGTCCTTCTCAACGAGGCGGGAGAGGTTCAGGCCGTGGTCGAGGATTTCGGAAACGAAAAGGCGACCTTGCGGATGCTGGCTGATTTTGCCGTGCCGCAGGACAAGACGATCCAGCTATGGACGTTGCCATCCAGAGAGGTTGGGCCTGTTTCTCTCGGCCTGATCGACGGGGTTCGATCCGCACGTCTTGAAGGGCCGGTATTGCCGACACCGAGAAGCGACCAGCTCTACGAAATTACACTTGAGCAGGCAGGCGGATCGCCGACAGGCAGACCAACCGGACCAATTCTGGCAAAAGGTTTTGCACGAATGCCGCGTTGATGCGGGAAAACGAGTTCGATGACCGCAGCACTTGAAATTTACACGGATGGTTCATACGACCCGGTTGCACAATCGGGAAGCTGGGCATTCGTCGTGTTTGAAGCCGAGCAGCAGTTTCATGCCGCGCGAGGAATGGAAACCGGACTGACAAATAATGCGTTTGAAGTCATGGCGGTGATGAATGCGCTTCTGTGGCTGGATGCCCATGCGCCAGGCCGGACGGCCAGGCTTTGGACGGACTCCGCCCATGTCGTCGAGGGGTGTCATCGCTGGCGCGAAATCTGGCGGACAAACGGGTGGAAACGCATCAACCCCAATTCGCGAGCGCGGAAACGGCAGATACCAGATGGAGCTCTGTGGCGGAATGTGGATCGCTTGCTGCTTCGTAATCCCAATGTGGATATATCGTGGTGCAAGGGACACTCAGGTATCGCAGGGAACGATCTGGCGGATATTTTGGCCCGCAACAGAACGATCGCCTGAGGTTTCCGAAAGGTCTTAAGGCCTGAAACGCAAGGCTTCCAAACGATATTTAGTTCCATAATCTATCTTATGCGACTATTAGATATAAGGCGCTCATAAGAATGGAACACCCTAACGACACGCGGATTGCCAGCTTGTCCGGCGTCAGCCGATAGCGCACCCGCAAGAGCGAATGAATTGCGGACTTGTTTCTCCTGTTCCGGACCCCAAATAGCCTTGGTCTTCCGCCTTTGAATGCGAGTACCAATGAACACTGCAATCCTCTTGCCCATACATACCGATCGTCTCACCCTGCGTCCGTTCCAGCCCGACGATTTGCCATCCTACGCCGATTACCATGGGCGCGACGACGTCTATCGGTTTCTCTACACATCTCCGCCTCTGCCAGATGCGCTTGCAGTGCAGTTTGCCGAATTGCTTTCAGCTCCTTTCTCGAAAGATGGCGACACTTTGCGACTGGCGGTCGTGCGTCAAGAGGATGCGATGCTGCTTGGCGAAGTACTCCTGAAAATCGCCAGTAAAGATGCTCTGCAACTCGAAGTCGGTTATATCTTCAACCCTTCTTTCTCCGGCAAGGGTTATGCGACAGAAGCTGTGCGCGCCATCATGGATCTCGGTTTCAATCAGTTGGGGTGCCACAGGATTTTTGCACGGCTCGACACGCTCAATCATGGCTCCATTGGGATTGTCGAACGGCTGAAAATGCGCAGGGAAGCACATCTTGTCCAAAACGATCGTTTCAATGGGCAGTGGGGAGACGAATTCATCTATGCGATTTTGAAATCCGAATGGCATGCTACCCACGCAGCAAAGGTTCCAGACGCATAATCCAGAAATGAAGAAGGCCCCCTCTCCTCGCTTTCCACTCGGCCGGATTGGGTAGCCGGCAGCCTGGAAGCATTCCGGTAATGCGACGATCATCGACGCCACGGCACCACTCGCCAGCGTCGCTGATGATATTCTGGCGAGATGCGGAAAGGTTCAGCGTGACGAGGCGGCCTTGAAAACCGCCAGCTGATCGGCGAAGGCGCGTTGATAGGCGGGGCGCGCCTCGCCACGGGCCACATAGGCTGAAAGGTTCGGATATTCGTCGAGGATGCCTGAACTTCTTATCCTCTGTAGAACCGACACCATCATAAGGTCACCCGCGCTGAATGCGCCGTCGAGCCAGTCCGCCTCGCCGAGGCGCCTGGATAATTCGCCAAGCCGTTTGCGAATGCGTTCATCGACCAAGGGCAGGCGTTCATCGTGCCAGCTCCTGTCCCTTTCCACGTATCCGGCAACAAAGCGCTCGACGATTGGCGGCTCTATTGTACTGAGGGCTGCGAACATCCACGTTATTGCCCGCGCCCGTGCATCCGCATCCTGCGGCAACAGGCCGGTATGTCGTTCGGCTATGTGGAACACGATCGCGCCGGATTCGAACAGCGCAAGATCGCCCTCTTGATAGGTCGGTATCTGTCCGAATGGCTGAAGCGCCAAGTGCGCAGGCTCCCGCATTGCCTTGAAGGAAACGAGACGCACGTCGTAAGGCGCCCCCACCTCCTCCAATGCCCAGCGCACGCGCATATCACGGGCCAGACCCTTGCCGCCATCGGGCGAATTTTCGAAAGCGGTGATCGTGATCGTCATTGCTGTTCTCCATCGCGTCTTTTGGGAAACGGCTGGGAATTGCCGGGCGAAGTTTCTCCCTGCAATCCGGCATATGTTGGGCCGTTCCGGCGTCAGGTATGCGGCATCAGAATTGGCGGATGCCTGCGCGAAGACAATTCGCACACATTGCCGGGATATGTCATTGGCGTGCGGCTTTACCCACCTATATCAATCAAGGAGACGACGCGCATCCGATGAAAAGGCTGGCCAATTCACGCAAAAACTCTAAGCTCCTGCGCCTGACACGGATTGCCGAAAAACTTCAGTATTTCAGTTCAAATCATTAGGGAGAAACCCAAAGATGAGCCTTCGTATCAACGACATAGCACCCGATTTCACCGCCGAGACCACGCATGGCCCGGTGAGCTTCCACGACTGGATCGGCGACGGCTGGGCGGTCCTGTTTTCACATCCCAAGAATTTCACGCCGGTCTGCACGACGGAGCTCGGCGCGATGGGCGGCCTGCAGCCGGAATTCGAAAAGCGCGGCGTCAAGATCATCGGCATTTCGGTCGATCCGGTCGAGAGCCATGAGAAGTGGAAGAACGACATCCGCACGGCGACCGGCTTCAACGTCGACTATCCGCTGATCGGCGACAAGGACCTGAAGGTGGCCAAGCTCTATGACATGCTGCCGGCGGGCGCTGGCGAAAGCTCCGAAGGCCGCACGCCGGCCGACAATGCCACCGTGCGCTCCGTCTTTGTCATCGGCCCCGACAAGAAGATCAAGCTGGTCCTCACCTACCCGATGACCACTGGCCGCAACTTCGAGGAAATCCTCCGCGCCATCGATTCCATCCAGCTGACCTCGAAACACCAGGTGGCGACGCCGGCCAACTGGAAGCAGGGCGAGGATGTCATCATTACCGCCGCCGTTTCAAACGAGGATGCGATTGCCCGTTTCGGCTCCTACGACACGGTTCTTCCCTATCTGCGCAAGACAAAGCAGCCTGGCTGATTTGAAAGATGCAATGGGACGATGATCCCTCATCGTCCCGTCCGCTCGCTCTGCACGTTATGACGGGGTATTCTCGCCGGCCTCATGCCTGACGATGCGCAGCATGGGCCGTCCGTCCAGCTCCGCAGCTTCGAACCGAGCGAGAAGATCATAGGACGTGATGGCTTCACCGGCTGCAAAGCGCCTCCCGTTGACGACGAGATGGCCGAGGCCGAATATGGTGAGAAGCACCTCGGTCGCCTCTACCTTCGAAGTGTCAAGAATCAGGTTCGTCTGGCCGAAATGTTCCAGACCCGTTGTCCATGATCTGATTGCTCCTGCCTCCTCCGTCACAAAGGCTCCGAAGGCCAGCATCTCCGCCATTTGCTGCGGTTGATCCAGATGACTGTTTGCATAGTTGAGATAGTCGTCAAGATTGGTGCGGCCAACGATCATATCGAGATAATGCAACGCAACGGCCCGCATCGGAGCGACCTGATGGATGCCGAGCAGGGTTGAGACTATTTCGTTATGCGCGATTTCGGGATCATTCTCATCCGCCATGATGAGGAACCTGAACTCGCATTGGTGCGTCGCATGGCGGAAATCGTCACATGCCGCTTTCGCATCGACGCAAAAGGTCTTTGACCAGTCGATATTGGTCTGCGCGACCGCCGGATATTGGGCCGGTGGAACCGGTGCCATTACCGGCTCGGGCGCGCCAACAAAAACCCTGGTCGACCCGCGCAGGCCGTCAAAGACGCCCTTTTCGCTCAACGGTTCGCATTCATATCCTTCCTCGCCCCATGCCTCAGTCAGAGTCAAACCCGAGATCGCGGGTTCGTTGTCAAAATAGAGTGTCGCCTTGAAATATTGAGCGTCGCCATTTGCCATTGCAGTCCCTGTCCACGGCAATTCGTCTGCTCTACGGCTTTATGATCCCGCCATGATAGTCAAGCCGGTAGGCCTCTATACCTTCCCGATAAATCCGTTCGACGCCAGTGAAAGACCGGAACTCACCCTCATTGGTGTCGACATAGATCATGTCTTCGACCTGATGGGTGAAGCCGCCGAGGAAGCGCCCTTCCCCGTAAAGCGCAGAAAGCGAGCGCTGGATCACCCTGCCCGCCACACCGGCGTCCATCGTCTCGGGGCGGATGATGCGGCCGTAATAGCTCATGGCCCACAGCGGAACACCCCGATGCCAGACGACCTCCTGGCCGATGAAGTCGGTTCCGCCAAAATAGCTGTCGAGATAACGCCAGTCCCCGTCCTGATAGGCCAGATCATGCACGCCGGGGCGAGTGGGTGTCGGGAATTTGTCGCCACCGCTCACATAGGTGTTGGTTTTTGCCTGCACGATGAATTCTTCCAGCATGTGACACCCCTCAAGAAAGAACATAAAGTGAACATATGCGAATTGCGTAATGGCCGCAAGCGTCTGCCCTGTTGCGCCTCGCGCCATATTTTCGAAGATAGCGGGCTTGGTAATCGGGACATTTGCCCTTAAAAGCGACGCAGAAATTATCCGCAAAGAGTATCCATGTCGCAAAATCCGCAGATCTATGTCGATGCTGATGCCTGCCCCGTGAAACCGGAGATACTCAAGGTGGCGGAACGGCATGGGCTGGAAGTGACCTTCGTCGCCAATTCCGGTTTGCGCCCCTCGCGGGATCCGATGGTGAAAAACGTCATCGTATCTGCGGGTTTCGATGCCGCCGACGACTGGATTGCCGACCATGCGGGTGAAAACGATATCGTCATCACTGCCGATGTGCCGCTGGCCGGGCGTTGCGTTGCCAAGGGCGCGTTGGTGACGGGCCCGACGGGCCGCGTTTTCGATCCGTCCAATATCGGCATGGCGACGGCGATGCGCGATCTTGGCGCTCATTTGCGCGAAACCGGCGAGAGCAAGGGATATAATGCGGCTTTTTCGCCGCGCGACCGTTCCGCCTTTCTGGAGACGCTTGACCGTTTCTGCCGCCGTGTCAAAAAATGAGCGCGCAAACAGAAAGGCGCAGCCCATGACCCCGGCCCCCCCGAGAAGCAACGTCTATCGCCGCCATAAACCCTTCGTCATCGCTTTTCTGGCTGGAGCCCTGGGCCTTGCCCTTGCCTTGACGCTGGCACCGTCGCTCGCCATCGAGGTCGCTGCGGTTCTGTTTTTCCTGACCTATCTGACGCTTGCCGCCTTTCACCTGCCGGGACTGACGGCGCAGCATCTGAAGGCCCACGCCGACAGCGACGACCTGCCCGCAATCGCCATCATTGCGATCACGCTGCTTGCGGTCGGCGTTGCCGTCGTGTCGCTGTTTCAGGCGCTCAACCATAGCGGCGAAACGGTCTGGACGCTGCTCATCGCCTTCGCCTCCGTGATCTTCGGATGGCTGACGATCCACACCATGACGGCCATGCATTACGCTCATCTTTACTGGAGGCCGACCACGGTAGACGGCAAGCGCCAGCATCGCGGCGGCATGGATTTTCCGGCAACGAAAGAGCCTTGCGGTTACGACTTCCTCTATTTTTCGGTGGTGATCGGGATGACGGCACAGACATCGGATGTGGGGGTGACCACGACCGCCATGCGCAAGGTCACGCTGCTGCACTCCATCGTCTCCTTTTTCTTCAACACGGTTCTGGTTGCGGCGGCGGTCAATGCCGCAGTCTCGCTTGCAGGCTGAACGGAAATCTTCTCAAGGGAATGGCTTCATGAACATCATTTCGCAAAATACGGCCTTTGGCGGCATGCAGGGCGTATTTTCGCACGCATCCGAAACCCTGAACTGCGAGATGACCTTTGCGGTTTACGTGCCGCCAAAGGCGATCCAGGAGCCCTGCCCGGTTGTCTGGTATCTCTCCGGCCTCACCTGCACCCACGCCAATGTCATGGAAAAGGGTGAATATCGCCGCATGGCTTCCGAACTCGGGCTGATCGTCGTCTGCCCGGACACCAGCCCGCGTGGCAATGACGTGCCCGACGAGCTGACCAACTGGCAGATGGGCAAGGGTGCCGGTTTTTATCTCGACGCCACGCAGGAGCCATGGTCCGAGCATTACCGCATGTACAGCTACGTGACGGAAGAGCTGCCGGCCTTTATCAGCCAGCATTTCCGCGCGGATATGAGCCGCCAGGCCATTTTCGGCCATTCGATGGGAGGGCATGGCGCCATGACCATTGCCCTGAAGAACCCCGACCGCTTCAGAAGCTGCTCCGCCTTTGCTCCCATCGTCGCGCCCTCCTCCGCCGACTGGTCCGAACCGGCGCTGGAAAAATATCTCGGCACGGACCGGGCCGCATGGCGGCAATATGACGCCTGCTCGCTGGTTGAGGACGGCGCCCGTTTTCCTGAATTCCTGATCGACCAGGGCAAGGCCGACAGTTTCCTTGAAAACGGGCTGCGGCCCTGGCTGTTCGAAGAGGCGATCAAGGGCACGGAGATCGGCCTGACACTGCGCATGCACGAGCGTTATGACCACTCCTATTATTTCATCTCCACCTTCATGGACGACCATTTGAGATGGCATGCCGAGCGGCTTGGTTGAAGGGTAGAAGAACGGCGGCGTGACGGCGTTTTCAGAACGCCGTCTCGCAGAGGTTTCCCGAAATAGGAATTATGCGTCTGACGGTATGCGGGCGATAACCTTGATCTCGAAATCGAAACCGGCAAGCCAGTTGACGCCGATTGCCGTCCAGTTCGGGTAAGGCTTTTTGCTGAAAATCTGCTGCTTGACGGCCATGATGGTCCCGAACTGGTTTTCGGGGTCCGTGTGGAACGTCGTTATATCGACAATATCGTCGAACGTGCAGCCGCCCGCTTCCAGCGTCGCCTTGAGATTTGCGAAAGCCAGCTGGACCTGACGTTCAAAATCGGGCTCTGGCGTCCCATCGGAAAGGCTGCCAACCTGCCCTGAAACGAATAGAAGGTCGCCAGACCGGATAGCGGCCGAGTAACCATGCTCCTCGTAAAGAGCGTGTCTGTTTGCGGGAAAAATTGCTTCGCGCTCAGTCATTTTGGATCTCTCTTTTTCATAATTGAATTGGCACCGATGAGCGCAGCAGAGCTTTTCAAAGCTTCACAAGTCGCCTCATTACATATACGGTGCGTATGTGAAATAGCTGACATACACGCCGTATGTCAAGTTCATATACGTGATGCATGTGAATTTGAGGAACCGATGGCGAGACGACGTGCCGAGACAATGGAGGAGAACCGCGCAAGGCTGATCGCAGCTGCGCGCAAGATCTTTGCCGAAAAGGGATATGCGGCTGCATCCATGGACGAGTTGACCGCAGAAGTCGGTCTGACGCGGGGCGCTCTCTATCATAATTTCGGGGATAAACGGGGGCTTCTGGCCGCAGCCGTCAATCAGATTGATTCTGAAATGGCGTCACGCGCCCAGGAAATCGGGGCACGCGCAGGAGACGATTGGCAGGGTTTGCTGGCTGAAGGTGTCGCCTATATCGAGATGGCGCTTGATCCGGAAGTGCAACGTATCGTTCTGCTCGACGGGCCGGCGGTGCTGGGCGATCCGTCGCAATGGCCCAGCCAGAACAATTGCCTGCAGGTAACAAAGCGGACGGTACAACGGCTGATCGAGCAGGGAACCCTCAAACCAGTCGACCCGGAAGCTGCGGCCCGACTTCTAAGTGGCGCCGCGCTCAATGCCGCGCTCTGGATTGCCGCCAGCGACAAGCCCGAGAAAGTCCTGCCGAAGGCTGTCGAGGCCTTCCAAGCCCTGGCCACCGGTCTTCTTAAAAAGCCGGTGTAGGCTCTCGGTGTCTGTAGTCAGTCTTGGAGCAGGATTCCCTGCTCTCTTTTATCTTCAGGTTTCCGCTGCGGTTCACGGAAACAATGCCGTCGCGAGCGTTGTCGGACCGGGCCGGCTCAGCCGGAACTCGCGGATGACACGTTCCGCAACGCCATAGGCAAGTTCCTGCTCGATCGACCGGTTGTCGAAGCTGACGACGGTAGCGGTGAATTTGGCTTCGGCGATTACCTCACCCGTCGCCACGGCGGCGGCGCGCACGATGACCTTGGCGGACGCCCGTTCTCCGAAGAGAAATGGGCCGCGCGTGACGGAAGCGAGGCGGATGGTCAGCACCACGCGCGGTCTGATTTCGCCGCGCGCCGTCGTCTTGATGGCGTTTTGCACCTGCGCATGGATGGATTGCATCAACGCCGGCGCGACATCGGGCCTTGCCGCGACAAATGCGCCGCGCACATCGTAAAGCAGCCGGTCGGCATTGGTCGCTTCCGGTTCAAGCCTGAAAGACATGAGCGTGAAACACGCCAGCACAACGATGCCAAGGCGTTTCAGCATTATGATCATGATCTGCGGCTCCCCTAACGTGAGGTAACCGCATGTTCTGATATCAGGGTTAGAAAAGCGTTAAGACGCCCTCTTCAGCGCCTCGAGAACATTGAGGGCCGCGCGCATGTCGATGAGCCTGACGGCGCGGCGCTCCAGCGCCTCCTCGTCCTCGCCCCATTGCTCGGCGGTCCAGTCCTCATCAAGATGCGCCAGCGCCCAGGTTTCCTCGAGCGTCAGCTCTCCTTCCGCCAGCGCCAGCGCCAGAATGGCGGAGCCGGTCAGCGACGTCATGGTGTGCAGGGCGGCAAGCGCGATCGGCTTATCGTATTTTCTGAGCGTGACGGAAAAGGCAGCGATAGCTTCCTTCGGCTGCTCGCGATGCATGACGCCTTCAACAAGGATAAAGCGCGCGCCAAGCACATTGGCTGCCCAGTCAAGCACAGGATCCCAATGGTCCGTCTGGCGTTGAACCAGTGCGGCCGGATCGCCGGCGCGGTAGCACAGAAGATCGGATGAGGAGAACCGGAGTATATCCTCAAAAACGGCCTGGGTGTCGTTGGCGACACCGTCAATGGCCGTATTCACATGCCGGGATACGGGCATGACCACCGGATTGACGACGTCCGTCTGCGCATCCCATTCATCGCGAAGCAGGCCGGCAAGCGCCTTTGACGGCACGATGAGCGGCTTCTTGGCGGGTGTGCGCAACGGCTTGCCATCGAGGAGGATGGTGAAGCCGCCATCTTCGGCTTCCGCGACGGTGACATCCTTATAGAAGCGCTTCGGCAAAGGCTTCTGCATCTGGATTTGCGCGCGCAGGATCGGATCGGGATGGCTCAGGCCCTCCGTAAGGTCGTTCAGGAGATCACGCATGGCACGTCCTCATCAGTCGAATAGAAAGGGTTATTCAGGAATATCGGCGGGAACATAGGCCGAAATTTCGCGCGGGTGGCTGACAACCGCATCGGCGCCGGCCTTCCAGAGGTCATCGACCGAGGCGTATCCCCAGGCGACGCCGATCGCCTTTGCGCCTGCAGCCTTTGCCATCTGCATATCATAGATCGCATCGCCGATGACGACAGTGTCGGCCGGAACCATGCCGGTTTCATGGCAGCATTCCATCACCATGGCCGGATGTGGTTTGGAAGGACAATCATCCGCCGTGCGCGAAACAATGAAATGATCGGTAAAACCATGCGTTTCGAGAATATGGGTCAGGCCGCGACGGCCTTTGCCGGTGACCGCTCCGACCAGCACATCGTCCCGCTTCGAAAGCGTATCGATCAGCGCGGCGATGCCGTCGAAAAGCGGCTCGATCATGCCCGGACGGGCGCGGACCGGATGATAGATTTCCTTGTAGCGCTGCGTCATCGCCAGCGCCTCGTCATCCACATGCGTCTTGCCGAGCATGCGGGCTATGGCGATATCGAGCGTCAGGCCGATGATCGCCTTGGTCTGCGAGATATCCGGACGCGGCTTTCCGAAATCGGCAAAGGTATCGGACATGACGGCATGGATGAGGCCGGCGCTGTCAACCAGCGTGCCGTCGCAATCGAAAAGAACGAGTTTCATCGACTTTTAGTCTTCCCTGTCGCCATCGGCCACGTCTAGACCGAGCAAGTTCCAAGTCTGTACCATATGCGGCGGCAAAGGCGCGCTGACGCGAAGCCGGCCGCCATTCGGATGCGGAATGTCGATATGGCGCGCATGCAGATGCAGGCGCTTCTGGATGCCGCCCGGAAAGTCCCAGTTCGGATCGTCGATATAATATTTCGGATCGCCGATGATCGGGTGTCCCATATGCAGGGCGTGGACGCGCAGCTGGTGGGTACGGCCGGTATAGGGCTCCATCTCGAGCCAGGCGAGGTTTTGCGCGGCGGTATCGATGACACGGTAATAGGAAATGGCGTGATCCGCCCCCTCCTCGCCGTGCTTGGCGATGCGCATGCGGTCGCCGTCCGCCGTCTGTTCCTTGACCAGCCAGGTGGAAATCTTGTCCTGATGCTTGCGAGGAACGCCCTTGACCAGTGCCCAATAGGTCTTCTTGGTATCCCGCTCGCGGAAGGCGGCCGTCAGCTTCTGCGCAGCGCCCCGGGTGCGGGCGACCACCAGCACGCCGGAGGTGTCGCGGTCGAGGCGGTGCACCAGACGCGGCTTTTCACCCTTCGGGCTGGTCCAGGCCTCCAGAAGTCCGTCGATGTGGCGGTTGACGCCGGAGCCGCCCTGAACGGCAATGCCGGCCGGCTTGTTGAAAACGAATACCTTGTCGTCCTCATGCAGGAGCATGCGCGCCAGAAGCTCCGCGTCTTCGGAATGCTTGAGGTCCCTCGAGCCGATCGGTCCGCTTTTGACCCTGAGGTCGGAATCGACCGGCGGCACGCGCACCATCTGTCCCGGCTGCACTCTCGCATCCGTCTTTACCCGGCCGCCATCCACGCGCACCTGTCCGGAGCGCAACAGCTTCTGCAATTGCCCGAAACCCAACCCCGGATAGTGAATCTTGAACCAGCGATCGAGGCGCATACCGGCCTCGTCGGCCTCGACCTTGATATGCTCGATACCTGCCATGAAATTTCCAGTCTCTCTGTCCTGATCGCACGCCCATATCTGTGGCGCGCCGTTTGGATCAAGCCTTTAGAACAAACTGCGGCCCAAGGCCAGCCCGGCGAAAACCGCGGCTATGGAAACCACAAGACTTGTAATGACGTAAACGGCCGAAAGACCGAGCGCGCCGCGTTCAAAAAGCGCAACCGCATCGAGCGAGAAGGACGAAAAGGTTGTGAACCCGCCGAGCACGCCGGTGACGAGGAACAGCCGCATTTCCATCGACGCATTGAGACGCCTTGCCACAAGCTCGACCAAAAGACCGATCAGGAACGACCCGGCCACATTGACCGCCAGCGTTCCCCAGGGAAAGTTCGGCCCCGCCAGCCGCACACTCCAGACACCGACCAGATAACGGAATACGGAACCGATTGCGCCGCCTGCGGCGACGAGAACGATATTCACCATGAGGGATTGTCTCCGGAGGAAATTGCCGGACCGGGCTGTCCGATGCATTTCTAGACCATAGAAACGGCACGCGAAACCCCTTTGTCTGGCACTTTCGTCCATTAAAATACGATTAAATTACAGCTGCGCGATTTAGCCTTCCAACAAGGCGCAGATGCTAATCTCCGTTCTTTAAGAGGTCGGCGAAGATGGCCGGAGGTTGGATGACACAGGTTCTTTCCGTTTCAGCAAATACGGCTGCCTATGCGCTTGAGGCCGTGAAGCCTTCGCAGCGCGTGCCGCGCAGAACTGAGGTTGAAGAGGCCATTCACGAACTGGCGCGCAAGGCGGAACATGGAGACGACTTCCAGCTCAGATCCCTGATGACGGCGATCAAGCCGCCCGCCCTGACGCTTTATTTCCTGACAGTCGCCAGCCAGCGTCACGAACGACAGGCGACACTCGATCAGGCCGTGGAAGCCTATGAGGAAAATAACGCGAAAACCTATTCTGAAAATATCAATACAAATCAAATCGATATATGAATATTCTAATCTTATCTCTTATATCCGGAACATCTAATGTTCCGCTTTTGCATTCAGGCTGATGTCAGGCTGTTTTTCTAAATATTTCTCACCGAATGCCGGAAAAATCACGGAGGCGATGGCCATCACGCCTTTTCCGTCACGGCGCTGAAAGCAAGGACATAATCTAAAAAACTTGCGGCTACCGGACTTGTCACGCGTTCCGGTAGCCGTTTTTTAGTTCTCAATTATGCTGGTGAGCATCGCCCTTGGCCGAGCCGGCGGAAAGCACGATCTCGACCTTACCGGCCTTTTCAAAGATCAGTGTTACCGGCACCTTGTCGCCTTCGGCAAAAGGCTTCTTCACGTTGAAGAACATCATGTGCAGGCCGCCCGGCTTCAACTCCACGGTCTGGCCGGCGGGAATGACGACGCCGTCATCCAGCTTGCGCATCTTCATGACGTCGTTGACCATGGCCATTTCGTGAATTTCGGCACGGCCGGCGGCTGAGGATTCGACGCCAATCAGCTTGTCGTCACTGTCACCGGTATTCTTGATCGTCACGTAACCGCCGCCAACGGGCTGACCCGGCAGCATCGCCTTTGTCGTGCCGGCGGAGAGTTCGAGGCTGCCGGCCTTTGCGACATCCATATTCATGTCCATGTCCATAGCCATGGCAGAGTGATCATGTCCGCCCGCATGGGCCTTTTCGGTAACACGGATGGTCGGAGCCGGGCTTTTCAGTGAATGAGGATCGACACCAGCGGCCGCCACCTCATCCCACGAAACCTTGCCCTTGTCGCCGCAAAGCTGCGTCACCTTGAAGGGCAGGTCCTGCCCCGCCTCTATGCCGGAAATTTTTCCCTGCACGGCAAAGGTGTCGTAGAACTCGTCCGGCAGGTTGCCGCCTTTCCAGCGGATTTCGACCGGCCCGCTTTTGATCTCCTTGCCGTGGTTCTTGTAGGCCTTCTGATAGTCGCCCTTGATGATCTCCAGCTCCCAGCCGGCCTTTGGCTGTGGCTTGGCGGAAATGAAGCCTTCCGGCAGCTTGATCTGCACTTCGGTGGTGGCAAGTCCGCCATCGCAACCATGCGGTACCTGAAGTGCGGCAACGATGGTGCTGTCCTGTTCGGCCGAACCGTCAACGAAGGTCGCGTGAGCGAAAGCTTGTGCCGTCGAGACGGAGGCCATGAACAGGGTGCAGGTGATGATCTTGGTGGTTTTCATGTGTCTTGTCCTTGCGACTGATGCCAATAAAGCAGTGCAGCCATTGCTTGCCGCCAGCCGGCGGCGATGATCCTGTGAAGCGAAGAGATCAGGCGGACAGGGATGGCGGGCCGCGTGCAGCCGGTTTGCGGATCGTCAGGACCGAGCGGAAAGTCCACTCTGCGGATAAGCGATTTTCGAGCCAGGCGAATTCTGTTCTGAGCCAGCCCGCCGCATCGGGGACCGGCACAAGAATGGATGAGGCCAGCAGGCACGCCTCACAAAACAGGATTGCGTCGCTGGAATGGGCGGGGCCATCCTTGGCATGCGAGGCATTCACCCCACCGCTGTGGCCCAGACAAATCTCGGCAAAGGTTCCGTCCGGCAGCCGGTAGCTCTCATCGAGCACGACTTCCGGGGCGGCGGCAAGTGCAGGCTTATGCGCGAAACCGAGCGACAACATCAGGGCTGCACAGAAAATGCGAAGCATTTTCTCCACCCCTGCCAGCCGTCGTTTTCGATTTACGTCCATATTCTCGCGATACCCCTCTTTCTCGCCGATTTCAAAGGGGAATTTTGCCGCAGCCCCAACCTCTCGAAGGGAACCATCGTTGGAGCGCAACATTTCCCTCGCGACAAGACCGTTCCGGAAGGAGGATCCGACATGCCAGCCAAGTCGAAAGCGCAACAGAAAGCAGCAGGTGCGGCACTGGCCGCAAAACGCGGCGAAGTCAAAAAATCCAGTTTACAAGGTGCTTCAAAAAGCATGGAGAAGTCCATGACAGAAAAGGAACTTGATGAACTGGCATCGACAAAACGAAAGGGCCTGCCGGAGAAAAAATCAGACTGATGGCACACCGCTTCCAAACTATCGACTGCGTCTTTCGGTGGCGATGGCGCAGATGGAGCAAGAATCTGTTCAGATGCGTCATTTGGTCCTTGCCAACAGCGGGGCTTCGCAGATAATGAGCGTCGCATCACCATTGGGAGAAGCCGCTTCAATGCGGTGCCGAAGGAGCAACCGCCCCGGAAACTCTCAGGCAAAAGGACCAGCGGTGATGACGGAACTCTGGAGAGAAGCCACCTTTCATAAGGACGGCTCGCCGAAGGGATAACAATCTCAGGCGACAAGGACAGAGGGGGCTCTTGAACCCGGCGTGTTTTTCACGCCATGACCTGAGCCCGCGCGATTTTTCGCGCAACCCTGGAGGCGTCCTTGGACGATACCGCCGAGCTTGACATCACGCCGTTGCATTCCCTGCATCTTTCGCTTGGCGCCCGCATGGTGCCATTCGCCGGTTACGACATGCCGGTGCAATATCCGGCGGGCGTTCTGAAGGAGCATCTTCAGACCCGCACCTCCGCCGGCCTGTTCGACGTATCCCACATGGGCCAGGTGATCGTGAAGGCGAAGTCCGGCAACAATGCCGACGCAGCGCTTGCACTGGAAAAGCTGGTGCCAGTCGATATTCTCGGTCTCAAGGAAGGCCGCCAGCGCTACGGTTTCTTCACCGATGAGAACGGCTGCATCCTGGACGACCTGATGATCACCAATCGCGGCGATCATCTTTTTGTCGTCGTCAACGCGGCCTGCAAGGACGCCGATGTCGCCCATATGAAGGCGCATCTTTCCGACGACTGTGAAATTACCCTGCTCGATGATCGGGCGCTGATCGCGCTTCAGGGACCGCGCGCTGAAGCGGTTCTGGCCGAACTGTGGGCAGGCATCTCCGAAATGAAGTTCATGGATGTGCTGGAAATTCCGCTGCATGACGTGCCCTGCATCGTCTCCCGTTCCGGTTATTCCGGCGAGGACGGTTTTGAGATTTCCGTGCCCGCCGCAAAGGCGGAAGAGATTGCCAAGGCCCTGCTCGAACATCCCGATTGCGAGCCGATAGGTCTTGGCGCGCGTGACAGCCTGCGTCTGGAAGCCGGCCTTTGTCTTTATGGCAATGATATCGACACCACGACCTCCCCCATCGAAGCTTCGCTCGAATGGGCGATCCAGAAGGCTCGCCGCGCTGGCGGCGACCGCGAGGGCGGTTTTCCCGGCGCAGAGCGCATTCTCGGCGAACTGAAAGACGGCACGTCGCGCCGTCGCGTCGGCCTGAAGCCCGAGGGCAAGGCGCCGGTGCGCGGCCATTCGAAGCTGTTTGCGGATGCCGAAGGCAAGACGGAGATCGGTGAAGTGACCTCGGGCGGCTTCGGCCCGTCGGTCGAAGGCCCCGTCGCCATGGGTTACGTGCCAACGGCCTACACGGCTCCCGGCACGGCGATCTTTGCGGAAGTGCGCGGCAAATATCTGCCCGTCACCGTCGCTGCCCTGCCGTTCATCAAGCCCACCTACAAACGATAATCTTCATCCCATCTCCGGAGAAAATACGATGCTGAAATTTACCGCAGAACACGAATGGCTGAAGTTCGAAGGCGATATCGCCACCGTTGGCATCACCAGCCACGCCGCTGAACAGCTTGGCGATCTCGTTTTTGTCGAATTGCCGGAAGTGGGCGCCACCTTCTCCAAGGATGGCGACGCGGCGACCGTTGAATCCGTCAAGGCGGCTTCCGATGTCTATTGTCCGCTGGATGGCGAAGTGGTGGAAATCAATCAGGCCATCGTCGACGATCCCTCGCTGGTCAATTCCGATCCGCAGGGTGCCGGCTGGTTCTTCAAGCTGAAGCTCTCCAACGCCGCAGATGCCGAGACGCTGCTCGACGAGGCAGCCTACAAGGAGCTGATCGCGTAATGACGACGCCCACAGAATTCCATTTCACCGACTATCAGCCCTATGATTTTGCCAACCGGCGTCACATCGGGCCGTCGCTGTCGGAAATGACGGAGATGCTGAAGGTCATCGGCTACAAGAGCCTCGATGCCCTGATCGACGCCACCGTTCCCTCCTCCATCCGCCAGAAGGTACCGCTGACCTGGGGTGCTGCGCTGACCGAACGCGAGGCGCTCGACCGCCTGCGCGAAACGGCCAACAAGAACCAGGTGCTGACCTCGCTGATCGGCCAGGGCTATTACGGCACGATCACGCCGCCGGTCATCCAGCGCAACATTCTGGAAAATCCGGCCTGGTACACGGCCTATACGCCCTACCAGCCGGAAATCAGCCAGGGCCGTCTTGAGGCGCTGCTGAACTACCAGACCATGGTCTGCGATCTGACCGGCCTCGATGTCGCCAACGCATCGCTGCTCGATGAGGCGACGGCGGCTGCCGAAGCCATGGCCATGTGCCAGCGCGTCGCCAAGTCCAAGGCGACTGCCTTCTTCGTGGATGCCAATTGCCATCCGCAGACCATCGCGCTGATCGAGACCCGCGCGGCCCCGCTTGGTTGGAAGGTGATCGTCGGCAACCCGTTCACCGATCTCGACCCGGTCGACGTGTTCGGCGCGATCTTCCAGTATCCGGGCACCCACGGCCATGTCAGCGATTTCTCCGGTCTGATTTCCCGCCTGCACCAGACCGGCGCGATTGCCGCCGTCGCCGCCGATCTTCTGGCGCTGACGCTGTTGAAGTCACCCGGCGAGATGGGCGCGGATATCGCCATCGGCACCTCGCAGCGTTTCGGCGTTCCGGTCGGTTACGGTGGCCCACATGCTGCCTATATGTCAGTGAAGGATGCGCATAAGCGCTCCATGCCCGGCCGTCTGGTCGGCGTTTCGGTCGATGCGCGTGGCAACCGCGCCTATCGCCTGTCGCTGCAGACACGCGAGCAGCATATCCGCCGCGAAAAGGCCACCTCCAACATCTGCACGGCGCAGGTGCTGCTGGCCGTTATGGCCTCGATGTATGGCGTCTTCCACGGCCCGCAGGGCATCAAGGCGATCGCCCAGCAGACCCACCAGAAGGCCGTGCTGATGGCCAAGGGGCTGGAAAAGCTCGGCTACACCATCGAGCCGGAGACCTTCTTCGATACGATCACCGTCGAAGTCGGTCACATGCAGGGCGTCATCCTGCGCTCGGCTGTTGCCGAAGGCGTGAACCTGCGCAAGGTGGGCGCGACCAAGATCGGCATGAGCCTTGACGAGCGCACGCGCCCGGCAACGCTGGAAGCCGTGTGGCGCGCATTTGGCGGCAATTTCTCGATCTCGGATTTCGAGCCGGAATATCGCCTTCCGAAAGAGCTGCTGCGCACCAGCCAGTACATGACGCATCCGATCTTCCACATGAACCGTGCCGAAAGCGAGATGACCCGTTACATCCGCCGCCTTTCGGACCGTGATCTCGCGCTCGACCGCTCGATGATCCCGCTCGGTTCCTGCACCATGAAGCTGAACGCAACTGCGGAGATGCTGCCGATCACCTGGCCGGAATTCTCCGACATCCATCCCTTCGTGCCGGCCGATCAGGCGCTCGGCTACAAGGAGATGATCGACGATCTCTCCGAAAAGCTGTGCTCGGTCACCGGTTACGACGCCTTCTCCATGCAGCCAAATTCCGGCGCGCAGGGGGAATATGCCGGGCTTCTGACCATCCGCAACTACCACCTCGCCAATGGCGGCACCCATCGCGACGTCTGCCTCATTCCGACGTCGGCGCATGGCACCAACCCTGCCTCCGCACAGATGGTCGGCATGAAAGTCGTGCCGGTGAAGGTGCGTGACAATGGCGACATCGATATCGATGATTTCCGTGCAAAAGCAGAGCAGTATGCGGAAAACCTCTCGTGCTGCATGATCACCTATCCGTCCACCCACGGCGTGTTCGAGGAGACGGTTCGCGAGATCTGCGAGATCACCCACAAGCATGGTGGACAGGTCTATCTCGACGGCGCCAACATGAACGCCATGGTCGGTCTCGCCCGTCCCGGCGATATCGGTTCTGATGTTTCGCATCTCAACCTGCACAAGACTTTCTGCATTCCGCATGGCGGCGGTGGTCCGGGCATGGGGCCGATCGGCGTCAAGGCGCATCTTGCTCCCTATCTTCCCGGCCATCCTTCGACGGACGGTCGCGAGGGTGCGGTTTCGGCTGCCCCCTTCGGCTCGCCCTCGATCCTGCCGATCTCCTGGAGCTATTGCCTGATGATGGGCGGCGAAGGGCTGACGCAGGCGACCAAGGTTGCGATCCTCAACGCCAACTACATTGCTGAGCGGCTGAAGGGCGCTTACGACGTGCTCTACAAGTCCGAAACGGGACGTGTGGCGCATGAGTGCATCATCGACACCCGGCCCTTGGCGGATAGCTGCGGTGTGACGGTGGACGATGTTGCAAAGCGCCTCATCGACTGCGGTTTCCACGCGCCGACCATGAGCTGGCCGGTTGCCGGCACGCTGATGATCGAGCCGACGGAATCCGAGACCAAGGCGGAAATCGACCGTTTCTGCGATGCCATGCTGGCGATCCGTGAGGAAGCCCGCGACATCGAGGAAGGCCGTGCGGACAAGACCAACAATCCGCTGAAAAACGCCCCGCATACGGTGGAAGACCTCGTCGGCGAGTGGGATCGCCCCTATAGCCGCGAAAAGGGCTGCTTCCCGCCCGGCGCCTTCCGCATCGACAAATACTGGTCGCCGGTCAACCGCATCGACAATGTCTATGGCGACCGCAACCTCATCTGCACCTGCCCGCCGATGGAGGCTTACGCCGAAGCGGCTGAATAAGGCATTCGGTGAAAACGAACACGAAGGCCCGGAGCGATCCGGGCCTGGAGTAATGGGCGAATATCTCCAGACGCTCACCGTCATCCTCGGGTCAAGCCCGAGGATGACGGTCGAGAGGCTCAGCAGCCTGCGTAAAGAACGATCCATTCTTTCATATTTCACCTGCAAGATTTCCGGCTTCCAGGAAAGGGTGAGACGATTGATCGCTCCTCGTTCCATGCTAAACCGGTTCGTGAAATCCTTGGCCATGGAGAGGAAATGCGTCTGATCTGCCTGAACGGCTGGGGTGGCAAACTCCACGACGAGCTTGTTTCTTATCTCACTGCATCCGCCCCCGATATTCTGTGCCTGCAGGAAGTCATTCATACTCCGGCGGCCACGCAGGAGTGGCTGACCTATCGCGATCACGGCATTGACCTGCCGCAGCGGGCGAATTTTCTGCGTGACGTCGCCGAAGCCTTGCCTGATCATCTGGCAATCTTCTGCCCAGCGGCGCAGGGCGATCTCTTTCATGGTGAGATCAATTATCCCTCCCAATGGGGGCTGGCGACCTTCGTGCGCAAATCCATTGCCATTGTCGCGCAGGCCCAGGGTTTCGTGCATGGCGCTTTCTCCGCCGACGGATACGGCGATCACCCAAGGTCGCGCACCGGCCATGCCATCCGTGTCTTTGATTTCGCGGCCGGCCAGCCAGCCGTCATCGCCCATATGCACGGGCTGCGTGACCTCGATGGCAAACATGACAGCCCTGCCCGTCTGGCGCAGGCAAAGCGCCTCGTTCAGCTTGTCAAAAACATTATGGAAGAAGGCGACAGGATCATCGTCTGCGGCGATTTTAATGTTCTGCCTGACAGCGAGACATTCGCGGTGCTGAAAGAGCTGGATCTTGTCGAACTCGTCACGACACGCGGCTTCACCGACACGCGGACATCGCATTACGCCAAACAGAACCGTTATGCGGATTACATGCTGGTCAACCCGGCCGTGAAGGTCGATCACTTCAATGTCGTGAGACAGCCGGAAGTCTCGGATCATTGCCCTCTGCTGCTCGAATTCAGCTAAGCATTTGCATTGCCGACAGCCTAGTTTGAGCGTTTTCGCTTTTCTTCGGATCACGAAAAACACTCTAACTTTTTATTTTGTCGCATTTCCGGACGGAAAACCGGTGGCCACTTTTCCTGGAAATGCTCCATGCACGGGTAAAGAAGCGGGATTGAAATTCATGCGAAGGCAAAGATATAAGGGCTTTCGCCGTAAAGCTTTGTTCATCCGCGGCCCTTAAATCCGGCTATGCTTTCTACCGTCGTCACATCGCTGAGCATCGTTGTCGTGAGCCTGCTTTTTGGCGTGGCGCTGCTGGTCGCTTGGCGGCATTTCGGGCTGAAGCAACACGCCATGATCTGGGCCCTGTCCTTCATGTCGTCAGCCATCGGCCACGGGCTGCGCATTGTTGGCGGATTGTTTCCCGATCATCAATCGCTGACGGCCATGCTCGCCTGCCATGCCTCGATCGGCAGTTTCGCACTGCTGGCTTGGGGTTTCCGTCTGCGGGCAAAACGCAACAGCAACAGTGTTGCGATCGTATGGATCATTTCCACCCTGTTCATTCTTGTGGTCTGGGCTTTCCAGCTCGTGGAATGGCGCATGGCCTCGCGAATGATGACGGCCATTGCCGATGCGGCATTGGTCGGCATCATCGTGCATACGTTGAGGCGGGCGACCGGCGTCGGACGAACCGTCCGCTGGGCCATGACCGTCTTTGGCATTTATATCACGAGCGTTGCAGTCGCCGCCTGGCTTGCGCGATCCGGCGGTGAGATTTCCGACGCGGCCTTCATCATCGTCCTGTCGATCGGTACGCCGACCGGCATGATCGCAAGCGGCATCCTGACGCTTCTGATCGTCTCCGCCGATCTTGCCGGCGAACTGCAGCGGCAGGCGCGATATGATTTCCTGACCGGCCTCTTCAACCGTCGCGGTTTCGAGGAGGGCGTCATGGCAAGGACGGCCCGGCCCCGCGGCGAAAGAGGAATCGTGGTCGTGACCGACCTCGACCGCTTCAAGGCGATCAACGACCGCTTCGGCCATGCGACGGGTGACGAGGTGATCCGTCGTTTTGCCGATCATATTCGCGGTTTCGTCGGTGCCGACGACATGGCGGGACGAATGGGCGGAGAGGAATTTGCGCTGTTCATGGCCCGCCCGGATATTGCGGAGGCAACGGCGCTGGTTGAAAACATCCGCCAGGGCGTGCCTGCGCTGTTTTTGGATTTTCCAGCGGATGTTCCCGTGACCGCCAGTTTCGGGCTGACCTCGATACGTCCGGGCGAAGACTTTTCATCAGCCTATGCCCGTGCCGATGCGGCACTTTACCGTTCCAAGAATAGCGGGCGCAATAAAACCGTGGCGGATATTGCCAACGTCTCCTGAGACAGTACCATTCCGGGACCGGTTAAGGGACGCCGATTAGCGCACAAGCCGGATATCGCTTGTCACCACCGTCTTGCCGGTCCTGCCGTCCTTGTCGGTGGTGCGCAGCCGCAGGCCATTGTCACCGACCTTTTCGATGGTCATGGCCGCGACGCGGTCGCCATTGATTTCGCGGTTCCAGCGGACGGTGAGATTGATCGCATTTCCCTCGCGGTTGCCGGCCAGCGCCGAAGGACGGCCGGAGGGGCCGGTATAGGTGCCGCTGTAACGCCCGCCGGTTGCGGCAAGATCAGCAGCGATAGCGCGTCTTACAACCACGAGACCACGACAGGTGCCCGACATGCGCAGCGCCGTCGCCTTTGCGTCGGAACTCAATGTGCAATTGACATTGATCGGCGGCATGCCGATGCGGGTGATCACCGTTCCCTTGCCAGTCCATTTGCCTTCCAGCGACGACAGGAAGGAGCTTTCGTCGGCGGCTGCAGGCATCGCGGCGAAAAATCCCGCCGTTACGGCGATGATTGAGGTGCGGATTGTTCCAGTTTTTTTCATTGGGCGACTTCGTCGGTTCGGTTTCGTTTGAAAGCTAACGCGCGATCGCCGCAGGATGTTCCAGCCCGTTGAATTGCCGCCCCAACACCGCAACCGACCCCTGAAACAAAAAGGAGGCCTTGCGGCCTCCTGTCTTATTCGTCTGCAAAAGAAATTCGACGTCATCCGACGAAAGCGCGCTCGATCACGAACTCGGCGGGTTTGTTGTTGGCGCCTTCGGTAAGGCCGGCCTTTTCAAGCAGTTCCTTGGTGTCCTTCAACATGGCCGAAGAACCGCAGATCATGCCGCGATCGATCTCGGGATCGAGCGTCGGAACACCCAGATCCGCAAACAGCTTGCCGTTCTCGATCAGCGTGGTGATACGGCCCTTGAAGGGGTAATCTTCGCGGGTGACCGTTGCATAATGCTTGAGCTTGTCGCCGACGATCTCGTTCAGGAATTCGTGGTTCCTGATTTCCTCGACCAGATCGAAACCATATTTCAGCTCGGCCACATCGCGGCAGGTATGGGTGAGGATGACCTCCTCGAACTTCTCATAGGTCTCAGGGTCGCGGATCAGGCTTGCGAAGGGCGCGATGCCGGTGCCGGTGGAGAACATGTAAAGCCGTCTGCCGGGTGTCAGCGCATCGAGAACCAGCGTGCCTGTCGGCTTCTTGCGCATCAAAACGGTATCGCCGGGCTTGATCGCCTGAAGATGCAAGGTGAGCGGGCCGTCCGGAACCTTGATCGAGAAGAATTCCAGTTCCTCATCCCAGGCGGGGCTGGCGATGGAGTAGGCGCGATAGATCGGCTTTTCACCAACCATCAGGCCGATCATGGCGAATTCGCCGGAACGGAAACGGAAGCCGGCCGGACGTGTCATGCGGAAACGGAACAGGTGATCGGTATAGTGCTCCACCGATAAAACCGTCTCGGCGTAAACACCATCAGGTATCTTGATCGCGAAATCTTCCGTCTTGGCTGGCGCGTTCATTTCAGGTTCCGTCCATTCCTATTCGATAAGCGACATTCTCCGACCGGGCAATTATACCATTTTTGTCGCCGTTTGAAGGCATGAGAATGTCAATACTGCCATGTGCGCAGGAAATATGTATTTAAAACTCATATTTCTCGCATCATGCGTCAACCGGCCGCACGACGACGCCAGCTATAAGCCTCTCCGCCAGCAGCCGGGCGGGCCGTCGGCTGGTAATAGACCGAAATTTCCGGCAGGCGATTTTCGGAGAGACGGCGGATCGCCGTCGCATTCGTCACCGCAAAGCTGGTAAAGCCCGTGCGCAGCATCAGCGGCACCTGGTCGATCAGCACATCGCCAACCGCCCTCACCTCGCCCGCAAAATCAAGACGGCTGCGCAGCAGCGAGGCGTGGCTGAAACCACGGCCGTCATTGAAGGCCGGAAAGCTGACGGCAATGAGGTCGACGCGGTCCAGATAGGGCTCAAGCTGGGTGACATCGTCAGCCGGAGCGATCAGAACGCCGAGGCCGATATCGTTGCTTTCAGCGGCACGCACGAGGAAATCGGCGAGGGACAGGACCGGCTTTTGCTCGGCCCCAGCCTTCACTTCCTCGGTTTCAATCACCCAGGGATCGTTTTCCACGAAGCCGTCGCGGTTCCATATTTTCGTCATGGCAATCTCCTCAGGCGGCTTCTGCAGCGGAACCGTAGAGCGCATCCTTGAATGGCTGCGGTCCGACGCGGCGATAGGCTTCGAGGAAGTTTTCCTCCTTCGAAAGGCGCAAGCCCAGATAGGTGTCAACGATGGTTTCCACCGCGTCTGTCACCTTTTCCGGCTCAAAACCACGGCCGATGATCTCGCCGATGGAGGTGTTTTCATCACCCGACCCGCCAAGCGTGATCTGGTAGAGTTCGGCACCCTTCTTTTCCACACCCAGAAGGCCGATATGGCCGACATGGTGGTGACCACAGGCATTGATGCAGCCGGAAATCTTGATCTTCAGCTCGCCGATTTCCGCCTGACGCTCCGGTGCGCCGAAACGGGTGGAAATCTCCTGCGCCACCGGAATGGAGCGCGCATTGGCAAGCGCGCAATAGTCCAGCCCGGGACAGGCAATGATATCGGTGATGAGCCCGGCATTGGCGGTGGCGAGCCCCGCGCCCACCAGGGCGCGATAGACGGGCTCGAGATCGGCCAGCGCCACATGCGGCAGGATGATGTTCTGCTCGTGGCTGATGCGGATTTCGTCGAAGGCATATTCGGCGGCAATATCGGCGACGAGTTCCATCTGTTCGTCGGTCGCATCGCCCGGAATGCCACCGATCGGCTTCAGCGAGATCGTCACCATGCCGTAATCGGGATGCTTGTGCGGCGCAACGTTCTGCTCGACGAAGCGGGCAAAACCCTCATCCGCCCGTTTCCAGCGCGCGAGGCTTTCCCAGCCTTCGGGACGGTCCTGCAATGCCGGCGGCGCGAAATAGGCGGTGATGGCCGCGATATCCGCATCCGGCAGCTTCAATTCGGTGTTTTTCAGTTCCGCGAACTCGACCTCGACCTGGCGGGCCAGTTCGTCAGCACCGGTTTCGTGCACGAGGATCTTGATGCGCGCCTTGTATTTGTTATCACGGCGGCCGTGCAGATTATAAACGCGCATGATCGCCGTGGTATAGGAGAGCAAATCCTCTTCCGGCAGGAAGTCGCGGATCTTCTTGGCGATCATCGGCGTACGGCCCTGCCCGCCGCCGACATAAACGGCAAAACCGATCTCGCCCTTGTCGTTCTTTTTCAGGTGCAGGCCGATATCGTGAACCTGAATGGCGGCGCGGTCGCGCTCGGCGCCCGTAACCGCGATCTTGAACTTACGCGGCAGGAACGAGAATTCCGGATGCACGGAAGACCATTGGCGCAGGATTTCCGCATAAGGACGCGGATCGGCGACCTCATCGGCGGCCGCACCGGCGAAATGGTCGGCGGTGACGTTGCGAATGCAGTTGCCAGACGTCTGCAGCGCATGCATTTCGACACTTGCCAGTTCGGACAGGATATCCGGCGTGTCGGACAGGCGCGGCCAGTTGTACTGGATGTTCTGGCGGGTGGTGAAGTGGCCGTAACCCCGGTCGTATTTACGAGCGATATGGGCCAGCATCCGCATCTGCTTCGAATTCAGCGTACCGTAGGGAATGGCGACGCGCAGCATATAGGCATGCAGCTGGAGATAGACGCCATTCATCAGGCGCAGCGGCTTGAATGCGTCCTCGGCCAGCTCGCCGGACAGCCGGCGCTCGACCTGATCGCGAAACTGCGCCACGCGGCCTTCAACAAATGCGTGATCGAACTCGTCGTAACGGTACATCTTCTTCCTCAGACTGCGATGAATGCTGCATCGGCCGGCTTGTAACCGGCGGCATAGTGCATGGTGGGGCCAGCGGCGCGAATGCGCTCGCGAAGCCGCGTCGGCCAGAGCTTGCCATTCTCCTCCACGACATCGACGATGGCGACGTCAACGACCTTATTGGCGGAGAAATCGCGCTTGCCGATTTCTTCGAACGAGGCGACGGCCTCCGCATGGCGGGCCACGATTGCCCCCTGCAGGTTCTCCGTCCATTCGCCATTGGCGTCGAGCCAGACGGCGATGCCATCGCCCAGACGGTTGGCGGTCAAAACCTTGTCAACCATTTGCATACTCCCTTTTGAGGCTCGCCGGCTTCACAGCAAGCGCAAGCGCCTCGGATCTGTCGAAATTGGCGCCCGCCACCGCATCGCCGATGATGACCATGACCGGGCCGGTCAGCTCATCGCGATATTCGAGGTCGGGCAGATCGTTCAATGTGCCATGCAGCAGGCGGCGATCCGCGCGGCTGGCATTTTCGATGACGGCCACCGTCGTTTCCACGCCGAGACCAGCCTCGATCAGCCTTGTCGCGACCGACGCTGCAACGCTGCGGCCCATATAGACGGCAATCGTCGCACCGGAGACGGCAAGCCGCGCCCAGTCCGGCAGGACATCGCCGGTCAGGTCGTGGCCGGTGGTGAAAATCAGTGACGAAGCGACACCGCGCAGCGTCAACGGCAATTCGAAATCCGCAGCGGCGGCGAAAGCCGACGTAATGCCCGGAACGATCTCGTAACCGATACCAGCATCGCGCAGCGCCGCCATTTCCTCGCCTGCGCGGCCATAGACCAGCGGATCACCGGATTTGAGACGCACGACGCGCCTGCCATCTTTGCCCAAGCGTACCAGCAGGCGGTTGATCTCGTCCTGCGACTTGCTGTGGCAACCCTTGCGCTTGCCGACGGACAGCCGCTCGGCGTCGCGGCGGCCCATATCGACGATTGCCTGCGGCACCAGCGCATCATAAACAATGACGTCGGCTTCCATCAGAACACGCTGCGCACGCAGCGTCAGCAAATCTTCCACACCCGGGCCAGCACCGACAAGCCAGACGCGTCCTTCGCTGCGTTCGGGCGATTGCAGCAACCGGTCAGCGGCCTCACGAGCCGAGGATGTATCGCCTAGAGCGACCGCATCCGCGACCTGACCGGAGAAAAACCGACGCCAGAAATTGCGCCGCAAGGCACCCTTGGGGACATTCTGCTCGGCCGCGTCACGATATTGCACGGCAAGGCGGGCAAGCTTGCCGAGCGACGGTGACAGCATCTGATCGATGCGTGCACGGATCATCTGGGCAAGAACCGGCCCTGCGCCTTCGGTGCCGATCGCGATGGCGACAGGCGCACGGGCGACGAGTGCCGGCGTGAAGAAATCGCAGAATTCCGGCTGATCCACCGCATTGGCAGGGATTTTCTTTGCGCGCGCGGCTGAGACAATCTCGCGGTCCAGCACGTCGTCGCCCGTTGCGGCAAAAACCAGCGTTGCGCCATCGATCAGCCGGCTGGAAAAGCCAAGCGCCCGATGATCAATGCCTTTGTCACGCAGATAGCGCGCGAAATCCTCTTCCGGCTCATCGGCATAGGCGACGATATGCGCATTGGTGTTGGCAAGAAGCCTGACCTTTGCGAAAGCCTCGTCACCATTTCCGAAAACAGCCACCTGCCTGCCCTCAACCCGGAAGAAAGCGGGGAAGGTCGAAAGGCGGTCGCCGACGGCGGAAAAATCATGTTCGTTGTGCATCGGGCATTTATCCCGCATTGCCGCACAAGATTGAAGAAACAGAAATTCAAGCCTTTCCGACACCTGGATTTTTATTTCTCGAAGACCCCCGTTTTGGAGGAAAACAAACCGTCACCTCTGTTACGGCTCAGTCAAAGGCCTCGAAATCCCGTGAGAATCCCTTGACAAACGAAGTGCTCGCGCCGAACAAGGAGAGACAATTTTCGTCGTTTTCTCCAAGCAAAAACCGCTTTTCCCTAAGGCGGGACGAAGGATCAGACCCTTGACAAGCTCCAGCATCGCCGCCCGTCTTCTCGATGTCATCGAACACGATATCCTGCCCTTGACGGCGCGCGGCGTCAGCCTCGGCAACAAGGTTTTCGGTGCGGCTATCCTGCGCAAATCCGACCTGTCGCTGGTGATCGCGGAGACGAATAACGAGCTCGAAAACCCGCTCTGGCACGGCGAAGTGCACACGCTGAAGCGGTTTTACGAGCTGGGCGAAAAGCCGAACACGAAGGAGCTGATTTTCCTTTCGACCCATGAACCCTGCACCATGTGCATGTCCGCCATCACCTGGGCCGGTTTCGACAATTTCTATTCCTTCTTCAGCCACGAGGATTCCCGCGATGCTTTCGCGATCCCGCACGATCTTAAAATTCTGAAGGAAGTTTTCGGGCTGGAGCCGGGCGGATATCGCCGCAACAACGCCTTCTGGAACTCTTTCTTCATCGCCGATCTGGTGGAGAGCGAAGACGATCCACTGAAAACCGCGCTGAAGGCGCAGACAGCCCGGATCAAGTCCTCCTATGACGATCTGTCCACCAACTATCAGTCATCGAAGAGCAGCAACGATATTCCGCTGAACTAGAGCTTTTCCAGACGGTTTTCCCTCTGGAAAAGCATGAAAACAAAGAATGAAGGTTTGAGACATATGGAAGCCTCGAAGGATATTTCCCGCCTGATCGAGATCATGCAAGCCCTGCGCCAGCCCGAAACCGGTTGCCCCTGGGATGTCGTCCAGACCTTCGAGACGATCAAGCCCTATACGATCGAAGAGGCCTACGAAGTCGCCGACGCCATCGAGCGCAAGGATATGGACGATCTTTGCGATGAGCTGGGTGACCTGTTGCTGCAGGTGGTCTTCCACTCCCGCATTGCCGAGGAACGGGGCGAATTCGCCTTTGGCGACGTGGTTGAGGCCGTCACCTCAAAGATGATCCGCCGCCATCCGCATGTCTTTGCCGTGTCCGATGCCGATACGCCTGACAGCGTCAAGCTGCAATGGGACAAGATCAAGGCCGAGGAAAAACGCGAGCGTGGGGAGCGCCGTGCGCGCCGGGGTATTACCGAGGATTTCAAGGCTGGTTTTCTGGGCGGCGTGCAGCGCAGCCAGCCGGCGCTCACTGAGGCCCTGAAGCTGCAGGAACAGGCCGCGCGCGCCGGTTTCGACTGGTCGGATCCCGCTCCCATTCTCGACAAGATCGAGGAGGAAATCGCCGAACTGCGTGAGGCGCTGGCGGAGGGAAAGCCGGAGAAGGTCTCGGACGAACTCGGCGATCTCATTTTCGCGCTGGTCAATATCGGCCGCCACGTCAAGGCCGATCCGGAAAATGCGCTTCGGGGCACCAATACGAAATTCCGCAGGCGTTTCAATCACATCGAAACGTCGCTCACCGAAAACGGCGAGACGCTTGAAGAAGCGAGCCTTGAGAGAATGGAAGACCTGTGGCAGGCGGCAAAACGCATCGAACGGTCGCTCGATACGGTCTCGTGCTGATCAGTGGGATATGCAGTGAACCCGGGAAGGCACAGCACCTCCCTTATGATTGGGGAATGCATCTGGCAGCAGCGCAGCATCCGCAACCGTCACCCCGGATTTAGTCCGGGGTCCAGCGCGATCAAGTCTTTGATCGCAAAAGACTCATTCCTCACGGCGCAGACGCGCCGTGGCTGGATGCCGGATCAAGTCAGGCATGACGGGAAGAGTTTGGGACAATGCGAGGAGCGCTTACTTCTCCCAGTCTTCGCGCTCGCGGATGGTCGCCTTGCCAAGTTTCCGTTCCAGTTCGGAGGCCTGCGCTTCCGATAGGCGTACATCCAGCGCAACCGAGCCGTCCTCATGGTCTTCACGGTTATCGACGATAGAGTTGCTGTAGACCCAGGAGATCAGCGGCAATTGCTCGACGGAGAGGACAACGGTCGTTTCCGTCAGGACGCCGGACAGACGCGCCGAAATCTCGTCCATCAGGGCATCGACGCCCTCGCCCGTGACGGCAGAAACGGCGCGGATGTTGGAGCGGCCTTCGGCGCGCTCGATGATGGCGTCATGCGCTTCCGGCTCGAGACGGTCAACCTTGTTCCACACCTCGATGATACGCTTTTCGGCTTCCTTCTCGTCAATGCCGAGATCGCCGAGAATGCGCAGCACGTCGGCCGACTGGGCGGCATTGTCAGGATCGGACATGTCGCGCACATGCAGAACGAGATCGGCTTCGAGCACCTCTTCCAGCGTTGCACGGAAAGCGGCGACAAGATGCGTCGGCAGATCGGAGATGAAGCCCACCGTATCGGACAGGATGACCGTGCGGCCATGCGGCAGCTTCATGCGGCGCAATGTCGGATCAAGCGTAGCGAACAGCATGTCCTCGGCCAGAACGCCAGCACCCGTGATGCGGTTGAACAGCGTGGATTTGCCGGCGTTGGTGTAACCGACAAGTGCTACGATCGGATGCGGCACCTTGCGGCGCTTGGCGCGGTGAAGCTGGCGGGTGCGAACCACCTGCTCAAGCTCCTTCTCAAGCTTGACGATGCGATCCTGCAACAAGCGTCTGTCGGCCTCGATCTGCGTTTCACCCGGACCGCCCATGAAGCCTGCACCACCGCGCTGGCGTTCAAGGTGGGTCCAGCTTCTGACGAGGCGGCCCTTCTGGTAATTCAGATGCGCAAGATCGACCTGCAGCGTACCTTCCTTGGTGGAGGCGCGGCGGCCGAAGATTTCGAGGATCAGACCCGTGCGGTCGATGACCTTGCAATTCCACTGTTTTTCGAGATTGCGCTGCTGCACCGGCGTCAGGGGATGATCAACGATCACGAGGCCGGAATCCGTCTCATCCAGAAGATGGCCGATTTCCTCGATCTTGCCGGTTCCAAAGAGCGTTGCGGGGCGCGGCTGGTTGACCGGCACGATCAGGCCTTGAGTGACCTCCAGGTCGATGGCGAGCGCCAGACCCTTTGCTTCCTCAAGTTTTGCTTCTACAGACCGGCTGGCGGTAGCCGGGGCTGCCGCCGCGTCGCGGCTTTCGCGTTGCTGCTTGAGAACCGGTACGAGAACCACGGCGCGCATGTCGTCGCGGCGCTTCTCCTGCTCCGGAATGATCGATTCGTTCGAGGTGTCTCGCGTCGAAATGGGCTCAGCCTTATCCAGAAAGAACATTGCGGCCGACCGCATCCGCGCGGACGGCCTTGGGAATAAACCTGACGAGACCGGAAATGTTCCCGGTCCGGGTCAGCTTATGTTGAAGATACCGTCGCAGGAGCCTGATCAGGCTGCGCCTTCTTCGCTCTCGAACATCTGCATCGGCTGGCCGGGCATGATGGTGGAGATCGCATGCTTGTAGACCAGCTGCGAATGACCGTCACGGCGCAAAAGCACGCAGAAATTGTCGAAGGAGGTGACAACGCCGGTCAGCTTGACGCCGTTGATCAGAAAAATCGTGAGCGAGATCTTTTGCTTACGAACGGTATTGAGGAAGAGATCCTGAAGGTTTTGAGAACGTTCCGCCATGGCGCCGCTTCTTTCTTTTTTGCCGGCAGGGATACCGGAAAATAATCCATCAATAATAAGCCGGCCAAGTCTTGTCCCCCGCTTCGCCGACCTCAAACTCTGGTATCAAATCATGTTCCGTTCCGCAACGGTCAAAACAGCCGAATGAGTACGAGTATTGACCCGCATGTTCAATTCGGGACAGTCAGAAATATTGTATCGAAACACGGAAAAGTTGTTCCACGTCGCGCACCGCATCGGCGGATGCAAACAGCACGACACGGTCCTTCGCCTTGATTTTCGTGCTGCCGTCCGGGCGGATCACCACACCGTCGCGATAGATCGCGCCGATGCGCACGCCATCAGGCATGTCGATATCACGGAAGGACTGCCCCACCAGCGGCGATGTCTCCAGCGCCTCCGCCTCGATCACCTCCGCCGACCCGCGCTGGACGGCGTAAACCGAACGGATGCGTCCCTTGCGCACGTGCTGGAGCACGCGTGAAATGGTGACGGCCCGGGGGTTGATATAGGCATCGAGACCGAGTGAAGCCGCAACCTCATGGAAGGACGAGCTGTTCAGCAGGGCGAGGTTGGATTTGCAGCCGAGCTGCTTGGCCATCACCGCTGCCAGAATATTGGTCTGGTCGTTATTGGTGAGCGTCACGATCAGATCTGCATCCTGAATATCGGCCTGCATCAGAATTTTCTGATCAAGCGCCGAACCATGCATGACGATGGTATTGCTGAGCTGTTCCGATGCGGCAATCGCCCTGTCGCGATCCGCCTCGATGATCTTTACCCGCGTCTTCGGCTGCAACTCCTCGATCTTGCGGGCAACGAAGTGGCCGATATTGCCGGCACCCGCGATCACGATGCGCTGCGCCTCCTGTTCCTCATGGCCGAAGAGGCTCAAGGTGCGTCGGGCATGCTGGCGCTGACAGATAACATAGGCAAGGTCACCGACCCGCAGTTGCTCGGAGGAATGCGCGACCTTGAGGATGCCGTTGCGGTAAACGCCCACCACCGTCGCGATCAGGTCCGGAAACAGGTTGGAGAGCTGCTGCAGCGGCGTGTTGATGACTGGGCAGTCCTCCATGCATTCGATCGCCAGCATGAATATCGTATCGTCGGCGAAACGCACGACATCGGTGGCGCCCGGAAAGGCGATGCGGCGCAGCACCATCTTGCCGACTTCGACTTCCGGGGAAATCGTGACGTCGATCGACATGTTCTCGCGGCTGAAGAGATCGGCATATTCCGGCTTCAGATAGCTCTGGTCGCGGATGCGGGCAATCTTGGTCGGAACGCTGAAGAGCGCATGCGCCACCTCGCAGGCGACGATGTTGATCTCGTCATGCAGGGTCACGGCGATGATCATGTCGGCCTGGTCGGCACCCGCTTTCGCCAGCATGTCGGGATGCGCGCCGTGGCCGACATAACCTCGCACATCCAGCGTCTCGGTGATGGCGGTAATGAGCGGCGCGGCGGTATCGATGACCGATACCTCATTATCCTCACGCGACAATTGTTCGGCAATGCCGTAACCCACCTGCCCTGCGCCGCAAATGATGACTTTCATGCTGTCTCTCTGACGGAATAATCGGTTACGGCGATGCGCCTTGGTTTCTTATACCCCGAGAGATTTCAGTTTGCGATGCAGTGCTGATCTTTCCATGCCGACAAATTCCGCCGTGCGCGAAATATTGCCACCGAAGCGGTTGATCTGGGCGACCAGATAGTCACGTTCGAACATTTCGCGGGCTTCGCGCAGCGGCAGGGTCATGATGTGCTGGTCGCCCTGCGCCGAAATCTTCGGCAGCATGTCGCCAATATCGGCCGGCAGCATGTCGGCCGAGATGGGCGCCTCGCCGCCCTCGGGACGCGCGAGGATCATCAGCCGTTCGATATTGTTGCGGAGCTGGCGGATATTGCCCGGCCAGTCATGCGTCTGGAGAACCGCCATGGCATCGTCGCCGATCTTGCGCGGGCGGATGCCGGCCTGTTCGGAAATCTGCCGCATGAACATGTCAACGAGGAAAGGAATATCCTCGCGCCGCTCGGACAGCGCCGGCACCTTCACCGGCACGACGGCGAGACGGTGATAGAGATCCTCGCGGAACTGGCCTTCGGCGATCAGGCTTTCAAGGTGGTGGGCGGTCGAGGAAATGATGCGCACATCCACCTTCACCCGCTTGCCGCCACCGACGCGCTCGAACTGCTGATCGACCAAAACGCGCAGGATCTTGTTCTGCGTCTCGCGTGGCATCTCGCCGACTTCGTCGAGATAAAGAACGCCGCGATGGGCCTCTTCCAGAGCGCCCACCTTGCGTGGCTGTCCGGGCAGGCCTTCCGTGCCGAAGAGCGCGATCTCCATGCGGTCCGGGGTGATCGTCGCGGCGTTCAGGGCCACGAAGGGTCCGGTGGCGCGCGAGGATTTCTTGTGCACCATGCGCGCGACCAGCTCCTTGCCGGAACCGGACGGCCCGAGGATCATGATGCGGCTGTTGGTGGGGGCTACCCTGTCGATGGTCTGGCGAAGCTGGGAAACTGCAAGTGACGCGCCGACGAGTTCAACGGCATCGCCGGTGCGCTTCTTGAGTTCCTGAACCTCGCGCTTCAGCTTGGAGTTTTCCAGCGCCCGCTCGGCGATCAGGATCAGGCGGTCGGCCTTGAAGGGCTTTTCGATGAAATCGAAGGCGCCGCGCTTGATGGCGTTGACGGCGGTTTCGATGTTGCCGTGACCGGAAATCATGACAACCGGAATTTCGGGATGGCGGCTCTTGATCTCATCGAGCAACGCCAGACCGTCGAGCTTTGAGCCCTGCATCCAGATGTCGAGAAAGATCAGGCGCGGCACGCGCTCCGAAATTGCGGCCAGCGCACTGTCGCTGTCGAACGCCATGCGCGTCTCGTGGCCCTCATCGGAGAGAATGCCCGCTACGATTTCGCGAATGTCCGCCTCGTCATCCACGACCAGAATATCAGACGCCATATGCTGCTTCCTTGTTATTTTCGCCGCCGACCGCCTCGATATAGGGCAGCAGCACTCGGATCATGGCGCCATGGCCATGGTCGAACTCCGGCGGGGCATCGTGAAGTTCAAGATACCCGCCATGCTCTTCGATGATCTTCTTGACGATGGCGAGGCCGAGGCCCGTGCCCTTGTCCCGCATCGTCATATAGGGTTCGAGAATGCGGTGGCGGTTCTCGACGGGAAGGCCGCGGCCATTGTCGATGATATCAGCCACAAAACGGGAATTGGCCTCGTCGAAGGATGCGCGCACCAGAATCTTGCCCGGCCGCTTTTCGCCTTCCACCGCCTCGATGGCTTCCGTCGCGTTCTTGATGAGATTGCCGAAGGCCTGCCCCAGCATGCGGGCATCGAACATGCCCTCCAGCGGGATATCGCCCAGCTCCGTTGAGAATTTCGTGTCGGCTGCGCTGATTTCGCGCAAGAATGCCGCGTCCTTCAAAATCGAACGCAAGTCCGACTTCTCCTTCGTCGGCTTCGGCATGCGCGCAAAGGCCGAGAATTCATCCACCATCCGGCCGATATCACCGACCTGCCGGACGATGGTGTCCGTACACTGATCGAAAATGGCGCGGTCGCTCTCATCGATCTGCTTGCCGAAACGGCGCTTGATGCGTTCGGCGGAAAGCTGGATCGGCGTCAGCGGGTTCTTGATCTCGTGAGCAATGCGCCGCGCGACGTCCGACCATGCCGTCGAGCGCTGGGCGATGACGAGATCGGTGATATCGTCGAGCGTGATGACGTAGCTATCGCGGCTATCACGGGCATCCTCGCGGGTCACCTGGACATTGAGTGTCCGTTCCTTGCCGCGCCGCATAATGTTGATCTGCTTGCGGAAGTTGCCCCGTGCCCAGGTATTGGCCTCGGTCACCACCTGTTCGATTTCAGGCGCGATCTCCGAAAGCTGCGCGCCGATCAGCTGCTCGGAGGTCTGCGCCAGGAACTCTTCTCCTGAGGGATTGACGATAGTGATCCTGCGGTTTTCATCAACACCGATAACGGCGGCGGTGACACCCGATAGCACGGCTTCGATGAAGCGGCGGCGGTCGTCGATATCGTCCTTTGCCTCGATGATCTGCTCCTGCTGGCTGCGCAGTTCCGAAACCATCTTGTTGAAGGTCCGCGACAGGCGGCCGACGTCGCCGTCGACGGCGCGCACGGGAACCAGCACATGCATGTTGCCGGTGGCGACACTGTCGGCGGCGCTGATGAGAAGGCGGATCGGGCGCACGATACGGTCGGCGACAGCAATCGCCGTCCAGATGGCGGCGAGAAGCACGATCAGCGCGAAACCGAGATAAAGGATTGCAAAGGCGATCTGCAGCGGCGCACGGCCCGCCTCCATTGCCTTGTATTCGGCACGGTTCTCTTCCATCAGCCGCATCGCGCCCATCACCTTGGGATCGACGGCGCGCACGGTGTAAAGGAAGGTGCCGCTGATGCCTTCGAGCTTGATGATGGCGCCGACGAGGTTGGTGATACCAGGCGGAATAAGGGTTGGTTGGCCGGCGGCGGCCTTTTCAAGCGCATCATGCGGAATGGCTGGAAGCGGCTTTTCCGTCTTGATGTCGGCCTGCGCGACGGCGTCACCGTCCTCCTGCACAAGAAACGCGCCAAGCAGGCCTCGGCCCTTGGCCTGGCGGGTCATGAGATCAACGAAACCGGTGCGATCGAGATAGAAAAGCGCGCGGTTGCGATCAAGGTCGGTGGCCATCGACAGGGTCTGGCCCTGAAGATAACCGGCATTCTCCATCATATAGGCCTGGGCAATATTGCTGGAAGAATCCACGATCGACTGGGTGCGCAGCGCAAACCAGCGGTCGAGACCGACATTCAGCGTCAGACTGGCGAAGATGGCGACGAGGACGGCGGGCGTAATCGCCACGATGGAGAAAAGCACGACGATGCGCACATGCAATCGCGCCGCTGCCCTGCCCTTTTTGCGCGCCTTCAGCAGGCGGTTGATTTCCCGGCCAATGAGAAAGATCAGCCCGATCACGAAGATCGAATTGATAACCACCGAGGCGATGACGACATTCGATGTCGGTGCAATGGGCGTGACGCCCAGCAGTACGAAAAGTGTCACAATAGCGCAAACAAGAGCAATGCCGGCGAGCACCAGCCCCGGCAGAGCGAAAGACATCCTGCGATCGGCAACCACCATTCCCGCTGCGTCGTCGGCAACGGTGTTTTCGGCGGCGGGTTTCCGCATGCACTACTCCCAATCGCTGGCCAGCCAGCACCACATTTCCAAAGTCAGGTGAGGCTCGCTGCAAATTGGCGAATCTCTCTCCCTTCTAGTGTTTTCCAAGCAACACAATGTGGCGAAAATGCAACGACAAATGCGGCCTTGTCAACATTCTCAGCTTGGACGGGAACTGCGATAGACGGAAACGCCAAGCTCGCGGATTTTCTTGCGCAGCGTATTGCGGTTGAGGCCAAGAAGATCGGCAGCCTTGATCTGGTTGCCGCGTGTCGCAGTCAGGGCGGCGAGGATCAATGGATATTCCAGCTCGCGCAGCACGCGGTCGTAAAGACCGGGCGGCGGCAGGCCATCACCAAAACTTGCGAAATAATCCCGCATGTTTTCCTCGACCGCCTGCGAAATGCTGAGCGAGCCGGTACGGACGGCCATCTTGTCGAGCGGGCTATCTGGAACATCCGATTGCAATTCCTGCTCGATGATCTCGCGGGTGATGACTTCCTGCGGATAAAGCGCCATCAGCCGGCGGATCAGATTTTCCAGTTCGCGCACGTTGCCCGGCCAGGCATAGGCCTTCATGACCTCCAGCGCCTCGGTCTCGAAACGCTTGCCTTCCAGACCCTCCTTCTCACCCGTCTGGATGAAATGGCGCACAAGATCGGGAATATCTTCGGCCCGGTCGCGCAGCGGCGGCAGCCGGAGCGGCACCACGTTCAGGCGATAATAGAGATCTTCGCGGAAAAGACCCTGGTTGATGGACTGCTTCAAGTCCTTGTTGGTGGCGGCGACGATGCGAACATCGGTGCGGATCGGCGTGCGCCCGCCCACTGTCGTATATTCGCCCTGCTGCAACACGCGCAGCAGGCGCGTCTGGGCGTCCATCGGCATATCGCCGATTTCGTCGAGAAACAGCGTGCCGCCCTCGGCCTGCTCGAAACGGCCGGTCGAGCGGTTCTGCGCACCCGTGAAGGCACCCTTCTCATGGCCGAAAAGTTCCGATTCGATCAGATCGCGCGGGATAGCCGCCATGTTGATGGCGACGAAGGGGCCATTGCGGCGCTTGCCGTAATCATGCAGCGCCCGCGCCACCAACTCTTTGCCGGTGCCGGATTCGCCGGTGATCATCAGCGTCAGATCGGTCTGCATCAGACGGGCCAGAACGCGATAGATCTCCTGCATCGCCGCCGAGCGGCCGACAAGCGGCATGCCATCCTGCATGTCGTCGTCAAGCTTGGCGGGCTTGCGCTTCGGCTCCGACAGTGCACGGCCGATGATCGCGATAAGCTCCGTCAGGTCGAAGGGCTTGGGCAGGTAATCGTAGGCACCCTTTTCCGAGGCCTTGATCGCCGTCATGAAGGTGTTCTGCGCGCTCATCACCAGAACCGGCAGGTCCGGGCGCGCCTTCTTGATGCGCGGCAGAAGATCGAAGGCGTTTTCATCCGGCATCACGACATCGGTCACCACCAGATCGCCCTCACCCGCCGAAACCCAGCGCCAGAGCGTTGCGGCATTGGAGGTGATGCGTACGTCGTAACCGGCACGGCTCAGCGCCTGGTTCAGAACCGTGCGGATTGCGGCATCATCATCGGCGACGAGGATAGTAGCTGTCATGGGTCATTTCCTGTCGAGTTCGGCAAAGTGCTGTCGTCCAGCGCCACTTCCGGCGAGACGGGCATCAATACGCGGAAGGTCGTGCGATGGTTCTGGCTGTCGCATTCGACAATGCCGCCATGGGCGCCGATAAGCTTGGCGACAAGCGCCAAACCAAGGCCCGAACCATTCGTCTTGGTGGTGATGAAGGGATCGAAAAGATGCGGCAGGAGATCGGCCGGAACGCCCGGGCCGTTGTCATGCACGCAGAATTCGAGCGGCAGCGAGATGCGCTCACGGCTGCCGGCAACCGAAAGCCGCATGCCGGGACGATAGGCCGTCGTCAGCACGATTTCGCCATCCGGCTGGTTGCCCACGGCTTCCGCCGCATTCTTCACCAGATTGAGGAAGACCTGCACCAGCTGGTCGCGATTGGCATAGACCGGCGGCAGCGACGGGTCGTAATTTTCCGAAATCTTGATGTTGCGGGCAAAACCGGCCTTGGCGATGGCCTTCACATGGTCGAGCACGGAATGGATGTTGACCGGCACGCGGTCCACTGGCCGCTCGTCGGAGAACACCTCCATGCGATCGACCAGCGAAACGATCCGGTCGGTCTCGTCGCAGATCAGTCGCGTCAGCGCCCGATCCTCGTCGGCAACGGATGTCTCCAGAAGCTGGGCGGCACCACGAATACCCGAAAGCGGGTTCTTGATCTCATGTGCCAGCATCGACGCGAGGCCGGTGACGGAACGCGCCGCCGCCCGGTGGGTCAATTGCCGGTCGATCTTGTCGGCCATCGATCTTTCCTGGAAGACGACGACCACCGATCCCGGCTCGCTGACAACGGGCGCGACATAAAGATCGACCAGCTTGTCCTGGCCGAGCCGCGGCGAGCTCAGATCGACGCGATATTCGTTCACCGGCGCGCGACGCTCCCGCACCTGATCGATCAGCGCCAGAAGCGGGCTGCCGAAGGGAATGAAGGTGGAAACGCGGTAGCGGGCGAGATGGGAGGCGCTTGCCCCGAAAAAGGCTTCGGCTTCCCAATTGGCAAAAGCGATGAAACCTTCTGCATCCACCAGGATGACGGGGTTCTGCACCGCGTTCAGAACCGCCATGGCGAGCGGGTTTGCATCTGCCGGGCTGTGTTTGTCAGCGCTCATGCGGCCTTCCTTGCGGCTTCTTTGCCCGCAGTGTCGCAAAGGGCGGAGCGCAGCAGATCCGCCACTTCCCCCGTATCGCGCGATGTCATGATTTTAACCTTGTCAGGGGTAGCGATTTCGAGCGCGAAACGGTCGAGATACCAGCCCAGATGTTTGCGGGCATGCCTGAGACCAGCTTCCCTTCCATAAAATTCCAGCATCATGTCGTAATGTTCGACAGCGATATCGGCAATCTCCGCGCGATGCGGCGCAGCATGTCCCGCTAGCACCGCCGGGAGCCATGGCTGGCCCTGCGCGCCGCGACCGACCATGACGGCATCCGCGCCGGACCGGCGCAGGATTTCGCGCGCATCTTCTGCGGTCTCGACATCGCCATTGGCGATCAGCGGTACTGAAATCACCTCGCGCACGGCGCGAATGGCGTTCCAGTCCGCCCGTCCCTCATAAAACTGCATGCGGGTACGGCCGTGAATGGTGATGAGCTGAACGCCTGCTTCCTCGGCGCGACGGGCGATCTCCGGCGCATTGATGGTGTTTTCATCCCAGCCGAGCCGCATCTTCAGCGTCACGGGCACATCGACCGCGCCGACGGTCGCCTCGATCAACGACAGGGCGTGATCGGGATCGCGCATCAGAGCCGAACCGGAATAACCGCCCGTCACCTTCTTGGCCGGGCAGCCCATATTGATATCGATTATCCCCGCGCCATTGTCGGCCGCGATCTTCGCCGCCTCAGCCATGAAGTGTGCTTCGCGCCCGGCAAGCTGGACCATATGCGGAACCATGCCGGCATTTTTCAGCCGCGCCCAGGATTCGCCCCTGTTAGCGACGAGTTCGCGGCTTGCCACCATTTCCGTCACGACGAGGCCCGCGCCATACCGCCAGGCAAGCTGCCGGAACGGCAGATCCGTCACGCCTGACATGGGTGCCAGCACCGCGCGATTACGGATCGTGACTGAGCCGATGCTAAACGGTTCTGACAACTGTGGAAGGGGCAACTGATGATCTTTCATGCAGAAGGGTTATTTGCATTATTTTTAGACAGTGTTTGCGCAGTTGCCAAGCACTTTTAGAGGGTTGCATCTTTTATTTGCTGCGTGGTTGCCTGCCTGTTTTGCGGTCGGCGGGGAATTGTGCAGGTTCGTGACATGCAATGACGGGCGATCCTGCGGCATGCAGGGTGAATGCGCATCTTATCGGGCTGGCCATCCGGGTTTTGAAACGCTAGAGCAGGACTGTCAACCATTAAGGGTTGCGCACAAAGCATAAGACCAATGCAGGAAAGTACTATGAAACTCGGCATCGTCATCGTCGCCGCAGGACGCGGCGAAAGGGCCGGCTCCCCCGAGGAAGGTCCGAAACAATATCGCCCGATCGGCGGCAAGGCCGTGATCGAGCATACATTGTCGACCTTTCTTGGCTGGGCAGACACCTCCCCGATCGCCGTCGTCATCCATGCGGACGACGCAGCGCTCCTGTCGCCGATCCTTGAACGGCTGAATGCCGGAGAACGGATTGTCACCGTCACGGGCGGCGCGACACGCCAGCAATCGGTGCTGGCCGGACTGGAGGCGCTGGCTTCGCAGGACCTGACGCATGTGATGATCCAGGATGCGGTGCGGCCTTTCGTCGCCGTGGACATGCTGGAGCGCATCGTGGCCCTGCACAGGGCGGGCGCAGTCGGCGTTCTGCCAGCCCTGCCCGTCACCGATACGCTGAAGCGCGGCGCAGGCGATCTCGTTGTGGAAACGGTTTCCAGACAGGGACTTTATGCGGCGCAGACACCGCAGAGTTTCGGCTTTGGGGAAATTCTTGCCGCGCATCGCGCTGCCGCCGCTTCGGGCAAGACGGATTTTACCGATGACGCATCGATCGCCGAATGGGCGGGATTGGCCGTGACGCTGACCGAAGGCTCGGTCGACAATGTGAAACTCACTCTGAAGCGGGATATCGCCATGGCTGATGAAAAGCTTTCCCATGCAATGCCTGACGTGCGCACCGGCAATGGTTACGATGTGCATCAGCTGGAGCCCGGCGACGGTGTGACGCTGTGCGGCGTGTTCATCGAGCACGACCAGAAACTCAAGGGCCATTCGGATGCCGATGTGGCGCTGCATGCGCTGACGGATGCCCTGCTCGCCACCTGCGGTGCGGGCGACATAGGCGACCATTTCCCGCCCTCCGATCCGCAATGGAAAGGTGCCGCTTCGCGCATCTTCCTCGAACACGCGGCCAAGGTGGTGCGTAACAATGGCGGCACGATCATGAATGCCGATGTTTCGCTGATTGCCGAAGCACCGCGCATCGGTCCGCACCGGCAGGCCATGAGGGAGGCGCTTTCCGACATGCTTGGCATCGCGCTGGAGCGCTGCTCGGTCAAGGCGACCACCAACGAGACGATCGGTTTTGTTGGGCGTCGGGAAGGTATCGCAGCGATTGCCACTGCCACCGTGGTCTACACGGGCAGACCGCTATGAGCCTGTTTCCCGCGGATATAGAAGAGCTGGCACGGCGGATCATTTCCGACTTTACCGCCGGCGGCTTCATGGTCTCCACGGCAGAAAGCTGCACGGGCGGCCTGATCGCCGGTGCGCTTACCGAAATTGCCGGCTCTTCCGCTGTCGTTGACCGCGGTTTCGTCACCTATACGAACCAGGCCAAGATGGACATGCTTGGGGTTGGGGCAGAGACGCTGACGACATTCGGCGCGGTATCCCGGCAGACCGCATTGCAGATGGCGCATGGCGCCCTGTTCCGTTCACGGGCGGATTTTTCCGTGGCCGTAACCGGCATTGCCGGTCCGGGCGGCGGTTCGGCTGATAAACCGGTGGGGCTGGTGCATTTGGCCGCCAGGGCACGCAGCGGCAAAATCCTGCATCATGAAATGCGTTACGGCGAGATTGGCCGCACGGAAATCCGTCTTGCGACGGTCAGGACAGCGCTTGAGATGCTGATTGCCCTCGATCAAGCCGGATCCGCGTAAATTTTATCGGCGCGGGTTTCGAAGGCTTCCGCGAACATGCGGAATGCCCTGTCGAACATCGAGCCCATGACCGCACCGAGCAGACGGTTCTTGAATTCATAGTCGATGAAGAAATGAATGGCCGAACCACCATCTTCGGTGGCTTCGAAACGCCAGCGATTGTCGAGATATTTGAAAGGTCCGTCGATATATTTGACATCGATGGCGCGCTCGGCAGGGTTCAGCAGCACCTGCGTGGTGAAGGTCTCACGGAGGGCCTTGTAGCCGACCGTCATATCCGCCACCAGCAACACCTTTCCGTCCCGTTCCTTGCGTGAGCGAACGGTCAGCGCCTCGCAAAGCGGCAGAAACTGTGGATACTTCTCCACATCGGCGACGAGGTCGTACATGCGGTCAGGTGAGTGTTTTACAAGGCGATGCGTTTCGAACTGTGGCATGAGCGGCAGTTAATCCTCGATATGCAGAAGATCAAGAAGGTGACGAAACTGTTTTCGGCTTTTCAGCTGAAATACCGGCACACCCTGCCCAAAAAGCGCGAAATTCTGCTCGAAGATCGGGGCGTGGCGGCGTTCGAAATTCCAGATATAGCGCAGGAAATCGACGTCAATCCTTTCGGGGCATCCCTCCGCCATTTCGGGTCGCGCCTTGCCATAACCCTTGATCGCCCGGCTGATCACGCCCCACAGGCAGAGCCAGCGCGGCATGCGCACCCAGAGGACAATGTCGGATATCGGAAGCCGCATGTCGAAAGACGATGGATTGCTGCCATCCATCAGCCAGCGCTCCTCGGTGATGATCGCTGCTATCCTCTGCCGCTGTTCCTCACGCGGGCGCGCCTGCCAGCCGGGCAGCCAGAAAATTTCACGATCCATGGAAATGTAGCGAAGTCCGAAGGCGGCAGCGAGCTTCTGCGAAAGCGTCGACTTGCCGCCACCCGAGCAGCCGACAACCATGATGCGTTTTGCACTCGCAATGATCTTTGCTGCGTCTTCGGCTCTATCAAGATAGTGCGGCATCGCGTAAACCTCGTTCTGACCGCTGGAACATGGTGCTGCCAATGCGATATCTCCCACTTGAGCGATATCGTGGTTGCGCATGGCAGTTACGGAAAATTGACTATTGCAACTCCCTCGCAGGGATTGCTATTTAATTGCCACTAATATTACACCCATTGGATGCAAACGCGCCGGGACCTCCCGATTTTGCCCTGCGTATTCATCTTTGGGTTCAGACCCGACATAACCGCTTCGAGCCCATAACCGCTTTGAGCCACTGAGTGAGCCGATGGACGATTTTTCCAACATCATCAACCTTCTCGAATCCGCCAAGCAACTCGCATCGATGAACGGCATGCCCGTGCTTGCCTACCTGATCGACGTCGCGAAATGCGAAGCGAGAGAGAACAAGCCGGTTCTGCGCAAGCGCAAACGCGGCGAATCGACCGCCAAGGAAGACTGTTAGGCGCAAGCAAGGCTGACCGATAAAGCCGGCTGGCCCAATCTTCAAGACGATGTCATAATCAAAAAATGAAAATGGCCGCTTTTCGATGCGGCCATTTCTTTGCACGATGGAAACGACAGCGTCATGATGGCCGCATCCGCCGATATCAGAAGCTACAGGGAAGAAAGACCGAAGGAACGGCACGGCTTCGTGCAGATCGTTCTTCCGCTGTCTGGGCGTCTGCAGATCGACGTGGCGGGACGGCAGGACGAACTTTCCACCGGGCGCGGTGTCTTCATTCATAGCGGCGCTCTGCACACCCAGGAAGCGACGGCAAGCAACCATTCGCTGGTGGTCGATATCGACGAAGGCACGGTTCCACAGCAGACGCTTGAGCGATTCGCCCACGCGCCTTTTCTCGATGTTGCGCAGGATACGAGGCAATTGATCGCTTATATGCGCAGCGTCATTGGATCGGATGGGCCGCGCGACGATATTGCCGGGCTTTGGGCGCCGCTGCTGGTCGATAGCCTTGCGACTGAAAAAACCGATATCCGCCGCCGCCTGCAAGCGCTCGCTGCCGTCGTCAAGGCGGAACCATTCTTCCCCTGGACCATCGAGATGCTCGCAGCCTGTGCCGCAATCAGCGAGAGCCGCCTGCATGCGTTGTTTCTCGAAGAGTTCGGCCTCTCCCCTCACCGCTGGCTTGCCGAGTTGCGCATGGACAAGGTCTGCGCATTGTTGCGCCAATCCACGCTGCCGATTGCCGAAATCGCCTTGCAGGCCGGCTTTTCCGACCAGACGGCGCTGACGCGCGCCATGCGCAACGCGATGGGCGAAACGCCCGCCGCCTATCGCCGGGCCTTCGGGGTTCACTGAAACCACCGAACATTTTCGCTCTGGAGTTTTTGTCAAGACAGCCGTAACGGGCTGTGGCACATCGCGGATAATCGTGAATGCGGATGTGACATGACATGAACAAGACAAGCCTCGGGGTTTTTTACGGCATATTGGCGGGTGCGCTGTGGGGAGGGATATTCCTTGCCCCGAAACTCGTACCGGATTTTTCCGCCCTGCAATTGTCGACGGCCCGCTACCTGACCTACGGGCTGATTTCGCTGATCATCATCGGACCGCGCCTGAAACGCGTGTCGGCCCATTTCGGCGCGCGCGAATGGATCGCGCTCGGCTGGTTGAGCATGATCGGCAACATTGCCTATTATGTCTTCATATCGACGGCGGTGAAATTGAGCGGTGTCGCCTTCACCTCGATCATCATCGGTTTCCTGCCGGTTGCCGTCACCATCATCGGCAGTCGCGATCACGGCGCGGTGTCGCTCAGGCGGCTGTGGCCGTCGCTTGCCTTCGGCGCTATCGGCATTATCGGCATTTCCTGGCAATCGCTGACGGAAAACGATGCGGGGCTGGATGTCTCGCGCCTCATGGGACTGGCCTGTGCGCTGGGCGCGCTCGCCTCTTGGACGGCCTTTGCGGTTGGCAATGCACGCTGGCTGTCGCGTCTTCATGATGTGAGCGCCGATGACTGGAACATGATGACGGGCGTGGTGACGGGCGGGCTCGCGCTGGTGCTCGCAATCCCGGCCTTCGCTTTCGGCGGTGAAAGCCATAGTTCAGGGGAATGGCTGCACTTCATGGCCATCGCCGCTGGTCTCGGCTTCACCGCCTCAATTCTCGGCAACGCCTTCTGGAACCGCATGAGCCGCATGCTGCCGCTCACCATGGTCGGGCAGATGATCCTGTTCGAAACGCTGTTTGCGCTGCTTTACGGTTTTCTATGGGAAGGCCGTGGCCCCACACTGATCGAGGTCGTGGCGATCTGCTCGGTGGTGCTGAGCGTTATATTGTGCATGCGGGCGCATCGGCCGGAGAAGGCTGTGGTCTGAGTTCAGGTGAAAGCCGCAATCGGGTTGAGGCTTCACAACAAACCTCACCCCACACTCAACGTCATCCTCGGGCTAGACCCGAGGATCCACCTCTTCAACGGCTTATGGATCCTCGCCTCAAGGGCGAGGATGACGACGGAGAGTAATTGCACCGCTGGTGCGCAATACCCGCCTATTACTCCGCAGCCGCCAGCAGCTTCTTTTCGCGGGCTGCGCGCAGGCGCTCGAAATCGTCGCCGGCATGGTGCGAGGAGCGGGTCAGCGGGCTGGAAGAAACCATCAGGAAGCCCTTGGTATAGGCAACCGTCTCGTAGGACTTGAACTCTTCCGGCGTCACGAAGGCCTCGACCTTGTGGTGCTTGCGGGTCGGCTGCAGATATTGGCCGATGGTCAGGAAGTCCACATCGGCGCTGCGCAGGTCGTCCATCAGCTGCAGCACTTCGTTGCGCTCTTCGCCGAGGCCGACCATGATGCCCGACTTGGTGAACATGGTGGGATCGAGTTCCTTCACCCGCTGCAGAAGGCGCACAGAGTGGAAATAGCGCGCACCGGGGCGAACCGTGAGGTAATTGCCCGGGACGGTTTCCATATTGTGGTTGAAGACATCGGGCTTGGCGGCGACGACCCGCTCCAGCGCGCCGGGCTTCTTCAGGAAGTCGGGGGTGAGGATTTCGATGGTCGTGTTGGGCGATGCCGCACGGATCGCCCAGATGACCTTCTCGAAATGTTCAGCGCCGCCATCGGCGAGATCGTCGCGGTCGACCGAGGTGATGACGACGTGAGAAAGGCCCATCTGCTTGACGGCCTTGGCGACGTTCTCGGGCTCGGCCATATCCAGCGGATTGGGCTTGCCGGTCGCGACATTGCAGAAAGCGCAGGCGCGGGTGCAGATTTCACCCATGATCATGAAGGTCGCGTGTTTCTTGTCCCAGCACTCGCCGATATTCGGACAGCCGGCTTCCTCGCACACCGTCACCAGCTTGTGCGAACGCACCAGTTCACGCGTCTCGTGATAGCCCTTGGATGTCGGCGCCTTGACGCGGATCCATTCCGGCTTGCGCATGACCTCGGTATCGGGCTTATGCGCCTTTTCCGGGTGGCGAATGCGCTTTTCGTCGGACGACGTCCTGTCGAGAATAGTGACCATTAAAAACCTGCTTCCATCGCCCCTGGCGACCTAAACATCTGTTGGTCCGATGCTTTAGAACAATTCCAGAAAAAGCGTAAGCCCCTTCCGGTCACGAAGCCTTTCAGCGCCGTACCAGCTTCGCCAGAAACAGCAAAAGGCTGGCGCCGATGAACGACGTGACGAAATAGCCGAGCCTGCTGTCCTGCACGAAAACATCGAAGGTTCGAAGCATCGCAACCGCAACCACCGAACCGACGATGCCGAGGATGATGTTCATGAAAATGCCGAAGCGCATATCCATGAGCTTGCCCGCAAGCCAGCCGGCGAGACCGCCGATGATGATCGCTGCAATCCAGCCTACACTTTCCATTCCCACGCTCCCTGAAAGAACCAGCCCCATTTAAGGAGCCTGCATCGAGACATATGGGACACCCGGCATGGTTAAACAATGCCGGGTATCACGGAGCACTTATGCGTTCAGAACACGCCCATAGGCGTCGAGCACGCTTTCCTTCATCGATTCCGAAATGGTCGGATGCGGGAAGATCGTATGCATCAGGTCTTCTTCAGTGGTCTCGAGGTTCATCGCAACAACGAAGCCCTGAATGAGTTCGGTGACTTCCGCACCGACCATATGAGCGCCGAGCAACTCACCCGTCTTCTTGTCGAAAATGGTCTTGACCATGCCCTGATCTTCGCCGAGCGCCACGGCCTTGCCGTTCGCCGCAAAGGAGAAGCGGCCGACGCGGATGTCGCGGCCCTGTTCCTTCGCCTTGGCTTCGGTGAGACCAACCGAGGCGACCTGCGGGTTGCAATAGGTGCAGCCGGGAATCTTGAGCTTGTCCATCGGGTGGACATTCGGCAGACCGGCGATCTTTTCGACGCAGATGACGGCCTCATGTTCGGCCTTGTGGGCAAGCAGCGGCGGGCCGGCAACATCGCCGATGGCATAGATACCAGGTACGTTGGTCTTGCCGTAACCGTCGATGACGATGAAACCGCGATCCGTCTTCACGCCCGCTGCCTCGAGGCCGATACCTTCGATATTGGCGACGACGCCGACGGCCGAAATCATGCGGTCAGCGGTGATCTTCTCGGAAGAACCGTCCTTCTTCTCGAGCGTCGCGGTGATGGAGTTCGCACCCTTCTCCACCTTGGAAACCTTGGTTTCGAGGTGGATTTTCATGCCCTGCTTTTCGAGCTGCTTCTTGGCGAAGGTGGAAATTTCCGCATCCTCGACCGGCATCACCTGGCTCATGATCTCGACGACGGTAACGTCGACGCCCATGGTGCGGTAGAAGCTGGCGAACTCGATGCCGATCGCGCCCGAACCCATGACGAGCAGCGACTTCGGCAGTTCTTCCGGCTTCATCGCCTCGAAATAGGTCCAGATCAGCTTGCCATCGGGCTCGATGCCGGGCAGAGCGCGCGGGCGGGCGCCTGTGGCGACGATGATGTGCTTGGCGGTATAGGTGCCCTCGCCCAGCGTGTTCTTCGGCACGGGACCCTGCGGCTGAACCACCGGCTTGGTGGACTTGCCGACGACGATTTCGCCCGGCTTGGTAATTTTCGCTTGACCCCAGATGATATCGACCTTGTTCTTCTTGAACAAAAAGCCGACGCCGTTGTTCATGCGCGCGGCAATGCCGCGCGAACGCGCGACGATCGCCTTCACGTCAGGCTTGATCGAGCCTTCGAGCGTCAGGCCGTAATCCTTGGCATGGGTGGCGGTGTGCATCACATCGGCGGTGCGCAGCAGGGCCTTGGTGGGAATGCAGCCCCAGTTGGAGCAGATGCCGGCCAGATGCTCGCGCTCGACCACGGCAACCTTCATGCCGAGCTGGGCTGCACGGATCGCGGCAATATAACCGCCCGGTCCCGAACCGATGATGATGACGTCATAAGATTGAGCCATAGGTGTCCTGCCTTGTCTTATCGGGTCACGGCATGCCGTTCCGAAACGAGAATTGTTGTCAAAGTCCGAGCATCATGCGAACGACGGGCTCCAGCCCGCGGCCGATGGCCCGCGTGTTTTCAGCATCGAGATGAACGCCGTCCACCGGCGTCGTGCGGGCAACCGACCCGGCGTCGAAAAATCCGCAATCGAGGTCGTCGGCAAGGTCCCGGTAAACCGAAGCCAGCATGGCCGATTCATCGATCGCATCGCGATAGATCGCCCCCATCACGGGGTTTGCCGTTTCGCAAAGCTGCGGCGGCGCGACGATCAGAACATCCGGCGCTTCCCAGTCAGCGACTTGCCAGACGTGATTGCGCGTGAGTTTCACCAATCGCTCGATACCCTTCATGGCGACAATGGCCGATCCGTGGATCGACGGTTTCATGTCGTTGGTGCCGAGCATGATGATGACGAGATCAAGCGGCGCATGGCTGTGCAGCAGCGTCGGCAGAAGCCTTGCGCCATTGCGATCACAATCGGCCGTCAGATCGTCATAGGCGGTAGTACGGCCACCAAGACCTTCGTGGATCACGTGCACGTCGGGACCGAGCGCCTTTTGCAAGACGCTCGGCCAAAGATCGTCATGGCTGTGCCGGCCACCCGTTTCCGCATCAGATCCCCATGTCAGGGAATCGCCAAAGCAGAGGACCGACTTCACCATCTCACTCTCCGATCAAACCAGCATGCCCATCGGGTTTTCAATGTAGCGTTTGAAGGCGCCGATCAGCTCGGCTCCGAGCGCGCCATCGACGCAACGGTGGTCGGTAGAGAGCGTAACCGTCATGACATTGGCGATCTTGATCTCGCCGTTCTTCACGACAGCACGCTCTTCGCCCGCGCCGACTGCCAGAATGGTGGCGTGCGGCGGGTTGATGACGGCGGAGAAGCTCTTGACGCCCATCATGCCCATGTTGGACACGGCCGTCGTGCCGCCCTGATACTCCTCGGGCTTCAGCTTGCGCTCCTTGGCGCGCTTGCCGTAGTCCTTCATCTCGTTGGAGATGGTGGAGAGCGACTTCTCTTCCGCCTTGCGGATGATCGGCGTGATCAGGCCACCCGGAATGGAAACGGCAACGCCGACATCCGAATGCTTGTGCTTGACCATGTTGCTTTCCGTCCAGGAGACGTTGGCATCAGGCACATCGCGCAGCGCGAGAGCCAGCGCCTTGATGACCATGTCGTTGACCGAAAGCTTGTAGGCGGGCTTGCCGTCCTTTTCGGGAGCGGCGGCGTTGAGCTGGGCGCGCAGCGCCAGAAGCGTATCGAGTTCGCAATCCACCGAAACGTAGAAATGCGGAACCGTCTGCTTGGATTCGACCAGACGCTTGGCGATGACCTTGCGCATGCCGTCATGCGGCACCAGCTCGTAAGAACCCTGTTCGAACAGCTTGAGAACGGCTTCGTCCGACTGGCCCTTGGCGAGGGCCGGAGCCGGTGCGCCTGCGGATGCAGCAGCAGACGGTGCGGCCTTCGCACCGCCGGAAGCGACGGCCTTTTCCACGTCGGTCTTGACGATACGGCCATGCGGGCCGGAACCGGAAACGGCCGAGAGGTCGAGACCGGCTTCCTTGGCAAGACGGCGGGCCAGCGGCGAAGCGAAGATGCGCTCGCCGGACTCTGCGACCGGAGCCGGTGTGGACGATGCGGCAGCCTGATCAGCCACGGGCTTTTCAGCCTTGGCCGGGGCAGATTCTTCCTTCGGCGATTCGGCCTTTGCAGCTTCCTGCTTCGGAGCCTCGGCCTCGGCGGGAGCGGCAGCGCCGCCCTTTGCCGCCTCGGCCACATCCTCGCCATCGGCGGCGAGGATGGCGATCAGGGCGTTGACCTTGACCGCTTCGGTGCCTGCCGGAACAACCAGCTTGGCGACCGTGCCTTCGTCAACGGCTTCCACTTCCATGGTCGCCTTGTCGGTCTCGATCTCGGCGATCACGTCACCGGGTGCGACCTTGTCGCCTTCCTTGACCAGCCACTTGGCCAGATTGCCCTCTTCCATCGTCGGAGAAAGGGCAGGCATGGTGATGTTTATCGGCATCGAAACGCCTCCCCTTACTTGTAGCAGACGGTTTTGACGGCCTGAACGACTTCATCGACGTTCGGCAGAGCCAGCTTTTCGAGGTTTGCCGCGTAAGGCATCGGAACATCCTTGCCGGCGATCGTCAGGATCGGCGCATCGAGATAATCGAAAGCGGCGCGCATGACCTGGTTGGCGATGAAGTCACCGACCGATGACTGCGGGAAACCTTCCTCGACCGTGACCAGACGACCGGTCTTCTTGACCGATTCGATGACGGTGGGCAGATCCATCGGGCGGATGGTGCGCAGATCGATCAGTTCGACGTCGATGCCGAGCTTTTCGAGTTCCGCAACCGCCTTGATCGCGTAGGTCATGCCGATGCCGAAGGACACGATGGTCGCATCCTTGCCCTTGCGATGAATGCGCGCCTTGCCGATCGGCAGCACGAAATCATCGAGCTTCGGAACTTCGAAGCTCTGGCCGTAGAGAATTTCATTTTCCAGGAAGATGACCGGGTTCGGATCGCGGATGGCTGCCTTCAGGAGACCCTTGGCGTCCGCTGCCGTGTAAGGCATGACGACCTTGAGACCCGGAATATGGCTGTACCAGGCGGCGTAACATTGCGAATGCTGAGCGCCAACGCGAGCGGCAGCACCCGAGGGGCCGCGGAACACCATCGGTGCACCCATCTGGCCACCCGACATGTAAAGCGTCTTCGCCGCCGAGTTGACGATCTGGTCGATCGCCTGCATGGCGAAGTTGAAAGTCATAAATTCGACGATGGGCCGCAGGCCCGTCATCGCTGCACCGACGCCGATACCGGCAAAACCGTGCTCGGTGATCGGGGTATCGATGACGCGACGCTCGCCGAATTCCTGCAGCAGGCCTTGGGTGATCTTGTAGGCGCCCTGATATTCGGCGACTTCTTCACCCATGACGAAAACTTTTTCGTCGGCGCGCATTTCTTCGGCCATGGCGTCGCGCAGCGCTTCACGCACGGTCGTCATCACCATTTCCGTGCCTGCCGGAATGTCCGGATCGGCAGCGACTTCAATCTTGGGTGCTGCCGGAACCTTTGCGGCTTCCTTGGCAGCGCTCGGCTCCTCGGTTGCTTCGCGGGTCTTGCCGCCAGCCGCATCCGAATCGGAATTTGCAGCTTCAGCCTTCGGCTCTTCTTTCTTGGCGGAAGAAGAAATGTCGTCGGCGCTTTCGCCGTCCTGGAGAAGCACGGCAATAGCCGTGTTGACCTTGACGCCTTCGGTGCCGGCATCGATCAGCAGCTTGCCGATGACGCCTTCATCCACGGCTTCCACTTCCATGGTCGCCTTGTCGGTCTCGATCTCGGCGATCACGTCGCCGGAGGTGACCTTGTCGCCTTCCTTTTTAAGCCATTTGGAAAGCGTGCCTTCCTCCATGGTCGGGGAAAGGGCGGGCATAAGAATTTCTACTGGCATGGGTTTCCCTTTCCCGATCAGAGCAGAATGTCGGTGTAGAGCTCGGATACATCCGGCTCTGGGTCGTTCTGGGCGAAGTCTGCGCTGTCGGCGACGATATCACGGACATCCTTGTCGATGGCCTTGAGTTCATCCTCGCTTGCCCAGCCCTGCTCCAGAAGCCGTGCCTTGACCTGCTCGATCGGGTCATGTTCGGAGCGCATCTTCTGCACTTCGTCTTTCGAACGGTATTTCGCCGGATCGGACATGGAGTGACCACGGTAACGGTAGGTCAGCATTTCCAGAATGATCGGACCCTTGCCGGAGCGGCAATGTTCCAGCGCCTGATCGGCGGCGGCCTTGACGGCGCGCACGTCCATGCCATCCACCTGAATGCCGGGGATGCCGAAGGACTGGCCGCGCAGCGAATAGTTCGACTGGGCGGTGGCGCGGGCGGTCGACGTGCCCATGGCGTAGCGGTTGTTTTCAACGATATAGATGATCGGCAGCTTCCAGAGAGCGGCCATGTTGAAGCTCTCGTAGACCTGACCCTGGTTGGCGGCGCCGTCACCGAAATAGGTCACGGAGACATTGTCGTTACCGCGATAGCGGTTGGCGAAAGCGAGACCGGTTCCGAGCGAAACCTGCGCACCGACGATGCCGTGGCCGCCGTAGAAATGCTTCTCCTTGGAGAACATGTGCATCGAGCCGCCCTTGCCTTTCGACAGGCCGCCCTTGCGTCCGGTCAACTCGGCCATGACGCCACGCGCGCTCATGCCGAGCGCCAGCATGTGGCCGTGGTCGCGGTAAGCGGTGATGACCTGATCGCCTTCCTTCTGCGACATCTGCATGCCGACAACGACAGCTTCCTGACCGATGTAGAGGTGACAGAAACCACCGATGAAGCCCATGCCGTAAAGCTGGCCGGCCTTTTCCTCGAAACGGCGGATCAAAAGCATTTCACGGTAGGCGTGAAGCTCTTCTTCCTTCGAAAAGTCCGGGCTGTTCTTACCGGTGAATTCGGTTGAAGCCTTTGCCGTTGTCTTTCGGCCGGATACGGACGCGGTTTTTCGCGGCGCCATTCATCCCTCCCTGAGTTGCCGTTTGAATGGATAGAGTGGCGCGTACCATATGCAAGAAAATGCCATGCAGCAATGCTTTAAACGCATGGCACATATTCACGCTAAGATGCTGTGAATAAATCACAAAAGATTAATTAACTTGATTTCGGTTAATTAGAAATAGGTGTTCATGATGACGATTTCGTCCGTGCGGGACATATTCAACTGGTAACGGGAAATCTCATCGATCATGTCCCGTTCCAGCGAGCCGTCGCTCAGCAATTCCACCTGCCGCTCCAGCGCAACACGGGCCTGCGTCAGCTTGGCAAGCTCTGCAGTACGGGTGATACGCTGCCGCTCCAGCCGCTCCGTCGCCTGAAGGCCGAAGTCGCCATGGATGGAATGATAGCCGAAATAGGAAAGAAAAGCGATCGTGATGGCCGGAACGATCAAACGGCCGAATCGTCTCTTTTTATGATGTCTGGTCCACATGCCGGAGAGAAGCCTTAAAACGCATAACCTTTGAGTCTCGAGATTAAGGCTGATTGTTTAACTATCCGTTGACCTTAAATTGTCTTTGGCTAATAGGCGCAAAAAAGCCCGCCGGAGGGCGGGCTAAGAATGGCAGCGACGTCAAAAGAACCCTCGTCATGCCGGACTTGATCCGGTATCCAGCCACAGCGCGTCTGCGCTGCGGGGAGAGTCTTTCGCGATCAAGGACTTGATCGCGCTGGACCCCGGATCGGGTCCGGGGTGACGGAATGCGGATGCTACCGCTCGCCCCTGAATGAGCCCGCCAAGGCGGCGGGCCGCATCACAACCAATACTGCCGGAATTAACCGCGCAGGATCGAACGGCCGGCGTAAGCCGCCTGCGGGCCCAGCATTTCTTCGATGCGGATCAGCTGGTTGTACTTTGCGAGCCGGTCCGAACGGGCAAGCGAGCCGGTCTTGATCTGACCGCAGTTGGTAGCGACTGCGAGATCGGCGATGGTAGAATCTTCCGTCTCACCCGAGCGGTGCGACATGACGGCGGTGTAACCGGCCTTATGCGCCGTCTCAACCGCATCCAGCGTCTCGGAGAGCGAACCGATCTGGTTGACCTTGACGAGAATGGAGTTGGCAACGCCCATCTTGATGCCGTCGCGAAGGCGTGCGGAATTGGTGACGAAGAGATCGTCGCCGACGAGCTGGCACTTGTTGCCAACGAGATCGGTCAGAGCCTTCCAGCCATCCCAGTCGTCTTCAGCCATGCCGTCTTCGACGGAGATGATCGGATACTTGGCGACGAGTTCGGCCAGATATTCGGCCTGCTCGATCGGCGAACGGGTCTTGCCTTCGCCTTCATAAACGTAGTTGCCGTTCTTGAAGAATTCGGTTGCGGCACAGTCGAGACCGATGAACATGTCGTCGCCCGGGCGGTAACCGGCCTTTTCGATCGACTTCATGATGAAATCGAGTGCTGCCGGCGCGCTTTCGAGACCCGGTGCGAAACCGCCCTCGTCGCCGACATTGGTGTTATGGCCCTGCGCGGCCAGTTCTTTCTTCAGCGTATGGAAGACTTCCGAACCCATGCGCACGGCTTCGCGGATGTTTTCTGCGCCGACCGGCAGGATCATGAATTCCTGGAAGTCGATCGGGTTGTCGGCATGCGCGCCGCCATTGATGATGTTCATCATCGGAACCGGCAGAAGATGTGCGTTGGGGCCGCCGACATAACGGTAAAGCGGCAGGCCGGAGGCTTCAGCGGCAGCCTTGGCAACAGCGAGCGACACGCCGAGGATAGCGTTGGCGCCGATGCGTGACTTGTTCGGCGTACCGTCAAGCGCAATCATCGTCTGGTCGATCTGGATCTGGTTTTCGGCATCGAAACCGCCGATGGCGTCGAAGATTTCGGTATTGACGGCTTCAACCGCTTTTTCCACGCCCTTGCCGAGATAACGCTTGCCGCCATCGCGCAGCTCAACCGCCTCATGCGCGCCGGTGGAGGCGCCGGACGGAACGGCAGCGCGGCCCATGGAGCCGTCTTCGAGATAAACGTCGACTTCAACGGTCGGATTGCCGCGGCTGTCGAGGATTTCGCGCGCGATGATATCGGTAATGGCAGTCATGGTCTCTCCCTTGGGAATGGAACAGATATTTTCCGTCGCCTGTCTTAGACGATGGCGAAGAAATTACAATGACGGCGGACGGCGGAAACGGCCCGCCCGCCATTAAAATCGATTGGCTCAAACGGCGCTCACCGCAGCGGCCAGCCCTCAGCCTTTCGTGATGGCGTCGAAAGCCAGAAGCTTTTCCAGCAGTTTCGGCATGTCCTTCAGGTGGACCATGTTGGGGCCGTCGGACGGTGCATTGTCCGGGTCCTCATGGGTCTCGATGAAGAGGCCGGCCACGCCGACCGCAACGGCCGCCCGCGCCAAAGTCTCGACGAATTCGCGCTGGCCGCCCGTCGAGCCACCCTGCCCGCCCGGCTGCTGCACCGAGTGGGTCGCGTCAAACACGACCGGCGCGCCAAGCGATGCCATGATCGGCAGCGAGCGCATGTCGGAAACCAGCGTGTTGTATCCGAAGGACGCACCGCGCTCGCACAGGAGTACATTCGGATTGCCGCTCTCATTGAGCTTGGCAAGCACGTTCTTCATGTCCCAGGGCGCCAGGAACTGGCCCTTCTTGACGTTGATGACGCGGCCGGTCCTGGCGGCGGCGACGAGAAGATCGGTCTGGCGGCTGAGAAAGGCCGGGATCTGCAGCACGTCCACCACTTCGGACACGATGGCGCATTGCTCTTCGGTGTGAATGTCGGTCAGAACCGGAAAGCCGAATTCCTTCTTGAGATCGGCGAAAACCTGCATCGCGCTCTCAAGGCCGATGCCGCGTTTGCCGGAAAGCGAGGTGCGGTTCGCCTTGTCGAAAGAGGATTTGTAGACAAGCCCTATTCCCAGCTTGTCGCAAAGCTCCTTCAGGACACCGGCGATCATGAAGGCATGGTCCCGGCTTTCCATCTGGCAGGGGCCGGCAATCAGCGAAAACCGCTCAGAATTGGAGAAGAAAACCTTGCTGGCGCCATCGCCGGCGGTGACTTTGAGATTGTTCGTAACGCTCATCATTTTTCCTCGAAGGCGAATGTTACGCCCTGACCGGGTGCCGCGGGCACCACCAGGCGGCCGCCCGCTTTTGCGCAGGACACGCCATTAGCAGCAAGCACCGCTTCTGTCACGGCAAGATCGTGTGACAGAAAGACGATGCCCGCGCCGCGCAATCCGCCGTCGCTCCAATCCGAAGCACTCACGGCATGCCCGCCGAAAGCCGGTTTTCCGGTCAATCTGATGTGCGCATTGCCGGTCACGAAAACCATATCACCATCCGGAGATATCGTGCCTTCACAGCCAAACACCGTTTCGATCAGGCGCGCCGCCTTTGCATCGCCGCCGGAAAACAGAACTATTTCGCTGAGGCCAGAGACCCCGTTGGCATGACGCTCCAGCGCCGTGCGGTCGCCCGGCAGGGCCTGTAGCCGCTGGCAACTGAACAAAAAGAAATCCGCAGCCGATCCGCTCGCCGCAAAAGCAAGCCGAAACGCCGCTTCACCCTGCGAACCGTCCGGCATCCGGAGAGGCCGCGAAAACTCGAAGACATCGCCTGCCGAGAGGCCTGAGATCGCAAACCTGTCATGATCGCCAAAGGCATCATCGGTTCGGGCCACGAGCGCCGAAAAACCCTCCTGTCTATCACGCTGCCGGAAGGCCTGATCCCTGCCGGTGAACACATCCCCCTTCTCCACCGAGGCATTATATTTAGCCGGATTAGAAATCGCGAGCGGTTCCAGATAGGTTCCGTCAGCGAAAAAAACACAGGCGTTCTGCGTGCCGAAGGGATGAAGAGCCTCCGGTGCAACCGTGAAACCGAGAGCGCCAACGCGCTTTTCAGCGATTCCGAGAGCCTGCACGGGCAGAACGAGATGATCGACGCTTGCGGGTTTCGTCATTATTTTTTCCTGCTGGCGGCGTAGTCAGTCCCAGGCCGCAATGGTTCGGACCGAAGAAAAGCACAAATGCGGGCAATGAGGCAAATCATCAAAACAACAGATAGCTGCTTCACGAAATTTTAGGGGATTGCAGAACACATATGGAACATATAGTGTTCGTTCTGTATTTGTTTCGCGACTTCCACTACGATTCTCAAGGGTGTTTTCCTCATGCTCACGCGCAAACAGCAGGAATTGCTTCTCTTCATTCATGAACGAATGAAAGAGTCCGGCGTGCCGCCCTCCTTCGATGAAATGAAGGACGCACTCGATCTTGCCTCGAAATCCGGCATCCACCGGCTGATCACCGCCCTCGAAGAGCGCGGATTTATTCGCCGGCTACCTAATAGGGCGAGGGCGCTGGAAGTCATCAAGCTGCCTGAGGCCTATACGCCCGGAGCAAGGCCGCAGCGCGGCTTTTCGCCGAGCGTCATCGAAGGCAGTCTCGGCAAACCGAAGGCGCCGGAACCCGCCCCTGCCCCCAAGGCGCCTGCCAATGATTTCGGCGGGGCTGTCACCGTGCCGGTCATGGGCCGCATCGCCGCCGGCGTGCCGATTTCCGCCATCCAGAACAACACCCATGATGTTGCCGTGCCGGTGGACATGTTGGGCACCGGCGAACATTACGCGCTTGAGGTCAAGGGCGATTCGATGATCGAGGCCGGCATTTTCGACGGCGATACCGTCATCATCCGCAACGGCAACACCGCCAATCCGGGCGATATCGTCGTGGCGCTGGTGGATGACGAGGAAGCAACACTGAAGCGCTTCCGCCGCAAGGGCGCATCCATCGCGCTGGAGGCAGCAAACCCAGCCTATGAAACCCGCATCTTCGGGCCGGACCGGGTTAAGATTCAGGGCAAGCTGGTTGGGCTGATCCGCCGCTATCATTGATCATAAGGGACCGGACGTGGTTCAGTTTTCAGCAGGCGTCATCGGAAGGTGACGTCTGTTGCATAAGTGTGAAGGCTGGTCCGGAGCAGGCCATGATTTTGCGGTAGGAAGCGATACTCTGCGACCTTCAGGATCGACGCCTTTTAGAAACTGATCCAATTTTCATACCGATATTTCCGTCTATATAGCGAAGCGATGCATGTGCCGTTGACCGCGATCAGCGCCAGAACTTCTGCCAAAGTTTTTGCAAGATTGAATTTTCGCCATCGCGTCACGTGACGAATTTCCGCCGTCTCCAAGTGGTGATATTGACGGGGTGCTGCCGTCCATGCCTGCGCCCTGCCATTCATCAATACGGCTTATGGGAGCCATGGATTATTTTCGATATTCCGTGGACGTCCGGCAGGTGTAGAAATGCGCGTCATATCCGGGAGATACGCCATGTACGATCTTTATGTAGCCAACAAGAACTATTCTTCCTGGTCGTTGCGGCCGTGGGTGTTGATGCGCACGCTTGGTATCGCCTTCGATGAAAAACTGGTTCCGTTCGGTGAAGGCGTGTCCTTTGCCTCGTTTTCACCAACCGGCAAGGTTCCCTGCCTCGTCGATGAAGGCTTCAAGGTATGGGAAACGCTTTCGATTGCGGAATATCTTGCCGAAAGACATCAGGGCGTCTGGGCAAGCGACAAGCAGGCAAGAGCCTGGTCACGCTCGGCGGCCAGTGAGATGCATGCGGGCTTCTCCTCGCTGCGTAATCTCTACCCCATGTCTGTCGGCATAAGGGTAAAGCCGAAAGGTGGCGATGCCGGACTTGCGGCCGATATCAAACGCATCGATGCGCTCTGGAGCGAAGGCCTTGCGAAATTTGGCGGACCATATCTCGCCGGCGCTAAATTCACGGCGGTCGACGCCTTCTTCTGCCCGGTCGCATTCCGGTTCCAGACCTACGGCGCGGATCTTTCGCCCGCAGCGAAGAGCTATTACGAAAGGCTGCTCGCCCTGCCCGCCATGCGTGAATGGTATGAGGCCGGTTTGAAGGAGACCTGGCGCGACACGGCGCATGAAGAGGAAATCGGCGGGATCGGCCAATTGACCGAGGATCTGCGCGCCAAGGCCTGATGAACCAAGCTGGCGGCTCATTCTGACGCCGCCAGCAGCCTGTTGACGGCGTCCGGCACCTCGTGATCAAAACGGCCGCTTTTCCAGTCGTAATAACGATGTTCGCTCCACGGCCTGTCCGTTCCGGAGATTGCGGCGCGCAGCCGCCCCACCACCCCTGCCTGGTCCATATTGGCAAAGTCTATTTCCAACGAGCCGATACGTCGCAGTATGTTGCGATTGAGCAGGAGCGCGCCGGAACGGCACTGTGAGAAAGAGGTTCTGCGGGAAACAACAACGATATCGGCGATATCGCAGGCTGTTCCGGCAAAGCGGCCGTCTTCCAGAACGATGATCCACTCGCCGCTGCCGGCGCGCGCTGCGCACCACACGCCTTTCCTGCAGGTAAAAACACCAGTCTCGGCATCTCTCAGTGCAACGGTCATCTCCCTTGTCACCGCCGCGACCTCTTTAGGCGCCAGCTTCGTTTTGGGGCCCAAGACGGCATTGCTCACGATTGCCTCCGCCGCCAGAACGACCGGTGGCACGGGTTTTTCCGGCAGCAACAGCGCTCTCTGCCACTGGCCATAAACAAAGTCCGGTGGCCGCGCTTTGGTCGTGAAGACCTTGCCATCCTCCACCATCGCCACCAGCTCGCCGTCCTCGTGCACCAGCAAATCCGGCGGATCGCGGGAGGTTGTTGCCGCCGACAGGGCGAAAGCGAAAAGCAGAACCGGGATACCGAGAAGGGCCAGCCGGCTGCGCAACAAAGTCAGCAACAGGAAACCCAGCGAGGCAATACCGATGAACCAGCCATGCGGGCGGCCCGTCGCCGCGCTGCCGTCCCACGACGCCACCTCATTGGCAACCTCGATGACGAGAGCCATACCATACCCCATTATCTTCAGGAACGGCGCATCGAGCCCGAAGGGCATCAGCAGCATGGCGAGAAGGCCGAATGGCATGACGATCAAAGACATGAGCGGCATGGCAGCCAGATTGGCGAAAAGTCCATAGGTGGTGACACGGTGAAAATGTTCAGCCGAATAGATCGCCGTCGAAAGGCCGCCGATAAGGGACGTCGTGACAACACCGCCGATGACCGCGCCCACCGTTCCCGCCACCGTCATCCATGCAGGTTTGCGCCCGATGAACAGACGGTCGCGATCAATGCGCCAGCGGCTCCAGGCGGCATAGGCAGAAACAAGCGCTATGGTGGCTGCAAATGACATCTGGAAACTCGGCCCCATGATTTCCGATGGCGAGAAAGCCAGAATGACCAGAGCGGAAAGGGCAACATTTCTCAGGCTGAGAGACGGCTGGTCGAAAAGAACTGCGATCAGCATCACCGACATCATCAACCATGCGCGTTCGGCGGAGACGGCAAAACCGGAAATGAGGTAATAGGCGAGTGTCATCAGCAGTGCTGCAAAGGCCGCGATCTTCTTGACCGGCCAGCGCTGTGCAAAGCCCGGAAACAGGCTGAAGGCCAATCTCAGGCCAACGAAGAAAATGCCTGACGCCAGCGCCATGTTGAGCCCGGATATCGCAACGATATGGGCAAGGCCGGAGAGCCGCAGCGCCTCCATCGTCTCCGCCGATATTGCCTGTCTCTCATCGGTGACGATGGAGGCGGCGAAGGCGCCGGCATCATCGCCGATGGTTAAGCGTATGCGCTCGGCAATCGCGCTGCGAAGTCCGTAAAGCCACATATCGGCCCGTTCGAGCCAGCCAGTTTCGGCCTTGACGTCACCCGCGAGTGGCGGAAGCGTTTGTGGCGGTTTGTAGAAGAAACCGGTCGCCCCTACTCCTTTGAAATAGGAGGCGAAGGCGAAGTCGTTCAGTCCCGGCAAGGCCGGGCCGGATGGCGGCGAAAGGCGCACCTTGCCGCGAATGGTGGCGCCAAGTGCCGCCGGTTGCCCGCCGCCGCGTGAAAGCACCGAAATCGTCTGTGGCGGACGTGACAATGTCGGCGCTTCCGTCGCCGTCAGCCGAACCACATATCGCCAGGAGCCGCGCGCATCAACCTCCCGGCGCGCAACCGTACCGGTGATGGTGGTGGTGACGGGCGTGTCCAGCACCACCGTTCCCGCCCGCCGGGTCTCAAAATCGGCCAGAAGCATGCCGAGCAAAACAAAAGCGAAAAGGCTGCAGGCCACCGACATGAAGCCAGGTGTATATCTGACGATGAGCGCCAGGCCTGCGACAAGCACAAAAGCGAAAGCCAGAACCAGCGACGACGGCGCGGCATCGAGAGAAAACCACAGGACAGCGCCACAGCCGATAAAGACGGGAATGAAAAGAAAATCGTGGCCGAAAGCGCGCTCTTCAGCCACCCATGCGGCTATTTTTTCCGTGACGGTATGTTTGAGATTTCGGGCAGGAACGATGGCGGGCGTACCGTATGTCGTGGCATCGCTTGTCCGGCGAAGAGGAAACAGAATATCGCGCGTGCCGGGCAAGCCGCCCTGCAACGTTTCGGCATATCCGAAATGCTGTTTTTCCCCTTGACCAAGCAATCTGCGCCGCCCCTTGCCGCACTGGAAACAGGTTTGCAGGCAGGCGCGAGGGATTGCAATCCTTTCCTTTAACGGTGCGTTGACCGAGATTGAATTGCTATCGCCGGGAAAGCCCGGAGCAACCCGATTGCGTTTGCCGCAATGCACAATTTGACCTTCGGATAGCTTGGCATCTGCGCAAGGATCATATAGCTAATCGGTAGACGCTTAACCGCGGGGCGTGTCTCAACGCCCCCACCCGCATGTTTTCGGAGGATCAGTATGACGGAAAAAAGCGCTACAGTGACACTTGGCGAAAAACAGGTCGAACTCCCGGTCAGGGAAGGCACGATTGGACCAAGCGTCGTCGATATCGCCACGCTGTACAAGCACACGGGCTCTTTCACTTATGACCCGGGTTTCACGTCGACGGCCTCCTGCGAATCCAAGATCACCTATATCGATGGTGACGAGGGCGTTCTCCTGCATCGTGGCTTCCCCATCGAGCAGCTCGCCGAACAGGGCGACTTCCTGGAAACCTGCTATTTGCTGCTTTACGGCGAACTGCCGACCGCGGCTCAGAAGAAGGACTTCGACACCCGCGTCACGCGCCACACCATGGTGCATGAACAGATGAGCCGCTTCTTCACCGGATATCGCCGCGACGCGCATCCGATGGCCGTCATGTGCGGCACGGTCGGCGCTCTCTCGGCCTTCTATCACGACTCGACCGACATTACCGATCCGCACCAGCGCATGGTCGCTTCCCTGCGCATGATCGCGAAAATGCCGACGATCGCCGCCATGGCCTACAAGTATCATATCGGCCAGCCCTTCGTTTACCCGAAGAACGATCTCGATTACGCCTCCAACTTCCTGCACATGTGCTTTGCCGTGCCTTGCGAGGAATACAAGGTCGATCCGGTTCTGGCACGCGCCATGGACCGCATCTTCATCCTGCATGCCGATCACGAGCAGAATGCGTCCACCTCCACGGTGCGTCTTGCAGGTTCGTCGGGTGCAAACCCCTTCGCCTGTATTGCAGCGGGCATTGCCTGCCTTTGGGGTCCCGCACATGGCGGCGCCAACGAAGCGGCACTCAACATGCTCAACGAAATCGGCACGGTTGATCGTATTCCCGAATACATCGCCCGCGCCAAGGACAAGAACGATCCGTTCCGCCTGATGGGCTTTGGCCACCGCGTCTACAAGAACTACGACCCGCGCGCCAAGATCATGCAGAAGACGATGTACGAAGTGCTGGAAGCCACCGGCAATTCCGACGATCCGATCATGCAGGTCGCGCTGGAACTGGAAAAGATCGCCCTTTCCGATCCTTATTTCGTCGAAAAGAAGCTTTACCCGAACGTCGACTTCTATTCGGGTATCACGCTGAAGGCTCTCGGCTTCCCCACGACCATGTTCACCGTGCTGTTCGCGCTTGCGCGCACCGTCGGCTGGATCGCGCAGTGGAACGAAATGATCGAAGACCCGCAGCAGCGCATCGGTCGTCCGCGTCAGCTCTACACGGGCGCCGGCAAGCGCGATTACGTTCCGGTTTCCAAGCGTTAAGCCGGGAAATCGTCCAATATCAAAAGGCCGGCGGGGTTTATCCGCCGGCCTTTTTTATTGGATACGACCATCGAGAAGAAGCAGCACCCTGCCCGGCCCGACGTCCAGTAGGAGCCAGACAAGATCGCTGCCGGCTCAGCCTTGCTGTCTGCGGCTGTTCAGAACATCGAGAAGGATAAGGGCGCCGGTTTCGCCCGGGGGCACATCGGTGCGCAGGCGTTCCTGTACCAGGGCATAACCTTCCAGCATCGCCCGACGCTCGGTGGTGTCGGATGAGAGCCGCTCGGCCCAGCGCAGCATCGACCCTGCCCGTACCACCTCATTGAAATATTCCGGCACGACGACATAGTCGGCAATCAGGTTCGGAAGCGCGCCCGTCCAGGTTTTCACCCGCTTGCTCAGCATCGTGAAAATCCAGTCGGTCTTGTAAACCGAGATGGTTGGCACGCCGGCGAGCGCGAGTTCGAGAATAACGGTGCCGGAGGCCGCAATCGCCGCGTCGGCAGCAGCGAAAGCATTCCATTTAAAAGCGGGATCAATGCCGATTTCTGGCCGGATCTCCTGCGGCCATGCCGCCGCCAATTCGCGGATGCGGGCCTCCTGCCGCGGCACGGTGGGCAACAGAAACCTCGTCGGGCCGTTGCGCTCGACATAGGCTTTTGCAGCCTCCTGAAACGGCTCCATCAGCCGCGTCGTTTCCGTGGAGCGCGACCCCGGCAGGAGAAGAATGGTTTTCGGTTCGCCATTGGCGGGAAGCGGCCGCTCCACCCGTCTCTGCCGCACGGAGAGCACATCGTGATCAACACTCAGACGATGGCCGACAAAGGTTGTTGGCGGGCCGCCGAGACGCCGCATCGCCTCCGGCTCGAAGGGTAGCAGGGCGAGAACGTGATCGACATAGGACAACATCGCGGTGGCGCGATATTCCTTCCACGCCCACACGCTCGGGCAGACATAATTGACGACCGGCAGATGCGGCAATTGTTTGCGGACTTTTTTCGCGACGCGATGGGTGAAATCCGGGCTGTCGATAATCAGCAGGACATCCGGCCTTGCGGCAATGATTGCCTGCGCAGTTTGGTTGATCCGCGAAATGAGCTTCGGCAGTTTCTTGAGGACCTGCGTAAACCCCATGATGGAAAGCTCGGAATAATCAAACAGCGAGACCAGACCTTGCACTTCCAGCGCCTCGCCGCCGACGCCGATCAGCTCGATGGATCCATCATACCGGGCTTTCAGGGAACGGATCAGGTCCGCGCCCAGAAGATCACCGGAGACCTCGCCGGCTATGACCGCCACTTTCAACGTTGCCGTCATCCTGCCATGTCTCCGCCTACCATGTCTTCACCCAGTGACGTATCGATACCGCAGACGAATATGCCCGCCTGATCGGCGGCTTTCAACATCTCTTCGCGGTCGAGCACCAGCGCCCGTCCAGCTTCGACAGCGATGCCCGCCAGCCCGGCTTTCTGCGCATTCTCCACCGTTTCGATACCGATGGTCGGCAGGTCGGCGCGGATATCCTGCTGTGGCTTGCAGAGCTTGACCAGCACGCCCCTGCGGCGGGGCGAGATGCGGCCCTCGGCGCGCAGCGCTGCAACACGCGCGAGCATCGCGTCGGTTCCCTCAACGCCTTCCAGCGCCACGATGCGGCCACCGACGGAGACAGCACCCTGCCCGACATCAAGCGTGCCAAGCGCAAGTGCCGCCTGAGCCGCCTTGCGTATGTCGCGCAGATCATCCTCAGCCGGTTTCTGCGCACCAAAAGCACCGATCGTGGCAAGCAGGCCGGGGGCGATCTCATGGGCGCCTATGACCTTTGCGCCGAGCGTGCCGATGACCTGGATGACCATCTGCAGAACAGCGTCATCTCCGCCCGAAAGCAGGGTCCGCACGATGGATGGCAATTTCAGCACGATGCCGACCGTGGGGCGAATTTCACGCCATTCCGGACGCCGCGCAACGGCGCCGGAAAGCACGACGCGGTCTACCTGGTTGTCACGCAGCAGACGACCAAGCCCGGCAACATCGCCGACACTGATCACGGCATTGTCGAAACCCGTCCAGTCGAAGCGGGAATCATCGCGCAACCGCACAATGAAGGGGTTTTCGCCCATCTCGCGCGCGGCAGCTGCCACATAGAGCGGCAGCTGGCCGCTGCCGGCCACGATGGCGAGACGCCCGCCGCCAGTCACTGCTCACTTGCCCCGGTTTGGCGAGGAGAGCGCGCGGTCGCTATCCGCACCGATGAAGTCGAGGATTTCGATGACCTGGGGGCAGTCTAGATATTCCGCGCGGTCGATCGCGGCTGCATTGGCGCGGATGGCGCCTTCGCCTTCGAATATCTGCTTGAAGACGCGCCTGACCTTGTGGATATCCGCACGATCTATACCGGCGCGTGTCATGCCGACGACGTTGAGGCCACCGAGAATGCCGGGATTGCCGTTCAACATGCCATAGGGAATGACGTCGTAATTGACTGCCGACAGCCCGCCGATGAAGGCCTGACGACCGATGCGGGTGAACTGGTGCACGGCGCAGCCACCGCCCAGAATGGCCCGGTCCTCGATGGTCACATGTCCCGCCAGCATCACATTGTTGGACAGGATGATATGGCTGCCGAGACGGCAATCATGCGCTACATGCGAATTGGCGAGGAACAGATTGTCGTCGCCGACAATCGTCTTGCCGCTGCCATCGGAGCTGCCGGCATTCATCGTCACGCCTTCGCGCATGATGCAGCGTTCACCGATCTCGAGCGTCGTTTCCGAGCCGTCGTGACGTACCGCCTGCGGCGTGCCGCCGATAACCGCCATTGGATGGATGACCGAACCACGGCCGATGACGGTCAGACCGGAGACGACGGCATGATTGTGCAGCTTGACGTCGTCGTGCAGCGTGACTTTCGCGCCGACATAGCTCAGGGCGCCGATGACGACATTTTCACCGATAACCGCGCCGTCTTCGACAACGGCGGTCGGGTGAATTCTGGCCGAAGCCGCGATCGTGCTCATTGCTGGTCCTCGGGGATCATCATCGCGCCGACATCGGCTTCCGCCACCAGCACGCCGTCCACCTTTGCCTCGCAATGGAATTTGAAGACATTGCCGCGCTGACGCTGCTTGACCACGTGGATTTCCAGACGATCGCCCGGAACGACGGGTCTGCGGAAGCGCGCATTGTCGATGGTCATGAAATAGACGAGATAACCACCCTCACCCTGGCTGCGGGCGCAGATCGCACCTGCGGTCTGGGCCATGGCTTCAACGATCAGAACACCCGGCATGATCGGGCGGTCCGGGAAATGACCGGTGAAATGCGGCTCGTTGACCGTCACATTCTTGATGCCAATCGCCGAATTATTACCATCGATCTCGATGATCTTGTCGATGAGCAGGAACGGGTAACGATGCGGCAAAAGCTTCATGACTTCCAGAATGTCAGCCGCGCCGAGCGTCGTCTTAGTTTCTTCAGTCATCTTTTTTTTCTCCTGTTTTTTTGTCACGCCCTTCAGCGCGTGCCAGAATTTCGGCCATGTCGCGCAGGAAATATTTCATCGGACGTGCAGGCGTTCCGCCGTAGCGCGCGCCTGCCGGTACGTCCGCGACCACACCGCTCATCGCCGCGATCTGCACGCCGTCGCCGATATTGATATGGCCATTGATGCCCGCCGCACCGCCGATCATCACGCCGTCGCCGATACGGGTGCTGCCCGCGATACCGACCTTGCTGACGATGCCGCAATGGCGGCCGATACGCACGTTGTGGCCGATCTGGACCTGGTTATCGATCTTCGTACCTTCGCCGATGACAGTGTCATCCATGGTGCCGCGGTCGATCGTGGTATTGGCGCCGATCTCGACATTGTCCTGAATGATGACACGGCCAATCTGGACGATCTTCAGCATGCCGCGCGGACCGGGCGCGTAACCGAAGCCATCCTGGCCGATGCGGGCGCCGTTGTGGATGATCACATTGTTGCCGATGAGAGAAGCAAGGATGCTCGCGCCGCCGGCAATGGTGCAATCGCGGCCCACCTGTACATCCGGCCCGATAATGACACCCGGGCCGATGCGCGTGCCCGCACCGATATGGGCGCCGGCGCCGATTATAGCAAGCGGCTCGACGATCACGCCCGCTTCCAGCTTCGCGGAAGGATCGACATGCGCGGCACTGGAGATTTCACCCTCCATCGGCGCAATCGTCGCGGGACGCATGGCGGCTGGATGCAGCAAGGCACCGATCTGCGCAAAGAGCGTGTGGGGGTTTTTCGATATCAGCGCCGGTATGTGGGACGGAACCATATCCTTAAGCGCGGCGTCACAAATGACGGCGCCAGCCTCGCAGGTCTGCAGCTCATCGCGATTCTTGCGGGTGAGAATATAGCAGAGCTGGTCGGACTTTGCCCGGTAGACCGGGGAAACGGATCTTATGATCCGCTCTCCTGCCGTGTCGTCAGACAGTTCCGCCCCAAAACGGTCTGCGATATCTTTCAATCGCAGTCCATCGTGGGGCGGAAAAAAGGCATTGTATTCCATTAGCCGGAAACTCCAGAACGTTCAAAGTTGCAGTTCTGGACTGCCGATATCAGAAAGTGTTGGACATGCCAAACCGGAAACGCTGTTCCTCGTCGTAGTCTTCCTTGGCGATCGGAACGGCATAGTCGACGCGGATCGGGCCGAAGGGCGACGCCCACATCACACCGATACCGGCGGATGCGCGGATGGAGTTGTCGTCCTTCACACCTGCGCTGTTTGCAACCTTGTTGCCGTACAGCGTACCGGCATCGACGAAGCCAGCCAGACGCAGGCCGAAATCTTCCGGAACGCCAGGCATCGGGGCCGTGACTTCTGCGGAAGCCGCAAAGTAGGTCGTGCCGCCGATGGAGTCGTTGCCGATGCGCGGACCGATACCGTCGTTCTTGAAGCCGCGAACCTGACGGCCGCCAAACTTGAACTGATCGAATACCAGCAGATTGTCGCCCGTCGGAACAACGTGACCCGCCTGACCGGTGAGCGAGCCGATGACATCGTACTCGTCCGACAGCGTGTAGTAGAAGCGCGCCTTGGCGTAGATCTTGTAGTATTCCGAATCGCCGCCGAGACCTGCAAATTCGTTCGTCAGGGCAGCCTGCCAGCCTTCGCGCGGCATGTTGCGGTCATCGAGCGTATTGTAGTTCAGCGTGTTCGAGATGATGGACTGTGTCCAGTCACCACCACGGATCAGAGCCTTATAGGGTTCGGCAAGATTGCTGCCGGTTTCCCAATCGCCCTCACCATCGTAGTTGAGCTGCTTGTAGGTGTATTTGAACGTCGTCGAGAGGTTCTCGGTGATCGGCGCGGTGACGCGCAGCGCGAAGCCCTGCTCATCGTAATCGTAATAGTCTTCGCTGCGGCTCTGGCTCTTGAACAGGTCGAAGCCTGCAGCCAGACGGTAGCCGAGGAAATACGGCTCGGTGAAGGACAGCGTGTAGCTGCGTGCATCATCTTCACCCGCACCGGCGGCAAGACGGATGTACTGGCCGCGACCGAGGAAGTTCTTCTCTTCGATGGATGCTTCAAGCAGCACGCCGTCGTTCTGCGAGTAACCTGCACCGATACCGAACGAACCCGTGGACTGGTCTTCAACATCGACAACGATGACGACACGGTCAGGCGCGCTGCCGCCGGCGGTCGAGATATTGACCTTGGAGAAGTAACCGAGCGCCTCAAGACGACGCTTTGCCGCCGTGATGACCGTCTGGTTGAAAGCATCGCCTTCGGAAATATCGAACTCGCGGCGAATGACGTAATCGCGCGTGCGGGTGTTGCCGCGGATTTCGATACGCTCGACATAGGCGCGCTCGCCCTGATCGACAATGTAGGTCACACCGATGGTGTTGCCGGACATGTCGCGGTCGCCGCGCGGCGTTACGCGGGCGAAAGGATAACCTTCGCCGGCAACGCGCTTGGAAATCGCTTCCATGGTCTGCTGAACTTCCTTGGCGCTGTAGCTTGCGCCCTGGCGGGTTTCAACGAGACCCTGCAATTCGGAACCATCAACGCCCGGCACGGTCGATTCGACGGCGACGTTGCCGAAATCGTAACGCTGGCCTTCATCGACGGTGATCGAGATGGTGTATTCGTTCTTGGACTCGTCCAGCACAGCCTCGGAAGACACGACCCGGAAGTCAGCATAACCGCGGTTGTAGTAGAACTGGCGCAGCGCCTCTTCGTCGGCGCGCAGCTTGTCCTCGTTATAAACGTCCTTACGCGTCAGGAACGACAGCATGTTGGACTTCTTGGTGTTGATGACGGCGGCAAGACGGCCGTCGCTGTAGGCATTGTTGCCAACGAAATCGATGCGGCCGATCTTGGTGCGCTCACCTTCGTTGATGACGAAAGCGATGTTCACGCGGCCCTGACCGACAGAAACGGTCTGGGTGGTGATTTCGACGTCGCTACGACCGATGGCACCGTAGGCTTCCTTGATGCGGGCAATATCCGCAGTCACGATAGCCTGGTTGAACGGACCGAGCGGCTGGGTCTGCACGATGCCGGCCAGCTTGTCGTCCTTGATCTTGCGGTTGCCGTTGAAGACCACCTGGTTGACCAGCTGGTTTTCGTTCACCGTCACGACCAGCGTGCTGCCGGAAACGCGCATGGAGACATTCGAGAAGTAACCGGTGGCGTAAAGACGCTTCACCGATTCATCGATGTCCGAATTGGAAAAGTTCTTACCCGGCGCAATGGTGATGTTGGAACGCACGGAGTCCGCACCGGACCTCTCGGCCCCGCGAACATCGATCCTGCTGATGACAGCTGCATTTGCAACGCCAGCAGAGGCAAGCACGCCGAGGCCCGCAACCGAAGAAACACCAGCAGACAGCGCAACCGCCGACACAGCGTTCAAAAACCTTGAACCAGCCTTCATTTCAATTCTTACCTTTTTACGTTGTCCCTCAGCGGGCGGAACCCGACTCCGGCCATGTGCGTCGTTTTACCTGCTTTTCCCCTACAAGCAAGTCAGAACGTTAAATTCTGTTTACTTCGTGATCCAGAGTGGCTCATTCGCCACTTCGGCATAAAAACAGGGTAAACAAGTCCCTAACAAAACCGTTAAAACACTATCCTCAGCCGATCAAGCTGCTGATATCATTCCATGTTGCAAAAACCATAAGACCCAAAATCATCATCATGCCAATACGGAAAGCCACCTCCTGCGCACCGGCGCCAAGCGGCCTGCCGCGGATGGCCTCGATTGCATAAAACACCAGATGCCCGCCATCCAGAACCGGGACAGGCATCAGGTTCAGAAGACCAATCGACACGGAAAGAACGGCGGCCAGCTGGATAACTGCCGAAATGCCGAGTGTCGCCATCTGGCCCGACGCCTGCGCCACACGGACGGGACCGCCGAGCTGATCGGCGTTCATGCGCCCGGTGACGAGGTTGCCGATATAGTTGAAGGTGCCGGTGATGACGTGGCCCGTTTCGCGCACGCCCTCGAGCAACGCCTGCGACGGCGAATATTCGATGTGGCGGAAATTGCCGCTGCTCTGGTCGGTGACGATACCGATAATACCCATTTCCAGCTTGTTGCCGAACTGGTCGGTGGTTTCCGTGCGAGTCGGTACCATCGGCAGCTTAAGCTCTTCGCCCGATCTTTCGACCGTCACGGCGATCGGCGTGCCCGGCCGGATGCCAACATAACGGCGGACATCCTCGAAGGTTGTCATCTTTTCACCGTCGATCGCCATCAGACGGTCGCCGGGGCGCACGCCGGCTGCGGCGGCCGCGCTGTTTTCGCGCACTTCGGCCACGACCGGATCGGCGATCATCCGGCCATAGACACCGAAGAGGACCGCGAAGATGAGGATGGCGAGAATGAAATTGGCGATGGGTCCGGCAGCAACCGTCGCCGCCCTTTTCCATAGCTTGGCGCCGGAAAGCGTCTGCGCCCTCTCCTCCAGCGACATATGCGACAGGCCGGAACTATCCGGCTTGCTCGCCGCATCTTCGTCGCCGAAGAACTTCACGTAGCCGCCGAGCGGGATCGCGGAAATCTTCCATCTTGTGCCGTGCCGGTCGGTAAAGCCGATCAGCTCAGGGCCGAAACCGATGGAAAAGGCTGTGGAACGGATGCCGCTCCAGCGTCCGACGAGGTAGTGGCCCATCTCATGGACGAAAACGAGCAGGGAAAGCACCAGGATGAAGGGCACTATATAGCCGGTCAGAAAGCCGGTCGCCGCCATTACTGTGTTCATGACAATCTGCCCTTTATTTCATGACCTTTCGCGCCGCTTAGAATCCCGGCAAGAGACCGCCACCCGAGCCGGGTACGTCGCCGGTTGCCGCTGCATGCACGAAAGCAATGAGGAATACCGTAAAGCAGGCGAAAACAAGACCGTCAACCCGGTCCATGAAGCCGCCGTGGCCGGGAATGAGATGGCTGGAATCCTTGACCTGAAACCGTCGTTTCACGAAGGATTCGAAGAGGTCGCCGATCTGGCTGAATACCGAGAGGATGAGAGCGAGCCCCAATACGAGCAGGCTTATCCTGCCGTGATAGGCGAGCGACACGGCGCCTCCCCCGATCAATGCGGCCACTGCACCACCCATCGCGCCCGACCAGGTCTTGCCCGGCGAGATCGCCGGCGCAAGCTTCGGCCCGCCAATGGCGCGCCCGACGAAATAAGCGAGAATATCCGTCGACCAGACGACCGCAAAGATAAACAGGATGGAGACAAAACCGGTCAGCTCGTCGCCGCGAATGGCCGCAAGCGATATGCCGCTCAGGCCCGCGTAAACGATGCCGCCCACCAACCACCAGTTCCTGCCGCGCAGAACGGGAAACAAGGCTGCGGTCAGCGTAAAGCCCGAGAGCAGCGGCAGATCGAGCGAAGGCTCGCCGAAAATCGTATTGCCGGCGATGACAGCGACCGCAAACCAGCCCCAGGCATTGCCGGTGGAATTGGTTTCCGACAGGCGGGTGATCTTCGACCATTCATAATAGATGAGGATCGCCAGGAGACCGGCCACGATGCGGAACAGAATGCCGCCATACCAGGTCGCCGCCAATATGACCGCCGCCATGACAATTGCGGACACGATCCGCAGTCTGAGTTCACGGCTCATCAGGCGCCTGCCACGGCAACCTGCTCGGCGATCGCGCCAAAGCGGCGGTCACGCGATGCATATTGCTCGATTGCGGAGAAAAACAGCTGGCGGTCGAAGTCGGGCCAATATTCCGGAATGAACAGGAATTCGGAATAGGCCGCCTGCCAAAGCAGGAAATTCGACAGACGTTCCTCACCGCTGGTGCGGATGATCAGATCAGGATCCGGTATTCCGGACGTATCGAGTCGCGCCGAAATCATCTCGGGCGTGATCGATGCCACGTCCAGCCGGCCTTCCGCGACGTCGCTGGCGATCGCCATCGTTGCGCGGGTAATCTCGTCGCGGCTGCCATAATTGAAGGCGATCACCAGCGTCAGCTTGGTGTTATCAGCCGTCATCTGTTCGGCTTCTTCAAGAAGGCTGCGTATATCGTTTTTCAGTCCCTGCCTGTCACCGATGATCCGGACACGGACGTTTTCGCGATGAAGTTCCGCAAGGTCGCGCCGGATGAAAGCCTTCAGAAGGCCCATCAGGTCGCTGACCTCGGATTCCGGCCTGCGCCAGTTTTCCGACGAGAAGGCGAACAGCGTGAGATAGCGGATACCGCAATCGCCCGCCGCACGCACGGTCTCGCGCACGGCCTCCACCCCGCGGCGATGCCCCATCACGCGCGGAAGACCGCGCTGTTTTGCCCAGCGTCCATTGCCATCCATGATGATGGCGACGTGCTCGGGTATGGAGGAACGTGTCGTCGTCGGCATATCGATCCAGTAACAGGCAGTGCGGAATTAAAACGAATAAAATACAGGTCTATCGCAAAGCGATATCAGACCTGCATGATTTCCTTTTCCTTCTCGCCAAGCAAGCGGTCAATTTCCGAAATCGTGTCGTCGGTCATTTTCTGGACCTTTTCAGACTGGCCACGACTTTCGTCCTGACCGATGTCACCGTCCTTTTCGGCTTTTTTCAGACCATCCATGCCGTCACGACGAACATGGCGAATCGCCACCTTGGACTTTTCGGCATAATCATGGGCTACCTTGACGAGCGATTTGCGGCGCTCCTCGTTGAGCTCGGGCAGCGGAATTCTGAGGTTCTGGCCGTCAACGATCGGGTTGAGGCCGAGATTGGATTCGCGGATTGCACGGTCGACGGCATTGACCATCGACTTGTCCCAGATGTTGACGCCGAGCATGCGCGGCTCCGGTACGGTGATGTTCGCGACCTGGTTGAGCGGTACGCGCGAGCCATAGGCCTCGATGGTTACCGGATCGAGAATGTTGGCCGAAGCACGGCCGGTGCGCAGCGATGCGATATCGCTCTTGAACGCATTGATGGCGCCATCCATGCGGCGCTTGATATCGTTGAGGTCAATACCACTCATCTTGATACTCCATCTCTGTCGGCCGTTCCGGCCGGAATTCGCCCCAAGGGGCGGCATCTTTTCTTGATTACTTGTCGTGCACGATGGTCTTGCGGCCACCGCCGGTCAATATCTGCGCGAAACCGCCCTTCTCATGGATCGAGAAAACGATGATCGGGATGTGGTTTTCTCGGGCAAGCGCAACAGCCGCGATATCCATGACCGCCAGCCCCTTGCCGAGCACTTCGCTATGGGTCAGCTCGTCGAAGCGGGTGGCTGTCGGATCCTTCTTCGGATCGGCCGAATAGATGCCGTCCACCTGGGTGCCCTTGAAGATGGCTTCGGCGCCCATTTCCGCGGCGCGCAGCGCTGCGGCGGAATCGGTGGTGAAGAAGGGGTTGCCCGTGCCGCCGGCAAAAATCACCACGCGACCCTGTGCGAGATGATGAAGAGCTGCGCGCTGCGAGAAGCTCTCACAGATTTCAGGCATGGCGATTGCGGACAGAACGACGGTGTCGATGCTGAGCTTGCGCAGCGACGTTGCGAGCGCCAGCGCGTTGATGACGGTCGCCAGCATGCCCATATGGTCGCCGGTGACGCGGTCGCCGCCCTTGGATGCCACGGCGACGCCGCGGAAAATATTGCCGCCGCCGACGACGACGCCGACTTCAACGCCCATCGCCCTTGCTTCGGCGATATCGGAGGCAATCCGGTCGGCCACCGCCACATCGATACCGAAACCCTGATCGCCCATGAGGGCTTCACCGGAAGCCTTGAGAAGAACACGTTTGTAGATCGGCTTGGAAGACATCATGACTCCTCGGAAATGTAACCGAAACGCGGATACACGAAGGGCACCGCGTTGTCACGCGATGCCCTCCCGTTTTCCCAAGATTGGGTAAATATAATCAGCCCTTGGCGACGGCGGCGACTTCTGCTGCGAAATCGCTTTCTTCCTTCTCGACGCCTTCGCCGAGCAGCAGGCGAACCATGCCCGTCACTTCGATGGCGGCGCCGGCTTCCTTTTCGGCTTCCTTGACGGCAGCGCCGACGGTCAGGTCCGGGTTGATGACGAAAGCCTGCGACAGAAGGGCAACTTCTTCGAAGAACTTGCGCATGCGGCCATCAACCATCTTTTCGATGATGGCTTCCGGCTTGCCGGATTCGCGGGCCTGTTCGATGAAGACGTTACGCTCGCGCTCGGCAACAGCCGCGTCGACTTCTTCGGCACGGATGGCGAGCGGGTTGGTCGCAGCAATGTGCATGGCAACCTGGCGGCCGATCGAGTTCAGGACAGCCTTGTCGCCAACCGACTTCAGGGCAACGAGAACACCGAGCTTGCCGATGCCGTCGCCGGCAGCGTTGTGGATGTAGGTCGCGACAACGCCGTGCTCGACTTCGAGCGCAGCCGAGCGGCGCAGCGTCATGTTTTCGCCGATGGTGGCGATGGCGTCCTTGATGCTGTCGGAGACGGACTTGCCGGTTGCCGGATAGGTGGCAGCGGAAACAGCGTCAACGGTGCCGTTGGTGGTGAGGGCAACCTGGGCGATACCGCGGATAAGGTCCTGGAACGCATCGTTACGGGCAACGAAGTCGGTTTCGGAGTTGAGTTCGACAACAACAGCCTTGTGACCCATGGTGGCGACGCCGACCAGACCTTCAGCAGCCGTACGGCCAGACTTCTTGTCGGCCTTTGCGATGCCCTTGGCGCGCAGCCAGTCGATCGCCGCTTCCATGTCGCCATTGGTCTCAGCAAGAGCCTTCTTGCAGTCCATCATGCCTGCGCCAGACTTCTCGCGCAGTTCCTTCACCATTGCGGCTGTGATTTCGGTCATTGTTTGCCTCTTATCGGTTCGATCGGTCAGCCGGCGGAATTTGCCGTGCCGAAGTTCTGGGTGATGACTGTACCCGGCCGCACACCCTTTGAAACCGGAGAGGATTTCAGGAAAGGGGCATGCGCATTCCCAAGTGCTGCGGCGTCTCCATGCATCGGAATGATGGGTGCCGCCGAAGTGTGACAGCGTTATGAAGACTGCCTTGCGTTTCAACCACGTCAGACGCCAGCGGTTTCCTAAAAACGTAGCGGAGCGCTTGAAACGAACAAGGCCGTCAACCCATTGAAGGTCTTTGACGGCCTTGTCATATCCTGGTCGAGGAGACGGCGATCAAGAAATCGCCGCCAGACAGGGCCTAGATCAGGCGCCAGCCTCGTCTTCGAGCGCGGGCTCGATCGGAGCTTCTTCAGAAGCGCCGATGTCGCGGCCGGAAGCGCCCTGCTGACGGGCAATACCGTCGATGGCAGCACGGGCAATCAGGTCGCAATAGAGCGAGATGGCGCGCGATGCGTCATCGTTACCCGGGATCGGGTAGTCGATGTGATCCGGATCGCAGTTGCTGTCGATGATCGCAACGACCGGAATGCCAAGACGCTTGGCTTCTTCGATCGCGATCTTTTCCTTGTTGGTGTCGATGATGAACATCAGGTCCGGAACGCCGCCCATATCGCGGATACCGCCGAGAGCCTTTTCAAGCTTTTCGCGCTCGCGCTCAAGGTTCAGGCGTTCCTTCTTGGAGTAGCCGGAAGCTTCCGAGTTCAGGATCTCGTCGACCTTGCGCAGGCGCTGGATCGAGTTGGAGATGGTCTTCCAGTTGGTCATCATGCCGCCGAGCCAGCGGGAGTTGACGTAATACTGGGCCGAACGCTTCGCGCTGTCGGCGATGATTTCGGACGCCTGACGCTTGGTGCCGACGAACAGAACGCGGCCGCCGCGAGCGACGGTGTCGGACACGACCTGAAGGGCGCGCGACAGCATCGGAACGGTCTGAGCCAGGTCGATGATGTGGATGTTGTTACGGTCGCCGAAGATGTACGGCTTCATCTTCGGGTTCCAGCGGTGCGTCTGGTGGCCGAAGTGAACACCAGCTTCCAGAAGCTGGCGCATAGAAAAATCGGGCAATGCCATGCCTTGTTACTCCTTTTCCGGTTTAACCCCCGCGAAGCGAACAGCACCGATTTTCATCGATACCACCGGGCGGAACGAACCGGATTTCTCCCGGAACATCCCAAGCTTCGCGTGTGGAATGGTGAGGCGCATACAGTCGCCACAGATAAAAAGCAAGCATTTATGCGAAAAAACCGCGCGAATGGCCCGCCTTTCAGCGAACCGGCTTGTTTTCGCAGGTTTCCGGCTTGAGAATATCAAGCTTCGCGAGCTTGCCGGTCAGAACGAAATCGCCGTAATCCATCGTCAGGTCGCGGGTGATTCCGTTTTCGTAAAGTTTGAATGACATGCGGTAGATCGGCAGCGCGTCCGTACCCGTCTTGTCGTTGTAGTAGGCGATCGTCACCGGCCAGAATGCGGCCTTGGCGAAATCGCCCGCCTTGCCGGCCTCGGCGTCGCCATCCTTCGGCATTTGCGACTTGCCGACAAGCGTGGAGGTGATCAGACTTTCATCGCCGTCATCCGAACCGTCGAAAATGCGGGATTCGAAGATGCGCTTTCCCTGTCTGGCATGCTCGATGACCTGGACCATATGTTCCGTCGGAAATTCGCTGGCGACGAGACTGACCTGACGGGCGTCCGGGCGGGTCAGATCGACCTTCACGCCCTCACTGCTGTCGACTGCGGCCCCCTGCACTTCCTTGTCCAGCTTGTCGTCCGTGTAGGACTTGGTCTCGAAGGTGAACTTCTTTGCTGTCAGGTCTTCGAAGGTCGTCGTCTGCTGGTCGGTCATGCGGACCGCGTCGCCGGTGTTGATCTGCGTCACGAAACGGAAGTCCGTCTTGTAGCCCTGACAGGCGGAGCCGGTGAATTCATAGACCATGCGGCCCGTCATGCCCTCGATGCCGGAGCGGTCGGACGCATCCTTGAGTTCGAGATCATAGATGGCGCGGTGCGCAACGAGATCCGGAACCGTGACGGGCAAGGCATTGGCAGCGTTCGACAGGCCGGTCATAAGCCCTGTTGCGGCAACGAAACCAAGCGTCCTGACAAACATGCAATATCTCCTGTTGGACTCACCGCTCATATTGTACAAGCAACCGCCCGGCTTTTGGATCAACATCTTCTGAATGCCGGATTCTTGAAGGATTTACAACAAAACCGGAGACGAAAATGTCGGACGTCATCGAAGGCCGCCTCAAGGAACTTGGCTTTACGCTTCCCGTAGCGGCAGCACCAGCCGCAAACTACGTTCCGTTCACCATCAGCGGCAATCTTCTTTATGTATCGGGTCAACTGCCGATGGAATCAGGCAAGATTGCGGTGACGGGTCTTGTTGGCCGCGATGTTGACGTGCCAGGCGCCCAGCGCGCCGCCGAACTTTGCGCCGTCAACATTCTCGCACAGGTCAAGGCCGCGTTGAATGGCGACCTCTCGAAAATCCGCCGCGTCATCAAGCTGAATGGCTTCGTTGCCTCCGTTCCGGAATTCGTCGAACAGCATCTCGTCATCAATGGCGCGTCTAACCTTCTCGCCAATGTTCTGGGCGATGCCGGCAAGCATGCCCGCGCTGCCGTCGGCATGGCCTGCCTGCCCTTCAATGCCGCCGTCGAGATCGACGCCATCCTGGAAATCGAAGCATGACCCTTAAACTCTCCTGGCTGACGGCCGAGCCCGTCGCCCATCGCGGTTATCACGATCTGAACAAGGCGGTCTGGGAAAACACGCTTTCCGCCTTTTCCCGCGCCATCGAGGCCGGTTTCGCCATTGAATGCGACGTGCAGCTGGCAGCCGACAGCGTGCCCGTCATTTTTCACGACGACGACATGGCCCGATTGACGGGCATCAAGGGCGACGTACGCGAACATACCTCCGGTGAATTGTCTCTCCTCTCCGTTGGCCAGACCAAGGACCGTATCCCGACGCTGAAGCAGCTTCTGACGCTTTGCGCGGGCAAGGTGCCGCTGGTGATCGAGCTGAAAGGTCGCGAGGGCGAAGGCGTCGATGACGGTTTTGCCGAAGCGGTGCTGGAGGACCTCGAGGGTTACAAGGGCCATGTGGCGCTGATGAGCTTCGACCATCATCTCCTCAAGGATCTGAAGGCGGCGGGCTCGCCCTGGCCGCTCGGGCTGACCGCCGAGGGCGACAAGCCGGAAGACTTCTTCAAACATGACGAGGCGATGCAAACCGGAATCGATTTCATCTCCTATCATTGGGGTCATCTGCCCAACAGCTTCATCGAGGCGCAGAGAAAACTTGGGCTTCCGGTAATTACCTGGACGGTCAGGGATGAAAATGCGCGCGAGACTACCTATAAATATGCGGACCAGATGACATTCGAAGGTTTCGACCCGAGAGAGAACCCCTCCGCCACGGCATGACAGAAGACTATTCCATACGCGTTGCGCAGTCCCTTGGGGATATCGATCCGGAAAGCTGGAAGCGGCTTTCCGGAACATCGCGCAATACATTAGGTAAATATTACAACCCATTTATTTCCCACGAATTTTTATCCTCCATGGAGGATTCCGGATCAGCGACTGCCAAGACCGGTTGGCTTGGACACCATCTGCTTCTCGAAAACGCGTCCGGCGCGCTGGTTGGGGCAATACCTGCCTATCTGAAGAACCACAGCAAGGGCGAATATGTCTTCGACCATGGCTGGGCGGATGCCTTTGAGCGGGCGGGTGGGCACTATTACCCGAAACTGCAATGTTCAGTGCCCTTCACACCGGCAACCGGGCAACGGCTGCTCGTTTCGGAAAACGAAGACGAGACACGCTTCAAGGCGTTACTGGCCTCCGGTCTCGCGCAGGTGACTGAAAAGATCGGCGTCTCCTCGGCACATGTCACATTTCTGGAAGAGAGCGATCTTTCCGCCCTTCTGCCGCGCGATTTCCTGCACAGGACCGACCAACAGTTTCATTTCATCAATGACGGTTATCGCGACCACGATGATTTTCTCGACGCCCTTTCATCGCGCAAGCGCAAGGGGCTGAAAAAGGAACGCCGCGCGGCGCTGGAACACGGCATCGAGATCGACTGGCTGACCGGAAGCGACCTCACCGAAGATATCTGGGACCAGTTCTTCGCCTTCTATATGGATACCGGCGGCCGCAAATGGGGCCGGCCCTATCTGACGCGGGAGTTTTATTCGCTGATCGGCGAGCGTATGGCCGATGATGTGCTGCTGGTGATGGCGAAACGCGAGGGGCGCTATATTGCCGGCGCGATCAATTTCATCGGCTCGGATGCGCTTTATGGCCGCCACTGGGGCTGCATCGAGGATCATCCGTTTTTGCATTTCGAGGTCTGCTACCATCAGGCGATCGACTTCGCGCTGGCGAAGGGTTTGAAGCGGGTGGAAGCGGGTGCGCAGGGCGAGCACAAGCTGGCGCGCGGTTATGTGCCCGTCACCACCCATTCGGCGCATTTCATCGTTCACCCGGGTCTGCGCCGCGCCATTGCCGACTATCTTCAGCGCGAGCGCGAAGAAGTTGAGCATATCGGCGACTATCTGGAAGACCACACGCCCTTCCGCAAGGGCGAGAGACAGGAACAGGAACCGGACGCATAGTCCGCGATGAGGAGATCACCGATGACGGCCAGCGCTTATGACGACAACAATATCTTCGCGAAAATCCTGCGCGGCGAAATTCCGAGCCACAAGCTTTATGAGGACGAGCATACGCTGGCCTTCATGGATGTGATGCCGCAGGCGCCGGGCCATCTGCTGGTCGTCCCGAAGATCGGTTCACGCAATCTGCTCGATGCAGACCCGGAAGTGCTGGCAAAGACCATTCCCGTGGTGCAAAAACTCGCGGTCGCGGCCAAGGAAGCCTTCGATGCGGACGGCGTCTTTGTCGCCCAGTTCAATGAACCGGCGGCCGGCCAGACCGTGTTCCACCTGCATTTCCACGTCATTCCGCGCAAGGAAGGCGAGCCGCTGAGGCCTCATTCCGGCGCGATGGCCGATGGCGAGGTGCTGAAGGCCCATGCCGAGAAGATAAAGGCGGCGCTTGCTTCGTGACGGGTACCGAGACGCCTGCGCGTTTCGCAGAACGGCGGCATCCGCACACCGTCACCCCGGACTTGATCCGGGGTCCACTGCGATCAAGTCCTTGATCGCGAAAGAATCCTTTCACGGCGCAGACGCGCGGTGGCTGGATGCCGGATCTAGTCCGGCAGGACGACAGAGGTGTTTATCATCATTCCAAAGGACGATACGCATTCTTCTCCGGCCACGGCCAGCCTTCAAGCACCGCCATATCCGGCCGGAATATCTCCACCTTCAGGGGATAGCACGGGACCGCATCGCTGGAATGGCTGGAACCGCAATCGCCGCCCGGGCAGGCTGAGAGCGCGCCGATGAGATCGATTTCCGCGAAAAGTTCCAGATAGTCGCCCGGCCGCACGGGGCTCGCCTTCATGAAATATTGATGCGTGTCGCGGGTGAAACCCGTGCACATGAAGACATTCAGCACATCATGCACATGCGGCTCCGCCTCGCCGAATGAAAGGCCCTTGGCCGAGGCCAGCGCATTGGTGAGGTTTGAATGGCAGCAATGGTGGTAATCGCCACCGCTCAGAAGCCTGTTGGTATAGGGATCGCAACGGGTGCCGATCACGTCATGCACGCCGCCACCATCCTCGTCCCAGCCATACCATGAGAGCGTATCATGGGTGATGGTCGCCATCGGCCGCAGGGACGGCAGGTTGCTCCACAGCCGGTTGCCGACGGAAACATGGGTGGCATGCAGGGCGCGGGTCTTGCCGCTGAAAAAGCGTTCCGTCAGATCGTGGGCGTTCCAGAGGTTCAGATCCCCCACCTGCGGCCCATCGATGCTGACGATGCGGAAGAAATGCCCCTTCGGCACGTTGAAGCTGCGGCCGTCACGCGGCCGCACGATGACCTCGTCGATCTTCTTCATATGTCCCTTTGCCTTCTCCAGAAACGCAAGGTCAGGTGTCTGAAGTGTGCCGTTCGGATAAACGACAACGGGGCGGACAGCGCGGCGCGCGGCGGCGTCAACGGGCTCGGCGGCAGGCATAGGGGTCATAAAATCCTCGGAGCGATGTAGATGTCGGCGCGAAATTGCGGCATGAACGCCCAACTGACAAGATGGGTTTTTCTTGCGCTCAGACCAAGTCTTACTTAGCCTTGCGGATCATGAAACTGCCACCACTCGCCACCCTTCGCGCTTTTGAAGCCGCCGCCAGAAGAACAAGCTTTTCTTTGGCCGCGGTCGAACTCGGCATGACGGCGACTGCCGTCAGCCAGCATGTGCGCAATCTGGAGGCGTGGCTGGGTGTGCCCCTTTTTGAGCGCCATGCAAGAGGCGTCAGGCTCACCCCGGCGGGCCGGGAATTCGGCATTACCGTCTCGGATAGTTTGCGGCAGATCGCCGCCGGCGCGCAGCGGATCAGCCAGGGCCGCGACCGCATGACCGTCCGCCTCGCAAGCCTGCCTTCAGTGGTGGCGCATTTTCTGACACCGCGCCTTCCCCGCTTCCGGGCACTGCATCCCGACATACAGGTTTCGATCAGCTATCCCGGCAGGGATAACGCAACGCAAGCCGATCTCAGCATCATACACGGCCCAGCCCCTGAGCAGAAAGCCGTGGCGCTCTTCAGCGCCGAGACACATCCGACATGCGCGCCTGCCTACGTCGCGACATCCGGGCCCTTCGATGACGTCTCGAGCCTGCTGCGGGCAGAATTGCTTCATGACGACAGCGAGAGGGCGTGGCGGGAGTGGCTGGCAATTGAGGGCCTATCCCTGCCAAAGCGTGCTGGCCCCATCTTTGCGGATTTCAATCTTCTGGTGACGGCGCTTAAGGATGGACAGGGTATCGGCCTTTGCCCGACCGCACTTCTTCACGACGAAATCGCCGAAGGTCAATTGACGGTGCTCTTCGATCGGGCAGCCGATTCGGACAAATATTACTGGCTGATCGAGGCGGAAGAAATGACAGCTTCGGCCCGCATCCTGTCGGACTGGCTTATTGCGGAAGCCCGCGCGGGCGAAACTCGTGGCGATTATTCCGCTGCGACGATCCGAGCAGGAGAGCTTGCCGCATCCCCTGCCCGTTCCCTTGACGAAAGCCAGTTGAGCAGGCGGGCCGAACCGGCACAGACGATGACAAAAGCGACGAGACCGCCGAAAACATCCGAAAGGTGATGTCCGCCCTGGACGAGAACGGCCAGCGGCATCAAGAGGTTGATCGGCAGGATCACCGCCATCACCACCCAGTGGCGCGGCACGAACCAGACGGACATTGCCGCCATGAAGATGTGAAATGACGGAAATCCGATCAGCCCCAGCACGTCTTTGGGTGACAAATAGACCACGCCCTCAGTTGTAAGACGGACCAACTCCTGCCCGTAGGTATTCCCGACGGCCAGAGGGATAGTCTGAGATACCCATTGCGGCACCTGCACATAGGCAGAAGGTCCGAATGTCGGGAAGAATATCCAGAAAACGATGCTTGCACATGCGCCCAGCACTCCCGTGACGAGGAAATGGTGCAGCATCCGCTCCTTGCCGGTAAAACCGAGCGTGATCACGACCACCAGAAGCTGCGGAAGCGATGTCGCATAGACCATGAACAGGATTGTTCCGACCCATGGGTGCGTCGCAGCCCACAGGACGATACCCGCCCAGCTGTAACCGAAGGCCGCATCCACGCGGAAGAGCACATGATCAATCGTCGGAAAAGCGACAGGCAGAAACATGTAGTTAAAAACGGACGCGACAAGCGTAAACAGGATGAACAGTCCGCCTGAAATGAGGGCGGCAGCGATGCGAAGATCACGTCCGCTCTTGCGATAGAATTGACCGAGGAGGAAAACGCCCGCTCCCGCCAGGCTGCATATAAAATACCCGACATAGTCTACCCTGATGCCTTTGACAGCGATCAGTGCCGCATCCACGAGGAATAATGTGGCGACCACGCCAAGTACAAAACGTTCTGCCGCAAATAGCCGCATGGAATTGGCCCCTGTTTAGTCAGCGGCACATTACGGCAACGGGCTTAATATTCGGATAAGGGGAGTATTAAAAACCAAGCGCGAATAATCCGCCGGCCAGAAGCAGGATCGGCACGGCCACGCCGACGATGACGCGCTGGCCGGCCAACAGGAATGCGATGAAACCGAGCGTCGCCGCTCCGATGCGCAGCCATAGCGGTGACGCTTCGAGCGATCCCGTCGGGAATACGATCAGCTTGGCGGTAACGGCCATGACGAGTGCGGTGGCGACCGCCCTCACCCAGTGAAGCGCCTCGGAATCCTCCTTCAGCCGGTTACCGGCGAGAACGCCGAGCCAGCGCCAGAGATCGGTCGCCAGCCAGCCGGCAATGGCGATGAAGAGATAGGGCGCCCACCAGTTTTCGGTCATCATGGCTCGCTCTCCGGTGAGACGGGTTTGATCCTGCGTCGGAAGACAAATCGATCTATCAGATAGGCCGCGGTCCCGCCGCCGATGCCGGCATAGAGAATGTCGAATTCGGGTGCGATCACCGCAAAGACCGGGCCTGCGATCACACCGATGACAAAGGCGACCTTGACGACGGAATGGCGGGCTGACGCCCAGATCGACGCCACGAAATAAACGGGCGTGAGGAAGAACAGGACGCCCGCGACCAGCGGCGGAAAGGCAGCAACGACGCCGTAACAAAGACCGACGATGACGGCGTTGACGACGGTAAGCGTGATGCCGAAACCGGCAAACCAGGCAGCGCGCGCCTCACGCGGCACTTTCGAGAGATTCTGCGTGGCGAAGACCCAGGCCGTGATCGCGACGAAATGAGAAAGAAACAGCAATATCCATGTCGGCGTCTTCGCGCCGCGCATTTCCGGAACGATGGAGGCGACCATCGGCATCATCCGCACCGATGACAGCGTCACCGCCAGAAAACAGGCGGCGAGATTGGCGCCGCCGACCATGGAGCCGATCAGGATCATCTTGGCCGGCAGGGCCCAGATCGTCAGCGTCATGAACACCGCTTCGCCGCGTGCCACGCCCGATTCCAGCGCGAAGGCGCTGAAACCGACAAAGGATGTCATGAGAATGAGCGAGGGTAACGAAAATATGCCCCGCATTCCCCTGAAAAACCAGCCACGCAGGGGGATGGCATCGCTGTCGGCAGTCTGCATTGCTGATCCACTATACATGAAAATGCCGGGCTTTCGCCCGGCATCGGTTTATCGATCGAAAGACCGCGATCATTTCTTCTTCGGCACTTTCGGCACCGTATTGGCCTTGCGGCGCGGCTTGTTCTCTTCGTCAGCCTTGTCCGCCTCGGCAACCAGAACATCTGCCTCCTCATTGGCCTTGGCAGCCTTCGAGGCGGGTTTCGCCTTGCCCTTCGAAGCCTTGCCCGGCGACTTTGCGGCCTTGAGCTCCGCCTCCGGCTTCGGCTTCACGGGCGCAGTCTCCGGCAGAACGTCGAGTATGAGACCGTCGGAGCCGTCATCCTTCTTGCCGACGGTGACGCTGACGACACCGCCCTTCTTGAGCTTGCCGAAGAGGATTTCGTTGGCGAGCGGCTTCTTGATGTTTTCCTGGATCACGCGCGATAGCGGGCGAGCACCCATCTTCTCGTCGTAACCCTTTTCCGCCAGCCAGGAAATCGCGTCCTCATGCAGATCGAAGGTGACATTCCGCTCGGAGAGCTGGGTCTCCAGCTGCATGACGAACTTCTGCACCACCTTGTGGATGACGGCGGTCGGCAGCGGCGAGAACGGAATGATCGCATCCAGACGGTTGCGGAATTCCGGGGTGAACAGGCGGTTGATCGCCTCTTCATCCTCGCCCGTGCGCCGCGAAGAACCGAAACCGATGGCCGATTTCGCCATTTCGGAAGCACCCGCATTGGTCGTCATGATGAGGATGACGTTGCGGAAGTCGATCTTCTTGCCGTTATGGTCGGTCAGCGAGCCATGGTCCATCACCTGCAACAGGATGTTGTAGATATCCGGATGGGCCTTTTCGATTTCGTCCAGCAGCACCACGGAATGCGGATGCTGGTCGACGCCGTCGGTCAGCAGACCGCCCTGATCGAAGCCGACATAACCGGGAGGTGCGCCGAGCAGGCGCGACACGGTATGACGCTCCATATATTCCGACATGTCGAAGCGCAGCATCTCGACGCCAAGCGAGGCGGCAAGCTGCTTGGCCACTTCCGTCTTGCCCACGCCCGTCGGGCCGGAGAAGACATAGGAGCCGATCGGCTTGTTGGGTTCGCGCAGGCCGGCGCGGGCCAGCTTGATGGCGGTGGCAAGCGCCTCGATGGCGATATCCTGACCGTAGACGACCGAGCGCAGCTCCTTTTCGAGGTTGGCGAGAACCATCTCGTCATCCTTGGAGACTGTCTTCGGGGGAATACGGGCCATCGTCGCGATGGTTGCCTCGATTTCCCGTTCGGTGATCAGCTTGCGGCGCTTGGAAGCCGGCAGCAGCATCTGCGCCGCACCGGTCTCGTCGATCACGTCGATGGCCTTGTCCGGCAGCTTACGGTCGGAAATGTAGCGGGCCGACAGTTCGACGGCAGCCTTGATCGCCTCGTTGGAATATCTCAGGTGATGATAATCCTCAAAGTAAGGCTTCAACCCCTTCATGATCGCGATCGCATCATCGATGGACGGCTCGTTGACGTCGATCTTCTGGAAACGGCGCACGAGTGCACGGTCCTTTTCGAAGAACTGCCGGTATTCCTTGTAAGTGGTGGAACCGATGCAGCGGATCGCGCCCGACGACAGGGCCGGCTTCAGCAGGTTCGATGCATCCATCGCGCCGCCGGAGGTGGCACCCGCACCGATGACGGTGTGGATTTCGTCGATGAACAGAACCGCGCCCGGAAACTCCTCGAGTTCCTTGACGACCTGCTTCAGACGCTCCTCGAAATCACCGCGATAGCGGGTTCCGGCAAGCAGCGTGCCCATGTCGAGCGAGAAGATCGTGTCGTTGGCGAGAGCCTCCGGCACCTTGCCTTCGACGATGCGCTTAGCGAGGCCTTCGGCGATGGCCGTCTTGCCCACGCCGGGGTCACCCACATAAAGCGGGTTGTTCTTGGAGCGACGGCAGAGGATCTGGATGGTGCGGTTGACCTCCTCGTGGCGGCCGATCAGCGGGTCGATCTTGCCGTTCCTCGCCTTGTCATTGAGGTTGACGCAATAGGCCTTCAGCGCATCCTGCTGCTTCTTGGCGGAAGATCCCTCTTCCTCGGGGTTGCTGCGGCTCGCCTTGTTTTCGCTTTCGGGCTCATCGGCACCGCGCGGCGTGCGCGTCTGCGACGTGCCCGGACGCTTGCCGATGCCATGGGAGATGTAGTTGACCGCGTCGTAACGGGTCATCTCCTGCTCCTGCAGGAAATAGGCGGCATGGCTTTCGCGCTCGGCAAAAATGGCCACAAGCACATTCGCGCCGGTCACTTCCTCGCGGCCGGACGATTGCACGTGGATCACAGCCCGCTGGATGACCCGCTGGAAGCCGGATGTGGGCTTGGAATCCTCGTCGTAACCGGTGACGAGGTTGGTCAGTTCGTTGTCGACGTAATCGCTGACGGTCTTGCGCAGCGCATCGAGATCGACATTGCAGGCGCCCATAACGGCGGCGGCATCCGCGTCGTCGATCAGCGCCAGAAGTAGATGTTCAAGCGTCGCATATTCGTGGTGACGCTCATTCGCAAAGGTCAGTGCCTGATGCAGCGCCTTCTCGAGACTTGGGGAAAAAGTTGGCACGTTGCGATCCTCATTTCTTTTCCATGACGCATTGCAGCGGATGCTGGTGCTGTCGGGCGAAATCCATGACCTGGCTTACTTTCGTCTCTGCGACCTCATATGTAAACACCCCGCATTCGCCCACGCCGTGCTGGTGCACGTGCAGCATGATACGGGTCGCCGCTTCGCGATCCTTCTGGAAAAAACGCTCCAGAATATGGATGACGAACTCCATGGGAGTGTAGTCGTCATTCAGTAAAAGAACACGGTACAAATTCGGTCTTTTCGTTTTTGGCTTGACGCGGGTAATAACGGACGTTCCGCGGTTGGTGCCGCCGTCTTCCCCGTCGCCCTCGCCCTGCATGTAGATCGGCCTAGCGATCATCTTTCATCATTCTCCAAACCGTTCTCAAACCGACAGTTCTTTGCCAGGAGGGAGAACTTCGCCTCTTCATATCTAGGTCGTTAAGATGCGATTTTAAGCCCCTTGCGAAACGGTGCAATCACTATTGCGTTTGCGAAGAGGCAAACCGCTGGAAAAGTGCGATGTAGCGGCAGGTATGGGTAGCGCGGATGCGAAACAGGCCTATCGGCGCGTTTTTCAGACCCGACGAAAAGGCGTGCGGCAACCGGCAGCGACGACGAGCCCATGCCGCATCGCCCTGCAGGCTGCCGTCATTCCTTTTCGTCGAGCATTTCGCGAACGGCGATCGCCAGCTGCTTCAGAGAGAAGGGCTTCGGCAGGAAGCCGAACTTGGCGTCCGCCGGCAGGTTCTTTGCAAAGGCGTCCTCGGCATAACCCGAAACGAAGATGAATTTCAGGTCGGGATAGGATTTGCGCAGCTCCCTCAGGAGCGAGGGACCGTCCATTTCCGGCATCACCACATCGGATACGACGATGTCGACCTTGCCTTCCAGCTCTTCCATCACCTCCAGCGCCTCGGTGCCGGATCCCGCCTCGTGCACGGTGTAGCCACGAGTCTCAAGCATGCGCTTGCCGCCGCGCCGCACCGCCTCCTCGTCTTCCACCAGAAGGACGACGGCGGAATTGCCGGTCAGATCGAGCGGCTCTTCCTTCACAGGCTCAGGGGCTGCCACTGGCGTGAGCGCCGCCTGACCGGTTTGCTGGCCGGCAACGACTTCCACCACATGGCGCGGCAGGTAGATGCGGAATGCGGTGCCTTTGCCCACTTCCGATTCGGGGTAGATATAGCCACCCGACTGCTTGACGATGCCATAGACCATCGACAGACCCAGACCGGTGCCCTTGCCGACTTCCTTCGTCGTGAAGAAGGGCTCGAAGATCTTGTCCATGATCTCAGGCGGAATGCCGGTGCCGTTATCGGCGACTTCGATCATGACCATGTCTTCCGCCGGGAATTCGGGTCGGCCAAGCGCGGCGATTTCCTTCGCCTCGACGTTTCGCGTCCGGACGGTGATCTTGCCGCCTTCGGGCATGGCGTCGCGCGCATTGACGCAAAGATTGATGAGCACCTGCTCGAATTGCGACAGGTCGGTCTTCACCGGCCAGAGATCGCGGCCGTAATCCACTTCCAGCTTGACGTTGGTGCCGGAGATCAGCCGGTCTACCAGCATCCGCAGATCACCGATCACATCGGTCAGATTGAGGATTGCCGGACGCATGGTCTGCTTGCGCGAGAAAGCGAGAAGCTGTCGCACCAGCACCGCGGCGCGGTTGGCGTTGCGCTTGATCTCCATGAGGTCGGCAAAGCTTGGATCGGCCGGCCGCGCCTGCAGAAGCAGATGGTCGGACGAGAGCAGGATGGCGGTCAGCACGTTGTTGAAGTCGTGGGCGATACCGCCCGCCAGCGTGCCGACGGCATTCATCTTCTGCGTCTGCGCCATCTGGGTTTCGAGCGCCTTCTGCTCGGTCACCTCTATGGCATAAACGATCGCCACTTCTTCCGGCGCCTCGTCATCCTGATCGATGACGGCGTTGACGTAGAAACGGAAATGCCGGCCCTCGTCGCTCGGATGGCGGGAATCGAACGGGGCGATGTCGCCCTGACGGTCCTTGGCTTCGGCCAGCGCCTGCTCCAGACGCGGCTTCTCATTGTCGTGAATGATGGTTTCGAGTGCTATCCCGCGATCAATATCGTCACGTCCGACGACGCCGGAGAACAGCTTGAGGAAGGGCGCGTTGATGCGCAGAATGCGACCTTCGCCGTCGAGCGAGGCAATCGCCATCGGCGTGTTGTTGAAGAAACGCGTGAAGCGCATGGCCGAGGAAGATTCGGTATCCTCCTGCCCCTTCGGACGCATCAGGACGATGGTCCGGCTCTCGCCCGGCGCACCGTCCTTGGCGGTAACCTGATGCACGAGGCGGGCCGGCATGCTCTGGCCGTTGACCCTGCGCATGTCGAGATCAAGGATTTCCGTGCGCTTTGCCGAGCCCTGAGGATGGACCGATTCGATCAGCGCCATGCCTTCACCGGCGACAATATCCGACACCGTCATCGAGCCGGGAGAAAACTGCGCGAGATCGATGCCGAGCCATTCGGACAGGGTGGCGTTCAGATAAACGATTTCGCCCTTGCGGCCTGCAGAGAAGAAACCGGCTGGCGCATGGTCGAGATAATCGATGGCGTTCTGCAATTCGCGGAAAAATCGCTCCTGATCTTCCCGCTCGGGGGTGATATCGGCGATCTGGAAAACATGCAGGCCCTCGCCGCTCGCATCCTTCAGCACGCGGCCTTTGAGCCGGTACCAGTGCGGTCCCGCACCTGCGACATCTCCAAGCGGTTTCAGCAGCCGGAATTCCTCGTAACCGTCGCGGCCTTCACGCAGAACATTGATGAGGCGATAAAGCGCTTCGGTGGATTCCCGGCTGCGTGACAGGAGCGTCTCGAGGCTCTGGATATCGCTCGCCTTGGTGGTGCCGCTCATGCGGCAATAGGTGGCGTTGGCATAGACCATATGCCCCTTGGCATCGGTAATCAGCGTGCCTTCCGGGTGGGCCGACAGGAAACGGCGGGCAAGCCCGTCCGATTGCGACTGCGGCATGACCTCGATGAAACCGATGATCGACGAGACCAGAAAGAAGATGCCCATCATCGCCAGCACGCCGAGAATGCCGAGCACGATTTCGTTTTCGAGCGAATCCTTGAAATAGACGAAAGCGGCCGCCGCTGCGATCAGCACCAGCGCCAGAAGCAGGATGCGCAAAACCGTGCCGGAACGGGCACGCCTGTCCACCAGCGGAAGGTCGTTGTCGCTTGTCTCGCGCACCCGTGTCATCTTGGCCTCGCAGTCCTGCAGGTCGTCATTCGGTCAGCCACGTTTCCCAGACGGAATCGGGCAGCAGAATTTCTTGTAGCAACTCGCTTGGCCATCAAAAAGCTCCGCTGGGACACAAAGGCTTAAAAACGCACAGAGAAACGGCTCAAAAGACGTAAAAGTCTCAACGCCTATTGCCGAGTGCATGTCAGTGGCTTCACCTGACATTGAATGCGCGGTGCGGAGCAGACAATATTGCCCTCTGTGACCGTACAAACCGAGCACCCGTCCGTGAAATCGATGCAGGATGGATTGTCTCTTACGAACTCCGTCATGCTTGCAGCGTTTTCTGACGCGTTGTCATCTGCCATTGCAGCCAGATGTGGGAATGCAAAGACCGGCAGCCAGGCGAAAACAACAAAAATGAAACCTCGTACAAGAAGCGTAGTGATGGGTAGCTTCCCGGACATTTTTGATGGCTCCTCCGGCTGAAGAATTGCAACCTTCATTGTCCCTCAGCATTGAAGGACAACATATGGCACTTTGGTGGCGTCTGTCTGGATGATGCGGCGATCCTGTGGGGCGAGATGAATAAACCTTGTATCGCGCCCAAAAAAATCGTCTTTTCCTGCTTAACGTTCACACTATAAGAACCACGGCAATATTAATTGCTCGAAAAAATCTGAAGGGATGATCTCCATGATGGATGATTTTATCGGCACCTATGGAAACAATCTCATCGTCGCTGTTGTCGGTGTGGGTGTGGCGCTGCTTGTTCTGGCGATCGCCCTGTGGCTTTTGCGCAGGCGCAGCGGCTCGGCCCCCTTTATCCGCGGTGGACGCAATCGGCAGCCGCGCCTGCAGGTTCTCGATGCGACGGCTGTGGATGCGCGCCGCCGTCTCGTGCTGGTGCGTCGCGACAATGTCGAACATCTGGTGATGATCGGCGGCCCGACTGACATCGTCATCGAAAGCGGTATCGGCGCAATCCCGATCGTCAGGGATGTTCAGGAGCCGGAATTAAAGGCGCTGCCACGCCAGGAAAACGAACAGAAAAGAGCCGAGCCGTCGATCCCGCAGGAACGCCGCCCCGCCTTGCCTCAACAGCAGCCTGTGTCGGCTGTTGCACCCGCTTCCGTAACGGAAGAACCCATAAGGCAGGCGCAACGGCCTGAACAGCCTGCCCCGGCGCCTCGCCCCGCGCCTGCCGCGGCATCGCCCACGCCCCCGCCGCCGCGCCCCTTGGCCTCGCCGCAACCGGTTCCCGCAACACCTTCAGTTGCACGTGAGCCTGCGCCGCCGGTAAGGCAGGCCGTGCCCGAGAGGGAGATCGCCCGCCCCGTGCCGCCGCCGGTCTCCGTGGCCGCACCGGCAGCCGCCGTTTTGCCAATTGCCGCCGCCTCGCTGGATATGGCCGCAGAACGAACCGAACAGCGAAAAGCTGAGCCTTTCGTGCCTGCCCCGGCCCCGGTTGCACCGCCTGTTGTCGCGCAGGCGAAGGCGCCAGAGGAGCGTCCGACGGTGCTTGCGCCGCCGGTTTTTGCCGCTCGGGAACCTGCTATCGACCAATCGACCGCCGCTGATTTTCTCGACGCTGCGCGAGAGCGCGTTCTTCCCGGGCTGAAACCGGGAGAGAATACGCCACCGGCGCCCTTCCCGCCCAAGCCTGAAAACCCAGCCGTCACCGCCTCTGACGCCGAGCCCAAATTTTCCGATGACCTTGCCAGCGATTTCGAAAGCTTTCTCGAGGCGGAGATCGCCAAGAGCAAGGATGCGGAGAAAGAACCGGAAATTGCAGTCGCCCCGGAACAGCAGCCGAAGACCCAGCCCGTCTCGCCGCCGGTTACCGGCACCACTCCGGATGGTGACATGCAGAAGGAAATGGCGCGTATCTTTGGCGAGCTTTCAGTCACTCGCGACCGCTGACACTCTCGGCAGATGTGATTTCAACGCAGAAAAAAGGGCACGGAAGCAATTCCGTGCCCTTACTCATTCGCATCCCATTGGCTGACCGGTTCACCGTGGCGACCGGACAACGCTCCGTCCTATTCGTCGCGATAGACTTTTTCGCGACGCTCGTGACGTTCCTGTGCCTCGATGGAAAGGGTCGCTATCGGGCGGGCGTCAAGACGCTTGAGGCCGATAGGCTCACCCGTTTCCTCACAGTAACCGTAGGTGCCGTCTTCGATCCGCTGAAGGGCCGCGTCGATCTTTGAGATCAGCTTGCGCTGGCGGTCCCGGGCGCGAAGTTCGATCGCCCTGTCTGTTTCTGAAGAAGCCCGGTCGGCGAGATCGGGGTGGTTGGCGCTTTCTTCAGCGAGATGTCCGAGGGTCTCGCGCGCTTCTCTAAGGATGTCGTTTTTCCAGGCGACCAGCTTCGCGCGGAAGTAGGCACGCTGGCTGGCATTCATGAACTCGTCGTCTTCCGAGAGTACATATTTGCTAAGATCGATCTTCTCACTCAACGCGATTCTCCTCGAAGAACATCTCAATGCGGCGGTGTATACTCCAATGATATAGGCCGGTTCAAGTCTACAGATCAGTTTTCAGGCATTTTTAAAACTGACATAAAAATCATCTAAATGACTAATTTTTATCCTTTATTGGCGTGGAAGCGATCTCTTCTTCGATCACTTAGACGCGACTTGCTAACAGGAAAGAGGACTTGCGGTCCCGTGAGCCTATCCTGTAGCATTCGGACCGTGCCTCCAGAGTTTCGAACGCCGGTCCCCGCCCTTGACAGATTCTCCCCTGAAGCGAGTTTATCTTCTGCGCCACGCCAAAGCCGCCTGGGCGGCACCGGGAGAGCGCGATTTCGACCGGGGATTGAACGAGGCGGGTTTCGCCGAGGCGGAGATTATCGCCGACCTTTCCGCCGACCGGCACTACCGTCCAGACGTGCTCCTGTCCTCCACGGCCGCTCGCTGCCGGCAGACCACGCAAGCCTGGCAGCGGGCCTTCAACGAGGGCATCGACATCGCCTATATCGATGAGATGTACAATGCGCGCAGCGAAACCTATCTCTCCCTCATCGCCGCGCAAACGGATGTGCAGTCCGTGATGCTGGTCGGGCACAATCCCACGATGGAGGCGACGCTCGAGGCGATGATCGGCGAGGATCTGCTGCACGCCGCCCTGCCTTCCGGTTTTCCCACATCGGGGCTTGCCGTGCTCGATCATGACGATAGCGCCGGCAATGGCAAGAATCGCTGGCGACTCGTCGATTTCCTCTCACCGGGCAAATAGCAGCTGCTGCGAACGACTGGCGGGCTTAAAGGGATGTCGTGGAAAATCCGCCGGCTCGCTTCTTTTTTGGGCAGCCGCGCCATCCTATATTGCAGCCGTGACCGTGAAACACAGCAGGGAAACTGCCATTGCCGCCTTCTCTTACGTCCCTGACGGACAGTGCGCTCATCGCGTTCGACAATCTGGCCGATCGTGCGAGCACCCTCACCAACCCGACATTGCGGCTTGGCGTTACCGGCCTTTCGCGGGCGGGCAAGACGGTTTTCATTTCCTCCCTCGTCCATAATCTTCTGAACGGCGGCCGCCTGCCGCTGTTTGAAGCGATGCGGTCGGGGCGCGTTTCGAATGTGCGGCTGGAGCCGCAGCCGGACGACGCCATTCCCCGTTTTCAATATGAAGATCATATTCAGGCGCTGGTGCGCGACAGGCTCTGGCCTGATTCGACGCGGGCGATCTCGGAGCTGCGCATCACGCTGGATTACCAGAGCGCCAGCGGCTGGGGCCGTTGGTTTTCCGCCGGCAAGCTTTCCATCGATATCGTCGACTATCCCGGCGAATGGCTGCTCGACCTGCCGCTCCTGTCGCAGGACTACAAGGGTTTCAGCGACAGTACAGTGGCGCTGGCGCAAAACGGCGTCCGTGCGGAGCTCGCGCAGGAATGGCTGGCAATCGCCTCCTCGCTCGACATCAACGGGCCGGCCGACGAGATGACGGCGCGCCGTCTCGCCGAAAGTTTTGCCGCCTATCTGAAGGCCTGCAAGTCCGACGAAAGATCGCTCTCCACGCTGCCGCCGGGCCGCCTGCTGATGCCGGGAGACCTGGAAGGATCGCCGGCGCTGACTTTCGCACCCCTGCCCGGCCTGACGGATGAGAAAGCACCGAAGGGCTCGCTGCGCGCCATGATGGAGCGGCGCTACGACGCCTATAAGTCTATAGTCGTCAAACCCTTCTTCCGCGAGCATTTCGCCCGTCTCGACCGGCAGATCGTGCTGATTGACACGCTCCAGGCGGTCAATCGCGGTCCGGAGGCGGTACAGGATCTGGAACGGGCGCTGGGGGATGTTCTCGCCTGTTTCCGCCCCGGCACCAACAGCCTGCTGTCTTCACTGCTTGGCAGGCGCATCGACAAGGTGCTGATTGCCGCCACCAAGGCCGACCATCTGCATCACGAGAGCCATGACCGGCTGGAGCGGTTGACCCGCCGGCTGGTGGACCGCGCCATCACTACAATCGGCATGAACGGCGCCGGCATCGAGGTCATGGCGCTGGCTTCCGTGCGCGCCACGCGGGAAGCGACCGTGCGGCAGGATGGTCACGACCTTCCGGTCATCGTTGGCACGCCAATGGCCGGTGAGACAATTAATGGCGAGACCTTCGACGGCAACCGCAAGACGGCGATCTTTCCCGGCGACCTGCCGGAGGATCCCGAGCCGCTTTTTCGCAGCATCGACAGGGATGGCGACAAGGCGACGCTTCCCGACGTCAATGTCGTGCGTTTCCGCCCGCCCAATATCGACGAATCGGGCAGCGGTGGCATCAGGCTTTCCGTTCCCCACATAAGGCTCGACCGCGCCATGCAGTTCCTGTTTGGAGACAAGCTCGCATGAAGGCTCCCACACCAAACGATCCGCAGGCACGCCGCCCGGCGGCTTTCACGCTCGAAACGGAAGAGACGGCACGCCCGTCCGTTGCGCAGAAACGTGCGCCACGCAGCTTCGACACCGAGATTTCACTGACGCCAGACGAGGATGACCCCTTTCTGGCACCGGAGGAGATCGATGCCGCCGCCCTGCCGGTGGCGACGCCGAAAAAGAGCCGCTTTTCCTTCGGCAAGCTTGCTCTCGGGGCAATCGGCGTTCTGTTTTCGCTCGCCTTCGGCCTTTGGGCGGATCAGCTTATCCGCAATCTTTTCTCCCGCTCCGACTGGCTGGGTTACACGGCAAGCATCGCCCTCCTCGTTGCGCTTTTTGCGGTCCTCGTTCTCGTCGGACGGGAGGTCTTCGGCATTATGCGGCTGAACGCCGTGCAATCCCTGAAGGCGGATGCCGAGACGGCGAGCCTGGACAAGAGCCCCAAGCCCGCGCGCGCCATCATCACCCGCCTCAATGCGGTCCTGTCCCACCGCGCCGAGACCGCAAAAGGGCGCGCTGCGCTGAAGGATACCGAAAGCGATGTGATCGACGGTCCGCATCTGATCGATCTTGCCGAACGCGAATTGCTGGTGCCGCTCGACCGACAGGCGCGCGCGCTGATCCTCAACTCCTCCAAACGCGTCTCCGTCGTCACCGCGGTCAGCCCGCGCGCGGTGGTCGATCTCGCCTATGTGCTGTTCGAGGTAACAAGGCTGGTGCGCGCCATGGCGGAACTATACGGCGGCCGTCCTGGTACGCTCGGCATGCTAAGGCTGTTACGGGACGTGGTCGCCCATCTCGCCGTCACGGGTTCGATCGCCGTCGGTGACGGGCTTGCGCAGCAGGTTCTCGGCCATGGTCTTGCCTCTAAACTCTCCGCCCGTCTGGGCGAAGGCGTCATCAATGGCCTGATGACGGCGCGAATCGGCATAGCAGCGATGGATCTTTGCCGTCCGCTGCCGTTCAGGGCGGTGAAGCGACCCGGAATAGGCGACTTCATGTCCGACCTGACGCCCGATCTGGGTGGCGGAAAAACCGGTGGAAAAGCCTGATCCAAAGGGCATATGCGGATCAAAAGGTTACGGATGAAGCCGCAAATCAGGTCGAAATAAACCAAGCATTAACCATTCCGCCGGTAGATTGCAGCCTATCGAACAGGCTTCTTCGCCGGGGAAAGTATCATGTATTCGCGCTTCTTTTCGCTTGTGGGCGGACTTGCCGCCATATTGTCCGTCAGCGCCGGCTTCGGCATGTCTGACGTCCATGCCGCATCGCGCGATCGCGACGACGTATTTTTCCGCTCCGTTGCCGGAAGCTGGAAAGGCCCGGGCGAAATCGTCGCCGGCAAATACAAAGGCACCAAATTCACCTGCGACCTGACGGGCGAACCGCTCGACGACAAGCAGACCGGCATCAAGCTCGGCGGAACCTGCCGCGTCGGCGTTTTCAGCCAGCCCATGTCCGCGGTCATCAGCCAGAAGGGCAACTCTTACGAGGGTAAGTTCCTCGATGGCGCCACCGGCAAGGGTCTCGACATCACCTCCGGACAGGTCAGCGGCGACAAGGTCGTCGTCGGCATCAACCGCGCCAAGCTCAACGGTGCGATGGTCGCCCGCGTCTCAAGCGACAATTCGATGAACATCACCATTTCGGTCAAGGTCGCAGACCAGATGATCCCGGTGATCGGCGTGACGCTGGCACGCGACATCGACCAGATGGCCGTCGGCTCGATCAAGCCGTAAGAGCAACTGCCCCTTACCCATCACCGAGCGGGAGCGTCCACCACTCCCGTTTTTCGTTTGCGCGGACTATTCCTGTCTTGTCCGCCTGCCGCAGCCATTCCCGCACGGGCTTGTCCTTGACCTCGAGATCGGGCGCGATATCGGCGAGCGGCATCAGCACGAAAGCACGTTCCGTCATGCGCGGATGTGGCACTTCGATGCTTTCCGTAACGATAGTTTCATCGCCATAGGTCAGCACATCGATATCGATGGTGCGAGGACCCCAGCGTTCCGTCCTCACCCGCTTCATGCCCCTTTCGATGTCGAGGCATAATTGCAGCAGCGCCGGTGCTGAAAGCGAGGTTTCGACCAGCGCACAGCAATTGAAGAAATCCGCCTGGTCCGTCTTGCCCCAGGGCGGCGTGCGGTAAAGCCCGGAGACGGCCAGCACGCGGCAGTCGCCATGTGCATCCAGTTCACCAAGGGCTCTCGCCATAGCGACAGCGGGATCGCCGATATTGCCGCCCAGGCCCAATGCGGCGATCGTCATTCTGTCAGGCACGGTGTTCAACGCTCACCTGTGCATAATCCAGAATGCCAGGAACGGGCGCGGAGGGTTTGCGCACCGTTATCCGCAACCAGACGATTTGCGGATAACGCTCGCGCAGAGCCTTGCAAATGTCATTGGCCAGAGCTTCGATCAGATAACGGCGCTGGCCGACGACGATTTTCTCGATGACGGCGAAGGCCACGCCGTAATCGACGGTATTTTCGATATCGTCGGTTTCCAGAGCGTCACCCGCTTCGACCTCCATCTCGGCATCGACGAAAAAGCGCTGGCCCAGCACCTCCTCCTGCTCGAGAAGGCCATGACGGGCGAAAAAAGAACAGTTTTTCAGAATGATGGTGTAGCGGCTCATCGCATCGCCTCCATGGCGGGGGTGTTTTGCCGGGACGCCGCGCTTTTCCGGCGTATGGCGTTCCGGTACTGTTGATCTAGGCATCGGCCTTTGCCGAGGCTTTGGCAAGAACCGCATCGGCGATTGCCAGCGCATCGCGTGTCGCGGCGACATTGTGCACCCGAAAAATCGAAGCACCCGCCAGTCTGAGGATCGCCGTTGTCGCTGCTGTTCCGATATCGCGTTCCGGGGCCGCATCCCTGCCCGTCAGCGACCCGATGAAACGCTTGCGCGACGTGCCAGCGAGAACCGGGAGGCCGAAAGCCGCCAATTCGCCAAAGCGCGCCATCAGCGCAACATTTTCCCCCTCGTCCTTGGCGAAACCGAAACCGGGATCTAGGATGACGGCGTCACGGGCAATACCCGCGTCGCCGGCGATTTCCAGTGAGCGATTGAGGAATTCGAACTGGTCCTCGATAACGTCGGCAAGCTTCTGCCTGTCGCGGCCGGTATGCATGATGCAGACGCCCGCACGCGCGGCAGCGATCACGCCCGCCATCTCCGCATCCTTCTGCAGGCCGAAGACATCGTTGACGATATGTGCGCCCGCTTCGATCGCGCGCCTTGCGGTCGATGCGCGGTAGGTGTCGACGGAAATCAGAACATCCGTCTCGCGGCGAAGCTTCTCGATGACGGGCAGCACCCGGTCCTGCTCCTCGCCTTCCGTTACGTTCACCGCGCCGGGACGGGTGGATTCGCCGCCGATATCGATAATATCCGCACCCTCTTCCACACAGGTCAGCGCATGGGAAAAGGCCGCATCGAGGGCGAGATAACGGCCGCCGTCGGAAAAGGAATCGGGTGTCGCGTTGACGATGGCCATAATACGGCCACGCCCATCAAGTTTCAGGGAGCGACCATGGGCCGCTTGCCACACATTGCTGCCGGCTGTTATCACGTAACACGCGCCTTTCGGGAATAACGGAGTGTTATGCCAATTCTTATAAGTTCCGCTCCGCCTATGCAGCAAACGTTTTTCAAGTTCAACCGGAAGGCCGGGTCATGACCAAATCATCACGTGCTCTTTGCGCCGCTGTCGCGGCCGCATTGGCCCTTTCCCTGCCCGGATCGGCCTTTTCCGAAACCATTGTGCGCAAGACCTATTCGTATTTTTCGATCAGCGGCAAAACCGCAGCCGACCTCGATCAGCAGCTTTCGAAACACGGTCCGCTCACCCGCAATACCGGCGCGCGGCATCCCGGTGCGACGGAAATCAAATTCGGCGGCGAACTCACCTATGTCGAGAAGAACGGGCTTTGCAGCGTGGGAACGGCGAAAGTGGTTCTGAACACCCGCATCCTTTTGCCGCAATGGAAAAATCGCCGCCGCACCACGGCGGAGCTGGCCTTCATCTGGGACACGCTGCTTGCCGATATCAAGCGCCACGAGGAACGCCACGCGGAAATCGCCCGCACCCATGCCCGCACGCTCGAAAGACAGTTGACGGCGCTTCGCCCGCAGAAAAACTGCGAGACGCTGCAGGAAATGGTCGGCAAGATCACCCAGACGGTGATGGATGAGCACGACAGGGACCAGATGCGCTTTGATGTGGTGGAATCGAAAAATTTCGATGCCCGCATGACGCGGCTTTTGAAAAACCGGCTCGAACAGGGCCAGAATCGCCGCTGATCCGCCTCTCGTCCTCCCCTATCCAAACCCACCGGACGCAACGGACATGACGTAACGTCATGTCCGATCTCACCCGTGAATTCTCGTCATGGTGCGGTCGCCGAGACTCATTGTAGCTTGCTCATACGGTTTGGAACGGTCGCTGCCCGCAGCGGGTCGGGCGTTTTAACCGTCTCCGGTTCTCCCGGTGCGCACTTGAGGGCTCGCAGGTGTTTCCTCCCTCGCCTGCATGCTGCGTACCCGCCTCGCCCCGCTCCCCGCTACCAGGTGAGCGGGGCTTTTTCTGCGTCAGGCAATGACGAGGGTTTTCAGCCCTGGCGCTCGGGAACGTGAACGACAAGACCGTCAAACTCGTCGCTCATCTTGATCTGACAGGAAAGACGCGAGGTCGGGCGCACATCGAAGGCGAAATCCAGCATGTCCTCTTCCATCGGTTCGGGCCCGCCGACGCGCTCCGCCCATGCATCGTCCACATAGACATGACAGGTCGCGCACGCACAGGCGCCGCCGCATTCCGCATCGATGCCGGGAATGGAGTTGCGCACGGCATTCTCCATGACGGTGGAACCGTTGCTCACGTCGAGTTCATGGGGCGTGCCGTCAAAGGCAACGATGGTCAGTTTTGTCATGCCGGAAATCCAAAATGTGATCTAAGAACTGTTCTAAACACATAGAAAGGCCGGTTCGGCTTGGCAACCCGCTTCAAGGGCGCCAGGCGCAACCGGCCTCACAAAACCGCAAAATTGATCGACCCCGCCTCAACGGCAGAGCTTGAGGATGAAGTTTTCCGCTTCCACGATGGCTGCTGCGAGCTTTGCGACCGCCGCGCTGTCCGTGCCAGCATCCTCCACAGATGCGGCGGCTGTGGCCACGGCGGAGGCACCGACAGCCTGTGCTGCCCCCTTCAGACGGTGGGCAGTCGCCCTGACAGTCTTGTCGTCTGCATCGGCGATTTCATGCAGGGCGGCGCGGGCATTGCGGCTGAACAGTTGCAGCACCTCGATTTCCAGATCCTTATCGCCCATGGTCTGGCGGGCGAGATAATCGAAATCGATCGGCTTCTTCGTGGCGAGCGGCGCGCCGCCGCAATTATCCGGAGCTTCGAAAGCAATACTGACCGCTGCCATGGCTGAAATTCCTTGTCTCGCCGTTTCCTGTTTCGTGTCACATCTGTGTCGTATTTACGCATTGAAGCCGGTGCTATCGGCTTAAATTACGGCGTGACGCAGGCGAAAATCTTCTGCTATGGTTAATTTATGTTAAACTTATGCGAAACAAGGCGTTCAGCGTGAAACTCAGGTTTAAAAACTGTTAAAAAGCCGACACTTCGCCGCTGCCGTAAATCCGCATTAATTGTTTCGAACACCTAAATGTGTCACTACGGTACTGCCGCTCCTGCGAGGCTTGAGCTCAAGCTTTGTTATTGCGGCACAGTGATGTAATTTCGCCCGAAAGCTGGACCACCAGCAATTCGGGATTTGGTAATGGCGGAATTGTTCTCTCCTGAGGGATAATGTTCCGCTGGCATGATGGCGGCAGTCCGCTTGCTGAATGCAAGTGGTCAACGGCATGAAGCCGGGCGTATGTGTAACGAGGCGTAACCGCATGGCGAACAACAAGATCAGCGACTCTGTCGACGAGACTGCATTTCAGGCGTTGGAAGACGCCTTGCAGCTCGGTGCTTTCGAAGAAAAGCCGGAATCGCGGAAAACGACAGCGCCAAAGCAGCCGGAGGCCAGATTGAAGGAAGCCAGCAGACAGACCCCTGCTCCGGACGCCGCACGCGCGCCTGCCGAACAGGCACCGAAATCGCCCAATCTGGAAGCGGCAAATGACGGCTCCAAGCGCAGCCCGGCCATGATCCTGAAATCGCTCGAAGGCGGCTCGATCGGCGGCGCGCTCAGAAACGCGACGATCATGTCGGTGATCTGGGCGCTCGGCGGCCTCGGCATCGCGCATCTGCTTTATGGCAATGCGCTGTGGAACATCGGTTCGCTTGCCGACCTCACCGCAATTCCCGGCCTGATGGCCATCATCGTCGGCATCATCGTGCCGGTCATGCTGTTCTTCGCCTTCGCGATCATGATGGCGCGCGCCCGCGACCTGCGCAACGCCGCCCGCTCCATGGCTGAAGTCGCCCTTCGCCTTGCGGAGCCGGAAACCGTTGCGTCCGACCGGATCATGTCCGTCGGCCAGGCGGTTCGCCGCGAAGTCTCGGCGATGAATGACGGGATCGAGCGCACGATTGCGCGGGCGACGGAACTCGAAACGCTGGTCCATTCGGAAGTCAATGCACTTGAGCGCAGTTACGCCGACAATGAATTGCGCGTCCGCAGCCTCGTGCAGGAACTGACGGCAGAACGCGACGCCATCGTCAACCATGCAGAGCGCATCCGCTCGTCCATTATCGGCGCGCAGGAACAGATCAAGGAAGAGCTTTCCATCGTCGGCGAAGAGCTTTCGATGCGGCTTGCCACCAGCGGTGAGGCCTTCGCCTCGATGATCGACACGCGCTCGGCGGCGCTGCTCGAAAAATCACGCGCCTCCACCGAAGCAATGGGCAGCCTGATTGCCGCCAAGACAGAAAACCTGCTGCAGGCGCTGAATACATCAGGCTCGACCCTGTCGAACGAATTCGACATGCGTCTGCATAACCTCACCTCGACGATAGATGAGCGCGGCGAAGTTCTGCTAGAACGCTTCGCCATCCATGCTTCGACGCTCGACAGCGGTGCGGAAAGCCTCAACAGCGCGCTGGAGGAACGTACCCGCCAGCTCAACGAGACGCTGTCCACCCGCACGCTGGAACTCAACCGCAATATCGATCGCGGCCAGCAGATCATCGGTGGTTCTCTGGATACCGTCCTCGACAAGCTCTCCACGACGCTTGAAGAAAAGGGTCTCTCCTTCCGCCAGAGCCTGCAGAGCACGGCTGACGATGCGATCATGGATCTCGATCTTCGCTCCGGCCTCTATGAGGAACGGCTGCAGGCAACGGTTGGCCAGGTCAATTCCGCCTTTGACGAGCATGTCGCAGATTTCGCCAGCGCCTTCGACCAGCGCGCAGGCAGCCTCGACAGCAAGCTGATGGAAAGCCTTGCCCGGATCAACGAAACCGTTGCCGGCGGTTCCGAAGCCCTCGACACCATGCTGACCAGCGGTCTTGAGCGCATCGGCACTACCATGACAGATCAGTCGCTTGCCCTTGCAACCGCACTGGGCACGGGCCAGGAAATGCTCGAAAGCGCGCTTGAAACCCGCACCCGCGAGTTCAGCGACGCGATCAGCCAGCGCACCACCGACATCACCAACGCCTTTGCCTATTCGCACGAGAAGATCGACGGCGTACTGGCGGAGCGCAGCAACGCCCTGTTCGGCGCGCTTTCGGCCAGCCAGGACCGTTTCGATGAGGCGCTTGCAAGCCGTTCGCTTGCCATTACCGGCTCGGTCTCCGGCACGGCCGAACGTCTTGCCGCGATGCTTGATGAACGCGCAGCCGCGATCAACAATGTCGTCGCCGATGTCGAGCGCCGTCTTTCGGAAACCCTCGAAACCCGGGCTGCCGCCATCACCGGTGCCGTTTCCGGCATCGAGGACCGCATTTCCGACACGCTGGAAAGCCGCACGGCTGCCCTTCATGACGTTGTATCAGGCGCCGAAAACCGCATCGCCGAAACGCTCGATGGCCGTACGGCCGCTCTTTCCAGCGCAATTTCCGGCGTAGAGGAACGCATCGCCGACACGATGGACAGCCGCACGCTGTCGCTGGACATGACCTTCGCCAATGTCGAGGAAAGACTTTCCGAGACGCTGGACAACCGCACCTCCGCGCTGACCGGCATTGTCGCCAGTGCTGAAGAGAAGATCGCGGGCGCGCTCGACAGCCGCACCGCCACCTTCGGCGACGTCGTCGCCGGTGCCGAGACCCGTATCGCAGAAACGCTGGATGGCCGTACGGCAGCGCTCAACGCCGTGGTTTCCGGTGCGGAAGAACGCATCGCAGATGCGCTCGACAGCCGCACCATGGCGCTCGACATGGCGTTTTCCGGTGCCGAGGAAAAAATCACCGAAGCGCTCGACACCCGCACGGCCGCCCTTGGCGAGTTGGTGGCCGGTGCCGAGACCCGCATTGCCGGTGCACTCGACAGCCGCACGGATGCCCTCAAGAACGTCGTTTCCGGTGCGGAAGAGCGGATCACGGATGTGCTCGACAGCCGCACCATGGCGCTCGACATGAGCTTCTCCGGTGTTGAAGAAAAGATCGCCGATATTCTCGATGGCCGCACCGCCGCAATTCATACGGCTGTTTCCGGGGTCGAGGATCGTATTGCCGGCGCATTAGACAGCCGTACAGCTGCCCTCTCAGGGATCGTCTCCGGCGCGGAAGAACGTATCGCGGATGCGCTCGACAGCCGCACCATGGCGCTCGACATGACGATTTCGGGTGTCGAGGAGCGGATCGCCGAGGCCATGGATGCCAGAACCGCCTCGCTTTCGCTGGCAGCGGCCGGCGTAGGCCAGCGACTGGAATCGACTGCCTTCACGCTCGAAAACGCACTTGCCAGCGGCCACGAGCGGCTGGAGACCATGCTCGGTTCGCAGGCTGAACGCATTGCCGGCTCGCTCGAGCGCAATAGCGGCCTGATCGAGCAGAGCGTCTCGGGTGCGGCCAACCGCATTGAAAGCGTCGTGGAAGACGGCAGCAGCCGTTTTGCGCAGACGGTGGAAGAAGGCGTTTCCCGCCTCGAAAGCAATCTCTCGCAGTCGCATGAGGATATCCGCACCGCGCTCGACCAGCGTCAGGCGGATCTCGCCGCAACCTTGAGTTCGGCAACCACCCAGATGGGTGACATGCTTTCCGAGCAGGCGATGATGATCGGCACCACGGTCGCATCGAGCGCCAGCATGCTCGAACTCTCGCTTGAGACCCAGCAGGAAACCTTGCAGAAGGCGATTGACGGCAGTGCGGCGACGCTGGAAGAGCGTCTTCGCAACAGCGCCGGCGATATCGCCGTCAAGATCGGCGAAGCTGCCCGAGAAATCGGCGGCGCGACCGATGCGCTCTCCTCGCGGATCGAAACCTCGATTGGAAGCGTCACAGGCAGGCTCGACGAGACCGGCGCACGCATCGAGACCTCGCTCGGTACGCTGCAGGAGCGCGTTTCGAGCGATCTCGGCAACGTCAACACCTCGATCGAAGATGCCGGCCGTCGCTTTGCCGATGCGCTGGAAGACAAGACTGCCGCCTTTGCCCGCACCAGCGATGACGCGGCTCAGCGCATCACCGGCATTCTGGACGAGCAGGCGATACGCGTCAGCGACACCTTCGAAAGCCGCACCAACCGTCTGGCGGAAACCTTCGATGCCGGCACGGCCCGCATCGATGAGCGCCTCGGCACCATGGACCGCGCGCTGACGATCGGTCTCGAAAACGTCAACCGCACCATTGAAGGCAAGGCGAGCGATCTCGCCGTCAGCCTGCGTGGCGCGGTCATCTCCGCCACCCAGAGCATCGGCGAAGAGGCTACCCGTTCCACGTCCCTTCTCGCCAAGTCCGGCTCGGAATTCGCAGAGCAGGTGCAGGCGCAGAACGAGGCCTTCACCAAGGCCATCGAAGAGCGGTCCGGCGAGATCGTCAACCGCATTTCGGATGCGCAGACGCGCCTTTCCGGCCAGGCCGCCGCTGTCGCCCAGACCTTCTCCGAGGCCGGCAACATCATCGTCAACAAGGTCGCCGAGGCTGAAGCGGTCGTGCGGTCGCAGGTCGGCGTCATTTCCGAGACACTGACCGGCGTCGAATCGGCCCTCGACGCACGCGGCGAATCCATCCGCTCGGCGCTGGACAACCGCACCCGCGAGCTCAACTCGATGCTGGCCAGCCGTTCCGCGGAACTGTCTCGCCTCATCGAAGAGAAGGCAAAGCCGGTGGTCGATGAATACGCCACCATCGGTCGCGAGGCCGCCGAAAAGATCGTTTCCGCCGCCCAGCAGAGCGCCGAACTCCTGTCGCAGAGCAACAGCGGCATGGTCGGTATGGTGGAACAGGCGATCAGCGATTACGCCAATGCCGGCACGGATGCGGCAAGCAAGCTTGTCGCGGCCACCCGCCAGAGCACCGACATGCTGTCGCAGACCCATACCGCCATGGCTGATGCCGTCGAGCAGGGTATCGACAAATACGCCCGTGCGGGCAGCGATGCGGCCAACAAGCTCGTTGCCGCCACCCGCCAGAGCACCGACATGCTGTCGCAGACCCATAGCAGCATGGCCGAAATCGTCGAACAGTCGGCAACCAACTTCAACTCCGCTGTCGAGCGCGCCGCACAGGAATTCGGCACGGCCGACGAAGCGCTGAACGCATCGGCGACCCGCTTCTCCGATAGCGCCTCGCAGGCCGCCGACATGGTGTCCAGCTCCAGCCGTCTGCTCGAAGGAAAGATCGACCGTCTGTCGAATATTTCCGGCCAGACACTGGCGCAGGTTGCCGGTATCGTCGGACGGTTCGAGGAACATTCGAAGGTGCTGAGTCAGGCATCCGAACTGCTCAACGCGGCACAGTCGAGCCTCGTCGGCACGCTGGAAGAACGTCAGGACGCGCTTCGCAGCCTGTCCGTCGGTCTCGTCAAGCGCTCCGAGGAAATCGAAAGCGCCATGCGCAACGTCGTCGGCGTTGTGGAAACCACGCTCAACGACGCCGAGGAACGCTCTCAGAACGTTGCCGGCAATCTGCGCGACAATCTGCAGGCATCCTTCACCGATATCGGCCGTTCGCTCGATGAGACCGAACAGCGCGCCCGCTCGGCGGCACAGACCATGCGGGGGGCCCTGCTCGCCGCCGGTCAGGATGCCAGCCGCTCGATCGAAAGCACGCTGTCCGATGCGCAGAAATATTCCGACGAACTCGTCAACCGCCTGCGTGGCGGCGTCGAATCCTCGCTTTCGGAAGTAGACAATCTTCTTGGCAGCGCCTCGGAAAAATCCAACGCCGCCGCCGCGAACCTCAAGGAGACGCTGCGTCAGGCCGTAGAGGAAGCTGTCAGCCGCTTCGCCGGTGCAACGGACGAAATTCGCCGCTCCAGCCACGACATCCGCCGCGAGCTGGATGCAACCCGCGCCGAACTGAAGCGCGGCGCATTCGACCTGCCGGAAGAGGCAAAGGAAAGCGCTGCCGCCATGCGCCGCGCCGTTTCCGAGCAGATCAAGGCCCTGCAGGATATTTCCCAGCTTGTCGGTCGTTCGACCCACCAGATGGAAGTCTCCGAACCCGTTGCCCGCGCCATCGCAGCGACCCAGCCAGCCGCCGAGCGCCGCGTCGAGACGCGTCCGCAGCCGGCAGCAGCCGCTCCGGTACAGCAGCGCCCGGCGCAGCCGCAGACTGCCACCGCACCGGCTTTGCGCGGTACGCTGCCGCTTGAGAACCGCCAGGTCGAAAACCGTCAGGCACCTGCCCCGTCGCAGACGGCAACAGCGCCTGCCGGACGTCGCGAAGAAGGCGGCGGCTGGATCAGCGATCTGCTGCGCGGCGCGTCACAGGAAACGCCAGCAGCGTCCACACCGCGCGCCAACACTGAGCAGCAGCCGACCCGTGCGGCCGACACCCGCAATCCGCGCCACATGGTCGAATCGCTGAACTCGCTGTCCGTCGACATTGCCCGCGCCATCGACCACGATGCGTCGGTTGAGCTGTGGCGCCGCTATCAGCGCGGCGAACGCGATGTCTTCACCCGTCGCCTCTACACGCTGAAGGGCCAGACGACCTTCGACGAGATCAAGCGCAAATACGAACGGGAAGCCGAATTCCGCACCGCCGTGGACCGCTACATCACCGATTTCGAAAAGCTGCTCGCCGATGTGGCGCGCACCGACCGCGACCGGAGTGTTACCCAGTCCTACCTCACCTCCGATACCGGCAAGGTCTATACGATGCTTGCCCACGCGGCGGGTCGGTTCAACTGATCTCTGGCGCGAGTAGAAACAATAAAACCCCGGTCACGACCGGGGTTTTTCATTTTGGCTGACAGGCGGATTTAGACTGGAATTCAGCCGGTTGCTAAATCAAAGCTCGAACGTGCCCGAAGCAACACGCACCGCGTGGCCGCCGATGCGGGCGCGGGCGATTTCGCCATCCTTGATGTCCATGCGCAGGTGGATGTGAGAAGGCCGCTCCATCTCAACGCCCTGCTCTACCAGGATAGGGTAGTGCCCATCGGTCAGGCCGTCGAAATGATGGATCGCGCCGGAAAGGGCGGCGACGGCAGAGCCGGTTGCGGGGTCTTCCGAAATCCCCATATCCGGTGAGAACATGCGGGCATGGAACTTTGCCGCATGATTGACGCCGCCGCGACAGTAGATGTAGGCCGCCGCCAGGCGTCCCTCCACCAGCGGCGCGGTGCGCAGCCACAGATTGGCATCGAAATCCATGTCCCTGATGGCGGCGATATTGTGCAACGGCACGAACAGGAACGGCACGCCGGCCGTCCAGATTGACGGCACATGATTTTCAAAGCCGAGATGGCCTTCGCTCACACCCAGCGCATCGGCAAGCGCGGTATGATCGAGCGGCAGGTCGACGCGCGAGGATTTGCGCGGCAGGTCGAATTCGGCGAAGCTGACCGCGCCGGCGCGCATCTTGACCGCGCAGCGCACCGGGCCCACCTGCTCCTCCAGCACGCAGACCATGTCGATATCGTCATCGCCCTCGCCGCGGTTACGCTCGGCGATAGCGACCGCAGCACCGACGGTGGGATGGCCGGCGAAAGGCAATTCACCTGAAGGCGTGAATATGCGTACCGACGCTGCGTGGGCGGGATTGCCCGAACGATTGACGAAAACGGTCTCGGAAAGATTCATTTCCCGCGCGATCGCCTGCATTGTCGCCTTGTCGAGATCATCCGCGTCATACATGACCGCCAGCGGGTTTCCCGCCATTTTGGTCTCGGTAAAGACATCGTAGATATTGTAGTTCAGCACCACACACGTCTCCTGCCATCAGTCATTCCGCCTGCCTTGCGCAAACTGCCTTACGCCGCCCCGCATCGCAACCCTTGTCCGAAGCCATAAACCAAGAAGCTGTGGACCGGCTTCCTGTAAAGGCGAACGCCTGCCTGACCGAAAGGCCTTGTGGCCAGCCGCCGTCTTCATGTACCAAGGACGGGTCTTGTGGCTTGCAAGCGACCGTGCTCCTGCCGGTTTGGAGATTACGAGCCACTTCAACAGGTTACAGCATCTGTCACAGGCCGGTTGCGGTTTGCGTCGTTGTCGAGGGAAGCGGATGTCGCATTCTACCTATTCACTATCCTTCGTTGCATCCGCCTCCGAGGAGGCACAGATGGCGATGGAGGAGCTGAAAACGGCTTACGGCAACGCGCCTTTCGAGGAAGCGGAGGTGATCGTCGCGCTGGGTGGCGACGGCTTCATGCTGCAGATCCTCAACGAGACGATGAATTCCGGCAGACGCGTCTACGGCATGAACCGGGGCTCGGTCGGTTTCTTGATGAATGACTACCGCGTGGAAGGCCTGCGCGAGCGCATCGCGGTGGCGACAGGCAATGATTTTCATCCGCTGCGCATGACGACGACGGATTCCGATGGCGACGAATTTACGGCACTCGCCATGAATGAAGTGAGCCTCTTCCGGCAGTCACATCAGGCCGCCAAGCTTCGTGTCGAGGTGGATGGCAAGGTTCGGCTGGAAGAGTTGATCTGCGACGGCATGATGGTGGCGACGCCTGCGGGGTCGACAGCCTATAATTTCTCCGCCCAAGGGCCGATCCTGCCGCTCGAATCACCGCTTCTGGCGCTTACCCCCGTCAGCGCGTTCCGGCCAAGGCGCTGGCGCGGCGCTCTATTGCCGAACAAGGTGACGGTCGACATTCATGTTCTGGAGCGTGACAAGCGCCCGGTGAACGCCGTGGCCGACCATACGGAGGTGAAATCCGTGCGCCATGTGCGGATTGCGCAATCGCAGGACAGGACGGCCAGAATTCTCTCGGATCCGGACCGTTCATGGTCCGACCGGGTTCTCGCCGAACAATTCAACAATTGACGCCAACGACCGACGATAGCCATGCATCTGAAAACACCGATCCTTGCCACTCTCTTTCTCGCCACAGCCGTGCTTTCCGCACGGGCGCAGACGGAGGCGATCGACGCCTTGCCGGTCTCGGCGATCTTCGTCGTCAGCAGCGGCATGTGGGAAGAGCAGAATCTGGAGCCGGTGAAAGGCTCTGACGGCCAGCTGCGGCCGCCGCCAGCAGCGCCGACACGCGGTTATTACAAGGTGGTTGCAATTCGTCAGGGGGATGGTACCGCGAAGATCTACCTGCAGCGCATCGTCTTTACCGCCGACGGACCCAATCTCCTCGAAAATGTCGAGCTGGAAGAGTTCAACCAGATGAAATCCTACGTCACGGATATTCGTCCGGAAAGCTCGAACGGCGCATCCGCCTCACCCGGCCTGTTCGTGACCGTTTATCTGAAAACCGACCCGATGGCCAAGGAAGCGGAAAGCTGGACGATCCTGATCGATGAGCTTGGCGAGATGAAGATCGAGAAAGCCTCGAACTGACGGCTAGAGCACGTCCGGTTTAAGCTCATGCGGCCCGGAAAGAACTGCGCCGAAATGATGTTTCCATAATCTGGCGCCGAGTTCGCCGCTGCGGTCGAGGCTTGAACCAACCGTCAGCCACGGCAGAAGCGTGGGGTGAAGTCCCGCGTCGAAAAACGCGAACCCGGCCGCCAGCACGCAGGTATCTGCCTGAATACCGCAGACCAGCACCCTCTCGACCTTCAGGGACAGGAGATGGTCGATCGCTTCCCTTGGCGGCGCATAACCGTGCTTGATGAATATCCGATCCGCCTGAACCAGCGAGCAATCATCCCTGCCCGGCTTCCAGCCCAGTTGCCGCTCGAAAGGTGTCACGCTCTCATCATGGCGCTCGATGCTGGCGACGCTCGGCATGGTGGCGGCGAGCGCGGTTATGTCCGCCACCAGCGAAGCCGGCGGATTGAAGCTCGGCTGGACGTCGACGATATAAAGCGCCTGTTTCATGCATCTCCTCCAACGAAAAACCCCTCGCAATGGGTTTGCGAGGGGCAATTTTCAATCAACGCATTGCAGCGTCTTAGTCGATATCAGCCACTTCCACATCCGCGCCGCCGCTGATGCGGTGAGCGAGAGCAGCTTCCATGAACTCGTTCAGGTCACCGTCCAGCACGTTGCCGGGTGCGGTGCTTTCCACGCCGGTACGCAGGTCCTTGACCAGCTGGTAAGGCTGCAAAACGTAGGAACGGATCTGGTGGCCCCAGCCGATATCGGTCTTGGAAGCGGCCTGTGCATTGGCTGCCTCTTCCCGCTTTTGCAACTCCACCTCGTAAAGGCGGGCGCGCAGCATGTCCCACGCCTTGGCGCGGTTCTTGTGCTGCGAGCGTTCCTGCTGGCAGGCAACCGCGATACCGGTCGGAATATGCGTAATGCGCACGGCCGAATCGGTGGTGTTGACGTGCTGGCCACCCGCGCCGGACGACCGATAGGTATCGATACGGCAATCGCTTTCGTTGACGTCGATCTGGATCGAATCGTCAACCACCGGGTAGACCCAGACGGAGGAGAACGACGTGTGGCGACGCGCATTGCTGTCATAGGGCGAAATACGGACCAGGCGGTGGACGCCAGATTCCGTCTTCAGCCAGCCGAAGGCATTGTGGCCCTTGACGAGGATTGTCGCGGATTTGATGCCGGCCTCTTCGCCGTCGTGAACTTCCAGCACCTCGACCTTGAAACCTTCACGGTCCGCCCAGCGGGTATACATGCGCAGCAGCATGTTCGCCCAGTCCTGGCTTTCCGTGCCGCCGGCGCCGGAGTGCACTTCGAGATAGGTATCGTTGCCATCGGCCTCGCCCGAAAGCATGGCTTCCACCTGACGGCGGTTCGCCTCGCTCTTCAGCGCTTTCAGCGAGTCCTCGGCGTCCTTGACGATTTCGTCGTCGCCTTCCATCTCGCCGAGTTCGATCAGCTCGATATTGTCCCTGAGCTGCTGCTCAAGCGCCTTCACGCCATTGATGCTGTCATCCAGCTGCTGGCGCTCGCGCATCAGTTTCTGGGCCTCTGAGGCATCGTTCCAGAGGGTCGGATCCTCTGCCTTGTTATTCAACCAGTCCAGCCGTCTTATCGCCTGGTCCCAGTCAAAGATGCCTCCTCAGCAGGCTTATGGCCTGCTTGATTTCGTCGACTACATTCACGATTTCATTGCGCATTTCGCTGGTTCTTCACCTTCATTGAAACTCGTTGCTCAAATAAATGCGGGGGGCGCGGATGTAAAGACCCGCGCCCCCGCCAAACTCCACGACTGGGATCAATAAAGACCGCCGCCACCGCCAGTGATGGCCTGCTGGGCCTGCGGCGAGGTCTTCAGAATATCTTCCTGCGACATGTAACCTTCCGCGCCGATCACCGAGAAGCTGGAAGCAGGCCCCGTGCCAGGCTTGAAGGCTTCCATGATGGTATCAGGTTCCCCTTCAACCGCCGCCATGCCGGTCTTGCGGTTGACGGCGACGAAGTTCATGCCAGCGGGCACGATGAACTTGCTCGGCTCCATATGCTTGACCGCATCGGCGATGAATTCACCGAAGATCGGCGCCGACAGCGAACCGCCCGTACCGCCGCGACCAAGAGGCGCCGGCGAATCGAAACCGATATAGAGACCGGCGACCATGTCCGGCGTGTAACCGACGAACCAGGCATCCTTTTCGTCGTTGGTGGTGCCCGTCTTGCCGGCGACCGGCAGATCGACCTTGATCTTGCCTGCCGCGGTACCGCGCTGGACGACGCCTTCCAGCATGGAGGTCGTCTGGTAAGCGGTCATCGGGTCGAGAACCTGCTCGCGATTGTCGACGATGACCGGCTCATCCTGATTTTGCCAGCTGGTGGCGTTGCAGCCCTCGCAGGCGCGCTCCTCGTGCCGGAAGATCGTCTTGCCGTAACGGTCCTGGATGCGGTCGATCAGCGTCGGCTTGATCTGCTTGCCGCCATTGGCAATGACCGAATAGGCCGAAACCATGCGCATGACGGTGGTTTCGCCCGAACCGAGGGACATTGCGAGAAGCGGCGGCATCTTGTCGTAGATGCCGAAGCGTTCGGCATATTCCGCCACCAGATTCATGCCCATGTCCTGCGCCAGACGCACGGTCATGAGGTTACGGGATTTTTCGATACCGAGACGCAGCGTGGACGGACCGGCGGAGCCCCCGCCGTAATTCTGCGGTTTCCAGACCTGACCGCCCGAAACGACTTCGATCGGCGCATCGAGAATGACCGATGCCGGCGTATAGCCGTTGTCGAGCGCAGCCGCGTAGATGAACGGCTTGAAGGAAGAGCCAGGCTGGCGCATCGCCTGCGTGGAGCGGTTGAATTCCGACTGCGCGTAGGAGAAGCCGCCGACCATCGCCAGAACACGGCCGGTATGCGGATCCATCACCACCATGCCGCCCTGCACTTTCGGCGGCTGGCGCAGGCGGTATTCGTTACCGGAATTGGAAAGCGGCTGCGCATAAACGACGTCTCCCACCGAGAGAACACCGACCGGCGACTTGGCGGTCGCCTTTTTGCCGGTCGCATCGCGATAGGCCCAGCGCATGTTTTCAGCGGAGATGTGACCGCGCGTGCGCTTGTCACCGTCTTCCGTCTCCGTATCCGCCTGCACGCCGATATCGACGCCATCGGCAGCAACGGCGAGCACGACTGCAACCTTCCATTCCGGAACGTCGCGAAGGCCCTTCACCTTGGCGAGAGCGGCCGTCCAGTCGCCGGCAGTCTCGATCTTTTCCGCGGCTCCACGGAAACCACGGCGCTCGTCATATTGAACGAGACCATCCTGAAGCGCCTTGCGGGCCTCCATCTGGATCTGCGGATCGAAAGATGTGCGAACCGACAGCCCGCCTTCGAGAAGCGCTTCCTCGCCGTATTTCTCGACGATCTGGCGGCGGACTTCCTCTGCGAAATAGTCGGACGCGAAAATATGAGCGCCGCCACGGCGCAGATTGACGCCGAGCGGCTGCTTTTTGGCGTCAGTGGCGTCGGCGACGGTGATGTAGCCGTTTTCGGCCATGCGGTCGATCACCCAGTCGCGGCGCTCCAGAGCAGCCTTTTCGCGACGGATCGGATGATAGTTGGCCGGTCCCTTCGGCAGCGATGCGAGATAGGCGGTCTCTGCAATCGTCAGTTCCGTCACCGATTTGTTGAAATAGGTGAGCGCCGCACCGGCAATGCCATAGGAATTCAGGCCGAAAAAGATCTCGTTGAGGTAGAGCTCGAGAATCTTGTCCTTGGAATAGGTCTGCTCGATGCGGAAGGAAAGAATGGCTTCCTTGAGTTTTCGGTCGATGGTCTGGTCGTTGGTCAGCAGGAAGTTCTTCGCCACCTGCTGGGTGATGGTGGACGCGCCGACCGGACGGCGGCCGGAGCCGAGATTCTGGATATTGACGAGAATGGCGCGGCCGAGACCAAAGACGTCGACACCCGGATGGTTGTAGAAATTCTTGTCTTCCGCCGAAAGGAAAGCGGCCTTCACCCGGTCGGGGATGGCCTGGATCGGCAGGAACAGGCGCTTCTCATGGGCGTATTCCGCCATCAGCGCGCCGTTGCCGGCGTGCACGCGGGTCGTCACCGGCGGCTCATACGTGCTCAGAACTGCATAATCCGGCAGGTCCTTCGTCACGCCGTGCAAATAAATTGCACCGGCGGCGGCGGCGCACAGGAAGAGCACGCTGGCCAAGCCGAAAAAATATCCAATCAGTCTGATCATACCAAGCTACCGATAATTCGAATCGTAACCATCAACGCCCGACGATATACGGGCGCATCCTTGCATATCGCGTGCCGTTTTGCACACCATACCTTCGATGACAAGCCGGATACGGTAGCATTCGCCGATATGTTACCGGGCCAACCACCGCAATCGCGTCTGTGTCGCTTCGCGGATTGCCACCGAATCCGCTTCCCGAGTAACGCGGCGAATGTGAGTAAAATAGGGCTTCGAGGCCTTAATCGTCCGCAAGGTCAAAGAATTGAACAGCTTTTCGGGCGCAAGCGGCACGGCGGCAACAGGATCATTGTACCGCCGGCTGGCGCTTCAGCCACCGTTCGCCATGGCTTTGGCGCGGTATCGTCCGACCGCCGTTGCCAGCCTGTCGGCCACCTTCTTGCGCCATTCGCCATCGAGAAGCAGTTTTTCGTCTTCCGCATTGGAGAGAAAACCGAGTTCCAGCAGGACAGAGGGCACGTCATGGGCGCGCAGCACCATGAAACCGGCATAACGATGCGGATTGTTGATGAGGCCGACCTGCCCCTCGAAGGAAGACACGATGTTTTCGGCCAGCGTCACCGAAAAGGCCTGGGTTTCGCGGCGGGTGAAATCGAGCAGGATATCGGCGACTTCCGGCGGCTCGGTGGAGGCGGCCACGCCGGCAATCTGGTCGGACTTGTTTTCTCGCTCCGCCAGCTCCTGCGCCTGCCTGTCCGAGGCGCGATCGGACAATGTATAGACGGTCGCGCCACGGATGCCCTTCTGCTTCAGGGTATCGGCATGCACCGAGATGAACAGGTTGGCATTGTTCTGCCGGGCGATCGTCACCCGTTCGGAGAGGGCAAGAAAGGTATCGGCATCACGGGTCAGGAACGCCTTGATGCCGGGCTCACGGTTCAGCCGTTCCGCAAGTTCCCTGGCAAAGTTCAGCGTGATGACCTTTTCTTCCGTGCCGGTCACACCGCCGGTCGCACCGGCGTCGATGCCGCCATGGCCGGCATCGACCGCAATGACGAATTCCGCCTGGCGCGATGTCTTATCGCCGGGGCTGATCGCGGCCGTGGTGACGGGCGCCGGCACCTGCCATTGCTGCTCCTTCACCAGTTCGGCGAATTTGCCCTTGGTGGTGATCTCCGTATCCAGCACGAAACGGAAAGAGGCGCCATCTTCGCCCTTCTTCGTCTCTGCAACCGCCACCTGAACCGGCTTTTTCGCCGTCAGCACGATACGGGCGCTGTTTTGCCCCATGCTGCCGAAGCGGATATCGGAAAAAAGGCCTGTCGGTTTGAGATCGGAGGCGGGAAAGGCGAAATTCACCGCGGGAAAGTCCACGACGATGCGGGCGGGCGAATCGAGATAGTGGACGTCGAATTCCGGCTCTTCGGCAAAATCGAGGACGATGCGGGTACGCGCCTCGTCGCCGATGATGCGGGCCTGATGGACGACAAGCGGTTCGACGGCAAAGGCTTCGGGAGCGGCGGAAACATATGCGGTGACAAGAAGTGAGAAGGCGCCCGCAATCCGCGCGATTCGCGCGCCAAGCGGCCCTGCCCCACGGAATATCGCTGCGCTACGCGTGAAATTCATGGTCTTCAAGAAATTCCGTATTTCAGTCGTTTTCGATAAATGGGGCGGAAAAGCGCCGGGAACGGCACCGTTTCGACCACGCCGGACGATTGTTTTCGCGTTTGCGCCCCACAATCGCAGGCGTTGGTGAACCAATTATTAACCCGGAAATTCCACCAATAATATGGCATATTTAGCCAGCCTATTGCTATTATGACAGAGAAAACATACAACACGCGGGAGGGTTAAAAGTGTTGACGGGATAGATGCCCGCCGGCTGCCAATCGAAAAAGACGCTGGCGCTGCAAATCGGGCAATCATCTGCCGTCGTTACATTTATCCTGAAACTGGATCAATTCCGGCCGTGGCCGGAGACCTACCCGGTGGTCATGCCACCGCCGCTCTGAGGAGAGCAAATTCATCGGACCCCAAGGGGTCTATATATTATTGTCGTTCCGCCTGGCCAATGATGTCGCAGCAGTTTTCACATGAACCGGATACCAGGAGCAGGCCAAGCGCCTCGCCGTCGGTCCGGATGCTGCCAGTTTACAGAGGCCCGGCTGGAGACTTCATTTCCGGCACATCCTTGCACTCATATGAAAGGCCCGTCCTCATGGCGGGCCTGTTCTCGTATAAAACAAGGCTGCGCCGAGGAGCACAGCTTACATGGCAGACAAAATGCTTATCGACGCCTCCCACGAAGAGGAGACACGCGTAGTCGTTGTCCGTGGGAACCGGATCGAAGAATTCGATTTTGAATCGGAGCACAAGAAACAGATCCGCGGCAACATCTACCTTGCCAAGGTCACGCGGGTTGAACCCTCCCTTCAGGCGGCATTCGTCGATTACGGTGGAAACCGCCACGGCTTTCTCGCTTTTGCGGAAATCCACCCGGACTACTACCAGATTCCGCTTGCCGACCGTCAGGCCCTCTTGAAGGCGGAAGCCGAGGATCATCGCCGCAGCGACGACTTCGAATCGGCCGACACCCCCGAACCCGGCGCGCCGGCCATTGACCTTTCGCAGGTTGACCAGCCCGATGTCGGCATTGTCGCCGTCAGCGAAGCCACGGAGACCGTGGTGACGGAAGATGCCGCGCCCGCCGCCGAGGCCGTATCTGAGGAAACAGCCGTCGCAGCCGTCGAGACTGTCGCCGAAGACGCGCCCGCCGAGGAAGAAAAGCCGAAGAAGCGTACCCGTCGCCCCCGCGCCAAGAAGAAAACCGCTGAAGAAATCGCAGCCGAAACCGCTGAGGCTTCTTCCGAGGAAGATGGCAGCACCGGCGGCGAAATGGCCGCCATGGTCGATACCGATACGATTTCCGAGGAAGTCGAAGGCCTTCGTCGTGGCAATGACGACGATGATGACGACGATGATGACGATCATCACGAAAAGGAAGTGATCGAATCCGTTGGCGCCGAAGACGCCATGGAAGAGGTTCCCGATCGCGTCGCCCGCAAGCCGCGCAAGCAGTACCGCATCCAGGAAGTCATCAAGCGCCGCCAGATCCTTCTGGTGCAGGTCGCCAAGGAAGAACGTGGCAACAAAGGTGCCGCACTCACCACCTATCTGTCGCTGGCCGGCCGTTATTCCGTGCTGATGCCGAATACGGCACGTGGCGGCGGCATTTCCCGCAAGATTACCCAGCCGACGGACCGCAAGCGCCTGAAGGAAATTGCGCGCGATCTGGAAGTTCCGCAGGGCATGGGCGTCATTCTGCGCACCGCAGGCGCCAACCGTACCCGCGTCGAGATCAAGCGCGACTTCGAATATCTGATGCGCCTGTGGGAAAACGTTCGCACCCTTACGCTGAATTCCACGGCTCCCTGCCTCGTTTACGAGGAAGGCTCGCTGATCAAGCGCTCGATCCGCGATCTCTACAACAAGGATATCAGCGAGATCATTGTTTCCGGCGAGGAAGGCTATCGTGAAGCGAAAGACTTCATGAAGATGCTGATGCCGAGCCACGCCAAGGTGGTTCAGCCTTACCGCGACATTCACCCGATCTTCTCGCGCTCCGGCATCGAAGCCCAGCTCGACCGCATGCTGCAGCCGCAGGTGACGTTGAAATCGGGCGGTTACCTCATCATCAACCAGACCGAAGCACTGGTTTCGATCGACGTGAACTCGGGCCGTTCTACCCGCGAGCATTCCATCGAGGAAACGGCGCTGACGACCAACCTCGAGGCAGCGGAAGAAGTTGCACGGCAATTGCGTCTTCGCGACCTTGCCGGCCTCGTCGTCATCGACTTCATCGACATGGAAGAAAAGCGCAACAATCGCGCTGTCGAGAAGAAGCTCAAGGATTGCCTGAAGAACGACCGCGCACGCATCCAGGTCGGCCGCATCTCGCATTTCGGCCTCTTGGAAATGTCGCGCCAGCGTATCCGCGCTTCCGTGCTGGAATCGACCACGCAGGTCTGCCAGCATTGCGGCGGCACGGGTCATGTGCGTTCGGAATCCTCCATCGCGCTGCATGTTCTGCGCGGCATCGAGGAATATCTGCTGCGCAATACCACGCACAACATCACCGTAAGGACGACGCCGGAAACGGCGCTTTACCTGCTCAACCACAAGCGCGGCACGATCGTCGATTATGAAGGCCGCTTCGGCGTGTCGATCATCATTGCCGCCGATTCGAGCGTCGGCGCGCAGCATTTCGCCATTGATCGCGGCGAAGCCGTTGAAAATCCGGTGAAGATCGAAAGCCTCATCCAGATGCTGCCAAGCTTCGTGGAAGAGGAAGACGATTTTGTCGCCGAGGTGGAAGAGGACGAAGACGAGGAAGAAATCGTCAAGGTCCAGAGCTCCGAACCGCGTCAGCAGCAGCAAAGCGACAATGGTGAGGACGGCAAGCGCAAGCGCAAGCGTCGTCGTCGCCGTCGTGGCAAGGGCGGACAAAACGAACAGAACAACACGCTTGATGCCGAGGCCGGAAACGAAGGCGACGATTCGGATGACGACGATAACGTCGAAACCGATGATGCCGGAGCGGAAGCCGATGAAAACGGCGTAAGCGAAGCCGCAAATTCCGATGAGGATGGCAAGCGCAAGCGCCGTCGTCGCGGCAAGCGCGGCGGTCGCCGCAACCGTGCCGAAGACGAGGCTCTGGATGCTGCAGGCGCGGAAGCCGGCGACGAAGGCGAGACGGAAGGTGAAGGCGAAGAGGTTCCCGCTGTAGCTGCGGTCGCCGAAGAGCCTACAGCTGCCGCCGTGGTGGAAGGCGTTGTCGCCGACACCGTGGAAGAGGAAGCGCCGAAGAAGCCGCGCCGCACCCGCAAGGCCAAGGCCAAGACGGAAACGGAAGAGGCACCGAAGGCAGAAGCCGTTGAAACGGTCGAGCCGGTGGTCGTTGAGCCGGCAATCGTCGAAGCGACCGTCGTCGATGTCGCCATCGAGGAAGTCGGTGAAGCTTCGGCCGATCTCTCTTCTGAGCCGGAATCACCCGCGAGCGAAGAAAAAGTCCGCGCGAACCGGGGCAGCAATGTCTCCAGTTCCGAGCCGGTGGTTACCTCTTCCGGTGCGCCCGCAAGCCCTGATGGTGATGAGCCGAAGCCGCGCAAGGGCGGCTGGTGGCAGCGCAAGGGCTTCTTCTGAGAGAAGAAACTGGATTAAAAAACGCCCGCAACCATGTTGCGGGCGTTTTGCTTTTGGTGGTGTAATAACGAGCGATTTCTATGCTTGAGCCGCTAATTGCGTCGGTTGAGAGACCCTGCTTTTTGTAGTTGCTCTCCTTTCCTCATCCCTGTGCTTGTCACAGGGATGAGGGACGAGGATACCCACCCGTCACACTGACCGCGTCAGGCCGCCATCGACGCGGATGTTCTGGCCGGTGATGTATCCGGCCCCTTCCGAAGCGAGGAAGGCCACGGTCGCGGCGATCTCTTCGCTCTTGCCGTATCGCTGCATCGGCACGCTCTCGCGGCGTTCTTCCGTCGCCGGCAGGCTGTCGATCCAGCCGGGCAGCACATTGTTCATGCGCACATTGTCGGCCGCATAGGTATCGGAGAAAATCTTGGTGTAGGAGGCGAGACCGGCGCGGAATACGGCAGAGGTCGGGAACATGCTGCTTGGCTCGAAAGCCCAGGCGGTCGAAATATTGACGATCGCGCCTGCCTTCTGTTTGACCATGACCGGAGCCACGATCCGCGTCGGGCGAATGACGTTCATGAGATAGACATCAAGACCCGTGTGCCATTGCTCATCGGTGATATCAAGGATGGAGGCGCGTGGGCCATGGCCTGCACTGTTGACCAGCACGTCGATGCGGCCGAATTTTTCGAGCGCCAGATCCGTAAGGCGCTGGAGATCGTCATTGGACTGGTTGGAGCCGGTGAGGCCGATACCGCCGAGTTCCTTCGCCAGCGCTTCTCCTTTGCCGGATGACGACAGGATTGCGAGCTTGTAGCCGTCCGCGGCCAGACGTTTCGCCACGGCAGCTCCCATGCCGCTGCCACCTGCCGTCACAATCGCCACTTTTTCTGCCGACATCTTTCTTCTCTCCGTTTCCAATCGGGCGAACGGCCGCTTGGCGGCCATTCTCCACCCACAATCCACCCATCTATAGCGGGTTTCGCAAGCGAGTTCGAACCAGAAAGCCTTGGCGCGGCGTGAAGAAAAACTGAAGGCATTTCAGCGCTGCACTTGCGCATTCGCGGCATGGACGTGTCTGCTGTCAGTCGGGGCCTCCTCCCTCTCCCGCAGGCCGTAATCCCGCATCACGGCGGCGATACGCAGGCGGTAGTCCGAAAAGACGTCGGAGCGTCCCAGCGCCTGGGCCGCACGGTGTGGTGCGGTGTTGCGCCATGCCTTTACCGCCTCATCATCCCTGAAGAATGACAGAGAGAGCATCTTGTCCGGATTGCTGATGCTCTGAAACCGCTCGACCGACACGAAGCCGTCAATGGTTTCGAGCTCGGTGCGCAGGCTGGCGGCGATATCGAGATAGTGCTGTTTCTCGCCTTCAGCCGGCCAGACCTCGAAGATGACCGCGATCATCGTTCACCTCCGCCATGCGGCGCCGACGCCAGACGCAGGAAAAGCCTGTCTTCGCGGCGGATGAATTGCTCGCGCCGTGCAAATTCATAATTCTCCCGCCCGGCCAGGTCGGCGGCAAGCCGCGCCCTGTAGGCCTCGTAAGCGGCGAGGCTCTCGATATTATAGACACCGTAGGCGATCGTGTTCGATCCCTCCTTCGGGGCGTAATAGCCGATCAGATCGGCCCCGCAGCGCGGTATGGCTTCACCCCAGTTACGGGCATATTGATCGAAAGCATCGACCTTGAAGGGGTCGATCTCGTAGCGGATGAAACAGGTCAGCAACGTCGGTCTCCTCATGTTCTGCCTCTCCTTTTATGCCGTTGCCCTACTCCAATGCTTCGGCTATCATCGAACCATGAAAGACGGACCCTTGATCGCCAATGTCGCCGCGCTGATCGGCGACCCTGCCCGCGCCAATATACTGACGGCGCTGATGGATGGTCGCGCGCTGACGGCAAGCGAGCTTGCCGAGGCTGCAGGCGTTACCCTGCAGACCGCCAGCGGGCATCTGGCGAAACTCTCCGACGCGCAATTGCTAATCATGGAAAAACAGGGCCGGCATCGCTACTTCCGTCTTTCCGACGAAGATGTGGCGCAGGTTCTGGAAGCGCTGATGGGCCTTGCCCAACGCACGGGTGCGGTGCGCGTCCGCACGGGACCAAAGGACAAGGCGCTTCGCGAGGCGCGTATCTGTTACGACCATCTGGCCGGGGAAAGCGGCGTGGCGCTGCTTGCCACCATTACCGCAAACGGGCTCGTGACTTCGGGAGACGATCCTGCACTGACAGACAGCGGACGTGATTTCTTCTCAAGCTTCGGCATCGATCTATCGCTGCTGGAAAAGGCCCGACGCCCGGTTTGCCTGCATTGCCTGGACTGGAGCGAACGCCGGCATCACCTCGGCGGCGGGCTTGGCGCTTCGCTTCTGGAAGCCATGCAGCAGCGCGACTGGCTTCGGCGCGGAAACGGCCGCGTGCTGACATTCACCACAAAGGGCGAAAAGGCGTTTAACAGCACCTTCGGCTGCACACCCGCCTGATCCCTCACGAAGAAGGCGAATCCGGTGGCTTATTTCAGCCAACCGGCGATACGTCCCACGGCCTCGGCGATATCCGACACCGAACCCGCATAGGAAATGCGCAGAGCGCGGTGGCCCTCCTCGGGGTCGAAATCCATGCCCGGCGTCGCCGCCACGTCAATTTCCGCCAGCATGCGTTTGGCAAAATCCATGCTGTCGTTGGAAAAACGGCTGGTATCGACATAGGCGTAAAAAGCACCATCCATGGGGGATGCCAGCGGCAGGCCGATTTCCGGCAGGCGCGCCATCAGAAAATCGCGGTTGGTGCGATATGTCTCCCTGTAAACATCCAGCTCTTCCGCCGCCGAAAAGGCCGCGGTTGCCGCCAGCTGTGACAGCTCGGGCGGTGAAATATAGAGGCTCTGGGCGAGACACTCGACCGGCCGGACCAGATTTTCCGGCAGGACCATCCAGCCGATACGCCAGCCGGTCATGCAATAATATTTCGAGAAGGAATTGATGATCACGGCATTGTCGGTGATTTCGAGCGCACTCGTCTCTTCGCCGACAAAAGTGAGACCGTGATAGATCTCGTCGGAAATGAAGGCCATGTCGCGGCTTTCGCAATAGCTGGCCAGCCGCTTCAGCGCCTCACGGCCCGTGACCGTGCCAGTCGGATTGGCCGGGCTTGCCAAAAGCACGCCCTTCAGCTTGCAGCCCGCCCTGGTTTCCGCCCGCTCCAGACTGGCCGGTGTCAGCGTGTAGCCGGTTTCCGCCGTTACCGGCACTTCGACGACATTGAGGCCGAGCGCTTTTAGAATATTGCGATAGGCGGGATAGCCGGGCCTTGCTATCGCGACATAATCACCGGCATCGAAGAGGCTGAGAAAAGCAAGATTGAAGGCGGCGGAGGAGCCGGTGGTCACGGCGATGCGGGCCGGATCGACCGCGATCTGATGGCGAAGCCGGTAGTGGCCGGCGATCGCTTCACGCAGTTCACGCAGGCCCAGCGCGTCGGTATAGCCGATGCGCCCATGTTTCAGCGCTTCCTGCGCGGCTTCCAGCGAGGCCTTTGGCGCGGGATGGGACGGCTGGCCGACGGCCATGGAAATGACGGGGCGTCCCGCCTGCCTGCGCCGGTTCGCTTCCGCCAGGATGTCCATGGCGTGAAAGGGTTCGACTGCGCTCCGCTTCGACATCGTTATCAAGGGCATGCTCTTTCCTGAACCGTATTTCAGAGACTTGCCGCAGAATCACAATCTTCACAATCATGCGACCATAATGCGGACAACTATTTTTGGCGTATGGCATTTGGCTTAAAGTAAGGTAATTGCCATCATAATATTCATGAGGCACTGGCCGCACAGTATGAGGACCGATATGGCGCATCTTCTCCGTTCAACACTTCTCGCCAGCGTGACGGCCCTTTCGACGGTTTTCGCTTCTCTGCCTGCCCACGCGCTGGATGAGCAGCAGAAGAAGGAAATGGGCGAGTTCATCAAGCAATATCTGATCGAGAACCCCGAAATCATGCTTGAGGTTCAGGACGCGCTTGAACGCAAGCAATATGCGGCCCGCAACGCCAAGGCGGCGGAAGCGGTGGCCGACAACAAGAAGACGATCTTCGAATCGAAATACGATCTGGCGCTTGGCAATCCGGACGGCGACGTCACGCTGGTCGAGTTTTTCGACTATAATTGCGGCTATTGCAAACGCGCCATGGGCGACATGGACAATATTCTGAAGACGGACAAGAAGGTGCGCGTCGTCCTTAAGGAATTCCCGATCCTCGGTCCGGAATCGGTCGCAGCACATCGCGTCTCCAACGCCGTGAAGCTGCTTGCGCCTGCCAAATATCCCGAATTCCAGCGCATCCTGCTTGGCGGGCGCGGACGGGCGAATGAGGAAAGCGCAATGGACGTCGCGACGTCGCTTGGCCTCAAGGAAGCCGATATCCGCAAATCGATGGCGGAAAACCCCAACGACGCGCAGGTTCAGGAAACCTACAAGCTCGCCAACAGCCTCGGCATCACCGGCACGCCGTCCTATATCGTCGGCGACGAAGCCGTTTTCGGGGCTGTGGGTGCGGACCCTCTGATGGAAAAAATCGCCAATATGCGCAGCTGCGGAAAGGCCACCTGCTCCTGATTGCGCAAAAAGCCCCTGTATTCCCTGTGAGATGCCGGACAAGCCGGCGCTTTACGGCTTGCGGGGGCTTTTCCTTGACGGCTGCGCAGTCTATAGGTGTCGCTGATTTTCTTATGGAAACGTGAATGAGCAACATCATCATCGTCATCAATGGCCCCAATCTCAACATGCTGGGAAAAAGGGAACCGGGTATCTATGGTGGCAAGACGCTGAAGGACATCGAGAATGATTGTCTTGCGGCTGGTGCCGATCTCGGTTTCGCAGTGGAATTCCGCCAGTCCAACCACGAAGGTGTGCTCGTGGACTGGTTGCATGAGGCTGGCGAGCGCGCGGCGGGCGTCGTCATGAATCCCGGCGCCTACAGCCACACCTCCATCGCCCTGCACGACGCCATTCGCGCGATTTCCACGCCGGTCGTGGAAGTGCACATTTCCAATATCCACGCGCGGGAAGAGTTCCGTCACAAATCGATGGTATCACCCGCCGCAAAGGGCATGGTCTGCGGTTTCGGACCATACGGATATATCATGGCGCTTCATGCGCTGAAGAACATCACGGCATAAAAAGAAACAAAGAATAGGGTTTGTCATGTCTGAAAAGAAACAGGGTATCGACAAGGAACTGATCCGCGAGCTCGCGAATATCCTCAACGATACCGACCTTTCGGAAATCGAAGTGGAGCAGGAAGACCTGCGCATCCGCGTTTCCCGCGCCGCCCCCGCTCCCGCCACGGTCTATGCAGCAGCGCCCGCCGCTTATGCGCCGGCACCTGCCCCGGCCGCCGCGCCCGCAATTGCGGCACCTGCTGCGCCGGCTGCGGCCGCAGCACCGGCCCGCAACCCGGCCAACACCGTGTCCTCGCCGATGGTCGGCACGGTCTACCTGTCGCCTGCTCCGGGCGCGCGTCCCTTCATCGAAGTGGGTGCGACCGTCAAGGAAGGCCAGACCATCCTCATCGTCGAAGCCATGAAGACCATGAACCAGATCCCGGCTCCGAAGTCCGGCAAGGTCGTGGAAATCGTCGTCAACGACGCACAGCCCGTGGAGTATGGTGAAGCTCTCGTGGTCATCGAATAAAGGCGGTTCAGCATGGTTTCGAAGATCCTCATAGCCAACCGCGGCGAGATCGCGCTGCGCGTCCTGCGCGCCGCCAAGGAGCTTGGCATTCCGACGGTGGCGGTGCACTCCACGGCCGACGCGGACGCCATGCATGTACGCCTTGCCGACGAAAGCGTGTGCATTGGTCCGCCGCCCTCGCGTGACAGCTACCTCAACATCCACCAGATCGTTGCGGCCTGCGAAATCACCGGTGCGGACGCCGTTCACCCCGGTTACGGCTTCCTGTCGGAAAATGCCAAGTTCGCCGATATTCTCGATGCGCACGGCATTACCTTCATCGGACCGACCGCCGAGCATATCCGCCTCATGGGCGACAAGATCACCGCCAAGCAGACGGCACAGGAACTCGGCATTCCCGTCGTTCCCGGTTCCGATGGCGAAGTGAAGCCTGAAAACGCGCTTGAAATTGCCCGCACGATCGGTTTCCCGGTCCTCATCAAGGCAACGGCGGGCGGCGGTGGTCGCGGCATGAAGGTGGCGAAGACCGAAGCCGATCTCGACGAGGCTGTCTCGACTGCCCGTTCCGAGGCGGCAGCAGCCTTCGGCAACGACGCCGTCTACATGGAAAAGTATCTCGGCAAGCCGCGCCACATCGAAGTGCAGGTTTTCGGCGATGGCGAAGGCAATGCCATTCACCTTGGCGAACGCGATTGCTCGTTGCAGCGCCGTCACCAGAAGGTGCTGGAAGAAGCCAATTCGCCGGCACTGACCGTCGAACAGCGCATGAAGATCGGCGAGATTTGCGCGAGCGCCATGCGCAAGCTGAAATATCGCGGTGCAGGCACCATCGAGTTCCTTTATGAAAACGGCGAGTTCTATTTCATCGAAATGAACACCCGTCTTCAGGTGGAGCATCCGGTGACGGAAGCGATCACCGGCATGGATCTCGTGCAGGAACAGATCAGGGTCGCTTCGGGCCAGGGTCTGTCGGTCACGCAGGCGGATATCGAATTCCATGGCCATGCCATCGAATGCCGAATCAATGCCGAAGACCCGCGCACCTTCGTTCCCTCCCCGGGCACGCTGACCTATTTCCACACGCCGGGCGGCCTTGGTGTACGCGTCGATTCGGGCGCCTATCAGGGCTACAAGATCCCGCCCTATTACGACAGCATGATCGGCAAGCTGATCGTTCACGGCCGCGACCGTGACGAATGCATCCGTCGTCTGCGACGGGCGCTGGACGAGTTTGTCGTCGACGGCATCAAGACCACGCTGCCGCTTTTCCAGGATCTCCTCCAGAACGAGGATATCCTCAACGGCGATTACGACATTCACTGGCTGGAGAAATACCTGGCCGGTGATGCGTCTCACTAAGACGATATGGTTGGGCGGCGCAGCAGAAATAACGGCATAACAGTCGATATCCTGCTGCGCGCCTATTCCGCCGGCCTGTTTCCCATGGCCGATTCGGCTGACGATCCCGAGCTTTTCTGGGTCGAGCCCGAAATTCGCGGCATCATCCCGCTCGATGATTTCCACATTTCCAAAAGTCTCGCCAAGGCGATGCGCAAGAAGCCGTTCGAGATACGCTTCAACACTGCCTTCGAAGCGGTGATGGCGGGATGTGCGGCAGAAGCGCCTGACAGGCCGAGCACGTGGATCAACGCCACCATTCGCAAGCTTTACACCGAGCTGCACCAGATCGGCCATGCCCATAGTGTCGAGGCGTGGGAAGGCAAGGAGCTCGTCGGCGGGCTTTACGGCGTTTCGCTCGGGGCCGCTTTCTTCGGCGAAAGCATGTTTTCCCGCCGCACCAACGCATCGAAGATCTGCCTCGTGCATCTGGTGGAGCGGCTGCGAGCAAGCGGCTTCGTGCTGCTGGACACGCAATTCACCACCGAGCATCTGAAGACTTTCGGCGCAATCGACGTGCCGAAGCAGGAATATGCGAAGATGCTCGACCGCGCTGTCAACCGGCCGAGCCTGCAATTCTAAAATTGATAACGTTAGGTTATTTGCTTGCCGTTGAGGGAGCCGGAACCTCGGAGTCCTGCTTGCAGCCTGTCAGCCAGACGTCATAGATCGGATGCTCGACGGCGTTGAGGCCGGGGCTGTCGGCGAACATCCAGCCGGTGAAAATCCGCTTGATCTTGCGGTCGAGGGTGATTTCATCCACCTCGATGAATGCGTCGATCTTCTGGGTTTCCGTCTGGTCGCGGGAATAACAGACCTTCGGCGTCACCTGAAGCGCGCCGAACTGCACCGTCTCGTCAATATAGACGTCGAAAGACGTGATGCGTCCGGTAATCTTGTCGATGCCGGAAAACACGGCCACGCGGTTTTCCAGACGGGCGGCGGAGACGGGCGAAATGAGGATGACAGCAGAAACCGCTGCAAACAGCGAGACTGTCAGCGCACGCAAAGAGCGATCCCGCGTGATTTTCCTCATACGATATGTCTCCAAATATTTGCCTGTGTCGAAATGCCGACCGGATCAACGCGTAAGGGCGGAATGTGGCAAAAACCGGTGAGGCGCAGCGCATGTGCGGTGTTTTGCACAGCACCGCACATCACAAAACTCAGTTGCCGGGGGTCCAGGCGTCGTAGTCGCCGGTCACGCGCGGACGCTCGCCAGCCACTGCCAGCGAGCCTTGAGGGCGGTACGCCTTGGATGTGCCGGTAAGGTTAGACTGGTGCGGCTTCTGCCACTCGCGGGCAACGTAGGTTTCCTGGCTCGGCGGCACGTCGGTGCGGTAGTGCATCCAGCCGTGCCAGCCCGGCGGGATCGCCGAGGCTTCGGCATAACCATTATAGATCACCCAGCGGCGCGGCATGCCCCAGGAAGTGGTGCCGCCTTCGTAATAGGTGTTGCCCAACTCGTCCTGACCGACTTTCTTGCCAAAACGCCAGGTGTGAAACCGCGTTCCAATCGTCTGGCCATTCCACCAGGTGAAGATTTGCGTCAGGAGAGTCTTCATTATGCGTTCCTCGGGCTTGAGTGCGCCGCAGCGATTTTAGATCGCATGGCACAAGACAAGCTTATGCCGCCACCCGCGTCAATTGTCCAGCATTTCGAGATATATCCGCGCTATTTCAGCTTCATCCTGAAGCCTAAATGCCGCTTCTCGAAACCCAGCCGCTCATAGAAGCGATGCGCGTCCAGCCGGGCCATGTTGGAGGTGAGCTGGGCGGAATTCATTCCCTGACGGCGGGCTTCTTCAAGGCAATAATTGATCATCACCGCGCCGATACCGCGGCCGCGCATGTCGGAGCGCGTCTGCACCGCCTCGATCACCATAGACTTTGCCCCTCGCCCAACAAGCTTGGTGAGGATGGCAGTCTGAAAGGTGCCGACCACCTCGCCATCCAGTTCCGCCACATAGAGCGTTTCGCTCGGCGATGCCTCAATGGCGCGGAAAGCGGCGAGATAGTCAGGCTGCGCCGATTCGTCGGCCGTATCGCCGTGCCCGCCGATCTCGTCGGCGGCAAAAATGGCTGCGAGCGCCGGAAGATCGTCTTCACGTGCCGTGCGGATTATCAGCTTCTGCAATGTCGTGTTCATCGGGTCAGGCTCTTTTCCATAACGATGCCGGGCAGACCTTCGATGCCCGCCATGCGCTCGATTCGGTCGACCTCGACAAATCCGACGCCTTCATAAAAGGCGATTGCGACAGTATTTTTAGGTTCGACTTCCAGACGCATGATTTCCGCATCCGGAAAGCAGGTTTCGAGTTCGGCGAAGAGATCGCGGCCCACACCCTGCCGCTGGAATTCCGGGGCCACATAAAGCTGGTGCAGCAGGGCCGTCTTCGCCATCTTGGTGGACATCGAACCATAGGCCATGCCGCCGATCCGCCGGCCATCATCGGCCACCAGAAACTCGCCGCCCTTTTTCTCGATACGGTCCTTCATGGCCTGCGGCGAATGCCATGCGGCAATCAGCTCCTTCACCTTGTCCGCACCGTAGATCGCGTCATAAGTGGCGTGCCAGGTCGCGGCGAGCAAGGTGCGTACCGGCTCGATGTCACGCAGGCTGGCTGTGCGGATGAAAAACATGATGGGCTCCGTCTCAGAATAGAAAAAGCCGGGCGTTGATCCCGGCAGCAAGCGATGTCAGCCCCCAATCTCCCCGTCATCCTCGGGCTTGTCCCGAGGATCTAATCACGTTTCATCTTGTGGGTCGTTAGATCCTCGGGACAAGCCCGAGGATGACGAAGGAGAGGTCTACAGTCTCTTTCAACCTTTTCTGAGGGCCACTCCGGCCCGCAGTTCCTACTCTTCCTCGATACCAAGCTTGGCCTTCACCAGCGCCTGCACCGCCTGCGGGTTGGCCTTGCCGCCCGTCGCCTTCATCACCTGACCGACGAACCAGCCGGCGAGTGTCGGCTTTGCCTTGACCTTCTCGACCTGATCCGGGTTTGCGGCGATGATCTCGTCCACGGCCTTTTCGATGGCGCCGGTATCCGTCACCTGCTTCATGCCGCGCGTCTCGACGATTTCGGCGGGATTGCCGCCCTCGTTCCAGACGATTTCGAACAAGTCCTTGGCGATCTTGCCCGAAATGGTCTCGGCCTTGATGAGATCGATGATGCCGCCGAGCTGTTCCGGCGAAACCGGCGTTGTCTCGATGTCCTTGCCTGATTTGTTGAGTGCACCAAGAAGATCGTTGATGACCCAGTTGGCGGCGGCCTTCGGATCACGGCCGGCGGCGACGGCCTCGTAATAATCGGCAATCGCCTTTTCCGAAACGAGGATCGAGGCGTCATAGACCGACAGGCCGAGATCAGCCACGAAACGGGCTTTCTTGTCGTCGGGAAGCTCAGGCAGATCGACCTTCAGCGCTTCTACGAAAGCATCGTCGAATTCGAGCGGCAGCAGGTCAGGATCAGGGAAATAGCGATAGTCATGCGCATCTTCCTTGGAGCGCATGGAGCGCGTCTCGCCCTTGCCGGGATCGAACAGGCGGGTTTCCTGATCGATGACGCCGCCATCTTCCAGAATGGCAATCTGGCGGCGTGCCTCATATTCGATGGCCTGGCCGACGAAGCGGATGGAGTTGACGTTCTTGATTTCGCAGCGCGTGCCGAAACCCTCACCCGGGCGGCGCACGGAGACGTTGACGTCAGCGCGCATCGAGCCTTCATCCATGTTGCCGTCGCAGGTGCCGAGATAACGCACGATGGAGCGCAGCTTCGTCAGATAGGCCTTGGCCTCATCCGACGAGCGCATGTCCGGCTTCGAGACGATTTCCATCAGCGCCACGCCCGAACGGTTCAGGTCCACGAAGGACATGGTCGGGTGCTGATCGTGCATGGACTTGCCGGCGTCCTGCTCCAGATGCAGGCGCTCGATGCCGATCTCGATATCCTCGAAATTGCCCTGACGGTCCGGACCCAGCGAAATGGTGATGGTGCCCTCACCGACGATCGGGTCCTTGAACTGCGAAATCTGGTAGCCCTGCGGCAAATCCGGATAGAAGTAGTTCTTGCGGTCGAAGATCGAACGGTTGTTGATCTTCGCCTTCAGACCGAGGCCGGTGCGCACAGCCTGGCGGACGCATTCCTCGTTGATGACGGGAAGCATGCCGGGCATTGCGGCATCCACCAGCGACACGTTGGCATTCGGCGCATTGCCGAAAGTGGTCGATGCACCGGAAAACAGCTTGGAATTGGAGAGAACCTGCGCGTGTACCTCCATGCCGATCACGATTTCCCAATCGCCGGTGGCACCGGGAATGAAACGTTTCGGGTCGGGAGTGCGCACGTCTACAAGGGTCATCTGAAGCTCACGATATACGGGTTCTTTGGCTCTGGTGGGTAGAACAAATGGCGCGCGGGCGCAAGACATGTTGCGCCCTGTCGCGCCAAGCACCGGATTTTCGGCACAGCAGCATACGTGTTTTTTACCGTTCCCAATATCTATTCACACCATGACGATGATCGCTCTCTCACTCACGATCTATATCGCCTTCAATCTTTTCGTCTTTCTTGTCTATTGGCGGGACAAGCGGGCGGCGAGAAACAGCGAATGGCGCGTTCGCGAAAGCACCCTGTTGTGGCTCGCTTTTGCCGGTGGCAGCCTTGGCGCGATCTCGGCGCAACGCCTGCTGCGGCATAAAACGCGCAAGGAGCCGTTCCGCAGCATCCTGATATCCATCATTGTGGTACAGGTAGGCTTTGTCGCATCCCTCGTCATCATGCCGGATTGGCCGATGCGGCTTGTGAATGGCCTCGGCGCCCTCTCTCAGAATTCCGTGCCGTAAAGACCGCTCTCGACCTCGACAAGCTGTTTTTGGAGGCCCACCGACTGCACGTCGCGATCAAGCTTTACCGCATATGAAATGGAGAGCCAGCGAACGCTATAGCCGTGATGCCTGAAGAAGGCGACGGCCGGTTCGTTCTGGGCGTGGGTTTCAAGACGGATGGTGTCGAAACCCCTTCCCTCTATCAGCCGTTCCATGTCAGCCAAAAGGAAGCTGCCGACCCGTTTCCGCTGAAAATCCGGGTCGATCCAGAAATCGGAAATCGTCTCGTCGAAATGTTCCCGCGCCGCCCATCCGGCGACCGCACCGCCGAATTCCGCCACGCGGATGGCAAGCCATGACGAGCGGGTGAAATTGGAAAAGGCACTGGCCGCATTCTCGTAAAGCGTCGCGGTGATGCCGAGCGCCATTGTCGCCTGCCGCCAAGACCTGAGGCCGATGGCCGACAGAACCTCCGCTTCCTGCTGATATGCATTGCGAATGACGATCAAGCCGCGCCCTCCATGGCCTTAAGGAGTAAAGCATCGGTAGTGCGATTCGGCCAGCGGCAGCCTTGACGCGCAATATCGATCTGGGCGACCGCCACGGTGGCGGCGGATGGGAAAATTTCGACGGACTTGACCGCGCTGATTTTGCCCGCTAACCCAAAGGAGCAATTCTGGAGTTTTTATGTTCGCTCAATCGGAGTCCTGGTAAAGGCCCTGCCCGCAAGTTTCTTGCGCGCCGGGCCAGATGAAACCGAGCCGGATGCCTTAACGGCACCCGGGTTTGTTTTCACGCGTCTAGAAGACGCCGACCGGATTTCCGAAAATGGACATTTCCCGCGCAGAACAGCGCATTCTTCACCTGCTCGCCCAGGGCGGCAGAATTGAACTTACTCGAGACGAAGACCGCAAAATCGAGAAACTCGCGCTTTATACGCGCGACGGCTGGATTTTCAGCGGTCTCGATCTGCTTACCTTCCGCAAACTGAAACGGAAGAGGGCCATCGCCTCTTCCAGCGGCAAGCCTTATCGCATCACCACGCGTGGGCTGGAACTCGTGCGGGGTGAGCTGGACAATCGATGAAAAACAAACGGGCGGCATTGGATGCCGCCCGTCCGATTTCTAACCCTGGTTAGGTAGATCACCACCACTTGGCGGGGGTGAACTTACCGGCAGCCTGTTCGATCGCGTGCGCCGTCTTGAAGAGCGTTTCTTCCTCGAATGGCTTGCCGATAAGCTGCAGGCCGAGTGGCAGACCCTTGCCGTCAAGACCGGCGGGCACCGAGAGGCCCGGAAGGCCGGCCATGTTGACGGTGATCGTAAAGACGTCCTGAAGATACATCTTCACCGGATCGGAGGCGAGTTCCTCATCACCCACGGCAAAGGCAGAAGACGGGGTGATGGGTGCCAGGATGGCGTCGACGCCCTCATGGAAGACGTTTTCGAAATCGCGCTTGATGAGCGTGCGAACCTTCTGCGCCTTCAGGTAATAGGCGTCGTAATAACCGGCCGAAAGCACATAGGTGCCGACCATGATACGGCGCTGCACTTCCTTGCCGAAACCGGCGGCACGGCTCTTCTCGTACATGTCGGCAATATCCTTGCCGTCGACGCGCAGACCATAACGCACGCCGTCATAACGGGCGAGGTTGGAAGAGGCTTCCGCGGGCGCGACGATGTAATAGGCGGGCAGAGCGTATTTGGTGTGCGGCAGCGAGATATCGACCACCTCGGCACCCGCATCGCGAAGCCATTCGACACCCTTGGCCCAGAGCTTTTCGATTTCCTCCGGCATACCGTCAACGCGGTATTCCCTGGGGATACCGATCTTCAGGCCCTTCAGCGACTGGCCGATGGCCTTTTCGTAATCCGGCACCGGTAGGTCGACGGAAGTCGTATCCTTCGCATCGACGCTTGCCATGGTCCTGAGCAGGATCGCCGCGTCGCGCACGTCACGGGCGATTGGACCGGCCTGATCGAGCGAGGAAGCATAAGCGACGATGCCGAAACGCGAGCAGCGGCCATAGGTTGGCTTGATGCCGACGGTGCCGGTAAAGGCTGCGGGCTGGCGGATGGAGCCGCCGGTGTCGGTGGCGGTAGCACCTGCGCACAGATGCGCGGCAACGGCTGCGGCCGAACCACCGGAAGAGCCGCCCGGCACGAGCTTCTGCTCGGAACCGTTCGCACGCCAGGGGTTGATCGCCGGTCCGTACCAGGAGTTTTCATTGGACGAGCCCATGGCGAATTCGTCCATGTTCAGCTTGCCGAGCATGACGGCGCCCTGATCCCAAAGGTTCTGGGTGACGGTGGATTCGTATTTCGGCTTGAAGCCGTCGAGAACATGCGAACATGCCTGCGTGTGCACGTCGCGGGTGGCGAAAAGGTCCTTCACGCCAAGCGGAACACCTTCCAGTTCACCCGCCGTGCCTGCGGCGATGCGGCCATCGGAGGCTTTCGCCATGTCGCGCGCCTTTTCAGGCGTGGTTACGACATAGGCGTTCAGCGCGCCATTCGCCGCATCGATGGCGGAGAGATAGGCGTCGGTCAGCTCAAGGGCGGAAAATTCTTTCGCCTTCAGCTTTTCGCGGGCTTCGGCAATGGTCAGGCTCGTCAGGTCGGTCATGGTCGGCAACGGCTTTCGAAATCTTGGAAAAATCGGGCGGCAAACGGCGGTCGGACTATTCGACCACTTTCGGAACCATGAAGAAGTCCCGGTCGGTCGCGGGCGCATTGGCGACGATGTCTTCCGCCTTGTTGCCGTCGGTCACCACGTCGGCACGTTTTTTCATTTCCACCGGCGTGACGGAGGTCATGGGCTCGACGCCCTCGACATTCACTTCCGAAAGCTGCTCCACGAAACCGAGTATGCCGTTCAGCTGGCCGAGCATATTCTGTGCTTCTTCTTCGCTGACAGCGATACGGGCAAGGCGCGCAACGCGCTTTACGGTGGCGAGATCGACGGACATGGTTTTACTCCGGTAGGAATTTTCCTACCCGCTATAATGACCATGCCCGCCATTCGCAACGGTAGAAAACATGTCGCACCAAACTGTGGAACGGTTTTGCTCCGGCGACATGCCTGAATGGAGCCTCAGAAGGACAATGTATCGCCGGCCTTCGGCGTATGGACGCGCGCTTCCGACCCCTCCATGCCGGCCACGAACTTCTCCGGCGTCTGGTCGATGATCGGGAAGGAACCGTAATGGCAGGGGATGACATTTTCGAACTTGAAGAAGCGCTGGCAGGCCAGTGCCGCCACAGCCCCACCCATGGTGAAGCGGTCACCGATGGGCACCAGGCCGATATCCGGCTGATGCAACTCGTTGATCAGCTTCATGTCCGAAAAGATATCCGTATCGCCCATGTGATAGACGGTCGGGCCGTCTTCGAAATGCAGCATCAGGCCATTGGCGTTGCCGAGCGAATGCGAGACGCCATCCTCGGTGATCTGGGCCGAGGAATGCAGCGCGTTTGTGAAGGTGACGGAAAAACCATCGAAATGCACGGTGCCGCCGGTATTGCCCATATCGACCTTCGCCACGCCCTTGGTGGAAAGCCAGGCGGCGAGATCGGCATTGGCAAGTACTGTCGCGCCCGTTTCGCGGGCAAGCTGGACGGTATCCCCCACATGGTCGCCATGGCCGTGGGTCAGGAGAATATGGGTAATGCCTTCGGCCGCCGTCTTTCCGTCCTGCCCGGCAAAACCGGGATTGCCGGTGAAAAACGGGTCGATGAGGATCTTCGCGCTGCCGTTTTCGAGGCGGAAGGCGGAATGGCCGAGCCAGGTGATTTTCATGGGAAGTTCTCCTTTGTATTGCCCGTATATTATGACATAGAGCATTTCCAGTAAAAGTGTGTAGCGGTTTTACGTCTGGAAAATGCGTAAAATCAAAGGTCTAGAGTACGTCCAGCAGTCCCGTTCAAACCGGATGCGCTCTGGACGGCCTGAACACCGCACTACCGATATTTCAGAGAGGCGACAATGGCCGCGGATAATGACGATTACGTGTATGACGAGGCAACCGGCGAATGGCGGCCCGCTTCCGAACTGGCCGCCGAGGCGTCGCGTGCCAACGAAGTCCGCGATGCGGCAGGCAATGTGCTTGCGGATGGCGACCAGGTGACGTTGATCAAGGATCTGAAGGTCAAGGGCACCAACACGGTCATCAAGCAGGGCACCGTCATCAAATCGATCCGACTGACCGAAAACCCGGAAGAGATCGATTGCAGGCACGAGACGGTCAAGGGTCTGGTGCTGCGCACCGAATTCGTCCGCAAACGATAAGGCAGCGCGCGACATGGCGATACTCACCATCGAGGAACTTGCGGAAACGCTTCAGCCCGCACAGGCGATTGCCGGCCTCGACCTTGGCACGAAAACCATCGGGCTTGCCATGTCGGACCTGTCGCGGCGTTTCGCGACACCGCGCCCCGTCCTCAAGCGGGTAAAATTCACGCAGGACGCCGAAGTACTGCTGGCCTTTGCCGAGAAGGAGAAGGTGGCCGCCTTCATCATCGGCCTACCGATGAACATGGACGGCTCAGCCGGGCCGCGCGTACAGGCGACGCGCGCCTTCGTGCGCACCATGGGCGAAAAAACCGCCCTGCCCTTCATTTTCTGGGATGAGCGGCTTTCCACCGTTGCCGCCGAGCGTGCGCTTCTGGAAATGGACGTATCACGCGCCAAGCGGGCCGAACGCATCGATTCGGCGGCCGCGAGTTTCATTCTTCAGGGCGCGCTGGACAGGCTTTCGGCACTCGCCCGCGCGACCGACTGACGGCCCCGCCACCAGGCGGCAATCCGCTTTCTCTTGCGGAAAGCAAGGATCGCAAAAACGATCAGGCTGTCGACCGCTATGGCGCGCGCGACGAGCGGCGGCAGGCTTTCGGGCGGCAGGCCGAGAATATTGCCATAAACCTGAAACACCAGATCATGCGTTTCGCGCGTCAGCATATAAAAACCGAAGCTCATGTCGTAGTAGGAAAGCCAGTACCAGCTGCCCAGCAATGCCACGGGACCGGCCCAGAGGATCAGAAACCACTTCATGCCGCCTGTTCCCCGCCAAATACCGTGTCGGGGATGCCGGCAAGCACCGCCCAGCGCACCAGAGCCATCAGGCAAAGGTTCAGCGCCGGCGCGTCGATATCCAACGGCAGCATAACAAAAAACGTCATCATGACGCCTAAAGCTGTCCAGCGGCTCACTTGCGGCTCCCTTATGCGCAATCATTGTGCATGGTTAACACTTCGTTAATTCACACTGGACCGGCAGGCATGGCGACGCAAATGAAAGCTGTCATTATGGTTAACGCTGGCGGCCCGGGTCTGTGGACAAGCGTGTGACCCAGGGCAACGGACAGAGATGCCGGACGGTTGCCCGCCGGTGAAAACATGGCTGATTTTTCCTTAATCGCTGACTGCCCTTCAAGGGAGACAAGTATCCCCGCCCCTCGAAGCGGTTTCAGCCGTAAACGCCGCGCACGAGCCGTTTGACGGCGGTCGTGATCTTGTCCCAGTCACGATCGGATTTAAGCGGTACGCCGGCGAACTGGCCGCTGGTTGCAGCGGAAATGACAAGATGCTGGATGGCGGCAAACAACACGGCGTTGACGGCCGCGGTATCCACACCCTTCGGCGCCGCCAGCGAACCGCGCATGCGCTCCAGCCATTTGCCGAGCGATTTGGCACGGGCTTCGGCCAGCTGCCTGACCTGCGGCGAGCCATCCGATACTTCCCAGGCAATGATCTTGCAGACGAGAGGATCGCTGCGCAGCGCATCCATGAAATAAAGCGCCAGCTTTTCCATGAGATCGCCATAGGTCAGAAGGAACATGCCGCCGGTATCTTCGGGAATACGGTCCTTCACCCAGGAGCCAAGATCCTCGCCGATCGCCTCGATCAGGCCGTCGAGACCACCGAAATAGCGATAGATGAGCTGCTTGTCGCAGCCGGCGCGGCGGGCAACGGCATTGATGCCGAAACCCTGAAAGCCCTCTTCCGCCAGAAGCGACCGCGCGGCGTTAAAAATCGCCTTCTCGGTCGCGGCGCGATCCTTGACACGCTTTTCCGGTGTGTCGGCTGAAATCACCTCTGCGGTCGCCAGCATGCTTTTCTACCCGTCGTTTAAAAGGCCTGACCCAAGGGGTTAACAAAGCATGAAGACAAGGACAATGCAGCGGAGCGGCCGGGAAGAAGGTTCCTGTGGATGACAAGGGTGGAGGCAACAGAAGATTTTTCAGAAGGGCGGCTTGACCTCAACTTTGCTTGTTATTTTAGGTTGCGAGGCCTTCAAGGAAAACGCCATGACGACAATATTGACGGATGAGGATTTGACCGGCGGCGCCATCATGCAGATCGCCATCGACGCGGTGGAAATTGCCATGCGGCAAAAGGCGCATGGCCGAATGATCTCGCCGCCACGGCACCACGTCACCTTTCCCGGTAAAGGTGATCTCGTTTTACCGTGGGAGGCGTTCAGGACAGCGCACCAATTGCCGGCTTTCGCGTCTACGACACTTTCAATGGCAGTCACCACTCGCAGATCGTCGCGGTCTGGTCGACGGAAACTGCCAAGCTTGAAGGCATCGTCATCGGAGAGAAGCTTGGCGCGATTCGCACCGGCGCAATCGGCGGCGTCGCCATTCGACACCTCAGTGACGTGGATGCAACCACAGCCGGCGTTGTCGGAAGCGGTTTGCAGGCACGAATGCAACTTGTCGCAGCGGCAGCGGTGCGGCGGCTCTCGCATGTTCGGGTCTATAGCCGCAGCGAAGCAAATCGCAAAGCTTTCGCGGAGGAGATGCAGCGGTATCTCGGCCTTGATATTGAAGCTGTCGACAGTGCCGCAGAAGCCGTTCGCGGTGCCGATATCGTCATTTGTGCGACAAGCAGTTCAGTGCCCGTTCTTCGTGCGAAGGATTTAAAGCCGGGCGCCCATATCAACACCGTTGGTCCCAAAACCATTGAAGGCCATGAAATCGATCTGGATGTCGCGAAAATGGCGCATCGTATCGCGACCGATTCCCCCGAACAGATGCGAGCCTACGCTTCTCCATTCTTTCTGGCGGGAACAAGCCACGAAGAACGGGTCGAAGATCTGGCGTCAATCATTGCTGAAAACACGCCGTGGCACCGAAGCGCCGATGTAACCACTCTTTTTTGCTCGACCGGTCTCGCCGGAACCGAAGTGGCGGTCGCCGCGGCGATATTGAAGCAACGTGGATAGCGTTATCCTCAGCTTCTATTCCAGCGCCATGCCGAACCACACGGTGCCGGGTGTCTCGTGGCTGTCGAGACGCTTGAAGCCGCGCGTTTCCCAAAAGCGCATGCCTGCGCTATTACGCTCACTGGCACCAAGGTGGATGCCGTAGACGTTGTTTTGCCTTGCCATGTCCAGCCAGCGCGACAAAAGCCGTGTGCCGCCGCCCTTGCCCTGCGTGCGCGGTAGAAGGTTCATGTGGATATGGGCCGGAAACGGGTCAGTGAGCCAGGTGGGTGTGCGGCGCGGGTGGTGGATGAAATGGGCGCGGCGCTGGTCGGCGTCCCATGTCTGCTGGTCACCGCCGGGGTCGGGGTAAAGGGCGCGCAGATGCGGCCACCACTCCTCTTCCAGACGCGCTTCGTGCAAGGCCGTATCAAGCGTGCCGGCGATATAACCGCACACACCTTCCTCATCCTCCGCCACAAATACGGCATCGGGCCACAGATGCAGGTAAGGTGCGGAATAGATATGACCCACCATGCGGCCGTCACGGTAGAGCGGCGTCGCGTCTTCCCCGGCATCGCCGGTTGCAAGACTTATGGCGTAAAGCGCATCCTCATCTTCCAGGCGGGCGGAACGAAACGTCAGCATCTGCAGCCGCCCTCCATTGCCGCGCATCGACACGCGACGCTGTCACGACAGATCAAAGCACGCTCCATGCCACCGCTTTTTTTCAAATCCGAGCCCCCTCCCGCCGGGAATGCAACAACCGTCATCCGCCCTTCGTCGCTCAGGACGCGGGCGGATACAGAAGATCGATAATATAATTTGGATCGAAGCGGGAATCGAGCATGCCGTAAGTGTGGCGCCAGCCACCCGCAAGACGGGTCTCCAGGAACGCGTCGGCTATCTTGCCGGCACCCAGCCGGCAAAGCTCGGCAGCGGCCGCAGCGAGCGCGAACTGCTCGACCAGCAGGCGGGCAGCCCCCTCATCGCGCTCGGCAAGGGCGATTGCGGCACGCAGGACGTCGGTGGTCTTTTTGCCGGCAGGTCCAAGATCCCGCTCCAGCGTCTGGAAGACGAGATCGAACAGATCCTTGCCACGCTGAAGAACCCGCAGCACATCCAGCGCCATGACGTTGCCGGAGCCTTCCCAGATGGCGTTCACGGGCGCTTCGCGGTAGTGGCGGGCAATCGGCCGCTCTTCGACATAGCCGTTACCGCCGAGGCATTCCATGGCCTCGTAAATCAGCGCGGGCGCGATCTTGCAGCACCAGTATTTCACGATCGGCGTCATGACCCGTGCATAGGCGGCTTCCGCCGGATTGTTGCGCGCGGCATCGAAGGCCGACGCCAGCCGGAAGGAAAGCGCCGTCGCGGCGGCGACATCCAGCGCCATGTCGGCAAGAACACGCGTCATGATCGGCTGGCTGACCAGCATTTTGCCGAAAACCGAACGGCCGCGGGCGAAATGCACAGCTTCCGCGAGCGAGGCACGCATCATGCCGGCCGATGCGAGCGCACAGTCGAGCCGCGTCAGCGTCACCATGTCGAGGATGGTGCGCACCCCGCTGCCTGGATCGCCGAGAATATAACCGAAAGCATCGGTGAACTCGACCTCGGCAGAGGCGTTGGAGCGGTTGCCGAGCTTATCCTTGAGGCGCTGGAAATGCAGGCCGTTCTTCGAACCATCTTCCAGATAACGCGGCACCAGGAAGCAGCCCATGCCGTCGCCCATCTGGGCCAGCATCACAAAACCGTCGCTCATCGGCGCGGACAGGAACCACTTGTGGCCGGACAGGCGATAGATGCCCTCGCCCACCCGTTCCGCCGTAGTGCGGTTGGCGCGCACATCCGTGCCGCCCTGCTTTTCCGTCATGCCCATGCCGATGGTCACGGCGGTTTTCTGCAGCCCCGGTTTCTGCGAAGAATCATATTTGCGCGACAGGATCTTCGGCACCCATTCCTTCTGCACGCGTGGCGAGGTCATGATGGCGGCGACGGAGGCGCTGGTCATCGTCAGCGGGCAGAGGTGCCCGGCCTCGAGCTGCGAGGTCAGATAGAACTTGGTGGCGCGGGCCTTGTGTTCATTGCCGCGCGTTTCGGCCAGATTTTCCCAGACGCTGGAATGAAGGCCCGATGACATGGAGCGGCGCATCAGCGCGTGCCATGCGGGGTGGAACTCCACCTGATCGAGACGTTCGCCGCGCGGGCCGTGGGTGTGCAGCTGCGGCACGCCCTGGTTGGCCATGCGCGCCAGTTCCTGCGCCTCATGCGAGGTCACGTATCGCCCGAGCTGGTCGAACTCTTCTCTCAGATTGCGGGACAGGCCAGAGGTGAGGTCGACGATCAGCGGGTCGGAACGATAGGCATTGATACCGGACCAGAGGCTGGGCTGGTTCAGTTCGGCGAGCGTTTCTTCTGTCCGGGAATTCTGGGTCATCCACTGCTTCTAGCTGTTTTTTACTGGAATTGCATAGGGGGGTGATATTGCATAATCCCGCCCACAGGAAGCGATTGAGACGATTAAACCCCCGCTTTCAGCATTTTTCAGGACCGGTCTAGAAAATGCCGAACACGTTTCCGGCAAGACCGAGGGACAGCGCCATGAGGAAGCCGGATGCCGTGCCTCGAACGAGCATCGGCGAAGAGTGGCCCGCATGGCGGATGAGAAGGCTTCCAATCGAAATCCCACAAGGACCGCGCATGCCACCAGCGCCCAAAAAAGGATGTGCGGCGCCTTGATGTAAGACAAGCGACGAACCCCTCAGCCACTTCAATATTAGGCTCTGCACACGGCAACTCCACTCAGCCTGGAGCGAATGCGTGATCTGGCTGAAACCCAATCATCGCATATGTCGAATATTATGCATCAGCCATCACCCGACGTGGAACTTTCGGCAGGCTTTTTCGGTTCGCAACTTATTGGAAGGCTGCGCAGGGAGGAAACCATGGAGGCCGGTGTAAGAAAGCTCTTCGAGCGATACGAGCGGTTTTTCAACAGGTCGCTCAACGGTCACATGGATATGGAAGAGGTCGCATCCCTCTATGCGTCAGACTTCATCGCCGCTTCCCCTTCAGGAGTGATGACCGGAAAGAATGACGCGCAACTGAGGCAGGTCATGACAAAGGGTTATGAGCGCTATCGGGCGATAGGAACGAAAGAGATGCGGATCCGCAATATCCACCTCTCGCCCATCGATGAACATCATTGCGTCGCCCATGTTGCCTGGACGGCGACCTTTGCCCCCAAAAGCCAGGCGGATGTCGCAATCGATTTCGATGTTCACTACTTTGTCCAGAATCTGGACGGGAAGCCTAAAGTTTTCGGCTGGGCTTCGGGCGACGAGCAGGCGCTTTTGAGAAAGCATGGCATCATCTGACATTCGCTCAAACGCGGTCAGATAGTCCACTTTTTCTCGCGCGCTGGGGAAACATCGCCATGTTTTCATTTCAGGGGTTCACGGGTGCTTGCCCCTGCGGCAAGCAATCTCTATAGAGCGCAGGACCGAATTCCGCGGCACTCCACCGGCGTGTTCACAGCGAATGGAGCGCACGGATCAGCATTCGGGCGTTCCGGGCATTTTCACGGGAAAATGCGACGCCCGTCAGGAGGCAAACCGCATGGTCTTCTTCCCCCATCGCCATCTCCTCGGCATCAAGGGGCTTTCCCATCAGGACATCACCCTGCTTCTCGACAAGGCCGACGAGGCGGTGAAAATCAGCCGCCAGCGCGAGAAAAAGACCTCGACGCTCCGGGGCCTCACGCAGATCAACCTGTTTTTCGAAGCCTCTACGCGCACGCAATCCTCCTTCGAGCTTGCCGGAAAGCGCCTTGGCGCAGACGTGATGAACATGTCGGTGGGCAACTCCTCGGTGAAGAAGGGCGAAACGCTGATCGATACGGCGATGACGCTGAACGCCATGCGCCCGGATGTGCTGGTCGTGCGCCATTCTTCCGCCGGTGCGGCAGCCCTTCTCGCGCAGAAGGTCGCCTGCTCCGTGGTCAATGCCGGCGACGGCCAGCACGAACACCCGACGCAGGCCCTTCTCGACGCGCTGACCATCCGCCGCGCCAAGGGCGAGCTATCTGGCATCACGGTGGCGATCTGCGGCGACGTGCTGCATTCGCGCGTTGCCCGCTCCAACATCATCCTCCTCAACCAGATGGGTGCGCGCGTGCGCGTCGTCGCCCCCGCCACGCTTCTCCCCTCCGGTATCCGCGACATGAGCGTCGAGGTCTTCCACGACATGAAGGAAGGGCTGAAGAACGCCGATGTGGTGATGATGCTGCGCCTGCAGCGCGAGCGCATGTCCGGCTCCTTCGTGCCTTCGGTGCGTGAATATTTCCATTATTACGGTCTCGATGCCGAAAAGCTGAAGGCGGCGAAGGAAGATGCGCTGGTCATGCATCCCGGCCCGATGAACCGTGGCGTCGAAATCGCTTCCGAAGTGGCCGATGGTCCGCAGAGCGTCATCGAAAGCCAGGTGGAAATGGGGGTTGCCGTGCGTATGGCCGTCATGGAAACCCTGCTTGTCTCGCAAAATCAGGGTGAGCGCGTATGAGTGCCGTAACCGTTCTCAAGAACCTCCGCATCGTCGATCCCTCCCGCAATCTGGACGAGGCCGGCAGCGTCATCATCGGTGCTGACGGCACGATCCTCGCGTCCGGCAGGGATGCTCACAATCAGGGTGCTCCCGAAGGTGCGACGGTTCGCGACTGCAAGGGGCTGGTGGCCGTACCCGGTCTGGTGGATGCCCGGGTCTTCGTTGGCGAACCGGGCGGCGAGCACCGCGAAACAATCGAATCCGCCTCGCGCGCGGCAGCGGCCGGCGGCGTTACCAGCATCATCGTCATGCCGGACACTGATCCCGTGATCGACGATATCGCGCTGGTCGAATATGTGAAAAAGACGGCGCGCGACAAGGCGATTGTCAATGTTCATCCCTCGGCGGCGCTGACCAAAGGCCTCAGGGGCGAGGAAATGACCGAGATCGGCATGCTGAAGGAAGCCGGTGCGGTGGCCTTCACCAATGGCCGCAAGGCGCTTTCCGACACGCTGGTCCTGCGCCGCGCCATGACCTATGCGCGCGAACTGGGTGCGGTGATCGCGCTCGAGACCCGCGACAAATATATCGGTGGCGGCGACATGAATGAGGGGCTTTTCGCAAGCTGGCTCGGTCTGTCAGGCATTCCGAAGGAAGCCGAGATCATCCCTCTGGAGCGCGACCTGCGCATTGCCGGTCTGACGCAGGCGATCTATCACGCCGCCAAGATTTCCGTACCGGAATCGGCAGAGGCGATCCGCGTTGCGCGGCAGCGGGGCGTCAAAGCCACCTGCGGCATCTCGATCAACCATCTGACGCTCAACGAGAATGATATCGGCGAATACCGCACCTTCTTCAAGCTCTCGCCGCCGCTGCGCGCCGAAGACGATCGCAAGGCCATGGTGGAAGCGCTGAAAGACGGCACGATCGACATCATCGTCTCTTCGCACGATCCGCAGGATGTGGACACCAAACGTCTGCCCTTTTCGGACGCGGCAAGCGGTGCCGTGGGGCTGGAAACCATGCTGGCGGCGGCGCTGCGGCTCCACCACAGCGGCGAGGTTCCGCTGATGCGGCTGATCGATGCGCTTTCCACGCGTCCGGCGAAAATCTTCGGTCTGGATGCGGGAACGCTTAAAGTCGGCGCAAAAGCCGATATCACCCTGATCGACCTCGATGAACCATGGCTCGTCACGCGGGAACAGCTGGTGTCAAAATCCAAGAACACGCCGTTCGAGGACGCCCGTTTCAGCGGCCGCGCTGTGGCCACTTATGTGGCTGGCAAAGCCGTTCATTCCTTGGCATAAGAACACGACAGAGATCACGCAGCCGGCGCGACAGAGGGGACGTTTGAATGAGTGCTTTGACTGACTGGCAGACGGCGCCCGCCCTTCTCGCGCTTGCGGCGCTGATCGGCTATCTGTTCGGTTCGATACCCTTCGGCCTCCTTCTCACCCGCATGGCCGGGCTGGGGGATGTGCGCAAAATTGGTTCCGGCAATATCGGCGCAACCAACGTTCTGCGCACCGGCAACAAGAATCTCGCCGCAGCGACTTTGCTGCTCGATGCGCTGAAGGGCACCGCTGCCGTGCTGGTGGCCAATGCGCTCTGGGGCCACGAAGCGTCGCTGGTCGCCGGTTTCTTCGCCTTTCTCGGGCACCTGTTTCCAGTGTGGCTCGGTTTCAAGGGCGGCAAGGGTGTGGCCGTCTATATCGGCGTGCTTTTAGGCGCAGCACCGCTAATGATGCTGGCCTTTGCGCTGATCTGGCTCGCGACCGCTTTCATCACTCGTTATTCCTCGCTGTCAGCGCTGCTTGCCATGCTGGTCATTCCCGTGGCGCTCTGGATACTCGGACCTGAAAAGACGGCGCTGCTGGTAACGGTGCTGAGCGCCATTTCCTGGTGGAAACATCGCGAGAACATATCGCGGCTTCTGGCCGGTACGGAAAGCCGGATCGGGCAAAAAGGCTAAGGCCAGTCTTTAAGGATATGTCATGCCGCATGAGGAAACGACACGGCAGGGCATAGAGCTTTCCGCCCGGCAGCGGGTCGCCTGGCTGCGGCTGATCCGCAGCGACAATATCGGTCCCGTCACCTTCCGCGAACTCATCAATCATTTCGGCAGTGCCGAAAAGGCGCTTGATGCCCTGCCCGAGCTTTCAAGGCGCGGCGGTTCATTGCGCAGCCCGCGCATCGCCACGCTGGCGGAAGCGGAAGGCGAAATCGAAACGGCTGAAAGATTCGGCGCGCGTTTCGTCGGCATTGGTGAGCCTGACTATCCACCCGCCTTGCGGCATCTGGACGGCGCGCCGCCGCTGATCGCCATGAAGGGGTCGGCATCCACCGCAACAAGACCCTGTGTCGGCATTGTCGGCTCGCGCAACGCCTCCATCAACGGCGCGAAATTCGCCGCGATGTTGTCGCGCGACTGTGGAAGGGCCGGTTATACGATCGCTTCTGGACTGGCGCGTGGTATAGATGCGGCGGCGCACCGGGCAAGCCTTGCAACCGGCACGGTGGCGATGCTGGCGGGCGGTCTCGACCGTCCTTACCCGCAGGAAAATTTCGGGCTGCTGCAGGACATATACGATCAGGGCGGCGCGACCATCAGCGAAATGCCCTTTGGCTGGGAACCGCGCGCACGGGATTTTCCCCGCCGCAACCGGCTGATATCAGGCGTCTCCCTCGGTGTCGTCATCGTGGAGGCGGCGGAGCGTTCGGGTTCGCTGATCACCGCGCGGCTTGCCGGCGAAGCAGGCCGGCTGGTTTTCGCCGTGCCCGGCTCGCCGCTCGACGCGCGGTGCGAAGGCACCAACCGGCTGATCAAGGAAGGCGCGATGCTGACGACCGGGGCTTCAGATATTCTCGATGCGCTGCGGCCGCTGATGGAGCCGCAATTGCCGTATGAGCGAAAGGTCGAGGAACCGAGATCCGACATCGAGATGTCACCACTAGGGGACGACGAGCGCAGCATCATCGCAGCCGCTCTCGGTCCCTCGCCCGTGGAAACGGACGATATCATCCGTCACACGGGTTTTTCCGCCGCCACCGTTCATCTGGTGCTGCTGGAACTTGATATAGCCGGGCGACTAAACCGGCATGCCGGGGGTCGGGTTTCGCTCTTCGTCGCGGATTGAGAGCTTGCGTCGTCCGCTCTGGATGTCACCGACTTCGACATAGGCCATCTCGATCAGGTAGCAGAGCATATCTGCTCCCTCGCGGCTGGCGACCTGGCGCAGTTCCGCCAGCATCTGGCGAATGTAAGCCAAGTTCTCTCTGGTCCCTTCATTATCGGCATTATTGTTTGTCGCGTTCGGGACCATATATCTATCCTGGAAATTCAATCTGAAACAAACGGCATTAAGTAGATTCAAATCATGTTGGTCACCATAACCAATTTACCAAAGATTGCAATACAACGATAGATTATCCATAGGTTGCACCCGCCTTGGAGTGATAAAATCGGCCTTGCCTCTTGACCCGCGCGCATTACCTGTCCATGTCGAATTATAAAGAGGCCTTGTTGCAGCATTCGGTTGCAACCCGGCTATGTTAACGGACCAGTTCCCAGAGAAAAAAATATGAATGTCGTCGTCGTAGAATCTCCGGCCAAAGCCAAGACGATCAACAAGTATCTTGGTCCCGGCTACAAGGTTCTTGCATCTTTTGGCCACGTCCGGGACCTTCCTGCCAAGGACGGATCGGTGCTGCCCGACCAGGACTTCGAAATGTCCTGGGAGGTCGATAGCGCGTCCGCCAAGCGCATGAAGGACATTGCCGACGCGGTGAAATCCTCCGACGGCCTGTTTCTCGCAACCGACCCGGATCGCGAGGGCGAAGCGATTTCCTGGCATGTGCTCGATCTTTTGAAGAAGAAGCGCGTTCTCGGCGACAAGCCGGTGAAGCGTGTGGTCTTCAACGCCATCACCAAAAAGGCGGTGCTGGATGCGATGGCGAACCCACGCGACATCGACATTCCACTGGTCGACGCCTATCTCGCCCGCCGCGCGCTCGATTATCTCGTCGGCTTCAACCTGTCGCCGGTGTTGTGGCGCAAGCTGCCCGGCGCCCGCTCGGCCGGCCGCGTGCAGTCCGTTGCATTGCGTCTCGTCTGCGATCGTGAATCCGAGATCGAACGTTTCGTCTCCGAGGAATACTGGAACATCAGCGCGCTTTTGAAGACACCGCGCGGTGACGAGTTCGAAGCCAAGCTGGTTTCCGCCGATGGCAAGCGCCTGCAAAGCCGCTCGATCAAGACCGGTGAGGACGCCAACCGCCTGAAGGCGCTGCTCGAAGGTGCGACCTATGTAGTCGACACCGTCGAGGCAAAGCCCGTCAAGCGCAATCCCGGCCCGCCCTTCACCACCTCGACGTTGCAGCAGGCGGCGTCTTCACGCATGGGCTTTTCCGCCTCGCGCACCATGCAGGTGGCACAGAAGCTTTATGAAGGTATCGATATCGGCGGCGAGACCGTCGGTCTGATCACCTATATGCGTACCGACGGCGTGCAGATGGCACCGGAAGCGATCGACGCCGCACGCCGCGCCATCGGCGAGCAGTTCGGCGACCGCTATGTGCCGGAAAAAGCGCGCTTCTATTCAACGAAGGCAAAGAACGCCCAGGAAGCGCACGAGGCGATCCGCCCGACCGACTTTAACCGCACGCCGGATCAGGTGAAGCGTTACCTTGATGCCGACCAGCTGCGTCTTTACGACCTGATCTGGAAGCGCGGCATTGCAAGCCAGATGGCATCTGCCGAAATCGAACGTACCACGGTGGAAATTCTTGCCGACAAGAACGGCGAAAAGGCCGGTCTTCGTGCCGTCGGTTCGGTGATCCGCTTCGACGGCTTTATCGCCGCCTATACCGACCAGAAGGAAGATGGCGAGCAGAGCGACGACGGTGACGACGAAGGCCGTCTGCCGCCGATCAATGCGCGCGAGAACCTCGCCAAGCAGAAGATCAATGCCAGCCAGCACTTTACCGAGCCGCCGCCGCGTTATTCGGAAGCATCGCTCATCAAGAAGATGGAAGAACTCGGCATCGGCCGTCCTTCCACCTATGCGGCGACGCTGAAGACGCTGAGCGACCGCGAATATATCATTGTCGACAAGCGCAAGCTCATCCCGCATTCGCGCGGACGACTGGTGACGGCTTTCCTCGAAAGCTTCTTCTCCAAATATGTCGAATACGACTTCACCGCCGCTCTCGAAGAAAAGCTCGACCGTATTTCCGCTGGTGAGTTGGACTGGAAGCAGGTGCTGCGCGATTTCTGGAAGGATTTCTTCGCGCAGATCGAAGATACCAAGGAATTGCGCGTCACCAACGTGCTGGATGCGCTGAACGAGGTTCTGGCGCCGCTGGTGTTCCCCAAGCGTGAGGATGGTTCGGATCCGCGCATCTGTCAGGTTTGCGGCACCGGCAATCTCTCGCTGAAGCTCGGCAAATACGGCGCTTTCGTCGGTTGCTCCAACTATCCGGAATGCAATTACACCCGCCAGCTCACCTCCGATGGTTCGGAAGCCGAAGCTGCGGCCTCGAACGAGCCGAAGGCACTCGGCGCCGATCCGATGACCGGTGAAGAGTTGACGCTGCGCTCCGGCCGCTTCGGACCCTATATCCAGCGCGGCGACGGCAAGGAAGCCAAGCGTTCTTCGCTGCCCAAGGGCTGGAAGCCTGAGGACATCGACCACGAGAAGGCTTTGGCGCTCATCAACCTGCCGCGCGATATCGGCAAACATCCGGAAACCGGCAAGATGATATCGGCCGGTCTCGGCCGTTATGGGCCGTTCCTTCTGCATGACGGTTCCTATGCGAACCTTGAAAGCATCGAGGACGTGTTCTCGATCGGTCTCAACCGCGCCGTCACCGTCATTGCCGAAAAGCAGAGCAAGGGACCGGGACGCGGCCGCAGCGGCACGCCGGCAGCGCTGAAGGAACTGGGCGACCACCCTGATGGCGGCCCGATCACCGTGCGTGACGGGCGTTATGGCGCTTACGTCAACTGGGGCAAGGTCAACGCCACCATTCCGAAGGGTCAGGATCCGGCCTCGGTGACGCTGGACGAGTCTCTGGTGCTGATTGCCGAGCGCATTGCCAAGACCGGCACCGGCGGCAAGCCTGCCAAGGCCAAGAAGCCCGCCGCCAAGAAGGCCGATAGCGACGCCGCGGCAAAACCGAAGGCGACGAAAGCCAAGGCAGCAACCAAGAGCAAGACGGCCGCCAAGCCGAAGGCCGCAGCCAAATCCAAGAAGGCAGAATCGTGAGCAAGGCGCCGCGTCAGAAACAGGGTTCCGCCAGCGACGGCTTCGGACGCACCGGGCGCGGCAAGCGGGTGAACGAAGGTGAAGGCATCATCCATGGCGAGGTGCCTTCCCGCGAAGTGCTGCTGAAATTCATCGCAGACCATCCGCAGCAGGCCTCCAAACGCGAAATCGCCAAGGCTTTCGGGCTGAAGGGGGACGACCGCGTTGTTCTCAAGGCGCTGCTGAAGGAGCTTGAAAACGACGGCATGGTGCAGAAGAGCCGCAAGACGCTGACGCGGCCGGGTGGCCTGCCGCCCGTTACGGTTCTCGACATCACCACCCGCGACAAGGATGGCGAATTGATTGGCAGGCCGGCGGAATGGCCGGAAGATATGGGCGCGGCACCTGCCGTGCTCATCCGCCAGTCCTCGCAGGATCGCGGCAAGAAAGCCCCGGCGGCCGGTCTCGGCGACCGCATTCTGGCAAAGATCTTCCCCTCCAAGGACAGCGTCGGCCCGGCCTATACCGCCCGTGTCGTGAAGCTCATCGACCGTCGCCAGAACGCGCTGCTCGGCGTGTTCAAGCAGACGGAAGGCGGCGGCGGACGCCTGATGCCGATCGACCGGCGCGGCGAGGAAATGGTCATCGACCCCGATGGTGTCGGCGACGCCAAGGACGGCGATCTGATCGAGGTGGAAACCTCACGCAATAGCGGCCGTTACGGCCTGACGCGCGCGAAGGTTCTGTCTGTCGTCGGCTCAGTCGCCTCGGAAAAGGCGATCTCGATGATCGCGATCCATGCCCACGGCATTCCGCACATCTTCCCTTCGAATGTTCTGGCCGAAGCGGACGCTGCCAAACCCGCAACCATGTCGCACCGCGAGGACTGGCGCGACCTGCCGCTCATCACCATCGATCCGGCCGACGCCAAGGACCATGACGACGCGGTCTATGCCGAACCGGATACATCGCCCGACAACCCTGATGGCGTCATCGTCACCGTCGCAATCGCCGATGTCTCCTGGTATGTGCGATCAGGCGCGCCGCTCGACCGCGAGGCGCTGAAGCGCGGCAACTCCGTCTATTTCCCTGACCGTGTCGTGCCGATGCTGCCGGAGCGCATTTCCAATGATCTCTGCTCGCTGAAGGAAGGCGTCGACCGCCCTGCCCTTGCCGTGCGCATGACCTTCTCCAAGGAAGGCCGCAAGGCGGGCCACACCTTCCATCGCATCATGATGAAAAGTGCTGCCAAGCTTTCCTACCAGCAGGCTCAGGCAGCAATCGACGGCCACCCGGACGACAAGACCGGCACACTGCTGGAGCCGATCCTGAAGCCGCTTTGGCACGCCTATGCCGTGATGAAGCGCGGCCGCGACCGCCGCCAGCCGCTGGAACTCGACATGCCGGAGCGCAAGATTCAGCTCAGGCCCGACGGCACGGTGGACAAGGTCGTCATTCCCGAACGCCTCGACGCGCACAAGCTGATCGAGGAAATGATGATCCAGGCGAATGTCGCCGCCGCCGAGACGCTTGAAAAGAAAAAGCAGCCGCTGGTCTACCGCGTGCATGACGCGCCGACGCTCTCGAAGCAGGAGGTGCTGCGCGAATTCCTCGGCACGATCGGCATTTCCATGGCCAAGGGCGTGGCCATGCGCGCCAATTCCTTCAACGGCATTCTGGCACGCGCACTCGACACGCCGCACCAGATCATGGTCAACGAAATGGTGCTGCGCAGCCAGAGCCAGGCGATCTACAGCCCGGAAAATATCGGCCATTTCGGCCTCAACCTGATGAAATACGCGCATTTCACCTCGCCGATCCGCCGTTATGCCGATCTGATCGTGCACCGTGCGCTGGTGGGGTCACTGGGCCTCGGCGAAGGCGGCATCACCCCGCAGGAAGAGGCGACGCTTGATGATATCGCCGCCGAAATCTCCACCTTCGAGCGGCGCGCCATGGCGGCCGAGCGCGACACCGTCAACCGGCTGATCGCGCATCATCTTTCCGAACGGGTGGGTGAAGAGTTCGAGGGCCGCGTCGGCGGTGTCACCAAGGCGGGACTATTTGTCGCGCTGCCGCAGTTTGGCGCGGACGGGTTTGTTCCTATATCTACACTCGGAACCGACTATTTCCTTTACGACGAGGCGCATCAGGCTCTGACGGGGGAAAAGACGGGTCTCGGTTATCAACTAGGCGACACGGTTCAGGTGCGGCTCGCGGAAGCGGTGCCACTGGCGGGTGCGCTGCGTTTTGATATGCTGAGCCCTGGGCGCAAGATGCCGGTCGGCACCCGGTCGTTCCACAAGGCGGGCCGGCGGACATCGCGTCCTGCCGCAAAGCCCGGAACACGGCCGCCCAGAAGGCGACGTTAGGCCGGCGACGCTAACAAGACCGCGACAGGCGGTAGAAGGAAACGGGAGAAGGACTTAAGGATGAGTGCACATCAGAGCTCGGAAACGGTCACCTTCGGCGACAACAGTGCGGAGCGGCCGCTTGGACGCTCCATCATGCGGGGTATGGCGAACCGCTGCCCGGCCTGCGGCAGCGGCCGCCTGTTTCGCGCTTTCCTGAAGCCGGTGGATAATTGCGCGGCCTGTGGTGAGGAAATGCATCACCACCGTTCCGATGATTTGCCGCCCTACATCTCCATCGTCATCATCGGCCATATCGCCGTCGGCGGTTTCATGATGACGGACATGGTTTTTTCCGTTCCCATGTGGGTGCATTTCGCCATCTGGGTGCCGATCACCATTCTCGCTGCCCTTTTGACGCTGCAGCCGATCAAGGGTGGCGTCATCGGCCTGCAATGGGCGCTTAAGATGCACGGCTTTGACGGAAAGCAGCCAAAAGCGCAGATAGACGGCTCCTCCCACTGACCGCGGGCGGGAACTTTCACGTGCCCCAGCGTCCCACGAATACCGGAGCGGCGAGCACACCGATGCGTCCGCGCGATGCCGCCTCCATCATTCTGTTCGACCGTTCCGGCCCAGCCCTCCGGGTGCTGATGGGCCAGCGCAGCAGCGCCCATGTCTTCATGCCGGGCGCTTACGTGTTTCCCGGCGGCAAACGCGATCCGCGCGACCACGCCCTGCCCTTCTCAAGCGACCTGCATCCCGCTGTCATCAACAGCCTGACAGTCTCTGCGGCGCGCCGTCTGAGCATTGCCGGGGCAAGAGCACTGGCGCTTGCCGCCGCCCGCGAACTTGTCGAGGAAACCGGCGTGGACATCGGGCTCGATACGGGCGGCCCGGATCTTTCCTGTTTCCGATATGTGGCGCGCGCCATCACCCCGCCCGGCAATATCAGGCGTTATGACACCCGATTTTTTTGCTGTTATGCCGACGAATTGCGGCTGGATACCCGGCTAACCCGAGATTCCGACGAGTTGCACAATGTGCAATGGCTTGACATGAATGACCTTTCCGGTCTGAACATGCCGAAAATCACGCGCACGGTTCTCGAAGATGTCACAAAACTCATGATAGGTGATCCCTCACTGCCCTTTGACAGCCCCGCGCGGCTCTATTTCACGCGCCACGGCCGATTCATTCAAGAGTTTGTATAAAGGCCGTTATGTCACAAATGAAATGCGAAGCGGATGCCATTCACTGGCCCTCACTGATCGCCGCGATTTCCGCCATCAGTGCGGTCGGTGTCGCCATCGGTCTTGGCCTGCCGCTCCTGTCGATCATCCTCGAGAAGCGTGGCATCTCCTCCACCATGATCGGCGTGAATTCGGCGATGGCCGGCGTCGCCGCGATGATGGCCGCGCCGGTGACGACCAAGATCGCCCATGATTTCGGCGTGGCGCGAACGATGCTGTTTGCGGTCGTCGTTTCGGCCCTGAGTGCGCTCTGTTTCTATTTCGCCGACGCCTTCTGGATGTGGTTTCCGCTGCGAATCGTCTTCCATGGCGCAACCACCACGCTGTTCATCCTTTCCGAATACTGGATCAACATGACAGCGCCGCCGAAAAAACGCGGCATGGTTCTCGGCATCTACGCTACCGGACTTGCGGTCGGCTTTGCTGTCGGCCCGCTGTTGTTTTCCGTGGTCGGCAGCGAGGGCATCCTGCCGTTTCTGGTCGGCGCGGCGATCATCCTGCTGGCGGCGATCCCGATCTATCTGGCGCGCGGCGAGAGCCCGGAGCTGGACGAGCGGCCCAACCACCATTTCATCCGTTATGTCTGGCTGGTGCCGATGGCGTCCGCTGCGGCTTTTGTCTTCGGCTCGGTGCAGGCGGGCGGCCTGTCGCTCTTTCCGATCTATGCGACGCGTGAAGGCTTCAACGAATCACAGGCCGCACTTCTGCTGACCGTGATGGGCATCGGCAACATGGTCTTCCAGATACCGATCGGCCTGCTTTCGGACCGGATGAAGGACCGGCGCACGATGCTCGCGCTGATGGCCTTTGCGGGCGTTTGCGGCACGTTGGCGCTTCCCCTGCTGGTGGACAGCTGGATCCTCGTGGCGGCTCTGCTGCTGTTCTGGGGCGGCCTCGTATCCGGCATGTATACCGTCGGCCTCACGCACCTCGGATCGCGCCTGAAAGGTGCAGATCTCGTGGCCGCCAATGCCGCCTTCATCTTCTGTTACGCCATGGGCACGATAGCAGGACCACAGGCCGTGGGCATTTCCATGGATGTCGCCGGCACCGATGGCTTCGCCTGGGCGCTCGCCGTGTTTTTCGGGCTTTACGTGGTGCTTTATGCCTTCCGTTTTGTTTTCCGGGCAAAACAGACTTGACTTTTCAGGCGCGATACGTAGTTTCGCGCCAGATTTAGCCGAGGTGAGAAGCGCCTGCGGCTTCTCTTTTGTTTAAAGGCAGGACGACCATGGCGAAAGCTACAACAATCAAGATCAAGCTGCTGTCGACAGCCGACACCGGTACCTTCTACGTCACCACCAAGAACAGCCGTACGTTCACGGACAAGATGACGAAGACGAAGTACGACCCGGTTGTACGCAAGCACGTTGAATTCAAGGAAACCAAGATCAAGTAATTCTTGATCGGGTTCTCCGGCAAAAGCGCGCCCAACGGGCGCGTTTTTTGTTTGTGCGCTGGGGCAAATCCAGACACACTCTTATTCGTACGGACATCGCAGGGGAGGATGTGCCGAAGGCCCCTTCCCCGCCATTCCAAGCCAAGCCGATGACGAGACCACAAGGTGACGCGCGATGAGTGCCAGAAGCCCTCTGTGTCGCGAACGCTTCCGTCGCCCGAATGCAGCGTAAGAGAACACTCCGCTAAAGGCGCGTTACAGGCAGACGGATTTTGAGGGATAAGGCGGTCGGCCAACGATGTGATTACGGCACGAGGAACCGATTCGGACATCGTCAGCCGACCGACCCCACGATTCAGGAGATGCGGCGGACCTGAGCATCATGGGGCATTCGAACTACGCAATACCAGCCCCTGACGAGCGAATTCGCGGCGGTGTCAACCGCCATCATTCCATCATCACAAGACGGAAAACCCGCCGGAAGAACTGTTACTCTCAATAGGGAGTGTGCGCAGAAGTAAAATAAAAATCAACAAATTCTTAAGCCAGAGATACATCACTTGGAAAACATGGTTAAATATACCAAGCTGGCACACTATAGTTCCCTGAGAGATTGAATTCAACGTATTTTTCAACTTGAACTCTATTAACCCTGCTTACTTTCACGCCTTCATTGCAAGAAGATAAAATACAGGCCGCGTCAGGGGCTTGGGACCTATCGAGTCCCCCCTAAAATTCGTTATGCGGCTATTGCCAGTACGCAGCACAAGAAAAAAGGCGCATGAATTCTCCACGTAAAGTGGAGTTTGGGGGGCGTCAGGCCGCAGCTGCCACAACCCGGTTGCGTCCGGCGCCCTTTGCTTCGTAGAGCGCCCTGTCGGCCTGTTTCAAGAGTTCGTCAGGTGTGCCGAAGGCACCTTTACTGGTGGCGATGCCAAGTGAAGCAGTGATGCTCAGTTCGCGGTCGATGGAACGCACGTAAAAAGGCTTGTCCTCGACGATTGCCCGCAGGCGCTCGGCAACGCTTGCCGCCAGCTCCATCGGCGTATCCGGCATGACGACCACGAATTCTTCCCCGCCATAACGGCAGGCGAGATCGGCGCCGCGCACCGTGCTGCGGATACGCGCTGAAAACTCCCGCAGGACTTCGTCACCAACATCATGGCCATAGGTATCGTTGACCAGCTTGAAACGGTCTATGTCGGTCATGCAGATGGAGATCGGGCGGCCACGAACGGCGGCACGGTCGAAAAGTATCCTGAGGTGACTGTCGAGATAACGGCGATTATTAAGACCTGTCAGCCCGTCGACGATGGCAAGTTCCATCGTATGCTGGAGATTGAGCCGCAGATGCTCGTTATAGCGCTTGCGCCTGATCTGCGTGAGCGACCGGGCGACAAGTTCGTTGGGATCGATCGGGCGGAGAATGTAATCGTTCACACCGAGATCGAGTGCGCGCGAAACCATATCGTCCGCCCCCTGCTCCGCCACCAGAAGCAGCGGCAGAAAACGGGTGCGCTCCAGAGAGCGAAGCTGCGAGCACAGTCGCAGCGGATCGTAGTCTTCGAAATTGGAATTGACGATGACGAGTTCGAAGGGGTTGCTCGCTGCCTTCAGCAGTGCCGCCTGCGGCTCGGTGACGGCATCGACCTCGGCAACCGGCTTCAGCGCCCTGACAATGCGCTCCTGCGAGCTGGCACGGCCATCCGCGACGAGCACACGGCCTGGCGTCTGCATAAGGCCATCGCTGCGCAGCATCTCCTCGATGCCGATCTGCCTTGCCGTTTCGGCGCGCATCCGCAATTCGTCACTGACGGCCTTGAGGCGCACCAGGCTTTTGACACGGGCGATCAGCTGAAGATCATTAACCGGTTTGGTCAGAAAATCGTCGGCGCCCGCTTTCAGGCCGCGCACGCGGTCTGACGGCTGATCGAGCGCGGTGACCATGACGACCGGGATATGCGCCGTTTTGGGGTTGGCCTTCAGGCGTTCGCACACCTCGAAACCGTCCATGCCCGGCATCATGATGTCGAGCAGGATGATATCGACCTGTTCCTCGTCGCAGATCGCCAGCGCCTTGAAGCCATCCTCGGCGGTGACGACGTCGAAATATTCCGCCAGAAGCCGCGCCTCGAGAAGCTTGACGTTTGCGGGTATGTCGTCAACAACCAGAACTCTCGCCGTCATAACAGTTCCCCAGTCGCCTTATGCATCGCCAAGATATGTCTTGATGATTTCGATGAATTTCGGAACGGAGATCGGCTTCGACACATAGGCCTCACATCCGCCCTGACGAATGCGTTCCTCATCGCCCTTCATGGCAAACGCAGTGACCGCGATGACCGGAATGACATGCAGCTCGTCATCCTCCTTCAGCCACTTGGTCACCTCCAGCCCGGAAACCTCCGGCAGCTGAATATCCATGAGAATGAGGTCCGGGCGGTGCTTGCGGGCAAGGTCCAGCGCTTCCATGCCGTTGCGTGTCTGGATCGTCGTATAGCCAGACGCCTCGATCAGGTCGCGAAAGAGCTTCATGTTCAGCTCGTTATCTTCGACTATCATGACCTGCTTGGGCATGGTGAGCAGTCCCCGTTTCGCTTTGAAACCTTCATCCAGACATATAGGGTGTCAGAGAACCGATTCCATCGTCCATTTGTTGCGCAAGGCTAGATGGATTTGGTTTCAAAATAGGTAACTTCGGTAGAGAAATGCTGCGAGATCCAAAAAACAAAGACGATGCCGGCAAAGATCCGCAAGAAACGGCGGCCGCCATACTTGGCTGGCTGGCAAACGAGCCGGACATGCTGGCGCGTTTTCTGGCGCTGAGCGGATTGCAGGCCAACATGCTGCGCCAGGCCGTCAACGATCCCGGCTTTCTGGCGGGCCTCACCGATTTTCTGATGAGCCACGAGCCCGACCTCATGGCCTTCTGTGCCGCGACGGGTACCTCTCCCGAAACGGTGGCTGCCGCCTGGCACCATTTTTCCGGGCCTGGGCTGGATTCAGGCGTGTATTGACAGGCCGACCTCTTGAGCCAAGGTCACCACCGGAGTATGGTCGGCAACGTTCTGGTTTTGTTTTCGGTCCATGCCCACGTCGCACCACTATGATCCCGGTTTTTGCCGTGACTGTCTGGCGGGCCAGCCAGCGGGCATGAGGCGTTGCCGCGCCTGCGGCAGCCCGCGTCTCGTCTACCATGACGAACTCTATGATCTCAGCATCGCCCATATCGATTGCGACGCCTTTTACGCCTCCGTCGAAAAACGGGACAATCCCGAACTTGCCGACAAGCCGGTCATCGTTGGCGGTGGCAAGCGCGGTGTGGTTTCCACCGCATGCTACATTGCCCGCATTCAGGGCGTGCGTTCCGCCATGCCGATGTTCAAGGCGCTGGAAGCCTGCCCGGATGCGGTGGTCATCAAGCCGGACATGGAAAAGTACAGCCGCGTCGGGCGCGAAATCAGGTCCATGATGCAGGAGTTGACGCCGCTCGTGCAGCCGATTTCCATAGATGAGGCATTTCTTGACCTTTCCGGAACCGAAAGGCTGCATCATGATCCGCCAGCGCGCGTGCTGGCGAAATTTGCCAAGCGGGTGGAAAAAGAGGTCGGCGTGACGGTCTCGGCCGGCCTGTCCTATTGCAAGTTTCTGGCCAAGGTCGCTTCCGACCTCAAAAAGCCGCGCGGCTTTTCGGTAATCGGCGAAGCCGAGGCGCTTTCCTTTCTGGCGACGCGGCCCGTCACCACCATCTGGGGCGTGGGAAAGGCATTTGCGGCAACGCTGGAGGCGGACGGCATCCGCATGGTGGGCCAGCTGCAGGAGATGGAGGAAGGCGATCTGATGCGCCGCTACGGGGTGATGGGGCAGCGGCTCTTCCGGCTCTCACGCGGCATAGACGAGCGTCATGTCCACAACAATGACCCGGCCAAAAGCGTGTCTTCCGAGACCACTTTCTTCAACGATATTTCCCGGCACGATGACCTCGTCCCGATCCTGCGCTCGCTGTCCGAAAAAGTCGCCTGGCGGCTGAAGAAGAGCGGCATTTCAGGCCAGACGGTGGTGTTGAAAATGAAGACGGCCGACTTCAAGAGCCGCACCCGTAACCGCAGGCTTGATGACCCTACCCAGCTTGCCGACCGGATATTCCGCACCGGTCTTTCGCTGCTGGAAAAAGAAACCGACGGCACCAAGTTCCGGCTGATCGGTATCGGCGTCAGCGATCTGCGCGATGGAGGGCTTGCCGATCCTCCCGATCTCGTCGACAGACAGGCTGAACGCCGGGCAGCGGCGGAAGCGGCCATGGACAAGCTGCGCGACAAGTTCGGCAAGGGCAGCGTCGAGACCGGCTACACTTTCGGCACACGAAAGTGAGGCCTGCGCATGCCGGTGCCGCTCTCAGCGAATGACGCGCGTTTATTTAAGCTTTTACACAAATTAGTGATGCTGCAACTGGCGCATCCTTAAACTTCATTAAACTTCGCGTGGTTGAGTGAAGCAAGTTTTGTGCATGTGGTGTATTGCGTCATGTCCCTTCGCCTATGTTTTCTGACCGGCATGTTGTCGGCCAGCATTCTTGCCTTTCCGGCGCTCGCCGCCGACAGCAAGTCCCTGCAGATCGTCGTTTCGAAAAACGATCAGTCGCTGGCGCTTTATGAAAACGGCGAGATCATCGCCACATCGAAAGTCTCCACCGGCAAGGCCGGACATGAGACGCCGAGCGGCATATTTTCCATTCTGGAAAAGCGTAAATACCACGAATCCAATATCTACTCGGCCGCCCCCATGCCCTTCATGCAGCGGCTGACATGGTCGGGCATAGCACTCCACGAAGGTAAGGTGCCGAATTATCCGGCCTCGCATGGCTGCGTGCGCCTGCCCTCCAAATTCGCGAAGTCACTCTTCGGCGACACGCAACGCGGCGTGCACGTCATCATCACCGACCGGCCGGTCTCGCTGCGCTTCGTGCAGCATCCGGCGCTGTTTGAGCCGCGCGAGGATGGCGATGACGGCGAGCTGCTGCTCTCCGATGTCGAGCTGCGCCCGGCGACATTCGATGCCGCACTGGGTGCGGTGGAGGTCGCGGTCAATGAAAAGACGCATTCTCTCAAGCCGGCTCTCAAAACGACCGCAAAGGGTAAGGAATCTTCGCCCCTGCGAATCCTCATCACCCGGCGCGGTGAGCGGGAAAAGGTGATGGATATTCAGGCCTTGCTGACCCGCCTTGGTTTCGATGCTGGTTCAGCGGATGGTTATGCCGGAGAGATGACGATCAGCGCCATTAACGGGTTCAAGCGCTGGAAAGGCCTGAAAACCACCGGACCGCTTCTGACGGATACTTTCGTAACGGCGCTTTATGCTTCCGCCGGTGAAGACCATCCACTGAGCGGCCAGATCATGGTGCGGCAGGATTTCAAGCCGTTGTTCGAGGCCGCCATCGACATCAAGGATCCTGAAGTGGCGCTCGGAACCCATTTCTTCGAGGCCGTTTCGGTGGACCGTGCGAGGGGCACCGCCGAATGGAACGGCTTGACGCTGGAAAACCATCTGCCCACCGCTGCCCGCAAGCGGCTGGGCATTACCGTTACCGAGGCTCCCGGCGGCTTCGACCAGCTGAGCGCCGTGCTCGGCCGCCTCGACATACCGGCCGACATCCGTGCCCGCATCGAAAAGGAGCTTTCAACGGGCAGCTCGATCACCGTTTCCGACCTCAGTCACCAGATGGAGACAGGTGCTGGAACGGACTTCATCACCGTGACCAGGGAAGGGCCGGTCTGAGCAGGCTGCGCGATTGAGGCCTCACACCAGCTCGACATCAACAATGCCGGGAGCGGAGCGAAGTGCTGCGGCGATTTCCGGCGAAATGCGGTATTTCTCCGTCAGTTCCACCTCGATCTCGCGACTGCCTTCATCCTTGATGACGATAAAATAGACTGATCCGTCACCCTTCGTGTTGAGGTGCCGGGCGACGGTTTTCAGCGGGCCAGAATCGCGCACGTAAACGCGCAGAGCCTTCTGCATCTGCACGGATTTCTCCTCCAGCGATTGCGCCGTCTGGATGCGAAGACCGATGCCTTCCGGGCGTTCTTCGGCCTGAACAGTGATGACCAGCGATTTGCCCACTTCTAGCAGATCACGGAACTGGCCGAGCCCTTCGGAAAACAGCACAGCCTCATACTGCCCTGACGCATCCGAGAAGGTGACGATTCCCATCTTGTTGCCGGTGCGGGTCTTGCGCTCCTGCTTGCCCGTGACCGTGCCGGCCAGACGCCCGGCGGTTGCGCCCTGCTTCACCGCCGCTGAAAAATCGGCGAAATTCTGTACCCGCAATTTCTCCAGGACCGGCCGATAGGTATCGAGCGGATGGGCGGTGAGGTAAAAGCCGAGTACCTGATATTCGCGCAGCAGCTTTTCCGAAGCGAGCCAGGGCTGGAAGGCGGGCAGCACGAGCTTTTCCGGACCGCTTGCGCCGCCTGAGCCGAACATGTCCGACTGGCCGGTGACACGGCTTTCCTGCGCGCGCTGCGAATAACCGATGATCCGGTCCAGACCGCCGATCATCTCGGCACGGTCGCGACCGAAACAATCGAAACCGCCGGCATTGATGAGGCTTTCCAACACACGCCGGTTGATCTGCTTCGGATCGATCCGCAGGCAGAAATCCTCAAGGCTCGTAAACGGCTTGTCGCCGCGAACAGTGACGATGTGCTCCACCGCCCCCTCGCCCACGCCCTTGATGGCGGCCAGCGAATAATAGATGCGGTTTTCGCCCGTCTCGAACTGGCGGAAGGAGGTTTGCACGGAAGGTGCGACGATCTCGATGCCGAGGCGGCCGGCATCCTGCCGGAAATCGTTGAGCTTATCCGTATTCGCCATATCAAGCGTCATGGAGGCCGCCAGGAACTCCACCGGATAATGCGCCTTCATATAGGCGGTCTGATAGGAAACGATGGCGTAGGCGGCTGCGTGGCTCTTGTTGAAGCCGTAATTGGCGAATTTCGCCAGAAGGTCGAAGATGGTGTCGGCCTGCGGCTTCGACACGCCGTTCTTGATGGCGCCATCAACGAAACGTTCGCGCTGCTTGTCCATCTCCTCCTTGATCTTCTTGCCCATGGCGCGGCGCAGAAGATCGGCCTCGCCGAGCGAGTAACCGGAGAGAACCTGGGCGATCTGCATCACCTGTTCCTGATAGACGATAACGCCCTGCGTTTCCTTCAAGAGATGGTCGATGGTTGGATGGATGGACTCCAGCTCCTCCTCGCCATGCTTGCGGGCATTATAGACCGGGATATTCTCCATCGGTCCCGGACGATAGAGCGCCACCAGCGCGATGATATCCTCGATGCAGTCCGGGCGCATGCCGATCAGCGCCTTGCGCATGCCGGCACTTTCCACCTGGAACACGCCGATGGTCTCCCCGCGCGACAACATCTCGTAGGTTTTTGCGTCATCCAGCGGAATTGCGGCAAGATCGACCTTGATGCCGCGCTTGGCAACAAAATCGACGGCCACCTTCAGCACCGTCAGCGTCTTCAGGCCGAGGAAGTCGAATTTGACGAGGCCGGCGCTTTCCACCCATTTCATGTTGAACTGGGTGACCGGCATGTCGGAGCGCGGATCGCGATACATCGGCACGAGCTTCGATAGCGGCCGGTCTCCGATGACGATACCGGCGGCATGGGTGGATGCGTGCCGGTAAAGCCCTTCGATCTTCTGGGCGATATCAAGCAGACGGGCGACGACCGGTTCCTTGTCCGCTTCTTCCTGCAGACGCGGTTCTTCCTCGATGGCTTTCGACAAGGGTGTCGGATTGGCCGGGTTGTTGGGCACGAGTTTGCAGATCTTGTCCACCTGCCCATAGGGCATTTCCAGCACGCGGCCAACGTCGCGCAAAGCCGCACGCGCCTGCAGCGAACCGAAGGTGATGATCTGCGCCACCTGCTCGCGGCCATATTTGCGCTGCACGTAACGGATCACCTCTTCGCGGCGATCCTGGCAGAAGTCGATATCGAAGTCGGGCATCGATACGCGTTCGGGATTGAGGAAGCGTTCGAACAGCAGCGAGAAGCGCAGGGGATCGACGTCGGTGATGGTGAGTGCATAGGCAACGAGCGAGCCGGCACCCGAACCGCGGCCGGGGCCGACCGGAATATCCTGCTGCTTGGCCCATTTGATGAAGTCGGCAACGATGAGGAAGTAACCGGGGAATTTCATGCGCGAGATGACGCCGAGCTCGAAATCCAGTCTCTCGCGATAATCCTGCTCCGTATAGCCGGGCGACATGCCGAGCGCGGCGAGCCGCTGATCCAGCCCCTCGACAGCCTGTCGACGCAACTCCTCGGTTTCGGCGTGCTCCGCAGCCTCCGGATCGTCGCTGGCGCCGGTGAAACGCGGCAGGATCGGCCCGCGTTTTTTCAGCACGTAGGAGCAGCGGAGCGCAATCTCGATGGTGTTTTCCAGCGCCTCGGGAATGTCGGCAAACAGCGCCGTCATTTCCTCGCGGCTTTTCAGATAATGGTCGGGGGTCAGGCGAAACCGGCTGTCATCGGAAACGATGGCGTTATGCGCCACCGCCATCAACGCATCATGCGCCTCGTAATCGGCCTTTGAAGGAAAGAACGCCTCATTGGTGGCGACAAGCGGAATATCGTGTTCGTAAGCAAGCCCGATCATACGCCGCTCATGGGCGCGGTCATAACCGGACTGGCGCTGCAATTCGATGTAAAGCCTGGCACCGAAGAGCGACTTCAGCGTTATCAGACGTTCTTTTGCCTGGGATGCATGCCCTTCCTTCAGGGCCATATCAACAGGACCACCCGAGGCGCCCGTCAGCACGATCAAACCGGCATTGGAGGCCTCCTCCAGCCACGCACGGGTAATGTGCACGGACTGGCCGCCGCTCTCACCTTCCAGATAAGCGCGGCTGATCAGATCCACCAGCCGCTCGTAACCTTCAGCATCGGCCGCCAGAAGCACGATGGCGGGAAGTTTTGCGAGGTGGCTGTTATGGTTGCGGCGATCATCCGCCGCATCCTGCATGTCGATCGATACCTGGCAGCCGATGATCGGCTGCAAACCTTCATCGCGCGCCTTTTCGGAAAATTCCAGGGCAACGAAAAGATTGTTGGTGTCGGTAATGGCAATGGCCGGCTGCCCGTCCGCGACGGCCTTGGACATGATTTTCTTGAGGGGTAGCGCCCCCTCAAGCAGGGAGTAAGCGGAATGGACCCGCAGATGGACGAAACCCGGCGTTTTCAGCGTTCCGTCAGAGTTTTCTCCACGCACAACCGTATCGCCCATAACATCGTCCTGTCATTCTGAATCGAGGGGACGATTTTCCGATTTCCGGCGCTCAAAGTCCACAGCCTTGCGGCCTCTATACAGGCTTCTGCGCCGGTGCGTCCTTCACAGGGCAGTGAGGATCACCGAAAAGCTGGCAACGAAGACAGCGATGGAAGCGAAAGCGGCAACGTCACGGATGAAATCAGTCATTGGTCTCTCCTTACTCGTTATGTTCCAAGTTTGTTCTCATTTCGTTCCATTGTCAACAGGGTTCTGCTGATGTTCCTCTTGCTAACGCGAGAGAATCGGCCGCGGTTCCGTTGGCGTTGTCGGCAAGTCCCTGACTCCAAAGCAAAAAACCCGGAGGCAAAAAACACCTCCGGGTTCGGAAAAATTCAGTTGTGGAAGAGCGAGCGACAGTCTGGCCGACGCAGGGTGAAGAGACTCACCGGTTCGGTACGGATCGCACCGGGCGTCGCAATGATCGCCCTATGCAGTGACGATCAGAAATCGACGATCTTCCCTTCGGCGAGCGTCACGCGACGGTCCATGCGGTTGGCAAGATCGTGATTATGGGTGGCGATCAGTGCTGCAAGACCGGACTGGCGCACCAGCGCTTCCAGCGCATCGAACACATAATGCGCGGTCTCGGGGTCGAGGTTGCCGGTCGGCTCGTCGGCAAGCAGCAGGAGCGGTGCATTGGCGACTGCGCGCGCAATGGCCACACGCTGTTGTTCACCGCCGGAAAGTTCCGCCGGGCGATGTTCGCCGCGATGGCCGACGCGCATGTAGTCGAGCAGCGCGCTGGCGCGCTTGCGGGCCTCAGCCTGCGTCAAGCCGGCGATGAGCTGCGGCATCATCACATTCTCCACCGCCGAGAATTCCGGCAGCAGGTGATGGAACTGGTAGACGAAACCGATGTCGCTGCGGCGGATCGCCGTGCGGGTTTCGTCGCCCAGCCCATTGCAGGGCGCACCGTTGATGAAGACCTCGCCGGCATCGGGATGTTCCAGAAGCCCCGCCAGATGCAGCAGCGTGGATTTGCCGGTTCCCGAGGGGGCGACAAGTGCCACCATCTCGCCGCTCTTCAGTTCAAAATCGGCCTTGCGCAGAATGGAAAGCGACGTCTCGCCCTGACCATAAGTCCTCTCGACGCCGGTAAGCCGCAGCACTGTTTTTTTTGCCATATTGCGAAGCGGTCCTTATTCGTAACGCAGGGCCTGCACCGGATCGAGCTTGGAAGCCCGCCATGCCGGAAAGATCGTTGCCAGGAAAGAAAGCGTCAGCGCCATGATGACAACGGTGATGGTCTCGCTCAAATCCATTTCAGCCGGCAGCTGGCTCAGGAAATAGAGCTGCGGATCGAACAATACCGTGCCTGATATCCAGGAGAAGAATTGCCGGATGGATTCCACGTTGAGGCAGACGATGACGCCGAGCGCCACGCCCGCGAAGGTGCCGACCGTGCCGATTGCCGCCCCGGTCATGAAGAAGATGCGCATGACCGCGCCGGAACTGGCGCCCATGGTGCGGAGAATCGCGATATCGCTGCCCTTGTCCTTCACCAGCATGATGAGGCCGGAAATGATGTTGAGCGCCGCCACCAGAACGATGAGGGTGAGGATCATGAACATGACGTTTCTTTCCACCTGCAGGGCGGAGAAGAAGGTCTGGTTTCGCTGTCTCCAGTCGGTGATATAGATCTGCCGTTCGGCCGCCTGCTCCACCAGCGGCCGGATTCCGTCGACATCGTCGGGACGGCTGACGTAAAGCTCGATGGACTGCACGATACCGTCGGCATTGAAATAAAGCTGGGCTTCCGACAAGGGCATATAGATCATCGAGGCGTCATATTCCGACATGCCAATCTCGAAGACGCCCGATATCTTGTAGGATTTGACGCGTGGATTGACACCCATCGGCGTCACATCGCCTTCCGGCGAAATGAGGGTGATATCGTCGCCCGCCGTCACGCCAAGCTGGGCGGCGAGCCGCGAGCCGACCAGAACGCCGTCTCCCGCCATGAAGCCAACGAGGTCGCCGGTCTTGATGTTGGTGGAGACTTCCTTGATCTTGTCGATATCGTCCTGACGCACACCGCGCACCAGCGCGCCGGAGCCTGCACCGCCGCGACCGGAGGCCAGGGTCTGGCCTTCCACCAGCGGCAGGGCCATGTTGACACCCGGAACGGCGGCGAATTTCTTCGCCAGCTCATCATAATTGTTGAAGGGCTGATCGATCGGCTGGACGATCATGTGGCCGTTGATGCCGAGAATGCGGGAAATCAGCTCCGTGCGGAAACCGTTCATCACCGCCATGACGATGATGAGCGTCGCAACGCCCAGCATGATGCCGACGAAGGAAAAGCCGGCGATGACGGAAATGAACGCTTCCTTGCGCCGCGATCGCAGATAGCGCCACGCCACCATGCGCTCGAAAGCGGAAAACGGCCGGGCGGTTTTTTCCCGGGCGGAAGGAGCCGCACCCTTGTCAGCCTCGGCTTTTGCCATTTCGTCTCCCTGATCTCACCTTGCAAGATCGGTCTTTTCAAAGACCGGTCCCAATCTCTGCGGCATGCGCTCTAAAACTGGAGCGGTCTTCGGATGAAGGCCGCTCCCATCTTTCCGTTCGTGCTTAGCCAAGCACCCTGTTCATTGCCGCCTCGATTGTGACGGTTTCACGTTCGCCGGTCTTGCGGTCCTTCACTTCGACCTCGCCATTCGCGACCGAACGCGGGCCGACGATGATCTGCAACGGCACGCCGATGAGGTCGGCGGTGGCAAACTTCTGGCCGGCGCGGTCGTCGGTGTCGTCGTAAAGAACATCCTTGCCGGCGTTGGACAGCGAGTAATACAGCTTTTCGCAAGCCGCATCACAGGCCTCGTCGCCAGCCTTCATGTTGATGATGACGACATCGAACGGAGCAACCGAAGCAGGCCAGATGATTCCGTTCTCGTCATGCGATGCTTCAATGATGGCGGGAACAAGGCGTGTCGGTCCGATGCCATAGGAACCCATGTGGACGGGGTGTTCCTTGCCATCCTTGCCCTGCACTTTCGCGCCCATCGGCTCGGAATATTTGGTGCCGAAATAGAAGATGTGGCCGACTTCGATACCGCGCGCGGAAAGGCGCTCGCCATCGGGAATGGCGTCATAGGCGGCTTCGTCGTGCATTTCCGAGGTGGCGGCATAATCGGCCGTCCACTCGTCGAAAACGCCCTGAAGCGCTGCGACATCGTCGAAATCGGTATTCTCAGCCGGGATGGCGCGGTCGAGGAAGCTCTTGTGGCAGAAAACTTCGGATTCGCCGGTATCAGCCAGAATGATGAATTCATGGCTGTGGTTGCCGCCAATCGGGCCGGTATCGGCGCGCATGGGAATCGCACGCAGGCCAAGGCGCTCGAAGGTGCGCAGGTAAGCCACGAACATCTTGTTATAGGAGTGGATCGCCTCTTCCTTGGTCAGATCGAAGGAATAGGCGTCCTTCATCAGGAACTCGCGCGAACGCATGGTGCCGAAACGCGGGCGAACCTCGTCGCGGAACTTCAGCTGGATATGGTAGAGGTTGAGCGGCAGGTTCTTGTAGGACTTCACATAGGAACGGAAGATGTCGGTGATCATCTCCTCGTTGGTGGGACCATAGAGCATCTGGCGGTCCTGGCGGTCCTTGATGCGCAGCATTTCCTTGCCGTAGTCATCGTAGCGGCCGCTTTCCTGCCAGAGCTCGGCAGATTGCAGCGTCGGCATCAGAAGCTCGATGGCGCCGGAGCGGTCCTGCTCCTGCCGGATGATCCTGTTGACCTTGTCCAGTACACGTTTGCCGAGCGGCAGCCAGGAATAAATGCCAGCCGATTGCTGCCGGATCATGCCCGCACGCAGCATCAGGCGGTGGGAGACGATCTCCGCTTCCTTGGGGTTTTCCTTCAGGATGGGCATGAAATAACGGCTAAGACGCATGACGGCTTCCATTGATATTGGCGATAACGCGCATATGCGCGGGAATCGCCCCGAATAGAGGGATATTGGCGCCGTACATAGCCGTTTCCCGCCAAGAAGAAAACCCGCCATTAAAAGAGCGCTCAAGGCGATTTCATGGCATTTTCGCGATAGCTAATTCGCGTCAAAACGCTTTGGTCGGAATATTATTCTTGTTCCGGTGCGACAAATTGCACCATAGGGAATTTTTTGCCGACTGTAACAAATATGCAAAAAATGAGATGACAAGCATGGGTGATTAAGCTAGCTTTAGCTTACAAAAGAGGCAGGAAGTCTAAATTCTTGTCGTTTTCGCGGTCAGTCTTGGGAGGATCAGATCTTAGGCGCGCTCGTTCGCTGCCCCGGTAACGGTTACAGATCACGCGAAACCTGAAAAACAAGGCTGAAAAGCCTTGTTTTTTTTTGATTCATAGACGCGACCAACCCCCGGCTCGTTATTCCGGTTAAATTGTGACGGTGAATCAGCCGTCCGATACGTCCATGCTGTGTGCACGATGGAGATGACATCCTTATGACAGTGTCCGGTGCGCCGCTTGCCGCGCCGTGGTGGGTGCTGACATGTGAGGATTTTTTACTCTGCCTCTTTCCCTTATTCCTTTGCTTGTCACAGGGGCCCAGTCAGCCCAAGTTTTTGGGCTGAAAAGGACTCTCTCTCCGCGCAGACGCGCGTCGGCTGGATTCCTGTGACAGGCACAGGAATGAGGGGAAGAGAACGTCTGCTATGGGTGCCGACAGGCTTCCGATGCGTCAGTCGTAGACGGGAATAATTCTCGGCAAGTCATCAAGGCTGACGCCGAACCACCAGGATCCGCCGTACCAGATGCCGCAGATCAGGGCCGATATCAGGGTGGTCAACAAGACGACACGGCCGCCCCTGAACCGCGACGGTGCGCTTGCGACCGTGCCCAGCGCCACGTCTCCGTCTTCCGCCTGGGTACGAAGGCCGATCGGCAGCACGACGAAAAGAACCGTCCACCAGACGATGAAATAAATGGCGAAGACCGAAAGAAGCGGCATGACATCCTCCCTGCATGTGCGTTCCTTGTAACGCATTCATCCGTAAACCGGAATCACTTCCCTGCCAGAAGCGCAAAAAGCCACAGGAAGAAGCGGGAAACAGTTGCCACGTCATATCCGGATCAACCCGGATATGGCGCGACGCAGCTGTTTGAAAGGTCCAGCGGCTCTCCGGCTCAGACCTTCGTCACGAAAACCGTCACGATCGGCTTCTTGCCCCAGGTCTGGTTGGCGGCAGCGCGCACGGCGCGGCGAACCGCCTCGCGCAGCAGTTCCAGATCCTTGCGACGGGCGCGGGGAATGCTCTCCACAGCGCCGAGAACGGCGTCATAAAGCGTATCTTCCATATCCTCGCCTTCGTCATCGAATTCCGGCAGGCCGAAAGGCACGACATCGGGATCGCCGAGGAAGTCATAACGGCTGTCCAGCACCACATTGACGGACACATGGCCAGCGAAGGAAAGCTTGCGACGGTTGGAGATTCCCATCTCGTCCATATCGCCGATGAGATTGCCATCCTTGAAGACGCGGCCATGCGGTGCATCGTCGATGACTTCCGCAGGACCGGGTGCCAGACGCAGAACATTGCCGTTGCGAACCTTCGGCACCTGCGAGATGCCGGCCTGTTCGGCCAGTTCCTTCTGCGCCACCAGATGGGCGGCCTCGCCATGCACCGGCACGACGATCTGCGGCTTCGTCCATTCATACATCTTCAGAAGTTCGTTGCGGCGCGGATGGCCGGAAACGTGGACCAGAGCCTCATTGTCCGTAACGATGTGGACACCCTGCTCTATCAGGCCGTTCTTGATCTCGATGATCGCCTTTTCGTTGCCGGGAATGGCGCGCGAGGAAAACACGACCGTGTCCCCGGCGGCAAGCGCCACATTGCGCATCTCATCACGCGACAGCTTGGCAAGGGCCGCCCGCGGCTCGCCCTGAGAGCCGGTGAGAATGACGACGACCTTGTTGCGCGGGATATAGCCATATTCGTCTTCGGCCAGGAACGGCTTGATACCTTCCATGATACCGAGATCCTGCGAGACGTTGACGACGCGCTTCAGCGACGAGCCGAGCAGCAGCACCTCGCGGCCCGCCGCTTCTGCAGCCTGCGCGATGGAACGGATACGCCCGACATTGGAGGAGAAGGTGGTGATGGCCACGCGGCCCTCGGCATTTTCGATGATCTGCCGCAGACCTTCGGAGACTTCGTGTTCCGACGGAGACACGCCGTCGCGGAGCGAGTTGGTGCTGTCGCACATCAGCGCCAGTACGCCCTCTTCACCGATGGCGCGGAAGCGGGCCTCATCCGTCAATGGACCGAGCGACGGCGCTTCGTCGATTTTCCAGTCACCCGTGTGGATGACATTGCCGAGCGGCGTGCGGATGACCAGCGACATCGGCTCCGGGATGGAGTGATTGACGCCGACGGCCTCGATTTCGAAGGGACCGACATTGATGCGATCGCCCGCCTTGAAAGGCGTCACCGGGATCTCGGCGCGGGAGCCTTCATAGGCGCGCTTCGCCTCCAGCATGCCGGCGGTGAAACCCGAGGCATAGACGGGCACGTTGAGGCCCGGCCACAGATCGTTCAGCGCGCCATAATGGTCCTCATGAGCGTGGGTGATGATGATGCCTTTGAGGCTCTTCTTCTGCTCGGCGATGTAGCTGATGTCGGGCAGAACCAGATCGACCCCCGGCAGATCGAGACCGGCAAAGGTCACGCCGCAATCCACCATGATCCATTCGCGCTTGCTTGCCGGACCGTATCCGTAAAGCGCCAGATTCATGCCGATTTCACCGACGCCGCCAAGCGGCAAAAATACCAGTTCGTCCTGTTTAGCCATTATTCTTCTTATCCATTCACGAGAGCGCGCGAGCGACGGCGATCTGCCACGCCCCGCGCCGGTTAGCAGCATCGGACCTGTTAAACCATCTGATCGACCGGGCCGATGCGGAGCCGGTCTGCCACCCTGCTTTTCAAGAGCTGCAGGAAAGCTCCAACCTGTGGGATCCGGTTCGGCGCGGGCGTCCAGCCCGCACGGCGCACCTCATCCGAAAAAGACGTCGCCGGCGGCGATGGAGCGTCTTGCGCCCTCATCCTCATCCAGCAGCAGATAACCATTATCATCAATTCCGACGAAACGCCCGCCGATCGAGCGATCGGGGAAGTTGACGGTGATATGTTCGCCGATACCGCAGGCGGCCGCCCGCCAGCCTGTCATGACACCGGCCACACCCCTGCCCTCATCCCAGCCCGTCAGCACATCCGCCGTTTCGCGGAAAAGATGGGCGAAGAGTTCGTCGGGTGAACAGGAAGCACCGTGTTCGGACAGCATGGTGACGGGATAAAGCGGGTTTTCCGGCTTGTGGGCGATATTGATGCCGATGCCAATGACGATGGCGCGCCGTCCGTCCGGCAGAAGCTCCGCCTCCATCAAAATGCCGCAGGTTTTTTGACGACCAATCAGCACGTCATTCGGCCATTTGATCTCTAGCGGCTCGCCGCCGGTCGGCAAAACCGCGCGGATGGCGCGGTAAACGGCCAGCGCAAAGGCAAGCGGCAAAGACCCGACGCGGTCCATCGGTGCGGGATCGATCAGGAGAAGCGAGGCGTAGAGATTGCCGGGCTCTGAAACCCACGGCCGGCCGCGACGGCCGCGCCCGCCGGTCTGGCGGATGGCGGTGATCCACAGATTGCCGCCATCGCCCGCCCGCGCTCGGGCAAAACATTCTATATTGGTCGATGGTGTTTCCACCATCGCTTCGTGCCGGAAGTCATCGATGGACATCCGGCCCGTATGCTTGTGCGTATTGGTCAAAAGAACGTCTTTGCTGCGACCGTGACCGCATTGCCGAGCGCACCGCCGAAGACGATGAAGGCGACGACAAACAGTCCCGAAAGCGCATAAACGATTTTCAGTTCACCGGCCGGACGCTCGAAGCTGCCCTTGGCCTCATCGAACCACATGACCTTGACGACGCGGATATAATAATACGCGCCGACGACCGAACCGATCACGCCGATGACGGCGAGCGGATAGAGCTTGGCTTCGATGGCAGCGAGGAAGACGTAATACTTGCCGAAGAAGCCGGCGAGCGGCGGGATACCGGCAAGCGAGAACATCAGGATCGTCAGCACAACCGCCATGAACGGGTTGGTCGAGGAAAGCCCGGCCAGATCCTCGACAGTCTCCACATTGCCGATTTCCTTGCGGCGCATGGAGAGAATGCAGGCGAAGGTGCCAAGCGTCATGACCATGTAGATGGTCATGTAGAGAATGACGCCCGAAATGCCGGCTTCCGTGCCCGCTGCAAGACCGACCAGCGCGTAACCCATATGACCGATGGAGGAATAGGCCATCAGTCGCTTGATGTTCTTCTGGCCGATCGCGGCAAACGAGCCGAGCAGCATGGAAGCGATGGAGATGAAGACGACGATCTGCTGCCAGTCGGCAAAAACCGGCTGGAAAGCATCAATGACGATGCGAACGAAGATCGCCATGGCGCCAATCTTGGGGGCCGCGGACAGGAAGGCCGTGACCGGGGTCGGCGCGCCTTCATAAACGTCCGGCGTCCACATGTGGAACGGCACGGCGGAGATCTTGAATGCCAGACCGGCGAGAACAAAGACCAGACCGAAAACGAGGCCGAGCGAACGGGTCTCTGCCGTAAGCACCTGGGCGATTTCGGTAAAGCCGGTATTGCCGGTGAAACCGTAAACCAGCGACATGCCATAAAGCAGCATGCCGGAGGAAAGCGCGCCGAGAACGAAATACTTCAGGCCCGCTTCCGTAGAGCGCAGGCTTTCCCGGTTGATGGCGCAGACGACGTAGAGCGCAAGCGACTGCAGTTCCAGCGCCATATAGAGCGAGATCAGGTTGTTGGCCGAGATCATCAGCAGGATGCCGAGGGTCGCGAGAACCAGAAGCACCGGATATTCGAACCGGCCGACCGGTTCGAAACGGCCCTGGCCGACGGAAAGGATCATGGCGGTGATCGAGCCGATCAGCGCCAGCACCTTCATGAAGTTACCGAAGGCATCGGCGACGTAAACGCCGCCGAAGGCCACACCCGAAGCGGGCGCAAAGACGATCCAGAGACCGACGACGAGCAGCAGGGCCACGGAGAGGCCCGTGACCGTCGTTGTCGACTTGTCGCCCGAGAAGACGCCAATCATGAGCAGCGCCAGCGCGCCGACCGCAAGGATCAGCTCGGGCGTCGCGATGTGCAGACTGGCAAAAAGAATTTCAGCGGTCATGTCCAACGGGTCCTGTCGTCAATTCATAGTGAGCGCAACATTTTGCGCCGCCTGCAATGCAGCCGTATAGTTGTTTACCAGAAGATCAACCGATGCGGCGGTGGCATCGAACACCGGCGCCGGATAGACGCCGAAGAAGATCGTCAGGACGACCAGCGGATAAAGGATGACCTTTTCGCGGGTCGACAGATCGAGCATCGCCTTCAGGCTTTCCTTCTCGAGCGCACCGAAAATCACGCGGCGGTAAAGCCACAGCGCATAAGCGGCCGAGAGGATGACGCCGGTTGCCGCAAACAGCGCGACCAGCGTGTTGGCGCGGAATACGCCGATCAGCGTCAGGAATTCACCGACAAAGCCAGACGTGCCGGGCAGACCGACATTGGCCATGGTGAAAATCATGAAGGCGACGGCATATTTCGGCATGTTGTTCACGAGACCGCCATAGGCCGAAATCTCGCGGGTGTGCAGCCGGTCGTAGACAACGCCGACGCAGAGGAAGAGTGCGCCAGAGACAATGCCGTGCGACAGCATCTGGAAGATAGCACCCTGAACGCCCTGCACGTTGGCGGCGAAGATGCCCATCGTGACGTAACCCATGTGGGCAACGGAGGAATAGGCGATCAGCTTCTTGATGTCGTCCTGCATCATCGCCACCAGCGAGGTGTAGATGATGGCGAGAACCGACAGCGTGAAGACGAAGGGAGCGAAATAGTCCGACGCCAAGGGGAACATCGACAGCGAGAAACGGATGAAACCGTAACCGCCGAGCTTCAGCATCACGCCAGCCAGAATGACCGAGCCTGCCGTCGGCGCCTGCACGTGGGCGTCCGGGAGCCAGGTGTGCACCGGCCACATCGGCATCTTGACCGAGAAGGCCGCGAAACAGGCAAGCCACAGCCAGGTCTGCATGCCAGCCGGGAAGCCGTATTTCAGCAGTTCGGTCATATCGGTCGTACCGGACTGCCAGTACATCGCCATGATGGCGAGCATGGTCAGGACCGAGCCGAGCAGCGTATAGAGGAAGAACTTGTAGGAGGCGTAGACGCGATCCTTGCCACCCCAGACGCCGATGATGATGAACATCGGGATCAGCGTCGCTTCGAAGAAGACGTAGAAGAGAACCGTATCCAGCGCCACGAAGACGCCGATCATGACGACTTCCAGAAGCAGGAAGGCGATCATGTATTCCTTGATGCGCTTTTCAATCGAATCCCAGCTTGCCAGCACGCAGAAGGGCATGAGGAAAGTGGTGAGGATGACGAACAGCATGGAGATGCCGTCGACGCCCAGATGGTAAGCGGCGATGTTGCCGAACCAGGCGTGCTTTTCCACCATCTGGAAACCGGGGTTCGAATTATCGAAGCCGATCCAGATGAACAGCGACACCAAGAAGGTGAAAACGGTCGTCAGCAGCGAGACGTTGAGAATGTTGCGGCGACCGAAGGGGCCGTTCTCATTGGTCAAGAGCAAGAGCACCACGCCGACGAGCGGCAGAAAGGTGACCGTTGAAAGAATGGGCCAATCGGTCATCAGAGGGCACTCCCGAGCATCATCCAGGTGACAAGCGCCGCGATGCCGATCAGCATCGCAAAGGCATAATGATAAAGGTAACCGGATTGCAGGCGGACCATGCGGTTGGTCACGTCAACCACACGCGCTGCAATGCCGTTCGGTCCATAATGGTCGATGACGGCGACGTCGCCCTTCTTCCACAGGAAGCGGCCGAGCGCCTTTGCGGAACGAACGAAGAGGAAGTCGTAGAGTTCGTCGAAGTACCATTTGTTGAGAAGGAACTGGTAGAGGCCACGATGGGTCTCGGCCAGACGCTTCGGTGTCTCGGGCGATTTGATATACATGTACCATGCGGTCACGAAGCCAAGCGCCATGGCGAAGAACGGGCTCCACTTGACCCACAGCGGCACGTGGTGGAATTCCTCGAGGATTTCGTTGCCGGGAAGCGTGAACAGGGCACCCTTCCAGAATTCGGCATATTCCTCGCCGAAGAAGTAACCTTCGAAGGCCACACCGGCGAAGATCGCGCCGATTGTGAGGATGAAGAGCGGGATCAGCATGACCATCGGCGATTCATGCACGTGGTGCATCACATCGGCCGAAGCGCGCGGCTTGCCGAAGAAGGTCATGAAGGCCAGACGCCAGGAGTAGAAGCTGGTGAACAGGGCCGCGATGACCAGCAGCGTGAAGGCGACGCCCGAGAGAACCGAATGCGAAGCATAAGCGGATTCGATGATGACGTCCTTCGAGAAGAAGCCGGCAAAACCGATCATCGTGCCCGGAATACCAACGCCGGTCAGCGCCAGGGTGCCAACGGTCATGGTCCAGAAGGTGATGGGGATATGCTTGCGCAGGCCGCCCATGTAACGCATGTCCTGCTCGCCATCGACGGCATGGATGACCGAACCGGCGCACAAGAACAGCAGAGCCTTGAAGAAGGCGTGCGTGAAGAGGTGGAACACGGCCGCGCCATAAGCGCCGACGCCAAGCGCCACGAACATGTAACCGAGCTGCGAGCAGGTCGAATAGGCGATGACGCGCTTGATGTCGTTCTGCACGAGGCCGACGGTCGCCGCAAAGAAGGCGGTGATCGCGCCGATCAGCGTCACGACAGTCAGCGCATCATGCGACAGTTCAAACAGCGGCGACATGCGGGCGACGAGGAAGACGCCGGCGGTGACCATGGTTGCGGCGTGAATGAGGGCAGACACCGGGGTCGGGCCTTCCATCGCGTCCGGCAGCCAGGTGTGCAGCAGGAACTGCGCCGATTTACCCATCGCGCCCATGAAGAGCAGCAGGCAGACGCCCGTCATCGCATTGGCCTTGTCCAGCTGCATGCCGAACAGGTTGATGACGGTTTCGGTGGAAGCGGCACCTTCAGCCGGCAGATAGGTGCTGGCGGCAGCGAAGATGGTCTCGAAATTGATCGAGCCGAACAGCACGAAGACGCCGCCAATGCCGAGAATGAAGCCGAAGTCACCGACGCGGTTGACGATGAAGGCCTTCATGGCGGCAGCCGATGCGGACGGCTTCTTGAACCAGAAACCGATCAGCAGATAAGACGCCAGACCCACGCCTTCCCAGCCGAAGAACATCTGCAGCAGGTTGTCGGAGGTCACCAGCATCAGCATGGCGAAGGTGAAGAGCGACAGATAGGCGAAGAAACGCGGACGATGCGGATCGTGGTGCATGTATCCGATCGAATAGAGGTGCACCAGCGTCGAGACGGTGTTGACGACGACGAACATGACGGCCGTCAGCGTGTCGATGCGGAATGCCCATTCGACGTCGATGCCGCCGGACTGGATCCAGCGCAGCACGGTGACCTTGATCACCTCGCCCGGCTCGCCATGGGCAAGCGCGACGGTGAAGAACACGATCCAGGACAGGATGGCGACCACGATCATCAGACCGGTGGTGACATATTCCGAAGCCTTGGCGCCGATCGAACGGCCGAACAGGCCGGCGATCAGGAAGCCGATCAGGGGAAGAAAGACGATAGCCTTGTAGATCATAGCCTTATCAGCCCTTCATCATATTGACGTCTTCGACGGCGATCGATCCGCGGTTGCGGTAGAAGACAACGAGTATTGCAAGACCGATGGCCGCTTCGGCGGCTGCAACGGTCAGAATGAACAAGGCGAAGACCTGGCCGACAATGTCGTTCAGGAAAGCCGAAAACGCCACCATGTTGATGTTGACCGCAAGCAGGATAAGCTCGATCGACATGAGGATGACGATGACGTTCTTCCGATTGAGGAAGATGCCGAAGATGCCGATCGTGAAGAGGATCGCGCTGACCGTCAGGTAGTGGGAAAGACCGATTTCCATATTCTGTTTCCTTGGATCCGTTCGCGCCTTCAGATGCCCTGGCCCGGCTTGACCTTGACCGTGGTAACGGCGGTCTTCGGGTCACGGCCAACCTGCGTGGAGATATCCTGCCGCTTGATGTCGGTGCGATGACGCAGCGTCAGCACGATGGCGCCGATCATGGCCACCAGCAGCACGAGACCGGCGAGCTGGAAGAAGTAGACGTAATTGGTATAGAGCACATCGCCGAGGGCTGCGGTGTTGGTACGCTCGGAGACTGGCGGGATCGGCATGGTGATCGATTTCGCCGCCTGCGGGTTAAGCACGCTGCCACCGACAACGACGATCAGTTCCGCCGCAAGGATCACGCCGATCAGCGCGCCAACCGGGGCATATTGCAGTACGCCCGAGCGCAGCTCCGCGAAATCGACATCCAGCATCATGACGACGAAGAGGAAGAGCACCGCCACGGCGCCGACATAAACCACCAGCAGGATCATGCCGAGGAACTCGGCGCCCGTCAGCAGGAACAGCGCGGCTGCGTTGAAGAAGGTCAAAATCAGAAACAGCACCGAATGAACAGGGTTCTTCGATGCGATGACCATGAACGCAGACGCCACGGCGACGAAAGCGAATATATAAAAGAATACAGCGTGCAGACCCATCTTGGTGCCTTCTTGTCCTCATCGGGCAAAGATGGCTCGAAGGCCCCTCACCCGTTTCGTCCCCGCCGGCGAAAACCGCGCAGGCATTTTACTTTTCATCGTTTTCCGGGGTTTCCCCCGGAAAGACGGTTGCGCCTTAACGGTAAGGCGCATCCAGTGCGAGGTTGCGTGCGATTTCACGCTCCCAGCGGTCGCCGTTGTCGAGAAGCTTCTGCTTGTCGAAATAAAGCTCCTCGCGGGTTTCCGTCGCGAATTCGAAGTTCGGGCCCTCGACGATGGCATCGACCGGGCAGGCTTCCTGGCAGAAACCGCAATAGATGCACTTCACCATGTCGATGTCGTAACGCACCGTGCGGCGGGTGCCGTCATTGCGGCGCGGGCCGGCTTCGATGGTGATCGCCTGAGCGGGACAGATCGCCTCACACAGCTTGCAGGCGATGCAGCGTTCTTCACCGTTCGGATAACGGCGCAGCGCATGTTCGCCGCGGAAGCGCGGAGAGACCGGGCCCTTTTCGAAAGGATAGTTCACCGTTGCCTTCTGTTTGAAGAAGTGGCGCATCGTGAGCAGGATCGCGCCCACGAACTCCTTGAGGAACAGTGAATTGACGGCTTGGGAGAGGCTTGCCATCTCAGTCTCCAGATTTCTGAGCGAGGAGTACGGACATCAACCGGCCCACCCCGTCAGCTTCAATACGAATGCAACAATAACGACCATGGCGAGCGACAGAGGCAGGAACACCTTCCAGCCGAGACGCATGAGCTGGTCATAACGGTAACGCGGAACGAAAGCCTTGGTCAGAGCGATCATGAAGAAGACCATGCAGCCCTTCAACGCGAACCAGACAATGCCCGGAACCCAGTTGAGGAACCACACATCCACGATCGGCAGCCAGCCGCCCATGAACAGGATCGTCGTCAGGCAGCAGATCAGGACGATCGCAGCATATTCGCCGAGCATGAACATCATGTAAGGCGTGGAGCCATATTCGACCATGTGACCGGCAACCAGTTCCGATTCCGCTTCCGGAAGGTCGAAGGGCGGACGGTTGGTTTCGGCAAGGCCCGAAATGAAGAACACGATGAACATCGGGAACAGCGACAGCCAGTGCCAGTCAAGGAACGAGGCAGGCAGGCCAAGCATGGTGCCGAGGCCGGTCTTCTGGGCCAGAACGATGTCCGTCAGGTTCAGCGAACCGACGCAGAGCAGAACGGTGACGATGACGAGGCCGATCGACACTTCGTAGGACACCATCTGTGCTGCCGAACGCAGAGCGCCAAGGAAAGGGTACTTCGAGTTCGAAGCCCAGCCGCCCATGATGATACCGTATACTTCGAGCGACGAAATCGCGAAGATGTAGAGAATGCCGACATTGATATTGGCAACGACCCAGCCATCGGCGAAGGGAATGACCGCGTAGGTGGCGAGCGCCAGCGTCACCGCAACCAGCGGCGCCAGAAGGAAGACGGCCTTGTTGGCACCCGCCGGAATGACGGGTTCCTTGAGGATGAACTTCAAAAGGTCGGCGAAGGACTGGAAGAGACCGAAGGGACCAACGACGTTCGGACCACGGCGCAGCTGCACGGCCGCCCAGACCTTGCGGTCGGCGAGCAGCAGGAAGGCGATGGCCACCAGAAGGCAAACGAGAAGCAGCAGGGACTGGCCGACCATGATCAGCGCGGGCCAGACGTAGCTCCAGAAAAACTGTTCCATAAATCCCCTACCCTTACTCTGCCGCAGCCTGGAAATTGTTGCGGGCCAATGCGGAACACTCGGCCATGACGGCGGAGGCGCGCGCAATCGGGTTCGTCAAATAAAAGTCTTTAACCGGCGAGGCAAACGCCGACTTGTTGAGTGAGCCGGTCTTGCCGGCCAGCGCTTCGATATCCGTAGCCTTGCCGGCGACGATCTCGTCGGTTTCCGCCAGATGCGGATGCGCGACATAGAGCTGGCCGCGCAGGGCAGACAGCGAATCGAACGGCAGCTTCTTGCCGAGAACATCGGAAAGCGCACGCAGGATCGCCCAGTCTTCGCGGGCTTCGCCCGGTGCGAAACCGGCGCGGTTGCCCAGCTGCACGCGGCCTTCGGTGTTGACCCAGATCCCGGATTTTTCGGTATAGGCTGCACCCGGAAGGATGACGTCGGCGTTCATCGCGCCCTGGTCGCCATGGCTACCGATATAGACGGTGAACTTGGCGCCCTTGTTGGAGAGATCGAGTTCATCGGCGCCGAGCAGGAAGAGAACGTCCATGGACGCGACCATTTCAGCAGCGGCAACACCGCCCTCGCCCGGCACGAAGCCGATGTCGAGACCGCCAACGCGGGCAGCGGCGGTGTGCAGAACCGAGAAACCGTTCCACTCTTCGGTGACAGCGCCAACCGACACGGCAAGCTTTGCAGCAGCGGCGAGCACCGCTGCACCATCGGCACGCGCCAGAGCACCCTGGCCGATGATGATCAGCGGGTTCTTGGCGGACTTCAACTTGTCGACGAAGCTGTGCGAACCATTGGCCAGATCGGACAGTGTTTCAGCGCCGGAACCGAGATATTCGTAATTGTAGCGAAGCTCGCCGGCTTCACCGATCACGCCGATCGGGAAACCGCCGCGACGCCAGCGCTTGCGGATGCGGGCGTTGAGCACGGCCGCTTCGTAGCGCGGGTTGGAACCAACGATCAGCAGGGCGTCGGCCTGTTCGATACCTTCGATGGTGGAGTTGAACAGGTAGCTTGCACGGCCGAGCGACGGATCGAGTGCAGCGCCATCCTGACGGCAATCGACATTGGCCGAGCCGAGCGACGCCAGAAGCGACTTCAGCGCGAACATTTCTTCAACGGAGGCCAGATCGCCGGCAATTGCGCCGATCTTGCTGCCGGACGTTGCGGCAACAGCCTGCTTGATCGCACCGAAGGCTTCACCCCAGCTTGCAGGCTGCAGGCGGCCATCCTTGCGGACGTAAGGGCGGTCGAGACGCTGTGTCTTCAGGCCGTCCCAGATGAAACGGCTCTTGTCGGAAATCCACTCTTCGTTGATCGCCTCGTTGACACGCGGCATGACGCGCATGACTTCGCGGCCACGGGTATCGACGCGGATGGCCGAACCGAGCGCGTCCATCACGTCGATGGTTTCGGTCTTGTTCAGTTCCCACGGACGGGCAGTAAAGGCGAAAGGCTTGGAGGTGAGCGCGCCGACCGGGCAAAGGTCAACAACGTTGCCCTGCAGCTCCGAGGTCATGGCCTGCTCGAGATAGGTGGTGATTTCCGCATCTTCACCGCGGCCGATAAGGCCCAGTTCGGCAATGCCGGCCACTTCCGTGGTGAAACGGACGCAGCGCGTGCAGTGGATGCAGCGGTTCATCACCGTCTTGACGAGCGGGCCGATATATTTGTCTTCAACCGCGCGCTTGTTTTCCGCGTAACGCGAACCGGCGATACCGAAGGCCATGGCCTGGTCCTGCAGGTCGCATTCGCCGCCCTGATCGCAGATCGGGCAATCGAGCGGGTGGTTGATGAGCAGGAATTCCATCACGCCTTCGCGGGCCTTCTTGACCATCGGCGTGTTGGTGAAAACCTCAGGCAATTCACCGTTCGGGCCGCCGCGAACATCGCGAACGCCCATGGCGCAGGATGCGGCAGGCTTGGGCGGTCCGCCCTTCACCTCGATGAGACACATGCGGCAGTTACCCGCGACCGACAAGCGCTCATGAAAACAAAAGCGCGGAACTTCAGCACCAGCCTCCTCGCACGCCTGCAACAGCGTGAAATGATCCGGAACCTCGATCTCTTTACCGTCAACCTTGAGCTTTGCCATGGTCCTACTTACGTCCTGTTGCCTGTTCGTCCCATGTCTCACACGGTCCGCAACAAATCCTTAATCACGCCCGGCACTCGTGTCGTCTGCCAGACGCTTCATGGTGTCGCGAGGCCGGAAAATTCCGGCTCCGCTCGAAGCCTTCTATGCTTATTCAGCGGCTTCCAGAACAGCGCCATCATCCATGGCCCTGTAGGTATATTGGTCGATGCGCTTTTCGATTTCCGGACGGAAATTGCGGATCAGCGCCTGTACCGGCCATGCGGCGGCGTCGCCGAGCGCACAGATGGTGTGGCCTTCGATCTGCTTCGTCACTTCAAACAGCATGTCGATTTCGCGCTTCTGGGCATTGCCCTTGACCATGCGCTCCAGCACGCGCCACATCCAGCCGGTGCCTTCGCGGCACGGCGTGCACTGGCCGCAGCTTTCATGCTTGAAGAAGGCCGCGATGCGAGCAATCGCCTTGATGACGTCGGTGGACTTGTCCATGACGATCATGCCGCCGGTACCGAAGGAAGACTTCACTTCGCGCATGCCGTCGAAATCCATGATGGCGTCCTTCATGTCCTCACCGCGAACGATGGGGCAAGATGCGCCGCCGGGGATGACGCCGAGCAGATTGTCCCAGCCGCCGCGAATGCCGCCGCAATGGCGCTCGATCAGCTCACGGAAGGACAGGCCCAGCGCATCTTCGAAGGTGCAGGGACGCTCGACATGGCCTGACACCATGAACAGCTTGGTGCCGACATTGTTCGGACGGCCGATGGACGAGAACCATGCAGCGCCACGGCGCAGGATGGTCGGCGCAACGGCGATCGATTCAACATTGTTGACGGTCGTCGGGCAGCCGTAGAGACCCATATTGGCCGGGAACGGCGGCTTGAGGCGCGGCTGGCCCTTCTTGCCTTCGAGGCTTTCGAGCAGAGCTGTCTCTTCGCCGCAGATATAGGCACCCGCGCCATGATGGACGTAGATGTCGAAATCCCAGCCGTTCTTGTTGTTCTTGCCGAGCAGGCCGGCATCGTAGCACTCGTCGATGGCCGCCTGCAGCGCCTCACGCTCGCGCATATATTCGCCGCGAACGTAGATATAGGCGGTATGCGCGCCCATGGCGAAACCGGCGATAACGCAGCCTTCGATCAGCGTATGCGGATCGTTGCGCAGGATTTCGCGGTCCTTGCAGGTGCCGGGCTCGGATTCATCGGCATTCACGACGAGATAATGCGGACGGCCGTCATTTTCCTTTGGCATGAAGGACCACTTGAGACCCGTCGGGAAGCCAGCGCCGCCGCGACCGCGAAGGCCTGATGCCTTCATCTCGTTGATGATCCAGTCACGGCCCTTTTCGATGATCTGCTTGGTGCCGTCCCAATGGCCGCGCGCTCTCACGCCCTTCAGGGACTTATCCTTGAGGCCGTAGAGATTGGTAAAGATGCGATCCTGATCTTTTAACATGCTTCACCTCTTACCGCGGCTTCTTGCCGAAGACCCTGATATACTCGGCTTCGCCACCCTTGGCGAGCGCCTCGGCCTGCTTGATCCACTCGTCGCGTTCGATGCGGCCCTTGAAATTCAGATAACCGTCAACCCAGTCGCATTCGGCCTTCTTCCAGCCCGCGACCTGCGCGAAGGTGAAGATGCCGAGCTCATGCAGCGTGCCTTCGATCTTCGGACCGACGCCGGAAATGAGCTTCAGGTCGTCAGGCGTTGCGGGCTTCTCGATACCCGCCGGACGATCCTTGGAATCGAGCGACGGCTTCGCAGATCCCGAAGCTTCCTTTTCGGCGGCCTTGACGTTGGCTTCCGCAGCCTTCGGCTCGTTTGCCGGCGTCTTCAGCTTCGGATCTGTCTCCGGCGCATCGGTCTTCGGCTTGGCGGCATTGGACGGCGGAACCGGTGCGGCTTCCGCAGGCACTTCGGCCGGCTTGTCGAGATTGGAACGATCCGGCTTGATCTCTTCCGTCAGCGTCGTCAGTCCACCGACTGGAACCGACTCGTGACGGTCGATCTGCGGGCCGGTCTTGACGGTGTCGCCCTTGCCTGCTTCGAACGTGTCGATGATCTCTTCCAGACGCTCTGGCGTCAGGTCCTCATAGGCATCCTTGAAGATGATGACCATCGGCGCGTTGACGCAGGCGCCCTGACATTCCACTTCTTCCCAGGAGAGCGTGCCGCTCTCATTGGTGTGCAGCGGATCGTGGTGGATCTTCTTGCGGCAGACATCCATCAGCGCTTCCGAGCCGCGCAGCATGCAGGGCGTGGTGCCGCAGACCTGAACGTGGGCGCGCGTGCCAACCGGCTTCAGCTGGAACTGGGTATAGAAGGTCGCCACTTCCATGACGCGGATATAGGCCATATCCAGCATGTCGGCGATCTTTTCGATGGCGGCGCGGGTAACCCAGCCGTCCTGCTCCTGCGCACGCATGAGCAGCGGGATGACCGCCGATTGCTGGCGTCCCTCGGGATATTTCAGAATCGTCTTCTCAGCCCATGCGGTATTTTCCGCATTGAAGGCAAATGCCACGGGCTGGAACTGATCTTCGGCTAGTCGACGAACGGACATACTTCCTCACGCCTTTTCAGTTTAACGTCTCACAACGCGATCTCGCCACCGTGACGAATTCGCAGGCGTAAGCCGCCTTGTCTTTCTGCATGAACACGATGAACTTGCTGCCATTGGGAACCGAGGCCTTGATCTCGAATCCCGAAGACAGAAGCTGCTTGATGGTGGAACCGCCGCCGCTCGACAGTGATACGCCGCCCTCGTCCGTCGCCGTCTGGGCGAGAACGGGGGTCGACATCGCAGCAAGAAAAGCCGGAATGGCGAGCGGCAGACGCATCAGCGGTCGACCTCCCCGAACACGATGTCGAGGGAGCCGAGAACGGCTGTAACGTCGGCAAGCTGATGGCCCTTGCACAGGAAATCCATAGCCTGCAGGTGTGCGTAACCCGGAGCGCGTATCTTGCAACGGTAGGGCTTGTTCGAACCGTCTGCGACCACGTAAACGCCGAACTCGCCCTTCGGCGCTTCGACGGCGGCGTAAACTTCGCCGGCCGGAACGTGATAACCTTCGGTGTAGAGCTTGAAGTGGTGGATCAGCGCTTCCATCGAACGCTTCATCTCGCCACGCTTCGGCGGAACCACCTTGCCATCGAGCGAGGAGACCGGGCCGATGCGGTGCTTGCCGGACAGAAGATCGACGCACTGCTTCATGATCTTCACGGATTCGCGCATTTCCTGCATGCGGATCAGGTAACGATCATAGCAGTCGCCGTTCTTGCCGACGGGAATGTCGAATTCGAGATCGGAATAGCACTCATAGGGCTGCGCGCGGCGCAAATCCCAGGCAGCGCCCGAGCCGCGCACCATCACGCCCGTGAAACCCCAGGCGAAGGCATCTTCAAGCGAAACGACGCCGATATCGACGTTACGCTGCTTGTAGATGCGGTTATCGGTCAGCAGGCCCTCGATATTGTCGAGAACGGTGAGGAACGGGTCGCACCACTTGCCGATATCATCGACCAGTTCCGGTGGCAGGTCCTGATGCACGCCGCCCGGACGGACATAGGCCGAGTGCATGCGGGCGCCGCAGGCGCGCTCATAGAACACCATCAGTTTTTCGCGCTCTTCGAAACCCCAGACCGGCGGCGTCATCGCGCCAACGTCCATGGCCTGCGTCGTGACGTTCATGATGTGCGACAGGATGCGGCCGATTTCCGAATAAAGCACGCGGATCAGCTGGCCGCGCATCGGGATTTCGAGGCCGAGCAGCTTTTCGACGGCGAGCGCGAAAGCATGTTCCTGGTTCATCGGCGCGACGTAGTCGAGACGGTCGAAATAGGGAACGGCCTGCAGATAGGTCTTGGTCTCGATCAGCTTTTCGGTGCCGCGATGCAGAAGACCGATATGCGGATCGACGCGCTCGACGATTTCGCCGTCCAGTTCCAGAACCAGACGCAGCACGCCGTGCGCGGACGGATGTTCCGGACCAAAGTTGATCGTGAAATTGCGGACGTTATGCTCAGTCATTCTAGTGCTCCGCCGAGGTGATCATGGCGATGAATTCGGGGCCGGTCATGTTCTGCGTGGCTTCGGCGAAAGAGTAGCTCGAAGGCTTCTCATCCGTGAAAATCTGCGACGCGAACTTGAAACTGGAAGGGTTATCGAAAGCCTGCAGCGAAACGGCAAAATGCTTGCCGTCCTTGGAACGCCACATCAGCGTGCTGCCGCAGTTCTTGCAGAAGCAGCGCTCACCCCATTCCGACGAGGAATAGACGCCGAGGTTCTCTTCGTTTTCGACGGAGATATCAGCGCATTCGACAGCCAGAAACGCACCGCCGGACCAGCGGCGGCACATGGAGCAATGGCAAACGCCAAATTCACGGGCACCGATGACGGCGTTGAAGCCGACGGCGCCGCAAAGACATTGCGCATGCTCTGTCGCGGGGGCTTGGCTCATTGCTTGGCCTTTTCGTCACCCGGGAGAACATATTCGGTTCCTTCCCATGGGGAGAGGAAATCGAAGTTGCGGAATTCCTGCTTCAGTTCGACCGGTTCATAAAGAACCCGTTTCAGTACGTCATCGTAACGTACTTCCACAAAGCCGGTAACCGGAAAATCCTTGCGCAGCGGATGGCCTTCGAAACCGTAATCCGTGAGGATACGGCGAAGGTCCTTATGGCCTTCGAACGGAATGCCATACATGTCCCAGGCTTCGCGCTCGAACCATTCGGCACCCATGTAAACGGAGGTCGAAGACGGTACGCCCTCGTCTTCCGCTACCTGCAGCTTGATGCGGACGCGCAGGTTCTGGCGCGGCGACAGCAGGTGATAAACGACATCGAAACGCTTTTCGCGCTGCGGCCAGTCAACGCCACAAATGTCGATGATGTTGACAAAACCGCACTGCACGTCGTCACGCAGGAAGGTCAAAAGCGCGATCACACTTTCAGGCGTCGTGTTCAGCGTCAGTTCGCCATAGGCGATATCAGCCGACACCACGAGGGAACCGCGCGCTTCCTTAACGTAAGCAGCAAGATCGTTGAGAGCTTCGCTCATTCTTAATCCGTCCTTTGCCCTTAGCGCTCGATCGTACCGGTACGACGAATCTTCTTCTGCAGCAGAAGCACGCCGTAAAGCAGCGCCTCCGCCGTGGGGGGACAGCCCGGAACGTAGATATCCACCGGCACGACGCGGTCGCAGCCACGCACGACAGCGTAGGAATAGTGATAATAACCGCCGCCATTGGCACAGGAGCCCATGGAGATGACGTAACGCGGCTCAGGCATCTGGTCATAGACCTTGCGCAGAGCAGGCGCCATCTTGTTGGTCAGCGTGCCGGCGACGATCATCACGTCCGACTGGCGCGGTGAGGCGCGCGGGGCGACACCGAAGCGCTCCATGTCATAACGCGGACCGGACGCCTGCATCAGGCCTTCGACGGCGCAGCAGGCGAGACCGAACTGCATCCACATCAGGGAGCCGGTGCGCGCCCAGGTGATCAGCTCGTCGGTCGAGGTGACGAGGAAGCCCTTGTCGGCCAGCTCGTCATTGATTTCCGTGAAGTAGGCATCGTTGCTGCCAACCGGCTTGCCGGTCGAGGGATCGATGATCCCCTTTGGCTGCGGCGCAACGAGCGTGCTGTTGTTCTGGCTCATGCCCATTCCAGCGCTCCCTTCTTCCACTCATAGATAAAGCCGATGGTGAGGACGAGGAGGAACACCATCATCGACCAGAAACCGAACCAGCCCATCTCGCCGAAAGACACCGCCCAGGGGAACAGGAAGGCGACTTCCAGATCGAAGATGATGAAGAGGATCGACACCAGATAAAAGCGGATATCGAACTTCATGCGGGCATCGTCGAAGGCGTTGAAACCGCACTCGAAAGCAGAGAGCTTTTCCGGGTCTGGCGCCTTGTAGGCGACCGCAAAGGGCGCAATGAGAAGCGCCAGGCCGATGACGAGAGCGATACCGATGAAGATTGCGATCGGAATGTAGGAACTGAGGAGTTCAGTCATGGTCTCTTCCCTGTCCGGCCGGGTGCCGGACCTGCCTTTGGACCGAAAAGTCTCAAGGCGCACAAATATGTTGCAACGCCAAAGTGGTTAGCGCAGCCGCGCTCTCTCTGCAAGAGTTTAGGCACCATTTCAAGACACCTGCCGCATTGATTGGCAACAATATTGCCGGAATTGACGCAAATTTGGGCCACAATTCCGACCTAAGCCCCTCAAATACAATAATAATCGATTGAACGACGCAACCGCAAAAAAGTCACACGAATTTTACGTCAAAATGGCAACGAAGTGACGATCTGCGCCAATCGAAACTTGAGTATAAATGGCAGGAAAAATCGTGCTTGCGAGCGCGGGAATCAGGGTCCGAAATGGCCAATAACGAGCCGCACAAACAGCGCGTCAATTCAGCTTTCAAAGGAGACATTTCAGAAAGAGAAATGGCGCGAGTGACGGGGCTCGAACCCGCGACCTCCGGCGTGACAGGCCGGCACTCTAACCGACTGAGCTACACCCGCGCTCCACAGACATTCATCTGCGTTTTTCCGAGGAACAGGATGGCGCGAGTGACGGGGCTCGAACCCGCGACCTCCGGCGTGACAGGCCGGCACTCTAACCAACTGAGCTACACCCGCTTATCCTGACGGACAGGACCTTGTCCTGCCGTACGAACCAGCCTCGGCTGTTCGTTGAGCGGCTAACTACGGCGTTCGTGCGGGGGTGTCAAGCAGGTTTCACGACAAAAGAATAAGCTTTTTCATTTTGATCGGGAAAAACCTGAAGGCCATTGATAGGCGTTCCGGCAAACGCCTTGTTTTGCGGGCTTTTCCCAACGAAAACAAAAATCTTGTCCACAGCCGCGGGCGTCCGCAGGAAGATTCCCGTGCGTCGTTCGCGCTGGCTGCGGCTTCTGTTTTTGCCAAAAAGCCCGCAGTTCCGCCCTTTTGGCCGTCAGCCATGCACATGGGAAAATACGACCCGGAAAAAAAACAAAAAAACTTCATAAAAGCCCTTGCGGTTTTTTTCCGATCCGAATACATCACGGCCACCGACGCGGCGGACATGATCCGCAAGACGCGAAGGGCGATTAGCTCAGTTGGTAGAGCGCCTCGTTTACACCGAGGATGTCGGGAGTTCGAGTCTCTCATCGCCCACCATTTTCCAAACTCTCCAAATTGCCAGGCAGTTAGACCGGACATTGTTCGGAACACGTTGTTCTTTGCCGCGAATTTCCGGCATTGAGAATTATCCCCTGCCCGCTGCAATCTGGCCTATTGCGGCCGGATTGACGTTCTGGGCGTCGGAATCGCTTTTTTCGATTTCCACCTAATCCAAATCGGCACGGATGTTTCATATTCCGACAATGGATTCTGATCTGTGTGCCACCCTGCAACATACGGGAAAATAAGCAGATTCAGACTTTTTAAAGGGATTTCAGGCAATGTTTTCGAGCCGTTTCATGATGAGCGGCAGAAATAATGGATGAAACCATGGTCGACGCGTTTGTAACACTCGCGCTTATTGCGCTGCCTGTTTATATTTTTTTCCGCTGGGTCCAGCAGGACTCGGAAAAAGACAATACTCCCAAAAGCAAGAATTCCATGGGGCGGTGATCCTTTGCGATCGGTTCGTGGCTTTTGCCTGGCGTCCCCCCCCCGGACAATCCCCCGATGACCGATAGCAAAGTGGCAATGCCGGTTTAACGGCCTGCATTGCGAAACATCGCGCCAGACAGGTACCTCCGTACAAGGGTTGCCTCTGCCGCATAAAAAAGCCGGGCTCATGCCCGGCTTTTCTCATTTTCGATGTCCTTTGGAAGGATCAGTTGATCGCCTTCAGATCGACAGTGAAGAACAGCGTTTCACCGGAAGAATCGTCGACGCCGTCATTGTCGGTGACGGCATAGGCCGTTCCCGCCTTGTCGAAGGTGAAGCCTTCCAGCTTGTCGACGACATAACCATTGGTCTGAGCCTTGAGGTCGGGCAGGAAGTCATGCGCTTCCTGCTTGGCCACCAGCGGCAGCTCCCCGCCGATCTTGCCCGGCTTCAGGTCGGCGCTCGCAACGCGGTAGAGCTTCTTGATCTTGGCCTTCTCGCCGATCTGGTTATCGCGCTCGACGATATAGACATGCTCGCCCTGCGCGGTAATTTCGGAAAGGCCAACCCAGCCTGCCTCGGTCTTGTCGAGCGGGTAACGCACGGCGCCCCATTCCTTGGACTTCGGATTGTAGGAGACGAGCTTGACGAAGCCCTTCTCGTCCGTTCCCCATTCGCGCTGCACGGCCATCCACAGCGTGGCGTCGTCGCCCTTGCCGATCATGGTCACGCCTTCGAAACCGAAGCGGGTGTCACCGGCCAGCAGTTCCTTCGGCAGAGCGATTTCAGCCTTGATCTCGCCCTTGGCGTTGACGTTGTAGAGCGCATGCGGGACGAGCTTGGCGCTATCGCCTTCCGAAGCGAGCCAGAAGCCGCCCTTGCCATCGAGCGTGATGCCTTCGATGTCCAGTTTCTGGGCTGCGATGCCGTCACGCTTGATGCGCAGGACGCTGGTGATGGTGGCAGGCTTCTTCGTCGCATCGATGGTGAAGATCGACGGCTGGTTGCCATAGACCGAGTCGGACACGGCGTAGAGAATGCCGGGCTTCTCGGCATCGCCGACCAGACCCGAAAGAGCGCCCCAGCCGATCGGCGCGCCGTCGACGGTGGCGGAGACGAGCTGCGGATAGGCAGCCGTGCCCTCAGCGCGCTCATAGATCATGACGTGCGAACGGGCACCGCCATCCTCAACCAGATCGACCTCGTTCGCGGTCACGAAAAGATTGCGCGACGGGATGGCGACAGCGCCTTCCGGCGAAATGCCAGACGGCAGAAGCTGCGTCAGTTCCGGCTCTTTTCCGGTGTCCTTGTAGACTGCGACGATGGAGCCACGCTCGGAAAGAACGAAGAAATACTTCTGGTCACCGAATGTCGCCGCTTCCAGGCCTTCCGGCTCGATGCCCTTGGCCTTGGAGCGCTTTTCCGGATAGTGGCCGATGGCCGCGACCGCATGTTCGAGCGAGGAGCCGGCTTCATAGAGGAGCTTGCCGGTCTTGTCGAAGATGGTGAAGCCGCGCGAACCGCCCTGCCAGTCACCTTCGTTGGCGATGACTATGCGGTCATTGTCCAGCCACTTCACGGCGTCGGGCTCGCGCTTGCGGCCTTCCTGCTTGTCAGTGAACTTCAGCTGGCCGTCGGACTTCGTATCGATGCCTTCCAGATCGACCTTGCCGGCGGAGAAATGCGTCTTCACCGTGCCGGTCTTGCCGTCGATGATGACGATGTGGTTGTTTTCCTGCAGCGTGAGCGCGATCTCGCCATTGGCGTTGATCGACACGAATTCCGGCTCCGGATCTTCCGGGGCAATTTCAGCAAGGCCGGTCAGTTCGATCTTCTTCAGCGTCGCACAGTCGGCAACACCGTTTTTCAGGCCAACGGTGACCAGATAACCGGCAGGCATCTGCGGCAGGGCGCCTTCGTTCACCTCTTCGTCGCGCTCGTTTTCGATCGCGATGGCGGCAAAGGTCTTGTCGGGGGAAACGGCAACCGAATCGGGCTGACCGCCGAGATCGCAGCTTGCTTCAATCTTCTTGGTGGCGATATCGACCGTTACCAGCTTGCCGGAGGGCTTGGCGCGGTTTTCCGACGTATTGACGCCGGCCAGAACCTTGACGCCTGCAGCGGCAACCGAGGTCGGCTCGCCTTCAAGCAGCAAAGCGCCGCTGGCCTTGGGAGCCTTGGCGTCCGTGATGTCGATGAAGCCGATGCCGCCAAGCGGGCTGTCCGAATAGATCAGCGTCTTGCCGTCTTCGCTGGCAGTGACGATTTCAGCGGATGTGACGGACTTGGCGTCCTTGTCCGCGGGAAGGTTCTTCGCCACCGGAAACGATGCGATGCGGTTGAATACCGGCTCGGCCACAGCCGGAAAGGCTGCGGATGTGAGCAGAGCAGCGGTCAAAGCCATGTGAGAAAATCGGAACGCCATTGTAATCCCCCTTGGGTCCAGAAACACCCCATGGCTTCTGCGTCAAAGACATGACAGTGGCATGACATTTCATGTTGGAATCAAAAAGCCCGACCATAAAGGCCGGGCTTTCTTGTTTATGCGCACATTCCGCGTATCGGAACGCCGTGTGAACGGATGGGGGCTACACAGGCGCGCTCCCCTACTTTCAATTATCATCCTGCCGGTTGAAAAACTGGGCTGTCCGAAAAGAGCTTTTCGAAGAGCCGCCCGGTTTTCGGGCCGGCATGATGGCGTCAGGGCGTCAAAACATGTTTCCTCGTGAACCTGAAAAGCCGCACGTCCGCCGCCGGGCGTTACGGCTTTCCGGAAACCTTACGAGTTGACAGCGTCCTTCAGGCCCTTGCCTGCGGAAAACTTCGGCACGTTGCGAGCCGGGATATCGACTTCAGCACCCGTGGAAGGGTTACGGCCCTTGGAGGCTTCACGGCGGCTAACGGAGAAGCTGCCGAAGCCAGCGAGACGGATGTCGCCACCGCTCTTCAGTTCGTTCTGTACGGTTTCGAATACGGCATCAACAGCGGAAGCAGCATCTGCCTTCGTGAGACCAGCCTTTTCGGCAACAGCAGAGACGAGCTCGTTCTTGTTCATGTTTCCACCCCTTTCAATGGTTTGAAACGACTCGGAATTAAGCCGGCGCAGAATACGTTTACATCCACGCGCAGCAACCCAAAAGCGCTGGAATCGCCTGAAAAACAAGGGGTCTGCGATTTTTTTCACAAAAAAGGCCGACATTTCTGCCGGCCTTCCACATATTCGTGCCAAATTGGCATCACTTGCGCGGGCCGAAGCGCCGCCTGTGCCTTCCGGCACCTAACGCATTGATTCTATGCATCACCTTTTGCGAAAACCGATTCCGGCCTCCGCGTCGATGCCTTGATCAATGCGCGATCGTCTGACCGCCTTCGTCGACACCCTCAACGGTGGCGATGACAGGCGTTTCGATGCTGCCGTCCCACTCGATGGGCTCCGGCTTGCGAAGCAGCGCGTGTTCGATGACCTCACCCATGCGCGAAACCGGGATGATTTCCATCTCGTTCTTCACATTGTCCGGAATCTCCGCCAGATCCTTGGCGTTCTCTTCCGGGATCAGCACCTTCTTGATGCCGCCGCGAAGTGCTGCAAGCAGCTTTTCCTTCAGGCCGCCAATCGGCAGCACGCGACCACGCAGGGTGATTTCGCCCGTCATCGCCACATCCTTGGAGACCGGAATGCCGGTCATGATCGAGACGATGGCGGTTGCCATGGCAACACCGGCGGACGGTCCGTCCTTCGGGGTTGCCCCTTCCGGAACGTGGACGTGGATGTCGCTCTTGTCGAAACGCGGCGGCTCGATGCCGAAATCCACGGCGCGCGAACGAACATAGGATGCCGCTGCCGAAATGGATTCCTTCATCACTTCCTTGAGGTTGCCGGTCACCGTCATGCGGCCCTTGCCCGGCATCATCACGCCTTCGATGGTGAGCAGCTCACCGCCGACTTCCGTCCAGGCAAGACCGGTGACGACACCGACCTGATCCTCACGCTCGGCCTCGCCGTGGCGGAACCGCGGAACGCCCAGATAATCCGGAACGTTGGCTGCGGTGACTTCCACGGACTTGACCTTGCCCTTGATGATCTCGGTCACGGCCTTTCGTGCGAGCTTCATCAGCTCGCGCTCGAAGCTGCGCACGCCCGCCTCGCGGGTGTATTGCTGGATCACGATCATCAGAGCGTCATCGCTGACCGAGAACTCTTCCGGACGCAGGGCATGTTCCTTGATCGCCTTCGGCAACAGGTGACGCTTGGCGATTTCGCGCTTTTCGTCTTCCGTGTAACCGGCGATGCGGATCACTTCCATACGGTCCATCAGGGGACCCGGAATGTTCAGCGTGTTGGCCGTGGTCACGAACATCACGTCGGACAGGTCGTATTCCACTTCAAGGTAGTGGTCCATGAAGGTGGAGTTCTGTTCCGGATCGAGAACCTCCAGCAGGGCAGACGACGGGTCGCCACGGAAATCCATGCCCATCTTGTCGATTTCGTCGAGCAGGAAGAGCGGGTTCGCCTTCTTGGCCTTCTTCATCGACTGGACGATCTTGCCCGGCATGGAGCCGATATAGGTACGGCGGTGACCGCGGATTTCCGCCTCGTCACGAACGCCACCCAGCGCCATGCGCACGTATTCGCGGCCGGTCGCCTTGGCGATCGACTTGGCGAGCGAGGTCTTGCCGACGCCCGGAGGGCCGACGAGGCACAGGATGGGGCCACGGATCTTGGTGGCGCGCGCCTGCACTGCCAGATACTCGACGATACGCTCCTTGACCTTGTCCAGACCGAAATGATCCTGATCGAGGATGGTCTCGGCGGCGTTGAGGTCGGTCTTGATCTTCGACTTCTTGCCCCATGGCAGACCCAGCAGCCAGTCCAGATAGTTGCGCACGACAGTCGCTTCCGCAGACATCGGGCTCATCTGGCGAAGCTTCTTCATTTCCGCCTCGGCCTTGTCCTTGGCCTCCTTGGAAAGCTTGGTCTTGGCGATGCGCTCTTCCAGTTCGGCCATCTCGTCCCGGCCGTCCTCGCCGTCGCCGAGTTCCTTCTGGATCGCCTTCATCTGTTCGTTCAGATAATATTCGCGCTGCGTCTTCTCCATCTGGCGCTTGACGCGCGAGCGGATACGCTTCTCGACCTGAAGCACGGAAATTTCGCCTTCCATGAAGCCGAGCGCCTTTTCAAGCCGCTGCTTCACGCTGACGGTTTCCAGCATTTCCTGCTTTTCGGTGATCTTGATCGACAGGTGCGAAGCGACCGTATCGGCTAGCTTCGAATAATCGTCGATCTGACCGGCAGCGCCGACAACCTCGGGCGAGATCTTCTTGTTGAGCTTCACATAGCTCTCGAATTCCGAAACGACGGAACGCGACAGCGCCTCGATCTCGACGGGATCTTCGGCAGGCTCCTGCAACGGCGTCGCAGACGCCTCGTAGAAATCCTCGCGGCCGGTATATTCGTCGATCTGGGCGCGGCCCTTGCCTTCCACCAGAACCTTGACAGTGCCATCGGGCAGCTTCAGGAGCTGGAGAACATTGGCAACCGTGCCGACCTTGTGGATGGCGTCCGGGGTTGGATCGTCATCGCTGGCGTTGATCTGGGTGACAAGCATGATCTGCTTGTCCGAACCCATGACTTCCTCGAGCGCGCGAATGGATTTTTCCCGCCCGACGAACAGGGGAACGATCATATGCGGGAAAACGACAATGTCGCGCAGGGGAAGTACCGGATAGGTACCGCCAGATGCCGCAGACGTGATGTTCGTCATATCATTTCCTTTCCATGGTCCCTTTCGGGACACTTTGCAGGACGTCTTGGGGCGTCCGGCATATTCATTTCTCGAGACTGAAAGTGGAGTTTCGAAACACCGATTTCAAGTCGCCGGAAGAGACGGCCCCGCGCAGCGGCAAGACCGTAAAATTCAACAAAACCCAGCGCCGGCCATTACTCCCGACATTTCCGGTTATCCTTGAAGGCCAGGAACCGGGTCGCCGACGGTAATTCACATTTCCGTCATATCGCGCTGCAAATCAGTTGTAAGACTTTATCAGCAAAGCGCAATCCGCTCCAAACGCAAAATCGGGCTCAGCCAAGTTAGGCGCAAGTTTCACACCCTGGCCCAACAGAAAAGGCCCGCACGGGTGCGGGCCTTCCAATTCATACCAGACCGGATCAGCCTATCAGGCGGAAACGTTGGTCTTTTCTTCCTGACGATCCGCATAGATGTAGAGCGGACGAGCGACGCCGCTGACGACATCGTTGGAGATCACAACCTCGCGCACGCCTTCCAGAGTCGGCAGTTCGAACATGGTATCCAGAAGGATCTTCTCCATGATCGAGCGCAGGCCACGGGCACCGGTCTTGCGGGTGATTGCCTTGCGGGCGATCTCGCGCAGCGCGTCCTCGTGGAAGGTCAATTCCACATCTTCCATCTCGAACAGGCGCTGGTACTGCTTGACCAGCGCGTTCTTCGGTTCCGACAGGATCTGGATCAGCGCATCCTCGTCGAGATCCTCCAGCGTCGCCAGAACCGGCAGACGGCCGATGAATTCCGGGATGAGGCCGAACTTCACCAGATCTTCCGGCTCCAGTTCGCGCAGCACTTCGCCGACGCGACGATCGTCTTCCGCCTTGACGGTGGCACCGAAGCCGATCGAGGTCTTTTCACCCCTGGCCGAGATGATCTTGTCGAGGCCGGCAAAGGCGCCGCCGCAGATGAACAGGATGTTGGTCGTATCCACCTGCAGGAATTCCTGCTGCGGATGCTTGCGGCCGCCCTGCGGCGGCACGGAAGCGACCGTGCCTTCCATGATCTTCAGAAGAGCCTGCTGGACGCCCTCGCCCGACACGTCACGCGTGATGGACGGGTTGTCCGACTTGCGGGAAATCTTGTCGACTTCGTCGATATAGACGATGCCGCGCTGAGCGCGTTCGACATTGTAATCCGCAGACTGCAGCAGCTTCAGGATGATGTTTTCCACGTCCTCGCCGACATACCCGGCTTCGGTCAGCGTCGTTGCATCCGCCATGGTGAAGGGAACGTCGATGATGCGGGCGAGCGTCTGGGCAAGGTAGGTCTTGCCGCAACCCGTCGGACCGACGAGCATGATGTTCGACTTCGCAAGCTCGACATCGCCGTTCTTGGAGGCGTGCGCGAGGCGCTTGTAATGGTTGTGAACGGCAACAGACAGAATTTTCTTCGCCTGTTTCTGGCCGATGACATATTCGTCGAGGATCTTGATGATGTCCTGCGGGGTGGGAACACCCTCGCGCGACTTCACCATCGACGTCTTGTTCTCCTCGCGGATGATGTCCATGCACAATTCGACGCATTCATCGCAGATGAATACTGTCGGCCCGGCAATGAGTTTCCGGACTTCGTGCTGGCTCTTGCCGCAGAATGAACAATAGAGTGTATTTTTAGAGTCGCCGCCGTTGCTGCCGCTGACTTTGCTCATATCTCTTTCCTTCCAGCACGCCGCAGGTCCGCCAAACGGATCGCGGTCAACTTACCGCCCGCCGATACGGCAGCCCTTGGGGTGCATCACCGTATCCGCCTCGTTTCCCGGGGTACTAGCCGTATCAGATACAGGAGCTGACAACCGGCTGCAACGAATTCCCCATCAAACCAAAGGCCACGTCATAAAAATTCAACACAGCCTTTATATACACTAATATCGCTTTCTGTTCCGGTTGAAAGCCCCGAAATTACTTTCCGGGGTTAAACAAACGTCAAAAAAGCATCGCGCCTCAATTCGCGGCGGCGCCTTCCATTTCCTGGCGCGAGGTGAGGATCTTGTCGATCACACCCCAGTCCTTCGCCTCGTCTGCATCCATGAAGTGGTCGCGATCAAGGGTTTTTTCAACCTCTTCGAGCGTGCGGCCGGTGTGCTTCACGTAGACTTCATTAAGGCGACGTTTCATCTTGATTATGTCACGGGCGTGACGCTCGATGTCCGAAGCCTGGCCCTGGAAACCGCCGGAAGGCTGGTGAACCATGATGCGGGCGTTCGGGGTTGCAAAGCGCATTCCCTTCTCGCCAGCGGCCAGAAGCAGCGAACCCATGGATGCGGCCTGGCCCACGCAGAGCGTGGAAACCGCAGGGCGGATGAACTGCATCGTATCGTAGATCGCCATGCCGGCGGTCACGACGCCACCCGGCGAATTGATGTAGAGCGCGATTTCCTTCTTGGGGTTTTCAGCCTCGAGGAAAAGCAGCTGCGCGCAAACGAGCGAAGCCATCTGGTCTTCCACCGGACCGGTGAGGAAAATGATGCGTTCCTTGAGAAGACGGGAAAATATGTCGTAGGAGCGTTCGCCGCGATTGGTCTGCTCTACGACCATCGGCACCAGAGCCATGGCGGTATCAACTGGATTTTTCATGTCCGTCCTTTGTCAAACTCTGCCCTTCGCGAAAAACCGCTCCGGAATCACTTCTAACCTTCATTCTCCCTACATAGAGTGTCCCTGCCCCGTACTTCAAGACACGAAGCCGCATATCCTTAACGGCTCAACAGCGATTGCAGGCCTTTGCCGCCGGTGCGGGCAGCGACTTCGAACTGCCCGGCGCCCGCAGGACCACTCTCCCTTAACGGCATTATTTTTCACGGGGACGGAGCGCAGACAGAAAAACCGGTGGTCATGCACAGATATAACTTCTTACCGGCAAGAACTCGTTAGGTATTTGCGGCTGATACTGCGGCCGCGAATTTCCGGTTTCCAACAGGGGACAGGAGCCTCCCTGAGGCGAAATGGCAGCTCAACAATTCCAGCGGGCATAACGCACCTCGTGCGAAAGAGCCCGCTTTTACCGCATGATGGCGCAGATAGGATTTTGCAATGCTGGATGCAAAGACGAGCACGCTACTGTGGGCGGCGGAAACGTTCACCCTTGCTGTGCTTTTGGGAACGCTGTGGCTGCACCGCCCTTCCCGCCGGCATAATCTCTACTTCGCCGCCGGCTTCCTCGCCACAGGCTTCGGCACGGTGATGGTGGCGTTTCGCGGGGATATTTCCAGTTTTCTATCCATTCAGGTCGGCAATACGCTGGCGCTGTCCGCCTTCGGTTTCTGGCTTGCGGGCCTGTTATGCCTGGAGCAGCGGAAACTCGGCGGCTGGATTGCAATTCCGGCCCTGCTGTGGATCGCCGGAATGCTCGTGCCGCCCGTGCGCGAAGACATGGTCGCCCGCATCCTGCTCTATCATGCCAGCGCGGCCACGGGCTATTTCATGCTCGCCGGCGTCCTTCTGGCCAGCAGGGCGCGCGCAACGCGCAGCCGGAAAGTACTGGCCACGATCCTGATACTGCAGGCTTTTGCCGGAGCGCTTGTCGCATCCATCGTCATCCCGGCCAATGCCGCGATTCCAAATGCCATACCCATGACGTCGGCGCTCTCCATTTCCGGCATGCTCGGCTTCACGGCCATCATCATGCTCAGCGCCAAGATCATCATGGAGGACACGGAAATTCGTCTTCACCGGCTCGCCATGACCGATCATCTGACCGGCGTTCTCAACCGGCGCGGTCTTCTGGAGGAATTCGACCGCATCAAAAAGCGGTCGCCGGCCTCCGACCGCTATGTGGCGCTGGTGCTGTTCGACATCGACCACTTCAAGAAGATCAATGACAAATATGGCCACCAGTCCGGAGACGCGGTTCTCGTGCATTTCTGCACTATGGCGCAGCGCGTCATCGGCGATCGCGGCCTCTTCGTCAGGATGGGCGGTGAGGAGTTCGCGCTGGTGGCGGAAGTGGAAAGCCCTTCCAGCACCGTGACGCTGGCGGAAGCCATCCGCAGCAATCTGCGCCAGTCGAAAATCACTGCGCGTGGCGAAAGCATCGAGGTTACGACGAGTGTCGGCATATCCGAAGCCACGATCAGGAATGCCGACCTGAGCGTGATGATGACCGAGGCCGACCGCGCGCTCTATGCGGCAAAGAAAGCCGGCCGCAACAGAACCGTCCTCCACGTCAATTCAGCCAATGTCGTCGTGCCCTCTCCCGACCGGGACGAAAACCCGATGGACAACAATGCCGACCGGCAGGTCGCGGCACTGAACCGGATATCGGCCATCGCCAGCCGGTGACAAGGTAACCACACGGTGACAGTCAGAAAACACGATGAAGGGCTTTTTCATGCCCTTCCAAAAGCATCAAGTGCGGAATAAACCATGGGCATGACAGCGACATTTCCCTTTCTCAAAATCGACCCTGCCACACGCCGCGTTTCGCTCAACGCCCGCGATCCGGCCTTCTACAGCGACCCGAATCCGGTCTATGCCGCCCTGCACGCGGAGTGTCCCACCTTCTACTGGGAAGAACAGCGGCAATGGTTCTTCACCGGATACGACCATGTCAGCGCCCTTCTGCGCGACCGCCGGTTCGGACGGCAGATCCTGCATGTGGCGAGCCGCGAGGAAATAGGCCTTCCCCAACCGCAGGACCATGTGAAGCATTTTGATGCCGCCGAGCAGCATTCGCTGCTGGAACTGGAACCGCCGGAACACACCCGCCTGCGCACGCTCATCAACCGCGCTTTCGTGTCGCGGCATGTCGACAAGATGAAGCCGGAAATCGAGGAACTCGCCAACCGCCTGATCGACGCCTTCGAACGGAACGGCGAGACGGAACTCCTCTCTTCCTATGCCGACATCATTCCGGTGACGATGATCGCGCGGATGATCGGCATTCCCGAGGAGATGGGCCTGCAGCTGCTGAAATGGTCACATGCCTATGTCGGCATGTACATGTTCAAGCGCACCCCCGAGGACGAGCTTCTGGCCGACAAGGCGGCCCATGAATTCTCGGACTATGTGCGCAGCGTGATTGCCGAGCGGCGGGCGGAGCCGAAGGACGATCTCCTGAGCCACATGATCCACACGGAACATAAGGGCCAGTATCTCACCGACGACGAGCTCATCTCCACCACCATCGTTCTATTGAATGCCGGGCACGAGGCAACCGTGCACCAGATCGGCAATTCCGTGCGCATCATTCTGGAAAGCGGCATTTCCCCGGATGCCCTGTTCCACGACGAGACGGCCACGGAACGCACGGTGGAGGAGACGCTGCGCATCTGCGCACCCGTCCATATCTTCCAGCGCTGGGTTCTGGAGCCGGTCGAGATCGACGGCGTGGAATTCAAACGCGGCGACAAGGTCAGCCTCATTCTGGCGGCAGCCAATCTCGATCCGGCCAAGTTCTCCGATCCGCTGGCCTTCAGGCCGGACCGGAATGAGGGCGCCAACGTCTCCTTCGGCGCCGGCATCCATTTCTGCATCGGCGCGCCGCTGGCAAGGCTGGAACTGAACCTTGCCCTGCCCCTGCTTTTCAAGCGCCTGCCGGGCCTGAAGATCGCCAAGCCGCCCAGGGTCAAGGATGTCTATCATTTCCACGGCCTGGAGCGGCTCGATCTCAGCTGGTGACAGCAATTTCGGAAATGGCCTCTCCTAGCTGACGAATTTATCAATCATCCGGCCCCTACAGCCGGATGACATAATCCTTACGCGTCGTTTCCACGACCTCCCAGGTGCCCGCAAAGCCCGGCCGCAGGATCAGCCTGTCGCCCGGCCTCAGGTGGCGCGGCTCGCCACCATCCTCGGTCAGGATCGAGTGGCCCTCCAGAATGCTGAAATATTCCCATTCGTCATAAACCACACGCCATTTTCCGGGGGTGGACTGCCAGATGCCGGCATAGATGCCGCCGGGCGCCTCCTCCAGATTCCATGTCGTGAATTTCGGATCGCCGGAAATCAACCTTTCCGGCGCGGGCGCGCCGTCCTCCGCATCAACGGAAACATCTTCGAATGTCAGAAAATTCGTCATGATGACCCCGGCCCTCAAATCTTCGAAAGCGATTGTTCGAGATCGGCGATGATGTCCTTGACGTCCTCGATACCGATCGACAGGCGCACGACATCCGGTCCGGCACCTGCCGCCGTCTGCTGTTCCGGTGTCAGCTGCGCATGTGTCGTGGAAGCCGGATGGATGACCAGCGAGCGTGTATCGCCGATATTGGCGAGATGGGAGAAAAGCTGCAGACCTTCCACCAGCGCCTTGCCGGCGGCATAACCGCCCTTGATGCCGAAGGTGAAGACGGAGCCTGCCCCCTTTGGCGAATAATGCTGCTGGATGGCATAGTTGTCGCTGTCTTCCAGCCCGGCATATTGCACCCAGCCGACCTTCGGATGCGCCTTCAGCCATTTGGCGACGGCCAGCGCATTGTCGGAGTGGCGCTGAACGCGCAGCGGCAGGGTTTCTATGCCGGTGAGGATGAGGAAGGCATTGAACGGCGAGATCGCCGGGCCAAGATCGCGCAAGCCAAGCACGCGGCAGGCGATGGCGAAAGCGAAATTGCCGAAGGTCTGGTGCAGCACGACGCCTGAATATTCCGGACGGGGCTGGGAGAGCGCCGGATATCTGTCCGTCGCCGACCAGTCGAAGGTGCCGCCGTCGACAATGATGCCGCCCATGGAATTGCCATGGCCGCCGAGGAATTTCGTCAGCGAATGCAGCACGATATCCGCACCATGCTCCAGCGGCCGCAGCAGATAGGGGCTGGCCATGGTGTTGTCGACGATGAGCGGAAGGCCATGCCGGTGGGCGACATCGGCGATTGCGGCGATATCCACGAAAGTGCCGCCGGGATTGGCGAGGCTTTCAATGAAGATGGCACGCGTGCGCTCATCGATCTGCCGTTCGAAACTGGCCGGATCGGTCGCATCGGCCCAGCGCACCTGCCAGTCGAAGCCCTTGAAGGCATGGCCGAACTGATTGATGGAGCCGCCATAAAGCTGGCGGGCAGAAATGAAGTTGTCCCCATGTTGCAGCAGCGTGTGGAAGACGAGCAATTGAGCGGCGTGACCGGATGCGACAGCGAGTGCCGCCGTGCCGCCCTCGAGGGCTGCGACACGTTCTTCCAGAACCGCCTGGGTGGGGTTCATGATGCGCGTGTAGATATTGCCAAACTCTTTCAATCCGAACAGCGCGGCAGCGTGATCGGCATCACGGAAGGCATAGGCCGTCGTCTGATAGATAGGCGTCGCGCGCGCGCCGGTGGTCGGATCAGGCTGCGCGCCTGCGTGCACGGCCAGCGTTGAAAAACCGGGATTGCTGCTCGACATAATCTTTCCTCCAATGAAATTTTGGAGGGATCATAATGCCTTGCCGCCAAATGATAAGTCCAATGTGTACCAACTATCGCACAATATTGAGACGCGGATACTCAATTGCGGGGCAACGGTCCATCACCACGTCTATGCCGTAGGCTTCGGCCTTGGACGCGGCATTGTCGTCTCGCACGGAAAGCTGGCCCCAGATCACCTTCGGGCGCTGCGGCAGCAATATCGCCTCCTCGACGATTGCAGACAGATATTCCGGTGCGCGGAAAACATCGACCATATCCACCGGCTCGGGAATATCGGCAAGCCGGGCATGGACCTTCTGCCCCAATATCTCCTTGCCCGCCTGACCGGGATTGACCGGGAAAACGCGGTAACCCTTGGAGAGGAGAAAGCGCATCACGCCATGGCTCGGGCGGTCCGGGTTTGGCGAAGCGCCAAGCAGAGCGATGGTGCTGACATCCGTCAGGATTTTTCTGATGTAATCCGGCTCGTAAGTATCATGCTGCATGTCAACTTATCCCTCTGGCACATCGGGTGATTTCAGGCCCCCAGCCCGCACTTCAGGTTCGAGAGCCACAGGAAGCATCGCGTTTCCCGCATGAGCAATACTGGCGGTGTTCCCTGCGGCGGTCATTCACATCTAGGAAGCACTTTCGCTCTCTTGAACCCCTGCCCGCCCGAAAATCATGACCACGCCGATGTTCCCTGCCTGAAACGGCAGATTTTTTCACGCAAAATGATTTCACAAAAATGCGCCAACCGCAGTTGTATTGAGTATTTCAATCCAGTTTTCAAAATGGCGCGTATCGGAAGGAATGCTTGCGATAACAACATTTGCGTGCATTTAATGCGCACTTCGTGTCCTATTTGTTTTCATTCCGTTCACCGATGAATTAGGCAAATCTAATTTTCAGAAAGTTATTCTGCAAATCTATCGATATCCAAATCTGAAACGTTGCAGTCAACCATTCAGTAAGTTCATGAAATTCCTTTTCAGTTTTGGCATCAATCCCGGCATTCAATTGATACACTCTTGGGCCGGAAACCAATGCGAATTTCAGCCTGAAGAGGCGGCAAAAAAAAGATCATCTTTTGAGTAAAAAACGCTCCGCTATAGAGCGGCGAGCCGTGCATCCGACGCCGGTGCGGCTGTTTCGGGGATGAATTCATGAGCAGGGCCAGACGCCGCGTGGCGCAAAAGCTATCCGCCCTGCCTCGCAACATGCACAAATCCGAAACTTGACGCGTGTCGCAATCCGCAAAATCGCCGCAGCCTGCAAAGAGCAATCCGGCGGCTCCCTGCGCCCACTTTCAGACGATCAGCGTTGCGCATCACCTTCATCGAAAATGGATTCCGGTTTTCAAGCTGATGCTGTAGATTGCCCAGAATAGCCCGCGAGCGAGTCTCTATTGTGACAATTGACATTCTTTTTCTGGTGCTCCTGGGCGCGATACTGCATGCCGGTTGGAATGCACTGGTCAAATCCGGTTCCGACAAATCGCTCGACGCCTCGCTGATTGCCGCGGGGGCTGCAGCCTGCTCTTTGCCGTTCCTGCCTTTTCTGCCGTTTCCCGCGCCAGTGGCCATTCCCTTTCTGATCGCCTCGGCCTTTTTACAGTTTGCCTATTTCCGGCTTGTCGCGGCTGCCTATACGATCGGCGATATCGGCCTCGTTTATCCCGTCATGCGCGGGGTGGCGCCGCTCATCGTTGCGGCGACAAGCAGTCTTTTCCTGAGCGAGGTTCTGAGCCCGCTTGCGCTTGCCGGCATCGCCATCATATCCGGCGGCATATTGACGCTCGCCTTCGAGGCGCGGCGCGGCGGCGGCAAGGCGATCATCCTTGCGCTCATCAATGCCTTCGTGATCGCCTCCTACACCTTCGTCGATGGTGTCGGTGCACGGCTTTCCGGCAATGCGATTTCCTATACGCTGTGGATGTCGCTTCTACCGCCCGTGCTGCTGTTCGGTTTTGCTTTTTACCAGCGTGGAGCAAGTGCCGTCGCGGCGCATGTCCGGCGCAACTGGTGGCGCGGTCTTATCGGCGGTGGCGGCTCCATTCTCTCCTATGGGCTGGCGCTCTACGCCATGACCAAGGCCCCCGTCGCCGTCGTTGCGGCCCTTCGCGAAACCTCCATTCTGTTTGCGCTGGTTATCTCCGTCGTGATCCTGAAAGAACGCGCCAGCATCTGGCGTTATCTTGCCGGCGGCATCATCGCGGCAGGTGTTCTGGTCATGCGGCTGGGATAAAATCGACCATGCAGGTGGGGTAAAATAATACCACACAAATAACCGATTGTTTTTATTGGTTTATTTTTACCGTCGTCCAAGTCCGCGATATTGACGCTTCATCCAGCACACCGTATAAGCGCGCCAGATCGGATTCCAGAAGGAATATGGTCATTTGCGGTCGCCTTCGGGTGACCAAACCAAGCAACAAGAAACGCCCGTATGCTCTTACTTAAAAGAGGATGACGGGTCCACGTTAGAAAGTGAAATCCATGTCTACTTTCGTTCAGAAGCCTGCTGAGGTGGAGAAGAAGTGGGTCATCATCGACGCCGAAGGCCTCGTTGTTGGTCGCCTCGCCACCATCGTTGCAACCCGCCTGCGCGGCAAGCACAAGGCCACCTACACCCCCCACGTCGATGATGGCGACAACGTCATCGTCATCAACGCGGAAAAGATTGCCTTCACCGGCAACAAGTACTCCGACAAGAAGTACTACTGGCACACCGGTCACCCGGGTGGCATCAAGGAGCGTACGGCTCGCCAGATCATCGAAGGCCGCTTCCCGGAGCGCGTCGTTGAAAAGGCCATCGAGCGCATGATCCCGCGCGGCCCGCTCGGCCGTCGCCAGATGAAGAACCTGCGCGTTTACGCCGGCTCGAACCATCCGCACGAAGCACAGCAGCCCACCGTTCTCGACGTGGCCGCGCTTAACAAGAAGAACGTAAGGAGCGCCTGATAATGGCCGATCTTTCCTCTCTGAAAGACCTCGCCCCGGCATCGGAAGCTTCGGCTCCCGTGCACGTCCGCAAGGTTGATACCCTCGGCCGCTCCTACGCGACCGGCAAGCGCAAGAACGCCGTAGCCCGCGTATGGGTGAAGGCCGGTTCTGGCAAGATCATCATCAACGGCCGCGATTTCACCACGTATTTCGCACGTCCGGTTCTGCAGATGATCCTCCAGCAGCCGCTGGTCGCAGCTGCCCGCTCCGGTCAGTTCGACATCATTGCGACGGTTGCAGGCGGCGGTCTTTCCGGCCAGGCCGGTGCAGTTCGTCACGGTGTTTCCAAGGCTCTCACCTACTTCGAACCGGGCCTGCGCTCCGTTCTGAAGAAGGGCGGCTTCCTGACCCGCGACAGCCGCGTTGTCGAGCGTAAGAAGTACGGTAAGGCCAAGGCCCGCCGTTCGTTCCAGTTCTCCAAGCGTTAATCGCTTATCCGAACTGTTCGTTCAGAACTTCGAAAGGCGGGGCTTCGGCTCCGCCTTTTTTCATTGTCTCCTCCCTTGTTTTTTCAGCAAGAAGACAGCAACCTCGGCGCAAATCGCAATGGGGTGATCAATGCCGTCCAAAACCATCGACCATGCCTTTACCGCCGCAGCGCTGACATCGGCTGCCACCGACCCGACCCATGCGGGCGTCCTTTCCTTCATGCGGCGCAAATATACCAAGAACCTCAAGGGCGTATCGACGGCCGTCTGGGGCATTCCTTTCGATGCGGCGACCTCCAACCGGCCGGGTGCGCGCTTCGGGCCACAGGCGATCCGCCGGGCTTCGGCAATTTTCGACAATGATCCGCAATATCCCTTCGCGCGCGATCTCTTCGCCCATATGCCGACCATTGATTACGGCGATTGCCTGCTCGACTACGGCAATCACTGGAAAACGCCCGACACGATCGAAAAGGAAGCGCGCCGGATCATCTCCAAGACGGATTATCTGCTGACGCTCGGCGGCGACCATTTCATCACCTGGCCGCTTCTGAAAGCGCATGTGGCAAAGCATGGCCCAATGGCGCTGGTGCAGTTCGATGCCCATCAGGACACCTGGTTTGACGATGGCAAGCGCATCGACCACGGTTCCTTCGTGGCACGCGCCGTGCGCGACGGCCTGATCGATGCCGACCGCTCGATCCAGATCGGCATCCGCACCCATGCGCCGGAGGATTTCGGCATCCGCATTCTCCACGGTTACGAGGTGGAGGAGATGCGGGCAAGCGACATCGCCTCGCTGATCGTCAAGCATACGGCGGGCATGCCGGCCTATCTCACCTTCGATATCGATTGCCTCGATCCAGCCTTCGCACCGGGAACCGGCACGCCTGTCGCGGGCGGACCGACCAGCGCCAAGATATTGTCCGTTCTTCGCGGGCTCGGTCAGCTCGATATTCGCGGTTCCGATGTGGTGGAAGTCGCGCCCGCTTACGACCATGCGGATATTACCGCCATTGCCGGAGCCACCGTTGCGATGTATATGCTTGGCCTGCGTGCCGAGCGGCTGGCGAAGGCTGGCTGACACAGAAAACGGCACTTACAGAACTGATTCCGATTACCCTCGCAACCCTTTGAAAAGTCAGGACAAGGACATGACAGCGAAGATCTTCATCGATGGCGAACACGGCACAACGGGTCTGCAGATCCGCACGCGCCTTGCTGATCGCCGCGATATCGAGCTGCTGTCCATTCCCGAAGCTGAGCGCCGCAATGCGGCGATGCGCGAGGATATGCTCAACAACGCCGACATTTCGATCCTCTGCCTGCCGGACGATGCCTCACGGGAAGCCGTCTCGATGGTGGCCGGAAACAACAATGTCCGCATCATCGACACCTCGACCGCCTATCGGGTTCACAAGGACTGGGCTTACGGTTTCGCCGAAATGGACAAGGAACAGGGCGAGAAGGTCCGTTCCGCCCGTTTCGTCGCCAATCCGGGCTGCTATCCGACCGGCGCCATCGGCCTCCTGCGTCCGCTGCGCGCTGGCGGCATCCTGCCGGACGGTTATCCCGTCAGCGTCAATGCGGTCTCCGGTTACACCGGCGGCGGCAAGCAGATGATTGCGCAGATGGAAGACCAGAGCCGGGACGACGCGATCAGCGCCAATAATTTCCTCTATGGCCTGACGCTCACCCACAAGCACGTGCCGGAAATGACCATTCACGGCCAGCTCGACCGTGCCCCGCTGTTTGCACCCTCCGTCGGGCGTTTCCCGCAGGGCATGATCGTGCAGGTTCCGCTGTTTGCCGCCGACCTCAAGGAAGGCACGACCATCGAGACCGTTCATGCCGCACTCAGCGAGCACTATGCCGGGCAGGACATCGTCAGCGTCGTTCCGCTTGCGGAGAGCAAGGGTCTTTCCCGCATCGATGCCGAGGAATTGGCCGGTAAGGACACGATGAAACTCTTCGTCTTCGGCACGCCGGGCGGGGAACACATCAACCTCGTGGCGCTGCTCGACAATCTCGGCAAGGGTGCATCCGGTGCGGCCGTCCAGAACATGGAATTGATGCTGTCTGCATGAACCAGCGACTCCCCTCTTTTCCGGCCTCGTGGAATATCGAGGCCGCAAAACAGATTGCCGACACGCCGGCCGGGATGGTTTACGAGGTGACGCTTGGCGATGGTTCCCTCGCGGTTGCCAAGGCGCTGAAAGACAAGGTTCTGACAGACAGCCTGCGCGGCGCGGATTTCATCGAATGGCGGGCGGGTGTCGGCTGCGTGAAGCTGCTCGACCGCTCCGACGACATCATTCTCATGGAACATGCCGGATCGGAGACGCTGCGCGACGTATTGTTCCGCGACGGCAACGACGATGCCACAACGGAAATCGCCGCCGATGTTCTCCTGCACTATCACCAGCCTTCAACACAGCCGCCACCGTCAAGCCTGCTGACGCTGCCGCAATATTTCGAAAGCCTGTTCCGCAAAGCCGAACAGGACCGCACCGACGGTATCGAGAGCCCCTATATGGAGGCCGCTTCGCTTGCCGAGGAGCTTATCGGCCACCAAAGCGACATCAGGCCTCTGCATGGCGATCTGCATCACGAGAACATCATGCGCAGTGCGCGGGGCTGGATCATCATCGACCCGGCGGGCCTGATCGGCGATGCCGCGCTCGACGTCGCCAACATGTTCTCCAATCCGCTTGATCGCTTCGATCTGACACGCAGCGAAGCGCGCATCGCCTCCATGGCGTCGATTTTTGCGAAGGCGCTCAAGCGGGACGAGCGGGTTCTTCTGCAATATGCCTTTGCCTATGGCTGCCTTTCGGCAGCCTGGCATGACGAAGACGGCAATGTGGAAGAGCGCGACAATGAACTGGCCGTTGTCGCAACCACCAAGAGTGTGCTCAGGCAGCTTTAAACGTCGTCAGTCCCTGACCTCGACGGCGACCGGTGCCGGGTATTCCCCGATGAAACCGCGCCAGTGTGCCACCGCAAAACCAAGCACGATCAGCGCCATGCCCTGATGGGCGAGCGCGACATGGATATCCACATGCATCAGCAGCGTGGTGATGCCGAGTGCTGCCTGAATGGAGACGAGCACGAAGAACAGCACGGAGCGGCGGGCATGCGGCGTGCCGGGCAAGGCGCGGGCGATGGACACCATATGCCATAGCGTGGCGGCAAACAGCGTATAGGCGCCGAGACGGTGGACGAACTGCACCGTCTTCGGGTTTTCGAAGAGGTTGATCCACCAGGGTTGCTGCAGGAAGAGGTCACCCGGCACCAGCGATCCATCCATCAGCGGCCAGGTATTGTAGGAAAGGCCGGCATTCAGCCCCGCCACCAGCGCGCCAAGATAAATCTGGAACAGACAGAGAAAGGTCAACAGTGCGGCAAAGCCCCTGCCCGTCCTTTCATCGGCCGCCTCCGGCGAATGATGCGACAGACCGCGCAATATCCACATGCAGCCCGCAAAGATGAGGCAGGCGATGGTCAGGTGCGTGGCGAGGCGATATTGCGAGACATCCGTGCGGTTGACGAGGCCGGAAGACACCATCCACCAGCCGATGAAGCCCTGAAAACCGCCAAGCGCCAGAAGGCCGACCAGCGGCAGGCGCAGGCGCTTTTCGATACGGCCGGTCAGCCAGAAGAAGGCGAGCGGCAAAGCGAAGATGAGGCCGATTGCGCGGGCAAGCAGACGATGCGCCCATTCCCACCAGAAAATCGTCTTGAACTCGTCAAGCGACATGCCCCTGTTGATTTCCTGATATTGGGGAATGCGCTTGTAGAGCTGGAATTCCTCTTCCCATTCGGCAACGGAAAGCGGTGGAATGGCGCCGTGGATCGGCTTCCATTCGGTAATAGACAGGCCGGATTCGGTGAGCCGCGTGGCGCCGCCGACGAGGACCAGACAGAAAAGCGTGAAGAGCACGACGCGCAGCCAGATGCGCAGCAGGCGGCGATCCTTCTCCTGCTTCTGCAGGGCAGCCTCCACCACCAATTCCGCAGAACCATTTGTCATCGTCATGCCGCTCGAACGCATCTTTCGGGTCTCCATCATACAGTCATGTTGATTAGCCCCAACCGGCACCACAAAACAAGGGCTGAGGGTTTGCGGCATCCGGTCGCGGCGGTATAGTCCGGCGCAGATACTCAATGACGGAAGACTTCATGCACCCTCGCCTCAGATCGCTTATCGGCACCATCGTCATCATCTGCCTCGTCGTCGTTTACGCCGTGGCGGCGACGGCCATCGCATCGGCAACGCTGGCGCAATCGCCCTGGTGGGTGCATCTCATCTATTTCGTGCTGAGCGGTCTTTTGTGGATATTGCCCGCCATGCTCGTCATCAAATGGATGGCCGGATCAAAAAAACAGGGGTAGCCGCCCTCTTTCCATGGAACATCCAGAGGTCGCAATTTTATAAACCGATTGTTTGCCGCTCAACGCTATAGTGCGATCGAAACAACCGGAGAGAGTGGATGGCGGCTGTGGGGCCGGTCATAATGAGCGAGGACAAGAAACCTGCGGCCATGCAAGGCGAGCGGCGCGGCGCCGACCGTCTGACCATCGATCTTGTCGACGATGCCTCGGTAATCCGCTCCGACTGGGAGGGGCTGGAGCGTGATCCACTTAATTCCCTGCACCAGGGTTTCGGCTGGTGCTCCATCTGGGCGCAAACGCAGGACAGCCCCCTTCTCATCATTCGCGGCAGGCAGGGTGGAAAGACGGTGTTCCTGCTGCCGCTCGAAATTGTTCAGGAAGGCGGCATCCGCAAGGCGCACTTCCCCGGTGGACGTTTCAACAATATCAATACCGGGCTTTTCGACCCGACCTTCGCCGAAGAGGCCGGGCATAAGACGGCGGCGGCCATTGCCCGCGAGGCTCGAAAACTGCTGCATGGCCGCGCGGATATTCTCGCCCTGCAGAACATACCGCTGATCTGGCGCGGCAGGGCCAACCCGCTCTCGCATCTGGCTTCGGTTGAAAACCAGAACCCCGCCTTTCAGCTTCCCCTGCTCGACAGTTTCGAAAACACCCTGCGGCAGGTCAATGCCAAGAGGCGGCGAAAGAAATTCCGTATTCAGAGCCGACGGGCCGAGGAAATGGGCGGTTATAGCCATGTGATCGCCCGTTCGCCCCAGGAAAAATGCGAATTGCTGCAGGCGTTCTTCCGCCAGAAGGCCGCTCGTTTCGCCTCTCAGGGCATTCCGGATGCCTTTCGCGATCAGACGGTGAAGAATTTTTTCAACGACCTGGCCAATTTTCCGGAAACGGGCACGGACAGCCTTCTGGAACTGCACGCCATTCGTCTGCATGGTGACAACGAAGGCGTGATCGCCGCCATAGCGGGCCTTTCGCGCAAGCAGGATCACATCATCTGCCAGTTCGGCTCGATCGATGAGGCGGTTTCAGACATCAGCCCCGGCGAATTACTGTTCTGGCTGATGATCGAAAAGGCGTGCAGGGAAAAAGCCGCGCTGTTCGATTTCGGGGTCGGCGACCAGCCTTACAAACGCAGCTGGTGTCCGCTTGCAACCGTGCAGCACGACATATTCCTGCCGGTGACACTAAAGGGCCGTGCGGCCGCCTCCGCTTATGTGGCGATTGCGAGAACGAAGACCCTGATCAAATCCAATCCGTCGCTTTATGCGTTCATCCAGCGTTTCCGCGCCGGGCGGCCACGGATGGACACGCCACCCGCCGCCGATTGAGTATCTTCTGCTGCCTGCCTCAGGCGGCGCTGAGGCGGTCGGTCCTGTGCAGGCCAGTCATCGGCAATGCCTGTTCGTAGCCGTGGGTCACCAGTTCGCTCAAAGTCTTTTCCAGCATTTCGCTATCCTTGCCGGGAACGGAAACGATGATTTCCGCCGGCAGATTGCGCAGCATCTTTTCAAGGCTCGATATCTGCACCGCACCGCATTCGACAAGAACGGTATCATAGGCATCGGACAGGGCGCTGAGGATCATTGTCAGACGGTCGATCGCGCGCATGGCTTCGCGTGGCTGCGCATTGCCGCGCGGCACGATATGGGCGTCGGAAAGCCGGTCACCGTGAATGGTTTCACCAAAGGCGGCAGCACCCGCCAGAAGGTCCATGACACCAGGCAAACCGGCATCAGGCGCCATCAGACGCGTCGGACAGGCCGATGCCGTCATGTCGACGAGGACGACCGACCGGCCCGTTTCAGACAAAGCGCGCGCCAGCATGACGGTCGTGGTGGAACCGCTATCACCGGCCGGCGACACGACGGCGGCGACGGGTTTGGCAAGCCGCGTGGCAAGGAAAGCCGCGACGGCATCGATCGAGAAGTCACCTTCGGTATCGGTCTCCTCTTCCACCGTATCTTCTGTCACGGAGGCCAGTTCCTGTGCGGCCAGTTCCCGTGCAGCCAAGGCCGGTGGGGCAGCTACAGCTGCGACCGGTATCGGCCGCTCCTCTTCTACGACGGGCTGGAAAGCCGCGGCGGGCATGGCCCGGACAGCGGGCGGCGCATCCTCGTGATGTGTTGGTGTTGGCAGAGGCTGTTCCGGCACATCCTTAGCCTCATCCTTTGCGGCAGGCGCGCGCGTGGGCGAAGGTGGATCGGACAATGGCGGCACATGGTTTTTGCCGACCGGCTTCAAGGCCCGCCCGGTGAACAGTTCCACCAGCATGACGACGATGCAGGAGAGAAGGAATGCCGCCAGCGTGACGACAATGGTGATGGCGCCGGTCTTCGGGAAATAGGGTTCGCGCGGTTCTACCGCCGCCGAGATCACACGTGCATCGGCGGGCGTGGAATCCACGGAACCGGCACGCGACGTCGCTTCGCGGTAACGGGCAAGATAGGTTTCCAGAAGCTGACGCTGGGCCGAGGCCTCACGTTCCAGATCGTTGAGACCAACCTGCTGTTCGCCGGCGCGCACGCTCTCCGTCTTCAGCACGTTCAATTGCTGAACCAATTGCCGTTCCCGCAGGCGCGACACATTGGCCTCGTTTTCGAGGCTCGCGAGCACCTTGCGTGTCTCTTCCTGAATTTGCGCCTGTATGCCGTCAAGCTGGTTGCGCAGCGCCCTGAGGCGCGGATGGCCTTCCAGCAGCGAGGACGAAAGATCGGAAATCTGGCTGCGGATACCCGTCTCGTTTTCCTTCAATCGCTGGATCGTCGGCGAGCCGACGACATCGGGAAAGGTATCGAGCGGGCGGCCGCTGGAAAGTGCGTTGCGCACGCTCTCCGCCCGCGCCTCCGCATTTGCCCTTTCACCCCGGATACGGCCAAGTTCGGTCGAGATATCGCTGAGCTGCCGGGTGGCGAGCGTTTCGCCCTGCCCGGCGGAAAGAATATCGGATGAGGCGCGATAATCCGCGACCTTTCTGTCCGCAGCCCGTACCTTTTCACGCAGATTGGCGATCTCCGGCTCCAGCCAGCGCGCCGCCTCGGTGCTCGTGTCTAGCTTCGCGCCGCTTTGCAGCGCAATGTAAGCCTTCATCATCTCGTTGGGGATGGTGGCTGCGAGCTTCGGATCCTGCGAGGAAAATTCGACGGTAATGACGCGCGAGCTTTCGACCTGATAGACCTGCAGCTTCTCGCGGAAGGCCGTGAGAATGCGCTCCTCGGGCGGCACCTGCAGCGGGTCCTTCTTGATGCCGATCGCGACCAGCAGCCCTGAGATGAGGGAGGGGCGTGCTTCGGGATCGAACTCCTCCAGCTCATAAAGCTTCATGTCCTTCGCGACCTGCTTGATGAGATCGACGGATTGCAGGATCTGCACCTGGCTGGAAACGGTCAACTCATCGAGCACGGGTTCAGCCGGCGCGTTCGACTGCTGCGAGGCGCCGAAGGAGGCGGTGCGGGATTCGATGAGGACGCGCGCCTCGCCCTTGTAAGCGGGCGACATCATGCTGGCGACAACGAAGGCTGCGCCCCCGGCCAGCAGGGTGATGGCCGCGATCCGGCCCTTGCGTTGCCATATGGCTGCGACGAGGCGCGCAAGATCGATATCCACATCCCTGTCGTCAATGCGATCGCCGTTCATGCGAACTCCGTAACCGAGGCAAGCCTCTAGCGTCCAAAATATAAATGGCCAATTTTCGCGAAGTTTAAGTGTTTCCGGTAACACAACGGTTAATCCCGACGAATCCGACGAAATAAAGCCGATATTACTATCCCTGGGGCCGGGTGTTTACCGCGCATTAACCCTAACAGAACGATAAGAATGATCAAAGATCGACTCGGAGCCAGATGAGATGCCGCTCGCCGGATCACGACATGTCACCGCACTGACGCTTGCCGTTCTGACGGCCCTTTCCGGGTGCGCGGCATATCAACCCGCGCCCAAGGCGTTTCACGAGGTCGCGTTGCAGCCCTATCACGTCGATAGCGGCGACAGGCTGCGCATCAACGTGTTCGAGCAGACGGGGCTGACGAATACCTACACGGTCGATCAGGCCGGTTACGTCGCCTTCCCCCTCGTCGGCCAGGTTCCTGCAAGGGGCAAGACGCTGCCGCAGCTCGAAGCCGCCATCGCCGCCAAATTGCGCCAGGGTTATCTGCGCGATCCTGACGTGACGATCGAAATCGACCGCTATCGTCCCGTCTTCGTGATGGGGGAAGTCGGCCGTCCCGGCCAATATTCCTACGTGCCGGGCATGACGGTGCAAAACGCCATCGCCATCGCCGGCGGCTTCACTCCGCGCGCCAATCAGGCCGATGTCGACATCACACGCAAGATCAACGCCGAGGTATTGACCGGTCGGATCGGGATCACCGCCCCGATGCTGGCGGGCGATACGGTCTATGTGCGTGAACGCTTCTTCTGAAAAACGGAGTGGCACCCATGTCGGATGACGGCCCTCCCCTGCGCATCATTCACTGTTTCCGCTCCCCGGTCGGCGGTGTCTTCCGCCATGTGCGCGATCTGATCGAAGAACATGTCAAACAGGGCCACAAGGTCGGCATCGTCTGCGACAGCTCCACCGGCGGCGCCCATGAGGAACGGCTTTTCGCGCAGATCGCCCCGATGCTGGAGCTGGGTCTCACCCGCATGCCCATCCGGCGGTCCATCAGCCCGGGCGACCTCATGGCGCTCTATAAGTCCTATAACCATATCAAAAGTTTGCGGCCGGACATTCTGCACGGGCACAGCGCCAAGGGTGGCGCATTGGCCCGGCTGATCGGCTCATTGCTGCGGGCGAACAGGTATCGCGTAGCCCGCCTCTATTCGCCGCATGGCGGCAGCCTGCATTATGACCGCAAGAGCCTGAAGGGACAGTTGTTCCTGCGGATCGAGCGGTTTCAGGAGCGTTTTACCGACGCGCTCTGTTTCGTCTGCAATTTCGAGCAGGCGACCTACGAAGCCAAGGTGGGCAAGCCGCGCACCCGCACGGCGATGATCTATAACGGCGTGCAGGAAAGCGAATTCGAAACCGTACCCGCCCGCCAGGGTGCCGCGCGCTTCCTCTATATCGGCATGCTGCGTGATCTCAAGGGGCCGGACGTGTTCATCAAGGCATTCGCCAGGATGGAGCGCAGCATCGGCCAGCCCATGTCCGGCGTGATCGTCGGCGACGGGCCGGACAGGGACAAATATGCGGCGATGATCGAAAAGGCCGGGCTTTCGCAACGCATTTCCATGCATGCCGCCATGCCCGCCAGACAGGCTTTCGCGCTGGCGCCGACAGTGGTGGTTCCTTCGCGCGCCGAGGCCATGCCCTATATCGTGCTGGAAGCGCTCGCAGCGGGCAAAACCGTCATCGCTTCGCATGTCGGCGGCATCGCCGAGGTTCTGGGAGAAGACAGCGAGGCGCTCGTTCCGGCCGGAGATGCCGATGCGCTGGCGCAGATCATGGTCAAGGACGTCGAAAACGACGACTGGGCAAAACGGGTGATGCCGCACCCCGACAGCTTCAAGGCGAAATTTTCAACCCCGGTGATGGCCAGTGACATGATGAAACTCTATCGCGACCTGCTTTCGCTCTAGAAACGTTTTAAAAACACGATTTTTAATTGTATATTCCGCTTTCCTGTAGAAAGTCATCATAAACGTTTCTTAGCATGTTTGGGCTAGTTTCCTGCTCGTAGAGTGCGTGCATCCTTCCGGATGTCACACGAGGACGCTCTACCACTTTGAAGTTGCGCATCGTTCCTGTCGAAGACCGATTCCGGTTTTCGGGCCGATGCGCTAGAGGGTGCGGACCAAAGCAATGACCAAGGCTGACAAGGACAGACTGCAATTCGATCTGGCGTCTTTGCGCAAGCAAATCTCCGAGCGCGAGGCCGGGGAGCCGTCAGCGCCGGAAACTGTCGTTCTCAATCCGCTGGCGCGGCAGATTGCCAACCAGCTGCGCGCCGGCAACCATTCGCCGAACATGGTGATCGGCCAGTTGCGGCTTTTGGAATTTTCGATGCTTGTGGTCATCGCCGCCATCGTCAACGGTATCGCGGCCGATCGGGGTCTCGAAACCTTTCTGGCGGTTTTCGGCGGCGGCGTTTTGGGGGCAGCGCTCTGCGTGTTCCTTCTGCAGGCGGGAGATTGCTACCAGCTTCCAACGCTGCGCACGCCGCTTAAAATGTTCGCCCGCATTCAGGGCGCCGTCTGCCTGTCCTTCGTCGGTGTCGCCTGTTTCCTTCTCGTCCTTTTCCCGGATGCGCTGCATTCGTGGCAGGCCTTCGGCATCTGGTACGCCACGAGCGCGATTGCGATTTTCACCGGACGGCTGATCCTCGGCTTTGCCATTCGCCACTGGGGGCGCAACGGTGTCATGGAGCGCCGCGCCGTCATCGTTGGCGGCGGCGATACGGCGAAAGACCTCATCCGCTCCCTGGAACAGCAATCGGACAATGATATCCGCATCTGCGGCATTTTCGACGACCGAAAAAGCGAGCGTTCCCCCGAAGTCGTTGCAGGTTATCCCAAACTCGGCACCTTCGCGGAGCTGGTCGAATTTGCACGCCTGACGAAGCTTGACATGCTGATCATAGCCCTGCCGCTCAGCGCCGAGGCGCGCATTCTCCAGCTGCTGCGCAAGCTCTGGGTGCTGCCGGTCGATATCCGCATCGCGGCGCACGCCAATAAATTGCGCTTCCGCCCGCGCGCCTATTCGCATGTCGGCAATGTTCCGATGCTCGATGTGTTCGACAAGCCCATACGCGACTGGGATTCGGTGGCAAAACGGGTGTTCGACATCATTTTCAGCCTTATCGGCATTGCCCTGCTCTGGCCGGTGATGCTGGGCGCGGGGATCGCCGTCAAGGCGACGTCCAAGGGCCCCGTCCTCTTCAAGCAGAAACGTCACGGCTTCAACAATGAGACAATCAATGTCTGGAAGTTCCGCTCCATGTATACGGAACTCAGCGATCCGACGGCGAAGAAGGCCGTCACGAAGAACGATCCACGCGTCACGCCTGTCGGCCGGTTCCTGCGCAAATCCTCGATTGACGAGTTGCCGCAGCTTTTCAACGTGCTTTACGGCGACCTTTCTCTGGTCGGACCACGCCCCCACGCGGTCCATGCCCAGACGGGCGATCTGAAATATACCGAAGTAGTGGAGCATTATTTCGCACGCCACAAGGTCAAGCCCGGCGTTACCGGCTGGGCGCAGATCAATGGTTGGCGCGGTGAAATCGACCATGGCGACAAGATCAAGTTCCGCACGGAATACGATCTTTATTACATCGAGAACTGGTCGCTGTTCTTCGATCTCAAGATCCTGTTCCTGACGCCGATACGCCTGCTCAAATCGGAAAACGCCTATTGACCCACACCGGTTACCAGCACGCACCGGACTTCGACGCGCCGCTTGCCGCCATGCGGCTGGTTGGCGCGTTCTTCATTGCTTTCGGCGTGTTTCTTTCCGGTTTCGTGATCTCGGAGCCCGCGCCATACGAGCTGATGATGGTGGGACAGGTGGCGATCTGGTTCCTGCTCGGCCTGCGGCTTTCGCGCACCGTCGTGCTGCTTCTGTGCATGTTGCTCGCTTTCAACGTCGGCGGTTATCTTTCGCTCACCACCATGGCCGATCTGGACGAGGGGCCGCTTTATCTGGCCGTATCAACCTTTCTGGCGCTGACTTCGGTTTTTTATGCGGCGATCATCGAGGACAAGCATCAGCGGCTGCTCCTGATTTTCCGGGCCTGGCTCGCAGCCGCGCTGATTACCTCCCTGCTCGGCATTATCGGATATTTCCACGCCATTCCCGGTTTCGAGGTCTTCACCCTTTACGATCGCGCCAAGGGCGCTTTTCAGGACCCCAACGTCTTCGGTCCCTTTCTGGTGACACCGTCGCTTTACCTGATCTACGGCCTGCTGACCGGCAAGGCGATGCATGCGCCGTGGCGGATCATCGGCCTGCTCATCCTGTCGCTCGGCGTCTTCCTGTCGTTTTCGCGCGCGGCCTGGGGCCTATTCCTGTTTTCGGCGGTCCTTCTGGTTTTCGTCATGCTGCTGAAGGAGCGCACCGCCGCGTTCCGTCTGAAAATCCTCGTGCTGTTTCTTGTCGCCGTCGCCTTGATGGTTGCGGCCGTCATCATCGCGCTGCAGTTCAAGCAGGTGGCGGATCTGTTCTCCAGTCGCGCCTCGGCGGTGCAATCCTATGATGGCGGCCATCTCGGGCGTTTTGCCCGCCATTATCTCGGCTTCCTGATGGCGATGGAGCATCCGCTCGGCATCGGGCCGCTGGTCTTCGACAATATCTTTCCCGCTGCCGAACATAATATCTGGCTGAAAAGCCTGACGACGCATGGCTGGTTCGGTTTCGTGATCTATCTCACGCTGATCTGCTGGACCATCGCCGCCGGCTTCCGGCACCTCTTGCGCCAGCGGCCGTGGCAGCCATTCCTGATCATTGCCTGGGTGACCTTCGTCGGTCATGTGATGATCGGCGCCGTCATCGATACTGACCACTGGCGGCATTTCTTCCTGCTGCTCGGCATATTGTGGGGATGCATGGCGCTCGAAAAACGCGAAAGCCTGCGCCGTCGCAGAAGCAATTCCTAAAATACTTACCGTTACGGAACCCTGCGCTATTTCATGCGTTTAGCCCCCGATTATGTTGTCAAACGGGGAGACATCTTATGACGCAGACCAATAATCTCTATCTCATCATCGGCGCACTTCTGGTGGTCCTTGTCGGCCTTGGAGCCTATGTCTGGCACGAGGAGAGCAAGCCGAAGGGGATTGAGATGAATATCGGGCCGAACGGCGTTTCCGTTCAGGAAAATTAAGACGCAAGCGTCGCGCAAAGTCCGGCCATTAGACCGGGTGCAATCCAAGCCAGAAACGGCGCGGAATGCACCCGGTCTTCTTATGAGAGAGGACGAAAAGGCGGGATCGAGGATCCATGCCGAGCCGGTTCGGTACGAATGATGCGTATCGGGGCCGATCATGGAACAGTTAGAAAAATGGTCTCCTCCATCGACCTTTCCACACGCCTCACCGCCACCAAACTGGCCCTCAAGGCCATCAGGGAGCAGGAAGACAATTCCGCGGCGACCTCTTCTTCCTCGTCGCCAAGGACGGCACTGCTGGCCTCCTACGGGGTCGACACATCATCCTCTTCCACCAATACCAGGCTGACGCAGCTTCTGGCGCAATATGGGCAGGCCTCCGGCGACGATACGAAAACCGACGATACGGACACACAGGTGTCTTCCGGTGACATTACCCAGGCCGATTTCATGAAGAACCTGAAAGAGACCCTGGAAGAACTGTCCAAGGACGCGGACAAGGCTGCGCAGGCCAAGGCGATGCTCGAAGCGCTTAAAGAGGGAACGCTGACCGTCTCCGATCCGGCGGAAGGAGTACAGATCAAAGCCTGGGATGTCGAGACCGACAAAAAAACCACCTCGAAACCGGCAACCGAAATCGCCACCACGGGCTGGAGCGACTTTCTGAAAGATCATCTCAAACGCGACGGCTCGGCCTATGCCAAGAGTTCTGGTGGCGCCTATGTTGATCGCATTTCCGGGGATAGTGCATTTTTTGGCAGCGTCGGCAGCCGTTATTATTATCTGACCTGGCCTCAGGCGAAAAATGGCACGCTGACGCTATAAGCAGCCGCTTCCAGATTACCTCAAGAAATGGCTGCGGCATCGATCATGCCGCAGCGTTTTTCTCTTTCTGCCCGCTCAGGCAGCGGGTGCGGCGGCGGGCTGTTCGGTTCCGCCAGACAGCGCCTTTTGCAGCTGCGCTTCCTGCTCTGGTGAAAGCGACGTCTTGATGACGCGTCCGCGCAGCCCTTCCAGTTCCGCCAGCACCTTTTCCGGCTGCACCTTGCGGATCAGCACGAACAGCGCAGACGAACCGTTGGGAATGGTCTCGCCAAGCGATTTGATGAAATCGTCATCGATGCCGAAATCCGTCAGCGAACCCGCAAGCGCGCCCGTACCCGCGCCAATGGCGCCGCCGATCGCAAATCCCGCCAGCGGATTGAGGAACAGCAGGCCAACAAGGCCGCCCCAGAGGCCGCCGGAAAGGAAGCCGGAGCTCGCGCCAAGCGCCGTCAGATTGACGCTCTGTTTCAGATGCACCTTGCCGTTTTCATCTCGAACCACGACCACGGCGTCTTCCAGATCGACCAGATACTCCTTTTTCAGGCTGGCAAGCTTCAGAAGGACGCGGTCGGCCTCTTCCGTTCCATCAAAACCAACAACGACGAGTTCAGACATATTTATCTCCCTGAGTTTCAGTTCCGCTGGGTTTGAACGCCGAAGACTACGGCAGGTTCCGGTCATGATGGAAAGATGATGTGTCAGGCATTTGACGCGGCACGCAATAATAGGCGGCGCCGTGCAGTCCCCTTCCCCGCCGGCCCACATCCTTTGTTCCTTTTTTTGAGAAAAGGCGATTTTCCGCTTGCGCCCTAACAGGCTTATATATAAACGGCTTTCAGGTTCGGAGCGTAGCGCAGCCCGGTAGCGCACTTGACTGGGGGTCAAGGGGTCGTGGGTTCGAATCCCGCCGCTCCGACCATTAATTCAAAGACTTGAGGCTTCCCCCACCCTCAAGCAGTTTACACGAAAAGAACCGGTTTACAGTTGCTGTTCACCAAGGGTTCTTTTCCGCGCTGGGCGGCGCGCTCCATGTCATGCGGCAAAACGAAACTCTGTCACCGGAGGGAAAGCCCGTGCGCGATGAAACGAAATACCAACGCAGACATGAGTGGCTACGGACGTGGCCGGGAGAGCGAGCCTTGAACGGCGAACTGCTCAACGACTTCGTATGCATTGTCGAGGGGGAGATTGTCGGCCGTATCTCTGATCAAGAGACCGGACCGATGCGCGGCACCTACAAATGGGATGGAGGGCACTCAAGGCGCATCAAGGTCAAGGTGCTTCCACAGGGCGGCTATGCGCCAGACGTGCACGAGGCGGCACGGAAGGTGGAAGAGCACTATGACCGTGTGAGAGAAGCGGCTGGGCTGCCGCCTGTCGTTGGTGTAAGGGTGAAGGCATGAGTGACCAGACGAAAGCCGGAGACGGCATACACGAGAACCACTGGTGCGAGCATCCGAACTGCACGCGCTGGGGCGGTTTTGGCTTCAGCCGGTCGAAGGGTGAGAAATCATCCTGGCATTGCCTTGAGCATTACCCGGAGCGGGGCATGTTTAAATCCGCATCAGCTTCCCGGTGAAGGCTTTTCGCGCTCCATGCGGTCTACCCGCTGGCGAAGGTCAAGGATCACGTCACGGGCGCCGTACACGCTACTCTGGGCCTGCTTAAGCTCATCGATCTGGCGCTGCTGGTCAGAATCAGTATTCGTCTGGCTCGTCCACACCCGCTCAAGCTCGGCGCGAGGCACTTGGGCATCGCGGACTTCTTTGACCGAGTTTTCCATTCTGGCCCGATCCTCAGCGCCTCGAGCGGTGCGCCATTCCATTTCCTTCTGCGTCACCATCTTGTCGACCACAGCGGTGATTGCCAGCTGCGATGTCTCAGCATTCTTCGCCACGATCAGGTCAAGCCGATCCTGCCCCTTGCTGAGGCTGTTGTAGAAGAACGCCCCGCCGGTCGCGAGAACCGTGAAACAGACGCCGGCAGCCGCCCAGATAACCGGCCACTGCGTTTTGCTCGAGTTGCGAAGCTCGTTCGACAGCTGGGAAATGCTGGTGTTGATCGTCTGGAACCCGGTGTTCATGTTCGACCGGAGATCGACTATGTCTTTGCCCTGGTTCTCGACCCGCTCGGATAATCGGGCATATTGGGCCATCGGATCGAAGCCGTTGCTGCTCATCTCTTGGTTTCCTGCCATTATCCCAGCCTGCATGCGAGTAAAAGAAAGCCCCGGCCATAGGTCGAGGGTGATGTGTCAGGCGCCTATGAGCGCACGCCATTTGGTATTGAAATAGTAGCCAAGCCCGACATGCCCGTGCGTGGCATCACCCCGATATGGATGAGTGTTGTCGGTCGAAATCCAATCGGTATAGGTGGTGTCCTTGATCAGCGCCGTGGCATAGTTCGGGCTGACGGGGATGAAGTAGGCCTTCTTCTCGCCAGCCGCGACCCACGAATCAAACTCGGCCTTGATATCAGCCTCTGCAACAATGGTATTGCTGCTGTCATTCGTGACGCCACTGCCGCCGCAGCACCCATGAATTAGAATGACGGCGTTGGGTTGATACTGTCGAGCCTTTTGCCACGCAGCGCGTGCGTTAGCTCTCATCGTAGGCCGATCTAGCCCTTTGTCGTTGTAAGGGCCGCCAAATGCGACGAGATCATAGGTATCGTCAGCGATCCAGTAATCCATCTGGCCAACGATATTCTGTGCGCCTGCTGAAGCTGTGTAGCCCGTACCGCCAAGGGCAGAGTTGCGGAAGTCGTAGCCGTTGAGCTTGCAGAATACCTGGAAATGCCCATCCCATGCCGCGAACCGATCCACACCAGCCGCGTCCTTCGTCCATGTGCCTGCGGTGTATTTGCCCATCAGCAAGCTTTCTTCAAAGCTGGTGCCGACAACGACAGCCTTGGGGCGGCGCGTTGGCTCCACGAGAACCGCACCGGTGTTCATCCGAATGCCGTCAACCGGCTGACCGGAGCCTATCTCTATTTCGATTTCGTGAGTGCCAGGCGATCCCCACGCAAGCTGTATATATCCGTTACTGGTGCCATTTATCGCGAAGCCATCGCGTGCGATAAATTGACCGTCAACGATGAACCGGCACGGCTGATTAGCAGAGGTGTTCGGAGTGCGTATTTCAAATGTCTGTAGACCGGTCGCCTTCATCCGGATGTTGATGTTGTTCATCCTGTCATTACCGTCAGCCGGAACGACGGGAGTGGTGGTCAGGCCTCCAACTGAGGTTTTAAGGTTCCCATCCCCGCGCGGCGAGACGCTGAGATGCGATTCCCATGTCCGCTTAGAGGTCGTGTGCTTGAACAGCTTGCCACTGGTCTTGTAGATCAGCGCGCTTTCGGTGATGCCGATAGCTGCCTGTAACGCCGCATTGGTAGTTGCGTTGAACGTCACCGTCGGCGGCGATGCGAGATCGGGCAACTCCATGGGATTGTTGCCCTTTGCCGCAATAGAGGCCGCGAGCAACGCTGGCATCGTGCTTATGTTGGCAGACGGCGGCACCAGCGGCCAGTTATTCAAGATCGCGCGAGATACCATTGGTCTATCCTATGAAGGGCGGCGGGCGAAGCAGTTGACGTAGACGCCAGCGGGAGCGAAGCCGAACAGCGTCAAGACGAGACCGAGCAGCGCCGTGGCGAGAAGTGGGAGCGTGATGGACTTGGCGACCTGTTGGACAACGATGGTTGCGCTGTTGACGGAGACGCTGCCCTCAAGAACTGTGGCCACATTTATGTAGGAAGAACCGGCCGGGGTCTCGGCTGTCGCGTCAATGACAGGCGCGACATCGAAAGGCGTTGCAAATGTCCATGTTGCCTGCCCGCTTGAGCCGACAATCTGGATACGCTTGGCCTGCACGTTGCTCATGTGGGTGTGGCCCTCAAGCGCATACTTGGTGCCGGTTCCCTTGGAGTTTGCATCTCCGATCATGGGCGGTGCGGCAGTTGCTGGCTGAGGAATGGCAGATGCATCCGCCTTGCTGCTGATCGCGCTCTCCGCTGAGCTGAGACGAGCCGACAGAGCATCAAGCGCTGCTTGGCCCACCGCAGTTGCATACCCGACCGCGCTCATGTCAGAGGCCTCCCAGAACCGAGTTCATGGGTGCAGGCGTTCCGCCGCTGATCGCAACGCGCAGGACAGAGCCTTGGGCAACGCCGATCGCAACCGATCCCGTGGCAGTGAGCGTCACGTCAGCGGTGTTGGCCGCATTGCGGACCGGGTACCAAGTCGCGCCATCAAGCCCGAGATACTGCAGCGTGGCCGTGGCACCGTTCCAGTTGGCCGATTCCGCGCGCCAGATATAATCGCCGCCGGAGATCGGTCCGACCTGCGAGCCTGTCGCAGTGGCCCCGGCAAGCAGCGTGTATTGGCGTTTTTCAGAGAACGAGGAAGCCTGCCCAGTCGCCGGGTCTATTGGCACAATGCCGACAAGATCAGCCGTCCTGCTGAAATTGCCCTGCTTGTAGTTGAAGGTGTCGCCGTTGGGTTCAAGCATGTCAGTGTCCTTTCTTGATTACCAGCAGCCCTGTTTGGCGCCGTGTGCGTTGTGTGCTGCGACCTGATTGGCGAAGGGCCTATCGTCCACTGTGATTTTGACCGCTGTTTCGAGCGTTGGCTGAAGCTTCTGCCAGCCTGCGCATGCATTCCCGCTTGTCGTCTGGTTGCAGCCCGAAACGCCCACACAAAGCAGAAGCATCGGCAGCGTTGATTTCCGCATTGGTCTTCTCCCGTGATTGAAAGATTTCGACGGTCTTGGCTAACGCCTCTGTAGCCGCCTGTGAGCGACCTTCGCGCTTGCCGAGCCGGTAGGAGCCAGAGGCCAGCAGAACAGCGCAGAGAAGGCCAGCAGCGGCGATTTTCAGCCAGTTGGGGATGAGAGCCCAGATCATGCCTGTTCCACCGTCTGCTTGCTCTTCCACCAGCCATAGACGCCCCAGATTGTGAGACCGAGACCAATGGCGCCGGAGACGGCCAGCATCCCGTTCGCAATGGTGTTCGCCAGATCCGAGTTGATGCCGGTGACATAGGTTGCGAGTTCTGCAATCTGGTCGCGTGCGGCAGTCACCAGCGCCAGCGGGCCGAAGTTGCGCGCTGCGTTCTTCACTTCCGGCACCTGCGCGATGCCGAGATTGCCAGGCTTCTCATCCGCGGACACCTGAAACTCTTTCAGCTTGCGCATGGTCTGCGGACCGGCAACGCCGTCGATCGTCAGAGAGTTTTCATCCTGAAAGCTGCGAAGTGCCCGATCCGTGGCAGGACCGAAGTCCCCATCCGCCGAAACGGAATGGCCGGCACGCGTGAGAAGCACCTGAATTTCGCGGACGCCAGCACCCTTGGAGCCGAGACGAAGCATCCCCGTCGCACCAGATGCGGCCGGTTCTTTTCTCGCATAGCGCTCATAGGCGGCGGCCATCTTCGTGTCGTAGGCGTTCTTCTTGTATGCGGGGCCGTTATAGCCTCGAGCAAACCCCGCCCAGTCCTTACGGCTCAAAGCGCCAAGGAGATTGTTCGTCTTGATGAACCTAACCATCAAATCAACCTGGCCCTCTACGCCGCTGCGGGCCGCTTCGAACAGATCGATGACCGTTGGATAGCCGAGTGCTTTCCAGTGGCTCCCCATGACCTGCCCAACGCCGAAGGACGCGCTTTCAAGTGCTGCCTGCTTGTCGATCATCATTGCCCGTCCAAGAAGCTGCCAGCGGTCTTTCTGTGATGCCGGGTTCTTCACTCCACCGACGTGCGGGGAAGCGAGACCTTGGCGACGGGCCTCCTCACGACGCGATGCCGTCACCAGCCGGTCGAAGTAATGTCCCTCGAACCGAATGATCGGCATTTCCTTGCCATCGATATCCGCAAAGACAACGCCGTTGCTCTCGACCTCGACAACAGCCTTCAGCGCCGCCGGGTCAATACCGTGCATGCTCGCGACTCGCTCGATCGAGCGCGCGACATCAGCCTTCAACATGAGGCTTCTCCTGATTGTGGTTGTGGGTGCCGGGTTACGGCATAAAAAAAGGCCCGCCGAAGCGAGCCTTTCGTGAGGTCGAAATAGTATAAATGGAGTGGTTATTGTCCGTATAACTGTTTTGGAATGTAAGCCTCCAATTCAGGAGAGCCCGCAATGTTTGCCTTGATTTCAGCAATCCGCTCTGCCGTTGCATGCGCTAACGTGAAATCAAAAATATGTTGAATTTCCTGATGCTTGTTTAATGACCAAAGCGTCTTTAGGAGGGGAACAAGACTATCAGCCCGATCGGGAGTTCTATCGTAATAGTCCCTTGCATACGGCTCAGCCTCAATTGGATTTCCCGTATTGAGATGAAAAAACGCCATCACCTGTGAGAAGATTCGCTGGCCTCTAAAGAACACGTTTGCTCTCTGCATCAAGGCGGATATCCCTGATGCGTCATTGTATCGTGTATATAGTGACAGCCCACACAACCAACTATGCAGCTGGCCTGGGGAAAGATCCAAAAGCCGAAGCAGACACAGCGAGGCATTTAACTTCGTCCCGATTGCAGCATGCGCCTGCGTTAAAGCCAACCAGCACCAGGTGTCATGATGGTACTTATCGACAAATAGGACTTCATTTTCTAATAAAGCATTCCAATTTCCAGTCGCCCTGTACTCATGCAGCTTTCGATATATTTCGTAATCTTCACCCCAATCGAAGCCCAGAATTTCAAGGATATCTTTCGAAACTGGATGAAAGGTCGCGGAGTTAATACCTTCACCTTGCCGAAGAGTTTCTTCAACGCACGATATCACGCGCCTATCAACGCCCGGCATCTGTTCTGCGAAGGCCCTGAGCATCATTCCCATAATCTCACCATTGGGATGAAGCGCGGTGTGGAACAGGGGGCGACTTACTGTGACGGTACGTATGAACTCTGCAAAGTCTATTGAACTGCCCCCCATTTCGACCGGACAGTCGGCATAAGCAGAAAGGCTCAAGCACAGGCTTGAGGATAGGCTTATGTCTAACGAGTATCGACACGTTGAACTGCTGACGGGTGATGTTCGCCGCAGGCGATGGACAACCGAGCAAAAGCTGACGATCATTGAGCAGAGTTTCGAACCAGGCGAGACGGTATCTTCGACCGCTCGCCGTCACGGCGTTGCCCCCAATCTGCTTTATCGGTGGCGTAGGCTCTTGAGCGAGGGAGGTGCTGCAGCCGTGGATTCTGACGAGCCGGTAGTCGGCAATTCGGAAGTGAAGAAACTGGAAGATCGCGTCCGCGAGTTGGAGCGCATGCTCGGCCGCAAGACGATGGAGGTCGAAATCCTCCGCGAAGCCCTTTCCAAAGCGGACTCAAAAAAACGGATATCGCGGCCGATCTTGTTGCCGAAGGACGGTTCCCGATGAAGACCGTCGCAGACACGCTGGGCGTCTCCCGTTCCAACGTCATCGAGCGGCTGAAAGGTAGATCGAAGCCGCGTGGAGCATACCATAAGGTCGGGGATGCAGAGCTTCTGCCCGCCATCCGCAGGCTGGTGGATCAAAGGCCAACCTATGGCTATCGGCGGATCGCCGCGCTCCTCAATCGCGAAAGGCGAGCCGCCGATAAGCCTGTCGTCAACGCCAAACGGGTCCATCGCATCATGGGCAACCACGCCATGCTGCTGGAGAAGCATACGGCCGTTCGCAAGGGCCGCCTCCACGACGGCAAGGTCATGGTCATGCGCTCCAACCTGCGCTGGTGCTCCGATGGTCTGGAGTTCACCTGCTGGGATGGGGAGGTCGTTCGCCTCGCTTTCATCATTGACGCCTTCGACCGCGAGATCATCGCCTGGACAGCGGTCGCCAATGCCGGAATATCCGGCTCGGATGTCCGCGACATGATGCTGGAGGCGGTCGAGAAACGCTTCCATGCAACCCGAGCCCCGCATGCTATCGAGCATCTCTCGGACAACGGTTCGGCTTATACAGCACGGGACACGAGGCTGTTTGCCCAGGCGCTCAATCTGACGCCCTGCTTCACGCCGGTGGCCAGCCCGCAGTCGAACGGAATGTCCGAGGCATTCGTCAAAACCCTGAAGCGGGATTACATCCGCATCTCTGCACTACCGGACGCCGAAACGGCGCTCCGGCTCATCGACGGATGGATCGAAGACTACAACGAAATCCATCCACATTCAGCGCTCAAGATGGCTTCCCCTCGGCAGTTCATCAGGGCAAAATCAATCTAGCCGACCTGTCCGGTGAAACGGGGAGCACTCCATCTATCGAGCTCCCCGCTCTCGTTTGACACGCCTTTATGATGCCGATGTCCATGTCAAACACACGTTTCGGCGTGGCCTTTGGACCGAACTTATCAGCTATCTCGGACGGCGAAACTGCATAGAACTGCAAATGCGGATAGCGAATTATTTGATCAACCAGACCTGAGTAACTCATTTCGGTCTGGTCAGAGAGTGGCGTCGATTGCGTTGCCTGGATAATCCACTGTCCCTTTTTGCGGGCCTCTTCAATAAGAAGATGAGCTTCACTTTCATCAACGTATTGGCACCCCACCCCCAGATGGCTAGGAAGGAACCCCAGATCCTGACCGATCGCATAACTCTCCGCTAAGTTTGAAGCGGATAAAATTGCGGAGAGATGTTGCCCTTGGCAGTTTCCGTCGAAGATGACGAGCGGGATACTCTTTTTCAAGAAATTTGCTTTCGAACCATATCAATCAAATCGCCCACATTGCTGCATGTAAGTGCTTGCTGGGGATCGATATTCAAACCGTATCTATCTTCAAGCTCGAACATCAATTGCACATGGCCAAACGAATCCCACCCAGGGACGTCAGCCGCCGTCGTGTCCCTAGTCAACTCTCCATCAAACATTGGGAAAGCTTCTTTAATCGCAGCTCTAAATTTATCATCGATCATCAATTTTCCCCACGAGTTGGTCCGACATGCTGATTTTTATCGTTCTATCTAAATAAGCTTTTTGATTAGCCGACCGAGATATTTTGCCGCTAGTTGTTTTAACTAAGGAATTTTCTTCCACTATAATGGTATCAGATGGGACGATCCCAAAGCTGGCGTGAATGCTGTCGTTTATTCCTGCCTTCAATAGTTTGGACGACACATCGCCAGTTGTTTCAACCGCCAATACCAACTGCTGTGTCCCGCTCGTATCTTCGACACCGAAAGCGGTAACCCTGCCTGGCTTCACCCCCTTGACCATTGACGCAAGCTGTTCGACGTCATGAGCGTAGATGTTCTTGCCACGCACAATGACAAGATCGTCAATACGTCCAGTCACATAGAACCTGCCATCGTAACGGAACCCTAAGTCTCCCGTATGGTACCAACCATTTTTGAATTTTTCTTTGGTGGTCTCTTCGTTTTTGAAATACCCGTTACAGAGTGATGGGCCGCGTATTATTATCTCATCGACTATTCCGTCAGCCGCATGGTCACCAATTCGAATTTCAGCACCGGCTATAGGTGTACCTACCTCAACAATAATCTTTGAGCGGATGTCCTCGCCGTCCGTTAGAGCGATGCGGTTTTCCGTTTCCAGCGCATTGGCGTCAACCGACAGAGCGGTAAGCGGTGCGGCAAGCGATGTCTGCGTCATTCCAAATACATACTCGGCGGCGGCATAGCAGACTTGAACAGCGTTGGGTGGCAAGCCGTGTGGTTCAAAACGCGCTTTGAAAGCCTCCATGTCGTTTTGCTTGCACGGCTCAGAGCAATTGATCGCCGCACGGACATTACTCAAAGATGAGTCTGTTAATTCGACGCGAGACCTTTTTGCCAAATAGTTGAAAGCAAAATTTGGAAGCCAGCAATACGATTGTGGGCACCTCGCCAACAGCGAGATCATAATCCCTGGGTTTGAAAGCCATGCAAAAGTGTCAATAATCCTCACCGATGCACCGGCCCACATTGGCAATAGGGTCGCCGCAATCAGGCCCATATCGTGATAGATTGGAAGCCACGACACGACATTCGCTGTATCGTCAAAGCCGATCGTCGCCCCATAAGACTCAAGTTGAGAAAGGAGTTGGCGATAGGTGACGGTAACGCCTTTTTTTAGACCCGTAGTACCCGAAGAATGCTGAAGAAACGCAATTTGATCAAGGTTGGCATCCACTTGCGGCCGATCTTCTCTGGCTGGCCACTTTTCGATGGTATCTGTCGATATCAATTGACCCGCGCAGAGCGCACTCACATGCCCAGCGCACGATGGTTCGCTGATGACTAGTTTTGGGTTGATCCTTTCAACAATCTTCTGATGGGCGGACGCCCAACTTGCCAAATCTTGTTTTACCGTCGGCGGTGGCATAAAAGAGGGAATGGCGCCAAGCCATTGGGCTCCAAAAAAAGCCAACAGCATGCCTTCGCTATGTTGAGCAAATATTAATACTACGTCGCCTTCTTGCACCCCGAGTTCCGAGAAGTTTTGCGCCGTGTCAGATATCCTTTTGCGCATATGAGAAAACGACAAGCTTTTCTCTTGCCCCGTCATCCCGTGAAGCTCAAAGCATATGCCATGTGGATTTGCCACAGCCTTCGCAGAAAGTTGCGCAAAGAAAGAATTGCTCATATGGGACCCCGGCTGATATCCCAAACCGTATAAAAGCCGCCGAACGGTTTAGTCAATCGGAGTTATTGAGAGAGATGGATACAAGTTCGAAAAAGTTGATCGTAGAGGCGCCGATGCTAAACATGGAACTTGAACGAGCCAGACGAGAAGTTCGCCCGACAACGTTCGGAGGTCAGCGTTGGTTTGTTGTGTCTGCGGAAAAAGGAAATGGCACAAAAATTTCCTATTTTGGCATTGAATGTTACGACGACCTCTTAGACGACTGGGCTTAGATGGGAACGGGATAACTTATTGATTTACGGGCCGATAAGTCCGTGTGTCAGCAAGTCGTCCTTCATGGCTTTTATTGTCTGAGAAAGGTCCCGAACTTTATCCATAAGCGCTTGAATTGTTGCTTGGGTGTATGCAGGCTCAGCAGTTGCAGAGTAGGTTGCGTTCGCGGTTCTCTTAGGGGTTCCAGTGTCTGCCGCCCAACCTGTACGCCGCGAAGTTACAACCTGCGTACCTTGAATGCTAATCGTGCCGAATTGATCGGTTGCCCCGCCGTCTGTTACTAACCAGTGGTCAACAGAGTTGTTGTTATAGCGTATTGCTCCCGCGTCATATCGTATAGTTCTGTCTAGCCCGGTAGACAGAGAGAATTTTTGTCCGTTAGCCATCCTAAACGCAGCACCGCCAGGAGCGATTAACGCTTTGGAACTATCAAACACAACATCGAAACCAGTTGAGGCCCCGACAGTAACCCCCTCATACCCGACTTTCCATCTGTTTGTTGCTATCGCGTCCGCAATTTGGTTAGTCGCGCGGAACGCCGCGCCACCTTGTGCAGAAGCACCGGAATAGGCACCGCTTACTTGTGGACGCGAGATAACAGCATCAAACCCCACTCGGTTGTTGTTTGCGTCAGTGCCGTTAGCCGCAATCACTTGCTCAATACCGAGAAGCGCAGAAGTCGGATTTGCTGTCCCGGTAAAATCTATCGCTTCGTTAGCAATTGACCAAGTTGACCCCGTTGACTGTTTTCTCCCCACAAATCTGCCTGCACAATTCTGTGAAGGGCCGGGGGAAAAATTGTCCAGAATAAACAGCCCAGCGTCTTCGTAAGATTGTGTTGACGTGGCAGAAACGGTGTTTCTAGCGAGAATAGCTGCGTTCTCGAAACCGTTAGTGCCCCCTGTGTAATCGGCGCGTCTGTCAACTCGCAAGGCGTGAACGTCTTCACCTGTCGTTTTGCCCTCGCCTTGGAACAAGAAAAACCCACTCGACTGCAAATCAAGCGTAGGATGCGAAAAGAAATTTTTAGTTTTAAGGCCCTTCAACTGCGAAACATCAGAAGACAGATCAACGGCCTGTAGTGCGGTGTCTGCTTTGCCCCCTTGCGTAGCAGTTGCAAAATCCGTCGCGTCAGCAGTTGAAGCCGTGCCTAGTTCAAGTACGTCGCGTTGCGCCGCTGCGCCAGCAGCGCCCACTAAATCGCGCCCCGCTTCGCTTATCCCCGTAACAGCCGCCGCGTCTGTTCCGGTAAAGTAAATGAATTGGTTAGCGCCAGGGGTGGTCGCTTCCATAGCCGCAGTCGTCGGCCCGATAATGACATCCTGAATATTGCTGACGAGATCCTGAAACGATATGCGCGAATACATATCGATCGACTGGTCCCATCCCCAGAAGTATGTCGTTTCCGGCGTGGAGACAGACGGAATCTGCACCAAAGCGCCGAAGTCTGGTTTGACCACCATATCCGTGCCGTCTCGATCGGCATCGAGGCCATTTGCGCCGATAATACGGGCCGGGAAGCGCGGCAGGACGCGCAAGCGTAGGGAGGTGCGATTGCTCATTGGCGGACGACTCCGTCGATAATGCCGATGGTGGCGACAAGTTCTTGATCTGTGACGTCATCAAGCTTGATGGTAATGCCAATCTCATATGTGCCGGCGCAGATGCACGAGAGGTCATTCGGCGTGAAATGCCATTGGATGATCCCCTCTGCGATGACGGAGACCTTCCCGTCACCTGTCTTCGCGGTCAGAACAGGAGAGCAACCGTTCTTGCGAATCGCAATGCTGATGACGGCATCCTCTAGGTTCGCCACAGGTTCGTCGGTATCATCGTTGATGATCTCGACAGTTCCAAACCAGTCGGCACGGTTAGATATTGGCTCTAGTATTCCAGTGTACATGCTAGAGCCTCATATAAATTGTGGTGGCGATCGATGGCTGCACGTTGTTGTGCGGTTCTCCCCCGCCAGCGCCACGAATTACAATATTTGAACCGCTAAACGCAGTAACTTGCGTGTTTGTGAATTGGTCGATAGCGAATATACTAGAAAACCCGCCACGATCCCCCCATCCAGGGCGATATATAGGTTGGGGGTAGTTTTGCACATGTTGGTGCCCGTAGTCGTCAACGCCGTGTGCGTGCGAAGGCATTTGAGCAACAGTTAGTGTGTGAACTTGATTACCCCCAGCCCAACCGACATAAGTTGCGCCCGTCATTACCCCTGCGGCGGCGTTACCCATATTATCGTAGCCCACAACTGTGCGCCCTCGCCAGTCAGGCAAAACCATAGTCTTATTCGCGCTGAAGTCGGCGGCAGCAGACGCCCCGCGCCCGCCAGCAATAGGCGCTGTAGGCCAAATATTCCAAAGGTAGCTATACAGCGGCTGTGTATCGCTGTTTGCCCTTTCCTCCGCACCGGATGTAGCTGATCCGATAGTGCGACCATTCAAGCGCACAAAACCGACGCGCGTCTCGTTACCAAAACGGAGCATCATGTCACCGGTAGACATCACGGAGTCAGGGTCAACCGGTGTTGGCGGAGCACCACCACCACTACCGCTAGGACCAATAATGGGGACTGCGGGCGTATCGAACAGAACCACGCCGCCTTTCGTCGTCACGCGCACACGATAAAACTGGTCAGCCTCATCAAAGAAAACGGCCGGGAACACGCCATTGCCATCCGTCACCAAGGGGTTCGGATGCGGCGTTGAGAGATCGTTGTCGCGATAGGTCGTGATAGGCGTAGTGGTGCCCCCGCTGTAGAAATACGCTCTGGCGCCGATATGCGGTGCGCCCTTCGCATTGTTGATCTGCGAATACGACCCAGTCCAAAAACCCGCCATAGGGTGATCTCCATAAAAAAAGGCCCCCGAAGGAGCCTTGATGGTGGTGTTTGATGGTGGCCGGCTTCTCAGTCGGCTTTTTCTATCTGACCTAGGGCTTTAGCCTTGAGTATTGCAAGTTCCTCAAAGCTTTCATCGCCTGTCACAGAATATGGCGAGAGATCAGCGATAAGAAACGCAACGCCTTTGTTCCGGTCTGGGTCAATCACAGGCTCCCCGGAGTGCAATTTTAGCCACTCCTTACCTTCCTTTAGAGACGCCTTCCAAAAGCTTTTCGACTTGCGTTTGCCAGTGGACATCATGTCTGGCACGCCAGTGTAGATGCCAAAAAGATCAATTCCGCCTTGAGACTTCATGCCCTTTGTCTTCTTGCGACCCACCTCCGTAGCTAGACGCATCAGTGCAAAATCCACAAGCCTTTCATTCAGGACCTTGATCGCCGCTTTCTCTTTTACCTTTAATTCCTTGATAGCCTCGCCATGATCAACATCATTCGATGATTTAGCCATGCTTATCATGACACCCGATAGGCTTTGCTTCAGGTCACTTAATGTTGTTTTCTTCTGCATGTTTGCGCCACTCCTTGGCAAAGCGGTTGAACCAATCTACGGCATTCTCGAAGTGTTCAATCATTCTTGGCAGTTCATACTCGTTGATGAGGTGGAGCAACTGCTTCGGATCATCATGATTCTGCCCAAGGTAACACACGGAAATGTAAGCATGATATGCTTGCTTTCGAAGATTACTTTCTTCTTTTCTCGCGTTTCTATTTTCCCGATCAGCCTCTTTTTGGGACTTGCTTTTAGGCGGCTGCATCGTGCCATCGTCGGCTTTAACCTGACCGCCCAACAGTCTTCCAATGTCGGCGGCGGTATCGCGATCCGGCCTTTTCTTATGTTTTTCAAGGTAGTCAGTGTAGGCGTTGCCAGGGTTCTGTAGCTTGTAGTGCGCCACTTCTTGCAGCAGTGCTTTTTCGGCGTCTTCGCGGGCGTCACGGTCAGCCTTTTCTCCCGCTAGGGAAACAATCTGTTCTGGCTTGGTAAGGTTAGCAATATCAGCGGCTTTCGTTATAGCCACATCGCCTTTGTCAACGGCCTCAATAAGTGTCGGATCGCCGTCCTTGACGATCTTCTCCGTTCGACGACGTTGCTTCTCTGAAGTGAAGCCCGCCGCTTTTGCTGCAAAGTCTCTCGTTTTTTCCCCATCATTAACTTGTGGGCGTTCGCCCACAAGTTCCTTCTTCCTCTCCGAGAAACTGATGATGTCGTTTCTGCTCCCCTGCCGTCTACCAACCTCACGTTCAACCGCTTCCGCTATCGCCAAACGTTCAGATGGTGTGAAGGCTTTCTGTTGCTGTGCTATCTGGGTGATCTCTTTCGCCTGATCGAGATTATCGCCATAGCTCCCACCGTTGATGAGCGTGGAGATGCCAGCGGCTGCTTTCTGCGCGCCGGACAGCGCGTAGGGGCCAACTATGGGAGCGCCTTCCACCGTGCTCGTGAGGAATGCACCCAACTCGCCATTGCGGCCCTGCAAGTCTTCCTGCTCAAGAAGCTTCTGGCCTTCCTCGAAAGAAAGGTGCTGCCCTGTTTTCGCGACAGCCACCGGCTCGCCTTTAAAACGAGGTGCGGCCGGTGCATCACCTTGAACTGGAATGCCGTTAAAACGTGCCATTTACGGTTTCCTGTAAGTTTGACCGTCATCGGGATCTATGTACAAGTCGCCAGACTTAAGCGCGTCAAAGTCCGCCTTGGTTTGCGGTCTTGCGGTGCCACCACCCTGACTATTCTGAAGCATCGAGCGTGACCGCTCATCAAGTAGAGGCTGCTTGTCAATTTCAGAGATGCGACGGTCAGCTTCTTCCGGCGAAATCTCACCACGAAGGGCCTGAGAAGCGATCGCTCCGCGGTCTGCGTTGAGCTGGGCTTTTCGTTCGAACACGTTGAGAATAAGCTGGTTCGCGGCCGGGTCACTTCGCAGTCGTGGCAGTGCCGACATCAAAACATCAAGGTCTTTATCCGACATCGCTCCCGAGCCAGGGACACGCAGTGTCGGCGCGATCTGGTTAATCTGGGAAATAAACGCATCCCCGGCGGTGCTGAAACCTGGGAACGCCTCAGCGAGGCGACCAGAGACAGGACCTTGAGGAGCTTGGGTAAGAAGCTCTCTCAGTACCGGCATCGATTGGGCTATGCTGGCTGCATTAGTCCCAGCGTCAGCAAGGTTGCCGAAACGTTCAACATTACGGGCTGCAGCCTTCTTCGAGAACTCTCCCTGATCTTGATTGTTGACCGTGACGGAGGTTCCTGGCGTCTTCACTTTTTCCCAGTCGGCGTAGCTTCCCTTGAACCCATCTTGCTGAGCGAGCTTGAATTCCTGATAACTGGCCGGCGTCTTGGGCTGCCCCTGATAGACGACCTCTCCAGTGCTTCGGCGAACAAGATTATCACCCACGACGATAGCATCTTCGTTAGGCTTGGCGAAGTTGCCCAGCCGTTCAACGGCGCCAGTCTGCTGGTTTGCTCGAGCAAGTGTTCCATCGGGCAGATTGACGAACTGCCACGGTTCGCTTGCTTTCTGGCCTTCGACATTAGCCGCCCAGAGCTTCAGGCCCATATCGCGAAGATTACGGTCGCGAAGCATGTACTGGATCAGGCCGGGCTCGACGCTACCACGCTGTACAGGAGTGATGCCTTGCGCGATCAACCCTGTGCTACCAGAAGCGTCAGCGACCTGCATTGGCGCGCGAGACTGCGGCGCCGTAGGGGACGCCATCGTATATGGCGCTGATGCAGCTTCTTGCGTCGGGATCGATGTTTCCTGTCGTGGTTCGACCTTCACATAAGGATCGACATAAGCAGATTCCGTTCCGCTCGTATCACCCTGTTCAAGCGGCGCAACCGCTTCGATCGCAGCAGCGCCTGCATTGGCAGGCGCGTTGCCAAACTCATTGGCATAGTAGCTCTTCGCCATTGCCAAACGACGCGCGGATTCACCGCCGGGGCGATCATAACCCGCGAATTTCCATGCCCCGTTCATAAGTTGCTGAGCTTCCTCTACGCTTTTGGCGTTGTTCAGCGACTGAATGAGCTGCGGATTTTCCTGGAGGAAGAACTTTGCCTGTCCTTCGGGGGAAAGATCACCAGTCGCGGCAAGTGCTTGATAACGAGGGCCGCGCCACGACAGGATGCCTCCAGCCGTTCCGGGTTGACCGCTTTCGCTCGGGTCACTCCATGTGCGATTCGCATTTTTACCAGACCACCCACTTTCCGCTCGGCCTGTCGATGCCACTGCAGCCAACCCGTAGGGGTTCGTAAGGCCGCCTGAACGAACAGTATCGATGAAGGGTCGGTATGTGTCGCCCTGCGCCACTCCACGCTCCACCGGGCCTACAGCAGCAGTCTGCGGCGCACTTGGTGAGACAGGATGTGATTAGGCATGGAATAAGGACCCCGCACATGGGGTGATCGGCGTCCAAACGGGACCCCCATCTGCAATGGGGTTACAACAGCCTCCGGTTTCATCGGAGGCTTTTTGTTCGGATGCTTATTGTGGAAACAATTCTGAAGATACGGCGGCTAGCCCATGTTCAGGGCAAGTCGATCAAGGCGATCTGCCGGGAGTTGGGCATATCGCGGAAAGTGGTGCGGAAGGTTTTGCGCACCGATGAGACGGAGTTCAAATACGAACGGACCCGTCAACCTCAGCCGAAGCTCGGCCCCTGGCGCGGTCAGCTCGATGGAATGCTCCTCGCCAATGAGGCCAAATCTTCTCGCGAACGGCTGACACTGATCCGGATATTCGAGGACTTGCGCGACCTCGGCTACGAGGGCGGTTACGACACAGTCCGGCGTTACGCCCGAACATGGGCGAAGGAGCGCGGGTCCGTGACGGCGCAAGCCTATGTGCCGCTCTATTACGCGCCGGGCGAGGCCTACCAGTTCGACTGGAGCCACGAGATTGTCGTGCTGAACGGCGTGACGACGACGGTGAAGGTTGCGCATATCCGGCTCTGCCACAGCCGGATGATGTATGTGAGAGCCTATCCGCGCGAGACGCAAGAGATGGTCTTCGACGCCCATGACAGGGCGTTCGCTTTCTTCGGCGGGGCCTGCACGCGCGGCATCTATGATAATATGAAGACCGCGGTGGAGACGGTCTTCGTCGGCAAGGAACGGCAATACAATCGCCGCTTCCTACAGATGTGCAGCCATTACCTGATCGAACCGGTGGCCTGCACGCCGGCGTCGGGGTGGGAGAAAGGCCAGGTCGAGAACCAGGTCAATCTGGTGCGCGAACGCTTCTTCACGCCGCGACTGCGCTTCAAATCCTACGATGAACTGAATGGCTGGTTGCTGGACAAGTGCATCAGTTACGCCCGCGCTCATAAGCACGTCGATCAGACGGAGCGCACGATCTGGGAGGTGTTCGATGCGGAGCGGCCGCACCTGGTCGGCTATCCCGGCAAATTCGACGGCTTCCACGCTGTGCAGGCCTCGATCGGCAAGACCTGCCTCGTGCGTTTCGACAACAACAAATACTCGGTACTGTCTACGGCAGTCGGCCGCCCTGCCGAGATACATGCCTATGCAGATCGCATCGTCATCCGGCAGGATGGCGTGGAAATCGGCCAACACGATCGCTGCTTCGGCCGTGGCGAGACGATCTATAATCCCTGGCATTACGTGCCGGTCCTGACCCGCAAACCGGGAGCACTGCGCAACGGTGCGCCGTTCCACGACTGGGTTTTGCCCGCCGCCATGGAGAAGGTGCGCCGCCGGCTGAAGGCAATGCATGACGGCGACCGGCAGATGGTGTCGATCCTCGAATGCGTGGGCCTGGACGGGCTCCCCGCCGTCGAAGCGGCCTGCCAGGAGGCGATCGATCAGGGCGTGTTCTCGGCCGCCGTCATCATCAACATTCTGGCCCGCAAGCGTGATCCGCAGCCGGCCGCCATCCTTTCCATCCCCGATGCGCTTCGCCTGACCCATGAGCCTCTGGCCGACTGCGCCCGTTACGACAGCCTGAGGAGGGCAAGCTGATATGGAACGATCCCAAATCCTCGACATGATGGGCACGCTGAAGCTGTTCGGCATGCGTAGCGCCTATGACGAGATCATGGCCTCCGGCATCAAGCGACAGCACGAACCGCCGCGCATCGTCGGTGACCTGCTTCAGTCGGAGATCGCCGAGAAGCAAGCGCGCTCCATCAAATACCAAATCACCGTCGCCAAACTGCCGCTGGCCAAGGACATCGACGACTTCGACTTCACCGACACGCCGGTCAACGAAGGCCTGGTGCGCCAACTCGCAACCGGGGCCTTCCTCGCCGAGCAGCACAATATCGTTCTGGTCGGCGGAACCGGCACGGGAAAGTCTCACCTGTCCATCGCCCTTGCTCGTGCTCTGATCCGCAATGGCGCACGCGGCCGCTTCTTCAACGTCGTCGACCTCGTCAATCGGCTCGAGACGGAGGCACGTAGCGGCAAACAGGGACGGCTGGCCGACTTCATCACCAGGCTCGACTTCGTCATCATGGACGAACTGGGCTATCTCCCATTTGCCCAGGCGGGCGGCCAGCTCCTCTTCCACCTCATCAGCAGGCTCTACGAGCGGACGTCCATCATCGTCACGACGAACCTGGCCTTCGGCGAGTGGCCGGCCGTATTCGGCGACGCCAAGATGACCGCCGCTCTGCTCGACAGGCTCACCCACCATTGCGAGATCGTGGAAACCGGGAACGAATCCTGGCGCTTTAAAAACCGCTCTCAAAGCTCACATGAGGATTTCGTCGTCAAGATCAATCATCGTTTCATAGCGTGCCCCTTCGATTTCGTATCGAACCCATGGTCTGAGCCACCTTGCTTGACGCGGCACGTTTCCTTCACCGGTTCAAACTCACATACGGTCGCCGTTTTGTCCGGCAGCACCATTATCCCGCTTGCGTAGCGGCAAGGCTCAGGAGAACGGGACCAATCTAAAGCGCGGCATTTGAAGCCCGACTTCGAGGCGGTTCGCTCACCTGGATCCGCCAGGAGTGATCAGTCCTGGAAGATTGTGTGTTCGGCAATTTTTTGGTTGTCAGGCGGTCTTCATGACAGCCCCCTCGATGAGAACACCCGCAGTGACAAATTTCCACAGTGCGATAAGGAGTTTGCGCGCCAAGGCAACTATCGCGGCTTTCTTTAAGCGTCCACCATTCGACTGAACCCGATCCACAAACCAACGGCTGAGCGCTGATGCTGGCTGATTGCGTAGCCACAGCCACGATAGTTGGATCATCGTAGTGCGCAGCCGAGGGTTCCCTGCCTTTGAGACACCCTGCTCGTGGTCGATGGTCCCGCTCATCCATGGGGTTGGTGTCAAACCGGCATAGGCGGCAATCTGCCGCCTATTATCAAAATGCCGGGACAGGGCTTCGGTCCAAAGAACGGCGGCAAATTCAGCGCCAACACCCTTCAAGGACAGCAGCATCGCTGCGGGCGAGGTTGCCTCAACCGCTGGCTGGTCCTCCATCGATAGAAGAGAATTACGCTCGCTCTCCACTGCAGCGATCTGCTCTAGCAGCAACTCGAGACGGTCGAGTTCCCGATTGATTTGAGCCTTCAAGTGTTTCGGTAACTCACGCCCATCTCCAGTCTGAAGCTCCTCCAGCCGCTGACGGCGATCTTTACGGAGCGGCTGATAGCCGCTGACGCCTTGAGTAAAGAGTAGCCCCTTCACGCGATTGACATGCCTGACCCGCTCAGCAATCAAAACTTTGCGTTCCCGGCAAATCCGACGCCGATCTTCGTCACTCGGATCTGGCGCTCTGACCATCGCACATACGCGTGGCTCGCCGCGCTTGAACGCGAGCAATGTGCGCGTCAGAGCCTCTCCATCGATCTTGTCGGTCTTAGCACGCCGACGTCGACGGGAAGTCGCGATCGAAGCTGCGTCGACGACGTAACTCTCGATGCCGTGAGCCTCCAGCACGCGGTGTATCCAGAAGCCGTCCAATCCTGCCTCCTGGATCGTTACGATGGGAAATAATTTCCCTGTTCTCAATCGCGCCTTCTGCTGTAGCTGCTCAAATCGTTCCAGCAACTCGGCTACATTGCCACCGGCCACTACATGCTTCGACATCTTCTCGCCGCTGCCTGGCGACAACGAAGTGATCAACCAGGTCGATCGGCTCAGTTCCAATGACACAAAAATTGCGCCAAGATCGATGCGGACAGCGGTCGGTTGAATGGATGCAGGTTCCATAAACTGCTCCTCCTGAGCGAGTGTTTAGATGCAACCTCACTCTGCCAGAGCGGCGGCCGCTGTTCACTCCTCATGGGATCTAAAGCCGAAAAGACAAACAACCCGCGCCCGCAGGCCCTTGCGCTAAATGGAGAGCCCCGGGCCTACGCGCGCTGACCCGATGCAACTAGAGGCAGGGGTCCCTTTTGGGAGCCGATAAGGGGTCCCGTTACGACGCCGATTGACATTCTGACAAAAGGCTACCCAAGCCGAGACGACCAATCCCGACGCCTAGAACTGCCTTGGAATGGCTTTATCCGAAAAACGATCACGCACCCACATTTCGGCCCCGATCCTGTCGAGGTCTTTGCCGTTGATGTGTCGCACCGAGCGGCGCTTGGAAGGAGCGAGGGATGACGGCACCTGCACTCGTCAAATCCGCGGACCTGAAGCGCATGGCGGATATTGCCTTGGAGAAGGGCGTCCGAGTTGAAGTAGAGGTCGATGGCAAAATAATCCGAGTTGCCCCCGATATTCCCACTATTCACAGCAGCGAAGGGGTTGAACCATCGCTGCCAACTGGAAGCAATGCTCTCTCCGAATGGAGAAAGCTCAATGAAAGTCGATTTGGTGGGCGTTCACTGCGTCAAGAAAAAGCTCGCTAAGGGCGGGGTCGCCACATACTACTATGCGTGGCGTGGCGGCCCGCGCATGACTTCAGAGTTCAATTCTGTTGAGTTCGTCGCTGAATATGTGCGACTGACGCGTGAGCGGCCTGACGCGCCTTTCCAAGGCTGCATGGCGCAAATCATCCGGGACTATCTTAAATCACCAGCATACACAGGCCTGAAAGCAAGCACCCGCGAGGGATATGACTTCGCCATCAAGGCTATCGAAACATCGTTCTTTGCGATGACGGCAAAAGAGATAAGCGCGACCGGCTCTCGGACCCTGTTCATGCAGTGGAGAGACGAGATTGCTCAAAAACATCCCCGCAAAGCCGACCTCTACATGAGCGTGCTGAAACGCATCCTGTGGTTTGGCCTTGATCGTGAGATGATCGAACGTCACCCGCTTGAGCGCGTCGAGAAGGTCAGCGACAGCAGCCGCCGCGATGTGATCTGGACGGATGAGGATATCCAGACCTTCCGGTACGGGAAAAAAGACAAAGATGGGAAGTGGGAGATTAAGCCGGCGGCCGAGCCTTTGGTGCGTGCGCTTATGCTGGCGATCTGGACGGGGCAAAGACAGGGGGATTTGCTCAAGCTCACATGGAAGGCATACGACGGCCATTCCATCTACCTGCGCCAGTCGAAGACCGGAGCGCATGTCAGGATGAAAGTCTCTGAGGAGCTAAAGAGCTATCTCGACGGAGTGCCACGGGGCAACTCGGTCACGATCTTGACCAATGGTCAGGGCCAGCCTTGGGCGACTGGCTTCAAATCGTCTTGGCGCAAGGCCGTAGAGAAAGCGAAGATCGAAGGAAAGACCTTCCACGACCTGCGGGGAACGTTCGTCACCCTCGCCTATCGCAATGGAGCATCGATCAAGGAAATTGCCGAGGTGTCCGGCCACTCAGAAAAGGACGCCGAGGGAATCATTCGCAAGCACTATCTGGTGTCGAGCGCGGCAGTTGAGAGCATCGAGAATCGCCAAAAACGGTTTACAGGCGAAACCGGATGACCTTGTTTTCCACAGGGCGGTAAATGGGTGGTCTGTAAACTGAAATCGCTAGACACCCTGCAAAATAAGGGCTACAGCGTTTTCCTACGCGACTGGGGGTCAAGGGGTCGTGGGTTCGAATCCCGCCGCTCCGACCAGTAAAAACAGATAGATAGCCAGTTCCCCCAGAGCTGGCTATATTTGTTTTAGCGACCTTACAGCCAGCGCTATGCGCGAATTTAAAAAACCCGGTTCGGGTGTGCGTTTATTCAAAGCCTGAGAACGAGGTGTGCCGAGATGCCCAAAAAAACGAAAATTGAACACTCGGAATTCTCAGGCGAGTTTGAAGACGACGGTATCACGGTCCTTGTTGATATCCACCGGCCGGCTGGCACACAGCAAGACTGGACGCTCGAGGTTATCAGCGAGCACGACGATGTCACCACCTGGGATGAGCCCTTCGCGACCGACAAAGACGCCTGGGAAGAATTTTTAGCCACCTGTGAGAAAGACGGGATTCGCAGCTTCCTGGACGGTGAAGATCCGTCAGTTCATTGACGCTTGCCTCTTCGGCGCTGCGCCGCAGGGGTCTCGGGTCCGAATCCATCCCTCGACCACTCTCCCTCTCCATTTGCGATCGAGAGCCCTCGCCGGGTAAATTCCTGAAACCTTAATTTCCAAGCCGCTCGCCGTCGGAAGACGGGGAACATTGCCTTGTTGACTCTTCGCTAAAATTAGAACATTTAGTGAACAAAAGAGAGGTCATCCAATATGTCCAACGCTGAAAAGTCCACTCCCATACAGCCTGATGACATAGCGGGATATGTCATCCAGTGTCATGACGGCGATGCGAAGGCGGCTGTCGAGGCCCTTCTCGGCGAAATCGAGCATTTGCAGGAACAGCTTTCCCTTGCTGTCGCCATCATGGGAAAGGGATATACGCGCGGGTGGACGCCGGATATAGGCCGGGATTGAGCAGATCGCGGTTGTTGCTTCAAGGGGCAGGCAGGCGGGCGACAATTGTCGATGTAGTAAAGCCGCATGATCTGAACACATGGTCCAGACTGCGCGAATCCACGCGGCGATATCGGCATGTTCACGCCCATGCCGATCGCTGGCGCAGTCGAGACAGCCACAAATGGCTGTCAGACAGTCAATCGCGATACTGCGGGAAATTTGTCCGAACGGCCTTCAAAACTAATTGGATGCAACCGTGAAGTCGTCGGTGATCGGCATGTCTTCCGCATTCTCCCAGGTCCGGTCCATGGCATAGGTTGCCGACAGATAGGGGATGCCGACGTGACCGTAGCGGATGGAGAGCTGGCTTTCAGCCTCCTTTTCGCTAAGAAGCGCGACGCGGCTGAGATAGAGCGCGGTTGCGAGGCCCGTCCTGTCAGCACCGGCCTTGCAATGGATGAGGATGGGTTTGGGTGCGTCGCGCATGATTGCGACCAGCTGGTTCACCTGGTTCATGTCGAGCTCCTGGCTTGCCGACATGCCAAAATCGATGTGATTCAGCCCAAGCTCGCGCGATGTCTTGATCTCGTCCTGATACCAGGCTTGCGATTCATTGGTACCGCGCAGGTTGATGACCGTCCTGATGCCATTTTCCTTGGTATAGCGCACAAGCTCTTCAACGCTCGGCTGGTTGGAGCGATAAAGCTGCCCGGCCAACACCTCGTGAAAGTTACCGAGAAGCTGGATGGCGTAGAGATAACCGCCTGTGGCAAGCACAGCAATACCCATGCCCCCAAACGAGCACTTCCAGAATCTTCGCATAATAGAACGGTTCCCTAATTCGACGAGAGAACCGATACAGGCGGATTCTGACAGTAAGCTGAAAGTTATGCGACAGTATTGTAAGAGTAGAAGATTATCGCCCGATCACCGCACGAAAACGTAAACCGCATAGATCCCGATGAGGGCGGCGGCCGCCGCGGCGGTGATGACGCCCAGACGTTTCTCGATGAAATGGCGCACCGATTCACCGTATCTCTGCAGCAGCCCGGCGAGGATGAAAAAGCGCGCACCGCGCGTGACGACAGCTGAGAGAACGAACAGGCCGAGGCTGATATTGGCCGCGCCGGAAAGAATGGTGACGACCTTGATCGGCGGCAGGTGCGCAAGCCCCGATGTCACCAGCAGGAGGACAATGGTCTCATAGTCGACCGAGTTCTTGAGATGCTCGAAACTGTCCAGCTTGCCGTAAAATTCCAGAATGGGCCGCGCGATGCTTTCGAAAGCATAATGACCGAGGAACCAGCCGGCGATGCCGCCAAGTACGGAGGCGACCGTGGCAACGAAGGCATAAAACATCGCCTTCTTCGGTTTCGCCAGCACCATGGGCAGGAAGAGTACGTCCGCCGGAACGACGAAGACGGAGCTTTCCACGAAAGCGACGATTGCCAGCCACCATACGGCGGTCTTGCGAGCGGCAAGCGCCATCGTCCAGGCATAGATGTTTTTCAGCATTTCATATCCCCTGGAAGATCATCGTAGACGGAAGGCAAGGCGGGAGCCAAGGCCTCTCAGGCGGCGGTTTCTCGGCGGGGAACAGAAGACATCCGGCCCGCCGCCACATCACGATTTAGAGACAACGCAGGACAATGGCAAATGTTGGGACAAAAGTCGGTAGATTTATTTTTGCGCTGCGGAAAACGGGAAAGACAAACAATTCCAGACCACAGCGGCACAAGGTTGCTGCGATGCGAAATTTCATCCTCTGGTAGATAAATCCCTGTTTTTACGATAGAATAAGGCGTGGGACAGAGGAGGAAGTTATCATGGACTATGTAGGCTTCATTACGTCGATCAACCCGGTCATACTCGTCATCCTGCTGGTGGTTCTTCTTGCCGGCGCTTACAGCAGCTGGGTTTCGCACTAATAAAAGGCGAACGACACGAGAGACGGCGGCGATGCTGATTTTCTATCGGTGATAGGCATCGAGCCTGATGAATGTTATCAAACCCGGAGTTAAAACAACTTCCGGGAAGCGGCATGTCGAACGAATTCGCATTCACTGATACGTCTGAAAAACTCAGCACCACGCTCGAGAAACTGATAGGAAAACTGCAAGGTCAGACGATCACATTGCGCGAGTTGATGGAAGCGATTGGCGAACAGGGCCTCTTGCTCATCTGTGCGATCGCGTCCCTGCCCTTCCTCATTCCGGTGTCCATTCCCGGCGTCAGCACCGTGTTCGGTGCGGCGATCATTCTCGTGAGCCTCGCGATCACACTCAATCGCCTGCCATGGTTGCCGGCAAAGATTCTCGACCGGCAGATGGAGACGGCAAAACTCGTGCCCGCGCTTCGCAAGGGCGTCTCGATCGTCTCGAGGCTCGATCGCTTCATCCGCCCGCGCATTCCCGTACTGACCACAGGCATCGTCGCCAACAGGATAAACGGCCTGGCCCTGATGACCGCCGGCGTCCTGCTGATGATGCCGCTCGGCTTCATTCCCTTTTCCAACACCCTGCCGGGCGTCGCCATCCTGCTTCTGTCGGCCGGCATGATCCAGAGGGATGGCGTCACGGTGCTTGGCGGTTACCTGTTCCTTGGCCTGACGGCGATCTACTTCGCAGCGCTTGCCTATGCCGCCTTCTGGGCCGGACAGGGCATCAGCAGCTCCATCGGCGGCTGAGGTCTACTGCCGGTCTCTGTTGCGGGCCTCACGGCGGTTCTGTCGCGATGCCCACCACACCGCCAGCCGTCGCCGCCTGCGGCGCACGGCCGGCAGATCGTGGGAGAGCACGATCAAACCAAGCGGAATCATCCAGAAACCGAGGATGGGCAAAAATCCAAGCGTTCCGCCCACCACCAGCGCCGAACCCGTAGCGATCCTGCCGACGCGCGAACGCGGCATGGCAAGGCTCCATTTTCCGAGATTGAGGCGACCCGTTCTGTGGTCCATACCGAATTTCATTCCATCCTGCCCTTTTGCATCTGTCCTGTGGATAATTTTTTCACCGGCGATAAGCCCGGAAAATCGGGGCTCCGGGGATATAAAACAAGAGCAATGCGTTTTTTTTGAAAAAACCGCTTGGCAAATCGGAAAAGCATTTGTATTACCCCGCTCACACCGCGCCAAGCAGCGCACGTTCCCTGGTAGCTCAGCGGTAGAGCATTCGACTGTTAATCGACAGGTCGCCGGTTCGAATCCGGCCCGGGGAGCCATTTCTCTCAAAAACATGTTTTGAAGAGCGAAGTGCAGCTGCATTCGCCCGATCCGGATCGTGGCATTTTATCCTTGCCCTATCAGCGGGCTATATGGATCTCAGGTCTTCTTGACCGTTCGCTTCGTTGCCTTCGTGGCGTTGGTAAGCGCCGGCGGATCACTTGCCGGAAAACTTTCTTCCAGGCTTTCGGTCAGATCATCGTCCACCTTCTCGTGGCTAGCAGCTTTCTGCTCCTTCTGAAGCGATTTTACCGCCGGCGATTTTGGCTTTTTTGCCGGAGCCTTATCCCCTGGTGCTTTCTTCGCCGTGGCCTTTGCAGCGGCAGCTGGTTTCTTCGCACCGTTCTTGCCATTGGCTTTTACGGTTTCGGCACTCGCGGAGATTTCCCGCTCCGCCTCTATCCAGTGTCGTTCGTGGTGCCCTTCCGGCCGTCCTTCCCTCTCCCATATTGCGCGCGCTTTTTCGCGGATTGCGGCTTCGCGATCATGGTTCATAACGGGCCTCCCTTTTTCGTTGCGCCGGTTTTGATTGTGCCGAGAGAAAAACAGAAAAGGCAAGAAATTGTTCCGCGACGCTCCATCGCGAACAAGTGTTTCCTCTAAAAAGGGAACCGTCCCTGCGGCTGATCGTTTGCCCGACAGGAAACCCTCAGGAGGACCATCATGGACGCGCCAAAACACAAAGAGAACAAGCCACTCGACATACGTGACGAGGACGTGCCGCATTTCGAAACCGACAGTGAGCTCAAATCCAAGGACGGCGAGATTTATCCGGATGAATCCATCAACCTGCGTGCACGCCGGCAGGCGGCGCGGCAACATGAGGACGCCTTCATCGTCGCCACGGACCTTGAGGATGACGACCAGCGCGACGCAGCGCCCGGCGTCAGGGAGCAGCCATAGGCGCCTTAAAACAGATAGGGCGGGCCATGGCCCGCCTTTATAACAATATAACAATGCACTATTGTCTGTTTGCTCTTCAGCGGCGAACGGAGACGATGGCCTTGCGATTGAAATTGGAAACCTGCACCCGGCCCGACTGATTGCCGCCGAGGATTTGCGCGGTCTTGCCGCTCATTCCCTTCAGGATGCCGGCATGATAGCCGCGCCCATTGCGGATGACGACGACGTCGCCGGGTTTTGCCTGGCTCACCGGAACGGCGTAACCGAAAGAGGTCCAGGATTTCGCAAATCCATAGGACTTCGGCGATTGCCTCCCGGCCTTGCTGGCAACGGCATGCAGGAAAAGACCGCACCACGGGGTGCTGCGGGGATTGGCCCCGAGAATATTCTTCAGGCTCTTGTTGTTTTTGGATTCATGCAGTCCGGTGTATTTTTCAGCCTGGTTCAGCATGCCAGCCGAAGCTGGTGCCACGACTGTAAAAGCCAAGGCAGCGGATAGAATTAACGCGGATACTCTCAAACGTCTTGCCCTTATGTTAGAGGGCGTCCGTGTATTGTGACAATTTAGCGACAATTTGACGAGATAAGGGCAGAAATCAGACGGCTATTCATGCGTGCTGATCTGTCATTGCTTCAAAACAGGCTGCCCTGCGCATCGTCAGCGTTGCTGCGGCCGGCATTTTCGAGATCCAGCATGCGCAATTTGGTGTTGGTTCCGCCCGGGGCGGAAAAGCCGCCAAGCCTGCCGCCAGCGGCCAGAACGCGGTGGCAGGGAATGATGAGCGGCACCGGATTTTTCGCCATCGCCTGTCCGACATCACGGGCCTTTTCCATGCCAAGGCCAAGCGTTTTCACAATGCCGCCATAAGTCGTCGTGCGGCCCCAGCCGATCTGCCGCGCAACGGCGTAAACATCGAGAAAGAAACGATCCTGCCCGGCGAGATCGAGTTCGACGGTGGCAAAATCGATTGCTTCGCCGCTGAAATAGCGGGTGATCATCGCGATCACCTCACGCGTCCGTGTCTCGGGAACAGCGATCGTGGAGGATGGGAGGCGTTTCAGCAGCAGCTTTTCGGTCTCGCCAGCGTCAGCGCCGGGCAATTGCAGACGGGCAATGCCACGCCCTGCCCATGCGAGGCCGCAATGGCCGAGTGCCGTTGGAAAAACAATATAACCGTAGTGGTTGCTCATTGCCGTCTTGATCCGTCATTTCGCCTGCACGATGCCATATCCTGCGTTCGAAACAACCCGTTTCCTGCCCCTGAATGACGAAGGCCACCCGGTTCTGGCGGGTGGCCTCTCTGGTTTCGGTCCTGAAAATGCGGATCAGGATGCGATCTTATTCTGTTCCTCCGCCTTGTCCTCCATCAGGCACTGCGCCTGGCGGCTTGCGGCAACGAAGGCGGTGCGGGCGATTTCTCCTGCCACATCGCCCATCAGAGACGAACGGCACAGGCGCAGCGCCTGTTCATGCGCCTTGTCGCCACGTTCCGGCCATTCGTGCTGTAAAAAATCGAAGGCTTCGTAAACGCCGTTGAAAATCCGGGGAGCACCGTTTTCAAGGGAGATGGTAACGGGCTTTTCCCACTTAACGTCATTCAGCAACATTGATTGCACTTCCATGCTCTATTAACCCGCGACAAACGCCGGCTCCTCCAGTTGGTTCCCTTCACCTGCGGTTTCAAGGTCGAAAAAATAACCCTCGAGAAACCATGTGCCCCATCTTCCCATTCTAGCCGATTTGCGGAACAAAGCGTTTCAACACTCGTTCAAGCGGAAGTGAACCGGGTCTTTTCATGCCGACAGAAGCCTCTCCCGTCATCGTCTGGTTCCGCAAGGACCTGCGCCTTTCGGACAATCTCGCCCTGCTTGCGGCGCTCGAACACGGCGGCCCCGTGATCCCGCTCTATATAAGGGAGAAATCCTCCGGGCCGCTGGGCGGTGCGCAGGAATGGTGGCTTCACCATTCGCTGGCCGCCCTAACCTCCGCGCTGGAAAAAACCGGTAGCCGTCTGCTGCTCGCAAGCGGCGACGCCGAAGAGACGTTACGCCATGTGATAACCGAAACCGGCGCCGACACAGTCTTCTGGAACCGCCGCTACGATCCGGCGGGCATGGCGACGGACAAGGCACTGAAACAGACGCTGAGAGACGACGGCCTGACGGTTCAAAGCTTTGCCGGCCATCTGCTGCATGAACCATCCCGGGTACAGACAAAATCCGGCGGGCCCTACCGGGTCTATACCCCCTTCTGGCGGGCGCTGGAGGGCGGTGAGGAGCCACATGCGCCGGCGGATGCGCCGAAGAGCCTGAAAGCACCGGACACATGGCCTCAATCAGAGAAACTCGACGATTGGAAATTCCTGCCATCCAAACCGGACTGGGCCAAGGATTTCAGCGAAATATGGACACCGGGCGAAAATAACGCCCGGGAGAAACTCGACGATTTCATTGATGGCGCCTTGAAGGGCTATGAAGAAGGCCGTGATTTTCCGGCAAAGGATGCCACTTCGCTGCTTGCACCACATTTGGCTCTCGGCGAAATATCGCCCGCCGCCGTCTGGCACGCGACGAAAGGCCTCTCACGCCATATCGCCTCCAACGATATCAGCCGTTTCCGCAAGGAACTCGTCTGGCGGGAATTCTGCTATCACCTGCTGTTTCACTTTCCCGAACTGGACGAAAAAAACTGGAACGACAGTTTCGACGCCTTCGGCTGGCGGGATGATGAAGAAGCCTTCAAGGCCTGGACGCGCGGCATGACGGGATACCCCATCGTCGATGCCGGCATGCGGCAATTGTGGAAACACGGCACCATGCACAACCGGGTGCGCATGATCGTGGCCTCCTTCCTCATCAAACATCTGCTGATCGACTGGCGGAAGGGCGAGAAATGGTTCCGCGACACACTTGTGGATGCCGATCCGGCTTCCAACGCCGCCAACTGGCAATGGGTGGCGGGTTCGGGCGCGGACGCCTCGCCGTTTTTCCGCATCTTCAACCCCATCCTGCAGGGCGAAAAATTCGATGGCGATGGCGATTATGTGCGCCGCTTCGTGCCCGAACTCGAAAAGCTCGAGCGGAAATTCATCCACAAGCCATTCGAAGCACCGAAGGAAGTGTTGAAAAAGGCGGGCATCGAGCTTGGCAAGACCTATCCGTTGCCGATTGTCGACCACGGAAAAGCGCGGGAAAGAGCGCTTGCGGCCTATGCCGACGTCAGGAAGAACGCATAAAATTGGGTATCGGCAAAATTTTGCGTGGCTAAGCCAAAGCCGGGAAGATAATTTCTTGCCTTGAGGCGGTTGTAACGGGACATAACGGCACCTAATTTCCGCTCAGACAAGAAGGCTCAATCATGACCATTCATCCCTCTGCGCTCAGTGCTATCGGCAACACGCCGCTCATCCGTCTGAAAGCCGCCTCGGAAGCGACGGGGTGTGAAATCCTCGGCAAGGCGGAATTCCTCAATCCCGGTCAATCGGTGAAGGATCGCGCGGCGCTCTATATCATCCGCGACGCCGAGCGGCGCGGTCAGTTGCGACCGGGCGGCACCATTGTGGAGGGTACTGCGGGCAATACCGGCATTGGTCTTTCGCTGGTCGCCAATGCGCTGGGCTACAAGACGGTCATCGTCATTCCCGAGACGCAGAGCCAGGAAAAGAAGGACGCGCTGAAGCTTCTCGGCGCCAAGCTGGTCGAGGTTCCGGCCGCTCCCTATTCCAATCCGAACAATTACGTGAAGGTTTCCGGCCGGCTGGCAAAACAGCTTGCCGCGACCGATGAAAACGGTGCGATCTGGGCCAACCAGTTCGACAATATCGCCAACCGGCAGGCCCATATCGAAACGACGGCGCCTGAGATCTGGGACCAGACGGATGGCAAGGTCGATGGCTTCATATGCTCGGTCGGTTCCGGCGGGACGCTTGCGGGCGTGGCCGATGGCCTTCGCGATTTCAACCCCGACATCAAGATCGGCCTTGCCGATCCCGAGGGTGCGGCTCTCTATGAATTTTACAAGCACGGCGTGCTGAAATCGGAAGGATCGTCCATCACCGAGGGCATCGGACAGGGGCGCATCACCGCCAATCTGGAAGGTTTTACGCCAGACTTCTCCTATCGCATTTCGGATGCGGAAGCGCTGCCGGTGCTGTTCGACCTGGTGACGAAAGAGGGCCTTTGCCTTGGCGGCTCCTCCGGCATCAACATTGCCGGCGCAATCCGTCTTGCCCGCGAGCTTGGTCCGGGGCATACAATCGTGACGATACTGTGCGACTACGGCAATCGTTATCAGTCGAAGCTGTTCAACCCGGATTTCCTGCGCTCCAAGGGGCTTCCCATTCCGCAGTGGCTGGCGACGAAAAGCGAGATTGCGGTTCCGTACGAAACCGTTTGAGGACATGCCGAAATGCCTGTGAATGCCCTGTTCCGTGACGATTTTTATCTTTCCACCGCAGAAGCGATCGTCACGGCGGTGCATGAGGATGGCGGCATAGAGCTAGACCAGACCTGCTTTTACGCCACCTCCGGCGGCCAGCCGGGCGATAGCGGTTTTCTCGAGCGGGCCGATGGTTCGCGCATCGACCTTGGCATCACCAAAAACGGTGCCGACAAGAGCGTGATCGTCCATGTGCCGCTCGAAGGCCAGCCTTCACCCGATATCGGCGAAAAACTCACCCTGCATGTGGACTGGCCGCGTCGCTACAAGCTGATGCGGATGCACACGGCCTGCCATCTGCTCTCCGTCGTCTGCCAGTGGCCGATCACCGGAGCCGCCGTCGGCGAGGACGAATCGCGTGTCGATTTCGACATGTCGGAAACCATCGACAAGGACGAGGTGACGGCAAAGCTGATGGAGCTGGTGAAAGCCAACCATCCCGTCTTCCTGCAATGGATCACCGACGAGGAGCTGCAGGCCAATCCGGGCATCGTCAAATCCAAGAATGTGCGCCCACCGATGGGCCTTGGTCGGGTCAGCCTCGTCTGCATCGGCGAAAATTCCAGCATCGACAGCCAGCCCTGCGGCGGCACCCATGTTTCCGAAACGCAGGAAGTGGGCGATATTCACATTGCCAAGATAGAAAAGAAGGGCAAGGAGAACAGGCGGTTCCGCATTCGTTTCGGCGCGCCTGAAGCTGTTGCCTGAGATTGGGAGAAACATCGTGAGCACGGATAAGAGCCGTTTCGTCGTTTCGGCGGACTGGGTGGAAAAGCAGCTCGGCACGGCCGGGTTTCGTGTCGTTGATGCCTCCTGGTATCTGCCGGCGCATAAACGCAACGGCGCGGAAGAATTCGCAGCCGGCCATCTGCCCGGTGCGGTATTCTTCGATCAGGACAAGATCGCCGATCATACCACCGGCCTGCCGCATTCCCTGCCCTCGCCGGAATTCTTCGCGGAACAGGCCGGTGCGCTTGGCCTCAGCGATACGGATACGATCGTGGTTTACGATGGTCCCGGTTTCTTTTCCGCGCCGCGCGTGTGGTGGATGCTGCGGGTGATGGGCGTGCGCAAAGCCTATGTGCTGGATGGTGGTCTCGACGGCTGGAAGCGCGAAGGCCGGCCGCTTGAGACCGGCACGCCGGAGATTGCACCCGCCACCTTCACGCCTGACTTCAACGAGAAGCGCGTGACTTCCCTGTCGACCATGCGCGGCATCGTCGACAGCGGTGAAAAGCAGATCGCCGATGCCCGTGGCGCCGGCCGCTTCACCGGCGACGAGGCCGAGCCGCGTGCCGGCATGCGTTCCGGCCACATGCCCGGCGCACGCAGCCTGCCGGCCACTGCCTTTTCCGAGAACGGCCATTTCAAGGACCTCACCGCCATCCGCAAGATGGTCACCGATGCGAGCATCGACCTCAGCAAGCCGGTCGTCACCAGCTGCGGCTCGGGCGTCACCGCCGCCGTCATTACCTTGGCGCTGGAATCACTCGGCCATCGGGACAATTCGCTCTATGACGGCTCCTGGTCAGAATGGGGCGGACTGGAAGATACGCCTGTCGTCACCGGCCCCGCCGAGCCTGTCCCCCTGGTATCGCATGGCCCTTTGAAGGCGCATGTCACACAGCTTGAAATGACCGCTCCACCGAAGGTCAGCCTGCCGATTCCCGTCAATATCCAGACGGCGCTGATGCGGGTTACCGATATTCCCCTGCACTTCTACCGTTATATTTACTGGCGGGTGGGAAAACGCTGGCACTGGCAAAAACGCATGCGCATGAGCGATGCGGAACTCTCCGCCGTCCTCAAGGACCCGAAGAACAGCGTCACGGTTCTTTACATGAACGGCGCGCCTGCCGGTTTCTTCGAGCTGAACAAGGCGAACGACGAGGTGACCGAGCTTTCCTATTTCGGGCTTCTCGAAGAGGCGATCGGCGCGGGTGTCGGCAAGTGGTTCCTGTTGCAGGCGCTTTACGCCGCCTGGCAGGACAATCCCAAACGCGTGACGGTGACAACCAACACGCTTGACCATCCGCGGGCGCTGCAGCTTTACCAGATGATGGGTTTTTCGCCTGTCGGCACCTATGAGGCCTGGGTGGAACCGCTGTCCGATACCGAGCTTCTGGAAATCTCGCTGCGCAATTGAGGTTTCGGCCTATACAAACGCCTCCTCATTCCTGTGCCTGTCACAGGAATGAGAGTGGAGAGACGCTACAATCACGCCTTATCAATGATCAGGTGGGTGGCCCCCTCGCCCGATACCGTCTCCGTGCAGCGATAACCGAGCGCAGGTAGATCCAGCCCTTCGAACAGATGTTCGCCCTTTCCAAGGAAAACCGGCGCAAGCGCCAGATGCAATTCGTCGATCATGCCCCCGGCCATATATTGCCGGATGGTGGAAACGCCGCCGCCGATGCGGACATCCTTGCCGTCAGCGGCGGTGAGCGCCATGTCCAGAGCGGCCTCTATGCCCTTGGTGACGAAATGAAAAACAGTGCCGCCTTTCATGGTGAAGGATGGGCGCTCATGGTGCGTCAACACGAAAACCGGAACGTGATAGGGTGGCTCATCACCCCACCAGCCCTTCCAGTTTTCATCCGGCCAGGCGCCGCGGATAGGGCCGAACATGTTGCGCCCCAAAATCCAGGCGCCGATATTTTCGAAACTTTTCTCGGAGAATTTCTCATCCGTGCCGGTCGAACCGCCTTCCTTGCCGAACATGCGGTGAAAGGTGCGGGTCTTGAACGCCCATTGATGCAGCTCCTCGCCGTTCACGCCCAGCGGGTTCTGCAGGCTCTGGTCCGGCCCGGCACCATATCCGTCAAGTGAGATAGCGAAATTGCGAACGACGACCTTCGGCATGGCACTTTCCTCCATCATTCAGGAGGCCGGATCGCCAGCGCCGGCAATCTGCCTCAGATTTCTCTTTCCAGATTGACCGCCGTCGGAATTTGTCCGCCAGCAGCGCCCTTGTCTTCCGTGACAGTATTCAGGAGATGATCGGCGATCAGCTCCGCCTGGAATTTACCAAGCTCGTAGCAATAGGTGATCTCGCGCTTTTCTGCCGACCAGTAGACATCGGGGCGGCCGCAGGACTTTGCCGTCAGCTTGACGTCGCCCTTGAGGCCATAACCGCCGAAACTGCGGCTGATGAGATCGAGAACCTTCGATTCCTTGACCATGATGGCATAGGGTTCAAGTTCAGGGTCACGCGGCGGCACATAGCTAACGGAAAATCTGGACGGTGTCTGGCTGCGGTGGGGCGCCAGAAAATTCTCCCAGGCCGAAGCGACGCCCGGATAGGCGGCGGCGCATTTGCCGAATTCGGCATTGTCCAGCCCCATCATGGCGGCAAGATCGCCATAACCGTCCTTGTCACGGCCGACCATCAGGCAGGCCATGTTGCGGTCGCGGCTTCTGTCAGGCACCAGCGCGGAAAAGACCGGCGCTTCGTGATCGGGCAAGGTCTCCGCTTCACGCGCCAGATACCAGCTGTCGGTGGCGTTGACGAGCGCGGTATCGAGCCATTCCTCATTGGCCTGGAGGATGAGGGTTCCTGCCAGCTGATCGGCCGGGGCCTGGACACTTCCCGTTTCCGGCGCTCCGAAATCCGAAATCAGCATGCGCGAGCCCTCGTGGTAGAGCGAGAAGATCGCGTTGCCGATAACGAAATTGACCGCCTGCTGCAGCTGCTCGTCGGACAGGCCATCGAGGCCGGAGGCGACCTGCGCCTGCGCCCCGATCGGAGCCGTCAACGAAACAAAAGCCAGCGGAACGGCGGCCAGAAAACGACGGAACATAAAATCAGACCTTCCGGGAACGAGGAGCGTCACTGATTCCCGATGCTAACGAAACACGCAATGGGCTGGTTGCATCGCCTGTCAAGAATCGGGTGGATAGAGCTCTGTTTCGAGATCATAGCTGCAAAGAAGCAACGCCGAGCCGAACCTATAGGACCAAGCCATGACCGATCTCGTTTTTACAGCAATGCCGGCTAAGGAAGCTGAAGCCTTTCGTGCAGGAGCTGGCGACGCCTATGGCAACCCGCCGGAAAAAGCCGTTTCCCCCGGCGGCATGCCCTGCCGCCATTGCCTTGCCCAGATTGACGAAGGCGAAGGAATGCTGATCCTCGCCTACCGGCCCTTCCCCTCGCTCCAGCCCTATGCCGAAACGGGCCCGGTCTTTCTTCACGCGGAGGCCTGTGAGCGCTATCCGCAAACGGATGCCGTTCCCCCGATGCTTAACAGCCCGGACTATATCGTTCGCGGATATGGCGCTGACGACCGCATCGTCTACGGCACTGGCGCGGTGACCGCGACCAGTGAGATCGTGGCACGCGCCGAACATCTCCTGGAGCGCGGCGACGTCGCCTATGTACATGTGCGTTCGGCCCGCAATAATTGCTACCAGTGCCGTATTGATACAGCATAATCGCACGATTACTTACAATTTTAACAGAAGAGCTAAACGGCTTTCAAACTTTCTGCGCCATGATGCAGGTATCGAAAACAATTGATTTGAGTAGCAAAATGGCAAACAACCTTAATATGGCGACCCGCAGCGCACCGCGCAGCAAGACCAGGATTTTCGCGACCGTGCATTATTTCAGCCAGTCGACCCGGGGCCGCGTACTGGACCTGTCGGCCACCGGAATGGCGCTCGAACTGGACGGACCTTTCGCTGCCGCCAAGGGCAGCCGGGTCAAGGTGCAGAGCGAGGACCTTGGTTTCATCGAGGGTGAAGTGCAATGGCAGCACCAGAACCGCCTCGGCCTGCAACTAAGGCTTTCCAGCAACACGCTGGCGCAGCTTTCCTCCTATTTCCGCTTTTTCCATGAAGAAGTGAAGCCGACGCTCGCCCGCTGAAGACATCGGTTTCCGAAATCGGAATGCGCTGACCAAGCAAAGCGCATTCCCATGCGATGACGCGCGTGGCGCTCCCGTGACAAAAAATTTATCAAACGGTTGAAAAAGGCTCCGTCCGTCACCGCCCTGTCATTTTGATGATGGACTCCTCGGCGATTGCTTCTACCTTGTCGTTTTCCATGACAGAGCAAGCTTCATCCGAAGGAGTTCCCATGTCGTCGCTTCTCGCTCTCCACCCCATCAGCCGCCGTTCGCTTCTCAGCGGCATTGCCGCCTCGTCGGCACTGGTGATGCTGCACCCTTTTGCCGCGCGTGCTGCGGCCAATCAGGCGCATCTGCGCATCATGGAAACGACGGACATTCACGTTCACGTCTTTCCCTATGATTATTACGCCGACAAGCCGAACGACACGATGGGGCTTTCCCGCACGGCCTCGATCATAGGCACGATCCGCGCCGAAGCCGGAAACTCGATGCTGGTGGATAATGGCGACTTCCTGCAGGGCAATCCGCTCGGCGACTACATCGCCTATGAGCGGGGCATGAAGGCCGGCGACAAGCACCCCGTGATCAATGCCATGAATGTTCTCGGCTATGATTGCGGCACGCTTGGCAATCACGAATTCAATTATGGCCTCGACTATATGGCCAATACGCTGGCGGGTGCCGGTTTTCCCTATGTCTGCGCCAACCTCACCAAGGGTCAGCTGGCATCTGATCCCAAGCAGGACGAGCTGTTCTTCAAGCCTTACGTCATCCTCGAAAAACAGATCCGCGACGGCGCGGGCGTCACCAGCCCGGTCAAGGTCGGCATCATCGGCTTCGTGCCGCCGCAGATCATGATGTGGGATTCCAAGAACCTCGAGGGCAAGGCCCAGACGCGCGATATCGTCGAGGCGGCGAAAGCCTGGGTGCCGGTCATGAAGGAAGAAGGCGCCGACATCGTCATCGCCCTGTCCCATTCCGGCATCGACGGCAAGGGCCAGAGCGATCGCATGGAGAACGCCTCGCTTTATCTGGCGGGTGTCGAGGGCATCGACGCCATTTTCACCGGCCACCAGCATCTCGTCTTCCCCGGTCCGAAGACCTGGGACGGCATCGAGGGTGTGGATGCGGTGAAGGGTACGCTTCTGGGCAAGCCTGCCGTGATGGCCGGTTTCTGGGGGTCGCATATGGGCCTCATCGACCTGCTGCTCGAAAAGGACGGCAAGAGCTGGAAGATTGTCGACTTCACCTCTGAAGCCCGTCCGATTTATCACCGCGACGAAAACCGCAAGATCGTTGCAGACTTCACGGACAAGCCGGAAGTCATCGCCGCCGCCAAGGCCGATCACGAAGCGGCGCTCGCCTATGTGCGCCGGCCGGTCGGCAAGACCTCTGCCCCGCTCTATTCCTATTTCGCACTGGTGGCCGACGATCCTTCCGTCCAGATCGTCTCCAACGCCCAGACCTGGTATATCAAGGACATGCTGAAGGAAGGGCAATATAAGGACCTGCCGGTGCTTTCGGCAGCCGCACCCTTCAAGTCGGGCGGTCGCGGTGGCGCGGATTATTATACCGATGTCCCTGCTGGTGACATCGCCATCAAGAACGTCGCCGATCTTTACCTTTACCCCAACACGGTGCAGGCGGTGCTGATCAACGGCGCGCAGGTGAAAAACTGGCTGGAAATGTCTGCCGGCATGTTCAACACGGTCGAGGCTGGCGCGAAAGACGCACCGCTCTTGAACGCGGATTTTCCGTCCTATAATTTCGACGTCATCGACGGTGTCACCTACCAGATCGATATTTCCAAGCCGGCGAAGTTCGACAAGGACGGCAAGGCGGTCAATCCCGACAGCAACCGCATCGTCAACCTGCAATTTGAAGGCAAGCCGATCGATCCCGAGCAGAAATTCGTGGTGGCGACCAATAATTACCGGGCGAGCGGCGGCGGCAAATTCCCGGATATTGCCGCCGACAAGGTGATCTTCGTCGCCCCCGACACCAACCGCGACGTGATCGTGCGCTATATCATTGATCAGGGCACCATCAACCCGTCTGCGGATGCCAACTGGTCCTTCGCGCCGGTCGCCAATACCTCGGCAATCTTCGAAACCGGCCCCAAGGGCCGCCACTATGCGGCCGATATCAAGGGCGCAAAGATCGAGGATGCCGGTGAAGGCGCGGAAGGTTTCGCGAAATTCCGTCTGGTTCTCTAGGGATTGCAGCCCTCCCGGCGGGAATGCGCCGGGAGGGCAGACTTGCTTTCGACGCCTCCATCAACTCGACGTAATCCTCGGGCTTGATCCGAGTATCCATTGACTGCGGCGGTGTGTGGGGCCTCGGGTCAAGCCCGAGGATGATGTTGAGCTTGATGAAAGCCTGTCAGCTGCATCGCTGACTATTTCTCAATCACGCCCACCCACAGCGCGTAGCAGCAGCGGCAGTTCCGCCGGTGGCTTTTGCTCGATGCGTTGATAGTCGCTTCCGTCGCGGTTGCGGCGGATGAGCCGCAGGCCGACCATGTCGCGGCGTAGCATCGCGGCATCCCGAAAAAGATGCAGACCATCCAGAAAGCTGCTGAATTCGCGCTCGGAGAAACTGCGGCCGGTGGGGATTTTTGCCCAGAGATACCAGAGGCACAGTTCCTGCTGGGATCGGCGGGCGGGCCATTGCATCAACCGGCCGTCGCCATCGAAAATCCGCGCGGTCTTCAGCACCCTGCCCTCGTTGGCGGCGGGTATTGTCTCCGCTCGTGTCTGTGGTAACGGAGGACCGCTTTCTGCGGATGGCGTGCGTGACGCACGCAGATGCTGAAAATTGCGGAACCCGGCAGCGCGGCTCAGAAGATTGAGCATCTCCACATGGCTCGGCTGGCGGTCCAGCCGGCCGATCTGTTCACGAAGCGATTTGGCAAAGGTCGAGAGGTCGGCAATATCAATGGAAAGGATCGAACGTGGCATGACTTACCCTCAAGTGCCATTCCGAAAAGGTGTCGCTGACCGCCGGCTTCCGACAAGGCACGGGATAAGTGCTGTCAATCTTTCAAAATGCAGGTTTAGCTTCCCTTACGGGACGGCGATGCCTCGGTGAACTGCTGACCGTGGGTTAGGTATAGGCAGGTAGGTCGCTTGCGTCAATTGGTGTTGCCTGGGGCTTGGTGCCGAGGTTGCTGCCTTTTTCTTCTCCCCACCGGGGACAAGGTGGCCCGAAGGGTCGGATGAGGGGGCAAGCTCTCCGGATACGGCTGACGTTGCCCCCTCATCCCGCTGCCGCGGACTTCTCCCCCTCGGGGAGAAGAAACAAGCGGCACCCTCTCGATCCATGTCCAATTGTCGCGGATTCAGCTGATGTCACTCCGCGGCGACAGAAATATTCCTCTGTTTGCTTCCGGCAACTATCCTGTTGAAATCCTTCTGGTTCGGGCAGGCCGACAGACGCTGCTGGAATGCTGTGGCCAGCCACTGGCCGGCGGGGCCGGCGGGTGAATCGACCCGGCGGAGCGCAAAGAGCGGGTACTTGCCCTGCTCATAGGCCCCGAGGTCCAGCGCCTTCAGACTGCCATTGGTCAGATCGTTACGAACGATCGATGCGGGCAGACCGCCCCAGCCGAGACCACCCTTGATGAGTTGATACTTCGTGGCGATATCGCTGACCCGCCAAGTCTTGTAGGATAGCACGTTGAAATCGCGGCCCTTGGTCAGCCCCGACGCATCGGTAACGACGAGCTGGACTTCCTCGCGAACATCGCCGAGGACCAGCGGTCGTTCGATCTGCGCCAGGGGATGATCCGAAGCGACGACCGGCAGCATGAAGGAATGGCCGACCTTTTCGACGACCAGCTCGTCATCCTGGCGCAGCAGCGCCCCGCCGATGCCGATGCCGGCCTTGCGGGAGAGCACCATGTCCATCACCATGCCCAGCTCGCCGACATTGAGGCTGAGGGCGACGGTGGGGAATTCCTTGCGAAAATCCCGCAGCACTGCAACGACCGCTTCTGCCGGCACCATGGTGCTGATGGCGACGGAAAGCTCCGCCTCAAGCCCCTGCTTCAGACCCTTGGCGCGGGCGCGCATCTCCTGCAGGCCGGCGACGATGCGCCTTGCATCCTCGAGCATCGCGCGGCCCTCATCCGTCAGCCGCGGCTGGCGTACGCCGTTGCGCTCGAACAGGGTGACTTCAAGCTGTGCCTCGAGATTGGCGATGGTGTAGCTAACCACCGATTGGGCGCGGTTGAGCGCCCGCGACGCGGCGGAAAAACTGCCGGTCTCGGCGACCGTCAAAAATACCTGCAATTGGTCGAGCGTCGGGTTCGCGTCCATGTTCCATCCATTTCCTCGATAGATGGCTTCCATATTATCACAGTTTTCTTGATGGCAGCAATTCCTCATATAGGGGTCAAAGGAAGGGCATCGTGCTCTCCCGCCCTCCCAAGGCGTCCGTCAATTCATCGCATATGCAAGGAAAGACCATGTCCAACATTCTGCTCATCACCTCCAGCCCGCGTGGCGACGAATCGGTTTCCAACAAGTTTTCCAGTGAACTCGCAAACAAGCTGAAGGCCAAGTCGGCGGCGAATACCCTTGTCCACCGCGATCTCGCTGCCGACCCCATTCCGCATCTCGACACCGTCAAGACCGCAGCGATCCGCAAGCCGGCCGACCAGCGCACGGCTGAAGAAGCGGTTGCCGCCGATTATTCCGACAAGCTGGTTGCCGAGCTTCTGGCCGCCGACACGGTTGTCATCGGCACCGGCCTCATCAACTTCAACATCTATTCCGGCCTGAAGTCGTGGATCGACAACGTCGCCCGCGCCGGCCAGACCTTCCGCTACACCGAAACCGGTCCGGAAGGCCTTGCCACCGGCAAGAAGGTTTACATCGTGCTGGCTGCCGCCGGCGTTTATTCGGAAGGCCCGGCCGCTCCGCTGAACCATGCCGTGCCTTACCTCAAGACCGTTCTCGGCTTCATGGGCATGACCGATGTGGAAGTGATCTATGTCGAAGGCCTGGCATTCGGTCCGGAAGCCGTCGAGAAGGCCGTTGCAGCCGCCGGCGCCAAGGTTGCCGAACTGGCGCAGGCCGCCTGAGCCCATCTGATGCGGGCGATGCCGGCGTGTTTGCCGGTATCAGCCGACCCACATTCCATAACGGCCGTGGACCTGGTCCCGGCCGTTATTTTTTGCCGCGTAAAGCCGCGCATCCGCCTCCGATAGAAGTGCGCGGAAAAGCTGCCCGTCCTCGAAGGACGTGGCAACGCCAATGCTGACGGTCAGCGGCGAACCGTCCGGCCGCTGCATGTCCGCGAGGATCGCCATCCTCAGACTGGCGGAAAAGGCAAGTGCGGCCTCATGCGGAACCGCAGGCAAAAGCGCCACGAACTCCTCGCCTCCGAAACGGTACAAATGGCCATGCGGCTGCACCATGCGTTTCAGAACGGCGGCAAACTCCCGTAATATCTCATCGCCCGGCAAGTGCCCGAACGTATCGTTGACGGTTTTGAAGTGATCGATATCAACGATCAGCACGCTGACCGGGCGCTTTTTCTCCAGGCATTCCACGACAACGGATGGCGCATCGAGTTCCATGCGGGCACGGTCCGAGACGCCGGTCAGCATGTCACGGCCGGAGCGCGATAGAAGCTCCTCATAGCGTTCCCTGAAGGTGAGATCGTTGAACACATCGGCAACGCTGCGGCGCGTCAGGAAGCGCCCCTTCGCCGCCGTCAGCTTGAGATAAATGGCGAAAATCAGGGAATAAATGGCGACCGCCGCCATCTTCGCCTTCCAGCCATCGTAAAAGACATCGATCGGCGCGTTCAGCATATATCGCAGCGCCCCGTAAAAGCCTGCCTGATCGAGGCTTAGAATCACGACGCCGCAGATGGCGAAACGCAGGACGATATGGCGCTGTAGATAGCGCCCCAGCTTTTCATAAAACAGAATGATGGCGATGGCGTCGATATAGAGGAGACTGGTTCCCCAGACCATCAACACACCCATCTCATCCAGAAAACCGGCGCTGACCGACTGTCCGGGCACAATTGCGACCGTCTGATGAAAATGGATGATCTGCGCCATGATGACGGTCAATATGTTGCCGAGAAGCAGGCCGTAGATAGGCTGGCGCACGACCGCCGCATCCTCACGCATATAGAGCATCAGGATCATCATCAGCTTGCCGGCAAAAAGGATGGAGGAGCCGGGTGATGCCACGCCGAAGGGCAGCTCGACGTAAAAGACGGCCGCCAGGTAGGTTTCCATGAAATGCATTACGCCCAGCGCGGTGAGAAAAACACCGATGCCGAGAATATGCCGGTAATGAAGGAACGCCGTCATTACCGAGAAATAGACGATGGCCTCCGTCGCGAAGAGTGCCAGATTTGCCCATTGCATCGGCACATGCCCTATCTATTCACATCGCGCGGTTTCAGTGGCGCGCGACTCCATGCTCCCCAAGGACGATAGGGCGAAGCAACCAACGGAATCTTAATGTAAGACGCAAGAAACCGTCATCATTTTCCTGGGAAAAGCGATGCGCCGTTCTGGTCGATGATCAGTTTTGCCTTGCGGACCGTGAACTCCACCGCATCATCCAGGCTGGAGAAGACATCGGCGCGCACGAATTCGTGCACCAGCACCTCATCACCGACCTTTTTCTCGATACGGCCGGCCAGCCGGAACTGGCCGCCTTCCTTGAGCGGCGTCGCGTAGATCAGATATTCGCCGTGCGCATGCGGCTCCACCTGCGCCGTCTTCTGCGGCGCGTCGGACGGCTGGCCGGAGCCGAAGGCCGAGAGGATTTTGGAAAAAAACGATGCCATGGCTTTCACTCCCTAAAATCGATGTCGCCTTTTGAAGGGCGGATCTCATCCGCCCCTCCCTGTCGCTCTCAAACCAATCAGATGATCAGGTTCGACAGGATGTCGTTTTCGGTAATATCCTCATAACCGAGACCCGCGGCCTCGAAGCGCTCCAGAAGCCCCGCGAAGTTTTCCTGCGCGCTGGTTTCGATACCGATCAGGATCGAGCCGAAATTGCGGGCGGATTTCTTCAGATATTCAAAACGGGCGATATCGTCGTCCGGGCCGAGCAGATTGAGGAAATCGCGCAGCGCGCCGGGGCGCTGCGGCAGGCGCAGAATGAAGTATTTCTTCACGCCGGTGTAACGCATGGCGCGTTCCTTGACGTCAGGCAGGCGCTCGAAATCGAAATTGCCGCCGGAGACGACGACGATGACCGTCTTGCCTTCCAGCTTCTCGCGGCCGAGCTTTTCCAGGGCTGCAATCGCCAGCGCGCCCGCCGGCTCCAGCACCACACCTTCAAGGTTCAGCATCTCGATGATCGTCACGCAGATGGCGTTTTCGGGGATAAGCAAGACCTGCTCGGCCGGGAAATCCTTCAGCGCCTTGAAATTCAGGTCACCGATGCGGGCCACGGCGGCGCCGTCGACGAAATTGTCGACCTTGGTGAGCGTGACCGGCTCGCCGCGTTCCAGGCTCTTCTTCAGGCTCGGTGCACCCTCGGGCTCGCAGAACACGAAGTTCTCCTTGCGGACCGTGCCGGCCAGAAAGCCAGAAAGCCCTGCCGACAGACCGCCGCCGCCGACAGGCATGACGACGATGTCCGGCTTCGTGCCTTCCGGAAGCTGGTCCATGATTTCGGCTGCGACCGTTGCCTGGCCCTCGATGATGTCCTCATGATCGAAGGGCGGCACCATGTAGCCGTCATTATCTTCCACGTATTTGCGCGCAGCGGCGTAACACTGGTCGAATATGTCGCCCACCAGACGGATGCTGATGAATTCGCCGCCGAAGATGCGGGTCTTGTCGATCTTCTGCTGCGGTGTCGTTACCGGCATGAACACAACGCCGTGAACGCCGAAATGACGGCACGCGAAAGCAAAACCCTGTGCGTGGTTGCCGGCGGAAGCACAGACGAACACCTTGCCCTTGCCGGCCTTCGCCACAGCCTTGCGGAGAAAATTGAATGCGCCTCTAATCTTGTAGGAACGAACCGGGGACAGATCTTCACGCTTCAGCCAAATCGACGCGCCATACCGACGGCTGAGATGTTCATTCAACTGCAACGGCGTTTCCGGGAATATCTCCCGCACTTCCCGCCGCGCTGCCTCCACAAGCTGCTTGTCCACGATTGTCAATCCATTGAAATTCATAATGGCACCCGCTATGCCATAGGAAGGCGTCCGAGACAAAGACTCATTTCAGCGCGGCCACGAACTCCGGGTTACATTTCTTGAACAGCAACCTTCTGCGCTCGGTCATATACGTGGCGTCCATCTTCGGGCTCTATCTCGCGACGGCCATGTTCCTGCCGGCGTTGACGGATCTCTATTACGGCAATGACGACTGGATGGTGTTTGCGCTTTCGGGCTTCATGTGCGGGGGCTTTGCGCTTGCCTGTGCGCTGGCGACCCGCGGGCCGATCGCGTCCTTCAACAAACGTTTCGGCTTCCTGCTCGTCAACGTGCTCTGGCTGGTGTTTTCGCTGGTGGGGGCCGTGCCGCTCTATCTCTCCAATCTCGACCTGACGCTCGGCCAGGCAATCTTCGAGTCCATTTCAGCCATCACCACCACGGGATCGACCGCCATATCCGGCCTCGACAACGCGCCGCAGGGCATTCTTCTGTGGCGTTCGCTGCTCTGCTGGCTCGGCGGCATCGGTATCGTCGCGCTCGGCCTGTTCATTCTGCCGCTGCTGCGCGTCGGCGGCATGACCTTCTTCCGAATGGAATCCTCCGATACCGGCAACGACCGGCCCTTCGCACGGCTGGCAAGCTTCACCCGGGCTTTCGTGGCCATATACATCATCATGACTCTGGCCTGCACCGTCGCTTACGATTTTGCCGGCATGTCGCATTTCGATGCCCTGAACCACGCCATGTCGACGGTCGCGACCGGTGGTTTTTCCACCCATGACGCGTCTTTCGCCTATTTCAACAATACGGCGCTGCTGTGGATCGCCACCATCTTCCTGATCTTCGGCAGCCTGCCCTTTTCGGTGATGATCCTGCTTGCGGTGCGCCGCAGGCTGGAGACGCTGCGCGACCCGCAGATTGCCGTCTTCCTCGGTTATCTCTGCGCGATCTCGATTGCGGTCGGCGTCTACCATCATCTCAGGAACGGCGTGCCGCTGGATGACGCGCTCAGCCATTCCTTCTTCAACATGACCTCCATCCTTTCGACCGGCGGTTTTGCGAGCGACGACTACACACTCTGGGGCCCGTTCGTTGTCGTCGTCGCCTTTTTCGCGACCTTCATGGGCGGTTGCTCCGGCTCGACGGCGGGCGGTATCAAGGCCTATCGTTTCCTGATCATGTTCAATGTCGTTCGGGCCGGTTTGAAGAAGCTGATCTATCCGAACGCTGTTTATTCGGTCCGTTATGGCCAGCAGGTGGTTGACCCTGACACGATCAGGACCATCTTCCTTTTCGTCAGCTGCTTCATCGCCCTTTGGATCGTCGGCAGCCTCGCCATGAGCGCGATGGGCTACGATTTGCTGACCGCCACCTCGGCTGTCGCGACCTCGCTTGCCAATGTTGGCCCCGGCATAGGACCGATCATCGGACCGGCCGGCAATTTTTCCACGATCAGCGACCCGGCTCTCTATCTCCTGTCGGTGATGATGCTGCTCGGGCGTCTGGAAATCCTCACCGTTCTCGTGCTGCTGATGCCGATTTTCTGGCGCAGCTAAAATGCCGGCGCGCTCTTTCTGCCCGTGTGAATAAAGCGCTTGACCTTCCCACGTTGGAATAGTTCAGGCTCCTCCTGTTACGAATTCCAAACCAAGGAGAACCGCCCATGTGCACCGCCCACCAGCATCACCCCGAAACCGCTGCCGCACCCGTTGATGCCGACCTTTCTTTCCACGTTGAAGACATGACCTGCGGTCACTGCGCCGGTGTGATCAAGGGCGCGATCGAAAAGACCGTTCCCGGTGCTGCCGTGCATGCCGATCCGGCAAGCCGCACGGTTGTGGTTGGCGGCGTCTCCGACGCGGCGCGCATTGCCGAAATCATCACCGCTGCAGGCTACACGCCGGAAGCACGCGCCTGATCTGAAGAAACACCGGCGGCGTCTTATCCCAACCGCCGCCGGATCGCTTTGCCTGCCCCGCTTCACGCTGAATGTGCGTGACAGCCCTTGGACGACATAGGGCTTCGTCCCTCCTCCCTCCCCAGACGGCAAATGCCCTCTCCCTTTTCGATGAGGATGATGGCGGAGGTTTTCCGAATTTTTGAAACTTATAGTTTGACTGCCGGCACTCGTCGCTGTCACTTGCGTGGAAAACCGGCTTTGCAGAACGGTTTTGGGTAATGACAAACCTCGCTCCCACCGCGACGTCATCCTCGGGCCCGACCCGACGATCCGTGCTCTCGGCGGGGGATAGATCCTCGCCTCAGGGGCGAGGATGACACGCAAGAGGGGTTGCCTCCCCTAAACAATGAGACCCGGCTCTTGCGAGCCGGGTTCAGCCTTACAGGCAACGTTGCGTCAGCCTACTTCGTCGTCAGATCCTTCGTCATGACGAAGTAGTTGAGCGGATGCGGCTTGTAGTTTTCGAGCTTGGCAGAATAGGCATCGAAAACCGTTTCATGGATGAGGAAGACCGAAACGGCCTCGTCATAGATTTTCTTCGCCGCTTCACCATAGATGGCATAACGCTTGGCCGGTTCGGCCGCCGAATAGGCGGATTTGATCAGCTTGTCCGTATCCGCATTGCAATAATGCGAGATGTTGTAGCTGCCGCCGCAGGTATAATCGGCATTGAGGAAACCGGCTGGTTCGGCGACGTCGGTTGCGTAACCACGCGACAGCAGCGCCATGTCGAAGTTTCCGGCCAGCATATCCGGCTCGATTGCGCTGTAGTCGGCAACGCGCACATCGACCTTGATGCCGAGTTCCTGCAGCTGGGCCTGGATAATAGCCGCGACATCCTTGAGCTCCGTCTTTGCCGTATAGGCAAGAAGCGTAACCTTCAGACTGCCGGGCGCCACGCCCGCTTCCTTCAGCAGAGCCTTTGCTTTCTCCACGTCATAAGCGGGCTTGGATTCCTTTTCAGCCCAGGGCTCTCCAGCCGCGAAGGGCATCGTCGCGCCCTTGACCACGCCTTCATAGATGCTGTCGGCAATGCCGGTCGTGTCGATTGCGGACTGGATCGCCTGGCGCACTTTCAGATTGTTGAAAGGCGGCTTTGAGTTGTTCAGCAACAGTTCCGTGATACGCGGCGACGGGATCGGCGCAACCTTGACGCCATCCGTGGATTCGATGGTCTTCACCGTCCAGGGCGGAACGAGGCGTGAAATCTGTGCTTCTCCGGTTCGGGCCTGGGTGGCGCGGGTGTCGGCATCGGGCACGAAATTCACGCGGCCGCCGGCAAGCTTCGGCATGCCACCCCAATAATCGTGGTTGGCCGTTAGAACCATATGCTGGCTGGGGTCAACCTCCGTCATCGTAAACGGCCCGGTGCAGGTTCCAATCGGATTGACCTTGCCGTCCTTATAGGCGGATGGAGCGAGAATCGAGGTGGCGGGGCTCGCCATCTGCGCCGGCAGCAGAACCGAAGGCTCGATGGTGGTTATCTTCACGATATCGTCGCCGCCGGCCTCGACAGAGGCAATCAGCTTCGGCGAAAAGGCACGGGCGGGAACGGGCGCCTGCAGAAGATTGCTCAGCGCATTGACCGCAGCCTTTGCATCGAGCGGTTCGCCGTTCTGGAATTTGACGCCCTTGCGCAGCTTGAATTCCCAAACCTTGGGGCCGGTCTGCGTCCAGCTTTCGGCGAGACTTGGCTCCAGTTTCATATCGTAGCCGACGCGTATCAGGCTTTCAAAACAACCCGCCCGTGAGCCGAGATAGGCGTCGTCGGAAGCCATCTGCCAGCCCGTCTTGACACCGAAATTATCATCATAGGTAATCGTGCCGGCCTTTGCGGCCTCAGCTCCGAACGAAACCACAATGGCGCATGTCGCCAAAAGTGCGTGCTTCACCATAGAATATTCCCCTTTTATTTTTGATGACAACGCTCACAATTCATTCACACTTACGAAATTTTCATTTTTCATTTATTAGTTTTCGTATGACAAAAGCATACCCAATGGATGATTTACTAACATCCATTTGAATATTATTCATTTTATGTTTTTATACTCGGAATATAATTCCGATATTAATTCTCAAACGCACAATTCATCTGTTTTTATCAAACCAGAAGACTATAACTGCGTTGGTCCTCAGCCCCACTCGCGCCAGTGATGGCAGCGTGCGAAATGCTCCCCATCGACGGCTTCCAGAACCGGTTCCTTCTCGCCGCATATCTGCGTCGCATGCTTGCAGCGGGTGTGAAATTTGCAGCCGGCAGGAGGATTGAGAGGGCTTGGCAAATCTCCGTCCAGAAGCATTTCCGGCGCATAGAGTCCGGTCTCGTCGAGCATCGATGAAGCGATCAAGGCCTTGGTATAGGGATGTTTCGGCGCCCGGAAGAGCTCCTCGCGGTCGGCAATTTCAACGATGCGTCCGAGATACATCACCGCGATGCGATCGCAGAGATAACGCACCACGCGCAGGTCATGGGAAATCATCAGAACCGTCAAACCGTGACGGCGCTTCATGTCCATCAGCAGGTTGAGGATCTGCGTGCGCATCGAGGCATCGAGCGCCGATGTGGGTTCGTCGCACACGAGGAAGCTGGGGTTGAGAAGAAGCGCGCGCCCTATGACGACGCGTTGCAATTGCCCGCCGGAACACTGGCTTGGATAACGATCATAAAAGGAAGCATCGAGGCCGACTTCCTCCAGCATCTTGAAAACCCGCGCCACACGTTCATCCCGTGTGCCAATGCCGTGCTGGGCAAGCGGCGCTTCCATGCTCTGGCCGATGCGCATGCGCGGATCGAGAGCGGAATAAGGGTCCTGGAACACCAGCTGCACGACGCGGCGCATGCGCCGGAGCGCCTCGCCCTGCATGTGCAGAATATCGTGTTCGCCAATGCTGACCTCGCCCTTGGTCGCGTGGGTCAACCGCGTTATCAGACCGGCGACGGTGCTTTTACCGCATCCGGATTCGCCGACGAGACCCAGCACTTCGCCCTCGCCGATGGTCAGGGAAACGTCATCGACCGATTTCACCACGCGGTGACCAAGGCCGGATATCGGGTAATATTTGCAGAGGTTCTTCGCCACCACATAGGGGCGGTTCTTGCTGTCCGCTGCTGGCATGGTCTGTTTTATCGCTGTCAATTGCATCGCCCTCTCCCTCAGCAGACCGCGTGGTGGCTGGCATGGTCGTCATCGACTGCCCAGCACCGCGCCTTGCGCCCTTCGGGCAAGGTATTCAGATCCGGTTCCGATGCCATGCACCGGCTGCCCATGCCGGCCGACTTGGCAAGCGCGCAGCGAGGATGGAACCGGCAGCCGCAGGACATGTCGTGGGCCTGAGAGCTGGAACCCGGGATCGTCAGCAGCTGGCCGTCGCTGTCCGTGGTCAGAAGCGAACAGCTGATGAGCGCCTTGGTGTAGGGATGTTGCGGCGCCTTGAGGATCGCCTGGGTCGGCCCCTCCTCAACGATGCGGCCCGCATACATTACCGCGATCCGGTCTGCGAAAGCGGCAACGACAGACAGGTCGTGGGTGATGAGCAACGTCGCGAGCCGTCGCTTGCGGCGCTCGTCATCCAGCAGGCGCAATATCTGTGCCTGCACGGTGACATCGAGCGCCGTCGTCGGTTCGTCGGCGATCAGCAGTTGCGGATTGCCGGAGAGTGCCGCCGCGATCATGACGCGTTGCGCCATGCCGCCCGAAAGCTCATGGGCGAAACATTGCGCCCGCGCCGAAGGGTCGGGAATTCCGACGTCGGACAACAAGCCGACAACCCGGCTGAGCGCCGCATGCCGGCTCATCTTGCGGTGGATCCAGAGCGGCTCGGCAACCTGCGTTCTGACCCTGCTGGTCGGGTCCAGCATGGCTTGGGGTTGCTGGAACAGCATGCCGATATCGGCGCCGCGCAGCGCATCGAGCTCGGAGGATGACAAGGCCAAAATATCACGCCCGGCAAAGGAAATACGGCCGGAATTGATTTCCGCGCCCTGCGGCAAAAGCCGCATCAGCGACAGAGCCGTCATGCTCTTGCCCGACCCGGATTCGCCGACGAGAGCGACGACTTCCCCGGCATTGACAGAAAGCGTCAGGCCCGAAATAACAAACTTGCGGCCATTTGGAGCCGGCACAGAAACGTGCAGGTCCTCGATCTCCAGAAGCGGTGCGCATTCAGGGGACACGGCCGTATTGGCATGCGTCTGTCCTTCGATATTCATAAGAGTTCCCCTTATTATTATTGAATCGGAGGCATTTGCGTATTTTCATGCGGCTTCAGACGATATTACTCTCCTTCCGGTTCCTTTGCCTCAGCTATGTTTGACGATCGTCAAACCGGTCGTGGCCTGTTGGCAGGCGTCAATGACCGTTGCCCTTCTTCGTATCCATGTTCAGGCCATGGCCGATCCACGTCACGCTCAAGGCCGACAGGAAAATCGCCAGACCCGGTGCGATCACGAGAATGGGCATCCGTTCCGCATAGGCCTGCGCATCGGCCAGCATCAGCGCCCAGTCGGCAGCCGGCGGCTGCACGCCAAGGCCGAGAAACGACAAGCCACCCACCGTGATCAGCTTGTGGCCGAAGCGCAGGAAAGCGACGGCGGCGATGGGCCAGATCGTGTTGGGAATGACATGCCGGAAGATGATGAAGCGACGCGTGCAGCCCAGTACTTCGGCGGCGCGGATATATTCGCGGGAGTTGATCGAAAGCGTCAGCCCGCGTGCCAGCCGCGCAAAAGGCGTCCAGCCGACGATCGTCAGCGATGCGATCAGCGTTCCATATCCCGGGCCGAATATGGCGACGAGGAAAATGGCGATCACCACATCCGGTATGGCGATGAGCAGATCCACCACGCGCATCAGGATCTCGTCAAGCACACCACGGCTTCGTCCGCTGATAATGCCGATGAAGGTTCCGATCGCGACCGACAGAATGACGGTGATGGCGGCGATCGTGACCGTGAAACGGCCGCCTATCAGCAGACGGCTCAGGACGTCACGCCCGAGATGGTCCGTTCCCAGCCAGTAAGCGGCGCTGGGTGCATTCAGCCGCAGGCGCAGGTTCTGCTGGGCGGGATTATAGGGCGAGATCCATGGTGCTATCACGAGCAACAGGATGATGACGAGAAAAATTGCCGATCCCGCATAGAAGGTCCAGTGCCGACGGCTGATGAAATCCGTGAACCGGGAGAGTGTCGAGGGGCGCTTGGGCGTCTCGGTCATGGGCAAGGCGGCTACCGGCGCGCTCGGGAAGTGGCTAATGGTCATGGTGGCCTCGCATTGCTGGATTGATCAGGACATAAAAGCCGTCGGCCAGCGTATTGATCAGGATGGACAGGGCCACGATGCAGATGAAACCGCCCTGCAGCATCGGGATATCCCGATTGACCACGGCGTCGTAAAGAAGCCGGCCCATTCCGGGGATGGCGAATATCACCTCCACGACCACCGACCCGCCAAGCAGGCCCGCGAGCCACAATGCGAAGAAGGTGACAACCGGAAGCGAGCCGTTGCGGACGCCGTGGCGCAGAACCGTGCTATGCATGCCGAGACCGCGGCTGCGGGCCGCTGTGATGTAAGGCGCACGCAGAACCTCTGCCATGGCCGCGCGCGTCACCTGCGTGAAATAGGCCAGCGGGCGCAGGGTCAGCGTCAGGGCGGGAAGCACCAGCGAGCGCCAGCTATCCCATCCCGCCGATGGCAACCAGCCGAGATAAAGCGCAAAGACCAGGGCCGACATCGGCGCGAACCAATATTCCGGCGTCGCAACGAAGGTCTGGATCATCAGCGTTGCGAAATTGTCCAGCCGTCCGCCGGGGCGCATCGCCGCCAGCGTGCCGAGCGGCAGGGCAACGGCCACGGCAATCGCCAGCGCCGTCAGCGCCAATGTCACCGACACGCCGAGAGAGCGCAGAAGTTCGCCAGCCACGGGCTGGCTGCTGGTGAAGGAAAATCCGAGGTCGCCGCGCAGCGCATTCGACAGCCATGCGAAATATTGCACATAAAGCGGCCGGTCGAGCCCGAGGCTTACCCTGAGCGCCTCGACCGCATGCGGATCGAGCGCCGTATCACGCATGCGCGAAAACAGAATGGTGCGGGCTGGATCGCCGCCCGCCATATAGGGCAAAAGAAACGCGATGACGGAAACGATCGTCAGCATCAGGCACAGAATAAGGAAGCGCTGTAGTATCTGTATCCACATGGCCTGGTCTCCTTCACCGCAATTGGTGTTTTCACTGCAATCGGCTGTCGCCCCCTCCTGCGAGGGAACGGCGGTTTATTTCGCTAGGCGATGCTCCGTCAGTGAACCGGACGTGCCCTTCAGCATGCCGGAACGCTTGGGCACCACCGCTACCGGCGTGAAATCGGGATCTTCCGATTGCGCCAGATCCTGGATGATCGGGCAATCCGGTTCACCATTATCAGGGCAGTAGGTTGCGAGATTTCGAAGCGTGTCGGCCATGTCCCGGAGCGAATGCATCTTGGCTTCGAGGTCGACGACATGCTCCATGACGATGCGCTTGACATCGCAGGACGCGCCGCCCGGATCGCGCCACAGGGTCATGAGCTGCCGGATCTTTTCGATTGAAAATCCGAGGTCGCGGCCACGCCGGATGAAGCGCAGCGTTTCCAGATCGTTGGCCGTATAGACTCGGTAACCGGATTCCGTGCGGTTTGCCGATTTGATCAGGCCGATCGTCTCGTAATGGCGGATCATCTTTGCAGAAACACCGGATGCGGTGGCGGCTGTACCAATATTCATCGATCCTGCTCCTATCTTTCCGGGGTGAAAAACACGTCTGCATGAATGTCGGCGGTGCGGATGCCCCTTGCCAGAAGCTGCGGCACCGTCGCCTCGATCATCGCCGGCGGCCCTGCGAGATAGGCCTTCCAGCCATCGAGATCGTCGAAGTCGTCCGCTACCGCAGAACCGACATAACCGCACCGCATCTGCGCATGCTCTTCATTCGAGAGAACCGGAACGAAGCTCAGATTACGGTGCTTTGCGGCAAGTTCTTCAAAACGGTCGATCATATAGAGATCACGCTGCGCACGGGCGCCGAAATAGACATGGATCGGGCGTTCGCGACCCGTTGCCCGGCCGGTGGCAAGCGCTGCCTCGACCACAGCCTTGACCGGCGCCAACCCCGAACCGCCGGCAATGCCGAGGATCGGTCCGCAATGTTTTTCCCGCAGGTATGAAGACCCGAAGGGGCCGACGAGCGTGACAGGATCACCCGGCTTGGCGTTCGCGAAAATATGGCCGCTCGTGATGCCGCCGGGCACATGCCGGATATGGAATTCGATCAGGTCCTCATCGATGCGGCTGGCGATGGAATAGTCACGCGGCGAACAGTCCGGATAAAGCAGGCGTACATATTGGCCGGCCTTGAAGGTGAACAGTTCGCGATCGTCGAGCCTGATGCGGATGAGCTTGATATCATGTGTCGCATCCACCGCTTCCGCGACCACACCTTCGAAACGGCCGGTCGGAATATCAGCGAACTCATCCTCGCCATCGAGCCAGCCGATCGTCACGTCGCTCAGCGGCACGGCGCGGCAGGCGAGTGTCAGACCTTCCGCCTTTTCCTCTTCGGTCAATGAAAAGGGCGTGTGCTTGAGAAGGTCGATCTCACCTGCGACGAGGTGCGATTTGCAGGCGCCGCACCGGCCCATGCGACAGCCATGCGGATAGGATATTCCAGCTGCGAGGGCAGCCTGAAGGACTGTCTCGCCCTGAGCTGCCAGGATGCTGCGTCCGATACGTGGCAGATAGACTGTGTTTTGAGGCGTCATGACATCAGCCTCCTATTCGTCCGCTGCGAGTTGCGTGCCGGATGATCTGTCGACAAGCGGCGGGCGGAAGCTTTTGAGGCGCAGCGCGTTCGTCAAAACAAACACGCTGGAAAGCGCCATGGCTCCGGCAGCAAGAACAGGCGACAGCAGAACGCCGTTGACAGGATACAATATTCCGGCCGCCACGGGAACGAGCGCGGCATTGTAGGCGAAGGCCCAGAACAGATTCTGGCCGATATTGCGGATCGTGGCCTTGGAGAGCGCGATGGCATTGGCAACGCCGCGCAAATCACCCGACATCAGCACCACATCGGCGCTTTCAATGGCGACATCCGTACCCGTGCCGATGGCAAGCCCGACATCGGCTGCCGCAAGGGCCGGCGCATCGTTGATGCCATCGCCGACAAAGGCAACCTTCCGCCCGCCAGCGGCCAGCCTCTTCACAGCATCCACCTTGCCGTCGGGCAAGACTTCCGCCACCACCTCATCGATACCGAGACGGCGGGCGATGGCTTCGGCGGTGCGGCGGTTGTCGCCGGTGATCATCGTGACCTTGAGACCAAGCGCATGCAGCGCCGCTATCGCTTCCGGCGTCGTCGGCTTGACCGGATCGGCAACGGCAATGATCACTGCCAGTCTGCCATCCACGGCGGCATAGAGCGGCGACTGCCCTTCCCGGCCAAGCCGGTCGGCTTCGTCCGCGAACATCGTGACATCGTAACCGAGCTTCACCATGAACCGGTCCGCTCCGGCCTCGACCCTGCGACCGTCAACCGTTGCCGCTACGCCGAAACCAGGGGTCGCCTCAAAGCCCTCCGCATCGGCAAGCGTCAGGCCGCCATGTTTCGCCGCCTCGACAATCGCTTCGGCAATCGGATGTTCGGAACGGCTCTCAAGCGAGGCGACAAGGCGCAGCACTTCATCCGGATCGAAGCCTTCCGTCGTGGTGAAATGAACCAGCGTCGGCTTGCCGAGCGTCAGCGTGCCGGTCTTGTCGACGGCGATGACGTCGGCGTCACGCAGGGTCTGGAGCGCATCGCCGCGGCGGAACAGGACACCCATCTCGGCGGCACGGCCAGTTCCGACCATGATAGATGTCGGCGTGGCAAGGCCCATGGCGCAGGGGCAGGCAATGATGAGGACTGCGACGGCGTTGACGAGCGCAAAGGTCAAGGCGGGATCCGGCCCAAGCACGAACCAGACGATGAAGGTGGCGAGTGCTGCCAGCATCACCGCCGGCACGAACCAGTTGGTCACCTTGTCCACCAAAGCCTGAATGGGCAGCTTGTCGGCCTGTGCCTCCTCGACCATGCGGATGATCTGGGCGATCAGCGTATCGGCACCCACCTTGGTGGCGCGGAAGGTGAAGGAACCATTCCTGTTGACCGTGCCGCCGACAACTTCGGAGCCTGCCACCTTGGTCACCGGTACAGGTTCGCCGGTAATCATCGATTCATCGACATAGGAGGAGCCATCAAGCACCAGACCGTCAACGGGCACCTTCTCGCCGGGGCGGACCACGATCACATCGCCGGTCACAACATCCTGCAGCGGCACGTCAATGGTTTCACCATTGCGCAACACGCGGGCCGACTTGGCCTGCAGGCCGACGAGCCGCTTTATCGCCTCGCTGGTGCGACCCTTGGCGCGCGCTTCCAGAAAACGGCCGAGCAGGATCAGCGTGACGATGACCGCCGCGGCCTCATAGTAGACATTGGCCGTGCCTCTCGGCAGGATCTCGGGCACGAAAGTGGCAACCACCGAAAATCCCCAGGCGGCGGCGGTGCCCAGCACGACAAGCGAATTCATGTCCGGCGCCAGCCGCAGAAGCGCCGGTATGCCCTTTTTGAAGAAGCGTAAGCCCGGCCCGAACAGAACGAGCGTGGTCAGCGCAAATTGCAGATACCAGCTTTCCCGCATGCCGACGGTTTCCATCACGAAGTCATGGATGGCGGGCACCATATGCGAGCCCATTTCCAGAACGAAGACCGGCAGCGTCAGGGCGGCGGCGATAGCAAGGCTGATTTTCAGACCGCGTAGTTCAGCTTCGCGCCGGTCGGGCTCATCACCCTTGGCTTTATCAGCGGCAGTTTCGCTCGCCTTATAACCCGCCTGCTTGATCGCTTCCGCCAGGGTGGCGGCCGAGACGGCATTGCCGGCGACGCGGACAGTGGCGCGCTCCGTCGCCAGATTGACGCTCGCACCGGAAACACCGGAGACGGCCTTCAGCGCTTTTTCGACACGCCCGACACAGGAGGCGCAGGTCATGCCCTCAATATCGAGCTCGACGGTTTTCTCTTCGACGCCATATCCCGCATTCCGGACGGCATCGATAACGGCCAGTACATCAGGCGGACCGGAAAAAGAAATATCGGCGCGTTCCGTTGCCAGATTGACCGAAGCCTTGAGGACACCCGGCACCTTGGCAATCGCCTTTTCCACACGGCCAACACAAGAGGCGCATGTCATCCCATCGATGGCTATCGTATGGCTCGCCCGGAGCTGGATTTGTGACATGCTTATGACCCCTCTTTTCTTGTATTAAAAAAAGATAGGGCTTCCCATCGTGGCAAGGTCAATAGGCTCTTTTGGGTGATTTTTACGGAAAAATGCCGTCTGCTTAACCACGTTCATTTTTTAGGCTAACCCGCCTGATTCAGTGCGGTCTATGCCAAAAAATGAGCGAATCCGGCGTAAAACCCATGCGGAAAGCCCGCAGGTCGCAGAAAAACGAGAGAGAAATCTTGTAATCTGGAATGAAAATGGTGCGGACGGCGGGACTTGAACCCGCAAGACCAATGGTCGGCAGATTTTAAGTCTGCTGCGTCTACCGATTTCGCCACGTCCGCAATGCCGCGCCGCTTGCCGATCCGGCTCTGGCGCTGCAAAACTGTTTCGTCATTGTTCGGGCCTTGGACAAACAGCGTCCAGCCCCAAGCCTCCACAGTGCCTCATCTACACAGGAGGGACCGTTTCGGTCAACGGGGCCTTAGCCACACCAGGACTGATTTTTTGCCGAGGCCGGATGTGCCAGACCTTCCCGCACGAGTTGATCGGCAAAGGACACGCCCGAACGCGAAAGCCGTTTACGTTCCATGGTTTGCTCGCCCGCGGCCCCGGAAGAGGCCACATCGAAGGCGCCGGCATTCAGCATATCCCGAAGCCTGACCTTCGCAACGAAACCGCGCTGGCGCTCTTCCATGCATCGCGCCCGGTCGATCTGCGGAACCTCGATACCGGCAAGCTGCATTTTCACGCCCTTCATCCAGAAGGTGTTGCCATCAGCCACGCAGTTGTTAAGCCCCGAGCGGCCGCAAAAGGCAAAGGCGCCGGTTTTTTCTCCAAGCGAGATTTTTTCGACCGATGGACGTGTTTCCGGCAGGATAGCAGCGACCTGCGCCGGCGGCATGGCGATTGAGCGTGGCGGCACCGGCCCGCTGCCCGGCAAGACCGGCGATGCTGGCCGAATGGCCGCCACCCTCTCCGGCGCGGCGGCCTCGCGTTTCGCGGCAACGGCAACCTTGGGTGAATTTGTCGTCGTCTGCGTGGACCTCGCGGCATGCCGCTGTGGCAGAAGGCTGTCGCGATGTTCATAAGCCTGAATGCCGCCGGCAACCACGCCCAGCATCAGCACCCAGGGCCACACGCTGCCGCCGCCCGATTTCTTCGCCGTGCGGCGCCGTGCTGTCGATTTTCGGTTGCTCACGATCGGACTCCTTTTTACGGAGCCGCATTATCGGCCAAAGGAGTTTCCGAAAGGTTGGCATTTTAGAGAGTTTGCGTTTTCCGCAAATCGCGAAAACGATCTAACGCCTTGTTTTTGCGCATTCCCGGCGAAAATCCGCGGTCCACCTTTTTGGTGGAAGCGCCTCAAGACAGCTGTGGAAAACCGTCAGCGAACCTGATCGAGCAGCCGCTTGCATTCGAGGAGATCGAACAGGGCTTCCTGCAAAAGCGCCTGATCATCCTTGCCGATACCTGACTTGCCGACCGATATTTCGGCATCGCTGTTGCCGCCGCCGAAGCCGAAAAAACGGCCGCTCGGCTTTGCCTTCGGACGGCCGACGACCTCGTCCCCATCGGCATCGATGACGCGCGGTTCGGCGACTTCCTTTTCACCGCTCGCCGCCATGATGGCTTCCATGGTGGCGAGATCGCCGGAGGCGATGGCCGCCACGAAGCGGTTGCCATTGGCTTTCAGCAGCTTCTGGACACCCTTGATGGTGTAGCCATGGTCATAAAGAAGATGACGAATGCCCTTCAGGAGATCGATATCATCGGGGCGGTAATAACGGCGGCCCCCACCCCGTTTCATCGGCTTGATCTGCGGAAAGCGCGTTTCCCAGAAACGCAGCACGTGCTGCGGCAGGTTCAGCTCATCCGCCACTTCACTGATCGTCCGAAACGCGTCGGGGCTTTTGTCCAAATTTCCACTCCCATCCGGACCCGGAGCGCCTTGCATAAAGCCGGGCACTGAACAAGAACGCTTCTCAACCGCCGATCCGTGCATCACAAATCGCGAAGACCTCAAGCGATCCCCGCATCGATGCCCGAAGCGGCAAGATGCCATTTATTAAAATTGATTATGATGCGAGTCGACCGGATTTCAACGGCTTGCACGTTGAAATTCAAGTATGTTCACAGGAAGAATGGAGAAAAGGCCTGCCGGGGGGCAAAAAAGGCTTTGGGACGGCCGGCTCAGGAGCCAGCCTTCTGGCCCTTTTGTTTAGTTTTGCGGGCCGTATGCGCCTTGAGAATACGCTGTTTCAGCACGTTCGAGGCCTTGAAGGTCATGACGCGGCGCGGCGAAATCGGAACTTCCTCACCCGTTTTCGGGTTGCGGCCGATGCGCTCGTTCTTTTCCCTGATCTGGAATGTCGCGAAGGACGACAGCTTGACGACCTCACCACGGGTGATCGCGTTGCAAATTTCGTCGATGATCGTTTCGACCAGTTCGGCGGATTCGGTGCGGGACAGCCCGACTTTACGAAACACAGATTCTGCAAGATCTGCGCGTGTCACTGTCTTCCCGGCCATTTTTCCCCACAAACCGTGTCTGAATTTTTCTCTAGGAGCCGCCGAGATTATTTCCCTTGTGGCGACCGGTCAAGCGATTGTTCCAGATTCATTTGAGGCTTTCGGCAATCAGTGCAAGGGCTTAGAGCGACTGATACGGTTTTGACACAGGCTCGGGCCGCTCCAGCGCATCTGATCGGGGCATCAGCGCGAAAATTACAACCGATTTCGCGCCATCACCCCGGCAAACGCACAAATTGCGCCTTACCAACGCAGCAGCACCGCGCCCCAGGTAAAGCCGCCACCCATGGCTTCCAGCATGACCAGATCGCCCTTCTTGATACGTCCGTCACCGGCCGCAACGGCGAGCGCCAGCGGAATGGAGGCCGCCGAGGTATTGCCGTGCTGATCGACGGTGATGACGACCTTTTCCGGGTCAATGTTAAGCTTCTTCGCGGAACCGTCGATGATGCGCTTGTTCGCCTGATGCGGAACGAGCCAGTCGAGATCGTCGGACGTCGTGCCCGTCGCCTCGAAGGCCTGCTCGATGACGTCGGTGATCATGCCGACGGCATGCTTGAATACTTCCCGGCCTTCCATGCGCAGATGACCGACCGTACCTGTCGTGGAAGGTCCGCCATCGACATAGAGCTTTTCCTTGTGCGAACCATCGGATCGCAGCTGCGCAGTCAGGATGCCGCGATCGTCAGAGGTGCCCTCGCCTTCACCAGCCTCAAGCACAAGCGCGCCGGCACCATCGCCGAACAGAACGCAGGTGGTGCGGTCCTTCCAGTCGAGAATGCGCGAGAATGTTTCCGAACCGATCACCAGAACACGCTTGGCCATGCCGCCGCGAATATAAAGATCGGCGGTCGATACGGCATAAACGAAGCCGGAGCAGACGGCCTGCATGTCGAAGGCGAAACCGTGGGTCATGCCGAGGCGGTTCTGGATGTTCACCGCCGTTGCCGGAAAGGTATTGTCCGGGGTCGATGTGGCCAGAATGATGAGATCGATATCGTCAGGCGTCAGGCCGGCATTGTCGAGGGCGGCGCGGGCCGCCGCCTCGCCAAGCGACGCGGTCGTTTCACCTTCGCCGGCGATATAGCGCTGCCGGATGCCCGTGCGCTGCACGATCCACTCGTCGGAGGTCTCGACGACACCTTCGATTTCGCTGTTGGTCATGACACGCTTCGGAAGCGCTGCCCCGAAACCACGGACTATAGAACGGATCATTCCCTTATTCCTCGTCAGCCACGAGAGCTTCGGGCGCCGGGGGCGGAAGCCGTCTTGCGTGGTAAATCTTCAGATCGTTTTCAATTTTCGCCGTCAGTCCGTTATGGACCATGTCGTAGCCGACATCGACGGCGGAAGCAAAACCGATGGCATCCGTGCCGCCATGGCTTTTGATGACAATGCCGTTCAGGCCGAGAAACACGCCGCCATTGACTTTGCGCGGGTCCATTTTTTCCCTGAGCACATCAAAGGCGCTTTTCGCCAGGATATAACCGATCTTGGCAAAGAAGCTGCGGGAGATCGCCTCACGCAGAAGCGTGGTGATCTGGCGCGCGGTGCCTTCGGCGGCTTTCAGCGCGATGTTGCCGGTGAAACCTTCGGTCACCACCACATCCACCGTACCCTTGCCGATATCGTCGCCCTCGACAAAACCGCGATAGTCGATGGTGCCGAGATCGGCCTCGCGAATGAGACGCCCGGCTTCACGCACCTCTTCCTGACCCTTGACCTCCTCGACGCCGACATTGAGCAGGCCGACAGTGGGACGGTCGATATCGAACAGCGCACGCGCCATGGCGCCACCCATCAGGGCGAAATCGAGCAATTGCTGGGAATCGGCACCGATCGTCGCGCCGACATCGAGAACGATGCTTTCGCCTTTCAGCGTCGGCCAGATGCCGGCGATTGCCGGACGTTCCACCCGCGCCATGGTGCGCAAACAGAATTTGGCCATGGCCATCAGCGCGCCGGTATTGCCGGCGGAAACGACAACGTCGGCTTCACCCAGCTTCACGGCCTCGATGGCGCGCCACATGCTGGAGACGTAACGGCCTCGACGAAGCGCTTGGCTCGGCTTTTCATCCATGCCGACCGAGACTTCACAATCGTGAAAGACCGACTTTTCCCGAAGGGCGGGATATTGTGCCAGAATGGGGTCGCATTTGCTCTTCTGCCCGTAGAGCAGAAAAGTTACATCATTATGCCGTTCAAGCGCCTTGGCAGCACCGGGTATGGCAACATCAGGGCCGAAATCGCCACCCATGACGTCAATCGCTATTCTGATCACTCGTCCCTTATCCTTCTTGCCGCCACTCAAGCGGATTTCGCGCGAAAATACCTTTTCCGGCTCCTGATACAATATATTTATTTCAGCCTGTCGGGGCCATTCAGTCTTTTTTCCAGTCTTTCAGCACGGCAAAGGGCGACGGACGCTTCTCTGCTTCGGGCTCCTTGTCAGCCGTATCAGCGAATTCGGCATCCGATTTGCGCGGATAGGGATCGATCGCAAGCGCCGCGAATTCCGCCACCACGGCGCCCACATCGATGCTGTCGCCGGTGAACTGGTCGGGAATATCGGGACCATCGGGGTCGAGCACGATCTCACCCTCCTCGTTGGTGACCATGCGCGCGAGCTTCGACCCTTCGGGAACGAAGATGTGCTCCACCGCCTCGTCGATCTTGCTCGTGACTGGCTCCAGCGTCACCACGCAGGACTGGGTCACGGCCGCATGCACCTCGCCCTTGATCTTGATGCCATCCTTCTTCCAGCGGGTAACCTGCAGCTCCGCCTTCAGATAGTCGACGGACACCACATCCCAGAATTTCGCCAGCGCCTTCAGCTCCTCGGCATTGGCTTCGAGACCAATCCTGACGGGATTGGCGGAAATATGGCCTACCTTTACGGGATAGGAAAAAGGCAGGTCGTCATTTGCGGCGTGTCGCGCGTTCATCGTAAACCTCATTGTCCAGGCAGGGGCAGCGTCAGGCTTCCGGTCGCTATCGTTTCCTCGGAGCATGCGGAAAGGGCGGAAGACGTTTCCATCATCCAACCCGCCAGCCCGTCCAGCTGCGGCGCCTTATCGTCTGTCTGCGGATATATATTGCGCGCAAGCGCTGCGGCAAGGGCAACGGGGTCGGATGCATCCAGCGCCGCCGCGTAGGATTCCAGCCGCCCGTAAAACATGCCGGCAAATTTCTTCATCCGTTTCGGCACGCCCTGGTCGCCGATACCAAGCTCACGGATGGAATGATCAATATCCTGAAAAAAGGCGTCGACGATCTCCTGAGCGATCTCCTGCCCGCTGACACCTGATGATTTGGTGCGGCGGAAATAGAGAATCATGATGATCGACAACATTTCGAAACGGCCCATCACCGTGTCGGGAACACCAAGATCGAGATAAAATTCAGGCGTGCGGGCAGCAGCCGTCAAGGTCGCATATTGGCGGTCGACTATGGCGCGATTGTTGTTTTTCTTCCTGAACAGCCCGAATATCATTGTTTTTTTCCGAACGTGACCGGTGAATTCGCTTACCGCCCATCGCACTTGTTGCATGATTGTCAAAGCTGGTTTACCGAAGCATCCACGAATTGCAATGCTGTCGCGGTCACGTTCGTCTTTGCGCTGAAACAGTCGAAGAGAACCGGAGGAGTTCCAGAAGGCCGGGAAAGCATTGAATTTGGGGGGTGATCGGGATTTTCCGTCCCCGGATTGACACAATCATGTGCACAGACACTGTGCACCACGCAATGCCGGAAGGTGCCATTCATGATCGCAGTCGGGAAAACGCAGTTGAGCAAGCAGAAATCCGCAAGTCAGGGCAAAATTCTGAGCAAAACGGCCATCGCAATCGTCCTCGCGTCCGGCCTGCTTTCCGCCTGCACCAGCACGACCGATGTGTTCCACAATGGTTATGTCATGGACGACCAGGCGCTCCAGCTGATCCCCGAAGGCTCCAGCCGCGAGCAGGTTCTGCTGACCATGGGCACGCCCTCGACCACGGCGACCTTCGGCAACGAAGTTTTCTACTACATCTCGCAGAAGCGTGTGCGCCGCGCCGCCTTCATGAAGCCGACGCTGGTCGAGCAGAATATTCTCGCGATCTATTTCAACAAGGACGGCGTGATCGAGCGCAAGGCCAATTACGCGCTGCAGGACGGCAAGGTCTTTGACACGATTTCCCGCACCACCCCGACAGGCGGCAAGGATCTGACGTTCCTGCAGCAGCTGCTCTCCGGCGGCACCTCGGGCGCCAATATCGCCAAGAGCATTCTCGGTCAGGGCAACAACACCCCCTGATCGGAAGACGGAACGAAAAATTCAAAGGCCCGGGGATCGCTCCCCGGGCCTTTTTCATTTGTCGGACCTAAGCCCTCAGTGGGCAAGAACCGCAAGCAGCAGCAGCGCCACGATATTGGTGATCTTGATGGCCGGGTTGACGGCCGGACCGGCGGTGTCCTTGTAGGGATCGCCGACCGTATCGCCCGTCACCGAGGCCTTGTGGGCATCGGAACCCTTGACGTGGCGCACGCCGTCCTTGTCGATGAAACCGTCCTCGAAGCTCTTCTTGGCATTATCCCACGCGCCGCCACCGGAGGTCATGGAAATCGCCACGAACAGGCCGTTGATGATGACGCCGAGCAGCGATGCGCCAAGTGCTGCGAAGGCAGACGCCTTGGAACCGGAAATCAGCAGCACGCCGAAATAAACGACGAGCGGCGCCAGAACCGGCAGAAGCGACGGAATGACCATTTCCTTGATCGCGGCCTTGGTCAGAAGATCAACCGCCTTGCCATAGTCCGGCTTTTCCGTTCCGGCCATGATGCCCGGCTTTTCCCGGAACTGGCGGCGGACTTCTTCGACGATCGAGCTTGCCGCCTTGCCTACCGCCGTCATCGCAATGCCGCCGAAGAGGTACGGGATGAGGCCACCGAACAGCAGGCCCGCCACGACGTAAGGATTGGCAAGGCTGAAGGAAATCTCGCCAATATCCTTGAAGTAGGGATAGGTATCGCCATTGGCGGCGAAATAGGACAGGTCGTTGGAATAGGCCGCAAACAGCACCAGCGCGCCGAGACCGGCAGAACCGATGGCGTAACCCTTGGTGACGGCCTTGGTGGTGTTGCCGACGGCATCCAGCGCGTCGGTCGCCTTGCGCACGTCAGGATCGAGACCGGCCATTTCAGCGATACCACCGGCATTGTCCGTCACCGGGCCGAAGGCGTCGAGCGCCACGATCATGCCTGCCAGACCCAGCATGGCGGTGACCGCGATGCCGGTGCCGAACAGGCCGCCGAGCTGGTAGGTGCCGATGATGCCACCGACGATGACAATGGCCGGCAGCGCCGTCGATTCCAGCGAGACCGCAAGGCCCTGGATGACATTGGTGCCGTGACCGGTGACAGACGCCTGGGCGATGGAGTTGACCGGGCGCTTGTTGGTGCCGGTATAATATTCGGTGATGACGACGATCAGCGCCGTCACGACAAGGCCGACAATGCCGCACAGGAAGAGGTTGCTGCCGGTGATCTCCATTCCGGCCACCGTGCCGACCGTGCCCCAGCCGACCGTCGCATGGGTAGCGACCGCCAGACCGGCAACGGAGAAGATACCGGTGGCGATCAGGCCCTTATAGAGTGCGCCCATGATGGAATTGTTGGTGCCAAGCTTGACGAAGAAGGTGCCGGCAATCGACGTCAGGATGCAGGCGCCGCAAATCGCCAGCGGATAGACCATGGCGCTTTCCAGTATCGGCGTTCCGGCAAAAAAGATTGCCGCAAGAACCATCGTCGCGACGACAGAGACGGCATAGGTCTCGAAGAGGTCAGCGGCCATGCCGGCGCAATCGCCGACATTGTCGCCGACATTGTCGGCAATGGTTGCCGGGTTGCGCGGATCGTCTTCGGGAATTCCAGCTTCGACCTTCCCGACGAGATCGCCGCCGACATCGGCGCCCTTGGTGAAGATGCCGCCGCCGAGGCGGGCGAAGATGGAAATCAGCGATGCGCCGAAGCCAAGCGACACCAGCGCATCGATCACCTCACGCGAACCGGCCGCATGGCCCATCACCGAGGTCAGAATGAAATAATAGATTGAGACGCCGAGCAGCGCGAGACCGGCCACCAGCATGCCGGTGATCGCGCCCGACTTGAAGGCGATGTCGAGACCGGCGGAAAGGCTGTGCGAGGCGGCCTGCGCGGTGCGCAGATTGGCGCGCACGGACACATGCATGCCGACGAAACCGGCGGCGCCCGAAAGCACCGCGCCGATGAGGAAACCAATGGCCGCCATTGCCGACAGCAGATACCAGGCGAGAACGGCGACGATCAGTCCGACGATGGCGATGGTGAGATATTGACGGGTGAGATAAGCCTGTGCGCCTTCACGGATATAACCTGCTATTTCACGCATACGCTCGTTGCCCTGATCGGCATCGAGAACACTCTTGGTCGCCCATACCGCGTAAACCACGGACAGGATACCGCATAAAATCACTATGGGTATTACGGTCATGCGCACTTACCTCCCAAAAAGCCGGGTCTCACTCCCTCCCCGGCGTGGCGAAACCTTGTGCAAGGACCGGATGATCGCAAGCGCTCCGGGTCCTGTCGTGGCCATTTGTTCCCCTCCCAAGGAAGAATGACCTGCGCGGCAAGATTGCGTTGGCGAAAGGCGTGGCGTCAAGCCCACAATTTTGCCTGAAACATGAAAGGGGTAGAGTGCTGACGCAATCTCAGGCGGCGTTTTTGCGCGGGGTCAGCAGCAGCGACAGGACAAGCAGCAGGCAAAGGCCAGCCACCGGCCAGATGACGAGGTTCATTACCGACCAGCCCCAGGCCGTGAACACCTTGCCGGAAGAGAAGGATGAAAGCGCCACCGTGCCGAAAAGCACGATATCGTGGAAACCCTGCACCTTGTCCGCCTCATGCGGGCGGTAGCTGGAGGTGATGATGGCGGTCGCGCCGATAAAACCGAAATTCCAGCCGAGCCCAAGGAGAATGAGCGCCGTCCAGAAATTCCACAATTCGATACCCATATGGGCGACGACGGCGCAGGCCATCAGCACAACGAGGCCGGTCGCAACGATTTTCTCGGCTCCGAATCGGGAGATCAGCATGCCGGTGAAGAAGCTCGGGCCGAACATGGCGAGAACATGCCACTGAATGCCGAGGGTCGCGAGTTCGGAGGGGAAACCGCAACCGACGACCATGGCGAGCGGTGCGCCGGTCATCATGAAGGTCATCAATGCGTAGGAACCGATGCCGCAGACCATGCCGGTGACGAAACGGTGCGTGCGGACGATCTCCGACAGGGGCCGCACCGCGTGCGCGTGGGTAGAGGCGGCCTTTGGATCCGGTAATTTCAGGAATGCCAGAATGGCAATCGAGATGATACCAAGCGGCACCAGCGCGATAAAGACGCCGGCAAAGGTGACCGGCGCGAACACGTCCTTACCGAAAATGGCAAGCTGCGGACCAACGATGGCCGAGATGATTCCACCCGCCAGGATCCAGGAAATGGCTTTCGGCTTATAAAAGGATGGCGAGGCATCGGCGGCGGCGAAGCGGATTTTCTGCGTGAAGCCGCCGGAAATGCCGATCAGCAGCAGGCCGACGGCAAACAGCCAGAAATCCGAACGGAAAAGCGCTACGGCAGCGATACCGCCGCCAATCGAGCACATCAGCGCGCCGACCATGAAGCCTGCCTTGCGGCCGAGAAAGCGGGATGCGGCTGCCACGCAGATGGCGCCGAGCGCCACGCCGATATTGAAGCCGGTGAGAGGTGCGGTCGCCAGCGACTTGTCCGCGCCGAGCAGCTGATAGCCGGCAAGTGCGCCAACCGAAAAGCTCAGGGGCGCAGCCGATCCCATGATCGCCTGCGCGATGGTGAGGAGGAAGACGTTGCGCTTCGCCTCGTCCAGTTGAACTTCAAGTCCGGGGACGGAAACCGCGCTCATCTCTTCCTCACCTGTTTTACTTCAGCGTTTTGCCTCGCCGCGCACCTGCTTGGCAATGCGGTCAAGCACCGCATTCACGAGCTTCGGCTCATCATGCTCGAAGAAAGCACGGGCGATCTCGACATATTCCGTGACGATGACGGCGACCGGCACGTCCTTGCGCTCCAGAATCTCGAAAGTGCCGGCACGCAGAATGGCGCGCACGGTGGCATCGAGACGCGACAGCGGCCAGTCTTCCAGAAGGGCCGAGCGGACCAGCGGATCGATCTTGGTCTGATCGCGGACGACGCCGGAAACGATGGAACGGAACCAGGACGGGTCGGCTTTCAGATAGGTATCGCCGTCAACTTCCTGGCCAAGACGGTGCGCCTCATATTCGGCCACGACTTCCATAACGCCGGTTCCGCCGACATCCATCTGGTAAAGCGCCTGCACGGCCGCAAGGCGGGCCGCGCCGCGCTGGTTGGCTGGCTTTACCGAAGGCTGGCGCGGTTCACCGCCATTTTCAACATTCGACATGCGTTCAGCCACCCAGTTTTTTCTTCAGCTCGATCATCGTCAGCGCCGCACGCGCCGCGAAACCGCCCTTGTCCTTGTCGGAACGACGCACGCGTGCCCATGCCTGCTCGTCATTCTCAACGGTGAGAATGCCGTTGCCGATCGGCAGCGATTCGCTGACGGCAAGATCCATCAGCGCGCGGGAGGATTCGTTGGAAACGATGTCGAAGTGGTAGGTCTCACCGCGAATGACCATGCCAAGCGCGACGAAACCGTCATATTCCGTGCCGTCATTGTCAGCACCGTCAAGCGCCATGGCGATGGCGGCAGGGATTTCCAGCGCGCCCGGAACGGTAATGACGTCATAGGTGGCGCCTGCCTCATCGAGCGCGAATTTCGCGCCTTCGAGAAGGGCATCCGCCATATCGTCGTAAAAACGTGCTTCCACGATAAGAAGATGGGGTTTGGACATGATATTTTCCTGAAAAGCTTGATGCCGGATCATACCGGCTTTTGCGGCGGTCAAACCACGGCTGGCCATTTTTGGCAAGTAATTTCATGTGTCAGCGGCGCAAGAGGCCGCGTTTGCGGGGCATTTGGCCGGGTTTCACGCCTTCCGGCGAGGCTCCGCGACAATCAGGTTTTCTGGAAGGCGAGATGGACGCCAAGCCCCATCAGCACCGTCCCGGCCGCGCGCCGGGCAAGCACCTGAACCGCCCCGGAACGCTTCAGACGCCCGACCATGGCGCCCGCCAGAAGCACGCCGACAAGATCGGCCGAGGAAAAAATGAAATTGACGGCGATGCCGAGGATCAGCAATTGCAGCCAGACCGGAAAGGCCGCCGCAGGGTCCACGAATTGCGGCAGGAAGGCCAGAAAGAACAGCGCGGTCTTCGGATTGAGCACATCGACGATGATACTGTCGATGAAGGCGCGGCGGGCCGATTTCGGCTCGATGGTCAGATTGACGGCCTCCCCTTCGAGCTTGCTGCGCAGCATCGAGAAGCCGAGCCAGATGAGATACAGTGCACCGCACAGCTTTACCGCAAGATAAAGCCAGGGCACTGCCTGAAACAGCACCGAAAGCCCTGCCGCAGAGGCAAAAATGTGGAAATAGCAGCCGACATGGATACCAAGCACCGCCATCAGGCCCGCAAACCGTCCACGCGCCATGGTCTGCGCCGCCGCATAAAGCATGGCCGGACCGGGGATATAGGCGAACAAGGCGGTGGTTATGAAAAAGGCTGTCAGCAGTTCGAAAGACGGCATGATGTATTTCCCCTACCCCGTTTGGGCCTAAAGACGTCTTTATAACGTTTGCGCGTCAATCGGAAGCAGAGTGTCGGACAAGAATTGATCTGTCGCAATGTCGGACGACGATAAAGCCCTTCCGTCATTCCGGCCTTGAGCCGGAATCCAGTCGACGTGCGTCTGCGCGGCGGAAAAACTCTTTTCAGCCCAAGGACTTGGGCTGGTTGGATTCCGGCTCAAGGCCGGAATGACGATAGGGAGAGGTATCAGCGACAATAAACCATCGAGCCAGCACTCCAGCTCATGCCGAGGGAAACTCCGCAAGCCTTGCGGCATAACGCGCCATGGTGTCGACTTCGAAATTGACGAAATCGCCCGGCTGGCGTTCGCCCCATGTGGTGACGGAAAGCGTATGGCGGATCAAAAGAACGTCGAAATCCGTGCCCTCGACGGCGTTGACGGTCAGCGATGTGCCGTCCAGCGCGACGGAGCCCTTGGGCGCGACGAATTTCGCCAGATGGTCCGGTGCACGCAGGCGGATGCGGACCGCTTCGCCTTCCGGCTCTACCGCGAGGATTTCCGCCCGTCCGTCGACATGGCCGGAAACGATGTGGCCGCCAAGCTCATCGCCGATCTTGAGCGCCCGCTCCAGATTGACGTGGGTACCCTTTTGCCAGCCGGCAATCGTCGTCAGACGCAAAGCCTCTTCCCAGGCCTCGACCTCGAACCAGCGCTCATTGCTGCCGTCTTCCGGCAGTCTGGTCACCGTCAGGCAGATGCCGCCATGGGAGATCGATGCGCCCATATCGATGGTCTTGGGATCGAAATTGGTCGCCACCCGCAGACGGATGCCTTCTGCCAGGGCTTCCAGCTCGGACACGGTTCCAACGTCGGTGACAATTCCGGTAAACATCAAAGCGGCCTTTCATAATCGAAGCAGCGATCCGGCCCGTAGGTGGTTTCGCTGACCAAAACATAATCGCCCGGAATATCGGCACGGCGGAGCGGCGTTTCAATGCCGCCGTCACCGACCACGACCGGGCTTTCAAATAGCATGATACGGTCCACCAGCCCCGCTTCAAGGAATGATTTTGCGGCAAAAGCGCCACCTTCGACCAGAAGTTCCGACATGCCGCTTTCGGCGAGAATGTGGAGGAGGTTTTCGAGGGTTGGGGCTTCGAGGATCTGGACGCCGGCGTCGGTCAGGAGTTGGCGCTTTGACTCGGCGTTACCCCCCTCTGCCCTGCCGGGCATCTCCCCCTCAAGTGGGGAGATCGGCAAGGGGCTGTCCGATCGTTCAAATTTCGGTGCCGGTTCACCCTCTCTGGCCATCGATGCATGACCGAGCAGCGCTCCATCGATCTCCCCCCTTGAGGGGGAGATGCCCGGCAGGGCAGAGGGGGGTAACGCCGCGACCGCAACGATTACCGGCACCTCGCGCGCCGTCTTCACCAGCTTCGATGTCAGCGGCAACTCAAAATGTCGATCAAGCACGATGCGGACCGGCGAGCGATCCTCTAGACCTTCAACGCGGACCGTCAATTCCGGATCATCGGCAATCGCCGTGCCAATCCCCACAAGGATGCAATCACAACGCGCCCGGAGCTCATGCACGGCGTGGCGAGCCTGCTGCCCGGTAATCGCCACCTGCCCCTCGCCTCTCCTGCCGATCATGCCATCAGCGGAAATAGCAAGCTTCAGAATCACATGCGGGCGTTTTCTAACCTGACGTGTGAGGTAACCGGCAAGCGCTCGCTCACCTTCACGGCGCAGCAGGCCGGTTTCCACCGCAATGCCCGCATCGCGCAGGATCGTGTAACCACGCCCCGAAACACGCTCATCCGGATCGTCGACAGCAACCACGACGCGGGCAACGCCGAATTCCACCAGCGCATTGGCGCAGGGTGGCGTCTTGCCCCAGTGCGAACAGGGTTCGAGGGTTACATAGGCGGTAGCGCCGCGTGCGGCTTCGCCGGCCATCTCCAGCGCCTGCCGCTCGGCATGGGGGCGGCCGCCAATCGCTGTTACCGCCTCGGCGATGATTTTTCCGTCTTTTACGAGAACACAGCCAACCGATGGGTTGGTGAGCGTCTGGCCCTGATGGCGAAGCGAAACCTCGATTGCCCGGGCCATGAATCTTTCGTCATCGGCGCGGGTCGTCACGTCTACACTCCGGCGTCCGTATCGCGGGCGATCTTGGCGTTGATTTCGGCAATCACGTTTTCGAAATCCTCGGCATGGCTGAAATCGCGATAGACCGAGGCGTAACGCACGAAGGCCACGTCATCGAGGCTCTTCAGCGCTTCGAGAACCTGCAGGCCGATTTCTTCCGAGGGGATTTCCGTCTCGCCGGAACTTTCCAAGCGGCGGACGATGCCGGAGACGGCGCGCTCGATCCGGTCACGGTCGACCGGGCGCTTGCGCAGCGCGATCTCGAAGGATCGCACCAGCTTTTCCCGGTCGAAGGGCAGCTTGCGGCCGCTTTTCTTGATGACCATCAGCTCACGCAGTTGCACGCGCTCATAGGTCGTGAAGCGGCCGCCGCAATCGGGGCAGATGCGCCGCCGGCGGATGGAGGTGTTGTCCTCCGCCGGACGCGAGTCCTTGACCTGTGTGTCTTCGGAACCGCAAAATGGGCAGCGCATCGTTTTTCTTCCTTACATGTACGGATACATCGGGAAACGGTCGGTCAGGCCGACGACCTTTTTACGCACCGCAGCTTCAACGGCAGCGTTGCCTTCATCCGAATTGGCGACCTTCAGGCCGTCGAGAACCTCGACGATCAGCTTGCCGATTTCGCGGAATTCCGCTTCCTTGAAACCGCGCGTCGTGCCGGCCGGCGTGCCGAGACGCACACCCGAAGTGACGAAGGGCTTTTCCGGATCGAAAGGAATGCCGTTCTTGTTGCAGGTGATGTATGCGCGGCCGAGGGCTGCTTCCGCCCGCTTGCCGGTGGCGTTCTTCTTGCGAAGGTCGACCAGCATCAGGTGGTTGTCGGTGCCGCCGGAGACGACATCCAGACCGCCTTCGACCAGCGTTTCGGCAAGCGCCTTGGCGTTCTTGACGACCTGCGCGGCGTAGTCCTGGAATTCCGGCTGCAGCGCCTCACCGAAGGCAACCGCCTTGGCGGCGATGACGTGCATCAGCGGGCCGCCCTGGAGGCCGGGGAAAACGGCCGAGTTGAACTTCTTGGCCAGATCCTCGTCATTGGTGAGGATCATGCCGCCACGCGGGCCGCGCAGCGACTTGTGCGTCGTTGTCGTGGCGACATGGCAATGCGGGAACGGCGACGGATGCTGGCCACCGGCAACGAGACCGGCAATGTGGGCCATGTCGACCATCAGATAGGCGCCGACTTCATCGGCGATCTCGCGGAAGCGCTTCCAGTCCCAGATACGGGAATAGGCTGTGCCGCCGGCGAGGATCAGCTTCGGCCGGGTTTCCTTGGCCTTGCGCTCCACTTCGTCCATGTCGAGCAGGTTGTCGCCTTCACGCACGCCGTAGGAGACGACGTTGAACCACTTGCCGGACATGTTGACCGGCGAACCATGCGTCAGATGGCCTCCCGAGTTCAGGTCGAGACCCATGAAGGTATCACCCGGCTGCAGGAGCGCGAGGAACACGGCCTGGTTCATCTGCGAACCGGAATTGGGCTGAACGTTGGCGAAGTTGACGCCGAACAGCTTCTTGGCGCGCTCGATGGCGAGTTCTTCAGCAATATCGACGAACTGGCAGCCGCCGTAATAACGCTTGCCCGGATAACCTTCCGCATATTTGTTGGTCATGATCGAACCCTGCGCTTCGAGCACGGCGCGGGAAACGATGTTTTCCGAGGCGATCAGTTCGATCTCGTGGCGCTGGCGACCCAGTTCCTTCTCGATCGCGCCGAAAATATCCGGATCGACTTCGGCAAGCGGACGGGAGAAGAAAGCATCTGTGTTCGACATGGTGAAGGCTCCTGAAACAGTAATGCGATGGCGTCTTAGCGCCCTGCCCGGACAAGAGCAATACGGGCTGCGAGATTTGCCCGTCAAACTGCGACGTTGCGACAAAAAACGACAGTTGTTTTTATGAAAGCAGCGGTGAGAGGAGAAAAAGCCGCACGCGGCGGGCAGGATCAGACTTGTGAGGAAAGGCGACAAGCTTTCCTCCCGTCATGCCGGACTAGATCCGGCATCCAGCCACGGCGCGTCTGCGCCGTGAAAGGACTCTCTCGCGATCAAGGACTTGATCGCACTGGAACCTGGATCAGGTCCGGGGTGACGGCGTATGAGGGCTACGCCGCACCCGGCGAAGCGCGGCCTTCAATGAAAGCAAAGCCGGATCAGTTGCGCGGCAACAGGTCGTCGTCAACCGGGCCGGCCGGCTGCTCGATGCCGGTCGTCGTGTTGAGTGCCAGTTCGGCGTTGCCGTCCTTCTCATAGATGTCGTCGCGGAACTGCACCACGCCGTCCTTCGCCGACCATGCGGTGATGTAGACGAAATAAACGGGCACTTCCTGCGCCAGCTTGATCGGCGTGTTGACGCGGGTTGCGATGACGCGCTCCATTTCCTGACGTGACCAGCCGGGCGTGTCGCGCAGCAGCCAGCTTGTCAGGTCGCGCACGTTCTGCACGCGCACGCAGCCGGAGGATTCGAAACGCATCAGCTTGTTGAACAGGCCCTGCTGCGGCGTGTCGTGCATATATTCGTTGTTCGGATTGTGGAAGTTGATCTTCGTGGACGACATGGCGTTGATCTTGCCGGGGTCCTGACGGAACATCAGGTTCGGGGCCTTCGGCGCGAACCAGTCAACGGATGTCGGCGACACTTCCTGTCCCTTGCCATCGATGAGGCGGATGTTGTTCCGCTCCAGATAGGTCGGGTCCTTCTGCATCAGCGGCACGATGTCCTTTTCGACGATCGAGCGCGGCGCTGTCCAGTAGGGGTTGAGGATGACCTCATAAATCTTCGAGTTGATGACGTGCGTCGGGCGGCTGGCGCGGCCGACGACGGCCGTATTGCGCAGGACGACGCGCTCATTCTCAACCGCCTCGATGGCGGCGGCCGGAATGTTCACCATCAGGTGACGCTGGCCGAGATCGCCAGACATGGACTGGATGCGGACAAGGTTGGTCTGCAGCTGCGCCAGACGAATCTGGGCCGAAACATTGAGCGCTTTGGTCGTATATTCACCGCTGACACCATCGGCCGGAAGGCCGTGGCGTGCCTGGAAGCGCTTCAGGGCACCGTCGACGTAGGAATCGAAGGCGCTGGAAATGCCGGCTTCGCGCGGCAGGTCGCCGGAGACCATCAGGCGCTGGCGAAGCGCCTGCACCGAGGGATCCGAGACGCCGATCTGAAGACGCTGCTGGGTGACGGGCACGTCCGGCCAGCCGCCGTTCTGCACGATCTGCTGATATTGCATGATCGCCTGCTGCATATAGACAGGTGCTTCCCGCCCCAGAACCGGGTTGTTGGAGACGACACCCACGGCGGAACGCGACGAGTTGGCGTCGAACTGGTCATCCCAGTTGCCGCGGCGCGAAGAGCCCATGAGATCGTTAAGCGCGTTCTGCGCAAAGGCAGGCGCGGCAAGCGCTGCGGCACCAACGGAAACGGCAGAGCGCAGAAGCGCACGGCGCGATACGGAATCGGATACGGATTTCTTTGTCATTCTACCTACCAGCCACTCTCTTCGGCATTCTGAACAATGCCTAAATCAATATGATTAACAAACACGTACAACGTGTCTGCCGGCCGGTAATGCTCAACACCCATGATCCGGGCGCTATTGTCTGGCAGAACAGTCGGGACTTGCCACGACAGCAGGAGAAACCGCCGGCTCCTTCACCTTTGCGGGTCCCATATCAATATGGCCAATTCGTGTCACGAGCCTTTTCTCACGAAGCTTTGTATCCCCTGCAAAAAGGGGCGAAGGCCTGGTTTGTGAGCCGGGGTTGACACGCTGAAACGGGGAACGTTCCGAGGCGAATCCGCAAGCCGGAGGCAAAGTCATGCCCCCGGCTTAAACAGTGAAACCGTCGCGGTATTAAAGACGATAGGCGATCGAGTCGTTCCAGAAACGGTCCAGACGCTGCAGCAGCTTGTTCATTTCGGAGAACTCACCGGTGCCGATGCCGCCGACCTTTTCGATCGAGCCGACGTGGCGTTCGTAGAGACGCGCAACGGTTTCGGCGATTTCCTGGCCCTTTTCGGTCAGGCTGATGCGGACCGAGCGCCGGTCGACACGCGAACGCTGGTGGTTGATGAGACCGAGGTCGACCAGCTTCTTGACGTTGTAGGAAACGTTGGAGCCGAGGTAATAACCGCGTGAACGAAGCTCGCCGGCCGTCAGTTCGGAATTGCCGATATTGAACAGCAGGAGTGCCTGAACGGCGTTGACGTCATCGCGACCCTGACGGTCGAACTCGTCCTTGATGACATCGAGAAGGCGGCGGTGGAGACGTTCCACCAGATGCAGCGACTCCATGTAGAGCGAACGGATGGTATCTTCATGTGCATCGGCAACAACGGCCTGGGGCTTAACTTTGCTATTGATCATGACTGCCTCACTGTTTTGTTTGGCGGTGTGTTTGTTTGTCTCCCGCCTTGAGTGAGAACCTAATCAATGCGCATAAAATTCTACTTAAAAGCTACGATTAACAAATGGTTACCTGCATTTTTCCAAAGGGGCCGAACTTGTGGCGAAGCGGGAATGGTTCCCAGCAAATCATTATAAATCAATGGCTTAGCGATAAAATCAGGCCCGAAATCGGGCCGAATTGCTTTATTCTTATGGTAAATCAATTCTTGCGCGCTCTTCATTTTGGCGCTGATCCAGCCAGAAAGCGACCAGAAATAGTATATAAATGGTTGCCACCAGGCCGTGCATGACGGGTACGAGCGTGTTGGCGCCGAAGATGTGCGGCCACACCTTGTACATGGCGATCTGAGCGCCCGCCCCCATGACCCACATGACAGCCCCCCAGGAAGCGCCGAGCCAGAGACCGAGCGCCGCGACCGGGAAAATCACCGCAAGCGCGCTGCCCGCCACCCGCCAGGGCAGGTTCAGCATATCGAACCGTCCATGCCCTCCCAGCGAATATCCCGTCAGCATCGCCCAATATTGCAAGCCGAACCAGAAACAGGAAACCGCGACCAGCCTCATGAAGACCAGAAAGAGGATTTCCGTAAGCGGACGCTTCGGCAGAGGTTGAGAATCAGGTTCCATGGCCGGAAGATACGGTCTCGACGGGCGGGCGACCAGCCCATATTGAATTCGGTGGTTCGTCTTGTCAAAGCAGCAAGGCCCATTTGCGACAGGTGTGGAACCGCTGGACCTTTAACGGGCCGCGCCTTCTTTCTCTAGAAGGTCAGGGCAATGCGCACCAGCAGGCGATAGGCAAGACTGCGCGGCACCATTTGGTTGACAGTCCCGGCGATGTAGAGATCGCGGTCCGGCACATAAAACAGCATAGTCCCGAAGACGCCGGAATGCCCGATCATGGCGGGTACCCGAAAGAAAGGCGACTGCCAGCGCGGAATGCTGAACCGCATGACACCGATGCCATAGGAAAGAGGCACGAACGGCGAGAAGATCGAGCGCCATTGTGCCGTCATCCCCATGAGGCTGGTTTGGGGAAACAGCTCACCCCCGATGAAAGCGCGCAGAAACCGGATCTGGTCCCGCATGGTCGAGACGATGGCGCCTTCGGCGGCAAACGAAGCCAGGGCTTTGGGAGTATGCAGAGGCGTGTTTCGATACATAACAGCTGTGACATCGCTATAGCGATCAAGCGTCGCAGGCGTGAAGAGCCAGGTATCCTTCAGCGCCAACGGCTGAAAGATACGGTTGCGGAGCGCATTTTCATAAGAACAACCGTCCAGAATTTCGACGATTCGACCGAGCAGCATGTAGTTGGTGTCGCTGTAGAACGCCTTTCCCGGCGTGGAGGGCGCAAAGCGAGCCTTCATGGAGCGGGAAATGGACAGGAGTTCCTCGAAGTTCCAACCCCTGTCTGCCTTGAGCAGATCGGCGAGGACCGTTTCTCCATCCGGCCGCCTCTGCTCGAAATAGTCCGGAATGCCGGAGGTATGGGCCAGAAGTTCACCGATCGTGACCTGCGATCCGAAATCATGTCCACCCTGAATATTGAGACCAGCCATCATCTCGCATCCGAGCAGATCCGAGGCGCGGGCACCTAGTATGAGCTTGTGCTCCTCGCACAGCTGGACGATCAAAGCTGCCGTGAACAACTTGGTAATGCTGGCGATGAAATAAGGCCGCTGCTCGTCGCCGAGCCGCCAGGAAAATCCGGTGGACCGTTGCTCGATTGCCAGGGAAAGTCCCGCGACACCGGGCGGAAGGGCATATCCAGCCGCGATCCGCTCAAGCTTCGTCGTTTGCATCTATCACTCCTACTGGCCTGTTCCGCCAGGTTTGCACAATCGACCGTGTCAACTCCCGGTAACGCCGCATTATTCCCCAACACCATTGCAGAAAAATTGTCGCATTCGCATCGTGCGCCCTCCGTGTTATGGAGCTTTCCAGAATGGGCGGGATACGAAGGATATTTTTATATGCAGGACAAAACGCATCTGGTCGACGAGATCACCGGCCATCGTCGCATGCGCCGCAACCGCAAGGCGGACTGGACGCGGCGTCTGGTTCAGGAAAGCCGCCTGACCGTCGATGATCTCATCTGGCCGGTCTTCATCGTGCCTGGAAGCAATATCCTCGACCCCATTCCGGCGATGCCCGGCGTCAGCCGGATGAGCGTCGACAGGCTGGTCGAAGCGGCGAAGGAAGCCGCCGATCTCGGCATTCCGGCAATCGCGACCTTCCCGAATATCGAGATGGACCTGCGTGACGAAACCGGTTCGAACGCGCTAGAGGCCAACAACCTCATCAATCAAGCGACCATCGCGGTCAAAAAAGCCGTTCCGAATATCGGCATGATCACCGACGTCGCGCTTGATCCCTTCACCAGCCATGGGCATGACGGCATTCTGCGCGGCGACGAGATCGTCAATGACGAGACCGTGGAACAGGTCGTGCGGGCGGCAATCCTTCAGGCCGAAGCCGGTTCGGACATTATTTCTCCCTCGGAGATGATGGATGGCCGCATCGGCGCCATCCGTCGCGGTCTCGATGCGGCCGGGCATCAGAATGTCGGCATCATGGCCTACGCCACGAAATTCGCCTCCGGTTATTACGGCCCCTATCGCGAGGCCATTTCCACGGCCGGCCTGCTGAAGGGCGACAAGAACAGCTACTATATCAGCCCGGCAAACGGCATGGAGGCGATCCGCGACGCCGCGCTCGACGTTGAGGAAGGCGCTGACATGCTGATGGTCAAACCCGGCCTGCCCTATCTCGACATCTGCTGGCGGCTGAAGGAGAATTTCGGCCTGCCGACCTTCGCCTATCAGGTGTCCGGCGAATATACCCAGATCAAGGCCGCGGCCATGCATGGCTGGATCGACGGGGAGCGCGTGATGATGGAAACGCTTCTCTGTTTCAAGCGTGCGGGCTGCGATGGCATCCTGACCTATTTCGCCATCGAGGCCGCACGCAAACTCGCAAAGGGCTGACAGGCTACACGAAAGCTGGCGCTTATTGTATTCGGTCGTTTGCTTCCCATATTGTCTGCTGACACGGCATATGTGCCGAGCTGTCAGAACCTCTCAGGAGAAAACGACCGATGAACCTCGACCAGAACCCCACCTATATCGCACCGGATGACTGGCGCGCCTATAGCGGCGTCCTGAGCCGGCGCGTCTTCGCGTTCCTGATCGATTATGCGATCGTTCTCCTGCTGTGCATTCCGGCGGCCGTGATTGTCTTCTTTCTCGGCGTGATCACGCTGGGTCTCGGCTTCTTCCTCTATCCGGCGCTGTTCGTCATCGTTGCGGTGCTTTATTTCGGCATGACGCTCGGCGGCCCGTCGCAGGCGACCCCCGGCATGCGGGCGATGGGCATCGCTATGGCGCGCATGGACGGACGGCGAATCGATTTTCTTCTTTCGACCGTTCACATCGTGCTTTTCTGGGTCATCAACTCGGTTCTGACCCCGTTGATTCTGCTTGCGGGCCTGTTTACCGAGCGCTCGCGCCTCGTTCATGACTTCCTGCTTGGCACCGTTATCGTCAGAACGCGCTGATATTGCCGAAAGCCACGTAAACGTGGCTTTCATATCAGGCAAATGCCGTATCTCGCAGTTGACGTTTTCCGGCATTTTGCCATTCTGTGACATTATGCTTGTCGCTTGAAGCGCCGCCGCCAGCCCCGTGAAATCGCGGCGCGCTTTCATAACAGACGCAGGAGGCGATCACGGTTCGATGAACACGCAGGCGACGCCCTCTCCCCAATTCTATCTTACGGCACCAGCCACCTGCCCCTACCTGCCGAACCAAATGGAGCGGAAGGTCTTTACGCATCTGGTCGGCCCGCGTGCGTCGGAAATGAACGACCTTCTGACCCAGGGCGGTTTCAGGCGTTCACAGAACATCGCCTATCGCCCGGCTTGCGAAAACTGCCGCGCCTGCGTTTCCGTGCGCATCCTGACCGAACAGTTTCAGCCGACAAAATCGATGCGGCGCGTTCTCTCCATCAACAGGGATGTCGTCGCCACCGTCCACGCGGCCGAACCCTCCACCGAGCAGTTCTCGCTGTTTCGCCGCTATCTCGACCACCGGCACCAGTCAGGCGGCATGTCCGACATGTCAGCGCTGGATTATGCGATCATGGTCGAGGATACGCATGTGAACACCCGCATCATCGAATACCGCGTGCGCGAACCGGGCTCCGGCATCGATTCCAGCAAGCGCGGCGAACTTCTGGCCGTGGCGCTAAGCGACGTGATGAGCGACGGGCTGTCGATGGTCTATTCCTTCTTCAACCCCGATCTCGAAAAACGCTCGCTGGGCACCTTCATGATCATGGACCACATCACCCGCACCCGCGCGCTCGGCCTGCCGCACGTCTATCTCGGCTACTGGGTCGATGGTTCGGAAAAGATGGGATACAAGACGCGCTATCATCCGCAGGAGCATCTGACACCGCGCGGGTGGGAGGTTTACACGCCATCCGGCGAGGCAGGCGATAAAGTCTGACGATGCGTCCAAACCTGCCCGTTGAATGACAAAACCTCATGTGTTATAACATCGTTATAACAGGAGTTAGCGTCATGAATGTCACAATCCGCAAGATCGGTAATTCCGAAGGTATTATCATTCCTAAGGAAGTCTTGGATCGCATGGGCCTCAAGACGGGCGACACACTTGCCATCGAAGAAAAAAACGGCGGCTTTGAGCTGCGTGTTGCTGACGCGGATTTCGCACGGCAGCTCGATCACGCACGTGTCTTTATGGACAAATACAAAGTTGCCTTGAAGAAACTCGCCGAATGACGGACTTCATCTTTCTTCGAAGCGACATCGTCAAGCAATTACATGTCATGCAAATAGAGCGTTTTGGCGGCGTTCATGGCCTGCGTGATGAAGGTATACTCGAATCCGCTCTGCACCGACCGATAAACAAAGCGGGTTATGGTGCAGACGATCCGTGTGAACTTGCTGCAGCTTATCTCTTTGGACTCGCACGCAATCACGCCTTTATCGATGGCAACAAGCGGATCGCCATCGTTGCCGCCGGTGTTTTTCTGATGGAAAACGGCTACATGATCGAGACCGACGAAGCTACTCTCTATACTTTCGTTCTGAACGTCGCCGCCGGTGAAATAGACGAGGAAGGCGCATGTCTTTTCCTCAAAGACCACGCGGTCCCACTTGCCTAAACGGAAACGCCGCATATCATTTCGATACGCGGCGCTTTTTCGATATCCCATAAACGTCGGGCTGCGTTACCCGCCAAACTTCCCGCTACGCGGAAAACCCTTCGGCACAGTACGGCCGACGGTGGCGCGGTCGGCCAGCCATTCGCGCAATTCTTCGCCAACCTTGGTAAAGAGACGCCCGGCCGTGTCGGACCAGCTCAAGCCATCCGCGAGCGCGAAGCATTTCACGTCCACGACACCGCCATCCTTGTAGCGCTGCAGGCGCACGCCCTTACCGCGCGACATTTCCGGCACCTGCGACAGCGGGAAGGCGAGCAGCTTGCGGTTTTCGCCGACGACGGCGACATGGTCGCCCGTGACCTGCACGGCGAGCTTGGCCTCGTCGGGCATGGAGACATTCATGATCTGCTTGCCCTTGCGGGTATTGGCGACCATCTCGCTTTCGGCCACGATGAAGCCGTTGCCTGCGGTCGAGACGAGCAGAAGTTTACGCGACGGATCGTGGACGAAGGCCGTCAGGATGTCCTGATCGTTCTCCATGTCGACCATGATACGGATCGGCTCGCCATGGCCGCGACCGCCGGGCAGCTTGTCGGCGCCGAGCGTATAGGCCTTGCCGCCCGTCGTCAGCAGCAACAGCTTGTCGGTGGTCTGCGCCGGGAAGGCAAGTTTCGGGCCGTCGCCTTCCTTGAAGGTGAGCGACGACGTATCGGACATGTGTCCCTTCAGCGCCCTGATCCAGCCCTTCTGCGAAATGACGATGGTGACCGGTTCCTTTTCGATCATCGCCTGCTGGATGGCCTCGATATCGGCATCTGGCGCATCCGCAAACTGCGTGCGGCGACGGCCGATCTCGGTTGCCTTGGCATATTTCTTTTTGACCTCGCCGATTTCCCAGGCGACCGTCTGCCACTGCTTTTCATCGGAGGCGAGCAGCCCCTCGATTTCGGCCTTCTCGTTGCTGAGTTCGTCGAATTCCTTGCGGATTTCGAATTCTTCCAGCTTGCGCAGATTGCGCAGCCGCATGTTGAGGATGGCTTCGGCCTGATTGTCGGTGAGAGACCATTTCGCCATCATCACCTGTTTCGGCTCGTCCTCCTCGCGGATGATACGGATCACCTCGTCGAGATTGAGGTAAGCGACGAGCAGGCCGCCGAGAATCTCGAGCCTGCGGTCGATGGCCGCAAGACGATGGCGGGAACGGCGGACCAGCACGTCCTTGCGGTGCGCCAGCCATTCGCTCAGCACCTCGTTCAGCGCCATCACCTTCGGCACCTTGCCAAGCGACAGCACGTTCATGTTGAGCGGCAGGCGGCTTTCGAGGTCGGACAGGCGGAACAGGGATTCCATCAGGAGCGTCGCATCGACGGTGCGGCTCTTTGGCACCAGCACGATGCGCACGTCTTCGGCGGATTCGTCTCTGACATCCTCGAGCAGCGGCAGCTTGCGGGCAAGCAGCAGTTCGGCGATCTTTTCGATCAGGCGCGACTTCTGCACCTGGAAAGGGATTTCGGTGATGACGATCTGATAACCGCCGCGTCCGAGATCTTCCGTTTCCCATTTGGCACGCACGCGAAAACCGCCGCGACCCGTCTTATAGGCATCGAGAATATTCTCGCGGCTTTCGACAATCACACCGCCGGTCGGCAGGTCAGGGCCGGGAATGAATTCCACGAGCTTTTCCACCGATGCATCCGGATGCTTGATGAGATAAAGCGCCGCGTCGCAAAGTTCGTGCGCATTGTGCGGCGGGATCGATGTCGCCATGCCCACGGCGATGCCGGAGGCCCCGTTGGCAAGCAGATTGGGGAAGGCGCCCGGCAGAACGACGGGTTCTTCGTCTTCCTCGTTATAGGTGGCGCGGAAATCCACCGCGTCCTCGCCAATGCCCTCCAGCAGCAGCGCCGCCACATCGGTCATGCGCGCTTCGGTGTAACGATAGGCAGCGGCGCCGTCGCCATCGATGTTGCCGAAATTGCCCTGCCCGTCCACGATCGGATAACGCTGCGAGAAATCCTGCGCGAGACGCACCAGCGCATCGTAGACCGACTGGTCGCCATGCGGGTGGAATTTACCGATCACGTCGCCGACGATACGGGCGCATTTCTTGAAGGCCGAGTTGGGGCGGATGCCCATCTCGCTCATGGCGTGGATGATGCGGCGGTGAACCGGCTTCAGGCCGTCGCGCACATCCGGCAGCGCACGATGCATGATCGTGGACAGGGCGTAAGCGAGGTAGCGCTCTTCAAGCGCCGCCTTCAAATCGACCGGATGAATGTTATCGTCTCCGCCTGACGGAGGTACAAGATTTTTTCCCATGGTGCTTGACTAGCCGAAATGCCGATTCCCGGCAAGAAATTCAGGGGTCTGCCCTGTGGATGAAACCACCTCTTTCATGAGGTTTTTTATTAACCGCGTTGTAAATGCCGCAATGCCGCCGTCATACGAATCGATCTAAATCCTGTAGACCTTTGAATAATCGCGAATATAAATGTCACCATCCATATCTAGAACACGGTGCGCATCTGCACATTGAGGGAAGAAACATCATGAGACTGAAATCCACCCGGCAAGTTCTTTTCGCAAGTGCCGCGCTTCTTGTGCTTTCGGCGCCGGCTTTCGCGCTTGATGGCGGCGATGTGCTGAAGAAGATCAATGCCGCCTACGCCGCACAGGGTGGCGAAATCACAGCCGGCTCGGTCGCCGTCAACGGCTCCACCGTGACGCTGAACGGCGTGACCTTCAACTCGGTCGCCGATCCGGCCAAAAAAATCCCGGTCGGCAACATCACGCTTGAGGACGTCCAGGAAAACAACGGCGGCTACACCATCAAGAACGCGCGTTTCGACAATATCGATTACAAGCAGGAAAACGTGGAGATCAAGGCCAGCGACATCTACATGTCCGGTCTCACCATTCCTGCTGACGCCACGACCGGCACGGTCGATGCGCTGATGTTCTATGATGAGGCGCATAGCGGTCCGATTTCCGTTTCTGTCGATGGCAAGCAGGCTTTCTCGCTTGAGGAAAGCACCGCCACCATGTCCGTCAGCGACGACAAGGCATCGATCGGCTTCGAACTCGACGCATCCGGCTTCAAGGCGGATCTCAGCGAAGTCACCGATCCCGGCACGAAAGACGCCATCGAGAAACTCGAACTCAAGGCGCTTTCCGGCGACATGACCATGAGCGGCAGCTGGCAAGTGGCTTCCGGCACCGTCGATGTCGAGGAATATGCCATCGACCTCGACAATATCGGCCGTCTCAACATGTCGTTCGGCTTCTCCGGCTACACGCTCGACTTCATCAAGTCGATGCAGGAAACGGTGAAGGCGCAGGCCGCCAATCCGAACAAGGAACAGGCGGATCAGGCTGCAAGCCTTGCCATGCTTGGCCTGATGCAGCAGCTTTCCTTCGTCAATGCCGAAATCAGTTTCGAGGACGCCAGCATCACCAAGCGCGCCATCGACTACGCCGCAAGCCAGCAGGGCATGACGGGCGAGCAACTTTCCCAGACCATCAAGGGCATGGCGCCCATCATGATGGCCTCGCTCAATGTTCCGGACCTGCAGAACATGGTGTCGGCCGCGATCAACACCTATATCGACAATCCGAAGAACTTCACCATTACGGCAGAGCCGGAAAAGCCGGTTCCGTTCCCGATGATCATGGGCGCCGCGATGGGCGCGCCGAACACCCTGCCGAAAATGCTCGGCGTCACGGTGACGGCAAACGAATAGCATAATAAAAAGCCCCGGTTTCCGCCGGGGCTTTTCACTTCTGGTCAGTGGAGCGGGGCTGCCGCGCCATCCTGCTTGTCGTGCAGGGCGAAACGGTCGATCATATGGGCGCTCGCCTCGTTGACGCCGATCACCTCGACCCTCTTGCCGGATTTGCGGAATTTCAGGACCACCTTGTCCAGCGCACCAACTGCCGAAATATCCCAGAGATGGGCTTGGCTGACATCGATCGTCACGGCCTCCACCTCTTCGGCGAAATCGAAAGCGGCAATGAAGCTTTCGGTCGAAGCGAAGAATATCTGGCCATCGACACGGTAGATGCGTTGCCGGCCATCCGCCGCAAGTTCAGGGCGGACGTGGAAAAGCCTGGAAACCTTGCCCGCAAAAAACACGCCGGACAGAAGCACGCCTGCCAGCACGCCCCGTGCAAGATCATGGGTCGCCAGCACCGTGCCGACCGTTACCAGCATGACGATGCTGGAGGACGGCGGATTGCGGCGCAGATCGAGGATCGAGCGCCACGAGAAGGTACCGATGGAAACCATGATCATGACTGCCACCAGAGCAGCCATCGGAATGATGCGGACAAGGTCGTCCAGCACCAGAATGAGGAACAGCAGGAAAGCACCCGCCACGAAGGTGGAGAGCCGGCCCCTGCCGCCGGAGCGGACATTGATGACGGACTGGCCGATCATGGCGCAGCCGCCCATGCCGCCGATGAGCGCAGACGCGATGTTGCCTGTCCCCTGCCCGATGCATTCCCGGCTCTTGTTGCTGCCCGTATCCGTCATGTCGTCGACGATCTGTGCCGTCAGCAGCGATTCCAGGAGACCGACAGCGGCAAGTGCTGCGGAATAGGGAAAGATGATCTGAAGCGTTTCGAAGGTCAGCGGCACCTGCGGCAGGGCAAAGACCGGTAATGTGGAAGGCAACTCGCCGAGATCGCCGACAGTGCGGATGTCCATGCCGGAAAACACCGCCACGCAGGTCAGGACGACGATGGCGACCAGCGGCGACGGGATGATTTTCGTAACCAGCGGAAAGAGATAGATGATCGCAAGTCCTGCCGCGATCATGACATAGGTTTCGACCGGCACGCCGATAAGCTCGGGCAATTGCGCCATGAAGATCAGGATCGCCAGCGCGTTGACGAAACCGGTCATGACCGAGCGCGAGACGAAGCGCATCACCCGGCCGAGCCTGGCAAAGCCCGCCGCGATCTGCAGCACGCCCATGAGGATGGTGGCCGCAAAGAGATATTGCAGGCCGTGTTCCTTGACGAGCGTGACCATCAGCACGGCGGTGGCGGCAGTTGCCGCGGAAATCATGCCGGGACGGCCGCCGGTGAAGGCGGAAACGCAGGCGATGGCGAAGGATGCGAACAACCCCACCTTGGGATCGACGCCGGCAATGACGGAAAAGCCGATCGCTTCGGGAATGAGGGCGAGTGCCACGACGATGCCGGAAAGGACATCACCGCGAATATTGGAAAACCACTCACGTCTGTAAGTCTGAAATCTGTTCATTTTATTTTTTCGCAAAGTATGACGCACCGGCCGGAGACATCTCCGGTAGATTAGAAAAGAATGTCGGTGCTTTGCGTTGTCTGGCGGATCGGCGGCCAGAAGAGCCACCCGGGATTTCACCGGGTCCGTGGTGAGTAGCCCACCTATAGACGGCAAAAAAGCGGGCTGCAAGTTGCGCGCCCGCTTTCGATGTCTGGAAATGAAGGGTCAGGCCGCTTCGCGCTGGCGATGATCCCACATATCCGCTTCGCTCAGCCGGAACTGGTGGACCAGTTGCTTGAGACGCGCCGTCTCACCGGCCAGCATGGCGCTGGCGGCATTGTTCTCCTCGACCATGGCGGCGTTCTGCTGGGTGCCCTGATCCAGATGGTTGACGGCGGTATTGATTTCGGAAAGCCCGAGCGACTGCTCCTTCGTGGCAGCGGCGATCACTTCGATATGATCGTTGATCGTCTTCACCGAACCACCGATGCGCGACAGGGCGGCACCGGTTTCGCGCACGAACCGCGCGCCATCCTTCACCTCCATGCTGGAGTTGCGGATGAGCACCTTGATCTCGGCGGCGGCCTTTGCGGAGCGCTGCGCCAGTTCGCGCACCTCCTGCGCAACGACGGCGAAACCACGTCCCGCCTCCCCCGCACGCGCGGCTTCAACACCGGCATTCAGAGCAAGAAGGTTGGTCTGGAAGGCAATCTCGTCAATGACGCTGATGATGCTACCGATCTTGCCGGAGGATTGCTCGATCTTTTCCATGGCCATGATCGTGTCGACGACGAGATCGGCCGTGCGGCTGGCATCCTCATCGGCCGAATGGGCGACCGAGCGCGCCTCCACCGCACGATCCGCCGAAATGCGGATGTTTGCCGTCAGCTGATCAAGGGCGGCGGCGGTCTCTTCGAGCGAGGCGGCCTGCTGTTCCGTGCGGCGGGCAAGATCGGCAGCGCTCTGGCTGATTTCCTGGCTACCGCCGTCAATCGCGACGCTCGACTGCACGACGCCGGACATGGCGGCATCGAGCTGGCGGATCGTCCGGTTGAGATCGTGTCGCAGCGCCTCGAAATCCGGCGCGAAGGGCTCGTTCAGTTCGAAGGATAGATCGCCTTCGGCCAGGCGATGCAGCGCCGCCGCAAGTCCGGTCGTCGCGTGCATCAACCGCGCCTGTGCTTGTGCCTCCGCCTCGCGCTGGAACCGGGCCTTTTCATCCTCGGCGCGTTGACGGGCCACGAGCGCCTGGCGCTCCAGCTCGATCTTGGCGATGGCCGCCTGCCGGAAAATCTCCAGCGCCTGCGCCATGGCGCCAAACTCATCCCTGCGACGAAGGCCGGGAACCGCGAACTCGGTTTCGCCTTCGGCCAGACGACGCATAGCGCCAGTGATCGCGGTCGCCGGACGGGTTATCGACCGGCCGATGAAGTAGACCCCGGCAAAAAGGCTCACGACGGCGAACGCGATAAGGATGACGACGATCGAGACGGTCGTTTCCGCCGCGGTCTGGTTTTCCAGCGCGCTGGCTTCCCGCTCCTGCCGATAGGCCGTGGAAATATCCGCGACGACGGGCAGCAGCGCATTATAGGCGGAAGCGACCGTTTCCCGCGCCTTCTGTTCCTCCAGCACGGCCTGCGCATAAAAACGGAAGGAGGCGGTGTAAATCTCCAGTGCATCCATGATGCGCTGGCGCTCCACGCCCGGCCGGTATTCCAGCTTCACCAGCGCCTTGAAGGTTTCAACCTCGGCTGCATGTTTGCCCGTATAGGCTTCATCGCGCCGCAGGATGAAATCCTTCTCGTGCCGGCGCATCATCAGCATGCTGGCGCGGATTTCGGCATTGGCGACGACATCGATGAGTTTTTCGATGGAATGCACGCCATTGCGCATCGCGCCCTCAAGGCCCTCGGTGGGGGTGAGGCCCAGTTCCGCATTCTTGGCGACCAGCGCCTTCATGCGGTCGGAATAGGCAGCAGCACCCTGCGCGAGCGCTTCGAGCCGCGTCCGGGTCTGCGGTGTGGCCTCGTCTGCGAGATGGTTCAAAGACTGCCGGACCTGATCCGTCGTCTGGTCAAACCGCGCAACGGATTTCATATCGCGGGTCAGCAGAAAATCTCTCTGATGAAGACGGCTTTCATGCAAACCGTCCTCCAGCGCCGCCAGCACCCCGTCCCGCTCGATCAGCGTCTCTTCGGCGACACGATAACGCGCCTCCATCTGTCTTTGCCAGAGCAGCATGCCCGCGATGACGGCGATCCCGCACAGCGCAGCCAGTGCGAGCATGGATACGCGATGCGCAATTCTAAACGTCGAGATCAGCGAAAACATTCAACCCTCGTTTGCAGATTTCACGATGGGATGAATGATTGAGAAGGTTTAAGAACTCATCTACCGGATTTGTCAGTTTAATTAAGGTTTTATGACAAGACCGCTAGAGCTTCAGCCGCTCGCGAAAGAAGACGAGCGCTACGGCCACACCGGTCGCCACACCCACGATCACATCGACAAAACGGACAAAACCGGCAGCCTGCGGCCCCATCAAAAGCACCAGCATGGCCGAGGCGCCAGCCTGTATCGGCACGACCGGCGGCAGGCCGAACATGGAGGCGAGGATCATGGCGATGAAGGTCGCCGAGGCCAGCCGGATTTCAGCAACATCATGCGGGACGAGGAGCGCAATCTCCCCGACGAGAATGCCGATGGTGACACCAACCATCAGGCCAAGGCCCTGGCGAACATGGCTTGGAATTCCCGGAGCAAGGCAGATAAGCGCGCTGATTGCGGCAAAGACGGGTTGCGGATGGCCCAGCCACCGATGCGCGACCCAGAACGCAAAAGCGGCCGCAAGTGCGGCCGCCAATGCACGGGTGAAGGCTGCACGAACCCGGTCGAGCAGCGTCTTCACCATATCAGTCCTTCTTGGACGGAACGACGCGCAGCGCCAGCTCACGAAGCTGGGTCGGCGTTGCCGGCGACGGCGCGTTCATCAGGAGGTCCTGTGCCTGCTGGTTCATCGGGAACAGCGTGATTTCGCGCAGGTTCTTCGCGCCAACCAGCAGCATGACGACACGGTCGATGCCGAAAGCGCAACCGCCATGCGGAGGCGCGCCGTACTGGAAGGCACGGTAGAGACCGCCGAAGCGCTCTTCCACATCGCTCTGCGACAGGCCCACCTTTTCGAAGGCCTTGACCATCAGTTCAGGCGACTGGTTACGGATCGAGCCGGAGGCGATTTCGAAGCCGTTGCAGACCGCGTCATACTGGAACGCCTTGATGGAGAGCGGATCCTGCCCTTCCAGCGCTTCCAGACCGCCCTGCGGCATGGAGAAGGGGTTGTGGGCGAAGTCGATCTTCTTTTCTTCCTCGTTATATTCGAAGAAGGGGAAATCGACGATCCAGCACATTTCGAAACGGTCGCGATCGATCAGGTTCAGCTCGTCGGCGGCACGGGTGCGCGCCTCACCTGCGAACTTGTAGAACTTGGCGGGATCGCCGGCGACGAAGAAGCAGGCATCGCCTGCCTCAAGGCCGAGCTGCTGGCGCAGCGCCTCGGTGCGTTCTTCGCCGATATTCTTGGCGAGCGGACCGGAACCGCCGACCTTGCCGTCCTCTTCCTTCCAGAAGATGTAGCCGAGGCCGGGCTGGCCCTGAGACTGCGCCCATGCATTCATGCGGTCGCAGAAAGCGCGCGAACCACCGGTCTTGGCCGGGATGGCCCAGACCTGAACCTTGGGGTTGGAAGCGATCATGTTGGCGAAGACCTTGAAGCCCGAACCGTCGAAATGTTCGGTCACGGCTTCCATGACGATCGGGTTGCGCAGATCCGGCTTGTCGGAGCCATATTTGCGGATCGCCTCGTCATAGGGAATGCGCGGCCACTCTTTGGTAACCGGCTTGCCTTCGGCGAATTTCTCGAACACGGCCGTCATCATCGGCTCCATCGTGGTCCAGACATCTTCCTGGGTCACGAAGCTCATTTCGACGTCGAGCTGGTAGAACTCGCCCGGCAGGCGGTCAGCGCGCGGGTCTTCATCGCGGAAGCACGGCGCGATCTGGAAATAACGGTCGAAACCGGCCACCATCAGAAGCTGCTTATACTGCTGCGGCGCCTGCGGCAGCGCGAAGAACTTGCCTTCATGGATGCGCGAGGGCACGAGGAAGTCGCGCGCGCCTTCCGGCGAGGAAGCGGTGAGGATCGGCGTCGTATATTCGGCGAAACCGGCATCGGCCATGCCGGTGCGCATGGCGGAGATGATCTGCGTGCGCTTGACGATGTTCTTGTGCAGCGTTTCGCGGCGAAGATCGAGAAAGCGGTATTTCAGGCGAACGTCTTCAGGATAGTCAGGCTCGCCGAAGACCGGCAGCGGCAGTTCCTTGGCAACGCCGAGAACCTCGATTTCCTGCGCATAAAGCTCGATCTCGCCGGTCGCCATGCCCTTGTTGACGGTGTCTTCCGAGCGCGCCTTGACGAGGCCGTCGATGCGGATGACCCATTCGCCGCGAACCGTCTCGGCAACCTTGAAGGCCGGGCTGTCAGGATCGGCAACGACCTGGGTGATGCCGTAATGGTCGCGAAGGTCGATGAAGAGAACGCCGCCATGATCTCGCACGCGATGAACCCAACCGGAAAGGCGAACGGTTTCGCCGACGTCGGACTTGCGGAGAGCGGCACAGGTGTGGCTGCGGTAACGATGCATTTTTTTATCCTGGAACGTGTCGTGGGCCAGATGGGCGGCACTGTCGAAATTTGCCGGAAAAGCGCATGGCCAGCCTGATTTGTCAAGGCAAAGCACAACAATGTCGCCTTCTGGCTGTCCTTTCCCCCTCCTTGGCTTTAGATAGTCCTAATCAGCCCGCCAAACCGAGTCGGCCCGCAATGAGCCAGATCAGACCTCTTATCCCGCTTCTCGTCACCGCCGGCATTCTGATCGGCGGTAACGGCCTGCAGGGAACCTATATAGCCTTGCGTGGCCTCTCCGAAGGATTTTCGGCCAGCACCATCGGCCTCATCAGCGCCGCCTACAGCATCGGATTTGCGCTTGGCTGCATTTCGGTGACGCGGCTTCTGCGCAAGATCGGCCATATCCGCACCTTCGCCACCATGGCGGCCGTCGCGTCGGCCGCGTCGATCGCCATGCCGCTGGTCATTCATCCGCTGTTCTGGATGCTGATGCGTTTCGTCATCGGCATTGCTGTCGCCTGTCTTTTCGCGGCGATAGAAAGCTGGATCAACGCGCAGGTGACGAATTCCAACCGGGCGCGCACGCTCTCCATCTATCGCTTCGTCGATCTCGGCTCCGTGACGCTCGCACAATATATCATTCCCGTCGCCGGCATCGACGGACCGGTGGTATTTTCGCTGATCGCCATGGCGCTCACGCTGTCGCTGGTGCCGATCTCGCTTGCCGACAAATCCAACCCCGCGCCGCCGAAACAGATACCCTTCAATCTTTTCGCGGTCTGGCGCATCTCGCCGCTTGCCGTGGTCGGCTGCGTGGCCGTCGGCCTCAGCATGGCGGCATTTCGCAATATCGGCCCGATCTATGCCGAACAGATCGGGCTTTCCGTCACCGCCATCGCCACCTTCATGAGCGCCGGCATCATCGGCGGCGTGGTGCTGCAATATCCGCTCGGCGTCTATTCCGACCGCTACGACCGGCGCATCATCATTCTCGCCACCACGGCCGGGTCGGTGATCGTCGGCCTGTTTCTCGCCTTCTTTGCCGGCACGGATGAGTGGAGCAACATCATCGGTGTCTTCATCTTCGGCGCCTTCGCCCTGCCGCTCTATTCGTTGAGTTCCGCTCATGGCAACGACCATGCCAAGGAGGGCGAACATGCGATGGTTTCCGCCGGGCTGCTGTTCTTCTGGTCGGTGGGCGCAACCGTCGGGCCGTTGCTTGCCTCCGTGCTGATCGACCAGTTCGGTCCGAAAGCGCTGTTCAGCTATACGGCCGCGATCCAGATCGTTTTCATCGCCTACACCATATACCGGCTGCGGGTGCGCGAGGGCGTTCCCGTGGAGGAGAGGAACTGGCGGTTCCGTTCGCTTTTGCGCACATCCGCCTATTTCCAGAAGCTCGCCGCGCCCCCGCCGCCCAAAAAGGACGGGCAGGAGCCAAATCCGCCCGAGAAAAACGATCCTTAAGCCTTCAAAAGCGGGCTTTGTATTGACATGCGCCCGGCAAAGGGAAAGTAAGACGGATAATTTTCACGAGTGGCCATTTGCAATGATTGAAACGACTGCCGCCCTCGCCGAAGCCTGCACGGAACTGGCGAAATCGGAATTCATCACCATCGACACCGAATTTCTGCGGGAAACGACCTTCTGGCCGGAACTCTGCCTCGTGCAGATGGCGAGCCCGACGCTCGAGGTGCTGGTCGATCCGCTCGCCAAGGGTCTCGACCTGACCCCGCTTTTCGAGCTGATGGCCAATCCTGCTGTCGTGAAGGTTTTCCACGCCGCCCGCCAGGATATCGAAATCATCTATCATCTCGGCGGGCTTATTCCGCATCCGATCTTCGACACCCAGGTCGCCGCCATGGTCTGCGGTTTCGGCGATTCGATCTCCTACGACCAGCTGGTGCAGAAGATCAAGAATGTGCAGATCGACAAATCCTCGCGTTTCACCGACTGGAGCCGCCGCCCGTTGACCGACAAGCAGCTGGATTACGCGCTGGCTGACGTGACCCATCTGCGCGATGTCTATCTGGCGCTGAAGGCGCAGCTGGAGCGCGAAGGCCGCTCGCTGTGGCTGACCGAAGAGATGGACATTCTCGAATCGCGCGATACCTACGACATGCATCCCGACGATGCGTGGCTGCGGCTGAAATCGCGTCTGCGCAAGCCGACGGAACTTGCGATCCTCAAATTCGTCGCCGCCTGGCGCGAGCGTGAGGCGCGATCGCGCAACGTGCCGCGTTCACGCGTGCTGAAGGACGATGCGATCTTCGAAATCGCCCAGCAGCAGCCGAAGGATGCCGAGGCCCTGTCGCGGCTTCGCACCATCCCGAAGGGCTGGGAGCGTTCCGCTTCCGGCACGGCCATTATCGAAACCGTGAACGCGGCGCTGGCGCTTCCCAAGGAGGAGATGCCGAAGGCGCCGCGTCACAGCCATGCGCCGGAAGGCTCGGGTGCTGCCGTGGAACTGCTGAAGGTCCTCCTGAAGCTGACCGCCGACAAGCATGGCGTCGCCGCCAAGGTCATCGCCAATAGCGAGGATCTGGACAAGATCGCCTCGGAGGGCGAAAAGGCGAGCGTGGCCGCATTGACCGGCTGGCGGCGGGAACTCTTCGGTGACGTGGCGCTGAAACTCATCAACGGCGAAGTGGCGCTGCGTTTTGCCGGCAAGAAGGTCGAGGCGGTTGAGGTGGCAGCGAGCGAGCCGTAATCGCCCGCACGCCGGACCGTAATTTCGCCCGCATCGCATTCCATCTCTGTGCCGATCGTTGCGCTTTGAGGGTATTGCCATGAAACCTGCCAGCACGCTTCTGGTGGCCGCCTCCGTGGCGGTCGCAGGCATCCTCCCTGCCCCCGCAAGCACCCACGCCGCTGATGGCAAGGTCGATCTTCAGGGAGAATGGACGACCGACTGCCTGAAAATCGGCAAGAATGACCGGCACGGAATCGTTACGCGCATCACGATACGTGGCGAAAGCATGCATGCCGTCTCGCAGATCTATGCCCGCAACAGCTGCCAGCAGCCCACGGTGCAGGTGCGTTACGAAGGCGCGCTGGATGGCGGGCTGAAAGACCATGACAGCCTGCTGTTTGCCCATACCGTCACCTCGATCACCATGACGCCGAACGACCCCGCTGTCGTCGAACATTATAATGGCGACCCGAAAGGCACCGGCTGTGGCCTGAGCGGCTGGAAAGAGAATATTCCTTTCGATGTCGACGGCAAAACCTGCGCTGCAATCACTTTCGCCGGCAGAGGAGAAACCCTGTTCGACCGGGCATGGATAGAGGGCAACCGGCTGCGCTTTGCCGCCTTTCCGGTCAAATGGTCGAACCGCTCACCGGACGACCGACCGCAATCCCCGCTTGAAACAGTCTACTACAGAACATCCTATTAGACGTAGCGCGGTATCAGCACCCTTTTTGCGGCAACAGGGCAACAACCTTTCCAATCCTTCATGTGACCTTACCGAAAGGTCACTTTTTGCAGCGCATTTTCCGCATTAATGTCGCATATGACCTGAACAGAAGCTTCGCCCGGCGGGAACGGGGGCTTCCCTTCCCGAGATCAAGAACCGATATGAGAAAATTGCTGCCCATTCTGGATTACGTGGTGCTCTTCGTTGCCGTGGCCGGCAGCGGCGTGGCCTATGCGCTTCTGGAATATGGCGGCGGCGCGCTGATCGGTGCTACCTATGCGCTGTTCGCCTGCACGCCCATCCTTGCTTTCGAGCGCGGTTACATCATGCCGGGCCTGTCGCGGCAGGTCAGCGCCCTGCCGACACCGGCCTATATCGCCGTCGGCCTCATCATTTACGCCATCCTGGTCTTTTGCGGCTTCGGGCTTGGCGGCACGATCCTGTGGCTCAGCGGGATATTTCCCGGCACCTGGAAGCGGGCGGTGCATGCCGAGGTGCAGACCCTTGTCTTTACCCTCATCGTCTGTGGCATCATCGTTTTCATCATGCGGGTGCGCGAGCTTCTGGGCCGCGATATCTTCATCGACCTCATTCTCGGGCGCTACAGACGCCCGGTCAGCGAAGACCGGGTCTTCATCTTCATCGATCTCGTCGGCTCCACCTCCTTCGCCGAAACCCATGGCGACCTGAAGGCGCAGGAGTTTCTCGGTGAAATCTTCGCAAGCTATGCCGCGCCGGTCAGAAAGCACGGTGGCGTCATCGACGACTATATCGGCGACGCCGCCATCATCACCTGGCCCTATCACATGGCGATAAGGCGAGCGGCCTGCGTGCGCTGTGTTTTCGACGTCCAGGCGACCATAGAAAGCAATCGCGACATGTGGCTTGCCCGCTTCGGCGAAGTGCCGCGCCTGCGCTTCGCCATCCATGGCGGACCGGTCATCACCGCCGAAATCGGCGTTGACCATCACAAGATCACCTATTTCGGCGATACGGTGAACACAACCTCTCGGCTCGAATCGCTGAGCAAGATGCTGGGACACCCCGTGCTGATTTCCGCCGATCTTGCGCATCAGCTGGTGCTTCCCAAGGGCGTGCGCAGCGAATATCTCGGCGAACACGCGGTCAAGGGCCGCGGCCAGACGCTCGGCGTGTGTACGCTCAGCCAGTATCAGGCCCCTGCTGCTTAAGCCAAGACGCGGGGGCGATACTGGCTTTTTAGGGCATCGTCATCAAAATTCATCAAAGCTTCAAACGACAATCACCTGCCTGTCATGCGACGACCATATCGCCTCAATCCTGTCTTCAACAGGAAATGAGGGGTCTCCATCATGAAGCACGTTCTTTTCGCATCCTGCGCTCTTCTTGCGCTCACCACCGCTTCGCATGCGGCTGACAAGGAGTTTCCGGCAAAGCTGGTCTCCCACGCCATTCTGCCGGCCAATACCATCATCGCAGCACCCGCCGATGCGCCGGAGCACCTCAAGACCTCCGCCAAGTTCACGACGGCCGACCGCAAGCGCGCTGAAGGTCTCGGCACCGTGCCCGGCAAGGACGGTGTGCGCCTGACCGGCCTTTCCATGCCGTTCAACGGCCAGCCCATGCAGGGCTTTTCCGGCATCAAGGCCATGCCCGATGGCAGCTTCTGGAGCCTTTCCGACAATGGTTTCGGTTCCAAGCTCAATTCCAGCGACGCCATGTTGATGCTTCACCATCTGAAATTCGACTGGGACGCCGGCAAGGTCAATGCGCTTGAAACCGTGTTCCTCTCCGACCCTGATATGAAGGCGCCCTTCCCGATCGTTCTGGAAGGCTCGAGCAAGCGCTACCTGACGGGTGCGGATTTCGACGTCGAATCCATTCAGCCGGTTGCCGATGGTTTCTGGGTGGGCGAGGAATTCGGGCCTTACATCCTGAAATTCACCCGCGACGGCAAGTTGACCGACGTCATTACCACCAAGGCTGGCGACATCGAGGTGAAGTCCCCGGATCATCCGACCCTGGCGCTGCCCGGCAACCCGACACAGAAAATGCCGGCTTTCAACCTGAAGCGTTCAGGCGGTTATGAAGGCATGGCGCTCTCCAAGGACGGCTCCAGGCTCTATGGCCTTCTGGAAGGCCCGCTCTACACCGCCGACGGCCAGGTGGAGAAGACCGAAGACGGTTCGACCGCACTGCGCATCATCGAACTCGACACCGCCAAAAAGGAATGGACCGGCCGCACCTGGCTTTACCCGCTGGCGCAAGGCGGCGAAGCCATCGGCGACTTCAACATGCTGGACGACAGCACGGCGCTGGTCATCGAGCGTGACAATGGCGCCGGCACCGCCGACAAGGCCTGCGCCGACCCGAAGAAGCCGGAAGCAAACTGCTTTGCCGTGCCCTCCAAGGTCAAGCGCATCTACAAGATCGAGTTCAATGACGCCAATGTCGGCAAGGCCGCGCGCAAGATCGGCTATATTGATCTGCTGAAAATCTCCGATCCTGATAACAAGAAGCGTCAGGGCGGCAGCAACGGTTTCTACGACATGCCTTTCGTCACCATCGAGAATGTCGATCGCGTTGACGCCACGCATATCATCGTCGGCAACGACAACAACCTGCCCTTCTCTGCCGGCCGTGCGCTGGACAAGGCCGACGACAACGAGTTCGTCCTCCTCGAAGTCAAGGATCTGCTCGACGCCAAGTAAGGAAAACGGTGCCGGAATTCATTCCGGCACCGCCCACGCATCGGCGTGAATTCAACAGTCGGAGCGTTCCTGCAGCCTTCATAGGGATGCGCGGCGCTCCGTTTCTCCACTGACCATGCCTGACCCGGAACCCGGTTCCGAAACAGGGAAGAGACCATATGCAGGACCATGCCGAACGACTTTATTACGCCTTGAGGAAAAGCTGGTCGGGCGAGACCAGCAGCCTGTGGTCACGCGAAAACCCGGCCAGGGGGCAAGGCAGCGTGACCGCGCTGGTGGTTCAGGATATTTTCGGCGGTGAACTGGCCAAAACCGCCGTCAGCGGTGGGGACCACTTTTACAATATCGTCGAAGGCACCCGCTGGGATTTCACCTTCAGCCAGTTCGATATTCCAGTCGGCTATCAGGACGCGCTCGCCAGCCGCACGGAAGCCATGGCGACGACCACGCCGCTGCAATATGCCTATCTCAGCGCCTGCATCCGCAAGGCGCTTGGGCACGGCTGACCTGCTTGCACATAAGTATCGGCCGATTGCCGTCTTGTCCCCAGTCCGGCATGACGGCAGCTATCATTCTCAATTTCAGCAACCCGATTTCGATCTCTCCCGCAAAGCGGACACAATCCTTGCGATAGTATCGGTCAGCGAAACGAAGCACACCGACAGGAGAGACGTTCGATGAATGAGAGTTGCCCGGTTCCGACACCGGCTGAGCGGCAAGTTCAGGACATATTGGAACGGACGGAAGCGGCGATGATGTCCACGATTCACGCAGCGCTTGAGCGCGCCAGCAAACAGGCCGCCGAGGAATTCAGGGCCGTTGGCTCAGAAATGCAGCCCCCGCCGCATGACTATTTCGCCGCTGTCGCTCACCAGCAGCTTTTCCTGCTCTTGTGTGGCGCCGACCCGCAAACATTCAAGGGCGGAGACCCCGAAATTGCGGGGCATATCATCCGGAATGCTCAAAACATATCCGATCACTACTGGACGAAAAAAGACGCGAGTTCGGGCGATTGACATACCATGCATGCAGGCAAGATTTTGCTCCACCTAGCGCGCATGATCTACATTTAAAGGGAACGCCCAGACCGACCGGTGTTCCTCGGCCTTTCCCACGTCACATGCCCTTCATCATCTCCGGTTAAGCAGGCCAAAATCCGGAGACTGGAATGGACCCGACCGCACAACCCAATCGCCCAAAGCTTGCAGAGACCTTTATCCATCCGACAGCAAGCATAAGGGATTCGAGCGTCGGCGAATGCTGCGAAATTCTGGCGGACACCTCCCTGCACCATGTGGAACTCGGAAATTACTCCTACCTCGGGCCTCGTTGCATGGCCGGTGACGCGACAATCGGGAAGTTCTGCGCCATCGCCGCAGAGGTCAGGATAGGTGCGCCAAACCATCCGATGGACCGCCCGTCCATGCATCGTTTCAGCTACTGCCCGGAATATTACTCTGCGGATGCCGTGCGCGACGACGCCTTCTTCGATCAGCGCAAGGCGGATCGTGCCATCATCGGTCACGATGTCTGGATTGGTCACGGGGTCATCGTGTTGCCGGGTGTAAAGGTTGGAGACGGCACCGTCCTGGCAGCGGGCGCAGTCGTCACCAGAGACGTGCCGCCCTATACCATCGTCGGTGGTGTGCCCGCAAAGATCATTCGCGAGCGATTTTCCCGAACCATCGCCGAAAAGCTGACCGCCATCGCATGGTGGGACTGGCCATTCGAGACAATCATGGCGCGGCTTGCCGATTTTCAGTCGAGCGATATCGAAGCCTTTTGCGAGCGCTGGGCCTGAAACAATTCGCGCCCCAACGGCGAAAACGTCTGTTTGTTATTCGAAGAAAAATACCAGCCGGCCGTTAGCCTCGCCACGGTGAGACAGAGTTGCAAAATCATGCAACCGACTTTTTCATATCGATGAGGATTTCACCTTCTCTTGAAGGATGCGGACGACGCCCGCACTCCTCAAAGCCGCAATCGCTGTAAAGCGCTATGTTCTTCGTCATCCGCATATTCGTGTAAAGGCGCAATTCGCCAATCCCACATTCCAAAGCGTGTAGCTCTGCGAAACGGAGAAGTGATTTCCCGATGCCCCTTCCCTGAAAGATGGGACTAACGGCTATGCTGTAAATCATGAGATATCGGTGATGGCTTTCGAGAACCACCAATCCAGACGTTTCGCCATCGGTTACGCTAAACCACACTTGTTCCGCAGAAATGCGCGGCAGGTAATCTTCAAAAGCGGGTTTGGGCGCAGCACCCACGATTTGTAGATATGCTGGAATATAGGCCGCAGCACTGATCTCTTTCACGATCAGCGCTTCGTGCGGCAACGCCAGTCTAAATCGTGTCTCGGTCAACGGATCCCCTTAAGCCAGCTCCCATGTTGACCAGCATTCTATGCTACGTCATGCGCGCGACCATTTATTCGAACACAAATGCCAACCGCTTGCCCGTCAGCTTCGCCAATTGCTGCAGGCGGCCATCCAGTCGCTCGCCGGCGAAATCACAATAATCATGCGGTACGACGAATTCCAGATCCACATCCGGATTGGTGGATTTGCGGAATTTCAGGTGGTCGACGACGCCAGGCATCGAAGCCGAGAAGAGGTAGACGACGCGCAGCAGGCCGCCGAGAAGTTTCCCCAGCTCCAGCAGGCGATCGCCCGCCATGGCTGCGAGCGGTTGGGTGGTGCCGTTGTCGTTCAGCCCCTCGAAACGGTAATAATTGGCAAGCGCGATATAGGCACGGCCCGGATGGGTGATCGCCACGAAGGAGGAATGGGCGATGATGTTCAATGCCTGCAGGCCACGATAGTCCGGATGGGCGCGCCAGCTGATATCGGCCAGAAGGCAGGCCGCCTGCCGGTAACGGCTTTCCTCTTCCGTCTCTTCGATACCGAAGACCGGGAAAGTGCGGCCGCTCCAGTCCGCCAGTTCACGTGCATGTTCAGGCGAACGGGCGCGCAGAATGGCAAGTTCGTCGGCCGTGACCAGCAGCGGATCGGAATCCCGCTCGGTTTCCGTCAGGAGCGAATAGAGATAACCTTCGCGCACGCCCTGCGCCGAGAAGGCGATCTTTGCCGGTTTCATGACCTTCAGAACTTCGCGCATGGCGATGGCGCCGAAGGGCAACAGCGAACGGCGGTTCTTGGAGACTGCCTGCCAGGCAGGGTCCTTGCTGTCCCTGGAGACGATAACCTCTTCCAGAAAATTCAGCATTTCCTCCAGCGGCAATTCGTAACCCTGCATCATGTGCAGCGGATAGCCGGTGATTTCCATGTGCAGCTTGGCGATATTTCGCCATGTGCCGCCCACGGCATAAAAGGTACGCCCCTCGCCCGCCGCCAGAAGTTTGGCGAAGGATTTGACGTGTTTTCTGGCAATGGTTGCGGCTTTTTCCAGCGAGCCGTCCGATTGCTCCGACAGTCGCAGGCCGCCGAGCGGCAGGGTGATGCCCTCGCCGCAGCTTTTGCCCCTGATGTCGATGAGTTCGAGCGAACCACCGCCCAGGTCGCCGGCAATGCCATCCGGCTCGTGGAAACCGCTGATAACGCCATAGGCGGAATAAAGTGCTTCCTTCTCGCCTGACAGCACCTCGATCTCGCAACCGAGGATCGCTTCGGCTTCGCGGATGAAATCCGGACCGTTTTCCGCCTCACGCGCCGCCGCCGTTGCCAGCACGTAGAGCTGCTGCGCCTGCGCCTGTTCGGAAAGCGCATGGAAGCGCCGCAGCGCCATCAATGCCCGGCCAACACCTTCCTCATGCATGCGGCCCGTCAGCGCCAGCCCCTTACCGAGACCGCAAAGGACCTTTTCGTTGAACAGCACGGCGGGCGCGCGGGAGAGGCCTTCATATACGACGAGACGAACGGAGTTCGAACCAATATCTATGACGGAAACGGGGGCAAGGCCGGTCAGCCGCCCCTGTGCTTCTGATCGAGTCATTCAGCCTGTTTCTTGCGGGACGAAATCAACCCGGCAATCAATTTGGGCGCACTGGATTTCAAGGCTTCACCACGTCCGGAAAGGCTGGGATTGGTCATGAAATAGTGCTGCGCGTTGAACGGTTCTTCGCCTTTACGCACCTCGATGCGCCTCGACGTTCCGTCCGCAAGTATCTCGTAGCTCTGCTGGTTGTCAATGAGATTGCCCAGCATAATCTGTGAAAGAACCTGCTCGTGCACGGTGGGGTTGGTCAGCGGCACCAGCGTTTCCACACGGCGATCGAGGTTGCGCGGCATCATGTCGGCGGAGCCGATATAGACCAGCGCCTTGTCGGAAGGCAGGCCGAAACCATTGCCGAAGCAGAAGATACGGCTGTGCTCCAGGAAGCGGCCAACGATCGATTTAACGCGGATATTGTCCGACAGGCCCGGCACCTGCGGACGCAGGCAGCAGATGCCGCGCACCACAAGATCGATTTCCACACCGGCTGCACTGGCGCGGTAAAGGGAATCGATGATTTCAGGATCGACCAGCGAATTCATCTTCATCCAGATCGCCGCCGGCGCGCCGCGCTTGGCGTGTTCGATCTCTTCATTGATGTGCTTCACGATGCGCGAGCGCAGCGTATAGGGCGAAATCGCGAGCTTCATGCCTTCTTCCGGTTCGCCATAACCGGTGATGAAGTTGAAGATATTCGCCATGTCATGGGCGATCTTCGGGTTACAGGTGAAGAAGGAAAGGTCGGTATAAATCTTGGCCGTGATCGGGTGATAGTTGCCGGTGCCGAGGTGGCAATAGGTCCGGAGCTTGCCGTCCTCGCGGCGCACCACCATCGACATCTTGGCATGGGTCTTCAGTTCGATGAAGCCGAACACCACCTGCACGCCGGCGCGCTCCAGGTCGCGCGCCCAGCGGATATTGGCTTCTTCATCGAAACGTGCCTTCAGCTCCACCAGCGCGGTGACGGACTTACCCGCTTCGGCCGCGTCGATCAGCGCGCGAACGATCGGGCTGTCATTGGAGGTGCGATAAAGCGTCTGCTTGATGGCAAGCACGTCGGGGTCGCGCGCGGCCTGCAGCAGGAACTGCACAACCACGTCGAAGCTTTCATAGGGGTGGTGAACCACCATGTCCTTTTCGCGGATGGCGGCGAGGCAATCGCCGGCATGTTCGCGCACGCGCTCGGGGAAACGGGCGTTGTAGGGTTCGAATTTCAGGTCGTCGCGCGGCGCCCGCACGATTTCCGAGATGGTGTTGAGTGCAAGAAGGCCGGGCAGAACGGCGACGCGATTATCCGGCACGCCCAGTTCATGCACCACGAACTGGCGCAGCGACTGCGGCATTTCGCTGTCAGTCTCGATGCGGATGACGGAGCCGCGGCGGCGGCGCTTGAGGGCGCTTTCAAAGAAACGGACCAGATCTTCCGCCTCTTCCTCCACTTCGATATCGCTGTCGCGGATGATGCGGAAGGTGCCGAAACCACGCACCGTATAGCCGGGGTAAAGCCGGTGAATGAACAGGCCCACCACATCTTCAAGCGTGATGTAGCGGATGGCGTTCCTGTCATCCGGCAGACGCACGAAACGGTCGAGCGCCGGCGGCAGGCGCAGAAGCGCGGTCATCGGCTCGCGGCCATTGACGCTGTCAAGCTGCAGGCCCATGGAGAAACCGAGGTTCGGAATGAACGGGAACGGGTGCGCAGGGTCGATGGACAGCGGCGTCAGCACCGGGAAAATGCGTTCCTCGAATTCGGTGCCCAGCCAGGTCCGATCCGCATCGGAAAGCGCCGCAGGGCGCACGACGAAGATGTCTTCCTTGGCGAGATATTGCTGCAGAACGGCAAGCGAAGCCTGCTGCTCCATCTGCAGATTGTCGATTTCCTTCAGAATGTCTTCCAGCTGCTCGGCCGGCGTCTTGCCATCGGGCGTCTTGACCGTAATCTTCTGGCGCACCTGTCCTTCAAGGCCGGCGACACGAACCATGAAGAACTCGTCAAGATTGGCGGCCGAGATGGAGAGAAAACGCAGCCGCTCCAGAAGCGGGTGATCCGTATTCAGCGTTTCTTCCAGAACACGGCGGTTGAATTGCAGCCAGGAGAATTCGCGGTTGATGAAACGGGCGGGGCTGTCCCAGAGGCTCTCGCCCTCGATCACCGGCTGAACCTTGTCCAAATTGTCCTGCGCTACTGCGTCCATGCCCTGTTCCATCCCCTGACCTAATTCCGTCCCGTGATCCTGCTGCATCGCGTGATCGTCCTTCTTGCCCGTATAACAGTTTGACGACGGAACTGTGACAGTCAATCGCCGTCCAGTCCCCCGCCCGCCGCTGCGCTTTCCATCGCGTTGAGAACTTCCGCCGCCAGCGGACGGGTAATCCTTGTTCCACGCGAGAGCGCCAGCCTGTCGATCCGGTCCACGATCGTCTGCGCCGTATCGAGCGAACGCTCCATTCTATTGACGATGTAACCTATGAGTTTGTCATCCATGTAAAGCTGACGGTCGGCGAAGAGTTTCATCAGCACCTGTGCCAGAAGCCCCTCGTCCGGCTCGCCGGTCTCCACCACGGTTACGGCTTTGAGACGCGAACGCAGATCCGGCAGCGTCACCGGCCATGCGGCCGGCCATTGCCGGCTGGTCATCAAAAGCGTCTTGCCGTGCTGGCGCACGCTGTTGATGACGTGGAAGAGTTCGGTATCGTCGAAACCGCGGCGATCGGCATCTTCGAAAAGCACCGGTGCGCTCTCGGCCGCTCGCGCGGCATCCGCACCGACCTGCGGGTGGATTTCCACGGCGCCGCTGATGTTTTTCCAGATATGGGCAAGGTGCGACTTCCCCGAACCCGGCGGCCCGGCGAGCACAACTACGGGCGACGGCCAGTTCGGCCATTCATCAACGAGGCTGACGGCAGCCTCGAGCGAAGCGGATACGAGAAGGTCTTCCCTGCCGGAGGCGGCCTGGTGCGAAAATACGAGCGGCAGCTGCTCGGCCTTCGACCGGGCGTTGTCGGTTTTGATCTGGTCAGTCATCGTCAGCCCTGACCGTCCGCCTTGGTGGAGGACGTTTCCCTTTCTTCCAAGGCAGGGTTGGCCTCCCACGGAAGGTTGGCGGCGTGTCCGTGGTAAAGATCGCTTTCAAGATACCGCGACAAGGCGAAGCGGACAAGCACGCCGACGGCCGCCGCGGCCGGCACCGCAACCAGAAGGCCGACAAAGCCGAAAAGCGCGCCAAAGGCGAACAGGGCAAACATCAGCCACACCGGATGCAGGCCGACGCTTTTGCCAACAAGCTTCGGCTGGAGAATGTTGCCCTCGATGAACTGGCCGGAGAAGAACACGGCAAGCGTCAGAAAGACATAAATATAATCCGGCCAGAACTGCACGATGGCGACGCCGACGGCGAGGATGAGGCCGACCATCGAACCGATATAGGGGATAAAGCTGATGAGGCCGGAGAAAAGGCCGATCAGCAGGCCGAAATTGAGGCCCACCAGCGACAGGCCAACAGCGTAATAAACGCCGAGGATAAGGCAGAGCGACCCCTGCCCGCGCACGAACCCGGCAATCGTATTGTCCATGTCGCGGGCGATCTGGCGGACGGTATGCACGTAGTCACGCGGTATCCAGCTGTCGACCTTGTCGATCATCCTGTCCCAGTCGAGCAGCAGGTAGAATGCGACGACGGGCGTGACCACCAGCAGCGACACGACGTCGACCAGCGATTTGCCGGAATTCCATATCTGCGTCAGCAGGGTACCGATAAAGCCGGCGCCCTCCGTCAGGAGCTTTGAAAAATTCTCCTTCACCGAGTTGATCTGGCTGCTCACCCAATCAGGCAGGAGGTTGGTATCCGCACCCGCGATCAGCTGCTGCAGGGACGATATATATTGCGGGATGCGGGTGATGAATTCCGACGCCTGGGCGGCAATCACCGGAATGATGATGATGAGCGACAGCGCGAAGATCAGCACGAAGGAAACGAGAATGACGACGGTTGCCATCAACCGGCTGAGGCCGCGCCGTTCCAGCCAGTCGGCAACCGGATCGAGAAAATAGGCAAGCGCCATGCCCGCCACGAAAGGCAGGAGAATGGAGCTGAAGACCATCAGGAAAAGGATAAAGACGGCAAGCACGCCGATCCAGAAAAACACCTGTCGGCGCAGGTTCGTACCACTCACATGGGGTTGCATCCGTTCATCCTCTTGTCGCCGTCCCTTAACCGCCCATGATGGAGATAGGATGCGCATGTGCACATGGTCAAGACCGGCAATCCGGCAGCGTCTGGCAGGCAAGTGCCGGACAGGAGCATCGAGGACCCGTTTTCAGGCCTGCACGGGCCATTCCCGGTCCGCAAACCCGAGGCAGGGAAAATGTCAAACCTTCGCAAAGCCGTTAAAAACCGGAGCTTTTGCCACGCAAACCCTTGCATCAGGCCCCGTGCCGTGCGAATGGCGACGCCAAAGGAACCAGCGGAGACGAGAGCCATGAGCCAGTCGGGCAAGAACGGTCTTACCTATAGTGACGCAGGTGTGGATATCGACGCCGGCAACCTGATGGTCGAAAAGATCAAACCGGCGGTGCGCTCGACGCGGCGTCCCGGCGCGGACGGCGAAATCGGCGGCTTCGGCGGCCTGTTCGATCTGAAGGCGGCCGGCTTCACCGATCCGGTTCTGGTCGCTGCCAATGACGGCGTCGGCACCAAGCTGAAGATCGCCATCGACGCGAATTACCACGATACGGTCGGCATCGACCTCGTTGCCATGTGCGTCAACGATCTCGTCGTTCAGGGCGCAGAACCGCTGTTCTTCCTCGACTATTTCGCCACCGGCAAGCTCGATCCCGATCAGGGCGCTGCCATCGTTACCGGCATTGCCGCGGGCTGCCGCGAATCCGGCTGTGCGCTGATCGGCGGTGAAACCGCTGAAATGCCCGGCATGTATTCCGATGGCGACTATGATCTCGCGGGCTTTGCCGTGGGTGCTGCCGAACGCGGCCAGCTTCTGCCGGCCGGTGACATTTCGGAAGGCGACGTCATTCTCGGGCTGTCCTCCTCCGGCGTACACTCCAACGGTTTCTCGCTGGTGCGCAAGATCGTATCGGTCTCCGGTCTTGACTGGGATGCCCCTGCCCCCTTTGCCGAGGGCAAGAAGCTTGGCGAAGCGCTGCTGACACCAACCCGCATCTATGTGAAGCCGCTTTTAAAGGCGATCCGCGAGACCGGCGCGCTGAAGGCGCTGGCGCATATCACAGGCGGCGGTTTCCCGGAGAATATTCCGCGCGTTCTGCCCAAGCATCTCGCTGCCGAAATCGATCTCGACGCGATCAAGGTTCCCGCCGTTTTCTCATGGCTTGCAAAAACGGGCGGCGTCGAGCCCAAGGAAATGCTGCGCACCTTCAATTGCGGCGTTGGCATGATCGTGGTCGTTTCGGCTGAAAATGCCGAAAAGGTCACGAACGCTCTGACGGCGGAAGGCGAGACCGTTTTCCCACTCGGCCGCATGGTGGCCCGCGAAGAAGGCGCGCACGGCACGATCTACAAGGGCACCCTCGGCCTATGATGAGCGCCGCCTTCCCGTCCGGCCGCAAACGCGTCGTCGTTTTCATTTCCGGCAGCGGCTCCAACATGGTGTCGCTGGCCAAGGCCTGTCAGGCGGCCGATTTTCCGGCCGAGATCGTCTGCGTGATCTCGGACAAGGCGTCAGCGGGCGGGCTGGAAAAGGCACGGGAGTTCGGTATTCCCACGCTGGCCTTCGAGCGCAAGACCTATGCCAGCAAGGCCGAGCATGAGGGCGCCATTCTGGCCGCACTTGGCGAGATCGCGCCTGATATTATCTGCCTTGCGGGTTACATGCGGCTGATCTCGGGGGATTTCATTGCCCCCTATGAAGGCCGCATCATCAATATCCACCCTTCCCTTCTGCCGCTCTTTCCCGGCCTGCACACGCATCAGCGCGCCATCGACAGCGGCATGAAGATTTCCGGCTGCACCGTGCATTTCGTCACCGAAGGCATGGATGAGGGCCCGACGATCGCTCAAGGCGCGGTGCCGGTTCTCTCCGGCGACACGGCTGAAGCGCTTGCGGCGCGTATCCTGACCGTCGAGCATCAGCTTTATCCGCTGGCCCTGAAGCAGCTGGCGGAAGGCAAGGTGCGAATGGATGCCGGCAAGGCCATCACCAACAATGACGCAAGTAAATCTGAATATTGCACTCTGATTTCTGCTTGATAATAAAGATACCACTAAAGTAAAAACACACTTAAAGTGCCATTTATTCCAAAATAAACCGATCATTTACCATAATCATCTCTAATGCCCGCAACGGCCCCGCATTTCGGGCCCTCCGGTCATTCAGGAGCGATTATGCTATTTTCAAGATTTTCCCTGCCGCTTTCGGCCCTTTTACTGGTGAGCACGAGCCTGCCGCTCGCCGCCGAGCAAAGCGGCATCACCGCTTCGCTCGATGCCGGTGTTCTCAATCTCAGGGCGACCGAAACCGTCCATATTGGCAACAGCAAGGTAAGCGAACTCGAATGGGAAACCAAAAATGCCATGGCGCTGCGCGGCTCGCTGGGGCTTGAGCTTGCGCCTGGCTGGCGTGTGAAGGCGGAAGGCCGCGTCGGCTTCGAAGGCGATGGCTACATGACCGATTACGACTGGATGGCGCCTTTTTCCAGGGACAGCTCCAAAAACAACTGGAGTCACCGCTCCCAACATGACGATACGCGGCTTGATCATTATTTTTCGGGAAGCTTCGAACTCAATCGCATGCTGCTTGACGATCCGCAGCAATATCTGAGCGCTGGCGTCGGTTTTCGCTACACGGATGTGCAATGGTCGGCCTATGGCGGTAGCGCCGTCTACAGCCTTTTCTCTCCAAGGGATTTGCGTGGAAGATTCAGGGATGATGAGAAGGTCATCACCTACCGCCAGCAAATCCCGGTTTTCTACGGCAACTTGACCGGCGGCCAAAGGTTCGGCAACTGGTCGCTCAATGCCGGTGTGGAGGGCGGTGCTATGGTCTATGCCAAGGCAACGGACGACCATCATCTGCGCGACATGCGCTTTACCGATAAATACGACGTGGCCGGCATGTTCGGGGTAAAGGCAGGCGTTGCCTATGACCTGACGGAAAACGCCTCGATCTATCTCGACGGTGCCTACGACTATACCAGCCTCGGGCGCGGAGATACCTATTATAGCGGTGCCGGAGCCGGAAACCTGTCATCGGAAAAAAATGCCGGCGGTGGCAGCTTGCAGTCGATCTTCGTGGGTGCCGGCGTCAAGGGCCGGTTCTGATTTCGGAGGCAGTCTTCTGCCTCCCCGAAAAAGCCGCGCCTTCGAAAAGGACGCGGCTTCAATCAATCATCCATGTGCCCACCTTCAGGCGTTAAAACCAGTCCTGCTGCCAGACATAATCGCGATAAGCCCAGGGCGGCGAATTGACCAGGACTGACTTGGAATAGATCTTCTGCAATTCTGCACCGAAGGTCGACACGCCGGGAACGAGGCCAACTTCCCACTGGAAATGCCACCATTCGGCGCCGAGATAATCGCCACCCTTCTCGAAGGCGGCGCGCGCGCGGATCGGCTTGAAGCCGTTTTTGGCAAAAAGCGCTGTCAGATCGAGGAAATGGCCGGTGACCGACACGCCCTTGACCCGGCTCTTGTTGGTCACGACATCCGTTATCGTCTGCTGTGGCGGTAGAGCGCCTTTTTCAGCCTTATCCTGCCAGCAGCGGGCGTAAACATTGTAGCGCCGCTCTCCAACTCGTTGGGCCACATAGGCATCTGTCGCCGGGTCCTGCATGCCGCTCCAGATGAAGAGGTCGAGTGCCCGCCCGGAATAGTGGAAGGAGGTGGCGCTGCGGTTCTTGTTGACTGACGCATTCAAATCGCGACTTCCGCCGGAAGACGTAAGAACGCCCCCTTGACGATGGACCTCTTTATAAACCTGCAGATAGGAAGGCATAACGTCGCTACGCAACCTGACTCGTGAATAGCCCTTTTCTTTTCCCGCACCAAAAACGTCCGCAGGCCCCATCTCGATACTGTAATTCGCCTGCCCTCCGAGTGAAAGCGGCGACGACAATTCTCGCTGTCTGGTTTCGAACGCCTGCTGCAAAGCGGCCAGTGTAACCGGTCCGATGCGACCGTCCTCATAAAGCCCGCTGTCCGCCTGAAACGAGAGGACCGCTTCTTCCGTATCGGCACCGAAGATGCCGTCCGTCTCAAGACTGTCATAGTCTGCCGAGGCCGATTTGCGCCCTTCGAAATGCAGAAAATTCAGTATTTCCTGTATCGCCTGCACGGTACTTCCGCGCGAACCCTTCTCCAAGATCATCATCAGCTCCCCAGCCGCTCGTGAACTTACGCACACAGAGCTTACGTGGGTTGATAAAATAATCAACGGCAATCTTTAATTGAATTTCAAGTAATTTAGAGTATACTTCGGTGAAGATATTATTCACCGGACAGCACTCAGCGTGAAATTCTGTCCCGATTCAACATGGCCCATTGCAGCAGAATGATCGTCTTGGAGTCGGTGATTTCGCCGGACGCGATCATCGCGAAGGCCTCGTCGAGACCGTAGGTCAGGACTTCCAGATCCTCGCCTTCCGTTTCCAGCCCCCCACCACTGCCGGCCTGCACGTCAAGATCGATGCGGGCAACGAAAAGGCTGACTTTTTCGGTCAGCGTTCCGGGGCTGGCATACATATCGAAGAGATAGTCGACCTTCTCAACCGCGTAACCGGATTCTTCCATCGCCTCCCGGCGAATGGCGTCGGCCGCATTGTCATCATCGAGAAGACCGGCCGGAACTTCGATCATGAAGCTTTGATCGCCGTTCATGAAAGCGGCGGGGCGAAACTGGCGCACCATCACCACGCTGTCGCGCTTGGCATCGTAAAGCAGGATGGCGGCGGCGCTGCCATGGTCGTGGACTTCCCGCACGATGCGGATCGTCTTGCCATCCGGCATAAGCTGGTCGAAAACGAGCTTCTGCATATGCACGAAGCCCTTCCACACGGTCTCTTTTTCCACCAGTCGGACCCTGCCGGTATCCGTATCGGCCGGAACGTTCTTCGCTTGTGTCTGTGTCACCGGATATGTCCTTGCCTGTCGTGGAATTGGTTGAGCCTGCCCCTGTCGCAGCGCAATATCAAGCCTCGCTGGCTTGATCTTCGCGGCGGAGCCATACCTTGTTGTCGTGAAAAGCCGCCCCGCCATAGGGGGCAACGGCGTCCGCGCCGGTCAGAACATTGATGCCCTCACCGTCCAGATGTGCCTTGTTGGGCCACAGCCCTTCAGCAACCAGAACGCCGGGTCTGGCACCCTCCACGATTTTTGCGTGGAGACGCACTTCGCCGCGGCCATTTCCGATGCGCACGATGTCACCATCGGCGATATTGTTACGGGTAGCGTCCGCAGGACAGATCATCAGTTCGGGACGGCCTTCCTTCTGCACGGAGGTTTTCGTTTCCGCAAAGGTGGAGTTCAGGAAGTTGCGGGCCGGCGATGTCGCCAGCCGGAAAGGATGGTCCTGATCGGCGGTTTCGATGACGTCTACCTGATCCGGAAATTTTGGAAATTGCGAAACGGGGCCCATCACGCCGATGTTTTTCGGCGGCCGGTTGGGAGACGGCCCGGTTGCCCATTCGGGGCTGAAACGGAATTTTCCGTCGCCATAACCGAAGCCCTCGAGATAATGCGCCACCTCGAAAGCGGGCTGCGCATCGATCCATTTTTCTTCCGCCAGCGTATCGAAATCGCCCCAGCCGCTGACTTTCAACATGCGGTCGACATGGTCACGGGCTGAGAGGCCGAAGCCCGGCATATGGTCGATGCCGAGACGTTTCGCCAGCTCTTCGATGACGAAGAGATTGGTGCGCACCGTTTCCGGCGGCTCCACCAGTTTGGGGCCTAGCAGAATGTGGTTCTGGCCGCCGGCGCGGTAGATATCGTCATGTTCGAGGAACATGGTCGCGGGCAGCACGATATCGGCAACTTCAGCCGTCTCCGTCATGAACTGCTCATGCACGGCAACGAAAAGATCGTCGCGCAGGAAACCCTGTTTCACCAGCCGCTGCTCGGGCGCGACATTAACGGGATTGGTATTCTGGATGAGCAGAGCCGTCACCGGGCCGCCATGACGCAGCGCTTCCGCGTCACCCGTCAGCACGCGGCCGATCTGCGACTGGTCGAGCTGGCGCACATCGGGGTCGGCATAGGCCGTGCCCATCAACTCCGACTTGTTGAGCCGGAAGATATCGCCATTGTTATGGAAGGCGCCGCCACCCTCATATTGCCAGGAGCCGAGCACCGTTGCGATCGAGAGGGCGGCGTGCATGGCGACCGCGCCGTTGCGCTGGCGGGCGAAACCGTAACCCAGCCGGAAGAAGGTCTTTTTCGTCGTGCCGACGAGCCTTGCGAAATCCTCGATCTCCTCGACGGAGAGACCGGTGATGTCAGATGCCCATTGCGGCGTTTTTGTCTTCAGATGCGCTTCGAGCCCGGCCGGATCGTCCGCAAACCGCGCCATGTAGTCGCGGTCGGCATAACCGTCGCGGAAGGCGATGTGCATGATGGCGCAGGCAAGCGCGGCATCCGTGCCCGGACGCACGACGATGCGCATATCCGCCTGTTTCATGGTCGGATTGTCGTAGATATCGACGACGACGATCTTCGCGCCGCGTTCCTTGCGGGCCTTGACCGCATGGGTCATGACATTGACCTGAGTGGCAACCGCATTGGTGCCCCAGATGACGACGACATCGGCCTTGGCGATCTCGCGCGGATCGGGACCCCGCAGCGCGCCCGTGCCCATCACATAACCCGTCCAGGCCATGTTGGTGCAGATCGACCCGAAAAAGCCGGAATATTTCTTGGCATGGCGCAGCCGCTCGATGGAATCGCGCTGCACCTGCCCCATGGTTCCGGCGTAGAAATAGGGCCAGATGGCCTCGGCACCGTGGCGGGCTTCAGCCTTCACGAAAGCGTCGGCGACCTCGTCCAGCGCCGCTTCCCAGGAAACCTCCTGCCAGTCGCCGGCACCCTTCGCGCCCCTGCGGCGCTTCGGGGTCAAAAGACGACCGGGATGATAGATGCGCTCGGAATAACGCGCCACCTTGGCGCAGATGACGCCGGCGGTGTATGTATTGGCATTGGCGCCGCGCACACGGCCGATGCGGCCATCGGCATTGATGTCCACTTCCAGCGCGCAGGCGCTCGGACAGTCGTGAGGACAGACCGTGTGGCCAACACGTGTGGCGCCTTCGGCGGCGTTTTTAGCGGAAATCGGGGTCGCAACGTTCATGTCTTTTCTATATTGCATCAGCGATGCGGCAAAAAGGCCGAAGTGACGTCCATCAAGAATATTCATCATCACCATTCATCCGGATAAACGGCAAGCGAGACACATCCATGAACTATCGCCACATCTACCACGCCGGCAATTTCGCGGATGTTCTCAAGCACGCTATTCTCGCGCGCCTCGTCCGCTACCTGCAGAACAAGGACAAGGCGTTTCGCGTGCTGGATACCCATGCCGGCATCGGCCTTTACGACCTGTCCTCGGAAGAGGCGCAAAAGACGGGTGAATGGCAGACCGGCATCGGCAAGCTGATGGACGCCGATCTTCCTGCTCCCATCGCCGAATTGCTGGAACCCTATCTTTCCGCCGTCAGGGAGCTCAATCCGGATGGCGGCGTGCAATTCTACCCGGGTTCGCCGAAACTCGCGCGCATGCTGTTTCGCCCGCAGGACCGACTTTCGGCCATGGAACTGCATCCGGATGATGCACGCGCCCTGTCCCGCCTGTTCGAGGGCGATTATCAGGTGCGCGTCACCGAACTGGACGGCTGGCTGTCGCTCGGCGCACATCTGCCGCCGAAGGAAAAGCGCGGCCTTATCCTCGTCGATCCGCCGTTCGAGCTGGAGAACGAATATCAGCGGCTCGCGGATGGCCTGAACAAGGCCTATCGGCGTTTTTCCACCGGCACCTATTGCCTGTGGTATCCGCTCAAAAAGGGCGCGCCGATCAGGGATTTTCACGAGCGGCTGCAATCCTTCGAAATTCCGAAGATGCTGTGCGCCGAACTCTCCGTCAAAAGCGACCGGCTGGAAGGCCTGAGCGGTTCCGGCCTCATCATCGTCAACCCACCTTATACGCTGAAGGACGAGCTGCACACGCTGCTGCCATTCCTGAAAACGGTGATGGCGCAGGACCGGTACGCTTCGCACCGCGCCTTCTGGCTGCGCGGCGAGGAAAAGCCGGAGGAGGATTGAGGTCCTACCTCAGCCCTTCCCGTTTCTGCGCCTGCGCAAGCTGTGATCGCTCGAAGAACAGGATCACGAACAGGGCCATGATGAAGGGAATGATGAGGTAGAACAGCCGGAATACCAGCAGCGCCGCAATCACGTCAGCGGGGTTCATGTCCGGCAGGCCGGTGACGAAGACCAGTTCCAGCACGCCGAGCCCACCCGGCGCGTGAGAAATCAGCGCCGCCGAGAATGAAATCAGGAATATGCCGAGGATGATCATGAAACCCGGATTTCCCGCCTCCGGCAGGGCGAAATAGATGATGCCCGCCGCGCCGATCAGCTCGATCGGACCGATGACCAGCTGTTGCGCCACCAGTTTCGGTGCGGGATAGGGCAGGAAAAACGAGCGGATTTTCAGTGGCTTCAGCTTCAGAAGACTGCCGAGCACGTAAAGACCGACGACGACGAGCAACAGGATGCCGGTTGTCGTTGAAGCCTCCACGGGCAGGATGCCGGTGAAGCGCTCGGTAATGTCAGGCTCGTAGACAAGCACCATGCCGATCAGCATAATCGTGCCGATGGTAAAGGTGAAGGAACAAAGCGCGACAAGCACGCCGACTTCCCCGACGCTCAGCCCCTTCGACGTATAGGCACGATACCGCACCACGGCGCCGGAAAACACGGAAGCGCCGACATTGTGGGAAAGCGCATAGGTGGTGAAAGAGGTAAGCGTGATGAAGAACCAGTTCACCTTGCGGCCGAGATGCTGGAGCGCGATGCGGTCGTAACCGGCAAGGGCGGCATAGGCTACCAGCGTCGACAGGCCGGAACACACCCAGTCCCGTGCGCGAATGGCCGCCAGACTTTCCCACAGGTCATCAAGCGAAAGACCGCGCAGCTCATGATAGAGCAACCAGGCTGAAAAACCGATCGTCGCCAGACCAACGACGGGCCAGATGTATTTCTTTGATGTCATGCGGTCATGCCCGCCTATTTCCTCCAGCTTCACCCCAGCCCTATTTCCGCTTTCCGCAGAAGATTCGTTCGACTCTATTCGTTATGCGGCGAAGCTTTCAACCTTTTCATGGAAGATTGCCCGTTTGCCCCGTTCACAAATTTATGTAAGACCGATTTGTCGCCGACGGTGATATGAGGTCGTCCATTTTCCGGGGAACGTGCGCAGAATGAAGCGTTATGCGGGTTTCATCGCCTTGGGTCTTCTGTCGCTTGCAGCGCTTTGGTTCGCGCAGGAAAAATCCACGCCCACCGGCTCCGACAGCAACCGGCAGACGCAATCACAATCGCAGCCAGTCGGGAATTCCGGGGCAGACGCTTCCCGGCGCGCTGCATCCCGGCAGGATACGGGCAGAAATCCCGTATCACGCGGAACGGGCTTTGATTTTTATGTACTTTCACTGTCTTGGTCGCCGGCATTCTGCGCCAGTTCCGAAGGCTCCGGTAATCGCCAGCAATGCGGCAGCGACAGGCGTTACGGTTTTGTCGTGCATGGGCTTTGGCCGCAAAACGAGACTGGCTATCCCGAATTCTGCAAAAGCGGCGAGCCGGACCGCGTGCCTGACGCCATCGGCCGTACCATGTTCGACATCATGCCTTCCATGGGGCTGATCGGCCACCAATGGCGCAAACACGGCTCGTGCTCCGGCCTTTCGCAGAAGGATTATTTCTCGGCAATCCGGGCCGCCTTCGAGACGGTCAGGCTGCCGGAGAGGATTGCCTCGGGTGCCGGAGCGGCCAGCCTCTCTGCGGACGCGATAGAAACCGCCTTCACCGATGCCAATCCCGGCATGTCGAAACGCGGCGTCTCGATCAGCTGCGATGGAAAGCGCCTCGAGGAAGTCCGCATCTGCCTCAATACGGACATGACATTCCGCGACTGCCCCGAGCTTGACCGCAAAGGCTGCCGCGCCGGTGCCACCGAAATTATTCCCATTCGCTAAAGCGGATCGGATGATCTCTATTTCTTTATTTTACATATTTTCCAGACATAAAACCGCTACGCATTTTATTGGAAATACTCCAGTCACGAGACGCCAACCCATAGGACCCGACCATGGAACTGCTCTATTCGCCCGCCTCCCCCTATTCCGCCAAGGTGCGCATGGCCGCCCGCCATCTCGGTATCGACATCACGTCCGTGCGCGTCGACACCAATGCCGAGCCGGCAACGCTGATGGACAATAATCCGCTCGGCAAGATCCCGGTCCTGCTGCTGGATGATGGCGGTTCGGTCTATGACAGCGTGGCGATCATGCACTATCTCGACCGCCTTTCGGGCGGAAAGCTCTACCCGAAGAAGAATGGCAAACGCACGGAAGTGGAAATTCTGGAAGCGCTCTGCGACGGCATCATGGATTGCCTGCTCGCCATTGTTTACGAGCGCCGTTTTCGCCCCGAAGACAAGATTCATCAGCCATGGATCGACAAGCAGTGGAAAAAGGTTGTGAAGGGCCTCGACCATCTCAACGCGAACCTGCCGAAAACCGGCAAGAAACTGCATGGCGGCCATTTCGCGCTTGCGGCGATGATCGGTTATCTCGATCTGCGTTTCGCGGGTGAATGGGCAGAGGGTCGCGATGCGCTGGCGCAGTGGCCTGAGACATTCGGCAAGCGTTTCGAAGCCTACACGGAAATGAAGGCCGCCGCCTGACGTCAAAGCAAGACGATGCCTGGCCTGATAGCCGGGCATTCATTCTGGGCACATGCCGCAGAAACAAAAAGCCGGGGCGTAAACCCCGGCTTTTCTTTTACCGATCCGAGAAGGATCAGAACTTGACGCCGATACCGGCCTTGACGGAGTGATCGTCGAAACCACGCGAGAACGCGCCGGAGTCGAGACCGTAGTCCTTCTTCTGGTAGTCGCTGTAGCGATATTCCAGACGGGCGGTGATGTTGTCCGTTACCATGGCTTCAACACCGGCACCAACGGTGTAACCGAGGGCGGTGGCGCTGTCCTTGGAGGTCGCGTCACGAACCTTGTTGTCGGAGACAGCAAGACCGGCCGTACCATAGAGCAGGAACGGGTTCATGTCGTAACCAACGCGGCCACGCAGCGAGCCGTTGACGCCCTGCTTGCCTTCGACGGCGTTACCGGCAACCGTACCGGCGGAGCCCTTCTCGTCGCCCAGGTTCACGTCTGCTTCAGCACCGTAAACGATCTGGCCGCTCTGCATGTTGTAACCACCGTAGAGACCGCCACCGAAGCCCTTGGCGTCACGGCCATCATTGCTGGAGCTGAAACGGCCCCAGTCATAGTTGACCGTACCACCGAGGTAAGCGCCGGACCAATCCTTGACCGGTGCGGGCTGGTCGTAGGACACCGGTGCCTGGGGCACTTCGTTTACGGCGTCAGCGGCGTGAGCGGCCGAGAAGCCGGCAGCTGCCATGGTCGAAGCCATAAGGGTTGCTACGAAAATACGCATGCTATTCTCCTTTCAGGACCGCTCTGCACTCAAAACATTGTTTTCAGACGCGGTGTAAAAATCGTCGGGTTAATCGCCCCTCTGGAAACTGAACTTGATGGGAGAATGCGGAGATCAAAGAGCCAAAATGTGAATTGTTTGGGGCAGAGACGTGACTAGAATTAGACGTTGCCTAATTGCCACAAGGGTTTTATTAACCCTAACAGAAGCCTAATCAGCAATATATCGGCTTTAAACTTAGTTATATTCAAATTAAACCGAAATTGCATTGTGAATAAAAAATCGCCCAATTCTTTTGGGGCCGACGGACAGCTTGCGATTTGCATTTATATCCAGCAAATAGGGCGGGTATGAGCAAATGCAGGTCCGCCGTGAAAGAAAATATACCGAAGACAGTCTTGATAACCGGAGCCGCCCGAAGGCTTGGGCGGGCGATCGCCACGGATTTGGCCGCCCACGGCTTTGCAATCGCCGTCCATGCCAATGCCTCTATGGCTGAAGCCGAGGAATTCGCTAACGAAATAAGGCAAAACGGTGGCAAAGCCGTCGCCGTCCAGGCGGATCTGACACAATCTGCGCCGACAATGGCGCTTGTCGAACAGGCATCTTCCGCGCTCGGCCCCATCGGCGTCGTCGTCAACAATGCGTCCGTTTTCCTCAACGATTCGGCTGAGGCCCCCGATCCGGCGGTCTTCGATGCGCATTTTGCCGTGCATGTCAGGGCCCCTTCCCTCATCGCGGCCGCCTTCATCGAACAATTGCCACAGGATAAATCCGGGCTGATCGTCAATATCATCGACCAGCGCGTGCTTGCGCTCACGCCGCGTTTTTATTCCTACACGCTTTCGAAATCCGCCCTTTGGACCGCGACGCGGACGATGGCGCAGAGCTTTGCACCACGCGTCCGGGTCAATGCCATCGGACCGGGTCCCACCTTCAAAAGCGAAAGACAGGCGCCGGAGGACTTTCAGGCGCAGATCGACGGCCTTATATTAAAGCGTGGTCCTGCCGCAGATGAGTTCGGGCGGACGATTCGCTTTCTTTTCGACACGCCGTCGGTCACCGGACAAATGATCGCGCTCGACGGCGGCCAGCACCTTGGCTGGGAAACCCCTGATGTGGCGGAGATTAATGAATGAACGGAAAGAAGCTGCCTGATGGCGGTATTCTCTTCGATGAAACCGACGACGAAGACGACGATGCAAGCCTTGCCGTAACAGAAGCGGCCGAGGCTCCGCGCGACGTTGCCGGCATGGACTGGAATGCGGGCTGGAAGAATGAATCCGGCCTGAAGGGCATGGACCTCATCGGCGAATTCGTCAAACACCTGCCGAATTCGCCGGGTGTCTACCGCATGTTTAACGAGGCGGGCGATGTGCTTTATGTCGGCAAGGCGCGCTCGCTGAAGAAGCGCGTCGGCAACTATGCGCAGGGCCGTGTCCATTCCAACCGCATCGCCCAGATGGTGCGTTTCACCACCCATATGGAATTCGTCACCACCCGCACGGAGACCGAGGCGCTTCTGCTTGAAGCCAACCTCATCAAGCGCTTGCGGCCGCGCTTTAACGTGCTTCTGCGTGACGACAAATCGTTTCCCTATATTCTCATCACCGCCGACAATCGCGCCCCGGCGATCTTCAAGCATCGCGGTGCGCGGGCGCGCAAGGGCGATTATTTCGGCCCCTTCGCGTCGGCCGGCGCGGTCGGCCGAACGATCAATTCGCTGCAGCGCGCCTTCCTGATCCGCACCTGTACCGACAGTGTTTTCGAAACCCGCACGCGTCCCTGTCTTCTCTACCAGATCAAGCGCTGTTCCGGCCCCTGTACGCATGAGATCAGCGATCAGGGGTATGCGGAACTCGTCAAGGAAGCCAAGGATTTCCTGTCCGGCAAGAGCCAGAGCGTCAAGACCGCGATTGCACGGCAGATGAACGAGGCGGCCGAGGATCTCGATTTCGAGCGCGCCGCCGTCTATCGCGACCGGCTGGCCGCACTTTCCCATGTCCAGAGCCATCAGGGTATCAATCCCGCCGGTATCGAGGAGGCGGATGTCTTCGCCATCCATCATGAAGGCGGCATATCCTGTATTCAGGTGTTCTTTTTCCGCACCGGCCAGAACTGGGGCAACCGCGCCTATTTCCCGAAGGCGGACCCGTCGCTGCCCGGCTCGGAAATCCTCAATGCGTTCCTTGCGCAGTTCTACGACGACAAACCGGTACCGAAACAGATCCTGCTTTCCGAAACCGTGGAGGAACAGGAACTTCTGGCGGCTGCCCTTGGTGAAAAAGCGGGACACAAGGTGACGATCAGCGTGCCGCAGCGCGGCGAGAAGAAGGACATTACCGACCATGTTCTTGCCAATGCGCGCGAGGCGCATGGCCGCAAGCTGGCGGAAACCTCGTCCCAGGCGCGGCTGCTGAAGGGTTTTGCGGAAACCTTCAACCTTCCCTATGTGCCGCGCCGGATCGAGATTTACGACAACTCGCACATCATGGGCACCAATGCCGTGGGCGGCATGGTGGTGGCGGGGCCGGAAGGTTTCGTGAAGAACCAATATCGCAAGTTCAACATCAAATCGACCGACATCACCCCGGGCGACGACTTCGGCATGATGCGCGAGGTGATGACCCGCCGCTTCTCGCGCCTGTTGAAGGAAGAGGGCAAGCCCGACCGCGGGCAGACGCAGACGCCGACACCGGAGGAAGCCGCCGACATGCCCTTCCCCACCTGGCCGGATGTAATCCTGATCGACGGCGGTCAGGGCCAGATGACGGCGGTGCGCGCCATCCTCGATGAACTCGACATACGCGACAGTGTGATCGCCATCGGCGTCGCCAAGGGCGTGGACCGCGATGCGGGCCGCGAGCGTTTCTTTGTGGATGGGCGCAGCGATTTTTCCCTGCCGCCACGGGATCCCGTTCTCTATTTCATTCAACGCATGCGTGATGAGGCGCACCGTTTCGCCATCGGCTCACACCGGGCGCGGCGCAAGAAGGAAATGGTGCGCAATCCGCTGGATGAAATTTCGGGGATCGGCCCCGGACGCAAGCGCTCGCTGCTGCAGCATTTCGGCACGGCGAAGGCGGTTTCCCGCGCAGGCCTCAACGATCTGATGAACGTCACCGGCATTTCAGAAGCGGTGGCGCGGCAAATCTACAATCACTTCCATGAGAGCAGTGGCGATTGAAGGCGCGGTATCGCAATGAACTGCTAAAAAAACATAATAACGTGTTGACCCTATGCGTCAGGGGCGGCATCAAGGCAGCTTATCCAGACTGACAGGTTTCCCATGGCTTCGCGCGCATATAACATTCCCAACCTTCTCACCTATGCCCGCATTCTGGCGGTTCCTGTCATCGTTTTGTGTTTTTACGTCGAAGGAAAGCTGGAAAGCTCGGATTTCGCGCGCTGGACGGCTCTCTGGCTGTTCATCATCGCCTCGCTGACCGATTTTCTCGATGGTTATCTGGCGCGTATCTGGAACCAGACCTCCAATATCGGCCGCATGCTGGACCCGATCGCCGACAAGCTGCTGGTGGCCTCGGTGCTGCTCCTGATGGCTGCGGATGGCACCATTGCCGGCTGGTCGCTCTGGGCCGCCATTACCATTCTCTGCCGCGAAATTCTGGTCTCTGGCCTGCGCGAATATCTGGCGGCGTTGAAGGTCAGCGTTCCCGTCACCCGCATCGCCAAATGGAAGACCACCATCCAGATGGTGGCCATCGCCTTTCTTCTCGCGGGCCCTGCTGGCGACAAGGTTCTGCCCTACACGACAGAAATGGGAATTACGCTTCTCTGGCTCGCGGCGGCGCTGACCATGTATACCGGCTACGACTACTTCAAGGCGGGCCTCAAGCACATCGTGGACGAAGAATGATGGCACGGATCGTTTATTTCGCCTGGGTGCGCGAAAAGATCGGCACGGCCGAGGAGGAGCTGGACATCCCCTCCTCCGTCACCACGGCCGGTGAACTGATCACCTGGCTCACAAGCCGTGGCGAAAATTACGAAGCCGCCTTCGAATTTCCGGATGTGATCCGCGTTGCAGTCAATCAGGAACATGTCGAACATGACGAGAGCATTGCCGGCGCGCGCGAGATCGGCATTTTCCCGCCCATGACCGGGGGATGAGTGGATGCAGCCAGCCGTCAAGCCGACGATCCGCGTGCAGCGCGAAGATTTCGACGCTGGGGAAGAAACCCGCAGGCTGACGGAAGGCGACGGAAGCATCGGCGCGGTGGTGGCCTTCACCGGGCTTTGCCGCGACGATGGCGGCACGCTGGCGGCGCTGGAACTTGAACATTATCCCGGCATGGCAGAAGCGGAAATGACCCGCATCGCCGATCTCGCCATCGAGCGTTTCGCCCTTCTCGGTCTCACTGCCATCCATCGCCACGGCAAGATCGCTGCCGGCGAAAATATCGTCCTCGTCGTCGCCGCAGCCCGGCACCGGCAGGCCGCCTTCGACGGCGCAAATTTCGTGATGGACTACCTCAAGACCTCCGCCCCGTTCTGGAAAAAGGAACATGGCAAGGATGGCACGGCGGGCGAGTGGATCGCGGCCAAGGCAACGGATGACGCGGCCAAGGACAAGTGGCGGTAACGCTTCGTCGTTTTCGCATTTCCGGACGGAAAACTGGCGTCCACTTCTCCTCGGAATGCTCTAGGGCGCTTCCACCCTGCTGCGCATGACGATCAGCCAACCGACCAGAAGCGTCAGAACGGCCGCATCCCGCCAGATGACAGGCCCGTAACCAACCCACAGGGTTTCGGCAAAACCGACGGCAGCGGCCCCGAGCGCGCAGACGAGCGGGCTGGCATAACCGCCCGCCGCCGAAATGAGTACGACCTTCAGGCCGAATACCAGCCCGGCGCCGAAATCCATTGTGCCGTAATAAAAGGTCGCCAATACACCGGCGATTGCGGCGATAAGGCCCGCCGCGCAATAGGACAGCAGGAATATTCTGCCCGCATTCACCCCGCAGAGCGAGGCGGCGAAAGCATCGTCCGACACCGCCTTCCAGCGTCTGCCAAAGCCGGAACGCCGCAGATAGAAATAGCCTGCGAGAACGAGCAGGCAGAAAACGGCCGTGTTCAGCATCTGCATTGGCGTCAGGGTAACGGCAAAGCTGCCATCGGCCCAGAAACGCACCGGTTCGGATAAAAGCGGCGGCAGCCATAATTGACGGGTGCCGGCGGCAAGTCTGGCGCTTTCGGTGAGCGCGATCAGCACGCCGATGGAGGCGACCGTTACCGCATTGGGGGAGGCTTTCGCCAGCGGCCGCATCACTGCCCTGCCGATGAACGCCGCCGCCCACAGCCCGCCGAACAGCCCCATCCCCGCCCCAAGGGCAAGCGTTGCGGGCAGGACCAGCCACAGCCGGTTCCAGCCGAAATCGGCAAACAGCAGGCAGGTCTGGCCAGCGAAGGCGAAAATCGCGCCGTAGGTGACATCTGCCCGTCTGGTGATCGAAAAGGCGATCGCGTAGCCGAAGGCCAGAACCGCATAAAGCGAGGCGACCGGCACGGCATTCAGCAATTGTTGCAGGAAATAGGCCAAACGCGTCCTCCCGCCGCTATTATAACTGTTAAAATGGATTTTGACAGTTATAATGTCTGACATGACATTTCGCTGGACAGAACATCGTTTCGCAGGCGGCGCATTGGCACTCGATGTTGCCAACAGTATCATCTTGCGTTCCGACGCGGCAAAATCGATCGACCGTTTTGCCGCACCCGAGCAGATCATTGCCTTTGCGGAAGCTGCGACCCGTCTCGGTGCAGAGCGCGGCAGGTTTCCGACGCTCATCGCGCCTGAGGCGGAAAAGCGGCCGGTTTTTCTTGGTCTGCGTGAGGCTATCGACGACTATTTCCGCTCCTCACTCGCCAGTGGCGGCAATGATGACGGCAGCTTGGCTGAGCTTCTTTTCGCCTGCGGCGCGGCATTGCGGTCGTTTCCTCTCGCGACAAGCCTCGGCAATGCGACCGCCCATTCCGCCCTTTCGCTGCTTTCGGCAGAGACGCGGGAACGGCTGAAGATTTGCGGCAATTGCGGCTGGCTGTTCATCGACCGCAGCAAGAACAGAAGCCGCATCTGGTGCGACATGGCGGTGTGCGGCAACCGACAGAAAGCCAGCCGGCATTATCAGCGGAAGAAGGAGGCGCAGACATGAAAAGAACTGCCATTCCATTGCTGGCGATTGCGGCGCTGCTCTCTCTTTCCGGATGCCAGCGGGACGAGCCGCGCGATGTCGCAAAGGTTTCGGGCCGCATGTTCGTCTTCAACTACCGGGTGGCGATTGCCACCTATCTCGTGACCCTGCAACGCATCGCGCCCATCCGCGACGGCAGCACGCTGGAGGCGACGTTCGAAAATCCTCGCGGCGGCCCTGACCTGACGACCAAGGACAAGATTTTCCCGAAAGACGAAAAGATCGCCGTCCAAAGCCCGCCGGTCGAATGCGTCAAGCAGGACCGCCCCTATAAAGTCACCATCCGCATAAAGGGGCCGGAGGGTGATATCCTGCAAACGATAGAGACCACGATCCGCTCCGACACGGACCAGTCGCTTCTTCCGGCCAAGCCGCTCACAGTCGGGCCGCTCTATACGCCCAATCCGGAGGTGTTCAAACCGGATGGCACGACGGATATGCGACCGGTGGAGGGGTGTCCGGCGTCGTGAACACCTCCCCCTCATTCCTGTGCTTGTCACAGGAATCCAGCCAGCCCAAGTCCTTGGGCTGGAGGGACTCTTTCGCCGCGCGGACGCGCGTCGGCTGGATTCCTGTGACAAGCACAGGAATGAGGGGGGCGGATGCTCGGCACAGGAACCCATCTTCCTGCAAATAAAACAAAAAAAACGGAGCCTTTCGGCTCCGTTTCATCGAGTCTTTTCAGCGGCTTCACACCATCACCTGAGAAGGCGATTCAAGCCGTTGATATTTTGAATCAGCCGACGATTTCGGTTTCGGCGAACCAGTAGGCGATTTCCTGTGCGGCGGTTTCCGGAGCATCGGAACCGTGAACGGAGTTTTCGCCGATGGAGAGCGCAAAGGTCTTGCGGATGGTGCCTTCCGCAGCCTGGGCCGGGTTGGTGGCGCCCATGATTTCACGGTTCTTGAGGATGGCGTTTTCGCCTTCCAGAACCTGAACGATGGTCGGGCCGGAGGTCATGCCTTCAACGAGTTCGCCGAAGAAGGGACGCTCTTTGTGAACGGCGTAGAAGCCTTCGGCTTCGCGCTTGCTCATCCAGACGCGCTTGGAGGCGACGACGCGCAGGCCGTTGTCTTCAAATACCTTGGTGATCGCGCCCGTCAGGTTACGCTTGGTTGCGTCCGGCTTGATCATCGAAAATGTGCGTTCAATCGCCATGTGTCCGTTTCCTTTTCCTATAGAAAGTGGGCGGTCTTTACCCGCCCAAAGGCCCGAAAACAAGGGGGATCAACCACATTGCGACGATGGCGGCAGACATTTCACGCCGCTGTCACACTGCGGCCTCTCGCGTCGTGGAGATCGAGGCAGCCCTCGAACCAGTCCCGGACAGGATCGTTTTCAGAAAACAGATCAGCCCCGGTGGTGATCCTCGCCCATTGCAACGCGCCGAAAACGATATAGTCCGCAAATAACGGCGAAGTGCCGCCGATGAAGGGCTGGAAGCTCAGCATGCGGCGGATTGGCGCCAGGAGCGCCGGGAAGGCCGCGATTTCCGCCTGACGATTGGCCACCACATCCTCCAGCGGCCGGCCGAGCGCCTTCGTCCTGCTGTCGCGGAAATAAAGGCGGTCCGGCTCATCAAGCATATTGTGGATATCGAGCACGGCAATGCGGGTGATGGCCGGGTGAAGCTGGGTCTGCGACCAGCTTTCGACAAAGCGCGCCATTGCCTTGCCGCCCTCGCCGTTAAACAGCGACGGGCGCTCCGGGTAAGCCTCATCGAGATAAAGGGCGATTTCGAAACTGTCGCTCACCAGCTGGTCGCCATCGCGCAGGATCGGCACGGTCCTCGAAAAACCGTCCTCCACCGTCGGAATGACCGTGAAGGGCAAGGGCCGTTCCTCGAAATCCAGCCCCTTATGCGCCAGCGAAAGCACCGTTTTCCAGCAATGGGGAGAAAACGGCCGGGAGCTATCGCTTCCGCAGAGAGAATATAAGGTTCTGGAGGTCGTCATAGGCTGCACCCTCTTATGTCCTGTTGGAGAAACGATATAAGAACGGCCATCACCTGAAATCAAATCAGGATTTGTCATAGCACCGATCAAAAGCCGTTTGCGACTTACAGCCTTCACCACGCCGGAATTTATGGTTGAATGTGGCAAAAACCTCCCGCGAGTTTAGCCTATTTTAAACCGTCGCGTGTATGAGTAACCCCAATTCGGAAGTCGAATATTTGGACGCATTCATAAACATGATCTCTTGGGGCTGACCGTGACAACATCTGCTGGCGATATAAAACGCGAACAGTCCAGAAACGGTCTTGTCGTTACCCGGATCACGCAATTCATCGGCAAGATGAACATTGCACCATTGCCGCGTAATTATGAACTGATCTATGAGATATTGTCGGGGCATAACCCGGCCATGGGGCGCGATATTCTCGCGCTCGGCAACGCGCCGCAACAGCATGAAATCGATATTATCGGCCAGAGGCACAATCTGCCCGGTTTCTCCCGCATCGAAGCGGAACAGATGGCGGCCACGGCTTTCGAAACGCTCAATCAAATTTCCGCGCGGCTGGAAGCCGGCCTGCAGCGCAGCGAAACATTCGTCACCAGCCTTGCCGAGGAAGATCACGATGAGCCGCCGTCACTGGAACGGCTTGCGCAACTGATGGGCGACATTCGCGAAGAACAGACCAGTCTCAAGCATTTCATCTCGATGGGACTGATGAAAATCCGCGAGGTTGAGAAACGACGGGCCGAGCTTCAGGCGAACTCCCTGCGTGACGCCTTGACGGCGCTTCCCAATCGGCCGGCATTCCTTGAAAAACTCGAAGACCTCTTCTCAGGCGATCAAGCGCCATCCGCCACGTCGCTGGTGCTGCTCAACATCGACCATTTCCGCGAAATCAACGGAAAATACGGCCCAACCGCCGGCAACAAGGCGCTTCGGCGGTTTGCCACGCTCTTTCGCAAGACAATCAAGAAGGATGACTTCGTCGCCCGTATCGGCGGCAATGAGTTCGCCTTTCTGTTCGCCGGCGTCTCGCAAAATACCGCTGAAGCAATTGCCGAGCGGTTGCGGCAAAATGTGGCGGCGCTGCGCTTCGTGACCAGCGAGGGCGAAGGCGAACATCTGACGGTTTCGATCGGGGTCGCGGCAGTGGACGGCACTGCCACGCCCGCCGAATTTTTCGGCCATGCCGAACTCGCCCTGCTCTCCGCCCGCTGCGGCACGCGCAATTGCGTCATCGGCTACTCCCGGGACGTGGCGCAACATAGCCGCGGCAGCTATCTGGCGCAGCTCGGCTGTTGACGCTGCATTCTGTTGCTGTGTGGCGCGGGCGCTCTTGCCTTGGCCACGCAGTTCGGCCAAAACGGCGCCATGATTACGATTACCGATCTTTCCGCCCGCATCGCCGGGCGCCTGCTTCTTGACCATGCCAGCGTAACGCTTCCGGCGGGTGTGAAGGCAGGCCTTGTCGGCCGCAACGGCGCTGGCAAATCCACCCTGTTCCGGGTCATCACCGGCGATTTTTCTGCGGAAAGCGGTTCGGTAAAGATCCCGAAACAGGCGCGCATCGGCCAGGTGGCGCAGGAAGCGCCGGGAACGGAAGAGTCGCTGATTTCCATCGTGCTTTCCGCCGACAAGGAACGCAGCGCACTGCTGGCCGAAGCGGAAACCGCAACCGATCCGCACCGTATCGCCGAAATCCAGATGCGGCTCGTCGATATCAACGCCCATTCGGCGGAGGCCCGCGCGTCGAGCATTCTTGCCGGCCTCGGCTTCGATCACGAAGCGCAGCTTCGCCCCGCCTCCTCCTTCTCCGGCGGCTGGCGCATGCGCGTGGCGCTTGCCTCCGTGCTGTTTGCCGAACCGGACCTTTTGCTGCTCGACGAGCCGACCAACTATCTCGACCTCGAAGGCACGCTCTGGCTGGAAGACTATATCCGCCGTTATCCGCATACCGTCATCATCATCAGCCACGACCGCGATCTTCTGAACAACGCCGTCAACTCCATCGTGCATCTGGACCAGAAGAAGCTGACCTTCTATCGCGGCGGTTACGACCAGTTCGAGCGGCAGAAGGCCGAGGCCGACGAATTGCAGATGAAGGCCAAGGTCAAGAACGACGCCGCGCGCAAACATCTGCAAAGCTTCATCGACCGTTTTCGCGCCAAGGCCACCAAGGCGCGCCAGGCGCAGAGCCGCATCAAGGCGCTGGAGCGCATGGGCACCGTTGCTGCCGTGATCGAGGATCACGTCCAGCCGATCACATTCCCGGAGCCGGAAAAGCAACCGGCATCGCCCATCGTCGCCATCAATGGCGGTGCCGTGGGTTATGAGCCGGGCAGATCAATCCTGAAACAGCTCAATCTGCGGATCGACAATGACGACCGCATCGCGCTGCTCGGTTCCAACGGCAACGGCAAATCGACCTTTGCGAAATTCATCTCCGGCCGGCTTGCCCCGCAGGCGGGCGATCTCCGTGTTGCGCCCGGCCTGAAGATCGGCTTTTTCGCGCAGCACCAGCTGGATGACCTCGTGCCGGATGAAACGCCGGTCGAACATGTGCGCAAGCTGATGCCGCTGGCGCCGGAGGCGCAGGTGCGGTCGCGGGTGGCGCAGATGGGTCTGGCAACGGAGAAGATGGCGACGGCGGCGAAAGACCTGTCGGGCGGTGAAAAGGCCCGGCTGCTGATGGGGCTTGCGGCCTTTCACGCGCCCAACCTGCTCATCCTCGACGAACCGACAAACTATCTCGATATCGACAGTCGCCGGGCGCTTATCGAGGCGCTGAACGACTATGACGGCGCCGTCATCCTGATCTCGCACGACCGGCATCTTATCGAGGCGACGGTGGATCGCCTGTGGCTTGTGGCCGACGGCACGGTCAAAACCTTCGAAGGCGATATGGAGGAATATCGCGATCTCGTCGTTTCCTCCGGCAAGAAGAAGGAAGACAAGGTCGAGGCCGCCGCCGATCAGGCATCGAAAGCCGACCAGCGTAAGGCCAATGCGGAAAAGCGCGCCCAGCTCGCCCCGCTCAAGAAAAAGATCAATGAAATCGAATCCCTGACGGCGAAGCTTGAGAAAATGATTCAGGCGCTCGACACGGAACTGGCGGACCCTGCCCTGTATGAAAAAGCGCCCGCCAAGGCCGCGCAGAAGGTGAAAGAGCGTGGCGAGGCCGCTGCCAAGCTTTCGGACGCCGAGGAGCAGTGGCTCATGCTTTCAAGCGAATATGAGGATGCGATGGCGCAGTGATGCGCGACAATGCGGCGGCTTCCAGCGAAGCCGCCGCATCCATTTTTTGGTGGTGCTTACTTCGCGCCGATGGCGTTGAGACCTTCACGGGCGCATTCGCTATCGATGGCGCCCGAAGGTGCGCCGCCGACGCCGATGCCGCCGACCAGGGCTTCACCGATCTTGATCGGCAGGCCGCCGGCCTGAATGACCAGACGCTCGTCCATGGTCCGCAGACCTTCATTGGCGGGCTTGGAAGCGATGAAGTCTGCAATCTCGCCAATGTCACGGCCGAGCGATGCGGCCGCAAAGGCCTTGCCGGTTGCGCTGGAGACCGTATGGGGGCCGGAGCCGTCGGCCTTCAGCATCACCTTGGTGGCGCCGTCACGGGCAACGATGGTGACGGTGACGGCATTACCCTTTGCCGAGCAGGCCTGAAGCGCTGCCCTGGCCGCCTTCTCCGCCATTTCGAGCGGCAGGTAAGGCGCAGTCGGCAAAGCCTGTGCGAAAGCTGCCGAAGGGGCGATCAGAAGCGAAACGATAAAAAGGTTACGGAGCATAAGAAAGTCCTCTTGCGTGGTGAGGACTGCACTTTAGGCGCAAGGAGCAAGGCCGCGAATCCGTAAGATTGGCCGCCCTCTCGGTAGTTCTACCGATCCGCGCCTAACGATCCTCTCCGGCCTCCAGCCAGAGCCTTGTCATTTCCGCCTGCGACGTGGTGCCGAGTTTGAGACCGATGGCCGCACGGTGGCTATCGACCGTGCGCGGTGAAAGGCCAAGTCCATCGGCGATCTGGCGGGTGGTGAAACCGAGCGCGATGCGTTCAAGTATCTCACGCTCCCGCGCGGTCAGGAGCGACAGCAGCGCCAGCGTCTCGGCGTGCTGCGCCTTCGCGTCGAGCGTGCGTGCCAGGGTCTGGTGCGCCTTCTGGATCGCGTCGATGAGATCCTGTTCGTCTACGGGTTTGGAGAGGAAATCCACCGCGCCGTTGCGGAAAGCTCGGCGGCAGGCATCGATATTCCCATGGCCGGAAATGATGATGACCGGCCAGTCAACACCTTCTTCCAGCAGCTTTTCCTGCAGCTTCAATCCGGTAATCGCCGGCATGCGGATGTCGAGGATAAGGCAGCCGGGCTCGAGGCTTTGCAACTGACCGAGGAAAACCACTGGATCGGCAAAACCCCTTGCCTTGATACCGACGGTGGACAACAGCAAGATCAGCGCCTTGCGCACCGCGGCGTCGTCGTCAACGAGATAGACGGGCAGGGTCATGGCCTTTATGCCTCCGCCGCGACTGGCAGGACGACCCGGAAAAGAGCGCCGTTCTCACCATCGACATAAAGGATTTCGCCGTCGGCGCGCTCCACCAGCCTCTGGCTCAGCGCAAGTCCCAGTCCCATGCCGTTCTTTTTCGTGGTTGCGAAAGGCGTAAACAGCCGGTCGCGCAATTCCGGCGCAACGCCGGGGCCATTGTCAGTGACTTCAAGCACGGCGAAGTCGCCCTGCTGGCTCAGAGTGGCAGTAATTGCGCCCCTGACCTCCGAACTGCCGAGCGAATCGAGCGCATTGCGCAGCAGGTTGAACATCACCTGCTCGATTTCCACCGGATCGACCCGCACCGGGAGCGGCGTGTCCGGCACGATGATATCGATGATCACATCCTGACGTGCCGCTTCACCGGCAAGAAGCGCATCGACATTGCGAAGTGCTGCCCGCAGGTCATGCGCCGCCGCCGGGCGTCGATGCGGCAGCGACCAGTTTCGGAACCGGTCGAGCATGTTGGAAGCGCATCGGGCCTGTCCGACCATATCATCCAGGGCACCGGAAAGCGTTCCTAGATCCTGGCGGGCGAGAAGCCGCCGCCCCGCCTGCGCCTGCGCCAATATTGCCGTCAGGGGCTGCGTCAGCTCATGCGCCAGGCCACTGGCCATCTCGCCCAGCGCATTGACCCGCGAGGCATGGGTAAGCCTTGCTTCCATACCGCTCAGTTCCGCCCGCCTTTCGGCAGCCCGCATACGCATCCTCTGTCTCACCATCACGATACCGAGCAGGAAAACGACGCTGGCGCTGCCCAGCAGGGCAAGCAGAGCGCGGCCGGGCAAAAGATCCTGCCAGGTAATGGACAGGGCAACTTCCAGAATCAGCGGCTGGCTGGCGCTGCTCAGTTGCCGGATATATTGCGGTTTTTCCGGCAGTTCCGGCGGACCGAACAGCAATGTACCGTCCGGCATCTTCAGCCGGATCACGGCCTGTTTCGCCGACCAGAAGGGCGCGTCTGATGCGAGCAGTCCCGCGCTGTCGACAGCGAGCACCAGGAGTTTCGACGCCGTCTCGCTGTTGGGGCTGCGCTTGACGATCATGTAATGCCCGGGCCTCAGCCCGCTCGCCAGCAATGCCGGCCGGCCGGTAAATACCGACCCCGCCCTGCGAATCGCCGCGGCCAGTTCACCTTCCAGCGGCCGGGTGCCTATGGCAGGGCCCTCATCGTTGAGGGACACCAGCTGGACTTCATCAATGCGCGGGTAAAATTGCAGGATGGGAGCCGCCACATCGAGCAGCAGGCCGTAGTCCGGCCCCTGCTCCGCCTGCGCCACGGCCGAAAGCGCGGTCACATGGGCGTCGTGTTGATCTGCCCGGCGCGAAGCCTCCGCCTGCAGGGCGTTGCTTTGCCGTTCCAGTTCGCCGAGCAGGCTCACATATTGATAAGCCGCCAAAGCGGCAGTGACCGCCGCCATGAGCAACAGCCAGACCAGCAGCATCCTCAGCCACGGCCAGCCAGAGGTCGCGCGCGGATGGCCCGCAGGGCCCCGACGACCGGACACGGCATCGGCGACCGTCCGTAGCGACTGGCTGACGCTTCCCGCCCGTGTCGCCTGTCTCTCCGGCGAAGGCTTGCCGGCCCCGTCGTGCCATATGTCGTCGTTTTCAAGCATCCGTTCGCTCGCGTGACCGCAAAACACGGTCGGAACATGGGTTCGTCAAAGGACTTCCTCAGCACAGACCGGGGGAACATTCAATCCAGTCAGGGCTGAATTCAGATATCAGGCTGGAGCTTACCATTGTTCGCCGCACTCCAGCTTATCTTCATCCCTTTGCTTGTCATAGACATCCAGCAGCCCAGATATTTGGGCAGAAAAGAGCCTATAGCGCAGACACGTGTCGGCCCGATTCCTGCGACAGGCACGGGAATAAGGGCGACGCATTTGACCGAAAGATGCTAGGCGCATTCCTTCATGGGCTTTAACCGCTCAAGCGGCACGGCGGGCGAATAGAGATAGCCCTGGCCGAAACGGATGCCCATCTGCATGAGCAGCCTGCTCTGCTCCTCCGTTTCTATGCCTTCCGTCACCAGCTTGGCGCCATAACGCTCGGCGCTTTCGAAGGCGAGCGCGATCGCCTCCCTGAACCTCGATTGATCGAGCCGTGACGTCATCCAGTGATCGATTTTAACCTCCTCGAACGGGAACCGCGCAAGAAGGGTGAGTGCGGCATAACCGGTACCGAAGTCATCCAGTGAGAGCCGCACGCCGGCGGCACTCAACCTGTCGAAATTCTGCTGCACGATATCGATATTCGGTATTCTGCTCATCTCCGTCACCTCGATCGAGAGGCGCTGCACCGGCACCCCCATCTCGTTCAAAAGCGCAACGACACGATCTCCAAAACGCGCTGTTGCAAAAGACGAGGCGGAAATATTCACGGCCAGGTGAAAATCCGCATCGAGGCCCCGCAGGTCGGCGAGGTCGCGGACAACGCCTTCGATCGTGGACCATTCGAACTCCACCAGCATCCGATGGCGCTCGGCAATCTCCAGCACGTAATAGGGCGAAAGCGGCTGCCCCCGTGCATCGACCGCCCGCAAAAGGGCTTCGGCGCCGATCATGCGGCGATTGTGCATTTCAAATTTCGGCTGATAATAAATTGGCGGCCGGCCGGATTTGATCCAGCTGACCAGCATCTGCCGCACGCCCTCGTCCCGTGTCGCTTTCTCAGCAAAGGAAAACGGGAAAATCTGCACCGGGTTTTCGCTTCCCTTCAGCGCCAGGCTAAGATGCCTGAGGAAGGAGGCCACGTTCTGCCGGGACAGCATATCCAGATTGGCCGCGCCGATTTTCAGGTGCGGTGCAAGCCCCGTCTCCGTAGACTTGGAAAATGCGCTCAACGCGTCATGGAGACGCATCATCAGCCTCGCGCTTTCCGACTTCTCCAGCGAAATCCCCTGCATGACAACCGCAAGTGTCGTATCGCCGAACATGAAGCTGCATGGTGCGTTGGATTTGGACAGCAGGCCGTTGTCCTCGTCGCAGATCTCCTGCGCCAGCCTCGGCCAGAAAAGATCGCCCCAATCCTCGCCCTCGCAGGCAGCGACATCGGCAATATTGACGATTTCAATCAGCACAAGGGCATGCGGAACGGCCGGTTTAAGCCTCGTCGTCATTTCGATATGATCCTTGAGGGCACGCCTGTTGGGGAGGCCCGTCAGGGAATCCGTCCGTGCTGCGGCTTCGCGTTTCCTCACTTCTTCCCGTGCACGCGCTTCGCCGCGCAGCAAGAGAAGCAGGAAGGCGATCATCGGCAGACCAACGGCCACCGCACCCAGGGTACGGCGGCCGACCGCGCTCAGGAAAAGCGCCTGGTCGATCAGACCAATGCCGAATGACAGGGAGATTGCAAGCAGCGCGGCAACGAATCTCACCGCGAACACGCCGAGAATATCCCGAATTCCGAGGTCGTTGAGACGGCGCCTGCGCATCCAGCCATACAGCATGATTCCGCTAGCCGAAATGACCACCATATCCTGAAAGGCGGCGAAAAACAGCGCAGTGCCACCGAATACGAGACGCCCGACGGCGATAAACGCCAGGCTGATCAATCCCCCCTGCCAGGAACCCAGCACACCTGCCAGAAACAACAGGTCCGAGCGAATATAGGGTTTGGAGGGCAGCTTGATGAACTCGGAAACAAGGAGCGTCAGCAAAAAGCCGGCCACCCCGAATATGAGGCCATAGTAGATCTTATAACGCGCGTCATCGAGCGCTATGTCGCGCCTTACAAGGATCAGCACGGATACCATCCCGATCACGGCGGCTGCCTGGAGCAGCAGAAATGGAAGCTCGGCGGCGGCCGCCGCCGCCTGGGTGGCGATCAATTCCATCATCTGCAAATCCCCCGGTCATTATTGTTATGGCGCCGGAATTCCGGCGTTTGGCCTTCACCGATCCCACATTTGTGCGGGACCATATTCGCACTCTGCCGGTCGAACCGGCCGGTCTATATCGCTATTGCGGGCTCAACACCGGCGAACCCAGCCGGCCTCGCAATCGTCCCGATATTCTCGTTCGCCAGTACCAGCCGGTCGCGGCCCTGGCGCTTCGCCTCGTAAAGCGCAACGTCTGCCCGGTTCAACATTTCGGATGTTATTTCCCTACCATCGGTCGAAACCGCGACCCCCAGGCTGACTGTCACGATTGCCAGCCCGTCCGGGCGGCTCGGGTGGGGTATGGCCTCGTCGAACACAGCCAGCCGCAGCCTTTCACCGACGGCGAGAGCTGCGGAGACGGCGCAATTGTCGAGCAAGACCACAAATTCCTCGCCGCCATAGCGCGCGACGAAACTTCTGTCGTCGTCGTCCTTGCGTAACGCTCCCCGCAATCTGCCGGCAATCCTGCGCAGACAATCGTCACCCGCCACGTGGCCCTCTGAATCATTGTAGTTCTTGAAATAGTCGACATCGAGGAGGATGAGCGCCCTTGGCCTGCCGCCATTGTCTGAAGCTTCGCCCGCCGCCTCATCAAAACTGCGACGATTGCGGATTCCGGTCAGTTGATCGGTGTTGGAAAGCTGCTGAAGCTCCCGATTTGCGTTTTGAATGCGTTGCAGCAGCGTTTTTTCGCGCACCGACGCCAGATAATCCCGCCGTTCGACATTTTCGATGCGATAGGCTGCAAAGAGCGAGACCACGCCAACACCGACCGAACACATGATAGCCGGCATCTTGGCAACTTCACTCGTCACCGTGACGTATTCCAGGCCAACGATGAAGACGACCATGCAGCCGACCGTTCCCATGACCGCAAGCGGAAATGGTTTGCGATGTATCGTATTCATGTAGAGGACGACGGTGATGATCCCCATATAATATTCGCTCGCCGCCGAAGTCCTCGCATTGGCATAGATGAACATCAGCGACGCGACGACCAGCATGCAGCCCAGCCCGTGAAGGACCTCATGTGCGATCGCATCCGGCCGCGCCCTCGTCGCATAATATCGCGCGGGAAAATAAAGGAACAGGAGCGGCGTGATAACGAACAACCGGACGACGAAATCCAGCCAGATGATCTCCGGCACCAGCGTCATGTCGACGAATATGTACAGATTATAGAGGACGACGCCAAAAACCAATCCATATGTATTGAATTGACGATTGCTCTCGTTGACTTTCTGGACGAACCCGGACGAACGGTCATCCCCAAGTAAAACCACCATACACGTGCTCTTCAAAATCTATTCAAGCGAAACCTAAAATTAATAAAATCATTATCGAATATCGATTGAATATATCTTAAATTTACACCATTAAAACCACCTCGAAACGAAAAACAACACTTTAAATATCGAGAAAATATTTGTAAAATTCAAATATTATGTACTATAAAAATACAGAACTCGCGATTTATGTTGCGATATAACGAACTGAAAAAACACTCATCGCGTAAGGACGATTGCCTTGCTCCTTCGATTGTTTCTGCTAAAAACTTGTAAAGTCACACTTTATCCATGACGCGCTCAAACAGGTTCCATTCATGTCAGCCACCAAGCTTGCCATCGTCGGCGTCGGCAAAATCGTTCGCGACCAGCACCTTCCAGCCATTGCGGGTAATCCGGATTTCGAATTGATCGCCACGGCGAGCCGCCACGGCACGGTGGACGGCGTTGCCTCCTACGGCACCATCGAGGCCATGCTGGAAGCCGTACCGCAGATCGAAGCGGTTTCGCTGTGCATGCCGCCGCAATATCGTTACGAGGCAGCCTATGCTGCGCTGAATGCCGGCAAGCACGTTTTCCTCGAAAAGCCGCCGGGTGCGACACTTTCGGAAGTTCAGGACCTTATCCGCCTTGGCGATTCGAAAGGCCTTTCGCTGTTTGCAAGCTGGCACTCGCGTTATGCGCCGGCGGTTGAGGCCGCAAAGGCGTTTCTGGCCTCGACGACAATCGACAGCGTGCATGTGATTTGGAAAGAGGATGTGCGCCACTGGCACCCGAACCAGGCATGGATCTGGCAGGCGGGCGGCCTTGGTGTGTTCGACCCCGGCATCAACGCGCTGTCGATCATCACCCATATCCTGCCGCGCGCTCTGTTCCTGACCAAGGCCACGCTCGAATTCCCGGAAAACCGCGACGCTCCGATCGCCGCCGACCTGCATTTTTCGGATGTGACGAAAATGCCGGTGCACGCCGAATTCGACTGGCGCCAGACCGGCAAGCAGAGCTGGGATATCGTGGCGGAGACGGCAGCCGGACGGATGGTTCTGTCGGAAGGCGGCGCGAAGCTTTCCATCAATGGCGAAGAGAAACTGTCGCAGCCGGAACGGGAATATCCGGCGCTTTACGAGCGCTTCGCGGAGATCATCAAGGCTAGCCGGTCGGATGTCGATCTTGCGCCGCTGACCCATGTGGCCGACGCCTTCCTGCTCGGCCGCCACAAATTCGTGGATTCCTTCTACGACTGAGAAGGCCAAGGGGTTGCCGAAAGCCAGATATATCAAAGGGCGCGGCTGACGAAGCGGTCGCGCCCTGATTTTTTGGCCTGATACAGCGCCTCGTCGACACTGCGCAAAAGCGTGGCACGGTCCGAACCCGCCTGCGGAGCGATTGCGCCGCCGATGCTGAGACGGGCGCCGACCGCCTGCCCGTCGACATCGAAGGGTTCGCGGAAAGCGGCCAGAAGCCGATCGGCCAGCCCGTTCATCACCTCAGATGTGCTGGGACGGGGGATGAAAATGGCGAATTCGTCACCGCCCATGCGCACCACCGTATCCTCGGCGCGGATCGCATTGCGAATGCGTGCGGCAGCGGCGGTCAGCACCCGGTCACCCGCCGGGTGGCCGAACGTGTCGTTGATCGCCTTGAAACCGTCCAGATCGAGATAGAGCACGCCGAAGGCCTCGTTCTCCCGCAGAGCCGCGCCGAGTTGGCTGTCAACAATCGCCTCCAGCGCCTTGCGATTGTAAAAGCCGGTCAGCGGATCGGTCATCGCCGCATCCCGCAATTCGCGCTCCGCCAGGCTCATCGTGAAATTGGCTTTCTGAAGACGCAGGAGTGCAGCCGCCAGCAGCGCAAAATGCTTCAGATTGTCAATTTCACCGTGGGAGAATTTTCTCGGTACCGTATCGACAAGGCAAAAGGCACCGACGACCAGCCCGGGTTCCAGCTCGATCGGAGCGCCGGCATAAGAACGCAATTCCGGACCGCCTTTTACATAGGACATGAAGCGGAAATCCGGGTGCTGGGTCAGATCGGAAATGACCACGACATCCTGCCTGGCAATGACGCGGTTGCAGATCGACAGATCGCGCGGGCATTCCGACAGCTGCATCCCCGCCTGTTCGGCAATATGGAGCCAGTCCTCATCGACGATATGGACGGCCGCACGCGGGACGTCAAAAACCCCCTGCCCCAGTTGCGACAGCACTTCCAGTTCCGGCATTTCCGCATTCTTGAAGGACATGATTGACCGAACCGCGACCAAACGCTCGGTTTCTCTCTCCGGTCGCGATATCGCCTGTCCCATACTAATGTCCTTCTGCTGTTTCGCCCGTGGCTGCCGCCCCTGATCAGGGCAGACGGATCAACCGGAACGCCTCGATCAAATCGGGCGCCGGTTTAAGGTGCGCTCCCTTTTGGCGCATAATGCAAAAACCGGCAGTTGACGCCACATGCGAATTTTCGCCGGTCTGTTTGCATATGGAACCAATTGCGCGGAAGCCCGATGCCACGCGATCAGGCCTTCTTCTGCCAGCGCCCTTCCGGCGACTGTTGCCAATAGGTCAGGGCATGACCCTCGGTCTTCAGCCTTTTCCAGTGATTTCGCGCCATTTCGAGCTGGTAGGCATCGTATCCGTCAAACATGAACACGATACGCTCATAGGCTTCCACGGCCGGCGGTTCGGCACCGTCGACCAGAAAGCGGACGCTGGCTTCGTTGCCGTTGCCAGCCGATGCCGTCAGAAGAATCGGCTGGTTCTGCGGCGTGGAAGAACTGTCCGTCGCGTGCGGCAGAAAACTGTCGTCACGAAAGGTCCACAGATGAGCATCGAGGAAATCGCGACGCTCCTCGTCCACCGTCTGGATCGCGACCTTCCAGCCGCGTTCCAGCGATTTCTCGAGCAAAGGCGGCAGCGCATCCTCCAGCTTCGATTCCGTCAGATGGTAGAACAGAATTTCAGTCATCCGCAGACTTTTAAGCTCCGTCGCGTCAATCTTCGTAATGGGCGCGAACGAGTTCGTTCAGCAACCGCACGCCATAGCCCGATCCCCAGGACTGGTTGATCTCGGTCATCGGCGACCCCATTGCGGTGCCGGCGATATCGAGATGCGCCCATGGTGTTTCGCCAACGAAACGCTTGAGGAACTGCGCGGCGGTGACGGAGCCCGCCAGACGACCCGAGCTGTTCTTCATGTCGGCGAACTTGGAATCGATGATCTTGTCGTAATCCTTGCCGAGCGGCATGCGCCACAGCTTTTCCGCCGTCACGTCGCCCGCCTGTGCAAGACGCACGGCAAGTTCGTCGTCATTGCAGAAAAGACCGGCCTGAAGATTGCCGAGCGCAACCGTGATTGCGCCCGTCAAGGTGGCAAGGTTGATCATGAATTTCGGGCTGAAACGCTCCTTGGTGTACCAGAGCGCATCGGCCAGAACCAACCGGCCTTCGGCATCGGTATTGATGATCTCGATGGTCTGGCCGGACATGGAGGTGACGATGTCACCGGGGCGCTGGGCGTTGCCATCGGGCATGTTTTCCACCAGACCGATGACGCCGATGACATTCGCCTTCGCCTTGCGGGCCGCGAGCGCATGCATGAGGCCGGTGACGGCCGCAGCGCCGCCCATGTCGCCCTTCATATCTTCCATGTTGAGGCCGGGCTTCAGCGAAATGCCGCCGGTATCGAAAACGACGCCCTTGCCGACAAAGGCGATCGGCTCGTCTTTCTTGGAGCCGCCGTTCCACTGCATGACCGCAAGCCGGGGCGGACGCGCAGAGCCCTGCGCCACGCCAAGAAGCGCGTTCATGCCGAGCTTCTTCAACTCCTTCTCGCCGAGGATTTCCACTTCGACGCCAAGCTTGCGCAGCTCTTCAGCCTTTTCCGCGAATTCGACGGGGCCGAGAGCATTCGGCGGCAGATTGACGAGATCGCGCGCGAGAATCACGCCACCCGCAACCGCTTCAGAGACGGCAAAAGCCTTTTCCGCTTCCTGATGGGCCGCTGTGACAATAACGACCTCGACTTTCTTCGGGGTCTTTTCGTCGTCGGATTTCTTTTTAGTCTTGTAAGCATCGAAGCTGTAGGCGCGCAAAAGAAGGCCAAGCGCAAAATCCGCAGCCGCCTGCGCACCGATCTCGACGCCGGGGGCATCGAGGTAGATGGCGACCTTGTCCGCCTTTTTGAAATTGGCTGCAGCCGTGCCGCCGGCACGCAGCCAGTCATGCGCGACAAGTTTCGCCGGCTTGCCGAGACCGATGACGAGAAGCCGGTCGGCGCTCGAACCCTGCGGCGCGATCACATCGAGCGTCGTCATCGACTTTGCGGCAAAACCCAAAATCTTTGCCGCCCGGGCAATCACGCCGCCCGGATCGGCCTCGGAAGCACCGGCAACGGCGTGAGCCTCACCAGACGCCTGCAGCACGACGGCGAGGGCATTTTCAAGCGAGGCGGAATTGGCGAAAGAAATATCGAATTTGGCGGACATGGTTTCCTGCTCTTCGTGGACGACTTGCGTGGTGCGCCTGATCATGGCCTTTTCGGCCCCTGGCGCAACCCCGCATTTTTAAAGGCCTGCATTCTTTAAAGGTCCATATTCTTTAAAGGAAAGGTATTTTTGTGGAATGCACGGTCACGTCATGAAACCGACAGCTTGTTCCACAAAAAGACACAGGCGACGGAAAAATCGTCGCGCAAAACATATTTGTGAGCATGCCGGAATAGCCAATTGCAAACGATGCGATTAGATAAGCGGAAATCCGGCGGGCGACCGCACGGGAAAACAATGTCGAACAGGGCCGTATGAAGCTTCTCGAGAACTATATCCTGCGGCGGACAACGCAGATGTTTCTGGTCGCGTTGCTGCCGGTGCTCGCGATCATATGGACCATCCAGGTTCTCCAGAGAATCAATCTCGTTACCGATACCGGTCAGTCGATGGGTTCCTTCATGGCGCTCGCGACGATGATCCTGCCGACGCTCATTCCGGTCGTGCTGCCATTCGCCCTCGTCATCGGCATTACCCAGATATTCACGGCGATGAACAATGATTCCGAGCTCGCCATCATCGATGCGGCCGGAGCGCCGCGTTCGATCATGTTTCGCCCGGTTCTCATTCTGGCCGCGGTTCTGAGCGCGTTTTCTTTTACCATCACCAATTTTATCGAGCCACCCGCTCGAAGCTCCGCACGGCAGATGGTGGCCGCGGCCTATGCCGACCTTCTGTCCTCGGTTATCGAGGAAAAGACCTTCCGCACCATTCAGGACGGCCTTTACGTGCAGATCGCCCAGCGCCAGGGCCGCATCCTCAAGGGCCTGTTCGTCGCCGACCGCCGTGATCCGAATTTCGATCTCATCTATTATGCCAAGGAAGGCATGATCGATGAAAGCGGCACGTCGCTGACCATGCGCGACGGTGAAGTTCAGCAGAAGACACCTGATGGTAAGGTCTCGATCGTCAAATTCCTGTCCTATGCTTTCGACCTTTCGACCATGTCGGAAAAGCAGGATTCGGAACCCTCGCTTTCTCCCGGCGATGCCAGCCTCGGCTTCCTTCTCTCGCCCGACGAGACTAATGCGAGCTACAAGCGCTCACCGGAAAATTTCCGCAGTGAATTGCACAAGCGCCTGTCGGACTGGATGTTTGCCTTCGCCTTCGCATTGATCTCGCTGGTCATCGCTGCCGATGCGCGTTCACACCGCGAGGCGCGCCTGCATCCGATGGTCGCAGCACTTGTGACCGCTTTCATGCTGCGTTGGCTCGGTTTTTACGTCACCAATCAGGTCAAGCAGAGCGCGGCCTTCATTCCGCTTGTCTATGCCGTGCCGGGTCTCAGCGGCGCTGCGGCCGCCTTCATTCTCATCACGGGCCGCAAGCCTAGGATGCCGAAGATCATTGCGGATACGGCCGGCCGCGTACGCCGTCTTTTCTCCAGCCGGCTGGCGCGAAGCTCCGGGAGCGGTAACGCATGATTTTCAACACGCTCGCCCGCTATTTCCTCAAACGATATCTGATGACGGCCGTCTGGTTCGTGCTCGGCGTGTCGTCGATCATCTATCTCGCCGATTTCAGCGAAACGGCACGGCGCATGTCCGGCCTGCCCGGCTATACCGTTCCGGCCGCGCTTGGCCTCACCGCGCTTCGCCTGCCGCTGATCCTGCAGCAGACCGTTCCCTTCATCGCGCTCTTCGTCGGCATGACGACGCTGATCTCGCTTAACCGCCGTTACGAACTGGTTGTCACGCGCGCGGCCGGTATCTCCGCCTGGCAATTCATCCTTCCTTTCGTCCTTGGCTCTGTCCTCATCGGCATTCTGTCTGTCGTGGTCCTCAATCCTATCGCCGCCTGGGGCCAGAACCGGTCGCTGGCGATGGAGGCGGGCCTGCGCAACGAAGCAAATGGCGGCCGCCAGCAGGAGATCATTCCGTGGATGCGCCAGGCGAGCGGCGGCCAGGACACGATCATCGGCGCCAAGAGCTTCGAAGACAACGGAACGATGCTTCTCGACGTGGTGCTTATCCACCTCGACAAGGACGGGAATATCGTCTCGCGACAGGATGCCAAGTCGGCAAAGTTGGAAGATGGTTACTGGCTTCTTAACGGCGTGACTGAAACGCGCGCCGGACATGTGCCAGTTCGGCAAGAGAGCACGCGGATCAGTACCAATCTGAGACGCGAATTCGTGCAGGAACGCATGACGCAGACGGAAACCGTTGCTTTCTTTGATCTTTCTCACAAGATCGAAGTTGCAAAGTCTTTTGGACTGTCTTCAAAAGCGCTTGAGACGCAGTATCATTTCCTGCTATCGACGCCCCTGCTTCTGGTTGCGATGACCTTGATCGCCGCGACCGTTTCATTAAAGTTCAGCCGCTTCGCCCAATCGCGCTCCGTGATTCTGGGTGGAATCGTTTCCGGCTTCGTGCTTTATGTAGTAACCGTGCTCGTAAGGGCATTCGGGAGTGGTGGTGTTGTCCCTCCCACCGTCGCGGTCTGGGTTCCAGTCGTCGTGGCGTTGGCTTTGGGGGCAACAATTCTGCTTCATCAGGAGGACGGCTAGTGGCGGTAATTGACCGCGGGAATATCAGGCGGCTTTGGACGGCCCTTCTGACAGGTGCCGCTGTGTGCGCGTATTTGGCATCCAGCCCGGTCGCTTTCGGCCAGGATGGTTTGCTTGCGTCGGCAAGCCAAGACGATTCGAAACTCCTGCTTACAGCAAATGAACTGACCTATAATCGCGATTCCCAGCGCGTGATCGCGAAGGGCGTGGTTCGCATGAAATATTCGGGCTACCGCATGGTGGCCCAGCAAGTGGAATATAATCAGCAGACCGGCCGCGTGATCGCCCATGGCAACATCGAATTGATCGAGCCCGGCGGTAACAAGATTTATGCCGACGAGATGGACGTCACTGACGACTTCGGTCAGGGCTTCGTCAATGCGCTGCGTGTCGAGACCCCGGACAATACCCGTATCGCGGGCGAAAGCGCCGAGCGCCTCGAAGGCGATCTGATGGTCCTCAACAACGGCGTCTATACGGCCTGTCTGCCCTGCGCCGCCAAGCCTGAGAAAGCGCCGCTGTGGCAGGTCAAGGCCGAGCGCGTCGTTCAGGATGGCAAGACCCATACGATCCGGCTCGAAAAGGCGCGCCTGCAGCTTTTCGGCCATTCGATCGCCTATGTGCCGTTCCTGACGGTTCCCGATAATACGGTGAAGCGGAAGTCCGGCTTCCTGTTCCCGCAGATGAGCATCACCGACAACCTCGGTTTCGGCATCGGCGTGCCCTATTTCCAGGTCCTTTCCGACACATCGGATGTGACCGTCACGCCGACCTATTACACGACGCAGGGTCTGCTTCTGCAGGCGGAATTGCGCCAGCGTTTCGAGACCGGCATGCATACGGTAACGATTGCCGGCATCAGCCAGCTGAAATCCGAGACCTTCACGGCCGGAACCAGCGACGCGCTCAACGACAATCGCGGCATGATCGCCAGCAAGGGTGACTTCACCATCAATCCGCGCTGGGCCTTCGGCTGGGATGCGATGGTGCAGACCGACAACAACTTTTCGCGCACCTATGGGCTGAAGGGCTATAGGAACGACGTTCAGACCAATCAGATTTATTTGACGGGCACGGGTGAGCGGAACAGCTTCGACGCACGCGGCTACTATTTTAATGTTCAGGATACCGACAATACCGAATCCCTGGAGCGCAAGCAGGCTATCGTTCATCCGGTCGTCGACTACCGCTATTTCGTGCCGGATCCGATCTATGGCGGCGAACTTTCGCTAACCACCAACCTCACCAGCATCACCCGTCTCAAACAGGATGCCTACGCGCTCGGAGGCTATTCGCGCTTCAACGGGCTTGAAGGTGATTACACGCGTCTTTCCACCGAAGCCGAGTGGAAACGCACATTCACGATGGATAGCGGCCTGCAGATCACGCCAATTCTGGCCGCACGCGGTGACGCGATGTGGACCGACATGTCGCCGGCAAGCTTCACCTCGGGTGGCACATCCTATGCCTATCAGGGCATGATGCATGACGACGCAGCGTTTCGCGGCATGGTCACCGGCGGTCTGGAAGTGCGTTATCCCTGGCTCTTCACGGCGCTCAACAGCAGCCACGTGATCGAACCGATCGCGCAGATCTTCGTGCGTCCGAACGAGCAATATGCCGGCCGTCTTCCCAACGAGGATGCGCAGGCCTTCGTATTCGACGCAACCAACCTCTTCGAGCGCGACAAATTCTCCGGTTTCGACCGGATCGAAGGCGGCACGCGCGCGAATATCGGCTTCCGCTATAACGGCACCTTCGACAATGGCTACGGCGTTCGCGCCATTGCCGGCCAGTCCTTCCATCTGGCGGGTGACAATTCCTTCGCCTCCTACGATCTCGTCAATGCAGGAGCCAATTCAGGCCTCGAATCCGACCGTTCGGATTACGTCGCCATGGCGGCTTTCGATGCGCCGATCGGCCTTTCGCTGTCGTCGAGCCTGCGTCTCGACAAGGACGATCTCGACATCAATCGGTCGGAGACGGGCATCAGCTATTCGGACCGCCGCCTCGCCGGCAAGCTCAGCTATACGCAGGTCAAGGCACAGCCGAAATATGGCTATAACGAAGACCGCGATATCATTCAGGCGTCAGGTACATTGCGCATGGACGACAACTGGTCGCTGTTCGGCTCGATCAATTACGATCTGAACGGAAAGTTTGCCGCTGAACGCCGCATCGGCATTGCCTACCAGGATGAGTGCACGATCCTGACGGTCAGCTACTCCGACGAAGGTAATATCAATTCCAGCCGGCAGTCCGCCAATGACTGGTCGATCAATGCCCGTCTGGCTTTCCGTACACTCGGCGATGTCAGCATCGGCTCCGCAAACGAAGACTGGGCCGACATGGATATCGGCTGGAAGCCGAACAATTACTGAGTTTAAAGGCAGGCCGCACAGCATCGTGGCCTGCCTTTTTGCTGCTCAGTCAGTAAAAGTCACGGTTTTGCCGCAACAACGCGCCAGTGTCGGCTTGGCATAAGACCGTATCGGGTTTTCTTTCAACAACCGACACATTGCCGTTTTGCGGATCGCGATGATATATACGTGGCAATTCGCGGTGCGGATGCAGACGTGCAGGTCTGAAAGGCCGGGGGTGCGGAACTCCCCATCGACAGACAGAACAGATTGGCGGGACGGGGAAACAGGACCCTGCCCGACGAAAGGGAGAAGGACATGATGAATTTCGGAAAGACGGCTTTGCGTGGCGCTGCTTTTGCCTTTGCGATATTCGCCGTTCCCATGGCCATTGTGCCCTATGCCGGCCAGGCTTTCGCCGATAACACCGTCAAGATCGTCGTCAACAAGACCCCCATTACCAATGACGATATTGCCAAGCGCGTCGCCTTCCTGAAGCTGCAGCGCCAGTCCGGCAATCTCAATGAAAAGGCCCGCGAGCAGCTCGTCGACGAAGCGCTGAAACGTGAGGAAATCGGCCGTGTGAAAATGTCGGTCAGCACCGAAGACGTCGATGCCGCTTTTGCGCGTTTTGCCGGCAACAACAAGATGACCCCGCAGCAATTGACCAAGGTATTGTCGCAGGCTGGGGTCGGCGCCGACCATTTCAAATCCTTCATTGCCGTGCAGATGAGCTGGCCGCGCCTCGTCAACGCCCGCTACGGCGCACGTGGCAAGATGTCGACGCAGGATCTCGTTACCCGTCTGAAGGAACGCGGCGAAAAGCCGGTAACGACGGAATATTTCCTGCAGCAGGTGATTTTCGTCATCCCGGAATCAAAGCGCAACTCCATTACCGGCAAGCGCAAGGCCGAAGCTGAAGCTTCCCGCAAGCGTTATCCCGGCTGCGACCAAGCCATGACCTTCGCCGCGACCATGCGCGATGTGGCGATCAAGGATCTCGGACGCATTCTCGCACCCGAGCTGCCGGAAGACTGGAAGGCGCTGGTGGAAAAAACCAAGGAAGGCGGCACGACGGGCACGCGTGTCACCGAAAAGGGCGTCGAATATCTGGCGATCTGCAAGCAGCGTCAGGTTTCAGACGATTATGCCGCCGAAATGGTGTTCAAGTCCGAAGACCTGATGAAGGCCAAGGAAGGCGAAAACCCGAACGAAAAGAAATACATGGATGAGTTGCGCAAGAAGGCGCAGATCGTCAACACCTGATACGAGAGCCGGCCTTTCCGTGACACATGCATCCCTGCCGCTTGCCCTGACACAGGGAGACCCAGCCGGTATCGGCCCTGATATCGCCATTGCCGCCTGGGCCAGGCGCCGGGAAAACGGCGTGGCGCCCTTCGTCTTCATAGGCGATCCGGATGTGGTGGCGAGCCGTGCGGCCCTGATCGGCATTCCGGTCAATATCGAGACGTGCGATGTGGCCGATGCCGTCGACCTTTTCGATCGCGCTTTTCCGGTCCTTCCCCTTCCCGTCGGTTTCGAGGTACAGGCAGGCCAGCCGCATGTCGGCGCGGCCCATGCAACGATCAAGGCGATCGAGACCGCCGTTTCCCTGACCGTCGAGGGCAAGACTGCCGCCGTCGTTACCAATCCCATTGCGAAATCCGTGCTTTATGAAGCCGGCTTCGGTTTTCCCGGCCATACGGAATTTCTTGCCGATCTCGCCTTGCGCCTCACCGGCGAGCAGGTGACACCGGTGATGATGATTGCCGGACCCAGGGTTCGCGTCGTCCCGGTAACGATTCATATCCCGATAAAAGACGTGCCAGCGGCGCTGACGGAAGAGTTGATCGTCACGACCTGCCGCATCATCGATGCCGATCTCCGGCAGAAATTCGGTATCGAAGCCCCGCGTCTGGCAGTCGCCGGTCTCAACCCGCATGCGGGCGAAGACGGCGCACTTGGCACCGAGGACCGCGATGTGGTTCATCCGGCAACCATTCGGTTGCGGAAGGACGGGATCGATGCTTTCGGCCCCCTGCCCGCCGACACGATGTTCCACGATGCCGCCCGCAGGCGCTACGACGTTGCGGTTTGTATGTACCACGATCAGGCGCTCATTCCGGCCAAGGCGCTCGGCTTTGACGATTCCGTCAATGTCACGCTAGGACTGCCCTTCATCCGCACCTCGCCCGACCATGGCACCGCCTTCGGCATAGCCGGTCAGGGTATTGCCAATGAGGCGAGCCTGGTCGCGGCGCTGAAGATGGCGGCGGAGATTTCCGCCCGCAGCCGGGTCAGCGCATAATGGCCGCGATAGACGGACTGCCGCCGCTGCGCGATGTCATCCAGCGGCATGGGCTCGACGCAAAGAAATCGCTTGGGCAGAACTTCCTGTTCGATCTCAACCTCACCCAGAAAATCGCCAGAACGGCAGGGCCGCTCGACGGCGTGACGGTGATCGAGGTCGGCCCCGGTCCCGGTGGCCTCACCCGCGCCATTCTCTCGCTCGGCGCCAAAAAAGTCATCGCGGTTGAGCGCGACAGCCGCTGCCTGCCGGCGCTGGCGGAAATCGAAGCGCATTATCCGGGACGTCTCGAGGTCATTGAGGGCGATGCTCTCAAGACCGATTTCGAGGCACTGATTCCTCCCGGCGAACCTGTCAGGATCATCGCCAACCTGCCTTACAATGTCGGCACGCAATTGCTGGTCAACTGGCTTCTGCCGAAACAATGGCCGCCCTTCTGGCTCTCGATGACGCTGATGTTCCAGAAGGAAGTCGGCCAACGCATCGTGGCGGAAGAAGGCGACAATCATTATGGTCGCCTGGGTGTTCTCACCGGCTGGCGCACGGTCTCGGAAATGGCCTTCGACGTTCCGCCGCAGGCATTCAGCCCGCCACCAAAGGTAACCTCCACCGTCGTGCACCTGCTGCCGAAGGAAAAGCCGCTGCCCTGCGATGTCGCCAAGCTTGAGAAGGTAACGGAGGCCGCCTTCGGCCAGCGCCGCAAGATGCTGCGCCAGAGCCTGAAAAGCCTCGGTGGCGAGACACTGCTGGAAAAGGCGGGTATCGATGCGACCCGGCGAGCGGAAACGCTGTCTGTTGAGGAATTCGTGACATTGGCGAATAGCCTGTGAGTAGCGCGGAGCTTCGGCAACGCCATTCATGGGCGCACGCCAAACCGATTCGTCGATAGAGGTCGAATAAGGAGACCAGTGCGTGGAGAATGCCGGTTTTCACTACGAACTCCACACCCCTGCCGGATCGCCTGATTGCGTGGTCGTTTTGCTGCATGGATCTGGGCGAACGGAAGATGACCTCGTTTCCTTTGGCCGCACGGTCTTTCCCGATGGAGTTTTATTTGCGCTCAGAGGGGCAGTCCCCTGGGAAGATGGCTTTGCGTTTTTTCGCAGAAAGCCCGACCGGCAACTGGATGTCGATGATCTGAAACATCATGCCGAAAGCCTTTGCCGGTTCATCGACTTCGTCTTTCAGGAAACGGGACAACGGCCCTTCCTCGTGGGATATTCGAACGGGGCGATTATAGCCGCTGAGACGATCTGCCAGAATCATCGTCTGTCGAGAGGCGCCATTCTGCTACGGCCGTTATCGCCTCGAGAAGGCGAGCATTTTCCGGCCCTCACCGGATATCCCGCACTTCTGCTTGCAGGCGCCCATGACGAACGGCGGCAGCCTGCCGATGCGCCTCATCTGGCGGATCAACTTGCAAGAGCCGGAGCAGATGTTGCGCTGGAGACAATTCCCACAGGACATGGCTGGGCAGAAGATGCTGCGGATGAGCGCTTCTCTCGCCAATGGCTGCTTAATCACTGGACAAAGTAGATATCGCGGTCTGACTGCAACAATCAGAGCTTCGGCTCTTCCTCAAGCAGCGCCCGCACGAAATCGAACATGCCGTGGCGGCGGTCGCGGCGCACGCGTTCGGCCTTCACGATCGCCTCTACGGCCTCGAAAGCGGCCTGCAGGTCGTCGTTGAGGATGACATAGTCATAATCGCGCCAATGCTCGATCTCGGCGCGGGAATTGAGAAGCCGGGTCTTGATCACTTCCTCGGTGTCTTCGGCGCGGCGGTGCAGGCGCGATTGCAGCTCTGTCATCGTGGGCGGCAGGATGAAGATCGACACGACATCTGCCTTCATCTTGTCCTGAAGCTGTTCGGCGCCCTGCCAGTCGATATCGAACAGCATGTCGCGCCCGGCGGCCATTGCCACTTCAACAGGTTCGCGCGGCGTTCCGTAAAAATTGCCGTGAACCTCCGCCCATTCCAGAAGCGCGTCGCCATCACGCAGGCGCTCGAATTCGCGCGGCGAAATGAAGTGATAGTGGATGCCTTCAATCTCGCTGTGACGGCGCGGGCGGGTCGTCACGCTGACGGACAGGCTGATATTCTTGTCCTTGTCGAGCAGATTACGGGCAATCGTCGACTTGCCTGCACCCGATGGCGACGAGATCACCAGCATCAGCCCTCTGCGGGCAATCGTGACGGGGGAATCGTTCATCGGGACCATGGGTCTACTCCAGATTTTGGACCTGCTCGCGGAACTGGTCGATAACCACTTTCAGCTCTATGCCTGCTGCGGTTACCGCACTGGCGTTCGATTTGGAACAGATTGTATTCGACTCGCGGTTAAATTCCTGTGCAAGAAAATCGAGCTTGCGGCCGACAGGCCCGCCATTTTGCAAAAGCTCGCGCGACGCCTCCACATGGGCGTGCAGCCGGTCGATCTCTTCGCGCAGATCGGCCTTAGTGGCGATCAGCGCCGCCTCGGCGTGAAGACGGTCGCGATCAAGCCCGTGCATGCCCTCGCCGATCAGGGCGATCTGCTGGGCAAGCCTTGCCGCGATCTGCTCCGGCTGGCGGGACGGGTCGCTTTCAATGATGCCCACAAGCTGCTCGATCCTGTCGATATGGCCGGAGAGGATGGCAAACAGGGAAGCCCCTTCCCGCTCGCGCATGTCCTTCAGCTTCAATACGGCGGCGGCAAAGCCGGCCAGCACATCGCTGTTACGCGCAGCCTGCGCCTGCGCATCGTCTTCCGCCTCGCGAAAATCGACCAGCCCGCGCAGCGTCAGCAGCGTATCAAAGCTCAGCGGCTTGTCATCGACGACATCGCCCAGCTCCTTCTTCAGAGCGAGGACTGCCGCAAGCGCATCGCGGTTGATCACCGCTTCCAGCCGGTTCTCCGCAATAGACAGCGTCAATCCCGCCTGGATATTGCCGCGCGAAAGATACTCACCGGCAATCTCCCGCAGGTTCGTTTCCAGCGCTTCCAGACCGGTTGGCAGGCGAAGGCGCACATCCAGCCCCTTGCCGTTCACGGAGCGCAATTCCCACGCCCAGCGGTAACGGCCGGATGTTCCCTCGCTGCGCGCAAAGCCGGTCATCGATTGCAATGTCATATTCAGAAAGCCCCCCATCATGCCTTGCAAAACCGGGCCTTGCGATGACAAGGCCCGGTCAGGATTATCAGTTGTTGGCGGGTTTTTCCGCCTCGGCGCCGCCGGGCTGTCCATCCACGGCAACATCGGGATTAGCGCCGGCAGCCGCCTTTTCCGCCTCGATCTTGCGCCAGCGGCGCACATTGGCGTTATGCTCGTCCAGCGTTTTTGCAAAGACATGGCCGCCCGTGCCATCGGCAACGAAATAAAGGTCGTCCGTGCGCCACGGATTGGCAACCGCCTCCAGCGCTGCCCTTCCCGGATTGGCGATGGGAGACGGCGGCAGGCCCTTGATGACATAGGTATTGAACGGCGTCTGCTTCTGCAGGTCCGACTGGTAGATCGGCCTGTCGGAAGGCTTGCCGTCGCCGCCAAACAGACCATAGATGATCGTCGGATCGGACTGCAGGCGCATGCCCTTCTTCAGGCGATTGTAGAAGACGGAAGCGACGTGGGCGCGCTCGTCATCCTTGCCGGTTTCCTTTTCGACGATCGAGGCGAGCGTCACGAATTCCTCGACCGTCTTGATCGGCAAATCGGGGTCGCGACGCTCCCAGATCATGTCGATCAGCTTGTCCTGCGCCGCGCTCATCTGGTTGATGATTTCCTCGCGCTTGGTGCCGCGCGTAAAGCGATAGGTATCAGGACGCAGGCTGCCTTCCGGCGGCAGGGCCGAGGGAAGTTCACCGTCCAGAACCTCATCAGCGCCAAGGCGTGCGAACATCTGCTTGACGGTCAGGCCTTCGGGAAGCGACACGGAATAGAGAATAGACTTGCCGGATTCCAAGAGCATCATGATGTCCTTCATCGATGCCCCGGCCTTGATCTCGTATTCGCCCGCCTTCAGCGTCTGGTCTTTTTGCAGGTAGCTGCCCGTCATGAGGCGGAATACACGGGCGTTCGAGACGACGTCGTTGCGCTCGAGATTATTGGCGATCTCGATGATGCCGGCGCCGTTGCGCACCGTGAAATGCGTATTCGTCTGGAGCGGACCAGGCTCCTGGAACGCGTTGATCATGTAATAGAAGGCGGCGATGGCAAGCACACACACTGCAACGGCAAGCGTCATCAGAAAATTCAGGAAGATCACCAGCTGGCCGTGAGCCTTGCGGGAGCGCTTCGGCGGTGCCGGCACCTTTTCCGGCCGCAGCGCCTCGGTCGGGGATTTCGGAATGATCGGGCCGCGATTGCCCTCGCCCGCGCCGTTCTGTCCGTATGGTCCCTGGCTGTTCTGGTTCGTGTCGCTCACCGTCGGTCCTTTTCAGTTCGGCGTTGTCAGCGCTTTTTGCGCAGGTAATGCGGCAAAAACAGGTTCGGAATGTCTTCCTGCACCACATAGAGACATCGTGAAGGCCTGTTGTTCGGCTTCACGACCATCGTTTCGGACAAAGCCGATGAAGGAGGCCGTCTACGGCCGGAAATCAACCGAACCCACAAACGTCTTCCATAAACGACTACAATATCGGCGCGAAAACCGGAATGGCTTTCGCAAGCCGCAAATGCGTTCTTCAAGTGAAAGAACACCCTTTTCAGCGCCCGTCAGGAGAGCACCGCACCCGCCGGAGACGGTTTGCGGCGCGGGCGCAACCGCGACGGCAAAACCGCCGCCGCAATTTATGCTTCGTAACGACGCAGCACGAGGGAGGCGTTGGTGCCACCGAAGCCGAAGGAGTTCGACAGGGCGACGTTGACCTGCCTCTTGCGCGCCTTGTGCGGCACCAGATCGATCTTCGTCTCCACGTCGGGATTGTCGAGGTTCAGCGTCGGCGGAACGATGTTGTCGCGGATCGCAAGCGTGGCGAAAATCGCCTCGATCGCGCCGGCTGCACCGAGAAGATGGCCGGTGGCCGACTTGGTCGACGACATCGAGATTTTCGAGGCCGACTCGCCAACAAGCCGCTCGACGGCGCCAAGCTCGATCGTATCGGCCATGGTGGAGGTGCCGTGGGCGTTGATATAGTCGATATCATCAGGCGTCAGGCCCGCGCGCTTCAGCGCCATAGCCATGCAGCGATAGGCGCCCTCGCCGTCCTCGGACGGAGCCGTGATGTGATAGGCGTCACCGGAAAGGCCGTAACCGACGACTTCGGCATAAATCTTTGCGCCGCGTGCCTTGGCATGTTCCAGTTCTTCCAGAACGACGATGCCGGCGCCTTCGCCCATGACGAAACCGTCACGGTCGCGGTCATAGGGGCGGGATGCCTTCTGCGGATCGTCATTGTGCTGGGTGGAGAGCGCCTTGCAGGCAGCGAAACCGGCAAGCGCAATGCGGCAGACCGGCGATTCGGCGCCACCCGCGACCATGACGTCGGCATCGCCGAACGCGATGAGCCGTGCGGCATCGCCAATGGCGTGCGCGCCGGTCGAGCAGGCCGTCACAACGGCATGGTTCGGTCCGCGCAGCTTGTGGCGGATGGAAACCTGGCCGGACACGAGGTTGATCAGACGGCCGGGAATGAAAAATGGAGAAATGCGGCGTGGACCCTTGTCGCGCAGCGTATAACCCGCCTCGACAATGCCTTCCAGACCACCAATGCCGGAACCGATCAGAACGCCGGTTGCGATCTGGTCCTCGTCCGTTTCGGGATGCCAGCCAGCGTCGGCAAGCGCCATGTCGGCTGCCGCCACACCATAAAGGATGAACGGATCGATCTTGCGCTGCTCTTTGACTTCCATCCAGTCGTCGGCATTGAAGGTGCCGTTGGACCCATCGCCGACGGGAATGCGGCAGGCGATCTTGGCGGGCAAGTCTTCGACTTCGAATTCAGTCACGAGACGGGCGCCGTTCTGGCCGGCCAGCAGCCGCTCCCAGGTCACTTCCGTTCCGCATCCAAGAGGAGATACCATGCCGGTACCGGTGATAACGACACGCCTCATCGCCAACGCTCCGCCCTTATCCAAATCATCGGTCTTCTTTGCAACGTCAAACGTCTTGGAAGAGACGCTGCAACATTTTCTGTTTCCGCATGACGCCAACCACAGACCTGTTCCGGTCAAGAGGGTCAGGCGTCAGCCCGGACTATGCACCATCTCGGGCGCGATCCGTCTCACGATAAAATATTGGCCCGGACAAGCCGGGCCAAGACGGGAGGGTATTTCACCTCCCCTGCGAAGGTCGATCAGGCCTGGGCCTTCTCGATGAACTTGACGGCGTCGCCGACAGTCAGGATCGAGTCAGCTGCGTCGTCGGGAATTTCGACGCCGAATTCTTCTTCGAAAGCCATGACCAGTTCAACGGTATCGAGCGAATCAGCGCCCAGATCGTCAATGAAGCTAGCGCCTTCAACAACCTTGTCGGCGTCAACGCCAAGATGATCAATTACAATTTTCTTTACGCGTTCTGCGATATCGCTCATGTCGGTTTCCTCGACCTTTATTTTGAAGGGAATGCCTCGCGGCACCCTGCCCTGTTAGAAGCCCTCATGCGCCGTTCAAATCCGGCACTGCGGGCAAACCCGTTCAACCCGGTCCAAGCTAGACATCGTCGCGCAAAACCGCAACGGCTTCCTGTCTCTCCGGGACGACTGTTCACAGTCTTGGCCCGCTTAACATGGTTTCAATCGGTCGAAAAGCCTGAAAACGCGCTAAGCACAGCGTATGACAGGCAATTTCGCCGGAAACCCGTCGGCGGAGCTTGCGGCGCCAGCTACCCAAGAAGGTGCTTAAACAGCGCCGCAATCGTTTTCAAGACGGCCTTCAGCGCCGTCAGATCATCGCCATGCCGCCATTGACGTGCAGAGTTTGACCCGTCATGTAGCCCGCCTCATTGGAAGCCAGATAAAGAACGGCGGACGCGACTTCCGCACCGGTTCCCATGCGCTTCATGGGAATGGCGCCCATAATGGCGTCCTTCTGCTTGTCGTTCAGCTTGCCGGTCATGGCGCTTTCGATGAAGCCGGGCGCCACGCAGTTGACGGTGACGTTGCGGGTGGCGATTTCCTGCGCCAGCGACTTCGAAAAACCGATCATGCCTGCCTTGGAGGCGCAATAGTTGGCCTGGCCGGGATTGCCGGTGACGCCGACGATGGAAGTGATGTTGATGATGCGGCCGAAACGGCGGCGCATCATCGGGTGCGTCAGTTCACGCGTCAGGCGGAACATCGCGGTCAGGTTCACTTCGATGACGTTGTCCCAGTCCTCGTCGCTCATGCGCACGAAGAGGCCGTCCTTGGTGATACCGGCATTGTTGACGAGAATATCGACGCCTTCCAGCTCGGCTTCGGCCTTTTCGCCGAGTGCCTTGACCTCGGCGCGATCGGCAAGGTTGGCCGGGAAAATCTTGACGCGTTCGCCAAGGTCCGCCGCCAGCGCTTCGAGCTTTTCGACGCGCGTGCCGTGCAGGCCGACGGTTGCGCCCTGGCTGTGCAGAAGGCGGGCGATTTCTTCGCCGATGCCGCCGGTCGCGCCGGTTACGAGAGCCTTGCGGCCTGTCAGATCAAACATGTTCCGTTCCTTCTTTAGAGCAATTCCGCAAAAGCCTTTTAGCGGAATTGCGTCGGGAATTACCGTAAAACAAAAGGCCGTTACGGGGCGAGGCCCGTCTCAGCCGATAAGGGTGGCGAGAAGCTGGTCAATATCGGCAGCGCCGTTGACGGCAACGCCGTTCACCGTCTTGTCGATGCGGCGGGCAAGGCCCGTCAGCACCTTGCCGGAGCCGATCTCGTAAAGCTGCGTCACATTGTTGGCGGCGAACCATTCAACCGTTTCGCGCCAGCGCACCTGGCCCGTCACCTGCTCAACCAGCAAGGCGGCGATCTCATTGGCGTCGGAAACGGGAGCGGCGCGCACATTGGCGATAACAGGCACGACCGGGTTGTTCTTTTCGACGGTCGCCAGCGCCTCGCGCATCGCTTCTGCAGCAGGCGCCATCAGCGCCGAGTGGAAGGGTGCGGAAACCGGCAGCATGATGGCGCGCTTGGCGCCCTTTTCGGAAGCGATGGCCGCAGCCTTTTCAACCGCAGCCTTGCTGCCGGAAATGACCAGCTGGCCGCCGCCATTGTCATTGGCGATCTGGCAGATGCCAAGAATGGCGGCCTCCCCGCAGATCGCCGAAACCGCATCATGCTCCAGCCCGATGATCGCCGCCATGGCGCCCTCGCCAACCGGCACGGCGGCCTGCATGGCATTGCCGCGGATGCGAAGAAGACGGGCGGTGTCGGCAATCGAGAAGGTGCCGGCAGCACAGAGCGCCGAATATTCGCCGAGCGAATGGCCAGCAACATAAGAGACGGCGTCGGAGAGCTTCAGGCCGCGTGCTTCCAGAACCCGCATGACCGCCATGGACACCGCCATGAGCGCCGGCTGGGCATTCGCCGTCAGCGTCAGCGTTTCCTCCGGGCCGTTCCACATGATGTCGGAAAGCTTCTGGCCAAGCGCCTCATCGACTTCCTCGAAGACGGCGCGCGCCTCGACATAAGTGTCGGCGAGTTCCTTGCCCATGCCGACGGCCTGGCTTCCCTGACCGGGAAATGTGAATGCAATACCCATGGGATGTGGTCCTTCTTGTCTGGCCTTGCCTTTATTCTTTCGGACTTCCATTCACATTCCGGCCCGCGAAGTCAAGGCTTCAAGCCCTCAGACAGCCCCACCCAAGGGGTTTTGCCGACCTATTTTCCGCATTCTTTTCATCATATTTTTTCTTGCACTGCGGCAATTCCCCATTACTTTCATGCCACCTTTCAAAACATCTCGCCAAGTACCGGGACATTTCCATGAAACAGAGACTATTGGGCCGCACGGGTATTTCCGTGTCCGAAATTTGCCTTGGCACGATGACGTGGGGCACGCAGAACACCGAAGCCGACGCGCATGCGCAGATGGATTACGCCGTTGAGAACGGTGTCAATTTCTTCGATACCGCCGAACTTTACCCCACCACGCCGGTTTCCGCCGAAACCCAGGGGCGCACCGAAGACTATATCGGCACATGGTTCGAAAAGACCGGCAAGCGCGACCAGATCGTGCTCGCCACCAAGGTTGCCGGCTCCGGTCGCGACTATATTCGCGGCGGCCGCGATATCGACGCCGCAGCCATTCGCGAGGCGGTGGACACCAGCCTCAATCGCCTGAAGACGGATTACATCGATCTCTATCAGGTCCACTGGCCGAACCGCGGCACCTATCATTTCCGCGGCGCCTGGAGCTTCGACGCTTCGGGTCAGGAAAAGCAGCGCACGCTCGCCGAAATCACCGAGAAGCTCGAGACGCTCGGCGAACTGGTGAAAGCCGGCAAGATCCGCGCCATCGGCCTTTCCAATGAGAGCGCCTGGGGCACCCAGAAATATATCGACATCGCCGAGGCCCACGGCCTGCCGCGTGTCGCCACCATCCAGAACGAATATAACCTGCTCTATCGCAGCTTCGATCTCGACATGGCGGAAGTCGCCCATCACGAAGATGTCGGCCTGCTGGCCTACTCGCCGCTCGCGGCGGGGCTGCTTACCGGCAAGTATCAGGACGGCGCGCGCCCGGCCGGTTCGCGCGCCACCATCAACAAGGACCTCGGCGGCCGCCTGCAGCCGCTTCAGGAAGCGCCGGTCAAGGCCTATCTGGAGCTTGCCGCGCAACACGGTGTGGATCCGGCAAAGCTCGCCATCGCATTTTGCCTCACGCGTCCCTTCATGGCCTCCGTCATCATCGGTGCAACCACGATCGAACAGCTGAAGACCGATATTGCGGCCGCCGATGTGGCACTGTCGGAAGAGGTGCTGAAGGGCATCGCCGCGATCCATCGGCAATATCCGATGCCGATCTGACACGATCACGGCGCGCTTTTTCGTCCCTTGCCCTTGCATTCCGGGCAAAATTGCGTATAAGCGCGCTGTTCACAACACCCGGTCCAATTGGCTGGTGGCTGAACGGAGGGCTGGTTTCGGTAACGAAACAGCAGGAACCATAAGGTTTTTCCGGCCTCCCGTGTCTCCGCTCTCGACCGTCTCGAACAACGCTTTTCTTGCTTTAAGGCTTTACCGCCTACCCAAGAGCAGTCGTTGAGGCTTAGCGCCGTTGCCGGGTGAAGGACGAAACGCAAGAAAGGCAAAGCTTAAATGGCTCTTTACGAACACATCTTCCTTGCCCGGCAGGATATTTCTGCCCAGCAGGTCGACGCACTTGTCGAGCAGTACAAGGGCGTTATCGAATCGTTCGGCGGTAAAGTCGGACGCGTCGAGAACTGGGGTCTGAAGTCCCTCACCTACCGCATCAAGAAGAACCGCAAGGCTCACTACGCTCTCATGGACATCGACGCTCCGGCGGCTGCAGTTCATGAAGTCGAGCGCCAGATGCGCATCAACGAAGACGTTCTTCGCTACATGACCATCGCCGTCGAAGCCCACGAAGAAGGCCCGTCCGCGATGATGCAGAAGCGCGACCGTGACGACCGTCCGCGCCGCGATGGCGACCGTCCGGACCGTGGCCCGCGTGAAGATCGTGGCCCCCGCGCACCGCGCGAAGGTGGCTTCGGCGACCGCGAAGACCGTCCGCGCCGTCCGCGCGAAGACCGTGCATAAGGAGAATTGACCAATGGCTGATACATCCTCTTCCCAGGCACGCCGCCCGTTCCACCGCCGTCGCAAGACGTGCCCCTTCTCCGGCGCAAACGCTCCGAAGATCGACTACAAGGACGTTCGCCTCCTGCAGCGCTACATTTCCGAGCGCGGCAAGATCGTTCCTTCCCGCATCACGGCCGTTTCCCAGAAGAAGCAGCGCGAACTCGCCCAGGCGATCAAGCGCGCCCGTTTCCTCGGCCTGCTGCCTTACGTCGTAGCGTAATGAATTGAAGCGAGGCTGCGTTTCGGCGCGGCCTCGTTTTCTCTAAAGCAACTGACTTTTAATCAGTAGGTTGCGAGTTCAGATCCTTCCGCGTTGGGCGCGGATCGATACCATAAAACCCATGTTGGGGATGAGGCTCTCAGGAGCGATCCTCTAACTGCTTTAGTTTCAGCAGGACAGCGAAGTGCAAAAGTTGAACCAGACAGTGCTGATCACCGGCGTTCTCGCCGGCATATGCGCCGCGTTTCTAACGCTTGGCGCAACGGCACAGTCGTCCTTTTCCTTCCTGCTCTACGCCGGTTCGGCCATGCCCATCTTCATCGCCGGCATGGGCTGGGGCAATCGCGCCGCCATTGTTGCAATCATCACCACGGCCATCATCGGCGCTCTTGTCATCTCGCCGCTTTTCGCGCTGACCATCGCGATCTTCACGCTGATCCCGGCCGGCTGGCTTTCGCATCTCGCCAATCTCGCACGCCCGGCCTCCGAACTTGGCGGCCCGGATGATCTTCTTGCCTGGTATCCGCTCTCCGGCATCATCCTGCATCTTTGCCTTCTGGTTGCGGTTGCCGTCGTCATTCTTGGCTGGATGATCGGTTACGGCCCTGATCTCGTCGCGCGCATGGTCGACCTGATGATGACCTCGGTGCAGAACCGCGAGCCGCTGTTCGAACCCAATGCCGAGGCGCTCGCCCAGACAAAATCGCTGCTGGTGCTGATGCTGCCGATCGTTCAGGGCGGCCTGTGGGTCATCCTTTTGTTCGCGGCTTATTATTTCGCGACCCGGTTGGTCGGTTCCTTCGGCAAGGGCCTTCGCCCGCGTGAGGACATTGCTTCCGCGCTGCGCATGCACCGCAACGCGATCTTCATTTTTCTTGGCGGTATCGTCGCCATGTTCTTCGGTGGCGTCGCCGCCATGGTTGGCGCAGTCGTCTGCGGCACCTTTGGCGCGGGCTTCCTGATGGCTGGTTATGCCTCGCTGCATAAACGCGCGCGTGGAAAAGACTGGCGTCTGCCGGTTCTCATCCTCGCCTATCTTTCAGCGGTCTTCGTCTTTCCGCTGTTCATCATTCTCGTGCTCGGCTTGAGCGACGTGCGCAGCACGATCTCGCTGACGCCTGCACGGAAAACCGACAATACGAACGAAACCAACACATAGAAAGGATCAAGAAGATGGACGTTATTCTTCTCGAACGCATCAACAAGCTCGGCCAGATGGGCGAAACCGTAAAGGTTCGCGACGGTTACGCACGTAACTTCCTGCTGCCGCAGGGCAAGGCGCTGCGCGCCAACGCCGCCAACAAGACCCGTTTCGAAACCGAGCGCGCAACGCTTGAAGCCCGTAACCTCGAGCGCAAGTCGGAAGCCCAGAAGGTTGCCGAAGCACTCGAAGGCAAGTCCTTCATCGTCGTCCGTTCGGCTGGCGAAACCGGTCAGCTGTACGGTTCTGTTGCTGCCCGCGACGTCGTCGAAATCCTCGGCGCAGAAGGCTTCAACATCGGCCGCAACCAGGTTGAACTGAACACGCCGATCAAGACCATCGGCCTGCACAACGTCACCCTGCACCTGCACGCCGAAGTCGAGCTTCAGGTCGAGCTGAACGTTGCCCGTTCCGCCGAAGAAGCCGAGCGTCAGTCCAAGGGCGAAAGCCTCACCTCCGCCGACGCCATCTACGGCGTTGACGAAGACGCCCTGCGCCCGGAAGACTTCTTCGATCCGGAAGCTGACGGCAACGACGACGACGAATAAGATCTGGCCTAGCGGCCATAAGGAAAACCCCGGGTGGAAACATCCGGGGTTTTTTGTTGGGTTGTGTTCGCGGGAAGGTTTACCCCCCTCTGCCCTGCCGGGCATCTCCCCCACAAGGGGGGAGATCGGCAAGAGGCGCTGTCACCACTTCATTCGCAACTATTGAGATGGGCGAGACCCAACCGCGAGTCGATCTCCCCCCTTGTGGGGGAGATGTCCGGCAGGACAGAGGGGGGTCCTCCCTCTCCGCACACTCCCAAGCAAGACTACTTCGCCGCCGTCTCCGCCGCCTCCGGCGCGATGCTCTTGTCCAGGTGCACGACCACCGACATGCCCGGCGACAGATCCGCCACCAGCGGCTGATCGGGATCGATCGAGATGCGCACGCCGACACGCTGGGCGATCTTCACGAAATTGCCTGTCGCATTGTCGGGTTTGATGACGGCGAATTCCGACCCCGTGGCGGGCGAGAACCGCTCGACGCGGCCGTTGAGCTTGCGGCGATGCAGCGCATCCACCGAGATCGTCACCGGCTGGCCGACCTGCATGCCGGAAAGCTGGGTCTCCTTGAAATTGGCGATGACCCAGACATCATGCGGCACGACCGCCATCAATTGCGTCCCTGCCGTGACATATTGACCGGTGCGCACGCTGACTTCGCCGAGCCTGCCGTCGACCGGCGCATGAATCTCGGTATTGTCGAGATCGATCTTCGCGAGTTCGACGGCGGCCTCAGCATTGGCGACTGCCGCCTGCAGGGAGCTGCGGTTGACGATGATCGTCTGCAGATCTTGCCGCGAGACCTCGAGGGCCGCTTTCGCCTGCGACAGGGATGCGTGCGCCTTTTCAAGAGCGGCATGCGCCTCTTCCTGAAGGCTTGAGGTGCCGACGCCGCTCTTGATGAGATTATCCTGCCGGTCGGATGCAAGCTGCGCCTGCTTCAGAGAGGCCTCAGCGGCATCGACTGCCGCCTGGCTGGAAAGGATATTGGCATTGGCGGCGTTTTCCTGCTGACGGGAATTATCGAGCGCCGCCTTCTGCGTATCGAGCGTGGCTTCCGCCTGCGCCTGTTTCTGGCGGTAGATGCGGTCATCGATCTTTGCCAGCAAGGTGCCCTTCTTGACCTCCTGATAGTCCTTGACCGGCACGTCGACGACATAACCGCTGACCTGCGGGCTCATGGTCGTGACGTAACCGCGCACGAAGGCGTTGTCGGTCATTTCGACCGTGGAGAGGAACGGCGGCAGCCGCCAGGCGTAAAGCACCAGTGCGACGCCGGCGAGGCCGCCGAGCAGCACGAGAATGGAAACGGGGGTAAAAAACTTCTTCAGCATTTTATCACTCTTGGAAGGTTCAAGACTGTTGTGCCGGTGCGGCATCGACATTGTCCCTCAGGAGGAACGGGCGGATGCGCAGCCATGCAAGGTGGATCAAAAGCGCGACGAGCGCCAGCGCCGAAACAACGGAGATCAGCAGGAACGTATCATTATAGGCGAGCACATAGGCCTCCTTGCTGACCTGCTGGCCGAGAAGGGAAAGCCCCTCGGCCTTCAGCAGCGCCGGGTCGGTAATGACATGGCTGTAGGCGCCGGAAAGCTGGGATACGCGCTGGGCGACCACGGGATTGGTGAGCAGGACATTTTCCACCAGTATATTGGAATGGAATTTTTCGCGCAGCGTCACGAAGCTACCAAGCAGACCGGTCATCAGCATCGAACCCGTGATCTGGGTGAACAGGAAGATGGTGATGAAATTCACCAGATAGGGTGCGCCTCTGGCAAGTGCTGCGGCAAAACCCTTGGACATGACGGGCGGCAGGAACATGGCCGCGCCGAAGGCAATCATCATCTGGCTGAGATACATTTCGCCCGGCCGCGTCAGATTTGTTGACTGGCTGTCCATGAACGAGCCGGCGGCGATCAGCGCCAGCGCAATCACATGCGCCGTATCCACGTATTTCGTCAGCATCAGCCAGGCGCAGGCCGCACCGCCAAGCACCGTCGCCAGCAACACCAGCGCATAAAGCGTCGTCGTCTGGTCGTTCAGCAGGCCAAGCTGCTGGTAGAAGCTGACCGCCGTTGAGGATTGTTCGGAAGAAACCGCGCGATAAACGAGCAGCACCGCGATAATATGCAGGTTGGTTTTCGAAAAAATCCAGCGCAGGTCGAGTAGCGGGTTTTTGCGCGGCAATTCGATGAAGGCCATCAGCGTCAGGAGCGCGATCGACGTTGCCAGAAGCACGCCCAGCCACCATGTCTCGAACCACCAATAGAACCGGCCAAGGGTGAGCATGACGGCAAGGCAGCCGAGACCGCCCGCAAACAGCAGATAGCTCAGAATATCCATGCGCTCGATGACTTTCGCACGCGGCGGCGGCGTGACTTTCAGGACATAGATCATCGCGAAGGAGATCAGCGCAAACCCCACCTCCATGGAATAGAGCGCGTTCCAGCCATCGATTTCCAAAAGAGAGGGCGAAACGATGCGGGCGATGGGTGCCGACAGCAAGGTGCCGGTCAGCGCGATGCTGAAACCGAGCGAGAATTTCCGCGCGGGCGGAAAGGCTTCCAGAATGTAGAGAAAGCCGAGCGACGAAATCGGCGCGGCGGCCATGCCGCTGACGAAGCGGATGACGATGGCCGAATGCAGGTCCGTCACGAAGAGGTTGAGGCAGGAAGCAACCACAAAGGCGATGATCGAGAGTTCGGCAAAGGGCCGCAGGCCATATTGCGCCCTGATCTTGAAGAGAGCGATGGAAAACGTGGCATAGGGCGCCATATAGGCGGCGGAGAGCCATGCCACTTCCGCCACCGTTGCGGAAAACTCGCCCTGAAGCTGGTAGATATTGGCCATGACGAGGTTCATGCCCAGGCCCTGGGTGATGAAGAAAGACAGGCCCGCGAAGATGAAGCACAGCCGCAGCCACACTGGTCGTTCCACCGGTTGCGGTGCAGCGGGAGCGGCGGCTTCCGGCGCGGTCTCGCCTGTGTCTGCTCCACGCGCCGGTGCGCTGGCTTCCTCTTTCGGAAGGTCGGCCTGTTTCACGGCCGGCTCGGCGTTTTCGGAAGCGGCCTTCTCTGTTGTCTGCGGCAACACGGTGCTCACGATTGCACCCTCCCGGCCGCCAGATTTTGCAGGTTGGCCGAAAGCCGGCGCATGACATCAAGCGCCATTGCGAGTTCCTGCGAGGAAATATCGGCAGCGATTTCCGAACGCAGCGATTTTGCCACCGCCTGCACCGTCTGCGAGGTTTTCTCTCCTTCCGCCGTCATATGGATGCGTTTGGCACGGCGGTCGTTTTCGTCGGAGCGGCGTTCGATGAGGTTCTGTTTCTCCATGCCGTCCAGCACGCGCACCAGCGTGGGCGTTTCGATTTCCATTTCCTCGGCTAGTTCAGTCTGGGTCAAAGGCCCGCGCCGCGACAGGGCAAAAAGCGCACGCGCACGCGCCAGCGTCAGGCCGCTTTCCCCTACCCTCGCGTCGAAAAACGCGCGCAGTTTGCGGGTAAAAGCGGAGACTTCATCGAGGAGCTGTTCCTTGTCGGTCTCGCGGGACATATCAGTCAGCCTTATAATTAGCACACTACTTATTTTCTGCCTATTTATTCGGAAGCCTGACGATTTTCAAGTTTCTTTCATGCCGGGTCTGCCATGCGGTAAACTCATGGCAGCGAATCACGTTGCCGGGAAATTCCGGCACCACGTTCCCACCCGCCTGTGGATTGCTGGGGACAACTGAAGATGTGATCCAGCTTTTCAGAACGGACGTCAGCCTGCCGTATAGTGTTGCAACAATATCATTGACTGCCATGCCCCAGGAAGCCAAACCCGAGGTTTAAGGACAAGGCAAAGGGAGATCGCGCAAACCATGAACGACGCTGTGAGAAAGATCACCCCCGCGCAGCCGGCGGAGCCGCACTACCGCGAAGCGCCCAACAACATCGAGGCCGAACAGGCGCTGCTCGGCGCCATCCTCGTCAATAATGACGCCTATTACCGCGTGTCGGACTTTTTGAAGCCCGTGCATCTTTACGAACCCCTGCACCGGAAGATTTTCGAGGTGGCGGGCGATATCATCCGCATGGGCAAAACCGCCAATCCGGTGACGATCAAGACCTTCCTGCCGGCCGACGACAAGATCGGCGACCTGACGGTGGCGCAATATCTCGCGCGTCTTGCGGCGGAAGCCGTCTCCATCATCAACGCGGAAGATTACGGCCGCGCGATTTACGATCTGGCGCTGCGTCGCGCGCTGATCCAGATCGGCGAGGATGTCGTCAACATCGCCTATGACGCGCCGCTCGACATGCCGCCGCAGGCACAGATCGAAGACACCGAGCGCCGCCTGTTCGAACTGGCGGAAACCGGCCGTTACGATGGCGGCTTCCAGTCGTTCAACGACGCAGTGGCGCTGGCGATCGACATGGCGGGGGCTGCCTTCGAGCGCGACGGCAATCTCTCCGGCATCTCCACCGGCATTCATTCGCTCGACGCCCGCATGGGCGGTCTGCAGCGTTCCGACCTTATCGTTCTTGCCGGTCGTCCGGGTATGGGCAAGACATCGCTTGCCACCAACATCGCCTATAACATCGCGGCGTCCTACGATCAGGAAGTCCAGCCCGATGGTTCGTTCAAGGCGAAAAACGGCGGCGTCGTCGGTTTCTACTCCCTCGAAATGTCGTCCGAACAGCTGGCGACCCGTATCATTTCCGAGCAGACGGAAGTGTCTTCCTCGAAAATCCGTCGCGGTGACATTACCGAGGCCGATTTCGAAAAGCTCGTCGCCTGCTCCCAGATGATGCAGAAAGTGCCGCTTTATATCGACCAGACCGGTGGTATCTCCATCGCCCAGCTTTCCGCCCGCGCCCGCCGCCTGAAGCGCCAGCGCGGCCTCGATGTTCTTGTCGTGGACTATATTCAGCTGATGACCGGCGGCGGCAAGGGCGGCGAAAACCGCGTGCAGGAAATCACCCAGATCACCACGGGCCTGAAGGCGCTGGGCAAGGAACTCAATGTTCCCATCATCGCGCTGTCACAGCTCTCCCGTGCGGTGGAAAGCCGAGAGGACAAGCGCCCACAGCTTTCCGACCTGCGTGAATCGGGCTCCATCGAGCAGGACGCCGACGTGGTGCTGTTCGTGTTCCGTGAGGAATATTATGTGAAAAACATGGAGCCGCGTGACCCCGGCGATGTGAAATATGCCGAATGGGAAGCACATTTCGACCGGGTGAAGGGCACGGCTGATGTCATCATCGCCAAGCAGCGCCACGGACCGACCGGCACGGTAAAGCTCGCCTTCCAGTCCGAATTCACCCGCTTTGCGGATTTGGCCGACCCGAGCTTCAGCCAGTACGAAGAGCATTGAGCCGATCGAAGTCATGAGGGCGAACGGTTTTCGCCCTCATCTTCCGCCTCACATTCGGAATGAAACGGGCGGAGTCTTTTCAGGGTCTTGACGGGATTGTCTCACAATCCGATTCCGCGCAGCAGCGCCACGCACGCCACGCCGAGTGTTGCGGCCGGCAGGAGGCTGAGGCGGAGTGCCGCGACTGCCGTCACCGCGCAGGCGATGGTTTCGGCCAGTCCGCTCGCAAGCGCCGTCGGCGTGACGACGGCCATCAGAACGGCGGGCGGAACCACGCCAAGCGCCTTCTTCAGGCGCGGCGTCAGGGTGAAATGATTGACCAGCAGCAGACCGCCGAGCCGTGTGGCGACGGTTGCCGCCATCATGGCGAGGATCGCCAGCAGCGTATTTTGATCGAGCGTCATGCCGGCTGCTCCGCCTGATCTTCATGACCGAAGGCCGCAGCGGCAAGCCCTGCCAGCGCGCCGGCGGCAATATACCAGGCGCCCGGAACCAGCGCGTGGGTGAGATAAGCAGCAGAAGCACTCGCCAGAAGCACGAAGCCGGTTTCCCTGCCCTTCCAGAACCCCATCAGCAACACGATGAAGACGGCCGGGAAGGCGAAATCCAGACCGATGACCGACATGTCTCCCATGACGGAGCCGAGCAGCGCGCCTGCCAGAGTGGCGAGGTTCCAGACGAGGTAGATCGACAGTGCAGCACCCGCGAAGAAAGCCGCCGTCAGCCTGCCAGCGATGACCCGAAACTCCGACAGCGCCCAGGATTCATCGGTCAAAACCAGCATCGCCGCATATTTTCGCCATCCGGTAAAATCATCCAGCTTGCCGGCAATGGAGGCGCTCATCAGTACATGGCGCAGATTGACCAGCAGGGCTGCGAAACCGAGCGCGCTCCAGCTTGCCGGATGCATCCACAAATCCATTGCCACGAATTGCGAGCCGCCGGCAAAAACCAGCAGCGACATCAACGAGGCTTCCAGCGGCGACAGGCCCTTGCCGACCGCGACTGCCCCGAACACCACGCCAATCGGCACCATGGCCACCAGCAGCGGGGCGGCAGCCCTCAACCCCGCGCCGAATTCCGCGCGCTTTTCCAATACGGACATCGCATTCTCCCTTGCAGAACAGTGCGATTACGCCCGACAAGCCCCCCGGTCTTGAATGAAAGTGACATTGCGCGGAAAAATCACGCCGAACGGAATTGCCCGGGCGTGACGCCGGTGCGCGCCTTGAAATGCCGGGTAAAATGCGCCTGATCGGCAAAACCGCACAAGGCCGCCACTTCGGCCGGCGTCTCACCCGCACGCAGAAGGCGGCGCGCCTGCCGGATGCGCACATCCGTCAGATAGGCGTGCGGGGTGATGTGAAACTCCTTGCGGAAGGCGCGTATGAGGTGGGCGCGGCTGAGACCGGCTATCGATGCCAGTTCCTCAAGACCGATATCGGTCTCGTAATTGTCCGCGAGATAGTCCCGGGCGGCATAGACCGCCGTTTTCTCGCGGGTTTCGACCGGCAGAATGATGGCGCTGCCGTGCCTGCCGAACAGGGCCGCAAGCACCGAGAACATGCCCTCATCCGCCTCCAGAGCGCCGGACTTGGCCTCCAGCCGCCGATGCGCCATCTGGAAAGCAATAGCCATCTGCGGATCGCGTGGCAGAAACCGTGGAAAGGACGGCGTGCCGTGAAAGGCCCTGCCCGTTACATCCTCGATAATATCGCGCAGCAGCGCCGCATCGGGATAGATCATGCGGTAACGATAACCGCCGCCGCCCGGCGCACCATCGTGAATTTCATCCGGGTTGATAAGGTAAAGATGCCCCGGCCCTGTCTGCTCGGTGGTGCCCTGAATGGTGGAAATCTGCGAACCGCTTTCGATCGCGCCGATCGAGAAGGTGTCGTGCGCATGCGGGGAATATTCATGGGTCAGGAATGTGGCGCTCAGACATTCCATGCCGCCAAAACGCCCGTCGCGCCAGAAACGGGTCGTTTCCGTCGCGGCAATGGGCATGACGTCTATGGCCTGTTCCTGCGAAACATTGTGCATAGAAGGAGTTTAAAGCATTCGGTCATTACCGTCTTGAACAAAAGTGCTAGGGTCCGAACCGGTTCCAAATCAACCGGACGCATGGCATGACAGACGACTTCGAAGACAGCTTTCCCGAAAACGAAACCGACGCTTTCGAGCAAGCGCCGCTGAGGCTTACCGTCGATCTCGGCGCGCTCGCCGACAATTGGCGCGACATGAAGAAGCGCTCCGGCAAGGCGCGGACGGCGGCTGTCGTGAAAGCGGATGCCTACGGGCTTGGTATCGAGGATTGCGGCGCGACGCTTTACCATGCCGGCGCACGCGACTTCTTCGTGGCGACGGTGTCCGAGGGTGCGACTCTCCGTTCCTATGCACCGGAGGCGCGCATTTTCGTGCTATCAGGCATCTGGCAGGGCCAGGAGCGTCAGGTCTTCGACAATGATCTGGTTCCGGTTCTGGCCTCAGAGGAGCAGCTTTCCTTCTGGATGGCGACAGTGGCCGAGCGGGGCGACCACCCCTGCGCTTTGCATGTGGATACCGGCTTCAACCGGCTCGGACTGCCGCTGGACGATGCGCTGTTTCTGGCCGACGACGTGACGCGGCCGGCGAGTTTCGATCCGGTTCTGGTACTGTCGCATCTCGCCTGCGCCGACACGCCGTCTTCGCCGATGAACAGGGTCCAGCTCGAATCATTCCGCAGGGTTAGCGCTGCTTTCGAAGGTATCGAATCAAGCCTTTCGGCTTCGGCAGGCATATTTCTGGGCAACGAATATCATTTCGACCTCACCCGCCCCGGCATCGCGCTTTATGGCGGCGAAGCGGTCAATGACGTGACAAACCCGATGCGGCCCGTCGCCAAGGCCGAAGCGCGGATCATCCAGCTTCGCGAGGCTGGTGAAGGCCAGACCGTGAGTTATGGCGGCACCTATTTGCTGAAACGGGCGAGCCGCCTTGCCATCGCTTCCGTCGGTTATGCGGACGGATATCAGCGGTCGCTTTCTGGTTCCGGCATTCCCCTGCGCGAAATGGGCCACGGCGGCGCCTATGGCGTCGTCAACGGCCACAAGGTGCCGGTAGCCGGCCGCGTCACCATGGACCTCACCATTTTCGACGTCACGGATATTCCGGCCAATGCCATCCGTGCCGGCGACTATATCGAGCTTTTCGGTCCCAATGTGCCTGTCGACGAGACCGCGCGGGCGGCCGGCACCATCGGTTACGAGATGCTGACGGGGCTTGGCCTGCGTTACGAGCGGCAATATCTGATGGCCGATGACTAAGCCTCGCCTTTAGCCCTTGGAAAGCCGATGCCACCTGTGCTAAAAGAGAACAAAAGGAGATCGAAATGCCCGAAATCCATTTGAGCGAGCAGGACGAGAAGTTCATCGAAGAACAGGTGGCGGCGGGCATCTACAGCGATGCGGACGCGGTTATTCATGCGAGCCTGCAATTGTTGAGCAGTGATGAAGGCAAGAGAGCCGCCCTTAAATTGCTGATACAGGAGGGCATTGATGATGCGGAAGCCGGACGGGTTCACCGTTATGCCTCCCAGGACGACTTTCTGAGCGATATCAAACGCATTGCTGCGCAACAAAAAACGGGGATCGATCATTAAGATTCGAATCCCTGTATGGACCACCAGGGCGAGGCGCGATCTCGTTGACGATCATGCCTATATCGAGACTGAAAATCCCCTTGCTGCGGATCGCCTCGTTCTTGATATCTACAATAAAATCGAATCGACGGCGGCACTTGGTTTGACCGGCGTTTCAAGAAGCGGATACGGCGTTGGGATTCGCAGTATTGCGCACCGGGAGCGCGTGATTTTCTTTCGTGTCAGCGATAGCGAGCTTACCGTCATGCGCGTGCTTCACGGCCACCAAGAAATCTCCGCCGACCATTTCAAACAAGAAGAAAACTGACACAAGATGGCCAAAGCCAAGACCCAATTTGTGTGCCAGAACTGCGGCACGGTTCACACCCGCTGGGCGGGAAAATGCGAAGGCTGCGGCGAGTGGAACACCATCGTCGAGGAAGACCCGATGGGCGGCATCGGTTCCGGCCCCGGCAAGACGCCCAAGAAGGGTCGGCCTGTCACGCTCACCTCGCTTTCCGGCGAGATCGAGGAAGCGCCGCGCATTCCGACCGGCATCAGCGAACTCGACCGGGCGACCGGCGGCGGCTTTGTGCGCGGTTCGGCGGTCTTGATCGGCGGCGATCCGGGTATCGGCAAATCCACCCTGCTTATGCAGGCGGCCGCTGCCCTTTCGAGGCGCGGACACCGCATCATCTATGTTTCGGGTGAAGAGGCGGTGGCGCAGGTGCGCCTGCGCGCCCAGCGCCTTGGTGCAGCCGAGACCGATGTGCTGCTGGCCGCCGAAACCAATGTCGAGGATATCCTCGCAACGGTTTCCGAGGGCAAGCGGCCCGATCTCGTCATCATCGATTCCATCCAGACGCTGTGGAGCGACACGGCCGATTCCGCCCCCGGCACGGTGACGCAGGTGCGCACCGGCGTGCAGGCGATGATCCGGTTTGCCAAGCAGACCGGCGCGACCATGGTGCTTGTGGGCCACGTGACCAAGGAAGGCCAGATCGCCGGTCCGCGCGTGGTGGAGCACATGGTCGACGCCGTGCTGTATTTCGAAGGCGATCGCGGTCACCACTACCGCATTCTCCGTACCGTCAAGAACCGCTTCGGACCGACGGACGAGATCGGGGTGTTCGAAATGTCAGACAAGGGATTGCGTGAGGTTTCCAACCCTTCCGAACTGTTTCTGGGCGAGCGCAACGAAAAATCGCCGGGCGCCGCCGTTTTTGCCGGCATGGAAGGCACGCGCCCCATTCTGGTTGAGGTGCAGGCGCTGGTCGCCGCCACCTCGCTCGGCACGCCGCGCCGCGCCGTGGTCGGCTGGGACAGTTCGCGGCTTGCGATGATCCTTGCCGTGCTGGAGGCCCATTGCGGGGTGAAGCTCGGTCAGCACGATGTTTACCTGAATGTCGCCGGTGGTTACAGAATTTCTGAGCCGGCTGCTGATATGGCGATCGCGTCTGCGCTGGTTTCCTCGCTGGCCGGTCTTGCCCTGCCCGCCGATTGCGTCTATTTCGGCGAAGTCAGCCTGTCGGGCGCGGTGCGGCCGGTCTCGCACACGGGCCAGCGATTGAAAGAAGCTGAGAAACTCGGCTTTTCCGCCGCACTTCTGCCTTCCGCTTCGGCTGAATTGCCGAAGGGCGGCAAGGGGCGCTGGACGGAAATTGAAAGCCTGCCAGACCTCGTGGCGCGCATCGCCGGCTCCGGCAACCGGTTCAAACAGGTTGAGGACGACGAATATTGATCCTTTCGCCAAGGGAAACAGTGGTGTAAGAGGATCGCAAAATTGGCAAGGCAGCGTCTGACAAGGCGTCGCACCTCCGGAGTTGGTATATGCCCATTACAATTTTCGACGGCATCGTCATCGCCGTTGTTCTTTTCTCCGCCATTCTCGCGATGGTACGCGGCTTTTCCCGCGAGATTCTGTCGATCGCGAGCTGGGCCGGTTCGGTCGCCGCCGCCTATTATCTTTATCCGGTCCTGCTGCCCTATGCGCGCAACTATACCGATGACGACAAGATCGCCATTGCCGGCTCGGCGGGCGTGGTCTTCCTCGTCTCGCTGATCGTCATCTCTTTCATCACCTCGCGCATTGCCGATTTCATCATCGACAGCCGCATCGGCGCGCTGGATCGCACGCTTGGTTTCCTGTTCGGCGCGGCGCGCGGCATTCTGCTGCTTGTTGTCGCGGTCGCCTTCTGGAACTGGCTGGTGGATGTGAAGACGCAGCCGGAATGGGTAACGCAGGCCAAGTCCAAGCCTTTCCTGGATGGTTTGGTGGGCAAGCTGGAGGCGGTTCTGCCTGACGATATCGAACCGCAGATCCGCGCCCGCATTCTCGGAAAGCCACAGGAACCGACAGCTGCGCAGGCGCCAGCGGAAGATGCACCGGCGACAAATCCGCCGGCAACGAATAATTGACACGAGGGTGCGCCTTGCAATGCATGCAAGGCGCGCTATTTGTGCTAAATATCAAGCACGACACAGACAGGCCGACCGGGAGACAAGCTCACCGGAGAGGTCTTTCGTTTTTCTCGGTAGAGAGCAAGGGCAAGCCGGATGATTGAGCCGCTTTCGCATTCCAAGTTCCATGGGGCCACTTTCAAGGAAGAGATCGACGGCGACACGTTGCACGAAGAGTGCGGCGTTTTCGGCATTCTCGGTCATGCCGACGCCTCGGCGCTGACCGCTCTCGGCCTGCATGCGCTGCAGCATCGCGGCCAGGAAGCGGCGGGCATCGTCTCTTTCGACGGCAAACGCTTCCACCAGGAACGCCATATGGGCCTCGTTGGCGATCATTATACGGATCCGGCAACCCTTGCCCGCCTGCCCGGCTCCATCGCGATTGGCCACACCCGTTATTCCACGACCGGCGAAGTGGCGATGCGCAACGTGCAGCCGCTGTTTGCCGAACTGGAAGAAGGCGGCATTTCCATTGCCCATAACGGCAATTTCACCAATGGCCTGACGCTTCGCCGCCAGATCATCGCCACCGGCGCCATCTGTCAGTCGACCTCCGATACCGAAGTCGTGCTGCACCTCATCGCCCGCTCGCGCCACTCTTCCACCGCCGATCGCTTCATCGACGCCATCCGGCAGATGGAAGGCGGCTATTCGATGCTGGCAATGACGCGCACCAAGCTGATTGCCGCCCGCGACCCGATCGGCATCCGCCCGCTGGTCATGGGCGAGCTTGATGGCAAGCCGATCTTCTGCTCGGAAACCTGCGCTCTCGATATCATCGGCGCGAAATTCGTGCGTGATGTTGAAAACGGCGAAGTCATCATCTGCGAGATCCAGCCGGATGGTTCGATCACCATCGATGCGCGCAAGCCCTCGAAGCCGCAGCCGGAGCGTCTCTGCCTGTTCGAATATGTCTATTTCGCCCGTCCCGATTCCGTTGTCGGCGGCCGCAACGTCTATACGACGCGCAAGAACATGGGCATGAACCTGGCCAAGGAAGCGCCGCTGGAAGCCGATGTGGTGGTTCCGGTTCCCGATGGCGGCACGCCGGCAGCACTTGGTTTTGCGCAGGAAAGCGGTATTCCCTTCGAATACGGCATCATCCGCAACCACTATGTCGGGCGCACCTTCATCGAGCCGACGCAGCAGATCCGCGCTTTCGGCGTCAAGCTCAAGCATTCCGCCAACCGGGCGATGATTGAAGGCAAACGCGTGGTGCTGGTGGATGATTCCATCGTGCGCGGCACGACCTCGGTGAAGATCGTGCAGATGATCCGCGAGGCGGGAGCCAAGGAAGTGCATATCCGCGTTGCCAGCCCGATGATCTTCCATCCGGATTTCTACGGCATCGACACGCCGGATGCCGACAAGCTGCTCGCCAACCAATATGCCGATGTGGACGCCATGGCAAAATTCATCGGCGCCGATTCGCTGGCCTTCCTGTCGATCGACGGGCTTTACCGCGCCGTCGGCGGCGAAAACCGCAACCATGCGCGGCCGCAATTCACGGACCATTATTTCACCGGCGACTACCCGACCCGCCTTCTCGATCAGAACGGCGAGTCGATGGGCAGCAAGATTTCCATGCTGGCCAGCAACGGCTGATAGTCCGGACGAACAAGCGGCCACCGGCCTCCGGTGGCCGCTTTTTTCTTGCCTGCGATTGAAACTGTGCCCGCTGCGGCATTTTGATTGCTTGCGGTTGGCGCCAGTCGTTTCATAAAAGGAACGGAATCAATTTCGGAGGGGGCAACATGACCATCAATCTCAAGGGCAGGATCGCGCTCGTCACCGGTGCTTCGCGGGGCATCGGTTATTTCACGGCGCTGGAACTTGCCAAGGCCGGTGCGCATGTCATCGCCTGCGCGCGCACGGTGGGCGGTCTGGAAGAGCTGGACGACGCCATCAAGGCTGTCGGCGGCACCGCCACCCTCGTCCCTTTCGATCTCTCCGACATGAACGCCATCGATGCACTGGGCGCCAATATTTTCGAACGCTGGGGCAAGCTCGATATTCTGGTCGCCAATGCCGGCGTGCTCGGCGTCATCTCGCCGGTCGGCCATATCGAGGCGAAAGTCTTTGAACGGGTCATGACCATCAATGTCACCGCCACATGGCGGCTGATCCGCTCTGTCGAGCCGCTGCTGATGAAATCTGATGCGGGCCGTGCGCTGATCCTATCGTCGGGGGCCGCCCATAGCTGTCGTCCCTTCTGGGGCGTCTACTCCACCTCCAAAGCCGCCGTCGAAGCGCTTGCCCGCACCTGGGCTGCGGAAACCCAGAAGAGCGCGCTTCGCGTCAACAGCATCAATCCCGGTGCGACACGCACGGCCATGCGTGCGCAGGCCATGCCCGGCGAAGACCCGGCCACCGTGCCGCATCCATCAGAGGTGGCCGCCGCGATCCTCCCCCTCGCCTCACCCGAGCTGACCGAAACCGGCAAGCTCTTCGTGGTGCGCGACAGGAAATTCGTGGATTATCGCCAGCCGGAATAGGCTTTTGGTCAAGGCAGTTCTGGCACCCGCGAGAAACGCTTGACCGCGCAGGGCCGGCGCGCCATAAGGCAAGGCATGAAAACAACGATCTGCACCTGCTGCTGAATAAATTTTGCTGGTTCGCCACCGGCCAGATCGTTTTCGTCTTCCCGCAAGGTCCAACAGACAAACGGTCCGGTCAGGACAATTGACTGCCTCTAGGGAACACCCGCATGTCCTTGCGCCTGAAATTTCACAATACACTCACACGCGAAAAGTCGGAATTTGCGCCGATCGACGCAGATAATGTGCGCATGTATGTCTGCGGACCAACGGTTTACGATTTCGCCCATATCGGCAATGCGCGCCCGGTCATCGTTTTTGATGTTCTTTTCCGGCTGCTGCGCCACGTCTATGGCGAAAACCATGTGACCTATGCCCGCAACATCACCGATCTCGACGACAAGATCAACGCGCGGGCGTTGCGCGACTATCCGCATCTGCCGCTGAACGACGCCATCCATGCGGTGACGAAAAAGACCGCCGACCAGTTCCATGAGGATGTGGCCACGCTCGGCTGCCTTCCGCCGACCGTCGAACCGCGCGCCACCGACTACATCGCGGAAATGATCGACCTCATCGAGAAGCTGATCGCCCGCGGCCATGCCTATACGGCGGGCGGCGAGGTGCTGTTCGATACCCGCTCGATGGCCGATTACGGCCAGCTCTCCAAACGCCCGCTGGACGAGCAGCAGGCGGGTGCGCGCGTGGCGGTGGAAGCCCACAAGAAGAACCCGGGCGATTTCGTGCTGTGGAAACTTTCCTCGGACAATGAGCCGGGCTGGGAAAGCCCCTGGGGCCGCGGCCGTCCGGGCTGGCACATCGAATGCTCGGCCATGGCCGGTCGCTACCTCGGCGAGGTCTTCGACATTCACGGCGGCGGGCTCGATCTCATCTTCCCGCACCATGAGAACGAAATCGCGCAATCCCGTTGCGCCCATGGCACGCATGTCATGGCCAATGTGTGGATGCACAACGGCTTCGTGCAGGTGGAAGGCCGCAAGATGTCGAAGTCCGAGGGCAACTTCGTGACCATCTACGAATTGCTGCACACGGAGAAATTCGGCGGCCGCCAATGGCCGGGCGAAGTTCTTCGCCTGGCGATGCTGATGACGCATTATCGCGAGCCGATCGATTTTTCGGTGAAGCGGCTGGAAGAGGCCGAACGCCTGCTGGCCAAGTGGCCGGCGGCGGAAGCCTCCGATTCTGCACCGGACGACACCGTGCTCGAAGCGCTTGCCGACGATCTCAATACCGTTGCCGCCGTGCAGGCGCTGCACGCGCTGGCGCACGCCGCCAATTCCGATCCAACTCGCCTGCCAGCCTTTGCGGCCAGCGCCGCCCTGCTCGGCGTGCTGCCGAAAAAAGCGGAAATGGACGAGGCCATCGTTTCGGCGGTCGATGCGCTGGTGCAGCTGCGCCTTGAAATGTTGAAGGCGAAGAACTTTGCGGAGGCGGATCGTTTGCGCGACGAGCTTTCCGAGAAGGGCATTCAGCTGAAGGATGGCAAGGACAAGGAAACCGGCGAGCGGACGACGACTTGGGAGTTGAAGCGGTAGGGGCCTCGTCTGCGGCATACCCCCCTCTGCCCTGCCGGGCATCTCCCCCTCAAGGGGGGAGATCAGCCAGAAGCACTACCTCAACTTCACTTTTAAGCGTCGAGATGGGCAAGGCCGAGCCACAGATCGATCTCCCCCCTTGAGGGGGAGATGCCCGGCAGGGCAGAGGGGGGGTGAGCCCCACGACGCGCCCTTGCTTTCGACCACGCCATGTTCCAATCTCGCCGCACCCCATCAAGCCGCGAGCATCCCGTGCCCCACGCCAAGGTCAATCCTCAACATCGGTCACACGCCCGGCGGATGCGGAAGGCTATGACCGATGCAGAACTGAAGTTCTGGAACGCCGTCCGCGCTCACCGCCTAGACGGCATGTCTTTCAGACGCCAGCTGCCGGTCGCCGGATATATCGTTGATTTCGCTTGCCCCTCGCATAAGATCATTATCGAACTGGACGGGTTTCAGCACGCGGGCGACGTTGCGGCAGCCTATGACCAGCAGAGAACACGGACGTTTGAGGAACTGGGCTGGACAGTCCTCCGTTTCTGGAACGAGGATATCCTCAGAGACATCGACAATGTCTGTCTCCACATTATCCGAACGGCGAAGGAGGACCGACCATGACGACATATACCGGCGGATGCCAGTGCGGCGCGATCCGTTTCCGTGCAACCGGCGACCTGAAAGACAGTTCCATCTGTCACTGCCGCATGTGCCAGAAGGCTTTCGGGGCCTATTATGCGCCGCTGGTCTCCGTACGCGACGTTGAATTCGAATGGACGCGCGGTGAGCCGAAACGCTTCCAGTCCTCCAGCGTCGTCAAGCGCGGTTTCTGCCCCGAATGCGGAACGCCGCTGACTTATGAAGCGCCTGACGGTGTGGCGGTGGCGGCCGGGGCCTTTGACGATCCCGCTGCGCTGCCGCCGACCATCCAGTGGGGCGTGGAGCGCAAGATCGATTTCGTCGACACGCTTCACACGCTGCCTGCCGTTGCCACCGAAGACGACCTGACGCAGGTGGATTACCTCGCCGATCTCGTTTCCTATCAACATCCCGATCACGACACTGAAAACTGGCCACCGGAGAACAGATGATGAGCGAAGCGGGATTTTCCGGCGGTTGCCAGTGCGGCGCCGTGCGTTTCCATGCGGGCAAGCTCGGCCGGGCCTCCATCTGCCATTGCCGAATGTGCCAGAAACATTTCGGCAATTTCTTCGGCGCGCTGGTCAGCGCCGATCAGGCGCATCTGACCTGGACGCGCGGCCAGCCGTCCCTCTTCCGCTCCTCGGGAAAAATCCATCGCGGTTTCTGCAACAAATGCGGCACGCCGCTGACCTATCATTATCCCGGCGGCGTGGAGATCGCCATCGGCGCCTTCGATGAACCCGAGCGGATCGAGCCGCAGGTGCAGGTCAATTTCCATAAGCGCATGCCGTGGATCGAGCAGCTGTTCGGCAAACCGGCCGTGGAACAGGGCGTGGACGAGGCCGAAATCACCTCCTATCAGCACCCGGATCACGACACGCAGGTCTGGCCGCCGGAAGACGGTCGCGCATGAGCGAAACCGAGGGTTTCAGCGGCGGATGCCAGTGCGGCGCGGTGCGTTATCGGATAGGAGGCGGTCTTCGTTATCCGCATCTGCGCCATTGTCGCATGTGCCAGAAGGCATCGGGCAATTATTTCATGCCACTTGCCGCAAGTACGCTTACGCAGTTTGAAATGACCCGTGGCGAAGCAGCGTGGTTCCAGTCGTCCGATCACGTGCGCCGCGGTTTTTGCGGACGCTGCGGCACGCCGCTGTTCTACGACATGCCGGATGCCGATTTCATCAACATCACCCTCGGTTCGCTGGATGAGCCGCAGCGGGTGAGACCCGAGGCGCAATCCAATCTCGCCGGCAAGATGCACTGGTTCGGCGCACTCGATGGCTTGCCGGTCGAGCCGGAACCTGCAACGGATAGCCCTCCCCCTCGGGTGAACAATTGCCAGCACCCGGACCATGATACGGCCGAATGGCCAGCGAAGGATGATGACCCATGACCGAAGAACTGCGCGGCTTTTACCCGGAGATCGAACCCTTCGAGACCGGCATGCTTGATGTCGGTGATGGCCACACGATCTATTGGGAAAGGGTAGGCACACGGGGTGGAAAACCGGCGGTATTCCTGCATGGCGGCCCGGGCGGCGGGGTGAACCCCACACATCGGCGCGTCTTCGATCCGGCACTTTACGACGTCATCCTGTTCGATCAGCGCGGCTGCGGTCGCTCCACGCCGCATGCGGAGCTTGAAGCCAACACCACATGGCATCTCGTTGCCGATATCGAAAGGCTGCGCGAACTCTGCGGCTTCGAAAAATGGCTGGTTTTCGGCGGCTCATGGGGTTCGACGCTGGCGCTCGCCTATGCCGAGACCCATCCGGACCGCGTCAACGAACTGGTTCTGCGCGGCATCTACACCGTCACCAAGCCGGAGCTGGACTGGTACTACCAGTTCGGCGTCTCCGAAATGTATCCCGACCGCTGGGAAAACTTCATCGCGCCGATTCCCGAGGCCGAGCGCGGCGAGATGATGCAGGCCTATAATCGCTATCTCACCGGTAAGGACGAGGCAAAGAAGCTGGAATGCGCCAAGGCATGGAGCCAGTGGGAAGGCGCAACCATCGCGCTCGTGACAGATCCGGAGCGCGTCGAGGATTTCGGCGAGGACAAATATGCCATCGCGTTTGCGCGCATCGAGAACCACTTCTTCGTCAATGGCGGCTGGCTGGAAAAAGGGCAATTGCTGCGCGATGCCGGCAAACTCCGGGATATTCCCGGTGTCATCGTGCATGGACGTTACGACATGCCCTGCCCGCTGAAATATGCCTGGCAGCTGGCCAAGGCCTGGCCGAAGGCCGATTTCCATATCGTCGAGGCCGCCGGACATGCCATGAGCGAACCCGGCATTCTTGACCAGCTGATCCGCGCAAACGATCGGTTCGCAGGGAAATAATCAGCTCTTTCAGTAGCTTGGAACGGTCGGATGAGACAATGATTCATGCGAATTGTCGGGCGTGGATCATCCGGCCGGTCAGGACGCCGCCTGTTTCAACGGCAAAGCGCCTTTTATTCATGCAGTTTTTCTCATGAACCCTTCACGGAAATGAATTGGCTCCCGTCACGCCGATCCGCTATGAAAGAACCATCCGAACAATTTGGCGGTACTCCCATGGCACTCGACAAAACGCTCCCGGCCCAAGAGGGCGGCGACAGCGCGCGCGGTTTTGCTTTCGCGCTTTCCGCATATCTGCTGTGGGGGTTTCTTCCCCTCTACATGAAAGCGGTCGCGCATATTTCGCCGATCGAGGTCATCGTTCACCGCGTCATATGGTCGGTGCCGATCGCAGCAGCGGTACTGATTGCCATCGGCCGGACGGCGGAAATCAGGGCGGCGCTGAAAAACCCGAGAATGCTGGCCATGGCGAGCCTCACGGCCGCTCTCATCAGTATCAATTGGGGCGTCTATATCTGGTCGATTGGCGCCGGACGTGCGCTCGATGCGGCGCTCGGTTATTTCATCAATCCGCTGTTCAGCATCTTCCTCGGCGCGGTGCTTCTGAAGGAAAAACTTTATCCGGCGCAGATCGCCGCCATCGCTCTGGTAGCGCTTGCGGTCGCAATCCTCACCTGGCATGCTGGCAGCCTGCCGTGGGTTTCCATCGTGCTCACCGTCTCCTGGGGCTTCTACGCCTTCTTCCGCAAGACATTGCCGATTGGTGCAACACAGGGCTTTCTGCTGGAAGTCATGCTGCTGTCCATCCCGGCCGTGCTGGTCATGGCATGGCTGGGCTTCAGTGGACAGGCACATTTCATGGCGGGCAATGCGACGGACACCTGGCTTCTGGTCGCCAGCGGCCTCATCACCGCCGTTCCGCTCATTCTTTACGGCAATGGCGCGAAACTCCTGCGGCTGTCGACCATTGGCATCATGCAATACATCGCACCGACGATGATCTTCCTGATCGCCATTTTCATCTTCAAGGAGCCTTTCGACATGGTGCGGATGGCGGCCTTTGCGATGATCTGGGTGGCGCTGGCGATCTATACCGGTTCGAGCCTGTTGCGGCTCAAGCGGTAAGGAAGTACGTCGAAGTTTCTCTCCCTCATTCCTGTGCTTGTCACAGGAATGAGGGATTCCATCATAGCGCCCCTTGCAGAGGCACAGCACTCCAAGGTCAATAATCCATCAGCAATTCCGGTGCAGCGTCATAACCGAAGCGCGGCTTGACGCCGAGAAGTGCGGCTGTCTGGGTGACGATTTCGCGGATCATCGGTGCCGCGGTGGAGGCTGCCGTGCGGCCGCCGTTCTCACCCGTCTTCGGCGCATCGATCATCGAGAGCACGACATATCTCGGCTTGTGCATCGGAAAGGCGGCAACGAAGCTGTTGAAGTTGATGTCCTTGGCATAACGGCCGTTGATGACCTTCTCGGCGGTGCCGGTCTTGCCGCCCACGTGAAATCCATCGACCTGCGCCCGCCTGCCGGAGCCCTTGATGCCGTTCCAGTTGAAAAGATAACGCATGTCTGCGCTGGTCTTTCCGTTGATGACAGCACGGGAAAGCGCTGCGGCCTCGTCTTTGGAGCGCGACAGGAAGGTCGGCGAAATCAGGTTTCCGCCATTGATGAGCGCTGCGGCGGCAACCGCCGTCTGCAACGGGGTGGTGGCGATGCCGTGCCCGAAGGAAATGGTGACGGAATTGATCTTTTTCCAAGCCCTCGGCTGGGTGGGCGTGGCGACGCCGGGCATCTCGGTTTCCATCCGCGACAGAAGCCCGAGTTTCGTCAGGAACTGCTGATGGCTTTCGACGCCAACCATGTCGGCAACCGCCGCCGTGCCGATATTCGACGAGTATTGAAACACTTCCGGGATTGAAAGCGGGCGGTTCCTGCCCCAGAAATCCTTGATGGTGAAGCCGCCAATGCGGATCGGCCGCGTCGCATCGACCACCGAATTCAGCGTGATCGCGCCTGCATCCAGCCCCATGGCCAGCGTGAAGCTCTTGAAGGTGGAGCCCATCTCGAAGGTGGCGTTGCTCATCCGGTTGAACCAGCCTTTTTCATACTCCCTGTCGATGCTGCCATCGGCAAGGGTGCGGGAGGGTTCGTTCGGATCGTAATCGGGCACTGATGCCATGGCGAGCACTTCGCCCGTTTCCACATCCACGATCACCGCACCCGCCGCTTCCGCCTGATAGTCGGTTTTCGCCTTTACGACGATCTCCCGGACGATGTTCTGCACCCGCAGATCGATCGACAGTTTCACCGGCTCCAGCGCCACGCCGCTCGCCAGACCCGTCGCGCGCAGATCAGCCAGCCCCTGCTGGTCGAGATAACGCTCCATGCCGGCGAGGCCCTGATTATCGACATTGACGTGGCCGATGATATGCGAGGCCGTCGGGCCGCCCGGGTAAAACCGCCGCTTTTCCGGCCGGAAACCAATGCCGGGTATACCGAGGTTCAGGATATCCGCCTGCTGCCGGGGCGTAAGCTGGCGTCGCAGCCACTGGAAACCGCTGTCCATGCGCAATCTGCGATGTGTCTCGCGCCAGTCGAGATTGGGAATGACGGTTGCGAGCTTCTCGACGACTTCATCGGCGTCCACGACCCTGCGCGGATCCGCATAGAGCGACACCATGTTGAGATCGGTCGCCAGCAACCGGCCATTGCGGTCCACAATATCGGGGCGGGATGCGACTGCGGTCGCGCCGCTATTGATCCAGGCGGTCGTGACAGGTTCGGCAAAGCCGTATTGAACAAGGCGCGCGGCAACCACACCATAAAGGACCGCGAAGACCGCGATGAGCAGCCCGAGCCGCATTTTCGCATCGACCCTGCGGCGGGCGGCGGAGCCGAGAATGGCCTCCCTGCTCCGCAGCGGACTTCTTTGAATAATGAAATGCGCCCGGCTTTTTAGCCGCACCACAAAAGCAATCATTTCCGATAACACCCACGCTCTTGGCGGCGAAACAAATTTCGCGGTCAACCAACGCCTTGTTGACGCTGGCACAGGATCGGTCACGGGGCCATGAAAAGAGCGGGCGCGGCAATGCCGCAGTTAAAACTGTATTAATATACACTTAAAATTATAACGGACCGCGCGGCGGCTCGTTAACGCTCTTTTGCTGAGTGATGGAGATCGTTACCCCGAAACCGCTGCCCACGCAGGGACCGCATGGATTACAGGCGGGATATGACCGAAGGATCGCCTTCAGGGTTCTGCTGCGCCAGCGCCCGGTCGATGATGGCGGGCACGATGTCCTTCACCTCGTCGATGACCAGCGGGTTCAGAAGATGCGCGCGGTGGATGAAGCCCTGGTCGCGCATGTGCTGCACCAGTTCCAGCATCGGGTTCCAGAAACCGTTGATATTAGCAAAGACCATCGGCTTGGCATGACGGCCGAGCTGCGCCCAGGTCATGATCTCGACGATCTCTTCCAGAGTGCCGACGCCGCCCGGCAGCGTCACGAAGGCATCCGAGCGCTCGAACATCATATGTTTGCGCTCATGCATGTCCTTGGTGACGACAAGCTCGTTCAATTGTCCGAGAGAATGGCGCGTCGCCTCCATATCGACCAGAAATTCCGGTATGATGCCCGTCACTTCGCCGCCATTCGAAAGAACGCCGCTGGCGACCGCGCCCATGATGCCCTTGGTGCCGCCGCCATAGACGAGGCGAATGCCGTTTTCGGCAATGGATTTCCCAAGCGCGCGGCCCGCTTCCATGTGAGCCGGATCACGTCCGGGCTGGGAGCCGCAATAAACGCAGATGGATCGAATCGCTGTATTTTTGTCCGTCATGAGGGGAAGGAACTATGCTGGATGCGGCACGTCAAGAAAATTTGGGAAATCCCTTGCAAATATGGCCTTTTGACCACACGCCGCTTGTCTGAGGCAAGGTAAGACGCTAGCAATCTCAACTCGTGTGAAACGCTTGAAATATCCGGAGATTCCAGGATGAAAAACAATAAAGCCGGTTTGCTGGCGCTGATCGTGCTGGGCATTGCGTCCCTGCTCATGATCTTTTTCGTCCTGCCGAGGATTTCCAATGACGGCAAACCGATCGGCGACGCCATCAACGAGGCGGGCAATGCCGTGAAGAACAGCGTCGAAATGGGCAGCGACAAGGCCGGAGACATTCTGTCCGACGCCGCGCAGGAGACTGCCAATATTGCCGACAAGGTCGGGCGTCTCGCCGCTTCCGCGACCCAGTCGATCAAGGATCTGACCACGCTTTTCGCCGATAGCAAGGTTCCTTCCGACGCCGATTTCGCGACAGCGCGCAAGAAGGTCGAGGCATCGCTCAAAGAACTCACCAACATCGAAATTCCTGAAACGCTGGATGAAACCACGTCGCGGCTGATCACCACGGCCCGTTCGGCGGCCGAACGCACCACGGCCTTCCTGCGCGGCCTGCCCGACAGCGCGGCGGCGGCGGCAGCACAGGTCCGTCGCCTGGCAGGCGTTTTTGCCGGCACCGATGATGGCGCAGCCCAGCCGGCGCAGCCCGCAGCGGCCCCCGCTCCCGGCGATGCCGCCCAGGCCACGCCCGGCGCGCCGACTTTCGACGTGCTGCGCGTCGAGCCGGATGGCTCGGCCGTGGTCGCTGGCAAGGCACAGCCCGGCGCGAAGCTCGAAATTCTCAGCAACGGCAAGGTGATCGCGCAGACGACCATTGACGGCACCGGCGATTTCGCCGCCGTTTTCGACAATCCCCTGCCCCCCGGCGATCATGAGCTGGTGCTGCGCTCGACCGACGCGAGCGGCAAGGCGACGCAATCGGAAGAAGTCGCAACCGTTTCCGTGCCCGAGAACAAGGCGGGCGAGCTTCTGGCCATGGTTTCCAAGCCCGGCAAGGCAAGCCGCGTGCTCGCAATGCCTGAGGCCGCACCTCCAGCCCTTCAGCCCCAGCAAGCCGCTCAATCGCAGCAGCCTGCGGCAACCTCCGAAACAGGCGCCAGCAACACGCCCGCCCCTGCTGCCGGCGTCATGGCTCCGGCCGCTGCCCCGCTGACGTCAACCGTTCAGGTCAGCGCCGTTGAATTCGAAGGGTCGAAGATTTTCGTTGCCGGTTCAGCACCTGCTGCCTCGACGGTGCGTGCGCTGGTCGATGACAGCGAAATCGGCAAGACCACCGCGGAAGCCTCCGGCCATTTCGTCATCGAGGGCGATGTCGATCTGACTGTTGGCAGCCATATCATCACCGTCGAAGAGCTGAATGCCGACGGCACGGTGAAGGTGCGCGTGCGCGTTCCTTTCGAGCGTCCGCAGACCGATCAGGCAACCGTCGCCATGCAGGCACCTCCTGCCGCCACCGCAACGGCTGCGCCGTCTGAGAACCAGAGCACGGCCAGCGACCGCGCCGCTTTCGAAAAACTGCGCACGGATATCGCCAAGGCCTTCGGCATTCTTTCCAATCTCTACAAGGATCAGGCCACGCCTGCACTCGACCAGGCGATTGCCGGCCGCTCCGCCGTGGTGATCGGCCTGAAGTCGCTCTCCGAATTCCGCACCGCTGCCGCGACCGAACCGGCCTTCACCGCCTTTGCAGGCGACATTGCCGCCAAGGCACGTCAGCTGCTGACAACGGTCGAGGCATGGCCGAACGACGTGGCGGCAATCGGCAAGGGCATCGCTTCGCTCGCAAGCCGCCTTGCCGAACTCCACATCACCGCGCCGCCCGCTCCCGCGCCGCAGGCGCCGGCCGGTCCGCAGACCTTCGAGCAGGCGCCGCTCGCCGAAAGCCAGAACAGCGTCATCATCCGCCGTGGCGATACGCTCTGGCAGATTTCCCGCCGCGTTTATGGTCAGGGCGTGCGTTACACCACGATCTACCTCGCCAATGAGGACCAGATCAAAAACCCCGACCTGATCGAGCCCGGCCAGATTTTCGGCGTGCCGAAGGAGGCGCTGCCGAATGCTGAAGAACTTCACCGCAAGCGGCTGAAGGGCGGCTCCTGAGCATTTGAATCGTTGCGGTGAACCCGCGGCGACCCTATCTGTGACACGCGCGGCGGCTTGAGCAAAGCCGCCGTCCTGCTGTCGGCTTCCGGCAGTGACCGGAGAGAATGATGGCCACGAAGAAAAAAACCATTTCGGCGGATTCCAGCAACCCCACCCAGACGCTGATCAATCTCTGGCCCTATATGTGGCCGGAGGGCCGCTGGGACCTGAAGATGCGGGTGGTGTGGGCGACGATATTCCTTGTTGTCGCCAAGCTGGTGCTGATTGCCGTTCCCTATTTCTTCAAATGGGCAACGGATGCGCTGAATGGCAAGCTGGATATGGCAGGACTGGTCCCGGCCTTCCTGCTCGGCGCAGTTGCGCTGGTCATCGCCTATAATCTGACGCGGCTGATCCAGGTCGGCCTCAACCAGCTGCGCGATTCACTGTTTGCAAGCGTCGGCCAGCATGCGGTGCGCCAGCTCGCCTACAGAACCTTCGTGCACATGCACCGGCTTTCCCTGCGCTTCCATCTGGAGCGCAAGACCGGCGGGCTTTCGCGGGTTATCGAACGCGGCACCAAGGGCATCGAAACCATTGTCCGCTTCACCATTCTCAACACCGCCCCAACCTTCATCGAATTCCTGCTGACCGCCATCATCTTCTGGGCGTCCTACGGCTTTTCCTATGTTCTGGTCACGGTCGTTACCGTCTGGGCCTATATCTGGTTCACCGTCCGGGCCAGTAACTGGCGTATCGGCATTCGCCGCGCCATGAATGACAGCGATACGGACGCCAATACCAAGGCTATCGACTCGCTCCTGAATTTCGAGACCGTAAAATATTTCGGCAACGAGGAGATGGAGGCGAAACGCTTCGATGTCGCCATGGAGCGTTACGAAAAATCGGCGATCTCGATCTGGACCTCGCTCGGCTGGCTGAACTTCGGCCAGGGCGTGATCTTCGGTATCGGCTCCACGATAATGATGGTGATGTCGGCGCTGGCCGTGCAGCGCGGTGAACAGACCATCGGCGATTTCGTGTTCGTCAATGCGCTTCTGCTGCAGCTTTCGGTGCCGCTGAACTTCATCGGTTTCGTTTATCGCGAAATCCGCCAGGGCCTGACCGATATCGAGCAGATGTTCGAGCTTCTGGAGGTCGAGGCCGAGGTCACCGACAAGGCGGATGCAAAACCGCTTGGCACCGGACCGGGCGCCATCTCCTTCCGCGATGTGCATTTTGCCTATGATCCTGAAAGGCCGATTTTGAAGGGTGTCTCCTTCGATGTGCCGGCGGGCAAGACGGTGGCGATCGTCGGGCCTTCGGGTGCGGGAAAATCGACGATCTCGCGTCTGCTTTACCGTTTTTACGATATTCAGGAAGGCGCCGTCACCATTGACGGGCAGGATATTCGCGACGTGACGCAAAAGAGCCTGCGCTCGGTGATCGGCATGGTTCCGCAGGATACGGTGCTGTTCAACGACACGCTCGCCTATAACATTCGTTATGGCCGCCCTTCGGCGACGAATGAGGATGTCACGGCGGCGGCGGATGCGGCGCAGATCAGCGCCTTCATCGGCAAGCTGCCGGAAGGTTACGCCACCATGGTCGGCGAACGTGGCCTGAAACTGTCGGGCGGTGAAAAGCAGCGCGTGGCGATAGCCAGAACCATTCTGAAAGCGCCGCCGATCCTCATCCTCGACGAGGCGACCTCTGCGCTGGACACCCATACCGAGCAGGAAATCCAGAGCGCGCTCGATATCGTCTCGAAAAACCGCACGACGCTGGTTATCGCCCACCGCCTCTCCACCGTCATCGGCGCTGACGAAATCATCGTTTTGAAGGAAGGGCTGATCGCCGAGCGCGGAACACATGCCTCGCTGATGGCGCAGAACGGGCTTTATGCCTCGATGTGGAGCCGCCAGCGCGAGGCGATCCGGGCGGAGGAGATGCTGCGCCATGTTCGCGAAACCGACGACCTCGGCGTGGTGGACCGCGGCGAACCCGCGCATTAACCGGCAGAAACCCCGGGGAACTTGGGGCGGCACAGCAACCGGGCCATTGCCGGGCGGGGCGTTTGGCTGTAACCAGCTAGGCAAAATTTGTCGCATTGCCGTAGGGATCGTGTCGTATCACGACTACATATAGACGCGGCAGACGAAAACCGGAGCAAGGAATCTCATGAATCTGTTCGACACCATTCGCAACACCATCGTACCGATCCACAAGGAAGGTTATGTCTTCGTAGCCGCCTTCTTCGTCGCATCGCTGGTGCTCGGCTGGATATCCGAACCCCTGTTCTGGGTCGGCCTCGTACTGACGGCCTGGTGCGCATACTTCTTCCGCGATCCCGAACGCGTGACGCCGCAGGATGACGACCTGATCATCAGCCCCGCCGATGGCAAGGTCTCCGCCATCCAGACCGTCGTTCCGCCGCTGGAGCTGGAACTCGGCAAGGAGCCGATGGTGCGCGTCTCGGTCTTCATGAATGTTTTCAACTGCCACGTGAACCGCGCGCCGGTGCGCGGCCGCATCGTCAATGTCGCCTACCGCCCGGGCCTCTTCCTCAATGCGGAAGTGGACAAGGCGTCCGAAGACAATGAACGCAACGGCCTCGTCATCGAGACCGCACATGGCAAGGTCGGCGTGGTGCAGATTGCCGGCATGGTCGCCCGCCGCATCGTCTGCTGGGTCAAACCGAATGAACCAGTTGATGCCGGCGAGCGTTTCGGTCTTATCCGTTTCGGATCGCGCCTCGATATCTTCCTTCCGGAAGGTTTTCAGCCCCGCGTTTCGGTCGGCCAGACGGCGATTGCGGGTGAAACCGTGCTCGCCGAATTCGGCTCCGCCAAGGGCCCGGTCGTCAGCCGCCGCGGCTGACGAAAACAGGAAGGGCATGCGCCATGGAAACGCCGATCTCGGAGCCGCAACAGAACGGAAAAGCTGAGGGCCGCAACGATAGCGGCCGTGGGCCTCGCCTGAGGGAAATTCCCTTTCGCCTCGTGGTTCCCAATCTCATCACCGTTCTGGCCATCTGTGCGGGCCTGAGCGGCGTTCGCCTCGCCATCGAAGGCCGCTTCGAGCTGGCCGTCGGCATGGTGCTGCTCGCCGCCTTCCTCGACGGTATTGACGGGCGCATCGCCCGGATGATGAAGGCGACCTCCAAATTCGGCGAACAGATGGACAGTCTGGCCGACATCGTCAATTTCGGCGTCGCCCCTGCCCTCGTGGTCTATGCCTATCTGCTCGATCAGGCGCGCTCGCTCGGCTGGATCGCCGCCCTCATCTATGTCATTGCCGCCGGCCTGCGGCTGGCGCGCTTCAACGTCATGATCGAGCGGCCGGTGAAGGCACCGTGGCAGAATGAATTCTTCGTCGGCGTGCCTGCGCCGATGGGCGCGATGCTGGTGCTTCTGCCCGTTTATCTCGGCTTCCTCGGTGTCGAGCCGGACAAGCCCTTCGCTTATGTCGCCGCCGCCTATACCGTGCTGATCGGTTATCTTCTCATCAGCCGCCTGCCGGTCTGGTCGGGAAAATCCGGCACAAGCCGCATTCGCCGCGATCTGGTGCTGCCGATGATCCTCGTCGTCGTGCTTTACGTGGCAATGCTGATGAGCTTCACCTGGGAGGTGCTGGTTCTGACGGTGGCCGCCTATCTCGTCTTCATTCCCATCAGCGCCCGCCTGTGGCACCGCCGTTATGGCACGCTGACGATTGAGGAAGACGCGCATGACGACGCCAATGGCGGCAACGGCCTCGATCGCGGTATTTGAAACCGCAGGTATTATTTTTCTCCCGCGAACCAGCGTTTGACGTGACGCAAAATGTCGCAGCCCGAAAAGCGGGCTTCGTCTTCTTTCGCCTCGAATCCGTCAAGATTACCCACGAAAGAAGTGGCTCACACGTATCGAAACGGCGATTGACGTGAATTGTGGAGAAAGAGAAATGACGAACGAGACGAAGGCGCAGCCGCAGGCGAAGCCCGACCTCAACAGCCACTACCGACCGCTCGGACTGAAGGCCGTTGCGGCCGCAGCCCTGATGCTGAAGCGCAAGCCCGCCGCCAAAACCGCCTGAAAACATTCGCTTTTCTTAAAAGCACACCATCCAGGGCCTGGCAGGACTTGCGATGGCAACGGTCAATCCGAAAAACATCCGGATAAATGTGCGGCGCTAATATTAGCGCCGTCTCCATTTGTGCGGCCCCCATCGCGAACCGCATGAAACCGGCCTGTTTCATAAAATTTCCCAATCCGTAACGAAGCTGCAACGAAAACGAAGTAAAGTATTCGACTTCCACGGGACGACTGTACGGATAGTCTCGCATCGATTACTGAGCATCAAAAAATTTTCTACTTTAGCGATTCTTCCTGCTACAGCGAACAAGGCCGATTTTCGATGCCGTTGACAGGCGGTATCGGACCAATTCGGATGTTGCGGGAAAAACAACGAAGACGGGCCATGGGGGGCTTCATACGGCATGCAGGATAAAATCCTTCTGATTGAAGATTCCGTTGCTCTTTCCATGCTGCTGAAGTCGCGGCTTTCGGAGGAAACGGCAGCCGAAGTGATCCATTGTGACAGCATGGCGCAGGCCGATATCCTGCTGCGCGCCCATGATTTCACGCTGGCACTGACCGGTCTCAATCTGCCCGATGCGCCGAAGGGTGAAATTCTCGCACTTCTTGCCGACCACAAGGTGCCGGCGATCGTCTTCACCGCAACGGTGGATGAAGAGGCGCGCAAGCGCTACGCCGAAAAGAAGATCATCGACTACATCGTCAAGGATGGCCATCGCACCGTTGATGCCGTGGTGAAAACGGTCGACCGGATTTTGACCAACAGGCTGTTTTCCGTGCTGGTGGTGGATGATGCGCGCACCGCGCGCTCCGGCCTCGTGGAAATTCTCGAGCGGCAGAATTTCAGGGTCAGCGAGGCTCATTCGGGTAAGCGAGCGCTGGAAATCCTGTCGCAGGATCCATCGATCCAGCTTGTCATCACCGACTACCATATGCCTGACATGGACGGCTATGAATTGACACGCCGCATCCGCGACAGCAGTTCTTCGGAAGACCTGCGGGTCATCGGCATCTCGTCCTCCACGGACCGGCTGCTTTCGGCAAGTTTTCTCAAGGCCGGGGCGTCGGATTTCGTCTACCGCCCCTTCGTGCCGGAAGAATTGCAGTGCCGTATCGACAACAATATCGAAACGCTGAAACAGCTCAAACGCCTGCGCGAACTGGCCGAGCGGGACCATCTGACCGGTCTGCCGAACCGTCGCTCCTTTTTCGAGCGTACGCGGGCACTGATGGACGTCATCAACGACAATGACGAGAACGGCGCGGTCGCCATTCTCGACATCGACCATTTCAAGAAGATCAACGACACGCTGGGGCATGATGCCGGCGACAGGGCGCTGAAGAAGCTTGCCGAACTGCTGCACGACATGTGCCATGAGCAGCGCCACATTCCCGCGCGCCTTGGCGGCGAGGAATTCGCCGTGTTCCTGCGGGGGCTCAACGCGCGGGCGGCCTATCAGTTCTGCGAGGAGCTGCGCGGCGCCGTCGAAAAGAACGGTCGCCAGCTGAGCGGCAGCAGCCTGGCGCTGACGATTTCGCTCGGCGTCGTGGAAATCGAAAAGGGCGAACCCTTCGACAATCAGCTCAATGCCGCAGACCAGCTGCTCTATCTCGCCAAGGCGAACGGCCGCAACCGCGTCTATTCCGACATCATGATCCAGGAAGGCCTGCAGAAAATCGGGCGGAACGGCTGAGGCTCTCCACTCGTCAGAACAGCGACATCTGCCCCTCATCCTTCGCCGGCTTGATCTTTACCAGCGGCACGCTTTCCGGCACCGGTTCAATGAGGTCAGCGCCGATATTGGCGACCTTGTTGACCTTGTCCGACACCGGGATCATCTCGAAAAAATCATCCTGAACCGGGCGCATCAGATCGGCCACCTCGCGGGGCTCCTGCGTCTTGCAATCCAGCCAACGGCTGAAATCCTCGGGCGCAATCACCACCGGCATCCGGTCGTGGATGCGGCCGATCGCGGCATTGGCGGCGGTGGTGAGGATCGCGCCGGTGTCGACCTCTGATCCGTCAGCGGAAGACCAGGTCTCCATGAGGCCGGCGAAAGCGACGATGCCGCCGCTTTTCGGGCGGATGAAATAGGGCTGGGGCTTGCCGCCCTCCTCCTTGGGTGGGCGTCGCCATTCGTAAAAGCCGGTTGCGGGCACAAGCACGCGGCGATGGCGCATGGCGGCGCGGAAGGATGCCTTGCCGATGGCCGTTTCCGAGCGCGCATTGATGAGCAGCGGAAAATCCTTAGGGTCCTTGACCCAGCCGGGCATAAAACCCCAGCGCACCAGCATGGCCCGCCGGTTGGGCAGGTTGCTGCCGCGCTCCTGCCGCTCGCCCTCCAGCACGATCAGGATGGGCTGGGTGGGCGCGATATTGAAGCGGGCGGGAAAATCTTCAAGGCCGATCAGGTCGAGATAATCGGCGATCTCTTCTGGCGTCGCTTTCAGAACAAAACGTCCGCACATGCTTGTCTCCTCAGGCGCGCGGGCCGAATAGAATGATGGCAGTGCCGGCAAGGCAGACGACCCCGCCGGCGATATCCCACTTGTCCGGCACATGCCCTTCCACGCCCCAGAGCCAGAAAAGCGACGCGGCGATATAGATCCCGCCATAAGCGGCATAGGCCCGGCCCGCCGCCTCGGTCGGCACCAGTGTCAGAAGCCAGGCAAAAGCGGCCAGCGCGAGCATGCCCGGCAGCAATATCCATCCCGTCTTGCCGAGTTTCAGCCAGGCCCAGAAAGAAAAGCAGCCGGCAATTTCCGCAAGCGCCGCCAGGGCATAAATAAGATAGACCTTCATTCCACCGTCTTCTGCGTGCACAATCCAATCGATTCCGGACTATAACATCGGCGCAGAAAGCGGAATCGATTTTTGTGCGGCGCAACTTCGGCTCCCCGGGTTCATGCGCCCAATAGAGACTGGCCCAGAGGGCTGAAACAGGCGACCCATTCAATGACCCTTCGTATCAAGCCCCGCCCCGCTTCTTCCGCCATCGTCAGAAACGGAGACCGGCTGCTTCTCGTGCGCCGCATCAATCCGCCTTCCAAGGACATGTTCGCCTTTCCGGGCGGGCGCGGCGAAGAGGGGGAAACGCCGGCCGAGACGGCGCTTCGCGAACTTCACGAGGAAACCGGTATCCTTGCGCGCAAGCCGCAACTGTTCGCGACCTATGATCTGCCGTCCCACGATGGGCAAGGCGTACTGACGAGCCACTATTTCCTCTCCGTCTTCACCGTGGAAACGGATGAAGACCCGGAGGTGACGGCAGCCGACGATGCGGCGGATGCGGGCTGGTACACATTGGCGGAAATCCGCCGGTTGCCGGCGCCGGAAAGCGTCGTCGAATGCGCGGAGCGTCTGCTTGCATGATTGCCAGGCGGCCAGAATCGCGATTATTTAGGAATAATCCGCCCGCCGGGTGTTCACGAGTATGTGTGGGGCAGAATAGAATTTTGATGCGGCAAACCATTTTCCTGTCTCTTTTACTGACCATGCTGGCCATGGCCGGGCTGGAAGGCGTCGCTTACGCGCAGCCTTCGAATGCCGTTTCCAGGGAGGCACGCCCCCCGGAAGCGCTGCCCCCCAAACCCGCCCCCTATGACGACAGGCTGGCCCGGTTGTCCGAGATACTGGGCGCGGTGCAATACTTGAGAACCCTGTGCCCCTCCTCCGGTCCAGAGGACTGGCGCAGATCCATGAGCGATCTTCTGGCTGCGGACACAGCCAACGAGCCTGAGCGGCGTCAGCGCATGACGGCTGCATTCAACCGTGGATACCGCTCCTTTGCGGCTATCCACACCAGTTGCACACGCGCCGCCGTCATGGCAGAAGAGAGCTACCGTAACGAAGGGGCAACACTTGCTCAGGAAATCGCGTCCAGGTTCGGAAATTAGCGGATTATTAACCTCTTTTCGCCGCAGGCCGTGCCGTTTTGATAAAAGACTGATAGTGTTGTTAACAGGGTGGTAAGGACTTGCCCGCCCTGTCGAGGATGAAAAATGCAGACGAGCCGTAACGAAATCGACGACATGATCGTGCATGAAAAGATGCAGGTCGCTCTGGAACACCAGAACGAGGCATGGGCTGACGGCATGGCCGACGGCATCGAGCCTGAGATCATCGCCGATGCCGCAATCGCTCTGGCCATGCGCGAAACCATTCGCATGCATGGCGAGGCCGGCGCTGAAGCAATGCTGGAATCGCTGCGCCAGCGCATGCTTGAAGGCGAATTTTCTCCGCAGCGGGTGATACAGTAAAGCAGGGGTCTATCATGTCTTGCCTGAGCAAGGGGCTTTTGCGCTCTTCCGCCATGCTGTCCATCCTGCTTGCCATGACCGCCGGGTCTGTTGGCTTGCCGAGCCGTGCCTTTGCTCTTTCCGAGCTGAAACCGGCACAAAACACCGAAAGTGAGCCAAAGGCTGAAAACGGCGCGGAGCCGCAGCAGCCCCAGCCGCCGGAACCGGATGAGATCGAAGGCGATTCGGATGGCATTCCCCTGCCCGACCCGTTGATCGACCGTTCCGCCGGTCAAACGAACCAGAAGCCCGCCGCCACGGACAACGCCCCTGAAATGTCCGTCGTGACCGAGCATGATATCTCGAAGGCGCCGGAAGCCGTGCGCAAGCTCCGCCAGGAGATCATCGACGCGGCCGCATCGGGCGATATCGAGAAATTGCGGCCCTTCATCGCGGCCGGCCAGAAAGAATTCCGCATAGACGGCAATGACGGCGAAGACCCGATTGCGGCGCTGAAAAGCTATTCCGGCGATCCAGACGGGCTTGAAGTGCTGGCCATCATCATCGACCTGCTGTCGACCGGTTATGCCCATGTCGACGCCGGCACGCCGGATGAAGCCTATGTTTTCCCCTATTTCGCCGGAAAGCCGCTCAATACGCTGACCGCGCCTGAAAAAGTGGAGCTGCTGCGCATCATCACGGCGGGCGATCTGGCGGACATGCAGGAATACGGCAATTACAGCTTTTACCGCATCGGCATCTCGCCTGACGGCAAGTGGAAGTTCTTCACCGCCGGCGATTGATCGCATCGCGGCGCTTGCCGTTCTTTTGTAAAAATCCTAACTGTGCGGAATGAGCATTCTGGCAAAAGCGCGGTCGCGTTGTTGCCGTGATGTGTGAAGCAATCGAGGGAGCATTTCTAAGATTCGTTTTCAAAGTGAACGACACGAGGATTGAGATTGACGCGGCCAGCTCTGGTTTGCTGCGGTTCTTAAGTTTCCTTCTCCCGTCATTCCGGCCTTGAGCCGGAATCCAGCCAGCCCAGGTCCTTGGGCTGAAAGGAGCCCTCCCGCCGCGCCGACGCGCGTGGACTGGATTCAGGCCCCAGGCTGGAATGACGGAGACAGCGAGCCTTTTCGACGACCGTAAGCCCTGCGCTTGCCGGACCAATCTTGGACTTTGCGCCATACACTCTAAAAGGTTTCGACCAGATGCGCTCGATGAACCGAATGGTGACGCCATGCCTTCCGCCTTTCTTGCCGACCGCCGCCTGATCAGAGTTTCCGGCACGGGTGCCGAGGAGTTTCTGAACAATCTCATTACGGCCGATGTTGAAAATCTGCCGCAGGGAGAAGCCCGCGCCTCGGCACTTCTGACGCCGCAGGGCAAGATCCTGTTCGATTTCCTGATCGCGCGCGATGGGTCAGGCTATCTGATCGAAACGGGTGCGGCTGAACTGGATGCGCTGCTGCGCCGCCTTACCATGTACAAACTGCGCGCACCCGTCGATCTCAAGGCCGAACCTGTAGAAGGCGTGAGCCTGTTCTGGAATGAGAGCGCGCCTGAAGCGGGTGTGAGGGACGGCCGTTTTGCCAAGGCCGGTATCGATCTTTTCCGCGTGCCGGGCGCATCGGCCTCCGGCGATGCCGCTGCCTACGATGCGCTTCGCATCGAACACGGAATTGCCGAATCCGGCCGGGATTACGCGCTACAGGATGCCTTTCCCCATGATGTGCTGATGGATGTGAATGACGGCGTCTCCTTCAAAAAGGGCTGCTTCGTCGGTCAGGAGGTCGTCTCGCGCATGAAACATCGTGGCACGGCAAGACGGCGCGTCGTCACCGTCACGGCCGACGGCGAACTTCCCGCTAAGGGGACGGACATCACCGCCAATGGAAAACCGGTGGGCACGCTTGGAACCGTTTGTGGCACCAAAGCGCTTGCCATCGTGCGGATCGACCGTGTAGCCGATGCGCTGGCATCCGGCACGCCGCTGCTTGCGGACGATATCACTGTCTCCGTGGCGCTGCCGGTCTGGAGCGGCATTTCCTTCCCGACAGTCGATCCGGCGCAGGCGGAGGAATAAGCGTGGCGCCCGCAAAAAGTCCACGCGCCTGGCAGCGCATGCTTTCCGGGCGGCGTCTCGACCTGCTCGACCCTTCGCCGCTTGACGTGGAAATCGCCGACATCGCCCATGGCCTTGCCCGCGTCGCCCGCTGGAACGGCCAGACCCGCGGCGATCACGCCTTTTCCGTCGCACAGCACTGCCTCATCGTCGAAACGATCTTCTGCCGGATGTGCGCGAGTGCCACGCCCGATGACATGCAGATGGCGCTTCTGCATGACGCGCCGGAATATGTCATCGGCGACATGATCTCGCCGTTCAAATCGGTCGTCGGCGGCGGTTACAAAACCGTGGAGAAGAGACTGGAGGCCGCCGTGCATCTGCGCTTCGGCCTGCCGCCGCATGCCTCGCGTGAATTGAAGGACCGCATCAAGAAGGCCGATACGGTTGCCGCCTTTTTCGAGGCGACGGAGCTTGCCGGCTTTTCCATCGCCGAGGCGCAGAAATTCTTCGGCCTGCCGCGCGGCATCACCCGCGACATGTTCGATATTACCCCCCTTCCCTCGACGGAGGCGCAGTCGCTGTTCGTCAGACGTTTCGAGGCGATCGAAGCGCTGCGGGCCGGGAAGACGGGTGACGTGACATGACGGCCATCGTCGTATCGCCGCTATCGCGGATCGCCGAAATGGCCGTGAAGCACAAGGCCCGCGAAATGGTGACGCTGATCGCCAAGGAGCAGACCTTTCACCGCCCGGCCGTGATTGCCGCAGAGCGGCACCTCACACTCGCCATGAACGACATCGCCTTCAAGGGCACGGGCGATCTTATCGCGCCCGATGATGCGCATGTGCTGCGACTGATCGATTTCGCACGCGAATGGGATCAATCCGCGCCGCTTCTCATCCATTGCTGGATGGGCGTGTCGCGCTCGCCCGCCGCCGCCGTCATTGCGGCGCTCAGCCTCTATCCGGATCAGGACGAGATGGCGCTTGCACTCAGCCTTCGCGCCGCCTCGCCCTATGCGACGCCCAATGCCCGTATTATCGCCATTGGCGACCGGCTGCTCGGGCGGGACGGCAGGCTGGTCAAGGCAATCAAGTCAATCGGCAGAGGCGCGGATACGGATGGCAACGTGCCGTTCGTATTGCCGCTCGGCGCCTGAAAGCATCCATTTTTGCGGAACCCGGGCGGCATCCGTTCGTTAGCAACCCTGAACAGCAATGAAAATCACGGGATAATTCATGGAACAACAGGCAACCGATATCATCGTCGCATCGCAGGCGGCGGTTCGACAGGCGAGCGCGCTTGCGGTGCAATATTCCTTCTCGATCGTCGGCGCGCTTCTGCTGCTCATCGTCGGCTGGCTGGCCGCCACCTTCCTGCAGCGCTGGGCTTTTCAGGGCCTGTCGCGCATCCGTGGTTTCGATGCGACGCTTGCCGGTTTCTTCGCAGGCGCCATTCGTTACGTGGTGCTCATTCTGGTGCTGGTCATGGTGCTTGGCCAGTTTGGGGTGCAGACGGCCTCCATTCTTGCCGCACTCGGCGCCGCCGGTCTCGCCATCGGCCTTGCGTTGCAGGGCACGCTGCAGAACATTGCCGCCGGCATCATGCTTCTGGTGCTGCGCCCCTTCCGGGTCGGCGAATATATCGAAACCAGTTCGGTCAGCGGTACGGTTGTGGAAATCGGGCTGTTTGCGACCGAGCTTAAAACCAGCGACGGGCTTTATCGCCTCGCCCCCAATTCCACGCTGTGGAACGTGCCGATCACCAATTACAGCCGCTTCCCTTCACGCCGCCACGAACTGAGCCTGACGGTCAAGAATGACGAAGATTTGTCCGCCGCTCAGGACATGCTGATGCGCGTGGTGCGTTCCGAAAGCCGTGTGCTGCTCGACCCCGCACCCGTCACCTTCGTGGATTCGGTCGCCACGGACAGCGCCACAGTCAAATTGCGCTACTGGGTGCGCAGCGACAATTACTTCGCGACAACGCGTGAGGTGACAAAGGCGATGAAGCTCGCTTTCGACGAGCGCAAAGCGGAAGTAAACGCGCAACCCGCTTGAGGACCGCGCTCCCTGACTTAGTGTTAGACGCTTCTCCAAACTTGAAGGCCGGCGCTCAGCCGGCCTTTTGCGTTTTCAGATACCTCCCTTGCGTCTGTAGACGGACGTGTTTATACCATGAATCGTAATGTTATTACATAACTTATTTTTCGCTTTACAGACACACAAGGGCCAGAAGAATGCAAAAAACGATCACCCGCGTCACCGGCGCGCTTGCAATCGGTTCCATGCTGCTGATGACAGCCCCGGCACTGGCGGCCGGCAAGGACAAGGCTTCCTCCGCGCATAGTCACAGCCACGAACACAGCCATGGCCAGACCGAAGCCGAGAAGCAGATTTACAAGGGTTATTTCGAGGATGCCCAGGTGAAGCCGCGCACGCTTTCCGACTGGGAAGGCGACTGGCAGTCGGTCTACCCCTATCTGCTGAACGGCTCCCTCGACCCGGTGATGGCGGAAAAGGCAGCGCATGGCGACAAGAGCGCCGAAGAATACCGCGCTTATTATGCCATTGGCTACAAGACGGACGTCAATCGCATCGTCATCAAGGGCAACAGCTTCTCCTTCTATCGCGGAGCCAAGCCCGTTGAGGCTACCTATGCCGCCGACGGCTACGAAATCCTGACCTACAAGAAGGGCAATCGCGGTGTTAGGTACATTTTCAAGAAGACCATTGGAGATGCCGCAGCTCCGCAATTCGTCCAGTTCAGCGACCACACCATCGCACCCGCCAAGGCCGGCCATTACCACCTTTATTGGGGCAATGACCGCAAGGCGCTGCTCGACGAGGTGACCAATTGGCCGACCTATTATCCCTTCATGATGGACGGTCCCGAGATCGTGAAAGAAATGGCGGCGCACTAAGCCCTTTGCAGGCATGGCGTTTCCGCCAGAAGCGAGCGCGTGAGGTTTTCGCCTTCTCCCCGAGGGGGAGAAGGTCGCGGCAGCGGGATGAGGGGGCAAGGGTCGAGATATTCGGCAACATTGCCCCCTCATCCGACCCTTCGGGCCACCTTCTCCCCCTCGGGGAGAAGAAACAAGCGGGGAGCGCTCACTGCCCCATGGTCGAACGATGCGCCCAGCCGGTCATGCGCTTTTCGAGCCAGGCCATGATCGCATACATGACGATGCCCTCCACGGCGAGCATGAGCAGGCCGGCGAAGACCAGCGGTACGTTGAACTGGCTCTGCGCCGAACTCATCATGTTGCCAAGGCCATAGTTGGAGGCGACGGTTTCCGATACGACCGAGCCGACGAAGGCGAGCGTGATGGCGATTTTCAGGGAGCCGAAGAAATAGGGCATGGAGCGCGGAATACCGACCTTCAGCATGATATCCATCTTCTTTGCGCCGAGCGCGCGCAGCACATCCTCCGTTTCCGGCTCGATGGTGGCAAGGCCGGTCGCGACGTTGACGACGATGGGAAAGAACGAGATCAGGAAGGCGGTCAGAACGGCGGGCACGGTGCCGATGCCGAACCAGATGACGAGGATCGGGACCAGCGCCACCTTCGGGATAGCATTAAAGCCGATCATAAGCGGATAAAGCCCGGCATAGATGGTTTTCGACCAGCCGATAAAGAGGCCGATGGCGAGGCCGGCGGCCACGGCAATGGCAAAGCCCAGCGTCGTCGTATACAGCGTCTGAAGCGAGTTCTTCCAGATCGGCGACCAATATTGCACGATGGCCTGCCCTACTCTGACAGGCGACGGCAGAATGGTCGGCGGCATTTTCAGCGCGTAAACCAGGAGTTCCCACAGCACGAACAGCGCCAGCGTATAAAGCCAGGGGGCGGCTTTCACCCAGTTGACCCGGTCGATCAGGGGCTTGCGCGGCGCGGCCGCCACGGTGCTTTCAACAATCGCGCTCATGCTGCCACCCTCGCCTGCGCTATCTCACCATGCAGTTCCTGCACCATGTCGTTGAAACCCTTGTCATACATGATATCCAGCTGGCGGGGGCGCGCGAAAGGCACGCGGTGTTCAGCCAGCACGCGGCCCGGCCTTGCACTCATCACGAAAATTTTGTCGGCGAGAAAGGTCGCTTCGCGCAGATCGTGCGTTACCAGAATGATGGTAACCCGCTGCGCGGCATGCAGATCGCGGATGACGCACCACAGTTCCTCGCGGGTAAAAGCATCGAGCGCGCCGAAAGGCTCGTCCAGCATCAGAAGGTCCGGCTCGTGGATCAGGGCGCGGCAAAGATTGGCGCGCTGCTGCATGCCGCCGGAAAGCTGCCAGGGGAATTTCGAACCGAAGCCTTTGAGACCGACGATTTCCAGCAACCGCTCTGCCTTTGCGACATATTCGGCCTTGTGGGCGCGCAGGCGGCGGCGATGTTTCTCGACGATCTCCAGCGGTAGCAGGATGTTTTCAAGCGTGGTGCGCCAGGGCAGCATTGTCGGGTTCTGAAACGCCATGCCGACGATGGAAACCGGCTCCGTGACCTGCCGCCCGGCAACGATGACATTGCCCTTCTGCGGAATATGCAGCCCCGTCACCAGCTTCATGAGCGTCGACTTGCCACAGCCCGAGGGGCCGACGACGGCCGCGAACTCACCCTTGTCGACCGTCAGATTAAGGCCGGATACGGCCAGCGTGCCGGCCGACCCGCCGTAACGCATGTCGACATTGTCTATTTCCACGAGATGTGACATCGCAGTCCCCAGTTTTTTCGGCCGGTACGGGCGTCTACAGCCTTCGTTGCCCCGCCTCACTTCCAAAGCCGCCGATTATGCCCGGCGTCGCCGCATGTTTCTTCTCCCCGCCGGGGAGAAGGTGGCCCGAAGGGTCGGATGAGGGGGCAGGTTCTCCGAATACGGTGGACGTTTCCCCCTCATCCCGCTGCCGCGACCTTCTCCCCGGCGGGGAGAAGAAATTCGCGGCACCCACTCGTTCTATCCGCAACAGCTCCCCCCCCTTAGGGAAGCATGCGCTCTTCCTTGGCCGGGAGGTAGGCCGCGTCGAAGACCTGATCCGCCTTGACGTTACCCTTGAGCCCAAGCGAAACTTTCAGCGTCTCGACGGAAGCGGCGAGTCTCGCCGGATCGACGCCGCCCATGCCATTTTCCACCACATAGGGCGTCTTGATATTCATGCTGTTGGCCATGTTGAGGCGTTCGAGCTCGATGGCGCTGTCGAGCGTTTCGTTGCGCTTGAGCACGGCCGCCACGCCCTCTTCCGGGGTCTTGACGGAATCGGCGAAGCCCTTGGCCAGCGCCTTCAGGAAACCCTTGACGGCATCAGGGTTTTTCTCAGCGAAATCAGTGTTTACCAGCACCGCATTGCCATAAAGATTCAAGCCGTGCTCGGCCATCAGAATGGTCGAGATATCGTCATCGGCAATGCCCTGCTTCTTCAAGTTGAGGATCACCGAAAAAGCGAAACCGAAGACGGCATCGACATCGCCCTTGGCGAGCATCGGCTCACGCACCGGAAAGCCGATCGATTCGATCTTGATCTTGCTGTCATCAAGCCCGGCGACCTGTTTGAAGGCCGGCCATTGTGCAAAGGCTCCATCCGGCGGCGGCGCGCCGAGCTTCTTGCCTTCCAGCGACTTCGGATCGCCGGTGACGCCGAGCGACTTGCGGCCGACTACGGCAAATGTCGGGCGTTCATAGACCATGTAGACGGCCTTGATCTTCTGGCTCGGATCCTCATCGAGGAACTTCATCACCGAGTTGATGTCGCCGAAACCCATCTGGTAGGCGCCGGTCGCCACGCGCGGAATGGCTTCCACCGAGCCGTTGCCGCTGTCGATCGTCACATCGAGGCCTTCAGCCTTGAAGTATCCCTTGTCGAGCGCCAGCAGGAAGCCGGCGGCGGGGCCTTCGAACTTCCAGTCGAGCGTGAATTTCACCGGCGTTTCGGCATGAGCGCCCGTTACGGGCAGCGTAAATCCGGCGGCAGCGCCGACAGCGGCGATGGCCAGAGCCCTGGACAACAACCTGCGCGTTAACATCATCTATTCCCCCTAATGGTTTTGTTGGATTGGTTGCATAAGACCCAATTCCAGCCCTCAAGGCAAGATAAAATTGCATACAAAATAGCCATTATTTTGTATGCTTATTTTATGCGCATCATTGATTGATATGAAGGCAAAAAGCCCGATCTCTGCCTATCTCGCATGCAACGAAGCCAGGGTAATTCCGTTCATGCAGAGAACACAGCGTTCTCATTTGCCGGGGTTGCGGATCAGGTGCAGGGTAAGACAAATAGAGCCACGAATGGCAGGCAAAACGACGGGACGGCAAGATGAATTCTGCACTGGGCATACACCACATCACCATGATCACCCGGAAGGTGCAGGCGAATGTCGATTTTTACGCCGGCTTCCTCGGCTTAAGGCTGGCCAAGCGCACGGCGGGCTTCGAAGACGCGATGCAGCTTCATCTGCTCTATGGCGACGATATCGCCTCGCCCGGCTCGCTTCTGACCTTTCTGGTCTGGGAAGATGGCGGCCAGGGTCGTGTGGGTTATGGCCAGACGCTGGAAGTGTCGCTGGCGATCGATCCCGCCAGCATCGGTTTCTGGCTGACGCGGGCGCTGAAATTCGGCATCCGCGCCGAGGGACCATCCGACGAATTCAGCGCCCCGGTCATCCGGCTGAAAGACCCTGATGGCCTCATCGTCAAGCTGGTCGGCACCCACGCCTTCCCCGATGCCACGCCGCATGTGACCAACGACGTTCCAGCAGAAGACGCCATTCGCCGCATCTATGGCGCAACCGTGCTGAGCGAGGTACCGGAAGAAACGGTGGCTTTCCTCACAAAATATTTCGGTTACGAACAGGAAAGCCAGACGGGCGCTATCCGCCGGCTCGTTTCGAAAAGCGACGACATCATCGATGTGCGTGACGCCACCGGCTTCTGGTCCAGCGCACCGGGCACCGGCACCGTCGATCATATCGCTTTCCGCGCACAGGATCTGGACGAGCTGAACGCCGTGCTGGGTGAGCTGAAATCGTTGAATTCCAGCACCACTAATGCCCATGACCGGAAATATTTCCACTCGCTTTATGTCCGCGAACCGGGTGGAGTGCTGATCGAAATGGCGACCGACGCGCCCGGCATGACCGTTGACGAACCCCTGGAAGCGCTTGGCGAAAAGCTCTTCATTCCGCCGCTTTTCATGAAGGATGAGGCGGATGTGCGCGTCGCCCTGCCGCAATTTTCGATGCCGGGCGAAGAGCGTATCGTCTATCGCGACCTGCCCTTCGTGCACCGCTTCTACACGCCCGAAAAGCCTGACGGTAGCACCGTCATCCTGCTGCACGGCTCCGGCGGCAGCGAGACGAGCCTGATGCCGCTGGCGCACCGGGCGGCACCGGCGGCCACGCTTCTCGGCGTTCGCGGCCGCAGCACGGAAGAGGACATCGCCCGCTGGTTCCGCCGCTATCCCGATTTCAGCTTCGACCAGAAGGATATCGTCACGGAGGCGGAAGCCTTTGCCGCCTTTGTGGATGGCGCGATCCGGTCCTATGGCCTTGATCGTTCGAGGCTTCGCTTTGTCGGCCATTCCAATGGCGCGAATTTCTATACGGCCTTTGCAGCGCTTTACCCGGAGCTTGCCGGAGACGCGCTGCTTTACCGTCCGATGCCGGTTCTCGAAACCTGGCCGGAAACCGATCTTTCCGGGCGGAACTTCCTGCTTGTGGCCGGCGAACGCGATAAATACCGCGATAAGGCGACGGAGCTGCGGGACAGGATTTCCTCCAGCGGCGCGCAGGCCGGGGTGGAAACGGTGGATGACGGACACGAGCTTGGGCTTGCAGATATCGAGGCGGCGCGGCGCTGGCTTGCGGCGTGATCATCTGAAGACGCAGCGTCGCCTCTTGGTTTCTTCTCCCCGCCGGGGAGAAGGTGGCCCGAAGGGTCGGATGAGGGGGCGACGTTTCCGAATATCTCTACCGTCACCCCCTCATCCCGCTGCCGCGGACTTCTCCCCGGCGGGGAGAAGAAACAGGCAGCGCGGCTTCATCAACCGGGCCTTGCATAAATTCGCCAAAAGGGCTTTAAAAACAGCTTCGTAATTGGAGAGTTCTGTTTGGAAATCCCGCTGCTTATCCTCGCCGTCATCGCGGCCTTCATCTACACGCTGGTCGCAAGCATCCGCAATTCAAGCCGAATCAAGTCTCTCGAGCGCGAGGTTGTCAGCCTCAAGCGGCTGATGGCGGCCGGGGTAGCCGCCCCTGTGGCAGCGCAGGCGGAGACGGCCGATTCGGCGCAGAAGGCGGATTTCGACGCGGAAGAGGAAAGCGCGGCATCTGAGGAAGACGCAGCCTTCCAGGCCGAACACCCGTCCGAAGCGGAAGTGGCCGCCGCCATGGCGGAGGCGGAAGACCTTGCCAGCAAGGAAGAAGAGCGCGTGCTTGCGCGTGAGGCTGCATCCACACCGGCAACGAAGGAAAGCTTCGAAAGCCTGCTCGGCGCACGCTGGGCCGTCTGGGCTGGCGGTCTGGCGCTGGCGCTCGGCGGCATTTTCCTTGTCAAATATTCCATCGAAGCCGGGCTCCTGAGCCCGGCCGTGCGGCTTTCGCTCGCCGCCATTTTCGGTCTCGTTCTCGGCCTTGCCGGCGAGGCGATCCGCCGCAAGGCGGTGCCAAGCATCGCCACCACCTATGCCAACGCCATGATACCGGGCGTGCTGACGGCCGCCGGCGCCTTGACGCTGTTCGGCGTGGTTTATGCGGCCTATGGCATTTATGACTATATCGGCTCCGGCACCGCCTTCATTCTGCTTGGGCTCGTCGCCTTCGCCACCATCGGCCTGTCGCTTCTGCACGGACAGGCGCTCGCCGGTCTCGGCCTGCTGGGATCGATGCTGACGCCTGCGCTGATTTCCAGCGAAACACCGAATATCTGGGCGCTGTTCGTTTTCCTGACGATCTCGTGGCTCGCAACCGCGGCGGCCGCGCGCAGGCAGGGCTGGACCGTGGTTCCTTCGCTTGCCAATGCGGGCCTCGGCCTCTGGGTGCTCGGCTATATCGCTTTTTCCGAGACGATCAGCGCCGAACCGCCGACGCTTTCACTGCTTGTCATGCTGGCCGGCACCCTCTTCCTCTGGCCCGGCAGGCACTTCGACACGCCGCCCGCCGAGGAAAGCGAAGCCAGCACCACGCCTGAGCGGCGCGCCATTCGCGCCATGCGGCTTTTGTTGCGCCCGTCGCTTGCCATCAGCCTCACTGTCTCGATGGCCGTGATCCTGCCGGCAATCGGCTTCCTCTTCACTGATGGCAGCATCGACACCCATCCTGCCCTCATCGTTTCCGCACTCATCGCAACGCTTGCCGCTCTTGGCGCTGCGCGACACAATGCGGTGTGGCCGGCCATTATCGCCGCACTCGGCGCACAGGCTGCGGTATCCCTGATGTCGCGGCAGGGCATCGATTTCATCGGCCTGATAAATGATACCGCCGTCACGCTTCCTCCCGTCGGAACGGGCTACACCGCGGCCATCGCGATGGCGCTCGGCCTTGGCGCCATCCTTCTCCTCTGCGGTTTCTCGTTCCTGAAACGCAAAGGCGCGGATGATCCGGATTTCGCCCAGCTCTGGGCGGGGATTGCAGCGCTTTTCCCGGTTTGGCTCGGCACGGCCAGCTTCGTCGAATATGGCAATCTCGGCCGTGACTGGCTGCATGCGACCTATGGTCTTGGCCTCGGACTCGTGTTGATCGCCGGCGCGGAATGGCTGCATCGGCAGAACAACGAGGTCTATCGCAAACCGCTCAACATCCTCGTGCTCGGCTCGTTCGCCGCCTTCGCGCTTTGCCTGCACACGCTGACGGAGGGGCTCGCCACAACCGTGCTGCTCTCCGTCATCGGCTTCGGTTATGTGCTCGCGACCCGCCATCGCAACTGGGATATTCTGCCCTGGGTGATGGCGGTGGCAAGTGTTGCCGTTCTTGGCCGCATCGCCTGGGAACCCACCATTGTCGGGCCGCAAAATCTTGGGCCCACACCGGTCTTCAACGCGCTGCTGCCGGGTTATGGCATTCCGGCCCTGCTCGCCATCGTCTCCGCCTGGATGCTGCGCGACTGGCCGAACTTCCGGGCAAAGAACTTTCTGCAGGCCATCGCCAGCGTCATGGGTCTGCTGGCCATCGCCATCCTCATCCGCCATGCGATGAATGGCGGCACTCTCAATGACAGCGTGCCGACGCTCGGCGAACAGTCGATCTATACGCTGCTGACCATCGGTTTCTCAGGCGTGCTGATGACGCTGGATCTCAAGAGCCCCAGCCCCGTCTTCCGTTACGGCTCGATGATTGCCGGCGTGATCGCCGTCATCAACGTGCTGACAATGCATTTCTTCACGCTCAATCCCTATTTCACCGGCGAAAATACCGGCCGCATTCCGTTCCTCAATCTGTTGCTGATCGGCTATCTGTTGCCGGCGCTCGCCTATGGCGGTCTTGCCTGGTATGCGCGCGGCAAACGGCCCGCCGCTTATGTCAGCCTGCTGGCGGTGGCGGGTGCGGCACTCGGTTTCGCCTGGGCAACACTTTCGGTCCGCCGCTTCTGGCAGGGCGAAAATATTGCTGACTGGAAGGGCTTCCTGCAGGGTGAAACCTACAGCTATTCGGTGGTGTGGCTGCTGATCGGCGTGCTGCTGCTCGTGCTCGGCTCGCGCTTCAATGCCCGCAGCCTGCGTCTGGCCTCCGCCGCCTTCGTGTTGATCTCCGTCGCCAAGGCCTTCCTGATCGACATGAGCAATCTTGAAGGCGTGCTGCGGGCGCTGTCCTTCATCGGGCTTGGCGCGGTGCTGATCGGCATCGGCCTGTTCTACCAGAAAATCCTCACCCGGAAGCCGCAGGCATGATCGCGGCCGAGGCTTTCGCGCCCTTTGAGGCGCTTGCGCAGGAACTGATCCCGCACGCTGCCGATGCGGGTGACGGCTCGCATGATCTTGCCCATATCCACCGCGTCTTCCGCAACGCCATGCGCATCCATGCGAGCGAAGGTGGCGACGGCACGGTGCTGGCGGCCAGCGTGCTTTTGCATGATTGCGTGGCGGTGGAGAAGAACTCGCCGCTCCGCGCGCAGGCATCGCGGCTGGCGGCGGAAAAAGCTGCCGGCATTCTGGCCGGGCTCGGCTGGCGGCAGGTCGACATTGAGGCCGCCGCGCATGCCATCACCACCCACAGTTTTTCCGCCCATGTCGAACCCCACACGCTGGAAGCAAAAATCCTTCAGGATGCCGACCGGCTGGACGCCATTGGCATGGTGGGGGCAGCCCGGTGCTTTTATATTGCCGGGCGCATGGGTTCGGCGCTTTATGATCCGGCCGATCCGCTGGCCAAAGCCCGGCCGCTGGACGACCGCGCCTTTGCCATCGACCATTTCGAAACGAAGCTGTTCAAGCTTGCGGATGGTTTCCGCACGGCAACCGGACGAGAACTGGCCAAGGCCCGCCATGAACGCCTGCAACAGGTACTGGACCTGTTTCTCGACGAAATCTGAGGAGACGCGACATGCGTGTGACCGAACTCAACATCTACCCGCTGAAGAGCGCGCGCGGCATTGTCCTCTCGCAAAGCGATATCACGGCAGAGGGCCTGCCCGGCGACCGCCGCGCCATGCTGACCGATCCTTCCGGCCACTTCATCACGCAGCGCGAATTGCCTGATATTGCCACTATTCTGGCACGCCATGAGAATGGCGGCATGGCGCTTTCGAGAGAAGCGGGCAGCGAGATTTTCGCGCAACCTTCCGGAGAGCGCATGGATGTGGCGGTATGGAAATCGGTCGTCAGCGCCAATATCGCCGATGGCGAAACCAACGATACGCTTTCGGCCTGGCTTGGGCGCGAGGTGAAGCTGGTGTTTTTCGACGACGCCTCCAGACGCATCGCAAGCCTCGAATGGACCGGCAATGAAACGCCCGTCACTTTCGCCGACGGTTATCAGATCCTCGTCACCACCACCGCCTCGCTTGCAGCCCTTAACGACAATATGCGCGACAATGGCGAGGACGCCGTCGGCATGGAGCGATTCCGGCCCAATATCGTGCTCGAAACGGACGAGCCGTGGGCCGAGGACCGCTGGGCGGCCATCGAGATCGGCGGCATCCGTTTCGACCTCGTCAAACCCTGCGCCCGCTGCATCATGACCACGCAGGACCAGACAACCGGTTCCCGCGATGTGCCCTCCCCCATGAAGGCCATGGGCCGTATCCGCATGTCCGGTGACCGGCGCGTGCCCGGCCCGCTTTTCGGCTGGAATGTCACGCCGCGCGGCGAAGGCAGGCTGTCTGTCGGCGATGTGGCAAGGGTGGTCGAGGAACGGCCGGACGGCTGGGCTATCAAGCGGCGGTAAGTCGGTCCGGTTCAAACGGAATCCACAGCAAACGGCGCGGTGTTCTCATACGCCGGCACACCCTCGCTCCCTCATTCCTGTGCTCGTCACAGGAATCCAGCCGACGCGCGTCTGCGCGGCGAGAGGACTCTTTTCAGCTCAAGGACTTGGGCTGGCTGGATCTCTGTGACAAGCACAGAGATGAGGAGAGGACGGGAGCACTATGGACAACGGCAAGCTTCGAGCCTGACGCGCCGATCTCAATCTTCGTGCACGCCGGCGGTACAACGCACGAGCTATGTCACGCTTTACGTGCACCGACGATCAGGAAAATCGGGCGGCGGTCTTCATGTTTCATGTCCGGGCGCTCCGCCAGCAGAGCGGGATCGGGCCTTGGTTCCGCCAGCCGCGTGATCGTAAAGCCAGCCGCCAGCAGGGCGTTGAGAATGCCTGACACCGTGCGGTGATATTTGACGACATCATCCGCCATCCAGTTGGAATGGCGTACGCCTTCGTTCTGATAATTATCGAGCGGCCAATGCAGGATTTCGCCGTCCTCGCCGTAGAACCAGTCCTGTTTGTCCAGCGCCGTGAATACGGGATGCTCGATGGAAAAGACGAAGTCGCCGCCGGATTTCAGGACGGTGAAAACCTTCGCGAAGGCCGCGCCGAGATCGCGGACGTAATGCAAGGCGAGCGAACTCAGCACCAGATCAAAACTATCAGGCGCAAAGTCGATATCCTCGATCGCGGCGCGGCGATATTCGATACCGGGTCCGCCGTTTATCTCGGCTGCACGGCGCAGCATGTTCTCTGAAAGATCGACACCGACGACATGCGCCGCGCCCTCTTCCGCCGCATAACGGCAATGCCAGCCGAAACCGCAACCGAGATCGAGCACGGTCCTGTCTTTCAGCCTGGGCAACATGGCGCGCAGCTCATGCCATTCGCCCGCCTGCCTCAGCCCTTCAAGCGAGCGTGGCATGGCGCTGTAGCGCTCGAAAAACTGCGGGTCGTCATAAATATTCTGCTTCATCGCTTCCTCATATTACCCGATGGCATTCAACCCTGGGCGTCTCATCAATCGCACGAATAATGCCGTCAAGAAAAGTCGCTAGTGGGGCGGCCTGACAAAAGATAATATTCCTCTCATCAACGGGGAATCTGCAGCAAGCCTTGCGCCAATCCGCAAGGTGCTTCAGCGGGAGAATTTTCATGTCGCAAGCCACACGCCAGACGATGCCCTGGCTGATTATCGTCGCCGGGTCGCTGATTGCGGTCATGACCTTCGGGCCACGGTCAGCCATGGGCTTTTTCCAGTTGCCAATGCTTGCCGATACTGGCTGGGACCGATCCACCTTCGGTCTTGCCATGGCGTTGCAGAACCTCTTCTGGGGTCTCGGCCAGCCCTTCTTCGGCGCCATCGCCGACAAGTTCGGCACGGGCCGCGTGCTCGTGCTTTCCGGCTTTCTTTATGCGGCCGGCCTCATCTGCATGTCCTTCGGCACCTCGCCCTTCTGGCTGCATTTCGGCGGCGGCGTTCTCGTCGGGCTTGGCATCGCCGCCGGCTCCTTCAGCGTCATCCTGTCCGCTTTCGCGCGCCACGTCACGCCGCAGCAGCGCTCACTCGCCTTCGGCATCGGCACGGCGGCGGGCTCGGCCGGCATGTTCCTGTTTGCGCCCATCAGCCAGGGCCTGATTTCCACCTATGGCTGGTCCGATAGCCTCGTCTGGCTTGCCGTGATGATGATGCTCGTGCCGCTGCTCGCCTATCCGATGCGCGGCAACTCCTCTTCCGGCAGCCAGTCACAGACGCAGTTTCAGCAGACGGCGGGCGAAGCGCTGAGGGAAGCACTCGGCCACAAGAGCTATCTGCTTTTGACCACCGGCTTCTTCGTCTGCGGTTTCCAGGTGGCCTTCATCACCGCGCATTTCCCGGCCTATCTCGGCGATATCGGCATCGAGCCGCGTTATGCGGTGATAGCAATGGCGCTGATCGGTTTCTTCAACATCATCGGCTCGCTGGCGGCAGGCGTCATCGCCCAGCGTTATTCGAAGCCCTATATGCTGGCCTATATCTATATTGCCCGCTCTATCGCCGTCACCGCCTTCCTGCTTCTGCCGCAGTCGCCGCTTTCGGTCATCATCTTCGCCGCCGTCATGGGCATCCTCTGGCTTTCGACCGTGCCGCCGACCAACGCGCTGGTGGCGATCATGTTCGGCACCCGCCATCTCGGCATGCTGGGCGGCGTCGTGTTCCTGTCGCATCAGATCGGCTCGTTCCTCGGCGTCTGGCTCGGCGGCTTTCTTTACGACCGGCTCGGCTCCTATGATCTCGTCTGGTGGCTCGGCGTCGGCATGGGGATTTTTGCGGCCATCGTGCACTGGCCCATTCAGGAGCGGCCGGCACCCCGGCCCGCAATAGCCTGAAGCTATACGGCTCTATCGAGCGTGGGCGGCAGCGCCTTTCGATCCAGCGCCTTCAGCGCCGCCTGCACGAAACCGTCGCGGGCGGCGTTTTCATTCAGGCCGCGCGGATCGTAGACATGCCGGTTGAGGAAATGGGCGGTGAGGCGGAAGGCAGCCGCGAGGCTATCGCGGTCTGCGGCCTTCGACTGGCCTTCGCTCAAGAAAGCCGGCAATGACAACATCCGCTCCGCATAGGGCGCGCCCGCGGTGCGGCAGACCGCCCTGCCCGTTTTTGGCGATACATAGATGAGATCGGTGCGCAGGCCCGTTGCCGCGCATTCGGTGAGATCAAGGCCGAAACCGAGATCGTTCAACACCGCCAGCTCGAAGCGCACGAACAATTCCCCTGCATCGGCAGGATCGTGGAGATTGTCGAGAATGACGTCGAGCGCCTGATAGAGATGCGGATGGGGATCACGCTCCGGCAAGAGGCGCAGCAACGCACCCATGGCCTGAACGCCATAAACGGCGGTTGCCGTTTCCATCAGCTGCGCTGCCCGCAATTGCAGCGGCTCGATGCGATATTCGCCAAGATGATCGTCAAGCCGCGCCCGCCAGATGACATCCACCCGGTTTCCCGCCTGGAGAACCGGCTGCATGCTGCGGGACCGCCCCGAGCGCACCAGCCCCAGATGGCGGCCGCGCGAACGGGTCATCACCTCGGCGATGACGCTTGTCTCGCCGTGACGTTTTACGCCAAGAATGATTGCTTCGTCCTGCCACTGCATGAAACGTGTCCGAATTCCGATTCAGGCCCGATCATAACCGATCTGGCGGGGAAACGTTATTCTTTTGCGGCCTCACCCGTCGCACCAGACGCGCCAACGAGCCCGAGGACGAAATCGGTAATCTCGTTTTCACCGAAAGGCTTGCCGAGCAAGGGCGCATCCGCAAGATCATCGGGAAAACCACTCGTGTCCCCGTAACCGCTGACGAAACCGAAAGGAATGCCCTGATCGCGCAGCTGACGCGCGAAATCGTAACTCTTGCCGTCGGAAAGGCTGACATCAAGAAGCACGCAGTCGGCGCCATCCTGCCCGATGGTCTCCTTCGCCTGCGCCAGTGTCGTTGCAATCGTGATGGTTTCGACGCCGATGGACTGGAGGACCGCCTCGACATCGAGCGCCACCAGATACTCATCTTCAACGATGACACACCGTTGTGGCACCATATGTTTTCTTCTTTCAAATTGAGGGGAACCACCCGGATATCCGCTGCGGTCTCCGAAATGTCTTTTGTGCGATAGCACGAGAGGATTCGCAAATTACGGCTGGACCGTCATTTAAAAAAGACATGTCGAAAGACGATCAGATGAAGGGTCTTTGCCGCTTTTCATCGCTTTGCCAACCGGCCACATGGCTCAGCCCATCATTGTCCAGAACGAGGCATCCCTTGTCCGTCCAGCGGATCAGATCGCGATCAACAAGCTTTCTCAACGTCTTGTTGGTGTGGACGATGGAGAGGCCGAGCGTATCGGCCACATGCTGCTGGGTCACGGGGATTGGCGTTTGCCCCTGAATGAGATTGACCGCCTTGGCCTTGCTGTAAAGGAAGGCGATGAGGTAGGCGGCGCGCTCCAGCGCGGTACGCCGGCCGATGCTGAGCAGATGGTTGTCGAGCATGCGCTCCTCGCTTGCCGCAATCCAGGTCAGGTCATAGGCAAGGGTCGGATGATCCGTGAAGAGATTGTTGAGGCGGGACCGCTCGAAGACGCAGAGCGTCACCGGCGAGAGCGCCTCGACGGAATGCTGCATTTCCCCCATCACCGTGCCCTGCAGGCCGACCAGATCGCCCGGCATGACATAGTTGAGGATCTGCCGCCTTCCGTCTTCCAGCGTCTTGTAGCGAAACGCCCAGCCATGCAGCACGGTATAAAGATGGGCGCTGTGCGACCCTTCCATCAGAATGACGGAGCCGCTTTCAACCGCCAGTTCCCCCGTTTTGAAACGGGAGACGAAATCCAGCTCGGGCGATGAAAAATCCCTGAAATGCGGCAGGTCGCGCAAGGGACAGTGCTGGCAAGGCGTGGTGGAAATTCCGTTCGGTTTTTTTGGCGACATGAATGCCCGTCATCGAAAAAGGTTGCGCCCAATTGTTTTGGAACAACCCGCCCGAACGCAATCGGTTCCCGATGGAGGCTGAAGATTTGTGAGGCGTACCTTGCGCACCTCCCTCATGCCTGTGCTTGTCACAGGAATCCAGTCGACGCGTGTCTACGCGGCGGGACGAGTCCTTTCAGCCCAAGGACTTGGGCTGGCTGGATTCCTGTGACAAGCACAGGAATGAGGGATGGAGAGGATGTGCTTCAGCCTCGCGGAAATTCCAGGCCCATTTCCCGGAAACGCTCGGGGTCGTCGCCCCAGTTCTCGCGCACCTTGACGAAGAGGAAAAGGTGGACCGGCTGCTCGAGGATTTCCGACAGTTCCTTGCGCGAGGCGGTGGAGATCGCCTTGATGGCGTCGCCGTTCTTGCCCAGTGCAATCTTCTTCTGGCTGTCACGCTCGACATAGATCACCTGCTCTATGCGTACCGAGCCGTCCTTACGTTCTTCCCACTTCTCCGTCTCGACATGCGAGGCGTAGGGAAGCTCCTGATGCAGGCGCAGGAACAGCTTCTCGCGGGTGATTTCGGCGGCGAGCTGGCGCATCGGCAGATCGGAAATCTGGTCTTCCGGGTAATACCACGGACCTTCCGGCAGGGCATCCACCAGATAATCCATCAGATCTTCACAACCCGAACCATTGGTGGCTGAAATCATGAAGGTGCGGTCAAACGCCACCGTCTCATTGGCGGCGGCGGCAAGCTTCAGAAGATCTTCGCGCTTCACCTGGTCGATCTTGTTGAGGCAGAGGATCTTCTTCTGCGGAACATCCTTCAGGCCTTCGAGAATGGCCTCGGCGTCACCTTTAAGACCACGCTCGCTGTCGATCAGCAGCAGGATGAGATCGGCATCCTTCGCGCCGCCCCAGGCGGAAGTGACCATGGCGCGGTCGAGCCTGCGGCGCGGTTTGAAGATGCCGGGCGTGTCCATGAAAACGATCTGCGCGTTCTTGTGGATGGCGATACCGCGCATCACCGCACGCGTCGTCTGAACCTTGTGGCTGACGATCGAGACCTTGGCGCCCACCAGCCTGTTGACCAGCGTCGACTTTCCGGCATTGGTCGGGCCGATGAGGGCGACGAAGCCGGAACGGGTCGGAAGGTTATTGTCTTCGCCTGCAATGGCGGGGTTTTCGTGATCGGTCATGATATCCATCAAGGTCAGAGGTATTCAACATGCGGCCGTATCGGTCCGCCACGCGCTCGATTTAGCACCCTATGGCGGGCGCTCAGTTCTGGGTGGAGCCCTTCTGCCAGACGCCTTCGCGTTCCAGCAATCTTGTTGCCGCCACCTGTTCGGCCGCGCGCTTGGAGCGCTCGACGCCGGTTTCCGGCTTTACTCCGGGAATTTCGACAGTCACCGTAAAGCGGGGATCGTGATCCGGTCCGGATCGGTCGTCAACCCGGTAAGCGGGCGTGGTCGCAAATCTGGCATGCGCCCATTCCTGCAATTCGGTCTTGGCGTCGCGCCGACCGGCATCCACGCTGGTCGCGCGGCCCTGCCAGTATTTCAGAATGAACTTGCGCGATGCTTCCAGCCCGCCATCCAGGTAGATGGTGGCAATCAGGCTTTCGACCACATCGGCGCGCACGTTCAGCATCGCCTTGCCGGTCAGTTTCTTCACATCCGATCCGGTGCGAATGAAATTGTGCAGGCCCATCTCGTCGCCGATCGCGGCGCAGGACTCAGCGCTGACGAGCTGGTTCAGGCGAACGGAAAGCTCGCCTTCGGAGGCATGACGGAAAGTCGAGAACAGCAATTCGGCGACGCAGAGACCAAGAACACGGTCGCCCAGAAACTCCAGCCGCTCGTAATTGCCGGCGGCGGCAGAGCGGGCGCTGGCATGGGTCAAGGCCCGATCAAGCCGGGCCTTTTCCTTGAACTCATATCCGATCAACGCTTCCAGACGGGAAATCTCTTCCTTCGAAAGCGGCTTGGTCTTGCTCATTCCACAACCTTGAAGAGGCGGTCCCAACGCATGTTGGCCGGCCATTCCCAAATGCGGCTGAACGGCGTGTCGTTGCCCAGCGAGAAGAAGATGACGCTGGCGCGGCCGATCAGGTTTTCCTCAGGCACGAAACCGACGTCGAAGCGGCTGTCGAGCGAATTGTCTCTGTTGTCGCCCATCATGAAATAATGGCCTTCCGGCACCACGAATTCGCGCGTGTTGTCGCCGCGCGAATCGGGCGACTGGTCGAGCGTGTCGTAGGTGACGCCATTATCCAGCGTTTCGCGGAAGACCGGCACATTGGCACCCGGATCCGCACGGTAATCGGAGGTGAAAGTGCCGTCGGGCTGCTTGGGTACCGGCTGGCCATTGATGAACAGCACGCCGTTCGTCACCTGGATGCGATCACCGGGCAGGCCGACGAGGCGCTTGATGTAATCAACCTCAGGATTGGGCGGCAGGCGGAAGACCACGACATCGCCGCGCTTCGGCTTGCTGAATTCGAGAATGCGGCCCGAAAACAGGTTCGGCGAAAAGGGCAGCGAATATTTCGAATAGCCGTAGGAGAACTTGTTGACGAAAAGATAGTCGCCCACGAGAAGCGTCGGCATCATCGAGCCTGACGGGATCGTGAAGGGCTGAAACAGCACGGTGCGGATGACCATGGCCAGCAGCAGCGCCTGAATGATGACCTTGACGTTCTCCCAGAGGGCGTTCTGCTTCTTCTCAGCTTTTTCGGACACTTAAAGACCTGCCTGATTGTTTACCGGTTTCTCCGACTTTACGAAGCATCCGGGCCGTTGTTTTATCGCATTTGCGGCGGGCAAGCGGTTTTCACGCAGCCGGCAACGCTTTCATATTTCTGCGACTTCTCTAGAACCTTTCCAGCCCGAAGGGAAGCGCTTCTGTGACACGCCCGCAAATAGGCGGCCATTGCGGCTTCACCGGGTCTTACCCGGTCACGGGAAGCGCCTCGATAATCACAAATGCCTGAGCGTAAGGGTGATCGTCCGTGATCGTCAGGTGAATATTGGCGCGGTGACCGGCAGGCAGCATTTCGGCCAGCCTTTCCGCAGCGCCGTTGGTCAGCTTCATGGTCGGCTTGCCGCCCGGCAGATTGACGACGCCCATATCCTTCCAGAAAACACCGTTCGCAAGTCCGGTCCCCAGCGCCTTGGAACAGGCTTCCTTGGCGGCGAAGCGCTTGGCATAGGAAGCGGCACGGTTCCTGCGGCCATCGGATTTAGCGCGCTCGATATCGGTAAAACAGCGATGCGTGAACCGTTCGCCGAACCGTTCGATCGACTTTTCGACGCGGCGGATGTCGATCAGGTCGCTGCCCAATCCAATGATCATTTCAGCATCTCCAGAGAAGCGTTCTTGTTGGCGGCACGGTGCGCGAGATTTTCCATCTTGCGCCGTTGAAAGCCGCTGATGAGGCCATAAACGGCGACATAGGCGATAACCGCGCTGATGGCGGCGGGCAGAATCGCGCCGATGGTCATGGGTTCCAGCACCGGCGTCCATATCTGCCGGAATTCAAGATGGCTGAATAGCGCCACGAAATCCACATGGGCAGCGCTTTCCGCCGTCTGCCGGCCGAGGATGAAATGCCCCAGTTCCCAGGTGGATGCCCATATGAAGGGAAATGTCAGCGGATTGGCGAAGGTGGTGCCGAGTGCGGCCGCAACAAGATTGACGCGCATGAGGAAGCCAAGCGCCATGGCGATGATGATATGAATGCCGAGAAACGGCGTCCATGCCACGCCGACACCAATGGCGACACCGGCAGCAACGGAATGCGGAGAGGCGGAAAGCCGCAGCAGACGCAGCTTCATATAGCGCAGCGAACGGGTAAAACCCGTACGCGGCCAAAAAAGGTCACGAATCTTCTCTGAAAAACCAACGGGTTCACGACGGCGAAACGGCATGGGCGCAGTCTATTTCATCGCCCCGGTTGAGCCAAGAGCATCATAGACGACGAGAGGATTTCTTTTGCAGGTGTATTTTCCGCTTCAGTCATTCCGGCCTTGAGCCGGAATCCAGCCGATGTGCGTCTGTGCGGCGAGAAGACTCTTTTCAGCCCAAGGACTTGGGCTGGCTGGATGCCGGATCAAGTCCGGCATGACGGACGCGGGATGTCACGAATACAGTGGATATCGAGCCTTCGATGCCAGTCCCAATTTAGTGTCGTCTATTGCGACAGGGGACTGAATCGGGATTTTTTGCGGCGTATTGGTCAACCAGTTTGGGACAAACGCTTGAAGCGCGCATTCACATAGTTTTGCAGGATACGGGGGCAAGCATGCCAACAACGGCCGCGCACCCTGCGAGTCTCATACGCATGGCGATGGGCTGCCATGCGCTGTGTGCATTACCGACGGAACAGGCCGCGGTCGATTTCGCGCTGGCGGAACTCGAGGTCGACATTCGACACGGAGCCGCTGAGATATTCGAATTCGCGTTCCTGGGTGGTCTTGCCACGAACAGCGCGGGCGATCTTGCGAAGCGGAGTAAACATAATTTTCGGTCCTTTCGGTTTGGAAGCGGCGTTTCTCATCGGTGTCAATCCACCGGCACGCCTCATTTCCTTTTCTTCAATTTCTGAAAGGAAGATAGTCGCAAACCCCACCAACGACCAGAGACAGGAAAAGGCCGCTGCCATGCATTCAGCGCATAACAACGGCCTTTTCAAATGTGCAGACGGTCAAAAATGCCTCAATCGAAGGCACGCGTGACCGTGGATACGCAATCGAGATCCTTGAGCTGCGACAGGAGCTGGTTCAGCTGCCTGAGATCCCAGACTTCGACATCCAGCGCCAGCTCGGAAAAATCCGTGCCGATGCGGACCATGTTGAGGCCGCGAATATTGACGTCCAGCGTTGCGATGGATTGCGCCACCGAGGCGAGCGTGCCCGGCTCGTTCAGCGCATTGATCATCACCCGTGCCATGAAGCGCGACTTGTTCGCCTCATCGAGATCCCAGCGCACGTCGATCCAGCGCTCCGGCTCGTCATCGAAGCGCTGCAGCGCAGGCGCCTGAATGGGATAGATGGTGATGCCCTTGCCTTTTTCCATGATGCCCACGATGCGGTCACCCGGAACGGCGCCGGCGGCGCCGAAATGTACGTCGACATTGCCGGAAAGGCCACGGATGGGCAGCGGGTCCGGTCCATCCAGCATCTCGGCCGCACCATCATCCTCCAGAACGGAGCGCGACTTTCCGGGGATCTTGAAGACCATGCCGGAGGCGCTGCGCATGTTGAACCAGCCATCGTCGCCGGTCATCTTCACCGTGACGCGCTCATCCTGATAATCCGGATAGACCGCACGCAGCACGTCGAGCGAGGAGACCTCACCGCGGCCGACGGCGGCGATGGCGTCCTCGACATCCTTCTGCGCCAGGCGATGCAGCACGGGCTTCAGCGCTTCCCGGGAGAAGGCCTTGCCGGCGCGCTCAAAGGTGCGCTCCAGAATGCGATAACCGAGGCCGGAATATTGCTTGCGGATGGCCATGCGGGTGGCGCGGCGAATGGCCGAGCGGGCCTTGCCCGTCACCACAACCTCTTCCCATGCGGCAGGCGGCACCTGCACGCCGGAGCGGATGATCTCCACCTCATCGCCATTGTTGAGCCGGGTTACGAGTGGCATGATCCGCCCGTTGATCTTCGCGCCGACGGTCGTATCGCCAATATTGGTGTGCACGGCATAGGCGAAATCGATGGGTGTTGCGCCGCGCGGCAGCGCAATCAGCTTGCCCTTGGGCGTGAAGCAGAACACCTGGTCCTGGAACAGTTCCAGCTTGGTATGTTCGAGGAACTCTTCCGGGCTGTCGCCCTCGGCCAGCGATTCGATGGTGTGGCGCAGCCACGAATAGGCGTTCGACTCCTTGGAGAGCAGATCGCCCTCCCCGTTTTCGCCGTCCTTGTAGAGCGCGTGGGCGGCGATGCCGAATTCGGCGATCTCATGCATGCGCTTGGTGCGGATCTGCAGCTCGATACGCTGGCGCGACGGGCCGACGATCGTGGTGTGGATGGAGCGATAGTCGTTCTGCTTCGGCGTGGAAATGTAATCCTTGAAGCGGCCCGGCACCACGCGCCAGCGGGTGTGCACGATGCCGAGCGCCCGGTAGCAGGAGGGAATATCGTCCACCAGAATGCGGAAACCGTAGACGTCGGAAAGCTGCTCGAAGGAGAGCGACTTCGACTGCATCTTGCGGAACACCGAATAGGGCTTCTTCTGACGCCCTTTGACATTGGCCCCGATCAGACCGTTCGCGACGAGAAGCTCGCGCAACTCGTCCTCGATCTTCTTGATCAGCCCTTCATTGCGCGTTTCCAGTTCCTGCAGGCGGTTGGTCACCGTCTCATAGGCTTCCGGGTTGAGATAACGGAAGGACAGGTCTTCCAGCTCGTCGCGCATGTCCTGCATGCCCATGCGGCCGGCGAGCGGCGCATAGATTTCCATGGTTTCTTCGGAAATGCGGCTGCGCTTGTCGGCCGGCATATATTCCATGGTGCGCATGTTGTGCAGGCGGTCGGCGAGCTTGACCAGAAGGACGCGCACGTCATCGGAAATGGCGAGCAGCAGCTTGCGCAGGTTTTCGGCCTGCTTGGCCTTGCGGGTGACGAGGTCGAGTTTCTTGAGCTTGGTCAGCCCCTCCACCAGCCTGCCGATATCTTCGCCGAAAAGCTCGTCGATTTCTGCGCGGGTGGCGGTGGTGTCCTCGATCGTATCGTGCAGCAGCGCCACCGCGATGGTCGATTCGTCGAGATGCATTTCGGTGAGGATGGCGGCAACTTCCAGCGGATGCGAGATATAGGGGTCGCCGTTCGCCCGCTTCTGCTGGCCATGTTTCTGCATGGCATACACATAGGCCTTGTTCAGCAGGGCCTCATTCGCATCCGGTTTATATTTTTGAACCCGCTCGACGAGTTCGTATTGCCGCATCATGCGATATTCCACAAAAAGAAAGCGCGCCAACCTTGGGGTCGGCGCACAATGCTGCATCAATAAGGATCAGATTATGACGGCAAATATTGACAGACGGTAACCACCGCCTGCCATGGCGTCATAAAGTCAGATCAATAGTCGTCATTTTTTTCCGGCGGCACAAGGCCTTCGATACCGGCCAGCAGTTCTTCTTCCGACATCTGGTCGAAAGTAACCGTTTCCGGCTGGTCGTCGTCTTCGCCATCGGCAGCAGCGGAAGCTGCGAGCGTGACCGGATCGGGCTCGGGCTCGTCCACTTCCACATGCTTCTGCAGCGAGTGGATGAGATCTTCTTTCAGATCGTCGGGAGACAGCGTCTCGTCGGCGATTTCACGCAGCGCCACGACAGGGTTCTTGTCGTTGTCGCGGTCAACCGTGATGGAAGAGCCTTGAGAAATCTGGCGTGCACGGTGGCTGGCAAGAAGCACCAGCTCGAAACGGTTGTCTACTTTATCAATGCAATCTTCTACTGTGACGCGGGCCATTGCCTGTCCTTTGCGGGTCGTAATGTCGTGGATCAGAGCGCCGTGCGTTCCCGGGGGTGCACAAGGGACACTCTAACCTATTGAATCTGTGCTTCGTGCCTTGAGAAAAACGCTGGATATTTTTCGCGACGATGCCTTCCAGCTTCCGATACAGCCATTGGCCGCGGAATTCAAGTTTTTCCTGTCTTTGGCGTCTTTTGGCACCTTATTGCCCATGTTTGGCGTCTGATGAACAAAATGTCTAGAAGAATTGTCTTGGAATACGGGGGAAGGTAGCTTACTTAAAACGCAACGGCGACGCGCAAAATTCGTTGATACGACATGATTTTTTGCGTTAGCGACCGGAAATAAAAGCCAGATAATGGCCTTTCCAAAAAAAGGAATGGGATGGAATGTTCGATCCACGGGAGAAAATTGCGCTCTTCATAGACGGAGCCAATCTTTATGCAGCATCGAAAAGCCTGGGGTTCGATATTGACTATCGCAAGCTTCTGAAGGCGTTTCAGAAGCGTGGCTATCTGCTGCGCGCTTATTATTACACCGCGCTTATCGAAGATCAGGAATATTCCTCGATCCGCCCGCTGATCGACTGGCTGGATTATAACGGCTACAAGGTCGTGACCAAGCCCGCCAAGGAATTCACGGACGCGCTGGGCCGCCGCAAGATCAAGGGCAACATGGATATCGAACTTGCCGTCGATGCCATGGAGCAGTCCGAGACCGTCGATCACCTGGTGCTGTTTTCCGGCGACGGCGATTTCACCACGCTCGTTGATGCGCTTCAGCGCAAGGGCCGCAAGGTTTCCGTGGTATCCACCATGGCAACGCAGCCCGCAATGATTGCCGACGACCTGCGCCGGCAGGCCGATCACTTCATTGATCTCATGACGCTGAAGGCCGAGATCGGCCGCGATCCGAACGAGCGCCCTGCCCGTCACGCCGAAAGCTCCGAGACGATCTGATCTCGGTTTTCGCTGCGATTACATCACGAACGCGTCCGTCCAAAAGACGGGCGCGTTTTTTGTTTGGCGTCCTCGCCTCGCGCAGCCGCCCGGCGTGAGAGGTAAAAATTGCCCTTGAAATTAACAAACATCAAATTCAGACAGTGAAAATTATAACTTGGTTAATTTTAGACGTGTCTAAATCACCGTAACGGCGCCAACCACATGATTTCGGTGCCAAATCAGGATGACTAGACATGCATGGCCAAGCAAAAACCGACCGACAACTCGATGAAAGACTGAATTTTCTGGGGCTTGGTCACGAGCAACGGCAAAACCTTTCAGAAATTAAGGGTGTCATCACCGGTTCTCTCGATGCTTCTCTCGACCGTTTTTATAGCAAGGTGCGCACGGTGCCGGAGACGGCGAAGTTCTTTTCGAGCGATGCGCATATTCAGCACGCCAAGAGCATGCAGGTGAAACACTGGACGCGAATTGCCTCCGGCACGTTCAATTCGGATTACACCGACGCCGTGACCGCCATTGGCCGCACCCATGCCAAGCTGGGGCTGGAGCCGCGATGGTATATTGGCGGTTATGCGCTGATGCTTGATGGCATCGTCAAGGCCGTCATCGATTCCGAATTGAAGGGCCTTTTCGTGGAAAAGAAGGCCAGAAAGCTGAAGGACGCCCTGACGGTGACCGTCAAGGCCGCCCTTCTCGACATGGACTATTCCATCTCCGTTTATCTCGACGTGCTCGCAGCCGAGCGACTGAAGGTCGAGGCACAGCAGGCGCAGATGAAGAAGGAGCAGGACCACGTTCTCGAACTGCTCAACAACGCGCTCACCAAGCTGGCGAATGGCGACCTCACCTCCAGCATCGGCGAAAAAACCGCGCCGCAATTCGAAGGGCTGATCGCCAATTTCAATGCCGCCGTCGGCAATCTCTCCGGTGCATTTGCGCAGATCGTCGAGGAAGCCAACAAGATATCGGGCAATACGCGCGAGCTGACGTCGGCGACAGACGACATGGCCCGCCGGACGGAGCAGCAGGCGGCAGCCCTTGAGGAAACCGCCGCCGCCGTTGAGGAAATCACCACCATTTCCAGGCTTTCGGCGCAGCGCTCCGAAGAGGCCAAGGCCATCGTCGAAAGCTCGGCTGTTGAGGCGGCACGGTCGCGCGATGTGGTGACTGAAGCGGTCAAGGCGATGGGCGCCATCGAGGAATCGTCGCAGAAGATCACCCAGATCATTTCCGTCATCGACGAGATTTCGTTCCAGACCAATCTTCTGGCGCTGAATGCCGGCGTGGAAGCCGCCCGTGCCGGCGATGCCGGCAAGGGTTTTGCCGTCGTCGCCCAGGAAGTGCGCGAACTCGCCCAGCGTTCGGCCACCGCCGCCAAGGAAATCAAGACCCTGATCGCCAAATCCTCCGATGATGTGATGCAGGGTGTATCGCTGGTCAACAAGACAGGCGAGTCCCTCAACACGATCGGCAACAAGGTCGATCATATCCAGGATCACATCACCTCGCTGACCAAGGCGGCGCAGGAGCAGTCCGTCGGCATTCAGGAAATCAGCGCCGCCATCAACAGCATGGACAATCTGACGCAGAAAAATGCGGCCATGGTGGAAGAAACCAATGCGGCGACGCATAATCTGAGCGATGTCAGCGCCAATCTCGCAGCGCTTGTCAGCCGCTTCAGCGTCTCGGCGTCTAAATCCTATGTGGAGCGGACTTATCGGGCTGCTTAACGGCTCGCTGCCGCGAAAGTATCCTCGCTCTCCTCATTCCTGTGCTTGTCACAGGAATCTAGCCAGCCCAAGTCTTTGGGCTGGAAAGACTCTCTCTCCGCGCGGACGCGCGTCGGCTGGATTCCTGTGACAGGCACAGGAATGAGGGAGTAGGGTTTAAGCGTTGCCGCCCTTCAGTAGCCGCGACTTCTGCCGGTTCCAGTCGCGTTCCTTCTCCGTTTCGCGCTTGTCGTGCAGCTTCTTGCCCTTGGCGAGCGCCAGTTCCAGCTTCGCGCGGCCCTTTTCGTTGAAATAGACCTTCAGCGGCACCAGTGTCATGCCGTCGCGGTTGATGCCGGCGCGCAGGCGGCTGATTTCGCGTTTGCTCAAAAGCAGCTTGCGGCGGCGGCGCGGCTCGTGGTTGAACCGGTTGGCCTGCAGATATTCCGGCAGGTGGGAGTTGATCAGCCAGATTTCATCGCCCTCGTCCGAGGCATAGGATTCGGCGATGTTCGCCTTGCCTTCGCGCAGCGACTTGACCTCGGTGCCGGTCAGCACGAGGCCCGCCTCATAGGTGTCGATGATTTCGTAGTTGAACCGGGCCTTGCGGTTTTCCGCAACGATCTTGTTCACCACGCGCTGGCTGCCTTTGGGGGCCATGATATTTCAATCCCTTGTTTTTCTTATTGCGCCGCAGCCTGCCGGCCGGAGCGGTTTTCGAACTATATTTTTGCGCATGTCTTTGTCCCAAAACCGGTGACCACTTCTGGGAGGCATGCTCTATTTAGTATCGTTGTCGCAAAAAGAAAAGGCGCGCGGAACCGCTTCTGTCGCGAAGCAGGTCCATTGCGCGCCTTTAAGGCTTTCAGGCGTCTCTTAGTTCATCAGGCCGGCATGCTTCAGCGCCGCGTCGATGGCTGCTTCCGTTGCCGGTTCCAGCGTGCTCATCAATGGCGAGCGAACCTTGCGGTTGCCGCCACGGGTTTTCGAAAGCGCATATTTGGTGCCGCAGACGCCGGGCTCCATGAAGATGGCCTTGTGCAGCGGCATCAGGCGGTCCTGATACTCAAGGGCCTTGGCATAATCGCCGGCAAGCATCGCCGCCTGGAACTCCGAACAGAGGCGCGGCGCGACATTGGCGCTGACCGAAATGCAGCCGACGCCGCCATGGGCGTTGAAGCCGAGCGCCGTGCCGTCTTCACCCGAAAGCTGGATGAAATCCTTGCCGCAGGAAATGCGCTGTTCGGAAACGCGGTCGATCTTGCCCGTCGCATCCTTGACGCCAACGATGTTCTTATGGGCCTTGACCAGCGCGCCCATGGTTTCCGGCGACATATCCACGACCGAGCGCGGCGGGATATTGTAGATGACGATCGGCAACTTCACCGCTTCGGCGACAGCGGCAAAATGGGCGAAAAGCCCCTTCTGTGTCGGCTTGTTGTAATAAGGGGTGACCACCAGCAGCGCGTCCGCACCGGCATCCTGCGCATGCAGGGCAAGCTCGATCGCCTCATCGGTATTGTTGGAGCCAGCACCTGCAATGACCGGAACCCGTTTCGCCGCTACCTCAATGCACAGCTCGACCACACGTTTGTGCTCGTCGTGGGACAGGGTCGGAGATTCCCCCGTCGTGCCCACGGGCACAAGTCCGTTGCTGCCTTCGGCGATCTGCCATTCCACATGGGCGGCAAATGCCTGTTCGTCCACGGCGCCATTGTCCGTGAACGGGGTAATGAGGGCGGGAATTGATCCCTTGAACATGCAAAGCTCCTGGCGCCGAGCCGGTTCATGCTTCGGCCGCATTCGATGGTTAAAACCGGCACACATTAGTGCCAGCCCTTGGCGCCGACAAGCGCAAAGGAAGCCTATTTTGTCCGAAATTGTCGGAAGTGTGACACTCTTCGAGCGCCACACGGCAGCTGAAAAAACGAGGCGGTGGAAATGCGCGCCGCTCGCGAGCCGGTGAATAAAAGTTGATAGGATTGCGCGGCGGCAGGTAAGATTTCGTTAACCTCGATCTCCGTAGATTTGAAGGCGGGATTTCGGACCAGAACCACAGGCGCTTCCCGCAATCCCGCTGCAATGAATTGACAATACAAGAAGGTCGATTGTTTCCGTCCGGTGATGAAGAGCGGTATGAAAAAGACAGTTTGGGCATTGATGGCGGCAGGTCTTGCCGCAACCGTTTGGAACGCGCTGGCCGGCCCCGTGCCGGAAGGTTCGGTGCCGCTTCCCTATGTGAAGCCGAATGCGCCGACCGTTCCTGCCTTCATGCCCGCCTCCCCCGAAATTACCGGTGCGATACCGCGGCTTAACCGTCCCGACGATGCCGGCCAGTTGAAGGCGGGCCTCGACGCCCTTTCCAGCCGCGATGCCGCGCGCGCCATTGCACTGCGCAACGCCATGCCCACGGGCAGCCTTGACCGGCATATTCTTTCCTGGGCGATTGCCGTTTCCGGCCAGAAGGACGTGCCTTCCGCCGAGATCGCCGCAGCCCAGCGCGAGTTGAGCGGCTGGCCGGGTGCGGCGACCTTGCGCGGCAATTCCGAAAAAGCGCTCTACCGTGAAGATCCACCCGCGTCCCAGGTGCTTGCCGCCTTTGGCAGCAGCCGGCCGGAAACGGCCGAGGGCACGGTGGTGCTCGCCAAGGCCTTTGCTTCTTCCGGCAAGGGTGCCGAAGCACAGAACCTCATTCGCCAGCTCTGGGTGAGCGAAGGCATGGACAAGGACATGGAAGACCGTGTTCTTGCCGAGTTCCCCAGCTATCTGACGCCCGCCGACCACAAGGCGCGCATGGATTACCTGATGTATCGCAGCCGCATCGGCCAGGCGAAGCGCTTTGGCGATCTGGGCAAGGCGCAGTCGCTTTACAATGCCTGGGCCGCCGTGTTGCAGCGATCCGCCAATGCCGGCGCGCTCCTGGGCAAGGTCGACGCGACATGGCGCAACGACACGGCTTTTCTCTTCGCGCGCGTTGAAAACCTGCGCAACCAGCAAAAATACCCCGAAGCGGCCGCCCTGCTGCGGCAGGCACCCAAAGAAGCGGGCAAACTCGTCAATCCCGGCGAATGGTGGAACGAGCGGCGCATCATCGCCCGCGGTCTTGCCGATCTCGGTGATTTCGCCGAGGCCTATCGCATCGTCGCCAATCATTCGGCCACCTCCGCCGTTGATATTGCCGATGCGGAATTCCACGCTGGCTGGTACGCGCTGCGGGCGCTGCGCGACCCCGCGGCGGCCTCCCGCCACTTCAATACGCTTTTGCAGACCTCGAACCGGCCGCTTTCGGCCTCGCGCGCCTATTATTGGCTCGGACGGGCGGCGGAAGCGGGCGGGCCGGGCAATGCGCGAGATTTCTTCACCAAGGCCGCCGGTCATCCCGGCACCTTTTATGGCCAGCTCGCCGCTGCACGGATAGGCGCAAAGACACTGAACGTGACCTATCCCGCCCCCAGTGGCGGCGACCGTGAACGTTTTGCCAACCGCGAAGCCGTGCGCGCCATCGACCGGCTGGAGGCCGCAGGTTATGGCTGGCGGGCCGACAGCCTTTACCGGTCGCTGGCGGATCAGCTCGACAGCCCGGGCGAACTTGCCATTCTGGCCGCCCGCGCGGAGGGCAACGGCAACCATCAGGTTTCGCTGCAAATCGGCAAGACGGCCTTCAGCCGCGGTATCGATGCGGCAGCGCTCGCCTATCCGCTTGGCGTCATTCCCGCGAGCGCCAATATTGCCGGCTCCGGCAAGGCACTTGCCTATGCCATCGCCCGGCAGGAGAGCGCCTTCAACCCGGCCGCGGTCTCCGCCGCCAATGCCCGTGGGCTGCTGCAATTGTTGCCAGGAACCGCCAAGGGCGTGGCCGGACGCCATGGCCTGCCCTATACACAGGCGATGCTGACGAGCGACGCGGGATATAACGCCACACTCGGTGCTCACTATCTTGGCGAGCAGATCGACAGTTTCGGCGGCTCCTACATCCTCACCTTCATCGCCTACAATGCCGGCCCGAAGCGCGTGCCGGAATGGATCTCCCGCTACGGCGACCCGCGCGGTAAGCCGATCGACGAGGTGGTTGACTGGATCGAGCGCATCCCCTTCCCCGAAACCCGCAACTATGTGCAGCGGGTGATGGAGAATTATCAGGTTTACAAGACCCGGCTTGGACAGACCGCCGATATCGTCGATGATTTGCGTCATGGGCGGGCGGGATAACGGCCAGCATCGGCCGATCGCTGCATGCATTCGAGCACCGGCTGGTCCGGTGCTTTTTTGTTTTCCGCATTTGAACGGAAGACTTTTCTGCCTTTGATGGGCTTCAAAAGAAAAAGCCCGGCTCGAGAGCCGGGCTTTCCATCACTGACAATGTCAGATCAGATTAGAACGTGCGCTGAAGGCGAACGAAACCGGTGACTTCATCGTCACGACCATCTTCGTCGTAGTAGTTGGCGGTGATCTTGGTGGCCAGACCTTCAGTGATCTTGTAGTCAACCGTCAGACCAGCAGTCCAGGCGTCGCGGTCGCCAGTGAAGTCGCCGTCAACAGGGTTGACGTCCAGCTTGCTGAGGTATTCGAAGCCGGGGGTAAGCGTCAGACGATCCGTAGCCTTGATCGCGTACTCAACGGCAACAGCCCATTCAGACTTTGCGTAGTAAGCGTTGTCGCCCGAAGCCCATACACCAGCAAGACCGAAGGTGCCCGGACCAATGTCAGCGAACAGGATGCTGCGGATAGCAACGTTTTCTGCATCGAAGTCGTAGCTGGCGATCAGGTTGGCGGTAACTGCGCCGAACTTGCCGCCGATCATGCCGCCGATGCCGACGTTGTTGTCCGGACCGTACTGGTACTGACCGTACGAACCTTCAAGCTCGTCAACCGAGAGAGCAGCCTGGAAAGAACCTGCGTCGTAGGTGTACTTGATCGAGTTGAACAGGGTGTTCGTGGACAGAATGTCGGTTTCGCCATTCAGATCGTCGTCCCACCAGCTGTAGAACTTACCGACCTTCAGGCCGCCGAGTTCGATGAAGGCCTGATCAACGAAAACGCTGGAACCAGAAGCCGTACCGTTGTCGGCATTGCCACGGAAGCCGATGAAGCCACGCAGAGCACCGAGTTCGGTGTCGGTGCGGGTGTCAACTTCGAACTGGGCGCGCGTGAACGAGTTCCAATCAGACGTGCCCTTGGCGTCGCGGCCAAAGTTGGTCTGGAAACGGATGTAACCGCCGAACTTCAGGCAGGTTTCGGTGCCGGGGATGTAGAAGAAGCCGGTGCCGAAAGCGTCGCAAACGCGAACGTATTCAAGGGGCTCAGGCTCAGCAGCGACGATAGCGTCAGCAGCCTGTGCGCCGGATACTGCTGCGAGAGCCGCAGCGGAGCCGATGAGAAGGCTCTTGATGTTCATGGTTGACCTCCAGTCAAACGCTTAATCTTCTAAGCAGCGAGTGGGAAACACAAATCGATGCGTGCCGCTTATGGAGATGATTAGAGCCAAAACCGGCCGGACAGGCAATCGCAATCGTGACAAAAGGAAGACAGTAAGGTGTCCTTAGTTTTTCATTGTTGCGAAATAGCTACAATTCTAATTGCCCCCACTCCAATTCTTAATGAATCGTTAATTTCCTATTTATTTCATATACTTACGAGGAAAGGTGAAATTCCCTCGCGAGCAAGATCCGGCCTGCAAGCAGAATACTGACGCAATCAGGCCACGCGAAGTTGTCAAAAAAGGAGATTTACGAGGCTTTAGAATCGGACAGATTCAGCGCTCAGAACCACCTCACCGCCCCGCTTGATATATTGCGCCCAAGCAAGAGATGCTGAACGAATCGGCAGCCATGGACGCTGTCTGAGGCCAATCGGAGAAAATGAACTCGAAGCGCCGCAGTCAATCGTATCTCGACCACCTACCCAGTGATGCATCACACGCGCCTTCCGAGGGCAGATTGACAGAAAATAAAAAAGCCCGACTCGAGAGCCGGGCTTTCCGTCACTGACAATGTCAGATCAGATTAGAACGAACGCTGAAGGCGAACGAAACCGGAAACCTGGTCGTCACGGTTGTCGATGTCGATGTAGTTAACAGCGATCTTCGTGGAGAGGCCCTGCGTGATCTTGTAATCAAGCGTCAGACCAGCCTTCCAGCCGTCGTCGTTCGAGAAGTCGTCCCAGGAAACCAGGCCGTAGTTGCCGTAGTACTGAACGCCGGGGGTGATCGTCAGCTTGTCGGTTGCCTTGATGGCGTATTCCGCAGCAACTGCCCACTCGGAGACGTTGTAGTAAGCGTTTGCGCCAGAAGCCCAAACACCAGCCAGGCCAAGCGTGCCCGGACCAACGTCAGCCGTTGCGATCAGGCGTACAGAGCCGTTTTCGCGGTCGGTGTCGTAGCCGCCGATGAGCTGGAAGGAAGCTGCGCCGAGCTTGGCGCCAACGCCGAGAGCGATACCAACGTTGTTGTCAGCTTCATTGAAGCCCTGAACGTTGATGCCTTCGAGTTCGTCAACCGAAGCGCCTGCCCAGAAGGAGCCAGCGTCGTAGGTGTAACGAATGGAGTTGAACAGAGCGTTGGAAGACAGCTCGTCCGTTTCGCCAGAGAGGCCATCGTCCCACCAGCTGTAGAACTTACCGACCTTCAGGCCGCCGAGTTCGATGAAGGCCTGGTCAACGAAAACGCTCGAAGAAGAAGCAGAACCGTTGTCAGCATTGCCACGGAAGCCGATGAAGCCACGCAGAGCGCCGAGTTCGGTGTCGGTGCGGGTGTCAACTTCAAACTGAGCGCGCGTGAACGAGTTCCAGTCAGACGTGCCCTTCTTGTCACGACCGAAGTCGGTCTGGAAACGAACGTAGCCCTGGAACTTCAGGCAGGTTTCGGTGCCGGGGATGTAGAAGAAGCCGGTGCCGAAAGCGTCGCAAACGCGAACGTATTCGAGGGGCTCAGGCTCAGCAGCGACGATAGCGTCAGCAGCCTGGGCGCCGGATACTGCTGCGAGTGCCGCAGCGGAGCCGATCAAAAGGCTCTTGATGTTCATGGTTGACCTCCAGTCAAAGTTTTTAAAAGGGTCTGGGTACTTTCGCTGAAGGACAGCATTCCCTGCCCCATTCCCGTGTTCTTAGAAGCCAAACGATCCACCGCCTCGCTTCTGGTCGTGAAAATACAAAAGGTTTCGCGGCTTGCAATCGCCAACATCCGATAAACCGCATTTACGTATATGCTTCATTTCGGTTTGTTGCGGAAACAACACACAGCGCGCCGCCAGCTGGCAGGCGGCTTTACAATGCGTTAAGAAGTTCTTTGAAAATCCGTTAGTTAGCGCGGTTAACAAGGCCTTTCTAAACTACGAGCCTTTTCCATGAACTATTGCTTCGCCGGCCAAGGATAACGGAAATTTTTGCTTTCCCTTATCCCGTCCCCGATACGGCATCACCAACAGCACCGATAAACACAGACGGGTCGACGCCGTTTCATCAGACAACGAATCGGAAAGCTGGTTCCGGTCCGTCATACGGCGTGCTGATTTGCATCAAACAGGTGCGTGTCGCTGAACACGACACAATGTGAGTCGTTCAGTTCACACGGTTGGCGCATAGCCCCAGCATGAGCCTCATGGGACCGGCATCTCAATTTCGTGAGCGCCGTGAGAAAACGCGCGCTCCGCTCTGCGCGGGACTGTCGGAAGGAGCGAGGGCTGGTTACCAGGCTTGATCACGCAAAGGTTGGCGCGATCCGATAGTACAATGGCGCGGTCCGATACTGACGCCGAAAAACCAATCCCATAAACAGTCGCTCATCACGAAATTGGGAAGCGCAAGATGACTGGAACGATCCTCATTACCGGAACTTCGAGTGGACTTGGCCGTGCCACGGCCAAGCTCTTTCAGGCGAAGGGATGGAACGTCATCGCAACGATGCGCGACCCTGCGTCCGAAACAGAGCTGACGCAGCTTGCCAATACCCTCGTCACCCGCCTCGATGTTCAGGATGCCGTGTCGATCACTGCCGCGGTGGTCGCCGGCCTGGCAGCGTTCGGGCGTATCGACGCCCTCGTCAACAATGCGGGCTATGGCGCTTACGGCCCCCTTGAGACAACGCCTCTGAAAAGTATTCGCCGCCAATATGAAGTGAACGTCCTTGGACTGATGGCAACGACCAAAGCCCTTCTGCCACATTTCCGGGCAAACCGCAGTGGTACAATCGTCAACATCTCATCGATGGGTGGACGGATCGCCTTTCCGACCGGCACGCTTTATCACGGTACCAAGTTCGCGGTGGAGGGCTTTTCTGAAGCGCTGCAATATGAGCTGGCGCCAATTGGCATCCGTGTGAAAATTGTCCAGCCCGGCATGATCAATACCGATTTTTCCGGGCGGTCCTTCGAATACAACAACGATCCGGCGCTTGTTGAATATCAGCCCCTTATTCAGGGCATGGGGGATCTTGTGAGTTCGATGAAGGAACACACCTCGTCGCCGGAGGCGATTGCGGAAGTCGTTTACGAAGCGACAACGGACGAGAGCGACCGGCTCCGCTATATCGCTGGCGCTGATGCGGAGCGGTTTCTGGCCGCGCGCGACGCGTCAGACGATGCAGAGTTTTTTGCTGCTCTGAAGGCGCAGGTCGGGATGGTTTAAGTTGTATCGCCGGCCCATCGGACGATCTTCTGCAACGCCCATCTGTTCGCCCGCTGCTTGATGAATATCACCGCCTCTGGAACGAAATCGAGGAGGAACGGGCGATGGACTTCGCCCGTTGCGGGCGTGCGAAGTGATAGGCCCAAATTAAAGCCGGTATCAACAGCAGGTATATTTTGATGTCTTGGACGCAGGGTTATGTAGACGGCCTGGACTATACGTTCGATTTTTACCGGGAGTTGACGCCTTCATTGCTGGGCTTCGCAGCCCTTTGCAGGGGGCAGAAATTTGCCTTTGAAGGCCGGCCACTGAAATATTGCGAGCTTGGCTGCGGCCAAGGATTTTCGACTAATCTTCTTGCCGCCGCCAATCCCGACATCGAATTTTATGCCAATGATTTCAATCCCGCCCACATTGCCGGCGCGCGATCGCTGGCCAATGACGCCGCACTCGCCAATGTCCACTTTTACGAGCATGCGTTCGCAGATTTTACCGACGAGCCCGCGCTTCCGGATGGCTTCGATATCATCTCCCTCCACGGGGTCTACAGCTGGATATCGGCAAAGAACCGCGGGGAGATCGCAGACTTCATCTTTCGCAAGCTGAAGCCCGGTGGTCTCGTCTTCATCAGCTACAACACACTTCCCGGCTGGTCGTCTGTCCTGCCTTTGCGGCGCATCCTTATCGATCGGGCAAATCGAAGTTCAGGACCATTGCAGGCGCGCATCGAGGAAGCCCTCGCTTTCGCGGACACGCTTCTCAAATCAGATGCAGGATATTTCAAAAACAATCCTTCGGTGAAAACGCATTTCGGCCAGATGCAGCCGATGCCGCGCAATTATCTCGCGCACGAATATTTCAATGAGGACTGGCATCCCATGTATTTTGCGGATGTCGTCAGGGAGTTGTCTGCGGCAAAGCTCTCATTCCTCGGCTCGGTCGATCTGCTTGATGTGGTAGAGAGCCAGTTGCTGAGCCCCGCGCAGCAGGATTTGCTGGGCGGTGAGGCGGATCCGATACAGCGCGAGGCGTTGAAAGCCATCGTGACGAATGAGCAGTTTCGCCGAGATCTGTTCGTAAAGGGCGCAATCCCCCATTCGGTTCGAAGTTCGGCAGGCGGATGGATCGATGCCCGGTTTGCGCTTTCCAGACCGCGCGACGTGGTTGCCGCAGCCCTGAAACGGCGTTTTACAAATCAGCAGCTTCAAGAGGCGGTTTACGAGCCGCTGCTGAATGTTCTGTCTGGCGGTCCCGTTACCGTGCGGGAAATTTTGAGCGACGGTATCGTTGGTCGTTCTCTGTCCTGGGGGCAAGTGACGGACACGCTGAGCACACTCGTCGGCGCAGGATACCTCCAGCCATGCCTGCGGGCGGAGGGACAGGCGAAGCGCGATAAAAGCTGCGCCGCGTTCAACGCTGCTGTTTGCAGGAGCGCGAAGGACAGCGAAACTCTACAGTTTCTCGCCTCTCCGGTGACCGGCGGTGGCGTCAGGCTGGACAGGTTCGAACAGCTTTTTCTTCTGGCGATAAGTGACGGTAAAGAGCAGCCGGAAGAATGGGCCATTTATGCCTGGTCAGTGCTTGCTCCCCAGGGACAGAAATTGTTGAAGGAGGGAAAAACGCTCGAAACCGACGAAGAGAATTTGACCGAACTCTTCGCACGGGCGAACGCGTTTACCAATAATCTGCTTCCAGTATGTCGCTCCCTGCGCATCGTGCAATAAACGTCCGGTCGGTATTGCTGAAAGTTGCTGGCCGTTGAAATATGCGCTGCAAGTGGACGGCTGACGTCACCGCGCGCGAGAAACCAGAATGGCCTCATCGAACACCTACGCGATTGATACAACTTGGCGGATGATTCTCAAGGACCTCGGCATCGTCCCTGCCAACGCCCTGCGGCGTGCGGGCCTGTCAGACGATCTTCTGCAACACCGCTCAGTTCGCCTCCTGCCCGATGAATACCACCGTCTCTGGAAAGGAATGGAGGCGGAGGCGGGTGATGGACTTCTCCCGCTGCGGGTGTGTGAAGCGATCCGCGGCGAAGCTTTTTCGCCGCCGATCTTCGCCGCCTTGTGCAGCCCGAACCTCGTAACGGCCATCCGCCGCATCGCTCAATACAAGCGGCTGATCGCGCCAATGCACATCGAGGTATTGGAGGAGCATGATGCGATGACCTTGGTGCTCTCGTGGATCTGTGCGGACCAGCCGCCGGATTCCCTGATCCTGCTGGAACTGATCTTTTTCGTGTCGCTCGCTCGCATGGGGACGCGCGAGACGGTTATTCCAATCGCAGTGACGGCGACCGCCCTGCCCTCACCGATCGCCCCTTACGAAGCTTTTCTTGGGATAAGCCTGAAACAGGGGGCGCACTATCAGCTCGTCTTTAGTGCAGCCGATGCGACCCGCCCCTTCCTGACCTCAAATTCGCAAATGTGGGCGACATTCGAGCCCCATCTACGGCAGCAGCTCGCCGAACTGGATGGAGATGTCACGACGTCGCAACGCGTTCGTGCGGCCCTTCTCGAGGGAATCCCGAGCGGGCGTATTTCCGTTGAGGCGATCGCCGGGAAGCTCGCGATGAGCAAGCGAACCTTGCAACGGCGCATCGAGTCTGAAGGCGCCAGCTATCAGCAACTCCTGGCGGAGACACGCGAAGCTCTTGCACACCACTACCTCATGAAGACGGCCCTGCCCCTGACAGAGATCTCTTTCCTGCTCGGGTTTGATGAGCCGAACTCGTTTTATCGCGCCTTTCGGACGTGGACGGGAAAGACCCCGGATAGTGTCAGGTGTACGCACTGAGCGGAGCCGCTTGTTCGACCCGCAGAACCCCCTGTGAACGCTTTTCTGGCCTCATCTCTATTCGGGATCTGGCACGCACCGACGCGGCTTGTATCGGCGCCCATGCTGCGAAGCGCATCGCCTCAAGAGGCGGTGGATGATTCAATCCGCACACGATAAAAATGCTTAAGGCCTGGTAGCGGGGGAAGTCGGCGGTACGGAATTTCCCGTTTGTGCCGAAATGGCGGAGAGGATGGGATTCGAACCCACGATACGCTTTTGACGTATACTCCCTTAGCAGGGGAGCGCCTTCGACCACTCGGCCACCTCTCCGGTGCGGCCTGATTATTGCTTAAAAAAAATGATTGCAAGGCTTTTTCGCCGAGAAGCCGAAAAACCTGTTGGTGGAGCAACGGTCAGTGAAACTTTGCAGGCAATTGGGGAACTTCTTTAAGGCCGGCACGTTCTCGCTTCGGAAACAAAAGAGGTGTTCTAATGGCTCAGACCAAACTGAATGTTGTCGAAGACACGATCGAAAACCAGATTGCGGAGTTGCGCACGCAAATCGCGTCTCTCTCCAAATCCGTTTCCGCCCGCGCGGAAGGTGTAGGCGAGGATGCATCCGAATTTCTGGATGAGGCACGTGGCCGCGTTCGCAAGGCGGCAAGCAACGTGCGCGCCCAGGGACAGAACGTCGTGGAGGCGGTCAAGGAAAATCCCGGCACCGCGACCTCGCTGCTGACGATCGTCGGCGCACTCGGTTTTGCCATCGGTTATGCGGTCGGCGCGGGCACACAGCAGAGCTCGTCCAACAGCAGCCTTTATCGCTGGCGCTGATAGTCTGCCTATACGACCAAAACCCAGGGCAAGGCGGGATTTATTCCGCCTTGCTTCTTCGCGTTAATTCCAAAGACATGAAAAATGGGGGCGAACATGCAGTTCAGCGACGATCTTGAAGAGGCATTGTCGGATTTTGCGAGAGATCACGGCATTAACAGGGATGAGGCGATCCAGCGCATCGTCCGCGCCGCCCTCATCAACAACGGTTATCTTGCCTCCGGCGAAGAGGGCATTCCGCCGGAAAAGCTGAATGCCAGCAACGACGATTGAGCGTCAATATCCGGATTTCGCCGCAGGTGCTACGCCGCCCTTGTAGCGGCTGGAGAGCGACCGCAACGTGTTGGCAAATTCCGTGACATCGGCACCGACGGCGACAAAGGACGCACCGAGTTCGAGATAGCGGCGATTGAAAGTCTCATTGAAGGTGAGAATGCCGGCAGCCTTGCCGGCTGCGACGATCTTGACGATTGCCGCCTCGATGACCGCCTGCACTTCAGGCTCATCCAGCCTGCCGAGATAGCCCATATCCGCCGCAAGATCCGCCGGGCCGATGAAGACGCCGTCCACCCCTTCCACCGCGAGAATATTGTCGAGATCGTTGATCGCCGCACGGGTTTCGGCCTGCACCAGCAGGCAGACGCTATCGGAGGCGCTATCGGCATAGTCAGTTATCGTATTGAAGGCGGATGCGCGGGCAACGGCCGCCCCCATGCCGCGAATACCGCGTGGCGGATAATGCATGGCGCTGACCAAACCTTCAGCCTGAGCTGCCGAATCAACCATCGGAACGAGCAGCGTGCGGGCGCCCGCATCCAATAGCTGCTTGATCATCCAGCTTTCGCCGACCGGCACACGCACCACCGGTTCGGCGGGCGAGGTGGCGAGCGCGCGCAGCTGGTCGATGATGCTGCGCAGATCGTTCGGCCCATGCTCGCCGTCAATCACCAGCCAGTCGAACCCCGCTGTTCCGGCGATTTCCGCCGTGATGGCCTCACCCATGTCGAGCCAGAGACCGATTTGCGGCTTCCCGGCATGGATGGCTGTTTTGAAACGATTTTCGGGAGCGGGCATGATGTCCTCAGGAGAGCAGTAATTTCAGATCGGCAGACGGGTCCGCCAGGATGGTGCGGTCAGGCTCTGCGCCGGTATCGAGCAGTTTCTTGCCGGAGACATAGGCCTTCGCGTCATTGACGGCATCGACGGCCACGAAGCGGCCATCGCGGAAATACCAGACAGACCAGCTGCCTTCGCGTGCGCCGGGCCGCAGCACCGTCTCGTCATAACCGAGATTGAAACCGGCAATCTGCAGCTTCACCTCGTATTGATCCGACCAGAACCACGGCTTGGCGTCATAGGCGATTTCGGTGCCCGCCAGCACATGAGCGGCGGCCTCGGCCTGATCGACCGCGTTCTGGACCGATTCGATTCGCACATGCTGGCCACGCCAGGGCAGCAAGGCACAATCGCCCACCGCATGAATATCCTTGTCCGAGCTGCGGGTATATTCGTCCACCACTATGCCATTGCCGACATCGAGGCCCGATTCGCGCGCAAGACGATCATTCGGGGTCACGCCGATGCCGACGATGACGAAATCCACGTCGAGCGTCGAGCCATCGGAAAGTTCAGCGGCGGCAACCCGGCCATCCATGCCGACAAGACGCACAAGGCCGGTCTTTTCGCGGATCGCGACGCCGTTTGCCTGATGGATGCCGCGCATGATGTCAGCCGTTTCCGGCGCTGCCACACGCTGGAGAATGCGGTCGGCCATTTCGATCAAGGTCACATCGAGGCCGAGCTTGCGGGCGACAGCCGCCGCTTCCAGACCGATATAACCGCCGCCGATAACCAGCAGCCTGCGGCCGGGCTTCATCTCTTCCATCAGCCGGTCGGCATCGCGCTTGTCGCGAACGGTCAGAACCCCTTCGAGATCGCCGCCGATGCTGGCGGGCAGCAGGCGTGGTGAAGCACCGGTTGCCAGCACCAGCCTGTCGTAGGAAAGCGTGCTGCCATCCTGCATGCGCAACGATTTGGCCGCGCGGTCGATCTCCTCCACCCAGGTGGAGAGCCGGATATCGACATTGTTTTCCGCGTACCATTCCACGGGGCGAAACATCAGCCGGTCGAAGCTCATCTCGCCGAGAAGGTATTTTTTGGAAAGCGGCGGCCGCTGGTAAGGATAGGCATCCTCGGAACCGATGATGGTGATGGGGCGCTCATCCTTCAGCGCCCTGAGCTTTGCGGCCAGCGCGAAAGCGGCCTGCCCTGCCCCGACGATTACCAGCCTTCCCGTCACATTCCACTCCCAGAACAATCGCGATGGGACGATCCTGCCGCATTCACGAAGCCATATTGCCGGATCAGGCGTAACGCCAAGTACGGCCCGCGTCAACCGCGCAGCCACGCCAGCCCTGTGCAAGCATGACGCATTATCAGCACTGGCTCAGACAGGACTGCAACCGGAAGGAGCCGGGCGCATTTCCATCAAGGGAAACATCGTTTTGCGAAATGGATGTTGGCCCATGTCGAGACGGACAAGGTATAATTGCGCGGATTTCCTTCACGACCTGGCAAGGAAGCCGCGTTAAAATAGGCACCAGGAAGAGGCAATCCGGGAGGTTGTCATGGCTTTACATATGGATCCCCGTCAAAGCGTCCCCCAGGACGAGCAGTACGAGAAATTTCAGATCGACCGGCCCGGCAAGATCACCTTCATCGGGCATCATCTCAGCGCCAAGGACACGATGCGCTGCCTCGTGCGCACCATTTCCCTTTACGGCGCGGAACTCGAAGTCAGCCCGCATCTGGAGATGCCTGCCAATTTCTATCTGGAAATCCTCGGTATTCGCGACGAAATCGGCTGCACGCTGATCCGTCGGGAGGAGGAAAAGGTGACCATCGGCTTCAACATGCTGATCGATGCCGAATTCCTGCACCATGTGCGCAGGTTGAGTTTCGAGACCAGCGCCTGAACCCGACACGGCGTGCCGACCGATTCGCCGGCAGGTTTTTCTGTCGGGGAGTGGCAAAAACTGTTCCAAAACAGTCATCCGATAACCGGGCGCAGCTTGCGTCCGGTTTTTTTGCACCTATTGTGTGCCGGGTTTTAAAACAGGTACCGGAACTCTCAGCCAATGTCCGCTTTTTCACGCCTTACGCCGCTTGCCGTCTCGCTCCCTTCAACCGTTCCTTTCGTTGGCCCCGAGGCCATCGAGCGAAACCGCGGCCTGAAGGTGGAAGCGCGGATAGGCGCCAACGAAAGCGGCTTTGGCCCCGCCCCTTCCGTGCTTCTGGCCATGCGGGATGCGGCCGCCGACACCTGGATGTATAGCGATCCGGAAAATTTCGAGTTGAAGGAGGCGCTGGCCATCCACCACGGCGTTGCGCGCGGCAACATTGCCATTGGCGGCGGGGTCGATGGGTTGCTGGGTGAGATCGCAAGGCTGATCGTCGAGCCGGGAACGCCGGTGGTCACGTCGCTCGGCGGTTATCCCACCTTCAATTACCATGTGAACGGCTTCGGCGGAAAACTCGTGACCACGCCCTATGTCGACGATCACGAGGATCTCGACGGGCTTCTCGATCTCGTTATCCGGGAAAATGCACCGCTCGTCTATTTCGCCAATCCCGACAATCCGATGGGAAGCTGGTGGGAGGCAAGCGAGGTCGTGGCCTTTGCCCGCGCGCTGCCGGAAACCTGCCTGCTCATTCTGGACGAGGCCTATTGCGAGACCGCACCTGCCAGCGCCGTTCCGGCCATTGACGCGCTGATCGGCCAGCCGAACATCCTGCGCATGCGCACTTTCTCGAAGGCCTATGGGCTGGCTGGCGCCCGCGTGGGTTATGCCATCGGCACGCTTGGCAATGTCGAAGCCTTCGACAAGATTCGCAATCATTTCGGCATGGCGCGCATTTCCGTCGCCGGCGCATTGGCGGCGCTGAAGGACCAGGCCTATCTGCATGAGGTCGTCGGGAAAATCTCAGAGGCCCGCGATCGCATCTCGGCGATTGCCCGCGATAACGAGTTTTCGCCACTCCCCTCCGCCACCAATTTCGTCACCATCGATTGTCACCGCGACGGCACTTACGCCCGCGCCATCGTTGACGGCTTGATGGAACATGGCGTGTTCATCCGCATGCCGGGCATCGCTCCGCTCAACCGCTGCATTCGCGTGAGTGTGGGACCGGAAGACAAGCTTGATCTTTTTGAAACGGCGCTGCCGAAGGTTATCAAGGCGATTGGGTGATATTTAATGCTTTCCTTTCCGTCATTCCGGCCCTGAGCCGGAATCCAGCGCGATCAAGTCCTTGATCGCGAAAGACTCTTTCACGCCGCAGACGCGGCGTGGCTGGATGCCGGATCAAGTCCGGCATGACGGAAGAAGGAAGCAAATCGAAAACCGCATCTGCCATGTCTGCCGGAGCGGTTTCATCCCCACCACAGCGTGATGCGAATGCGATTCAAAATCCGCCCGCAAGCCCCTGCCCGCGAATCATTTTCCAGAAAACGACATTGCCAAACATAAGAAAACCGCGCCGGCCTTGTTCCTGCCGGTCGCGGTTTGATGTGTCAGCGCAAAAGCCCTTTTCAAAGCCCTCGCCGCATTCCCCTTCGGGTTTACTTTCGTTTGCACCGGTCATCGGGACTGGAGGGAACCTGACCGGAAATTCTATCGCGGATGCGGGTGCGTCAGTGCATCGTCATCCAGTCGCGGGCGGCACGCAGCGCTTCGGCCAGTTCCGCCTTGGTCATGTTGCGGGCAAGATCGGCGCGCAGCGAAGCGGCTCTTTCCGATCCGCGGATCGCGGCGATGTTGAGCCATTTGTGGGCCGCAACCAGGTCCACCTTGCATCCCCGCCCGGTCGCATAGACCAGGCCGAGATTGCAAAGGGTGTCGGCGCGGGTTTCGCCACCGGCAACTGCCATTTCGATATCGCGAATTTCAAAGCGTGCCATCGTTTTTATCCCTGTCTTCTCGCCTGTTTCATCAAGTGCCTTCTTGCCGAGGCTACCGTTCGAACCTGCCGTCTTATGCGGCTTTTTTGTCCTTCCGGCCGGCAGGTTTTCCCTGCGCTTTTGATGAGCCCAATATGCCATGAGGCCTTCAACGGGCACTTAAAAGGCATGATTAATGTGACGCAAACAAACTGCAAACGATTGGTAAAATTGGGTTTTTGTTAAATATCGCAAGGTGCGGAAATTAAGGACTTTGCGGCGAATTTTACGAAAACTTCAGAATTGGATTTCAACCCTTCATTCACCACGATCAAAACAACGATTTTTGGATTTCCCGCTTTTCCGCTCCTTCAGCGGGTGCTGAGGCCCCATAAAGACCGCAAATTTCTGTTTCCTTTTACGTGAACGTAAAATAACATCCGCCTGCCTGTCATGAGGATGAAACAGGCAAAGGACAAAGCAGGCGTAGCGAGCAATCGTTGCGCCGCCGGGCGGCCGTGCATCATGGATGGCGCATGGCATGCCAAAGGGTTTGGATCTGCGCATTGGTCCCTGACACGGTTCAGGGAAGCGGCGCGAATTTCGGGAGGAGTTTTTATGAAGCGTGTAATGATGATTGCCGCCGCCCTGATGATGGGTGGCAACCTTGCCTTTGCGGCCGAGCCCATTGAAGGCAACTGGAAGACGGCAAGCGGCGAGACAGCCGCAATCGGTCCCTGCGGCGCGGCTTTTTGCGTGACGCTGAAGACCGGCAAACATGCCGGAAAACAGATCGGCAAGCTTTCCGGCAAGGGAAACAGCTATGCCGGTGACATTACCGACCCCGCCAATGACAAGACCTATAGCGGCTCCGGCACCGTTTCCGGCAATTCGCTGAGCATGAAGGGTTGCGTTCTGAAGATACTGTGCAAGTCGCAGACCTGGACGCGGCTGTAAAATCAGGCACGGCGGGTGAGCCTTTGAAAGCTCGCCTGCCGTCGCAGGCGGATGTGGCGGGGAACGGACCTATCCGTTGATGTATCGTTGCGGTCCCGCCGAACACGATTAAGATCGACGCATGCGACCCACCCTTTCCACGATCCTGATCTCGGGCACCTCACATGTCGGCAAAAGCACCCTTGCCGGTCTGTTGGGCGCAAAGCTTGGGTGCGAGGCAATATCGACCGATAGTCTCGCGCGCCACCCGGGACGGCCCTGGCCCGGCATACCGGCGCCTGTCGAGGAATATTACACACAGCTATCGGCAGAAACGATCCATTGGTTTCTGAAGGTCCACCACCAGAATATCTGGCCGCTGATCCGCGGGCTGATCGACAGCAAAGCGCGCACCGGCCATCAAGCCGTTTTCGAGGGCGCGGCCCTGCGGCCGGAATTCGTTGCGCCCCTTCTTGGCGAGGCGACCGCCGGTGTCTTTCTCCATGCCGAGAACGACTTTCTTCTGGAGAGAATGCGCTCGCAGGCACGATACAACGATGCGGCGAGCGGCCAGCGCCGGATCATGGATGCCTTCATCGAACGCTCGCTGCGCGAAAATGCCGAGATGATGGCATCGGCGCGGCAACTTGGCATGCCGCTTGTCGATGTTGAAAACCCCGCCGCACTCGACAGCCTTGTCACCGAATTTGTCGAGCGTTCCAGCGCCTCTCCGGCATGATTCGATAGGCGGATGTGCACGCTCCGAAGCCATCGAAAGCTTCAATTGTCCCGCAGCGTACCCCGTTAACCTCCCTGAATGCCATATGAACCGGGGTCTCAGGGTCCGTTCAGTCCGACTATGGCAAAACTCTGTCCATCAACTCCAATAAAGGGGAATGGACATGGCAAAGCTGATCAGCCGGCTGGCAATCTTCGCGTTTCTCATGGCGATCTTCGCCATGTCCTTCGCTTCGCTCGTCGTCAATCCCAACCGCAGCTTTCAGCGGGTGAATGCCGGTGCGGCCATCGCCTGCCAGCATAGCCCGGCACCCATCGCCAATTGCCCCGTTGTGCTCTAAGAAGGACAGGTCCATGACCGGCAGCTTTTCCAATGGCCTGTTTTCCGCACTGAGACTGGTGCTGATGGCCTCGATCTTTCTCGGCCCGGTGGCGGGACTTGCGGTTTACAAGGCCGATCCCCGCCCGGCATCCAAGGGCGCCGGTTTCGTGCTTCTGATGAGCCTGCAACGCGGCGCGCTCGGCTGAAATTCCGTCACCCTACCCTCACCCCGGCCGTATTTTCCGTTTCTTTTCAGTTTCTTCGTATTTCTGTCGCTTGCCTGTCGAAATTGCCCTCTTATAATGGGCCATGACAATAGCAAAACCAACGATTCCGCCCCTCACCTTCGTCACTCCTGAGCCTTTCGCGCCGCAGACATTCACGGACCCGAAAGAAGCCGTGGCGGCTTTGAACGCGCTTTACGAACGCAATACGGCGTTCCTGATCAATTCCTTCACCGAACTGGCCAAGGGCGCGCCGATTGCCGGCCGCTACCGCGCCTGCTATCCGCAGGTCAGCCTTGAGACCGCCACCTTCGGCCATGTCGATTCGCGTCTCTCCTACGGCCATGTCACCGCCCCCGGCGTCTATACAACGACGATCACACGGCCGGAGCTTTTCCGCCATTATCTCAAGGAACAGCTGGGGCTTCTGATGAAGAACCACGGCGTTCCGGTCACGGTGTCGGAATCGGCCACGCCCATTCCGCTGCATTTCGCTTTCGGCGAAGGCGCCTATGTCGAGGCGGCGGCGGCCTCCTCGCTGTCTGACGTGCCGCTGCGCGATCTGTTCGATACGCCCGATCTCAACAATACCGACGATCTCATCGCCAATGGCGAATATGATCAGGTACCCGGCGAACCGGCACCGCTTGCGCCCTTTACCGCGCAGCGCATCGATTATTCGCTAGCCCGTCTCAGCCACTATACGGCAACCAGCGCCAGCCATTTCCAGAACTTCGTGCTGTTCACCAACTACCAGTTCTATATCGATGAATTCGCCGCATGGGCGCGTCAGTTGATGAAGAATGGCGGCGAGGGTTACACCGCCTTCGTGGAACCGGGCAACATCGTCACCCCGGCCGGCTCCGACAAGCCGGAAACGGACGCCGTGCTGGCCCGCCTGCCGCAGATGCCCGCCTATCACCTGAAGAAAAAGGGCCATGCCGGCATTACGCTCGTCAATATTGGCGTCGGCCCTTCCAACGCCAAGACGATCACCGACCATATCGCCGTGCTGCGCCCGCATGCCTGGCTGATGGTCGGCCACTGCGCCGGCCTGCGCAACAGTCAGCGACTGGGCGATTATGTTCTGGCGCATGCCTATGTGCGTGAGGACCACGTTCTCGACGACGACCTGCCGGTCTGGGTGCCGATCCCGGCGCTCGCCGAAGTGCAGCTGGCGCTGGAAGGCGCTGTCGCGGAAGTCACCGGTTACGAAGGCTTCGAGTTGAAGCGCATCATGCGCACCGGCACCGTCGCCACCATCGACAACCGCAACTGGGAACTTCGCGATCAGGCCGGCCCCGTCAAGCGCCTGTCGCAATCGCGCGCCATAGCGCTCGATATGGAATCGGCCACCATCGCCGCCAACGGCTTCCGCTTCCGCGTGCCCTATGGCACCCTTCTCTGCGTCTCCGACAAGCCGCTGCATGGCGAACTGAAGCTGCCGGGCATGGCAACGGAGTTCTACCGCACGCAGGTCGCCCAGCACTTGCAGATCGGCATCCGCGCCGTGCAGAAACTGGCCGCCATGCCGACGGAAACGCTGCACTCTCGCAAGCTCAGAAGCTTTTACGAGACGGCGTTCCAGTAAAAATAGATATCGCTAAAAACGTCCTTGGTGTATTGTTTCGAAAATCGATACACCAAGGGTTTCCCAATGCGCACCAACATTGAAATTGATGACGCCTTGATCGCCGAGGCGATGGAAATAACCGGTCTCTCCACCAAAAAAGCGACGGTAGAAAAGGCATTGCGGGATCTCGTGCGCATTCACCGTCAAATGCGTGCGCTTGATGCATTAGAGGGCATGGGCTGGGAAGGCAATCTGGATGAGATGCGGACGGACTGGGATGCGGAAACGGATTGGGACATAGAGGATTCCAAATGATCGTCGCAGATACGTCTGCATGGATTTCGCTCATTCGAAAAGATTCACCCGCCCTCGCTTTAAAGCTTCGCACCGCCATAACGCAGAGTAACATCCTTGTCGGAGACATTGTTCTCCTGGAGGTTCTTCAGGGTGCACGCGACGGCCAATATGCTCGCCGTCTGGAGCAAATGTTAAGCGAATTTCCCTGCGTCGCGATGATGTCTCCCCAACTCGCTATCAAGGCTGCCGCGAATTACCGCTTCCTACGGGCGCGCGGTTATACGATCCGTAAAAACAACGACCTCATCATCGGCACTTACTGCATCGAAAACGGATACGAACTGCTGCACAACGACCGAGACTTTCAGCCTATGGCCGATCATCTCGGTCTGCAACTGGCCTGAATTTCAAACTACCTTCACTATCCCCTCCACACGCACCGGAAAATTCACCGACCGTGCGATGAAGCATTTATCGTGTGCGTCGTGATGCAATTCGTCCGCTCTGGCGAGGTCGCCTTTGGAGATGGTGATAACGGGCTTCAGCACCACTTCGCTGAATTGCCCCGCGCCGTCCTTTTCCATCACCAGCGTGCCTTCGGCATTGTCGATATAGTCTTCAACGATGATGCCGTTGACGGAGCAGAAATGCAGATACCAGAGCTTGTGGCAGGCCGAGAGCGAGGCGACCAGCAGGTCTTCCGGGTTCCAGCGGGAAGGATCGCCGCGGAAGGCTGGGTCGGAGGAGCCGGCGATATCGGCTTTTCCCGAAGTGGAAATCGTGTAGTCGCGTTCGTAGTCACGGTAGCCCGAGGTGCCCTTGCCGCGATTGCCGGTCCACTTCACCTGAACGGCATAGTGATGTTCCTGTCCTGCCATGTTAATTCCTCCCTTAAGAGTTTTTTGTCGCATTTTTCCGAACGTAAATCGCTATACGCTTTTATCGGATATGCTCTCGCGTATCGCGCAGGTGATCTAGCCCGTGGCGCAGCGTCTCGATGATCTGGTCCACCTCAGAACGGCTGATCGTCAGCGCCGGCGAAGCCAGCATGCGGTCGCCGGTGGCGCGCATCACGAGGCCGTTTGCCAGGCAATGGTTGCGCACTTCAGTGCCGATATCATCCGGCTTGTCAAAACGCCTGCGGGTCGCCTTGTCGGCCGTCAGCTGCAGGCCGCCCATGAGGCCGACATTCACCGCCTCACCCACCAGTTCGTGGTCGGTGAGGCTTTTCCAGCCCTCAGAAAAATAAGGGCCGATATCGTCACGCACCCGCTCCACCAGCCCCTCATCCTCGATGATGCGAAGGTTTTCAAGGGCAGCAGCGGCGCAGACGGGATGGCCGGAATAGGTGAAGCCGTGGTTGAAATCGCCAACCTCGGACAACATCACCTCCGCCACACGGTCGGAAACGATGACCCCGCCAATCGGCAGATAACCGGAAGACAGGCCCTTGGCGACGGGCGCGAGGTCCGGCTCCACACCGAAATGCTGGTAACCAAACCAGGAGCCGAGACGGCCGAAACCGCAGATCACCTCATCCGACACCAGCAGAATGTTGCGCGCCTTGCAGATGCGGGCGATTTCCGGCCAGTAGGTTTCCGGCGGCACGATGACCCCACCGGCGCCCTGAATGGGTTCCGCCACGAAAGCGGCGACATTCTCTTCGCCCAGTTCGTCGATCTTCGCTTCCAGTTCGCGGGCGACTTTCAGGCCGAATTCCGCGGGTGAGAGATCGCCGCCCTCGGCATACCAATAGGGCTGACCGATGTGAGCCACGCCCTCGATCGGCAGGTTGCCCTGCTCATGCATCCACTTCATGCCGCCGAGCGAAGCGCCGGCGACCGTGGAGCCGTGATAACCGTTGCGGCGGGCAATCACCTTGGTCTTGGTCGGATGGCCGAGCGCCTTCCAGTAGACCCGCGCCATGCGGAACCAGGTGTCGGTGGCCTCCGAACCGGAATTGGTGAAGAACACATGGTTCATCTTCGGCCCGGCGCGCGAGGCGATCTTCTGCGCGAGAAGCGTGGCTGGTGGTGTCGTGGTGCCGAAAAAGGCGTTGTAATAGGGCAGTTCGTTCATCTGGCGCTGCACGACATCGGCGATCTCGCGGCGTCCATAACCGATATTCACGCACCACAGGCCCGCAAAGGCGTCGAGATATTTCTTGCCGGTGCTGTCATAGATGAACACCCCTTCCGCGCGCTCGATGATGCGGGTGCCGGCGGCATTCAGCTTGCCCATGTCGGAAAAGGGATGGAGGTGATGGGCGGCATCGATGGCGGCGAGATTGGACATCGGCTTGGAGACTTCATTCATGACAGATCGCACTCCCATAAAGGCGACGGCGCTCACGCTGCCGCGCCCGCCGAACATGGCCGGGCGGCTTCGATTTGGCAAGACTGGCGTTTTTTAGGGGGCGGCCTGGACGAGCGGAGGACGAGCGGAGGTGGCCAGGTTTCTTCTCCCCGCCGGGGAGAAGGTGGTCCGAAGGGTCGGATGAGGGGGCTAGCTCTCCGAATATATCGCCCCTCGCCCCCTCATCCCGCTGCCGCGGACTTCTCCCCCTCGGGGAGAAGAAACAAGCGGCGACCAGCCGATCCTTCGCGGTTGTCTCGCATCTCAGCCACACATCATGCGAAAAAGGCCCGCCCCACCAGCACCTTCAATTCGCCGGCATGGACCGTGAGCACCACGTCGCGTTCCATCGGCAGCAATTCGCCGTCGATGACGCAACGCACGTCGTGGCGTTTCTTTGGAAAATGCAGCTCCACATCCGTCACGGTCATGGCCGTTACGGCGGCGTTTTCCTTCAGCCTGCCGCGCAGAATGTCGAAAACGAGCCTTGCGACACCCGAAGGCGGCAGCGGATCGGTGAGGTAAAAACCGAGATGGCCGCCCGACACACTATCCGCCACCAGCAGCGAATTCTGCCCGAACTCATTGTTGGAGACCGAAATGGCCGAGACCTTGCGGTGCTGCACCGTGCCGTTGACCGTGTAGTCCACCTCGAACACAGGCGGATTGAGAATGACGCTGATGGCGGCGCGGATGCTCGCCTTGATCTTGCCGAGACGGGACGCGAAGGCGAGGTTGTTGCGATAGCGCACCATGCGCGAATGCAGGCCCGCCGAAAACTGGTGGACGAAAAGCCTGCCATTGGCGCTGGCAATATCGACATTGGCAACCTCTCCATTTGCCAGCGTTTCCAGAGACTGGCGAATATCGAGCGGCAGCTTCAGCGAGCGGGCAAACAGGTTCATGGTGCCGGCGGGCACGATGCCGAGCGCGATGCCGTGTTTCCAGGCGATACCGGCAGCCGCCGAAATCGTGCCGTCACCGCCGCCGGCAATGATGCCTTCAATGCCCGGCTCATCGGCGGCACGCTCCATTTCCTCAACGATATCCTTTCCGGAAACCAGCCGGCAATCGATCGTGTGGCCGGCGCGGGAAAAGACCTCGCGGGCGTGTTCGCAATAGGCATCCATATCCGTGGTGCGAAAGGTGCCGCCGTCACGATTGAAAATTGCTATGAGCTTCATGTTCCAACCTGATCCCGTGAGGCAGCCGCGCGTAAATGCCTGGGGTTATATAGGGTTCCAAACACCATCGCGTGAAGATGCTCTTTTGCCGAGAATCGCTCTACCGCAACGCATCATTTCATGTTAGGGATGACTTAAGGTCATTTTCATGACCGCGCATCTCCAGTCAGGGCAGACCGCTCCCATACGGTCTTGCCCTTTTTTCTGTGGGGCCCTCCCCTTCTCAGGTCACAATGAGCCAGTCGAATATTTCCGAAGTCCGCTCCGGAGCGGAAAATGAAACCGTTTACACGGCTATACCGGCTGTGACCCTGTCACCGTTTGCCATCGCTCTCATCGAGCTGGCGCTTGCCGCCGGCGGCTTCGGTATCGGCACCGGCGAATTCGCCATCATGGGCCTCTTGCCGGATGTCGCAACGACCTATGGCGTGACGGTGCCGCAGGCGGGTTACGTCATCACGGCCTATGCGCTGGGTGTCGTCATCGGCGCACCCATCATCGCGGTCCTTGCCGCGCGCATGACGCGCCGCACATTGCTTCTCGGCCTCATGGGGCTTTTTGCGGCTGGCAATATCCTGAGCGCCCTCGCACCTGACTTCCTGAGCTTCACCGTTCTGCGCTTCATCACCGGCCTGCCGCACGGCGCCTATTTCGGCGTTGCGGCGCTGGTGGCGGCCTCCATGGCGCCGATCCACAAGCGCGCCCGCGCTGTTGGCCGCGTCATGCTCGGCCTCACCATCGCCACTCTGCTCGGCACGCCGCTTGCCACCTTCTTCGGCCAGCTGCTGTCCTGGCGCGCGGCCTTCATGCTGGTGGGCGGCATAGCACTGCTGACTGTTGCCCTGCTGTGGCTGTTCCAGCCGCGTGACAAGGTGGAGGAAGGTGCCAGCGTCTGGCGCGAACTCGGCGCTTTCCGCCGCGTACAGGTGTGGCTGACGCTCGCCATCGCCTCGGTCGGCTTCGGCGGCATGTTCTCGGTCTTCAGCTATATCGCCAAGACGACCACGGATGTGGCGATGATGCCGGTTTCCACCGTTTCCATGGTGCTGGCGCTGTTCGGCATCGGCATGAACGTCGGCAATGTGGTCGGCTCGCGGCTTGCGGATATCTCGCTCAACGGCACGATTGGCGGCATGCTGGCCTTCAACGTGGTGGTCATGGCGGTGTTCGGCATGACGGCGCATGATCCTTTCATGCTGTGTCTCTGCGTCTTCCTGATCGGCTGCGGTTTCGCCGCCTGTCCGGCCGTGCAGACGCGCCTGATGGATGTGGCGGCGGATGCGCAGACGCTTGCTGCCGCCTCCAACCATTCCGCCTTCAACATCGCCAATGCGCTCGGCGCCTGGCTCGGCGGCCTCGTTATCGCCATGGGCTATGGTTATGCCTCGACAGGTTATGTCGGCGCGGTTTTGTCCCTTCTCGGGCTTGGCGTTTTCCTCGTTTCCGTCACCGTCGAACGACGCGAAAAGGCGGCTTGAAGTCGCCTTTTTTACAGCCTGCATCGCCGCCCCTCGCCGCGGTGCAGAACCTTGCGGAAATTTCATAATCGGGTGCTTGACTCTTTTCGGTTTCAGGCGCAACACGGCCTTACGCGCATGCCAACCAGCACGGCGCGGATTTCAACGGAGCATCATTGGATGTCTAGCGACAGTAGTAGTCGATTGCCTTTGCCGAGACCGGCGAACGTGAACTGATCCGACCGCTGTCGGCTCACCACCGCGTTCGCCGTTATCGGCGAATCGACGGAAAGGTGAGCAATCATGAACTTCCACAACCTCTCCCAGAGGGCCAGCAAGGCCGCACGTCTTCTTCGTAGCGGAACCACCGGTTCTTCCACCACCATCGCCGAACGCGTCGAGCACCTCAACACGCTCGATGTCAGCGAAGCTGCAACCGCCCTCCTCGCCATGCCGCAGGCAAAGGCCGTCGCCATTCTCGACCGGCCCGAACTGCATGGCGCAGCAGCCATCATCGCCCATATTCCTGTCGAACAGGCAGCCCGCTTCGTCAATCTGATGTCTGACGACCGGGTGGCCGACGTCATGGCGGAAATGGAAGAAGAGCCGCGCGCAAAGCTGTTTTCCCGGCTGGACCGGACGACGGCTCTCTCCATCAAGCACCTGATGGGTTATCCGCCGCGCACGGCCGGCTCGATCATGACCACGGAATTCGTCAGCGTGCCTGATGACTGGACGGTGGAACAGACCCTTTCGCACATCCGCGTCGTCGAGCGGTCGCGTGAAACGGTCTATGCCATCTATGTGCTGGCTGAGGACGGAACGCTCTCCACCGTCGTGACGCTGCGTCGCCTTGTGACCGGTGAACCCGGCGCTTCCATCCTCTCCGTCGCATCGAAGGAAGGCATCGTCTGTGCGAGCCCCCTGATGTCGCAGGAGGATGTCGCCCGGCTGATCCGCAAGCACGACCTTCTGGCGCTGCCAGTCGTCGATGACCACTCGCATATTCTCGGCATCGTCACCGTTGACGACGTGATCGACACCATGATCGCAGACACCACGGAAGACGCCCACAAGTTCGGCGGTATGGAAGCGCTGGGCAAGCCCTATATGACGATCGGCTTTCCGGACATGATCCGCAAGCGCGCCGGCTGGCTCGCAGCACTCTTCCTCGGTGAAATGCTGACGGCCAGCGCCATGCAGCATTTCGAGGGCGAGCTGGAAAAAGCCGTGGTGCTGACGCTGTTCATTCCGCTCATCATGTCGTCGGGCGGCAACTCGGGTTCGCAGGCCACCTCGCTCATCATCCGGGCGCTGGCGCTCGGTGAGTTGAAGCTTTCCGACTGGTGGCGGGTGCTGCTCAGGGAAATCCCGACGGGCCTGACGCTTGGCTGCATTCTGGGCGCCATCGGTTTCCTGCGTCTGACGGTCTGGCAGCAGGCGGGCTTTTATGACTATGGCGAGCACTGGCTGCTGGTGGGCGCCACCGTCTTTGCGGCGCTCGTCGGCATCGTCACCTTCGGTTCGCTCGCCGGCTCCATGCTGCCCTTCGTGCTGCAGCGCCTGCGGCTTGACCCCGCCAGCGCATCGGCCCCCTTCGTCGCCACGCTGGTGGATGTCAGCGGCCTCGTCATCTACTTCTCGGTGGCGTTGGTGATCCTGAGCGGCACATTGCTTTGAAAGACGAAAGGCCCGCTCGGAGGAGCGGGCCTTCTACATTTCGCGGCACGTCATAATCTCTCCTCCGTCATGCCGGACTTGATCCGGCATCCAGCCACGGCGCGTCTGCGCCGTGAGAAGAGTCTTTTGCGCTCAATGACTTGATCGCGCTGGACCCCGGATCTAGTCCGGGGTGACGGCGTGCGGATGATGCAACTTTGCCAAAAGCATGGTTCCTGGAAAGCCCCTCACCCACCGGCGCTGATGACGCCCGTTCCCAGGAGCCCCAGCAGGATGAAGCCGATGACCACGCGGTACCAGACGAAGGGCATGTAGCTTTTGGTCGAGACCAGCTTGAGGAAGACGACAATCACCGCATAACCAACGATGAAGGCGATCAGGGTCGCCAGCCCCGTCTGACCCCAGCCGACGGGATTGTCCTCGCCGATGCTCTTGAAGAGCTGGTAGAAGCCGGAGCCGAAGACGGCGGGAACGGCGAGCAGGAAGGAATAACGCGCTGCCGCCTCGCGGGTATAGCCCAAAAGCAGGCCGGCGCTGATGGTGCCGCCGGAGCGCGAGACGCCGGGGATGAGCGCCATGGCCTGCGCGAAGCCGAACAGGATACCGTCGCGCCAGATCAGCTGGTTCAGCTTGTAACGCTTTTCACCGATCCTGTCGGCGATGCCGAGGACGATGCCGAAGACGATGAGCATTACGGCGGTGATATAGAGGTTGCGCAGCGAGTGCTCGATGGCGTCCTTGAAGAACAGGCCGAGAAAGACGATCGGCACCGAGCCGACGATGATCAGCCAGCCAAGCCGGGCATCGGCCTTGTCATAGGGGCCGAGGCGAAGGTTCTGCCGCAGCCAGGCGGCGGCGATCCGCATGATGTCGGACCAGAAGTAAACCAGCACTGCCATTTCCGTGCCGATTTGGGTAATCGCGGTGAAGGCGGCACCCGGATCCGTGCCGGAGGGCAAAAACTCCCCGGCGATCCGCAGATGCGCGCTTGAAGAAATCGGAAGAAATTCCGTAAGTCCTTGCAAAAGGCCGAGGAATCCGGCCTCCATCCAACCCATGCTCATGTGCTTTGATGTCCCTGCTGCGAATCACGATGGCAGCATTATGCATCAATCGGGGCAAATCCGTGTTGCGTCGCACCATCCCCGGCCCGCAAGTGTGGATGTGGTTTTACCCGTGATTTTTCAGGCTGCCTTCTCTTCAGTCGCTGGAAGCTGGGTGTATTTCGCGCCGTTCTTGCAGACGACATGGGCGTCGCCCCAGACTTTCAGCGCCGAAATCACCGGCCGCATGGTTTCGCCAAGCGGCGTCAGCGCATAGTCCACGCGCGGCGGCACCACCGGAAAGACGGTGCGCGAAATCAGGCCCGCCTCTTCCAGCTCGCGCAGCTGCTTCGTCAGCATGCGCTGGGTGACGCTGGGAATATGGCGGCGCAGCTCGTTGAAACGCAACGTGCCCTCATTGATGAGGTGATAAAGGATCACGCCCTTCCATTTTCCATCGAGGAAACTTAAGGCCGATTCCACCGGGCAGCCGGGAAAGTTGCCGGTCAGTTTGGCGCGCGGTCGCGACATCACAGTATCCTTTTTGTATGTATCATCACAAAATGTGCATTCTTGCGATCGATGTTCATATGTATCAAGTAAGAGGCACGCAAACAAGCAAAGGAGACTGTTCATGCGCGCCATCGGTTACAGGACGAACCAGCCAATCACCGCAAAAGAAGCCCTTGTCGATATCGACCTGCCCCAGCCGGAGGCGAAGGGGCACGATATTCTGGTGGAGGTGAAGGCCGTTTCGGTAAACCCCGTCGATACCAAGGTGCGCCGAAATCAGGCTCCGGAAAACGGCACGGCTCGCGTGCTCGGCTTCGACGCGGCGGGTGTGGTGAAGGCCGTCGGCGACAAGGTTTCGCTGTTCAAGCCCGGCGACGAGGTGTTTTACGCCGGTGTCATCAACCGCCCCGGCTCCAATAGCGAATTCCATCTGGTCGACGAGCGCATTGTCGGCGCCAAGCCGAAATCGCTGAATTTCGAGGAAGCAGCCGCCCTGCCGCTGACCGCGATCACCGCTTACGAAACGCTGTTCGACCGGCTGCGGGTGAAGGAGCCGGTTCCGGGTGCCGCGAACGCCGTTCTGGTGATCGGTGGCGCCGGTGGTGTGGGCTCCATCGCCGTCCAGCTCCTGCGGGCGCTGACCGATCTGACCGTCATTGCCACCGCTTCACGGCCTGAGACGATTGCGTGGGTGAAGGAACTCGGCGCGCATCACGTCATCGACCACAGCAAGCCGATCGCTCCGCAGGTAGAGGCGCTCGGTCTCGGTGCGCCGGGCTTCGTCTTCTCTACCACCCATAGCGACATCCATGCCGCCGACAGCGTGGCGGCCATCGCGCCACAGGGCCGTTTCGCACTGATCGACGATCCCGCCGGCGGTTTCGACGTCATGGCTTTCAAGCGCAAATGCGTGTCGATCCATTGGGAAATGATGTTCGCCCGCGCGGTTTTTGAAACACCCGACATGATCGAACAGCATAAGCTGCTCAACCACGTTGCTGCACTGGTCGATGCCGGCAAGATCAAGACGACGCTGACGGAGGTTTTCGGCACCATCAACGCCGCAAATCTGATCAAGGCGCATGCGCTGATCGAAAGCAACAAGGCCAAGGGCAAGATCGTGCTTTCGGGCTTCTGATCGAAGATGAGGCGTCCGCATCGCGGACGCTTCTATCCCCTTTTACGGAAAACGCATTTGCCGCGTAAAAACCGCGCGGCCCCTCCCGTCACTCGTCGTCCGGATCTTCCGGGCATGGCCAGGAGGCGGGTACCGTCAGGCCGTTCGGCAACTTGGTCTTGGCGTCGCCGCAGGCGATATCCACCTGCTTTTGCTCCAGCCCGGTCGCGGTGGAAAGATCAACCCCTTCGATCCGGGTCAACAGCAGGAAGGCGCTGGTGAAATCCACCGGGCCGCCAAGCTTTGCGCCACCGAAACGGGCACGCGACAGGTTGGTCAGGGAGAATTTCGAGCCGTTCAGCGTCGCGCCTTCAAAATCGGCACGGCCGAGTTCGGCCTTGGTGAAATCCGTGCCGTCGAGCTTGGTATTCTCGAACTTGGTCCGCTGCATTTCGGCATTGATGAATTTGGCATTGGTGGCATCGGCGGCTGAAAAATCGCTGCGATAGGCTTCCACCTTGGTCAGGTTGGCGCCCTGAAGGTTGGCTTCTCCCAGAGCCGTGCGGATGAGTTTCGCCTTTTCGAGATTGGCGCCCTTCAAAGAGGAACCGCGCAGGTCGGTATAGGTGAAATCCGTGCCGTAAAGCATTGCTGAATCGAGATTGCTACCGCCCAGCATCAGCAGGCGCTTGTTGCATTCGCGCCAGTCGATGCCGGCCATGGCATCAGTACGGCAGCTGGCAGCCACCAGCGGGCCGCCGCTCAATGAGACTGCAACGATCACCCCCGCCGCCAAAGCGACGCCAAACCTTGTGTTCCGCACGATATTCAGCCTTTGAAAGCCGGACATTCTCTTAACTCCCTGCCGCCGGGCGACGGCACCTAGGACCATATGCACATCAAGGCGTTACCGCATTTACGGCCCGCACTCCACGCGCCGTTGACGCTACAACACCCCAACATCCTATATGTAAGAAATCGAAGAGCAATCCACAAATAGACAGGGGGCAACGGGGCTGTGGATACCAAATCTCGTCAATCCGGGCTTGACCCGCCAACCAGTCAGGGGGCGAATGCGCCGTGGAAAATGAGTCCTTGCAATCAAAGACTTGCTCGTTCCGAAAATAACGGTCGAGAGTGATTGCGAGCGGTCTTCCCACGCTCGACGTCATCCTCGGGCCTGCCCCGAGGATCCACTCACGTATCGTAAAATCAGCCCGTTGCAGATGCTCGGGACAAGCCCGAGCATGACGGAGGAGAAGGCCTCAGCCGTAATCGCCATCACATATTGGCGTAAACCGGCCCTTCGCCACCCTGCGGCGGCACCCAGTTGATGTTCTGGTTGGGATCCTTGATATCGCAGGTCTTGCAGTGCACGCAGTTCTGGGCGTTGATGACGTAAACCTCTTCGCCGTCCTTCTCCACCCACTCGTAAACACCTGCCGGACAATAACGCGTCGAGGGGCCGGCATAGACGTCGTGTTCGGAGCGCTTCTGCAATTCCATATCCTTCACCTGAAGATGCACCGGCTGGTCCTCCTCATGGTTGGTGGAGGACAGGAACACCGACGACAGGCGATCGAAGGTCAAAACGCCGTCCGGCTTGGGATAGGCGATCGGCTTGTGCTTCGAAGCCGGTTCGAGGCTTTGCGCATCCGTCTTGCCGTGCTTCAGCGTGCCGAAGAAGGAGAAACCGAACAGCTGGTTGGTCCACATGTCCAGACCGCCAAGACCGACACCGACGAGCGTGCCGAATTTCGACCAGAGCGGCTTGACGTTGCGAACCCGCTTCAGGTCCTTGCCGATATCGCCGTCGCGCCATTCGGCCTCGATCTCGGCCACCTCGTCATGGGCGCGGCCGGCGGAAATCGCCGCGGCGATCTTTTCCGCCGCCAGCATGCCCGACAGCACCGCATTATGGCTGCCCTTGATACGCGGAACGTTGACGAAACCGGCGGAACAGCCGATCAGCGCGCCGCCCGGGAAAGTCAGCTTCGGCACCGACTGGTAACCGCCCTCGGTGATGGCGCGTGCGCCATAGGAAATACGCTTTCCGCCCTCGAACGTATCGCGGATGGCCGGATGGGTCTTGAAGCGCTGGAATTCCTCGAAAGGATAGAGATAGGGGTTCTTGTAATTGAGGTGCACCACGAAGCCGACGGCGACGAGATTATCCTCGAGATGGTAGAGGAACGAGCCGCCGCCGGTCTTGAAACCGAGCGGCCAGCCGAAGGAATGCTGCACGAGACCCTGCTTGTGGTGTTCCGGCTTGACCTGCCAGAGCTCCTTGATGCCGATGCCGAATTTCTGCGGCTCGCGATCTTTCGAAAGGTCAAATCTGGAAATCAGCTGCTTGGCAAGCGAACCGCGCACACCCTCTCCAACAAGCACATATTTGCCGTGCAGTTCCATGCCGCGGGTGAAGGCAGGGCCTGGTTCGCCGTTCTTCTCGATGCCCATATCGCCGGTGGCGACACCGATCACCGCGCCCTCGTCATTATAAAGCACTTCGGTGGCGGCAAAGCCCGGATAGATCTCGACGCCGAGAGCCTCCGCCTTTTCCGCCAGCCAGCGACAGACGAGACCAAGCGAGACGATGTAATTGCCGTGATTATTCATGAGCGGCGGCATCATGAAGTTCGGCAGGCGGATGGAGCCGGCCGGCCCTAAGAACATGAACTGGTCGTCCTTGACCTCGGTCTTGAAGGGATGCCCCTCCTCTTCGCGCCAGCCGGGCAGCAGCCTGTCGATGCCGATGGGATCAACCACCGCGCCGGAGAGAATATGCGCGCCGACTTCCGCGCCCTTTTCGAGAACGACAACCGAAAGCTCCGGCTCCACCTGCTTCAGGCGGATCGCGGCGGCAAGACCCGCAGGACCCGCGCCGACAATCACAACGTCGAATTCCATCGCTTCGCGTTCGGGCAGTTCCATCACTTCCGTCATCTTGTCCTCTCCGCATCGCCGGTCCCATCCGGCTGTTGTTATATCCGCTTTTTGGCATCTTCGCCGCATTGGCTGCGCAGGTCAAAAGCCATCCGCGACACCGCATCCACCAGCGCCTGTCTTCGCAAAGCACAACGCCTTTGTCGAGCTTCTATAGCGGCAAAACATGTCGCACGCCACTCTATTGTCAGACAACCTGATGACTAATTTATTACTTTTACGTTCACGTAATATAGAGGATAGGCGCAGCTGGTGTGGGCGTCAAGCTTGTCAGTGTTTGCAGATTAGAGAGCGACGTTAAGTTGGCGTCGGGTCTCGCACCCAAAAACCCATCCCGTCGTTCGGCCGATGAGGGCTTCGTGGCAAGGTCATTACTTCGGATATGCGCCATATGTGATCATCTTGGCATTTAGAAAAGTATCCACTATGTTTATCCCAAAGCCACCAATAATTGTTCAGCAGAGCTTATATGGTGCTCTCGGTTCAGGTGGATTTTCAATGACGCAAACGTCAAACGATCAAAGCCAGCGATTTATCCACGCCGCCTTGGCTGCCTCGGACGACTGCATAAAAATTATTGGTTTGGATGGCTCCCTTCAGTTCATGAATGAGGGCGGGCAACGGGTCATGGAGATACAGGATTTCGAAGCCGTAAAAGGCTGCCCCTGGCCGGATTTCTGGGAAGGAAAGGGAAATATCGCAGCTGTAGCGGCCATCAACGAGGCACGTGAAGGCAGAAGCTCCCGATTTCTCGGATTTGCGGACACGGCAACGGGAAACCGCCGCTTCTGGGACGTCAAGGTGTCCCCGATTTTTGACGACAGCGGCTCGGTCGACAGCATTCTTTCCATCTCCCGGGACATCACCGGCGTGAAGGAATTCGAAGAACAGCAGCTTCTTCTGCGCAACGAATTATCACACAGAATCAAGAACATTCTGGCTCTCGTGCAATCCGTTGCGGGTCAAACCCTTAAAGACGATGACGAAATGTCAGTGGCAAAGCCCGCCTTTCTTGCCCGGCTGGCTGCACTTGGCCGCGCGCATGACCTGTTGCTGCGCCCGAGCCACGACATGACGACGCTGAAAGCCGTCGCCGAAACGGTGGCAAACGAGCAGTCCGCTGATCGAATAAGGATCGACGGACCCAAGGTTACCCTCGCGCCTAAAAGCGGTCTCGCAATCGCGCTCGCCTTTCACGAGTTGACGACCAACGCCATCAAGTATGGCGCCCTGGCAAATGAGAGCGGAAATATCTCCATCAGCTGGGAGATTGAGAAGGTCAACGAAAAAGACTGCCTCAATCTCGTCTGGCGGGAACGGGACGGTCCTGCGGTCATTGATCCCGCCAAAAAAGGCTTTGGCTCACGAATGATCGAAAGGGCGCTTGCCAGCTATGTTCATGGCACGGTGGATCTTGCTTTCGAGCGTGATGGTCTGGTCTTTTCGCTATTTGCTCCTGTTGAAGCGCTCACGCAGGATTAGCGGCGCGCGAAGATCGCCGCCGAATTCTCCGCTTCAAACCGCCCACTCCTCATCCGTCGTAAACACGATTGTCAGCCACCGATCTGTCCCCTCGCCGCCGAGCGCATCGCCGATTTCGTCGCGGATGGCGTCCCATTCTTCCAGGCGCCGGGCCGGCCAGTTCTTCGGCACGATGAAGAAGAGTTCGATCTGCCGACCGCGGCCGACACGGGCGACATAGGAATAGTGCGAAGAGAAGCCGAACTTCGCCACGATCTCCCCTGCCACCCTGTCCACGTGCTGCTTGAATTCCAGCGGTGTCACCAGAAGAATATCCGCCAGCGCCTGTTTCACATTGCCGAACGGCATGGGGATGATGACGAGGCAGACGAGCGCCAGCACGGCAGGGTCGATATAGGGCGCGATCCACTGATGCGCCGTTCCCGTCAGCCCGTAACCGATGGCGAAGGCCAGGAACAGGGCCACGCTCAGGAGCGCGCTCATCAGCCAGCTTTTGGCGTCCAGCGCCACGAAAGCCGATTTCAGCCTGCGGTTCTGGCGTTTGACGAACCACGCCATGATGAGCGAGACGGCAAAGCTGACGAAGGTGACGATGATGGCGTAGTCGAACTCGATCGATCTGCCGCCGTCCATCAGGCTGTCGATGGCATTGATCAGGGCGTAGATCGCAGCCCCCATCAAGAGCGTGCCGTTAAGGCCAAGCACCATCGGCTCCAGATGCCAGAAACCCATGGTGAAACGTTCCGCCAGCCGGCCACCGGGCCTTGGTGCTGCCGAGGCCGCGATCAGCCGCGCGACGAGCAGCGCCAGCACCGTCATGAAAGCATCTGTCAGCGCATAAACGCCATCGAACACCACCGCGAAGGAGCCCGAGAACAAACCCGCGCCGATGCCGAACGCGGCCAGAAGAACCGTGACGGCAATGGAAAATTTAAGCAGAGATTGTTCTGTCATGACGCGTATTTGACCTTCAAAAGCGGGTTTCACCTTCCTATAAACAGCGAAGACATCGCAAACAAGACAGGACAAAACCCATGGATCTCGGCATTTCCGGCAAACGCGCCCTCGTTCTCGCCTCCTCACGCGGCCTTGGGCTGGGCATTGCAACGGCGCTGGCGGAGGAAGGCGCAAATGTTCTTCTCGTCGGCAGAAGCGGCGAGAAGCTGGATGCGAACTGCAAGGCGATCAACGCGCTGGGCAAGGGCAAGGCAGACTGGGTGTGGGGCGATCTTGCCGATGACAATTTCGTCGAGGCCATGGTTCAGGCCGTGAAAGACAAGCTCGGCGGCATCGATATTCTCGTCAACAATACCGGCGGCCCGACACCGGGTCTTGCGCAGGAGATCACGGCCGAGAAACTGGAAAACTTCTTCCAATCCATGGTGCTGCGCGTCATCACGCTCACCAATGCGCTTTTGCCGCAGATGAAGGAACAGGGTTTTGGCCGCATCCTGACCGTCGCTTCCTCGGGCGTTTTCGAGCCCATCCCCAATCTGGCGCTCTCCAACACGCTGCGCGGGGCGCTGGTGGGCTGGAGCAAGACGCTGTCCTCCGAAGTGGCCGGTTTCGGCATCACCTCCAATCTTCTCCTGCCCGGCCGCATCCATACCGACCGCATCGACGAACTCGATGGCGCCAATGCCAAGCGTCTGGGTAAAAGCCTTGAGGAAATCCGTGAGGCTTCCGTCAAGAGCATTCCGGCGGGCCGGCTCGGCACGGTGGAAGAATTCGCCGCCGCCGGCGCCTTCCTCTGCTCGGTGCCGGCAAGCTACATCACCGGCACGATGCTCAGGGTGGATGGCGGTGCGGCGAAGTCGAACTGACGCCGGGAAGAGCTCAACCGGTCAAGAAGCCGCTCCGTAGATCACGAAGCGGTTTCGGCCGGTATTCTTGGCTTCGTAAAGCGCTGTGTCAGCACGGCGCAAGACATCGCTGGCGCTCTCGCCGGGATTGGCAAAGGCGATGCCGGCCGAGCAGCTATAGCGGAAATCCGGCACGTCGCTCAGCGGCGATGCCGCGGTCAACGACGACAGCAGTTGCTGCATGATGATCTCCGCGCTCAGCATGCGTGAACCGCCGAGAACGAGGAGGAACTCCTCGCCCCCGATCCGCCCAAGCAGATCGTCGCGGCCGGCGGCGGCGCAGAGGCGGCCGGCGAAATCTTTCAGGACCAGATCGCCGCTTGCATGCCCGAAGCGGTCGTTCACCGCCTTGAAGTGGTCAATATCCATGATGATCACCGCAAGGGCCTGGGCCTTGTTGGGGCCAAGCATGTGGTTGAGACTATCCATGGCGTAACGGCGGTTGCCGAGACCGGTCAACTCGTCGCTCAGTGCCGATTTCAGCGCCTTGTCGCGTTCCTGGCGAAGATCGCGCAATTCTATGCCGAGTTCGGAAACATCGGTGATCACGCACAGCATCCAGCCGCCGGGCAGCGTCGTTTCCGTGGTCAGCATCCAGCGACCGTCATTCAGGCTGGTCTCGATGGTGCGGAATGGCAATTTGCCGCGCCTCGTCTTGGCGGAGCGCAGCCAAAGTTCGAAATCGGAGGTTTCGATGGCGGTGCCGGTGGCGCTACGATAGCCGACGCGCATCAGCTCCACCCATGTCGGGAAGTCCTCGGGCCCGATGCCGAGCGCCATGCGAAACGCACTGTTGGCGAAGCGCAACTGGTCGCCGCCGTCGAAAAGGGCATAACCCTGCTGCGAAGCCTCCATCAGATCCATGAGATGGTGATTAAAGCTTTCAACGTCGCCGCGAACAAGCGCGGTCCTCTCTGGCGGCACTTCTTCAGGCAAGGAACGAGCCGGCTTGCGGGACATTGTGGCTCCGTTTACAAACGCACAAATACAAAAATAAACCTGCTCTTTAATATTATATCCCAGCCTTATACTCTGTTTGTGCAAAAAAATATTTAATGTACGCGACAAGGGCGCATCCTGACTGCGACGATTACTTCATCAAAATGTCACAATAAACGTGGATGCGGCGCTTGCCATTCCGCCGGGCTTATGCAATCAACCGCCCTCCTCTGACATCGGGATGCTGCGGGCATCCCTCATTTTCACGCCGGGCCACCTCAAGGGCCGGGCGGGCATTTCCATCGGCGACAAGGAATATGGCGATGACGCAAAAGCGGGCTCTCGGCCTCGATTTCGGCACGACCAACACGGTCATGGCTCTTTCCGACGGCAGCGGCGACAGCCGTTCCATGCGCTTCACCAGCAGCGCGGGCACGGATGACAGCATGCGCACCGCACTCTCCTTCATGAAGGATTCAGGGCTGGGTGCTGCCGCCCTGCATGTGGAGGCGGGCCACGCCGCCATCCGGCAATTCATCGACAATGCGGGCGATTGTCGCTTCCTGCAGTCCATCAAGACATTCGCGGCCTCGCCGCTCTTCCAGGGCACGCTGATCTTCGCCAAGCGCCAGAGCTTCGAGGACCTGATGGACGTGTTCCTGCGCAAGCTGAAGACCTATGCGGGCGCGGAATGGCCGGGCGACGTCTCCACCGTCATCGCCGGTCGGCCGGTGCGTTTCGCCGGCAGCAATCCGGACGAGTCTCTCGCGCTTGCCCGTTACAACGAGGCGCTGGGCCGGGCCGGTTTTCCAGAGATCCACTATGTCTACGAGCCGGTGGCGGCCGCCTATTATTTCGCCCAGAGCCTGAAAAAGGACGCCAACGTGCTGGTGGCGGATTTCGGCGGCGGCACCACGGACTATTCGCTGATCCGTTTCGAGACCCATGCCGGCAAGCTTTCCGCCACCCCCATCGGCCATTCGGGCGTCGGCGTGGCGGGCGACCATTTCGACTTCCGGATGATTGACAATCTGGTCTCGCCTGAGATCGGCAAGGGCAGCAAGTTCAAGAGCTTCGACAAGGTGCTGGATGTGCCCTCGGGTTATTACGTGAATTTCGGCCGCTGGAACCAGCTGTCGATCTTCAAGACCTCGAAGGAATTCACCGATCTGAAATCGCTGGTGCGTTCGGCGATCGAGCCGGACAAGCTCGAACTTTTCATCGATCTGGTGGAGCATGACGAGGGTTATCCGCTCTATCAGTCGATTTCCGCCACCAAGATGGCGCTCTCCTCGGCCGAGGAGGCGGAGTTCAACTTCGCACCGCTCGGCAAGGCCGGCCGTAAGATGGTCAAGCGCAGCGACTTCAACACCTGGATCGCCGACGACCTTGCCAAGATCGAGGGCGCGCTGGACGAGGTTCTGGAAAAGACGCAAGTCGCACCCGAAGCAATCGACAAGGTGTTCCTGACCGGCGGCACCTCCTTCGTGCCGGCGGTGCGGGAGCTTTTCACCCGTCGTTTCGACGCGGACCGGATCGAAACCGGCGGCGAGCTGCTCTCGATTGCCCATGGTCTTGCGATGATCGGCGAAAGCGGTGACATTCAGCGCTGGACAGCGTGATTTACGGGTTCCCCGGATGGGGAACATGGGATAATTTCCAGCCATGATCGCCGCTCACGACCTTTCCCCGGCCGAACTCGCCGCCCTCCTGCATTTCCATGCGGATGCGGGTGTGGATTGGCTGGTTGAGGACAGTCCGCTCGACCGTTTCGCCGAATTTGCCGCTGCCCGCCCTGCCCGTCCGGCAGCGCGACAGGAAAATTCCGCCCCCACGCGCCAGATGGAGGGTGGACCAGAGCGTCGCACCGATGCTCCCCAGCGGCAGGCGGCGGATCGTGCCGCCCCGACCAGAGCTGCGCCGCCCGCTCCCGCCGTTCAGCAAAATGTCGCCGTGCCGGACGAACAGGCCGTGGCAGCCGCGCGTTTTGCAGCGGAAAGCGCGCGGTCGCTTCCTGAACTCAAGACCGCTCTTGAGGGGTTCAGCGGCTGCAACCTCAAGAACAGCGCCCGCAACACGGTGTTCACGCAGGGCGATCCCGCTTCCGCCATCATGGTCATCGGCCCCATGCCGGATGCGGATGACGACCGGGAGGGCCTGCCCTTTGCCGGCAAGAGCGGGCTTTTGCTCGACCGCATGCTAGCGGCGATCGGCCTTGAACGCTCAGGCATCATGCTCGGCAATGTCGTGCCCTGGCGTCCGCCCGGCAACCGCCCGCCGACGCAGGCCGAAATGGATATTTGCCGCCCCTTCATCGAGCGCCAGATCGCGCTTGCGGAGCCGAAACACCTGTTGCTTCTTGGCAACTTGACCGCCCGTTTCTTTTTCGGCGGCACGGGAACGATCCATACGCTGCGCGGACAGTGGCGTGATGTCGCAGCCGGACACCTGGTTTTACCGGCCCTGGCGAGCCTGCATCCGCAGGAACTTTTGAACGCTCCGGCCTCCAAGTCATTGGCATGGCAGGATTTATTAGCGTTTCAAGCAAAAGTCTCCGAAGGCTGATTGCCTTCTTCTTGCTCAGTGTAAACGAATTATGAAAAAAGCCATGCACAATGTGCATAACAGCGGCGCATTTGGCCGCCTTGCCGAATCCATGCTGCGCTGCGATATAGGCGGCGTGTCTTGGGAGGAATTCGGTTTAAGGAACCAAGGCAATGACCACTCGCTTCCGTCCGGTGCATTCCGGCTTTGAAACACTCCGTCTGGCAGGCCTCGGCCCTCGTTCCAGTCAGGGTTACCATCGTTTCGGCGCTGCCGCTAACGAGCAGATGACCGCACGCGCTGCCATGCAGCAGGTTCGTGTCACACGTCCCGCAGCTGTCTTCGCGGATTTCCGCGAGCGCTGAGAGCATTCAGGCAGGCGTAAAATCCTGTCCATGTAGATGATTGCGCGCTGGCGTCTTTCTTCGGGAAGGCGCCTTTTGCTTTTTCAGGGGTTTTGCGGCACCTGACGACGGCCGCCGGCGGCGTCATATGATGCGACGCAAGGGTTGGCGCCGGTGCGTCAGTGACGAAGCCTGCTTTTACAGGGCGCGATCCTTTCCTCGTCTCTGTGCTTGTCACAGAGATCCAGCCAGCCCAAGTCCTTGGGCTGAAAAGACTCTCTCGCCGCGCAGACGCGCGTCAGCTGGATTCCTGTGACGAGCACAGGAATGAGGTTGAGATTTGCCCGGCGTGGGAAACATCTGCGTCGTATAGGACGCAACGACAGATGCCGCAGGATCTGCGTCATCCGCCGCATCCGGCGCATCACCCCTGCGGGGTCGAAGCCTTGCGCGCCGCCCGTCTCGCCAGCCCCAGCTGGTGCTCCCGGAAGATGATGAAGATGCCCGCCATGATAACGATTGCCGTGCCGATCAACATGGTGACGGTGGGCACGTCTCCGAACAGGATATAGGAGACGACGATGCCGAACACGATGGAGCTGTATTCGAAGGGTGCGATGGTGGAGACCTCCGCGTGGCGATAGCTTTCCGTCAGGAAGATCTGCGCAACACCGCCACAGATGCCGCTGGTAATCAGGAGGACGGACTGTCTTGTGTCCAGGTCGCTCCAGCCGAAAGGCACGCTGATCAATGACAGCAATGTGGCGGTGAGCGAGAAATAAAGCACGATTGTCGGCGTCTTTTCCGTTTCCACCAATTGCCGCACCTGGATCATGGCAAGACCACCCAGTGCTGCACCGCAAAGCACGGCAATCGCGCCCAGCCCCTCGCCCGCGGCAAAGCCGCCTTCCCTCAGAAGCGTCATCTTCGGCCACAGGATCACCAGCACGCCCATCATGCCGACGAAAACCGCGCTCCAGCGATAGACACGCACCTTCTCATGCAGGACGAATGCCGCAAAAACCACCGCGAGCAGCGGCGACGCGTAGCCGATGGCGATGAATTCCGGCAGCGGCAGCAGCGTGAGGCCATAAAAACCGCAGGCCATGGAGAGGATGCCGAGAAAACCACGCTTGAAATGGCCGAAAAGATTGTTGGTCTGCAGCGCGCTTGTCAGCGCATGCAGCCAGGCCAGATAAACAACGATGGGGATAATGGCGAAAGCGGAGCGGAAGAAGGTGATCTGGCCCGCCGGCACATCGGGGCCGGAGGCCTTGATACAGGTCTGCATCACCAGAAAAAAGCCGACCGAAATCAGCTTCATGCTTATCCCGCGAAAGGGATTTGTCGGCTCGGCGTTCATTGGCAGTTACTCATATCGGCTGCGCAAACACGCCATCGGGAAATTTTCATGCGGGGAAGGACGACGCAGGGGAGTTGGATTTATGCAAGGCTAGAGCATTACTCCGGCCCTTTACATCAAAAAATGTTATTCACCCATGAATTCGGTTGATCTGGTGGAGGCAAGGGATCGCTTTCACGTTTTTGCGGCCTCTCATTCAGGTCCTGAGCCGGAATGACGGAGGGAGAAGTGTCGGGGTATTGCAAAGTATAGCCGGCAAAAACAGACGCCCGCTAAAATTTGAAGAAAATAAAATACAATTTCAGCAATCGTTCAACATTTGCTGGCATGGTCCGCAGGTCCGGCAGCGGGAGGATCGTCTGCGGGGCTGGAAAAGCCTTCCATGGCGGGACAGAACGTCCCCCGACTCGCACATGAACGTGACGAATACTGCACCTATTTTACATCCGGGCCTGATGACGACATGATGCCCGGAGGACAACGACAAAGTTATTCAGGAACAGTCATGCGAACAGACACGGGCCAGATCGTTCACCTGGCAGATTACCGCCCCACCGATTTCGTTCTGGAGCGGGTGGATCTCACCTTCGAACTCGACCCCAAGAATACCAAGGTCGAAGCCCGTCTGATCTTTCATCGCCGAGAGGGCGTAGACGTGGCAGCGCCGCTCGTTCTCGATGGCGACGAGTTGACGCTTTCGGGCTTGCTGCTCGATCAGGTGGATGTTCCTGCCAGCCAATATGACGCGACGCCTGACAGCCTGACGATCCGCGATCTGCCGGCGGCGTCTCCCTTCGAGATATGTGTCACCAACTACATCAATCCGCAGGTCAATACGCAGCTGATGGGGCTTTACCGCACCAATGGCGTCTATTGCACCCAATGCGAGGCGGAAGGTTTCCGCCGCATCACCTATTTCCCGGACCGGCCTGATGTTCTCGCACCCTACACGGTGACGATCATTGCCGCGAAGGAAGGCAATCCGCTGCTGCTGTCGAACGGCAATTTCCTCGGCGGCGGCAATTACGATGAAGGCCGCCACTTTGCGGCATGGTTCGATCCGCATCCGAAACCCAGCTATCTCTTCGCGCTCGTCGCCGGAGATCTCGGCGTGGTGGAAGACACGTTCACCACCGTCTCCGGCCGTGAAGTGGCGCTCAAGATCTATGTCGAGCACGGCAAGGAGCCGCGCGCGGCCTATGCCATGGATGCGTTGAAGCGTTCGATGACATGGGACGAGGAACGCTTCGGCCGTGAATACGACCTTGATATCTTCATGATCGTCGCCGTGTCCGATTTCAACATGGGCGCGATGGAGAACAAGGGTCTCAACGTCTTCAACGACAAATTCGTGCTGGCCGACCCGGAAACCGCCTCCGACGCGGATTACGCCAATATCGAGCGCATCATCGCCCATGAATATTTCCACAACTGGACCGGCAACCGCATCACCTGCCGCGACTGGTTCCAGCTCTGCCTGAAGGAAGGCCTGACAGTCTATCGCGACCAGGAATTTTCCGCCGACATGCGTTCGCGCCCGGTCAAGCGCATCGCCGATGTGCGTCACCTGAAATCGGAGCAGTTCCCGGAGGATTCCGGCCCGCTGGCACACCCGCCGCGCCCCGATACTTACCGTGAAATCAACAACTTCTATACCACGACCGTCTACGAGAAGGGCGCCGAAGTCACCCGCATGATCGCCACGATCCTTGGAGAAGGCGACTTCAAAAAGGGCATGGACCTCTATTTCGAGCGCCATGACGGTGATGCCGCGACAGTGGAAGACTTCGTCAAGAGTTTTGCCGATGCCAGCGGTCGCGACCTCTCGCAGTTTTCGCTGTGGTACACAGAGGCGGGAACGCCGCTCGTCTCCGTTTCGTGCCGCTACGATGCCGCCGCCGCCACCTTCAGCCTGACGCTGGAACAGACGACAGCGCCTACCCCCGGCCAGCCGGTGAAACAGCCGCGTCACATTCCGCTGTCGCTGGCGCTGATCCTCGACAACGGCCAGATCGCCGAGCCGCAGGCCGTCGAGGGTGGTGAATACCGCAACGGCGTGCTGCATCTGACCGAACGTAACCAGACATTCTCCTTCTCCGGCATTTCCTCGCGGCCGGTACTGTCGATCAACCGCAGCTTCTCCGCGCCGGTCAATCTGCATTTCGAACAGAGTGCTGCCGATCTGGTGCAGATCGCCCGGCACGAGACGGATATGTTCGCCCGTTTCCAGGCGCTCACCGATCTCGCTTTGCCGGCGCTGATTGCGGCCACCAGGGCCGTGCAGAATGGTGGCGAGGTGCGCACGGATGCCGAACTCATCTCCACCCTCATCGAAATCGTCGGCGATCCGGCGCTCGAGCCCGCGTTCCGGGCGCAGGCGCTGGCGCTGCCGAGCGAGACGGACATTGCGCGTGAACTGGGCGGTGACAACGATCCCGAAGCCATCCACAAGGCGCGCAACGCCACGATAAAGGCGATTGCAACGGCCGGGCTTGAAACCTTCAGGCAGCTTGGCGAAGGCACCGTCAACGGCGAGGCCTACAGCCCGGATGCGGAAAGTGCGGGACGCCGTTCGCTTCGCAACGGCGCGCTCACCTATCTCGCCTTTGCCGAGGAGACACCGGCCCGCGCGGCGAAGGCCTATGCCGACGCCACCAACATGACCGATCTTGCCCACGCATTGAGTGTGCTGACCCAGCGTTTCCCTGACAGCACCGAGACGAAAGCGGCGCTTGCCGCCTTCGAAACGCGCTTTGCCGATAATGCGCTCGTTCTCGACAAGTGGTTCTCGCTGCAGGCCGCGATTCCCGGCGACGGGGCGCTGGAGCGCATCAAGGCGCTGATGAAATCGAAACATTTCATCGCCACCAATCCGAACCGGGTCCGGTCGCTGGTGGGTACGCTCGCCTTCTCCAACCCCACCGGTTTCCACCGTGCCGACGGGGCCGCCTACCGGTTCCTCGCGGAGCAGATCGTCGCCATCGACAAGCGCAATCCACAGCTTGCCGCCCGCATCCTCACCTCCATGCGCTCATGGCGGTCACTGGAGGCAAGCCGTGCCGAACATGCCCGGGCCGCCCTTTCGACGATCGCCGACGCAAAGGGGCTTTCGACGGATGTGAGCGACATTGTCGGGCGTATCCTGAAGGGCTGATTTCCCTCATTTTTCCGGCAGTTAGCAACGGACTGCCGGAGTGCTCTACAACCCTCATTCCTGTGCTTGTCACAGGAATCTAGCCAGCCCAAGTCCTTGGGCTGAAAGGACTCTTTTCGCCAAACAGACGCGTGCCGGCTGGATTCCTGTGACAAGCACAGGAATGAGGAAATTTGGGTGTAACGACATCAGAAGTCCTTGCATCCTGCACTGTCCCGAAAAAATACGGAGTCGGTTCAAGGGGTTAAAATTCTTTTAACTTTTGCCTCTGGACAGGGCGAATCGCATTTGATTCATTAGAGATATTCGAGCGGCGGCGCTTCGAATCACTGGGGACATCTAAAAGGCGGGACAATGACGAACGTGCGGCGGGCGACTGCGGGCGATGAGCGGCCGTATGCCAAATTTTCTGATCTTGCGGCCTGGAGCGAAAAGCTCTCCAGCGACCTGATGGGTTTGATGAATAGCTCCGACCGCCCGGTCTTGCAGGTCGAGACCCTGCTGAAGCGCCTGATCCCCATTCTCATCCTCGCCTTCCTCGTCGTCGTCGCTGCGTCACGCATGCTGGGCATCGCTGCCGAATACGGCCGCATGGAAGAGGCCGCCCGCCACTCCACGGCGCTGACGGCGCTGACTGCCAAGGCGGCTCTTCTCAATAACGGTTCGGTCTTCGCCTCGCAGGAGCGCGCCCAGGCAGAAGCTGCTCTCGTTGCGGCGCTACCGTCGGGCAGCCTTGCCGATGGCACCATGGTGCTTCTCTCCGGCAGCAATGGCCGCATTTTCGCCGGTGCCGGCAAGGAAGCGATGCTTTATATCGGCACGTCGCTGCCGGCTTTGCTTCCGGAAATTGCCATCGTGCAGCGCTTTCCAGGCGCGCCGGGCACCATCGAGACCAATATAGATGGCCAGCAGCATTATGCGACGATGATCCCCTTCGGCGACGATGGCGCGATGGTGATCGCGGCCCGCTCGCTGCAGCCGATCCGCTCGTTCTGGCGCAGCGAAATCGCCATGAACGTGACGCTGTTCGCCGGCATCTCCTCGATCCTGCTGGTCGTGCTTTATGCCTATTACATGCAGGTGAAGCGCGCCCGTGACGCCGACGATATCTTTGCCGAATCCAACCTGCGGGTCGAGACGGCGCTCTCACGCGGCCGCTGCGGGTTGTGGGATTTCGATCTTTCCACGCGGCGCATGTTCTGGTCCGGTTCGCTTTACGAAATTCTTGGGTTGCCGCCGAAGGCCGCACCGCTTTCCTTTTCCGATGCCGCCCGCATGATGCATTCCGAAGACGGCAATCTCTATGAGCTTGCCCGCGCCGTCGGCTGCGGTAACCTGCGCCAGATCGATCAGATCTTCCGCATGCGCCATGCCAAGGGCCATTATGTCTGGCTGCGTGCCCGCGCCCAGGTCATCCGCACCAATAACGGCCCGCGCGTCATCGGCATCGCCATGGATGTCACCGAGCAGCATCGTCTTGCACAGCGTTATGCCGAGGCCGACCAGCGCCTTGCAGACGCCATCGAATCCACCTCGGAAGCCTTCGTGCTGTGGGACAAGAACGACCGTCTGGTGATGTGCAACACCCATTATCAGAAGGCATACGGCCTGCCGGACAGCGTGCTGGTGGCGGGCACGGAAAAAAGCACTGTGCATGCGGCCGCTGCCCGCCCGGTGGTGGAGCGGCGCGTTGCCGACCCCGATCAATCAGGCCTTTCGCGCATGACGGAAGTGCAGCTTGCCGACGATCGCTGGCTGCAGATCAACGAGCGGCGCACCCGCGACGGCGGCCTCGTCTCCGTCGGCACCGACATCACGCTGCTCAAGCGCCATCAGGAGCGCCTGCGCGATTCCGAACGCCGGCTGATGGCGACCATCGGCGATCTCTCCGCCTCGCAGCACAAGCTGGAGCGGCAGAAGACCGAGCTTTCCGCCGCCAATGCCAATTATCTCGCGGAAAAAGAGCGTGCCCAGGCCGCCAACCGCGCGAAATCCGAATTCCTCGCCAATATGAGCCATGAGCTGCGCACGCCGCTCAACGCCATTCTCGGCTTTTCCGAAATCCTGCAGAACGAGATGTTCGGGCCAGTCGGTTCGCCGAAATATTCCGAATATGCCCGCGATATCCACGATAGCGGCAAGCACCTCTTGAACGTCATCAACGACATTCTCGACATGTCGAAGATCGAAGCCGGCCATATGCGCATCAATCGCGAGACGATAGACCTTGCGCCGCTCATCGAAGAAACCCTGCGCCTCACCGCCATTCAGGCGGAACAGAAGAACATTTCCGTGCAGCAGAAGGTCTGCGCCGGGCTGACGATGCAGGGCGACCGCCGCGCCATGAAGCAGATCATGCTCAACCTCCTGTCCAATGCCGTGAAATTCACCGGCGACGGTGGCCGGATCGCATTGCGCACCCATGTGCACGAGGCCGCCATGATCCTCACCATCGCCGATACCGGCATCGGCATTCCCGCCCGGGCGCTCGACAAGATCGGCCAGCCTTTCGAGCAGGTGCAGAGCCAATATGCCAAAAGCCAAGGCGGCTCAGGCCTCGGTCTCGCCATCTCCCGCTCACTCGTCAGGCTGCATGGCGGCACGATGAAAATTCGCTCCTGCGAAGGCAGGGGAACTGTGGTGACGATCATCATTCCGCATGCGGCGGGGCATTGCGGGACGGTGCATTGAGTGGACGTCGGGCCGTGCTCGCTGGCTTGCAATAAGTAAAGGTCGAGTGCGCAGTACCCCCCTCTGCCCTGCCGGGCATCTCCCCCTCAAGGGGGGAGATCGATATGCGGCAGCCTTTAGCCCATCTCTGACTTTGCGAATGAGCGAATGTTAGCTCCTTGCCGATCTCCCCCCTTGAGGGGGAGATGCCCGGCAGGGCAGAGGGGGGTGAAGCCCACCCACCCCCATCAATCATCAATCACCATTCTTCACTGTCACCACAAACGCCTTCCGCACCGCCTTCGCCAGCCGTTTCACCTCGCCCTCCAAAGTCGAGATATCAGGGCAATCCCCAGCCCGGCAAACCAGATCAATAAGACCGGCCGGCGCTTCCTTCGGATTGAAGGCGCCGTCGATGCAGAGCCGCACGATCTGCGATATCTCGGTATAAAGCCCCATTGCCGCCATGCAGTCGTCGAAGGATTGCGGTTCCATCACCGGCGCGGCGAGCGCCTGCAGCGCTTCGGCCGTGTTGCGGCCGGGTTCGTGCGCGGCGAGGCCCTTTACCGGGCCGACCAGCGCCAGATATTGGGCGATGAATTCCAGATCGACCAGCCCGCCATTGATGAGTTTGAAGTCCCAGATGTTTTCCGGCGGCTTTTCCTGCTCGATGAGAGTTCTCATTTCCAGCACGTCCGCGGAGACCTTTGCCACATCGCGCTTGCGGGACAGTATCGAGGCAATGATGCGGCGCGCATCTTCCATCAGCGAGGCATCGCCGCAGACGAGGCGGGCGCGGGAAAGCGCCATATGTTCCCAGGTCCAGGCTTCCTCGCGCTGGTATTTTTCGAAGGCGGAAATGCGCGTCGCCACCGGGCCCTTGTTGCCGGAGGGGCGAAGCCGCATGTCCACCTCGTAAAGCACGCCCTCCGCTGTTGGCGCGGAAAGCGCCGCAATCAGCCTTTGCGTGACGCGGGTGAAATAACGCACCACATCGAGCGGCTTTGCGCCGGTGGATTCATGAGCGGCATCGTCGTAGTCATAAAGCAGGATAAGATCGACATCCGAGCCCGCCGTCAGCTCGAAGGAGCCGAGCTTGCCCATGCCCATGACAGCCACCCGCCCGCCGGGATAGAGCCCATGCGCCGCTTCCATTTCCGAAAGAACCGCATTCAGTGCCGCCTCTATCACCAGATCGGCAAGATGGGTGAAGGCGCGGGCGGCCACTTCGCCACGGATCGCGCCGGTCAGCAGCCGGACGCCGATCAGGAACCGCTGTTCGGCGGCAAAGATGCGCAGCCGGTCGAGAATATCCTCGTAGTGGCGGGCATTGGAGAGGAAATTGCCCATGCGGTGGGCGAGATAATCGCGCGTCGGCACGTCGCTCATCAATGCCGGGTCCAGCATGCCGTCGAAGACATGCGGGCGGGCGGCGATGATTTCGGCAAGGCGCGGGGCCGAAGACATGATCATCACCAGAAGCGACAGCAGCGCCTGATTGTTGCCGAGCAACGAGAAGAGCTGGATGCCGGCCGGCAGGCCGGAGAGGAAATTATCGAAACGCAGCAGCGCCTCGTCCGCCCGCTTGCTTTCGCCGAAGGCCCTCAGCAGATCCGGCGTCAGCTCCGTCAGCCGTTCGCGCGCCTCGACCGATTGCGTCGCCCGGTAACGGCCATTGTGCCAGGTGCGGATGACGCGGGAAATATCCTCCGGTCGTCCGAAACCGAGCGCTGACAGCGTCTTTAACGTATCGGGGTCATCTTTCTGGCCGGTGAAGACCAGATTGCCGGCCTCACCGGAGAGCTTCGTTTCCTGTTCGAACAGGGCCGAATAACGGCGCTCCACCAGCCGCAGCACCTCTTCCAGCTTTTCCGAAAAGGCCTTGGTGTCCTCGAAACCAAGCATGAAGGCGATGCGCTTCAATTCGGCTTCGGTGTCCGGCAGCACATGGGTCTGTTCGTCGCGCACCATCTGGATGCGGTGCTCCACCTCGCGCAGGAACCAATAGGCGTCCGTCAGGCTGTCACGCGTTTCGGCATCGATCCATTTCGCCTCGGTCAGCGCTGCAAGCGCCTCCTGCGTTGCGCGCACCCGAAGCGCCGGCATACGCCCGCCGGCAATCAGCTGCTGGGTCTGCGCGAAGAACTCGATCTCGCGAATGCCACCGCGCCCGAGCTTGACGTTGTGGCCCTTCACCGCAATGGCGCCATGGCCTTTATGGGCGTGGATCTGCCGCTTGATGGAGTGAATATCCGCAATTGCCGCATAGTCGAGATATTTGCGGAAGATGAAGGGTGTCAGCTCACGCAGGAAGTTTTCGCCCGCCTTGATGTCGCCCGCCACCGGCCGCGCCTTGATATAGGCGGCGCGTTCCCAGTTCTGGCCCCTGCCCTCGTAATAAAGCAGCGCCGCTTCCACGGGAATGGCGAGCGGCGTCGAGCCGGGGTCGGGCCGGAGCCGCAAATCGGTGCGGAAAACGTAACCATCGGCCGTGCGCTCCTGCATGATGCGTACGAGGCGGCGCATCATGCGCCCGAAGTTCTCCGTCGCATCATAGGGGTCGTCCATGATGCCCGCTGAAGGCTCGAAAAACACCACCGCGTCGATATCGGAGGAATAGTTCAGTTCGCGCGCGCCGAGCTTGCCCATGCCGAGCACGATCAGGCCGGACCCTTCGCTTGGTGCGGCGGCGTTCTTCAGTTTGAGCTTGCCGCTCTCATGGGCTGAGAGCAGCAGGTGATCGATGGCGGCGGAGAGCGATGCATCCGCCATGTCGCTCAGCCAGCGCGTCGTATCGCGGGCGGTGAAGATGCGGGCCAGATCGGCAAGCGCTGCGACGAAGGAAAGCCGACGCTTGGCGATCCTCAGCCGCGACATCACTTCGTTTTCGACGGGCACGCCGCCCTCTTCCCCGGGTTTCCAGCAATCGCGCGCTTCACGGACAAGATCGGCGAGCAACGGCTCCAGCGGCTTTGAAATCGCAAGCGTCAGCAGCCCCTCATCCGCCGCCGCCATGTCGCGCAGATAGGGCGAGAGCGTGAAAGCCGCGGCGATGAAATCCTTCAGCGGGCTTTCGGCGGCGAGCAGCGCCGCCACCGCCGGTTCGGCCTTGGCGATATCCTTGAGCGTCGAGAGAACGGATTTCAGTTCCGTCTGCGTATAGGGGCGGATAACGCCCGGCAGAACCTCGCTCAGCCGCCTTTCAGCGGTTTCCCGTTTCGTCACTGTCTCTCTCCCTCTCCCGGGCGTCCTGCGCTTCGACGCTGCCTGACTTTCGGGAAGGATCACTCCCCGCAAAATCGTCCTGCCGCCGCGATTGTCGAAGCTTTCGGGCGCATACACCTCGCGTTGTAACAAATGCGGGGCGCTTTGCGATCAGGAAAACCGTTTTTACCGATCTTTTCCAGGTCCCGGCATGCGGAAGCGCCATTTCAGTCGTGGCCGGCAATCTCGCGTAATGTCTCCGCAATTGTGCCCGCGTAGCGTCCTCCTCAACGAAACCCGACTCCCAGGTTTTGCAAGGCTTGATGCTGCAACGGATATGATCATGAAACAGATTTTTACAGTGAAATGGCAAAAGAACCTGCGTGCAATGGCCTTGTGCCTGGGCACGCTGCCCCTGGCGCAGGCCGTCTGCACGCCCGTCTTCGCCGCCGATATCGGCAAATCGGACAGGTTTGCCGAACCGCAGGGCAATTTCGACAATGCCCGCTACAGCAGTTCCAGCGAGTGGAAGATCACGCTCGGCGTGGGTGCTGCCTATGCTCCCAAATATGAGGGCTCGGACAAGCTGGAAGCGGGTGCGGTTCCGCTGGTTTCCGTTGAGTATGGCGATACGCTGAGCATCGATTTCAGCGGCGTCACCGTCAACCTGCTGAACAGCAACGGCTTCAGACTGGGCGTCAAGGGCGGCTGGGAAGCCGGGCGCAAGGAAAAGGACGACAAGAAAAATCTTCGCGGAATGGGCGACATCAAGGCGGGCGGCGTGGTCGGCGGCGTTATCGCCTATGGCTTCGACCCCTTCGAGGTCTATGCCAAGGTGGACAAGACCATCAGCGGCAGCGAAGGGTTGACCGCAACCGTCGGCGCCAGCGTTTCGCACAAAGTCGACCAATTCATCCTCGGAGCGGACGTTTCCGCCACCTGGGCGGACGACAAGCACATGAAGTCCTATTTCGGCGTCACCTCGGCCCAATCCGCCCGTTCCGGCCTGCGCCGCTATGACGCCAAGGCAGGCTTCAAGCGCATCGATGCCAGCGCCTCCCTCACTTACCTTATGACCGAGAACTGGTCGATCACCGGCACCGGCGGTGTTGGCTTCCTGTTGGGCGACGCCAAGGACAGCCCATTGTCGAAAAAGGATATTCAGCCATTCGCGATGGTGGGTGTGGCCTACACGTTCTGAGCCGGGGCACCCCGCCCAGAGAGAGGGTGCGCGGCCACTGCCAAGCCGGCCGCGCATCTTTCCCGGCACGAAAATTACCGCACGCCTTAGGCGGATGCCCCTCACCGGGTTAAAGGAACCTGTCCCTGTATTCCGGCGGCGCGACCCAGCATTGCTCGCGTTTTCCGAACCAACGGTAGCGATTACGCGCGGCAAAACGATAAACGGGATCGCGCAAAAATGCGGGAATGATGCGCAGGACGGCGAGCAGCCGCCACGGCATGCCCAGCGCCTCGTAAATGCTCAAAACCGCGTCGCTGTCCTGCCGCACCCTTTCGCCTTCCACGACAAGCAGGCTGACCGGATCTTTCGGGTCCATGCCATGACGCCGGTAGATTTCCGCACCGACGTCTCCCTGCATGGATGCCAGCCGGAAATATCCGGCCGCATCATGCCGCAGCACGAATTGCGCATTCACGGAACACAGCACGCATTCGGCATCGAACAGAATGATCGGGTGGTGTCGGTCACCGGTCGAGGGAGATATGTTTGCCATCCGCCGCAGTTCCTTTTGTCGGCCACGATGCGATCTCGCCTGCGATACCCTCGCCAGACGGCACAGTCTACGGCTTGGGAAGGGGAAACACCATCGAAACGGTCAATCCCGGGCAGGCCGCATTCGAGGCGTCCGTGTCTGAAAGCACGAGCGATCCGCCATGCAGTTCCATCACGGCCTCCACCAGAGACAGGCCAAGCCCCGTGCCGGGTTTGGAGCGGCTTTCGTCCAGCCGCACGAAGCGTTTCAGCACCTCGCCGCGTTTGTCGGCGGGGATGCCGGGGCCATGGTCGGCAACGGAAAGCACGATGGCTTCCGGTTCCGTCACAAGGCGGACGACGAGTTTCTTGTCACCTTCGCCCTCACAGGCATATTTCATGGCATTGTCGATGAGGTTTGACAGCGCCTGTCCAATCAGCTCGCGATTGCCCTTCACGGACAGGCCAGGCTCGATCTCAGCCGCAAGCACAAGCCCGGCATCCTCGGCCACCGGCTCGTAAAGCTCGGCGCTGTCGGCGGCGATTGCCGACATGTCCACATCGGTCATTTCGGCGGCTATCGAGCCAGCCTCGACGCGGGAAATCATCAACAGCGCGTTGAAGGTACGAATGAGCTGGTCGGATTCGGCAATGATGCCCTCAAGTGCGGCACGCCGTCTGGTTTCGTCATCGTCGTCAAGTGCTGCGGCCGCCTTGTTGCGCAGCCGTGTCAGTGGTGTCTTGAGGTCGTGGGCGATATTGTCGGAGACCTGCCGCAAACCCTCGTTCAGCTTTTCGATGCGGCCGAGCATGGCGTTGAGCGAGCCGGAAAGCCGGTCGAATTCGTCGCCGGAACGGCCCTGCGGAAGGCGCTGCGAAAGGTCGCCGGCCATGATCTTCTTGGTCGCCGCCGACATGCGGTCGATACGTTTCAGCGCATTGCGGCCGATGCCGAACCAGATGAGCAGCGCGCCGCCGCCCATGATGGCCAGCGCCACCATCAGCGCGTTGCGCACCAGCGCCCTAAACTTGGTCGGTTCGCCAAGGTCGCGGCCGATCAGGATGCGCAGGCCGTTATCCAGCATGAAGACATTGGCGGTGGCGAGATGCTGCACGCTGTCGCCGCTTTCGGAATAACGTTCATAACGGAACGGGAAGCCCGTCCAGCCCTCCTTGTCGAAGACGCCGGGCTGCACGGAGGCGACGTTGCCGGCAAGGATTTCGCCGTTCGGCCCGGCAATCACGTAGAGGCTCGCTCCCGGCTGACGGGCGCGGCGCTCCATCATCCGCAGAAGTGGGTTGATGCCGCCGCGATTATAGATGCGCTGCACATCCGAGACTTCCTGCAGCACCGCGTCGCGCGTCTGCTGGTTCAGCAGCCGTTCGGAAAGGGCGGTGACATAAAAGACGAGGAAGGCGGCGCAGAGCGCAAACAGCAGGATATAGAGCGCCGAAAGGCGCACCGCTGTCGACCGGAACACTATTCTGAGGCGGGCCATTTTCGCCAATCAGCCCTCGTCCTTCATCATGTAACCGGCGCCGCGAATGGTCTTCAGCAGCGGCTTCTCGAAGTCCTTCTCGATCTTGGAACGCAGGCGGGAGACATGCACGTCGATGACGTTGGTCTGCGGGTCGAAATGATAGTCCCAGACATTTTCGAGAAGCATGGTGCGGGTCACCACCTGGCCGGCATTCTTCATCAGATATTCCAGCAGGCGGAATTCACGCGGCTGCAGCAGGATTTCCTTGCCGCCCCGGCGGACATCATGCGACAGCCGGTCAAGCTCAAGATCGCCGACGCGGTAGACCATGTCCTGCTCGGGCTTGCCCTTGCGGCGGCCAAGCACCTCGATGCGGGCGAGCAGTTCGGAAAAGGCATAGGGCTTCGGCAGATAATCGTCACCGCCGGCGCGCAGGCCGGTGACGCGGTCATCCACCTGCCCCAGCGCGGAAAGGATCAGAACCGGCGTCTCGATGCCGCGGCGACGCAGCTCGCTGATGACGGAAAGCCCGTCGCGGCGCGGCAACATGCGGTCGATCACCATCACGTCGTAAGCATTCTCGCAGCCCATGAACAGGCCGCTCTCACCGTCGCTGGCGTGATCGGCGACAATCCCGGCTTCGCGGAACGCCTTGGTCATATAGGCCGCAGCCTCGAGGTCGTCTTCAATGACAAGAATCTTCATGTGCGGGACAATAGCGCCCTCGCCCTTTTCCGCACAACCGGAAAGAGATGCGACAGACATTTCCTGAACCTTGTTTTCCATGAGATTTCCTCCGAAGACATGGCCTTGAGCACTATCGCGCTTCAAGGCGGAACAATCGCCTATGGATCAGGCGGGTGCCGCTTGTTTCTTCTCCCCGCCGGGGAAAAGTCCGCGGCAGCGGGATGAGGGGGCGACGTTAGCGATAGATCGAGAGGTTGCCCCCTCATCTGCCCCTTCGGGGCATCTTCTCCCCGGCGGGGAGAAGAAACGGGCCGCAACGCCCTGCCATACTCAACCGCCCCATCTCAAGAGCGGGATACGATGCCGGCCTCTCGAGGAAACCGGCATCGTCATTCGAATTATCAACCCTGGTCGATATCCAGAGCGATGAAACGGCTGCCGTCGTCCGTCTGGATTTGGAACAGTGCCTTGGAGCGCCCGTCCTTCTTGGCCTGTTCGAGGATCTTCTCGATATCGGCGGCGGAGGCAACCTGCTGGTTGTTGACGGAGGTGATCTTCTCACCTGTCTTCAGGCCACGGGCAGCGGCGTCGCTGTCGGGATCGACATCGGTGATGGCAAGGCCGTTGCCGTCATCGGCGGGCGAAACCGTCAGGCCGAGGCTGGACAGGACCTTCTCGCTGGAAGACTGGCTGCCCTTGTCGTCGTTCTGGGTCGGCGTCGCCTTGGAAGCGTCGTCGCTTGCGAGATCGCCAAGCGTCACCGTGACCGACTGCGACTTGCCGCCGCGCCAGAGCGAGATTTCAACCTTGGCATTGGGGGCCATGCCACCGATGCGGCGCGACAGGTCGCGGGCATCCTTGACCGGATCGCCATTGACCGCGGTGATGATGTCACCCTGCTTGATGCCGGCCTTGTCGCCCGGCGAGCCGGACTGCGGCGAAACGACGAGCGCGCCGCTTGCTTCAGCGAGACCGAGCGATTCGGCGATATCCTTGCTGACAGGCTGGATCTGCACGCCGAGCCAGCCGCGTTCAACCTTGCCGTCCTTCTGCAGGTCGGCAATCACGTCCTTGGCGACGGATGCCGGAATAGCGAAGGCGATGCCGACATTGCCGCCGGAGGGCGAGAAGATGGCGGTGTTGATGCCGACCACTTCGCCGTTGAGATTGAAAGCGGGACCACCGGAGTTGCCACGGTTCACGGCGGCGTCGATCTGCAGGTAATCGTCATAGGGGCCGGAGCCGATATCGCGGCCACGGGCGGAAATGATGCCCGAGGTGACCGTGCCGCCGAGGCCGAAGGGGTTGCCGACGGCAACGACCCAGTCACCGACGCGGATCTTGCTGTCATCGGCAAACTGCACATAGGTGAACTTGCGGTTCACATCGACCTTCAGGAGCGCCAGATCGGTGCGCGGGTCGCGACCGACGAGCTTGGCTTCGAGTTCGGTGCCGTCGTTCATGACGATCGTATAGGCGGAACCGTCATCGACCACATGGTTGTTGGTGACGATATAACCGTCTTCGGAGATGAAGAAGCCGGAGCCCTGAGCAACCGGGCGCAGTGGACCCTTGCCGTCACGGTGGCGGTTCGGGCCACGGTCGGAGCGATCCTGGTTCTGGCCGCCGCCGAACTCCTTGAAGAAACGCTTCAGCGGATGGTCGTCGGGCAGCTGGTCGAGACCACGGCCGCCGAAATTGAAGGAGAAGTTGCTGGCATCATCGGAAGCGGGCTGCACATTCGACTGTACGCGAACGGAGACGACCGCGGGCGAAACGGCATCAACCACATTGGCGAAGCTCGGAACCTGCGGCGCAGTCACCTCGACCGGAGCGGCAAGGGAATGGACGATCGGTGCTGCAATGCCGGTTGAGAGCATCAGCGCGGCAAGGCCGCCAACGGTCGTGGCCTTCAGAGCCGTCTTCAGCGAGGCCGTCTTCAGTGAGGAACGTCCGTTTTGCGATTGAGACATAGTGTACCTTCTTTCTTCATTCAGACTGGGGCCCGTTTGACCGGGATGGAAGCGGTGGATGATGAAGATATAGGAGGCAACACCTTACGGCGAAGTGTCTGACGAATGAAAAATCCGTAATGTTGAAAAAGAACCGGGGACCGACATGGAAATCGGTTATTTTTCAATGAGATTGCGAATTCGCTCTTCTTCGTCCGCGCTCAGTTTTTCCGGCCGTTCCTGCGTTGCCCGGCGGCGCGAAAAGATGAAGACGGCAAAAACCCCGGCAAGGGTGAGGCCGATGGGCGCGCCCCACAACAGCACGGTACGAAGGCTGAGGCGCGGTTTCAGGAGCACGAACTCGCCATAGCGCGACACGACGTAATCGATGACCGCCTTGTCGCTGTCGCCCTCAACCAGCCGTTCGCGCACCAGAACGCGCAGATCGCGCGCCAGTTCGGCATTGCTGTCGTCGATCGACTGATTCTGGCAGACCATGCAGCGCAGCTGCGAGGTCAGGTTTCTGGCGCGCTGTTCCAGCACGGGGTCTTTCAGCACCTCGTCCGGATTGAAGGCGAAGGCTGGAGAGACAAACAAGAATACGAGAAGGAGCGTAAGTCCCGCCACAACCTCCCTCATTCCTGTGCTTGTCACAGGAATCCAGCCAGCCCAAGTCCTTGGGCTGGAGGGACTCTTTCGCCGCGCGGACGCGCGTCGGCTGGATTCCTGTGACAAGCACAGGAATGAGGGTAGCAAGGCCCCACTCATTCCGCCGCCTCCGGCATAGAGGCCCGCACCGGCTTTGCCTTGCGGTTCGGCGCACCCACCCGCAACCGCCTGTCGGAGAGCGAGATGAAACCGCCCGCCATCATGAATAGCGTGCCGCCCCAGATGCACAGGATGAAGGGTTTCCACCAGATGCGCACCACCATGCCGCCATCGTCCATGGGGTCACCCAGCGAGACGTAGAGCTGGCTGAGGCCGAAGGTCAGGATGCCGGCTTCCGTCGTCGGCATGCGGCGTGCGGTATAGAGCCGTTTGGACGACCAGACATCGGCCACCTCCACACCGGCCTTGCGGATGGTGAAATGGCCGCGATCCTCGGTGAAGTTCGGGCCGACGGCATGGCGGATCCCATCGAAGGTGAGGCTGTAGCCGCCCGCCTCCGCCACCATGCCCTGTTTCATTTCCAGCACCGTCTCGGTCTCGAAGGTGGTGACGATGACGATGCCGAGCACGGTGATGCCAAGCCCCATATGCGCCAGCGCGGTGCCGAAGGCCGAGCGCGGCAGGCCCTTCAGGCGACGGAACGCGATACCGAAGGCCAGTTTGCCGAAATTGGCGCGATACCAGAGATCGGCCAACGCGCCGAGGATCAGCCAGAAACCGGCTGCGATGCCGAGCGCCGCCAGCACCGGACCGCCATTTTCCACGTACCAGAGCGTCAGCCCGGCAAGGGCAGCAATCGCCGCCGCCACATAAAGCCGCTGGAAGGCGCCCAGAAGATCGCCGCGTTTCCAGGCCAGCATCGGGCCAAAGGGCGTGACGATCAGGATCGGGATCATCAGCAGGCCGAAGGTGAGATTGAAGAACGGCGCGCCGACCGAAATCTTCTCTCCCGTCAGGGTCTCGAGAATGAGCGGGTAAAGCGTGCCGATCAGAACGGTCGCGGTCGAGACGGTCAGGATCAGATTGTTGAGGACGAGCGCACCCTCGCGCGAGATCGGCGCGAACAGGCCGCCGGCTTTCAGCGAAGGCGCACGCCATGCAAAGAGCGCAAAGGCTCCGCCGATGAAGATCGTGAGAATGCCGAGAATGAAGATGCCGCGGCTCGGATCGGTGGCGAAGGCATGGACCGAAGTCAAAACGCCGGAGCGGACGAGGAAGGTGCCGAGCAGCGACAGGGAAAAGGTCATGATCGCCAGAAGCACGGTCCAGATTTTCAGCGCCTCGCGCTTTTCCATGACGAGCGCCGAATGCAGGAGCGCGGTTCCCGCGAGCCATGGCATGAAGGAAGCATTTTCGACCGGATCCCAGAACCACCAGCCGCCCCAGCCGAGTTCGTAATAGGCCCAATAGGAACCCATGGAGATGCCGGCGGTCAAGAAGGTCCAGGCGGCAAGCGTCCATGGCCTGACCCAGCGCGCCCAGGCCGCATCGATGCGGCCTTCCAGAAGGGCTGCGACAGCGAAGGAGAAGCAGACGGAAAAGCCGACATAACCGAGATAAAGCAGCGGCGGATGGATCGCGAGACCGAAATCCTGAAGGATCGGGTTCAGGTCCTGCCCTTCTGCCGGCACCGGCTCAAGACGCAGGAACGGATTGGACGTCAGGAGGATGAACAGCAGGAAGGCGACGGAGATCCAGGCCTGTACGGAAAGCACATTGGCTTTCAGCGTTTCCGGAAGATTGCGACCGAAGACGGCAACAAGCGCGCTGAAAAACACCAGAATGAGCAACCATAGCAGCATCGAGCCTTCGTGGTTACCCCACACGCCCGTCAGCTTGTAGAGCGTCGGCATCAGCGAATGGGAATTTTCCCAGACGTTGCGAACGGAAAAATCCGAGACGGCATAGGCCCTGGTCAGTGCCGCGAAGGACAAGGCCACCAGCAGGAACATCACGATGGAGCCGAGCGAGGCGACATCCATCAGCGCACGGTCGTTGCGCCGCGCGCCGATCACCGGCAGCGTCGAGACGATCAGCCCCACGGCGAGCGCCAGAACCAGAACATAGTGGCCGATCTCGTTGATCATTTCGTCGCTCCGGTCTTGTCGGCCGAAGCCCCCTCAGTCGCAGTGCCCGAAGGCTGTCCGCCCTCTTCCGTGTGCTGCCAGAGGCCCTTGTCCTTCAGCCGGTCGGCCACTTCCTTCGGCATGTAGTTCTCGTCATGCTTGGCCAGCACGCTGTCGGCCACGAAACCGTGGGTGGCGGCATCAAAAACGCCTTCCGTCACCACGCCCTGCCCTTCGCGGAAGAGATCGGGCAGGATGCCGGTATAGCTGACCGGCACGTTCGCTTCTCCGTCGGTCACCGTGAAGCTCACCGTGCGGCCCTCGCCACGCTTGACGGAACCTTCCGCCACCAGCCCACCAAGGCGAATGCGGGTGCCGGGATCGACCGGCGTCTTCTCCAGATCGGCCGGCATGTAGAAATAGGCAATGGACTGGCCGAAGGCGAACATGACGAGCAGTACGGCTGCAACGATGAAGCTCATGCCGCCGCCGATGATCGCCAGTCGTTTCTGTTTGCGGGTCATTGCGTCACTCCCTGCGGCATCGCATTCTGCGGCGCGTTCCCCCGAAGCGGCCCGGCGGAAACGCCCAGTTCCTTCGCCAGCGCCAGAAGCTGCCTACCCTGCTCACCCTCCGGCGGGAAAGCCTTCAGTCCCGCCCGCAGGGCCTCTCCGGCCTTGGCTTCGTTCTTCAGCACGGAATAGGCGCGCACCAGCCGCATCCAGCCCTCAAAATCAGCCGGGTTTTCCTTCAGCTTGGCGTCAAGGCTCGCCACCATGCCCTCGATCATCGCCTGCCGGTCGGCAGGCGTCATGTCGTTTGCCGCTGCCACGTCACCTGCGGTCGGGCCAGGTGCGGCAGGGGCCGCCGCGCCACCGGTCCGGGCAAGGTGTTCGCGCACCAGCGGCAGCCATGGCGCGCCGGCCGGCGCATCGGCGGCCAGTGCGGCAAAGGCTGCGCGCGCCTCTTCCGCCTTGCCGGCCTGCTCCAGCGCAAGCGCCAGGTAAAAGCGGGCGCGCGGATTGCCGGACTTCAGCCGTTCGGCCGCAGCAAAAGCGTCGCGTGCGGCCTCGATGACGATGCCGTCATTGCCAGCCACCAGCGTTTCGCCAAGGCCCGTCAGCCGTTCCGGGCTCGATCCGAGAATACGAATAGCGTTGCGATAGGCAAGCTCGGCATCCCCGAGCCGCATCGTCTTGAAATAGATCGGCGCGAGAACATCCCAGCCGGCGCCGTCATTCGGGTTCTCCGCCAGATGCCTTTCGGCCCGGGCGATCAGCAGGTTCATGTCGTTGCCGGGTTTTTCAAGACGTGCCTCCAGCGGCATGTCCGGCGCATCCGGACTGCCGTTCCAGATGTAAAGACAGAGCCCGAGTGCCGGCAGCAGAACGGTGATGAGGGTCGCGGCGAGATTGTGCCTCAGCGGTCGGCTGCTGCTCTCAGCATTTTGTCCGGCATCGGCAGCGGCAAGCAGCCGGCGGCCGATTTCGGCGCGGGCATATTCGGCCTCCGTCTCGCCGATCAGGCCTGCGGCGCGTTCACGGTCCAGTTCGGCAAGCTGGTCGCGATAGACGGCAACTTCGCCGTCGCGGCGCGTCTCAGCCACCTCGGTCTTCCGCATCAGCGGGTACATCAGGACGATGGCGACAGCCGCCGTCAGTATCGCAACGACAATCCAGAACATAAGGCTCAATTACTCGAATGCGCGGCACATGGAAACATGAAGCGCGGCAATGACGTGAATTTGAGACATCACGCCGCACCGCCGGCACATTCTGGCTGTGCGGCCATGCCTCTTCCTGTCATTGCGCGGGGTTCGCCACCTTGATTTACGTCAAAGTGATTTAGGTCAGGGGAGACCAGCTTCCATCGGCATTACGGCAGGCCGCGCCGCGCACCCTGGTTTCGCGCCCGTCAACCGTCAGGCTGTGGGAATATTGCCGGCAATTCTGGTTGCCGACCTGATAGGGCGCATTGGCGACCACCTGGCCCTTGGCGTCATCGCCGGTCCAGGATACCGGCGTGCCGACCGGGGCCGTTTCCAGCGCCTTGTATTCGGCTTCCAGCGCCTTGGTCTGGTCGCCCCTGTCGAGTTGCACGCCGCTTCGCCCGACAATGCCACCCTCAAGATTGGCAAGGAAAGGCGTCGAAGGCTGCGACGATCGGCCGAACAGGCCGCCGCCCGACGGGCGGGTGCCCGTGGTGGTGCAGGCGCTCAGCATCGAAACGCACAGGATAGAGAGAAGTGCCGGGCGCGACACCAGCGAACGCATCGTCACGGAGCGACAGCCATCATACACGTCAACCAAACCCTGTCCTCTTCCTACCGCATCGCACCTAATATGCTACCATTGAATTTCTTGCTTTTTTTCTTGCCTCACGCAAGCTCTTTCGAGAGGCCCGGCAAAATCAGATCGGCTTTCAGCCCACCGATGCCGCTGCGCGACAGCGAAAAGCGACCATGGTACTCTGACACCACCTCAGAAACGATGGAAAGTCCCAGTCCGGTGCCCGGCCGGCTTTCGTCAAGCCGTCTGCCGCGCTTCATCGCTTCGCTGATCTGTTCCGGCTCAAGCCCCGGCCCGTCATCCTCCACCGTCAGTTCCACCCAGGAACGACGGGCGATTTCCGCATCGGAGGACGGGTGGGTGCCGGTCGCAAGCGTGACGACCACGCGCGTCTGGGCAAAACGGGCGGCATTTTCGAGAAGATTGCCGACGACCTCTTCCAGATCCTGCTGCTCCATGCCGAGGACGGCGCCGGGCTGCTCGAAATTCAGCACGAACTGCTTGTCGGGGTTCAGGCGGCGCATCACGCGCACCAACCGTTCCAGCGCCGGTTCCGCTTCCACGCGGGCAAGGATCGAGCCGCGCTGGGCGGCGATGCGGGCGCGGGAGAGATAGGATTGCACCTGCGCCTGCATGGCATCCGCCTGCGCGCGCACCAGATCGCCATGCTGCGGTTCCAGCGTGCGGGCCTCGTTCAGAAGGACGGCGATCGGCGTTTTCAGCGAATGCGCGAGATTGCCGACCTGCATACGCGCGCGCTCCACAAGCCGGCGGTTGCTGTCGATCAGCGCGTTCACCTCATTGGCGAGCGGCTGAATTTCGCGCGGGAATTCGCCTTCGAGGCTTTCCGCCTCACCACCCCTGATCTTGCCGAGCGCGAGGCGAGCCTGATCGAGCGGTCGCAGACTATAGAGAATGGCCAAACCGTTGACCACGAGACTGCCGACACCGAAGACGGCAAGCGCCAGATAAAGGCTGTTGGAGAAATCGCGCACATCGTCTTCCACGACATTCAGATTGCCGGAGACGCGAAACCGCGCCGCGCGGCCCTCGCCATCCAGCACGACTTCCGTTTCGGCGACACGCACCTTGTTGCCCGCCTCATCGGTGACGGCGTAAAAGCGCTCATATCTGTTATCGAAGGGAGCGTCGAGAATGCTCGGCACCGGCAAGGAGGACACGCCGAGCGAGGAGGACACCAGCGGTGCGGTCTGGAAATTGCCGAGCGGCTCCACCACCCAGTACCAGCCGGTATCGGGCTGCGAAAACCTGAGATCGCCCAGCTGCGGGCTGCCGGCAAGCGTATTCTCGTTGGAAATCGTCACGGAATTGATGACGTTGTAAAGCTGGGCGCGCAGCAGATCGGTGAAGCTGCGCTCCACGCCCTGCCGGTAGAGCGTCGAAATCACGACGGCGATTACCACCAGCGCCAGCGCCGACCAGGCGGAGGCGAGCAGCAGAACGCGGGCGGTAAGAGAGTTACTTCGCATCTGCCGGCGCTTGCATCCGGTAACCGAGACCACGGATCGTCTCGATCAGATCAACCCCGAGCTTCTTGCGCAGACGTCCGACAAACACCTCGATCGTGTTGGAATCCCGGTCGAAATCCTGGTCGTACATATGCTCGACCAGTTCCGTGCGCGAGACGACCTCGCCCATGTGATGCATGAGATAGGACAGGAGCCGGAACTCGTGCGAGGTGAGCTTCAGCGTCGTGCCGTTGACGGTCGCCTTGGAGGATTTCGTATCGAGCCTGACCGGACCGCAGACGAGTTCGGAAGACGCATGGCCGGCGGCGCGGCGGATGAGCGCGCGCACGCGGGCGAGAACCTCTTCGACATGGAAGGGCTTGGTCACGTAATCGTCGGCACCGGCATCGATGCCCGCCACCTTGTCGCTCCAGCGGTCGCGGGCGGTCAGGATGAGGACCGGCATGGCCTTGCCCGCCGCGCGCCATTTCTCGACGACGGTGATACCGTCCATCTGCGGCAGGCCGATATCGAGAACGATCGCGTCATAGGGCTCGGTATCGCCGAGATAATGCCCTTCCTCGCCGTCGAATGCCTGATCGACAACATAACCGGCCTCTTTCAGAGCATCGGTCAGCTGACGATTGAGATTGGCATCGTCCTCAACCACGAGAATACGCATTGTCCGCCCTTTCCTTCGTCCCGGCCCGCGCGCGTCGCCGGTCATGCTAATTATCTCGGATTGTTTTCCGATATTTCGGCGATGCGGGCAAGGCTACATCGGCACGCGCATCGTCACCTTGCGCGGGCGCTCGCCATTGCCCTGGACGAGAACGGTCACGACACAGGACTGACCATCGCCGGAGGGATAGACAGAAAGAAGCTGGCCACCGGTTTCGCGCACGACACGTGCTACGGCTGCGCCGCAATCGCTGGCAGCCAGGATGTAATGGCCCTGCAAATCAGCCTCGGGCGCCGTGAAACCGGAGAGCCCGGCTGCAAGCGTCGCGATGATGAGAGGTGATGCCATTGAACAAACTTCCACAGAAAACCGGGTGCGTCTCGAACCCTATTGTGACCGAATATGTAGCGCAAAGCGTCTGAATGGCAAATGAATGCCGCCCCCGACGCCACGACGCACGGCGGGAACGGCATGGGCACGGGCGCTGTCAGTGGATGGCGCGGGTTGCTGAAAGGCGGCCGTAAAGCGCGATCAGGCCGCCAATTCCGCCCGCAACCGTCACCAGCCCTTCCGCGAGCTCACCCTGCAGGCCGGCAGGCAGGTTAAGGCCGGCGATGCTGAAAAGCGGTGCGAAAACCGCAATCAGCGCGCCCCAGATCGTGCGCGATTGATACCATGGCTTGGTACTCTCCATAATCTCGTCCTTTGCGTTGTTTTTCAGGTGGTTGTCAGAGCGGGAGAAGGGCTTGCGCCGCCACTCCCGAGGGCACCGCGCGGCCAAGCTGGCGGACACGCACGGAAATGTGATCCCGCAAGGTCGGGAAATCTGTGAGTTCGGCTGCCGCAGAGTATAGCCAGAAGGGTTCGGAGACCTCCGCTGCGCGTCTAACGGCCCCGCTATCGAGTACTTCCACGCGGTAGCGCTCGAACGGTTCGTCCAGCGGTATGTCGGTGGCATCCCAGGCATCGGCCTCCATTCTGCCCCGGCGGATCCAGCGCAGCAGAATGCCATCCCTGCGCCGCTCGCCGAAAAGATGCACCGGCGCAAGCGGCGTTTCAGCCCGCAGACCACCCTCGAAGGCAAAAGGCCCGGCAGGCGCGCCCGCCCTCCCCGCTGCCTCGGCAATCCAGTTCAGCCGCTTGCCGCGTTCGCTTGCGGCAAGGCCGAGCGGCTGCACGGCCGCATCCAGCACCACGACCGGGCTTCCCGCGGGCGTACCCGCTGCCAGCGTATCGTCCGTGCCGCCAAGCCCACGCAGCAAAGTTGAAAGCCGCCAGCGCGAAGGTGCGATTTCCTCCGCCCGTGCAAAAGCGGCGATCTCCCACACGCCGTTTGCAGCCTTGAGCGCGATCCGGTTCTCACCGTTCAGCACCGAAAGTTCCGGAGCCGAGGAAAGCTCGCCGAAGGGCAGATCGATCAGGATGGTGTTTTTGCGGTCGAAACGGCCGATGGGACCGGGCATCAGCGGCATCGCCAGCGCCCCGATCATCGCGGGCCGATCCAGCACCGCGCGCTGCCGGTAACCTTCCGTGCCGGGCGATGCGGAAACGATGATTGGACGCCAGGGTCTTGCAAGGACGGCGATCCGCGCCGAATCCTCCGGCGCGATGCCGTCATGGCGCGGCAGATCGAGAAACAGCACTTCCGGGGCGAAACCTTCCGCACCGCTCGCGCCGTTTGTTCGCCGCTCATCCGCAGCGCCCGCGAAAACAGAGAGGGCGGCGGAAAACGCGCGTGCCTCGACCTGCCGCACAGCGCCATCCTCGATCCGGCTGACCAGAAACCGCCCCGCCAAAGCTTCCGGAAAAGCGTCCTGCGGCAGGCGGATACAATCGCCGGGTTCGAGAACGACATCTCCTGGCGGCAGCGCAAAACGCAAAGTGCGCCGGGCCTGCCGATTGTCGCGCAACACGGCATCAACCGCTGCTTCCGCCGTTTCCGCCGGCAGGGCCGCGTTGAGGTCCAGCCGCACGACGCGGCTACCGGCATTGTCAACGCGGCGCGAACGTACGCTTGCCTGCTCGTAATCGAGCGCTGGATTGAACGAGGTCAGCACGGCTTCAGCGGCAAAATCGCTGTCATGGCCGCGATTTTCAGACCATAGCGGCTCGTCGTCCAGATCGGCAAGCACGGGAACGTCGTGGACAGGCAGGACCGCCGTATTGCGGGAGCGGAAACGCAGGGTTCCGCCATCTTCCGCCACATCCACCTGAAACGCCGCCATCAGCGGCTCCAGGAGGTTGCGGGCGGAGGTGACATCGCCCTGCACATAGCCGGTCAGATCGCCGCTGACGGCCGAGACATCGAAGCCGGAAAAGCCATGGTCCGTCAAAATCGCAGCCATGGCATCGGCAAGTGTGGCCGTGCCCAGCCGGCCGTTCAGCCAGTGGCCGGTGCGCCAGTTGACGCCATCGCTCCAGGCCGCGCCATTCTGCGGAAAGGCGGGAAAGGGCCGCGCATCCCAGGTCCACAGGTAGACCCGGTTCTGGTCCACCATCGCCACATCGCCCTCGCCCGTCCAATGGTCGAGATGCGCCTCCAGAAACCGCCGCTGCTGGCTGTCGGCGCGGCGTCTGCGGGAAAAATAGGGAAAGGCGTTTTCCGCCGATTTCGGATCGGGAAACACATTCGGGCGCGTCGCACTCTTGTCCACCGCCGGGCAGCCGAGTTCGGTGAACCAGACCGGCTTCGAGCCGGGCACCCATGCGGTCGGCGTCAATTTCTCCGCACCCCGCACCCGGTCAAAATGGGCATTCTGCCACCAGCTCCTGATGTCCTTGTAGCGGAACACCCATGGCTTTCCCTTCAACCCATCGGTGATGGGCGTGCGCCGCCGCGCCGCGCGGTCCGCGTCACCGGCGTAAAACCAGTCGAAGCCCTCGCCCGCCGTTATCGCACGGCGGAAGGCGGCGGCATCGTCCGGGCCGGTCATGCCATCAGGATTGCCGTTTGCAGCATCCTCGTCGCGCCAGTCGGAGAGCGGCATGTAATTGTCAATGCCGATGGCATCGATATCCGGGCTTGCCCAGAGCGGATCGAGGTTGAAGAACACGTCACCCGAACCATCGGCGGGCTGATAACCGAAATATTCGCTCCAGTCGGCACCATAGGTCAGTTTCGTGACTGGCCCGACGAGGGCGCGCACATCCGCCGCCAGCCCCACCAGTTCCTCCACGAAAGGAAAGGCGTCGTTGCGGTCGCGCAGGCTTGTCAGCCCGCGAAGCTCCGAGCCGATCAGGAAGACATCTACCCCGCCTGCCTGCGCCACCAGCGCCGCATAATGCAGCACCATGCGGCGATACCCTTCAGTACGGTTGCAGAAGGCGGAAATCTCCGCACGCACGCCGTCGCCACGGTCGGGAGAACCGGCTCTGCCGGGTGCGGGAAAACAGGTGATGCGTCCGCGCCAGCCATAAGCGTCCTGCTCGCCTTTGCCATAGGGGTCCGGCAGGCCGTTGCCAGCGGGTACATCCATCATCACGAAGGGATAAAGGCAGACCTTCAGACCACGCGCCTTGAGGTCGGCTATCGCCTGCACAACACTTTGATCATCCGGCGTGCCGCCATAGGCGGGACCACCCCCGTGGTGGCTGACGAGATGCACTTGCCCGCGTGAAACACCGGCGACGGACCATGGCGCACTTTCCCTGTCGCGACCTGTCACTTCCACGCCCGGCAGAATGCGGCATTCACCCGCCCGCATGTCGGTGCCGAACCAGCTTACCACCAGCGCCACGCTTTGCAGATTGGGGCACAGCGCCTGCAATTCGTCGATCGCGGCCTGCCAGTCGGTCAAGGCGGTCGGGCCGTTGCGGTTCATGATGCGGCTCTCGCCCATGCCGGTACGTTCCGAAACCTGCGCCGTCGCGTAACCGTGTTCCGTGGCACCGGGAATGACGGTGATGGCGCGGATGGCTTCTTCCAGTCGTCCGACCGGCCGCACCACTTCGAACTGCATGAGCGGAATGCGGTTGCCATAGCTGTCAAGCGGCAGGCGTTCGAACACCACATAGGCCAGCCCGCGAAAGGCGGGTGCATTGCCAGCACCCTGTTTTGCCTCGATCAGCGGATCGGGCAATTGCGTCTCGCTGCCGGGATAAAAGCGCATCTCGATGGCGCTCAGGTCCAGCTCCCGCCCATCGGCCCAGACGCGTCGCACCATGGCCGCCTCGCCCTCGCACAGCCCGACGGCAAGATTGGCGAAATAACGATAGGTCTCGACCTTCGGGCCGCGATTGCCCTTGCCGCCGCGACGCTCCACCGCGATGCTTTCCTCGAAACGCGTCGCCCAGATCAGCGTGCCGCCGATCCTCGCCGTGCCGTAAAGCCGGTTGATCGCGGCACCTTCGTCCGCACCCGGAATACGTGCCGTCGAAAGCCGGGCGCCGGACACCGTCCGCCCGTTCGAAAGCAGCGCGCGGTCGACGGCATTGCCCGCCAGCGCGCCGGCCGCGCGGCCGATGATGGCACCCACAGGGCCGAAAACGCCACCGAGTGCTGCACCCGCCGCCTGAAAGAGAATAGTCGCCATGCTCGCCTCGGAAAAATATCAGGGATCGGGAAAACGGAAGACGCCGGCAATGCGCCGCTTCCAGCCGGGCACCAGCGCAGACCGCAGCACCGATGCCTGTTCATAGGCATGGATGAAATGCTGAGGCCCTGCGAAAATGCCGAGATGTTTGGCCGCGGCATCGGCTCGCCATCGAAACAGCAGCAGATCGCCGGGCCTCGCCTCTCCCATATCCGGCACCGCTGAAAAGTAACGTTCCGCCGCCGCCATCAGCCGGTCCTCTCCGCCGCGTTCGGCCCAATCCGGCGCATAGGGCGGCGGCAGTTCCGGTTCCTCGCCGTAAAGCGCACGCCAGATGCCCCTGACGAGACCCAGGCAATCGCAGCCGACGCCCTGCAACGATGCTTGATGCCGATAGGGCGTACCGATCCATCCTTCAGCCAGCGCCAGCACTCTTTCTCCGGTGCTTTTCATGGAAACAGCGCCTTGCCGTCATGGCTCTGGCCGCCGCTGGCGTAGGAATAGGCGAAATCCGCCCCCGGCAGATGTGGAAAGCCGCGAAAATTCAAAGAATTGGCGAATTTCGCCTTGCAGGTCGGAAAACTCTTGTCGCAGCCGGCGATGACTGAAAAAGCGTCACCCGGCAACGGCGACTGTTCCGGAGCCAGCCAGAAGGACAGACGCGTGCCGCCATCGCGCTTCTCATGCCCGTCGAGATCGAAACTCTTACCGGTGAGCCCACCGGTCAGAAACCGCAACTTTCCCCGGCTGAAGAAGCCTTCGGCAAAAGCATCAAGCCCGGTGGCTGAAAGGTTGCCCGCCGCATCCACTCCCGTCACGCTGCCGCTGCCGGTGAACCGCGCCAGATCGGCACCGCAGCGCCGGTCGCCAAGGGCGGCATCACAGCGCCGGCCATAGACCCTGCCCTGCGGCTGCGAAAGACGGTGCGCGATGCTGCGCAGTTCAGCGCGAAACGCACCGCCCGCCCGCGTCACCTCGCCGATCTCGCGCATGTTCAGCAACACATGCTGTTCCGGCGCCTGCCAGTTGACGAGGAAAAGCTCCACCTTCGCACCATCGAAACGCCCGGCTGCCAGCTCGCTTTCGGAAATGACCTCGCTCGAAAAGCCCCCCGTCACCTCGCCCGCACTCGCGCCCAGCCCCGTTTCGCTGTCGCTGTCGCTGGCCCCGAAACCGCTTGTGGCGAGGTAGGTCACACCGGCGAAGGAAAGGGCCTCGTCATGGTCGGTAAAACCGATCGCCGCGCCGTCCTTCAACGTCACCTTCCAGCAATGGCAGGTGGTTGTGGCGTCGCCACGCAAATGCTCGGCAAGGGCGGGAGGAACAATCTTCATGGCAGGATTTCCATCAGCGGAATGGAGGGAATGCGGCCCGCCTCGAAGGCGGTCAGGTTCACGTCGATGCGGTCGATCGCAAACCGCACCGGCACGTCGAATTCGAAACCGGCGCGGATCGCCGAACCGGCTGTCGGCGCCCGACCGGCGCGAAACGTCACCATGCCGGTCGCATGATCGACAGAAAAATCCGCCGGCAGTGCTTTCACCCCATCAACGGAGAGGATGACCGAAGCCTCGACCGGTTTCTGCACCCGCCGGCTGAAGGATCCACCCGCATCGGCATAGGTCTTCACCAGCTGAAAGTCCGCCGTCACCCCGTCGCCGGTGCCAATCCTCTGATCGGTCGCGGCGGGCGCCGCGCCCGGCGGGCAGGATTTGAAATCCACCGGATCGCGAAACCGGAAGCCGTAAAGCTCCCCGCGCCGCGCCTCGAAAAAGGAAAGCACCTCGTAAAGATCGGCAACGGAGCGGATGCCCGATCCCGCATCATAGGCGCGCCTGGCATTCTTCCAGCGCTGGTTGCGGTTCTCCCGCCCGTTGGAAAGGTTGACGATATCGGTTCGCCTCACCGGCCCGCCGCTCACGCCGAGCGCCAGCCGCAGCGGAAACCGCACTTCATGAAATGCCGCCATGTCGTTGTTCCTGGATTCTTTTTGATGATCTGGGAAAGATGGAAGGATGACGCTCGACACAAAGGTCGGGCAGGTGCGTCATTCGCTCTCCCTCATCCCTGTGCCTGTCACAGGGGATCCAGCCAGCCCACGTCTTTGGGCTGAGAAGAGTCTTTTCGCCGCGCAGACGCGCGTCGGCTGGATTCCTGTGACAGGCACAGGAATGAGGGTGGAGGGGAGATGCAGCATGTCACAATCCCCGCTGGCCCCGCCCGACGCTGCGGGCGAGCATCGCGGCGATCTGGCCTTCGCTTTTCCTGAAGCTCGCCGCATCCGTCGCCGTCACGTTGAAAACGATCTGCGCGCCACCGCCACCGGCCGGTGCGGCGACACCGAGAGCCCCATCCGAACCGCGCTTCAGCGGCAGGATCGCCTCCGCGCCCGCCTCCCCCATCAGGCCAAGCCCTGCCCCCATCGGAAAGAAGGCCGGGCTGGAAACCACGCCGCCATCGGCAAAAGGCGTGATGCTTCGTCCCGGCACGCCGCCGTCGGCAAAGGCGAAGAGCGAGCCGCCACCGTTCAAAAGCCCGCCGACAGCATTGCCGATCATGTTCTCCAGCGGCTTCAGACCGGCGGAAAGCGCCATGCCGGACAGCCGTTCCCCGAGCCCGCGCAACACATCATCCAGCCCTTTGCCGCCCGTCACCGCCGCCTGCATTGCGGAGGTCAGCGCCGTCCCGAACCGCTCGGAGCGCCGCTCGAGATCACCCATCACATCCACCAGCGCTTCCGCCTGCTCACGGTTTTCCGCAATCGATCCTTCGCCTGCCATCGCGCTTGCCTTTCTGATTCAACTGAGGAATGCATGATGCTGAAACGGCTTCGAAAAACGGGCCACTTCATCGCACACTCTTTCAAAACCTAACTTCTTGGGTTATAGTCCTCATGGTCACGGTTCTACGTCAGCACGGGATGCGCTTCGTCATCTACACGGCCGATCACGAGCCGCCGCATGCCCATGTTTATGGCGAGGGTGAAGCGCGCATTGATCTCGTAAACCTCACCGTCATCACGCAGGGCGGCATGTCTGACAGGGATGTCCGGCGCGCTGTCGATATCATCGAGGAAAAGAGGACGCTCTTTCTTGAAACCTGGAGGCACTATCATGGTTGAGGTCAGCGACGCCGAACTGGCCGCCGCCCGCGAGCGCTGGCAACAGGAACGCGCAGAACGCCCCGTTCCGGTTTCGGTGCGTTTCGAAGCGGCATCGGCCCGTGTCATCGTCGATTTCACCAATGGCGCCTGTTTCATGTTTCCGGCGCGGGCGCTGGAAGGACTGCAAAGTGCCACGGCAGAACAGCTTGCCGAGGTCGAGCTTCTCGGCGAGACAGGACTGCACTGGGAAAGCCTCGATATCGACTACGCGATTAGCGGGTTGATGAACGGCATCTTCGGCAGCCGGTCTTTCATGGAGGCGCAGCGTAAAGGCGGGCAATCCCGTTCGGTGGCCAAGGCTGCCGCCAGCCGTGTCAATGGCGCAAAAGGCGGGCGCCCGCGAAAGGTGCCCTGACCTGCTTACCCATCCGGAAACCGCCGCATCATCGTCTCCATCGCCAGACGGTCGATGGTGCGGGAAATGGCGCGCGCACCGCCCGTCATTGCAAAAAACTCCCTTGGCGTCAGGCGCCAGAAGGTTTCGGAGGAAAGCCGCAGCAGGCATAAGCCGGTGTGTATCACCGCCTCCCAGGGAAACGGGCGTGGTGCGCCATCGTCCGCCTCACCTGCCGCGGCGCTCAAGGGTCCGGCGGGGTCTCTCCTCTTCGGCCGGCGAAGGTTGCGGTCAGAAGATCGGCGACGATGGCGGCGTGGCCGGCGATGCCGCCCTCCACGGTGGCTGAGGCCACATCCTCATCGGAAAACAGGTTGCCCGCACCGCGCAGCCCCGCGCCGATGACACGGATCATGTCGGCGGCCTTCATGCGCCCGCCTGCAAAACGTTCGGCAAGAGCGGTGAGATCATCAGCCTGAAAGGCGGTTTCGAGTTCGGCGAGGGCGCCGAGCGTCAGGCAGAGGATGCGCCTTTCGCCGTCGATCAGCGCCTCGATCTCGCCGCGATGGCGGTTCGCGCGCCCGTAACGCAGTCCTTGCGGCATCACAGCGCTCCGAAGTTCAGGAGACCGGCCGATTCCAGCGCAGTCTCGAATTGCACCTCGCCATCGTGGCGGCCGGAATATTCGAGCGCGACGATCTGGAACGGTCCGGTGATGGTGCCGAAATCGGGAATGACGATCTGCCACCCCGGAATGCTGCCGGCAAAAAACGCGCCACGCACCAGCGCATCGCTCGCCAGGTCCTTGAAAATGCCCGACGCTGTCAGCGACGCCCGCTGCACGCCGGCGCCGGCCAGAAGCTCGCGCCAGCGCCCGGCACTTTCCCCGTCGGTTATATCCACGGCCTGCGCGTTGAAGGCCAGCCGCTTGGTCCTCAGCCCCGCCACGGTCACGTAGGAACCGGCATTGTTGATCTTCAGCAGCAGGTCCTTGCCCTTCTGCGCCACCATGGTGTTCTCCCTCTCGTGTCGATGAATGCCGTTTCGATGGATGTCGTCTCGATTGATGTTGCCGGGCCGCAAAGGGCCTGCTACCAAAACTATTCCCGCATCTCGCACCCGCGATTTTCATCATGTCCGACGCTGCCCCCTTCACGTCCCGCGCGCGCCTTATCGGCGTGCTTGCGGTTGGGCAGATCGTCAGCTGGGGCAGCGGTTTCGATATGCTTGCCGTGCTCGGGCCACGGATCGGGCAGGAACTGGCCATCGCAAACGAGGTCGTTTTTGCAGGCCTCACCGTCATGATGACAATCAGCGCGCTGTGCGGCCCGTATCTTGGAAGAACGCTCGTGCGCCATGGCGCAGCGCCCGTCCTTGTGGCGGGTTCGTTGCTGTTCACCGCCGGTTTCGTCGTGCTCGCCTTCGCGGGCGGCGTCGTAAGTTACGCCATCGGCTGGGCGGTGATCGGTTTTGCGGCAGCCTGCGGCCTGACGACAGCGGCGCACGCCGCGGTGGTGGAACGGGTCGGTGCGGAAAGCGGCCAGTTGCTGACGCTTCTGATGCTGTTTACCGGGCTTTCTGCGGCGGTTTTCCTACCGCTCACCGCGCTTGTGGCTGAGCACTTCGGCTGGCGCGGCACTCTCATCGCTTACGCCTGTCTGCAACTCTTCGTTCTTCTGCCTCTTTATGTCTTCGTCCTTCCGGGACGCCCGGCCCGTAAAACCGCAAAGTCAGGGGAAGCGACCGCGATTGCGCCATCGCCTGTCGACACAAAACGCGCCTTTTTGCTGCTGGCCGCAATGACGACGATCAGCGCCTTCACGACCTTCGGCCTGTCACCGCTGCTGCCCCTTTTGCTGGTGCAGGCGGGCGCATCGCAATCGCTTGCCGTGCAGCTGGCAGCGGCGCGCAGCGTGCTTGCGATTACGGCGCGCGGGCTCGATTTCCTGCTTGGAAAACACGGCAACCCTTTTGTAACGGCCATGATCGGTTTCTGTCTGCTGCTGCTATCGCTTTTGCTGCTGCTCGCTTTTGCGCCCGCCATGCCCGCTTTCATCGCCTTCATCGTGTTTTTCGGTTTTGGCGCGGGCGTGCTCACCGTCAGCCGGGCCGTGTTGCCGCTGGCGGTGTTTTCACCCGAGCAATATGGCCTCCAGGCAGCGCGCATCTCGCTGCCGCAGAACCTTGCCATTGCCGTGGCTCCCGTCATCTTCACGCTGGCGCTGGATCGTGGCGGGGTATCGGCCATGCTGATTATCGCCTCGGTACTGATCGGCATTTCATTTCTGCTGCTGATCGTCCTGTGGAGAGCCGTGCGCAAGCAGGGTTCGTGAAACAGAATTACTCCGTCACCGCCCTGAAACGCATTTCCGCAAGGAAATTCCGCGTCTTCGGCTCCCGCCGCGAGCGGCTGGAGAGGAATTGCAGAGCGACGAGCGAGACACCGCTTAGCGGAAGGGTCGCATCATCGAGCACGATTTTCACCCGCGCTGCGATCTCAGCCGCGCGCTTGCGGCCATTGGCATCGCTCCAGATTTCCAGAGTGAGAAAATGCTCTTCGGACTTTTCCGTCGCGGTCGAATAATCGCGGCTTTCAAGGTCGGCGATGACGACCAACGGCAAGAGCCCGCGCGGTAAAAGCCGGTCGACAATGCCGCCGGGAATGAGCGCCATCAGCGCCGCGTCGCTGCCAAGCCTTGCGAAAATCGCCTGCAGAAGCGGGTTTGCGGCGCTCACGGGTTTTCCTCCTCGCAGCGGCAGACGATGAAGCGGCCGGTCTCGTCCGGGTCCATCACCGTGCGGATCGCCAGAATGCGCCGGCCCTTGCGAAAGCGCATGCCAGCGGCAATGTCGCTGCGATGGGCCAGCCAGACGCGGTGGGTGATCGTCACGCCCTCGGCCGAGGCGCGTTCATGGGATGCATCCGATACGGGTTCGATTGCGGCCCAGAGCGAACGCAGGACATTCCAGCTTTCCGCAGCACCGCCCTGCCCGTCCGACGTTTGCGCGCGCACTTCCAGCTCCAGCCGTGCCGTCAGCTTGCCGGGGTCGAGAAAAACGATGTTCATGGCTTAAAGACCCACACGGCAGAAAGGCGACACCAGCCGCTCGTAACCGGCAGGAACGCCCGCCGGCTGGTTTTCCAGGGCGACGGCGCCACGAAAGGCGAACATCTGGGCCACATGCGTCAGCATGGCGCGTTTCAGCGTGTCGGGCACATCCGTTCCTGCCTCGCCGTAGCCGGCAATGAAGTCGATCTCGATGCCATTCATCGCCCGTCCGGGAGCCGGCGGATCGCGCAGCCACAGCCTTGCAGGCCGCGCCTCGCCATCGAGCAATCTGTCGGCGGCGGTGATGTCGGTCGAGCGCCCTTGACCATCAAAAACCAGAATCGTTTCGATGGCTTGCACCGGTCCCTTGCCAATCGGAATCACGTCGCCTGGCGGCCATCCGTCGAGATAAAGCCGCCATGTCTGACGCAGCAGGCAAAGGCCGGTCACGCGCTCCAGATGCTCGCGGGCGGTGCGGATCAGTGCGGCGAGAAGTGCATCTTCGTCGCCTGCGTCGAGACGCAGATGCGCCTTGACCTCGGCAAGCGTCAGCGGCTCCGCCTGCGGCGGATGAATGAGGGCATAGGTCATGGGGTCTCCGGAAAGGAATGCAGGTAATCACATATTGCGCGAGCGGGTGCGGCTTGTTTTTTCTCCCCGAGGGGGAGAAGGTCGCGGCAGTAGGATGAGGGGGTGACGTTAGCGATAGACCGAGAGCTTGCTCCCTCATCCGACCCTTCGGGCCACCTTCTCCCCGGCGGGGAGAAGAACAAGGCCGCAAGGTCTGCGGTCAATTCGCCACGAACTTCCCAGGCTTGATCACCTCAAAATTGTGCACACCGCCGCCCACGCGCTTGATGATGGTGCGAGCGGTCGCCGCTTGTTTCTTCTCCCCGCCGGGGAGAAGTCCGCGGCAGCGGGATGAGGGGGTGAGGGTCGAGATATGCGGAGAGCTTGCCCCCTCATCTGACCCTTCGGGCCATCTTCTCCCCGGCGGGGAGAAGAAAAGGGGAGCAAAGTTTGCGGTCAGTTGACCCCGAACTTCACCAGCTTGATCGCCTCGAAGTTCTGCACGCCGCCGCCAACACGTTTGGTGGTGTAGAACAGCACGTAGGGTTTTGCCGAATAGGGATCGCGCAGGATGCGTACGCCCGTGCGGTCGACGACGAGATAGCCGGCGCGGAAATCCCCGAAGGCGATGGCGAAGCTGTTTGCCGCGACGTTCGGCATGTCTTCGGCTTCCATCACCGGAAAGCCCATCAGCGAGGCGGGCTGGCCGGCGGCGGCGGGCGGATGCCAGAGATAGGCGCCGGTCGTGTCCTTGAAACGGCGCAGCGCCCCTTGCGTCTTGCGGTTCATCAGGAAGTTGCCGTTCTGGCGATGGCCGGCCTTCAGCCCATAGACGGCATCCAGCAGCACATCCATCGGCCCGGCAGATGCAAAGCCCGCCGACACGCCGGTCGCGACATAACCGATATTGCCCCAGCTCCAGCTGTCATTGGCGACGGTCGTATAGGCGAGGAAACCCTTCGGCTTGTTGACGCCATCCCCGGCGATGAAGGCGGCGGCCTCCTGTTCGGCGAAGGCGATGTCCACTTCCGAAGCGATCCAGGCTTCGATATCGACCGCCGCATCGTCCAGCAGGCCCTGGGTCGCGGCCGGCATGGCGTAGAGTTCCATGGTCGGGAAGGAAAGTTCGGAAAGCTTCGGCGTCGTGGTTTCGGGGCGAGCCGCCGTTTCGGAGACCCAGCCGGTGGCAAGCCCGCCGGGCGAAAACGGTTTTTTCAGCACGGCGGTGGAAACCTGCCGCACGGTCGCCAGCGCCCGGATCGGCGAAATCGCCGTCATGCGGCGGCCGATCTCGCCATCCGTCTCGCTCGGCAGCAGAAAACCGCCATCGGCACCTGTCGATCCGGCAAAGGCCTTGGCCTCCAGATCGCGCAGCGCCCCCTCCTCACCCCGGCGGATATAGGCCTCGAAGGCGGCCTTGTGTTCATCCGCGTCATGGGAGAGCGCTTCCTTGCGGCCGAGAGCGGGCCGCGCCTTCTTCAGTGCCAGATCGTCCATGATCCTGCGGTTGTCGTCCAGCGCCTTGTCGATGCGGTCGAGCTTGTCGCGGGTCACGACGTCAGCGCCCATCTTGCGCTCGATATCGGAAAGCCGCTGGTCGTTGGTGTCGCGGAAGGCTTCGAAGGCCTCCATGAATTCGTCGAAGGCGGCCGTCATCGTGTCGGGCACGGCCTTCACCTGCGGCGCGACCGTCGTTGCGGCCGGTTTGGTAGTCTGGTCAGTCATGTCGCCATCCTTGTGTCGGAGGTGGTTTGTCGGAAGTTTTTGTCGGAAGTCAGCGTTTGAAGGCAGTGTCGAAAAGCGAGCGCGCGGCGCGGCGCATGGTGCGCACCAGTTCAGTCTCGCGGTCGCGGAAGAAGCGGGCATGCTTGACGTCAGAGACCCGTGCAGACGGCAGCATCGGAAAGGTCACGACCGAGATTTCCCAGAGATCAGCCTCCAGAATGCGCCTGACGCCCGTGCGTGCCGCCTTGCCGGATCGCGCCTCCTTGCTGGAACGTACGGTGCGAAAACCGATCGACAACCCGTCCAGCGCGCCCGTCTTCATCAGCGAATGCACCTCGCGGGAGCGGGCGACCCCGGGGGCGAGAACACCCTCGACGTAGAGCCCGCGCTCGTCCTCGCGAATGGTGCGCCATGCGCCGATCGGCTCGGCCGGATCGTGCTGGTAGAGCATGCGGATGCCGGCTGCGCCACGTTCCTCGATGGAGCGATGGAAAGCGCCGCGTTCGATCACGTCGCGGCCGAGATCGACCTCGCCGAAGACGCTGGCGTAACCGGAAAACGTGCCGTCACTTGTAATGCCGCGCAGTTCCAGATTGGCGAATTTGCGCGTGGCGGGACGCGGCCCGCGATAGGCGTGCATGGGTAACTCCTGCGATGGAGAAAGGGAGGCGTGTGGAGGCTAGGCGCGGGGACGGGCGTTGTAACGGTCGGCCACGCGCACCAGGAGGCCAAGCCCCCACCAGGCCACCATGCTGGCGGCGGCCGAGCCCGCCACCATGATCTCGCGGCCCGAAAGCGCGCCGGCAATGTCAAGCTGCTGCACGATCCACAGCCCCACGGGGCCGCCGAAAATCATGCCGCAGGAGACCCCGGTGATGAAACGGCTCGCGGCTTCGCGTTTGCTTTTCGGCAGCAGATAGACGAGCGATACACCCGCGCCCGCCACGGCGCCGGTGATGCGGGCGGCCCAGATTCCGGCCTCATTGGCGAATTCAGACATGGGTAATCATTCCGGTTTAGGATGTTGCAATCGGGCAGACGCACCGCGTCGCCCGCAGGCGTTCTTTGCGCGTCTGCGACGGGTGATTTCACGAATCTTCAGAATCGCTTGGGCGGAAGTTCTCAGAAAGAGAGTCCGCGTCTTCAGAAAATGCTTGAGCAGGAAACCCGGGGGCGATCCCGCTGCGGCGCGATCAATAACCGACAGCTTCGCGCTTTTCCTCGTCGGAGAGAAACGACGCAGCGCCGATGCGCGTCCACAGCGCGTCCCGCTCGCCGGCAAGCCCGGCGATCCTGTCGAGATCCGGTTCCAGCCGCAGCCCGGCGCCGAAAATCGGCGACAGCCAGCCGCAGAGCCTTGCCGCCGTGCGGTAAACGAGCGGCAGCACGGTGAGACGATAAAAGGCGCGGTTGGCCTCCTGGTAGTTGGCATAGGTGTTGTCGCCGGGAATGCCGATCAGCATCGGCGGCACGCCGAGAGCGAGCGCTATATCCCGCGCCGCACCGTTGCGCGCCTCCAGAAAATCCATGTCGCGCGGCGAAAGCCCCATGGCCTTCCAGTCGAGCCCGCCTTCCAGAAGAAGCGGCCGGCCGGCATTCATCGCACCCTGATAACCTTCCTCCAGTTCGCGCTTCAGCCGTTCATATTGCTCGGTGGAAAGATTGCCGCCCTCCTTCGGCTGGTAGACCAGCGCGCCGGAAGGCCGGGCGGAATTGTCGAGCAGGCGTTTGTTCCAATGGCTTGCGGCATTGTGCAGATCAAGTGCTGCGCCCGCCGAAGCAAGTGGCGCAAAACCCGCCCGGTCGTCGAGCGGATGGAACAGCTTCAGGTGCAGCAGGCCCAGCCCGTCCCGTTCGGCTGAGATGCGCCTGATGGCGCGGCCCTCGGCACGGTAGTCGTAACCCACCGGCCAGCCGTCTGACCCCTCGATGATGCTGACCCGGTCGGGCCTGAGAAGATGCAGTTCACGCAGGCGTTCGCCGATCAGCAGCGGCTCGATATAGGCGTTTCCGGAAAGCATCAGGTGGCCATAAAGCGCCTCGAAGAAATCCGGCCCGGCCATGTGGGCGCTCGGCTTGGCCAGAAGCGCCAGCACCGGATGATCGGTTATCTCCTCATCGCCATCGTAAAGCAGCCAGCTGACCGACGCGGACGCTTCCGCCACCATGCGGGCGGCGCGGTGCGCCACCGGGTTTTTCATGAAGCCTTCGCGGGCAAGTGCGGCATAGGAACGGCCCGACCAGAAGGCCTGTCCGCCCTGTGCCGCCACCGCCATGAAACCGCCCGTCGCCGTCTTGCGTTCAGGCACGGCTCTGCCATCCGCCGGGCGTCGCCACGGCAGGGAAAACGGAAATCGCATGGAATTGTCCTTGTTGTGCCGCTGTGCGGCGTCCATATGCCGTCACCCCGGACTAGATCCGGGGTCCAGCCAGCCCAAGTCCTTGGGCTGAAAAGGCTCTTCTCGCCGCGCAGACGCGCGTCGGCTGGTTTCCTGTGACAGGCACAGGAATGAGGGTGGAGGGCTTGGATCTTGACGAGACTTAACGGATCGGCGCTTTCACCGCGGTATCGCTGTTGAAATCGGCAGCAACACGGGTCTCGCGCAGCGGCTTTACCGTACGGGTGGAAAGATCATAAGCGGGATCGGCCTTGTAGGCCGCCAGCGCCGCCTCGTTTTCAAACTCGCCATAGACGATGAAGTCGACCGAGTTGCCCCACTGGTCCTTCTTCACGTTCTCGCCGATTTCCAGCTTCAGCGAATGCGGTATGGCGGTGAGCCCGGAAAGCCCCCTGCGCACGGCGTCGCGGTTTTCCTCGGGAACGGTGAAAAAAACGATATGGCGGATCACGGTGTCACCTGTCATGCAAAATTCGAATTCGGCCTTTGGGGCGCCGAGTAACGGGTTATCATCTGGCCCGCCCCGGTTCAATCCGCGCTGCGACAAGGGCGCCATGAAATGCCCGCCCGTAATTCCCGACAAGCCGCGCCCGGTCGCTGCCATTGATGACGGCGCGCGCGCCCTCCCAATCCTCGCGTTCTGCGCTGAAGAAATCGGAGAGACTGCGGCCGGTAAAACTGCCGGATGCCATGCCGCAGATCAGGATCGTCGTCGCCACATCCGGCTCCATGGCCCGCTCGGGGCGGGCCAGAAGATCCACACCGGTCAGGCGCGACATCGCCTCGTAATTGCGGCGATGTGTCAACTGCACGAAACCACGCCCAAGCCAGCTTTTGCCCTCAGCGTCCGGCCGCCAATAGGGTTTGCGCACCATGGGCAGCCTGCCCGCCGCAAAAGCCCGGTCGAGCCTTGCGATCGCCTCCGTATCGCCTGCCGCCAATGTCTCGCGCACCGGCTGCATGGTCGCTGCCGTCTCGTGGAAGGTGGTGGCCAGCATATAGGCCAGCCAGCGCGTGTCGCCGTCCGGCATGGCCTTCTCGAAACCGGCAAGTATGGTTTTCGTGCCGGCAAGCTGCGCGGCGCGCAGGCGGCCACCGAAGATCGAAATCCGCACCGACGCGAAGAATCGCGCCTCGTCATAGGCCATAGCCGGCTCCTGAAAACAGAGGGCGATGTAACGCCCGGTTTTTCCACATGACGGCCGTCAGGACTAAATCGATTTGAAAAAAACCTAATCGATTTTAATCCGCAGGCCGGGGTTTTGGGGTAAAAAATTCCTTGAGTTCGGGAACCCTGGAGCGCTAACTCCATTCACCGCGCACTTCCGCAGCGTTGACCATTCAAGGAGGAATGCCACCATGACAGCGACAATCCCCCAGACCGTTTATGACCGTCTCGAAAACGAGTGGCGCCAGATGCGCGAAACCGGCACCCAGCCGAAGCCGGCGCAATCTCCGAAGAAATAAATAAAGATCGGGTTTGACGACAGCGTCTCTCCAATCTCTACGTCATCCTCGGGCTTGACCCGAGGATCCACGGCTTCAATGCCGAATGGATCCTCGCCTCAAGAGCGAGGATGACGGTGGATGTGTTTCGACACGGCCTTTAGAGCGTCCGCCTTGTTTCACATCCCCCGCACCCTCGGCTCATTCACCACCATCGTCGTCAATGCCGTTATCGCCCACACCAGCGCATCCAGCCGGTCCGGAGAACGACCTGACGACAAGCCGCCGGGTCCGAAATCCGTCATCTGGTCGGTGAGCTTTTCAAACCGTGCGGCGTGGCGCACCCTGCCCTGTTCGTAAAGTGCGGCCACCGGCTCGGCGCGGGTGAATTTGCCCCGGCTTGCCCGCACCAGCGTCAGCGGCAGGTTGGCGTCGATGCTCTGCAGCATCGCCCGCACCATCTCGCCGCCCTGGTTGACCTCGGCCACAACCCGGTCGGCCTCGTGGTGACGGGCGGCAGCGACCACGGCGCGCGCCCAGCCGGCCGGCGTTTCGCCTTCCACCGAACAATCCGCAAGCACCATCAGTCTGCCGGACATGCCGAGCCCCGCAACGACAATGCCGCAGCAGGAATTCTCCCCGACCCCGGCGGGCGGATCGACCGCCACCACGATCCGTGCCAGCGGCTCATGCGCCGCCTCCACAATCGCTTCCAGGTCGGAACGTTTCCACAGCGCGCCCTCGCGCTCGTCGATCAGCTCGCCGCCGATTTCCTGACGTCCCAGCCGGGTGCCGCCGTAGCGGTCATGCATGGCTTTCAGGAAACCGGGCGAGAGGTTTTGTGCATTCATAGCCGTCGGCATCCGCGCCACCCGGCTTGAGGGGTCGGCGAGAAGCGCTTTCAGGAGCGGAATGGGCCGTGGCGTCGTCGTTACCAGTTGCCGTGGGGCCTCCCCCAGACGCAGGCCGAATTGCAGCATGTCCCAGGTCTCCTGCGGATATTTCCATTTTCCGAGTTCATCGGCCCAGGCCATGTGAAATTGCGGTCCGCGCAGGCTTTCGGGGTCTTCAGACGAAAACACCTGCGCCATCGCGCCGTTCGGCCAGACGAGGCGGCGGCGCGACACTTCGAAAGCAGGACGGCGGCGGCGGGCAATGCGGCAGATGCCGGAAATGCCGTCGATCATCACCTCACGGGCATCCCCCAGCGTTTCCGCCACCAGCGCGATGCGCAGATCCGAATGTTGCGCGGCGGACGCAATCCTGTGCACCCATTCCGCGCCGGCGCGGGTCTTGCCGGAGCCACGCCCGCCGATCAGAAGCCACGTCCGCCAGTCGCCCTCAGGCGGCTGCTGCGGCAGGTTGCCGATGAAGCGCCAGTCGCGCAGAAGGGTATGGACCCGTTCCTGCAGACGGGGGTCGGGCGAGAAGTTCGTCATCTGGTCCCGCCTCCTCGGCCTTCGGCTTCATGTTCATTGGGCAGCCTTCAACAGTCCCGACGTCACCCCCGCCTCAAGGGCAGGCATGACGGAGTTGCGGGGCTCGTCCGTAACCGCACTTTCCGCCTCCATCCGCGCGCGGCATTTCTGCTCGGCCAGTTCGTCGATACGTTGGAGGAAATGCGCCACCGCAGCTTCGTAATCTTCGGTATCGGTGTCATCCTCTCCGGAAAGCGCGGCGCGCTCTTCCGCCAGAAGCCTTTGCAGGACATCGATCCTCTCCAGCGTGCGGACGACCACCGAAAGCTGGTCCGTCGCGGCCTTCACATCGGCGCGCGCCTGTTTACCCGAAGCGTCTTCCGCCGTCGCCAGCAATGCCGCCTCGCTCGCCTGACGCAGGTTGCGATACATGTGAAACTGATCGCGCATCTCCACCGTCAGCTCGTTCAGCATCTGCCGCAGCTCGCCGTTACGCGCCGCATCCTCGGCGGCCAGCTTGTCGGACCGCGACTTTGTCTCGGGCGCGGTGTCCATCACGCACTCGTTTCCATAGGTTGGCCTCTCCGGCCACGCGCTGTAAAGCGTTGGATCGCAATTGTGAGTCATGGGATTGGCCTACGAGAAAACTGAGACGAACAGGGTCGCGGGCATAGGGGCAAAACGGCTCAACCAAGCGGCCCTCATTCCTGTTCTTGTCACAGGAATCCAGTCGATGCGCGTCTGCGCGTCGGAACGAGTCTTTCCACCCCAAGGACTTGGGCTGGCTGGATTCCTGTGACAAGCACAGGAATGAGGTCGGCGGGCAAGGGCAGTCGCAAAAACTCAGCGCCCTGGTCTTTTCGAACCAACCGCCGCTCAGCCGCAAATCTCCGACTGTATCCAAACACTATCAAACCACCGTCACGCTGTAAAGGATTATTTTCCTATGTTCATGATTTTTATCCTTGTCGCAGGGTTTGCACCCTCGCCCGCCGCATATTACACTCGGCGGCAAGCGGTGAGCAGAAGGGGCAGGTCAAGTTGGTGAAACAATGGGTTGAGCGGTTGTTTACGGGTCTTTCGGCAACCGGCATCGTCTTCGGCACTATTCTGTTCTGCGCTTCGCTCACACCGTCTCTTCTGCCGCGCACCTGGCTGATGCAGGGTGTGCTGTGCGGATTTTCCTTTGCCATCGGTTATCTGATCGGTGTGGCGATACACGCGGTCTGGGCCTATCTCGAACTGCCCGAACCCTCGCGCCATAATGCGCGTGGCATTCGTTTCCTCATCGCGCTTGCCAGCGCCATCACGGCCATCGCGTTTTTATGGCAGGCGAAAGACTGGCAGAATTCCATCCGCATCCTGATGGAACTTGATCCGCTGCCCAGCGCCCACCCGACCAAGACCGGCGGCGTTGCGGTGCTGGTCGCCGCGCTCCTCATCGGCGCGGGCCGGCTTTTCCAGCTCATCCGGCGGTTCTTTTCCGCGCGCAGCCGTCATTTCCTGCCGCGCCGGCTTGCCAATGTGCTTGGCATCGCCGCCGCCATCGTGCTGTCCTGGATGCTGCTGAACGGTCTGATCTTCGACATCGGCCTCAGATTTGCCGATTCATCGCTGAAACAGGTGGATGCGCTGATCGAGCCGGATGTGCCGCGCCCGTCCGACGCACTCAAGACCGGCAGCAGCGCTTCCCTGATGAGCTGGGAATCGCTTGGCCGTAGAGGCCGTGAATTCGTGGCCGGCGGGCCGGAGGCACAGGAGATTTCCGCCTTCACCCACCGCCCCGCCATGGAGCCGCTGCGGGTCTATGCCGGGCTCAACTCGGCCTCGACGCCCGAGGAAAGAGCGGCCCTTGCGCTGGAAGAACTGAAGCGGGTCGGCGGTTTCGAGCGCAAGGTGCTGCTGGTCGTCATTCCCACGGGCACCGGCTGGATTGACCCGGAAGCGCTCGACACCATCGAATATCTGCACGGCGGCAATGTCTCGAGCGTCGCCGTGCAATATTCCTATCTTTCGAGCTGGATCGCACTTCTGACCGAACCGGATTACGGTGTGGAAACGGCGCGCGCGCTGTTTCAGGCTGTTTATGGCTACTGGACGACCCTGCCGAAGGAGACGCGGCCGAAGCTCTATCTGCATGGCCTCAGCCTCGGCTCGCTCAATTCGCAGAAATCCTCCGACCTTTACGACGTGCTCGCCTATCCGTTCCAGGGCGCGCTGTGGAGCGGCCCGCCCTTTTCCAGCCCCACATGGCGCATGGCGACCAATGGGCGGGTGAAGGGCACGCCGGAATGGCTGCCGCGTTTCCGCGATTCCTCCGTCATCCGCTTCGCCAACCAATATACCACCGCCCATATGCCCGGCGTAGCGTGGGGGCCGATGCGCATCGTCTATCTGCAATATGCGAGCGACCCGATCACCTTCTTCGAGGCCGCTTCGCTCTACCGGCGGCCGGAGTGGATGAGCCATCACGGGCCTGACGTTTCCACATCCTTCCGCTGGTTCCCGGTGGTCACCCTGCTGCAACTCGGGCTCGATGTTGCCGCCGCCACCACGGCGCCGATCGGTTACGGCCATGTCTATGCGCCGGAACACTATATCGATGCCTGGACGGAGGTGACCGAGCCTGAAGGCTGGAGCGCCGAGGATATCCAGCGGCTGAAGATGTTCTTCAAGGCCCGCCGCGGCTCCACCGATCCGGCGTAAGCGCGGCGGGCGTGTCGTTTCCGGGCGTCAGCCCTTCAGCACATCCGCGTGGTCAGCTACATAGGCCTCCAGCGAGCGCGGTGCGTGGCCGGTCAATGTCTCGACATCGCCTGTTATCGCCGAGGTCCAGCCTTCGCGCACGGGATGGAAGATCGAGGCGAGGAAGGAGGCATAGTCCTTGGGAACGCCAGCACCGGTGAGGATGCCGATGAAAACCTCATCCGAAACGGGGCCATAGGAGACCGGCTTGCCGATCGCCTGCGAGATGATCGCGGCCGCCTCGCCGTAACCGATCGCCCGCGGGCCGGTCAGGTTGAACGCCTTGCCGTCGAAAGCATTCGACGTCAGGGCGGTGGCGGCGCTGTCGGCGATGTCGCGTACATCGATGAAGCTCGACTTGCCCTCGCCCGCCGGAACGGCGATCTCGCCGTGTTCGATGCCGGCCTTCCAGTAGGTGTGGAAATTATCCGCAAACCAGTTGGGGCGCAGAATGACGTAAGGCACGCCGGACGCGATGATCTTCAGCTCGATCTGGCGATAGGGAATGGAATCATCGGCATCGACGCCGAAGACGCTGAGGAACACGATCTTCACCTCGCGGCGTGCGGCTTCCTCGACCACCGGCGTCAGTGCGTCGATGGCATCCAGACGCCCGCCCGCCAGGATCAGAAACAGCCGGTCCACGCCGTCGAAGGCATCAGCGTAAGTCGAGGCATCGGTATAATCAAACCTCACACCTTCCGCGCCGTCCGCCGCCTTGCCGCTACGCGAGGCCGCCTTCACGCTTTCGCCCTTGGCCAGAAGCGCCTTGACCAGCGGCGTGCCGATGGTGCCTGTCGAACCGATTACAAGTATCTTGCCTGTCATCTCAAATATCCTTAGTATCTAGTGGAAACCATGTTTCGAGAACACACATACTGCGTGTTGGAAATCATGAAAAGAGAGCACTTTTCGGTTATCTGGTATCCTCAGGGAAACCTGCCGGCCTTGAGACAAGGGGAATGACATCGATGGAACGCGTTTATGACGTTTACGAGGACCGCTGCCCCACACGCATGGTTCTGGACAGGATCGCCGACAAATGGGCGCTCTTGATCCTCGACAAGCTGCGGCTGGACCCCGTGCGCTTCAACCTGCTGCGGCGCGAGATCAAGGGCATTTCGCAAAAGGTCCTGTCGCAGACGCTGAAGAAGCTGGAGCGCGACGGGCTGATTTCCCGGCAGGTCTTTCCGACCGTGCCGGTGACGGTCGAATATTCGCTGACGCCGCTCGGGCGGACGCTGACCGACACGGTGGCGGCGCTTGCCCATTGGGCGGAGGGTAATATCGACGCGGTGATGGCGGCACAGAGGGCTTATGACGAGCGGGCGGTGGTTTAGATGGTCTTCACCCTCGCGTAGCGGCAGAGGCATGGGAGCGACAAGCTCCTTTGCTGCTTCTTTTTGTAGACCATCGCTTCCGTCATGCCGGCCTTGAGCCGGTATCCAGCCAGCCCAAGTCCTTGGGTTGAAAAGACTCTATCCGCCACGCGGACGCGCTGCGGCTGGATGCCGGATCAAGTCCGGCATGACGGAAGTGGGTTTCGCATACCTTCCACTCCCAAGCGGTTCTACCGCGAAATCCGCGTCGAAAGAATGATCGACGATAACGTCCGCTCCACGCCATCCAGCGCGCCGATCCGGTCGATCAGCCGGTCAAGGTCGAGGATGGAAGGCGCTGCCAGAATGGCGATCAGGTCGAAAGTGCCGCTGACCGAATGCAGCGTCGTCACCTCCTTGATGGCGGAAAGCGCCGCCGTCACCCCCGGCAGCGCCTTCGGCCCGATGGTGATCAGCACATGGGCGCGCACCAGCCCCGACAGATAGCTTTCCGCAAGCCTCAGGCCATAACCGGCGATCACGCCGTCGGCTTCCAGCCGCTCGATGCGGGCCTGCACCGTGGTGCGCGAAAGGCCGAGTTTGCGCGCCAGTTCCGCCACCGGCATGCGGGCATTTTCGGAAAGCAGGGCCAGCAGCGCCCGGTCCTTTTCGGCAATCGTCATAGTGACCAATCCTGTCGTCTAACTGCGCAATATTAACCCGCTATCTGCACATAGTGAAGCTGCGAATCGTCAATAAAAGCTGGCATTCTGTCTTTGAAGCGCATCCGGTGCGCGCACATATGCGAATTTACTGCGGGGAACAAAAACATGAAAAACATTGTCGTCATCGGCGCGGGCAATATCGGTTCGGCCATCGCCTGGATGCTGGCTGCTACCGGCGATTATCGCATCACGGTTGCCGATCGCTCGGCCGACCAGCTGGCGAATGTGCCGGCGCATGAGCGCGTCGACACGGAAATCGTCGACATCACCGATCGTCCCGCTCTGGAAGCACTGCTGAAGGGCAAGTTCGCCGTGCTTTCCGCCGCCCCCTTCCACCTGACGGCGGGCATTGCGGAGGCGGCCGTCGCCGTCGGCACGCATTATCTTGATCTCACCGAAGACGTCGAATCCACCCGCAAGGTCAAGGCGCTGGCGGAAACGGCGCAGACCGCACTCATTCCGCAATGCGGCCTTGCCCCCGGCTTCATCTCCATCGTGGCCGCCGATCTCGCGGCCCGGTTCGACAAGCTGGACAGCGTGCGCATGCGCGTCGGCGCGCTGCCGCAATATCCGTCCAACGCGCTCAACTACAATCTCACCTGGAGCACGGACGGGCTGATCAACGAATATATCGAGCCCTGCGAAGCAATCGTCGAAGGCCGCCTTACCGCCGTTCCTGCCCTTGAGGAACGCGAGGAATTCTCGCTCGACGGCGTGACCTATGAGGCCTTCAACACGTCAGGCGGCCTCGGCACGCTTTGCGCCACGCTGGAAGGCAAGGTGCGGACGATGAATTACCGCACCATCCGTTATCCCGGCCATGTGGCGATCATGAAGGCGCTTCTGAACGATCTCAACCTGCGCAACCGCCGCGATGTGCTGAAGGACCTGTTCGAAAACGCCCTGCCCGGTACCATGCAGGATGTGGTCATCGTCTTCGTCACCGTCTGCGGCACCCGCAACGGCCGTTTCCTGCAGGAAACCTATGCCAACAAGGTCTATGCGGGTCCGGTTTCCGGCCGGATGATGAGCGCCATCCAGATCACCACCGCCGCCGGCATCTGCACGGTTCTCGACCTTCTCGCGGAAGGCTCTTTGCCGCAGAAGGGCTTCGTCCGGCAGGAAGAAGTGGCGTTGCCGAAATTCCTCGAAAACCGGTTCGGCCGGTATTACGGCACGCATGAGCCGCTCGCCCGGGTTGGGTAAAGAAAACGGCTGCAGTTTCTCCCGTCATGCCGGACTTGATCCGGCATCCAGCCAGCCCAAGTCTTTGGGTTGAAATGACTCTCTCCGCCGCGCAGACGCGCGTCGACTGGATGCCGGATCAAGTCCGGCATGACGGAGAAGGCCACGACCTTATCCCAACTACGTCCCGCAAAACGTCCGAAATACCCTCTCATGGCTCATCGGTGGCTGCATGTAGACGAAATTGTCCGGCCGTTCCTCGAAGGGCGTTGCAATTGCGGCCAGCATGGCGTGGAAGGGTTCAAAATCATCGTCCTCCACCGCCGCTGCGATCAGTTCCTCGATGCGGTGGTTGCGCGGAATGATGGCCGGATTGGTCGAGAGCATCGCCTGTGACCTTGCAGCGGCGGAAACACCTTCCCGCGCTGCCCTCTCCCGCCAGCGCCCCAGCCATTCATCCGCCCCGGCAATATCGATGAACATGCCGCGAAACGGCTCGGCATCGCCGACGACCGCATGGGAAAGACGCCGGAAGGTCAGCGTATAATCCGCCTCCGACGCCTGCATCAGCGCCAGCAACGCCTGCACCAGATCGATGTCGCCCTCTTCCTCCACCGTCAGGCCCAGTTTCTCCCGCATGCCGGCAAGCCAGCGCTTGGGAAAGGCAGCGGCGAAATCAGCCAATACTGCATTGGCGAGTTCGGCGGCTTTCTCGACCTCCGGGTCGAGCAGCGGCAGGAGGCATTCCGCCAGCCTTGCGATGTTCCATTGCGCGATGCCGGGCTGGTTGTTGAAGGCGTAGCGCCCCTGCGCATCGATGGAGGAGAATACCTTGTTCGGATGATATTCATCAAGGAAGGCGCAGGGCCCGAAATCGATGGTCTCGCCGGAGACCGCCATATTGTCGGTATTCATCACGCCATGGATAAAGCCCACCATCATCCAGCGGGCGATGAGTTCACACTGCCGCTGCGCAATCCCCTGCAAAAGGGCGAGGTAAGGATTGCCGGCATTTTTCGCTTCGGGATAATGGCGCTCGATCACATAGTCCGCGAGGTTCCTGATCGCCTCGTCATCCTCGCGCGCCGCGAAGAACTGGAAGGTGCCGACGCGGATGTGGCTGGCCGCAACGCGGGTGAAAACGCCGCCCGGCAGACCGACCTCGCGCTGCACCCTTTCACCGCTGAGGACGGCGGCCAGCGCCCTTGTTGCGGGAATGCCAAGCGCGAACATCGCCTCCGACACGATATATTCACGCAGCACCGGGCCGAGCGCCGCGCGCCCGTCTCCCCTTCGCGAAAACGGTGTCGGGCCGGAGCCTTTGAGCTGGATATCGCGGCGTTTGCCGTTTTTGTCGATCACCTCGCCGAGGAGAATGGCGCGGCCGTCGCCGAGCTGCGGCACGAAACCGCCGAACTGGTGGCCCGCATAGGCCATGGCGAGCGGCTCGGCTCCTTGCGGCACCACATTGCCGGAAAAGATCGCCGCCAGCCTTTCATCATCGAGGCCTGATACGTCGAGAAGAAGCTCGTCGGCAAGCGCACGGTTGAAAGCGATGAGACGCGGCGCCTTCACCGGCGTTGGCAGCACGGCGGCGCTGAAACGCTCCGGCAGGCGGGCATAGGAATTGTCGAATCTGATCACGGGTAAACTCCCTGCTTTTGCCTGATATGGCCATTTTCACGCCCGTTTTCGAGTGCGAAATTTGCAATTGTCAAAAGCTGCGCCGGACTTCGGAAAAATCAGTTTGAACTGTACGTATATTTGAACATACAAACAGCCAATAGATGAGTGACAGTTCAAGCAGGATATCCTGGTGCCAGACTTCCCCCATGACGACAGCGAGATGGGCAAGGCCATCCGCCACTTCGACTGGTCCTCGACAAGCGTGGGCCCGATCAGCACATGGCCGGTATCACTCAAAACCACCGTGCAGATGATCCTCAAGCAAGGGCATGCAATCTGTCTGTTCTGGGGGCCTGACCTCAACATCATCTACAACGACGCCTACCGCCCGTTTCTTGGGCTGAAGGAAGAGGGTGCGCTCGGCAAGCCGTTTCACATCATCTGGTCCGATGTCTGGAACGATGTGAAACCCTTCGTTGATCAGGCACTCTCCGGCACGGGCACGTTCGCCGAGGACATGCATCTCGTCATGGACCGCAACGGTTATCCCGAAGACACCTACTGGACCTTTTCCTACAGCCCGCTTTACGACGATCAGGGCAAGATCGCGGGGCTGATAGACATAGCCGTCGACACGACTGGGGCGGTGCAGAGCCGCAGCCGGGAGGAGCTTCTGCGGCGCGAACTCGTCCACCGGGTCAAGAACACGATGGCGATCACGACTGCCGTCGTCAGCGCCACCCTGCGCCATTCGCAATCGCTTGACGAGGCGCGCGACACCATCAAGAAGCGCATCGCGGCGCTCGGCAATGCCCAGAACCTCATGCACGCCTCCGGCCAGGGCACCAGCATAGCCGAGCTTATCTACAGCAGCGTGCATCCGCATCTGGACGACAGGACCCGCGTCACAATATCCGGGCCGGACTTGGAAATCGCGCCGCAACAGGCGCTTGGCCTATCGCTCGCCGTCTATGAACTGGCGACCAACGCTTTGAAATACGGCGCTCTTTCCAATGAAAACGGAAAGGTCGACATTGTCTGGACGCTGGATGAGGATGATCGTTTCGCGTTGCGCTGGCGGGAGGCCGGCGGGCCCGCGGTCAGGACGCCGACGCGCAAGGGTTTCGGTTCGCGGCTTACCAACCAGATCGTCGCGGCCTATTTCTCAGGCGAAGGCCGCACCTTCTACTATCCCGACGGGCTGGTATTCGAACTGGAAGGCAAATACGAAACAACAACGCCGGACTGAAGCCGGCAGTTGAACTTTCTTTCGTCCCATTCGTTGCGTTTCCTGAACCAGAAACGCCGCAACGAAAGGAACGGGAATGACCGTCGTTGAAGCCGTAGCCGCCGAGCCGGAAAGCGCCATCCGCACCCTTCACACCGACCTGCCGGTCAATGCCACCTTCCATGTCTGGCTGAAGGCGAAGAAACCGGCCGAACCCGGTGCCGTCTCCTTCTCCAATGCGAACGGAAAATTCGCTGAGGTTTCAAGCCTCAACACGGAAGAGTTCGGTTTTCGAATCTACCAGGTCTTCGGCGGCGGCCATGTGGAGTTGAGTTACGACACGGTCACGACAGCCGTTTCCGTCATCTACTGGTTCACCGCTTCGGACGTGCTCGAAACCGGCATCACCGTCGTTCACACCAAGCCTGACAATGCGGCACCCGAATTGCCTGACAGCTATCACTTCCGCCCGCCCTTCGGCTGGATGAACGATCCCAACGGTTTCGGACGGTTCGAAGGCAGGCCGCATCTGTTCTATCAGCATTATTCACACGGGCTGCGCTGGAACACCATGCATTGGGGCCATGCCGTCTCGTCGGATTATCTTCGCTGGCGGCACCTGCCGATCTTTCTTTTCCCCTCCGAGGATCTGACGACCCGACCCGACAAGCGCGGCGGCGCCTATTCTGGCTCCACCATTCCGCTGGTGGAAGGCACGGGCATCCGCGTGTTCTTCACCGAGCAGGTGCAGGACCGCATTCCCGAACAGCAGATACAGCTCACTGCCACATCTTCCGATCTCATCATGGCCGGACAGGCCGAGGTCATCCTCGGCCACCGACCGGACGGACAGGGGCTAACACCGGATTTCCGCGATCCCTACGTCTTTCGCGGTCCCGATGGGCTTTGGAAAATGGTGCTCGGCAGCCAGAGCGACGGTGGCGGCGTCATTCTTCTTTATGAAACACTCGATCCGACTGCGGCCTCCGGCTGGACCTATGTGGGCAAGCTGTGGGTGGAAACGCGCTACAAGACCACGGCCATCGAATGCCCCTGCCTGCTGCCGCTCGATGGACCCGCCAATGCCCGCTCCACCCGCTGGGTGCTGGTCTATGGGCTGATGCATTCGGAAGACCCGGAGACCGGCCGCAAGAACCTGACCATGGCCGATGTCGGCTGGTTCGATGGCAAGGTCTTCACCAGGGAATTCGGCCAGGAGCTGGATTTCGGCACCGACAATTACGCCTTTCAGGCGTTTCTTGACGGCGACAGCATCATCGGTATCGGCTGGCTTGCCAATTGGGCGGATGCCAACCCGGAAATCGATTTCCCCACCTCAATGACCCTGCCGCGCCGCATTCACTATTCAAACGGCGAGCTTCTGACCCCGCCGATCGGTGCTGCGGAAAGCCTGCGCAGCCATATTCTCGACCGCACGCGTCTGGCGGCCGGCGAGCGCGTTACCTTCATCAACGGGGCGGTGGAAATGCTGATCGAGCTTGCCTCGCCCGGCGCGCCTTTCGAGCTGACCCTCGATCATCCGGCGGTGACGCTTGGTCTCGTCTCCGATGAAACCGGCCTGTGGATCCGCCATGAGGACGGGCGTGACGGCCCCTCCCCGCATTATATCGCCAAGGGCGCGAGGGCATCGCGCATCCGCATCTTTCTGGATTACGGCTCCATCGAGGTCTTTGCCAATCGGGGCCGCTATGTCGGCACGAAACGGATCGAGGGTTTCGAGCCCGTGCGCTCCGCCGTGCTCAGGGCAGCACCCGGCACCGTGGTGCACGCCACCACCTGGGCGCTGCGACCCTGAGGAACCTTTTGGCGGATCTGGCTGTTGATCATTGAGAAAACCGCCTGAAGGAGAAACGGCATGACCAAAATCAGCGATTCAAGCGATCCCATTCTGTTTCCGACCGAAGCCCACGAAAACAAGGGTGAGAAGAAACGCGCCGGCAAGGGCATCATCATCATTATCGGCGCAATCGCGATCATGTCCTTCGTCGTCTATCTGGCGGCGATCACCATCGCCGCCACCCAGTCGTAAACACGCACGCCACATGGCGGAGATTTAACGCTCTGCGCTCCGCAGCCCGCGCGTGGTGAGGATCGCAAGCAGCGACACGAGAACACCCAACCCATAAAGATAGACCATCGGCATCGTCACATCTGCGCGTTCGATCTGCGTGACAAGATCGGTTGCCGCGGCGACGGTGCCGCTTGCACCGGCTCCGGCCGCCGCACCCAGTGTCGCGACCGTGGGCAGCAGCGCGCCCGTCATCTTGCGCTCCTCTTCAGGTGCGGCCTCCATGGCCGCCTGGCTGATGCCCGCCCAGGACATGCCGAAAGCCGAACCGATCAGGATTTGCCCGATGAGCATTTCCATCCAGTTCCCCGTCGAAAGCCCCAGCCCCAGCAGAGCGCAGCCCGGCACCATCTGGTAAGGCCCGTAATGCAGGCAAATCTCCCGCAGGCGGCCGGAACGAAGGCTGCCGATGAGCATGGCGACGAAGCTCCAGGCAAGCGGCATCGTCACGACGATGAAACCTGCAAAGGTCGGCTCGTATTGCCAGAGATTGATGGCGACGTAAGCCAGATAGACGCTGCCCAGCGCATGGGCATAGGACATCAGGAACAACACCCAGAAACCGCTGCCAAGCACCGTTTTCAGCCGGAAGGAATCCTTCGGGAAAAGGCCGGTCGAAGGGCGGATGCCCGCCTTCAGCGAGGCCCATAACAGCGCTGCGCCGGCAAGCAGGGCAATGACGCGCAGGCTCGCATCCTCGAAGGCGGAAGGCGCGGAAAAGGCCAGCGCGCCGACAAGGCAAAGAGCCAGGGGAACCAGCGGCTTGCGCGTCGCTGCGACCGGCCTCTCAGCGGATACGGCAGAGTTGGTATAGGCCAGCAACAGCGCAATCAGCGGGGCGGACAAAAGAAAGGTCGCGCGCCAGGAGAGGTGCTCGGTGGCAAAACCGCCGGTCAAAGGCCCGATGAAAGATGCGACCGCCCATATGGCCGCCTCGATGGCGAAGACCTTCGGCAGCAGGGCGGAACGGAAACCGGCAGGTATGAGGCTGTAGCACACCGCCACGATCAGGCCATCGGCAAGCCCCTGCAAGGCCCGGCCGATGACGACCCAGAGGAAGCTGTCGGCGAGCGCCGACATGACGGAGCCGATGGAAAAGATCAGGCAGCACAGGAGGAGAACGGCGCGCGCACCAAATCGCTCGCGAAACAGGACGGCGGTGACGCCACCCGCCACGGAACCGACGAAATAGAGGCTGTAGGCCCAGCTATAAAATGCAGCGCCGCCAATCTCGCGCACGGCCACCGGAAGGGCAGTTACCACCGCGAACTGATTGAAGGCATGCAGGCCGATACCGGAGGAAATGACGGTCAGAAGCGAGAGGTTCGCCCCGCTCAACAATTCCATCCAGCCATTTTTCTCCGTCATTTCCACACTCGTCAAAGCCGTATCCTTTCCATTTTTGCGATACGGCGGGCAAACTAGAACCTCAAGCACTATTGAGGTCAAGACGCCTTTTTCACGCGATGCCGTTTGAGCGAATCGACCGGTCTCAGGAACCCTCTGCGCCCCCGGCCGTTTGCGCAATGACCCGATAGAAAGGATATCGTCATGGACCGCAAGAAAGCTGTACCCCTCAAAGAAGACGCCATGAATGAGGACCTGCTCGATCTCGACATCGACACCCTTCCGGCAAAGGGAGAAATTCCACAATCCATCGAACAGGAAATCGAGGAAGAAGAAGCCGAGAGCGAGGATGACCCCTATCAGGAAAGCGACGAGGCCCTTCCCGACGACGCGGAAGAACGGGTGATCAACCGCAATCCCTCACGGGAAGGCGGGGCGTTCGACGAGGTCTGAAAACGACTATGGGCGGGGCGCAAGGCGCTTCAACATGTGGCGCAGATTGTCCTGCCCGCCAAAAAACACCGCGAGAATACGCACGGTCTTTTCGCCCTCATCAACATCGAAATAAAATACCGCCTGATTTTTTGTGACCCGGCGCAGGCCCGGCAATATTTCGGATGACAACGTCCCCTGAAAAGGCGCCTTGTGCAGAGCCTCCATATCCACCTCAATAGACGCAATACGCCTCGCAGCCCGTGCGAAAGCCGCAGGCAGAGCATCGCCAAGGTCCAGATAGGACTGGACGAGATGGTCCAGAATGAGACCAAGGTCCTGATCCGTTTGCGTCGAACGCAGGACCTTAAAGGCCATAACCGGCCTTTTTGGCTGCGATCATGGCCGTCGTCCTGTCCTTGCCGTCTTCGACAGAGACGAAGTCTCCCTTCCCGCGCTCAACCAGTAAAACTCGAAGCGCGGCGAGTTCGGCCTCCTTCAGTTCCGTTTCCTGTCGGAGCAGCTCCAGTCCGCGCTGCACCACGGCGCTGAGGCTCGCGTAACGCCCCTCCTCAACCAGCCTGCGGGCAAAGATATCCTGCTGATCGGAAATGGATACGGATGCCTTGACCGACATTGCGGCGCTCCCTTTATCGTGGAAGATGGTGCTACTCAGTAGCACATCTTCCATCTTCGTTCCAGCCGCATTGCAGCTCAGTGGGTTCTGGCGGCCTTGCCGGCGCTCTTTTCAGCGCCCGCGAGATCGTCAAGGATGGGGCAATCGGGCCGGTGGTCGCCGCCGCAGCAATGGGCAAGGTGGGACAGCGTCTTCACCATGCCCTTCATCTCGGCGATCTTCTGCTCGAGATCGGCGATGTGGACGAGCGCGATTTCCTTGACCGCCGAACTCTCGCGGGTCTTGTCCTGCCAGAGTTTCAGCAGCGTCTCGGTTTCTTCGAGCGAGAAACCGAGCGTGCGCGCCCGCTTGATGAAGCGCAGATTGTGCACGTCCTGCTCACCATAGACCCGGTAATTATTGCCGGTGCGGGCGGCGGGGGTGATGAGGCCGATCTGCTCGTAATAACGGATCATCTTGGCGGAAACGCCCGATGCTTCCGATGCCTGGCCGATATTCATAACGTCACCTCCCGATGGGCGACCTTCGCCCGTTTCAACCGCAGCGCATTGGCAAGAACGAAGACGCTGGACAGCGCCATGGCGCCCGCGCCGATCATCGGCGACAGCGTGATGCCGAAGGCGGGATAAAGCACACCCGCCGCGACCGGTATCAGCGCCGCATTATAACCAAAGGCCCAGAACAGGTTTTCCTTGATGTTGCGAATGGTCGCCCGGCTCATCTCGATGGCGTTGACTGCGCCCAGAAGATCGCCGCCGACCAGCACCACATCGGCGCTTTCGATGGCGACATCCGTGCCGGTGCCGACGGCGATGCCGATATCCGCCTCGGCCAGCGCCGGCGCGTCATTGATGCCGTCACCCACGAAGGCCAGCACCTTGCCGCCTGCGCGCATCTCGTGGATGGCCTTCACCTTGCCCTCGGGCAACACTTCGGCCACAACGCGGGAAATGCCGACCTGCCGGGCGATTGCATTCGCCGTGCGTTCATTGTCGCCCGTCACCATCGCCACTTCGATACCCATGGCCTGCAAGGCCCTGATGGCAGTCACACTCAAGGGTTTCAGCGGATCGGCGACGGCAATCGCGGCGGCCAGCCTGCCGTCGATGGCGGCATAAAGCGGCGTCTTGCCCTCGTCACCCAGCCTTGCGGCGGCTTCGGCAAAGATATCCACGGAATGGCCGAGTTTCGCCATGTAGCGATCCGCGCCGACTTCGACCCTGCGGCCATTGACGGTGGCGGCGATGCCATAACCCGTCACGCTTTCGAAGTTTTCGACGGTCGCAGGTTCGAGTCCTGCAGGGGTCGCAACCTTCTTTTCTTCCGCAGCCCGGACGATGGCTTCGGCAATCGGATGTTCCGAGCGGCCCTCGACGGCGGCGACCAGCGTCAGCACCTCGTTATCGGCGAAGCCTTCCGCAACCACCAGATCGGTCAGTTCCGGGCGACCCTTGGTGACAGTGCCGGTCTTGTCGACCACGACGATCTGCGCCGAACGCAATTCCTGCAGCGCCTGTCCCTTGCGGAACAGCACGCCAAGTTCCGCCGCCCGGCCGGTGCCGACCATGATGGATGTCGGCGTGGCGAGACCCATGGCGCAGGGGCACGCAATGATGAGCACCGCCACGGCATTGACCAGCGCAAAAGTATAGGCAGGCTCGGGGCCGAAAATCGCCCAGACGATGAAGGTCAGAACCGCAATGGCGATGACGACAGGCACGAACAGCGCGGTGACGCGGTCCACCAGCAGCTGGATCGGCAGCTTGGACCCTTGCGCCTCCTCCACCATGCGGATGATCTGCGACAGCATGGTGTCGGCACCCACCTTGGTTGCCCTGAACTTGAAGGCGCCTGTCTTGTTGATGGTGCCACCGACAACCGTTGCGCCAATGGTCTTTTCCACCGGCACCGGCTCGCCTGAAATCATCGATTCATCGACATAGGAGGAGCCTTCGACAACCTCGCCATCCACCGCCAGCCTTTCGCCGGGACGGATGACGACAATATCGCCGGCCATCAGGTCCTCAGGGGAAATATCGATGGTAGCGCCGTCGCGCTCCACCCGGGCGGTCTTTGCCTGCAGGCTCATCAGTTTACGGATGGCGTCCCCGGTGCGGCCGCTGGCGCGGGCTTCGAGAAGACGCCCGGTCAGGATCAGCGTCACGATGACGGTGGCCGCTTCATAATAGACGAACCGGGCCTCTTCCGGCAGCAGATCCGGCGCGAAGGTCACCACCACCGAATAGAGGTAGGCCGCCGTGACGCCCAGCGCCACCAGCGAATTCATTTCCGGTGCGCCGCGCAGCAAAGCGGGAAAACCGGTCTTGAGGAAGCGCAGGCCCGGTCCGAAGATCACTGCCGTCGCCAGCACGAAGTACACATAATAGAGGTTCTGCGTCTCGACGATGCTCATCAGCCAGTGATGCATCGGCTCATAGAGATGGCCGCCCATTTCCAGCACGAAAAGCGGCGCGGTCAGGATTGCGGCAATCGTCAGGTCGCGCTTCAGCGCCCCCTCTTCGCCCGCATGCTGCATATGGTCGTGGCCACCGGTTGCGCCGGCTGCCTCATGAGCCTGACCCTGATGATGTCCATGGTGCCCGTGATGGGCCGAATGATCGTGCGCCCTCGGCGTTTTCAGCGTAAAACCGGCAAGCCTTGCCGTTTCAACAAGCGAATCGCGTTCGCGCCGGCCGCCGATCATGTCCACGGCAACTTTGGCCGAGGCAACATCGACCTTGACGGCAACGATGGTGGCGACCGCGTCCAGAACGGCGTTGAGCCGTTCCGCATTCGCCTCGCCGTGCAAACCTTCCACCAGAAATTCCTGCCGTTCCGGGGCGATGTCGTAACCGACCTTCTTGATGGCGGCGCCAAGCACCCTGGCCGAAAATCCGTCCGCAGGTTCGATGGTGAGTTTCTTCGTGGCGAAGTTGACGGAACTGGATAGGACACCGGGCACCTTGGCAGCTGCCGTTTCTACGCGGCGAACGCAGGAGGCGCATGTCATGCCTTCCACTGGAATGGAAACCGGGTCTTGTGAATGGGCTTGTCTGACTGTCTCGTTCATGGGAAATCCCCTTTCGAGACCTTATGTAGAGATTCCCATGATGGGAAGGTCAAGGTATGAGCAAGCTTTTTGTTGAACACACAATCGTGAGCACAGCCGCAGACCATAAAACCAGTAATATCAAGGGGGTCACGCGGCTTGCGGGCTGAGATGGGCGGGCTGCGAAACCGACGGTCAGGCCACGGCGCGTCTGGCGAGGTAAACCGTCGCTCCGCCGCAATCCGGATCCTCGACGATATGATCGAGAAGCCGGAACCCGTGCGCTGCAAGCAGGCTTTCATATTCTTCCCGGGAAAGGCTTGCGTGATAAAGCGGCTTTCCCTGAAAGGTCCCGATCGCTTCGCCCTGCCCCGGTCCGGCCGTGAACATCAAAGCCGCACCGTCATTGGCGTGCTGCCGGAAAATTGCGAACATGCGGCGCTGATCCTCCGCGTTCAGATGGAAAAAACTGTGCCAGGCAATCAAACCGTCAAAGCGGCGGCCAAGCGCGAGTTTTCGCATATCGGCAACCACCCAGAGCTTTTCCGGAAATCTGGCGCGACAAAGTTCGATCAGCGGCAATGACGCATCGATGCCCGTCACGTCATAACCGTTGCCGATGAAATAGCCGGCAATCGGCTCGCCGGAACCGCAACCAATATCGAGAATGGAAGCGCCCTGCGGCAAGAGCGACGCGAACCTGTCCAGCCATGGTTTCTCGGCAAGCGAACAACCGCGCAGACTGTCGAAATCGGCGCCGTGGTCATTATAGAGCCTGATGACATCATTGGAGAGATCCGACATGCGCGTATCCTTTTCGGACAAAGGTCAAGCCGGGGTCAACCCGACAGCGCAATCACCTGTGCACCGCCAGCCGCGGAATATCGCGCAGGAAGGCGTCGCGCACGGCGGGGCCTAGCGGCTCGTTCGACGGTTTGTCGGAAACGCGCAACCTGGCGAAGACGATGTGCTGGCCTTCGCGTTCCGCCCAGCCGACAAACCAGCCGAAGGGGCGATTGCGATCGGGGTTGCCTTTTTCGTCGCGCATATAGCCGGTGCCGGTCTTGCCGTGCACCGCCCAGCTTTCCGGCGCGTCGAAAACCGGTACGATCGCCCTTGTCTTCGCCTGCGCGTCACGGGAGAAAGGCAGATTGCCGGCCAGCAGACGGCGGATGAAGCCCACCTGTTCAACCGGCGAGATCGTCAGCGACGATCCGAGCCAGGAATGGGTCAGCCCGTTATTCTTGCCCGGCTCGCCGGAAACATCGGTATTGCCGTAACCGAGACGCTTCACATAGGCGGCGAATTTTTCCGGACCGAGGCGGCGGGTGATTTCCCGGGAATACCACAGCACCGAATCCTGCTCCCATATGGTGGGATCGACCGTTTTACGGTCCGAAGCGCGGGCTTCCGTGCCGGGTTTCCAGTCCCAGGCGGGGCTTTTCTCATCCTGAAGAATACCGGCATCATAACCGATCAGCGCGAGCGGCACTTTAAAGGTGGAGGCCGGCGCCACGCGCTGGTCGCAGGCGCCCTGCTGATTGATGACCGCGCCGGTTTCGATGGAGGTGACGAGCGTGCACTCGAATGCCTGCGGTTGTTGCTGGGCGAAAGCGGAAAGCGGCAGGAGGCCCGGAAGGGCAAGGCACGAAAGAACGATGGCGGGCAGCCGGTAGCGCATGCGTTTTGATGTCCCTCGTCCACATTTTGCGGATCATTTGCCTGAATGGTAAGAGCGGTTTAGGTGACTGATGGGGCAGGAATAGGACCAAAACGAGAATTGGCGCTTTCCGTCAAGTCCGCTCCTTTTCGCCTGCCCTCTCACCCACTGTCAGCGGCCAGTCGACCACATAATCCTCGAAGTCGTCAACATCCACATCCGCCTCGCTCACCGTGCGGCCGCGCGCGGAAATGCCGGCCTGATGCACCGTCTCGGTGTCGCCTGAGACGAGATAGTGCCACCAGTACAGATCCTTGCCGTCGCGCACCAGCGCATAGGCGCAGGTGGGCGGCAGCCAGCCAATCTCATACACCTTCTTCAGATCGAGCTGGATGCAATCCGGCACCGTGGCGCGGCGGTTTTCGTAGTCGGAGCACCGACAGCTTTCGCCGTCGAGAAGCACGCAGCGGACCGAGGTGAACACCACTTCGCCGGTGTCCCAGTCCTCCAGCTTGTTCAGACAGCACAGGCCGCAGCCGTCGCACAGGCTTTCCCATTCCTCACCCGTCATCTCGGTGAGCGATTTGGTTTTCCAGAACGGCGCGTCATTCATCGTTAACATTTCCGTTTCATTTTGATCACTTGGACGGGAGTGTTTAACCGGTCCCTAATCCTTTATATCGTATCGCCAAGGGCTGGTTTGTACGATATTTTAGCATATTGGCAGGCGGCTGAGGGTCATTGGCCCGCAAGAGGCCACCGCGTCAAGCAATTCCGACACAACCATGCCACGGTTTTGCGTCGGGAATGGGTTGGAGCAGACATATCGATGGGCCGCGTTGCGCTGAACAGGAAAATATCGCCAGGTGCAGGAAGAAAAAGACGATAAAAAAGGCCGTAAAAAACGGCATATCCTGCTGAGGATCGATAGCTTCATCGACTCCGGCCTGTGGACGGCTGCGGCAAGGCTGGTCGATTTCTGGGAAGACGTTACCATAGCCTCACGCAAATTGCATGTGCGCGGCTGGAAGAAACTTCTCGTCAACCTGACGGGTGACGCGCTGACCTTCGGAACGGCGGGCTCCGTCGTGGTTCTGGCGCTGGCCATGCCCGCCTTCGAGGAAACCAAGAAGGACTGGCGTTATCGCGGCGATTTCGCCGTCACCTTCCTGGATCGCTACGGCAACACCATCGGTCATCGCGGCATCATCCATGAGGATTCCGTGCCGATCGACCAGATGCCTGACCATTTCATCAAGGCGGTTCTGGCGACCGAAGACCGGCGTTTCTTCGACCATTTCGGCATTGATTTCATCGGCCTTGCCCGCGCCATGAGCGAGAACGCCCGCGCCGGCGGCGTCGTGCAGGGTGGTTCGACGCTGACGCAGCAGCTTGCCAAGAACCTGTTCCTCACCAATGAGCGCTCGCTGGAGCGCAAGATCAAGGAAGCCTTCCTCGCGCTCTGGCTTGAGAGCAACATGTCGAAGAAGGAAATCCTCAGCCTTTATCTCGACCGCGCCTATATGGGCGGCGGCACCTTCGGGGCGGCGGCGGCGGCGCAGTTTTATTTCGGCAAGAACCTGACCGATGTGACGCTTGCCGAATCCGCCATTCTGGCCGGCCTGTTCAAGGCGCCAGCCAAATATGCGCCACACGTCAACCTGCCCGCCGCGCGTGCGCGCGCCAACACCGTCCTGTCAAATCTGGTGCAGAGCGGACTGATGACCGAGGGCCAGGTGATCGGCGCAAGGCGCAACCCGGCCACCGTCATCGACCGCGCCGACGTGAAAGCGCCGGATTATTTCCTCGACTGGGCTTTCGACGAGGTGCAGCGGCTGGCCGCCGAAGGCAAGTTCAAGGACCACACCGTGGTCGTGCGCACCACCATCGACACCGGCCTGCAACAGGCCGCCGAGCAGGCGATGGAAATGGAGCTGCGTGAGTATGGCGAGGGCTACCGCGTCAAGCAGGGCGCGATGGTGATGATCGAAAATGGCGGCGGCGTGCGCGCCATGGTCGGCGGGCGCGATTACGGCGAAAGCCAGTTCAACCGCGCAACCGCAGCACTTCGCCAGCCGGGCTCCTCGTTCAAGGTCTATACCTACTCGGCCGCCATGGAAAAGGGCATGAAACCCGATACCGTGATTTCCGATGCGCCGGTGACCTGGCGCGGCTGGTCGCCACAGAATTACGGCCGTTCCTATGCCGGCAGGGTGACGCTGCAGGTGGCGCTTGCCAAATCCTACAATACGGTGCCGGTGCGGCTGGCCAAGGATGTGCTCGGCACGCAGGTGATCGTCGACACGGCAAAGGCGATGGGGGTCACCACGCCGCTGCGCAGCGACAAGACCATCCCGCTCGGCACATCGGAAGTGACGGTGCTCGATCAGGCGACTGCCTATGCCGTGTTCCCGGCCGATGGCATGCAGTCGCGCCGCCACGGCATCGAGCAGGTGCTGGATTACGAGGGTAACGTTCTCTACGACTTCAGCCATAACGAGCCGCCCGCCAAACGGGTGCTTTCCGAAGACGCCAATGCGAAGATGAACCAGATGCTGGTGACCATTCCCGTCATGGGCACGGCCCGGCGCGGCGCACTGGAAAACGGCATCGTTTCCGGCGGCAAGACCGGCACCTCTCAGGCTTACCGCGATGCCTGGTACATTGGTTTCACCGGTAATTACACGACTGCGGTCTGGTTCGGGAACGACGATTTCACGCCGATGAACAACATGACCGGCGGCGCGTTGCCGGCGATGACCTACAAGCGGCTGATGGATTATGCCCATCAGGGCATGGAGCTGCGCCCCATTCCCGGCATCCAGAACCCGCTGCCGACGGGCGCCCGTCCGCAGCCTTCGGCACAGGTCGCCGGCGCATCCGCCAACACGCCCACCATGCCGGCGCTCACCCGCCCGCGCTCGCTCTCGGCCGAAGCCACCCGCGTCATCCGCTCCATCGCCAAGAAGATGAAAGAAGCATCACCCTTGACCGTGACGACGCAGAAAGTAGCCGAAGCCGCCATTCGCGACGGCAGGGATGAGGCGGAAAGGCGCTGAGGGCGTGGCCGCCTCGGCTCATCCGCGCTAAAGGCGTTCCTCCCTCACGACCGCAGACTGCACGCTGATTTGAAAAATCAGCATTCGGTGCTTGACCTCAATTATGGTTGAGGTTGCACAGTCCTGTTGCAAGAGAGCGAATGCCCGGAAGGGGCAGGCGCCAGGCAATTGAGGACAGGAAATGGTGAAAGTAAAAGCATTGTTCGAGACGCATTTGACCGTTTCGAATCTGGAACGATCGGTTGATTTTTATCGCAATGTCGTCGGCCTGGAGTTGGCGCAAAGGTTCCCGGAAAGGAATGTAGCGTTCTTCTGGACCGGCGAACGTGGGCATTCGATGCTCGGCCTGTGGTCCATCCATTCCGCACCCATTAACATGAAACTCCACATCGCCTTCAGCGTCGAGTTTGATCAGCTTCTCGCCGCACCGGACTATCTACGCCGAAACGGCGTAGTACCTCTCGGCTTTGACGGTGAAAAGGAGATAGACGAGCCCGTCGTCTTTCCATGGATGCCGGCAGCCAGCGTCTATTTCAGGGATCCCGATGGCCACTCGCTGGAATATATCGCGTTTCTTGGCGGCGAAGCAAAACCGCAGATTCCGCGCGTGTTAAGTTGGAGTGAATGGCAGACTATTTGATGCGCCTCAAGAAAGGAGCGCCGCCCTCGCCGTTTCCACCACATGCGAGGTCAGCGCGCCGAGACGATCGGCGGCAAGCCGGTTGACCTGCCAGTAGAGCGGGATATCGAGCGGCGTGCCGGGCATGAGTTCCACAAGCCGGCCAGCCGTAAGGTGTTCCCCCACCAGCTGCACCGGGTTGAGGCCCCAGCCCATGCCGGCAAGGCTTGCTTTCACGAAACCATCGGTCGAGGGCAGCCAGTGGGTGGGATAGGAGACATCCTCGCCCAGCGCCTTTTTGATCCAGCTGGCCTGCAGCCTGTCCTTCTGGTTGAAGGTCAGCCCCGGGGCGTGCGAAAGTGTGGCGGGCGAGACGCCATCGGCAAAATGGCGCGCCATGAAGTCCGGGCTGGCGGTGGCGTGATATCTGAGCACACCAAGCGGCGTCACGCGGCAACCCTGTACGGGCTTGTCATGGGCGGTGACGGCGGCAAGCACCCTGCCCCCGCGCAGCCATTCCACCGTATGGTCCTGATCGTCCACCGCGATGTTGACGAGGTAATCGGAATGACCGGTGAATTTCGAAACGGCGTCCAGAAACCATGTGCCGAGGCTGTCGGCATTGGTGGCGATGTTGAGCGTGACGCGCTCCGGCACCTCCCCCGCTTCCGCGAGCGCCGGAAGCTGCCGGAACAATTCGCTTTCCAGCATGCCGACATGGTCCATGTGCCGGCAGAGCCACTCACCCTTTTCAGTCGCCACACAAGGGTTGCCGCGCACGATCAGCACGACGCCCAACCGCTCCTCCAGCTGTTTGATGCGCTGGGAGACGGCCGACGGCGTAACGCACAGCACCTGCGCCGCCTTTTCGAAACTGCCGGTCTGCGCGACGAGCGCCACGGCCCGCATGGAGGGATAGTCGAGCATCAGAGGCGTCCCTGTAGGGGTTGATACGGGTGTGGTGGGTGCAGCAAAGCATCCGGGCAGCAGCACTCTCCTCTTCCCTCATTCCTGTGCTTGTCACAGGAATCCAGTCGACGCGGCTCTCGCGCGGCGGGAGAGCCCTTTCAGCCCAAGGACTTGGGCTGGCTGGATTCCTGTGACAAGCACAGGAATGAGGTTGGAGGGGAGGCAATGACGCGGAAAATCTCCTCCTTGCATAGTTCGGCGGATCATTAGTTTTTCTTACTTGAACTGAATTTGTTTAATTTGATTAAACCACGCAAGCGAAATATCCAGGCACTCTGTCTGGAAGCGGCGGCATCGGCCATCCGCACAGGCAGAGACAAAAAGGCAGCAGCCAGCATGGACATACAAATCTTCTTCACCGGCCTGACGATGGGTCTCAGCCTCATCGTCGCCATTGGCGCGCAGAACGCTTTTGTTCTGAAGCAGGGGCTGGCGCGCTCGCATGTCTTTGCCGTCTGCGCCACCTGCGCCATTTCCGATGCGCTGCTGATCACCGTCGGTGTCTTCGGCTTTCAGCGGATAAGCGCTGTCATGCCGGCGCTCGATCCCATCATGCGTTATGCGGGTGCCGCCTTTCTCATCTGGTATGGCGCCAAAAGCCTGCTTTCGGCGCTGCGCTCATCGGAGGCGCTTTCCGTCGCGGAAAGGCAGGAGGCCAGCCTGTGGCAGACGCTTGCCATTTGTCTCGCGCTGACCTTTCTCAACCCGCATGTCTATCTCGACACCGTCGTGCTGCTCGGCACCATCTCCACGCAGTTTCCCGGCTTTGAGAAGACATTTGCCGCGGGTGCGGCCACCGGCTCGCTGCTATTCTTCTTTTCGCTCGGTTACGGCGCGCGCTGGCTGCGGCCGATTTTCGAAAGACCCTCCGCCTGGCGCATCCTCGAAGGCATCATCGCCTTCACCATGTGGGCGATTGCCTTCAAGCTGGTCATGGGGGCCTGAAAGCGGCAATCCCGGTTCCGAGCATTTTCACAAAGACTAAACTTGGCGTACCATTTTCCAAACAGGGAATCAGTGATAGTCCTCGACCTGTTCAAAAACGGGAAAACAGCGTGTTTCGAGTTCCATTCCTTGTCGGCATCGCCCTATTGATCGCCTTTGGCGGCGGTATTGCCGCGACGCTCGCAGCACTTGAGGCGACATCCGGCTTCGGCTCGATCCGCATCGGCTCATGGGACGCCTTCCCCGAAGCGCAGACGATCGAGGCCGATCCTTACGCCAAGTCGCATCGCGCGGATGCCGGCAAGCTGCTCTATGGGACGGCCGAAGGACTGGCCTTTACCGCCTCCGTCGACAGCGATGGCCAGCGTCTGACCGGCGAATGCCGTTACCGGCTGGCAGGGGCCGTGCCGCCCTCGCGTTTCTGGACGCTTTATACCGCCGACCAGCAGGGCAATGTGCTGGCGGAAGATGCGGGACGGCCTTTCGCGCTCAATTCCCGCACGCTTCTGCGCAGCGCCGATGGCGGCATCGACGTTACCATTGCGCCCGACGCCCAGACCTACAACTGGCTGGCGGTGCCGCAGGGTCAGACCTTCAAGCTGGTGATGACACTGCTCGATACGCCGGTTGCCGGCAGCTCCGGCCTGATCGACATCGCCATGCCGCAAATCCGCAAGCTGGGGTGTGGCAATGCTTAGGGTCCTTCTCGCCATCGTCACCGGCCTTGTCGCCGCCGCCGTGCTGCATGTCATCATTCTTCTGGCGATACCGCATTTCAGCAATCGCGACGCCTATACCCGGGCGGTGGCGGAAGGAAAGCCGCATCTGTTTCATCTTCTCGAAGAGACGACGGAGAAAAAGACGCTTGACAGCGGCGATCCCTTCATGCGGGTCGCGGTCTGCACCTTCAACATCGAGGAAAACCCGATCCGGCTGACTGCACTCGGCGCCGTGCCCTTCTGGTCCGTCGCGGTTTACGACAAGGCGTCGAACGAGGTCTTCAGCATGAACGACCGCACCTCCGCTGCCGGGGTGATGGATATTCTGGTGGCGGATTCGGTGCAGATCGCGGCGATCCGCAAGGCGCAGCCGCCAGCGCTCTCACAGGCCATTCTGGCGGAATCGGATCAGTCGGAAGGGTATGTGGTGTTGCGGACAATGGTGCCGCAGCCAAGTTTCGGGGAAGAAGCGGAACGGTTCTTGAACGAGGCGAAATGCCAGCCGACGCCGTGGAAATAACGCCGATTTATCACGCGTAATCAGGACTTTGCAGCGGTTTCCGGGGCGGGCTTGCGCTTGCGCGCCGCCTTGTCGGAGGGCTCGGCATCGCGTTTTTCATAACGCACGCCGGTAAACAGCACGACCTTTGCCGGGCCGATCACCTTGCCGACCAGGCCGGCCGGGCGCAGGCTTCGTCGTGCGTCGCCGATTGGAATAATGTCTGCCATGCTCGTCTCCTCTTCGGGAGTCAATGTTGCCCATGGGAACCGCGCAAGCCTCGTCTTGCGTCGGGAATTTCATCACCATCACATTGCGCATAATCCAGCCCACAGACTGGTTTTCGCATGCCCCTTAAAACCGAAAGCGTCTTAACGAAGGACCATGCGGACATTCAGGCATCTCGATGCCATTCAGGCTCTTATTCCAGGTTTCAGAATAACATGGAATCCTAATACTGCCCATGAAATTACAAACAGACAGAGGTTAATGATCCGTTAACCTTAATCTCCAGACGGCAACTTATCCGCCCAAACCCTGCATCCGTTGAAAACAAAGGCGATGCGGCAAAGTTCCATGCCATTTTTTCCGTCATTAAGGTTTTAAAATTTCCTTGTTGATAGAGGCAGATTATCTCTTGCCACCCCCCATAGTTAACAGGACGTCAACGCATTTGCTCTAATTTGACGCGATATTGTGTTTGCGTTTGTTGGGTAGTGCGTTGACCGACCGGTTTCGAGAACTTGAGAGGCCAAGAGCCGTGAGGAAGAAAGATGTGGTGCTTATGGCCACGGTGACGAATTTCGAGAATGTTTCCCATCCGTCAAAAACGGACCTTCGGCAGTTCGCCGAACTTTTCATGCCGCTTTTTATTGCCTCCACCGAAGAAGCCAAGCGGGAGGCGATTGCAGCGCTGTCCCAGCATCCGAGCGTGCCGTCGGCGGTCGCCTTCTTCATCGCCTGCCAGCCGATTTCCCTTGCCGCCCCTTTCCTCATTTCGTCGAAGTGCCTCGATGACGAAACCCTGATCACCATTGCCCGCACGCAGGGTGCCGCCCATGCGCGCGCCATCGTGCGCCGGGACGATCTTTCCCCCACCGTCATCGACGCGCTTGTCGGTCTGCGCCACGCCGAGGATTTGAAGCGGCCGGACGAGGAGACGAGTGCCGTCGCGCCGTCGCCGGTGGTCAGCGCCGAAGAGCCGAAGGTGGAAGAAGAAGCGGCAGGCATTGCGGCCGCATCCGCACTCGAAGAGGAAATGCGCCAGCGGATCAAGCAGATGGCGCATCATCTCAACCGTCCGGAAAGCGACGTTCTTGGCCTGCGCCGTCTGAGCAACGTGCAGGAGGCCCTGCTGGTGCGGTTTGCCCGTGAGCGCAATGCCCGGCAGTTCGCGGTGGCGCTGGCGGATTCGCTGTCGTCCAGCTACTGGCTGTCGGAGCGCATCATGCTCGATATATCAGGCGCGCAGCTCGCCACCACGCTCATCGGGCTCGGCATGGAATTTTCCGAGGCCGCTTTCATCCTGCAATGCTTCTATCCGCATCTCGCCGCCGCCGAAGGCGATATGAGCCGCGCCGAAGCCCTGCTCGACCGTCTCGATACAGTGGAATGCGAAGAGCGCGTGGAAAGCTGGCGGCGCGCCGACAGCTACACCCACGGCCGCGAGCGGCCGAGCCGCAGCGCACCGGCTACTCAAAGAACCGGAACGCTGGGTTAAGCCCGCCTAGACCTGATCGACCAGCGTCAGGAGAGCGCCGATCTCATCGGTTTCGATTTCGACGATCCACAGATCGCTGTCGAACCGGCGCTCCCTCTCCAAAAGGGCGGCGGCCTCCTCCCCCTCAACACCTGCAAGCCGCGTTTCAAAACGGCGCTCAGTGCGGATTTCCTCATCATCGGCGAAACTTTGCGGGGCCGGTCCATAGAGGTTTTCACGGCCATCACGGAAGCGCTGGCGGATGAAGATCGCGCCCGCATCTTCCGCCCCCTTTTTTTCGACAGCGGCAAATCCGCCGGCGGCAAAAACCCGGCGGATGAGGGCTGAGACGAAGATTTCGGATTTGAGGCGCATGGATGTGCTTTCGATGAAAACGGTGGGACGTGCTCTCAATGATTTTCAGAGGTTTTGCGTTGGTAGCGGGCCGAAGGTGCGCGGGGCTTACCCCCCTCTGCCCTGCCGGGCATCTCCCCCTCAAGGGGGGAGATCGATCCGCGGCAAGGTCTCGCCCATCTCGAAGCTTGAGAATGAAGCGACAAAAGCGCCCCTTGCCGATCTCCCCCCTTGAGGGGGAGATGCCCGGCAGGGCAGAGGCGGGTAAGCCCCACGCACCTCCGGCCCGCTGTAACCGGACAACCTCCTGAAGCTTAACCCTCTAAATCGCCCCGATCGACTTCAGCTTCTTCAACACGGCCTCGCTCGGCTCGCCGGTTTCCGGTAGGCGATAGTGTTTTTCAAAGGCGCGAATGGCGTTGCGGGTCTGCTGGCCGGCCACACCGTCCACCTTCACGTCGGCATAGGCGATATTGATCAGGCCCTGCTGGATCTTGGCGATCAGTGCGCTGTTTACGGGTTTGGCGCCGGCAGCCGCGCTGTTGAGGGAGGCTGGTTCGGCCTTTACCTGCGGCTTTTCCGCCTTACGGATGGCGGCGGCGACCGGGTCGATTTCCACTCCGCCGCCAGTGTTGGTGTCGGACGGCCGGTCCTTTGGAATCGCTGCAACCGTGGCGCCGTCGATCCTGAGGGCTGCCAGCACGCGTGTCGTCGGCTCGCCGGTCTGTTCCATGCCGAGCGTTTCCTCGAAAAACATGATGGCGGCGGCGGTCTTCGGCCCCATGCGACCATCCGCGTCGCCTTCGTAAAGTCCGCGTTTTTTCAGTTCGCCCTGAATATCGGCAATGATCTGCTGCGGCTTCTGGCTTTCGGCTGGCGGCAGCGCCGCAGTCTCGGCGGCCGGTTGCTGCGTCGCTTCCGTCTCAGCCGGCCGCTCTATGCGAAAGGTGGTGACGTTGCCGTGGGTGCCGAGCGGCTCTGCCGGGCGATAACCGGCAATACCATTCGGGTTTTCCGCATCCCGCGTCCGCAGGAAAGGCGACGGATGCACGCCCGGCTGATACCAGAGCGCATTGGCGGCGACAAAACCGAAGACGACGGCGAAGGCGCCTGAGCCGCCGACCAGCTTCGGATGGCGCAGGATTTCGCGCCCGATGGCCGAAACCACCAAGGAAACAATCCCGGCGCCGATCTGGGCCGTTGTTTTCTTAGGCGATTTTCGCTTTCGCGGGGCCATCGTCACCATCCTTCTTCATAATCGCGGCCATTTCGCCGAGTTGCCTGATGCGCGGCGGAAATTCCACCATGCTTTCGGTTTCAGCGTTTTCGCCCCCTGCCATGCCGGAACCGTCGGCAGGCAACATGATCGTTACGACTGTTCCCTCGCCCGGCTTGCTGGCGATGACGAAAGTGCCGCCATGCAGTGCCACCAGACCCTTGACCAGGGACAGTCCCAGACCCGTGCCCTCATAGCGGCGGGTATATTCGTTCTGAACCTGCATGAAGGGCTGGCCCAGAAGGTCAATCTTGTCGGACGCGATGCCGATGCCGGTATCGCTGACGGTCAGCTTCAGCATCTTGCCTTCACGCGCGGCGTCGATCGACACAACACCACCCGCATCGGTGAATTTTATGGCGTTGCCGGCCAGATTGATGAGAACCTGGCGGATGGCGCGCTGGTCGGCTGCGATTTCGCCGATGCCGCGCTGGATGCGGCTGGTCAAAGTCAGGCCTTTTTCCTTCGCCTGCAGGCCGAGCATGGCCTCGCAGGACGATATGGTCTCGGCAATCGGGAAGCTTTCCATCATCAGCTCGTAACGGCCGGCTTCCAGCTTGCTCATATCCAGCATGGTGTTGACCACCGACAGGAGATGCGCGCCGGACTGGCGGATCAAGCCCACATATTCCCGCTGGCGGTCGTTTTCCAGCCTGCCGAAATATTCGCCAGCCAGAATGTCGGAAAAGCCGAGGACGGCATTGAGCGGCGTGCGCAGCTCGTGGCTGACGGCGGCGAGGAAGCGCGACTTGGCGTCATTGGCCGATTCCGCCTCCGCCGCCTTGCGGGCGACATCGCGGCGCAGAAGCTCCATCTCGGTGACATCGGAAAGCTGGGCGACCACGCGACGCAGGCGGCCGGCAACGCTGCGGATCGCCGTCATTTCGATGCGCACATGCATGAACTGTGTCTGGCGCGCCTTGGCACCGGTTTCGAACCTGAGTTCCGCGCTTGCCTTGTCCTCGCCCTGGCGCAGAAGATCGAAGGCCTGCATCAGTTCGAGACGGTCCGAGACATAGACATATTCGGCAAAGACATGGCCCTTGCAGGCCTGAAGATCGACCGGAAACGTGTCGAGGTCGCGGCCGGAGACACGTTCGACGAGGCCGTTTTCATTGATGGTGAGCACAAGGCCCGGCATTTGCGATGCCGCAACAAGATCGTCGCCAGCGAGAGGGGCGGAAAAGGACGCCGCGCCACGCACGGGGCGGGAAAAGGCGATCGACAGGGCGGCGGCGGACAGAAACAGCGCCAGCACCAGCGCAGCCCCGATGGGCAGCGCAATGGCGGGGCTGAAGACAAGGCTGAAGAGGGCGGGCACAACAACAAGGCCGACAGCACCGAAGGCAATCAGCCGGCGCAGGCGCGCAACGGTTCCGGCGCGCCTTTCGGCGTCCTCTTCCATACGCGCAAGCCATCTGCCCGCGGCATGGTCGACCAGTGCGACCGCTTTTTCTCTCATATTACGCAATACCAATACCGAATCCCATAGGCGGATCTAACGGCTCCGACAATAGAAGGCGGCGGCTTAAGGAATGGATAAAAAGAATGACGCCAAACGCCTGCGAAATGCGTCGCAGTCCCATTACGGGGCATTTCATCCAGCCTTTGCCAATCATGGTTAATGACGGGTAAGCGACGGATTTCGCTTCATTTTTGCCATCGCGTTAACCTTTGTGGCAACGCGGGCCCCAGCTTTCGCCCGGAACAGGCGGCCTCTGTCGCAATTATGCTTAACATGGACTGTTAAAATGCGAAGGAATTGCAGGCCGAAGTCCCGATACGAGGAGAATAGATACAATTTGAATTAAATTGCGCCGCTTTTTGCAATCGGCTGTTCGCCGGTCACCTGTAGCTTCTGCACAAGCCCGAAAAACGGGACAAAGGCCGATGACCCAAAACGGGCGGGGCTTCAAAACAAAGATCATCTGGCAGGGTAGTCTGACAATGTGGTTTCTGATCAAAGGAACATTCTGGTTTTCGCTGGTTCTCGTGGCGCTGTCCTATTTTGGCAGCAGCAACGATCCCGCCAAGGAACCTTCGGCATTCGATATTCCCAGCGCCGTTTCGGCAGCCGGTGAGGCCTATCGTTATGTCAGCGCCATCTGCATCGAAAAACCCGATGTCTGCGTCAAGGGCGCAGAAACCTTCCACGCGCTCGGTGAACGGGCAAAGGAAGGCGCCAAGGTCGCTTATGAATTGCTCGACGCACAGCTTGCCGGCGGTGAAAAGACCGCCCCCGCAGCCGAACTTGTGAGCGAGAGCGAAAAACTGGCCGCAGTGCCCGCCATCAGCGTCGAATTCCCCGGGAATGCCGACACGCTGAAGACCGGCACCATCATTCCCCTGCCGCAGAAGCGCCCCGCACCCTGATATTTTGCGCCGCCGCTGAACGCCGCGTCGCCCCTTCTTTGCAGGCGGATATGTCCGTCTGCGTGACTGCCTGTCAAACTTGCCCACGGAAACCTGTTTTCCGTGGGCTTTTTCGTGGCCGCACGGTTCAAAACCGCCCGCACTTCGCCTATATCGTAGCAAAGACATGCAATAACGGACGATACGGCGCGCAAATGGCCTCTCTTGATACGATCCTTGACGATTTCGCCTTCCTCGACGACTGGGAGGATCGCTATCGTTATGTCATCGAACTCGGCAAGGCGCTGCCCGATCTGCCGGAAGACAAGCGCACTGCCGAAAACAAGGTGCAGGGCTGCGCAAGCCAGGTCTGGCTCGTCAGCCATAGCGATGGCGCGGAAGACCCTCTGATGACCTTCGAAGGCGATTCCGACGCGCATATCGTGCGCGGCCTCGTCGCCATCGTTCTTGCCGTCTATTCCGGCAGGAAGGCTTCCGAAATCGCAGGCCTCGACGCCATCGAGGTGTTCGACAAGATCGGGCTGGTGGAGCATCTTTCCTCGCAGCGGGCAAATGGCCTGCGCTCCATGGTCAAGCGCATCCGCGAGGAAGCCCGGCTTCTGGCCGCCTGATCCCCCTCACCTCGCCGCCATCGTTCTTGCCATTTGTGGGCGATAATCGCCGTCGCCCCAATGGTGGCTTGTCCTTTTGCAGCCCTGCGCCTGCGGCGCATAGTGCCGGGCAAGCGAGAGCAGCGCAGCGCGCAGCAGCAGTTTTGCCGAGCGTGCCGGCCATTGCCGCTCCCGCTCCACCGTCTCCAGCCCCTTTTCGAAACAGCAGACATCGATGGCGACGCCTGAGAGTTCAGGCCCCATCGCGTCCGCCGCACGGGAAAACCGCGCCCGTGCAGCCATAGCCGCCTCGGTGAGATCGAGCGCGCCACCTGCCTCCCCTTTGGTGCGGGTGGCAATTCTCGGCTCCCATGTCGCCGTTACCCTGGGATTGAGGTGGGCGCGGTGAAAATCGGCGGCGAGACGCTCGCCCGCCTGCAGGGCATCGATGGTAAAAAACGCCGTGCCGTCCCGCTCCTTCAGGCGTGAAAGGCTGGTCAGAGGCGAGGTGTTGAGGTTGCGTCGGGCCGGCTGCCTGCCCTCGCCGACATCCACCACCACATTTTGCACCTCCCGGTGCTGTTCCTGAAAAATCTCGTCGCGGTCTTTCACTATGGCGCGCTTCAGATAGGCGGCGAGCGGCGCTGCAGCGGAAAGCGTGTTTTCCAGCCGCATGATCAGCCCCGAAGAGATGGCGGACTGCACCGTCACGACCGGGAACCGCGATGCATCGCGCCCTGCCCCGCTTTTTCCTGCGCCGGGCCGCCGCAAGACCATATCGCCACCATCGTCCGAAATGTCGGCGGCGCCCGCCGCGACAAAACGCAGTAGTCGCAGGAGGACAGGATCGGGACGAGCATCGGAGGTGCCTTTCGCCTCACTCATCGCGGACACCCCTCATCACGTTGCAAATGCTGCCGGCAAGCCGCTCTAGCGTTGCGACAAATTCATCGAAGGCCGGTTCGTCGCGGCGGTCCTCCACCACCTGGCAGGCATGGCCAACCGTCGTTCGGTCCCTGCCGAAACAGGGGCCGATATCCGACATGGGAATGCCGAGCTGCACGTGGCACACATACATGGCGATCTGGCGGATATGGCATTCGCTGCGCCGCCGGTCGCGACGCGCCGCCAGCCGGTCGCCGGTCAATTTCACCATTTCGCCCGTCAGCTGACGAACCAGCCGGCAGATGCGCGAAATCTCATCGCGCTCGGCAGCAGGCGACCAGCTGCGAAGACGACGATCGGCGACCTCTAGGCAGGGCCGCGCGGGGGGAGGCAAAGACGATATATCCGACGGCATATGCAACTCCTTTACGAATAGGAATTAATTCATACACCTGAGGATGGATGCGGGGAAGTGCAAATTTGATGGCGAAAAATATGAGATTGATTTCGCTTTATTTTTGAGGTCTAGCCCTTCACGATCAAGGATTTTTTTCCTCCACCCATATTGCTGGCGGCAATAAAAAAGCCGGTCGAAAGACCGGCTGGACATTTCCGTGAAGGGCGAGAGAACTTCCCGCAAGTCATGGCCTTTGAGACAAGGCATGGTTTTCAGCGCTGAATATGGAACGGGCTAGTTCCGCTGGCGTCTTCTCCCCGACGGAGAGAAAGGCGTGGCAGTGGGATGAGGGTGGCGAGAGTGCGATCTATCGCTGACGTTGCCCCCTCATCCGACCCTTCAAGCCATCTTCTCCCCGGCGGGGAGAAGAATAGGCAAATCCGACTAGCGGCTGGCCTTGCGGCGCTGGCCGAGACCCATTTCCTTGGCGAGCCGCGAACGGGCTTCGGCATAGGCGGGAGCAACCATCGGATAGTCGACCGGCAGGTCCCACTTCTCACGGTATTCTTCCGGCGTCATGCTGTGATGCGTCGTCAGGTGACGCTTCAGCGACTTGAACGAGCCGCCGCATTCCAAACAGACGATATGATCGTCCTGAACCGACTTGCGAACGGAGACGGCAGGCTTCTGCTTTTCGACATTAACGGCCACGGAAGCCGGTGCCGATGTTCCGCTGAGTGCCGTGTGAACATCCGAAATAAGGCCGGGAAGGTCTGTTACCGGAACGACGTGGTTGCTAACATAGGCAGCCACAATATCCGCCGTCAGTTCGACCAGCAGATCCTGGGCGTTACCGTATGCAGTTTCCGTCATTTAAGTATCTCCTGTTTATTGACCCCCTGACGCGGGCGAACGCCGCATCAGGCGATGTGAAGTTACCCGGTGCCCCACCTTCGCCCTGTTGAAACCAACGTGAAATCTACCCCTAGATTTCAAGCGAAAACCGGAAACGAATTGATCCGAGATTCAACTTACGGCCCGCGACATGGGCAGCAATGGCCTGATGGACCATAGATTAGACATTAATAAAATGTCTATGCCGACTATGAAGAGGCTAGATGCAAATTGCGATTAGCAACTTTACACTTAATTTGGATAACAGCAAAACAGCAAAAGTCAAATTCCTATTGTGAATTTTTCAGTTCAAAACAGTCTAATCCCAATACAAAAAATCACGGGTAATAAAATACTATGCCAAGTAGTAATGGAAAATGCATACCCCCTATTATTAGGGGGAAATTCAACTTCAAATTTTCTTCAAGTCATCAACTACCGATTTAACATCCAGTGGATAACCTGCCTTGTGCGCGGCCATTGCAAGAAGATGTGCGGAGACCGGCGCAGTCAGAATAAAGAAGAAGAAACCGGCGAGCGCCCGCGCCAGCGTCGATAATTCCACCGCGTGAATACCGACGGCGAGAAGAAGCAGGCCGGACCCGACTGTGCCCGCCTTGGAAGCCGCATGCATGCGGGTATAGACATCCGGCAGGCGATTAATCCCTATCGCCGCGATCAGCGAGAACGCCGCCCCCGAGACAGTCAGCGCCGCAACAAGAATAGCCACGATCCAGCCCATCATCGTCCACCCTTTCTTTTTCCGCCACTCGGCCCCGGTTTTGCTGGCTTTTCAGTGGTTTCCGGCGTCCGCTCGCCATCCAGCACCGTCTGTCGTTCACGTTTGCCATCCGGGCCGCGCGACAGCACGAAACGGGCAAAGGCGACCGTCGCCAGGAAGCCCACGAGACCGAGCGCAATGGCGATATCGACATAAAGATTGACGCCGGTACGGATGGCGATGACTGCGATGAAGCCGATCGCAATACCGACCAGCATATCGAGTGCCACGATCCGATCCGGCAAGGTCGGACCTGCCACAACCCGATATACTGTCAGCAAAAAGGCGACCGACAGTACAACCGAGGCAAGTATAGTTGCAAATGAAACTATTAGTTCCGGCGTCATCCCTGAAACGCCTCCATGATCTTTTTTTCAAAGCCATTTCTGATGTCGTTCTTCGTGGCTTCGATATCGCTGCAATCGATTGCGTGGACGTAAAGCGTTTTTCGGTCCGCCGAAACATCGACCGACAGCGTGCCGGGGGTCAAAGTGATGAGGTTGGCGAGCAGCGTGATCTGGAAATCCGTCGTCACCGTCAGCGGATAGGCGAATATGCCGGGCTTCACGTCGAGTCTCGGCCGCGTCACCAGCACCGCCACCTTCCAGGCGGACAGCGCCAGCTCCTTGAAGAACAGCAGCACGAGCGACAGCACCCGGGTGAGTCGCAGCCAGTGATTATCGCCGCCCGGAAGCTGGTGGCGGATGAGGCCGAGCGCCAGCGCCGAAACGATGAGGCCGAAGACGATATTCGCCAGTGAGATGCTGCCGCTTACCGCAAGCCACACGGCGACGAAGAGCAGCTGGATAATATAGAGGCTCATGGTTTGCCCCCCTCGGAAAAGACCGACTGGATATAGGCCTGCGGATCAGCCAGCCCGGCGGCCGCCTGCTGGCTGAGATTGAGCAGGCTTTCGGGAAACAGGCCGAAGCCCACCACCAGCGCTGTCAGGCCCACCAGCGGCACGAGAGAGGGTGCCGCGAGTGGTGATGCGGGCGGCGTGGGAGTTTGGCCGGCCGTCGCCACTGCCGGACGCCAGAAGCACAGAAGGAAGAGCCGACCAAAGGCGATGGTGGCGATGAAGCCGGAGGCAAGGATGGCGGCTGCAAGCCACCAGGCGCCGATATCGATCGCCGATTTGACGAGGACCGCCTTCGGCCAGAAGCCGGAAAAGGGCGGCAGGCCGGAGCCGGCGAAAAACAGCGCGAGCGCGAGCGCCGAGAACCAAGGCGCCTGCCGGTAAAGGCCACTGAGCGCGCGCATGCTGAAGCTGCCGCCGAGGCGGGCGGCATGGCCGGCGGCTAGATAAAGCGCCGTCATCAGCACCATGGAATGCAGCGCGTAGAATATCGCACCTGATACGCCGGAGGGCGTGCCGATGGCGATGCCCGCCATCATGTAACCGATGCCCGATATGACGACATAACCGAGCATCCGGCGAATATCGTTCTGGGCCAGCGCGCCCATGGCGCCCAGCACCATGGTCAGCGCCGCGGAGATGGCGATGACGATGCTGAGTTCCTCACGCTCGACCGGAAACAGCATGACCATGACGCGCAGCAGCGAATAGATGCCGACCTTGGTGAGCAGGCCGCCGAACAGGGCGGAAACGACGATTCGCGGTGTGTGATAGGAAGCGGGCAGCCAGAAATTCACCGGAAATGCCGCCGCCTTCATGGCGAAGGCGAGCGCAAAGAGGCTGGCAAGCGTCATCAGCGGTGCAGTACCACGCAGCTCAGTCGCCTTCTGCGCGATATCGGCCATGTTGAGCGTGCCGAAGATGGCGTAGAGATAACCGACCGTGATCAAAAACAGCGTTGTGCCGATGAGGTTCAGAATGGCGTATTTCAGCGCGCCGTCGATCTGCTCGCGTGTCGAGCCGAGCACGATCAGCCCGAAGGACGAAATCAGCAGCACCTCGAACCAAACATAGAGGTTGAAGAGGTCGCCGGTCAGGAACGCGCCGGTAACACCGGCCATCAGAAGCATCAGGAAGGGATAAAAACCGTATCGCCTGCCGCTATTGTCGATATCGGCGCTGGCGTGGATGGCGCCAGCGAGCGCGACAATCGCAGCCGCGAGCGATAGCAGGGCACCGGTGAGGTCGGCAGTGAAGGCAATGCCGAAGGGCGGCAGCCAGCGGCCCATGACCATGGTGAACGGCCCTTGCGTCACGACCTTCCACAGCAATGCGGCATCGAGAAGCACCAGCAGGGAAAGCGCCGTGATGGCAATGGCCGCATGCCGGCGGATCGCGTGGCGCATCATCATGAGAATGGCGCCTGCGCCGATACAGAGCGCGACGGGCAGGATGATCAGCCAGTCGGACAAGGGCACCGGAGCGACGACGAGCGCTGCGGAAAGATCGGAAACTGCGGAGGTGGTGGATGAAGCCATGTGTGTCTACGCCTCGCCCGCTCAATAACCGAGCGGCGGCAAAGGCTCGCCTGCCGGTTCTGCGGTGCGCATTTCGTCCGTGTCATCGGTCTGCAATTCCTGGAACGCACGCCAGGTCAGCACCAGAAGGAAACAGAAGAAGGAAAAGGAAATGACGATCGCCGTCAGGATCAGCGCCTGCGGCAGCGGATTGGCGGCACCTGCCGGCAGCGTATCCATGCCAGCCGGAATGATCGGCGGCACTTCGCGCGTCAGCCTTCCCGCTGTGAACAGCAGCAGATTGACCGCATTGCCGAGAATGGCGATGCCCAGCAGCATGCGGATGCTGTGGCGCGACAGCATGAGATAGATCGCAACCGAAAAGAAGATGCCGACGAGAATGGAGAAAACCGCTTCCATCAGTCGCTTTCCCTTTCTTCCAGTGCCAAGGCAATGGAGGTGATGGCGCCGACCACGACGAGGTAGACGCCGATATCGAAGGACATGACGGTGGAGAGCGGCACTTCGATGCCGAACAGGCTTGGATAGATCCAGAGCCCGGTCATGAACGGCACGCCCGCGGCAATCGAGGCGAGGCCGGAGAGCATCGCCATGAGAAGCCCGGCGCCGGCGATGGACAGCGGATGAAACACGATGGCGCGGCGGACCGCCGCCACGCCATAGGCGATGCCGTAGATCGCCAGCGCCGAAACCGCGATCAACCCGCCGATGAAACCGCCGCCCGGCTCGTTATGGCCACGCAGCAGCACAAAGATGGAAAACAGCACCATGAGGCTGGTGACGACAGGGGCGACGGTGCGCAGAATGAGCGTGTTCATGCCCGCGCTCCCTTCTTTTTCGCGGTCTTGGCCGGCCCCTTGACGGCGGCGGCCGGGCGGATGCGGATGAGCGCGAGGATGGCGAGACCCGTGATCATCACCACCGCGATTTCGCCGAGCGTATCCGTGCCACGGAAATCGACGATGATGACGTTCACCACATTGGCGCCGTGGGCGATGACCTTGGAATAGGTATTGTAGAAGTCCGTCAGGCGATTGTCGAACGAGGCTTCCGTCGCCCGCATCAGGAACAGGGCAAAGCCGGTGCCGCAGGCAATGGCGATGGTGCTGTCCAGCAGCTTCTGGCCAAGGCCGCGATGGTCCGACGGTGACAGGCGAAGCCGCGTCATCACCAGCGTCAGAATGACCACCGACAGCGTCTCGACCATGAACTGCGTGAATGAAAGATCGGGCGCGCCGAACAGCAGGAAGATGACGGCCACGGCAAAGCCCTGAATGCCGAGCGCGATGATGGCGGTGAGCCGGCTGGAAGCCGTGAGCACCGCAAGGAGACCCGCCACCGCAATGACGATGAAGGTCAGCTCATGGATCTGCATATCGTGCGGCCATGCCGGCATGGCGGGAAGTTCGCCATAAAGGAACAGCGGCACAAGCAGCACCGCGGCGATGACGGCGAATGTGGCGGTGACGTAGAATTCCAACCTGCCCGGCTGGATGATCCGGGTGATGTGGAATGACACTTTCACCAGCATTTCGATGAAGACGTCAAAGCCTCTGTCCGGCCCTGCCCCCAGCGCCTTGAAGGTGCGGTCGATCAGTCCACGGACAGCGGAAAGCTGCGTGTAGAGGACGATGCCGAGCGCGATCGTCAGCAACGACAGGCCGAGCGGCACGCCGATATGGGGAATGAGCGATATTTCAATCGGGCGTGCCTCGCCCGCGACCGCGCTTGCCATCGGCGTCGAAATGTAGAAATGCGCGATACCGGAAAAGAGCGCGATGGTCAGCCCCTTCACCGCCAGCAACGCCGGGCCGAGCCACAGCAGCAGCGGTCCCTCATGCGCGTGTTTCGGGGTTTTCACCGGCTTGCCGAGGAAGGGTTTCAGCGCCACCGCGAAGGCGATGGCGAACATCAGCGCATTGCCGAGAATGGCGACGCCGGTGAACAGCACGGCGCGCGGATTGCCGTGCGCCAGCGCATAATAAATCTCTTCCTTGGCAAGAAAGCCGAAGAAGGGCGGCAGGCCCGCCATGGAGATGGCCGCCGCGAGCGCCGCCCAGAAGGTGATCGGCATGGCTTTTCGCAGGCCGCCGAGCTTCGTCACGTCGCGGGTGCCGGCCTCGTGGTCGATGATGCCGGCAACCATGAACAGCGCGCCCTTGAAAAGCGAATGCGCCACCAGATAAAGCACCGCCGCCTCGATGGCATGGTCCGAACCGAAGCCGGTCAGCATGACCAGCAGGCCGAGCGACGACACCGTGGTATAAGCGAGCATCAGCTTCAGATCGGTCTGGCGCACGGCAAGCAGCGCGCCGGTGAGCATGGTCAGCCCGCCGAAGAACGGCAGCAATATCTGCCAGGCGGCGGTATCGCCGAGCACGGGATTGAAGCGCATCAGAAGATAGACGCCGGCCTTCACCATTGTTGCCGAATGCAGATAGGCCGAAACCGGGGTCGGCGCTTCCATGGCGTTGGGCAGCCAGAAATGGAAGGGAAACTGCGCCGATTTGGTAAAGGCGCCGCCGAGCACCAGAAGCAGCGCGGCGAGATAAAACGGGCTGTCGCGCAATATGTCGCCGCCACGCACCAGCATGGACAATTGCGTCATGCCGCTCATGTCCCAGATGAAGATCAGCCCGGCGAGCAGCAGCAAACCGCCCCCACCCGTGACCACCAGCGCCTGCAAGGCGGCACGGCGGGCGGCGGGACGCGTATGGTCAAAGCCGATCAGCAGGAAGGAGGTTATCGAGGTCAGTTCCCAATAAACGAACAGCATAAGCAGGCTGTCGGAAACGACGACGCCCAGCATCGCCCCCATGAACAGAAGCAGGAATGACAGGAAACGCCCCTGCTGCGGGTGCCCCTTCATGTACCCGCCCGCGTAAAGCACGATCAGCAGGCCGATGCCCGTGATGAGAAGCGCGAAGGTCAGCGACAGGCCATCGATGAACCAGGAGAAGCTGAGGTTGAAACTCGGAACCCAGGCATAACCACCCGTTACCACGCCGCCCGCCGCCACCTGCGGCAGCATCAGCGCGAAATGGGCAAATGCCAGCCCGGGCGCAATCGCCAGGATCCATGCGGCGTTGTGACCGAACCTCTTCACCAGCGCCGGTGCGGCAAGTGCTGCCAGAAACGGCAAAAACAGCGACAGGAATGTCAGCGCCGTGACATCTGATGTCATTCACATCTCCCGGGGTTCCCCCACCCCTTTGAACGCCAACTCGGTGACGTTCCTTTTCAAACTCTACAAATCGATTTTTCCAGTTAAGGCATAGGAACCGCCATCTCAACCCAAATCGACTCTTCACATGGCTCATAACGTACTCGTTATGACGGCTGCCCTCTTTCAATCGGCAACGGTGATGACTATTTCTGGCAGGAACAGAAAGGATCATTCCATGAGCGATCTGACATCCCCCAAAGTGAACAAGAGCGATGCCGACTGGCGCGAGCAGCTGACGCCGGAGCAATATCACATCCTGCGTGAACACGGCACGGAGCGCGCCTTTACCGGCCCCTACTGGGACACGTTCCAGAAGGGTCTTTACCGCTGCGCCGCCTGCGACGAGCCGCTGTTCCTCTCCGACACGAAATTCGATGCGGGCTGCGGATGGCCGAGCTACTTCGAGCCGGTAAAGCCGGGCGCCGTGACGGAACATCGTGACGCGAGCTACGGCATGGTCCGCACGGAAATCCGCTGCGCCAATTGCGGCGGCCATCTCGGCCACGTCTTCCCGGACGGCCCGAAGCCCACCGGCCTGCGCTACTGCATCAACGGCCATTCGATGGTGTTCGAACCTATCTGATCAGAGACGGGTAACGGCCGGCTGCCTGCCGGCCTTTGTTGCGAAGAAAATGACCGTCTCGACAGCCGGACCGGAGAGTGAGATTATCGCGATCTCACTCCTTCCGGATCACCATCATGGCGCTCGAAACCATCCTCATATTCATTCCCGCCTGCTTTGCCCTGAACATGGCGTTCGGGCCCAACAATCTCCTGTCGATGACTGTCGGTGCGCGATACGGCATGGCGACGGCGGTGATGGCGGCAAGCGGCAGGCTTGTTGCTTTCGCGGGCATGATTGCGATTGCTGCGCTGGGCCTCGGCGCACTTTTGATGGCGTCCGAAATGATGTTTTCGCTGATCAAATGGATCGGCGTTCTCTACCTGCTGTGGATCGGCTTCAAGCTCATCCGCTCAAGGGCGGACGTCACCGCTCCCGATGTATCCTCGGGCAACGGAAATGTTCTCAAGACCTATCTGCGGCAGGAGTTTTTCGTCGCCTCCGGCAATCCGAAGGCCATCCTGATCTTCACGGCGTTTTTCCCGCAATTCATCCAGCAGGACGCCTATTGGCAGAGTTTCGCCACGCTCGGCGCAATTTTCCTGCTGCTCGAGGTGGTGGCTATCACCGTTTACGCCTTCATTGGTTCTCGGTTGTCCGGTCTCATGCGCAATGCGCGCGCCCTGAAGCGGGTGAACCGAATCAGCGGCTCCATGATGATGGCCTTCGGCGTCATGCTCGCCTTTGCCCGGCGTCCGGCCTGAGAGAAATCCCGGCCAGGCTGCTAATTCAGCTTCAGCTCCATGCAGGTCAGGTCCAGCCAGCGGCCGAATTTGGTGCCAACTTCCGAAAACCGGCCCGCAACCGTAAAACCGAGGTTCTCGTGCAGGCGGATGGAGGCGTGATTTTCCGATTCGATTGCGGCGATCAGTACATGCACGTCATTGCCGGATGCATGGTCGATCAGCGCCTGCATCAGCTTTTTGCCGATGCCGTGGCCACGTGCGTCCTTCTGGACATAGACGGAATGTTCGCGGGTGTGGCGATAACCGTCGAAGGCGCGCCAGTCGCCATAGGAAGCGTATCCGGCGACCTGGCCATCAAGAATCGCGACGATGACCGGAAAGCCGCGTGACTTGCGGGCGGAAAACCACTCCTTGCGGTTATCCAGATCGACCAGCACCTCGTTCCAGATCGCCGTCGTGTTCAGGACCGCGTCATTGTAAATCTCCATGATGCCGGAAAGATCATCCACGGTCGCATCGCGCAGTTCCACGCTCATTATCGTTCGCCCTCGTTCTTGCCTGCACCGCGCCCTGCCGGACACGATCTTCACGCGAGCATTAGGCGATGACGCGGATGGCTGTCCAGTGCTCGCGATATCAGGACGTTACTCGTCAGGACGTCAGGGGAGCGAGGCTGAAGGAGGTGACGACCGCAAAATAGTGGACCACGGCGGCGGCGACGACGAAACCGTGCCAGATGGCGTTCTGGAACCGCAGCTTTTCCCAGACGTGGAAGACCACGCCAAGCGAATAGATGACGCCGCCGGCAACGATCAGCCAGAGCGTGACAGGCGCCAGATGGGACGAAAGCGGCTGCACCACCATGATGCCGCTCCAGCCCATGGCGAGATAAAGGCCGATGGCAACGCGGTCGTATCGGCCGGGAAACAGGCATTTGAGCAATATGCCGCAGATGGCGGCAAGCCAGATCAGCCCCAGCATCGTGGCAATCAGCGGATCGTGAATACCGCGCATGAGGAAGGGCGTATAGGTGGCTGCAATCAGGATGAAGATCGCCGAATGGTCCAGCCGGCGCAGGAACCATTTTACGTTGGAATGCGGCCAGATATTATAGGTGAAAGACACGGAAAGACAGGCGACGAGGCCGAGACCATAAATCCAGGCGGCCGCAATGGCGCTGAGGCTGCCCCAGACGGTCGCGTAAAAAATCAGCGCCGTGGCGCCCACCAGCGCAAAAACGATACCCACGCCGTGGACGATGCCATCGGCGACAATCTCGTGAAAATCATACTGGCGACCAAACCGCCACACGTTACTCATAGTCCATTCCCGTTTGCCTGCTTGTCGCCAAGCATGACGGCAATATTAGACAGGAACAAGACAGCAGCCGGTTAACGGCGATCAAATTTCGTTCGAGGCTGTTTCGAAAGGAGAGGTTGAGTAGCGGTCCTCGCCGGCGCCCTCATTCCTGTGCTTGTCACAGGAATCCAGTCGATGCGCGTCTGCGCGACGGAAAGAGTTCTTTCAGCCCAAAGACTTGGGTTGGCTAGATTCCTGTGACAAGCACAGGAATGAGGGTAGATAAGGAACGCCCCTCACAGCGCCGCAGCGCATTCCTGGCAGAACGGCGTATAGGGAACGGCGTTCAGGCGGTCTTCCGAAATTTTCTTGCCGCATTTGACGCAGGTGCCGAAAGTGCCGTTCGCGATGCGGTCGAGGGCGGCGTCGATGGCGCGCAGCTCGTCCTGACCCACCTGCCCCAGCTCGTCCAGCACCTCGTCATTGCTGCGCTCGATGGCGCGGTCGTCGTCATCAGGGTTGCGCGGCTCCTCGAAATCAGCCTCTATTTTATGCAAGCGGCGATAAAGCTCACGCTGACGGTCGCGCAGGATCTTCTCGTAACTTTGGGCATTCATGGTCTTCTCCTCCAGCCGGTGCGGGCGAAAATCGCCCGCAACCCCAAGATTTCAACTCACTTTAGCGGTCGATCAGCACCGAGCACTTGGCGTGGCGCACCACGCGGTCGGCGGTGGCGCCGATGAAATAATTGGTAAAGTCCGGCGTATGCGACGCGATGATGATGAGATCCGCCTTGTGCTCTTCGGCAGCGGCGATGATCTCACGCGCGGGCGCGCCGCTGCGGATTTCCTGGCTGCCGTTGAAACCGACCCTCGTCTTCAAGTCAGCAAGTTTCGCCTTGGCATCCTTGATCGCGTTTTCGATGAGGTCGACCGGCAGGTCGATCGCCATGTAGCCGGGCAGTTCCTCAACCACATTGATGAGGACGATCTCGCCATCGGCATCCAGCAGCGCCTTGGCCTTGGCGAGGATTTTTTCACCCTTGTCGGTGGCGCTGAGGTCTACCGGTACGATGATCTTTTTGTACATGGCTGTCTCCTTTGGCGTAATCTGCCGTTTCTCGTGGCTCAAGCTCATATTCCCCGCCGGCACATCCTTCGCGTTGATCGAAGTCAAAGCCGGGAGACATGCTTGGGCGGTCATTGTCAACGAATTGTGGACGGTCAATCGCCGGATGGCGATCTTTGCTGAACGATGAAATCCGCCCATATTCGCTTTCGACAAACGCCGCAAAGCGGCGTCGGACGATGCCGGCGGCCGCCGATCCGCCCTCGGCGCGTCAGATTCAATATGGAGATTATGATGAGTGAAATCAAACAATTCGCCCTGACGCGCCCGGCTTATGTCGGTCAGGCTCATCTCGTCGTTCACGATCTGCCGCGCGTTTCGGATTTTTACCGGAAGATCATCGGTCTTTCGGTCATCGAAAAAAGCCCGAGCGGCGAGGTTCTCGGCGTCAATGGCCAGCCGCTGCTGACGCTTTCCACCTCAACTGCCGCGGAGCGCGCGCCGCGCAATGCCGCAGGCCTGTTCCACACCGCCTTCCTGATGCCAAGCAGGCAGGATCTGGCGCACTGGCTGGCGCATGCCGCCCATAACAATATCCAGCTTCAGGGCGCGTCCGACCATCTGGTCAGCGAAGCGATCTATCTTGCCGACCCGGAAGGCAACGGCATCGAGGTGTATCGCGACCGTTCGCCGGAGGAATGGACCTATCAGCAGGACGGCACGGTGGAGATGGCAACGCTCGGCCTCAATCTGCAGGCGCTTTACGACAGCGCGCCGAAGACGGCATTCGAAGGCGCAGCAGAGGGAACCGCGATCGGTCATATCCATCTGCAGGTCGGCAATATTCCGCAGGCGGATGAATTTTATCAGGACGTGCTGGGGCTGAAGATCATGGCGCGGTATCCGGGTGCGAGCTTCTTCGGCTCCGGGGCCTATCACCACCACGTGGCGGCCAATATCTGGAACAGCCGCGGCGCCACGGCCCGCAACGACAACATGACCGGCCTTTCCGGCTACTCGCTGAAATTCAACGAGCGTGATGCCCTTGACCGCGCTGCGGCTGCTCTCGACCGGCTGGAAATCGCCACGGAACGGCAGGGCGATGGTATTGTCCTGAAGGATCCGTGGGGCATCGGGCTGAAGCTTTCCGCGTAAAGGAAGACGGGGCGGCGAAATTTTCACAGCCCCGGAACCGCCTCATTTTTCGGACGTTTGTCATCTTATTGGGGGACAGTTCGATGAATGAGAATGCCAGACCGGAAAAAACCGGCAGTTTGGGCAATATCGGGGGGCGCTCGGCAGCAGGCCCCGGCAATGCTTCGGCCACGAGAGCCGACCCGCTTGAGGGACTTGCGTCCGGATCGCACCGTGATGATGCGCGCAGCCAGCAACCGCTTGGCCGCGAAGCCCTTGATGTCGTCGTCGCATGGTCGGTGATCGGCATTTTTCTCATTGTGATGATGGCGGTCATTCACGAATTGTCGCTGATCCTCATCCCGGTGGTCATGGCCATCGTGGTGGGAATGATCCTCGGCATCGCCGCTGAAAAACTTGGCTCCTACGGCATTCCCGGCTTCGGCGTCGCGCTCATTCTCTCCTCGCTTGTGGCTGCGGTGATGTTCTTCGTGGTCAATTCGCTGATCGACCCGCTGTCGCAGCTCGCCTCCGAAGGGCCGGCGCTGGTAGAACGAAGTATCGACCGCTTCCTGCCCTACCTTCAAAGTCTGAGATGGCTGAATATCTCGGCGGCGACCTTCAGCATGGGGTCGATGTCGATGGAATCGCTGATTTCGCGCAGCGGCGAGATCATTTCCGTGCTCGGCTCCAACATCACCCCCGCCGTCATCCAGGGCATGATCTTCCTCGCCGCGCTGCTGATGTTCCTTTACAGTCGCCTGCGGCTGCGCAAGGCGATCATCATGGCCTTTCCGGCCCGCCACCAGCGGCTGCGGACCATCCGCATCATCGCCTCGGTGGAAGAGGTGCTCGGCACCTATTTCGCGACGGCGGCGCTGATCTATGCCGGGCTCGGGGTGACGATGGTGGTCATCGCCTATCTGGGTGGGCTGGCCATGCCGCTGCTCTGGGGGCTGTTCGCCTTCCTTTCCAGCTTCGTGCCGTTTCTCGGCATTACCGCCATGACGATTGCGCTGACGGTGGCCGGCATCATCACCCACGACAATATCGTTCTGGCGCTTCTGCCCGCGGCGATCTTCTTCACCATTCACCTGTTGATGGAAAACCTCGCCTTTCCGGCGGTGGTGGGCCGCAACATGGAGATAAACCCCTTCCTCGTCTTCGTGATGATCATCTTCTGGACGTGGATGTGGGGAGCGGCCGGCGCCATGCTGGCGCTGCCGCTGTCGCTGATCGCCATGACGGTGACGCGGGAACTCTTCCCCTCACGCCGGGTGGTGCCCAAACTGCCGGATTGACCGGCGGCTTTCCGGCGGGAAGTGCGAAGCGCCCCGGGTTTGAGCTCTCAGGAGGTTGTCGATTGACGGGGGCGCGTGGGGTTTACCCCCCTCTGCCCTGCCGGGCATCTCCCCCTCAAGGGGGGAGATCGGCAGGAGGCGCTACCGCCATTTCATTCTCAACGTTGAGATGGGCGAAACCTCGCCGCAGATCGATCTCCCCCCTTGAGGGGGAGATGCCCGGCAGGGCAGAGGGGGGTAAACCCCACGCGCCCCGCTCCACTATCAATGAACAACCTCCTGAAAACCAGCAGCCAGGCCGCTCAGGAAGCGAGCGGCATTCCCTGCGCCTGCCTCTCCGCCAGCACGCCCGCCATGCGGCGCTCGTGCTCAATCAGCCATTTCTTCCGCCACAGCCCGCCACCATAGCCGGTCAGGCTGCCATCCGCGCCCAGCACACGGTGGCACGGCACGACGATGGCGATCTGGTTGGCGCCATTGGCACGCGCGACCGCACGCACGGCGGATGACCTGTCCATGGCGGTTGCGAGCGAAGAATAGCTGACGATCTCGCCCGCCGGGATTTCCCGCAGGCTGCGCCAGACGTCGCGCTCGAAGGGCGTGCCGTGGCCGGCAAGCCTAGTTTCGAAGGCGGCTGAATGCCCGGCGAAATAGGCCTTTAGTTCCGCTTCGATCTGGCCGGTCACGGCCGTCCGGCCGAGCACCATATCCGCGCCGGTGCGCGTCTTCAGCCGCTTCAGCTCGGTGGGAAGCGCCGGCCGGTCGGCGAATTCTAGGAGATGCAAAGCGTGATCGTCGGCCACGGCGAGCATCGGGCCGATCGGCGTGTCGATCCAGTCGCCCTTCAGGAAGCCCTTGCCCTTCATGGCGGCCGGAGAGGTGCCGAAGAGCTGGTTGATGGCCGAGCGGAAACCGCTGCCCGATTCATAGCCCGCATCGATCTGCGCACCGATCACGGCTTCGCCCGAGGCAAGGCTCGTTGCCGCATCCCCAACCCGGCGCAGCCTGGCGATTTCCAGAAAGCTCATGCCGAAACGGCGCTTGAAGGTGCGGCGCACGGTAGACGGGTCGTGGCCCATCGCCACCACGTCCTCCTCGCGCCAGCGGCGGGCGGGCTCGTTTTCCAGCGCGGTCAGCAGCTCAGTCACGGTCTCGTCGGCGGTGCCATAGGCGAGCATCGGTTTGCAGCGCTTGCAGGGACGGAAGCCCGCTTCCAGGCATTCGGCAATGGTCTCGCGGAACCGGCAATTTTCAATCTTCGGCTTTCGCGCCGTGCAGGTGAAACGGCAGAAAATCTTCGTCGAGGTCACACAGACATAGGCCACGCCTTCATAGGCGGGGTCCTTGTTTACAAGGGCGGAATAGAGGGTTTCGGTGTCGGGGCGTTTGAACAGCATCATGGGAGGATGCTAGCGCAATTTTTTGGCCCGCGCCGCCGAAAAACGGGCATGGATGTAGGGGATGTTGTCGGCTCGTGTCCGCGCCGTTTCGCGGCCAAGCCGGTGCGGCATATTTCTTCTCCCCGCCGGGGAGAAGGTGGCGCGCAGCGCCGGATGAGGGGGCGACGGTGAAGAGATGCGGGGAGCTTGCCCCCTCATCTGCCCTTCGGGCATCTTCTCCCCGGCGGGGAGAAGAAACGGGCGGCGACCTTGCGGATCAATTCCCCGGCGGTGCGAAGGACGGATCGTCCAGCCTTGTGAAAATCACGCCGCGCGCCTTCAGCGCCAGAAGGCCCTTCACCACGCCCTCGCCCGCTTCATGGGTGGGCTGGTTGATGTGGGAGATAATGACATCGCCATCCCGGGCGGAAGCGATGTGTTTCGCCGTCGCGGCCGCACCCAGCAGCGAGCCTCCATCGCCATTGACGGAATAACCGGCGACCCGCATGCCGAGCCGGTTGATGGTGGTCATGGAGGACCTGGTATATTTGGCCGTGGCACCTCGGAACCATTGCGGCTGGAGGCCGGTGGCGGCGACGATGGCCTGCCGGCCGCCCTCCACTTCCTGCTCGACCGCCGCTTCCGAACCGGCGGCGGCGATGCCGTAAATGGAAACCGGCTTATCCACCGCCGGCACATGGTTTTCGCCATGGTTTTCGATCTCGAACAGGTCCGGATGCGCCATGAGCGTGGCCAGCGCCTCGCCATTATGTTTCAGCCAGCGGGCGGTAACGAAGATCGTCGCCGGAATGCGCTCCTTCACCAGCCTATCGAGAATGCGGTGGTCGGTCTTGCCCATGCAGGCATCGAGCGTCATCGCCACCCGCACCTTGCCGTCATGCTGCGGCGACATTTTCAGCGTCGGTTCGACAAGGCCGGTCCCCGCTAAGGCGGCGGACGCGGCTGAAGCGAACAGGGCAGCAAGGAGGAAGCGACGTATCATTTTCATTTTCCGCAGTGAATGCAGTATCATTCCGTGGCAATCCGCCCGCAAAGCGCCCGAATTATGGCGCGGTTTCCAGCGCGGACAGGGCTTCAAGCGCCTCTTCCACCCGCTGGCGTTCGGCGCTGGTGAGCGGCAGGATCGGCCGGGGCGGTTCGCCAACCGCCAATGACAGGATGCTGGCGGCGGCATAGACCACGCGGATACTGCCGAATTCTTTAAACAGCGCCCAGAGCGGCTGGAAGGCCGCGTCGATCCGGCGTGTCTCCTCTGCGTCGCCGGCTTGCGCCGCCCGCATCAGCCGCAGTGCCGGAACGGGCAGCAGACCCGCGATGACGCTGTACCAGGTGTCGCCGCCGGCAAGCGTCGCCTCGGCGCATCCCCAGTCGCCGCTGTAACCGATGGAGAAACCATCCGTCAGCTTCGGCCGCAGGCGCGCAAGCTCGCCCGCATAATCCGAATCGGCCGGCAGCGGCATCTTGATGGCGCGAATATTGGGGATATAGGCGAGCCGCACCAGAAGGTCGTCGCTGAAGGAAAACCGCGTCGTCGTCGGGTTGTTGTAGATGGCGAGCGGCAGGCCCGTTGCGCCGGCCACGGCGGCGAAGTGATGATAGGCCTCTTCCTGCGTCAGCGGCGTGTAGGAAACGGGCGCCAGCAGCAGGGCATCCGCACCGGCAGCTTCGGCGTCCTTTGCCAGTGCCACGGCGTCATCGGTGCGCAGGGCGCCGACACCGGCCATCAATATGCGCCTGCCCTTCAAAACCGCAGCGGCAGCCTCGATGGCCCGGCGTCTCTCCGCGCGCGACAGATACATATAGATGCCGGTGCTGCCGAGAATGCCGACGGAATCCACCCCGGCCGCATCAAGCCGCTCGATGAGAGCGGAAAAGGCCTGCGTATCGACCTGCCCGGCCTCATCGGCCGGCGTCATCGGAAAAGCTGAAAGTCCCTTGAATCGTGTCGCCATGCCCGTCTCCCTCACTTCGATCGAGGAACAGGGTTACAGAGCCACCGGCGGGGCGGCAAGAAAGGCGGGGGCTAAACCTTGCATGGACGCCGAAGATTTCGGCGGTCAGTCATAAAGATACAACTTCTTCCACTGCTCCTCCGGAATCCTGTCGCCGACGCGGTAGTCGAAGGACTGAATGCTGAGGCTGTCGCTCTTCAGCTGGCATTTGTATTTGAGCTTGTACCATTCGCCGGCGCTTCTGAAGACCGCGCCCGGCGCCTTGATGGAATTCTTGCCCACCTCCGGATCACCGAAGGTGTAAGCGATGACCTTGTCCGGCCGCATGCCCTTCTGCTCGGTCGCTATTCTTTCCATCGCCTCGATATCGCAGCGCTGTTCCAGGCGCTCCTCCGGCGCCAGCGCGTTCAACTGCCGCATCACGCTGGCATCGATTGCAAAAGCGGGCGTGAAGGCCTGCAAGCCAAGGAAAAAGGCAGAAAGGGCAGCGGGAAGAAGCTTTCGCATGGGATCCTGTCAGTTTTTTCGTTTGTTCTTGTCTTTTTTCGTTTTCCTGGCGAGGGACGGCGGACCGATGGCCGGCGCGCATCATCGCCGATTTGCCAGATATTGCCAAAATGTGATCGAAAGCTGACGAAATTGTGCCCAAGCCACATTGCGGCTGTGGAGATTTGAAACTTGATCGGCCGGAAGGGGCACTCTACATCTTGGTACCGCCCACGGATTTTACAGGAAAGCGAGTTTCCCTTGCCGATTTTCAAGAACCTGCCCGTTGCTCCAACCGCCGAAAAAAGGCCCGTTCAGGACACGCATCACGGCATTACCCGCACCGACGATTATGCATGGTTCCGGGCCGATAACTGGCAGGCCATGTTCAAGGACCCTACCCTTCTCGACCCTGCCATTCGCGCCCATCTGGAGGCGGAGAACGCCTATATGGAAGCGGCGATGGGCGACACCAAGGCGCTTCAGGAAAAACTTTTCGAGGAAATGAAGGGCCGCATCAAGCAGGATGATTCCTCCGTGCCGGTCAATGACGGGCCCTATGCTTACGGGACATTGTTCGTGACCGGCGGCGAGCAGCCGCATTATTTCCGCACTCCACGCGATGGCGGCGAGAAACATGTGCTGCTTGATGGTGACAAGGAAGCGGAAGGCAAGGATTATTTCCGTCTTGCCGGCCTCGACCAGTCTTCCGATCACAGTCACGGCATCTGGGGTTATGACGACAAGGGGTCGGAATATTTCACGCTGCGCATCCGCAACCTCGAAAGCGGCGAGGACCTTGCCGATATCGTCGAAAATACCGGCGGCGGCGGCGCATGGGCGCCCGATGGCAAGAGCTTCTTCTACACGCTGCAGGACGAGAACCACCGCCCCTCCAAGGTCTTCCACCATATCATCGGCGAGCCGCAATCGGCCGACCGGCTGGTTTATGAGGAAAAGGACCCCGGCTTCTTCATGGGCGTCGGCGCGTCGGTTCTCGACGATTTCATCTTCATCGACATTCACGACCATGAGACCAGCGAATATCGCATTCTCTCCACGAAGGACCTGACGGCCGAGCCGATGGTGGTGGCCGAGCGCGAAGAGGGTATCGAATATTCGATGTGCGAAGGCGGCGATGTCTTCTACATCCTCACCAATGACGGCGATGCCAAGGATTTCCGCATCATGGAAGCGCCGGTGACAGCGCCTGGCAAGGAAAACTGGAAAGAAGTCGTGCCGCATGAGCCGGGCCGCCTCATCCTCTCGGTCGATGCCTATGCCCGCCACCTGATCTGGCTGGAGCGCCGCGACGGCCTGCCGCGCATCGTCATCCGTGACCGCAGGTCCGGTGAGGAACATTCCATCGCCTTTGCCGAGGAGGCCTATTCGCTCGGCCTGCACGGTGCTGCCGAATACGATACCGATGTCATCCGCTTTTCCTATTCTTCGATGACGACGCCGAGCCAGCTGTTCGACTACGATATGGTGACGCGTGAGCGCACGCTCCTGAAAACCCAGGAAGTGCCCTCGGGCCACAATCCGGACGACTACATCACCCGCCGCATCATGGCGCCTGCCCATGATGGCGAACTGGTGCCGGTCTCGCTGCTCTATCGCAAGGGCGTGGCGCTGGACGGTTCCGCGCCCTGCCTGCTTTACGGTTATGGCGCTTACGGCATCTCCATTCCCGCCTCCTTCTCCACCACCACGTTGTCTTTGGCCGACCGTGGCTTCATCTATGCCATCGCCCACATCCGCGGCGGCAAGGACAAGGGTTTCGAATGGTACGAAACCGGCAAGATGGAAGACAAACAGAATACTTTCAAAGACTTCATCGCCGCTGCCGATCATCTGGTGGAGGAAGGGTTCACCTCCTATGGGGGCATCATCGCAGAAGGCGGCTCGGCGGGCGGCATGCTGATGGGGGCCGTTGCCAACATGGCACCGGAAAAATTCGCCGGCATCATCGCCGCCGTTCCCTTCGTGGATGTGCTGACCACCATGCTTGATGACACTTTGCCGCTCACCCCGCCGGAATGGCCGGAATGGGGCAATCCGCTGGAATCGGCAGAGGAATATCAGTGGATCGCCGCCTACAGCCCCTATGACAATGTCGGGAACAAGCCCTACCCGCCGATCCTTGCGCTTTCCGGCCTCACCGATCCGCGCGTGACCTATTGGGAACCGACCAAATGGGTGGCGAAGCTGCGTGAAAAAACGACGGGGGAAGCCCCGATCCTGCTCAAGACCAACATGGCGGCGGGCCATGGCGGCAAGTCGGGCCGTTTCCAGCGGCTGGAGGAAATTGCCTTCGAATATGCCTTCGCGCTGAAGGTGGCGGGCAAGGACGCCGTATGACACGCTGATTGCAAAAACGGGCGGCGATTCAATCGTCGCCCGCTCTCATTTGAGACGAAAATACCCATTAAAAACCTCTTTATGAATATTTTTTCCACAAAAACTGGACTTCATCTTTTCTACAAATGCCACTTTCGGCGTCGATGAATTTTTATTTCCCGTTACTGCAACTCTAACTATATTGTTGCGAAACCCAAATAAGTGTCATGTATTACGCGACACGAGAAAATGTTCTGAAAATCGAACGCATGGCTGCGATGCGCCATTTCGCGTTGCAATATCACTTTTTGGCCGTATTATGCCGGTCGTTGACATATTCATGCGCCTTTTCGCCGCTCTTCCTGCGGCAATCCTGCAGCACGTCTTGCGGATATTCTTAGTGCCGTAATTTTTCGGCTTTTTCACGCGCCATGTCAGTTCGCCCTTGGCAATTCGGGCTTTGCAGTGCTCCCGCTTTGCCAATTGAAAACACTGCATCAGACTTGGGGGTCTTACACCATGAAGAAACTCCTGGCCTCGACCATTCTCGTAACGGGCTTTATCATCGCTGCCGGTGCAGCAAATTCCGCCAACGCCGCTGAAGACTGCGGCAGCATCACCATCGCCGAAATGAACTGGGCTTCCGCCGGTGTTGCGGCTTACGTCGACAAGTTCATCATGGAAAACGGCTATGACTGCACGGTCAACGTCGTCAGCGGCGATACCATGCCGACGTTTGCTTCCATGAACGAAAAGGGCCAGCCGGATATGGCGCCCGAATTGTGGGTCAATGCCGTGCGTGAGCCGCTCAGCGCCGCCGTCAAGGAAGGCCGCATGATCGAGGCGTCGAAAATCCTCAGCGATGGCGGCGTCGAAGGCTGGTGGATCCCGAAATTCATCGCGGATGAACACCCCGACATCAAGACCGTCGAGGATGCCCTGAAACATCCCGAACTCTTCCCAGCCCCGGAAGATGCCAGCAAGGGCGCCGTGCACAATTGCCCGTCCGGCTGGAACTGCCAGGTGACGACCACCAATCTCTACAAGGCGCGCGAAGGCGACAAAAAGGGCTTCACGCTGGTCGACACGGGTTCGGCCGCCGGCCTTGACGGCTCGATCGCCAACGCGTTCGAAAAGAAGCAGGGCTGGCTCGGCTATTACTGGTCACCCACCGCCATTCTCGGCAAATACGAGATGGTGAAGCTGGATGACGGCGTCGAGCTGGACCGCGCCCATTACGACGAGTGCACGGCCAAGGTCGATTGCGCCGATCCCAAGGTGAACGCCTATCCGGTGGCCGACGTCTTCACCGTCATCACCAAGGATTTCGCCGACAAGGCGGGCGTGACGATGGACTACATCAAGGCCCGCAACTGGGACAACAAGACCGTTGCCGAGATCCTTGCCTGGATGGATGAAAACCAGGGCACCAACGAGGACGGCGCGGAATATTTCCTCGAGAACCATGAGGATATCTGGACGAAGTGGGTTCCGGCCGAGGTGGCGGAGAAGATCAAGGCTTCGATGTAACCCATCCGCAGGAGGGAAAAGTCTGGGTTTGCATCTGTGGCTTACCCCCCTCTGCCCTGCCGGGCATCTCCCCCTCAAGGGGGGAGATCAAATCGCGGCGGGGCATCGCCCATCACGGACGGTGCGGATTGTGGAGGCAGTGCGTCCTGCCAATCTCCCCCCTTGAGGGGGAGATGTCCGGCAGGACAGAGGGGGGTGGCCGCACACTCCAGCGGTTCCACCGTCCCTCCCATCCCATCTCCTAAACCCCAAAGGGAAAACAACAATAATGGCCCTCTGCAATTACCTGCCGGAGATGCTCTGCAAGTTTCCGGCCATCGACAACAGCACGATGCGTGTGGCACGCAAGACCATCGATGACGGTTTTCGCGACATTGTGCGCAATTATGGCGATGCGATCGACGTCGTCGTGCATCCGCTACAGCTTTTTCTCAATTCCTCGGAGCGGCTGTTCATCCAGACCCCGTGGATCATCACCATGCTGGTCATTCTGGCCATCGTTCATCTGGCCGGGCGCAGCTTCAAGATCACCGGTGGCACTGCCATCTCCCTGCTTATGATCGGCGCCGTCGGCCTCTGGCGCGACGCCATGACGACGCTCTCCATCGTCGCCATCGCCACGCTGATCGCCATCGTCATCGGCCTGCCGCTCGGCATCCTGATGGGACGTTCGGAACGCCTGCAACGCCTCATCAATCCCGTGCTCGACGTGATGCAGACCCTGCCAAGCTTCGTTTATCTCATCCCCGTGGTGGTGATCTTCGGCATCGGCAAGGTTCCGGGCCTGATCGCAGTGGTGATCTACGCCATTCCGCCCGTCATCCGCCTCACCAGCCTCGGCATTCGCCTGGTGGACCGGGAAGTGCTGGAAGCCGCCGATGCCTTCGGCTCCTCCAACGGTCAGAAGCTGTTCAACGTGCAGCTGCCGCTGGCGTTGCCCACCATCATGACCGGCATCAACCAGACCATCATGATGGCGCTCGCCATGGTCGTCGTCGCCTCCATGGTCGGTGTCGGCGGGCTGGGCAAGAACGTGCTGCAGGCCATCAACAACCAGTTTTTCACGGTGGGCTTCCTGAACGGTTTCGCTCTGGTCGCCATCGCCATCATGTTCGACCGGGCGAGCCAGGCTTTCGGCAAGCGTCTGCAGAAATACCGCGAGGTCTCCCATGGCTAAAAGCATCGAAATCAAGAATCTTTACAAGATCTTCGGCAAGCATCCCGAGAAATACCTCGAAGCGGTGCGATCAGGCATGGACAAGGTCGAGCTGAACGACAAACACAACCATGTGCTCGGTCTCAACAACATCAACATCACCATGCCGGGCGGCAAGATCACTGTCGTGATGGGCCTTTCCGGTTCCGGCAAGTCGACGCTGATCCGCCACATCAACCGGCTGATCGACCCGACGGCGGGTGAGGTTCTCTATGACGGCGAGGATATCTGCGGCATGAGCGCTTCGGCGCTGAGGCAATTCCGCCGCCACAAAACGGCGATGGTGTTCCAGAAATTCGGCCTTCTGCCGCATCGCACCGTGCTGGAAAACAGCGTCTACGGTCTCGATATCCAGGGCGTGCCGCGCAAGGAGAGCGAAGAAAAGGGCCGTTACTGGCTGGAGCGTGTCGGCCTTGCCGGATACGAGGATTATTATCCGAACCAGCTTTCCGGTGGCATGCAGCAGCGCGTCGGCCTTGCCCGGGCGCTTGCCAATGACGCCGACATTCTGCTGATGGACGAGGCCTATTCGGCGCTCGATCCGCTGATCCGCGTCGACATGCAGACCATGCTGCTCGATCTTCAGCAGGAGCTGAAAAAGACCGTGGTGTTCATTACCCACGATCTGGACGAGGCTTTGCGGCTCGGCGACCATATCGCCATTTTGAAGGACGGCGAAGTGGTGCAGCAGGGCGACGGCCAGAGCATCATCCTCTCGCCGGCCGATGGCTACGTCACCGACTTCGTGCGCGACGTCAATCGCGGCCGCGTGCTGCAGGCCACCACGGTCATGGAGCCGCTCGAGAGCCGCCCGGAGGGCATGTCCGTGCCTGAGAACGCGACGCTGGAAACCATCGCCCGCGACATGTCGGAGGCGAACGAAACCACCGCCCATGTGGTGGACGAGGACGGCAAGCCGGTCGGCAGCATCGGCCTCGACACGCTGGTGGCGGCCATGGTCACGCCTGCGCCTCAGGAGGCGGAGGTTACGGTGGAAGTGGCGGAGGAGCCGGAGAAGCCCCGGGAAACGGTTGTTCCGGTGGAAAAAGAAACGGCGTAATCCGGCACCGGACGGATTGGCCGCGTCCGCGAGATTTCCTCTTTCCGTCATACCGGCCTTGAGCCGGTATCCAGCCAGCCCAAGTCCTTGGGCTGAAAGGACTCTCTCGCCGCGCAGACGCGCGTCGGCTGGATTCCGGCTCAAGGCCGGAATGACGGGAGTGAGGTGTTCACCGGCGCCAGAAATTTAAACCGGACTGCAATGCCGCGAGGGACAAAGCTGGCAATCTCCTCCTGCCCCGTCTTCATTAGGCAAAAACGAAGCACTCCTTTGCCGGCTGTCAAGTCGGGAATGACGCTGCAACGCAGCAAACGCAAGCTTCAGGCAAGCCGCCGCCGTTAACCATTTGTTAACTTTTGAACGCGGAATCACCGACATGCAGATCGAAAGCAATATTGGCGGGTACAATTATCAGGGACGTATCCGCGACATCGAAAAAGCCGGCAGCGCACAGAGCGCGCCAGAAGAGCAGGCTGTAAAACGCGGCCCCGGAAACCCGACTGTTTCCAGCACCATTCTTTCCCAGTCGCTCGCCAATGTGCTGTGGGCCGTCGGCAATGGCAGCGCGCCGGCTGCGGCATCCGCCGAGGTCGAGGTGGAAGCAAAGGCCGAATGGGTGCGCAGCGCCTATTCGGAATATACGGAATAGGCTTTCAGAACAAAGCCTCAACCGCACCCTCCGTCATCCTTAACCGCACCCTCCGTCATCCTCGGGCTTGACGCGAGGATCCACGTTGTCGGCGGAGCATGGATCCTCGGGTCAAGCCCGAGGATGACGGATGCGGGTTGGCGGTCGCTCGCCAGCCACCAGAGAAAACGTGATTCTCATCAGGCCCTTGCCGGGCTGACCTCCACCGTTACATGCGAAAGTTCATGTATGGCCGCAAGCTTCTGCTTGTAGAAAGCCGGCGCCTTCGGCGCCTGCGAGCGGATGGCGACGATGGCGGCGTGATGGCCCGGGCCGACCTGCCAGACGTGCAGGTCGGTAATGCGATCCTCTTCCGTTTCCACGCTTTGACGGATTTCCTGCGGCAGGTCATCGGCCTGCGGCAGTGCGTCTAGCAGCGTCGTCGCCGTGGAGCGAACCAGACCCCATGACCAGCGGGCGATGACCAGGCCGCCGACGATGCCCATCGCCGGATCAAGGAAAGACCAGCCGTTCCATTTGCCGAGCAGCAGCGCGACGATGGCCAGAACCGAGGTCAGCGCATCCGCCAGCACATGCAGATAGGCAGCGCGCAGATTATTGTCCCTGCCACCCTTTGCGCCGTGTTCACCATGATGCGCGTGAGAACCGTGACCGTGATGGGCATGTGAGCCCTGCGCGTGACCATGGCCGTGGGCGTGATCATGGTGGTGATCATCCTTCAGCAGCACGGCGCTGACGAGATTGACGGCAAGGCCGATGACGGCGACGAGGATCGCCTGGTTGAAGTCGATTTCGACCGGATTGACGAGACGCATCGCACTTTCGACAGCGATGAGCAATGCCACCACCGCCAGCACGATGGCGCTGGCAAAGCCCGCGAGATCGCCGAACTTGCCGGTGCCGAAGGTGAAGCGCGGATTGCGCGCCTCGCGGCGGGCATAGAGATAGGCCAGCGCCGAGATGAGCATCGCGCCCGCATGGGTGGACATGTGCCAGCCATCCGCCGTCAGCGCCATGGAGCCGAACCAGTGGCCGGCGACGATCTCTGCCACCATCATCACCGTGGTCAGCGCAATCACCATCCACACGCGCTTTTCGTTACGCTCATGGTTCTGGCCAAGGAAAACATGGTCGTGGCCGGCCGCTGTGGAAAATTCGGATGTCGTCGTCATGTCGCTAATCCTGCTCGATCCTGGAATATTTCGTTTCACGCTCGCATCCCCCAAAACACGGAGACTTTCAGGAGATATGTCAGCGGATGTAGGTCTTCAGCACCTGGGCCAGCTCTTCCGCCGCCCGCGCCCGCTCGTCTTCGTTTTCGGCATGCACCACGTGCTCGTGCAGATGCTCCTGCATCACCTCGCCCGTCAGGCCGGACAGCGCGCCGCGCACCGAGGCCAGCAATTGCAGCACCTCGCCGCAGGGCTTGGAATCGTCCAATGCGCGCTCCACCGCCTCCATCTGCCCTTTCAGGCGGCGGATGCGGGCAAGCAACTTCTCCTTGTTGCGGATCGTGTGGGACATCGGTACCTCATATACTATAGGGGGGTATACTATATCGCGATGTTTTTCCGTTCAAGGCCTGCGTGACGCAATCCTCGCGAATGTTTCGGCCCCTAAAAATGCTCCATCAGAACTTGGGGACTCAGTCATGACGACTATCGCAGCAACCACTAGCAGCTATTACGCAACGCCGGTCCGGACCCTTGAACCGGCAAAGAACAGGGAAGCCCACTCCACCACCGACGCTCTGCTGGAGCTGACCCGCGCAGCGCACCGCGCCATATCGAGCGCCGAAAGCGTCGCTGCGGCAGTCTCACCGGCCGCCAGCGCTTCCGCCAGCCTCGCCGCTGCATTGTGGAGCCTTGATAGCGGTGCTTCCGCTGCCACCACGCCCGCGCTTGAGATGACCTCCGCTGCGCAGCCTGAAGCAGCCGTAAGCCTCGAGACCGAAGTCTTGAAGGCGCTGGCTCAGGCGCTCGGCGTGGACGCGGCCGCCTGACACCCATTGAATGGCGGGCTGAAAAGCCATATCTCTAGAGACTAGAGCATCGGATCATGAGTGGCGAGGCCGCCTCGCCCTCTTACGGCCGTGTCAGGGATATGGAGAAAGCCATGCTGTCCATCGGTGAACTGTCGAAGCGTACCGGCGTTAAGGTGCCGACGATCCGCTATTATGAGCAGATGGGCCTCATCCGCGAGGCGGGACGCTCGGAGGGTAACCAGCGCCGTTACGAAAAAACCGATCTCGAAAGGCTGGCCTTCATCCGCCACGCCCGCGATATCGGGCTCAATATCGACGCCATTCGTGAGTTGATCGCGCTCAGCCAGCACCGGCAAATGCCTTGCGAGGGGGCGGACCGTATCGCTGCCGAACACCTTGCCCATGTGCGTGAAAAAATCGCCAGCCTGAAGAAGCTGGAGCATGAGCTGGAGCGCATCGTCTCGCATTGCCATGGCCATTCGATCGAGGATTGCTACGTTATCCGCGCGCTTTCCGACCACGGCATGTGCGAAGGCGAGCACTGAGACGCCGGCAAGACTGAGGCGATGACATTCAGCTGTCATCCCGGCGATATATGCGCCTGCCATCGCTTCAAAAGAGATGCCGGATGCCAGAAACCTTTCCCGAAATTGCCCCCTTCGATACTATTTTCATCGATGTTTCCGAAGGCCACAGGCTGCATGTGACGATTGCGGGCAATCCGGCCGGGCAGGCCGCCATCCTCCTTCACGGCGGCCCGGGCTCCGGACTATCGGCAACGGCGCGACGTTTTTTCGATCCCGAGCTATACCGCATCATCCAGTTCGACCAGCGTGGATGCGGGCAAAGCACGCCGAATGCCGCGGTCAGCCTCGAGCACAACACCACGCACCATCTGATCGGCGACATGGAGACCATTCGTACCGCGCTTGGTGTGGATGACTGGCTGGTTTTCGGCACATCTTGGGGTTCCACCCTTGGCCTGGCCTATGCCCAGCGCCATCCCCGCCACGTGCGCGCCATGGTGCTGGCGGGCGTCACGACGACGCGGCAGAAGGAAATCGACTGGCTGTATCAGGGACTGGGAATGTTTTTGCCCGGGCAATGGCAGCGTTTCATCGCAACGATCCCGGACCACATCTCGAAGTTCGACCCGGTTGCCGCCTATTACCAGCTCTTGAACGATGCCGACCCCGCCATCCGCGCAAGGGCAGCCTATGAATGGCATCTGTGGGAGGCTGGTTCGATTACCGCAGAGAGCACCTCGGCCTTTCCCGAAAAATGGCGGGATGAGTGCTACAGGCTCACACGGGCGCGTCTTTGCGCGCATTATTTCCACCATGCGGCCTGGCTGGACGACGGGGTGCTTCTTCGCAACGCCGGCAGGCTGGCGGGTATTCCCGGCCTGCTCATCCAGGGCATGCGCGATCTTCAGGGGCCGCCGGTCACCGCCTACGAGCTTGCCGCCGCATGGCCGGGAAGCGAGCTGATCATGGTCGACGGCGCCGGACACTCCACGGCAGACGCGGGGATGGAGGAAGCCATTGTTTCAGCAATCGCGCGATTTGCGAATTGACCCGCTTGACAGATTTTAGATTCGGGCGCATTTGATTGGCATGATCAACGAACGCGCACCCATCTCCTGCTCGTACTTTTGGGCCTACCTTTAAGGGCGGCTCGACAGATCATATTGTCAACAAGCCGCCGTCAGGCGGCTTTGTTGTTTTTCAAGCGTCCTGACGGCACCGATAAAACCGAAGGACCAGCGAAATGACCGAAGATAGCTCCCTTACACTGGAAAGACCGCCCGTCGTCATTATTCGTGGCGCGCGCAAGACGGATTTGCCCGAACTCAACGAGATGATCACCCTGCTTGCCGCCTACCATGGCGATGCGGCAGCGATCACGCCGGCGAAGCTGGAACGCGACCTGTTCGGCCCGCTTCCCTGGGTGCATGGGCTGGTGGCGGAAGCCGATGGTGAATTGATCGGCTACGCCCTGCTTCTGCCGCTCTACAGGGCGCAGGAAGGTCGGCGCGGGCTTGAGCTGCATCATCTCTACGTGCGTGACGGCCATCGTGGCCATGGCACCGGCCAGCACCTGGTTTCCCGCGCGCGCGACATCGCCAAGCGGCTCGGCTGCGACTATCTTTCCGTCAGCGCCACGACCGGCAATGTGGCGGCGCATCGTTTCTACGAAAACATGGATTTCGCGCCCCGGCCGGTCACCGGCATGCGCTACATGCAGTCGATTGCCTGATTGCACCGAACGGAGACGGCCATGACACGGATTGCGATTGCGCTCGCGCAGGATTTTGCGGACTGGGAACCGGCGCTGCTTGCTGCTGCGGCGCGCAGCTATCTCGGCGTCGAGATCGTTTACGCCACGCCGGATGGTGGGCCGGTGACGTCGATGGGTGGGCTGAAGGTTACGCCCGACACAACCTATGACGCGCTCGACCCTGACAATATCGATGCGCTCGTCATTCCCGGCGGTCTCAGCTGGGAAAAGGGAACGGCTGCCGATCTTGGCGGGTTGGTGCAGCGGTTTCGCAAGAAGGACCGGCTGGTTGCCGGCATCTGCGCGGCGGCAAGCGCGCTCGGCGGCACGGGCGTCCTTGATGACGTCGCCCATACCGGCAATTCGCTGACCTCACATAAGGCCTATCCGGCCTATCGCGGCGAGAGCCTTTATCGCGACCAGCCGAAAGCGGTCAGCGATGGCGGCATCATCACGGCAGCCGGCAGTGCGCCGGTGAGTTTCGCGGTGGAAATTCTGAAACACCTCGGCCTCTTTGGTCCGGAAGCCGAGGCGGAACTTGGAATTTTTGCGGCGGAGCACCGGTGAGGCGCATTCTGGTATCGACAGTTTTTGCGGGCCCTCCTAGCCTCATTACTGTGCTTGTCACGGGAATCCAGCCAGCCCAAGTCCTTGGGCTGAAAAGACTCATCCCGCTGCGCGAGAGCCGCATCGACTGGATTCCTGTGACAAGCACAGGAATGAGGGTGGTGGGGAGGTTAAGTCGTGAGACTATCGCGCATTACCCGCGATCAAGCACCCGGCAGACACGGGGCGCGACATCCCCGCCCTCGCCCGCAATAGCCCGGCGGATATCGCGACTGTTCAAATGCAGGCTACGACCGGCGGGCAAGGCCGAGCGTTTTATCTTGGCGAGTGCCGCAGCCGTAAAAGCAGCTTCGTGCTCGTGGAAGAAAGCGAGCGCCGCCCCCCTTTCGGGGCTGGCGCCAAGAACTGCCTTGAAGGCAAGGCGGTGCACGGCGCAGAAAGCGCCGTGACCGGGAACGGCAAAACGCAGCGCATCGAGTTCGTCACTCCATCCCGCTGCGTCCTGCATGGTCTCAAGCCGACTGGAAGCGCTTCAGGAAAAACGCGCTCAATGTTCCAAGCAGAGCCCAGAAAACAAAGCTGGTAATGGTCGCGGCAACAATGAACTGGCGCTCCAGCGGCAGCGGCGCCAGCGCATGTTCGCCTTCCGGCGGAAGCGGCGCGCCCACAACATGCGGGGCAACGATCAGCACCAGCGCCAGAACGATTGCCCAGGGTTCGCGCCGGAACGCGATCAGCGCGATGCCGCCCGCGGTTGCGGCAACGGTTGCGAGCCACCAGATCTGCCGCGCCTCAAGTGCTGCAGCCGGGCTTCCCGGCAGTTCCGGCGGCAGGCCGATCATCGGTGCGAGCATGACGGCGGCGAAACCGGCAACGCCCCACAGAAGACCTTCGCGCCAGCCGGCATTGGTGCCACGCAGAGAGATGAGGCCGGTCAGCACCAGTGCGTAACCGATGGCGGTCAGAACATTGGCGGCCACCGTATAGGCGGTGCGCTCGAAGCCATCGGCCGGAGCCCAGGCCTCCTCATCATGTTCATGGGCGGGAACGGCGGCCGCGGAACCGGCAGCGGGCGCATCATGGCTGTGGGCTGCTTCGCCACCGGCGCTTTCATAGGTTTCCGCCTGAAGGATCAGCGGCGTGGTGCCGACAGCCTGCATGGCCGAGACGGCGAAACCGCCGACGATGCCGACGAGAACTGCGGTAAAAACGATATTGCGAAAGAACGACATGCTTTACCCCTCAATGGCAGGGGAAAGCATTGGCATGACGTGTGTCATGCGCGGCATTGTGAACGGCTTCGACATGCGAAAAGCCGACAAAACCGACGACGAACAGGCCAAGCACGATCGCCGTCAGCGATTGCGCGAAGCTGCCCGTTTTTGCTGAAACGGCGGCATTTGCCGTATTCTGGTTGATGGACATGGTGACCCCTCTTACGGCGCGACCCCGCGCCTTTAGACGCGGCGGAACGGCAAGAAGCCGCGCAGCCGCATGCGATACACTTCACCACGGGGATAACGAGACTGACACAGGGAGCCACCTTGCCTGGCCGCCCTGAAATTCCGCTCTTCCGGACACCCCGCCGGCATGGACATTTCCGTAATGGCAGGTCTCCTGGCTTACGGGTCAAAACCTGAAACGCCTTCCCGACATCACCCTCGCCTTGATCGGGAACCTCGGTTCCCCGCGAGATGGCTTACCAGTGGCATTTCGTTTCAGGCTCTCCGCTCACAGTTGCGGGGGCAGCCACGAATGAGGATGTCTCCCTATCGTGTTCCCTTTTCACCTTCCGGAACGCCCGGAAGGAACCATCACAGGATTGTTATCCGACGGGTGGGTGCGGGAGTCAATGGCGGGCCTGCTTTCCAACCGCACGCCGTCGCCTCCACCTTCGTCACCCCGGACTAGATCCGGGGTCCAGCACGATCAAGTCCTTGATCGCAATAGATCCGTCTCACGGCGCAGACGCGCCGTGGCTGGATGCCGGATCAAGTCCGGCATGACGGCCGAGGGTTACCGCGACGGTATCGCCTTAAGATAGGCGGCAATCGCATCGCGATCATCGGCCGTCAGACGCGCCATGTTCTGCTGCACCTTGACCATGGAACCGCCGACGCTGTCGAATTCCGGGGTGAAGCCGGTTTCCAGATAGCTGGCAATATCGGCCGCCGCCCAGGCTCCCATGCTTTGCGAACCGGGGGTGATGTCGGGGATGCGGCCTTCGCCCTCCGGATTGGGACCGCCGGCCAGCCATTTATCCTTGAGGAACCCGCCAAGCGCGTTGCGCGGCGTATGGCATTCGCCGCAATGGCCGGGCCCTTCCACCAGATATTGGCCACGCAGCAATTCGGCGTTGGCATTGGCAAGCTCGACGCGGGGCCGCGTCGATGTGTCGAAATAGAGGAATTTCCAGCCGCCCAGCGCCATGCGCAGGTTGAAGGGGAAAGGCAGATCGTGATCCGGCGCGTCGTTCTGGCTGGCGGGCAGGACTTTCAGATAACCGTAGAGGTCGTTGATGTCCTTCTGCGTCATGCGTGCATAGGAGGCATAGGGGAAGGAGGGGTAAAGATGTTCGCCGTTCTTGCCGACGCCGCGCGTCATGGCATCGCCGAATTCCGCCAGCGTCCAGCTGCCGATGCCATGCTGCGGATCGGAGGAAATATTGGGCACATGGAAGGTGCCGAAGGGGCTTTTCAGCGCCTGCCCGCCCGAAAGCGTCAAAAGCGCATCACCCGTCGCATCGGGTGCCGCATGGCAGCTTGCGCAGCCGCCGGCCCAGAACAGCGTTTCGCCATTGGCCAGATCCGGCTCGCCGAGGCTCACCCAATGGCTGGGCGCCTGCCGCTGAGGCGCGGTGACCCAGGCGAAAATTCCGTAACCCGCAATGGCCGCAACCGCGATCCCGCCCGCAAGCTTCGTCCAAATGGAGGACATGACCCCTCTCCCCTTTTGCCCGACCGAGCATATTTGGCCGCCCGAAGGCGGTCGAGATTATCGATAGCCCTCCCGCTTGCTGGACGTCTTCCCCGGGCCTGAACCGAGGGTCCACAATTCGACGGCTTATGGATCCTCGCCTCAGGGGCGAGGATGACGCGGGAGCGGTTCACGGCTTAGCCGCGACCGGGAAAAGACCGCTCGAAAGCAGTCTTCCGACACATTATTTCTTCAGACGATAGGTCTGGTGGCAGGTGCCGCAGTCTGCACCGAGCGTCTTCATGGCGGTGGTGACGCCCGCTTCATCGGTGGGGAGATTGGCGAGAACCGTGTCCGCATCCGCACCGAGCTTCGCCGCCTTGGCCTTGAAGTCATCGAAATTTTCCCAGATGGCGGGGGCCGCAGCACTGCCGGTCTCGCTGCCGGGCGGGAACTGGTCGGGGAAAGCCTTGGCGTTGGCGCTGATGGCCGTGACGGCTGCCTTGACAACGTCGGCGTCGAAGGGCTTCTGGCCCTTGGAGATAGCGGCGAGCGCACCCATGGAGCCACCGATCTGCTTCATCATGCCTTCACGCTTTTCGACTTCGCCGGCAGCGTAGACCGCTCCGGCGCAAAGACAGCCGAAAAGCATGGCCGCCGCGATGGTTTTCAGTTTCATACACTCTCTCCTTGATTCCGGCGGACGCCGGACGCTAGATGGAACGGCGCGAGGATGCCCTTTCCGGATGGCGAAAAGAAGTCACATTGCGGTGAATTCCCTCGTGAAAACAGAAGTCTAGGACAAGGCCTCCCAAAGCGTCAGCAGGGCCGCGGCAATCAGCATGAAACCGGCGGCGCGGCCGATGAAGATCGTGGCGCCCGGCGAGGAAACGAGCCATGCCCGGCTTTTATCTGCCGTCAGCGCCAGAGCGCCATAGACCGTAAATTGCGTGACCGCCACCATTGCGCCCATCACCAGCCCCTGCATCCAGATCGGACCATAGACGGGTTTGAGAAATTGCGGGTAGATCGCCATCATGAACAGATAGGCTTTCGGATTGGAAAGGCATGTCAGCACCGCCCGCCAGAACGCCTTTCTGACCGAGGCGCTCGCCTGCGCCTCATCACCGTTCACGACGATCGCGCTGCGCATCAGGCCGATGCCGATCCAGATCATATAGGCCGCACCGAAGACCAGCAGCGGCAGGAAAAGCGACGGCATCCAGGCGGCAAGCATGCCGACGCCCAGGGCGCCGTAAAGCGAATGTACGATGCCGCCCGCGCTCATGCCGCTTGCGGCGGAAAGGCCGGTTCTCTTGCCGCCCGTCAGCGCGCTTGCCAGCACGAACAGCATGTCCATGCCCGGCAGGATGATGATGCCGAACAGGACCAGAAAGAAAAGCCAGAGATTTTCAGCATAACTCATGTCAGTATCTCCCAAGACAGTTTGCGACACATTCGGGAAAGCATATGTTTCTCAATGTGTTTTCCTGTTTATAGGAAAAGCCAACTGACAGCGTTGTGTCAGTTGCGTGGTGAAGCAACCGGGAAAAACGGCAATGCGCAAGGCGTCGAGACTGTTCGAGATCATCCAGATCCTGCGGGTGGCGCGCAGGCCGGTGACCGCGCAGACCATTGCCGAGACGCTGGAAGTGACGGCGCGCTCGGTCTATCGCGATATAGCCGCCCTTCAGACCATGCGTGTGCCGATCGAGGGGGAACGCGGTGTCGGTTACATCCTGCGTCCCGGCTTCAACCTGCCGCCGCTGATGTTTTCCATCGAGGAGACCGAGGCAATCGTGCTTGCGCTCGCCATGGTTGCCCGCACGGGGGATGCCGAATTGCGGCAGGCGGCAAAAAAGGTCAGCGACAAGATCGCCGCATCCCTGCCCGAACCGCTGTCGAAGACGCTCTCCGCCAATGCCCTGCATGCCTGGGGCAGCATCGCCCCCTCACCCGCCGGCATCGATCTCTCCATGGTCAGGCGGGCAGTACGCGACGAGGAGCGGCTAGACCTCACCTATCGCGATGAAACCGGCGCAGAGACCCGGCGGCAAATCCGGCCCATTGCCGTGATCTATTATTCGGAAACGGTGAATATCGTCGCCTGGTGCGAATTGCGCCAGGCGATCCGCAACTTCCGCTCGGACCGGGTGATGGCCTGCAAAACCACGGGCAGCTTTTTCAAGATGGAAGGCGAAAGGTTGCGGCAATTGTGGATGAGCGGCTGGCAGAGCAATCAGCTGGGCAGAGATATGGAACGTGCCGGTGACTAAGGCGAGCCCTCATTCCTGTGCTCGTCACAGGAATCCAGTCGACGCGCGTCTGCGCGGCGGGAGGAGTCCTTTCAGCCCAAAAACTTGGGCTGGCTGGATTCCTGTGACAAGCACAGGAATGAGGGCCGAGATTTGCCGATCTCAACCCGCCATTTCTTGACCATGACCGACATTGTTGAGCCGCTCTAAAGACTTCTGCCGCAGATGCTCCAGCACCCGATCCTCCTCGCGCCCGAAACCGCGAATGACGATCCGGTCGGTAAAAACATCGGCGATGGCGAAGGTGTTCTGGTCGGGTGTATCCACCATGCCCTTGAAGTTGACGAAGTGGGTGTTGCCCAGCACGCCGTAATTGCCATCGTGGTTATGGCCGCTGAACCATGCGGTGACCGAAGGGTGCGCGCCTAAAAGATCGAGGATGCGCGGCGCATCCCACATATTGTGGGCGTTTTCCGGATAGACCGGGTAGTGACAGAGAACGACCACTTTTTCGCCTGCCGCGTCCGCCTTCTGCAGAACGGTGCGCAGCCATTCGAACTGCTCGTCGCTGAGCGATGCGTTCCAGTCCTGCGCATTGATGGCTTCAGCATCTTGCAGGCGCTTCAGCCTGTTTTCAGCAAGCGCGCGGCGCGGATCACCGGGCGGCGGGGCAAAGAGGCTGACTTCGTTGCCGTCAAGCACGACGAAGCGTATCTCGCCGATGGCGAAATCATGCCAGGGAGCCTTCATGCCGAGGCGGGCATGGATGGCGGGCAGATGCTCGGGGGAAACGGAAAAATCGTGATTGCCCGGCAGCATGACCGAGGGATGGCGAAGGGTGTCATAAACGCCGAGGATCGCCTCGAAATTTTCAAAGCCGCGGTCGATGATGTCGCCAAGCGTCACCACGAAGGCCAGGTCCTCGCGGTTGAAGGCATCGATCGCCTGCGCCAGTTTTTTCGGGCTCTCTGCATAATACCGGCCCATTTCCGGGCGGGGATCAGCATCGGCATATTGGGGATCAGCAACGATGCCGAAGGAGAAGAGCGGTCTGGTTTTTTCAGTCATGATGCGCCGCGATAAACCCGGCTGATGACAGGCTTGTGACAAGCCGGGGCGACAGTTGGATTGTACGGCCTCAAAAGCAGAACACCCGGCCTGAGGGGCCGGGTGTTCGAAAAGTTCCAGTCAGCAAGCCTTACTTGGCAGCAGCCTCGTAACGCTCCAGGACGTAGTCCCAGTTGATGAGGTTGTCGACGAAGGCTTCGAGGTACTTCGGACGCAGGTTGCGGTAGTCGATGTAGTAGGAGTGTTCCCATACGTCGACGCCGAGGATCGGCTCTGCACCGTGAACCAGCGGGTTTTCGCCGTTCGGGGTCTTGGAGATTTCGAGCTTGCCGTTCTTGACGGAGAGCCACGCCCAGCCGGAGCCGAACTGCGTGGTGCCGGCGGCGATGAAATCAGCCTTGAACTTGTCATAACCGCCGAGATCGGAGGCGATTGCCTGTTCCAGCTTGCCCGGCAGCTTGTTTCCGCCGCCGTCCTTCTTCATCCACTTCCAGAAATGGACGTGGTTGTAGTGCTGGGCAGCGTTGTTGAAGAGACCGGCATTGGTGCCAAAGGACTTCTTCACGACTTCCTCAAGCGACAGGTCGGAAAGACCTGCTTCAGCAGCCAGCTTGTTGCCGTTGTCGACATATGCCTTGTGGTGCTTGTCGTGATGGAACTCGAGCGTCTCGCGCGACATGTAGGGTGCAAGCGCGTCGTAGTCGTAGGGGAGTTCGGGAAGTTCGAAGGCCATGGTTTTTACTCCTTTTTGCAGCGGGTTACCGCTCCTAGAAACCGTGTGAGCGGACCATAGGAGCGAACCTCTGTTTGGGCAACCTGCGAAATATCAAAATGTTCCGACAAAAGAGAAAATTCCTCTCCGTGAAGCCGCCACCACATTTGTTTCACAACCTTGGCGTACCGTTTTCCACCCTATCGGTTCGCTTTTGCCGAGATTGCAGGAAGGAAATTCCATGACGCGCTCCATCACCCGAAACATTCTCGCTGTCGCCGCCTTCTCGTCGCTGGCTCTGCCCGCCTCCGCCTCGTCGGACGATGCGTGGAAGGAATTCGTGGCGGATGTGCAGACGGCATGCCTTGCCGCAAGCGAAGACATGATCGAAGACGCCAAGGCCGTGGTCGATCCGGTCGGCAGCGAGAATTACGGCCTCGCCATCATCACCGGCAAGGCCAAGGGAGCAGACGCGACGATCAGCCATATCTGCGTCTATGACAAGAAGACCAAGGCCGTCGAACTCGGCAGCGAGCTTGCCGGCGATACGCTGAAGGTTGAAATTCCCGGCTCCACCAAGCCTTGATGCCTTAGAAACGGGGCGTGGTGTCGCCCACGCCCAGCGCGCGCTGCATCAGCACGGTGTCCAGCCATTGGCCGTGTTTCCAGCCGATAGACCTGAAGGTGCCGACGTGCTCGAAACCGGCGGCGCGGTGCACGCCGATAGAGGCGGCGTTTGCGCTATCGCCGATAACCGCAATCATCTGCCGGAAGCCGCGTGAGGTCGCCTCCTCAATCAGCGCGTCGAGCAGTTTCCGGCCAATTCCCATGCCCTTTGCGGCGGGATCGACATAGACGGAATCCTCTACCGCAGCGCCATAGGCCGGGCGCGCGCGGTAAGCCCCGGCATAGGCATATCCGGCCACTTTTCCATCCATTTCGGCCACCAGATAGGGGTAATTTCCCTCCACCAGCAGACGGCGGCGCTCGCGCATCGCGTCCATGCCCGGCGGATCGATCTCGAAGCTGGCGCGGCCGTGCAGCACGGCATCCCGGTAAATTTCGGTAATGGCTGAAATATCCGCCTCTTCACAAGGGCGGATCAAAAGGCTGGAAACGGTGGAAAGGGTCATTCTCTTGTCCTGCGGGTCATTCACGGCATCATTGTGCATTGCGATGCAATCAAAATAAAGATTATCTATCTTATACAAACGATAAGGTTTTCTTTGATGATGGACCTCGATCTGCGGCAGGTTCGCAGCTTCATGGATGTGGCCGATCTCGGCAGCTTTTCCGCCGCCGCCGACAAGGCGGGGCTGACGCAGCCGGCCATCAGCCTGCACATCCGGCTGCTCGAAAAGCAGCTGGGCGTGCGGCTGATCGAAAGGGTCGGCAGGCGCGCGCAGCCAACGGCGGCAGGTCGGGATTTCCTGATCCATGCAAGGCGGATCGCCGAGGAAGTGGCCCATGCCATTGACACCGTCGCACCGCATCGCAACGGGGTGACGGGACGCCTGCGCATTGGCACGGGGGCAACGGCCTGCATCTATCTGCTACCGCCGGTGCTGGGCAGGATCCGGCAGACGATGCCGGGTATCGACATCGTCGTGCAGACGGGAAATACCCACGATATCCTGAGGCTTCTGGAGGCCAATACCATCGACGCGGCGGTGGTGGCCCTGCCCGCGAGCGGCCGCAGCCTCGATATCAGCGATATCCATCTCGACGAACTGGTCGCCGTTTTCCCGCGCGGCTCCGTTCCCGCCGCAACGATCCTGAACGCGGAGACCCTTTCGACACAGCCGTTGCTGCTTTACGAGGGCGGCAATACACGCAAGCTCGTGGATCAATGGTTTTCGACTGGCGGTCGCACCGTGCAACCCGCCATGGAGCTAGGCAGCGTCGAGGCCATCAAGAAACTGGCGGGCGCGGGTCTCGGTCTTGCCATCGTGCCGCGCATGGCGATGGAGCACGAAGGCGCAGCGTCGGGGCTGGAGTGGCGCTCGCTCGAACCGCCGCTTGAGCGCAGGATCGCGCTGGCGTTGAGACGTGACAAACACATGACCGCGCCGCTCAGGGCACTTGCGGCTGCCTTGCCAGGCTTGCGGAAACGATGAGGCCCGCGCCGGGTGAGGGCGCGAGCCTCGGCCTGTTGATGGGACACTTCTCTTCCGTCATGCCGGACTAGATCCGGCATCCAGCCACGGCGCGTCTGCGCCGTGAGACGACTCTTTCGCGATCAAGGACTTGATCGCACTGGACCCCGGATCAAGTCCGGGGTGACGGAGTGCGGATACTAGTTCCTTGCCATATCCAACGCTGGATCGCCTTCAGAACTCTGTCCACTCATCGCCCTTCACGGCCAGCGCCGCATTGCCGCGCGAGACGGCAACCGGGCGGGCCCTTGGGGCCGGAGCGGCAGGGGCGCGGGCCGGGCTTGCGGCGCGCTGCATCTGCCTTGCCGTCTCATGCAGGGCGGAGGCTTGCTGGCCGAGCTGGAATTGCGCCAGCAGGGCATGGAGATTGGCGCATTCCTGCGCCAGCCCCGCGCCCGCCGCGTTCATTTCCTCGACCATCGCGGCGTTCTGCTGCGTGGCCTGGTCCATGTGGTTAACGGCGGTATTGACCTCGGCCAGACCGGCGGACTGTTCCTGCGCCGCGGTCGCGATGGCGTCCATATGGGCGTTGACGGAGAGCACCAGCTGCTCGATCTCGGAGAGGCCGACGCCGGTATCGGCAACCAGCTTCACGCCTTCGCTGACGGCAATGGCGGAGGTGTTGATGAGCTGCTTGATCTCCTTTGCCGCATTGGCCGAGCGCTGCGCCAGTTCACGCACTTCCTGCGCCACGACCGCGAAGCCCTTGCCGGCATCGCCTGCCCGCGCCGCCTCGACGCCGGCATTCAGCGCCAGAAGGTTGGTCTGGAAGGCGATTTCATCGATGACGCCGATGATCTGGCCGATCTGGCGCGAGGAATGCTCGATGCGCTCCATGGCGGAGACGGCATCACGCACCACCTTGCCGGAATGATCCGCCTTGGTGCGCGCCTCGCGTACCGTGTCGCGCGCGTCACCCGTCCGCTTCGAGGTGGCCGAGACGTTGGCAGTAATCTGTTCCAGCGCGGCGGCCGTTTCTTCAAGAGAGGCTGCCTGCTGCTCCGTGCGGCGGGAAAGATCGTCGGAAGCGGAGGATACTTCATGCGCGCCGCCATTCACGGTCTGCACGGAGTTGCCCACACTTGCCAGCGCCTCGCGCAGCTGAACGACGGAGCTGTTGAAATCATGCCGCAATGCTTCGAATTGCGGCGCGAAGGGCGTGGCGATCTCGCAGACCATGTCGCCGGAGGCAAGCCGGCGCAGGCCGCCCGCCAGCGAGCCCGTTGCCTGATTGAGACGTTCCTCGGCCTCGGCCTCGGCGCGTTGCTGCAGTTCGAAACGGTCACGCTCGGCCTTTTCGCGATTGGCGTCAGCCTGCATCTCCAGCTCACGGTTGCGAATGGCGGCCTCGCGGAAAATCTCCACCGCACGGGCCATTTCGCCGATTTCGTCGCTGCGTCCGGCGCCGGGCACGTCGATGGAGAGGTTGCCGTTGGCGAGTTCCATCATCGCGTTGGTCAGGCGGCTGATCGGCCGGGTGACGCGGCCAACGATGACGCCGAGGCAGAGAATGCAGACGCCCAGCGTGAAGATGAAGGCCGCAAGATAGACCATGGAGCCGATGAAGGCGTCCTGTTTGGCTTTTTCAGCGTTGGCGTTCAGAATATTCATCGCTTCGGAGGCGATCTTCGCGACGGTATCGAGGTTCGCCATGTGTCGATGGTGAAAGCCGGGGTACGGACGTTGTTCAGATCATCGACAAGTTTGGCGCGCTGGGTGATGAAATCGCCCTTGAAATAGGTCCGGTCGGCAACCGCATAGATATCCTTCAGCGATTGCGGCGTCGATTCATGCGCGACGAGTTCGCCGGTGGCTTTCCAGGCAAAGGCGGCACCGGCGTCGAAATTGTTGAGCTGCTGGGCTTCCTGCGCCGTCAGCGGGCGCTGCTGGGCCACGACCGCATTAATAACCACAGTGGCGCTGCCGCCGAGCGCACGCGCCGACCAGCCATAGGACCTGAGCTGTATGAGACCGGTCAGGCTCTGGTCCAGCGAGCGGACCTCGCCCTCCACCGCGATCGAGCCCGTTTCAAGCGCGGCCAGCAGGTCGGCGCCGAGCGCGAGCACGGTCTTGTCCAGCCCGCTTTCGCGGCGGTCGAGCGGCAGGGTGACGTTAGCATCGACCTTTTTGCGCAGTTCGAGGAACTGCGCGTAGATATCCTTCACGCGTTTAAGCGGCGCTTGAAGCCCGGCCTGATCGAGCACTGCGGACTGCTCGAGAAACGCGCCCATGGCCGCATCCACCTTCTGGCGCGAGGCCTGAACGCTGGCGATGGTGCTCGCTGTCTTTGCCGGATCGACGGTCAGCGCCGAGGCGCTGTTGCCGCGTTCGCTGCGGAAATTCAGCAATGCATTGAAAAGAAGCTTGTCGATCGAGACGAGCTGCGCCACCTCGGAAAACGTGCGGGCGCGATTGACGGACTGCCACATGCCGTTGCCCACGAAACCCGCGAGTGCGATGCCGACAAGCAGGAAAAAGCCCACAAGTATATTACGAATGCTGAAAGACATTGGTGGCCCCCATAGCCCAAATCGATAATGCCGCAAGTTACAGGGTGCTTTTCTAAAATTAGATTAAATTTACCCCTTAATTTTCAAGGGATAGATATCGACAGCTCAAAATAAAAGCCGTAGCGGGTACAAACCTGCCACGGCGTTTGAAATCGACGTTATTAACGGGTCTCAGACGTCGGCGCCGAGACGTGCCCAGTCCATGTAAAGATCGAGCGCCTTGCGCGCGACGGGGCCCGCCTGCAACTCGCGATCATCAAGCTTCACCACCGGCGAAACCTTGGAATAATTGCCCGAGCAGAAGATTTCATCCGCCTCGCGGAAATCCTCGACCGACAGCGTTGCCTCACGCACCTCGAAACCGGCCTGACGCAGGAGGCCGATGACCCGCGAGCGGGTGATGCCGGCAAGGAAGGTGCGGTTCGGAACGGGGGTGAGGACGACGCCGTCCTTGACCATGAAGATGTTGGAAGAGGCCGATTCGGCGACATTGCCGTTCATGTCGCGCATGAGTGCATTGTCGAAACCCCGGGCGCGGGCTTCCAGAATGGCGCGGCCGCTATTGGGATAGAGGCTGCCAGCCTTGGCATCCGTCATCGCAGTTTCGGGCGAAGGACGGCGCAGCGGCGAAACGGTGAGCGTCAAGGGCTTGCCGGCATCCATCGGCGCTTCGAAAAGGCAGAGCGCAAAACGGGTGGAATTGGCGTCCGGAGCAACAACGCTGCCAACCGAACCATGTTCGGCCCAATACATCGGCTTGATGTAGATCGCGATCTTGCCATCGAATTTCTTGACGCCTTCCAGCGCGAGAGCCTCGATCTCCTCCGCCGTCATCGTCGGCTTCATGCCCATATTGGTGGCCGAGCGGTTGACGCGCTGGCAGTGCAGATCGAGATCGGGAGCGACGCCTTCAAACCAGCGTGCGCCGTCGAACACCGTGGAGGCCAGCCACATGGCATGCGAGGTCGGGCCGATAAGCGGCGGATTGCCGGGCAGCCATTGACCGTCAACATAGGTCCAGGTGGTTGATCGGGGTGCGGTATCGACGCTCATGATGGTCTCCTGTCCTAAGCATTTCCGCCTGGCGAAAACGCTCCGTCTTCTTGTTCTGGTGCATTTCCGGATGCAGAGCGCTTCGCGCTTTTGCCCATTGGGGTCTGGAAATCGGCGGGAGTGAATGCTTCTGACCGGGCGAGGTCAAGTTTTAATTGCCGCGACCTTCGATTTTGATGGAAAATAACAACGAGACGCCGTGACAAAGATGTTTTATGAGGCGAAACAAAAGGTTGATGAATAGGTTCATCACAATAATTCATGTGTCGGATGATGGCGGGGCAATTTCGCCCATGCGATGCTGGTGGTCTCACGGCGCCTGCGGCGTCCTTTACGCATCCTCGCTCGCCCGTCCGGATGCGGCATTCAGCAGGAGGAAATCATGGCATGGTCCGCCCAGCAATATCTGAAATTCGAAGACGAGCGGACACGTCCCGCAAGGGATCTGCTGGCGCAGGTGCCGCTGGAGCGGGTGCTGAACGGCTTTGATCTGGGCTGCGGCCCCGGCAATTCCACCGAGCTTCTGACCGATCGTTACGGTGTCAACGTCATTACCGGCATCGACAGCGATGACGACATGCTGGAAAAGGCGGCTGATCGGCTGCCCAACACGCGTTTCGGCAAGGCCGATCTCGGCCAGTGGAAGCCGGCGCAGAAGGCGGACCTGCTTTATGCCAATGCGGTGTTCCAATGGGTGCCGGACCATCTCGCCGTTCTTTCGCAGCTGATGGACCAGCTGGAAAGCGGCGGGGTTCTCGCCGTGCAGATGCCGGACAATCTGCAGGAGCCGACGCATCGCGCCATGGAGGAAACGGGCGCGAGCGGCCCCTGGAAGGACACGTTCACGGACGGCAAGCTGCGCCGTAAACCCCTGCCCGCACCGGCCGCCTATTTCGATGCGCTGGCGCCGAAATCCGCGCGGGTGGATGTGTGGCACACCATCTACAACCACCCGATGAAGGATGCGGAAAGCATCGTGGAATGGGTGAAAGGCACGGGCCTGCGCCCCTATCTTGCCGCCGCCGGCGAGGAAAACCGCGAGGCTTTCCTCGCCGACTATACAAGCCGCATCGCAGCTGCCTATCCACCGATGGCGGATGGCCGGCTGCTTCTACGCTTTCCCCGGCTTTTCGTCGTGGCGGTGAAGAAGTAGCGCGCGGTACGGGATGCGGCGTTTTTCGCATGCCGACGCACCCCTCCACCCTCATTCCTGTGCCTGTCACAGGAATCCAGCCAGCCCAAGCCCTTGGGCTGAAAGGCCCCCTCTCGCCGCGCAGACGCGCGGCGGCTGGCAACTGTATTGTCAGGTTTTAGCAAAGACGGTTTTATCCCTGAGGATTGCGTTTGCGGCGACGAGGATTTTGCGGGCGATGGCAATGATCATGACCTTGAACGGTTTGCCCTTGGTCTGCATGGTTTGCGCCGTGCGGGCGAAGGCGGTCTTCAGCCTGTAAGCCACCAACGCCGCCATGTAGAGGGCATCGCGCACGCGCTTTCGTCCGCCGCGAATATGGCGCTGGCCGCGTTTGATGCCGCTGTCGGCATTGAAGGGAGCAAGTCCCGCCAATGCGGCCATGGCTTTGGAAGAGCTGCCGCCCAGTTCGGGCATATGCGCCATCAGCGTGAATGCGGTGACTGGCCCGACGCCCGGAATGGAACGGAGCCTGGTGCTTTGTTCGTTCAGTTCCGCGTTTTCCCGGACATGGGCGTGACAGGCTTTTTCGATCGCCTCGATCTCGCCGTCCAGCCAGATGAGATGGCGCTCCAGACTATCGTGCTCCATGGGCTCTGCGCTGGAAAGGCGAAGCCGCTCCTGCTGGCGCATGGCAACGAGCTGATCGCGCCTTGTATGGAAGCTGGCAAGCGCCTGCCGGGCCGGATCGGGTGGTGTGCTGGTTGCGGGGCCAAGCGTTTCGCCCATGTGTGCCAGCAGGCGGGCATCGATGGCGTCGGTCTTGGCCAGGCGGCCGGTGGCTCTTGCGAAGTCGCGCGCCCGGGCGGGGTTGACCCGGCAATACGGACGCTGTTGCCGATCGAGAGCCGCGCACAGCTGCCTGTCATAACGCCCGGTCGCCTCCAGAATGACCGTCGCCTCCTGCCCCTCCAGGCCTTGCAGCCATGCATGAATGGCGGCAGCGGTGTTGTCGATGCGGATATGCCGGGATGTCCGGCCGTCGAAAAGATCAAGATGCGCCTTGGCGACGTCGCATCCAATGAAAACAGGGTGTATCATGGCAAGCCTCATCCTGTGCTTCGAGGTCCGCGCTCACGGCCTCAATCAACTGTTCAGGTTGGGATATCAAAGGCGGACGGAGGACCAGAGCCAGCAAGCGGTCTCAAACGACCAGGATCCCGACGGCCTTCCGTCCGCTACCATTCTAGCACAGACGCAATACACAGGATCCCTGTGACAAGCACAGGGATGAGGAGAGAGCAGAGGCCAACTTAGATTTGGCCAAGACCTCAACGCCTCATCTCTAACCCGCGAAAGCATAGACCCTCAGACGATGACCGTCGGGGTCGGCGGCGGTGAATGTGTGGCCAAACTCCATCGTGCCGGGCGGCTGGAGAATGGCGATGCCCTTCGCTTTCCAACTGGCGAAGGTTTCGTCCACCTGCGCATCGGTTTCAACGCGGAAGGCAAGCTCGCCGCCGCCGCCCGTGACGGATGCCTTCGGCTCCACCGTGTGCCGCGACCAGAGGCCAAGCTTCATACCGTTCTGGAGGACGAACAGAGAAAATGTCGGAGACGCTTCGACCGGCTCGGCACCCAGCAGGTCCTTGTAAAACTCCGTGCTGGCCGGCGGGTTGTCGACGTAGAGAATGGTGAAATCAGGGTGGGTCGTCATGGCTGTTCTCCTTGGTTGCGGATGAACAGGTTCTAGACCCGCCTGCTGTCAGTTCCTGTCAGCATGGTATTGCCGACGCCGTTGTTTTTCCCGCTCGCGCCATTCCTTCAGCAGGGTCTGGCGGCGGCGTGGGTAACGCTTGTCCGTCACGTGGAAACTCTCGATGCGGTCCGCCCGGAAACTGCGGAAATCCTGCCGCGTCTCGCACCATGCCAGCACCACCCGCACAAGATCGAAAAAAGCAAGCGCGAAGGGCCAGACCACCCGTTCCGTCGCCTCTCCCTTTTCATCGCGATAGGTCAGTACGACCTTCATTTCCTTGCGGATCGTATCGCGAATGCCGGCGAGATCGACGCGGATGGCGGCCAGGGCCTGTCCGGGGCCGACGAGCAGCGTGGAATTGTCGAGTTCCTCGCGCAGGGTGTCGGGCAAGACGGCACCGATCTTCACGAGCGCATCACGGGCGGCCTGCGCCAACCCCGCATCGGCGCGGCCCGCCACCCAGCGCGACCCGAGCACCAGCGCCTCGATCTCCTGCTGCGAGAACATCAGCGGCGGCAACAGGAAACCGGGGCGCAGCACGTAACCCACGCCCGCCTCGCCCTCGATGTCCGCACCCTGCGCCTGAAGCGTTGCTATATCACGGTAAAGTGTGCGCAGGCTGACGCCGGTCTGCGCGGCCAGCGCCGTGCCGCTGACCGGCATGCGGTGGGAGCGCAGGATCTGCAACAGATCAAGAAGCCGTTGTGAGCGCGACACGCGACCTTCCTCCACATTCCAATCTGCCGTTGGCGATCTTTCGTGCCCGACAGGTAGCGCCGCCTGCCGCCGGGCGCAATCGCGTAAAAAAGGGTGGACAATAGAGGCATGCCATTATGTAGATATGCCCCGGGTTTTTGCTCCCATCGCCACCCAGCTCACAGGCATTTTCGAGTCTCCGCCATGATCGTTCGTCCAAAACCGAACCTGCTGCAACTTTTCATCATCGTGCGCGGCTCCATCATCGTCCGCATCTTTCCGCAGGTGCTTGCCGTTTTCCTGTTGTCGACGCTGGTCGTCTGGGCACACAAGGACCGGCCCGATCTGGTGCAGGCGCTGAACGGCGCGCCGTTTTCGCTGCTGGGTATCGCGCTTTCGGTCTTCCTCGGCTTTCGCGCCAATGCCTGTTACGACCGCTGGTGGGAAGCCCGCAAGCAATGGGGCATGCTGATGACCGTGGCGCGCACGCTGGCGCGGCAGAGCGCCATGCTGGAAAGCCGGCAGGATGTGGCCGATCCCGTCTCGCGCCGCCGGATCATCGATCTCGCCATCGTCTTCTGCCACGAGCTGGTTTCGCATCTGCGCCCGGGCGGGGAGAAATCCAATATTGCCGGTCTCATTCCGGATGATCTGACGGAGCACTATGCCCGCAGCCGAAACAGGCCGGAAATGCTCCTGCGCGGAATTTCCAGCGATCTCGTTGCCGCAAACGCAAAAGGGCAGATCAGCGATATCCAGTTGCAGATGCTGGATGCCACCGTGCAGCAGATGGGAGCGGCACTTGCCTCCTGCGAGCGCATCCGCCACACGCCGGTTCCCTTCGGTTATTCGCTGCTGCTGCACCGCACCGCGCATTTGTTCTGTCTTCTGCTGCCGTTCGGCTTCACCGATCTGCTCGGCTGGGCCACGCCGTTTACCAGCACGCTGATCGCCTATACATTTTTCGGCCTCGATGCCCTGTCCGACGAACTGGAGGAACCCTTCGGCACCGGCTTCAACGCCGTGCCGATCAATTCGCTCGCCACCACCATCGAGATCAATCTGCGCGAGGCGATGGGCGAGACGGACCTTCCGGCCGATCCGCGCCCGGTGGATTACGTATTGATGTGATATCGCCCACCCGGTTGAAACCGATGGCGCGGACACCAGTTAATAAAAGACCGCTTCCCCGTCCGGCAGTCCTTGCCGGTCATGTTTTCAGCAAACAGGAGAGACATCCATGTATCACGTCAACGCCAATGGCGCGAATATTCCCGCCCTCGGTTTCGGCACCTTCCGCATTCCGGAAGACGATGTGCGGCGCATTCTGCCGGAGGCGCTGAAACTCGGTTTCCGCCATGTCGACACCGCGCAGATCTACAAGAACGAAGGTGCGGTCGGCGAGGTCATCGCGCAATCAGGCATTTCCCGGCACGATATTTTCCTGACCACCAAGGTCTGGGTGGACCGCTACCGGCACGATGATTTTCTAGCCTCGGTCGATGAAAGCCTGCAGAAATTGAAGACGGATTATGTCGATCTCCTGCTCCTGCACTGGCCGAAAAGCGATGTGCCGCTGGCGGAACGGATCGGTGCGCTGAACGAGGTGCGCAAAGCCGGAAAGGTCCGCAATATCGGCATTTCCAACTTCAACGTGGCGCTGACCGAAGAGGCGGTTAAACTGTCCGACACGCCGCTTGCCACCAACCAGATCGAATACCATCCCTATCTCGACCAGACGAAGGTGATCTCGGCAGCGCGCAAAAACGGGCTTTCGGTCACCGCCTATTATCTGATGGCCGATGGCCGGGTGCCGAACGATCCGGTGCTGAAGGATATCGGCGCAAGGCACGGCAAGACGGCGGCACAGGTGACCCTGCGCTGGGCCGTGCAGCAGCCGGATGTCGTGGCGCTTTCCAAGACCGCGACGGAAAGCCGCCTGAAGGAGAATTTCGACATTTTCGACTTTGCCCTGACCGAAGAAGAGATGCAGGCGATCCACGCGCTTGCCAAACCGAACGGTCGCATCGTCAGCCCCGGCCACCTCGCACCCGATTGGGACGATTGAACGAGCCCGTTCCGTCTCACCGCTGCGTCAAAGCCAGTTTCGCCCCGAGCGCCACGAAAGCGGCGGCGAAACTGCGTCTCAGCCAGGTGAGCACGGCCGGGCGCGCCACCACTTGGCGCCTGACCGAGGCGGCAAAGCAGCCGTAGAGCGCAAACACCAGAAACGTCATGGCCATGAAGATCAGCCCCAGATCGACCATGCGCCATGTCGGAGACACCTCCTCCGGCGCAATGAATTGCGGCAGGAACGCGAAAAAGAAGATCGACAGTTTCGGGTTCAGGAGATTGATCAGGATCGCCTCGCCGATGACCCGTGCCACCCCGCGGTGTTCCTGGCCATCATCGATTTTCAGCGCGCCATCTTCGCGAAGCGTGTTCCATGCCATGTAAAGCAGGTAAGCGACGCCCAGATATTTGATCACGCCGAAAGCCAGCGCGCTGGCATGCAGAATGGCGGCAAGGCCGGTGATGGCGGCCAGCAGATGCGGCACGATGCCAAGCGTACAGCCAAAGGCCGCAATGATGCTCGCTTTCGCCCCCTGGGAGAGACCGGCGGCGAGCGTGTAAACCACGCCGGTTCCGGGAGAGGCCGCGACGACGAGGGATGTGATGAGGAATTCAAGGGTCATGAAAGCTGCAAGTCCTGTGGGATGGAGGACAGGAGCATGACTGTGCCCGGCGCGGGCGTCTTGGATGAAATTGCAGCTGGATACCGCCTAGGCTCCGCATCCAATGGCTGCGATGCCGGCTCCGCCCACTCCCCCTCATTCCTGTGCTTGTCACAGGAATCCAGTCGACGCGCGTCTGCGCTGCGGGCAGGTATCCTTTCAGCCCAAAGACTTGGGCTGAAAGGATACCTGTGACAAGCACAGGAATGAGGGCGATAGCTTCTACGAAACTGCCGCCCTATAGGCCGCCGGCGTGACCCCGAACTGCCGCACGAAAAATCGGTTCAAATGGCTCTGGTCGGAGAAACCGGCGGAAAAGGCGACATCGGCGGGTGGCGCGCCCTTGGCCAACGCATCCCGTGCCAGATGCAGGCGTCGCTGCAAAAGGTAGCTGTGCGGCGTCAGCCCCGTGGCCTTGCTGAAGGATCGCAGGAAGCGGAACTGGCTCATGCCGGCCTCCTGCGCCAGATCGATTAGGCGCAATGGCCGGGCGGGATCGTCATCGATCCTGCTTTTCGCCCGTCTTATGCTATTGGGTGCCGCCGTCTCGCGTGGTGTTGCCACCGTTTCCATTGTACCCACGAGCAGCATCAGCAGGGTCTCGTCGCTGCGAAGGGTGTCACCCCGGCGATCCGTTGCCGTCACGGCTGAAAAAAGCGCGTGGAACCGATCTGCCAGAGGCCTGATGTCAACGGGATAGGAAAATTCGAAAGAGCCGTGATCTTTTTCGCTGATATCGGCAATGGCGTCCCGCACTATATCGATGTCGAGATAGAGCATCCGCCAGGCGCGGCCGCCCTCTCCCAGCGGAATGCCGTCATGGACCTCACCCGGGTTGACGGTGATGACATGGCCCGCTTTCGCCTCCACCATGCCGCGCCCGGAGAGCGACTTCTGCGTGCCGCGCTCCACAAGGCCAATGCCGAACTGATCGTGCATGTGGCGCGGGAAAGCGCGGTCGCTATCCGCCACGACGGCGGCGATGCCGGGCATGGCGGTTTTCGGCATGAGGAATTGGCTGTTGCCCATAAAAGCGTGGCGCTCCCTTTAAAGAGCGCCACATTATCACAGGCCATGCATCACAGGCCATGTGCCCCTGACAGGAACACTTACGGATGCAGATGGTTGATCATGGCGAAGACCTGATCGAAATTGCCGTTCTGGGCAGCAAATCGCAGCGGCTTGCAGCGCTCCACCACAACTTCCTTGTCATCCGGGCGGTTTGTCAGAATATCCATCACTTCGGAAATGAAGGCCTCGAGCGGCATGGCTCTTTCGTCCTTTGCCTGCCCCTCGCCCATCAGCGTCGTCTGCACATAGGGCGGCACGATTTCGATGACATCCACCGGGGTCTCTTTCAACTGCTCACGCAGCGCGACCGAATAAGCATGGATGGCCGATTTGGTGGCGCTGTAGGTGGGGGTCAGCACCATGGGTACGAAGGCGAGGCCGGAGGATACCGTCAGCACCGTGGCCTCAGGCTGTTTTAGGAAATGCGGCAGGAGCGCCGCCGTCAGCCGGATGGGTGCAAGAAGGTTGGTGGCGATGGTTTCCTCTGCCGTCTCCAGATAATCCGGGGCCGCGCCGATATCCTCCGGCCGCATGATGCCGGCATTGTTGATGACGGCATTGAGGGTGGGATGCGCCTTCACGAGATCATCCGCAAAAGCGCGGATGCCATCGGCATCGGTCGCGTCCATGACCACCGAGGCCATGCCGGGATTGGCCGCCGTCACCTCATCCAGCACGGTCTGGCGGCGGCCGGAAATGACCACCTTGTTGCCGCGCTGGTGAAACGCTTCCGCCAGCGCCCGCCCGATGCCGGAGCCGCCACCGGTGATGAGAATGGTGTTGCCTGTCGTTTTCATCGGAAAATCCTTGTCGTGTTGTCGTGCTTGTTGGATGACAGGAAATTAGCTATTCTACTCTCTATTCGTAAGTAGGCACCCGAAAGAATTATACTTACCCAAAGGAGAGTGTAAGATGAAACGGCACGCCGCCGATCCCGTGATCGAGAACAGGCGCAAGGTCCCGCCGCCGACTGAGACTGATCCGGTCATCGAGGCGCTGGTGCAGGACATCATCGCGAAAGTCGCGGACAAATGGACGATGCTGATCCTTGAGGTGCTCGAAGAGAACGGCACCCTGCGCTTCACGCAGATCGGCAGGCTGGTCGGCACCATCAGCCAGAAGATGCTGACGAAAACGCTGAGGCAGATGGAATGCGACGGGCTGGTGCGCCGCACCGTGCACCCCGTCATTCCCCCGCATGTGGATTATGATCTCACGCCACTCGGCAGAACGCTTGGCAGCGCCTTTTGCGGCGTATGGATCTGGGCGGAAACGCACCATGCGGAAATAGAAGAGGCGCGGCGCCTGTTCAACGAACAGCCGCCGCGCCTCGCTATTGAGTAGACGCCGTATGAGCGAATGCATCCCAACTCCTCATTCCTGTGCCTGTCACAGGGGTGAGGAAAGGTTTTTACCTCACGCGAACTGGCTGAGGCCCGGAACCGAAGCGATCACCTGATCGACAACCTCATCGCCCGCATGCTGGCGGGCAACCGCGATGGTTTCCTTGGCAAGGGTGGAAATCTCGCCCATGCCGAGGCCCTGGCTCATCAGCTGCTGGCCGAGACCCATGATGCCGCCGCCGCCAATCGCGCTCATCAGGCCGCCGAGCAGGCCGCCGCCGTTGCCGGCGCCCTCGCCGTTATACTGCGCCACCAGATCGCTGGCACCCGGAATGGCTTCGATCATGCGGGCGATCGGACCGTCTGCCGCCTCGCGCTGGAGAAAACCCAGAATCATGCCAACGGCCTTTTCGGCCAATGCAGGGTCGATACCCGCCTTTGCGGCGATCTGATCCACGACTTCGTTCATTCTTGCCTCCTGTTGAAAAACGACGCCAACATCGAATAACTGACGTTAACGTCAACGTAAAACAATCCCATGCCGCATTCAAGCGGGCGGCGGGCGGGTGCGGCAACTTTCATGAAGCGGTTTTTCTTCATCGCCATCAAGCAGTTGTTGCGCCTTGAAACTGTCCTTATAAGATCATCACAACCAAACTATGAAAAGGCCGCTTTTACAGGCAGCGGCCAAAGCATGCTTGTAACGCTTTAATTCGCGTCAGCCGCAGGAGAAAATGGTCGATGTTGCAGGACGGACAGCTCTATATCGGGACCAGCCGCAATCCGGACGACAGCCTGAACAAGGGCGAATATCTGGAGCTGAAATTCGGCAACCGTCACGGCCTCATCACCGGCGCGACGGGAACGGGCAAGACCGTGACCTTGCAGGTTCTGGCCGAAAGCTTCTCCAAGGCCGGCGTTCCCGTTTTCTGCGCCGATATCAAGGGCGATCTTTCCGGTATCGCCGCTGAAGGCGAGGCGAAAGACTGGGTGCAGAAACGCGCCGAGCAGATCGGCTTTACGGATTTTTCCTATGGCAAGTCGCCGGTGATCTTCTGGGATCTCTACGGTGAAAAAGGCCATCGCGTGCGCGCCACCATCGCCGAAATGGGGCCGCTGCTGCTCGCCCGGCTGATGGATGCATCGGAAGCGCAGGAAGGCGTGCTCAATATCGCCTTCAAGATCGCCGATCAGGGCGGGCTGCCGCTGCTGGACCTCAAGGATCTGCAATCGCTGCTGAACTACATGGGCGAAAACGCAACGGCGCTTTCCAACCAGTTCGGCCTCATCTCCAAGGCCTCGGTCGGCTCGCTGCAACGCGGGCTGCTTGTCCTCGAACAGCAGGGTGCGGCGAATTTCTTCGGCGAACCCGCACTCAAGATAGCCGACATCATGCGCATCGGCACCGATGGGCGTGGCACGGTTTCGGTTCTCGCCGCCGACAAGCTGATGATGAACCCACGTCTTTACGCCACCTTCCTGCTGTGGATGCTCTCGGAACTCTTCGAGGAACTGCCGGAAGTGGGCGACCCGGAAAAGCCGCGTCTGGTGTTCTTTTTCGACGAGGCGCATCTGTTGTTCAACGATGCGCCAAGGGTGCTGGTGGAGCGCGTGGAACAGGTGGTGCGGTTGATCCGCTCCAAGGGCGTCGGCGTTTATTTCGTCACGCAGAACCCGCTTGATGTGCCGGAAACCGTTCTCGCACAGCTGGGCAACCGCGTGCAGCACGCGCTTCGCGCCTATACGCCGCGCGAACAGAAGGCGGTGAGAACGGCGGCAGATACGTTCCGCCAGAACCCGGCTTTCAACACGGCCGACATCATCACCACGCTCGGCACGGGTGAAGCGCTGATTTCCACGCTGCATGACAAGGGCGCGCCTTCCATCGTGGAGCGTACCCTCGTGCGGCCGCCATCGGGCCGTGTCGGGCCGCTCACCGATGCCGAGCGCAAATCGCTGATGGACGTCAGCCCCGTCGCCGGTCAATACGACAAGGATATCGACCGGGAATCAGCCTTCGAAATCCTCAATGCCCGCGCCCAGAAGGCGGCGGAAGCCGAAGCCGCCAAACGCGCGGAAGAGGAAAACACCGCAAACCAGTCCGACAATGCCTCGGGACGCTGGCGCCTGCCGGGCTTCGGCGATGACGAACCCACGCAGGCCTCCACCACCGGCGCCCGCAATGGCGGGGCACGCAAGACGAGCGGCTACCAGCGCGAGACGGTGATCGAGGCGGCGATGAAAAGCGCGGCCCGCTCGGTTGCAACCTCTGTCGGTCGGGCGATCGTGCGGGGGATTTTGGGGAGCTTGAAGCGGTAAAGCGATACGTTTCAGCCGGTCTACCGCAAAGGTCGCACCTGTTGGGGCAGGCTCCATGCTTACAGCGTTTCCGTAAGCTCCTTCCGTCATACCGGCCTTGAGCCGGTATCCAGCCGACACGCGTCTGCGTGGCGGAGAGAGTCTTTTCAGCCAAATGACTTGGGCTGACTGGATTCCGGCTCAAGGCCGGAATGACGGAAGTGGAGGCGTCTGGCGATCAATCGTCGCTGCGCGCCCATACAGCATTCCCTAACCTCCCCCTTTTACAAAACCCATTGCCTCCCAACGCCGCCGCTGTTAAGCATCGATCAGTTCAACCCGTATCAAGAAAGGAGGCTTCGCATGGATATTTCCTGCTTCTGGCGCAACCGCCAGCTCTGCCACCTTTTTGCCCTGCAGACGCGTTTGCAGGGCTGACCGGAACACCAAACACTCTGGTTTGCCCAAAAGGCCGCGCAGGAAGCAGCTTGTCTGCGGTTGCGCATGTTTTCACGACGGATCACCCCGAGCCGAAACCCCGTGCAGCATTTCGCAGCGCACGGTTCGTCGCCGGTCCGTTTTGCCAGAGACGACTTCATGACCCTTATTACGCTTCGAAATCTCGGAATCATTCTGGGCAAGCCGCTTTTTTCCAATCTCAGCCTCACCGTGAATGCGGGAGACCGCATTGGCATCGTGGCCGCGAATGGTTGCGGCAAATCCACACTGCTCAATTGCCTTGCCGGTGAACTGGACGCCACCAATGGCGATATTACCCGGCTGCGCGGGCTGACGCAGTCCATCGTCCATCAGCACCTGCCTTCGGCGCTTCTGGAACAGACGATGCGGGACGCCGTGCTTTCCGCCCTGCCGGCGGAGGCGATCGACAATGAGAGCTGGCGCGCCGATATTATTTTCGACGCCATGATGGTGCCGGAGCCTTATCGTCAGCGCCTTTTGAAAGAGCTGAGCGGCGGCTGGCAGAGGCTTGCCATGCTGGAGCGGGCCTGGATCACCGAGCCGGATGTCCTTTTGCTCGACGAGCCGACCAACCATCTCGATCTCGAAAAAATCAACGTACTGGAAAACTGGCTGGGGCAGCTGCCGCGCGATACGGCGGTCGTCATCGTCAGCCATGACCGCGCCTTCCTCGACAATGTCACGAGAACCACGCTGTTTCTGCGGCCGGAAAATTCGGCGCTCTTCCGCCTGCCCTATAGCCACGCGCGTGCGGCACTCGCCGAGGAGGATGCGGCCGATGAGCGACGCTTCCAGCGCGACATGAAAACTGTGCAGCAATTGCGCCGGCAGGCGGCGAAGCTCAACAATATCGGCATCAATTCCGGCAGCGATCTTCTGACCATCAAGACCAAGCAGTTGCGCCAGCGCGCCGAAAAGCTGGAGGAGAAAGCGCGGCCGGCGCATAGTGAGCGATCGGCCGGCAAAATCCAGCTTTCCAATCGCGGCACCCACGCCAAAGTCCTGATTACGCTGGAAGATATCCCCGTTTCGACACCGGATGGAACAGTGCTGTTTCGCACCGGCCGGCAATTTATCCGCCAGGGCGACCGCATCGTCATTCTCGGCCGCAACGGCGTCGGCAAGACGCGGCTGATCTCGCTTCTGAAAGAAGCGGTGACCGATGCCGAGCAGATACGCGAAGGCATAAAGGCGACGCCATCGCTGGTGGCCGGATATGTCGATCAGTCGCTTGCGGAAATCGACGACGACAGCACAGCCTTTGCACTCATGACGCGCCTTTTCGACATTGGCGACCAGCGGGTGCGCGGCCTGCTTGCGGGTGTCGGCATCGACATGGAAATGCAGAAACGCCGCATCGCAACGCTTTCCGGCGGGCAGAAGGCCCGGCTTGCCATGCTGGCGCTGCGGCTGACGGAACCGAATTTCTACCTGCTGGACGAGCCCACCAACCATCTGGACATTGAAGGGCAGGAAGCGCTGGAGGCGGAGATTACCGGCCATGAAGCCAGCTGCGTCCTCATCTCGCACGACAGAAGTTTCGTGCGGGCGGTCGGGACCCGTTTCTGGCTGATAGACAAGCGGAAGCTGGTGGAAGTCGACGATCCGGAAGCGTTTTTCGCCTCGGCGTAATGGCCCTCGAATGGGCCACCCCCTCCCGCCGGTTTCGCGGCGGGAGGGGTACTAACCGTCATTTCTTCTGCGAAACCAGCGAGAAGAACGCGCCCTGCGGGTCCTGGCAATTGACGATCCAGCTCTCGCCGGGCACTTCCATCGGGCCGTTGACGACCTTGCCGCCGCCGGTGCTGATGCGGGTGACGGCGTCATCGATACCGTCGACATTGAAGTAATAACCCCAATAACAGACGGGTGCCTGCGGCATGCGTTTCATCATGCCGCCAATGGCTTTGCCGTTATGGGCGAAGATGCGATACGGGCCCATTTCGCCCATGTCGAAATCATGGTCCTTGGTCCAGCCGAAGACGTCGCCGTAAAAGGCGGTCGCTCCATCCACATCGCCCGTCATCAGTTCGTACCAGCCGACATGCCCCTGCTTGCTCTGCATGTCCTCGGGAAAACCGCCGCTCTCCATCGGCAGCGGCGTCATGATGCAGATAACCGCACCATAGGGATCGGCCACCACCGCAAACCGGCCGATTTCCGGGATGTCCTGCGGCTGGCGCATGATGGAGCCGCCCTTTTCCTCAAACTGCCTGGCCGAGGCATCGACGTCGTCCACGGAGACATAACCGGTCCAGTTCGGCGGAATGCCCTGCCCTTTATGTTCCTCGGTCAGCTCCATGATGCCGCCCATGCCTTTGCCGTCGGCTTCCAGCACGAGATAGGGCATTTCCGGCGAACCGAAATCCTTGGTCTGCCAGCCGATGGCATGGCCATAGAAGCGGGCGGCCGCTTCCATGTCAGGCGTCATCAATTCGACCCATATGAATTTTCCGTGTGTATCGGACATTTTGTCTCCTCCGGAGATCTTGGTGCGAATTTTTAGCGATCATCCGCCGCGGAATGCGGCGGCGCTTCGGGTTCGGATGAATTCCGGCGGCGCTTTATGCCTTGCGCCGGAATTCCGACGTCATGAAGGTTTTGAAGGTGCCATCCGGCTGCTTGACGCTGCCGGAAAAGCTGCGGTGGTTGTCGTCATGCAGCACCAGTACATCGTGATAGGTGTCGATGCGGCCGGAACCGTCAAAGGCAGGCCCTTCCGCTTCCAGCGTCAGGGTCTTGCCGTCATCTTCCAGCCAGCCTTTGTAGACCCAGAGATTGGTCATCATCGACCCCACCCAGGTGCCGACGAAATTGCCCTTGGCCGGGTCGAAACCCACCGTAATGACGGCCGTCATCTCCGTTCCGTCAGGCATCTTGCCGGTGCCGTCGCCAATGATCCACAGCCCGCCAATGGAGCGGACGGTCTCGTTGAATTGCTGGTTCGGATCATCAGGATCATATCCCTCATGGCCGGAACTGGAGGTCATGACCCAGTCTCCGACAATCCTCTTCAGGAATTCATGTTCCTTCTGCGGTTTGGCGATTTCCATTTCCATCTTGTGTCCTCCTCGTCTGTCTGTTTTCAGTGGCAGCAGGATGCGGCTTTCGGCTCGTCCTCATATTGATCGTGCCGACGCACCCAATCCATTACCCCGTCTTCGTTACGGCCTTTTGGCACCAGATCGAGCAGCATCAGCGTGCCGAGCGCCTGTTCCATGCCTCGGGCATAGGCGGAATAGGTATGGTAGATTTTGCCGTCCTCGCCCTTGGCGAAAACACTGACACCGTGCAGGTCCTTCAGGTCGCCCATAGGCTCAATTTCACGGTAATTATAGGTGATAGCCCCGCTCTCGATATCCTCATCGCGGAAGGAGGCCTGATAATCATAGTTGAAGTCGCTGCCGTCAGCCGAAACCCACGGAAACTTCCAGCCCATGCGATGTCTGTAGCCTTCAATCTTCTCGAGCGGCGCGCGGGAGACCGCGACGAAGGCCGCATCGCCGTGCTTCAGGTGAACCATCGCACCGTCGACATGGTCGGCGAAAAAGGAACAGCCGGTGCATCCCTCCTCCCAGTCGGGCGCCAGCATGAAGTGATAGACGATGAGCTGGCTGCAGGTGCCAAAGAGTTCCTTCAGCGATTTCGGGCCGGAAGGTGCATCGAAGATATACTCCTTCGTCACCTCTTCCCAGGGCAATGCGCGCCGCGCTTCGTTCAGCCTGTCACGGGCGCGGGTCAGTTCCTTTTCCTTCACCAGCAGGTCGCGGCGGGCCGCAATCCACTCCTCATTCGAAACAACGGGATGAGACATGATCTTTCCTCCTTGGATCCGTCTTTCACCACGGCACCACTCCGCTCCCACGCAGCGCGCCGCCTATTTCTGCATTGAAAGTCAATAAAACCATCAGCGGGGCATCAAGTTCCGCTTGACTAATTAGGTTGATATCAACATATTTATCCCATGTCAAACGCCAGCGTAATTCCTTTTTCAGCAACTCTTTTCGTGCGGGACGCCTGTCTCTGCCTGCATGCGCAGCGTGCGGCACGGGCGCTTGCGCGGCTGTTCGACAACGCGCTGAAGCCTGTCGGCATCAACAATGGCCAGTTTTCGCTGCTGATGTCGCTCAACCGGCCGGAACCGCCGCCGATGGGGCCGGTCGCCAACCTTCTGGCTATGGACCGCACGACGCTGACGGCGGCGCTGAAGCCGCTGGAGCGGCGCGGGCTGGTCAGCATCGAGCAGGACCCCAGGGACAGGCGCGGCAAGCGCCTGCGGCTGACGGCCGATGGCATGGCCGTGCTCGCCGCCGCCTTCCCCATCTGGGAACAGACCCATGCCGAAATCGAAGCCCGCATCGGCAGCGGCGACCCCGACCGGCTGCGCCGCGATCTCATCGACCTCGGCTGACACGAAGGCGGCATATCGCCACTTTTGTCGCCGAAAATGTCATCGGGCCGTCGCGACGAACGGCGAAACTATCGGGAAGACGCAACCAAGGAGGAAAGACAATGCGTGTCATCGTTTTTGTAAAGGCAACCAAAAGCAGCGAAGATGGCGTCATGCCGACGACCGAGCTGATGGAGGAAATGGGAAAATTCAACGAGGAACTGGTCAATGCCGGCATCATGCTTTCCGGCGACGGCCTGCACCCCTCCTCGAAGGGCAAAAGGATCGTTTTTGATGGCGACAGCCGGAGCGTGATCGACGGCCCCTTCCCGCACACCAACGAACTGGTTGCCGGCTTCTGGCTCTGGCAGGTGAAGGACATGGACGAGGCGGTGGAATGGGTGAAACGCTGCCCGAACCCGATGCTGGAAAAGAGCGAGATCGAAATCCGCCCGATGTTCGAAATGGAAGATTTCGGCGATGCGGTGACACCGGAAATCGCTGCGCATGTGGAGGAGTTGCGTGCGCGTGTGGCGAAGCAGTAAGGCCGCCAAGGCTTCCAAATAAAACGAGCGGACGCGGCTTTTCGCCTTCTCCCCGAGGGGGAGAAGGTCGCGGCAGCGGGATGAGGGGGCAAGCTCTCGGCATATCGCTGCCGTTGCCCCCTCATCCGACCCTTCGGGCCACCTTCTCCCCGGCGGGGAGAAGAAACAGGCGGAGACGTCCTGCCTAACAGACGAGAATCAACCCAACAGACCCGCCAGACGCGGATCACCGGCAAAATCCGAAACTGAAAAACCCGTTCTGCGCATCGGAAATTCGCAGAGCGCCTGCACCCCTGTTTTGGACAGGTGAATGCGCCAGCTCATCCGTTCCACCGGCGCTTTTGCGGCGAAGGCCCTGAGCGACAGGATCGCGATGTTGAGGCCGCCTGCGGGATCGCGCACCGAGCGGTAAAGTATGGCCTCGATCTTTGCCAGCCGCGCCTGCTCGGCAAGCGCCTGGCAGGGTTCGTAATTCTGCAGGTCGGTCCAGTGCGCTTCGTCCCGGCTCAGTTTCGGCTTCGTCAGATCAAGCGCCGCATCAGTCGCGACACGGGCGGCAAAGGCGGAATAGTCGGCGGGATTGGCGGGTAACGGCGTGCCGGGGGATTCCGCATAGAACAGCAGCCGGTAGAAGGCCATTTCCGCCAGTGCCGTTTCCACCCTGGCGGCGGCGTAATAAACGCCTTCGGTAAACCCTGCCCGGCGGAAACGCGAGCCGTGCGGATAGGCAGCGCCATAACGGAAGGGGGTGGCGAGAAGATAGTCGAAACCGGCACATTCCGGTGGAAACGGCCTCTTGCTCGCCTCCAGAATATCTTCCAGCAGCGACTGCTCCTCCACCGTGTCCACCAGCTTCATGGTGGAAACCTGATGCTGCGCCTCCACCAGCCGCCAGTATTTTCCCGATGCGGTGCGTTTTTCAGACAGGAGCGCGTCGGGCGTCCAGATAGGAGAGGACATCGATCAATCCGGTAATGGTGGTGAGTCTGTCGGCAGGCACGGCATCAAGCGCCGTATTGTGATTGCGCAGCCAGTTTTTCGCGACCGCCTCATCGCCGCCGGCGATGGCGTCCAGCGAACGAAACACCCGGATCAGCAGCACCGCAAGCTCGAAGGACTTTGCGCCCGGCTCCAGCAGGAAATCGAGCCGTTTCATGCGCGACACCGTGGGCGCGGAAACGCCGAGAATATCCGCCGTGCGGGCGGCGTTCAGGCCCAGCCGCTCGGCAGCGGCGATGACGGCCTTGGTAACGACCCTGCCCTGCGATGCAGGATCACTGGCGGTCTTGGCGTGAATATTCATGGCACAAATCCTTTCCTCAGAAAGAATATAGCATGCTTCTTTCTGAAAACAAGAAGGCCGGGATGAACCCGGCCCACGCGTTGCCGACGGAGGCGCGAAATCTCGCCTCTGTCATCCTCGGGCTTGACCCGAGGATCCATACCCACCGAGACCGATGGATCCTCGGGTCAAGCCCGAGGATGACGTCGCGGGTGCTGCGAGTTTCGCTCCTCATCCGCAGCCGGAATCACCCGGCCCCGGATTTCAAGCCTGACAAATCAGGCTACCGAAACGGGCACTTCCGTGGAGGTGCGCATGGCGTGGCTGTAGGGGCAGACGATATGGGCGGCGGCAACCAGTTCCTCTGCCTTTTCGCGCTCCAGACCGGGAATGTTGACCTTCAGCGACACTTCGATGCCGAAGCCGGTGCCGTCTTCGCGCGGGCCGATGCCGACAGTTGCCGTCACAGTCGTGTCTTCAGGAATCTTTACCTTCTGCTTGCCAGCGACAGCCTTCAAGGCGCCGAGGAAGCAGGCCGAATAACCGGCAGCAAAAAGCTGCTCCGGATTGGTGCCACGGGCGCCATCGCCGCCCAGTTCCTTCGGAACAGTCAGCGTGACGTCGAGAACGCCGTCTTCCGACTTGGCGTTGCCGGCGCGGCCACCGGTGGCGGATGCTTTGGTCGTGTAGAGAATAGGCATGGCATTTACTCCCTTCGGGTTGGTGTTGAAGCTCTTATAGCGAACAATTAAATTGTGCGCAATATAATTTTGCACATTGAATGCGAAATTGTTTTTTGCGATAATTTTCACGAAATTTCGTCGCGCATCCATGCGGCAGGAACCGAAAGCCGGGGCCGATTGTTCCCTTCCCGGTTGATTTTTGGAGCAAAACAATGGGCGTAGAGGGCGATAACACCAAGATGGAAAGCCTGTTGAGGCTGGACCAGCAGATATGCTTTGCCCTTTATGGCGCGGCACATGCCTTCACGCGGGCCTATAAACCGCTGCTAGACCCGATCGGGCTGACCTATCCGCAATATCTGGTCATGATGGCGCTTTGGGAAAAAGAGACCTCCACCGTCAAGGCGCTCGGCGAAATGCTGGGGCTTGATTCGGGCACGCTTTCGCCGCTGCTGAAGAGGCTGGAACATGCAGGGCTGATTACCCGCAAACGCGGCACGGTGGATGAGCGGCAGGTGCTGGTGGCCCTGACGACGAAGGGCGCCGACCTCAAAAAAGAGGGCGTGAAGATCATGGCGGCCATTGGCGGCGCCACCGGTTGCGGGCTGGAGGAGCTGGCGCAGCTGCGGGATCGGGTGAATGCGCTGAAGGATAGCCTGGCGCGACCATAATCCCCAAAAAACAAAGGCGGCACATGGCCGCCTTTTTATGCGATTGAGTATCGGCTTACTGCCAGACCACCACACGCGCCTTCTGCGGCACGCGGTCGTAAAGGTCGATGACATCCTGGTTCATCAGGCGCACGCAACCCGAAGAGACGGCCTTGCCGATGGAGTTCCATTCCGGCGAACCGTGCAGACGGTAAAGCGTGTCCTTGCCGTTCTGGAAGATATAGAGGGCGCGCGCGCCGAGCGGGTTCTTCAGGCCCGGCGGCATGCCGCCATTCTTGGACGAATATTTGACCAGTTCCGGCTGGCGGGCGACCATTTCATCCGGCGGGGTCCATTTCGGCCATTTCTGACGCCACTGGATGACGCCTTCACCCGACCAGGCGAAACCGTCGCGGCCGATGCCGACGCCGTAGCGCATGGCGCTGCCGCCCTGCTCCACGACATAGAGGAAGCGCGAGCGCGTATCCACAACGACGGTGCCGGGGCGCTCGCCGGTCGGGTCGACGACCCGCTGGCGATAATAACGCCGGTCGATTTTCTGATAGGGTACGGCTGGAATGACGTAACCGCCATCCTCGACGGAGCCGTACATGACGGCCAGTTCCGCATCGCTGACGCCCGGCGAGAACATCTGGCGGAAATCGCTGCCGATGGCGCTTGCCTGCTGGCGGATGGCGTCTCCCGTGCCCGACGAGGCGCAGCCTGCCAGAAGCGAAGCGGAGGAAATGCCGAGAAGGGAGAGAAAGGTACGTCTGGAAAGATCTGTGTCGGTGCTCGTCATAAGTCCGGTTTGTCCCACATTGCGAACGGCTATATCGCCGTTGTACGTCGTTTGTTCCACGTCTCAGGCGTATTGCGAAAATAGTTAACCGACCGCTAAAAGCCAGTCACAAGGCGTTTGAGCGACGGCGCGGCACAGCGCTTTCTTTCAGAACGTGGTCAGATAACCACAATCTGCGCGCCCTGCGGCACGCGCTCATAGAGGTCGATCACGTCCTGATTGAGCATGCGCACGCAGCCGGACGAGGTCGCCTTGCCGACGGACTGCCAGTCAGGCGTGCCGTGTACGCGGTAAAGCGTGTCCTTGCCGTCCTTGAAAATATAAAGCGCACGGGCGCCAAGCGGATTGTTGAGACCCGGCGTCATGCCGCCATTGGCGGCGGAAATGGAAGTGAGTTCCGGCTGGCGCTTCACCATTTCGTCGGGCGGTGTCCAGCGCGGCCACTTCGCCTTCCACTGGATTTTGCCGCGGCCCGACCAGGCGTAACCGTCACGTCCAAGGCCGACACCGTAACGGATGGCCTTGCCGCCGGATTGCACCAGGTAAAGAAAATGCTGTTTCGTATCGACGATGATGGTGCCCGGCGCTTCCGCCGTCTGGTAACTCACCTCTTGCCTCAAATAGCGCGGATCGATGCGGCCATAGGGAATGGCCGGCAAGGAACGGTCATCATCGCGGATCGGCCCATACATCACGCGGTGCAGCGGGTTGGAGACCGGCAGGCCATAGGTCGCCATCCGGTCGGGTGCGAGCGGCGCGCCCTGGCTCCCGGCCCGCGGCGCGTTCATACCTTGCACCTGCGGTGCGTTAAGGCCCTGCCCGCGCACCGGCGGGCCATATTCCTGATGGAAGCGGGTTCTGAACAGGTCCGGCGGGCGCGTGGAAAGCTGGCCCGGCTGCGGCGGCAGTTCCGGCTGGCGATTGGAGCTTACGGAATTGAAATTGAAGACGGGCGCCGTTTCCTGCACGAAGACGTCCGGGTTCATCCGGCTCGTATCCGTCACGAAAAGGCAGCCGCTCAACAGGGGCAGAGCCGCAAGGCCCGCCAGAGAGGCCGCCCGGCGGCAGTTTTTCAATAGGAGTGCTGTCATCTGAACCGCTTCATGGAACCAACTGTGGCGGCATGATGCACCGCGCGGCTGGCGCGAGGCTGGTGTGAGCCTTTCAAAAAAAATCGAGAAAATGCATTTTTGCTCTTGAACCTCTAGTTGCTAGAGGTGCCAGATTGGCTGTCGGATAGAATTCAGGAGCGGAAATCATGAATATTTCGACACGCGGCAATCTGAACGGGCAATCGGAGGATCTGACCTTTACGGTCGGTGGCATGGACTGCGGCAGCTGCGCGGCAAAGATCGAGACCGCGCTTTCCCGCCTGCCCGGCGTTGCCGACGTGAAGGTGTCCGTTGCCCGCGAAAGGCTGAACCTGTCGCTGGCCGACAACAAGACCTCGGTCGAAAAAATCGAGGACACGCTCCGCAAGCTCGGTTTCAAACCCGCTCTGCTGCCGCAGGACAAGGCTCCCCGCGAAAAGGCCGCGGCGGAACATCATGAGCACGCCCACGATCATGGGAATGATCACGACCATTCATCGTGCGGCGGTCACCACCCTGCCGAGGCAGCACCCAGCGTCGAGCAGAACAATGCCCTGATCTTTTCGGTTGGCGGCATGGATTGCGGCAGCTGTGCAGCCAAGATCGAAACCGCGCTTTCGCGCCTGCCCGGCGTTGCCGATGTCAAAGTGTCCGTTGCACGCGAAAGGCTGAATCTCTCTCTCGCCGAGAGCAAAACACCGGTCGAAAAAATCGAGGACACGCTGCGCAAGCTCGGTTTCAAGCCCGCCCTGCTGCCGCAGGAAAAGTCCGCGCGCGAAAAAGTCGACGATCACGGGCATGACCACGGGTCCTGCAGCGGCCATGATCACAATCATGATCACTCGGGCCATGATCACTCGGGCCATGATCATTCAGCACACGATCATTCGGACCACGACCACGCCAATTGCGGCGGCCACGACCATGATCACGCCGGTCATTCGCATGACAAGGCGCAGACGGCGACGGCAACCCAGAGCGCTGAAGTCGGCCACGCCCACGGCGCGGATGAAAAAGGCGTCTGGTGGCGCACCGCAAAGGCCCGCAACACCTTCACCGGCACCCTGCTTGTGGCGGTCGCCTATGCGGCGGAACTCAGCTTCCCGTCATGGGGCAGCTACGCCTTCATCATCGCAACGCTGGTCACGCTGTTCCCCATTGCACGCAACGCCTTCAACGCTGCGCGTTTCGGCGCGATCTTCACCATCGAGATGCTGATGACCATCGCCGCCATAGGCGCGATCTTCATCGGCGAGGCGGAAGAGGCGGCCATCGTCGTGCTCCTGTTCTCCGTCGGTGAATTGCTGGAAGGCTTTGCGGCCGCTCGCGCCCGTTCGGGCATCAAGGCCCTCGGTTCGCTGCTGCCGAAAACGGCACTGGTGGAGGAAAACGGCGCGTTGCGTCAGGTCGCCGCCGATCAGGTGCGCATCGGCCAGGTGGTCGTCGCGCGCCCGGGCGACCGTATCGCCGCCGATGGCGTGGTGATGGAAGGTGAATCGAGCGTCGATGAATCGCCGATGACCGGCGAGAGCATTCCGGTCGCCAAGGAAAAGGGCGCGCGCGTCTTTGCCGGTTCGATCAACCATGACGGTTCGCTGCGCATTCGCGTCGACCGCGCACCGGAAGACAACACCATTGCCCGCATCATCACGCTTGTCGAGGAAGCGCAGGATGCGCGCGCGCCCACCGAGCGCTTCATCCAGAACTTCTCACGTTATTACATGCCGCTGATCGTCGCGATCTCCGTGCTCACCATCATCGTGCCGCCGCTTGCCGGCCTTGGTGACTGGGACACCTGGATCTATCGCGGTCTCGCCTTGCTTCTGATCGGCTGCCCCTGCGCGCTCGTCATCTCCGTTCCCGCGGCCATCGCCTCCAGCCTTTCGGCTGCGGCACGCCACGGCATGCTGGTGAAGGGCGGCGCAGTTATCGAGATGCTGGCACGCACCGAAACCGTCGCCTTCGACAAGACGGGCACGTTGACGCTCGGCGAACCTGTGGTGACGGATGTTGTGGCGCTTGACGGCGACGAGAACACGCTGATTGCGCAAGCCGCAACCATCGAGCATGAATCGAGCCATCCGCTGGCGCGGGCCATCGTCAACCATGCCGAAAAGGCCGGCGTGAAGCCTCTGCCCGGCTCCAACATCAAGGCGATTTCCGGTCGCGGCATGCAGGGCACTGTCGGCGGAAAGGACCTGTTCATCGGCGCGCCGCGCTTTGCAACCGAAGTCGGCACCCTCTCGAAGGAACTGGCCGATCGCATTTCCGCACTGGAAAGCGAAGGCAAGACCGTGGCTGTCGTGATGGCTGGCGGAACCGCAAGCGGCCTCTTCGCCATGCGCGACGAACCGCGCAAGGATGCGGCTGAAGGTGTCAAGGCGCTGAAGGACATGGGCATTTCCTCGCTGATGCTGTCGGGTGACAATGCCCGCACGGCGCGTGCCATCGGCAACAAGCTCGGCCTTGAAGCGCGCGGCGAACTCCTGCCGCAGAACAAGGTCGAGGAAATCCGCAAGCTGGCGGCCCAAAAGACCGTGGTGATGGTGGGTGACGGCATCAACGATGCGCCGGCGCTTGCCGCCGCCAGCGTCGGTGTCGCCATCGGCTCGGGCACGGATGTGGCGATGGAAGCGGCGGATGCGGCGCTGATGCGCAACAATGTCGGCGACGCCGCCCGCCTCATCGGCCTTTCGCGCGCCACGATGGCGAATATCCGCCAGAACGTGACGATTGCGCTTGGTCTGAAGGCAGTGTTTCTGGTGACGACCGTTACCGGCCTCTCCGGCCTGTGGCTTGCGGTCTTTGCCGATACCGGCGCGACGGTTCTCGTCACCGCCAATGCCATGCGGCTGCTGGGCTACTTCAAGAAGAGCGCCTGACAAGCTAGCGTTTGGAGTGCGGGGGCGTTTTGCGACGTCCCCTGCTTCCGTCATACCCTTCCAGCCAGATTTCTTTTCAAGCGAATTCGTTGAAGAACCTGATGCTTTCCGCCACTGCGCCCGGGACTACGCCATTGTGGGTTCCGGGCAGCAGTTTTTTATCGACCTTGAAACCCGATGACAAAGCGCGATCGACGAAAAGCTGGTGGTCGGCATCGAATGGCCGCTCTTCGTCACCACGCAGCAGCAGTGCCGGACATTTGAGGCTGGGGCCGAAGCACACCGAGGAGCGCATGATGAATTCGCGCTCGTCGGTTTCGTCAAAACAGATCTCGTCCGAATAGCGGTTGAAATAGCGCCATGAATTGACGCCCGCAGACATGGGCGCGGCCGCGCGAAACTTTCGGCTCATGGCGGCGAGCAGTGTCAACGTGCCGCCATTGGAATGGCCGGCGATGAAGAACCGCTTTTTGTCGATGCCCGGCAGGTTTTCCAGATAGGTCGCCGCCGCCAGCGCATCCGCCGTTTCGTCATAGAAACCGGAATAATTGCCGTTCTGGCCGTTCTCACCCCGGAAAGAAGGCAGAAGCACCACGAAACCGGCCTCCCAATAGGGCTTCATCAGCGCCCAGTGACCGTCACCCGTGGCGTTGCCGCCGTGCAGGAATAGCACGGCCGGCCTTTCCACCTTCGACGGCTGATAGTGGGAGAGCCAGGCAACCAGCTCGATCGAGCCATCCGGCCCGCCACGATAGGTCACCCGTTCGGCACCCGGCGGCGTTCCAAGGGCAGCGGATTTTTCCGGTGCGGGCATCTTGCGCAGCAGATGGGTGTGGAACCGTCGGCGGGCATCCGCATAGTCCTGTCTTTCGAGCGGCAGGATTTCGGGGGCGGAAAAGCCCGCCGCCCTTGCGCCTGGCGGCAAAACCGCTGCGACTGAGGCGCCCATCGCGCCGACAAGCAGGCCGCGCCGCGTCAGGCTCGGGCAGATCACGCCGCTTTCTTCCTGTCCGAAGGGTGAGGAAAGAAAGCGTTTTTCTGCCATATGTGCACCTGAGGGCGGGAATGAGAATATTAGCAGTTCAGCACTGCGGCGACAGACTGTCCAATCACGGATTCGCGAATGACAACAATGTATTCGCAGGCATCGTGGCAATTTATGGACAAAACATCCCCTCATTCCAGTGCCTGTCACAGGAATCCAGTCGGCGCGGCGGAAAGTGCCCTGTCAGCCCAGGGACTTGGGCTGGCAGGATGCCTGTGACGAGCACGGGGACGAGGGAGGTAGCGGAGGCACCCTACCCTTCCACGCCATCGATCATCGCGATCAGTGTCGACAGGCGATCCGCCTCCGCCGGCAGCTTGTCGGCCCTGAGCCGCGCAATGCGCGGAAACCGCATGGCGACGCCGGATTTGTGGCGGGTGGAGCGGTTGATGCCCTCGAAGGCCACCTCCAGCACGAAACCGAAATCCGGCGTGGCGCGCACCGCGCGCACCGGGCCGAAACGTTCGACGGTATTATCGCGCACGAACTTGTCCAGCACTTCAAGTTCCGCATCGGTGAAACCGAAATAGGCCTTTCCGACAGGCACAAGCTGTTCGCCATCCTCGCCTTCCGCCCAGACGCCGAAGGTGAAATCGGAATAATAGCTCGAGCGTTTGCCGTGGCCGCGCTGCGCATACATCATCACGGCGTCGATATTATAGGGATCGCGCTTCCACTTGAACCACGGCCCCTTGGCGCGGCCGGCCTGATAGACGCTGTCGCGGCGCTTTATCATCACCCCCTCGATGACAGGATCGGGCGGGGCGGCACGCAGCGTGTCGAGTTCCGTCCAACTTGAAAAGCCGATGAGTGGCGAGAGGTCGAAACGGTCATGTGGCGCGTTTTCGATGATATCCGAAAGGCGGCCCCGGCGTTGCAGATAAGTCTGCGCGCGAATGTCGCTCTCGCCATCGAACAACAGGTCATAGGCGCGGATGAAGGCCGGATAATCATCCTGCATCTTGGCCGTTACCGTCTTGCGGTTCAGACGCTGCTGCAGGTCTGAAAAGGTGCGGGTGAGATTGTTGGACCGGGCCGTGCCGCCAATCAGCAATTCGCCATCCATCACGCCTTCGAAATCAATCGCCTCCAGCACATCGGGAAAGGCGCCGGAAATATCGTCGCCGGAACGGGAATAGAGTTTTCGCGTGGCGCCGGCGCGGGACAATTGCACGCGAATGCCGTCCCATTTCCATTCGGCGGCGTAGTCGGCCGGGTCCAGCGCATCGAGATCGCCGTCCGCAACCGGTGTCGCCAACATCACCGAATGGAAGATGGCAGGCGTCGCCAGCACCGGCCGCTCTGACTTGCCCTCCAGCCAGGCGAAAAGCGGCGTATAGGGCGGTGTCAGCCCGTGCCAGAGGGTTTCGATTTCGGTTATGTCTTTCCCGGCGAAATCCGCCAGCGCCTGTCGGGCCAGCCGCGCCGAAACGCCGATGCGCAGGCTGCCGGTGGCGAGTTTTAGGAAGGCGAAACGCGAGGATGTATCGAGCCGGTCGAGCAGATCGCGCACGGCGCCGCGCACCTCGGTACGGCCGAGCGAATTCATCAGCGTCACGACGTCGCCGAGACGCGGATCCTGCGCCTCGGAATCATTAGCACCGCCGATATTGCCCCAGACCAGCGATATGGTCTCGGCGAGATCGCCGACATAATCATAGGAATAGCGGAACAGCACCTCGTCCATCCGCTCCAGCACCAGCTCGCGCAGCATGGCGGGTTTGACGCTTTTAAGGTCGAGCGTGCCGGCAATCGCCGCCAGTCCGTACCCCCGGTCGGGATCGGGCGTATCGCGGAAATAATCGGTCAACAGCTTCAGCTTGCCGTTGCGCGACGGGGTGAGGACAAGGCGGTCGAGAAGGGTGGCGAAGGCTTTCATCTCAATCCCCCTCGTCTTCGTAACCGACAAGATGAAGGGGCTTGGCGGCAATGCCCTGCAACTCGCACCAGCGCACCAGCGCCTCTTCGCGCCCGTGGGTGACCCAAACGGCCTGCGGGCCAATTTCCCTGATGGTTTCCAGCAATTCCGGCCAGTCGCAATGGTCCGATATGACCAGCGGCAGTTCCACGCCGCCCTGTTTTGCCCGTTGCCGCACCATCATCCAGCCGGAAGCGAAGGCGATCAGCGGCTCGTTGAAGCGCCGCGCCCAGCGTTCCTGGAAGGCCGATGGCGGGCCGACGACGATGGCGCCCTTGAAGGCTGCGGGATCGCTTTTTTCGAGCGTGGCGGGCCTAAGGTCGCCGAGATCGATGCCTTGCGAAACGTAATAATCGCAAAGCCGCGCCAGCACGCCGTGGATATAAATGGGGTCGGCGTAACCATTATCGCGCAAGAGCCTGATGACGCGCTGCGCCTTGCCGAGCGAATAGGCCCCGACCAGGTGGGTGCGCTCGGGAAACTGCCTGATGGAGGTCAGCAGCTTGCCGATTTCCACCCGCGGCAGCGGATGGTGAAACACCGGCAACCCGAAGGTAGCCTCGGTGATGAACACGTCGCACGGCACCGTTTCGAAGGGCGTACAGGTGGGGTCGATACCGCGCTTGTAATCGCCGGAGGCGACGATGCGCATGCCGTTCATTTCCACCGAGATTTGCGCCGAACCCAGCACATGGCCGGCGGGATGGAAACCGACGGTGACGCCGTTCACCTCCACCGTCTCGCCGAATGCGACCGCCTGTTCGCTGCCGCAGAAATCCTCGCCATAACGGATGCGCATGATATCAAGCGTTTGGCGGGTGGCCAGCACGGACCCGTGGCCGGCGCGGGCATGATCGGAATGGCCGTGGGTTATCAACGCGCGCGCCACCGGGCGCACAGGGTCGATATAAAAATCGCCCGGCGGGCAATAAAGGCCCTTGGGCGTGGAGTTCAGGAGCTGTTCCGGCTTCATATTCATTGAGATAGGGCCGCCCGCGCGAATGTAAAGTGCTGCGAGCATAACGCGGAACGGGCGTTAAATTTCCAGCGTGGGTGTTTTTGTTTTGCCGTCACCCCACTGTCATTTTGGCTTTGAGCCGGGGCTGTATCGAGTTGCGGTGCGAAGTTCGCAGGCGCGATACCAGCGCACGGCCGGTTGGAGGACAGTCATGGGATTTGCGCTTGCTAAATTGTATCCACTCGGATACTTTTTATGATGAACAGTTTCGAGAGATCGGCGGAGTTCGACGAATGGCTGAAGGCTTTAAAGGATCGCACTGGAAAGGTGCGGATTCTTCACCGTCTTACCGCTGCCAAGCATGGAAATTTCGGCGATTGCGAGCCGGTAGGTGGCGGCGTTTCCGAAATGCGCATCCATTACGGTCCGGGGTATCGGGTCTATTTCACCCGCATTGGCAAAAAAGTTTATTTCCTTCTGATCGGCGGGGACAAGTCGTCCCAGAAGCGGGACATAAAGCTTGCGATCGACATGGCGCAAACAATTGGAAAGAAATGACCATGACGGAATTCAGCAAATTTGATGTGTCAGACTACCTCGACAGCGATGAAACCATGATCGAATATCTGGCCGTAGCGATGGAAGATGAAAACCCGGATGTCTTCATTGCCGCCCTTGGCGCAGTCGCCAGGGCTCGCGGAATGTCTCACATTGCGGATGTTTCGGGTCTCGGCCGGGAAAGCCTCTACAAGGCTCTAAAGCCAGGCTCGAAGCTTCGCTACGAAACAGTGCAGAAAGTCATGCATGCGCTGGGCTTCCGTCTGGCCGTCGAAAAATCGTTGAATGCCGCGTAAAGCCCGCATTCAACGATTTTCTTGTCCAGGCAAAAGTCCCGCCCCTACTCCCCCACACTCTCCGCCGGCTTCGCCGCCGGTGTCGCCGAGGGTAGCCGCACCGGCTTCAGCATCAGTGCAGCAGCAAGGCCGATGGCGGCGGTTGCGGCGGCTGCGAAGAACAGCGGGGTAAAGGCATCCGAATAAAGGGCTGCAACCGCTGTCTGGGATGCCGCGGGCAGTTCGGACAGCATCTTCGGCGTCAACTCCTCGATCCTGCCGACACCCGGAATGGTGACGGCAACGCCCTTGAGGCTGGAGGTGACAATTGCGCCATAGACCGAGATGGCGATGGCAGCACCACCCATGCGGGTCAGGGTCACCGCGCCGCTTGCGGCACCGATATCCGCCTTTGGCGCGGAATTCTGTACGCCGATGATGGGCGCCTGCTGGCCAAGACCGACGGCGAAACCTTGCACCAGCATCAGCGCGCCGATCAGCACCAGCGGCGTGCCGGCATGCACCTGCGTAAAGCAGAGCATGGCGAGAAGGTTGATCGTCAGACCTGCCACCGAAAACGGCTTGTAGACGCCGGTGATCGAGATCAGCCGCCCGGCCGATAGCGAGCCCATGACGATGCCGCCGGTGACCGCGATGAAGAACAGCCCGGCATGGGAGGGGGAAAGCCCGGTGGTGGTCTGCAGGAACAGGGCATAATAATTCACCATGCCGATGCCGATGCCGCCGCTGGTCAGTGAAACGATCATCAACAGCGGGAAGGTGCTGTCCTTGAAGAGCCTGAGCGGCACCACGGGTTCCGGCGCGCGGCGCTCCACCTGCACCCAGAGGAAGGCGGCGATGACGGCGAAGGCGATGATGCCGAGGCTTGGACCGGCAATGAGCGAGCCGAACAATTCGCTGCTGTCGGCCCAGAAGACGACGCTGGCAATTGTCGCTGCCAGCAGCACGGCGCCGAGATAATCGATCTTCGGCTGGCGCGCGGGGCGGCGGTAAGGCAGCAGGAAAATCAGGCCGGTGATGACGATCAGCCCGAGCGGCAGGTTGATGAGGAAGATCGACCGCCAGCCGAACAGATCACTCATCGTGCCGCCGAGGATAGGCCCGACGCTGCCGGAGGCCATGATGGTGAGGCTGGAATAACTCTGGTAGCGGGCTCTTTCGCGCGGTTCGAACAGATCCGCATTGACGGAGAAGATCGACACCATGATGCCGCCGCCGCCGAGGCCCTGAAGCACGCGGGCCGCGATCAGGCTATCCATCGACCAGGCCAGCCCGCAGGCGAGCGAACCGAGCGTGAAGATGATGACCGCCGCAATCATCACGTATTTTCGTCCGAACAGATCGCCCAGCTTGCCATAAACAGGCATGACCGCGCTGGTGGCCAGAAGATAGGCCGAGCCGATCCAGCCGAAACGCTCCAGCGCGCCGAATTCGCCGACGATGGTGGGGAGTGCTGTCGATACGATCTGGTTGTCGAGTGTCGCCATGAACATGGCCAGCATCAGAAACAGAAAGACGATGAGCCTGCGCCGGTGATCCGACACAAGCGGCGCCACGGGGGCGGTAGACATATCCATGAAAAATCTCGTTGGCTTCCGGCGGTTTTGCTGCGACAATTTGTGTGCTATTAGCATATATATGTCAATGGCAAGTTTTTGACATCTATGCTAATGCCACTAAATGTGATCGGAAACAGCATCGAAAGGGACGATGAAGCGTGGCGACTGAGGAAGACTGGAACGAGGATCTGCCTGATGACATCAGGCGTATCGGTAATACGATGACGCGCATGCGCATCATGATCGGACGCCGCATCATCGGCCGCATGGCGCTGGCCAAGCTCGCTCCCGGTCTCGAACTCTCCCATATCGACGTCCTCGACATCCTGCGCCGCGCGGACGGCGATGTTACCGTTGGCGCCATTGCCGAGGGCATGCGCATCGACCCCTCGCGCGGCAGCCGCGTGGTGGCGGATATGGTCGGGCGCGGCCTGTTGAAACGCGGCGTCTCGCAGGAGGATGCCCGTCGCAGTATCGTCGAGATCACACCGCTCGGCACCAGCCTGCTGCAGGAAATGCGCAGGACCAAGATGAGCGTTATCAAGGATGTGATGGATGGATGGGCGGACGAGGATGTCGAGACATTCGCACGTCTGTTCGAACGCTTCATCGACCGTTTCGAGTATCGTCTGTCGCCGGATACGGACTTCCTGACGGATCAGAAAAAATCATAGTTGACCCAGCGATCTGCAACTTCACTTTAAAACAGTGAAACCGTAACGTGCCGTCACCGAACTGGTTCAAGGGGTAAATTTCGATGTTGACGATTTACGGTGTCTACCGTTCCCGCGCCACGCGCACGCTCTGGCTTGCGGGGGAACTGGGCATAGAATTCAAGCATGTGCCGGTGATACAGGCCCGCCGCCTTGCCGATCCGCTGGCGACCGACGCACCGCTCAACACGCTGTCTCCCGCCTTTCTCGCCGTCAACCCGATGGGCACCATTCCCTGCATCGAGGATGACGGCATGGTGCTTTACGAATCCATGGCCATCAATCTTTATCTCGCCCGCAAATATGGCGGGCCGCTCGCCCCCATCGATCTGAAGGAAGATGCGGCGATGCTGCAATGGTCCTTTTTCGCCGCGACCGAAGTCGAAGCCAATTCGCTGAAGATTTCTTCGGCCGTGGCCGAAGGGCTCTCGGAAGGCGATGCCGGCAGGGCGGTCATCGATGTCGCCGCGCGCCTCTTGAAGCGCCCTTTCCGGGTGCTGGAACAGCATCTTTCCAATCATGATTATCTGGTGGGTGACCGTTTCACCGTCGCCGATCTCAATGCGGCGGAAATAGTCCGTTATGCGCAGGGTCACCAGCCGCTGTTCGACGCCCATCCGGCGGTAAAAAGCTGGCTGGGCCGCTGCCAGGCCCGCACGGCCTTCAAGACGATGTGGGACAGCCGGGCCGCCGAGGCGGCTTGAGCAGAAGGCGTTCTTCCTCCTCCCGCACCTCCCTCGTTCCGGCCTTGAGCCGACGCGCATCTCTTTCGCCCCTCATTCCTGTACTTGTCACAGGAATCCAGCCGACGTGCGTCTGCGCGGCGGGAAGAGTCTTTCAGCCCAAGGACTTGGGCTGGCTGGATCCCTGTGACAAGCACAGGGATGAGGGCACCAGCCGGGGTCCCTTGGGCGCATTGAGGCTTCACCCCTTCTCACTCGCCAGCGCCTTCTGAACCGCAGGCCGCTCGTTCATGCGGCGGAAGTGATCATGCACCTTCGGGAAGCGGGCAATATCCACGCCGTCGCTTTCCAGCCAGCCGGACATGACGAAGAGATAGGGGTCGGCGACCGAATAGGCCGTGCCCAGAACCCATGGGCCATGCAGCATGCCGTGCTCGATCAGCTCGAAGCAGTCGGTCATGGTTTGCGGCACCTTCGCCTTCATATCCGCCAGAGAACTGTCCTCACTCGCCCAGCGGCTGCCGCGCCGGCCATGCGCATGGGCGACATGCACCGTGGACGAAATGAAGGCGTTGAAGGATTGCATCAGGGCAAACTCGAAGGGATCGTCGAGTGGTGCGAGTTTCTTTTCCGGGGCCATCTGGGCGATGAAGGCGAGAATGGCGGGCGTTTCGGTCAACACCCCGCTTGCCGTGGCGAGCGCCGGCACGCGGCCTTTCGGATTGATTTTCAGGAATGCCTCGGAGCGTTGCTCGCCATCTGCGAAATTGACGCGGTGGGCCGTGTAAGGCAGGCCGGATTCCTCAAGCACGATATGGCTGGCGCGCGAGCAGGAGCCGGGGGAGAAAAACAGTGTGAACATGGATATGCGACCTCCAAAGCAATGAGGGCGCCCACCTCCTCGTGTGCGGACGCCGGCCCCTGCCGGCAGCCACGGGATGGCTGCCACGCGCAAGGGCCAGCCATCATCGTGCCGGCAACCGGTCGCGTCAAAGGTTATTTCTAAAGGCCGACAACGCGGATATCGCCGACATGAATGCCGTTCCAGTTGCGCATCTGCCGGTTCGCCATACCCAGCAAGGCCTGCTGCTCGGCGCTGCCTTCCTCAAAATGGCGGGCGAGCAATGCCGAGATCATCGCTTCGGCCGCGCGTGTCGTGCCGTCCTCGCATTTTACCGCGATCGCGACGCCCTGCTCCGGCAGCGCCGCGACGAAGACGCCTTCGGCGCCGGTCTTGGCGAAAATCTTTCCCGGTGCGATCTGCATCAGCTTCGTGCAGGCGCGGCCGGTGCCCGCCACATAAAACGGTTCCGCCATGCAGGCCTCGACGAGGCGGCGGGAGGCCTTGGCACGTCCCTCGTCCAGCCCCCTGCCCGTTACCATTTTGGCAAAACCATGCGCCAGCCCCTTCAGCGGTACGGCATAGGTGGGGATCGAACAGCCATCCACGCCGCAATTGTCATGGTCGATCGCCGCCCCCGTCAGGCTTTCCATCGTCGCGCGGATTTCCCGCTGCAGGGGGTGATCGTAGCCGACATAGCCCTTGGGATCGGTGCCCGTGTGGCAGCAGGCGCAGATGAAGCCGGAATGCTTGCCGGAACAATTATTGTGAAGCGCCGTCGGCTTTTCCAGCGTGCGGGCCTGATGAATGATGGTTTTCTGATCGGAAGACCAGTGCGCGCCGCATTCCAGCGTATCGACATCCCTCCCTGCCCTGGCAAGCATGGAGGCGGCAAGCTCCGCATGGTCGTCTTCGCCGGAATGGGAGGAGCAGGCAAGCGCCAGTTCACGGCTGCCGAAACCATAGGCGTCCGCAGCACCGCTTTCCACCAGCGGCAGGGCCTGCATGGCCTTGCAGGCGGAACGCGGGAAGATGCCGCGCTCGATATCGCCAGCCGAAAACAGCACGCCGCCATCGCCATCCACCACCACGGCAAGGCCCTGATGGCGGCTTTCGACAAGGTTTCCACGGGTGACTTCGACGGTAACGGAATTGTTCATGTTCGCAGCCTCAAAAAATTCTGATTTCATGCCGTTGATAGCGCGATCGATTTTCCGATGCACGGGGCTATCAGTGAAATTTGCAAAACGTCTGCTGCTGGCGATTGCCGTTATCTATCTGCTTCCCGCACTGGCCTCAGCCGGTTTGTGGGCCATGCGGGAGCATCCGCAGGGCTGGCGTGATGCCCGCTGGTCATCCTCCGGCGCCCTTCCGCAAGCCGACGCCGACGGTGAGGCCGCGGTCTATGTGTTCTCCGCCATGACCGGCGGCTTCAAGGGCTCCGTTGCCAGCCACGCCTGGATCGTGCTGAAAAAGCCGGGCGCGACGGCTTATGACCGCTACGACAAGGTGGGCTGGGGCACGCCGATCCGCCGCAACGGCTATGCGGCGGATGCCTTCTGGTATTCCAACACCCCGCGTCAGGTCGTCGCCATCCATGGCGCAGAGGCGGAAAAGCTGATCCCGAAGATCGAAAAGGCGATTGCCGATTACCCCTATGGCAAACCGGGCGGATACCGCATCTATCCTGGCCCCAACTCCAACACCTTCGTTGCCCATGTGCTGCGCAGCGTGCCGGAACTGGGAGTGGTATTGCCGCCCGACGCGGTTGGCCGTGACTATCTGCCGAACGGCGCTTTTTATCATGTCGCCGATGACTGGAAGGATGCGAGCCTTTCGCTTGGCGGGTTGTTCGGCATTTCCGCAGGCGCGCGCAGCGGCTTCGAGGTCAATTTCCTCGGTCTGGTTGCGGGTGTGGATTTCAGCCGGCCCGGCGTGAAGATACCGGGGCTGGGTTATTTCGGGGTGGCGGATACCCGCATCTGACGCCATCAGGCATCGGAGGTATGACCTGCCCTTCTTGCGCGGATGACCTGCGCGATGAAAACGCGCGACAGGCCGTGATAGAGCGGCTCGCGGGAAAACAGGCGGGACGTCAGATATCCCAGCATCGAAGCGGCCATGATGGGAATGACCCCCTCATGATTACCGGTCATTTCGAGGATGATGACGAAAGCCGTCATCGGCGCCTGCACGACGCCCGCAAAATATCCCGCCATGCCGACAATGGCGCCGAGGCCGATGCTGGTGCCAAGTAAATTGGCCATGGTGCTGCCAAAGCCCGCGCCCACCGACAGTGACGGCGCGAAAATACCGCCGGGAATACCCGACATCATCGCGAGGAAAGTCGCAGCCAGCTTTTCGATAAAGAAGAAGGTTGGCGCAGCCTGACCCTCGATCGCCGCACGCGCCTGTTCGTAGCCCGTTCCGAAGGTCGCGCCACCCGTTGCAATGCCGATAATAGCGGAGGCAAGACCGCAGGCGGCGGCAACCGCAAGCATCCGCTTCAATGGCATGGTCTGCGCAAAGCGGCGGATGCGGGCGGAAAGGCGCAGTGCCCCGGCGCTGAAAAGCGCGCCGAACGCACCGCCGCCAATGCCGCAGATCACCACCAGAAGCCAGTCCTTCACCGTTTCAGCGAGTACCGAACTCGCACCGAAATAGGTATAGCTTCCAACCAGCGCCAGCGAGGCAAGACCCGACAGGATGACGGCGGTGAGGACAAGACCGTTGGCACGGGATTCGTAGGTCTTGCTCATTTCCTCAATGGCGAAGACGATGCCCGCGAGCGGCGTGTTGAAGGCGGCCGCAATGCCCGCCGCCGATCCCGCAAGGATGAGGCCTTTCGCCTGCGCCATGCCGCCCCAGCGCGCGGCCTGCAGCATGATCGAGGCACCCACCTGAACGGTCGGGCCCTCACGGCCGATGGAGGCACCGGACAAAAGACCAGCAACCGTCAGCACCACCTTGCCGAAGGCGAGTTTCAGCGACAGAAGCCGCGAGCGATCCGCATCGTCTCGCAGGTGCCGCGCAGCGATGGCCTGCGGGATGCCGCTGCCGCCTGCATTGGGAAAAACCGTCAATGCCAGCCAGGCGCAAAGCGTGAAGCCGAGCGGCGTTATGACGAGCGGCAACAGGAACGACCATTCGCCGGAAGAGGTGGCGGTGAAGAAAAGATGCTGGGCGCGATCCGCCGCCCATGCGAACCCGACGCTGATGATGCCTACCGTAAGCGCGCCAAACCAGAATACGGCTCTTGGCTTCCACACCCGCCACGATCCCCAGACAACACGGGAACGGCGAAGCATCTTCAGCTTTTTGTAGTCGGCGGGCATGGCGGTCCAGATCAGTCTTTGGTAGGCGGGATGCCCGTTTATCGGCCTCCCGGGCACTGATTGCAAGTTTTGCGTTTGACTTTGCGCGGTTCGTGATCGAAGCTTCGCATCGCAATTGCAACGCAAGGAGACGATCCATGAAAACGGCAACACTTCCTTCGCTGCGGGTGACAGCGGATTTTCGCGAGGCGGCGGAAAGCGTGCTGAAAGACGGCGAGACGCTTTCATCCTTCGTTGAGGATTCCGTGCGCCGGCAGGTGGAGATCCGCAAGTCGCAGGCGGAATTTATTGCGCGTGGGTTGGCGTCGCTTGAGGAATCCAAACGTACGGGGATTTTTTATTCCGCGGAAGAGGTCCACGCCGAACTGCGGGCGATGCTCGCGGCTAAAAAAGCCGAGCGTAGCAAGTGACATTCAAGCTCCGCTACACAATCGCAGCTCGAGCAGACATAACAAGGCTATACAATTTTCTTCTTGAAAAGGATTTTTCGACGGCGGAAAAAGCCGTCGATCGGATCATTGCCACCGTAGAGGGACTGAGCGAGTTTCCCTTCGCCTCACGCAAAACGCCGGGTGAGAATGCGCTCCTACGGGAACTGCTCATTCCGTTCGGATCATCCGGTTACATTGCCCTCATTCAAATCGAAGATGCGGAAACAGTTTCCATCCTTGCCATCCGCCACCAGCGCGAAGACGATTACCATTAATCGTCAGAAAAATTCACTACGGAGAAGTAAATCTCATTATATATTAAATACATTCATTCAATATCCGTTTATAAATTCGATTTATTTTTCGAGTAAACTATAAATGGAATTTCAAATGACACTAAATTACGATACACAAGTGGAACTACTTTTCCCGGCTGTTCTTTTTCAAAATTCAACCACCGCGCCGATTTTAAAGAATGCCGGTATCCACATTGATTCGCGTGGCAACAAGATATTGCTGTTCACGGATCCGCGCACTGTCGCAGCACTGAATGCAGCGGCAGAAAACGCGAAAGCGGCACTACGCAATAGCGGAATCGGTTTCGTTCCATTCGGATCGAATATTCAGGGCAGGGCAGATTTTCTGTTCGAGGCATTGCGTGACTTGTCGGCAAAATATGCCGGTGAAGCTCTTAATCTTGCGATACTAGATATTATGCGCTTTGTGCACGATGGAATGATGGGAAAGCTAAATCCGAATCCCTTTGCACCCCAACTCCCCACTCCATCAGAAAAATTCGATTTGTACGCCGCTCTAATGACGATGGCTTCACCGGAACAGATCAATAAACCCAAGGCCCCTGAACAACTACGCCCTTTCCAGATATTCGGGCGGCGAAAATCGTAATCTCAGCTCAATATCAAACAAAAGGCTCGCCAGTTTTTACCCAAGTGGCTGAAACTGATGAAACCGCCTTTCACCGGTCGCTGACGGCCGCGCGCGGGTTTACCCACGGCTCCTGATTGGAGCGCGGCAAAGGGGCTTTCCCGAGAATATGATCCGCGGCCTTTTCGCCGGTCATGATCGACGGGCCGTTCAGGTTGCCATAGGTCACATGCGGGAAGATCGAGCTGTCGGCGACCCTCAAGCCCTCCACGCCGATCACACGGCATTCGGGATCGACCACCGCCATCGTGTCGCTGCGATCACCCATCCGGCAGGTGCCGCAGGGATGATAGGCGCTTTCCAGATGCTCTCGCAGGAAGGCGTCGATCTGCTCGTCCGTCTCCACCTTTTCGCCCGGCTGGATTTCCGGTCCGCGAAAATCGTCGAAAGCTTTCTGGCTGAAGATTTCTCGCGTCAGGCGCACGCAATGACGGAATTTTTCCCAGTCTTCCGGATGGCTCATATAGTTGAAGCGGATGACCGGGTCGTCATGCGGATCTGCGGAACGCAGGGTGACATTGCCGCGCGATTTCGACAGGTTGTAGCCCACATGCACCTGAAAACCATGGCTTTTCGCGGCGGCTTTGCCGTCATAGGAAATGGCGACGGGCAGGAAATGATACTGGATGTCAGGCTGTTTCAGACCGGGTGCCGAGCGCAGAAAGGCGCAGGCCTCGAACTGGTTGGAGGCCCCTAACCCGCCCTTCGACAGCAGCCATTGCGCACCCGCCACGCCCTGCCAGAACCACGGCAACCAGGAATAAAGCGAGACCGGCTTGGTGGAGACCTGCTGGAAATAAAACTCCATATGGTCCTGAAGGTTTGCGCCCACGCCCGGACGATCCGCCTTCACCTCGATGCCCATTTCCGCCAGATGGGCAGCAGGCCCGATGCCCGAAAGCATCAGCAGTTTCGGGGAATTGAAGGAAGATGCGGAGACGATCACCTCGCGATTGGCCGTGATGGTTTCCACGACACCCTTTCGCTCGATCTCCACCCCCACGGCGCGGCCATTCTCGATGACGACCTTGCGGGCAAAACCACTCACCAGCGTGACATTGCCGCGCTTCAGCGCCGGCCGGAGATAGGCATTGGCGGCGGACCAGCGGCGGCCGTGATGGATGGTCTGCTCCATCAGGCCGAAACCCTCCTGCTTGGAGCCGTTATAGTCGTCGGTGAGTTCAAAGCCTGCCTGTGCGCCGGCCTGAATGAAGGCATGGAACAGCGGATTGTTGACCGGTCCGCGCTGAACGTGCAGCGGCCCATCCGTGCCACGCCAACCCTCTTCGCCGCCATGGCTATGTTCCATGCGCTTGAAGTAAGGCAGCACATCCGCATAGGCCCAGCCCTGCGCGCCAAGCTCCTCCCAGCGATTGAAATCCTCCGCATGGCCGCGCACGTAAACGAGGCCATTGATGGACGACGAGCCGCCGATGACTTTTCCGCGCGGTGCTGTAATCCTGCGGTTGTCGAGGTTCGGTTCTGGTTCGGAAAGATAACCCCAATTGTAGCGCTTCATGCTCATCGGCCAGGCGAGTGCTGCCGGCATCTGGATGAACGGACCGAAGTCCGAACCACCCGCCTCGATGACGATCACCGAATAACGGCCGTCTTCCGACAGGCGATAGGCGATGGCGGAGCCTGCGGAACCGGAACCGACGATGACGTAATCTGCGTGCATGATTTGCTCTCTCCGATGAGCGTTGGTTCCGATTGGTTGTGGCGGGCGGGGCTTCACCCCCCTCTGTCCTGCCGGGCATCTCCCCCTCAAGGGGGGAGATCAGCAAGACGCTGTTTCGTCATTTCATTCTCGAACGTTGAGATTGGCGAGACCGTGCCTCAGGTCGATCTCCCCCCTTGAGGGGGAGATGTCCGGCAGGACAGAGGGGGGTGAGCCCCATGCGCCGCCTCTCAATACGGCGCGTCCACTTTCCCCGTGCTCACATACACCGTCTTCAACTCGCTATAATGCTCCAGCGCGGCGGCCGAATTCTCGCGGCCGAAGCCGGATTGCTTCGACCCGCCAAAGGGGATTTCCACCGGGCAGAGATTGTAGGTGTTGATCCACAGCGTGCCCGCCTCGAGTTGGTCAACCACGCGATGGGCGCGGGCGAGATCGGCGGTGAAGACGCCGCCAGCGAGGCCGAATTCCGTGGCGTTGGCGCGAGCGAGAACCTCGTCCTCATCGTCGAAATCCAGCACGCACATGACCGGGCCGAAGATTTCTTCGCGGGCGATGGTCATGCCGTCCGTCACATCGGCAAAGACGGTCGGCTGCACATAGGCCCCCTCACCCGAGACATTGTTGGGAATGCCGCCGCCGGTGACGAGCGTTGCTCCCTGCGCCTTGCCCTTCTCGATATAGGAAAGGACCTTTTCCTGCTGCGCTTTCGAGACCAGCGGGCCGAGATGGGTGGCGTAATCCAAGGGATCGCCGAGGATCATCGCCTCGGTGCGGCGTTTCAGGTTTTCGAGGAAGCGGTCTTTCGCCTTTTTCTGCACGAAGACACGCGTGCCGTTGGAGCAGACCTGGCCGGAGGAATAAAAGTTGCCGAGCATGGCCCCGCCCACAGCGCTTTCGATATCGGCATCATCGAACACGATCAGCGGCGACTTGCCGCCGAGTTCCATCGTCACGTGTTTGAGATGCCCGGCAGCGGCAGCGGCCACCTTGCGGCCGGTCGGGACCGAGCCGGTAAGCGAAACCTTGGCCACATCCGGGTGATTGACCAGCAGCGGGCCGGTGTCGCGATCGCCCTGAATGACGTTGAACAGGCCCTTCGGCAGACCGGCTTCGATCAGGATTTCGGCAATCTTCAAAGCGCCGAGCGGCGTGTTTTCCGAAGGCTTGAAGACCATGGCGTTGCCTGCGACCAGCGCGGGTGCCGCCTTCCAGCAGGCGATCTGCTGAGGATAGTTCCACGCGCCAATGCCAACGCAGACGCCGAGCGGCACACGCTTGGTATAGGCGAAATCGCCGCCGAGCGGGATATAATCGCCGTTCAGCGCGGAAGGTGCAATGCCGCCGAAAAACTCAAAGGCATCTGCGCCGGAGGTCGGATCGGCGACGATGGTTTCCTGAATGGGCTTGCCGGTATCCAGCGTCTCAAGTGTGGAAAGCGCGTCGTTGCGTTCGCGCATGATATCGGCGGCGCGTTTGAGGATGCGGCCGCGCGCCATGGGGCTCATCGCCGCCCATTCCTTCTGCGCACGTTTGGCCGAGGCGATGGCGCGCTCGACAATGGCCGGCGTTGCCGCATGCAGTCGTGCAATCACCTCGCCGGTTGCCGGAAAGATGCTTTCGATCACCGTGCCGGTATTGTCTTCGACATAGTCCCCGTCGATGAAATGCGAGGCTTTGGGCTGCGCCTTAAGCGGCGTCGCGATGGTCATGTCGAATACTCCTTAGAGAACACGGATGGACGGCTTCGGGCGCTGTCCATCGGGGAAAGATTTGAGCTGCATGTCGAAATAATCCTCGACAAGCGCCGGCGCTGAAGCGAGACCGAGGGGCGCCGAACGCAGGCTGTGCCTGATATAAAGCCCGTCGATAAGGGCCGCCGCCCCTTCCGCAATGCGCGCGGCATCATCGGGCGGGCAAAGCCGGTTGAGGCTTGCCATGAGATTGGACCGCAGACGGCGCGAATAGAGCACGAGCAGGCGGCGCGTTTCCTCGGAACGCTGCGCCTCGACATAAAAGGCAAGCCATGCCGACACTGTCTCGGGCGTGAACTGGTCGCTCTGAAAGGACACGTGGACGATGGCGCTCAGCCTTTCACGCGGGCCATTGGCGCGGGTCAGCGCCGCCACCGCATCACGCCTCAAGTCGCGCAGCAGGCTGCGGATGGTTTCCAGAAGGAGCTGCTGCTTGCTGCCGAAATAGTGATGCGCAAGGGCCGCCGACACACCGGCTTCCCTCGCGATATCCGACATCGTCACATTCAGCGAACCGTGGTGGCCTATGGTGCGCAGTGCCGCATCCACAAGCGCCTTCCGGCGCAAAGGCTCCATTCCGATCTTGGGCATAAGGGTCTCCTTGATGGCGGGCAAAATATTCTTGATTGATCAATCAATCAATAAAAAATGCGCCATTTCATGTCGCTGATGTGCTGCCGGGCGGAAAGACTGAAGCGCAGACGGTTTTGCCGCTGCATGCGCCTCATGATCTGGATCAAATCTTCGGCATTCTCGTTGCGCTATGCTGCAATCGTGATAGCTTTACCCCGACCATTCATGGAGACAGCGAGATGACACACAGTCTCAATGCGCCTGGATTTTCACCCCTCAGAGCAAAGTGGGGTTGGTTTCTAGCCCTTGGCCTCGTTCTTCTGGCCTTTGGGGTCATTGCGCTCGGCAATCTTCTCGTCGCCACCGTTGCCTCCGTATTTTACGTCGGCGTCATGATGCTGATGGGCGGCATTTTGCAGCTTTTCCATGCCTTTCAGGTGAAGGGCTGGGAAAGCGTGCTGTTCTGGACGCTGAGCGGCCTGCTTTATGCCATTGCGGGCGTCATCGCCTTCCAGAACCCTGATCTGACGGCGGCGGTGCTGACATTATTGATGGCGGTTTCGCTGGTTATCGCCGGCATCTTCCGCCTTGTCGTCGGCTTCAGGCTGAAACCGGCAACCGGCTGGGGCTGGGTTGCCGTGGCGGGTGCAGTGACCGCACTGGCGGGTCTGGTGATTGCCGCCGGCTGGCCGGTGAACAGCCTCTGGGTGCTTGGCCTGTTTCTGGCGATTGACCTTATCATGCAGGGCTTTGCGATGATCGCGCTCGCCATGGCGATGCGTACATAAGGGTGTTTGTGACGCGCCTGCCGCCTCATATCGGTTAGACGCGGAACAGGGAAAAACTAAACCCCTATATACTGCAAATTGGGTATGGAACGCGTTTCGTGGTAAGATAGACAATGATACCAATTTCGCTGGAAGCGGCGTCCAGACGAAAACCTCAAAAAACGACCGCCCGCAAAAGATTGCCATCGCCCCGTCCGCACGGCGGACATCTATCGGGTTGCCTATGGCGGTCATTGAAAAAGGGAGTGATATCATGCCAATGGTGACAGTATCGATTTCCCCGGAACAGGCAGCAAGAATGCGCGAGGCCGTTAATTGCGGCGCTTATGCATCCGGCAGCGAGGTCGTCAGGGCCGCGCTGAGACTATGGGCGGCCTCCGCCGAACACGGTGTCGGCTCCACCCCCGCAGAACCTGTCGAGTCGGACCGCGAACGCATGAATGTTGCGGAACTTTACGCTGCTCACACCGGCCACGTCCGCCGGGCATAGGGCCCGGCGCAACGCCCTCTTTAGATATAGAGGGCCCGTTATAAAACGTTCACAAAAGCTTCACAGTCGTGAAAGCTTTTGTTGACCTGTCATCTGCAATTGTTGCCGCAAAAGAGACGCGTCCCGTATGGGCATTCCATGCGCATACCACGATTGGGACGGGCAATAGCGGAGAACAGAAATGCAGGCCGTCACAGTGGAAAACGATGTCATAAGACGGTTTGCCTCCGGGCAGATGTTTCCGATGGCGAAGCTTGTTCTTGAGACCGCGTTTCAGCCCATTGTCGAGGCAACGACAGGCACGATCTTCGGTTATGAATCGCTGATGCGCGGCCATGATCGGCTTGGCTTTTCCAATCCGCTGGCGCTTCTTGACCAGGCGGCAGCAGACGGCGAGTTGAAGGCCTTCGAGCAGATGCTGGCAAGCCGGGCGCTGGCAAAATTTTCCACCCTGCCCGACTTTTCCTCCACCACCCTGTTTCTCAATCTGGATGTGCGGCTGATCCCGCATGGAGACGCCATTCTCGACAAGCTCGTCGGCCATCTGGCGCGGGCGGGCATTCCGGCCTCTTCCATCTGCTTTGAACTTTCCGAACGTTTCGACAATACCAGCGTGCCGGAATTCACGTCGCTGATTGCGCGGATGCGCAAGGAAGGCTTCAAGCTAGCAATCGACGATTTCGGCGCCGGCCACGGCGAGATGAAGCTGCTCTGCGACTTCCCGCTGGATTACCTGAAGATCGACCGGCATTTCATCAGCGGTGTCGACCACCTTCCCCGCAAGCAGCATCTCGTGCGCAACATCGTCAACATCGCCCATGTTCTCGGCGTTCGCGTCATTGCGGAAGGCATCGAAACGGAAGCGGAATTTCTGACCTGCCGCGAATATGGCGTCGATCTCGTGCAGGGCTGGCTGATCGCCAAGCCGACGGTGTTCATCAGCGAGTTGCCTGAGAGCTTTCCCCATCTCAACCGTCTCGGCGTGGCGCGGCGCAGCAGCCAGTCGCTGGACGAAATTCTGATCCGCCGCGAAATAGAGCGTCTTCCCACCGTGTTTGAGCATGACAGCGTCGACAGCGTCTTCGAACTGTTCCGCAGAAACCCGCAGCAGGCTTTTTTCCCGGTCCTCAACGCCAATGGCGAACCGCGCGGCGTCATCAACGAATATCACCTCAAGGAATATATCTACCGGCCTTTCGGACGCGATCTGCTCAAGAACAAGATCTACGAGCGCACCATTTCCCACTTCGTCGACCCCGCGCCGATTGTGGGTCTGGATGCGGATGCCGACCAGTTGATGAACATGTTCGCCAGCATGGGTGGCAGCGCCTGCATCATCCTGACCGAGAACATGCGTTATGCCGGCATCGTCTCGGCAGCGTCACTCATCAAGGTCATCAATGAAAAACAGCTGAAGATGGCGCAGGACCAGAACCCGCTGACCGCGCTGCCCGGCAACCGCGCAATCGGTGGCTTCATCGTCGACAGCTGCAGCGATGGCGACGAGACCCGTTTCTTCTGTTACTGCGACTTCGACAATTTCAAACCTTTCAACGACAAATATGGCTTCAACGCCGGCGACCACGCCATCACCCTGTTCTCGGCCCTGATGCGCCGGTATTTCTTCGCCGGTGACTGCTTTCTCGGCCATATCGGCGGCGATGACTTCTTCATCGGCGTGCGCGACTGGTCGATGGAGGAACTTACGGAAATCCTCGAACGGTTGCTCAGCGATTTTCATGACGACGTCGCCGAACTCTATTCCGACGAAGACCGTGCAGCCGGCTGCATGAAGGGCCAGGACCGCCACGGCAACGAGCGCGACTTCGCCCTGCTGCGCTGCTCGATCGGCGTCCTCACGCTGCCGAAAGGGCTGATCATCGCCAATCCCGAGCGTATCGGCGGCGAGATCGCCTGCATCAAGGCGGCCGCAAAGGAAAATGACGGCGGCCTCGTCATCCGGGTATTCGGCGAGACAAAATGACACTCGTGACAAAGCGACTTCTTCCCTAAGCGGCGCATCTGACCTACATCTTCAGGCGACGTCGACAAGTGAGGAGTTGCCCCTGGCCATGCCCGACACCATGACCCTGCCCGAAAAAATGCGCTTCATCGACCTTCCCTCCCATGGCGGACCGGAGGTGATGCAGCTTTCGCAAGCGCCTTTGCCGAAACCCGCCAAAGGCGAGATACTGGTGAAGGTCGAGGCAGCGGGGGTCAACCGCCCCGATGTCGCGCAGAGGCAGGGAACCTATCCGCCGCCGAAGGATGCGAGCCCGATTCTCGGCCTCGAAATTGCCGGAGAGGTGGTGGCGCTCGGTGAAGGCGTCAGTGAATTCAAGCCGGGTGATAAGGTCTGTGCGCTCGCCAATGGCGGCGGCTACGCCGAATATTGCACCGTGCCGGCCGGACAGGCCCTGCCCTTCCCCAGGGGCTACGACGCCGTCAAGGCTGCCGCATTGCCGGAGACCTTCTTCACCGTCTGGGCCAACCTGTTCCAGATGGCAGGCCTCACCGAAGGGGAAAATGTGCTCATTCACGGCGGCACCAGCGGCATCGGCACAACGGCCATACAGCTTGCCAAAGCCTTCGGCGCGGATGTCTACGCCACCGCAGGCTCAGCGGAGAAATGCGAAGCCTGCGTCAAGCTCGGCGCCAGACGCGCCATCAACTACCGCGAGGAAGACTTCGCCGCCGTCATCAAGGCCGAGACCGATGGCAAGGGCGTCGATGTCGTTCTCGACATGATCGGCGCTGCCTATTTCGAAAAGAACCTTTCCACACTCGCAAAGGATGGCTGCCTGTCCATCATCGCCTTTCTGGGCGGCGCCACCGCCGAGAAGGTCAACCTCACGCCGATCATGGTCAAGCGCCTCACCGTCACCGGCTCCACCATGCGCCCCCGCACCGCCGACGAGAAACGCGCCATCCGTGACGACCTCGTCGAGCAGGTCTGGCCGCTCATCGAAAGCGGCAAGGTTGCACCTGTCATCAACCGGGTTTTCACGCTGGACGAAGTGGCAGAAGCCCACCGGCTGATGGAAAGCAGCAATCATATCGGCAAGATCGTGATGCGGGTGTCCTGACGGCAAGAAGCGAACAGCGTTGTTTTCGTTGACAACATCCATGGGCGTTGTCATGAATAACAATATGAAGGCCGTACTGCTCGAAAAGACCCGCAGAGTGATCAATGAAACGGCCTTCTTCGAGGTTGTCCTGTGGCATCTGCCGGAGCCAGTTCCTGGAAGCGTCCACTCTTTAAAATACCGGCTGGCGCTTGTGATCGAGGGGGAATGCGTTCTGCGTTATGACAATGAGCGCGGGAAAGGTGATCATCGCCATATGGCGGGGCATGAGGACGCAATTGAGTTCACGACGCTTGAAGCCCTCTTCGATGCTTTTCAGGCTGATATGAAAAGGATTTTGACATGACCGCTCTCACCGTACGTCTCAGCTCAATCGACGACATTAAAGACCGGTTTGTCACCGCCGGAAATCTGGCGATGTCCGGAAAGCCGGTGGCGGCAAAACCGTCAGTCGCATTTTCAAGCTATGAGGATTTGCACCGCATTCTCGCACCGCTGCGTCTTGCCATCGTCAGGGCTCTCGCGGGACAGGGGGCGCTTTCGATCCGCGAGGTAGCGCGCCGTGTGGGACGGGATGTGCAGGCCGTTCATCGCGATGTGACGACGCTCCTCCACGCGGGCATCATCGACAGGAATGAGGGCGGCATCGAGTTTCCCTACGACAGCATCCATTTCGAATTCGACGTGAGTGCCGGAGAAGCGGCGTAATCCGCCTGGCAATACCTCGAACGAACCCCTCTTGCATTAAGCGCGAATCGTACTACCTTCTAGTTATGTTCAACGTATCGGAAGGAGGTGATCCAATGTCTAATGAGATTTCGGTCTCTGGTGCAGGCAATGGAAAGGGTGGGTTTTCGACGGGGCAGCCCTCGGCGTAAAAACCTCTTGCCTTCGGAACGTTGAGAAACAGTCCCGGGTCTGTAAACAGGACCAAGCTCATGGAAGGGTCGCCTCTGGCGGCCCTTTTCCGTTTCCGGGCATATCAGCGCATTCACCAGCTTCCCTCATCTCTGTGCTTGTGACAGAGATTCAGCCAGACCAAGTCCTTGGGCTGACTGAATACCGGCACGGCCGGTGTGTGACGAGGACATTGCGGACGCCGCTCCCATCAACGGCATAGCAACCCGCCTCCCGTTATTTGCGGAAAATCTTCCACCGCGTCGGGCGGAAGCGCAGTTCGGCGCCCACTGCGACGGCGGCGTTGAGCGGCACCTCGATTTCAAGGTGATAGGGCTCATGGCCATTATTGGCGATGTCGATTTCCGCAATGCGCGTGCCGGCAAGGCGACGACAGGTGGTGACCTTGCCGTAAAGCGCGTCCTTCTCCGCCGTCAGTGCCACATCTTCTGGACGGAAGAAAAGCTCGCCCTCGCCATCGCCGCTCTCATCGATACCGATGCTTTCCCCCTGAAACAGCACATGGCCTTCACGGATTGTTACCGGCAGGCTTGAGGATTCGCCGATGAAAGAGAAGACGAAGGGGGAATTGGGCGTGTCGTAGACGTCATCCGCCGTGCCGACCTGCTCGATCTTGCCCTGGCTCATGACGACGACACGGTCGGCCAGCTCCAACGCTTCTTCCTGATCGTGCGTGACGAAGACGGTGGTGTGGCCCGTGCGGTCGTGGAATTCGCGCAGCCAGCGGCGCAGCTCCTTGCGCACCTTGGCGTCGAGCGCGCCGAAAGGCTCATCGAGAAGCAGGACCTTTGGCTCGATAGCGACCGCGCGGGCCAGCGCCACGCGCTGGCGCTGGCCGCCGGAAAGCTGCGTGGGATAGCGCTTTTCGAGACCGGAGAGATGCACCATGTCGAGAAGCTCGGATACCCGTCTGCGGATTTCGGCCTTTGGCGGACGCTTGGCGGAGGGACGCACCTTGAGGCCGAAGGCAATGTTCTCCGCCACCGTCATGTGGCGGAACAGCGCGTAATGCTGAAAGACAAAACCGACATTGCGCTCCTGCACCGTGCGGTGCGAGGCATCCTCATCGCCAAAGAAAATGTGGCCTTCGGTCGGCTGCTCCAGGCCGGCGATGAGGCGCAGCAGCGTCGTCTTGCCGGAGCCGGAGGGACCGAGCAGCGCGATCAGCTCCCCGGAACGAATGTCGAGCGACACGTCGTTCAGCGCCGGAAAGCGATCGAACTGCTTGGTGATGCCGGAAACTTTCACTTCCATGAATATGCCTTTCAATGCTTGCCGGCTGCGTTGCCCGCGCCAAAGCGTATTTCGAGAATGGTTTTGAGAACGAGCGTCACGAGTGCCAGACCGGCCAGCAGCGTCGCCACCGCAAAGGCAGCACCGATATTGTACTCATTATAGAGGATCTCGACATGCAGCGGCATGGTGTTGGTCTCACCGCGAATATGGCCAGACACCACCGAGACCGCGCCGAACTCACCCATGGCGCGGGCGTTGCAGAGCAGCACCCCATAGAGCAGGCCCCATTTGATGTTCGGCAGCGTGACATACCAGAAGGTCTGCCAGCCCGAAGCACCAAGCGAAATCGCCGCCTCCTCGTCGCCATTGCCCTGATCCTGCATCAGCGGGATCAATTCTCGCGCCACGAAAGGAAAGGTCACGAAGATGGTGGCAAGCACGATGCCGGGAACGGCGAAGAGGATTTCGATGCCGTACCCCTTCAGCCATGGCCCGAGCACGCTGTGCGAGGAGAACAGGATGACATAAACCAGACCGGATATGACCGGCGAGATCGAGAACGGCAGGTCGATCAGCGTTATCAGAAACGCCTTCCCCTTGAATTCGAACTTCGCGATTGCCCAGGCGGCGGCAACCCCGAAAATGAGGTTGAGCGGCACCGAAATGGCGGCGACAAGCAGCGTCAGGCGGATGGCGGAGAGCGCATCCGGCTCGACGATCGCCTCCCAGAAGGCGTCGGCGCCTTTCCGGAAGGCTTCGAAAAATACCGATACCAGCGGCAGCACCAGGAAGGCCGCAAGAAAAAGGAAGGCGATGGCGATCAGCGCCAGCCGGGCTGGCAGGCTCTCGCTGGCGGGATCGCGGAAGGGCCGGGCAGAGGTGCGGGAAGCGTCAGACATAACCGTACCTCTTGCGGCTCCAGGCCTGAATGAGATTGATGAGGAACAGCATGGCGAAGGAGATGATCAGCATGATGGTGGCAATGCCGGTCGCGGCCGCATAGTTGAACTCCTCCAACCGGATGACAATGAGGAGCGGCGCGATTTCCGAGACGTAAGGAATATTGCCGGCGATGAAGATGACCGAGCCATATTCCCCGACACCGCGTGCGAAGGCGAGCGCGAAACCCGTGAGGATCGCGGGTGTCAGGCTCGGCAGCAGAACGCGGGTGATGGTCTGGAAACGATTGGCGCCAAGCGTCGCCGCCACCTCCTCCACCTGCCGGTCGATCTCTTCCATGACCGGCTGCACGGTGCGGACCACGAATGGCAGGCCGATGAAGATGAGCGCGATGACGATGCCGGTCGGCGTGAACGCGATCTTGATGCCGAAAGGTTCGAACAGCGAGCCGACCCAGCCGCGATTGGCATAAAGCGTGGTGAGCGCGATGCCGGCGACCGCCGTTGGCAGGGCGAAGGGCAAATCCACGATGGCATCAACGAAGCGGCGGCCGGGAAAACGATATCGCGTCAGAACCCAGGCGACGATGACGCCGAAAACCGCATTGACCAGCGCGGCGAGAAATGCCGTGCCAAAACTGACACGCAGCGCATTCAGCGTGCGGCTGTCGGTGGCGATCGCAATGAAATCTGAAAAACCCAGTTTCGCCGTGGACCAGATGAGGCCGCCCAGCGGAATAAGAATGATGAGAAACAGATAGGTTACCGTGTAACCAAGCGTCAGGCCGAAGCCGGGTATTACGCTCGACTGACGCCACTTCCACCTGTTTCCGGATGTATTATTGCTCATCAAGGCTCCGGATAATCTTTAGTTTGACGCATTTCCAGACAGAAAACCGGGGTCCAGTTTTCCTGGAAATGCTCTCTGGGAGCCGGTGTTCCCCGGCCTTGTTATAAAGGATCGACCGGCATGGTGTCCGGTCGATCGAGCTGCTGTTATTCTGTTTCCCTTTCGGGCGGGCAATCTCTTTCAGCCCATCATCCGCTTACTTGGCGGGCTTGTAAATCTGGTCGAAGATGCCGCCATCACCGAAATGTTCAGGCTGCGCCTTGGCCCAACCGCCAAACTGCGGATCGTCGATGGTGACAAGCTTGATATCGGGCAGCTGCTTGAGCAGATCCTTGTTGACCACAGCCGGGTTCGACGGACGATAGAAGTGTTTCGCCGCGATATTCTGGCCTTCGTCGGAATAGAGATATTGCAGATAGGCTTCCGCCACCTTGCGGGTGCCCTTGGCGTCGACATTGGCGTCAACCACGGCGACCGGCGGTTCGGCAAGGATCGAGATCGGCGGAACGACGATATCGAAGGCGTCAGCGCCGAATTCCTGGCCGGCGAGATAGGCCTCGTTTTCCCAGGCCAGCAGCACGTCGCCGATCTGGCGCTGTGCGAAGGTGACCGTGGAGCCGCGGGCGCCAGTATCGAGAACCGGGGCGCGCTTGTAGAGCTCGCCGACATAGGCCTTGATCTTGTCCTTGTCGCCCTTGAACTCTTCATTGGCCCAGGCCCAGGCGGCAAGGTAGTTCCAGCGTGCGCCGCCCGAGGTCTTCGGGTTCGGCGTGACGATCTGGATGTCACCCTTCACCAGATCGCCCCAATTATGGATGCCCTTGGGGTTGCCCTTACGGACCAAGAACACGATGGTGGAGGTGTAAGGCGAGGAATTATGCGGCAGGCGGGAGCGCCAGTCCTTGTTGATCTTGCCGGAATTTTCGACGATGGCGTCGATATCGCTCTGCAGCGCCAGCGTCACCACATCCGCCTCCAGACCGTCGATGACAGAACGCGCCTGCTTGCCGGAGCCGCCATGCGACTGCTGGATGGTCACATCCTCACCCGTGTCAGCCTTCCACTTCTTGGCGAAGGCCTCGTTGAAATCCTTGTAGAGTTCGCGGGTCGGATCGTAGGACACATTGAGAAGCTTGGTCTGTGCAACCGCCGAACCAACGCCCCCCAATGTCAGGGACAGGCCGAGAGCGACAGCGCTCAAACCGGACAGAAACTTGGACATCGGTATTCCCTCCTGATTGCGATGGCTTAACTCTACCGGTTGAGTAGAGTTGGTCAATGAGGCTGAATACGATCGAAAAAGTGTTTCCCGAGAGCGTTTCCCCGGGCAACAAATACAGCGCAGCATAAGCGAAAGGCGCAACAAGCGTCGTGTAAAACTTTGCTGAATGCAAAAGCATTTCACATTTTCGACGATTTTTTACGCTGACGGCGAAAAATATTATGGGGTTTTAGACGATTTTTTCGTCGGGAGGTGCGAGGGGATGGGAGAGACGTATCAGCACAGGGCTGTCCGTTCAGCGGGCTCAAGCTCAGGGTAGACACGGCGCACCCTGTCCCTCCCCTCATTCCTGTGCTTGTCACAGGAATCCAGCCGACGCGCGTCTGCGCGGCGAAAAGACTCTTCTCAGCCCAAGGACTTGGGCTGGCTAGATTCCTGTGACAGGCACAGGAATGAGAGTGGGGAACAGCGGGCGCAGGCCAAATGCCGCCGAGCGGTCAGGCCGTCAAAAGCTCGGGCACATCGACACCGGCCACGGCATCCGCAATCGTGGTATTGAAAAGGATGTTGCGGGTGGCGTCGGCCACACGGGCAAAGACGTGGCGGATTTCACATTGCTTTTCGCCATCGCAATCCTCGCAGCGGCGATAGGCCGTCTGCGAGAGGCAGGGCAAGGGGGCGAGCGGCCCGTCGATGAGGCGCAGCACCTCGCCGAAGGTGATATCCGAGGCCGGACGCGCCAGGAGATAACCGCCCTGCTTGCCGCGTCGGCTTTCGACGATACGTTCCTTCTTCATTTCGAGAAGGATCTGCTCCAGAAACTTTTTCGGAATGGCCTGCTCACGGGCAATGTCGGAAATCTGCACAGGACAGGCGCCGTCGGCCTTGGCCAGCGAAAGGAGCGCCCTCAGCGCATATTTTGCCTTCTGCGAAATCATCGTAAAACCAGTAGACCACAAGCCCGGAAACCCGGCAATTCCGGCTTAGCGCAGAAGTTGTCACAATTCAAATCCAAGCTGCAAAGAAGGTGAACGGGCATCTTTTGCTCATACCACGTGCGCGTGAGGCATTTTTGCTCTCAAGTGCAGCGCACAAAGACTGTCATTTCTGTTCCAGAGGCCGGATTTCAACAATAATCGGCCATGGAAATCCCGGACGTGACAATGACGATCAATTCAGCAAATGCCTCTGCCGATACCGCTTCCCTCGATGCCACGCTTGCCGGGCTCGATTTGGCGGGTCGGCTTTCGTTTATCGCAGGCCTCGGCGGACGCGCGGTTTTCACCACCAGCCTCGGCATCGAGGATCAGGTCATTACGGCAGCCATCGGCACTCACCGCCTGCCGATCGATGTGGTGACACTAGAAACCGGCCGCCTGTTCAAGGAAACCGTCGATCTCATCGATGAAACCGAGGAGCGTTTTGGCATTGAAATCCGCCGCTTCCGGCCCGAGCAGGACGATATCGACGCCTATGCCGGAAAATACGGGCTCAACGGCTTTTACGAGAGTGTCGAAGCTCGTCACGCCTGCTGTCATGTCAGAAAGCTGATCCCGCTTGGCAAGGCGCTGGACGGCGCCGCCTTCTGGATCACCGGCCTTCGTCGCGGCCAGTCGGGCAATCGCGCCACGACGCCTTTCGCCGAATTCGACGCCGAGCGAAATCTCATCAAGATCAATCCCCTGGCTGACTGGGATATAGACCTCATCCGGGCGCATGTCGCCCAGGAAAACATCCCCGTCAATCCGTTGCATGCGCGTGGATATCCCTCCATCGGCTGCGAGCCGTGTACGCGCGCCATCAAGCCCGGCGAGCCTGAGCGCGCCGGACGATGGTGGTGGGAAAACGACGAGAAGCGCGAATGCGGTCTTCACGTCGCCGGTGCGGAGCAGACATCCGCCGTTTCCGCCATCCCGCAACGATAATCATTCAGACCATCTCCCGGAGTTCACAATGTCCAACGCAGTCCACGAGACGGACAGCAAGAATACTGTCGCATCCAAGCCGCCGCTCGATCCCCATCTGAAGGCGCTTGAAAACGAAGCTATTCACATCTTCCGCGAAGTCGCCGCCGAATTCGACAATCCCGTGATGCTTTATTCCATCGGCAAGGATAGTTCCGTGCTGCTGCACCTGGCGCGCAAGGCCTTCTTCCCCGGCCGCATCCCCTTCCCGCTGCTGCACGTCAATACGGGCTGGAAATTCAAGGAAATGATCGAATTCCGCGACAATATCGTCAAGGAATATGATCTCGACCTGATTTCCCATACCAATCCGCGCGGTGCGAGCGAAAACGTCACGCCTTTCTCCCATGGTTCGGCGCTTTACACCGACATCATGAAGACAGAAGCGCTGCGCCAGGCGCTGGATGCCGGCCAGTTCGACGCGGCCTTTGGCGGCGCGCGGCGCGACGAGGAAGCGAGCCGCGCCAAGGAGCGCATCTATTCCTTCCGCACGCCCGACCACAAATGGGACCCGCGCAACCAGCGTCCGGAACTGTGGAACATCTACAACGGCATGGTCCGCAAGGGCGAAAGCGTGCGCGCCTTCCCGCTGTCCAACTGGACCGAAGTCGATATCTGGCGTTACATCGAGGCGGAAAACATTCCGCTGGTGCCGCTCTATTATGCTGCCGAGCGTCCCTACATCGAGCGCGACGGCATGATGATCCTTGCTGAAGACGAGCGTCTGGAACTGCTGCCCGGCGAAGAGATCAAGCATGGCTCGATCCGCTTCCGCACGCTCGGCTGCTTCCCGCTGACCGGCGCGATCCGCTCCGAGGCGGCGACGCTTCAGGACGTGATCGCCGAGCTCGAAATCGCCACCGTTTCCGAACGGCAGGGTCGCGCGATTGACCGCGACCAGTCCGGCTCGATGGAGAAGAAGAAGCGCGAGGGGTATTTCTGATGAGTGCTGCTGCGACCCCCAACGCCTCTTCCGCCACCATTCTGCCCTTTGCCGAGCATTCGAAGGCGGCGCGCGACACGCGCCCCCTGCGCCTCATCACCTGCGGCAGCGTGGATGACGGCAAGTCGACCCTGATCGGCCGTCTCCTGTGGGACACCAAGGCCGTCAAGGAAGACCAGGCCGCAACCCTGCACCGCGACAGCGGCAAACAGAACGATCTCGGCCTGCCCGATTTCGCGCTGCTGCTGGACGGCCTGCAGGCGGAGCGCGAACAGGGCATCACCATCGATGTCGCCTATCGTTATTTCGCCACCGATCGGCGCGCCTTCATCGTTGCCGATACGCCCGGCCATGAGCAATATACCCGCAACATGGCAACCGGCGCTTCCACGGCCGATCTTGCCGTGCTCTTGGTCGATGCGCGCACCGGCATTCTGGAGCAGACACGCCGCCACGCCACCATCGCCGCGCTGATGGGCATCAGGCAATTCGTGCTGGCCGTCAACAAGATCGACCTGACCAATTACGACAAGGCCGGTTTTGAGCTGATCGCCCACGAGTTCCGCGATTTCGCCTCCGATCTCGGTATCAAGCAGATTACCGCCATTCCGATGTCGGCGCTGAAGGGCGAAAATGTCGTGCTGTCAGGCAAGGCCTCCATGCCCTGGTATGAAGGTCCGACGCTCGTCGAAACGCTGGAGCTTGCCACCGTTCGCTCCGCACAGTCCGGCGGCTTCCGCCTGCCGGTGCAGCGCGTATCGCGACCCGGTGAGAGCTTCCGCGGTTATCAGGGCACGGTTGCCGGTGGCTCGGTCAAGCCGGGCGACAGCGTCGTCATCCTGCCATCGGGCATGGTCGCCAATGTCAAGCAGATCGTCACTTTCGATCTGGTGCGTAACGCGGCCGTGGCGGGTGATGCCGTCACGCTCGTTCTCGACCGTCAGGTGGACGTCTCGCGCGGCGACATGATTGTTTCCATCGAGGCGCAGCCGCAGACGGGGCTTGCCTTCGATGCACAGATCGTGGCGTTGCAACCGGGCGGCATCGAAGCGGGCAAGCGCTACTGGCTGAAAAGCGGCAGCCGCCGCCAGCGCGTCAGCGTGCAGCCGGTGAGCCAGCTCAACCTCAAGGAAGGCGAATGGCAGGCGCACGAGACGTCGCTCTCCATGAACGCCATCGGCAAGGTGCGGCTCTCCTTTGACGAGACGGCGATCTTCGATGCCTATGAGCAGAACCGGGCAACCGGCTCCTTCATCCTGATCGACCCTGATACCAACAACACGGTTGCGGGCGGCATGATCACCGGCAAGCGCAGCGTTGGCGCGACCAAGGAACAGGGCGACCGGGTCATCCTGTCCCTGCCCGCGCATCTGGCTGAGAAGCTTCTGGCAGGCGAACTGCTGGCCAAACACCGCGACGAAATCGACATCCGCCGCACGGATGGCGCAACAGCCTCGCGACTGATCAGCAATCTGGACTGAGGACGTTCCGATACCAACAGAAAAGGCGACCGCGATGCGGTCGCCTTTTTTCGTTTGCGGGCCGTTGTGTGAGGCGCCGCTTAAAACACGAACATATAAAGCAGAATGATCACCACAACCGGAACGCCCATAGCCCACAGCGCAATACCCTTTAGCATGTTATCCTCCATTGTCGTTGTGAATGGATAACGGGCGAGGCGCGGTTGCGTTCCCTATGGCTGCGCTGAGAATGGCTTCTTTGCAGTCGATACCGGCAAACGCATCAGATTTCCGAACGCAAGCTGAGCCGGGAAGATGGCGAGCGCGGTGGCACCACTTCGCACTGGCGTTGCAGCCTGCGTGGTGCCCGGATAGTCCAGCCACGACCATCGACAGGGGAAACCCGTGGAGCCGCGTTCAGGCCCGGTTAATGGTCGACAGCTCACTCTCACAGCAATGGACCAGCAATGGAACTGCGTACTCAAGCGCACGTTAGAGTCCGTCATTGGGAGATGAAGATCATGAAAATTCTGACCGCAGCGATCTGCCTGGTTTCGGTGGGCATCCTGAGCGGCTGTGTCGACGATCGAGGATACCGGAGCGGCGGATATTATACGACCGGCGTTTATTACCGCAGCTATGACCGCGACCGCCACTATCGTGACTATGACCGTCGCGACTGGCGCGACCGAAGGGATTGGCGCGACCGTCGGGACTGGCGTGGTGATTACCGCTATCGCTAATGGCGATAGACCGCACTTACGTTGAGGCTATTACTTTTGTCCGAAGCTGTTGTCCGCGTTTTACTCGTTCTCGCACTGGCGGGAATGAGTAGCTGACTGCCCGTGAAGTCGTTAAGCTCTGATTTGCAGGCGCGGGTGCGCGAATGCATTCTAAACGGTCCGGTTTCGGTACAAGACTTCGAGGGATTTTCAGGAACTATCGGGATTGGTTTCAAGCCCTCGGGAACTATTGGGCTTAAGCTGGTCGGAGTGAGAGGATTCGAACCTCCGACCCCCACGTCCCGAACGTGGTGCGCTACCAGACTGCGCTACACTCCGTGACCAGCGGCGCTTCTATAGACCAGCCTCCGGCATTCGACAAGCGGCATATTGCATTTTTTATGACAAGTTCTCCCGACGTGGCGAAGGGTGGCCGACTGGTGTCCGTGGCGCGGGCCGGGATGGCCGAAAACGTTACAAAAAAGCAATTGTGGCAGGAAATTTTCGTCAGGCAGCACGCCTCCCCTGCCCGTCGCCGTCAAATCTGCTAGGGGAACGGAATGACCGGCGGAAAGCCGGACACGGCACAAAGGACATTTCACCATGCTATTTCGCAGCGTAACGCTTGCAGCGTTTGCCATTGCGCTCTCGGCCTGCACCACCTCCACGGGCGGCTCCACCCCTTCCTTCACCCAGAAGAGCCCCGTGGAAACGCGGTGGGTCGGTCAGTCGGCAGGTATTTTCTTCGCAAAATTCGGCCCGCCGCTGAGCGACACGGAGACAGGCAGCTCGACCGTCTATAATTGGCGCGGCGGCTACAAGAAGGCCACCATTCCGGCCAAGTTCGAAGAGGGCAAGGACGGCAAGAAGGGTCGACAGATCTCGCCTGCCCGCACCGCCTCGCTCTCCTGCACGGTGCAGCTCGTCGTTTCCAGCGACTACAAGATCACCTCGGTGCGCACGGTCTCCGACCGTCCCGGCGTCAACGGTCCGAGCTACTGCGTGGAATTCCTCGCCGCAAACTGAGTTTTCAGCCCGAAGACAGAAAACAAGGCCCGCCCGAACCGGCGGGCCTTTCACTTTTTGGGGACTATTGTCATTTTTCTGAAAAAAATTTCGCCTATCGCGGCACGACTCGGTCGTCGCCGTCTGGCAAAGGGTGGATCACCCGGCTTTTCGCGACATCCGGCGTGCAGGCCCTTTTCAACCGTTTGAAAGCCGCGCCTAATCTTCGCAACCCTAAAAAATGACGATCGGCAAAGCCGTGAAATTCGCCGTTGCGACCTTATGTCCCGGCAAAACCCCTGCAAAAACGCTTGAACTGGAGTGAATGAGTCCGGGTTGTGCGGGTCTGCGCTTTGCTATAACGGGGCGTTCGGGAGGAATGTTTTTAACACAAAACAAGAATCAGGTATGGCCGTGACTCCCATCGATCAAGACAAATCCCAGCTCACTGATCTTTCCCAGGAAACCACCCTTTCCCACGCACTTCCCATGAACCGCCGACAGGTTCTGGGCGGTGCGCTCGCCGGGATTGCCGCAGCGGCGCTGCCCTCTTCTCCGCTTCTCGCCAACACGGCCGCCAAGAAGGTCGACGTGCTTCTGATCGGCGGCGGCATCATGAGCGCGACACTCGGCGTGTGGCTGCGTGAACTCGAACCCACCTGGTCGATGCAGATGCTGGAGCGGCTGGATGGCGTGGCGCTTGAAAGCTCGAACGGCTGGAACAATGCCGGCACCGGCCACTCGGCGCTCGCCGAACTCAACTACACGCCGGAAGACGACAACGGCAACATCAAGATCAGCCAGGCCGTCAACATCAATGAATCCTTCCAGATTTCCCGGCAGTTCTGGGCATGGCAGGTGCGCAACGGCGTTTTGAAGAACCCGCGCTCCTTCATCAACCACACGCCGCATATGAGCTTCGTCTGGGGTGATGAAAACGTCGCCTATCTGGAAAAGCGCTATCAGGCGCTCAAAGCCAGCCCGCTGTTCGCCGGCATGGAATATTCCACCGATCCCGAGCAGATCAAGAAGTGGGTGCCGCTGATGATGGAAGGCCGCGATCCTTCCCAGAAGATCGGCGCGACATGGTCGCCGCTCGGCACCGACATGGAATTCGGCGAAATCACCCGGCAATTCGTCTCGCATCTGCAGGGCGACCAGAATTTCGACCTGCAGGTCAATAGCGAGGTTTCCGACATCCAGCGCAATGCCGATGGCAGCTGGCGCGTGACCTACACCAACACCAAGACCGATGCCGAACAGGTGGTGGATGCGAAATTCGTGTTCATCGGCGCCGGCGGCGGCGCGCTGCATCTGTTGCAGATGTCCGGCATTCCGGAAGCGGATGACTATGCTGGCTTCCCCGTGGGCGGCTCGTTCCTTATCAACGAGAACCCCGACGTGACGATGCAGCATCTGGCCAAGGCCTATGGCAAGGCCTCGGTCGGCTCGCCGCCCATGTCGGTACCGCATCTCGATACCCGCGTGCTGGGCGGCAAGCGCGTCATCCTGTTCGGGCCTTTCGCCACCTTCTCCACCAAGTTCCTGAAGGAAGGCTCCTATTTCGACCTCGTCTCCTCCGTCACCACCAGCAATGCCTGGCCGATGGTGCGGGTGGGCATCGATGAATATCCGCTGGTGGAATATCTCGCCGGCCAGCTGATGATGTCGGATGACGACCGTTTTGCCGCGCTGAAGGAATATTTCCCCAATGCCAAGCAGGGCGAATGGCGCCTGTGGCAGGCCGGCCAGCGCGTGCAGATCATCAAGCGCGACGAAGAAAAGGGCGGCGTGCTGCGGCTCGGCACCGAAGTCGTCGCCGCCAAGGACGGCAGCATCGCCGGCCTGCTCGGCGCTTCGCCGGGCGCTTCCACCGCAGCACCGATCATGCTCAGCGTTCTGGAAAAGGTCTTCAAGGACAAGGTGGCGACGCCTGAATGGCAGGCCAAGATTCGCCAGATCGTGCCGAGCTACGGCACCAAGCTCAATGACGACCCGGAAAAGGTGCAGCAGGAATGGGCCTATACCGCCGAACACCTGCAGCTGCCCACCCCGCCGCAGATCGACCTTGAGGCGCTGAAGGGCGCCGCAACGGCGCCTGCGGGTGCGCCGGTGAAGAAGGTTCCGGATATCGCGCTTTAAGGCTTAGCTGCGATTTAGGATTGAACGCCGCGTGTCTCTGGATGCGCGGCGTTTTTGTTGATGCACGCCTTCCTCCGCACTCGACGTCCTCCTCGGGCTTGACCCGAGGATCCATTCACTTCAACGGATCGTGGATTCTCGGGTCAAGCCCGAGGATGACGGAGGACAGGTTTTCGCGCTTAACGGTATCCTGGGTTATAGCGTAGCGTGGTAGGCTGACCATGATCGGATATATCGCCACCGAAATATCTGGCCCCGAAACCTACTTGGTGGTAATAATTCCCACCGGATGATGGAGATAACCATGGCCAACGTTGAAAAGATCAGCGTTTCGATGACGCCCCAGCACGCCGAAATCTTGCGTGATGCCGTGGAAAGCGGTGCTTATGCCAGCGGCAGCGAAGTCATTCGTGAAGCGATGCGAGACTGGTCTGCAAAATGGCTCCAGCGACGGGACGACATCGCCAAGCTGCGCGCGTTGTGGGCTGAGGGCAAAGCCAGTGGCGGTTCAACCGAGGTGGATTTTGACGAGGCGCTCAATGAAGCGCGTGCAGAACTGGCCTCGTTGAAAAATCGTGACCACTAAGCTTGTCTGGACGCCCCGCGCGCGCAGCGATGTGAAGAAAATCTACATCGATATTGGCAAATCACAGCCTCTTGCCGCAGAGCGATATTTCGCTCGGTTCCGCGCCAAAGCGGAGCGCCTGGTTGACCATCCTCATATGGGCGAGCGCCACCCGGAAATTTTTCCGTCCGCCCGTATGCTCGTCGAAGCACCTTATATCATTCTCTACGAAACCGTGCCGGATACCGATGGCGGCGAAATATATTCCGTGGAAATCGTTCGCGTGATCGATGGTCGCCGGGACCTGCGAACGTTGTTCTGACTTTGGAATAGATGGCTGGGGCGCCAGGATTCCCAGCTAAGGAAATTGCCCTTTTTCAAGTCTTTGAGAAGGTTAACAAATCCTGATCACCTAATATGCTTGTACGACACTCTTGTACGACATTCCGGAGCGGCAGTCCGGGCGAATATGGAAGGGTGCGGAAATTATTTCCGCGTAGACTCGATTGTCGCCCTTCGCATTCCTTCTGAGACACACTCAATCTACGTCGCCCGGCTAGCCGTGTAAAATAGCGCATACAGATGATGTGGCAACCACTTCCCTCGCGTGAGGCGTTTGCGAACGTGGGCGATATGATCGGAGGATGACAAGGGTTCCCTTCTTCGATGTCGAGCTCGATTGCAAAACTGGCAGGCGGCGACAATGTTTGCCTGACCATTATTTCCCCCTTGGTGGCGCGCAACAAGGTGCTCCGCTGTGCAGCGAAAGCGTTGCGCCTCCTTTCGCGACACTCCGTACCGCCGGACGAACAATTGGGGATCGCGTTCCCACATCGGCAGCCCGCAATAGTAACAAAGCCACCCTTGGCGGGAAGCGGCCCTGGTTCTTGCATTCGTCAGTGCTATTGCCGTCAACAGGTGTCCCTCACCTCTATTCTAAATCCGAAGCGCTATTGCCGAAAAGATCGTCTTGAGAATCGTCGAACTGGCCGCGAGGATCGCTGCGCGCGTGAGGAAGTAGGTCGTAGCTCGCAAGGTTGGCCATATCCAAAAAATACCGGCTCTTGCGTTTCGGCGCTCCACGAAGCCAACCTGCGAGTTCAGACTGGGACTGCCGCAGCCAAGGGGGGAAGGCTTCAGGGCTATCGTATTCGCCGTTGATCAAGCCAAGCAAAGCACTTAGGTAGATGGAACGTCCAACGCCGGGAAACTCGTAGACCTCGACGCCGCGGTTCCCGCGTAGTCTTTGCTCCAAGAGTTTGTGTCCTAGACCCAAGATCAGGTTATCTTCGGGATAACGCTCATCGGGGAGAAACCAGTTCACAATCTCTCGTCTACGCTCAATGTCAGCTGAGCCATGGAACGCACCGAGCCCCATATTGCAAATGGTGCAACAAGGAACCAGCTTACACTGGCCAAATTGGTTCCGTATCTCTCGTTTGGTGACGAGCCCACCTTTGGCGAAGCGGTGAAGAACATAGACAGGCGGCTGGTGGTCAACTCTGCCGTCGCTTGGCATGCCGCAATAAATGCACTGGTCCCCGGTAACGGGCACATAAACACTTGAAAACCGCTTCTCAGCAACACGCCGACTGTACTTTAGCACGCCCCTGGCCCAATCTCTTCAGGAAATGCAATACACCAACCTGAATAGGTTCCCTTCAGTTCGGGATAAATTACAGCACATCAATCAGAATCGGCGAATATTTGTTTGGAATGATTAACAATCATCTATCAGTATATTCGCAGCATCCAGGCCCCATAAGAGGAATGATGAGCCAAGAATGGGATGCAGCGACCGGCGGCGCTCGTGCAGCTGTCATCGGCATAGACGCTGCGTGGACTTTGACACAACCGAGTGGCGTCGCGCTCGCCGTCCTAATTGGCGATGAATGGCAGCTTCGAGCAGTAGCTCCGTCGTATCAACGCTTTCAGGCTTTGGCTGATGAAAGTCTTGTTTGCGAACCCAAGCCTCTCGGAAGAACACCGGATGTCAGGGCACTTCTCCAAGCTGGGAGGAAATTGGCTGCAGCGCCGATCGACATCGTCGCCATAGACATGCCCCTGTCAAATTCTCCGATTGTCGGCCGGCGCCGGTCGGATGATGCGGTATCACGAGCCTATGGTGGTCGGAAATGTAGCACGCACTCACCGAGTGACATTCGCCCGGGCATCATCAGCGACACATTGCGCGCGCAGGCCGAAGGTGAGGGCTACGCCTTGGCCACAGAGGCAATTTTTCCACGAGCTCTGATTGAGGTTTATCCTCACCCCGCCTTGGTTGAGCTCGCTTGTGCCGTAGAGCGGTTGCCCTACAAGGCGCAGAAGGTTCGGAAATATTGGCCGAGCATCAATGCCCAACAACGGCGAGAAAATCTTCTCTTTCAATGGTACGAAATTGTTAGTCTGCTCGAAGCCAACATCTCCGGTGTTGGGCGAATGTTGCCGCCGATCGAGCCGAAGGCGAGTGCGGTGGAGCTAAAGGCCTTTGAAGACATGCTGGATGCAATCGTCTGCTGTTGGGTTGCCATCTGCGCGCTTCAGGGACGCGCGATCCCATTTGGAGACGACACGTCCGCGATCTGGATACCGACACCACTTGCCTCGACGACAAACGCAACCCCGGCCTTGGGGAAATAATTTCCGCATGCCGCGTCCTATCTGGACACGCTGCTACCTGTGCGCCATCTTTGGTTACATTGCAAATCTATCATCTAACGGAAGGTGGAAAGACGAGCGTGACGGGCCACAATCACTATAGCGATTGCACCTGCGGCTGGTGTGTGAATTTCGGTCGGTCAAGAGCGGCGCTCGCGGACTACACGCAGAGCTTTCGCGAGCGCGATGCGCGCCTTCTTCTGAAGCAGCGGGGAGCTAATTCGGTTTCCGGATGCTACGTAAACCCCAACGCGCGTTGCCCTTGCTGCAATGCACCAGTTTTCTTCTACGCGAACGCCGCGGGGAGCCGCGTCTATTTCGATGATCTCGGCCCCCCTTGGCCAAAACACCCATGCACAGATAACCCCCGCGCATCGGTCTCGTTGGCCACCGGACCAGTAAACCGGCCAACGCGCCGCAACAAAGGGGAAGTAAAGGAATTACTCAGCGCGTCCAGTGCCGCGGGCCTCTCCAAGTTCCGGACGTTCGGCCGGCGGTACGAAGGCGAGTGGACACTTGTTGTCGTTCTAGCGGTCGACCGACGGGGCCACGAAAATAAAGTTGAGGGCGAGTTCCTGGACTCCGAGACGAATGAAACATTCAGGTTCACCTGCCACTCGGAAATGCCGCTGTTCGAGGTCGGCGAGTTTATCAGTGTCAATGGCGATCGAATCTCGTTTGTCGAGCGCGCGACTTTGCTGCCTGTGGTGTTCACCGCTGGCACATGGGTTACTCCTGCGCCGGCACGGTCAGTGGTAGAGCGGCCCGCGACCATACCGCGCCCAGTCTCCCAGCCAGCTAATAGGTCGAACCAACCGCAACTGATCCGGAAGAAACAAAAGCCGAACAGCGCTAACGGTTCGAAGTATGACATGACCAAGGCGGAGATGGTGCATTTCAATAACAAGAAGGTCGAACTTGCTGATTTATTCGGCAAGCTGGAGCCAGTCGTAAGGACGTACGCCAAAGAAGGGACGAGAAAGCCGAGAGATGTGGCCGTTCGCCTCAACGCACAAGGCTACAAGACAGCGTCAGGCTCAAAATGGACGCCCCGTCTCGTCTATTTCTTGTTGGGCCTAATGTTCAATGACAAGCCGGCAGCACCCACAGACAACGAACCGCATGGCAAGACCCGGCAACCTGGGAAACCGAGGCCAGATGCCACTCCAATGGCAGCGTCAGGAGAGATGTCTGTTGATGAAATCGCGAGCCGTCTTTCCCGCATTGGAAGGGTTGTGAGAAGCGAATCTGCCGAGTGAACGCCGAGACCATTACCACAATCAAACACAGCCTTCGGCTGATTCACCTTCGGATGCGAACCCTGTACTGATAGGGCGCGCCTTCTTCGACCAGTACATGATCCCCGGGCCTAGCAGCGTTATGGCGGAAGAACGATCCTATCCAGCCCCTCGCTCGGAAAAACTTCTTCGATCCATCCAGATCGGTGACAACCAACGGACCGCCATCCCACACGATCGATATCTCACGAGAGGCCCTCTCTGATTTGTTCGAACCACCCACGGCCCCCTTTGGAAATCGATCAAAAAATTCACGTAGATAAATGTGATTGTGATCGATGTTGCCTTGGGTAAGAACGCTTTCGCCGATTTGACGCCACACAGGGTCCGGGGGCGTGCCATTTGCTTCCAGGTTCATCACCGGCGCCGGCTCCGGGAGCGGGTCAGCTAGCGCTGCAATCTGATCCCTAATGGCCAAGCTTACGCTTTCGCTTAACGCGACCCAGGTCACGGCACCGTTCGGATGCTTGTAACTCACTGGCGAGGGAAGCCTCACAACATCAGCCAGAAACCAGGGCCTCTTCCATTTGGCAACCGCACCCGAACGGATCATCTCTTCTGGAATACGGTGGTGTTCAAAAGCCTCGATCATTTCCTGCGGGCTCATAGGACCGCCGGCGCCGGCCAATCGTGCGACGCCATAGACGCTCCCCATCCCTTTCCAGATCAAGCCAAACCATCCGCGGTGGCTTGTACCGGTGGAGCGCATCTCCCAATCTTTCTGGCCACTCAAGATCAAACTGATCCAAGGCGCGTCGATGACCAGCCCTTTGCTCACCCAAATGTCATTCATGAAAATCTGCCATTCTGTATCAATGGATGGGGTAGGAACCGTCAGCTTCTCGCGGCGGCAACTCCAGCTCGTCGCGAGCAAACATGGCCGCCATGGTCTTGCCAAGAGGGTCAGCCTCCATGCCTAACCGCTCGGACGCCATGCCCTTCTGAAGGCCAGCAACGTCGTCATCGACGTCCCCCATGGGCCAAAGCGCCGAACTGGCGAGGCGACGCTTGCGCATCATCAAGCTCTGGAGGAGGCAGTCAAAAGACTGCTCCCGATAGCCTTCGTGAATGGCCATGGGCAAATGCACTGTAACAGGCCGCGTCTGGCCAATCCGGTGTACGCGATCGTTGCACTGTTCCTCAACTGCCGGATTCCACCATCGAGATAAGTGGATGACGTGGGTCGCCGCCGTTAGCGTCAGCCCGGTGCCCGCTGCCTTTGGACCGAGAACCAGCAGGTCAAACCCCTGGTCGTCATCCAGATGGCGCTGGAACCGGTTCACAATTGCCTGACGTTGAGGAATGGGAGTGTCACCGTTGATGAGATCGACGCGCGGCAGACCTAGTTCACTGCGAACCAACTCGATGAAGCGATACTGCATCTGCCGGTGCTCGATGAAGACAAGGGCACGTTCGCCATTCGCTTTGATGCGATTCAGGATATCCATGGCAGCCTGTAGCCGCGCAGACGATACGACGAACTCATCATTACTTGCTTTGATTTCCAGCGCCGGGTGGACGGAAACGCTGCGAATGTGATGAAGCATTTTGAGCTGCGCGCCCATGCCGCCTCGCGCAAGCTTCAGTCGGGCATCGTCATATGCCAAGGCCTGAACATCCGGCATCAGGCGGGGGTGAATACGACGGGATTTGGCGGGCAGACCGGTTGCGACCGTTTCCTTCAGGCGGCGGACAGCAAGCGGCGGCGTGCCGCCACGGGGCAGAAAAACCCTGCCGTGCAGCTCGGCCATGTTGTCTTCCTCTGGCTTCGCATAGCGTTGACGGAAATCTTTGAGGCTGTCGAGCGATCCCGGTGCCAGCTGGTCCATGATTGCCCAGAGGTCAACAGTCGCATTCTCGATGGGTGTACCGGTGAGGCCAATTCGAAAATCAGCATTGATCGAACGGGCAGCAACTGCACGGAGGCTGACAGGGTTTTTCAAGGCCTGGATTTCGTCAAAGACAACGGCGGAAAAGGGTATGCGAGCCAGCGAATGCTGATAGTTCGTCAGCGTCGTATAAGTGGTGAGAAGCCAGTAGCGATGCGCCCGCCCCTCTGCCACGGCTTCATGCAGCGCGCCCAAGTCAAGCTTGGCCTCCCCATCGTCCGTGTCCTTTCCCTTCGCTCCCGTCAGCTTGCGTCCACCGATACTCGACCCATAGAGGCGGATCAGATGACCCAGCCCAGGCTCGTGCATGTGTCGGGCGACTTCCTGCTCCCAATTTTCGAGAAGGGATGTTGGCGCAACAACGAGAACAGGCCCCCGGCTCTGGGCTTGAGGACGAGCGATCACTTCCTTGAGCCAGGCCAGGAAAGAGATGGTTTGGAGAGTTTTGCCGAGGCCCTGCTCGTCGGCATTGAGGACGCCCGGCAATCCGGCCCGCCACGCGCCAACCTGCCAGATGAAACTCTCCTTCTGATGCCCTTTCAACGGCGTTCGAATGCCCTCGGGTAGGGTGTCCGGCAACTCGGACATGCGCGGCCTGAGCTTAGCGAGCCATTTGAGATCGTCGTAGTTCACTTCGGTATCGAGAACGAATGGGCCCACCTTTTCTGGTTTTGCCTCATCCTCGCCACCGTCGTCAGCGTCTCCCGACACCATCCGCTCGTCGATGAGCTGCAGCATTTCCGGTCGAGCGGGGACCTCCAAATCCTCGAAATCGACGGTCGGCCTTCCAGCCTCAATTGCTTCCTGGACGCGCTCGCGCAGGGTCTGCAGCTCGGCAGTATCCTGCCTGTCGAGGATATCGATCAGGCGCGCGCTGAAGTCCTCCGGCAGCCAGCTTGTCCCGCTATCCTCGAACTCGCCGAGACCCGGCTTTTCATACTTGACGACGCCAGTAACCCGTTCGGAAAATTCTCGGGTTTCAACAAGTACGGGACCAACCGCTGCCTCTATGGCTTCCTGCTCGGCCTGGGGCGACAAACCATCCAATTGCCCGGAAGAACGGAGCTGCGCCTCCATTGCTTCCGTTACTCGTGGCAAGGGATTACGGATGAAGGCGCGCCGCTCCTCGGGTGCTGCCTTCTGCATTTCAGCCATCACGGCAAGGGCCGGTGACGCTGACTGTTCTACCACCACATAACGACCAGGAGATAATCGATAGGCGGGCAGCGCCCCTCTTCCTCTTACCAATGTCTGAAATCGCTGCAGGTCTAGTCCCTGTACCTCGCTCATGGACTCGGAAACCTCGGCGGCTTCAGAAGCGCTACCATGCACCTCCAAGGTATCACCAGAGAACGGCACCACGTCGAAGTCCGTCTCCCCCTTTGGCGAGAGTGAGAAGCGGTCGACGAGACGCACCTCCAGACCGCTCAGAAAATCTGTCATCGAGATACGCGACGCCTCGTCCGAGGCTCCGCTGACAGCACCAGGATCAAGTGCCTTGCGGAAACGTCCTAGCGCCTCCCAATCGGCGGCGTCGTTTCCATCCGGCCGGTAGGCGTCGGCGATGGCGATGGCGTCCATCATCCACATAGGAATTCGTCGCAAACCGTTTGCGGTTTCCAGAATGGCTCCAGTTCGACGTGGCATTTGCCGTTGGCCATTGCGCGACCATTCGTACCTAAGACGGAAACCTGACGAACCGACAATTCCCTCCGCATCGGTCTTCAGCGTCATCTCTACCAAAGGCGGCAGACCGAGTACTGCGCCCGTTTCACCGGTGACGGACGCAGCGATGCGATGGGACAGGACGATGCGATCAGAATCGATCGAAAGCTGTTCGCCGAGCGTGTCCGCTGCCGCCCGTAGATCGGCAATAGCAAAGGCCAGTGAACGTTCGTCGGGACTCAGGTTCTGAAGATCAGATTTGACACTACGGCGCACCAACCGGTGCAGTAGACCCGCGCGCTCGTTCTTTGCGGACAGAGTGATTGTATCTGGAGAGAAAGAAGCTTCCAAGTTCATTTTTTCACCTAGATGTGTTCCAAGACCCAACTCTGCCAATCGCCGTTGTGCGATTTCGCATTGGAGCCGGGTATGAACCTGATGGCTTCACAGTCATATCGCCACTGGTAGAGCGCAGGCGCACGCTGGTTGGACTCGTCGAAAATGTGGACCTTATAGCTGTGAGAGCCCTCAACGACGATCTTCCTGCCGATCTTCAGTATAAGCAGTGATGTATTCGCGCGACCGTAGCCTGCCGTTTGAACGCCAAATCTCAACGTCCCCTTACCTCCCGCCCCGCGTCGCCTTGCCTCTTTCGCGGCGGAATCGCTGAAAGCAACCCAGGCTGCATCGATACGGCCACGATCATGCAGGCCGAGCCAAAATCTCCTGCGAGGCTCCCACATGTGGCTGTCTTCCACCTCAGAGACGACATCAAGGAAGAACCGGATATTCTCGCCCGTCAGCCAGCGCAGGATAACCGCCATCCTGTCTTCCGGTACTGCTGACCAAACGCCGCCACGCTGGACACGAGGATCACCGTAAATGCCGATGATGTTCTCTGTCAGGTAGCGTAGGTCATCGGGCTTCGGAGAATGCTTGACCCAGTGTCCAAGCAGAGCCGAGATCGCTTCGCCGGCGCCGGTCGTCTTCGCCTCCCTGCCCTCCGGCTTCAGCCACTCGATCAGCCGCTCCATCTCCACACGCTGATCGAGATGCGGCTCGATCTGCTTCACATAGGCCAGGTGGACGGCATTCATCAGACCAGGTGCGTGAGGGCTGCGAATACCAAGCTTCTGCAGGCCGATCCACAGATGGTCCATCAGCACCATCTGTCGCGCGACGGCATCGGCCACTGCATCGGGCGAGAGCATCTCGGGGATGGCATCGAGCATCATACGCCAGCGAGCTCCGAGACGCCTTGTCGCTGCCGACAATGCACCGGCCAATTGCCACGTATGTTCCGCGTTGGCATCAAAGCTGTCCATGTAGATGGAGAACATTCCGCCGAGAAACCCCGCCCGTGTCGAGGCGCGGGTCTCGCCGTAATAAAAATCTCGCATCTCCGCCAAATCAGGTCTAGTGCGACGATCCTCGTCGAACAACGCCCTGCCAGCGCTTGTAATCAGCGAGAGCTTCGTGTCCTCCCAGCTATTATTCTCCAGTTTGTCCCGAACAATGGCCACGAGTTTTTCACGGTCTTTCTCGGGGGGATTGGCGACGACGTCCGGCCAACGGGATAGAATTCGCTCTGTTCTGGATGTAAGTGAGTTCAAAGCCGGCAAGGCGGGCCTGACGAACTGACGGGTCTGGGAGAGGCTCTTGCTGAGGGTCAATTCGCGATACCCCCGGAGCTGTCTTGACTCAACGCCTGACGAATGCGGTCGATTTCCGCCGACTGGCTAGGCGTGTACATGATGATTCGCAGGTCGACGCGGCGGTTCGTATCTCGTCCCTCCTTCGTCGAGTTGTCCTTAACCGGACGCATTTGGCCGTATCCGGCGACGGACAACACGGGTTGATGTCGGAAGTTCAGAAAATCGACTAGCTCACCGGATTTGCCGAGAATTGTAGAAAAAGTGCTGTTTGCGCGATTAGTGGACAGGGCCAGGTTGGCCGTAAAATCCCCGGTTGAGTCGGTATGTCCTTCAATCTGCAAAGCTTCAATAATCGCATTGCCTGGATTACATTCGGCCGTCCACTTCGAACGCGGGCCAATCGTATAGCAGGGCAAAATCTGCGATAGCCTCGTTGCGACAGTTTCCACGATTGCCCTCCGGTCGGGGCGCAACGTGGATGATCCGGTTGCAAATAGGCCGTCGCCCTGAAAGCGCAAAGCGTCGGTTTCTTCACTGATAACCACCTCGAGATCAGGAAAATCAATCTTCAGCTGATCGCGTAGAGTTTCGAGAATTCGTCGTCTCTCGATCGCCGACGTGGCCAGGTAGGCTTCCAGTGGGTCAACTTTCCGAAGCTTTTCAAGCGCCTCTCTTAGCTCTTTGATCTCGGCCTGCAGCTTCGCGATCTCAGCCTGTAACCGCTCGATCTCCACCTGCTTCCTGTTAATCTCCTCCTTGAGGTTAGCGATCGTCTTCTCATGAACAGCGACGATTGCCTGCAGTCGGACTATCTCCTGTTGCGCGACATTCCTTTCTTTAATGACCTCCTCATGTATGGGCCTGGGTACGGTGTCCTTTTCGCTATATTGCTGGGCGAAGTAAGCTAGCAAAAGGATGATGATGAAGAGGAAGCTGACAGTCATGTCCGTCATGGACACAAATGCGCTCTCCTCCTCTTCCTCTTTGTAACGCGTCCGGAAACCGCCGCGCATCAGGCTCTCCGCGACTGCGGAGCGAATTGCTCGGCCTGTTCAACGATTTCACGCATGGTGTCGAGCGCAGGATTTAGCCTTTCCTGCAGATCCCGCACGTGACCGAACATGCCCTGGACGGACTTCTCCACATTTTCCGTGTAGAGATCGAAAGCCTGGCCGAGCTTTCCATCCATTTCATCGAGGCGGTCGCCCTGCCCCTTCAGACGTTCCAGCATCACAGAGACACCGCCCAGCGCGTTCTCGATGGATTTCGCTTCCGCCTGGAGGATTTCCTTCGCAGCGGCAAGAGCAGAGGCTGCGGACTCGGCGGTAGCCTCCGAAGACCTCGATACGGTGCTCGCCGCGTGTTGCGTGCTGTCAGTAAGTTGCCGGATCGAACCTTCCATGCGATCCACGACGGCTTTCACGGGAGTGACAGCAGCCACGAGTGAGCTTGCCGCCCCGTTAAAGGTACCCGCAGCCTTTTCCGAAGCATCGGCACCAGCCTTCACTCCATCGGCCATGCGCCGCATGTCTGACGTGCCGTCATTGAGCTGCTTGACCAGACCTTCGAACCTGTTGCCTATTTCAGCCAGCGGAGCGAGCAAGCCGGCGCCGGCTTTCTCGGAAACCTCTTCCGCGACCCGAGCAATCTCCGCGCTGGTGCGGCTGAACACCTCTGCAACGTCCTTGCCGGCAACGCCGATAGCCGAGCTCACCTGCTGACCTGCAAGTTTCATGCGTTCCTGCGCAGCTTCTGTTCCTGTTCGCGCTGCGGACTCGATCTCCTGCTTGAAGGATTCGGCCGCCTGGCGCATGTCCTCAGCCGCTGCCGACATGGCGCGCGCACCTTCGCCCGTATTATCGCGAATGCCCTCAAGCGTACGGTTCATGACCGCAAGGAGCTTCTCGGCACCTTCGTTAAACGTCCCCCCGGTTACCTCGGCCGTGTTCGTGATAGCCGCACGGAGGTCTTCCACAGCTTGGGCGACACGCTCCGTAACGCCTTCCATCTCCGAGCCTATCCGCCCCGAGCTTTGATCGAGACGGTCAGCAAGCAACCCAAGCCTTTCACCTGCATCCGAGATTTTCTGGCTAGCCTCAGTTAGCGCAATACCGATTGAATCGGTAAGCTTGTCCGAAATTCCGGACACCATATCTCCCACGCCCTCTGCGCCGAGTTTGCCCACTCGCTCTACGATCGGTGCCATTGCACCGGCGATCGAACTCTGGATTGCCGCCGGGAGCTCCTCTCTCAATGGACGGCCAATCTCCGCGACCAACTCCATCCCAATCAATCGGAAATGCTCCCGCTGTTCCCGGGTTGCCTTCAGCTGTTCTGTGGCAAGGGCCTCCAGACTGATATAGGTGAGACGCTGCTCAATGGCGGCACATAGTTCATGGATCGACTGCTCCAGTCGCCCGTAGATGCTTCTAAGAAGGATCGTGAAGACGATTGAGCAGAAAAGCCCCGTCAACGACATAATAAACTTCGCCGAGGCCACAGAAAGCAGCTGTCGCATGACACCGCTATCGATCTCTGCTCCTTGCGCCATCGTAGAGAGAGCGGCGATCAACCCCAGGAACGTCAGAAAAAGGCCAACCGAAACAAAGAGCCCGGGTACGATGCGCCAAAAGCCAACCCCAAAACCCAAGTCCTCTGGATTGAGAAACATGGACGGTCGGACGGCATTGCGAAGCACGACCTTGCCGTCTTCTTCGTGAGGTACAAGCGTCTCCTTGTACTTGTCCCACGCCGCCGCCAGTTGCCGGCGGTACTTGTTTGTGCTGCTTTCCTTGATTGAGGCGGACACAACGTCAATGTCACGGCTGAAGTCAGCCCCCGTAGGACTGTTCTGAATTTCGCGCTTGAGCCATTGAACTGCTTTCCGGCGCTGAAAGACTTCCCGAAAGAAAGCGGCAGTAAAAATCACCAGAAGAACGACAATTCCCAGAGCGACGATACCCGGAGCAGCCGCGTCCTTTACAAGATAATTCGCCGCGTCAAGAATCGAGGCAACGACGAAACTTCCAATTTCCTGAACCACTTAATCCCATCCCCAACCACTACCCATGAGCGGTAACGGATTGGAAACTATTAGAGGCACGGCCGTGCAATCAAGTACACCCAGGCGGTTTGCCCGAAACTCCACAAAATTGAACTGCGATGTGATTTATTTTCCACAACTTGCGAAAGAGCGGCGAATCCCCGTTCGGAAGTGTGTGAGACCGGAGATGCCCATCCGGGACGCTCGCGCAGCAAATCTTTGGCGTCCTGGATTCTGTTGCAATACGGAAATGATTTCCGTGTGCAGTTCTTCGCGAAACACAGCAATGAGCATCACAGGAGTTGCATTGCCCTCGTTGGGCCGATTGTATCGGCGATACCGATTCTGGGACCAATTGCATGACCAAGCTATTTACGCCGATGAACTGCATAGATGATGCCAAGGCGTCATACCTAGCTAGCGAGGGTGTTCGTTTGCTACAAAACCATTCACATATCGACGTCATTCCCGACATTCACGCTGATCTGGATCGCCTAACTAAAACTCTCACTTACCTCGGCTATCGGGAATCAGCTTCATGCTGGGCACATCCTGAGGGCCGAATTGTCGCCTTTCTCGGGGACTTCATTGATGGAGGGGACCAAAACTCCGTGGTGATCTCTCTCGTGCGCGCAATGCAACGGCACGGTCACGCGATAGCGATCATGGGCAATCACGAACTCAACGCGCTACTCTATCATGAGCACGGCGAAAATTCGGAGCGCACTAGCGACGGGTTCATGCGGGCTCACACCCTAAAGAATACCGCACAGCACGAAACGTTTCTGAAAGAATTTCCAATAGGCGCACCTCAGACGCAAGAAGTGCTCGATTGGTTCATGACGCTACCACTGTTTATGGACCTGCCCGGGATCAGACTTGTCCACGCATACTGGGACGATCGTCACATCGACACTATTCGACGCCGAACCGGCGATGCGCGTTTGAAGCGAGATGATTTGCAGGAGTTGGCGTTCGAGACGGATGCCAGTCCATTCGCGGACGCGGTCCTATCCAGTCTAAAGGGGCCAGAGGCCGAGCTGCCGCACGGCCATTCTTTCACGGACATAAAAGGACATACCCGCACCGCGGTCCGGCTGAAATGGTGGCAGGCAGGCGATCGCACGTGGCGAAGCTCTGCGCTGTCCGTGCCTCGTTCAGACGACCTTCCGGATACGCCTGTGATCGAAAGTGGCGGGATCAACTTTTATGGCGCGCAGGAAAAACCTGTGTTCTTCGGGCACTACAAAATGCTCAGTCAGCCTGAACTTGCTGCACACAATGCCCTCTGCCTCGACTACATAGAAAGGCCCTGCGCGTATCGGTGGAATGGAGAGCAGTTGTTAAGTACGGACAATCTTATCCTGGTGCCAAAATAACAAGGACAAAGACGCATCCAACAGACGGTTATCGGGCTACAATGCGGAAATAATTTCCGTGTGCAATTCTTTGCCAAACACAGTAATCCGCATCGTAGGAGTTGCATCACCCTCGCGGAGGCGATTGAATGGCGATGCCGATTCTGGGACAGATTGCATGACCAAGCCATTTTACGCCGAGCCAATTCTTAATTCGCCATACGAAGTTCCCAAGCGCCATCATGCGCTGTCCGAAAGTGGCGAGCCGCTCAATCAACCGCCCATCGAAGGCCGGCGCCGGTCGAAATACGTGGCCCCCGTTCCGAAGAGCCGCAAGATCAAAGCAGATGCAAAAAAGCAGGCTACGCTTGATCTCGACCAGACCAAGGACGGCAGCAGCCACTACAACCCTACGCCGATCATCAACGAAATTCGCGGCCACATCGCGTCATGGCGCTCAATTCCCAATCCCAACGACTGGGGCGTCACGCCCGTTACCCAGCGATTGCTCCAATATTGGCGAAGCGACAACTTCTCCGGCCCCCGCCCCTTCTATTGCCAGGTGGAGGCCGTTGAAACTGCGATCTGGCTTGCCGAGGTGGCGCGCAAGAACAAGCAGTACGCTCACATCTTCCGCCATCTCGAAGAAGCAAACCGAGATGCCAACCCAGAAATCTTTCGTCTTGCGCTGAAATTGGCCACCGGCGCCGGCAAGACAACCGTCATGGCCATGCTCATTGCCTGGCAAGCAATCAATGCCGCTCGGCAGCCGAACTCCAGTTTGTTCTCGAGAGGTTTCCTCATCGTTGCGCCCGGCATCACCATCAAGGACCGACTGCGCGTACTGAAACCTTCTGACGGCAATAGCTACTATCGCTCTCGGGAACTTGTCCCACAGGACATGATGCCCGACCTGAACAAGGCGAAGATCGAAATCGTCAACTATCACGTCTTTCAGCGGCGCAAGGCTCACGAGCTGAACGCAGTAGGTCTCCGCCTGATGAAGGGCTGGAAAGGAGAAGCAATCGAGGAACTCGAGACCGAGGGACAGATGCTTCAGCGGGCCTGCGGCGATCTCCTGCAGATGAAGAACGTCGTCGTCATCAACGACGAGGCGCACCATTGCTATCGCGAACGTCCGGGAAGCCACGAAGAAGATGAACTGAAGGGCGAGGAAAAGGACGAAGCCAAGGAAAACAATGAAGCTGCACGGCTTTGGATTTCCGGCATCGAGGCTTTGAAGCGGAAAGTCGGCGTTCGCGCGGTCTATGATCTCTCGGCGACACCGTTCTTCTTGCGTGGATCGGGATACGAGGAAGGTACACTCTTCCCCTGGGTGGTTTCCGACTTTTCGCTCGTCGATGCTATCGAGTGCGGCATCGTCAAGCTGCCCCGCGTGCCGGTGTCGGACAATGCCGTCAATGCCGTCACCCCCGTGTTCCGCAATCTTTGGGATCACATCGGAAAGAAGATGCCGAAGAAGGGGGCGGGCAAATCCGGCGATCTTGATCCGTTGAGCATACCTGCCGAACTGCAGACCGCGCTCTACTCGCTCTACTCCCACTACGAGAAGGAGTTCGAGGCCTGGCAAAAGGTCGGCATCGGCGTCCCGCCGGTGTTCATCGTCGTCTGCAACAACACTGCCAGTTCGAAGCTCATATTCGAATGGATTTCCGGCTGGGAACGGGAAGTTGAAGGTGAGCGCCAGACAAAGCATTACGGGCATCTGGAACTCTTCCGGAACTACGATGACCGCAACGGCAATCGGCTGCCGCGCATGAACACACTGCTGATCGATTCCCAGCAGCTCGAATCCGGCGAGGCGCTGGATTCCAAATTCCGCGATATGGCCGAGGCGGAAATCGAACAGTTCCGCAGGGAGATCAAGGAGCGCGAGGGTGCCGCGGCGGCGGACAAGCTATCGGATTCCGAACTACTGCGCGAAGTGATGAACACCGTCGGGCAGAAGGGCAAGCTCGGGGAGCAGGTGCGTTGCGTCGTCTCCGTCTCGATGCTGACCGAGGGCTGGGATGCCAACACGGTCACCCACATCCTTGGCGTTCGCGCATTCGGAACGCAGCTCCTCTGCGAGCAGGTGATTGGTCGAGGCCTGCGCCGCCAGTCCTATGAGCTGAACGACAGGGGGCTGTTCAACACGGAATACGCCGACATCCTCGGCATTCCCTTCGACTTCGCCACCGAACCCCAGGAGGTCACACGAACACCACCGAAGCCGACCACACGTGTCCATGCGCTGAAAGAGCGCAACGACCTTTCCATCCGCTTTCCGTGCGTTGCCGGTTATCGCGCCGAGCTCCCCTCCGAGAGCTTTTCCGCCAATTTCTCGGCGGACTCAGTCCTCGACCTGACGCCAGAATTGGTCGGCCCCTGTACGGTCCGTCTCGAAGGGCTGGTCGGCGAAGGCCATGACATTTCTCCGGATGCGCTCGATGACATGCGGCCGAACACCGTCGCGACGCATCTCACCAAGAAGCTCATCGAGATGTATTTCCGTGAGCCGGATCAGGACGTTCCCTATTACCTCTATAATCAGCTCCAGCCCATTACCCGGCGCTGGATTGCCACTTGCCTGAAGCTCACTGGCGGCACCAGGGCGGGCATGCTGACCTATGCCGAGCTGGCGGAGAAAGCATCCGAGCTCATCTACCAAGCCATCGTCCGCAGCGCCGGCGAAGATGGGGAGAGTGTCGCGAAGGCGATGCTCGATCCCTACAATCCGCATGGCTACACCGACCAAGTATCCTTCATCACGACCAAGCAGACGCTTTGGGAGACCCGCCTCAGTCACGTAAATTATGTCGTTTGCGACAGCGATTGGGAGGCGGAGTTTGCCCGAGTCGTGGAAGCGCATCCGGCCACGATCTCCTACGTCAAGAATCAGGCGCTCGGTTTCGAAGTGCCCTATCGCTCCGGCAGCGTGCCGCGCCGCTACCTGCCGGACTTCATCATACAGGTTGATGATGGCCGAGGGCCGGATGATCCGCTGAACCTGATCGTGGAGGTCAAAGGCTTCCGCGGTCTCGACGAGCAAATCAAGGCCGAGACCATGACGAACCTCTGGGTCCCCGGCGTCAACAATCTCAAAGCCTATGGTCGTTGGGCGTTTGCTGAATTCCGAAACGCTTTTGCGATGGAGGAAGACTACGGGAAATTGATCGACAACTTCCTCAATGAGCGATCGGCAACTATGCGCGAAGTTTCTTGAAGCACGAAACGCAAAAATACTAGGGACTAGGGTCGGAAGAGCGCAGGGGAATTATGGCTTACACATCGGCGAAAGTTAAAGACATTGTAAAACGGTCTGTTGGTCATGAGTGGAGCATTCCTGAGTTCCAGCGCGGATTTGTCTGGAAGCCTACCCAAGTAAGGGACTTGGCTGAGTCTCTGTGGCTCAACTATCCAGTCGGAACGTTGCTCATTTGGGACAGCGGCGCGGGAGTAGAAACCCAGGGGGCCGTGGACTCGCAGGGCCCAAAGCAGTGGGTGGTCGACGGGCAGCAGCGTACCACGGCATTGTGTATCCTGAGTGGCCGCAAGCCATACTGGTGGCATTCAGGAAAGCCGTGGGACGATCTGGTTCGCAAGTATGACATCAGGTTTGACGTCCATGCAAAGACGCCACCGTTCTTCGTTGTTGCCAATGCAGCAACCCGAAAAGTCACGACCAAGCGCTACATACCCATCCGAGATATTCTGAACCTCGATGTCGAGAACGAGGCCGATCAAAAGAAACTTCTGGACCTCGCCAAGCAAGTAAAACTGGACGGATTGTGTGATGGCATGGACGTCACCGAGGTCTATACAAGGCTGGATCGGCTGCGAAAAACTCGTGACAAGGAAGTCGTTCTGATCACGGTAGACAACGAACTCGAAGACGTTGTCGAAATATTTGCTCGCCTCAACAGCCGCGGTACCCGAGTCACCGAGGCCGACATCTATCTCGGTGTTGTAGCAGCGCGAACGCCCGGCTGGGTTCGTCAACATTACCTTCCCTATATCGAAAGCCTAGCCGAGTCCGGCTTTGACGTGACTCCCAACCTGGTGTTCCGCACCCTCACCGGCATTGGGCGGAAACGCATCCGATACAAGGATATCGACACGGACTTCTGGAACGAGGCGCACATACTGCCTACGTGGGACCGAACGAAGAAGGCGTGGGCGTTGACAGTCAAGCATCTGCGCGAACGTGGCATCTCGGGCAATGCTCTCCTTCCTTCGGATAACGCTTTGGTCCCGCTGACTGCGTTGCTGGATCGCTATCCCGAAGCCCCTTTCAATCAGGTCTTCTACTGGTTCCTGCAAGCGTCGCGTTTCGGACGTTACTCGACGTCATCTACGAGCTCGATGGAAGAAGACCTGAAGGAGATCGCGGACTCGTCGAACGTCAAGGATGCACTCGAGCGCCTGCTGGCGAGAATTCGCTACCTACCGATGCTGACGTCGGAGGATTTCATGCGCGACTACTCCGACAGCCGATTTGGTCGCCTCCTGCTTTATCTGCTGATCCACAAGTCAGGAGCCGTCGATTGGGACAAACCGTACATGAGAATCGGTTTCGATTCGGACGAGCTTGTGGCTGGTTTTACGCCGCAGTTTCATCACATTTTTCCTCGCGGGTTTGTCGGCAACAGCCATCCTGAATCCCTGGTCAACGCCTTGGCAAACATTGCGTTGATAGGCCCCAAGACGAACATCCGAATTTCCAAGAATAATCCGATGAACTACGTCGCGAAATACAGCATCGACGATGAAAAGCTCGCGCAGCAATACATCGAGCCCTCGCTTGCGACAACCGATATAGGTGAGCTGCCAGCGTGGATAGTTTCCCGGGCTGAGCGCCTGGCAAAGGCAGGAAATGAACTGCTGTCTGCGCTACGTGGCGATCTCGAAATTCCCGAACCTATTGCATCCGAGGCAACGACCGAGCACGCATACGTCGGGGATTAAACCCCGTCGAACTTGGCCTTCGCGCCGATTGAAAGACACATGATAGGAAGCCGCTGATGGCCAAGACCCCGCGCGAAAAAGACGTCTCCACCCTCACACACGACAAGGCGGTGAGGCTGAACAATCCGACGGCCGAGATGGCGTCGCTCTATGAGCAGCAGGTGGAGATACTGGGCGAGAGTTCCCGTGAGATGCGCATTCCGCGCGACCGGCCGCTGGCTGAGGGCGAAGTGCGGGATCGGGACATGGACCGCGATCCGCAGATCATCTGGAACGGCGCGAAGATCAGGATCACTGAGGCGCAGATGAAGAAGCTCGACGAGACCGGCGAGATCGAGATCGGCGACGCCCAGCTCGTCTGGCGCGGCAAGGACCGGCAGGACTGGTCCGATCTCGTGGTCAACGCGCCGCCGCTCTACATCCAGGAAAAGGTGCATCCCAAGGCGATCATCGACGATCTCAAGCGCCGGACGAACAGGGCGCGCGAGGAGAAGTCGGACGCGCCCGATCTGTTCGCCGATTTCAATGGCATTGCCGATCCGGAGGCGCGGGCGGAATTCTACCAGCACACCAAGCATTGGCAGAACCGCATGATCCTCGGCGACTCGCTGCAGGTGATGGCGAGCCTCGCCGAGCGCGAGGAGATGCGCGGCAAAGTGCAGTGCATCTATTTCGACCCGCCCTATGGCATCAAGTTCAATTCGAACTGGCAGGTCTCGACCATGAGCCGGGACGTGAAGGACGGCAAGAAGGAGGACGTTTCCCGTGAGCCGGAACAGGTGAAGGCCTTCCGCGACACCTGGAAGGACGGCATCCACTCCTATCTAACCTATCTGCGCGACCGGCTGATGGTGGCGCGGGAATTGCTGACAGAAAGCGGTTCGATCTTCGTGCAGATAAGTGATGAGAATGTTCACCGGGTAAGAGCGCTGCTGGACGAGGTTTTCGGTGACAAGAATTTCATCTCGGAGATATCAGTTCAAAAAACGGCAGGACAGGGTGCTGCTCATCTAGGAAGAACAAATGATTACATCATCTGGTATGCAAAGGACGTAAAGCTCTCAAAATACCGTCAGCTTTACACAAAGAAGCAGCCGGGAGAGGAAGGCGCGGCCGAATACAAACGGGTTGAGACGGCGTCTGGAGCATTCCGGCCCGCGATTGCGTCTGAGATCGAGGACTACCGCACACTTCCCGATGGCGACCGGCTGTTCGCCACCTACAGCCTTTTTTCAGCCGGGGAATCACCAAACGCCCCCAAGTTCTTCTCATACGTTTCTGAGGCGGGGCCACTGACTATTCCATGTGCTCCACGATATCATTTCAAGTTCACACAAAGCGGTTTGAACCGTATTGCTCGTGCCCGTCGGTTGCTCCCCCAGGTCGGCCAAAGAATTCTCAAACGCTACCTGTTGGATTTCGCATACTCGCCAGTCGTAAACTTGTGGACCGACACCCGCGGCGAGGTAGACATGTCTTATGTTGTGCAAACCTCAGAAAAGGTCGTGCAACGCTGCATACTAATGAGCACGGACCCGGGCGATCTTGTGCTAGACCCCACGTGTGGTTCGGGAACGACAGCAGCAGTCGCTGAGCAATGGGGACGGCGCTGGATCACAATCGATACCTCCCGGGTGGCACTAGCACTCGCCCGCACAAGGCTGATGTGCGCCCAGTATCCGTACTATTTTCTTTCAGACACTCCTGAGGGGCACGCAAAAGAACGGGAAGTTTCGGGTAAGATTCTCCCCGACGCCAGGGCGACTGGCGACATTCGTCAGGGTTTCGTCTATGAGCGGGCTCCGCGCATTACTCTCAAATCCATCGCTGACAACTCACAAATCGACGTGATCTGGGATAAGTGGCAGGACGTACTCGAGCCGCTGCGTCGCCAGCTCAACGAGGCGCTGTCCACCACCTTCGAGGAATGGGAAATTCCCCGCGATCTCGACGCTTGGCTCGACAGCAAGGACGGGGGGGCCAAGGTGCATCTCGTGACCGACGCGGTGCGCAAACTCCATGCCGGCTGGTGGGAGGGGCGCATTGCCCGCCAGAAGGAAATCGACGCCTCGATCGCCCGCGCCGCCGATGTCGAACCGCTCTATGACCGTCCCTATGAGGACAAGACCAAGGTGCGCGTTGCCGGGCCTTTCACCGTCGAGAGCCTGTCACCGCATCGTGTCGTCGCCGCCCGCGAGGATACACTGGGCGCGGAGCTTGGCGCAGCCGGCGCAATCACCTCGCGCGCATCCACCCCCGCCAACATGCCGGAGGCCGATTTCGGGGAGATGGTGCTGGCGCATCTGAGAAGTGCCGGCGTCCATCAGCAGGAGAAGCGTGATACGATCCACTTCAACTCCATCGAGCCCTGGCCGGGTAACTATATCGCCGCCGAGGGCCGCTATGCCGATGGCGGCTCTATCGAGAAACGCGCGGCGATCCTGATCGGCCCGGAATTCGGCACGCTGACCCGCAGCCAGATTACCGCCGCCGCCCGCGAGGCTTCCGACGCCCGCTTCGACGTGCTGATCGCCTGCGCCTTCAATTTCGACGCCCAGGCGACCGACCTCAACCGCCTCGGCCCACTCGCCATCCTGAAGGCACGCATGAACCCCGACCTGCACATGGCCGAGGACCTGAAGAACACCGGCAAGGGCAACCTCTTCGTCGTCTTCGGCGAGCCGGATGTCGAAATCCTCGATGCGCCCGGTGGTGAGATCAAGGTGAAGGTCCACGGCGTCGATGTCTTCGACCCCTCGACCGGCGAAATCCGCTCTGATGACATTAAGGGCATCGCCGCCTGGTTCATCGACACCGAATACGACGAGGAGAGCTTCTTCGTCCGCCACGCCTACTTCCTCGGCGCGAACGATCCCTACAAGTCGCTGAAGACGGCGCTGAGGACAGAGATCGACCCGGAAGCCTGGGAGTCGCTCTACGCCGATACCTCGCGGCCGTTCGCGCGGCCGAGCACGGGGCGGATCGCGGTGAAAGTGATCAACCACTTCGGGGACGAGGTGTTGAAGGTGTTTGGGGTGTGAGGAACAGTGAAGCGAAATGACGCTTAGCTCCGGGGGGATGCAATGCTGGATGTCTATCAGAAACAGTTCTGTGAGTCTTGGGCAGAGGACATAAGGCTGCTCGCCCCAGCCGGAAGCGGGAAGACTCATTCATTGCTGTGGCGATGCAAATCGATTTACGATCGCAAGAAGGGCAGCGCCCGCTTTCTGATCGTGACATTCACGCGTGCGGCCAGGGACGAGTTGCGCAAGCGTCTCGGCGAAAATTCGGAGTTTGCCGGAATTCGCTCCTCTGTTGAAGTCGCCACCCTCAATGCCTGGGGATATCGCCGGGTCCGTCAAAACCATCATAGCGCAAAACTCCACACGTCCGAAGCCGATCGCTCCTTCTGCGTACAGAACGCATTGCAGCCGGTTTGGCAGAACAATAAGCTGATCAAAGGTATGATTGATCATCAGAAGTTCGCCGCTGGCAAGGTCGTGATGAATCTCATGGACCTGCTGAAGTCGCTGGGTTTCAACCATAGAGAAAAAGCCGAAATTCAATGGCAGCACGTCGATCGGCTGAAGGACCAAGGGCTGTTCATAATTCTCGAAACGGCGCTTCGCGATCTGAAGAGCCTGGGGGTGGACATCGATGGGAATGAAGAGAAGACCCTCAAGGAGTTGCTCAAATTCTGGTCCAAGGCCTGCGACCACCTGTTCAGCCAATCACTTTTCACGCTGGAGGACCAGAAGTATGTTGCCTGGCTCGATCTTCTAAAGCAGATCGAGGCGGGCAAAAAACCTCTGGGCGGAGCAAGATATACAAATATTCTCGTTGATGAATTTCAGGACGTAAACCCGCTAGACCTGAATATGATCAAAGCGATTACAGCCATTAATGACGCCAGCCTCGTTATTGTGGGAGATGACGATCAGGCAATATTCGAATGGAGAGGCGCTACATTCAAATATATTGTCAACCCGGAGAAATACCTCTCAAAGAAGTTTGAGACCTTCATTCTGGAGAAAAACTATCGTTGCCCCGCAAACATCGTCGATCACTCACAAAGGCTGATAAAAATAAACAAGAATCGCGTTCCAAAGAACGTACAGGCTGTTCAGACAGCCACGGCTACCATTGAAGTCCGTCCCAAACCCACGTTCCATGAAGCGATTGACGAGGTCGTGAGCACGATCGAAGAGTTTCGCAAAGACCTTTCGTCGGGCAAAAAGCCACCACAAGGGCGTCTTGCCCTAATTTCCAGAAAACGGGCACAGTTAATTCCGTATCAGATACTCTTAGCTTCTCAGAATATTCCCTTTTGTGCAGCTGAGGACCTTCAAGTGTTCCTAAGCAAGGCCTTTGATAGTCTTATCGACGTACTCAGCATTTGCGCCGACGCGCGCGGTCGCCCGCGACCCAGAAAAATTGTTGAGGATGTGCTGACGCTTTGTGACGTCGTAAAACGTTATCCGCTCAGCAAGAACGATAAGGGCCAGCTTGAGGCACATCTGAATAGATCGGCTCCGAGGACATATGACGAAGCACTAGATTTACTTGGCTCCTATGCAGGCGAACTCAAAAAGCAAAAAGACGGTCGTGCAATGGCGCAGTCCTTTGCGTCCGCCATTCGCCCTATACTACGAGGCGAAACCGTTTCCGAAATCTTGGATGCCGTAAGTCAACTCAGCGGCATGGAGAAGGATTACGGAAAGAGCAACGAGGACATTTTCTTTGCCGATCCACCATTCTTTTACCTGAGCCGTTTTGCCTCCCGATACGGAGACGATTTGGAGCGATTCATCGAGGACCTGGAAGAGGCCAAGCGGCAGACTGCCCAGGTGCCGATCGACGATGACGAAGCGCAACAGAATGCTCGATCTGTCGGTGACATGTGGTCCCGACCAATTCACCTCATGACGGCGCTGCGGGCAAAAGGAAAGGAATTCGACACGGTTATCATGCTGGATGTCAACGACGGCATTTGGCCGTCGGTGCATGCCGAGACGGAAAACCAGAAGGAACAGGAAAGACGGCTGTTCTACGTGGCGATGACACGAGCTAAGTCCAAGCTGGTAATGACGCTCAGTGGCCGCATAGACGACAAGGTCATGGCGAGGTCGCCGTTTATCGCTGAAGCGGGGATTGTGTAATGCCCACGATTCTCGCCGACAGCTTTACGACCTCGCTCACTAAGCTCACCAATGACGAACAGAAGCAGGTGAAGCTGACGGCGTTCGATCTGCAGACCGATCCGAACCGGCCAGGCCTGCAGTTCCACAGGATCGATGCGTCCAAGGACCCGAACTTCTGGTCGGTGCGGGTCAATCGCGATCTCCGGATTATCATCCACAAGACCGGCGACAGCGTCATGCTCGCCTACGTCGACCACCACGACGACGCCTACAAGTGGGCAGAACGACGGAGAATCGAGACCCATCCGCGCACAGGTGCACTTCAGATCGTCGAAGTGCGTGAACGGGTTGAAGAGATCGTGATCCAGCCGGCGCCGGCGCGACAGCCAGAGTTGCCGTTCCTCGTTCAGTCAACGCCATCGGCTTCTGCTTTGCCGCTGTTTTCAAAACTGTCAACCGACGACGCATTGTCGATCGGGGTCCCCGAGGACTGGATCAAAGATGTCCTCGGTGCAAGCGAAGACAAATTCTTCACGCTTGCCAATCATCTACCCCAGGAAGCAGCCGAGGCTTTGCTGGAATATGCGGCAACGGGTGTCCTGAGTAAGCCGACTCCGCCGGCTACCTCCGATCCTTATAGCCATCCCGACGCTCAACGGCGGTTTCGTATTCTGGAAGGGCATGAGGAGCTGGCGGCGGCGCTCGACCAGCCATTCGAGAAATGGGCAGTCTTCCTTCATCCATCGCAGAAGGCGTTGGTGGATCGAGACTTCTCCGGACCGGTGCGCGTGGTCGGCTCGGCCGGCACCGGAAAGACGGTGGTCGCCTTGCACCGCGTCGCTCGCATTCTCCGCAACGAGCCTCAGGCGAAGGTGCTCTTGACGACCTTCTCGGAGCCGCTTGCCGCCGCGCTGAAGCGCAAGCTTGGCGTGCTCCTTGCCGACACCCCCTCTCTCGCCGACAGGGTGACCATATCGTCCTTCGAACAAGCGGCTGCTGACCTGTTCGCGCTCATGACGGGTCGAAAGGCCTATCTGATCGGTCGGGAGAAACTGAGGGCACTTATCACCGACGCGGCGAATGCGGGCAGCACAACGAAATACACGCCGCAGTTCCTGAATTCCGAATGGGAGCACGTCATCGACGCCTGGCAAATCGATAGCGCCGAAACTTATGCAACTGTGCCGCGGATGGGGCGTAAGAATCGACTTGGCGCGAAACAGCGCGATGAACTCTGGACAGTGTTTGCGGAGGTACGCAGGCAATTGCGTGCAAAGGCGCTGTTGACCGCTGCCGACCTGTTCACTGTGGTTACCGACCACTTCCGGGACCGCGCAGACAGGCCCTATACGCATGTAGTCGTCGATGAAGCCCAGGACCTCGGCGTCGCCGAACTGCGGTTCTTGAACGCCATAGTGCCCAACCGACCGGACTCGTTTTTCTTCGCCGGGGATATCGGCCAGCGCATCTTCCAGCAGCCGTTTTCCTGGAAGGGGCTGGGTATTGAAGTGCGTGGGCGGTCGTTCACGCTCAAGGTCAACTATCGCACCTCGCATCAGATTAGAAGGATGGCGGACAGGCTGCTTCCCGAAAGTGTCCGCGACGTCGACGGCGAGGAAGATCAACGCAAGGGAACTGTATCTGTCTTCGATGGCGTCGAGCCGGTTATCGTCGTTGCACCTACAATGGATGAGGAGGCTACGGCGGCGGCGCAATTCCTTCGCAACCTCCTGGAACAGGGAATACGAGCCAACGAGATCGGCATCTTCTGTCGATCAAACGATCAGATCGCTCGTGCATCGAAGGTGGCCGAACTGGCAGCCGTCGAGACAGTTTCATCGCTTGTCAGGCGGGGCACGGAAGAGGCAGTGCTCATCGGTACGATGCATCTCGCAAAAGGATTGGAATTCCGTGCAGTCCTGATCGTCGCATGCGATGAGGGGGTCCTGCCGCTGGCGACGCGGATCGATGAGGTCGCCGACGAGTTCGAGCTGGACGAGGTCGTGGCGACAGAGCGACAATTGCTCTACGTCGCCGCAACCCGCGCGCGGGACCATCTCTTCGTCTCGGCGGTCACGCCAGGTTCAGAGTTCCTGGAGGACCTGCTTCACGTTTGATCGGCCTCCTCCCGCGATTCTTATGCAAACGCCGTGATCAGGAGTAATGGGGGGAAGACGTTGGGAAATAGTGGAACGCCGTTTGCGGAATGATACTGCAAGCCTTCAGAGGAAGTGTGAGCTAACACCGCCGCACCCCCGCCATCAACATCATGGTTGAGAGACCATAGGTCGAGGCTTGAGATGCCATTTAGGCCGGAACGGAAAAAGGCCATCCGAGTACCGATCGGCCAGGTCTTCAAAGACATCCTCGCTTTCGCGGACATCGAAGCCCTGGCGTTCCAGCTCGCCAACGATGGCTTCGGACAGCTTGTCCAGAGCAAGTTGCGCATCTTTCCGTCTCTGAGCGGCGGTGATCATTTTCCAGAGCAGCACCCTCGCCAGATCGTCACGAGACGGCCGACGTCGGGCCTTGGCCGCATCCCTCACCCGCTGCTGCCGGGCGACCTGTTCTGCACTGCGTTGTTTCTTCGATTTCCGGGGCATTGCCTGTCTCCTTGTTGTGGAGCCTCAGCCTCGGTGCCGGCCACGCAAGGAACAAGCGGGGCTACCTGTGTTGACATTTCGGACTGGGAGGGCAGGTGCGTCTCCAATCGCCAGCGGGACGGCCTTCAGCCTGCAAATGCGGCTTGTCGGAATCGCCGATAGGGAGTTTGGCAACGAGAAAATTGGATCAGGAATCGCGGAAGGGTAAATTGAGATGATGTGTTACGAGTTGCCCGGAACGTAGACCAAGGCATGGTGCTTTGATCTGATGCGAATCGATTTGCAGAAGACTTGATCCGGCGTGAAGTGCATTGCCGCCACGTTGAGATGCCGCCTTCCGGAGGCGGACAGCATCACAACTCTCGACAACGTACCCTGAGGCCTGTCCAACCAGCTCTGCGGCTGGATTGTGGTGAGGCATCGAGGGTCACTCCGACACACCTCGTCATCGTCCTCTTGCAGCCTACGCCACCTCCGACGGCAGCCGATGGCAGGTCACCCGAACTCGTCCCAACGGTGCCTGTACCGGAGCGGGAATCGAACTTCCGTAGATCGGAATCGATTTCCGCGACTTCGGAATCGGCAATCGGGAACTCGGAATCGGGGTGGCGCCGGCAGGAATCGCGGTTTCAGAGCTCCCCGCCGGGTTTCGTCAGGTAGGTGGACCGGGGGACGCGATGAGCAGACGCGTGATCTCCTCGCCCGTCATGACCCCGACGTCCTTCAACCGCGTTGCGATGGCGACCAGCGCGTCCCGCCTGTTTTCCAGCAGACTGCGGGCCATCGCTTCGGCTTCCATAAGGCGACTGTTGACCCGGTCGGCCAGATGCCGGTCGAGACTGAGGTCATTGATGCTTCCCGCCGCAGACCGATAGAGCAACGGCTGATGATTGGAGAACCCGAGCCGGGTCTCGGCGGCGACCGCATGTTCGGTGGCCCTGGCGAGATCGCTATCATCGTATCCACCTGCCCCGGCCACCGTGTCACCAAAGATCAGCACCTCTGCCGTCCGCCCGGCCAGCATGCAGGCCACGCTGCGCATCAGCCAGTCCTGCGTCTGCGGGAGATGTTGACCTTGACGGCTGACCACCTGCCCCATTCCTCCCATCCCGATGCTTGCGGTAATGACCTCTGCGATCCCCATGTCACAGAAGGCGATGGCATGACCGGCTTCATGAATGGCGGTGCGCCACCGCACATCGTCCGAGAGTTTCAGCTGGCCGGCGAGCAGGGCATGCTCGAGATCGCCCCAAGTCAGGGACCGCTGCTGCCTTCTGGTCTTTCGTCTGATGTCACGAACAAGTCGCTCAATGTCGGCTCCGGTGCTGCCGGACGCCAGCAAGGCGAGCCGTCGAAGATCGGCATGCTGGTTTGATGTGACTGACTGATTTGCTTCACGCTGCGGGTTTCGGTAATTCGCGGACAGGGATTCCATTAAATCCCGGACAGCGATTTCACTAAATCCGGGACAGCATTTCCGCTAATTCCCGGACAGCGATTCCGGTAAATCCCGGACAGTCTTTCGGCATAAAGATCGACTTTCGCACGCGCCGTTTTGCCATTCTGGACCTCGATTTGAACGAGGGGCTGATGAATGGCGAGACGGAAGCAGGTGAGACTTACTGACGTGAAGGACATTCGATCGATATTGCGACTGACGCACGAACAGGGGCTTTCGGTTCGTGCGATATCGGAACGGCTGAAGATCAGCAAAACGACCATTTCGACCTACCTGCTGCGGGCGCGTGAGGCCGGGCTGACGGGCTGGCCGTTACCGCCTGGGCTGGACGATGATGGCATTCTGCAGCGCCGCCTGTTCCATCGTCGCGGCCGTCCGCCCCAGGACATGCACGAACCCGACTGGGGCAAGATCGCCAGTGAATTGAAGCGGAAGGGCGTGACACTGACGCTGTTGTGGCAGGAATATCGCGAACGGCACCCCAACGGTTACGGATACACGTGGTTCTGCGAGCGGTTTGCCGCTTTCGAGCAGCGCGCCAGCGCCACCTTCCGCAATCGCCACACTGCCGGCGCGGCGATGCAGACCGACTACGCCGGCCAAACCGTCCCGGTGATCGATCCGGCGACAGGCGAAATCCGGCTGGCGCAGATCTTCGTCGCGGTTCTGCCAGCCTCCTTGTACACCTTCGCCTATGCAAGCTTCACTCAACGGTTGCCGGACTGGATCGAGGGTCAGCAGCGGGCGCTGGGTTTCTTCGGTGGCGTGACGAAAGCCATCGTCTGCGACAACCTCAAGGCCGGCGTTGCCAAGCCCTTGTGGTTCGAGCCGACCATCAACGCCACTTTTGCGGCATTCGCCGAGCATTACGACACGACGATCCTGCCGACCCGTCCGAAACGGCCGAAGGACAAGGCCAAGGTCGAAGGCAGCGTTCTCATCGTCGAGCGCTGGATCCTGGCGCGGCTGAGAAACGACCGTTTCTTCAGCCTTGTCGATCTCAACGTGCGGATCAGCCAGCTTCTCGACGATCTCAATAGCCGGCCGATGCGCCGGGTTGGCAAATCCCGCCGGCAGCTCTTCGAGGAGATCGAGCAAGACGCGCTTGCGCCCTTGCCGGCAACGCCATTCGAATATTCCGAATGGAAGTCGGCAAAGGTTCATCCCGACTACCATGTCGAGGTCGACAAGGCCTTCTATTCCGTGCCGCACCGCCTGATCGGCCGCCAGGTCGATGTCCGGCTTACAAGCCGGATCGTCGAGATCCTCCATGATCACCAACGTGTCGCCAGCCACCGCCGGACGTCGCAGCGGGGCGGTCATGTCACCGTCAACGAGCATATGCCGAAGACACATCAGCATTATGCCAACACGACGCCTGCGAGCCTCATCAAGCAAGCTGCAAAGATTGGCCGCAACGCTGCAATCCTGATCGAGCGGCTGATGCGCGATAGACCTCATCCTCAGCAGGGATACCGCGCCGCTCAAGGCGTTCTATCGCTCGCGCGCCGGTACGGCCCCGAGCGTCTGGAAGCGGCGTGCGATCGGGCACTGACGATCAATGCGCTCAGCTATTCCTCCGTCAGCACCATCCTCAAATCCGGTCTCGATCAGGCCCCGCCTGGTGCTGAGCCAGTCAAGCCCACCCCGGTGCATGGCAACATCCGCGGCAGCTCCTATTACCAGTGAAGAAAGGAAGATACTCACATGCTCACACATCCAACCCTCGACCAGATGCATGCGCTCGGCCTATCCGGCATGGCGGCAGCATATCGCGACCTGGCCAATCAACCTGAGGGCAGCGATCTCAACCGCGATGAATGGCTCGGCCTGATGCTTGATCGGGAGATGGCCGTGCGCGGCGACAAGCGACTGACCAACCGGCTTGCAATCGCCAAACTGCGTTTCCCCGATGCTTGCATCGAGAACATCGACTTCGCCGCCCCTCGCGGCCTCGACCGCCGACAGCTCCTCTCGCTTGCCCAAGGCGAATGGCTCAAGGCCCATGAGCACTTGATCCTGACCGGACAAACGGGAACGGGCAAAACATGGCTCGCCTGCGCCATCGGACGGCAAGCGGCCCGCCTCGATTATTCCGTTCTCTATGTCCGCATGCCCCGTCTCTTCGAGGATTTGGCGCTAGCGCGCCTCGACGGGCGGTTTCCCCGATTGGTCGACAAGCTCGCGCGTGTTCAATTACTCATCCTTGATGACTGGGGAACCCACGCGCTCAGCGATCAGCAGCGGCTCGATCTCCTGGAAATCTTCGAAGAGCGCTACCGCCGGAAATCCACTCTGATCACCGCCCAGCTTCCCGTCGCGCAGTGGCACGAGATGATCGGCGAACCAACGATCGCTGACGCCATCCTCGATCGTATCGTCCATAACGCCCATCGAATTGCGCTCGAAGGAGACAGCATGAGGAAGCAAAAACCAAGACCGCTCTTGACCGAAGCGTAAAACGCCGAAATCAATAACCAATGACATCAACCAGGCGAACGAAAGTCGATCCCGCGAGACTGTCCGCGATTTAGTGAAACGACTGTCCGGGATTTACCGGAATCGATGTCCCGTTAATCCGAAATCCGCACTTCACGCATCGCGGGAAACTCCTGGATTGGATTCGTTGATGACATCCGCATCGCGTTCGATAAGCACTTGCCGTTGCCGTTCGGCCTTGATCGTTCTGGAGCTGCCCGACGGCGCAGACGCCAACACACCCGCCAGATCGTCACCGAGATGATGAGCGAGGATGCCGGCCAGCACCTCCGTATCCGGTAGGGGGATGGCGACATGCTTTTCCAATCGCCCCGACCGCAGCAGGGCCGGATCGATCTTTCCGGGGAGGTTCGTCGCCGCAACGACGATCACGCCGTCGGTCTTCGAAGCCCCATCGAGAAGCTCAAGCAGCCGGTTGATCAGCGAGCGCCAGTAGTCATCATGCTGCTCCCGTCGACCTGAAGACCGGCTGCCGATATTGTCGATCTCATCCACGAACAGGATCACGGGCGCATTTTCCCGCGCCAGCTCAAAGGCCCTGGACATGCGCTTCAGGACATCACCGAGATAGCCGGGTTCAAGCCAGGACGCCACGGATGTCACAAGCAGTGGAACCTGCAATGTATTGCAGAGCGCGCGGGCATAGGTCGTCTTGCCGGTGCCGGGCGGCCCGGACAGCATCAGCTTGGTGCTCATTTCATTCCAGGCCAACCCACCGTCGCGCCAGAGCTGCAGGTCTGTCTTGAGGTCGAGCGCCCAATCCCGAGCCTCGCCATAACCCGAGAGCGTCTCGACCCGAAGCTGACGCAGCCGGCTGTGTTCCGGATTGGCCGGATCAACGGATGCGCTGCCACTGCTCTCCTTCCCGGACGACTCCGCTGGCTTCTCCGGTTGAACGACATCGATGCCATCCATGGATTTTGGTGGGTCTTCACCGTCGTTGATCAGGAAGCGGCTCTTGACCTTTGGCCGCCCCGACCGATCACTGCCGCGCCCGGAGACGCGGCCGTCGTCGTCGTCATCGCCCGACTTGTCGGCGGATCGCGCCCGTTCGCCGAGGACTTCGAGGATCGACAGGATGTGTTCGAGACCGCGCCCGGGACGAATTGCCAACGCCAGCGCATCGATCGAAAGCCCTTCAAGATCAAGCGCCATCTTCTCCATCTGCCGCAGCGAGTGCTTCGGCGCGATGCCGCAACACGTCTGCAGGAGTTCCGCGATCAGTTCATGATCGAGACCACCGCTCTCAAGAACGAGATCGGCCGTCATCGACGCAAAGGGCGGAAGCGCGGTCTTTGTCTCATCGGCAAGAACCACGGGCGCTGACCGCTCGAGCAGGACATCGACAAGGAATCGGCTCAACGACCGCTCGACCGCCTTCGGCACATCTGTCCCGGCAAGTGTCTTGATCGTCTTGCGGGGCTTTCCGCGGCGGCGATCACCGTATCCGTCCGAGAGCGGGCTGCTGCGATGGACGTCTTCGAGCTTCGTCCAGTACGGCAGGATCAAGCCATCTTCGAGCATGAGACCGAAGCGGCGTTCGAAACGGCCAACCGGCGCTTTGATCAGCACAAAGGCTCCTGGATGCCTGATGACGGCCGACAATGCTGACAGGTCGGGAACGCTTGAACCAACGGCACGGGCAACCAGCAGGGCGACAGCGACGTGGGCGACAACAGGTGGAGCAATATGTTCCCGAAGCAGTGCCAGGAATTCGCGGCACGTCGATGGCGTCTTCTCCTGAGCCGCGCCCGAAGTCGACTTCAGTGGGCCGGCGGCCGCACGGGTTTCATGGTTGCTCTTGGTCTTCCCGACAGAGCGAGCCTTGTCACGCGGCGGCTCTCCGGGAAGGTCCTGCATCAGCACGTCGAGGGTTGTCGTCTTGTATGGCGCTTTCCCGAGAAGCCGCTCGAGTTCGGCACGCGCCTTGACCGGCTCAGCATCGAGTAGGCGCAAGGACTGTTCCGGGACACGCCAGACCGTGCCGGACGTCTCATCGCCTTCGACGATGAAGTCCGCCTCCAGCAAGCCAACGACAGCGGCGCGCTCGTAGAGATCGAGGATGGCCAGTCGGCGGATGCGGGCAAGGAGGTAACGCGTGATGCGATCGGTCAGGGTTTCCATCACGCGCCCTCCCTCGTTCCATGCGCCCCACAAGGTCCGGGCATCCCATCGATGGTGAGCATCTTGCGATTGCCCTCGAGCCAGTCGCGCAACATCAGCGTCGTCGGATCGCCGGCCGCACACAGCGCAAGAAGTTGCTCGCGGAAGATTTTCGGAATGCTGTCCATCGCGATGCCCTTGCGTCGGGCGAAGCCGATCACGACCTGCGCGACGATCGCCGGATCGGGCAAGGCATCAGGCGTTGCCGCGCACTTGGCCATGGCCTGAGGAATTGCTTGTGACCTGGAAGTCGAACTCTGGCTTGTGGTTTCTTGCAACTTCGCCAGTCGCTTCAGCCGGCTGGATGGCTTCGGCGTCGAAGGCACCTGAAGCGCAGGGTTGTTGGGGAAAGGGATCACGTTGGAAGGGTGTCGGCTCATGACAGACGTCTCCTGTCGCCGAACAGCATGGTTCGGCGCGAACGAATGGAACAGAAAGCGGAAAGGAAGGTCGGCGGGCCGGTCAGCCCGTGCCGGCCCGTGGGATGCGGGCGAAGCCGACACGGATTTGGCCACGACCGGCTGGCTGATGGACCTCGGTGATCGAGCCCGCGTCGCAAGTCTCGTGTCCGTTCGCATCTGCAATGTCCGCCGAGGCACCTCGGCGACCCGGCTCCTCAGGCCCGGCAATGGAATTTCGAGCCAGCTTCCAGTTCTCGTCGATCCGACCATGGAAGCGTTCGCGTAACATGCCGATCGCCTTCCCCGCCCCGCCGACCTCGACGAGATGATCGAGATCGCTCAGTGGCCAGACGCCGCCGGCGATGTCGGAGCGCTGGTTTTCCGCATTCAGGATGACGACGCGAACTTCTTCGGCCACCAGCCGATGATGATCGCGGTAGAGGAGATCGGGAACGACGAGCGCCGCCGCCAGCATGCGGCTCTTCAGCTCGTTGATGCGTGAGACTTCGTATGAGCCGAGGCTGCGCTTGACGTCGATGACGTGCGCAAGCTTCGTCTTCCGGTTCACGACGATCAGGTCTGGCGTATACGTTTTGCGTCCGCCGGTATCCGCATCGAGGGTCAGGGATCGAAAGTGCTTCGGATCGTTTTTCTCGACCAGTTCGAGCGCCGTCTTGGTGACCGGAAGCCGCAGATTTTGCGTCAGCACCACAAGGTGCGGGTTCAAGTCGGCAATGATCCCAATGCCACGCTCGAGCAGCCTCCCCTCCTGGATAGGAATGGCGCGCAGGATCGCGGCGGCGTCAGAGACACCGCCGGCAAGCGCCGTGGAAAGGGCGGCGGCGGAGAAGGGCTGCGACGAAAGCTCGTCGATGAGGACTTCGAAGCGGGGTTCGAGGGCGTCGAGATCGACGGCATGCGGATAGGCTGGCGTGCCCGGCGCACCGGAAAGAATGGTCTTCATGGTATTGCTCCTGCTGACGGTGGCGACCGGCTGGCCAACTTCAGGCGCACGGCGTCCGACGCGGAAATGATTTCCGCATGCGGTGGCCGGCTGGCTTCAAACGAAACCGTGTCCGAAGTCAGGGACGATCAGTTAAGCGAGATCAGACGAGCGCCAGCCCAGAGGCGTGGGCGATCGCACAGCAAGTCAACCGGCGCCGCGGCGAAGCGCGGTCGTCAACAGGATCAGGAGACGGAGAAGCTTCCCGTTCGGAAGCGAAGCAGATATGGGTCGACATAGCCCAAGGCCTTTCGAGAGAAGGTTGCGGGTCAGGCCCTCGTTCGATGTTGGCGCATCGGCGGGGGCCGCTAAGTGTCTGCAGATATTCAATTTCTGCTGACCCCGTCGACATAGCCCGGAGAATCGCGTCCGGCAAGCCGGTCAGAACGCATCCGGAACAAAGAGCCCCGGTATGGTTAACGGGACACGCGGCAGCCAGCGGACAAAAAAATAGCCCCGCACGGCGGCGGGGCTCCTGGACGTCATCTTCAAGCTGCCAGCTTCCTGTATTGGCGTTTCAGGGGCTTGGGATCGAAGACGATCTGGCTCCTGATCTCGTCCCGGCGCTCGGGTGCCACGATCTCCAGGGCATTTTCGACGGTTTCCTGTACCTTGGAGGGCATGTCTTCGAATGCGAGCAGCCCGTCGTCAGCCTCCTCGTCGAGCGGAGCGGCGGCATCCGCACGATCCTCCCCGTCAGCGTCGTCGTGCAAGGCTTCACCGTGGACGACGAAGCGCAGCAGGGGAATGACCTCGGCCTGAAGCCAGGGGACGAAGTCTTCCTTGCCCGGCCAGCCGTTGGCTCCACCCATGGCGGACAGAAGCTCCTGCACCTTGCGCCAGGTCGTGCCTTCCGTCAGCTTGGCCGGCCGCCAGTTGACGCTCGCAACCATCGCCGGCTGCAAGGGGGCCGCGATGCTGTTGATCAGATCATGCGCGTGCTTGCAGTCGTCCATGACCAATTCCTGCAACGGACCCTTGAACACTGCACGGTTTTGCGCCAGCGGTTCCATGGCCTTCTCGACCCGTTTCAGGATGCCGGTTGTCAGCTGGAGGAACTTCACCGAGTCCTCCTCGACTTTCAGCTCGGCTATCTTGCGCAGACCGGCCATTCCGCCAACGTCGAGGACCGCTTCATTCTTCGCCTTCTTCGTAGGCACCGCACCGACCATCGCCTTGACCTGGGCGACGGTGAGCTCCTCGCCGGCCTCGATTGCCGAGATGACCCGTTCGACGTTCGGCTGCTCGGCGTAGGCCAGCACGAACAGGACTGTCGGAGCGACCGCCGCGGCCTCGAGGCGCTCCTTGTAGTCCATCAGGTTGGTATGGACCGCGATGTAGTTGCGACCGGTCTTCGGCGTGAACTTGCACACCGCCTTTATCCACGCGCCGAGCGCTTTCTCCGGGAGGATGGACTTTGCGCGCACGAGGTAGCCGCCGACCTCGTAGGCCTGCGCTGTCGTCCGACGTCCGAGCGAGTGAAAGGCATCGCCCAGCCGCTTCAGCTCGTCCTTCTGGGCCCGGCTGAGGGTCTGCCCCGGCTTGGTCTCGGCGATCGCCTGCCTCTTCCTATGGGTGTATTTCGCCATTCGTTTCTTGTCTCCGTTTTCATCCGGTCTTCATCGATGACCGTGAGATAATGGTGACATGGATTTCGGAAAGGTGTTACAACCGCGATTGTCAACACTCTGTATTTTAACGTTTTTTCTCCATATACAAGAGATTTCCGCCAATCGCTGCGCTGGATTCCTCAATGAATTCAACGCGGCGAAATTTTTTAGTTTGTATTTTAATTGCACAATCACTAATTCAATTAATGATTGATTCAAAATCTCTCACGTAGCAGATTTCCTGGCTCGAGCCGGACGGGACGCATGCGTCAGAACCGACTCGGTCAGATGGATGGGACGAGCCTTCAGGTGCGCGGTCGGCAAAGGCAATGTTGACAGAGCATCGGCCATGACACGCAGGCGTGCTGGGTTCGTATAGCGACCCTCGTTCACCCCTTCGTTGCTGTGTCCCAGGATGTCCTTCCTGATTTCCGCTTGAGTACCGGCCTGCTTCATTTCGTCGTTGCACCAGTGCCGGAGGGAGTGCAGCACCTTTCCCTCCTCCTTGGCCCGGGGTAGCGCTGCCGCCCGGATTTTTTGCCAGCTGTCGTCAAACACGTCGCCCATCGGTGTCGTTGCACATGCGGCCTTCAATTCAGGAAACAGCAATTCATGACCAAGGGTGCGAAGCTCTTCAACATATCGGAGAAAGCCCAGTCGGATCAGCTCCGGATGAACCGGTACACGTCGCTTCGATTGCTCGTTCTTGAGCTTGCGCATGGAATTTTTTTCGATGCGGATGCACGGAAGACCCTGGTCGGTTTCAACCTCCGACAGGAGCAGGCCGCACATTTCCTCCCGGCGCGCTCCGATATAGATCGCCAGCAGCGGAACCCAATAGGCGGCATCATGAAAAACCTCCTCTCCGCTCGCGAAGCGCTCGTCGAAACTGGCCGCGCCTTCCCACACAGGAAGCGAAAAAATCGTCCGGATTTCCTCAGTGGAAAAGCGTCCGCGTTCATTTCTGACGTCACCCCTCCTTTTGGCTCGCAGGCCAGAAACGCCTTCGAAATTGCCGAAGGGATACCCGGCGTGCTTGCAGATGTCGACGATGTTGCTGATCTGCGTCATGTAGCGGTTTATCGTCCCGGGCGACAAGCCAACCTCCTCGGGCGGCAGGCCCTTGGCGCGGGCCAAAAGCTCACTGAGCGGGATGATGTGATCTTTTGGTGACCTGCCGTGGTTTTTCGGCAGCTTGAACAGCATGCTGCGGAACTCCGAGATGTTTGTCTGTTGCATGCGCGCCGGCTGATCGTGCCCAACGAAGCGGACAAATAGCCTGGCGACGCTGACCTGTTGCTTGATCATATCCGATCGCCACTCCCCGATGGCAACCTTCTCCTCTGCTGCCTGCCGGACGATCTCGACGAGCCCCCTGTCCGACTCTTGCAGTTCCAGCTCTGCCTCGTCCTCGTCGTCGAGATCGATCTCATCCTCGGTTTCGGCCGGAGAGGCGGCAACCGCTATTGCACTAACCGGCGTAACCACTTTCGCTGGAGGTGCTACCGGTTGCGAAAACGACAGCGCTGTTCGGTTCGCCAATGGCGCTACCGACGTTTGCTGCGACATGGCCGGAGTCGGCGCAGCATGCGATGCAGCCGCCGCTGCCATATCTCCGATAAGCGCCGCATTCAGGAGGGCAATATCGTCAGGGCGGACACCGGACCATCGCCGCTCGGTATTGAGCAACGCCGCCGACATACCGCGCAAGCATAGCTGCTCGGCCTGGAGGATGTGCGCTTCCGCCGGTGCGATGTTGTGTTCCTTGAGGATCGCTTCCAGTTGGCGGCGACCAATCTGGCCGAAGCCGTTGGTGCTGAGGAATGCGATTGTCTCGCAAACGCCCTGGACCATTTCATCATCAAGGCCGGCAGCCCGCATTTCACGCTCTTCGTCGGGACCAACCCTTGCATTGATCCCCTGGGCTGCGAACAGGCGAAACGCCCAACCGGTACGAATTTCCGTTTGCCGCTTGTTTGCGGCGTCCACGCCTGCCCCCGAACCGATGGCCATCATCGCATCCAGATGGAAGCTGTGCTGCTTGGCGGCTTGGATGAGGATTTTCTTTGCGTCTTCCGGCGATATCATATTGTGTCTCAGGCTGGGCAGGAGACGATGGCTGGCAAGCGTCACCTCGGGAGCGACGACCCGCGCCCGTCCCAGTTCCTTGGTGTGCAGGCTGATTTCGAGCCGCACCCAAGCATGAACACCTGTTCCAAGTGGTAAACGACGCCGCCACCAGTAGACGGAACCGCGCTTGTAGACATGTTGAATCGTTGCCATGCTAAACCCTTTCCTAAGAGGGTGAGCAGGACTTGGGTACCCTTCCTGTAAGACAGCTGTGTACGACAGTCGTGTAAGACAATCCTGTACGACAGTGCCCCGAATTCGATTCCCAGCTAACTCGGAAGAGCTGGAAAACCGCGATTCTGGCTTGAAAAGGGAAGCTTGGCTGGGGCGCCAGGATTCGAACCTGGGAATGCCGGTACCAAAAACCGGTGCCTTACCGCTTGGCGACGCCCCAACAGGGCAGCGTGGGCGAAACGCCGCTGCCTGAACCGCGCCTGATTAGCAAAGCCTGCCCGGCCCGGCAATGACCCGGCGACTTATTTTTTCACAAAATCCAAGCTTTTTGGATGCCGTGCCTGACATGGCATGTTAGGGCTTGGCGATGGCGCGGCTGAGGCCGTGGCTCTGGGTGGCATGGCATTTTTCAGGAGGTCTCGATGGCGGACCCGGCATTCGATCTCGATTTCCAGCCGGCCTATGGCGAGGCGGTTCCCGTCGCCCCGCTCATTCAGCGCATCACCGTCAACAATCCCTCCGCCTTCACCTTCCATGGCACCAATTCCTATATTGTCGGCGACCGTTCCGTCGCCGTCATCGATCCCGGCCCGGAGGATGAGGCGCATTTTCAGGCGCTGATGGCGGCGCTTGATGGCCGCGAGGTCACCCATATCTTCGTCAGCCACACCCATCGCGATCACTCGCCGCTTGCCCGGCGGCTGAAGGAGGCGACCGGGGCGCTGACGGTGGCGGAAGGCCCGCACCGGGCCGCCCGTCCGCTGCATGTGGGGGAGACCAATCCCTTTGCCGAAAGCTCCGACACCGCTTTTGCGCCCGATATCGCGCTTGGCGACGGGCAGAGCCTTTCCGGCGACGGCTGGGCACTGACGGCCTTGCACACGCCGGGCCACACCGCCAACCATGCCGCCTTCGCACTCGAAGGCAGCGGCATCGTCTTTTCCGCCGATCACGTCATGGCCTGGGCCACCACCATCGTCGCGCCGCCGGATGGGGCGATGAGCGATTACATGGCCTCGCTGGAACGGCTGCTCACCCGCGACGACCGGCTGTTCCTGCCCGGCCATGGCGGCCCGGTCACCGATCCCGCCGCCTTCATGCGGGGCTTGCGCGCCCATCGGCGCATGCGGGAAAAAGCGGTTTTGAAGCGCATCAAAGATGGAGACCGGCGGATCGCCGACATGGTGAAGGTGATCTACGCCAGCACCGACAAGCGCCTGCATGGGGCAGCGGCGCTTTCCGTGCTCGCCCATATCGAAGACCTGATCGAGAAGGGTGAGGTGCGGACAGAGGGTGCGCCTTCGCTGCTGGGGGAATATTTTCCGGCATAGCCGGTATCATCCTTGCGCGCGACATTTCAAAACTTGTTAAGACCTCATCCCCGTTGCCCCATTGATGGGACGGGTGCGGCTTGTCTCCTTCTCCCCGCCGGGGAGAAGGTCGCGGCAGCGGGATGAGGGGGCGACGTTAGCGATAGACCGAAAGCTTGCCCCCTCATCTGCCCCTTCGGGGCATCTTCTCCCCGGCGGGGAGAAGAATCGAGCGGCAGCGACGCAGCGACACGCACTGCCGCAAACCTCACTTATCGGAAAAGGCTCAATTGTCGTTCAACCCCTGCATTTCCGCATCCAGCGCATCGAGATAGGCTTCGGCAATCGCAGCCCCCATGCCGAGATCGTGCGGGCCGTAGCGGGAAGCGACGCGCACGTCGACGATGGTGGTTTCCGCCTCTTCCTTGAGGCGAATGAGGATATCGAAGCGCAGGCCCCAGATGCGTGTGCGGGTTTCGCCCTGCATCAGCACCACCCCGCTGCCATTAAAGAAGGTGGGTTGCGGCGCTTCTGCCGGGCGCGCCATGGGCACCGGAACGATGGAGGGCAGATCCTCCACCGGCCCCTCCTCGGCGGGCGGCGTCTTGCCCTGTTCCGGAATGACGACCGGAGGAGCCTCCACCGCGCCGATGACGCCCTTGGTATGGGTGATGCGAATGTTCTGAGCGGCAGCCATTTTTTTGGCGGCGGCATAAATGCGGTCTATCGCGCCTTCGTAACGGCGTCCGGCGAGGCTCGCATAGGCTTCGGCCTGCGCATCGCGGTCCTCTTTCGCAGCGGTTGCGGGCCTGACCAGCCATTGCTGGTTGGCAGCCGGCATCACCAGCCATTCCGGCACATCGGCAAGATCGGTGGAGATGTCGTAAATCTTCGGCTGCTGCCAGTAGAGAAAGGCACCATAACCGACGACGCCGAGCGGAAGAGCCGACAGAAGCAGCGCCGCAACTGCCGAAAGGCCGCCCCGCGCACCTTTCGTCCATAACCGTTCGAGGCCGATCAACGCCAGAAGCACGGCGACCAGGGCAATTCCGGCGGCAATCGTCAGCAGCCCGACGAGATCAGGCGTCGTCAATGGCCCGAAGCGGTGAATGCCGGCGGCGATGAGAAAAAGCGAAAGCGCCGCCAGACCAAGATAGCGGGAAAGATAGGCTGCAACCGAAAAAGGCCGGACGAAACGCACAGTCATGGAAGCGGATATCCGTAAGATCGCATTGGCGTAAAAGCGTTGCACCCGAAATCTGGCAAGGGAATCACCTGCATATGATGTCATAGACCGGATTTGCGGTGAAAACAAAGGACGGGTCTGATCCGATGCTAAAGTGCGCAAACCTTTCCAACGTCATGCCGGACCTTATCCGGTATGACGCAACGGCGTGTGCGCATTGGAAGAAGACTCCCACGATCGGAGACGTGATCGCAATGGACCCGGATCCAGTCCGGTGTGGGGGAGCGTGCTGTCACGGCGTTGCCAAGCTAAAGGCTCCGAGCCTCCAACATCGGTTCGAGCGTGTGCGTGACCAGGGCGACGATGGCGAGAATATTTTTCCGCATTGTCTGCCCATAAGAGAATAATGCACCGGTAGTGCAACAAATACGCAAGCTCATCCCTTATTTGATGAGGAAATCGGCGTATTCTCGGCCCCTTCCTTCGAGAATGCGTGTAAAACGTGCATCATTCTCGCTTTCTTGCATAAAAAAGAGACACGCCATGTCACAGGCAACGACGCCCGTCCGCCCCTCCGGGGCCAAACCCTTTTATCGCAATTTCGGCTTTCAGGTTCTGATCGCCATGGTCATCGGCCTGCTGCTCGGGCTCGTTGCGCGCAATATCGGTCCCGATGCCGCCGGCAGCCCGAACTGGCTTTCCGTGACGCTGCAGACCATCGGCAGCATTTTCGTGCAGCTCCTGCGCGCGCTGGTTCCGCCGCTGATCTTCACGGCCATCGTCGCCTCCATCGCCAATCTCAAGAACCTCTCCAATGCGGCAAAGCTGGTATGGCAGACGCTTCTGTGGTTCGCCATCACGGCGCTGATCGCCGTGGTCATCGGCATCGTGCTCGGCCTCGTCATCCAGCCTGGCGTCAACACGGCGATTGCCAATACGGCTGCGGCTGCGCCGTCCTCCACCGGTTCGTGGCTGGACTTCCTCAAGGGCCTCGTTCCTGCCAACGTCTTCGGCCTCGAAGCGTCTACCAAAATCAACAACGGTTCCGGCAGCACCTCGCTAAACTTCAACGTGCTGCAGCTGCTCGTGGTATCGATTGCCTTTGGTGTTGCGGCACTGAAAGCCGGCAAGGCGGCGGAGCCGTTCCTCGCCTTCAACCAGTCGCTGCTCGCCATCGTGCGTAAAATCCTTTGGTGGGTCATCCGGCTCACCCCGATCGGCACGATCGGCCTGCTCGGCCGCGCAGTTGACCAATATGGCTGGACGACGCTGTCGCAGCTCGGCTGGTATGCGGCGGCTGTCTATATCGGTCTGGCGCTGGTGCTCTTTGTGGTTTATCCGGCGCTGCTGATCGCCCATGGCCTGAAACCCTCGCGTTTCTTTGCCGGCGCATGGCCGGCCATCCAGCTCGCTTTCGTGTCGCGTTCCTCCATCGGCACACTTCCCGTTACCGAAACCGTGACGGAAAAGAGCCTCGGCGTTCCGCGCGAATATGCCGCCTTCTCCGTGCCGCTCGGCGCCACCACCAAGATGGACGGCTGCGCCGCCATCTATCCGGCGATTTCGGCGATATTCATCGCGCAGTTCTTCCAGGTGCCGCTCGGCATCCAGGAATATGTGCTGATCGTCTTCGTCTCCGTACTCGGTTCCGCAGCAACCGCCGGCCTGACCGGCGCGGTGGTGATGCTGACGCTGACGCTCTCCACGCTCGGCCTGCCGCTCGAAGGTGTCGGCCTGCTGCTCGCCATCGACCCGATCCTCGACATGGGCCGCACGGCGGTCAACGTCGCCGGTCAGGCGCTGGTACCCACCATCGTCGCCAAGCGCGAGGGTATTCTGAACGAAGCCGTCTACAACAACGCCAAGGATATCGACGCGCTCGATGACCGGGAGGTCGCGACGGCCTAACGCCGACTGCGCACTTCGCTGATGATTTCGATCATTTTAGCGGTGTCACAATCAATACAGCCGCCAGCAATGCGAGGCGGCTGTGTTCATATTTGACGTCTGTGATCGCAAAACGGTCGTAAAATTTGCTTGGTGGCATTGAGAGAGGCGGCCATCGTCGACAATATCGGTAATACAGATTCCAGAAACGGATAAGCGTAGGCAATGCTTCATATGTCCGATAGTTTCAGCAAACACGACCCGGCTCTCACCGTTCGACGCATTCTCAAAGTTAATCATGCTGGCGAGTTTGGCGCTATCCGCATCTACGGAGCACAGATCTGGGTCGCCCGTCGGCTGTTTCCGGATATCGTACTGGCACTTCGCGAAATGCGTGACGACGAAATAGATCATTGCCACCAGTTTCTGGAAGCCATGCCTTCCAGAAACGCCAAACCCTGTCGCGTTATGGCTTTCTGGAGCCTCGGAGGCTTTTTACTCGGCTTTCTCACTGCGCTTGGCGGGCGTAACATGGTCTGGATTTGCACCGAGGCCGTGGAAAGCACTGTTCACCGCCATCTCAAAGATCAGCTGGCTTTTTTGCAGGCGAGAGATCCCGATCTCTATCAACTGATCGCCTCTATTCAAGAACAGGAATTGGCTCATCTGCAGGAGGCCGAGAAAAACCAGACGACACGCGGCTTGGGCCACAGGCTGCTTCTGCCAATTATCGGCTTTCTCACCGACCTGATGATCTGGCTCTCGACGTGGGGAGATTCGAGCTGGATGCGCGCTGAAATGGCCTTCTCCAAGCGGGCGTGACAGCGCGACCGCCAGATTGTTGAAAACCCGAAGCCCGTTCGCCTTCCGCAAGCCCAGATCCAATGCAACTTTCCGCCCCAACGCGGCTTTTCCCCACATGAAAACAGGCGTATCAATCGCGGCAATAAAAGTGCCGTACGGCTGTCATGTTCAAGGGAGAAAAAAATGCGCGTTTCCATCGTCTTCGGTGCGCTTGCCGCCATGCTGGCACTCACCGCCTGCCAGACGCTGACGCCGGAAGAGCGCCGGGCGCGGGACGAGGCGACATGCCGGGGTTATGGTTTCCGCCCCGGTACGGACCAGATGGCCGGATGCCTGCTGGACCTTGATCTAGACCGCCGCGCCGACAACCGCGCCTGGCAGGCGCAGATGAACCGCGACATGTTCTATAGGCCGGTGGTGGTCGAACGTCAGATCATCGTCCGACAGAACCCCTGACGGGAATGAAGGCGACATTGCTCGCCACCCTGCCCTCATCCCTCTTCGCGGCCAGCGTTGCCTGCGCCGCGGCCAGGCGGGCGATGGGCACGCGGAAGGGCGAGCAGGACACGTAGTCGAGATCGGCATCCTCGCAGAAATGGATTGAGGCCGGATCCCCGCCATGTTCACCGCAAATGCCGAGCTTCAGTTCCGGCCGCGTCTGGCGGCCGCGTTCGGCGGCGATGCGGATCAATTCCCCCACGCCGTCGAAATCGAGCGAGATGAACGGGTCGCGCTCGATGATGCCTTTGCGCTGATAGGTATTGATGAAGCGCGCCGCGTCATCGCGGGAAATACCGAAGGTCGTCTGCGTCAGGTCGTTGGTGCCGAAGGAAAAGAACTCCGCGGCTTCCGCGATGACATGGGCGCGCAGGGCCGCACGCGGCAGCTCGATCATCGTGCCGGTCAGATATTCGAGCGTCATGCCGGTCTCTTCCGCCACCTCGGCCGCCACCGTGTCGATGACGGCCTTGACGTAATCGAGCTCGGACCGGAGGCCGACCAGCGGCACCATGATTTCGGGCACGACCGGCGCACCGGTGATACGTGCTGCGGCAACCGCCGCTTCAAAAATGGCGCGTGCCTGCATTTCGGCAATTTCGGGATAGGAAATGGCAAGCCGGCAGCCGCGATGGCCGAGCATGGGGTTGAATTCGTGCAGCGCATCCAGCCGCTGGCGGAACACCGTCTGCGGCATGCCCATGGCGGCGGCCACCTCGACGATCTCACCATCGGTCTTCGGCAGGAATTCGTGCAACGGCGGGTCGAGCAGACGGATCGTTACCGGCAGGCCATGCATGATCTGGAAGAGTTCGGTGAAATCCGAGCGCTGCATCGGCAAAAGCTGGTCGAGCGCGGCCCGCCTGCCCTTTTCGCTTTCGGCGAGAATCATCTCGCGCATCACATGGATGCGGTCGCCCTCGAAGAACATATGTTCGGTGCGGCAGAGGCCGATGCCTTCGGCACCGAAGGCGCGGGCGGCGCGCGCATCGGCCGGTGTATCGGCATTGGTGCGCACTGTCATGCGGCGCAGCCCGTCGGCCCATTCCATCAGCTTGCCGAAATCGCCCGAGAGTTCCGGCTGCGTCATCGGCACTTCGCCCTTCAGCACCCGGCCGGAGGAACCGTCGATGGTGATGACATCGCCGCGTTTCAGCATGCAGCCGACGCCGATCAGAACCTTGTTGCGCATGTCGACCCGCATGGAGCCGGCGCCGGTGACGCAGGGAATGCCCATGCCGCGCGCCACCACGGCGGCGTGGCTGGTCATGCCGCCACGTGTGGTCAGAATGCCTTCGGCGGCATGCATGCCGTGAATATCTTCCGGGCTGGTTTCGATGCGCACCAGAATGACGCGACGCCCTTCGGCTTCGGCGGCGACCGCCTCTTCGGAGGTGAAGACGATCTCGCCCGTCGCAGCCCCCGGTGAGGCCGGCAGGCCGGAGCCGATCACCGGGCGGGAAATGCCGGGATCGATGGTCGGGTGCAGCAGCTGGTCGAGCGAGGACGGCTCGATACGGCAGACGGCTTCCTCCTGCGAGATCAGCCTTTCCTCGACCATATCGACGGCGATCTTCATGGCGGCGCGGGTGGTGCGTTTGCCGGAACGGGTCTGGAGCATCCAGAGCTTGCCGCGCTCGATGGTGAATTCCAGGTCCTGCATGTCGCGATAGTGGTTTTCCAGCCGCCTGCAGATCGCCAGGAATTCACCGAAAGCCTCCGGCATCAGCTTTTCCATGGAGGGCTTGTCGGAACCGGAGACCAGACGCGCAGCCTCGGTGATGGATTGCGGCGTGCGGATGCCCGCCACCACGTCTTCCCCTTGCGCATTGACGAGGAATTCGCCGTATAGCTCCGCCTCTCCCGTCGAAGGATTGCGGGTGAAGGCGACGCCGGTTGCCGAGGACGAGCCGAGATTGCCGAAGACCATGGCCTGGACGTTGACCGCCGTGCCCCAGTCTCCGGGAATATTGTGCAGATGCCGGTAGGTTACGGCGCGATGGTTCGTCCAGCTGGCAAACACCGCGCCGATTGCGCCCCAGAGCTGGACATGACAGTCCTGCGGGAAGGCTTCGCCCAACTCGTCCTCGATCAGCTTTTTGTAAAGCGAGACGACGTGCTGCCATTCGACTGCCGACATATCGGTATCGTATTCATGACCGAGGCGGCCTTTCTCGTCTTCGAGAATTTCCTCGAAAAGTTCGTGGTCGAGGCCCATGACGACATCGCCATACATCTGGATGAAGCGGCGGTAGCTGTCCCAGGCAAAACGCGCGTCACCCGCATCGTGGCCGAGCGCCTCGACGGTGCGGTCGTTGAGACCGAGATTGAGAACGGTGTCCATCATGCCCGGCATGGAGGCGCGCGCGCCTGAGCGGACCGACAGAAGCAGCGGCGTCTGGCTGCCGCCGAATGTCTTGCCGGTCACGGCTTCCATGCCATGAAGCCCGGCCATGACCTGCAGCTTCAGCTCCTCGGGAAGATCGCGATCGTTCTTGTGATAAAGCGCACAGGCATCGGTTATGATGGTGAGGCCGGGAGGAACGGGAAGGCCGAGACTTGCCATTTCGGCAAGGTTTGCACCCTTGCCGCCCAATATAGCAACGTCACCTGCCCGGCCTTCGGCAGCACCGTTGCCGAAGGTATAAACCCACTTTTTCATTCCACGCTCTCCACCCAGAAGCGTTGTCATTTTTCTATCATCTACAGCATTGGCAGCATGTTGGAAACGCCGCAACGTGCAGTTTACATCGCAGTGCAGCATAATTGCGGCGAATTGCGCGCCAGAATTGCCGCAAAAGCAAAATAACAGCGTTGCTGACGCATTCGTGTAGTGCGGAGAAACGGAGTGTTCCCTAAGCCATTCACATCGCCCAAAAAGAGATTATTCATGCAATTTACTCGCCGCCATACGTTGAAATTTGCCGGAATTTCTTGCGCCGCGACCGCCTTTGCCGGTGCTCTGAGAGCAGAAGGCGGCACGCCCGCCGCAAATGCCGGCACCGCCCTTCCCTTTGCGCTGACGACCCCCATGCATATCGGCCAGGCCGCCCTTCGGGTTCGCGAACTTGACCCGATGATCGACTATTACCGTTCCGTGCTGGGGCTGAACGAGGTGGAGCGCACATCGAGGGGCGTGACGCTCGGCGTCGGCACCGTGCCGCTGCTTGATCTCGTCCACAAACCAGCCGCCGATTACGAAAGCCCCACTTCAGCCGGCCTGTTCCACATCGCCTATCTGATGCCCAGCCGCAAGGATCTGGCGCGGTGGCTGGTGCATGCGGCGCTCAGACAGGTGCCGCTTTCCGGTTTTGCCGATCACAATGTCAGCGAGGCGATCTATCTCAACGATCCCGAGGGCAACGGCATCGAGGTTTACAGCGACCGGCCGCGCGACAGCTGGGTCTGGAGCGGCAGTGTGGTGAAAATGGGCACCGAACCGCTTGATGTGGACGATCTCGTGGCGCTGACCAACACCAGGAAGAGCGATTATGAAGCCGCACCCACGGGGATGCGCATCGGCCATATTCACCTGCGGGTCGGCGAGATTGCCGCCGCCCGCGCCTTTTACGAGGAGGCTATCGGCCTGCAACCGACACAGGATGCCCGCACGGATGCATCCTTCCTGTCTTCAGGCGGATATCATCACCATCTGGCCGTCAATACCTGGAACAGCCGGGGCGCAAAAGGCCGTAACACCACCGAAACCGGCCTCGACTGGTTTTCGCTCACCATCAAAAATCCCGCCGACCTAGAAGTGCAGAAAACACGGCTGCGGGCGGCCGGTTATGTGCTGGTGGAGATGGAGAACAAAGTTGTGGAAGCAATGGATCCCTGGGGCACGCGGCTGCGGCTAGTGCCCGCGTGAGTTGGGCGACGGCTTGAGGCGGAGTAGGTGCCAGAAAGGAATTCCTGCGCCACTTCGTCTGAATACCGCAAGCGGTACATCCCCACTCCCTCGTTCCTGTGCCTGTCACAGGCATCCAGCCGACACGCGTCTGCGTGGCGGGGAAGAGTCTTTTCAGCCCAACGACTTGGGCTGGCTGGATTCCTGTGACAGGCACAGGAATGAGGGACCGAGAGATCGAGAGAGCACGAGACCAATAAAGAAAGCCTTGCGAGGCCACGGCAGCGGCCTCGCAAGGCATTCCATCCGGTACAGGAAACCGGATGGTGGGGTTGGGAGAGCACTCTTGGGCTTCTGTACTAACCATAACAAAACGCCGCGCATTGTCGTCCACCCGAATGGGTGATGCGGCCAGATAAATTCACGATGGATGATGACTGGAAAAAGACGCTCAGACGGCTTCGCGCAGCTGTTCGGCGGTTTGCAAATCCACGGACACCAGTTGCGAGACGCCCTGTTCGGCCATGGTGACGCCGAAGAGGCGGTTCATGCGCGCCATGGTGATGGGATTGTGGGTGATGATGACGAAACGCGTTTCGGTGGAGGCCACCATTTCGTCCATCAGGTTGCAATAACGCTCGACATTGTGGTCGTCCAGCGGCGCGTCCACCTCGTCCAGCACGCAGATAGGTGCTGGATTGGTGAGGAAGACGGCAAAGATCAGCGCCATGGCCGTCAGCGCCTGTTCGCCACCGGAAAGCAGCGTCATGGTCTGCGGTTTCTTGCCCGGCGGGCGGGCGAGAATTTCCAGCCCTGCCTCCAGTGGATCATCGGATTCGATGAGTTGCAATTCCGCCGTACCGCCACCGAAAAGATGGGTGAAAAGCCGCTGGAACTGCGAATTCACCACATCAAAGGCCGCAATCAGCCGTTCGCGGCCCTCGCGGTTGAGGTTCTGGATGCCGGCGCGCAGCTTGCGTACGGCGTCGATAATGTCATCGCGTTCCTTGATGAGGGCCGCGAGCTTGGCGGAAAGCTCGGCCTGCTCCTCTTCCGCACGCAGATTGACCGCGCCAAGCCTTTCGCGCTCGATCTTAAGCCGGTCAAGATCGCGCTCGACATCGCGAATATCGGGCTTCGGCTGGTCCGGGCCAAGACCGGTCAGGCGCAGCGCCATATGCGGCTCGGTATTCAGCGTTTCGCGGATGCGATGTTCGGTTTCCTGCCGCTTCTCGCGGGCGGAGACCAGCCGCTCTTCGGAGCGTCCGCGTTTTTCGCGGGCCTCGGCCAGTTCGGAAAGCGCCGTCACGGCAACCCGGTCGGCAGCGCGTTGCAGGTTTTCCGCCTCCGCCAGCCGGTCGGCGGCCTGACGGCGGGCGTCTTCGGTTTTCTGAAGCTCGCTGAGGAGGTTGCGGCGTTTCTCGTCAAACTCCTCCGGCGCTATGTCCAGCTCGGCTATTTCCTCGCGCGCCTCTTCCTCGCGTTCACGCAGGGTGGCGATGTGATCGGCGGCACTTGCGGCGCGCGATGCCCAGGTGGAGCGCTCCTGCGCAATCGCTTGCAGCCGGCGTTGGCGGCTTTCCGCCTCGCGGCTCACCCCTTCGTGGCGGGCACGCGCTTCCGCCAAGAGGCCACGATCGGTGGCGACCTCGAGCTGGCTTTCACGCAGGCGCAGATCAAGGGCGGAAAGATCCGGCGCGTCTTCCATTTCGATGCGGGCGTTTTCTTCCTGAACGACGATCTCGTCGATCTGCGCGCCGATCTGGTTCAGCGCTTCGGAAACGATATCGCGACGGCGCAGAAGATCGCCCGAGGCGCGTTCGGCGGCGGTGAGCGCCTCTCGCGCTTCGGCAAGCTGGCGCGTCGCTAGTCGGCTTCTGTCGCGCACTTCCGATAGCCGCAATTCAGCGCTTCGGATATCCTCGGTTCTGATGGAGAGCTGCTCTTCGGCTTCCTCAAGACCGAAACGGGCCTCTTCAAGCTCCGTCTCTATTTCCGCAAGGCGGTTCTTTTGCGCCAGACGAAGGGCCGCCGCTCCCGGTGCGTCGGCGCTGGCGATGTGGCCGTCCCAGCGAAACAGCGCCCCCTCGCGCGTCACCAACCTCTGGCCGGTTTTCAGCGATGGCATTAGGTGCAGGGCTTGCGCAGTATCGGTTGCAATGCCGATCTGGGCGAGCGCGCGACGCAGGGGATCCGGTGCCTTCGCGTAGTCCAGAAGCGGTTTTACACCCTGCGGCAGAGCGGGATCGCCGGCACCGTCGCCATTGCCGGCCCAGTAGGCGGCAGCGGCGGGATCAAGCGAGCTCTCGAGATCGTCGCCAAGGGCGGCACCGAGCGCTGCCTCAAAACCGCGTTCCACCGTCATTTCTTCCGCAACCGGCGTGAAGCTGCCGGTGGCGGCAGCGCTGGAGGCGAGAATCTTGGTGATGGTGCGCGCTTCGGTTTCCAGCGCGTTCAGCCGGTTTCTTGCCGTTTCCAGCGGGCCGCGCGCCAGCGCTTCGGCGGAGCGCGCCGCGGCAACGGCGGCTTCGGCCTCTTCCGCCACGATCAGCGCGTCTTCCACCGCGATCTCGGCAGCCTCCACCGCCTCGCGGCGCTCGGACGGATCGGGAAGGCCGGAGAGTTTTTCATCGACGGCACCGATCTCGGAGGACGCTTCCTGCGACTGGCGTTCCAACCGGAGTTTACGGTCGGAAAGCTCGCGGATCGCCTTTTCCAGCTGCTGGCGTCCGGCAGCGGCCTCGGCGCGCTCTGCGGTCAATGCCGTGAAAACGGCTTCGCTTTCGGTGAGCTTGGCGGCAGCGGCCTCGAAGGCTTCGCGCATCTCTTCCGCATGGCGGCCGGAATCGGCGAGAATTTCGAGAAGTTCGGCCTCTTCCTCATCGAGCCGTGCGAGTATCTGGGCATTGTCCGAGACCAGCCGTTCCTCGCGGACAATATCCTCGCCAAGCTGGGAGAGCCGGCGCGCCAGCTCATCGCGGCGGCGCAACAGGCGGTTTGCCTCGTCATCCAGCTGGGTGCGGGCGATCTGCAGGCGTTGCAGGGCGGCGGCCACACGCGCTTCATCCTCGCGCAGTTCCGGCAGTTTCAGGCTGGCGATGCCCTGCTGTTTTGCCGCTTCCATCTGCGCCTGCGCCTTTTCGGCAACGATATTCGTGGCCTGATTGAGCGCGCTTTCCGCTTCACCCTCCGCGTCCTTCGCCTCCACCCAGCGGATATGCAGCAGGGTCGCCTCGCGGGAGCGAATATCCGCCGACAGCATCTTGAAACGATTGGCCTGTCGCGCCTGGCGTTTCAGGCTTTCGATCTGGCTTTCAAGCTGGGCGGTCACATCCTCCAGCCGCTCCAGATTGGCCTCGGCGGCGCGCAGGCGAAGCTCGGCCTCGTGGCGGCGGGAATGCAGACCGGAAATGCCGGCCGCCTCTTCCAGCAGCTGGCGGCGGGCCTGCGGCTTGGCGTTGATGAGTTCGCCAATACGCCCCTGCCCCACCATGGAGGGCGAGCGAGCGCCGGTGGAGGCATCCGCAAACAGAAGCTGCACATCCTTGGCGCGCGCTTCCTTACCGTTAATGCGGTAGACGGAGCCGTTTTCGCGCTCGATGCGGCGTGTCACCTGAATTTCATCGGCATCGTTGAAGGCGGCGGGCGCGGTGCGGTCCGAATTGTCGAGATAAAGGCCGACTTCGGCGGTGTTTCTGGCCGGGCGATTGCCGGAACCGGAGAAGATGACATCATCCATGCCGGATGCGCGCATGTTCTTGTAGGAGTTTTCGCCCATCACCCAGCGGAGCGCTTCCACCAGATTGGACTTGCCGCAGCCGTTCGGGCCGACGACGCCGGTCAGGCCCGGCTCGATGATGAATTCCGAAGGTTCAACGAAGGATTTGAAACCGACGACGCGGAGCTTGTTGAACTTCATACCGCAACGCTCCGGACAGAAATACGGCAATAAAAAACGGGCGAACGGAAATATCCGCCGCCCGTTCCTTTAGGGGTTCGGCGATCAGAGCAGCTTGTCGATGACAGCCGACATGGATTCAACCGACATGTCTCCTGCATATTTCTTGCCGTTGATGATGAAAGTCGGCGTGGAGTTGATGCCGAATTCCGTCGCACCGCGTTGCATCGTTGCGTTCACATCATCCAGAAGTTTCTGGTTCGTCAAGCAGGCCTCGAAAGACTCCTGTGAGAAACCGGCCATTTTCGACAATTGCAGCAGGGCCGCACGGGCATCCTGTGCCACAGCCCAGCTCTGCTGCTGCTTGAACAGCATGGAAACGAACGGGAAATACTGTCCTTCCGGTGCGCAGCGCGCCAGCATGAAGGCGGCCGCCGCACGCGGATCGAACGGGAATTCGCGCAGCACGAAATAGACCTTGCCGGTATCGATGTACTTCTTCTTGATCTCGTCGAAGGTCTTGTTGTGGAAGTTTGCGCAATGCGGGCAGGTCATCGACATATATTCGACGATCTTGACGGGCGCATTCGCATCGCCGAGCGCCGCTTCCGGCAGCGGGCCGGGCTTCATCACCGCAGCCATATCCACGTCACCGGTGGATTCAGGCAGTTCCTGCGCCTCGGCAACACCGGGCGTGAAGGCAAACGGCAGGGCCGTGGCAATGGCAGCAAGAGCAACGCCGCCGAGCAGGCCGCGTCTGGTAATATTCAATTCGGAAATCGGCATGGAAACACCCGTGTTGATTTGAAACTGCCTGATGCGCAATTCGCTAACCCGATACCACCGGCACTGGCAGCGCGACAAGCGGGCTCTAGAACTTCATTGTCAAAGAATCGTGACTTCGGGAAGGCGAAAGCATTAAAATGCAGGGGTGCGAACAATCGCCGCAGCAAGCGAATGCCTTTCGTGACCTCAACGGGACAGCCCAAACTGTATTTCAATATGGTGGTAGGATGAACCGGGGCCGTTCCAGTTGTGATAGACTTCGCGGCTTTCGCCTGAGAAATGGTGACGGGACATTTCTATGTCCGCAACCAGCGGAGCATATCCTTTGGTGAACAACGACCGCAGCGATCCCTGATGCACAGCGCTTGCAACCATGATTGGTTCGAGATGATGAAGCGCAATTGCGTCGTCAGGCCGCGCGGGCTTTTCTACCGGCCGGCATATTTCCCAATCGAAAAGGGTTTTACTGTCTCTCGGCAGATTGCGGGAAATGAAAACCCAGGGCCCATCGGCCTTCAGCCCATGATCAGCAATCTGCTTTTCAATTATCGGCGCATATTCGGCAGCCGCCTGTTTGACGTCGGGTATCCGCAGGCGCCTGGCAATGCGCACGACCCACATTTCAGCTGTTTCCTTGATTTCCATCGGCATACTCCTTTGGACCATGGAGTAATTCGGAAATAGGCAGCCAACAAATTGAAATAGAGAATTAAATTCTATTTTCCATCAAGCAATCAACCGCCAGTAAAATTTCTTCCTATTTCAGCCCTCGTTGCGGTGGCTTCTTCTGCATCACCGCCGTACCCAGCCTTTCCACCGCCCTGCGCAGCGCCTCGCTCTCGATGCCGTCCATCATGTCGTTGAGGCGTTTGGCGGCGTCGCCGCGCAGTGGCTGGGGTTTTCGCCTTCGGGTAACGGCCTGGGAGACCGGTTTTTGCACGATCCTGATCTGGCGCACTGCCGGAAAGCCGAAAAACCCGTTGATGCGGGCAATGAGCTCGCCCTGCGCATGGGTCAGAAACAGGGCGCGCGCGCCCTCGCAGGCAATCGTCAGCACACCCGGCTGGTAACCGCCGCGATCCGGCCCCTCGTCGCGGCGCGGCCAGGTGATTTTCTCCGGCCGCGTGCAATCGGCAAAGTCATCGCCGGCGATCTCATCCCACGAGCCGAGCAGCGCCGTGTTGATACCCGCCCGTTTCGACAGGACCGGATCCATGATGCCATTGGCGACTTCGGCGATCTGTACGACGCCCTTGCGGAACGAATTTGCAGGTTTTTTCATGCTTTCCTCGACAGAGGCGAAAAACCGACCTCAAACGATCGCGCCATCGTCATCTCCTTCACCGCGCAGGAGCGCGCGGAATCGCCGCCAGTCCCTGCGGGCGCCCAAGCTTATCATTCGCGCCACCAAACATCCAAAGAGGAAATAGGCCACCGCCAAAATCTTCAGATGCGCCATCCCGGGCTTATCCGACATAAGGGCGATCACCAACATGCATGCCAAGACGACAAACATGTATATCCACAGGACGTGACAAAAAAGCGCCCAGAAACCGGATTCAAACATGCGAAAGCGCCGCGAGGGCTTCGAGCGCATTTTCTCCAGTTCGCCAATTTCGCGGATCACGCGCGCCACGACAAAAGCCACGCTGTTTTCCAGCCCGAAATACATCCGGCCAAGATGGTTCAGCAGCCGCCCGATAATGTAGAGGGAAAGCAGAACTCCGATAACGGACAGGAGTGGCTGGGGTATCATATCGAGAAGCGCGTTCGGCATCGGTTTTCCTTTCTTCGAAATCGGACGACGGGTGTCGACGGCATTCATCACCGGACGCGATTTTCCACTTCGCCACGGTCGCGCCCTGTTGCAGATTGCCGCGCCGCGACTATGTTCAGCGGCAATGAATACATATGCTCGCCAAGACCTATCACATCCAACGGCAGAACGACTTCTCGCATGGTATGACCGCCACCATCGCGAGTTGCCGTGGCGTACGTCTCCGGCCATGGCGGCACAGGGAAAACGTGCCGATCCCTATCATGTCTGGCTTTCCGAAGTCATGCTGCAGCAGACGACGGTGCAGGCGGTGAAGCCCTATTTCCTGAAGTTTCTTGCCGCCTGGCCAAGTGTCGTCGATCTGGCGGCGGCACCGGTGGAAGATGTGATGGCCGCATGGGCGGGGCTTGGTTATTACGCCCGCGCCCGCAACCTTAAAAAATGCGCGGAAGCGGTGGCGAAAGAACATGGCGGTGTCTTTCCGGATACCGAAGAGGGCCTGAAGAAATTGCCCGGCATCGGCGATTATACGTCGGCGGCAGTTGCGGCCATCGCATTCAACCGGCAGGCGGCGGTGATGGACGGCAATGTCGAGCGCGTCATCTCCCGCCTTTTTGCGATAGATGCGCCCCTGCCCGGCTCCAAACCCGCCATGAAGGCGAAGGTGGCGGAGCTTACCCCTTCCGACCGGCCGGGTGATTTTGCCCAGGCGATGATGGATCTGGGCGCCACGATCTGCACGCCGAAGCGGCCGGCCTGCGCCCTCTGTCCGTTCAATGGCAGCTGTCTTGCGCTTGCCCATGACGAGCCGGAGCGTTTTCCGGTCAAGGCCGCGAAAAAGGCAAAGCCGGTGCGGCTGGGAGCCGCCTTCGTGGCGGTGAATGCAAACGGCGAAATCCTGCTCAGGCGACGCATCGAAAGCGGCCTTCTCGGCGGCATGACCGAAGTGCCGACAACGGCATGGACCGCCCGCCTGGATGGCGGCACGGACACGACCCACGCGCCCTTTGCGGCCGCCTGGCAGGCGGCGGGCGTCATCGTGCATGTGTTTACCCATTTCGAGCTCAGGCTCACGGTCTATCGCGCGCAGGTGCGGGACTGTCTTGAAACCGGCCCCGATGACGGATGGTGGGAGCCGGTTACAAATCTTGACGCACAGGCGCTGCCAACGGTGATGAAAAAAGTCATCGCCCAAGCTATTCCATCCGCATTCGATGAACGCAGGAAATTTCGATGACCAAGATTGAGCATATCGTATTCGACATCGGCAAGGTGCTGATCCATTACGATCCGCATATTCCCTATAGCCGCCTCATTCCCGATGCCGACGAGCGCAAATGGTTCTTCGAGAATGTCTGCACCCATGACTGGAACCTCGAACAGGATCGCGGACGCGGCTGGGAAGACGCCGAGGCGCTGCTGATGGAACAGTTTCCCGAGCGGGAAGAGCATATCCGCGCCTTCCGCAAGTTCTGGCACGAGATGGTTTCGCATTCCTATGACGACAGCGTCGCGATCATGACTGGCTTGATCGACAAAGGCCACGACGTGACGATGCTGACCAATTTCGCCTCCGATACCTTCCGCGAGGCGCAGAAGATGTTCCCCTTCCTTACGCTGCCGCGCGGCGTGACGGTGTCTGGCGACGTGAAGCTGTTGAAGCCGGATGTGGCGATCTACGAGCTGCACGCCCGGGAATTCGGTCTTGACCCCGCCGCCAGCATTTTCATCGACGATACGCTCGTCAATGTCGAAGGCGCCAAGGCCGCCGGCTGGCAGGCGGTGCACTTCACCGGCGCTGAAAAGCTTAAACAGGATCTGCGATCCTACGGTATCGATGCTTGAGAATGAGAGAAAGGGCAGCTCCGGTGGAGTTGCCCTTTATCGTCCGGTTCCTTCCGGAATGCTGGCTTCAGCCATGTGCGAATGGCACGGCAAGATAGGTCTGCGCGTCTCCGCGTTGGACCAGTAGCAGAACGGATTTACGCCCTGCCTTTCCCGCCTGCGAAATCGCGGCCTTGGCGGCGCTTGCCGACTTCACCGCGGTCTGGTTGACCGACACGATCACATCCCCCACCTGCAGGCCGGCCTCGGCGGCAGGCTTCGACGGCGCGATGCTTTCAACCACCGTCCCGGTCTCGCCCTGCGGCAGGTTGAGAGCCTGACGAACGGCTGGCGTTATGTCCGCCAGACCAAGACCAATCATCGGCAGGGATTGCGATGACGCGTCGCCCTGCTGCTGACCATTATCGGTGGAGGGCTGCCCGCCGCTCTGGGTGTCGTTTCCACCCACGGTAATCAGGAGTTCCCTGCTTTCTCCCTGCCGCCAGACAGTGACATGCTCCTTCTGGCCGGGCGACAGATCGGCGACCATGCGCGACAGATCGCGCGGCGACTTGATCGCCTGTCCGCCAAGCGCGGTGATCACATCACCGGTCTTTATGCCGGCGCGGCCTGCGGGGGTATCGGCATCAACCTTGGCGACCAGCGCGCCTTCCGCTGCTGCCAGCCCGATCGCATTCGCCACATCCGGCGTCACCGGCTGGATCTGGACGCCGATGAAACCATGCTGGATCGAACCGTCCTTCATGAGACGGACGACGACATTCTGCGCCTGATCGGAAGGAATGGCGAAACCGACACCGACACTGCCGCCATTTGGCGAGTAGATGGCGGTGTTGATGCCGACCACCTTACCCTCGACATCGACCAGCGGGCCGCCGGAATTGCCGTGATTGATGGGCGCGTCGATCTGGATGAAATCGTCATAGGGTCCGCTGTGCAGATCGCGGCCGCGGGCGGAGACGATGCCGGCCGTGACCGTGGTGCCGATGCCGAACGGATTGCCGATGGCAAGGATCTGATCGCCGGCCTTGAGCCTGTCGGAATCACCCCAGGAGATGACCGGCAGGGGCTTCGGCGCCGTGATCTTGACGACGGCCAGATCCGATTTCGGGTCGGCGCCGACAAGCGTGGCGGGAAGCTCCGTACCGTCATCCAGCGTCACCTTGATGGCGGTGGCATTGTCGATGACATGATTGTTGGTGACGATATAGCCGTCCGGCGAGATGATGAAGCCCGAACCGAGCGCTTCCGCCTGCTGGGGCTGGCGTTGCTTGGGTTGTTGCTGCGGCATGGGAATACCCTGCTCGCCGAAGAACTGGCGGAACTGTTCCTCGAAGGGGGTGGCATCATCAGTCGCCTGCTCCTGCGTTTTCATTTCAGTGGTGATCGTCACCACCGCCGGCTTGTCGGAGGCGACGATCCCCGCGAAGGAACCGCCGGATGTTACCGGGCCGGGAACGGCCGATAATCCGGCCTGGGCGAAAGCGGGCGTGTTGTGCAGAAAGAGCGGCATTGCAAGCGGTGCGGCGACAAAGGCTGCGCCAAGCAAAGCTGCGATGTGATATCTGCGAAGAATAGTGGACATGATGTTTCTCCTTTCAAGGACATCCTCAAGGCCTTGGCCGTCAGGGGAGCAGGCAGGTCCGCTCTCCATGCATCCGGCCGGGCGCATGGTTTTTTGAATTTCCGATCGTTTCTTTCGAAATCCGCGCAACCCCAAGGGGTGATAATCTGGAAGGCCGGAGGGCGGGTTCGTGCCCCGTCACCGCTCTCCGGCACGGTCTTTGCCAGTCTTTCCGGTCCTTGCCGCACAAGGACGGGAAAGCCCCAGTCAGCTCATGCGGACGATGTTCCGGTCAAGTTGCCGGACTTCGCCCTGAAGGGTGGAAAATGCCTTCATGGGAATATGGCCATGATGCATGTCAGCCGTTTTCAGCGTCTGGGTGCGGATTGCGGATGATTGATTTTCGAGCCTGTTGAAAGCGCTTGCGCTCAGCCTGCCCTGCTGGCGTTCGAAGTCGATCCGGTGGTCGGCGACACGAAGCTCATGAAGTACACGGACCAGATGCGGCCTCTGCCCGTAAGCGGCAGGGGCGGTATAGTTCATGGACATGTTGTTCATGAACAGGTCGTCATCGTTATGGCGGAAGAAATGTCTCCCACCGCGGTCGAAATCATGAGAGCGATCGCTATGCATTCCACCCGAGCCGGAATGCTCGCCATGCGAATGTCCGGCCGCGAAAGCGCCGCCCGTGGCGGCCGCCAGAATGAAGGATGCTATTGTGACTGTCCTGAAAAGCGAGCGCATGGCACGCCTCCTTGTTCATCGCAGGCAAAGGCCCGCGAATCCGGCTGTCTCGCATCGTCGCGTCGCGATTCTCTTCAACCGCCGGCGACACTCAGCCTGGAAGAATATGTACTCCCGGGCGTGTATAGCGTCACGTTAATCTTCCGTAACGCGCAGGACATCTATTGTTAAGGCTGGGGAACTTGTCTTTGCCGGGCGGGCCGTCGTGGCGGCTCATGAAAGCCTGCGGAAACCACAAAAGAAAATTGGCGCAGGCGGAAATGGCGGTCTCCGGCCTGCGCCAGTCCTGCCGCAAGCGGCATGGGACAGCAATGTTTTCGTGATCTGTCCGAACCGGATTTTCACAACCACTGCTTTGCATCAGACACTATGGCCGGTCTCTTGCGCGAAACTTGTCTAGCTAAAATTAAATGTTCGAATATACCAACGCCCGACACCGAGGTGCCGGGCGTTGGTCGTTCTCCATCCGGGACTGAAGGTACTAAACCGGACGGAGACGTATCCTGACAAGGGCGGGCGGTGGATCGTCCGTCTTCAGCCTCCAAGGCTTTTGACTATTCGGCCTTTGCCATTTCACTGCGGATGATGGTTCTGAGATCATCGATCGGCTTCAATTCGTCGCCGTCCTCGAAGTGCCAGAACGTCCATCCGTTGCATGCGTCGAGACCCTGCACCTTCGCGCCGAGGCGGTGAATGGAGCCGGCGGTCCCGGCGGATGCCAGAGTACCATCGGCACGAATAATGGCGCTATAACGGCGTTTCACATCCGTCAGCACCTGGCCCGGGCGGACAAGCCCGCTTTCCACCAGCGTATTGAAGGCCACGCGCGGTTCGGCCTTCTTGCCGGTCATGACGGTCAGTTCCGCCTTGCCGAGCGGCTCGACGGCGGCGATGCGGGCGGAGGCCGCATCGATATAATCCTGTTCGCGCTCGATGCCGACGAAGTGGCGGCCGAGACGTTTCGCAACCGCACCCGTGGTGCCGGAGCCGAAGAACGGGTCGAGCACGATGTCGCCCGGCTTGGTGGAGGCCATGATGATGCGCGCCAGCAGCGCTTCCGGCTTCTGGGTGGGATGCACCTTCTTGCCATCGTCACCCTTCAGCCGCTCATGGCCGCTGCAGATCGGGAACAGCCAGTCGGAGCGCATCTGCACATCGTCATTGGAGGCCTTCAGCGCATCGTAGTTGAAGGTGTAGTTCTTGGCTTTCGGATCGCGGCTGGCCCAGATCATGGTCTCATGGGCGTTCTGGAACCGGCGACCCTTGAAATTAGGCATGGGGTTGGTCTTGCGCCAGACGATGTCGTTGAGGATCCAGAAATCGAGGTTCTGGAGCATGGAGCCGACGCGGAAGATATTGTGGTAGGAGCCGATGACCCAGATGGTGCCATTGGGCTTCAGCACACGGCGGCAGGCGAGCAGCCAGGCGCGGGTAAAGGCGTCATAAGCCTCGAAGGAGGCGAACTGGTCCCATTCGTCATCGACGGCATCGACCAGCGACTGATCGGGCCGGTGAAGCGTGCCGCCAAGCTGGAGATTATAGGGCGGATCGGCGAAAATCGCATCCACCGACTGGCTCGGGAGGGCATCCAAGGCAGCGACACAATCACCTTTGATGATGCTGTCTTTCCAGGCGTCACTCTCGCCCGCACGATCAAAACCGGCACGCCGAAAATCGGCCAGCGGAAAAACTGCTGCCATTGGTACTCGCTCCATACGCTTACTCTCTACTGATGCTTATGGTTACCGAAGATGGTTATCAAAGCCTGAACAAGTCACGGAAAATGCAAAATAAATGGCTGTCGAGGCGTGCATGGCGGATTTGCGCCGCCGCATGGGGAACCCGAAGTCCCGTAAAAACGTTGTGCACAACAGGTTGTCCTGTTGCGCATATCCATGCGGCAGGAAGGCCGGCAATAACGGGGGTAATCCGAATGGGGTCCATGATGCGAACGGCTTCTTTTTCAATGCATGTCGTTTCCGCCGTTCTTCTGGTGACGGCACTGCCGTCACCGTCGCGGGCGCAGCAGCCGGCACCGCAATTTAACGTCGTGACCGACGCTGTTCTTTTCGATGGCGGCCCCTCGCTCGGCAACAGCGACAAAGTGCGGTGGGATTTTTACAAGGCCGATCGGAACGGAGCGCGCACGGATGCCAATGCCGGCGGGTCCTATGACGCCACTTTCGAGGCGAAGCTGCCGGCGGGCAGATATGTCGGCGTCGCGGCGCTGGGAAATGTCACCCGCGAAATACCATTTGAGGTGAAGGACGGAAGCGTCGCAAGGCCGAAGGTTAATTTCGACGCGGCAGAACTGACGGTGGTGCCGAAGCGCAGCCCCGACAGCGATGTGGAAACGCAGACGAAGACCGAAATCACCAAGGGCGATTTCAAGGACAGCGTCTACGGCCAGAACACGGCCTTCGTGCCGGCAGGCGAAGTGCTCCTCACCGGCAGCATCGGCCCGGCACGCGCACAGGAAACGCTTGCCATCAAGGCCGGGGAAAAGATCAGCCACGAGCTCGTCATTCCGAGCGGCGTGGTCGTTGCCAAGGCGGTCTATGCGCAGGATGGCAAGGCGGTGGAGACGGACGATATCCGCTTCGAGGCGCTCTCGGCCAAGGAGACGCTGGACGGCACCCGCCAGACCATCAACGGCGTTTACGGCACCGGCAAGATCATGGAAATGCCGGCGGGCGATTTCGTGATGCGCGCCCGTCTGGGCAAAGTCACGGTCGAGCAGCCCTTTACCGTGACGGCCGGAAAACGCTCCGAAATCAACATCGACCTTAATGCGGGCGTTCTGGCAATCACGGCGCCGGGTGCCGAGCGGATCGACATCGTCGAAACGACCAAAGACCTTCAGGGCACGCAAAAGGAAATTTCCGGCCGGTACGGCACCCGGCATCAGGAGACCCTGCATCCCGGCGATTATTCGGTGAAGGTGAGCTACGACGAAAAGTCCGGTCGCGAGCCGAAGGAAATCAAGGCGACGGTCAAGGCCGCAGAGCGGACAGAGACGAACGTGCCGGAGTAGTCGTCTCGGCCCCCCCACCTCTCCTCCCTCATTCCTGTGCTCGTCACAGGAATCCAGTCGACGCGCGTCTGCGCGGCGGGAGGAGTCTTTTCAGCCCAAGGACTTGGGCTGGCTGGATTCCTGTGACGAGCACAGGAATGAGGGTGTGGGGGAATGTGGACCGTCACAGCTTCCGGCCGGACGATCCATATTTGGGCCTGAGCATCGGATGGCTGGAAAAATGCTTTTCGTGTTTGACCGTCATTTGCAGCGGCTCGCCAACTTTCACGCCGGCAAATCCTGACGCCGAGATGCGATCGCACAACCTGATCCACTGGCAACCGCGACAGGCCTGCCGGATATCTCCGGCGGCGAAAGCCATGCGCATCCTTGCCAAAAGATCCGGCGTCACCCGCAGCCGTTTGCCGGCGGTCAGTGTTTCGCCCAAAAGCGTCGAAACCGAAAGCCGGGCCGCCTCGTCCCTCTGCACTACGCCTTCGTTGAAACAGTGGGCATGGCTTTCGCACAAAAGGCCGATGCAGATATCGTCAGGGCCGTCCACCAGCTCGATATCTTCGTCGCCCGCATTCAGGCGAGCGGCGACACGGTCGTAATTTTCGACGAAGCCGGATGAATATCCCTTCCCCACATAGGTCAGCATGCAGAGAAGGTGATGCGGGCGCAGTCGAACCGTCACTGGCGGTGTTTCCCGGGCTGGAAAAGGGTCTGCGGACAGAGGGAGCGCAAGGCGGGACAGCCGAAAAATCCGCCCGGTGATTTCGCCGTCTCAACCGTCATCCATCTCCCCTTCCGCTGATCTTGTCGCGGACAGGATATCGATACCCGACTTTTTCGACGGAGTCCAAAAGGGCGAGCCGAGAGCCACCATGTGGAGCAAGTTGCGCTTGGCTTATCCGACGATCGCGAAGGCGTCGTGCATCGAGCCTGAAGAGGTGCGGATCGCCTTGCGGCCGATCCATTGCACGTGGCCGTCGAGGATGCGCACCGCCTCCTCGGCGCGGCCACCGCGAAGTGCGTCGAGGATTGCCCGGTGGTCGGTATCGGTGCGGCGCTCCCAGCCGGCCCGCCAGGCGGAAAACAGGAACCGGGCGCTCGCCGCATGCAGGCCGTCGATCGCCTCCATCAGGCGCGGCATGTCGCAGGGCGCGGTGATGAGGCGGTGGAAGCGGCGATTGGCCTCCTCCCAGTGCTGCACATCGACGGCGCTATCGCCTTCGAGTGTCGCGGCTTCCGCCTGGTCGAGAATGGCTGAAGTCATGTTGGGAATGGCGTGGCGCAGCGCCAGAACCTCGAGTGCCGCGCGCATTTCCGCGACTTCGCGCACATCGGTAAGGCCGAAATCCGCTACCCGCACACCCCGGCGTGGAATGCTCGCCGCCAGGCCCTGCGCTTCCAGCCTGCGGAACGCCTCACGCACGGGCACATGCGAGGCGCCGAATTCGGCAGCGATATGATCCTGCCTCAGCCGTTCACCCGGCGACAGTTCACCGCGAACGATGCGGTCGGCCAGAGTGCGGCTGATGCGTGCGGCAATGGTGTCTTCGGGCGTGGTTTTCACTGTCTTGGGCATAACATCCCTTAACGCATCTGGCGCGACTGTGTGTAGCGCTTTTTGCACGCGGCAGATGCGCAAAGCCGAATATTCGAAGCCGCGCAGTCGCTTGCCCGGCCGGCCAAGCTATGAGCCTGATGGGACCGACCCTTGCCGGGCAACCGGTTGAGCTTGGCGCAGACATGGTCTAAAAGCGCCGGCATCACTTTCTTCCAAGCAAATTCGATACAGGGAGCGCCCATGAGCGGCTTCGACCTCATTATTTTCGACTGTGACGGCGTTCTGGTCGATTCCGAAATCATCGCGGCGCAGGTGGAGTCCCGTCTTTTGACCGAGGCCGGTTATCCGATCTCCGTCGAGGAAATGGGCGAGCGCTTTGCCGGCATGACCTGGAAGAACATTCTTCTGCAGGTGGAAAGCGAAGCCAGCATTCCCCTCTCCGCCTCCCTGCTCGACAAATCCGAAAAGCTGCTCGACATGCGGCTGGAACGCGACGTGAAGATCATCGAGGGCGTCAAATTCGCCCTGTCTCGCCTGACGACGCCGCGCTGCATCTGCTCGAATGCCTCGAGCCACCGGCTCGACATGATGCTGACGAAAGTGGGCCTGAAGCCCTATTTCGCACCGCATATCTATTCCGCCAAGGATCTCGGTGCCGATCGCGTAAAGCCGAAGCCCGACATCTTCCTGCATGGCGCGGCACAGTTCGGCGTCTCCCCCGACCGCGTCGTCGTGGTCGAGGATTCCGTGCACGGCATCCATGGCGCGAGAGCCGCCGGTATGCGCGTCATCGGTTTCACCGGCGCATCCCACACCTATCCGAGCCATGCCGACCGGCTGACGGATGCGGGCGCCGAAACGGTGATCTCGCGCATGCAGGACCTGCCGGCCGTGATTGCGGCAATGGCGGAGTGGGAAGGCGCTTTTTGACGAGGTAGCTGTGGTTACATCCCAGACACAAAAGGAATTCGTACCCGGCCAAGGCTATACCGAAGCGGACTGGGATGCTGTCGACTTTCCCGAGATGTCGGATGGAGAGCTCGCAAATGCGCGCCCCGCCAGGGACGTTTTGCCGCCAGCTTTTTTTGAGGCTGTGGAGGAGTATCGAAACTCTCGTCGCCGCCCGTCGGCGGAGAAAGCAACGGCTGTGGGAAAACCCTCCGCTTAAAACGCATGGAAAGTCGTAGACTTCTCCTCCGTCATGCCGGACTTGATCCGGCATCCAGTCACGGCGCGTCTGCGCCGTGAGAAGAGTCTTTTGCGATCAATGACTTGATCGCGCTGGACCCCGGATCAAGTCCGGGGTGACGGAATTCGCACCTTTGCGCGCAATCAGAACCGAAGCCTGCCGAGCAGCCTCCGGTTTTTACATTTCGCCCGTCAAATCACCGGCGCTTGGTCTTTGCCTTGGCGCTCTCGCCGCCGAAGCCGATATAGACGCTGACCGACTTCGGTGCGCCGCCCGGACCGTTGGGAATGGCCACGTGGTCGTTGTTGAAAATGAACTGCGTGCCGGCTCCGCCTGCCGGGACATCGATGGCGAAATTGGTCGTTTCGCCGTAGATTTCGCCGTCGCCATCCTTCACCGTCACGCGGATCGGAACCGTCACGCGGCCGGGCTTCGCCATCGGGCCGGGAACGAGACGACCCTGCGCCAGCACGTTCACCGTCAGCGTGGCTTCGTTTGCGGTGCATGAGCGCGTCGTGTCTGACAGCGAGACCTGATAGGCGAGTTTCTGCGGGTCGTCCTTGGCGCCGCCGGCATAGACCCGGTGAACGGCGTTGGCGTCGAGAACCGTCACGGTCGGGCAGTTGGCCTGCACCACCGGGGTGACGGCATTGGCCTGCGCGGCCGGAGGGTTGACGGCAAGCGAGTCCGACGGATTGGAGGAATTGCATCCTGCAACAACGGCCAGAAGCGACATCGCGGCGGACAAACGCAAGAAATTCCCTGACACTCTTCTAATTCCTCTCCATTGTCCCGGAACAGAACCGGAGACGCTGTTTATTGACCTTTCACGCAGGTTGGCGATGGTCTATAGCAGCGACGCCGGAAAAAATCGATTGGCATGTTCGGTTTTGCTTGAATTTTCAAAAAAGCCCTTCATTACCTCGCCAATCGCCTCATTTCCGTGAGACGCTGCTGAAGAAGAAGCCGATGACCGGCACCGGACAAGGGACTATCTCGTGAAATATGTATCGACCAGGGGTGCGGCCCCTTCGCTTGGTTTCTGCGACGCGCTTCTGGCGGGCCTTGGCCGTGACGGCGGGCTTTACGTGCCGCGCGAATGGCCGTCCATGTCGAAGAAGGAAATCCGCAACCTGCGCGGCAAATCCTATCAGGACATCGCGTTTGAGGTTCTCTATCGTTTCACCGGCGGTGAAATTCCGGCCGACAAGTTCAAGGCGATGATCGACGACGCCTATTCGACCTTCCGCCATCCGGCCGTGGCACCGCTGACGCAGACCGGCCCAAACACCTACGTGCTGGAGCTTTTCCACGGCACCACGCTCGCCTTCAAGGACGTGGCGATGCAGCTTCTCGCCCGCCTGATGGATTATACGCTGGCTGAGCGTGGCGAGCGCGCCACCATTGTCGGCGCCACCTCCGGCGACACGGGCGGCGCAGCCATCGACGCCTTTGCCGGGCGCGAGCGCACCGACATCTTCATCCTTTTCCCCAATGGCAAGGTCTCTCCGGTACAGCAGCGCCAGATGACGACCTCGACAGCATCCAACGTGCATGCGCTGGCGATCAACGGCAATTTCGACGATTGCCAGAACCTCGTCAAAGAAATGTTCAACGATGCGAAGTTCCGCGACGGCGTGAAGCTTTCCGGCGTCAACTCCATCAACTGGGCGCGCATCATGGCGCAGGTCGTGTATTATTTCACGGCGTCCCTGTCGCTCGGCGGTCCCGACCGGAAGATTTCCTTCACCGTTCCAACCGGCAATTTCGGTGATATCTTCGCCGGTTACGTCGCCAAGAAGATGGGCCTGCCGATCGACAAGCTCGTCATCGCCACCAATGACAACGACATTCTGGCGCGCACGCTGAAGACCGGCCGTTACGAGATGCGCGGCGTCAAGCCCACCACCTCGCCTTCGATGGACATCCAGATTTCTTCCAACTTCGAGCGTCTGCTGTTTGAAGCCTATGGCCGCGATTCCTCTGCGGTAAAGGCGTCCATGGACGGCCTCAAGCAATCCGGCGCATTTGAAATTCCGCCGCATGCGCTGAAATTCATCAAAAAGGATTTCCGTGCCGGTCGTGCCACCGAGAAGCAGGTGGCGGCGACGATCCGCGATACGCTTGAAAAGACCGGTTACCTGATCGACCCGCATACGGCCACCGGTGTTTTCGTGGCGGAAAAGCACGAAAAGGCGTCCAGCCCGATGGTGGTCCTGTCTACCGCCCATCCGGCTAAATTCCCGGCCGCCGTAAAATCCGCTTGCGCAATCGAGCCTGCGCTTCCAGTATGGTTAGCTGACATTATGAACCGGGAGGAGCGTTTCGACATTCTGGATGCAGAGCTGAAAGCCGTGGAAACCTTCATCGGCAGCCATGCACGCGCCGGCAAATAGAGACGCGGAAAGACGTTGAGTATGAGAGTTAATGTGACCCGGCTTTCATCCGGGTTGACCGTTGTCACGGAAAAAATGCCACATCTCGAAAGCGTTGCTCTTGGGGTGTGGATCAAATCCGGTTCCCGCAACGAGACGACTGCCGAGCACGGCATCGCCCATCTTCTCGAACATATGGCCTTCAAAGGTACGGCGCGCCGCACCGCCCGGCAGATCGCCGAGGAGATCGAAAATGTCGGCGGCGAAGTCAACGCCGCGACATCGACGGAAACAACCTCCTATTATGCGCGCGTCCTGAAAGACCACGTCCCCCTCGCGGTCGATATCCTTGCCGATATTCTGACGGAATCGCTCTTCGACGAAGACGAGCTGGAGCGGGAGAAAAACGTCATTCTCCAGGAAATCGGTGCCGCAACCGATACGCCTGACGATGTGATCTTCGACAATTTCTCCGGCGTCGCCTATCGCGACCAGACCATCGGCCGCCCGATCCTCGGCACGCCGGAAACCGTGCAATCCTTCACCACCGGCCAGATCAGGCACTATCTCGCCCGCAACTACACGACGGATCGCATCTTCGTCGTGGCGGCCGGTGCCGTCGATCACGATAGCTTCGTCAAGCAGGTGGAAGAACGTTTCGCCTCGCTGCCGCAGCTGCCAGCCGCCACGCCGGTTCTCGAAAAGGCGATCTATACCGGCGGGGAAATCCGCGAGACTCGCGACCTCATGGACGCGCAGGTGCTTCTCGGCTTCGAGGGCAAGGCCTATCACGCCCGTGATTTCTATTGTTCGCAGATCCTCGCCAATATCCTGGGCGGCGGCATGTCATCGCGGCTGTTTCAGGAAGTGCGTGAAGCGCGCGGTCTTTGTTATTCTGTCTATGCCTTCCATTGGGGTTTTTCAGATACCGGCATCTTCGGCGTGCATGCGGCCACCGGCGGCAACGACCTGCCGGAACTGGTGCCGGTCATTCTGGAGGAATTGCGCAAGTCGTCGCAGACCATCCATCAGGAAGAAATCGACCGCGCCCGCGCGCAGATCCGCGCGCAGCTGCTGATGGGGCAGGAAAGCCCGGCCGCCCGCGCCGGCCAGATGGCGCGGCAGATGATGCTTTACGGCCGACCCATCCCCAATGAGGAGATGATGGAGCGCCTCGAGCACATCACGCAGGACCGCCTGACCGATCTTGCAGGACGGCTGTTTTTCGATACAGTTCCGACATTGTCCGCAATTGGCCCGCTCGAACATCTGCCGCCTCTTTCAGACATTACTGCCGCGCTTTCTGCGCAGCAGCCTGCAAGGATAAAGGCGAACGGCTGAGGGTGGCGGTTTTTTCCGCACAGGGATGGTGAATGCTGCGTTTTCTTTCCCGACATAATGACACGCCCGAACTGCGCAGCGCCGACCATCTTCTCAGACTGCCGCGCTATGGCGATTTCAGGCAGTGGCACGTTCTGCGGTCGGAAAGCCGGCAGTTTCTCCAGCCCTGGGAACCCACCTGGCGCCCGGACGAATTGACGGAAGGCTCCTTCCGGATGCGCGTGGTGCGCAACGGTCAGGAGTTTTCCTCCGGCACCGCCGTTTCGTTTCTGCTGTTCGAAAAGGAGACCCTGCTGGTGGGCGGCATCACCATCGGTTACATCCGCCGGGGCGCCGCGCAAAGCTGCATGATCGGCTACTGGACAGGCGAACGCCACGCGGCACAAGGCCATATGTCTGCCGCATTAAAATTGGTAATACCCTACATCTTCAACGGACTTCAGTTGCACCGTATCGAGGCAGCCTGTATTCCGGAAAACTTCAAAAGCATCCGGCTTCTCGAAAATGCCGGGTTCCAGCGGGAAGGTCTCTTGCGGGAATATCTGAAAATCAATGGCCAATGGCGGGATCATATGATGTTTTCCCTTCTTGCCGACAAGCAAAGCTCCGGCGGAACGAAGTACGATACATGACCTACAATCACACTGCGCCGTGCTCGTCGAAACGTCTGGCGGCAATCGCACTGGCTGCGCCGTTTTTCCTGCTGTTCCTGCTTTTTGCTTCCTATTCCTACGCCTTCGAGCCGGTGAAGATTTCCCGTGACGACACGGCGCTTGATCTGACCGCGACCACCGATATCTATGCCAATCAGGGCGAGGCCTTTCAGGTCTCCACCGCGCCCGGCCCCGATGGCATCCGCCGCCGTATCGAGGTGCGCGCCAGTTCCACGGACCACCAGGGCGACTGGGCGGTCTTTGCGCTCGCCAATGTCTCCGAAGAGCAGCTGGAGCGCGTCATCGTCGCCCCGCATTTCCGTCTGGTGAACTCGAAACTGTTCTGGCCCGATCTCGGCTCGCAGCGCATCATCGCGATCACGCCGAGCGAAGGTTTTGCGCTGGACCGGCAGCCAAGCCCGGATGCCGACGTGTTCCGCATCACGCTCAATCCCGGCTCCGTCATCACCTTCGTCGCCGAGCTTTCCACGCCGCAGCTGCCACAGATCTATCTGTGGGAACCGGAAGCCTACAAGGACACGATCAACGCATTCACGCTTTATCGCGGCATCGTGCTCGGCATTGCCGGTCTGCTGGCCGTGCTCTTGACCATTCTGTTCGTGGTCAAGGGAACCTCCGTTTTGCCCGCTTCCGCCGCACTCGCCTGGGCGGTGCTCGCCTATATCTGCGTCGATTTCGGCTTCCTTGAAAAGCTCATCACCGTCACATCCAGCGACCAGCGAATATGGAGGGCGGGCGCCGAAGTGGCGCTCGCCTCCAGCTTCGTGGTCTTCCTGTTCACCTATCTCAATCTCAACCGCTGGCACGCGCATCTGGGTTACGCGACCTTCGCCTGGGTGGTGGGTCTGGCGCTGCTGTTCGGCGTCGCGATCTACGATCCTTCGGTTGCGTCGGGCATCGCCCGCGTGTCCTTCGCGCTCACCGCAACGGCCGGTATCGCGCTCATCATCTATCTCGGCTTCAACCGTTACGACCGGGCTATCCTGCTCGTTCCGTCCTGGGCGCTCATCCTCGTCTGGCTGTTCGGCAGCTGGCTGACGGTGACTGGGCAATTGGACAACGACATCGTGCAACCGGCACTCGGCGGTGGACTGGTGCTGATCGTGCTTCTGATCGGCTTCACCGTCATCCAGCATGCCTTTGCCGGCAGCGCCTATCAGCAGGGCCTGTTCTCTGACCTCGAACGCCAGTCGCTGGCGCTGACAGGCAGCGGTGATACCGTGTGGGACTGGGACGTGACGCGTGACCGGATCGTCACCACGCCCGACATTTCCAACCGGCTGGGACTGGAACCCGGCACCATGCATGGTGCTGCGCGCAACTGGCTGCCGCGCCTGCATCCGGATGATCGCGACCGGTTCAAGGCGACGCTCGACGTGCTGCTCGACCACCGCAAGGGCCGCCTCAACCACGAATTCCGCATTCGCGCCGAAGATGGGCATTTCCACTGGCTGCAAATCCGCGCCCGTCCGGTTCTCGGCTCCAACGGCGAAATCATCCGCTGCGTCGGCACGATTACCGACATTACCGAACAGAAGAATTCGGTCGAGCGGCTGTTGCAGGATGCGATGAACGACAATCTGACCGGACTTCCGAACCGGCAGGTTTTCCTCGACCGCCTGCAATCGATCCTCAACCTTTCTCCCGACAGCGAGGGCGTGCGCCCGACCGTGATGGCGATCGATATCGACCGCTACAAGCTGGTCAACGATACGCTCGGCATTGCCGCGGGGGATAATATTCTCATCGCGCTGACGCGGCGTCTGCGCCGCCTGTTGAAACCGCAGGATACGCTGGCGCGCCTCGGTGGCGATGAGTTCGGCCTGATCCTGACCTCCGAGCGCGATCCGCAGCGTGTGGCGGATTTCGCCGATGCGGTGAACAAAGCGATCATGGTGCCGATCAATTTCGCCAATCGCGAAATCATCCTCACCGCCTCCATCGGCCTTGTCTCGTGGATCGACCAGCAGGAAAGTGCGGCCGGTCTGCTCAGCGATGCGGAGCTGGCCATGTACCGCGCCAAGCGCGCCGGCGGTAACCGCGTCGAGCCGTTCCGCCCCGCCTTCCGCACTTCCGGCACCGACCGGTTGCAGATGGAAAGCGACCTTCGCCGCGCCATCGAGCGCAAGGAGCTGTCGCTCGCCTATCAGCCGATCGTCAAGCTTGACGATGGCGAGCTCGCCGGTTTCGAAGCGCTGATGCGCTGGGAACATCCCAAGCGCGGCAATATTCCGCCGAGCGAGTTCATTCCCATCGCGGAAGCCTCCGGCCTGATCGAGCCGCTCGGCATGTTCGCACTGGAGCGGGCGGCGACCGATCTGATGGACTGGCAGCACGCCATCGAGAAGATGCCGATCTTCATCTCCGTCAATATTTCCAGCGCGCAATTGCTGAACAACGAATTGTACAACGACGTGCGCAGCATGCTCACGCGCACGCGCTGCAATCCGCAGCAATTGAAGCTGGAACTGACGGAATCCGTGGTGATGGAGAACCCGGAACAGGCGCGGCTGGTGCTTTCCAAGCTGAAGGAAACGGGCTTGAGCCTCGCCATGGACGATTTCGGCACCGGCTATTCGTCGCTTGCCTATCTCACCCGCTTCCCCTTCGACACGATCAAGCTCGACAAGGCGCTGGTGGCCAATACCAGCGACAAGCGCAACGTGCTCCTGCGCTCCGTTATCGCCATGGCCCGCGCGCTTGACATGCAGGTGGTGGCGGAAGGCATCGAGACGCCGGAAGATGCGGCGGAATTGTCGCGCATGAATTGCCATTTTGGCCAGAGCTTCCTGTTCGGCACACCCGTGTCAGGCGATGCCGCGCTGAAGCTTCTGCGGGAGCGGTTCCAGCCGACAAAGCGGGCTTCGTAAGGGGATGGGGTGCAGCAGCGCGCTCCCCGTCCCTTTCTCCCTCCCCCTAACGCGAGCTCATCCTCTGGATTGACCCGAGGATCCATTGTCGCGGGTGGTTGTGGATCCTCGGGTCAAGCCCGAGGATGACGTCGAGGGCAAATCGTTCCTTACTGAACCATCGCCACCGGCGGCGACGCATCCGCCGCCACCCTGCCATGCAAGAGGTCGTGGATGAATTCCATCTTGGTCACCACCGGCGGCGACAGCACGAAGGGGTAAAGGTCTGCCTCCCCCATGCTGCGCTGGATCGAGTTGATGGCGACGCTGAGCGGAATCCAAGCCTTGACCAGTTGCGCGGCACTGCGGGCCTTGTAGGGATCGAACGTCACTTCTGCCGCCATCTCCTCATGTCCGTCAGGATCGATCGCCACACCGAAAGCGCGCGCAGTCTCAAGGGTGTCGACGATGTGCAGATAATGCGCGAAACACTCGGCGAAATCTTCCCAGGGGTGGACGGAGGCGTAGGAGCTTATGAAGCTTTCCTGCCAGTCGGGGCGAGGTCCCTGCTCGTAATTGCGTTGAAGCGCGGCTGCATAGTCCTCGCGATCGTCGCCGAACACCACACGGCAGGCCTCAAGGCGGTTTTCATCGCGAACCAGCTTGTTCCAGATGAAATGCCCGACCTCGTGGCGGAAATGGCCAAGCATGGTGCGATAGGGCTCATTCATGTTGGCGCGCACCTGCTCGCGCGTCGCATCATCGGCTTCGGCCGCGCGAATGGCGATCAGGCCCTCATCGTGACCGGTCATGGCGGGAATGACGGAACCGTCTGGTGCGACCTCATCGACCAGAAAGTCGAAAACGAGCCCGCCTGCCGGATCGGCATCCCGGTTCGGATGCGGCAGGCCGAGCCGCAGGATCGAATAAAACAGATGCCGCTGCGCCTGGCTGATGCGGCGCCATTGTTCGACGCCCTCATCCGTTGCGATATCCGGCACCAGGCGGTTGTGGCTGCAGGCCGGGCAAAAGGCGTTCTGGCTTTCCGCCGGGACAGACCAGTTGCAGATGTCATTCACCTCATTGGCGCAGAAACGCACCTGTTTTTGCGGGTCGGCGACGATCTGCCAATTGGGCTCGCCCGCAGGCGCCAGCGCTTCCATGGAAAGCCGTTCCGGCACAAAGGCCAGGCGATGGCCGCAGGAAACGCAGAAACGATTATCGAAATGGACCGGCTGGCCACAGGATGCGCAGGAAAAAAGCTTCATTTATGAAACCCTTGCGATGGATCATGGGACGGAAGGGGTCGGCGACATACGCCAACTCCTGGCAATTATGGTTACGGCGTCATTCTCCGGCCTGCCCCGAGGACAACGCCGAGTTTGATTGACGGTTCAAGGTCTTGCTTGACCTGTTGTCTGCGCTTCTTCCTTGTCGGGGAAATTATCCGCATCAAACGACGCCCAGACGACAAGAGCGCATGTGTTGCAAACACATGCGCTCCAAAGCACCGCTTCATCAAAGAGGCGGAAACCCGTCAGACTGCATTACATGCGGTCGACGGCGCCCTTGACGGCGTCTTTCGCCTTGCCGACGTTCTTCTGAACCTTGCCCTTGGTTTCCTGGGCCGCACCCTTGGCGCGCAACTCGTTGTTGCCGGTGGCTTCGCCGACGTTCTTCTTGACCTTGCCGGCGACTTCGTTGGCCTTGCCGGCGATCTTGTCTGATGTGCTACCCATGTCACTGCTCCCTAGTTGAGCCGCACTGTTTGTCCGGCTTTCCGGGTGAGTAACGTAAGGGGTCAAGGTTTGGTTCCAGCCTGCGACCGTGTGTGGGGACGGCGCAAATTTCAGGCGTGCCCTGCATCCGTGGAAAGCATGCGGGGGTCGACGCCCATCAGCGCGAGCGCCCGCTCATATTTATTGTCCAGCCCACGGTCGAAAATCAACTCTTCCGCCGCCGGGCAGTTCAGCCAGCCATTATTGGCGATCTCGTTTTCCAGCTGGCCCGGACCCCAGCCCGCATAACCAAGAAGCATGGTGGCCCTCTGCGGGCCGCGGCCATTGGAAATGGCGCGAACAATATCCAGCGTCGCCGTCAGCGAAATGTCGTCGCTGACCGGAATGCTGGATTCGCTCAGGTAATCGTCCGAATGCAGCACGAAACCCCGGCCGGATTCAACCGGGCCGCCGCACTGGATCGGAAATTCCCGGGTGCGGTTGGGCAGCATGATGGCGTCGTTGCTATCAACCAGTTTCAGATGCAGCAGAATATCCGTGAAGGTGATCTGCTGCGGCCGGTTGATGATGAAACCCATGGCGCCGGCATCCGAATGGGCGCAGATATAGATCACCGCACGGGCAAAATTGCCATCGTCCAGCCCCGGCATCGCGATGAGGAACTGACCATCGAGAAAGCCACGTTCGCGTTTGTCCATCAGGGTTGAAAAGCTCACCGTCGCCTCCAGCAGGCCGAATTCCGTCATCGAACGGAAAGCGGCGTTCGCACTTCGACAAAGGACAGGATGCGGCATCGCGTGCCATCAATCAACCGAAAATGATGCATCGCACGAATTCGTAACTGGTCCGCCAGCCGATGTTGGGTTAGACGGGAACTATGAGCGTCAGGACATTCTTTCGATTTTCACATCTTCGTTTCGCGGCCGCTTTCGCCGCCTTCCTCGGCGGCGGACAAGCCGCCCAGGCGGAAATTACCGATTGGGCGAGAAGCGAGGGCGGCCAGATGCGCGTCGCAAGCCTTGCGATGGATGCCGACGGCGTTGTGCGCGGCGTGCTGCAGATCGAACCGAAAGACGGCTGGATTACCTATTGGCGCGAACCGGGTGAAGCCGGCATACCGCCGAAGATCTCGCTTGACCCGGCAAGCGGCGTGAGCCTGATCTCCATGGCCTATCCCGTTCCGAAGCTCATCGAAAACGGCGACCTCACCGATATCGGCTATGACCACGCCGTCAGCCTTCCCTTTCAGCTGAAAGCCGCCGATACATCGGCCAACGGGAAGATCGACCTCACCGCCTTCATCGGTGTCTGCCAGAATATCTGCATTCCCTTCGAGGCGACGTTTTCGATTGAGCGCGGCAATGCGGGCAATGACGACGGCGAGGAACGGCGCCTGCTGGAAGAGGCGCGCGAGACACTGCCCGAAGCGGCATCAGACGATTTCAAGGTGACCGATTTCCATATCACACCTGACAAGACCATGCTCGGCGTGCAGCTGCAGCTGCCGGAAAACGCGCCGAAGGAAACCGACATTTTCATCGCCGGTCCCTCCGGCTTTGCCTATTACGAGCCGCAGAACATGGTCCGCGACAAGCGCAAGCTTTCTTTCTACATGAACATCAAGGGCCTGCCGAAAACCTATCAGGTGCAGGGCAACAGCTGGCCCATCCTGGTGAAATCCGGCGACCGGGCCATGGAAACGATGCTCAATTTTCCAAAGCCCTGATCGGTTCGGCGGCGACGCCTGCGCGATCGCTTCCGCAATGGAATTTCCCGCGAAAACCGCATGACACGTTTCATTTGGTTGCTCTATAGTCGCGCGAACCGAACGGCCACAGGAGCATGGACATGACCATCAAGATCGGCGAAAAACTGCCTTCCGCAACCTTCAAGGAAAAGACGGCCGACGGCCCGGTGGAAACCACCACCGATCAGCTTTTCGGCGGCAAGAAGGTCGTGCTCTTCGCCGTGCCCGGCGCTTTTACCCCCACCTGCTCGCTGAACCACCTGCCGGGCTATCTGGAAAACCGCGACACCATTCTCTCAAAAGGCGTGGATGACATCGCGGTTGTCGCCGTCAATGACTGGCACGTGATGGGCGCATGGGCGCAATCGTCAGGCGGCCAGGGCAAGATCCACTTCCTCGCAGATTGGGATGCCTCTTTCACCAAGGCACTTGGCCTTGATGCCGACCTTTCCGGCGGCGGCCTCGGTGTACGCTCCAAGCGCTATTCGATGCTGGTCGAAGACGGCGTGGTGAAGTCGCTCAATGTCGAGGAAAACCCTGGCCAGGCGACGGTTTCGGCCGCTGCGGCGATGATCGAGCAGCTTTGAGAGCTGGTGGCTTAGTCTCTCCGTCATGCCGGACTTGATCCGGCATCCAGCCACGGCGCGTCTGCGCCGTGATAAGGGTCTTTTGCGATCAAGGACTTGATCGCGCTGGACCCCGGATCAAGTCCGGGGTGACGGTGTATCGACTGACACGACATCGCCAAACGCATCAACGCTGCTTTTAGCCACAAACAAAAAGGGCGGCCAAGCCGCCCTCCCCTCAGACATTCATATCAAACACCAGAAGCCCGGCCAGACCGCCATCGGTCAGCGACACGAGACGTTCTCCGACTTCCATATGCTGGGGATGAGCGAGGTAATCGTCGCGGGCCTCGGGGCTTTCAAGCGTCACGATAAAACCGTCTACGAAACCGCCGTTCAGGCCTTCGGGCGAGACATTCTGGCCGTATTTCACATCGATGATGCCGGGTATCACGTCCTTCAGGGCCGCAATCGCCTCAAAGATCGCCTGTTTTTCAGAGGATGCCGTCGCAGCCTTGAAGCGCAAAAATACACAATGCAGGATCATCCGAATTCCTCTCCTCCGCCGGAACACTGTCCGGCTGTTTGACGACAAGATAGATCGGGTTTCAGTTTTCACAACCCCGGATTATAAAGACCGCAGCAGAACAGGCTTCCATTACCGCCGTTTGAAGGGCTCCATGCCCTTGCGCGCCAGTTCATCGGCACGCTCGTTTTCCGGGTGGCCGGCATGGCCCTTGACCCAGTGCAGGGTGACCTTGTGGCGCTCCTGCGCCGCCTCCAGCGCCTGCCACAGCTCGACATTCTTGACCGGCTTGTTATCGGCGGTTTTCCAGCCCTTCTTTTTCCAGCCGAAAATCCACTTTGTGATCCCGTCCTTCACATAGGCGCTGTCGGTATAGAGATCGACCTCGCAGGGGCTTTTCAGCGCGTTCAGCGCGGAAATGGCTGCAAGCAGCTCCATGCGGTTGTTGGTCGTCTCCGCCTCGCCGCCGGACAGTTCCTTCTCGACCTCGCCGTAACGCAAGACAGCACCCCAGCCGCCCGGACCGGGATTGCCGGAACAGGCGCCATCGGTGAAGATATCGACATGTTTCATTCGCCAGCCAACCCATATTCGGCGACATGGCTGATGGAGCGGTGGAACCGCAGTTTGCGCAGATATTCGAGCGGGTCCTTCTTCACCACCAGCGCGCCTTCCGGCGTCGTCAGCCAGTCATAGAGCCGCGTCAGGAAGAACCGCAGTGCGGAACCACGCGCCAGAAGCGGCAGCGCATCGAGCTCCTCAGCACTCAGCGGACGCACCGACTGATAACCCTCCAGCAGCGCCTTGCCCTTGGTGACGTTATAAGCGCCATCCTTCTCGAAACACCAGGCATTGAGGCAGATTGACACGTCATAGGCCAGCAGATCGTTGCAGGCGAAGTAAAAATCGATCAGGCCGGAAAGTTCGTCGCCGAGGAAAAACACGTTGTCCTGAAACAGATCCGCATGGATGACGCCGGCGGGCAGATCCTTCGGCCAGTGGGCGGCCAGATAATCGATTTCCGGGCGGATTTCTTGCCTCAGGCCCTTCTCCACCTCGTCGGCGCGGGCTTCGGATTTGTCCCAAAGCACCTTCCAGCCTTCGACGGAGAGCGCATTGGGGCGCTCGATCTCGAAGCCCTCACCGGCCAGATGCATGGCGGCCAGTGCCTTGCCAACTTCGCGGCAATGTTTCGCTTCCGGCTTTCTCAACCACATGCCCTCGAGGAAGGAGATCAACGCCGCCGGGCGGCCGGACAACTCTCCCAGCAGCTCGCCATCCTTGCGCGGCAAAGGTAAGGGGCAGGACAGGCCCTTGGCGGCCAGATGCTGCATGAGGCCGAGGAAAAACGGCAGATCGGATTTTTCCACGCGCTTTTCGTAAAGCGTCAGGATCAGCGGGTCCTTGGTGGTGTGCAGCAGGAAATTGGAGTTTTCGACACCTTCGGCAATGCCCTTGTAGGAGGTGAGCGTGCCGACGTCATATTGTATGAGGAAATTCCTCAGATCATCTTCGGTGATGTCCGTATAAACTGCCAATTTCAAATCTCTTGATGAAGGATGGAGTGGAAATCTGGGGTGAGGATGACAGATGCGAGGCGAGAACCGCCCGCATCGACCGCCATTCCGTTTCAGGCGCCGGCGGCGGTTTTGGGCGGCAGGGCGTTGCTGGCATTGCCGTTGACGAAAGCCATGTCGTCCGTCGTCAGCTCAATGCTGCGCAGCTCACGATTAACGAGGAAATGTTCCGTTTCCTCGACCGTAACAGCCAGATCAAGCGTCGTGTCAAACCGCGCCTTGAAGGCCTCGATGATCTCGTCGACGATGACTTCCGGTGCAGACGCACCGGCTGACAGACCAACCGTGCGGATATCGCCGATCGCATCCCAGTCGATTTCCGCTGCCCGCTGCACCAGAACCGAGTGTTTGGCGCCAGCGCGCAGCGCCACCTCGACCAGCCGCTTGGAATTGGAGGAATTGGGCGCACCGACGACGATGAACAGATCGCAGCCGGGCGCCGCCTGCTTGACCGCATCCTGACGATTGGTGGTTGCGTAACAGATGCTGTCGGCCGCGGGCGCCTGAATGGCCGGGAAGCGTTCCTGAAGCCTGGCGATAACGCCGGCGGTATCGTCAACCGACAATGTCGTCTGTGTGACGAAACCGAGGTTTTCACGATCGACCGGTTCATAAGTGCCGGCATCCTCTACCGTTTCGACCAGCGAGACGGTGCCTTCGGGCAATTGCCCCATGGTGCCGATGACTTCCGGGTGACCCGCATGGCCGATCAGCACGACATGGCGGCCGAGGCGCTGGTGGCGCATTGCCTGCTTGTGAACCTTGGAGACCAGCGGACACGTGGCATCGAGATAGAACAGGTTGCGCGCCTGCGCATCTTCCGGCACGGATTTCGGCACGCCATGGGCGGAAAAGACCACCGGCTGTTCGCGGTGCTCGGCGGGGATTTCATGCAGCTCCTCGACGAAGACCGCACCCTTGGCTTCCAGCCCTTCCACCACATAGCGGTTATGCACGATTTCGTGGCGAACATAGACCGGCGCGCCATAGGCCTTGAGCGCCAGCACGACGATCTGGATCGCCCTGTCCACGCCCGCGCAAAAGCCGCGCGGTCCGCACAGCCTTATCGTCAAAGGGGGTTTGGAAACGGCGATGTTCATTCGTGCTCCTTGGCCTTTGCCCGATAACCTGCCTTACCGGACGGCGCCCGCTTTAGTCACCCTGTGCCTTACCGTTCCGGAAATAGGCAAAACCGGCGACGATGACAAGGGCCGCCGCCAAGCCATACCACGTTATCGCATATTGGAGGTGATTGTTGGGCAAATCTATCAGCGTCACGCCACCCTGCGGCCAGCCACCGGGATTGGGCGTATTGTCGGCATCCACGAAAAGGTGGACCAGCCGATCGGAGGGGATATCGGTGCTGGAGGCCATTACCGCCAGATCCTTCCAGTAGAAGATGTTCTTGGCAATATCATTATCGGGCAGCAGCGAGGATGGCTTCGCCGCCAGCGGCGCGCGCGCCAGCCCGGTTATCCTGACTTCGCCGGCGACCTGGCCGTCTGGACGCTTGGCCTGCTCCTTCATCTCGAAGGGCACGAAGCCGCGATTGACGAAAAGAATGCGGCCATCGGCAAGCGTCAGCGGCGTGTAGATGTAATAACCGGTTCGGCCCTGATGGGTGGCGAAGAAATGCCGTTCGCGGGCATGATCGAAAGTGCCTGACAGCCTGACCCTGCGATATTCGATATCGCCGCCGCTTTTCGCCATCGCCTCCATATCGGAGAGCGCGACCGGGCCAGCATTCAGCCGTTCCTCGATATCGGCGATCAGCGCCTCTTTCCAATAGAGACGCTTCACCTGCCAGGTGCCAAGCCCGAGAAGGATGGCAAGTGCCAGCAGCACCAGCGGCGCGGCGAACCAGACCCGTCTTTCCGCCGCCTTCATGTGGGAAACGTCATTCACGATCAAGCCTGCCTTCGCTTGCATTGTTGCGGTATTGCAGCGCAATCATGATCCCTTTCAGCTTGCGCAGCAGCACGAGCGAGACAATCACCGTAAAAGGCAACCAGAGCATGACATGCACCCAGACGGGTGGCGCAAAACGCTGATCGAACCAGAGCGCCAGCCCGACCACCAGAAAACCCACGATCAGCATGACGAAGACGGCAGGGCCATCCCCCGCATCGGCAAAACCGTAATCCAGCCCGCAGGCGCTGCAGGCCGGCTTAAGGGTCAGGAAGCCGTCAAACAGCCGGCCGTTGCCGCAGCGCGGGCAGCAGCCTTTCAAGCCCACCTTGATGGGATCGACCGGCGCGAAATTGCCGTTTGATTGTTCAGACATGGTGAGACCTCCCGCTTCAGCCTGCAACCCTTTGCTGGGAAGGCGCTCAAGCACGAGGGCGGCATCGCCGCCCGTGAAGTGTTGACGAAGGACCTATCCTCCCTCCTCCGTCATCCTCGGGCTTGACCCGAGGACCTACGATTCGAGCGGAGCTATGTATCCTCGGGTCAAGCCCGAGGATGACGCCGAGCCTGCAGGAAGCTCACCTCCAGACAAGGGCAATAGCTCGTTACTCGGCGTTGCATTTCTTCTCCCCGCCGGGGAGAAGGTGGCCCGAAGGGTCGGATGAGGGGGCTAGCTCCCGGTCTATCGATAACGTCGCCCCCTCATCCCGCTGCCGCGGACTTCTCCCCGGCGGGGAGAAGAAACAAGTTGGACCCGCTCGCTCCAAAAGCGATGCCTTGCTTCGGGCCTGGGTCTCTACCGGATGCAATTATCCGTGTACCGGCGCGCCCCAACCACCCCAGATATAGATGGCGAAGAACAGGAACAGCCAGACAACGTCAACGAAGTGCCAGTACCAGGCGGCCGCTTCGAAGCCGAAATGCTGCTTGGGCGTGAAACCGCCGGCAATGGCCCGGAACAGGCAGACCAGAAGGAAAACCGTACCGACGAACACGTGGAAACCGTGGAAACCGGTGGCCATGAAGAAGGTCGCGCCGTAGATCGAATTCTTGAAGTCGAACGGGGCGTGCATGTATTCGTAGACCTGCACGGTCGAGAACAGGATGCCGAGGGCGACGGTGAGCACGAGACCGGTGATCAGGCCCTTGCGGTCATTGTGCAGCAGGGCGTGGTGCGCCCAGGTGACGCAGGTGCCGGACAAAAGCAGGATAACGGTGTTGTAGAGCGGCAGGTGCCAGGGATCGATGACTTCGATGCCCTTGGGCGGCCATTGTCCGCCGGTATATTCGAGACGGGAGGCCTGAATGGCCTCGTGCGGAAACAGGCTCGCATCGAAATAGGCCCAGAACCACGCGACGAAGAACATCACTTCCGAGGCGATGAACATGATCATGCCGTAACGCAGGTGAAGCGAAACGACGCGGGTATGGCTGCCTTCATTGGCTTCCTTGATCGTGTCCGCCCACCATGCGTACATGGTGTAAAGCACGATGACGAGGCCGATATAGAACAGCCAGGGATTGGCCATTTCCATGCCGAACAGCTTGAAGGAGCCAGCTGACAGGTAACGCATGTAACAGACGCCGCCGAAGGTCAGAATGAAGGCGCCGATCGAGGCCAGAAGTGGCCAGGGGCTTGGATCTATGATGTGGTAATCGTGGTTCTTCTGATGCGTATCTGCCATTGCGACAATCCCCTGGTATCTCTTCCCTGATCCGGCCTTAAGATGAAGGCCAGATCTCCTCTCACAATTTGCTTTCGCCAGATTCAGTTTTTACCGGCAAGGACGCAACCGGTTTTTCGGTTTTGGCCGGATAAAACGTATAGGACAGCGTCAAAGTATGAATGCTCTTGGTTTCGCGCGCCGTGGCGATGTCCGGATCGATGAAGAACACCACCGGCATTTCGAGCGTTTCGCCCGGCTGCAGCGTCGTTTCGGTAAAGCAGAAACACTCCACCTTGTTGAAATAGGCGCCCGCTTCCATGGGCGTGACGTTGAAGACCGCCGTGCCCGTGGTCGCAACCGGTGAGCGGTTGGTCGCCTTGAAGGTAACCTGCACCGTTTCGCCGATCTTCGGCGTGACCTTCCTGTCGACCGGCTGGAAATCCCAGTTGAGGCCGTTCGACGTGTTGGCGTCGAAAGTGACATTGATGGTCTTGTCGAGAATGACGTCGGAATATTGCTCGACGCGCTGGGTCGTGCCGTTATAGCCGGTGACGCGGCAGAACAGGGTATAAAGGGGCACGGCGGCATAAGCCATGCCGATCATCGCGCAGAAAAACACGAGACAGAGCACGAGGATGGAGCGATTGCTCACCCGCTGCGTGCCGGACCTTGCCGTTTCTGCTCCCATATTCGCCATCTCCTCCTCCACTCCTCCAGTCAAGCTCTCATTGTCAGGCCGTCAATGCGAACCGATCTTGATGATCGTGATGATGTAAAACAGCACCACCAGCCCCGCGAGCACGACACCGAGCGCGATGTTGCGCCCGCGTCTCGATTTTTTCTGCGCCGCGCTCAGTTCTACCGTTTCCATCACAGAACTCCCGAAATCACGGCCTTCAGGGCCGGCGCGAAATGATCGGCCAGAAGGCCGGAGAAGATGGCGAAGAGGTAAAGCACCGAATAGGCGAACATCTTCTTGGCGGGCAGCATCTTCTCGTCTCCTTCCGGCATGCGCCGGACATCGAACGAACAGTAGATGAAGATCGCGCTCAGCACCGCCGCGAAAATGCCGTAACCGACGCTCGCGAGACCGGTAAAATACGGCGCGACCGCAGCGGCTGCGGTCAGCACGGCGTAAACGATCATCTGGTTCTTGGTGGAACGCTCGCCCGCCACGTTCGGCATCATCGGAATGCCGACGGAGCCGTAATCGCGCATCTTGAACAGGGCAAGCGCCCAGAAATGCGCAGGCGTCCAGAGAAAGATGATGAGGAACAGGATGATACTGTCGAGCGAGACGCCGCCGGTCACGCAGGCCCAGCCGAGCATGGGCGGGAAAGCGCCGGCAGCACCGCCGATGACGATGTTCTGCGGTGTCGAGCGTTTCAGCCACATCGTATAAACGACGGCGTAAAAGAAAATGGTGAAGGCAAGCAGGCCGGCCGAGAACCAGTTGACCGCAAGGCCAAGGATGACCACCGAAAAGGCAGAGAGGGTCAATCCGAAGGCGAGCGCCTCGCCCGGGGCGACGCGGCCCGACGGGATCGGCCGTCTGGCGGTGCGGGTCATCACGGCGTCGATATCCGCATCGTACCACATGTTGAGAGCGCCAGAGGCACCGGCGCCAACGGCGATACAGAGAATGGCGATGAGCCCAAGAACCGGATTGATTTCGCCGGGCGCGAGCACGAGGCCAGCAAAGGCCGTGAAGACGACGAGCGACATGACGCGCGGTTTCAGCAATTCGAAATAATCGCGCGCGCCGGCTTCCGAAAGTTCGGAACTTTCCGCACCCAGCATTTCGCGATTGTCGATAACGGTCATTTCTTGTCCTGTTTTTCTTACGAATGCCGCTTGCCGCGGCATCCTTTGCACCGGCCCGAAAACCGAATGGCTTTTTCGGTATGGCGGCGCTTTGATTTGTTCTTTGCGGCTGTCACCGGAATAAAGCGTCGAATGCCATCTTAGCCCAGCGCTTGGCATTTATCATGTCAGGCGCCCGGATTCGCTTGGACAAAATGCCTCACGCCTCCGGATATGCCTTCAGATGCGGGAAACGGCACGAAACGATACCGTGCCATCCCATTTTCAGCCACCGGAATGCGCAAGCCCCGCCTGCGCTTTCCGGCCACGCATTAGCGAATGCGCGGAAGCTGTTCCCACTGGTGGTAAGGCGGCGGCGAGGACAGCTGCCATTCGAGCGTCGTCGCACCTTCACCCCAGGGATTGTTGCCGGCGATCCGCTTCTTGGCGAAGGCTTCCCATACGCCGAACAGGAAGATCAACACGGCAACGGCCGAGATATAGGAACCATAGGAAGATACCAGGTTCCAGCCGGCATAGGCATCGGGATAATCGATGTAGCGGCGCGGCATGCCGGCAAGACCGAGGAAGTGCTGCGGGAAGAAGATCAGGTTCACGCCCACGAACATCACCCAGAAGTGCAGCTTGCCGATGAACTCGTTGTACATGTAGCCGGTGATCTTCGGGAACCAGTAATACCAGCCGGCGAAAATCGCAAATACCGCACCGAGCGACAGCACGTAATGGAAGTGCGCCACGACGTAATAGGTGTCATGCAGCGAACGGTCGAGACCGGCATTGGCGAGCTGCACGCCGGTGACGCCACCGACCGTGAACAGGAAGATGAAGCCAATCGCCCAGACCATCGGGGTCGAGAAGGTCAGCGAACCGCCCCACATGGTCGCAATCCACGAGAAGATCTTGATACCCGTCGGCACCGCGATGACCATGGTGGCGAAGACGAAGTAACGCTGCGCTTCAAGCGACAGGCCGACCGTATACATGTGGTGGGCCCAGACGATGAAGCCGACGGCACCGATGGCGACCATGGCGTAAGCCATGCCTAGATAACCGAAGACCGGCTTCTTGGAGAAGGTCGACACGATATGGCTGATGATGCCGAAGCCGGGCAGGATCAGGATGTACACTTCCGGGTGACCGAAGAACCAGAACAGGTGCTGGTAGAGGATCGGATCACCGCCGCCTTCCGGCGAGAAGAATGCCGTGCCGAAGTTGCGGTCGGTCAGAAGCATGGTGATGCCACCCGCCAGAACCGGCAGCGACAGCAGGAGCAGGAATGCGGTGACCAGAACCGACCAGGCGAACAGCGGCATCTTGTGCAGCGTCATGCCCGGGGCGCGCATGTTGAGGATGGTGGTGATGAAGTTGATCGCACCAAGGATCGAGGATGCGCCGGCGACGTGCAGCGAGAAGATCGCAAGATCCACCGCCGGTCCCGGCATGCCGCTCGTCGAAAGTGGCGGATACATGGTCCAGCCGCCGCCCACGCCGTAAGCGCCCGCCGGACCTTCGACGAAGAGCGACAGGAGCAGCAGGATGAAAGCCGGAACGATCAGCCAGAAGGAAATATTGTTGAGGCGCGGGAAAGCCATGTCAGGAGCGCCGATCATGATCGGAATCATCCAGTTGGCAAAACCGCCGATCATGGCCGGCATGACCATGAAGAAGATCATGATGAGCGCATGCGCTGTCGTGAACACGTTGAACATGTGCTTGCCGCCGTCGATGGCGGCGTCGCCCTCGAAGCCGTAAACCATGGCGGCCAGACCGTGGAAGATCTGGATGCCGGGCTCCTGAAGCTCCATGCGCATGACGACGGAAAGCCCGCCGCCGACGATACCGGCAATGATCGCGAAGATCAGATAAAGCGTGCCGATGTCCTTATGGTTGGTGGACAGGAACCAGCGGGCGAAAAAGCCCGGCGTATGGGAATGATGCGCATCATGCGAATGATCGTCATGCGCGTGCGCTTCATTTGCGGAATGACCATGCGAGTGATGATCGTCGTGTGTGGAAGGTCCAGCCATTGTCCTCACTCCAGTCGTCAGTTGGTTTCGTTGGCCGCAACATCAACCGTGCGCGGAGCACCGTCGATTGAGGCCATCAGCGCCCGGTTCGCGCCGTTCAGATCAGAAGCGGCGGCGGCGTGCCAGGCGTTGTATTGCTGTTCGGAAACCACCCGAATGGCGATGGGCATGAAGGCGTGGTCCTTGCCGCAAAGCTCGGAACATTGGCCGTAATAAAGGCCTTCCTTTTCCGGCTTGAACCATGTCTCGTTGAGGCGGCCCGGAACGGCGTCGATCTTGACGCCGAAAGCGGGCATGGCGAAGGCGTGGATCACGTCCGTCGGAGCGGCGGTGACCAGAAGGCGAACGGTCTTGCCGACCGGAACGACCATTTCATTATCTACCGCAAGAAGACGCGGATAGCGGGCCTTGTCCTCTTTGCCGGCAGCGGCGCGATCCTGCTCCTTCAGCATGTAGCTGTCGAAGGAGAGCGGCTCTGCGCCTTCAGCGGCCTTGTATTCATAGCTCCACAGCCATTGCGTCGCGGTCGCCTTCAGCGTCAGGTCCGGGTTTTCCGGCTGCGTCAGCTGTGCGTTCAGAAGATTGAACGAGGGGAAAGCGAGGAACAGGAGAATGAGAACCGGCGCGAGCGTCCACACAACCTCGATCGTCGTGTTGTGGCTGGTCTTGGAAGGCACCGGATTTTTCGCGGCGCGGAATTTCAAGGCGACGATAATGAGCAGCGCAAGAACGAAAAGCGTAACCGGAACAATGAACCAAAGCGTATATTGTTCGAACCAGCGTATTTCGTGCATGATCGGCGTGGCTGCCTCCTGCATGCCCATTTGCCAATGCACCGGCTGATCGGCCTGGGCGCCGACAGCCGTGAGCAGACAGGTCATCCCCGCCAGTGCTGCGTAAATCCTATTCGTCACGGTACCCTCTCCCTCACGCGTCTGATCTTGATCAATCACAAACGCAGAATCCATGCTAATGGTACTAACTTCAAACCACAGTTTGTCCTCAGCCGCAATATGCGTCGGGACACGGATGCGCCCCAATTTTGCCATTGGTCAATCCACGGACGACTTTCTCCGCTCCCATGCCGGAGTGACTGGCGGAACGCAGTTTCAAACAGCGCAAATGCGACAAAGCCCCTGCTTAACGCCGGGTTTGCGGCCAGTTTCGTCGCCGGATAATAAATGTCGTGCAAGGCAAATCACACGTCCATACGCACGGACAGGTCCTATTTCCGCCCAACTCCGCTGGAATTGAAGGCTCAAGGCTTTTTTTTCCGGATTATGGCGTCAGAATAGCCGCACTGATTCGAATCCCAGAGGTATCCATGCGTCTTTCCCCGCTCGCGCGCACTTTTCTTGCCGCCGCCGGTCTTGCCATCATCGCCCCCGCCGCTGCGGCGCTGGCGCAACAGCAGCCGCCCGGCACGCCGAAGTCGACGCATGGCGCATGGTCTGTCATCTGCGACAAGCCGGCCGGCGCCTCCGAAGAGCAATGCGCCCTGATGCAGAACGTGATTGCCGATGACCGCCCGGAAGTGGGGCTTTCGGTGGTGGTGCTGAAAACCGCCGACCGCAAGTCGCGCATCCTGCGCATCCTCGCGCCGCTCGGTGTTCTCCTGAAGGATGGCATGGAGCTTTATATCGACAACAACAATATCGGCCGGGCCTATTTCACCCGCTGCTTCTCCGAAGGCTGCTATGTGGAAGTGGATATTGACGACGAGTTGCTGAAGGTTCTGCGCGCCGGCAAAGCCGCCGTTTTTGCGCTGCGTGAATCCGTCGATCAGGATCGCGTTGGCATTCCGATCGAGCTGACCGGCTTTGCCGAAGGCTACGACGCGCTTCCTTAAGACTGCTTGCCATCAAAGGCCAGCCTTGCTTCTGCCCGCTCCAGTCCCTAAATCGGTCATAACGATCAAGACTGGAGCCGCCGATGACCAACGACCTTGTAAATCTCTTCGATTGCGACGAGACGCAATTGCGCAAGCTGGTCGCCGAAGCGCTCACCGGCGCGGATGATGGCGAACTTTTCATCGAACATGCGCAGGCCGAATCACTGACCTTCGACAATGGCCGGCTCAAGGGCGGCTCCTTCAACACCGACCAGGGTTTTGGCCTGCGCGCCGTTGCCGGCGAGACAGTGGGTTACGCCCATGCGGGCGAGCTTTCTCAAAGTGCGCTGAAACGTGCTTCGGACGCGGTCGGCGCAGTTACCAGAGGTTATTCAGGCTCCTATGCCGCCGCACCCCAGCGCACCAACAAGAAGCTTTACGGCGACGAAAACCCGATCGGCAGCCCGAGCTTCGAGGAGAAGGTGAAACTTCTCACCGACATCGACGCTTATCTGCGGGACAAGGATGCCAATGTCCGGCAGGTGACGGCGACGATTTCCGCAAGCTGGCAGGTGGTGGATATTCTGCGCGCCGATGGCCACCGCGTCAGCGATGTCAGGCCCATGACCCGCATCAATATTTCCGTGGTCGCAGGTGAAGGCGACCGGCAGGAAAGCGGCTCCTACGGCATTGGCGGCCGCGTCGGCTTTGGCGATTTCATCACGACGGAGAACTGGCAGCGCGGCGCCGACGAGGCGCTGCGCCAAGCGCTGGTCAACCTCACCGCCATCGATGCGCCTGCTGGTACCATGGATGTGGTGCTCGGCTCCGGCTGGCCCGGCGTCATGCTGCATGAGGCGGTCGGCCACGGTCTGGAAGGCGATTTCAACCGCAAGAAGACCTCGGCCTTCGCCGGCCTGATGGGCGAGATGGTGGCCGCTCCCGGCGTGACCGTCGTGGATGACGGCACCATCGACAGCCGTCGCGGCTCGCTGACCATCGATGATGAGGGAACACCCTCGGCCTATAATGTGCTGATCGAGAACGGCAGGCTGGTGGGCTACATGCAGGACCGGCAGAATGCCCGGCTGATGGGCGCGAAGGCCACCGGCAACGGGCGTCGGCAGGGTTATGCCTATGTGCCGATGCCACGCATGACCAACACCTACATGCTGTCTGGGGACAAGACGCCGGAGGAGATCATCGCCTCGGTCAAAAAGGGCATATATGCCGTTTCCTTCGGCGGCGGACAGGTGGATATCACCTCCGGCAAATTCGTGTTCGGCTGCACCGAGGCCTACCTGATCGAGAACGGCAAGATCGGCGCGCCGGTCAAGGGCGCGATGCTGATCGGCAACGGGCCGGACGCGATGAAGCGTGTCTCAATGATCGGCAACGCTTCCAAACTCGACACGGGCATCGGCAATTGCGGCAAGGCCGGGCAATGGGTGCCGGTCGGCGTTGGCCAGCCGCATCTGCGCATGGATCAGATCACCGTCGGCGGCACGAAGGCGTAGAGCTCGCGGCTTGCGGCATAAGTGACGATGCACGGCGCGGCCCTTGTCGTGATGTGGCGAAATCCACATCAGTCATTCCGGCACTGAGCCGGAAACCAGCCGACGCGCGTCCGCGCGGCGAGAAAGACTCCTTTTCAGCCCCAGGACTTGGGCTGGCTGGATGCCGGATCTAGTCCGGCATGACGGTGGGAATGTCGTGGCCCGATGGAAAATGGAACCTCCTGCGCCAGGTTCAGCCCGTAGCGTCGCAGGCAGTCTCAGCCCACAGCCTCGCACATGGCTGCCATGATGAGGATTTCTCTGGCAAGTCACCTGTAAGACGCTAAGATCGCCCCACCACCGCAGGCCACTCCTCCCACCCCCGGGCTTGCGCGGCAAAGGAGACCATGACCATCATACGAAATGCCCTCGTCCCGGAACTAGCCGTCAGCGACTGGCAGAAAAGCCGCGCTTTTTATTGTGACCTGATCGGTTTTCATGTGGTTTATGAGCGTGCCGAAGAGGGTTTTGCCTATCTGGCGCTGGGCGACGCGCAGCTGATGATCGACCAGATCGGCGCGACCCGGACCTTCGTTGCGGAAAATGCAGCACTTGAATTTCCGCTGGGGCGCGGCATGAACCTGCAGCTCGCCGTCCCCTCGCTGCAGCCGGTTCTCGCGCGGCTGGAGCGGGCCATGATCGATCTTGTCCTGTCGCCGGAAGAAAAATGGTACCGACGCGGCACCGTCGAGGTCGGCAACCGGCAATTCATCGTCGCCGATCCGGACGGCTATCTGATCCGCCCATTCGAGAGCCTCGGCGAACGCCCCTTCCGGTTCGGTTAAGTCACCATGCTGCCTTTTCTTCCTCATGCTGTCGTTTTCGACATGGACGGATTGCTGATCGAAAGCGAGACGCTTTATCGCGATTCCTTTCTGGCCGCATCGGATGAGGGCGGCCACGGCATGCGGGTCGAGACCTATCAGAAGGTCTGCGGCAGCCCGTGGGACGTCATCACCGGAACCATCTTTGCCGATTATGGCGCGGATTTCCCCATCGATAGCTTCCGCGACGCGTGGCTCCGGCATCTTGCCGTGCTGATGGCGGAAGGCGTAGCGCTGAAACCCGGCGTCGTCGAGATTCTCGATCTCCTCGACCGGCTCGACATTCGCCGCGCCATCGCCACGTCCTCGCGGCATGAATCGGTGACGCGCCATCTCGGGCCCTACGATCTGCTCAGGCGTTTCGACACCATTGTCGCACGCGGCGACTACACGGACCCGAAGCCCTCGCCCATGCCCTATCTGACCGCCGCAAAACGTCTCGGCATCGATCCGGGGCAGTGCCTTGCGCTTGAGGATTCCTATCACGGCGTCCGCTCCGCCTCGTCGGCTGGCATGCTGACGATCATGGTGCCTGATGTCGCGCCGCCGACGGATGAAATGCGGGAAAAATGCATCGCCATATCGAGTGACCTTCATGCGGTTGCAGGCCTCCTGAAAAAGGCGCAGCTTTCAGAGGCATGAAAGCGCGTCACATGGCTTTAGCCATTGGTCTTTATGATGAGGCACATATCGGCTGAAAGGCCGATCCTGTTCGAATTCATTGTCAGCGCATTCATAAATGGAGTGGTCATGCTGCTTGTCGCCGTGTCGTTCGCGACATTTATCCTGCTCGTTCTTTCCGCATTTCAGATTACCCTTGCGGCGGGTGCGCCTCTCGGTCGCTTCGCCTGGGGCGGCGAGCACAGGGTTCTTCCAGCCACGCAGCGCATTGCCAGTGTGGGGTCTGTCGCGATCTACGCCCTTGCCGCATCTTTTCCGCTGCAAAAGGCAGGCGTCATCACTCTCTGGCCGGCAGGCTGGATCGAAGCCGGCATCTGGATCATCGCCTGCACGCTTGCGGTGAGCATCGGATTGAACGCCATGTCGCGAAGCCGTGCGGAGCGGCGGGTCATGACACCGGTGGCCGCCATTCTCGCAACTCTGTTCTTCATGGTCTCGCTCTCATAATCGCAGCAGTAGCAGAGCCGGCAACGTGGAGGTCGAATCGCACGCCACGAACTGTCATGCCGGCGGTGTAAAGCGCCACTTGCGTTCTATCGACCCTTTGATGTCGAGACCGTTATAATGGGCCAGCAACAGCACATGGCCGAGGAGATCGGCGGTTTCGTCGGCCAGATCCCGCTTCATCTCCTCTTTGCTCGTGCCCTTGCTGCGCCCTCGCCCCGTCAGCCGGTTCCAGGCCTGCGTGACCTCGCCAACCTCTTCCTGAAGCTTCAGCATGTACCAGTCCGGGTCGCGGAAGATTCCATTTTCAGCAGCATATTTTTGCGAGGCTTCTTCAAACTGATGCATCATGACAGCAAGCATTTGTTCATCCTTTGTTCCTGCGCTACAACTCTAATCATGATTCTCCAACGGCGTCGACCCTTAAGGGGGTCGTGCAACCATGAACGGAAATTTTCGCGACATGCGCCTGCAAGCGAGATAGGGAAAAGGTATTCGAACAACCGTGCCATCGCCCATGTCCCACCTCGATTTTTTCTCGGCTCTCATCACCGCGCATAGCCCGTCGCTGCTTGCGATGTTTGCGGGCGCTGCCTTTCTCGCCGGCCTTGCGCGCGGTTTTTCCGGTTTCGGCGCAGCCCTCATCTTCATTCCGCTGGCGAGCGCCATCGTCGGGCCGCGCATCGCCTCGGCGGTTCTGCTGGTGGTCGACGGTGTCCTGACACTCGGCATGATACCGCCCGCATGGCGCATGGCGGACCGGCGGGAAGTCTTCACCATGGCGGCCGGCGCGCTTGTCGGCGTTCCGCTCGGAACACTTCTTCTTTCCAACGGCGATCCACTCACGCTGCGCTGGATCATCTCCGTCGTGGTCGTCGTGCTCCTATTGTTCCTGCTTTCCGGCTGGCGTTATAGCGGCCGGCCGAAAACGCCGCTGACCCTGTTCACCGGGCTTGTCGCCGGGCTGTTTTCGGGTGCTGCACAATTGGGTGGCCCACCCATCGTTGCCTACTGGCTCGGCGGCGCCCTCAAGGGCGCCTTCGTGCGCGCCAATGTCATTCTCTATTTCGCGATTTCGACGGTAATCTCCACCGCCAGCTATTTTTTCAGCGGCCTGTTCACCGCCGATGTCCTGGTTTTCTTCCTGCTGGCGCTGCCATTCTACGGGGCGGGTCTTTATGCCGGCGCGCGTTTGCACGGGCTTGCCGACGAGGCGGCGTTCAGGCGCATCTGCTACGGCCTGATCGCCATTTCCGCCGTCATCGGCCTGCCGCTCTTCGATTCGCTGCTGAAATAGGTGGAGAGAAGGGACTGCCTTTCAACTGCAACAACAGTGCGCTTGCTCTTCCGTCATCCTCGCCCTTGAGGCGAGGATCCACAATCAGGCGCGACCATGGATCCCCGGGTCAAGCCCGAGGATGACGTCGAGTTTGGCGTGAGATTTCACCAACAGCTCAAACGGCCCGCATTTGTCGCATCAAGGGTACATGCGGACCTTGGACCAGATCGCATCCGGCGTCTCGCGGCGGAATTCGACGCGGTCGTGCAGGCGGAACTTGCGGTCGTGCCAGAATTCGATGCTGACGGGGCGAATGCGGAACCCGGACCAGTAGGACGGGCGCGGAATATCGCCGATCGCATATTTGGCGGTATATTCGGCGACGGCCTTCTCCAGCGCGAAACGGCCTTCCAGCGGCCGCGACTGCTTCGACGCCCAGGCGCCGATGCGGCTTCCGCGCGGGCGCGAAGCGTAATAGGCGTCCGCTTCCGCGTCGGTGACGATCTCCACCTCCCCGCGCAGGCGCACCTGCCGACGCAGGCTTTTCCAGTGGAAACACATGGCCGCTTTTTTCTGGCCGAGGATTTCGCGTCCCTTCTGACTTTCGAAATTCGTATAGAAAACGAAGCCGCGATCATCGACGTCCTTCAGCAGCACCATACGCACATTCGGCAGGCCGTTTTCATCCACGGTTGCGAGTGCGACCGCGTTCGGATCGTTGATTTCGGAGGCCGTCGCGTCCTTCAGCCATTCGGCAAAAAGCGTGAACGGTTCATTTTCTTCAGTGAAGTCACTGGATGTTAACCCCGTTTCCGACATATTGACTAAAATGCTCCCGAGCTGATTTGGACCCCAGAGATGATCTCTGGTGAAAGATGGTGACCGTCATAGCAAAGTCGAACAGTCGAACAAAGGGCCTCCTTTCGTCGATCGCGGAAGTTTCCGCTGTCGTCTCAATGCTCGTGGTGCTGAGCGGCTGCGTCAGCCTCGATCTGTTCGGCGGCGACAAGGTCGACCGCTCACTTTCCACCGCTTCCGTTCCAAACCAGCAGAATAACGGGCCGCAGACCGACGACGCGACCATCCGCAACGCGGTGACATCGGCGGATCTGGCCAAACTTGCCGACCAGCCGCTGCCCTGGGCCAATGCCGCAACCGGCAGCGCCGGCGTCGTCACCGCCATTCACGAAGACAAATCCAGCGGTTTCGTCTGCCGGGAATTCAGGACGACGCGCCACTCCTTCGAGGGCGTTGCAGCCTATGCCGGCCAGGCCTGCCTGTCGGAAACCGGCGAATGGCTGCTGACACGCTTCGAGCAGAAATAATCTGTTTACCTTGGCGCATGGAATAAGGCCGGCCCCAGCCCGGCGCGTATCCTCCGTAAAGAACTGATTAGCAACTTATTGCAACAGTCGACGTTGATAAAACGAGGGCGTGCAGGCGAATGATCGCGGGCATCCCTTTTCGGAGGGGTTAGTTTCAGGATTGCGCCATGAGCGGCAGCATGCACCTGAGCCAATGTAACTGGTGTTTCGCATGCGCGATCCATATTCGATCCTCGGAGTAAAACGTGACGCCCGCCACGAGGAAATCAAGGCCGCCTGGCGCACGAAGGCGAAAACCGTCCATCCGGACGCCAATCGCGACGACCCCGATGCCTCGGCGCGATTCGCCGAGATCGGTCAGGCTTACGATCTTTTGAGAGACCCCAAGAAACGCGATCTCTACGATCAGGCCCGCAGGGCGGCCGAGAAGAAGCAGCGCGGCGAAACCATCATGCAGCAGCGGGAGGCGGCACGCGAGGCTGCCGAGCGCGCCAAAGCCGCCGAGAAGCTGATGGAGGAGCTGGCCCGTGCGGACGCCCGCAACCGGGCGCAGACCGGCCAGAAGACAGATGGCCGGCCGGAAACGGCCGAGGATATCGTCGAGCGGATATTTGGCGCAGAGGCGCAGAACGATCCCAAGGTGCAGCAGGCGGCGGAAGCAGCGAAAGCGGCGGCCAGCGGTGCAAGAAGCGATATACCGGGCGCCGGCGAAACGGCGCAGCCGGGTACCGCCGACGACAAAACCTCCTCAGCGTCGCTTGCCGCCAATCTCTTCAGCGCCCTCGTGCGCCGCTTCCGCGCACCGCAGCCGGCACCGGAAAAAGCACCTGATATCACGGCGGAAGCCACCGTCACGGTCGCAGACCTCCTCGAGCGCAAGTGGATCACCGTTGCGCTTGCCGAGGAGCGCGAAGCCCGTTTCCAGCTCGAACCCGGCATGACCGATGGTCACGTGGTGCGGCTGAAGGGACAGGGGCTGAAGCTTCCCAACATGGCGCGCGGCGATCTTGCCGTGACATTGCTGGCTGCACGCGACGACATCTTTTCCGTTCGCGGCTTCGATATTCACACGACTCTGCCGATCTCGCTCGGCGATGCCGTTCTGGGTTGCGAAACGATCGTGAAAACGCCGCTCGGTGAGGAAAATCTCACCATTCCGGCCTGGTCCGGCTCTGATCGTGTGCTCAGGCTTGACGGCAAGGGTCTTGCCGATGGCAAGGGCGGGTATGGCGATCTCGTCATTGAATTGCGCATCATCCTGCTCGAAAAGCCGGATGAAAAGGTGACCGACCTCATGCGGCACATGCGCGAAGGCCTCTATTTGTGAAAGTTTTGCGAATAGGCGGGACAACGCACCCTTTGTTACGCTCCCTAACAGTTGATGATCTTTGGCAATCTTGAACAGGATTGCAGCCTATGCCATAGGCAGGATCAATCGAAAGTATCAGGGAGCATAAAATGGCTCAGGCATCCGGCCTCATGGCTGGCAAACGCGGCCTCATCATGGGCGTCGCCAATAATCGTTCAATCGCTTGGGGCATTGCCAAGGCTTGCGCGGACGCAGGCGCGGAACTCGCACTCACCTGGCAGGGCGATGCGCTGAAGAAGCGCGTCGAGCCCTTGGCGCAGGAACTCGGTGCATTCATGGCCGGCCACTGTGACGTGACCGATCTCGAGACGATCGATGCGGTTTTTGCCGGGCTGGAAAAGCACTGGGGCAAGATCGACTTCGTCGTGCACGCCATCGCTTTCTCCGACAAGGACGAGTTGACCGGCCGTTATCTCGACACCAGCCGCGACAATTTCAACCGCACCATGGACATTTCCGTCTTCTCGCTGGCCGCCGTTGCCAAGCGCGCCGAGCCTGTCATGAATGATGGCGGCTCGATCGTCACGCTGACCTATTACGGTGCCGAGAAGGTCATGCCGAACTACAACGTCATGGGCGTGGCCAAGGCCGCACTCGAGGCAAGCGTGCGTTATCTCGCCGTCGACCTCGGCAATCGCGGCATCCGCGTCAACGCCGTTTCCGCCGGCCCGATCAAGACGCTTGCGGCTTCCGGCATCGGCGACTTCCGTTACATTCTGAAATGGAACGAGTACAATGCGCCCCTGAAGCGCACCGTTTCCATCGAGGAAGTCGGCAAGTCGGCGCTTTACCTGCTGTCCGACCTTTCGACGGGCGTGACCGGCGAAATCCACCACGTGGATTCCGGCTACCACACCATCGGCATGAAGGCGGTGGACGCGCCGGATATTTCGGTGGTCAAGGACTGACCGCCACGAGATCAAATAATTAGAGCGGGATGGCGAAAACTGCTCTCAGTTTTCGCCATCCCGCTTCAGGAATGCTTGAAACAGGGGTATCGCCTTGCTCGTCTATGTGATCCGACACGGACAAACGGACTGGAATGCGATACGCCGGCTTCAGGGCCAGAAAGACATTCCGCTCAATGATTTTGGCCGCCAGCAGGCGGTCGGCAACGGCAAGGTCCTGGCGCGTATTCTCGGCGCATCGGCTGATGATTTCGACTACGTGGCAAGCCCGCTCGGGCGCACGCGCGAGACCATGGAACTGATGCGCGGGGCCATGGGGCTCGATCCCAGGGCCTACCGCACCGATCACCGTCTGGTCGAAGTTTCCTTTGGCGACTGGGAAGGCCAGACCCTTCCGGAACTGAAAAAAGAGTTTCCCGACCGGGTGAAGGCGCGCAAGGCCAACAAATGGGACTTCATTCCCCCCGGACAGGATGCCGAAAGCTATGAAATCCTCTCCTGGCGCATCGGCGCATGGCTATCGTCCGTCGAGGTTCCGACGGTATGCGTCTGCCATGGCGGCGTCATCCGCTCCATCTTCCGGCTGGTGTCAGGCATGGACAAGGACGAGGCCTCACGGACGCAAATCCCGCAGGACCGGATTTTGAAAGTCGAGATGGACAGGAGTAGGGCGGAGTGGATTTCGTGAGGGAAGTGCCGCGACGGCTGCCTCAATCGCGGAAAGAGTCGCGACGTAAAAATCAATAGCAACGGGCGACTTCAATCTGGCCGGTTCTTCAGGGAACTCCCTCATTCCTGTGCTTGTCACAGGAATCCAGCCAGCCCAAGTCTTTGGGCTGAAAAGAACTCCTCCCGCCGCGCGGACGCGCGTCGACTGGATTCCTGTGACAGGCACAGGAATGAGGGTGGATGATAGCTACCGCCTGGAAATTTACTCAACGACCTGAAGATCGTCGACCACGCGTTTGCCATCCACTTCCGTGTAGAAAACCACGACCTTGACGCCCGCCTTCAGGCCTTCGAAATTGAACTCTTCCGGCACGCGATAGGTCTTGCCGTCGTTCAGGGTAATGCTGAGGCCATTCGCGTCGATCTTGCTGATCGTTCCCTCCACGTCGACGCTCTGGGCGAAGCCGTTGATGGGCATCAAAAGGTTGGCGGTAGCCAGAAGGGCGGCAATCATCATACGCATCGATCTAGCTTTCGTGGATTTGCGTGAAAACCTTACATGCATGAAGAATTGCCTTTCGAATGTGGCGGAAATTGCCCGCAACCATGACATTTTCGGCCCAATTGATGAACGGATTTGGGATCGCGTTCAAGCCGTTAGTGATTTTTACACCGCATTTCGCAGCAATATTGGAAAACTCCGGATTAGCGTGGAAAACTGCAGCGTTTTTACATTTCTGTCATCTCGAAAAACGTTACCGGCCGGTGCGAATCGCCACCCCACCTCATCTCTGTGCTTGTCACAGAGATCCAGCCAGACCAAGTCCTTGGGCTGAAAGGAATCCTTCCCGCCGCGCGAGAGCCGCGTCGACTGGATTCCTGTGACAGGCACAGGAATGAGGGCTGACACGTCCCGATCTCCTGCACCGCACTTATCCCGCCGCAACGAAAGAAAGGCTTTTGCCTTGGTCTCATTTTCCACTATGACAAATCCGCTTGTTTTAAACGGCCCCTGTCCGCAGGTCGGCCCTGTTTTCCGGTCTTGAAAAATATGTCGCATAACAGCTTCGGTCATCTTTTCCGCGTTACCACCTGGGGAGAAAGCCATGGGCCCGCCTTGGGCTGCGTGGTGGATGGCTGCCCGCCCGGCATCCGCTTCACGCTTGCCGAGGTGCAGCACTGGATGGACAAGCGCAAGCCCGGCCAGAGCCGCTTCGTGACCCAGCGCCGCGAGGACGACATTGTAAAAGTCCTCTCCGGCGTGATGCTGGACGAGGACGGCGAGACGATGGTGACGACCGGCACGCCGATCTCGATGCTGATCGAAAACACCGACCAGCGCTCCAAGGATTACGGCGAGATCGCAAGGCGCTTCCGCCCCGGCCACGCCGATTTCACCTATGACCTGAAATACGGCATTCGCGATTATCGCGGCGGCGGACGTTCCTCCGCGCGCGAGACGGCGGCGCGTGTCGCCGCGGGCGCAATCGCCCGCAAGGTGGTGCCTGATCTCAATGTGCGCGGCGCGCTGGTGCAGATCGGCAAACACAGGATCAACCGCGACAATTGGGACTGGGATCAGATCGACCAGAACCCGTTCTTCTGCCCGGATGCGGCCATGGTGCCCGTGTGGGAAGACTATCTCGACGGCATCCGCAAGGCGGGATCGTCGATCGGCGCCGTCGTCGAGGTGGTGGCGGAAGGGGTTCCGGCCGGCATCGGCGCACCCATTTATGCCAAGCTCGATCAGGATATCGCCTCCAACCTCATGTCGATCAACGCCGTCAAGGGCGTGGAAATTGGCGAGGGATTTGCCTCCGCCGAGCTTTCCGGCGAAGAAAACGCCGACGAGATGCGCATGGGCAATGACGGCAGGCCGATTTTCCTCTCCAACCATGCCGGCGGCATTCTGGGTGGCATCGCGACCGGCGAACCTGTTATCGCCCGCTTCGCCATCAAGCCCACCTCCTCCATTCTGACCGAGCGCCAGTCGATCGACGCGGACGGCAACAATGTGGATGTGCGCACCAAGGGCCGCCACGACCCCTGCGTCGGCATTCGCGCCGTGCCGATCGGCGAAGCGATGGTGGCCTGCACCGTTGCCGACCATTACTTGAGAGATCGCGGCCAGACCGGCCGGTTGAAGTGAGGTAGACTAGAAATGGCATATGATCAGAAACGTGTCGTCGACGCCATCCGCGCTTTCGAAGCCGGCGAGATCGTTGTCGTGACCGATGATGACGACCGGGAGAACGAAGGCGATCTGATTATTTCGGCGGTTCATTGCACCGCGGAAAAGATGGCCTTCATCGTTCGCCACACATCCGGCATCGTCTGCGCCCCCATGCCGCGTGAGGAAGCCAAGCGGCTGAACCTCAATGCCATGGTTGCCGAAAACGACAGCGCCCATACGACCGCCTTTACCGTCAGCGTCGATTTCAAGCACGGTACCACAACCGGAATTTCGGCCGACGACCGCACGCTGACGGTGCGCAACCTCGCCAACCCCAATGTTGGCGCCGCCGATTTTACCCGGCCCGGCCATATCTTCCCGCTGATTGCCCGCGAAGGCGGCGTTCTGATGCGCTCCGGCCATACCGAAGCGGCCGTCGATCTCTGCAAGCTGGCGGGCCTGCCACCGATCGGCGTCATCTGCGAGCTCGTCAATGATGACGGCACCGTCACGCGCGGGCCGCAGGTCACTGCCTTTGCGGACAAACACCAGCTGAAGCAGGTTTCCGTCGCCGACCTCATCGCCTATCGCCAGCGCAAGGAAACGCTGGTGGAGATGGAATCTTCCTTCACCATCGAAACGCCTTTCGGACCGGCCAAGGCGCAGACCTATTCCCTGCCCTGGGACCGCATGCAGCATATGGCGGTGATTTTCGGCGATATCCGCGATGGCGTCGATATTCCCGTTCGCCTTCATCCTGAGAACGTCGCCGACGACGTGTTCGGCGACCGCCAGCCGGTGCGGCACTATATGCAGAAAATCGCCGAGGAAGGCCGCGGCGTCATCGTCTATCTGCGCGAAGGCTCCGTCGGTGTCGGCCAGGTGGCCGGACGGCGCAAGTCACGCGATCCGGACGAGGCGCATGCGCAGGCCCGCTCCCGCGAAAATGAGTGGCTCGAAATCGGTCTCGGCGCGCAGATCCTGAAGGACCTCGGCATCAGTTCGATCAAGCTGCTGACGACGCGTGAACGCCATTACGTCGGCCTCGAAGGTTTCGGCATCAAGATTTCGGCGACGGATATCTGCTGATTTGGGGGCTTTTGCCTAGCTTCACAGGGCTATCGTGAGGCGAGCGGGTTCCGCTCGTTTCTTCTCCCCATCGGGGAGAAGTCCGCGGCAGCGGGATGAGGGGGCAAGTTCTCCGCATATCTTTGCCGTTGCCCCCTCATCCGACCCTTCGGGCCACCTTCTCCCCGGCGGGGAGAAGAAATATGCCGCAACGCCGCGCGACAATCCGGCATCACGGATCAGCAACGTCGTGTCTGCGTGCCCCGTCTAGCAATCACCCGAGGGAAAGACCTCAGTTTTCCTCCCGCCAGCCCTCCAGATAATTCACACTCTCAACCCCGGTAAACTTCGCCAGCCTCACCAGTTCCGCGTCGAGCTTCTCCAGCCGTCCAGCCGAGGCGCGCACGCCCGGCTCCAGCCACAGGCGGCGCACATCCAGCGTGCCGCGCTTGCGATCCGCCTTCATGTCGATGCGGCCGATCAGCCGGTCTCCTTCCAGAAGCGGGAAGACGTAATAGCCATATTGCCGCTTCGGCTCGGGCACGAAGACCTCGATGCGATAATAAAAACCGAACAGCCGCTCCGTGCGGTTGCGGTCGCGCAAAAGCGGATCGAAGGGGCTCAGCACACGGACGCGGGACGACGGTTCCGGCAGATCGGAGACATCGGCGCTGAAATCCGCAAAGGCATAGGACGGGCGGGCAGCGCCGCCATCGCTTGCGAGAAGCGAGACCTCGCACAGTTCGTCGCGATGGTTCTTGACCCAGTCCCTCGCCTCCTGCGGGGTAACGAGATCGAAAAAGGCGGCAATTTCGCCATGGGTGGCAAAGCCCAGCCGGGTGAGCGCCTGCCGGCAGGCCCAGTCGACGAATTGCGCGTGCTCCACTTCGCTTTCGTGGTGCTCGCCGGGAATGACCCGCTCCGCCAGATCATAGACCTTCTGGAAATTGACGCGACCGGATATGGCGAGCTTGCCGGTGTGCCAAAGATATTCGAGCGCGGTCTTGGAGGGATGCCAGTTCCACCAGCCGCCGGACTGGTGCCCCTCCTCCTTCAACTCCCGCGCCAAAACCGGACCCGTGGCGGCAATGCGCTCCAGCGTCTCGGCAAAAGCCGCATCGAAACCCTCGCCATGCCATTTGCGCCAGCGTTCCTGAATGATCGGCTCACGGCGGCGGAAGCGGTGTTTCCAATAGGGATAAAATTCCGTCGGTACGATGGAGGCGTCGTGCGTCCAGTGCTCGAACAGCGCGCGGTCCTTTTCCAGCAATGTGGTCAGATGTTCGCGCCTGTAGGTCTGATTGCGGGAGAATATTATCTGATGATGGGCGCGCTCCACCGTGCCGATACTGTCCACCTGCACGAAACCGATATCGGTGATGAGCTGCAGCAGGCCATCCTTGGAAAGCGCCTTGCCGGGCGGAGAGGAAAGCCCCTGCCGCGCCAGAAAAATCCGCCTTGCCGCTTCGTTCGAAACCTTGATCGTCATGGCGTTGAAGGTATGACGGCTTTTTCAGGATTGCAATGTTCTTTTTTTGTTCTTTGTTTCACTTCTGTTGATGACACGATATAGAACCGGAAAGCGATAGAGGGATGCATCAGTCTTGGAAATCCGTTTCGACAGTGCCGGCGTGGCCTTCGAGGGCAGGCAGGCTTTACAGCCCCTGTCCCTGACATTGACTGAACGGCGCATCGGCGTGATCGGCCTCAATGGCTCGGGCAAGACCACCTTTGCGCGGCTCGTCAACGGGCTCACCAAGCCGACCGAAGGCAAGGTGTCGGTGAACGGTCTCGATACCGTCAAGGATGCAAAAGCGGTGCTGCAGACGGTCGGCTTCATTTTCCAGAATCCGCAGAACCAGATCATCCTGCCGATCATACGCGACGATGTCGCCTTCGGGTTGAAGCGGCTCGGCCTCAACAAGGTGGAGACGGAAACGCGGGTGAAGGCCGTGCTCGCCCGGCTCGGCATTTCTCATCTGGACGAACGGCGCGCGCACGAGCTTTCCGGCGGCGAATTGCAGCTGTCGGCGCTGGCGGCCCTTCTGGTCACTGAACCGCAAGTCCTCATTCTCGATGAACCGACCAACCAGCTCGACCTGAAAAACCGCGCGATCGTGGAAAAAACGATGGCGGCCCTGTCGCAGGCGCTTGTTGTCATCACCCATGATCTGCCGCTGCTTGCCGGCTTCGACCGCGTGCTGGTCTTCCACGAGGGTGCGCTGGTTGCCGATGCCGACCCCGAAGAGGCGGTGGCGCGCTATCTGGAGGTGGCATCGCGATGAAGTCCCTGCATGTCGAAGGCACCGGCTGGCTCTATCGCGTCTCGCCACGCCTCAAGCTCTTGACGCTGATGGTCTTCAGCATCGCGCTGTTCCTTACCCGAGACCTGATTTTGCTGGGATGCGCCGTGGTTCTGGCCGCCGCCATTTTGCGCCAGACGCGGCTGCCCTTGCGGGAGATCGGCCTGCGGCTGCGCCCGGTGATGCTGACCATTCTCCTGGTTGCCGCCTTCAGCTATCTGTTGCTTCCGGCCCATGATGCCAGCGTCAATCTTTTGCGGCTGACAGCACTGGCGCTTCTCGCCACCGCCGTCACCATCACCGTCAGCATTTCGCAATTCATTGACGAAATTGCGCTTGCCGCCGCACCGCTGGAAAGGCTGGGGCTGGTCAAGGCCGCCGATATCGGGCTTGCCGTCGGGCTCGTCGTGCGGTTCGTGCCTGAAATCGTCAACCGTTACCATGCGGTGCGCGATGCGCACCGGGCGCGCGGCCTGCCGGTGCGGATGGCCACCATCATCGTGCCGCTGGTGATTATGACGTTGAAGGATGCCGATGCCATTGCCGACGCCATTGACGCGCGCGGTTTCAGAGGCCAAAGCTGACGGCCAGATAACCATCCGGAGTTTCCGAGCCATGACGACCCGCGACCTTGTGCTGATTTCGCTGTTTTCCGCCATCATCATCGCACTCGGGCTTCTGCCGCCGATCACGCTCGGTTTCATTCCGGTGCCGATCACCGCGCAGTCGCTCGGCGTCATGCTGGCCGGTGTCGTGCTAGGGGCGAAACGCGGTACACTGGCGGTTCTCCTGACGATCCTGATTGCCGCCATCGGCCTGCCGGTACTGTCAGGCGGACGCGGCGGCCTTTCCATCTTCACCACGCCGACCACGGGCTTCCTGATCGGCTGGATCGCTGCGGTTTTCGTCACCGGCACTCTCTCGGAAAAATTCGTCAACCGTGGCCAGTCGGCTCTGGCGCAGGGCATCGGTTTCTTCATCGCCAGCCTGATCGGCGGCGTGGTCGTGCTTTACGCTTTCGGCATCACCTATCTGGCGCTGGTCGTCGGGCTTGGTTTCGAAAAGGCTTTCATGGGTTCGCTCGCCTTCATTCCCGGCGATGCGCTGAAGGCCGTGCTTGCCGCTCTTGCAGGCCGCGCCGTGATGGCGGGTTATCCGCTTCTGCCGCAGCGCGCCTGAGCTAGCTTTCTCCGGGAGGAAAAGAATGGCGACCCGTCTTTACGAACATCCGATCTTCCTTGAACACATCACGCCAGAAGGCCACCCCGAGCGGCCTGATCGGCTGCGATCGCTGAACATCGCGCTCGAACATCCGAATTTCGAGCGCCTTGAACGCAAGCAAGCGCCGCAGGCCAATGAGGACGCCGTGCTTCTGGCGCATCCGGAGGAGCATCTGCTTGCCGTCATGCGCCAGATCCCCGAGGAGGATGGCGAGATCAACCGCATCGAGGCGGATACCTATGCCTCACCGAAAAGCCTGCAGGCGGCGCTGACCGGCATCGGTGCTGCGATGGCGGCGGTGGATGACGTCTTTACGGGTGCCGCCGACAATGTTTTCGTCGCCGCCCGCCCGCCCGGGCACCATGCGGAAACCGCCAAGGCCATGGGCTTCTGTCTCTTCAACAATGCGGCAATTGCCGCCCGCCATGCGCAGAAGGTGCATGGGGCAGAGCGCGTCGCCATCATCGACTGGGATGTGCATCACGGCAACGGCACACAGGATATCTTCTGGAGCGACACCTCCGTGCTGTTCTGTTCCACCCACCAGATGCCGCTCTATCCGTGGAGCGGCGATAAAAATGAAACCGGCGTGAAGAACAATGTGGTCAACGCTCCGCTTTCGCCCAATACCGGCAGCGAGTATTTTCGCGAGGCCTTCAAATCGCGCGTGCTGCCGGCAATTGCGGATTTTTCGCCTGATCTCATCATCATCTCCGCCGGTTTCGATGCGCACCACCGCGATCCCCTGGCGCAGATCAATCTGGTCGGTGAGGATTTCGACTGGGCGACGGGGCGGCTTCTGGAAATGGCGGACAAATACGCCTCGAACCGGGTCGTCAGCCTGCTTGAAGGCGGTTATGATCTGGAAGGGCTGGCGGAATCGGCGGCCATGCATATTTTGAGAATGATGAAGGGTTGAACATGACGGAAAATGCCAACACAGCCGATGTCAGCGGTTATTCCTTTGAAAAGGCCGTCGCCGAGCTGGAAAGCATTGTCGCACGCCTGGAACGCGGAGACGTGGCTCTGGACGAATCAATCGCCATCTACGAGCGCGGCGAAGCCCTGAAGAAACGATGAAGGGTTGAACATGACGGAAAATGCCAACACAGCCGATGTCAGCGGTTATTCCTTCGAAAAGGCCGTCGCCGAGCTGGAAAGCATTGTCGCACGCCTGGAACGCGGAGACGTGGCTCTGGACGAATCAATCGCCATCTACGAGCGCGGCGAAGCCCTGAAGAAACACTGCGAGACGCTGTTGAACGCTGCCGAAAAGCGAATCGAGAAAATCCGTCTCGATCGTGCGGGCAAGCCGCAGGGTGTGGAACCGCTCGACGGGGAATGACTGCGTTTAGCGGGAGCGTTTGGACGTGATTCGATAAGGTAGCCACCTCCCGATTCAAACACTCGACGTCATCCTCGGGCTGGTCCCGAGGATCGGCAATGCGTTGATTTTATTGACGTGTTTAGATCCTCGGGACAAGCCCGAGGATGACGGAGGAGAGGTTTGAAAACTTTCCCCGGCCGTAAGGTGTTCTCACAATGTCGTGTTAACAGGGATCGTTGACGCTGCGTTCGATATCGCGATGCTCCCCTCCCGCCCGGTTATGCTAAACTCCCGCCAGACGATACGAGGAGCTTGCGATGTCCTTCTTTCCCGGCAACGATCCCGTCGCGGGTGATGCTTTTGCGTGCGACGCCATCGAGAACCTGATCATTCCCCGCACCAGCGATATTGGCGGCTTTGCCGTGCGCCGCGCCCTGCCGACCCGGCAGCGGCGGCTTGTGGGACCGTTCATCTTTTTCGATCGCATGGGCCCGGCGATCCTGAAGGCCGGTGAGGCGCTCGACGTCAAACCGCATCCGCATATCGGGCTTTCCACCGTTACCTATCTGTTCGACGGCGAAATCAAGCACCGGGACAGTCTCGGCACCGAACTCGTCATCCGCCCCGGCGACATCAACCTGATGACGGCCGGGCGGGGCATCGTGCATTCGGAACGCACGCCGGAAAACCTGCGCGGCCGCCCGCTTTCCATGTCCGGCCTGCAGACGTGGCTTGCCTTGCCAGACAACATGGAAGAAATCGCCCCCGCCTTTGCCCACACGGCGAAGGAAGACATGCCGCTGATCGACCTCAAGGGCGCGACAGGCCGGGTAGTGATCGGCGAATTCGAAGGCCTCACCTCCCCGGTTTCGGCCTTTACCGATACGCTTTATGTCGACCTTTCGCTGGAGCCGGGCGTAAAATTTCCCTCTCCGCCGATCACGAGGAGCGGGCGATCTATATTCTGTCCGGTTCGCTCGATGTGGCGGGCGATATCTTCGCCGCCGACCAGTTGCTCGTCTTCCGGCCGGGCGACGACATCACGCTTCAGGCCGGCAGCAATGGCTGTCACATCATGATCTTCGGCGGGGCGGCACTCAATCAGCGTCGCTACATCTGGTGGAACTTCGTTTCGTCATCAAAAGAACGCATAGAGCAGGCCAAACAGGAGTGGAGAACCGGACGCTTCGATATCGTTCCCGGCGATGAAGAAGAGTTTGTCCCTTTGCCGGAAGGTTGAAATTCTATAGAAGTGTACGACATGCAGGAATGGACCGTCGGCTTTCACCATGAAAGCCGCTCCGGCGCCCCCTGCTGACCACGAGAAAAGGCCGAACGATTGACCGGAATGCCCCAGACCCCACTGCTCGACCGGGTGAATTTCCCCTCCGATCTCAAGGAGATCGACGATCGCGACCTGCCGGAACTGGCACGGGAACTGCGCGACGAGATGATCGACGCGGTGTCGAAGACCGGTGGCCATCTGGGTGCCGGCCTTGGCGTGGTGGAATTGACGATTGCCATTCACAAGGTCTTCAACACGCCCGAAGACCGGCTGATCTTCGATGTCGGACACCAATGTTATCCGCATAAAATCCTCACCGGCCGTCGCGACCGCATTCGCACGCTGCGCCAGGAAGGCGGGCTTTCCGGTTTCACGCGTCGTGCGGAAAGCGATTATGACGATTTCGGCGCCGGCCATTCCTCCACCTCCATTTCCGCCGGTCTCGGCATGGCGGTGGCGGCGGGGCTGGATCAGAGCGACCGCAAGGTGATCGCCGTGATCGGCGACGGCTCGATGTCGGCGGGCATGGCGTTCGAAGCGCTCAACAATGCCGGCGCGCTCGATGCGCGGCTGATCGTCATTCTCAACGACAACGACATGTCGATTGCGCCGCCGACCGGCGCAATGAGCGCCTATCTGGCGCGTCTTGCCTCCGGCCGCACCTATATGGGCTTTCGCGATTTCGGCAAGAAACTCACCGCCTATCTCGGCAAGACCATTGACCGCGCCATTACCCGCGCCGTGACCCATGCGCGCGGTTACGTGACCGGCGGCACGCTGTTCGAGGAGCTTGGTTTTTATCACATCGGCCCGATCGACGGTCATTCCTTCGATCACCTCTTGCCGGTGCTGCGCAATGTGCGCGACAACCAGAAAGGCCCTGTTCTCATCCATGTGGTGACGCAGAAGGGCAAGGGTTATGCACCGGCGGAAGCGGCGGCCGACAAATATCACGGCGTCAACAAATTCGACGTCATCACCGGCGCGCAGGCGAAAGCCAAGCCGAATGCGCCGAGCTATACCAGCGTCTTCGCCGAAGCGCTGATCCAGGAAGCGACCCTCGACGACAAGATCATCGGCGTCACCGCCGCCATGCCTAATGGTACCGGTCTCGACAAGATGGCCGAGCTTTTCCCGACCCGCACCTTCGATGTCGGCATTGCCGAACAGCACGCCGTCACCTTTGCGGCGGGGCTTGCGGCTGATGGTTACAAGCCGTTCTGCGCGCTTTATTCCACCTTCCTGCAACGCGGTTACGACCAGCTGGTGCATGATGTGGCGATCCAGAGCCTGCCGGTGCGTTTCCCCATCGACCGCGCCGGTTTTGTCGGCGCGGATGGGCCGACCCATGCCGGTTCCTTCGACACGACGTTCCTCGCCACCCTGCCCGGCATGGTGGTGATGGCGGCGGCCGACGAGGCCGAGCTGAAACATATGGTCCGCACGGCGGCGGCCTATGACGAAGGCCCGATTTCCTTCCGTTACCCGCGCGGTGAAGGTGTAGGCGTCGAGATGCCCGCGCGCGGTGAGATTCTTGAGATAGGCAAGGGTCGCATCATCAAGGAAGGCGCCAAGGTTGCGCTGCTGTCTTTCGGCACGCGGCTTGCGGAATGCCTGGCGGCTGCCGAAGATCTCGATGCCGCCGGACTTTCGACCACGGTTGCCGACGCGCGCTTCGCCAAGCCGCTCGATCTCGATCTCATCCGCCAGCTGGCCAGCCATCATGAGGTGCTGGTGACCATCGAAGAAGGTTCCGTCGGCGGCTTCGGCGCACATGTGCTGCATTTCATGGCGAGCGCCGGCCTGCTTGACCATGGCCCGAAGGTCCGGACGCTGACCCTGCCCGACCAGTGGGTGGAGCAGGCAAAGCCTGAGACCATGTATGCCAATGCCGGCCTCGACCGGGCCGGCATCGTTTCCACCGTGTTCAATGCGCTCGGCCAGCGTCAGGCCGGCGTCGGTTTCGCCGGCTGACACGATTGCCGGGACAGGAGGCGGGACGATCCCGCCTCTTTCTCAGGATGCAGCGACGTCGAGAAAACCGACAACGTTTTCGATCCGCCCCTCGGCATTCAGGCTGACGACATCGGTTCCGCCAGCGACATCGTCTCCGTCTGGCGAAATGAGACGCCATGAAAAACGGGTGAAGTTGCCGTGACCATCCGGAGTGCCTGTGAGCACGAAACGATATCCCGGAAATTTCTGCCGCGCCGCCTCGATCATCGTGGCAATCCCCTGCTGCCCCTCGCCCTGCATCAGCGGATCGACATAGCGCGTGTTTTCTGCCCATGCCTGACCGACGAGATGCCTGCGGCGTTCATTGTCCTCCTCGTTCCAGGCAGCGAGATAGGTTTCGGCGATTGCGAGATGTTGCGTCATGATTGCGCTCCTTCTGGTTGACGGCCCAAACATGCCGGCGGTCGGGAAGCGGAACAATTACCTCAGAGGTAATCGCATTGCCGCTCTCTTCTGCTAGGTTGCGGGCATGAAATATCATCGAGAACATGTTGGCCAGGTGCTGAAGGAATGGCGTGCGCGCCGCAGGTTAAGCCAGCTCGATCTGGCGATGGAAGCGGATATATCTGCGCGCCATCTGAGTTTCGTGGAAAGCGGGCGATCATCCCCCAGCCGCGAGATGCTCGTGAAACTGGCGGAACAGCTTTCCATGCCCGCCCGCGCCGCCAACCGGTTGATGCTGGCGGCGGGTTATGCGCCTGTTCATTCCGAACGGCCGATGGATGCGCCCGATATGGCGGCGGCCCGGCAGGCGGTTGAAACCGTGGTGCACGGACATATGCCCTTCCCCGCCCTTGCCGTTGACCGGCACTGGAACGTCGTTCTCGCCAATGGGGCGATTACGTCGCTTCTGGCCGGCGTTTCCGAAGAGCTGCTTCGCCCACCGCTCAACGCACTGAGGCTGAGCCTGCATCCGCAGGGCCTGAGTTCGCGCATCGCCAACCTTGCCGAATGGCGTCATCACCTGCTGGAACGCCTACGCCGTCAGGTCGAAGAGACGGGAGACGAGGTGCTTTCTCGATTGCATGCGGAGCTTGCGGCCTACCCCGCACCAAAGGTATCGCCCCATGCGGCCGGGGCCGACCCTCTGGCCATACCGCTCCAGCTCCGTGATCCGTCTTCGGGCGGCATATTGAGCTTCATCTCGACCACCACGGTTTTCGGAACGGCGACGGACGTTACGCTGTCCGAGCTGGTGCTGGAATGTTTCTACCCGGCCGACGCGGCAACCCGCACCGCCCTGATGCAAGACACCAAGGAGTAAGACCCGTGCACACCACCTATCTTATCGGCTTTCAGGTCCGTCCCGGCCAGCGCGAGCGCTTTCTCGAATTGCTGAATGCGCTTCTCGACGCCATGCGGCACGAAAAGACGTTCTTGAACGCGACCCTGCATCGCGACGGTGAAAACGAGAACCGCTTCCTGCTGCACGAAACCTGGAGCGACCATCAGGACGTCATCGACGTTCAGATTCACCGCCCCTATCGGCAGGCATGGCACGATGCATTGCCAGAGCTTCTGGATGCGCCACGGGATATCTCCATCTGGCATCCAATGCGGGCCGATCATTCCGCGTGAGACCCTTCAAAACGCCTACCGTCAGAAAATCGTCATGCTAAATGGATCCTCAGGTGAGCGAATGTCCCGCGTTTGCCAGCAGACCGGACGCTTTTTTGAGATCGCTCGTTTTCAAAAGCAGGTGGTCGCCATCGAAAGTCGAAACCACAAATATTCCTATATCATTGGTGGATAAGGGCTCGATGACGGAGAGGACGATGCCCGTTTCATCAAAGGCAAATGGCCCCTGAAACTTAAAGCACGACCAGCCGGCATCAAAGTGAACATCCTGCGGGATGCGGTCTTTCCGGCAGACGATGGAAAGTTCGTCATCGGTGCGGCTGATGCTGACGAACCCGCCGCCATCGGCCCAGGCCGGAATGGCTTCAGACGCGTGAAGCCGCGCCACCCCATATTCACCATCCAAAAGCCGTAACTTAACGCGAGCTGCCATCTGGAAATCGCCTTTCTCGAAAAACTGCGGCGGGCTTAACTTATCATCTGCTGATGCGAAGGGTCGAGCGCCCGCCTATTTGACCCGAAAGCCGAGCAATAAAAAGGGGCCGCACCGGCCCCCTTTTTCTGTGCAACGATACTGACAGCCCCGCTCAGAACTCCGTCCAGTCCTGATCCTTCGCGGCTGGCGCTTCCGACGTGCCGCCGAAGGCGCGGGCGAGGCTCTGGCCAAGCGCACGGGCCGGTGACGAGACCGGTCTTGCGGTAGCGGAGGCCGGTTTCACCGGTGCTTTCCTGGCCGGCGCAGGTGCCGGCTGGAAGGCTGGTTTTGCCGAGGAGTGGCGAGGGGCCGCATAGCTCCCGGCACCATTGCCGGCGCTGGCAACGGCAGCACGCGTGCCACCCATCCTGAACTGACCGAGCAGGCTGTTGAGCGCCTCCGCTTCGCGGGCCAGCGAATGGCTGGCGGCGGTCTGCTGCTCCACCATGGCGGCATTCTGCTGCGTGCCCTGATCCATGGTGTTTACGGCCGTGTTGATTTCCTGCAGGCCCGTCGCCTGTTCGCGGGCGGCAACGACAATGGCGCTGACATGGGCGTTGATCTCCTCGACTTCCGCCACGATGAGGTCCAGCGCCTTGCCTGTTTCGTCGACGAGATTGACGCCGTTCTCCACCTGCCGGCTGGAAGCGCCGATCAGCGTCTTGATTTCCTTGGCGGCATTGGCGGAACGCTGGGCGAGTTCACGCACTTCCTGCGCGACGACGGCGAAGCCCTTGCCAGCATCACCCGCACGGGCGGCTTCCACGCCTGCATTCAGCGCCAGAAGATTGGTCTGGAAGGCGATATCGTCGATGACGCCGATGATGTTGCCGATCTCGCCGGAGGACTTTTCGATCTCGCGCATGGCGGCAACCGCATTGCGCACCACGACGCCCGACTTTTCCGCACCGGCGCGGGCGCGTTGAACCAGACTGCCGGCATCTTCGGCGCCCTTGGCGCTATCACGCACCGTGGTGGTGACTTCTTCCAGGGCTGCGGCGGTTTCCTCGATGGAGGCCGCCTGCTGTTCGGTGCGGCGCGACAGATCATCGGCGGCAGACAGCATTTCCGAAGCGCCGGCATTGATCGCTGCCGCATTCTCGCCAACGGCGCGCATGGCATGCTGGAGCTTTTCGACGGCGCTGTTGAAATCGATACGGATGGGGTCGATGTAGGAGGCGAACGGTGTTTCGATCCGGTAGGCAAGATCGCCCTCCGCCAGAGCCGAAAGACCCTTGCCCAGCTCGTCACGCGCAAAGGCGTTGGCGGCCTCGTCCTGCGCCTTCTCTTCTTCGTTGCGGCGACGCTCGGTCTCGGTGGCGGAGCGCATGCGCTCGGTTTCGCCGGCGAGACGGGATTTTTCCAGCCCTGCCTCCTTGAAGACGAGGACGGCCTTGGCCATCTTGCCGACTTCGTCCTTGCGGTCGACCGCCGGAACTTCCGTTGTCATGTCGCCATCGGCAAGCCTGCTCATGGCCGCCGTCATGCCGACGATCGGCGTAACGATCGAGCGCGACAGGGCCCAGATGAGGGCAACGGCGAGAAGGCCGGCGACAGCGCCGCCGCCCAGAAGCGCGTATTTCAGGTTCAGCGCCGCAGCCTGCTGTTCGGCCGCGTAAGCGGTCGACAGGCCGTTCAGCTGCTCCTTGATCTTGGCCGCGGAGGCGCGGAAACCGTCGAGCTGGCCCTTGGCCTGGTTGCGGCCGATCTCGATGATTTCGGAAATCGGCGCTTCGGTCGTCTTGCGCGCGGCGATCTGCGGTTCCGCCAGTTCCTTGAAGAACACGGTGGCGGATTTCTGCATGTCGTCGATGGATTGCAGAATGTCCGGCCGGCCGGCTGCGAGCACGCGGGCTTCGTCGAGCTTCTTCAGCATCAGGTCGCGCTGGGCGAATACATCATTATAGGTGCTGTCGCTGCGAAACAGCAGGAAGCCGCGCTGGTTGACGGCCTGTTCCAGCATGGCGGCCGTCGCGCCGTCCACGGCCTGGATGATATCCTTGGTGCGGTTGTTTTCGATCGTGACGCGCTCACTCCCCAGCGTCTGCCAGAATACGACCGCGGAGGCGAGCAGGCACACGCTCATCAACGCACAGAAGGTGACTATGAGCTTTATGTTGATCGGGAAGTTTTTCAGCGACATCGCAAACTCTCTCGGCGACCCGATGCCTCGGAGCAAGCGTCTGCGTTGCAACGGTCGCAATAATGTGGATTGGAGGAGATGCCGTCATGGCAGGTTCCGACTGGCCGCACGGGCCTTGCGCACAAAGTGCAATACAAGCCTTTATATTGGATTAATCGCATATGCTGTTTGAGCGATGCCACATTCACGCCTGTATCAGGGCGAAGGCGGCAGTGTCGGCGGGTTTCGATGATAAATCGCTTGCATCGGCGGAGTTTGGCGGTCATTGACACGGGACCATGTCCAAAACACCTGAAAATGAACGGCTTGACCAGCTTCTTGTATCGCTCGGCCACTTCGCCAGCCGCTCGCGTGCGCGCGACGCGATTGCGCGCGGTACCGTGAGCGTCAACGGGAAAACCGCCACCAAGCCCAGCCAGACCGTTGCCGGAAACGTCAAGATCGCCATTACCGATCCGGCGCAGGCCTATGTTTCCCGCGCTGCCCTCAAGCTTACCGCCGCGCTCGATCATTTCGGGCTCGATCCAAAGGGCCACGAATGTCTCGACGTCGGTGCGTCCACCGGCGGCTTCACCGAGGTGCTGCTTCATCGCGGTGCCAAGCACGTCACCTCCATCGATGTCGGCCACGGGCAGATGCATCCGCGGATCGAGAACGATCCGCGCGTCACCAATCTGGAGGGGCTGAATGCGCGCTTCCTCACGGCCGACGACATCGATGACCGATCCGTGGACTTCATCGTCTCCGACGTGTCCTTCATCTCCATCAAGCTGGCGCTCGCCCCCGCACTTGGGCTTGCAGCCTCCGGCGCGCTGGCGGTTCTCTTGGTCAAGCCGCAATTTGAGGCGGGCCGCGACGCCATCAGCAAGGCCGGCCTGTTGAAAGAGCCGGAAACGGCCCCCGCCGTTGCTGCCGAACTGGAACGCTGGCTCGTTGAAGACATGGGCTGGAAGAGCCTTGGCCTCATTCCCTCACCGATTTCCGGCGGCGACGGCAATATCGAATTTCTTCTCGGAGGCCAAAAGCCATGAGCACGCAGACCGTCAGCATAAAGAGCCTTGGCGCGCAGGGCGATGGCATTGCGCACTGTCCCGACGGCCCGGTCTATGTGCCCTTCGCCCTGCCCGGCGAAACCGTGGCGATTGCCAAGGTCAAGGATACCGGCACCATCATCTCGATTGCGGAAGCCTCGGCAGACCGCCGCGAACCCGCCTGCCGCCACTTTGGTCCCGAGGGCGTTAACGGCGCCTGCGGCGGTTGTTCGCTGCAGCATTTCGCCGATCAGCCCTACCACGCCTTCAAGCGGGAGCTGGTGGTTTCGGCGCTTCGATCGAAGGGTCTCACGCCGCCGGTGGACGATCTCGTCATCTGTCGCCCCGGCGAGCGCCGCCGCGCGGTGTTTGCCGCCCGCAGGACGGAAAAGGGTCTGCTCCTCGGTTTCAGCCAGGCGAACAGCCATCACATCGTCGCCATCGAGGAATGTCCCGTCACCTCGCCCGGCATCGTCGCGCGGCTGGATGCCATCCGCGCCATCGGCCTTTCCCTTGCGTCGAATGCCGAGCCGTTTCGCATGACCGTTCTTGAAACGCTTTCGGGTCTCGACATTTCAGTCGAAGGCATCAAATCCGTCGGCGACAAGCAGCGCCGCGCCTTGACGGAAACGGTGCTTGCCATGCGCGGCATCGCCCGCGTCTCGCTGTCGGGTGAAATCCTCATCGAACCGCAAAAGCCGATCATCGAATTCGGCGGCGTTCCGGTTTCGCCGCCGGCCGGCGGTTTCACCCAGGCGACCAAACAGGCCGAAGACGCCATGGCCGAGCTGGTGCTGGCCCATGTGGGCAAATCCAAGCGCATTGCCGATCTGTTTTGTGGTTCCGGCACCTTTGCGCTGAGGCTCGCGCGTATCGGCCGGGTACATGCGGTGGAAGCAGAAGACAAGCCGCTGAAGGCGCTCGATTTCGCCGCCCGCAACACGCAGGGCCTGAAACCCGTCAGCATCGAAAAGCGCGATCTCTTCCGCCGGCCGCTGATGACGAGCGAATTGAAGAATTACGATGCGGTGGTGTTCGATCCGCCGCGTGCGGGTGCGGAATTCCAGTGCAAGGAACTTGCCCGCAGCACGGTGAAGAAGATCGTCGCCGTCAGCTGCAATCCGCTGACGCTTGCGCGCGACCTCGCCCTTCTCACGGAAGGCGGCTATCGCCTGACACGGGTGACGCCGGTGGACCAGTTCTTATGGTCGCCGCATGTGGAAGCCGTGGCGGTGCTGGAGAAATAAGCAATCCAGGCGGAGAGCTGCCCACTGCCCTCATTCCTGTGCTTGTCACAGGAATGAGGGCCGAGGGGTTTGTTACCAGGCCGTATCGACCGTGCCGTTCCCGACCACGCCCGAGCAGCGGCACGAACCGCCGACGCGGCCCTGCTCGATGGGGCAGATATAGGGTCTGCGGCGATTGGCGCTGTCCGGCGGAGTGATGACGCAGACGAACCGCGCGCGGCGCTGGCGATCGCGGCTGTTCCCGGAATAGAAGTTCGGGCTATCGTCCTGCGTGGACTGCGCCAGAATGACGTTGTTGCTCGACACCAGCAAAGGCGTAGTCGCCGCCGCTTCGGCAACGGTGGCGGCGGAGAGGAATAGGGACAGGGCGAAAACGAAGTGACGCATGCGGGTGGCCTTCGGACAATGACGGTACGGTATTTAACCCAAGCCATATTGACCGGTTCCTTAACCGCAAGGACTTCCTGCCGAAACGCTTAACGGCGCATGAATGCCTCGAAGGCGGCCCGTGCTTCCGCACTTTGCAATTGCGCGATGAAATGGCGGGCTTCCTCATCGATGCGCGCCAGTACATCCTGCGGATTGCCGCGCACGAGATCGCGGGCGATCTTCAGCGCCTGCTGCGGCTTGGCGGCAAGCCGGGTCGCGAGTGCCAGCGTTTCGCTCTCGACATGTTCCGGGGCCACGACCTTCCAGATCATTCCGGCCTGCAACGCCTGTTCGGCGGTAAAACCTTCGCCCATGGCAAGCAGCGCAAAGGCGCGCTGGTGGCCGATGAGCCTCGGTGCAAGCAGGCTGGATGCCGCTTCCGGCACCAGCGCCAGATCCACGAAAGGTGTCTTGAACAGGCTGCGATTGGAAGCAACGGTCAGATCGCAATGCAGGTTCAGCGTTGTGCCGATGCCGATGGCCAGACCATCGACACCCGAAACCAGCGGTTTTTCGAAGGTCGCGAGTGCCTTCAGAACATCGAGAACGGCAAGCTTTCCTTTTGCGCCCGACATGGCGAATGCAAGGAAGTCGGCCATATCATTGCCTGCGGAAAAGCAGCCTTCCGTGCCGAGAAACGCAACGACGCGAATATCAGGATCGGCATTGGCGGCCTGCAAGGCTTCAGCCATGCGCAGATACATTGCATCGGTGATGGCGTTTTTCTTGTCCGGCCGGTTGAAGCGGATGGTCAGGACTTCGGGTGCGTGGCTGACCCGCTCGACGAGAATATGATCGTCCGACATAGCTCTCTCCTCAATCAACTCAGGAAGCCAAAACGGCGCGGGCAGCGGCAAGGCTTGCCGCCCCGGCGATGACCCGGTCCTTGAGCGCTGCCGTTTCCGCCAGCAGGTTTTCCGCCGCAAACCGGCAAAGCGCGGCGCGTTGTCCGCCCCTGCCGTCTTCCACCGAGGCCAATGCGCCCTTGGCGAGATAGGCTCCCGTGAGCGCCAGCCCGAAGAGACGCTGGTAGGGTGTCGCGCCGGCGAGTGCGGTTTCGGTTTCGCCCGCCTTCAGCCGTTCCAGCAGCCAGTCGGTCGCCGTTTCCAGATCGTCGAGGCTCGTTTCCAGATAACGGGCCGTCTCGCCGAGATCGTCGCGGTTCGAGGCGGCGGTCCGGGCGGCGATCTCGCGCAGTTCGGTGATGAAACCACGCACCTGCGCGCCATCCGATAGCGGCAGCTTGCGCAGCACCAGATCGATGGCCTGAATGCCGTTGGTGCCTTCATAGATCGGAGCGATACGGGCGTCGCGCAGATAACGTGCCGCGCCGGTTTCCTCGATGAAGCCCATGCCGCCATGCACCTGAATGCCCATGGAGGCGACATCGACGCCGGCATCGGTGGAGAAGGATTTGGCGATCGGTGTCAGGAGGGCAGCGCGCTCCTGCCAGTAAGCGCGCTGCCGGGCGTCTTCAGTCGCGTGCGCCATATCGATGGCATGCGCGCAGCTGAAGGAGATCGCCCGCGATCCCTGCGTCAGCGCCTTCATCGTCAGAAGCGTGCGGGCGATATCCGGGTGCTCGATGATCGGGCTCATGCCGGAACCCTGCCAGCCGGGCGCCTTGCCCTGCGTGCGCTCTCTGGCGTATTCGATGGCCTTCTGGGTCGCCGCTTCACAGATCGCCACGCCCTGCATGCCAACGGCGAGGCGGGCGTTGTTCATCATAGTGAACATGCAGGCGAGACCCTTGTTCTCCTCACCGATCAGCCAGCCCAGGGCGCCCTTCTCTTCCCCGAACCTGCCGTCTCCGAAAATCATCGTGCAGGTGGGCGAGCCGTGAATGCCAAGCTTGTGCTCCAGAGAATGGCAGAAGACATCGTTTCTGCTGCCCGGCGTACCGTCGTCATCAGGGAGAAACTTCGGCACGAGGAAGAGCGAGATGCCGCGTGTGCCGGCCGGTGCGTCCGGAAGGCGGGCGAGAACGAGGTGGATGATATTGTCCGCCGCGTCATGTTCACCCCAGGTGATGAAAATCTTCTGCCCGAAGATGCGGTAGGTGCCGTCACCATTGCGCTCGGCACGGGTCTTCAGGACGCCAAGGTCCGATCCCGCATGCGGCTCGGTGAGGTTCATCGTACCGGTCCATTCCCCGGATACGAGTTTTGGAAGATAAGTACGTTTCAGATCGTTGCTGCCATGGGTGACAATGGCTTCCACCGCCCCCATGGTGAGCGTCGGCGCCAGCGCAAAGGCCATGGAACCGGAATTCCACATCTCAAGCGCGGCGACATTCAGCATATGCGGCAGGTTCTGGCCACCGAACTCTTCCGGTGCCGTCAGGCTGTTCCAGCCGGCTTCCGCCCAGCGACGGTAAAGATCGGCCCAGCCATCCGGCGTCGTGACCTTGTCGTCGGCGAGCTTCGCGCCCTGACGATCGCCGATCTCGGCAAGCGGAGCGACCTCGGCGGTGGCGAAACGACCGGCTTCGTGCAGAATGGCATCCACGACATCTTCACCGAGGTCTCCCAGCGCACCCTTTGCAAGCGCGTCTTGCAGACCCGCCACATGTTTGAGCGTAAAGGCGATATCGTCCACCGGCGCGGTATACATGCTGCCTCCTCCCGAAGCTTTTGCCTATCGTGCTGCCTTCGGGCTAAATGATTTTTACGTAAACGTCAATTTGAAAATTCCCGCCATTTCAGCGGGATTGTTATAAAACTGTCATATGAATTTGCTCAGCATGCGCTGAAAGGCGCCTCGCGGCCGCCGCTCCCACACCGGAACGACGAACGCCTCCCTCCTCCCATCCAGCCGGTCAGGACTGCCACGATGGATCTCGTAACACCCGTTATTCCCGGCCTTGTCTGGGCCTATCAATTCCACCCCGGCACAGCCCCGTGCCGCCGGCTTGCACCCGATGCCGGCTTTCACGAAATGGCCGATTGCGACGGTTTCTTCTGGCTGCATCTCAATCTCGCCGATCAGCGGGTGGCGGGTTTTCTCGAAACCATAGAGGGTCTCGATCCGGCGGCGCGGGCAAGCCTCACCACCCATGAGACACATCCCTCCATCGTGGTGGATGAAAAATCGCTTTACGGCACGCTTGTCGATTTCCAGCGGGAATTCGACAAGGAGACGCGTGATTTCGGCTGGTTGCATTTCGCGGTGAGCGACCGTTTCATCATCACCACCCGCCTGCAGCCACTGCATTCGGTGGACCGGCTGAAGGCGGCGGTCGACAAGAATTCCAACCGTTACCTCACACCATCGCATGTGTTCGAAGGCCTTGTCGCCGAATTCCAGCGCTCACTCATCAATCTGGTGATGGAGACGACGGAAGAGCTGAACGCCATCGAGGATATGGTCTATGACAGCGAGACACGCGACGAACGGCGGCGGCTTGCCCCGCTGCGCCGCACGGTGGTGCGCCTGCACCGGCATCTGCGCACCGTGCTGACCCTGATGCGACGGGCCTCCGCTGCCGACGAGGACGAGATGCCCGATGGTTTCGAGGACGTCGCCTCGCGTCTGATGGGTCGTCTGGAAGCTGTCGACCACGATGTCTACGCTTTGCAGGAGCGGGCAAGGCTGCTGCACGAGGAAATCGATTCCAAACTCTCATCCGAAACCAACCGGCACCTTTATATCCTGTCACTGATGACGGCATTCCTGCTGCCGCCATCGCTGGTCACAGGTTTTTTCGGCATGAATACGGATGAGCTGCCGTTTACCGTCGGCACGGGCGGCACGCTTTCGGCCAGCATCTTCATCGTGATTTCGGTGGCGCTTGCGTGGTTCGTGCTCAAGCGGGCGCGGATTCTGTGACGATCAACAGAGGTCAACCGACTTCTTAGCGGGGTGGCGTCGACAGTCCCACTCAGCGTCATCCTCGGGCTTGACCCGAGGATCCACAACCACCCGCGACGTTGGATCCTCGGGTCAAGCCCGAGGATGACGAAGGCTGATGTTACGATGCCTATAAGAAGCTTGAGCCGCCCGGTATTTCTCCGGGCGGCTCCATCGATTTCAGCTCGTCCACTTATCAGCTGTAAGGCGAATAGCAGGGCTGGCGTGGGCCATGATACGGCTGGAACGTGTTGCTATAGGCATCGTAGGACCGATAGCGGCCATAGCACCAGTTCACATGCGCCTGGCTCATGCCCGCACGACGGACAGGGCGGTATTCGCGATAGACCGGACGCGGACGATATTCCGGAACCGGACGGTAGATTTCCCGCGGCTGCGAAAGTGCACCGCCGATGATCGCACCCGTCGCAAAGGCTGCGAGCGGGAACCAGTAACCGTCATGATGACGATAGCCCGGACGGTAATCGCGATAACCGCGATGACCACCGTACCAGCCACGACGTCCGCCATCCCAGTCGCGACGATCGCGCCAGTACTGCACATTCACGATATTCTTGCTGGCGTCGTTGCCCACCGTCTCGACACTCTTCGGTGCCGTCGGCAATGGCATTGCCGCTTCCGCCGGAACAATCGCTCCCGCAACCACGATCGCAGAAAGACCGACAGCCAAGATATTCTTCATATAGTCTCTCATCTGACTTCCTCCATTCACGACGGTCGACAGGCCGTTATACGTGAATAATAGCACCTTTTTCTTCTTACTCAGCCAGCTTGTCGGCGCTGGCCGTTACATTTGAGGTTGCAGGCTAGGCGTTTTCGCCTGAACCCAGCATTAACGATGCATTCACGCTTCGGTTACCCGATCCGGCAGCCCGAAAGCAAAAGCCCGGATCAAATCCGGGCTTTCGAAAACCACTATCAGCGGCTGTAGGGCGATACGCATGTGCGGCGCGGACCGCTGGTCGGCTGGTAGGAGTTGTCGTAAGCGCGATACGAGCGCCAACGGTTCTGGCACCAGGACACATGGCTGCCGCCATAGGCAGGACGCGGCTGCTGCACGGCGCCACCGATGATCGCACCTGCGGCGAAGGCTGCCAGCGGGAACCAGTAACCGTTGTGATAACGGTAACCCGGACGACGATCGCGATAGCCGCGATGGCCGTTGTAATATCCGTCACGCGGCGGGCGCGGGCGATACATGCGGTCACCGTGCCTGCGGTCGTAGCGGCGGTCCCATTCGCGGTACTGCACCGGAACGACATTATTGTCAGTGGATATTGCCGGCTTCGGCATCGGCACGGGCGCTTGGAACGCCTGCGACGGCGTGAAGCTGGTGAGGAAAACGACAATCGCCGTGGCGACGCTCGTTGTCCGGAAATTCATCATGATCTTCCTCCGTTTGCTTTAACGCGTTGAACCGCGCCTTTTCATCGCTCGCTCTCATCGGAGGTAAGGGTCAGCCCCATGGAACACCCGAAAAGAATTCGATGACGTGCAAACGAGTTTGAGGAAATTTAGTTCCACGACAAAAACCGGTGGAACTGGAAGGAGGTGCACAGCCTGTCAGGCTTCCACCTTCACGTCCGTCAGCGGCCTCGAGCAGCAGGCGAGAATATAACCTTCCTCGATTTCTTCATCGAGAATACCGCCATTGTGGTTCATCTCCACCTCGCCGGAAAGTTTCAGCACCCGGCAGGTGCCGCAAATTCCCGATTCGCAGGCAGCGCCGATGCGCACACCGGCAGCACGCGCCGTCATGAGAACCGTCTGGCCGGGCTGGCACGGCATTTCTTTTCCCGAAACGGTGAAGCCCACCATCGAGAGCGCTTCGCCGTCCGCATCGGTAAGGACGCTCTCACCGACGGCGACGGGGGCGGCAGGCGAGAAGCTTTCCTGATGGTAACGGCCCATGTCGAAGCCTGACGCATCCAGCATGGAGCGGACGGCAGCCATGAAAGGCTCCGGCCCGCAGCAGAAGACGGTGCGCTCCATGAAATCATGCGCGAGCAGTGCGATCTTGGCCTTGTCGACCATGCCCTTCAGGCCGGACCACAGATCGGTGCGGCCGCATTTCTCGACAATAAAGCCGAGAGACAGGTTCGGCATGAAGCGGGCGAGATATTCCAGCTCGTGACGGAAGACGATATCGCCGGGAGTCCGCGAACAATTGATGAAGGCAATATCGCTCTGCGGGGCGCGGTCGCTCATGTCGCGCACCATCGACATCATCGGCGTGACACCGGAGCCTGCCGAGATGAACAGATATTTGTCGCCGGGATGTTTGACGTAGGAAAAGTCGCCGAGCGGGCCGAGCGCCCGGATTTTCATGCCGGGCCTCAGATTATCGAACATCCAGCGGGTGCCGATGCTATTGGCCTGCGCCTTGACCGTGACCGACAGCGCATAGGGGCGCGACGGGCTGGAGGACAATGTATATGTCCGGTAGAGCGGATCCTTGCCGACCGGCAGTTCCAGCGTCACGAATTGCCCCGGCAGATAACGAAACCAGTTCTGATCTTCGGAGCGGAACAGGAACGTCATCACGTCAGGCGTCTCTGGTGTCACCGAGATACATTCCAGCAGGTGAAGCTTGTCACTCCACGGCTTCATCTCGTCTATGTGCTTGTAGCTCACAACCATATTCATCTTCGCATCACGCTACAGCCGAAAGCCTGGCCTTGTCGCCGGACAGCCGGTCGACCATGAAATCGGCATACCAGTTGACGAACTGCATCACGCCGCCCTCGTCCTCCATGGAATAGGGGCCGGGCTCATAGGCGGGGGAACGAATGCCGAAGGCATTTTCCTCAACGATGCGGCGGTCCTGATCGTTGGTTTCGTTCCAGACGTGGGTGAGGTCTTCCAGATCGTAATCCACGCCCTCGACCGCATCCTTGTGCACCAGCCATTTGGTGGTGACCATGGTTTCGTTGGCGCTGAGCGGCAGCACCCGGAAGGAAATGGTGTGGTCACCGAGGAAGTGGTTCCACGTCGTCGGGTAGTGGAACAGAAGCAGCGCGCCGATATGGCTGATGCTGACATCGTCGGACAGCGGCCGGCGCACGGCGCGTTTGCCGGACATGGTGTAGCTTTCGGCCTCGCCGATCAGCGGCATGCGGGCGACGCGGAACTGGCCCTTGGGGTCGATCTTGAAACGGCTCGGCAGGCCGGCGGCCTCGCAGCGCGCCCAGTGGCCGCCGATTTCAGGATCGCTCGCACCACCGTCCGTTCCCGTCACGCTCGGATTTTCGGGATAGGTGCGGCAGAGTTCCGGGTGGTTGGCAGCGCAATGGTAGCATTCGCGGTTGTTTTCCCAGACGAGCTTCCAGTTGCCCTTTTCGATGATGGTGCTTTCATGCGCGACCTTGGCTTCCCAGATGCGGTGCGGGGCCATGTAGCTTTCGACTTCGGCGCGCATCGGCGCGAAATCCGCCGGCTGGTCGGCAAGGCAGATGAAGACGTAACCGGCAACGGTTTCGCAGGCGACCGGCTTCAGGCCGAAATCCCCCTTGTCGAACTCCTCGCCCATATGGCGGGCGAACAGCAGCTTGCCGTCCAGATCGTACGTCCACTGGTGATAGGGACAGACGAGACGCGCGGACTGGCCCTTCTGCGTGGTGCAGACGCGGGAGCCGCGATGGCGACAGGAATTATGGAAGGCACGGATCTGCCCGTCACGACCGCGCACGATGACGACGGAATAGGCGCCGACCTGAACGGTGAAATAGCTGCCGGACTTCGCCACCTCACAATCATGGCCGACAAACAGCCAGTCGCGATACCAGATCGTTTCCATGTCCAGCTTGAAATAATCCGGGTCCGTGTAGAAAGGCTGTTCCAGGCTGAAGCCTTCGCGGCGGTTCTTCAGCTGGCGCAATACGGTTTCACGCAATTCCATGGCCAAATCCTCGATCAAACCGCCCTGCCCGGCACCATTCACGCGGGCTGCGGAAGCATGTCCCATCTAAACACCGGCGGGTATTTGCGGCAGCGCAAACAGCGACATCGGCTTCCGCATTGGCGACAAATTGCGACATGCGCCGATGGCCGTCGCAGGCCATTCCGCTTGCGAAATCCGCGCGCTATTCGGTCCGATAAACCGCGTCGCAATATGACGCATGATGCTGCGCACATCCTATCAACCCGTCAGAAAACGGGGGTAACGGCGCAACGGAGTTTTAACGCTGCCTAAACTATGTTGGCTGATCGACAGCAACGAGGGCGCTCCTGGTGGAGAAGGCGACACGCATACGTTATTTCGATGCGGCAAAACATTCGGTCACGCCGATACGTTCCAATACCGCGCATTCGGACTTCCTGCGCACCGGACGGATCACCCGTTACGAAGAACGCTGGCTGCCGAAGGAGCGCGTCTATTACAGCCATGACGAGGTGGCCGCGATAACCGGGCGCAAGCTAGAAGCTGCCGCCGACGCCACCCATAGCCGTCTCAATGGCTTTCACCAGTCCATCCGCTTTCCCAAGATGGTTTTCCACCATCTGCTCGATGAACGGCCGCATCTCGGCTATTGCCATGTCACGGCGGCGAAAACCAGTTTCGACGCGCGCCGCCATGTTTTCTGGTCGTTCTATTTCGCGAATTTCTTTGCCGAGCTGAGCGGTGCTGAAAACTTCTTCGAAAACATCGATGCGCGTTATTCGCGGATGTATTTTGCCGTCGCCATCAATGCGCTGCCCGATCGGGGCCTCGCCGTCGACACGTCCTTCCACCGCGGCGGCCTCTTGTTCCAGACCCACGATCCGCGCGTGGCGCTTAAAAACGTGCTGATGCTTGGCGCGCGCTCGGACGAGATGCGCAAGATCATCAGGGCGATGTAAAAAGCCGCGATTGCGCTTTCCATACCTGCCCGAAATACGCTATTGACCGCCCTGAAAGGCAGCATCATGGCGCGTCATATCAATATCGAAAACGAGCGGGAAACCGCCTTGCAGGCAGCCGTCACCGAGCTTGCAGACGGCCAGCCCATCGCCCTGCCGACGGAAACCGTCTACGGCCTTGCGGCAGACGCCACCAATCCGGCGGCCATCACCCGCATTTACGAGACGAAAGGCCGGCCGCAGTTCAATCCGTTGATCTGCCATATGGCCGATATCGCCATGGCCGAACGTTACGCGGTTTTCGACCCCGTATCGCGCCGCCTCGCCGAAGCCTTCTGGCCCGGCCCGCTGACGCTGGTTCTGCCGCTCAAACCGGCAAGCGGCATTCATTCGCTGGCGACGGCCGGGCTCGACACGGTCGGCATTCGTGTACCGCAGGGTTTTGCCGGTGATTTGATCCGAAGGTTCGACCGGCCGCTGGCCGCGCCCAGCGCCAATAGTTCCGGCAAGATCAGCCCGACGAGTGCGGCCCATGTCGAGGCCGATCTCGGCCAAAAGATCAATCTTATTCTCGATGGCGGCGCAGCTTCGGTCGGCGTCGAATCCACCATCGTCAAGGTGGAAGAGGATGGCCGGGTGCGGCTGCTCCGTCCCGGCGGCATTGTCACCGAGGACATAGAGCGCATTGCCGGCAAACGGCTCGAGCGGCCGAAAAAAGCCTCTGCCGCCATTGAAGCGCCCGGAATGCTGGCCTCGCATTATGCGCCGGGCGCTGCCGTACGCCTCTGTGCAACATCGGTTTCCCCCGGCGAAGCGCTGATCCGGTTCGGCGGTATCGCCATTGCCGGTGAAGAGACGGCGCGCACCGTGCTTGATCTCAGCCCTTCCGGCGATCTTTCCGAGGCCGCCGCCAATCTGTTCGATTATCTCAAAGCAGCCGATGCAAGCGGTGCGGCTACCATCGCCATCACCACCATTCCCGCCCATGGTCTCGGAGAGGCGATCAACGACCGCCTTTCCCGTGCCGCCGCGCCGCGAGGCTGATTTCCAATCATTTCGCCCACCGTTTCAAATGACAGCGAGACGCCGCCCATGACCACCACTGCTGCTCCCTCCTCCGAAACCCTCGACCGCTTCACCGCCATCGTTGGCGAGAAGAACGCGGTGCGCGACGCTGCGGACATGGCGCCACGTCTCGTGGAAAATCGCGGGCTTTATCGCGGCGCCTCGCCGCTACTGCTCAAGCCCGGTACGGTTGAAGAGGTTGCAGCCATTCTGAAGCTTGCGAGCGAAACCGGAACCCCCATCGTGCCGCAGACCGGCAATACCGGCCTTGTGGGCGGCCAGACGCCGCGTGCGGACGGCACCGATATCATCCTGTCGCTCGAGCGCATGAACCGCATCCGCGATATCGATCCCGTCGCCAATATCATCGTGGCGGATGCCGGCTGCATTCTTGATGATATTCACAAGGCCGCCGATACGGTGGAGCGCATGTTTCCGCTGTCGCTCGGCTCGCAGGGGTCGTGCCGCATCGGCGGCAATCTGGCCACCAATGCCGGCGGCACGGCGGTTCTCGCCTATGGCAATATGCGCCAGCTTTGCCTGGGGCTCGAAGTGGTGCTGCCAACAGGCGAAATCTGGAACGGGCTGCGCCGGTTGAAGAAGGACAATACGGGTTACGACCTGCGCGACCTCTTCATCGGCTCGGAAGGCACGCTCGGCATCATTACCGGTGCGGTACTGAAACTTTTCCCGAAGCCGCTCGGTCATCAGGTGGCCTTTGCGGGGCTTGGCTCCACCGAAGACGCGCTGAGATTGTTCGAAATGGCCTCGAACCTTTGCGGCACAGCGCTGACCGGCTTCGAACTGATGCCGCGCATCGGCGTGGAATTCACCACGAGACATATTCCCGGCGTGCGCGATCCTCTCGAAAATCCGCATGACTGGTACGCACTCATCGATATTTCCACCTACGATTCAGCGGAGACGGCGGAGACGATGATGCAATCGCTGCTGGAGCGCGGTTTTACGGCCGGGCTTGTCGAGGATGCCGTGATCGCGACATCGGAAGCGCAGCGACAGGCGCTCTGGCACATGCGCGAAAGCATGTCGGATGCGCAGAAACCCGAGGGAGGTTCGATCAAGCACGACGTCTCAGTGCCGGTTTCGAAGATACCGGAATTCATGGCGACTGCGGAAAAGGCGGTTATCGCCGCCATTCCGGGCGCCCGCGTCTGCGCCTTCGGCCATCTCGGTGATGGCAACATCCATTACAATATTTCCCAGCCGGTCGGCGCCGACAAGGCCGAGTTCATCGGCCGCTGGCGGGATATGAACGAGATCGTCCACGGCATCGTGCTATCGCTCGGCGGCTCGATTTCGGCCGAGCACGGCATTGGCCAATTGAAGCGCGACGAACTCGCCGCCATCCGGCCCGGCATCGAAATGGAACTGATGCGGCGCGTCAAGCATGCCTTCGACCCCGCCGGTATCATGAACCCCGGCAAGGTGCTCTCCGCCGGTTAGGCTGACCGAATATCTGATCGAATACGGGCGGCCCATCGCCGCCCGCTTTCCGCCAGGATAGGACAACTCAAACTAGCGGGCACATTCGATCAATTTCTCAATGCCGCCCCATTTGTCGAATTGCTCTTTTCCCATCGTGGCAATCTCGGCACGCCATTTTTTTGCGTCGACGGTGGGATGAGACGTCTTTCCGGGAAAAACGACCGTAATGACCGGGATCGAATCTTTATTTTTCTTCTCGTCGGCAATGCCTGATTTTGCTCTCAGGACGCCACCCTTGTTTACCAAAGGGTTGTTGCCGATATCCTGATGGAAGCGCACGGACGCTTCGCCGAGCTTACCGCCGTCAGCATAAACCCCATAGGCGAAACGTTTGGTTGCCGGGCGATAAACGACGGCTATGTCGCCACCCTTCACACCATACTTCCTCACAAAACTACCAGACAAAACAACATACGGAATTTCGTTGGCATCGACCCAATGCCTTTGTGTTCCTGCCGGCCCATCCGGAACCGAAACGGAAGTCTCCGTTATGAAAGCCTTTCCCGGCAGGGGATCGCCAGCCTTTTGAACTATCGGCCTGTTGTTTTCGTCTTTGGAAAAACCAAATATTCTGACCTTTGAATAATCACCGGTCGCAACAGCTTTCTTCCAGGCATCGCGGCATTTTTTCTGCCATCCATTCCGGTCAGTATCGGGTGTTGACCCCACCGCGGTCACTCCATCGCAGGTGTAGGACAGGCCTTCGCCGTTCACCAGATAGGAGTTCGGCGCCCCATCGGCATCAACTTTGAGTTCTTTCGTGGTGAAAACGACGCCCCCCGTTCCACATAGGGCCTGGGACAAAGCTGTCGTCGGCAGAGCTAATATTGTAGCAAAACAAAAGGCAGCGTGGATTTTAGAAGAATGAGACTGAAAGAATCCGCAGAACATGCAACCCTCCCCTGAAAGACATGTATAGGTTGCATTTATTCATGCAGAAGTCGAGTCCCTCTTCTTGCTTCTCGGCAAAATTTTGCAGTTTCCAGGTATCGCAACCCAGTTCAGTCTTCAGTTGATTATACTTTGAGAGTTTAAGCGCTTCAGCTTAGCTTGAAGGTCGCGCTGTCCAGGCCGGAGCCAGCTCCGCATTCAGGCGGCGCGGCTTTTGCGCGTGGACGAGCTGTGACAGGCCCATGCCGGGTTTTGCGATCGCCACCGCATGTTTCTTCGGCATCAGGTAGCCATATTCCAATGGCGGCTGGCGGCGGATGATTCGGCTGAAGAACGGGCGTTTGTGGTAACGGGATGGGGAAAACCGCGCCGGCTCCGCACACACTGTCACATAGTCGAGGATTTCCTCGATCCAGCCGCTCTGCGGGCGGGCGCCCGGTTCGACCAGCAGGATCCATTGTCCGCGCGCCGAATGCATGACATCGGCAATGTCCCATTGCACATAAAAACGGCAGCCGGCGGCATCGGCGACACGCGACGACCCATCGCGCGAACCGTGATCGAGGACCACAACATCGCTTACAAGCCCCTCCACGGCACCGGTTACGAGCGCAGACAGCGTGTGCGCCAGTTCCGGTTCCTGATCCCGGCATTCCATTATGACTGTCAACATATGCATAGCTCTAACGCATCGCACAATAAATTGCCACTCCGGTCGTCACGGGAAAAGTTGCGAGGCCTTATCGCGGCACGACCCTGCGGAAGATGCTGATCGTGCTTTTTTGTTCTTGTAATGTTCTCATTTCTGCGTTAGGAATTTAATCATTCGAAGGGGCAGCGAAAGCCTGTTCGAACGGAAACGGTTTAGGGCGTTGGGCGTGCCTTCAAAGGTGCGTCATGACCTTGGAGCATCCAGATGAGAGACCATACGCTTTCAGGGCAGGCTGCCTTTCAGCCGCGCCATACGCCTGACATTGCCAATGCGCTGGCCGATGCATCGGGCCTGCGGATCGAGATCGACCGTCGTCGCGGCCGTGGCGCGGGTCTCAACCCGGATGGGCGTTTCGAGGCCCTGCAGCGGGAGGTTTTCGACGATGGCTGGCAAACCCTGGAAGAGTTGCCAGCGTTCCGCACCGAGGTGCAGGTGGAAAAGCCGCGCAGCATTATCAGCCGCAATGAATCGCCCGACATTCCGTTCGACCGCTCCATCAATCCCTATCGCGGCTGCGAACATGGCTGCATCTATTGTTTCGCAAGACCTACGCATAGCTATATGGGGCTTTCGGCGGGGCTGGATTTCGAGGCCAAGCTGTTTGCCAAGCCGGATGCGGCAAAGCTGCTCGAAAGGGAGCTGGCGAAACCCGGCTACAAGGCGCGCGTCATCGCCATCGGCACCAATACCGATCCCTATCAGCCGATAGAACGCGAATGGCGCATCATGCGGCAGATATTGGAAGTGCTGGCGAAGGCCGAGCACCCTGTCGCCATCGTCACCAAATCCGCGCTGATCAAGCGGGATATCGATATTCTGGCGCCGATGGCCAGGAAGGGCCTCGCCAAGGTCGGCATTTCCGTGACGACGCTGGACCGCAAGCTGGCGCGCAGCATGGAACCGCGCGCCGCAACGCCGGAAAAACGGCTGGAGGCCGTCAAGGCGCTGACGGATGCTGGCATTCCCGTGGCCGTCATGATGGCACCCGTCATTCCGGCGCTCAACGATCATGAGATCGAACGCATTCTTGAAGCCGGCAAGGCCGCCGGCGCAACCGAAGCCTCCTATGTGCTGCTGCGCCTGCCGCTGGAGGTCAGTCCCCTCTTTCGCGACTGGCTGCTGCGCAACTATCCGGACCGCTACCGGCATGTCATGTCGCTGGTGCGATCCATGCGCGATGGCAAGGACTACGATGCGGAGTTCGGAAAGCGCATGAAGGGCGCCGGTCCCTATGCCTGGCAGATCGGCAGGCGTTTCGAGATGGCAACGAAACGGCTCGGCCTCGTCCGCCGCGGCATTCATCTGCGCGACGATCTCTTCGTGCCGCCGGGTGGCGCAGGGGTTCAATTATCGCTGCTTTAAGCAGCAGATGCGGAAAGTGTCCGAGGATGATGAATGTCGGAACTGAACGCGGCGTCATCCTCGGGCTTGGTCCGGAGATGACGCCGACCATGAAGGATAATTCGCCAATAATTGGAGGCTTTGTGAGCCTTTAACAGACGGAATTCAGAACCATAGGAGCAACCTTCTTGTCTTGTTGCTCTCGACGAAATGCCCGGCGGGTTTTCCCTGGCCTGCCGGACATCACCCCCCGGAACCGCCGCCTCGCGTGCGATCATTTTTCCTCCGCCGCCCCGCTGGAGGATCAAAGGTCATGACGACCTCAGGGGCACGGTGAGCCACGCCCCTCGATCCCGGCTCACCGCGCCTGTCATCGCCCGCTTCCGGGGGCTTGCAGGAGATCGGGTGTGTGTGCAAGTTTCGCCGCATGAAACGCCGCACCGCACCCGATTCTCCTGCCCTCTTCGATCTTACCGATACCGGCCCGGATTTCTCTTTCGAACTGGAAGCGAGAAGGAAGGGCCTCTGGCCCGTGGCCGGTACGGATGAGGCAGGCCGTGGACCTCTCGCGGGACCGGTCGTCGCTGCGGCGGTCATTCTCGATCCGGACAATATTCCTGAGGGTCTCGACGATTCCAAGAAGCTGACGAAGATAAAGCGGGAGAGCCTGTTCAGGCTCATCATGGAAACCTCTGTCGTTTCCGTCGCCTCCTCCGGTCCCGGCCTGATCGACAGCATGAACATCCTGCGCGCCAGCCTCGATGCCATGCGCCGCGCCGTGCTCGGCCTCGAAACCTCCCCTGCCCTCGTGCTGGCCGACGGCCGCGACAAGCCACCGGGCATCACCTGCGAGGCCAAGGCCGTCATCAAGGGCGATTCCCGCTCCCTCTCCATCGCCGCCGCCTCGATCATCGCCAAAGTAACCCGCGACCGGATGATGGAGCGGGCTGGCATCGTGCATTCGTCCTATGGTTTCGAAGGCCATGCCGGTTACGGGACGCCGGCTCATCTTCGAGCCATCGAAAGTCATGGACCCTGCCCGTTGCACCGGATGAGTTTCAGGCCGCTGAAGCAGGATTGATCGTGGCGACGGACGCAACTTGAAATTCAGATAAATTCGTTCGATCAGCGCCTTCGCAATACAAAATAGGTCAACACGGGCGAAACCGGGAAGCGGGTGCAAATCAGAACGTGACTTTGTCTGCGACAAAGAGCGGCCAATCTTTTCAGCTTGGTGCGCTGGCGTCAGCGTCAGAACAGACGATCGGAAAATCGATCGATCTCCCACTTGGTGAGAAAATCAACCTGTCGCGGGATCCATCCGACAGAATTGCTTCCCCATTCGTGGGTTCGGCTTGCGTGTTCACCCATAAGCCATAAGTGACGAACCGTCACAAACCTCAACGCCGCTTCGAAGTCGTCAGGCGATATCGGCCGAATTTCCCGATACCCATCCACGAAGGCGTGCCAGACGGTAATATGTTCCCGGCCAAAGGAGATTTGAGCCCAGAGGAAGACAGCGAGATCATAAGCGAGATATCCCGGGCCTCCATCATCAAAGTCGAAGAATACGGCTTCACCAGCCTCATTGATACGCGAATTGAAACCGTGGCAGTCTCCGTGACAATATGTCCAAGTCAGATTATCGGACGCCTCGATCGCCGTTGCTGCGCGCTTGGCGATGTCTTGAAGATCAACGAGAACCTGCGCATCATCCACAATTCCGCTGTCGCGTATTCGTGCGAGAGGCCGATGCAACAAATGTTCAAGATCAAGTCGATATAGCGTTTCGCCGATGGGAAATGTCTCTGCCGCGTTGTGCACAAGAGCAAGGGTCTTTCCGTTAGCCCGGGCATCGCCAGCATCAGCGGCATGGACTTCACGCCCACCAAGCGCGTTAAAAAGCACGCCCTCGCGCGCACCTTCCGGCGACTGGCCTCGAACGAAGAAAGTACCGTCACGTGTCGGAATTGGCCCGGCGACTGGAACTCCTGATTTCGAGAGATGGGACAGAAATGCAGTTTCGCTTTTGACGTCGGCTGCGCCACGGGCACGGCGGTGGGAAAGCCGAAACACATAACGCTCGCCGTCGTTCACGGTAACGAGATAAGCGTCATTAAATCCACGCTGAAGCAGCTTGCAGGATACAGGTCGTTTTAGTTCGTAGTGCCGATTGATAAAATCTTCGATCGCTTCACTCTGTGGGGTAGAATACAGCGGATAAAAGTCGATCATTCGGCTATGTCCTGCGGAGCTTCATGAGGCTGTCTCAGCATCGCGACCAAGTCGCTTGCTCCGTAGAATAGGGAAATCTGCTGCTGCGGCAATAAGCGGACGCGCGATCAAATATTTAGAGTCGAGAGCCAAACCCTAACGCTTGCCAATACCCGCCCTTTTTTAACCTGCCCTCCACCCCGCAGGCTGACCGTTTGTATGAGTGGCCCATTAAGAGAACAGCATTTCGACAGGCCTGTCGGCACTGTATTTCTGACCGATCCCTGGGGCCCAAAACAAAAAACCCCTCGCGGCTCGCACCGGAGGGGTTTTGAACAATATCGAGATAAATCTCAGTTCAGCTTCGACTTCACGTCGCTGATCGTCGCAGCGAAAAGCTTGGCCTTTGCGGCAGTGGTGGTCTTTTCGGCAATGAGCTTCTCGGAAGCGGCAATGGCGATGTCCACGGCGGCGGCGCGAACGGCGCCGATGGCGTCTTCTTCGGCCTGTTTGATCTTCTGCTCCGAAAGGGCCGTGCGGCGGACGACGAATTCTTCCGTCTTCTGCTTGGCTTCGGCCGTCAGGGCGGCTGCCTCGCGTTCGGCAGCGGCAACGATGCCTGCTGCTTCCGCTTCGGCTTCCTTGCGCTTGCGCTGATATTCAGCCAGCAGGTGCTGGGCCTCTTCACGCAGGCGCTTGGCTTCGGCCAGCTCGTCCTGAATGTTCTGCGCGCGCTCGTCCAGAGACTTGGTGAGCATGCCCGGAACCTTGAGATAGGCGATCAGGACGAAGAAAAGGATAAGGCCGACGAGAGCGAAAAATGATGCATCAAACGCCATATCAGGCTCCCTTCACATTCGAAGCGGCGGCAATGGCGGCCTTGACGTCGGTGTCCTTGACCTTGGCGCCAACCAGCTGGTCGACAATCGCGGTCGCGGTTTCCTCGGCGATAGCGCCGACATCGGCAAAAGCCTGTTCCTTGATGCCCGCAATGCGCTTTTCGGCGGCGGCGAGCTTTTCAGCAAGTCCGGCTTCGATCGCGGCGCGGTCGGCATCGGCCTTGGCCTTGGCGGCGTCACGTGCCGCGGAGCCGATCGAGCTTGCCTTGGCGCGGGCTGCCGCGAGTTCTTTTTCATAGGTTTCGACGGCAGCGTCAGCTTCGGTTTTCAGCCGTGCCGCTTCATCGAGATCCTGTGCGATGCGTCCATGACGGTTTTCGAGAATGCCGCCGACGCGAGGAACGATGACCTTCTGCATGAGCAGGTAGAAAAGGCCGAACGTGATCGCCAGCCACAGGACCTGCGATGCATAAGTAGACTGGTCGAACGGCGGGAAAACGCCGGAAGCACCGTGTTCAGCGCCGTGCGCTACACCGGTTTCCGTGTGCGTGGCTTCCGGTTGCGGCTGGCCGACAGCCGGAGTTTCCGTATGCGTTTCACCTACGGTCGGTGCTGACTGGGCATAAGCCTCGGTCACGAACATGCTCACCTCCAGGGGGACTGCAAATGCGAAGGATCACGGCACGCCATTAGCGCGAGCCGTGATCCAGACCTGATGCCGATATTAGACAGCGAACAGGAGAAGGAGAGCAACGAGCAGCGAGAAGATGCCCAGAGCTTCCGTAACGGCGAAGCCGAATACCAGACGGCCGAACTGGCTGTCGGCAGCAGAGGGGTTGCGCAGTGCGCCGGACAGGTAATCACCGAAGATACGGCCGAGTGCGAGGGACGTACCAGCCATGCCGAGGCATGCGAGACCTGCGCCGATGTACTTTGCTGCTTCCGCTTCCATGTGAGACTCCTTGAGATATAGGTTGTTGCGGCTGTTTTTGACGCCCGTTTCCGGGGTCAGCGACTTTACTTCTCAGTGACCACCATGCACGGCGTCGTTCAGGTACATGCAAGTCAGTACCGCGAAGACGTATGCCTGCAGGAAGGCAACGAGAAATTCGAGAGCGGTCATTGCGACCGTCATGATGAGAGGCAGGACAGCGCCGCCGATGCCGAGAGCGCCGAGCGCGCCCATGGAGGCGACGAAGCCTGCGAAAACCTTGAGCGTGATGTGGCCGGCCAGCATGTTCGCGAAGAGACGAACGGAAAGGCTGATCGGACGCGACAGGAACGAGATCATTTCAATTGACGCGACAAGCGGCAAAAGCGCTTTCGGTACGCCCGAGGGGGCGAAGATGCCGAAGAAATGAAGACCGTGCTTGTAGAAACCGTAAACGACGACCGTGCCGATGACGAGGCAGGCGAGCGCGAAGGTGACGATGATCTGGCTGGTGACCGTGAAGAAATACGGGAACATGCCGAGAAGGTTTGCCGTCAGCACGAACATGAACAGCGAAAAGACGAAGGGGAAGAACACCATGCCCTTCTTGCCGGCGCCTTCGCGCAGCATGGAGGCGATGAATTCATAGGACATTTCAGCAACGGACTGCATGCGGGTCGGGATCAGACCGCGGTTCGACGTTGCGAAATAAAGGAAACCGGACGCTGCAGCCACGGTCGCAACCATGAAAAGCGACGCATTTGTGAAGGAAAAATCGACGCCGCCAATTTCGATCGGAATGATCGGCTGCACCAAGAACTGATGGGTCGGATCGTTTGCCACCGGCTGCCCTCTTTACCTGTCGCCGCTCATGGCGGCATCTCAACTGCAAGAAAAAACAGCTTAAACGCCGCCTTTTCCACCCTCGTCTCGTCTGTCCGCCTTCTCCAGCAGCGGCGGCTTTGCCACCGCGCCCGTCGAGCGCAACACATTCAATACGCCTGCGCAGAAACCGAGAAGAAGAAGAACGATCATCCCCCACGGCGTCGTGCCGACAAAATAGTCCAGAAGATAACCCAGCATAGCGCCGACCACGATGGCCGAAATGAACTCCGATGAGAGCTTCACCGCCATCGCAAAACCTTTTCGGTTTTCCGCAGCGTTGGTCTCCGCCCTCACTTCCGCCTCATCCTCCGCCTTCACCTTTGCCAGCTCGTCAGCAAGGCGCTTGCGGCGCTCGTCCAGACTATCGTCACGGTTGCCAGTCATCTTAAAATCCCACCCATTTTCTCCGTTCCAGCCATGCCAGAACCCTTTGGAGTTGTAAACGGTGACGGATTAAGCCTGTTCCAGCCCGCTCTGAAGTCGCGCGCAACATAGTTTTAGGGGCTTCTCTAGTCAAGGCACTGAGGGTGCTTGTTTCAGCACAAATTAATCATTGAAAAACAATGACTTGATGCCAAATCGCCGTTTGACGGCGATGTTTCGCGAGGGAATCGGCATTTTTGACACGGAAAATGCGACAAATTGGCGGTGTGATCAGCTCCAGCCGCCACCATAGGTACGGTAAAAGACGTGCAGGCCAATCCTGCCGACCTTCTTCATGGTCTTGCCCCAGGCGGGACGCACATAAACGGCATGATAATGGGTGGCGGAACCCACTTCCTTCAGCCAGATCTTGCCGGCGGTGGTGGCCATGGCCACTTCACGCGCCATTTTCCAGTGGCGTTCGGAATTCACGCGGTCCTTGATATTGTCGCAGGCGAAGGAAAACTGGCAGCGGTTGCGCCAGTCCTTGTTCTGATAGACCACGCCGCAGATGGTTTTCGGATAAGCGGGGTTTCGGACGCGGTTGAGGATGACCTGCGCCACGGCCGCCTGCCCCTTCACCGATTCTCCGCGCGCCTCGAAATAGATGCCGGATGAGAGGCATTGCTGTTCGGCCGGCGAAAACACCTCGGCCGGCAGCGGGGTCGCTGCCCAGGCGTGGTCCTCCTCGCTGATCTGCGGCACGAAACGTCCAGCCTCGGGCTTCCTGAGAATGGCGTCGAAAGGAGACTCGCGGGCAAAATCCGGTGCGGCGGGCGCGTAAGCCGTGGCGAGAATGTCCGGGGTCCTGTTGGTGATGAGTTCCGCCAACATCGGCGAGACGCTCTTGTCCGCCTTCTTTTCATCACGGCGGAAATAGAAAGAGGCGAGTTCGACATCCTTGCCGCGCTTCGGCTTGACGAAAGCGGTGCGGTCCTTGCGCTTCAGCGGCTCTATATCCAGCATGCTGGTGCGCTGCAGAACGGAACCGGCAGTGAAGGCCTTCGGCGGCTGCATGATTTCGGTTGCGACGATGCGGCCCTTCTTGGCGGCGCGGTTGACGCGGTCGCTGTCAGGCGTCGTCTCCTCACCCTTCTTGTTGGTGACGAAGGCCACCTTGCGGCCATCGGGCAGGGTCATGCCGCTGCCATACAGCGCCGCCTCCCCTGCCGCATCGTTGAAAGTGAGCGAGGCGTTGTGGACGGAACCGGCCGGAGAGGCTGTCAGCACCATGCGCCATTGCTCACCGCCATTGTCCAACCCGGCCAGCAGGGAGGCGAGATCAGCACGCGCAGCGAGGGAGGGAAAGACGAGCCAGGCGGCAAGGCCGAAGACGACCGGTGAGGCCCATCTGGACGTCCATGCCTGAAAGGACGCGGAGGACCGACGACGCATTACACTTTTCGAACGCAAAACCAGCACTCCGAACACCGACAACCAAATTTGCTACAGGTGTTCGAGAATCTCTTATTAACCTTGATGCTTGGTTAACGCCGCGCCCGGACGCGGCTTCACGTTAATGTGTAACCACCTTCTAATGCGCGTGGCGTGGAGTCGAGTTCGCATGTGCCGATCATAACTGTCCCGCAGGGCATCTCCACATCCGTCATTCCGGCCTCGAGCCGGAATCCAGCCGACGCGCATCCGCGCGGCGTAAAGACTCCTTTCAGCCCAAGAACTTGGGCTGGCTGGATACCGGCTCAAGGCCGGTATGACGGAAAGAAGGAGACCGCCCAGCTACATTGAGGGCATGCCCACTTCATCACACGACGACGTGGGAGCCCAGTTCCACCACGCGGTTGGCCGGAAGGCGGAAATAATCCGACGGGTCGGCGGCCGTTTCGGCAAGCGCGATGAACAGGCGGTTCTGCCAGCCCGGCATGCCCGACTTCGGATCTGGCACCAGCTTGCGGCGGCCGAGATAAAACGAGGTGGACATGATGTCGAACTTGTAGCCGGTGCGCCTCAGGTAACCCAGCGCCTGGGTGACGTTCTGGGTTTCCATGAAGCCGAAATGCAGTTCGACCACCGCAAAGCGATCGCTCAGTTTCGTGAGAGTATAACGATCTTCCGGGCGGACGCGCGGCTGGTCCTCGGTGCGGATCGTCAGGATGACGTTCTTGTCGTGAAGGACGTGGTTATGCTTGAGATTGTGCAGCAATGCGGCCGGCGCGGCCTCCGGATCGCCAGTCAGGAAAATCGCGGTGCCGGGCACACGCACCGGCGCATGGGCGCTTTCCTTCTCGACCGAAGCGACGAAGGCCTTGAGCGGCACATCGCTGCGACGGGTCTTGGCGAAGAGGATTTTCGAGCCGCGCTGCCAGGTGGTCATGATGATGGTGAAGGCGATTGCCAGCATCACCGGCACGTAACCGCCATCGTGGATCTTGAGCAGGTTGGCGCCGAGGAACACCAGTTCTAGCAGCAGAAGCGGCGCCAGCACGGCAAGGGCCAGCCAGATGGACCATTGCCAGCGCTTGCGCACGAATTCGAAGAACATCAGGCTGGTGACGACCATCGCACCGGTGACCGAAATGCCATAGGCGGTGGCCAGCGCATCCGAACTCTTGAAGGTGAGCACCAGCGCGACCACGCCGAACAGCAGGATGGTGTTGACGGCGGGAAGGTAGATCTGCCCGGTATTCGTTTCCGAGGTGAAGAGGATTTCCATGCGCGGCAGGTAGCCGAGATGGATGGCCTGACGCACGAGCGAGAACGCGCCTGTTATGACCGCCTGGCTGGCGATGATGGTGGCGGCGGTGGCCAGAATGACGGCCGGCAGGATCGCCCATTGCGGGAACATCAGGTAAAACGGATTGGACATTGCCGCCGGATCCTTGAGAACCAGCGCGCCCTGACCGAGATAATTCAGCGTCAGTGCCGGGAACACCAGACAGAACCATGCCCACTGGATGGGACGGCGGCCGAAATGGCCAAGATCGGCATAAAGCGCTTCAGCACCCGTGATCGTCAGGAAAACCGCGCCCAGCACGACGATGCCGTAAAAGCCTTCATTGGCCAGAAACTCGACCGCATGCCAGGGGTTGAACGCATAGAGAATGCCGAAATCATCGGCGATGTGAATGAGGCCGGCAACACCCATGACCAGGAACCAGACCGCGGTGATCGGTCCGAAGAATTTCGCCACGGTTCCCGTGCCGTGCGACTGGATCGCGAAGAGGCCGATGAGAATGCAGACGGAAATCGGTATAATAAAGTCATCCATCGCCGGAGTGACGAGTTTCAGACCCTCCACCGCCGAAAGCACCGAAAGTGCCGGCGTGATCATGGCATCGCCCAGGAAGAGGGCAGCGCCGATGAGGCCGAGCACGATGAGAATGCTGCGGTGGGTGCCGGCCGTCTTCATCAACAGCGCCAGAAGCGAGAGCGTGCCGCCTTCGCCGTCATTGTCGGCGCGCAGCAGAAGCGTGATATATTTGAACGTCACGATGATCGTCAAAGCCCAGATCATCAGTGATGTCAGGCCGATAACTTCCTCCCGCGTCACGCCATCATAGGCGATCGGCCGCAGGGCTTCGCGGAAGGCATAAAGAGGGCTGGTACCGATATCGCCATAAACAACACCGATGGAACCAAGGATCGCGGCATAAAGCCCCTTGTTCTGATGTTTGTCGTCCGAATCCGGTTTCTCGGCAACGTCCTTGTCGACGATTTGAGACATGATGATCCTGGCTCCTCAGAGCCAGCCCTTCCAACGAAAAAAGAGAAACGGGATGATTGCGGACATCAGCATGACGACGAGCGCGAGTGGATAACCAAATGTCCAGTTCAACTCCGGCATGAGCTGAAAGTTCATTCCGTAAACCGAAGCCACCAGGGTCGGCGGCAAAAACACCACCGAGGCAATAGAGAAAATCTTGATGATGCCGTTCTGCTCGATGTTGATGATGCCGAGAGAAGCGTCGAGCAGGAATGTCAGATTGCCGGAAACGAAGGAGGCATGTTCGGTCAGCGACTGGATATCGCGCCCGATCGACTTGCCCTGCTCCCTCACCTCCTTGTCCTGCTGCACCTGCGTGCTTGTGTGCAGAAAACCCTGCACACGGGCAAGCGATGCGAGACTGTCGCGCACTTTTGAAATGAGGCGGTGATAGGCGGCGATATTCGTCAGGCGTTCCTCGAGATAGCGCGGTTGCTTGCGCTTGCTGCGCGCCTGGCTGCCGAGAATCTCGGCGGCGAGATTGTCGATGCCGGCCACCGAGTTTTCGAGGATTTCCGCCGTCCGGTCGACAATGGTTTCAAGCAGCTTCAAAAGCAGCACGGTGCCGCTGCGCATTTCGTGCGGCGCGCGGGTGATGGCGGCGATGAAAAGGTTGAACGACTTCGGCTCGGCATAACGGATCGTCACGAGGCGTTTGCCGGCAAGAATGAAGGCGACGTCGGTCAGGCGCGGATCGTCGGAGTCCGCCTTCCACACCAGAGAAGCGGTCATGAAGACATTGCCGTCTTCCATGTAGAGGCGGCTGGAGGGCTCGATGTCCTTCAAATCCTCGCGGGTGGGCAGGTCAAGCCCCAGCAGCTTTTCCACATGATGCTCTTCAGCCCTGTCCGGATTGACGAGATCGATCCAGACGACGTCGTCGGGAATCTGTTCGGAGCCGTCGTCTGGCGACAGGCTGATCGCCTCGCAATTGGCGCGATAGGCTTTTATCAATCCGTTTCTCCGGTCCGCATCGCAGGCTTCAGCCGCAATGCTGCTTAACATATCCTGTTCAAGGTCGGCAAACCTTTGGACGACACTTCAGGGAACGCTGGAACGGGCGGGATTTTCACATCTCGCCAGCCCCACGGACCAAGAGCCAAACGGCGCAGGCGTATGCTCCCAAAGCGAGAAGCAATCAAGCAATATTTTTTCGCGACAGCCTTGCAGGCGAAGCATCTCTGGAGATTAAACCCGAAGACCCTCTCCGAATGCACCGATTAATCTGCTGTAATTAAAGGATATTCTTTCTATCCCACCATTGGGTCGGCTTGTTGAACGCTATTCGAAAACGATTTTCGGCGCCGGTTTTCTTTCGTCCGCGCCGATGCGTGCCCAGACTTTTTCCGCAATATCGCGGTAGATCGCAGCCTGCGGGCTGTCCGGTTCTGCGGCAACAACAGGCGTTCCGGCATCCGACATTTCACGGATGGAAATGGTGAGCGGCACTTCGCCGAGGAACGGTACGCCGATCCTCTCGGCCTCCGCCTTTGCCCCGCCATGGCCGAAAATATCGTAACGCGCTCCCGTATCCGGCGCGATGAAATAGCTCATATTCTCGATGACGCCGAGCAGCGGAACTTCCACCTTGCGGAACATGGTGATGCCCTTGCGCGCATCGATGAGCGCCAGATCCTGCGGCGTGGAAACGATGACGGCGCCGGCAAGCGGCACCTGCTGGGCGATGGTGAGCTGCGCATCACCCGTGCCGGGCGGCATGTCGAGCACCAGCACATCGAGCTCGCCCCATGCGACTTCGCGCAGCATCTGCATCAATGCCGACTGCACCATCGGCCCGCGCCAGATCATCGCCGCTTCCTCATCCACCAGGAAGCCCATGGACATGACCTTCAGCCCGTAATTCTCCATGGGAACGATGATGCGGTCTTCCTGCTGCTGCGGGCGACCGGAAATCTTAAGCAACCTCGGCAGGGACGGACCGTAGATATCGGCGTCGAGCATGCCGACCCTGAGGCCGAGCGCCTGCAGACCGAGCGCCAGATTGACAGCGGTCGTAGACTTGCCGACCCCGCCTTTGCCCGAGGCAACCGCGATGATGGCGCCGACGCCCGGGACCCCGACCTTGGAAGAGCGTGGCTGGGCGGCCGGGCGGCCGGGCGCGGCGGCGGGGCGCGGCGGTGGCTCTTTGCCCGGCTTTCGATCCGCGGTCAGCGCCACGACTGCGCCGACAATACCTTCAACACTTTTGGCGGCCTTTTCCGCCGAAAGCCTCAACGGTTCCATATCGGCTGCCTTGTCGGCGGGAACGGTGATCGAGAAATAGGCTTTCGCGTCGGCAATGAAGATTTCAGAGACCATGCCGAGCGCCACGATGTTTTTATCGCTGCCGGGATAGATGACGGCCTCCAAAGCCTTCTCGACCTGGTTCTTGCTGACCTCTGCCATAATTTCACTCCGCTGCATCATCCCGCCGGATAGGGGCTCAATTCCGCGCCATCCATAGACAAGCCAGAGCGCTTCGCCAATGCTAAAGAAGATGGGGCGGACATTCGCGACGATTTAACACCCCGGTTTCAGATTTCGTCGTCCATATCGAGTGTTTCCGGGTCGAAAACGCGGCCATCGAAAAAACAATCTGGACCGAGCACGAGGCCTGTGCGCGAGGCACCGACATGCACCGGCTCCCTGAGCGTGCCTTCCAGCTTCAGGTTTGCGCCCGGCACGGGCACAAAAAGCGGTTTCATCGCCTTGCGGAAGATATCCGGCCGGTAGGCATTGCGTGCAGCCTCCACCACGGCCGCGTCGAACCGGCGCTCGGCGGGAACCTCGCCCCAGCGCAACATCTGGCTGAAGAACCACAGGGCCTGGCTCTGCCAGGGGAAATTGGCGGCCTTGGCGCTCGTCACGAAAAATTCCGGATAGCGCTGCATGTCCCGCAGCGAGGTGGAAATATATCCCGTCAGCGCCGGAAGCAGGAATTCGCCGTTTTCGTCAATATAATGGGGAGCGGCGAGAATGCCGGTGAGTTCTTCGATATTGGCGGGATTGGCGCACCATTCGCCTGCACGGTAAAGTGCGCGCAGCAGCCCTTCCAGCAGGGTGGCGTTCGCCTCCGCCCAAGGCCGCTTCGTGGCCAGCATCTTTTCCGGGGCATTGTGCCAGATCAGCGCTCCGGTCGTGACGATCCGTCCGGCACCCCCCAGAACCACGGCGCTGCCCGCCGGCTCGGCGGTACAGAGCGCATCGACTTTGCCGCTTTCCAGAAGTGCCGGCATCGCCTTCGGCAGGGCTTCGACAATTTCCATATCCCGCCCGAGCAGCACGCCGCAGCTTCCGAGCAGATATCGCAGGGCATAAAACGGTGTGGAGACGATATCCTCGACCGCGAATACAGGCGGGTTCCCCCCCGCGGCCCGGCGCGCGGCGCAGACACGGGCCATAGCTCGCCCGAAGGCCGCCGGATCCGGCAGCTTCAAACCTTCACGGTAAAGCTCGTCGTAAAATCCATGAGAAACGGTCGTTGCCGATCCGCCAAGGGAGAGTGTGAAAACACCGATGATATCGGCGGGCAGATCGTCGAGGCCAACGGCGGAACCGACCGGAAGCGGCGCGGGCAGATGCGCGATCTGAACGTCATTCTCGTCAAGTGCGGCAAGCACGGCGCGCGCGGACTGCTTTCGGACGAGTTCCAGTTCTATGCCTTCATCGGCAGCAAAGCCTTTCTCGGCAGCGGCTACCAGCACGGCGCAGTCGACAGTCGGAGAAAATCCCGCTTTTACCTTATGCCGTTCCGGCAAACGATTTCTCCTTTCCGGTGATTCGAAAGAAGGATCGCCCAGGAACCCGTTTATCACAATGATAAAATTGCGATTTCGCTATTTAATCAGGCCGACGCGCAGAGCCTTGGCAACCGCCTGGGTGCGGTTGACCGTGTCGAGTTTTTTCGTCGCGCGGTTCAGGTAATGATTGATGGTATGCTCAGACAGCATCATGATTTCAGCGATTTCGGCGCTGGTTTTGCCGGCCGCCGTCCAGTTCAGACAGTCTATTTCCCGCTCGCTCAATGTTTCGGGCACGCGCAGGTCCAGTCGGCGGATTTCAGATAGCCGGGCAAAGATATGGCTGGAAATATAGAAAAGCTCCGCCAGCTGGCTGAGCGGCAGAACCGTCTTATTGCCGGAGAACGACACTGCGCCCCTCGTCGTGGTGATGTCGTGAACGGGAAACCAAACCGAATTGATCATTTCGAACCGCTCGAAGAGACCGATTACCGATTTCCTGGCGATATGTTCGTCACCCTTGGCCAGAAAATCCATGGAAACGGAAAAGGGTGCGGTCGATTTTTTCAACTGCGCCATCACCCGGCTGTTCTGCAGCATGCCCTCTTCATCGTAACGCTGCAAAAGTTCGGCCGGCCAGCTGGTGATGATGGTATATTGCGACAGCTCGCTCGCCATTTCGGACGACAGGTCGAGTACCATGAAGGCCTTGAATTCCCATGCCTCCGTCAGCCGTTTCAAAAAACGGAATATGTCGAATTGCGTGTTCAGATCGGCGATCTCGCGAACGCAATCCACACCAATCGACTGAACGGCGGCCGTCTCTGTTTTCTGCATGAAAGCTGTTCTTCGAGAATGAGAAAATGCCGCCGCAAAGACCCCCTTTGCCCGGAATTGCGGATGTTACTCACCAAATCGATTCATGCAAACAAAAGTTGAAAACTTAATTCAGAATAATCGAAAATACGATTTCACTTTCACAAACCCGTTCTCTGCCAGCGTTTCGCTAGCCCTGCTTTATTCAACCGCCCGCAACCGGGGATAATTTGAAAGCAAGTTCCGCCGCAATTTTATCCGCGGTTTCGCGCACCAGCGGTCCCCATTTGCGAAGCTGTTCCAGATCAACGCGATAGGCGGGACCGGTGACGGAAATCGCCGCATAAAAATTGCGCCCGGGCGCCCGCACCGGAGCGGCGACGCAATGGATTCCGATCTCATGCTCCTGCAGGTCGAAGCCATAACCGTTTTTGCGGATAGCCGAGACATCCTCAATCAACGCCTCCGGGGTTACGAGCGTGTTTTGCGTGAAGCGGTGAAAGTCCAGCCCTGCGGCGACCCCCGCCAGATCCTTGATGGCAAGCAGCGAAAGCGCGGCCTTGCCCACCCCCGTGCAATAGGCCGGCGAGGTTTTGCCGACCTGCGAATGCATGCGCAGACTTTGCTTGCCCTCCATCTTGTCGAGGTAGGTGACCTGACCGCCGTTCAAAACGGCGAGATGCACGGATTCCTGCGTCGCCTCCTGCAGCGCTGCCAGGTGGGGGGCGGCAATGCTGCGCAGATCGTTGCCGCTCCAGGCTTTTGCCGCCAGTTGCAGCAGCCTCAAACCCACGGCATAGGTCTGGTCGGCGGCATGGTCGATCAGACCTTCGGCGACGAGATGGGAGAGCTGGCGATGAACGGTGCCGCGCGGCTGGCCGCAAGCCTCGACCACTTCGGTAAAGCGCATCGGTTTCTCGGCAAAGGCAATGAGTTCCAGAAGCGAGACGGCCTTTCCGAGCGTGCCGGTCACGGTTTCCGTTTTTCGCGCGCGGCCCGGAACGGCGTCATGCTTTTGATCATCGGGCTTTTTAAGATTGGGCTTTTTAGGATCAGGCATGGCAACATCCACCGTCATCTGCCTTGACATAAGCGTGACGCCAAGAGAATAATTCCATTTAGTAAAATCTAGTTCCATATATTGGAACAATCAAGCCCTCAATGGATGAGACGATGCCGATGACGCAAGCCCATTTCCATGACCTCAAGGACGCGGGCGTGCTCGTCACCGGCGGCGGCTCGGGCATCGGCGCATCGCTGGTGGAAGCCTTTGCCATGCAGGGGGCGAAGGTCGCCTTCATCGACATTGCGGAAGAGCCGAGCCTCGCGCTTGTCCGGCGGCTTTCGGCAATGGCGCCTCACCCGGTGCATTTTTTCAAGACCGACCTCAGCGACATTCCCGCAATCGGAAGGACAGTGGAGGCGGCGGCATTCGCCACCGGCGGCCTCAAGGTGCTGGTCAACAACGCCGCATGGGACGACCGCCACGACATCGACACCGTGACGGAAGCCTATTGGGATGCCAATCAGGCCGTCAATTTGAAGCAGATGTTCTTCACCATTCAGGCGGCGCTTCCCCATTTGAGAAAGGCGAAGGATGCGTCCATCGTCAATTTCTCCTCGATCTCGTTTCTCCTGAACATGGGCGATCTCCCCTCCTATGCGGCGGCCAAGGCCGGGATCATCGGCCTGACGAAAAGCCTTGCCGGCAGGCTGGGGCCGGAAAACATCCGCGTCAACGCGCTTTTGCCGGGCATGATCGTGACGGAGCGGCAGAAGGAACTATGGCTGACGGATGACGGGATTGCCGCGACCACGGCGCGCCAATGTCTCAGGCGCACGCTTGTCGCCGCCGATCTGGCGGGGCCGTGCCTGTTTCTCGCATCATCGGCATCGAGCGCCATCACGGCGCAATCCATAATCGTAGACGGAGGCCTGTTATAATGTCTGAACCCGCTTTTATCGCCGTCGACTGGGGCACGACCAGCTTCCGGCTCTGGCTCCTCAGCCGATCAGGCGCGGTGCTGGCCGAACGACGCAGCGCGGAAGGCATGACGACAGCCATGCGCACCGGTTTTGCCGAGGTGCTGCAATCGCATCTCGACGCCATCGGCGCGCCGGACAACCTGCCGGTTCTCGTCTGCGGCATGGCGGGGGCGCGGCAGGGCTGGGTCGAGGCTGGCTATATCGACGTGCCGGCATCGCTTTCCGCGGTTCTCGAAGGTGCGGTTCGTGTGCCGGGTCAGGTGCGGGATGTGCGCATTCTGCCGGGTCTGGCGCAGCGGGATAAAAACGCGCCCGATGTGATGCGCGGCGAGGAAACGCAATTGCTCGGCGCACTCGCTTCCGCCGACGCCGGCGAAAAGCTGGTCTGCATGCCCGGCACGCATTCCAAATGGGTGACGGTCAAGGGCGGCGACGTTACCGGCTTTGCCACTTTCATGACCGGCGAACTCTTCGAGGTCATCTCCAAGCAGACGATCCTTTCCCATGCGGTGGCCGAGGCCGAAGCCTTTAATGGCGAACATGAAGCCTTCAAGGCGGCCGTACGCGACATCTACGCCAATCCGCAGCTGGCGACCAACCGGCTGTTCACCCTGCGCTCCGGGCAGTTGCTGCATGGCCTTGCCGCAACCGACGCCAAGGCCAAGCTTTCCGGCATCATGATCGGGCTGGAAATTGCCGGCGCGCATTCCTCCGCAAGCCGGGATACCCCGGTGGTGCTGATCGGCTCCGGCGCACTTGGCGCGCTTTACGAGGGTGCATTCGCGGCCCTGGACATTCAATATACGGTCATCGATGCAGACGAGGCCGTGCGGCGCGGATTGCTGGCCGCTGCGAATACCATCTGGCCCTAAATCATATAGTGTGAGCGGAATTTCTCGCGAAAACCGCTCGCACTTGTCGCCATTCCGCTTCAGGACGAAAGAAACACCATGCGTATCCCCTTCCCTTCCATAAAATATCCGCTGATCGCCATTCTGCGCGGTCTGAAACCCGAGGAAACCGAAGGCGTCGTCGGCGCGCTGATCGAGACCGGCTTCCGCGCCATCGAAATCCCGCTTAATTCACCCGATCCGTTCCGTTCGATCGAGATCGCCGCGAAGATGGCGCCCGCCGATTGCCTGATCGGCGCAGGCACCGTGCTGAGTGTGGAAGACGTGGAATCGCTTGATGCGGCCGGCGGCAAGCTGATGGTCAGCCCGAACGCCGATGCCGACGTGATTGTCGCCGCACGCGTCAAGGGCATGGTGACGATGCCGGGCGTTCTCACCCCCACCGAGGCGCTGGTTGCCGCAAAGGCCGGGGCGACGGGGCTGAAGTTCTTCCCCGCCAGCATCATCGGCCCCGCCGGTATCAATGCCATCAGGACAATCCTGCCGAAGGATCTGGTTATCGCCGCCGTCGGTGGCGTGTCGGACAAGAATTTCGCCGAATATACCAAGGCCGGCATCCTTGCCTTCGGGCTTGGAACAAGCCTCTACAAGCCCGGCATGACGGCGGCGGAGGTTCGGGAACGTGCCACCGTCACGCTTTCTGCCTATGACGCCGCAATCGGAGGATAAGAGCTTGGCAACCGTTTTTCCCTTTGCCGGACAGGCTCTGGACGAGACGCCGATGACGCTTGGCGAAGGCCCGACCTTCGACGCGACGACCGGCACCGCCTGGTGGTTCAATATTGTCGAACGGGAGCTGCATGAGCTGCATTTCGCTTCCGGCCGCAAAACTGTCTATGCCCTGCCTTTCATGGGTAGCGCATTGGCCAAGATCAGCGACAGCAAGCAATTGATCGCCTCCGATGACGGCCTTTTCCTGCGTGACACGGCGACCGGTGTGCTGACGCTGCATGCGGAACTGGAAAAGGACATGCCCGGCAACCGCTCCAATGATGGGCGCATGCATCCCTCGGGCGCGCTCTGGATCGGCACCATGGGCCGGAAGGCGGAAACCGGCGCGGGCAGCATCTACCACGTCGCCAAAGGCACCGTCACCAAGCTGTTTGCTGAAGTCAGCATTCCGAATTCCATCTGCTTTTCACCTGACGGCGCGACCGGATATTACGTCGACACCAAGGTGAATAAACTGATGAAGGTGCCTCTTGATGCCGAGACAGGCCTTCCCTCCGGTAAGGCCGAGGTGCTGGTCGATTCCGCCGGTATCGATGGCGGCATAGACGGATCGGTCTGCGATGCGGAAGGTCATATCTGGAACGCCCGCTGGGGCATGGGTGCGGTCGATCGTTACGATGCCAGTGGCAAGCATATCGAACGCTATCTGGTGCCGGCGGGACAAACCACCTGCCCGGCCTTCATCGGCCCCGGTGCGTCCCGTCTTCTCGTCACATCCGCCCGCGAAAATCTCGACGACGACGCCATTGCCGCCAACCCGCAGCACGGAAAGACATTCGAGCTTGGGATTGAGGTGAAAGGCCGGTTCGAGCCGCTTTACCGGTTGTGAGGCGTAGCACGCTCCGCCCTCCCCTCATTCCTGTGCTTGTCACAGGAATCTAGCCAGCCCAAGTCCTTGGGCTGAGAGGAGTCGTTTCGCCGCGCAGACGCGCGTCGGCTGGATTCCTGTGACAAGCACAGGAATGAGGGAGGTGGGGAGGTCCCGCCACCGCCTCTTAACGGCCATTTCACTTCTCAGGGAATATCCGACAGGATCTCGCGGTAATTCTCGTGCAGGTAACGCTGGGTTGCGGCGGCATCGGCGGGGCGGCCGTAAAAATAGCCCTGGCCCATGGCGCAGCCGAGTGCACGCAGCTTTTCTTCTTCCGCCCGTTCCTCGATACCCTCCGCCACCACTTCGAGATCGAGACCTTCGCACATGGCGACAATGGCCTTGATGATGTGCTCCGAAGGGCGGTCGCTGCTGATGCGGGAGACGAAAGCGCGGTCGATCTTGACCTTGTCGAAGGTGAAATCGCGCAGACGACCGAGGCTTGACTGGCCCGTACCGAAATCGTCGAGGGAAATGCGCACACCCGCGCTCTGCAACTCGCTGATGATGCGCTGCGCGGTATCGGCGGATGTCATCACCGCCGTTTCGGTGATTTCAAGCTCCAGCCGGTGCGGGTCGAGACCGACACGCGACAGGATCGAGAGAATATTGTCCGCCGTGCCGGGGTCCATCAGCTGCGCGGAGGAGAGATTGAAGGAGAGGAAAAGCTCGCGCGGCCAGAATAGCGCCGCTTCCGCCGCCTTTCTGAGCAGGGCTTCCGACAATGCGTCGATAAAACCTCGTTCTTCGGCAAGCGGCACGAAAACGGCGGGCGATACGAAGCCGAGATCAGGGTCGTTCCAGCGGGCAAGCGCCTCGAAACCGATGACTTTGGCTTCTTCCAGCCTGACGATGGGCTGGAAATGCACATCGATCGCATCGGTGATGATGGCGTTTCGCAGAGCCTGTTCCAGCTGGGTGGCGCGCTTCATCTCCTGAGCTATCTCGCGCGAATAGACCGTTATCTGGCCGCGGCCGCGCCGTTTGGACCGGTAAAGCGCTGTCTCGGCGCTTTTCAGCAGATCCTCGAAATCATCGCCAGCAAAAGGGTAGATGGCAAAACCGAAGGAAGAGGAAAGCCGGACGTTGCGATCGCCGAGATCGTAAGGGGCGGAGAGCACGTCCTTGATCATGTTGCCGATGCGCTCGGCACCGGTGCGCTCGAAGACCAGCGGCAGCACGAAAGCGAATTCATCGCCGTCATGGCGCGTCACGACCGCGCCATCGGGAATGCAGGCCTTCAGGCGATGCGCCACCTGGCACAGAATCTCGTCGCCCGCCTGCACGCCGAAAAGATCGTTGATGGGTTTGAAGCCGTCTATATTCGCAATGCCGACCGTGAAGGGTGCGGGATCGCTGGAGCGTTCGCTCGCGAGCATGCGAATCTTGTCCCGTAGACGGTATCTGTTGCCGAGCCCCGTCAAAGGATCGCTGTAAGCCATCGCTTGCAGCTCGTTCTGGCTGACCTGCAACGTCTGCGGCTCTGGCCGTTTCATTCCTGCATCTCGTGAATCCTGTGTGATCGCGCTCACAATGCAGGGCAAGTATTAAAAAAGCCATAGAGCCGCGAACCGAAAAAGCGGCGGCGTTTTCCGGCAAATCCACGGCTTGCCTCAAAAAGACCCGAGCAGCGGCAAAAAATGTGCTGTGTTTTCACCGTGGCGGCTGGATTTCAGGCTTGCAGTCGCAGGGTATCCTTGCCGAAAAGGCGCAGGAAAACAGCCTCGACCATATCGGGACTGACGGGTTTCAGCAGCATGTCGTCCATACCCGACGCCAGGCATTTGTCGAGATCACCCTCGAATGCATGGGTGATGACGCCGACAATGGGAATGCGATCGTCACCGGCGAGCTCGCGCATGCGGCGGGCAACCTCGAAACCGTCGATATCGGAAAGTGTCGTATCCAGCAGGACGACGGAGGGCGCCTGTTCCGCAAAAAGACGCAGCGCCTCTTCGCCCGAGGTGGCGAGCCGGTAAGACAGCCCCAGGCCTTCGAGGATCTGCGAGAAGACGATCTGGTTGACCCTGTTGTCCTCGACGAGAAGTATCTCGCAGACGCCCCCGGTCTTGAGGATTTTGGGCAGGTCCTCGGTCATGATCTCCCAATCTTCTTCAGAGGATTTTTCCCTGGGAGAGGAGCTGAGGCCAACGGCAAGATAATGCAGCAGCGATGCATCGATTTCGTCTTCCTCTATGGTGACGACGGGCAGGCCATGGGCTTCCGCGATATCAAGGCATGCGACGCTCATCTGCGCATCGACGACAACGACATCGATGCCGACGCCGGCAGAGGCGGCAATGTCGATGAAACTGCGCTGTTCTTCCTCGCTCGTCACGACGGCATAATCCATGCCGCCTGCGGTCAGCCTTCGACCGGCAACGTCTCCAAAACGACCGTTTTCGGATACGACCAGCACCGCCTTGCTCTTCAGCAGGCCGCTTCTGGCATCGCGTTCATCATCCTTGCCATAGGTGGAGGCGACGAAAGCAACGTGTTCGAGCGAAGGAATGACGGGCATGCCGTTCGCATCGATAGTGGCAAGTGCCGTCACATCCTCCATCGTCGTCACGAGGAAATATCGGCCCGAACGCCCAACACGCTGCTTGCGCGTGATCGTCAGCACCTCTTCGCCATTCAGGCGTCTCACCCTTTCGGGAATGACGCTTGGCGTGCCGGTGTCCAGCACCATGCGATCGGCAGCGTCGATGCGGCCTGCCACCTTGCGCGAATGGAGATCGAAAACGGTTCTTCCGAGAATGGCTTCGGCGCTGGTCTCGACCATGGCGCAGGCGGATTTGTTGATTGCGGCATAGGCCATGTTCCGATCCTTGACGAAAACCGGAAACGGCAGATTGTCGAGAATATCCTCGATCAGCTGGACGCGTTCGAGGTCGATGCGCCACTGTTCTTCTCTTTTCTTCTGTTCGGAAATATCGGCAACGACACTGATGCCGAGACCGGAAGGCAGGCGGTTCATGACGAAACGCAGGAAGCGTTCCCCCTTCAGCCGCTCGGTCTTTTCCGCCCGTTCCTTCCAGTGCAGCGCCAGACGCTCGCCGATCCATTCGTCCCGCCCGAGCTGGCGGGCATTGGCTGCCAGACTTTCCGTTTCCTGAAGATAACAATCGTAAAGCGCGCTCAGATAGTCGCGCAGCCGCGCGCCCGGTCCGACAACGCCCTCTTCGAGCGGAAAAAAACTTAACAGCTTCCGGCTTGCGAAAATAATGTGATCATTACGGTCGTAAACGACGATCGCCGCGCCAAGCGCGTCGCAAAGGGCATCAAGCATCACCGTATGAACGCCCGCGCCAGAGGACGCCAAATCACTCAACTGCAAACTCCCGCCTGTTTTTAAGGGGTCAGGCTTATGTTTCTATTGGAATCGTCCGAGGCGGATGCCGGGATGAAACGACACATTCCGAAAAAGAGACATCAGGGTTCGCCACTTGAAGCAGTCTTGAGGAGATGATGACGCTCACCCATAGTCGACGTCACACACCACCCGAAAGGGGGGCCTCGTTCCTGCGGTCATTTCAAGCCGCCTCACCATAACCAGGGCCGATTAAAGTCGGATTAACGCTTAACCCGGCGTTGACGGAAATGATTAAATGCCGAACAGCCCGGAAAACATGTGCAAACTCTCGCCGTCAGAGTTTTTTGCTTTCGAAGCGGTGACGAATCCGCGAAAATGACGATCATGGCCATCAAGCAGCTTTCAGAAACCCTCATCAACCAGATCGCCGCCGGCGAGGTCATCGAAAGACCCTCCAGCGCCACGAAGGAACTGGTGGAAAACGCCATCGACGCCGGCGCAACGCGGATCGAGATCGCCACGGCAGGCGGCGGCAAGGGGCTGGTGCGCATCACCGACAACGGCTCCGGCATGTCACCTGCCGATCTCGAGCTTGCGGTCCGGCGTCATTGCACCTCGAAAATATCCAATACGCTGGATGATATCCGCACGCTCGGCTTTCGCGGGGAGGCCCTGCCCTCCATCGGCTCGGTCGCCAAGCTGTCGATCATCAGCCGCCAACAGGGCGCGGAACAGGGGTCGGTGATTTCGGTGACGGGCGGCAAGGTCTCGGACGTGCGGCCTGCCGCCTCGAATGCCGGCACCATCGTCGAGGTGCGCGACCTGTTCTTCGCCACGCCTGCGCGGCTGAAATTCCTGAAGACGGAACGCGCCGAGGCGGCCGCCATCACCGAGGTCGTCAAGCGTATGGCGATCGCCTTTCCGCATATCCGCTTCGTGCTATCGGGCACCGATCGCTCCACGCTCGAAATCCCTTCGACCGGTGACGATCATCTCGCCCGCATGGCGCAAATCCTCGGCGCGGAATTCAAGGACAACGCCATCGAGATCGATGCCGGGCGCGAGGATGTGACGCTGACCGGTTTTGCCGGCGTGCCGACCTTCAATCGCGGTAACTCGGCGCATCAATATGTCTTCGTCAACGGCCGTCCGGTGCAGGACAAGCTGCTTTTATCCGCCATTCGCGGCGCCTATGCCGAAACCGTGCCGCATGGGCGATATCCCGTTGCGGTGCTGTCCCTGACGCTCGACCCCGCCTTTGTGGATGTGAACGTGCATCCGGCGAAATCCGACGTGCGCTTCCGTGATCCCGGCCTTATTCGCGGGCTGATCGTCGGCGCGATCCGCCAGGCGCTGACGCGCGACGGCGACAGGGCGGCAACGACGGGTGCGAGCCAGATGATGAGCGCCTTCCGCCCGGGTTACAGCCCGTCCAATCTCCGGCCTTCTCCGTCCGCAACATGGTCCGCCGCGACTTCTCCTTCCCGGCCGCTTGCCGTTTCCAGCGGAACGCAATTTTCGGAGGCCGTGCAGTCGCGCTTTTCCGACATCACCATGCCGACGGCGCGGGCCGAGCCGCGGGAGACTTACGAGGCCGCCGCAAGCCCCTCGCCAGAACCGGTGCTTTATCCGCTGGGTGCGGCACGGGCGCAGCTGCACCAGAACTACATCGTGGCGCAGACGGAAGACGGTCTCGTCATCGTCGATCAGCATGCCGCGCATGAGCGGCTGGTGTTTGAGGAAATGCGCAACGCGCTGCATTCCAGACGCCCGCCTTCACAGGTGCTGCTCATCCCCGAGATCATCGACCTGCCGGAAGAGGATTGCGACCGGCTGATGGACCATGCGGCCGGCTTCGATGCCCTGGGTCTGGTCATCGAACGTTTCGGGCCGGGCGCGGTCGCCGTCCGGGAAACGCCCGCCATGCTCGGCGAAGTCAATGTGCAGGGGCTGGTGCGCCAGCTTGCCGACGAGATTGCCGAATGGGACGCCGCCTCCACGCTTGCCAACAAGCTCGAATATGTCGCCGCCACGATGGCCTGCCACGGTTCGGTGCGTTCCGGCCGGCGCATGCGGCCGGAGGAGATGAACGCGCTTTTGCGGCAGATGGAAAACACACCGGGTTCCGGACAGTGTAATCACGGCCGCCCGACCTATATCGAGCTCAAACTTTCCGATATAGAACGTCTCTTCGGCCGAAGCTGATCTCGTTACCCGGCGGGCTGGCCTTGGGCCGCGTCGAGAGATATAAATTCAAGGGACTGGAGCATCCGGATTGTTCAGGAGAACGCTGCGCCGTTTCGGGCTGGATGCACTGACAGGACATAGCAGGAGACGAAAACGGATGAACAGATTTGAAGGAGGCGGAAACCGTCTCGCCGTCATCGAATATCTCGACGGTGACTTCCGGATCGTGCAGACCGGCTCGCATGTTGCCTGCGCCATCACCGGCAAGACCATTCCGCTCGATGAGCTCCGCTACTGGAGCGTGGCGCGGCAGGAAGCCTATGTGGACGCCGCCGCTTCGCTGGAGGCCGAAAAGAAGGCTGGTAATTTGCCCGCCTGATAAGGCGCGGAAGCACGCCCGAAATGGCCGCGTGTGAGAACGCTTCTTTTCGCGCTGAGGGCTGCTCACCTCTCCAACCTCATCCCTGTGCCTGCCACAGGGACCCAGCCAGCCCAAGTCCTTGGGCTGAAAGAAGTCCTCTCGCCGCGCGGACGCGCGTCGGCTGGATTCCTGTGACAAGCACAGGAATGAGGGTGGCGGTATGTGCAGCGCGCAGAGCGGCTTAGGTTCGGAAAATGCTCTAAATTGACGGCCGCGCATGTTCCCGCAGCAGGCGGGCGCGGCAGTTCACCACCGCCGTCTCGATGATCGTTCCAGCCGCATTGGGATCGTCGAACACCATGTCGATCTCGATCACCACGCTGTTCCACAGCAATTCTTCCGCCCGGCCATGGTGACCGTTGAGGCGTATGGCGTCCTTGGCCGTCGTCACCAGCTGCAAATTTTGCTTGCCGGCGTCCTGCAGAAGATCGGCGATCTCGTCGTCGCTGAAATGGTGATGGTCGGGAAAGGAGCGCCGCTCCACGATCTCGCCGCCCACAGCCTCGACGGTTCTGAAGAATTTGGCCGGATCGGCGATGCCCGCATAGGCCAGCACGCGTCTTCCCCTGAAATCCTGCGGTTCCTGCGGCGTGATTGCGGCTACGAAAACCGGTTTTGCGGCCTTTGCCGCCATTCTCACCAGCGGATCGGCTGCATGGCCGTTGCCGACCTTCAGAAGTCCCGTCATATGCCGCATCTGTTCGGCAAGCGGCGCCCGGACCGGACCGCCCGGCACAAGATGGCCGTTACCGATGCCGCGCACCGTGTCGATGACGACGAGCGCATAATCCAGCGTCAGGCGGGCGCTCTGGAAACCGTCATCCATGATGATGAGGTCCACGCCCTCCTTCACCAGCCGGTGCGCGCCTTCCACCCGCTTGCGGGAAATGACGGTCACCGCCTCGCGGGCAAGCAGCAGCGGTTCATCGCCGACATCGGCGGAGCGGTGCTGCGCGGGATCGACAAGGGTGGTGACATCAAGCGTGCCGCCATATCCGCGACTGAGAAATCCGGGTTTGAGGCCTTTTGCGACGGCGGCTCTGGCGATTGCCATCGCTGTCGGCGTCTTTCCAGCACCGCCCACGGTGAAGTTACCGATGCAGATGACCGGAACGGGAACGCTCGCCCGTTTTGCCGTACGCATCCGCCGGCCGGCAATATTGCCGTATAGAAGGGAAAAAGGTGATAACAGCCAGGCCTGCCAGCCTGCTTTCTGCCACCAGAAGGGCGGCGCTTCAGAAACCATATATGCCCGCTCCCGGCCACGTCCGCGGCGTTGCGCTTAAATTCGACAAGTCACACGGGTATTTGCCAGAAAAAACCCTGAATTGCAAAACCCGGATATACATGCGCAGCTTGTCTATTCCCATTTTGCGCGACATGTGGTCCGCGCGCTCTGAAGATGCGGCCTAAAGAACGCGTTCAGGCAGCAGGGTTTCCAGCGCGGTAATGTCATCGAAACAATAATGCGCATCGGCGCCAAGGCTTTCGCGTGATCCCGTGCCCGTCAGAACCGCGATGCGCAATCCTGCGCCGGCATTCCTTGCCATATGCAGATCGTGATTATTGTCGCCGACCACCGCCACCCGCTCCGGCGGGAACCCAACCGCCTCGCAGAAACCGAGAACCATGCCGGGTTGCGGCTTGGTGCCATAACCGCTGTCATAACCCGCGACGAAATCGACATCGCTTTCGAAACCGAAGCGAATGGCCGTCTGGCGAATGGAGTTTTCATTGTCGCTGGAAGCGATGCCGAGCTTGTAGCCGCGTGCCTTCAGCCTTGCGAAAAATGCCTTGAGGTCGGTGACGGGCACGGATTTATCCGCTGCCTCAGTGAAAAGCCGATCGAGCCGCGCAGTCAATTCGCCGACATCGCAGGGCGAACCGGCCGCGACCAGACCGGCGGCGATTTCCGCCGTATTGCCGGCGGCCAGCAGGCTGTCGGGTACCACATGGCCGGTGACGGGGTCCATGCCGCAGGCGGCGAGCAGCTGGTCTGCAAGAACGGGATCACCCTTGGCCGCGATCGCCGCAAGCTCGCGGTTCACTGGTCCCCAGCTTGCGTCATAGCCCAGAAGCGTGCCGTCCTTGTCGAAAAGGACGGCCGCGATCGACTGCGTCACATCACGTTCGATATCCGCTACCATGAACCGATGGCGCTCCGCGGTTGCAGCTTGGCGGTAACGGTGAGCGGATTGATATAGGGTTCCAGCGCCTTGACGGTGGAGGAAAGCGCGCCGCGCATATCCTGAATGACCCGGTTGCCGGCATCGATCATCTTGTAACGCTCATTGTCGTTGACCAGCAGATAATGCACCGCCTTGGCCAGCATCTCGACATCGCGGATGATGCGACCGCCGCCGGCACGGATCAGTTTCTGATAGGCCTCACGGAAATTCTGCACATGCGCGCCGGATAATACCGCGCAGCCGAGCATCGCCGGTTCCAGCGGGTTCTGGCCGCCCTCAGCCGTCAGCGAGCGGCCGACAAAGGCAAGTTCGGTCAGCCGCAGGTAAAGCCCCATTTCACCGATGGAATCGCCGAGGAAAATATCGGTTTCCGGCGTGATGACGTCGTTGCGGCTTCGGCGGGCTACAGTCAACCCCATGGTCTTCAGCATGGCTTCCACATCGTCGCCCCGCTCGGGGTGGCGCGGCACGATGATGGTCAATTGACCGTTGCGCGACTTGATCGCCGCATGCACGGTGGCTGCTGCCTTTTCCTCACCATCGAAGGTGGAGATCGCCGCCCAGGTCTTGCGATTGCCGACCTGCTTGCGATAGGTCTCCAGAAGAGCCTCGTCGCAGGGTGGCGGATCGGTATCACCCTTGAGGTTGCCGGAGATGACCACCGGCCAGGAGCCGAGATCGCGGAAGCGTTCGGCATCGAGATCGGATTGCGCGACAACGAGGGCAAGCTTGGAAAACAGCGATTCCGCAATATCGTGCCGGTTGTTCCAGCGATCGAAGGAACGGTCGGACAGGCGCGCATTGACCCTGATCTGGGGGATGTGCCGGCGCTCCAGCTCCATCATCGTCACCGGCCAGATTTCCGATTCAGCGGTGATGGCGGCATCCGGCGCCCAATAGGCGAGGAAACGATTGACCGCGATCTTGATGTCCAGCGGCACATATTGATGGATCACATCATCGCCAAGCCGGGTGCGGGTCAGCTCGGCCGAGGTCACGGTACCGGTGGTCAGGAGCACGTAGATGTCGCGCTTGCGTATCTCGCGGATCAGCGGAATGAGAGCGAGCGTCTCGCCGACGCTTGCGGCATGGAACCAGACGAGCGGCCCACGCGGGCGCTCGGCGCTGGCATAGCCGAAGCGTTCGAGGCGACGGCGCTTGTCTTCCTTGCCCTTTGCCGCCCGATAGGAAAGATAGGGACGGGCAAAGGGATAGGCGGCAATCCCGGCAATCCGGTAACCGGAAAGAGCGAAGCGTGCGAGACGGCTGCTCATGACATTCTGCCCTTGATCATTCCGCTCAATGCCCTGCCCCTGTTCTTTGTTGTTATCGCCGCCTACTTCTTCTCAAATTGCGTCATTTTTTGTCATCGGAAACGAAAGCGCGATCACATTTTCTCGCAATCCAAATCCCGGCCTGCACGTCTTCGGCAGGAATCACGGGAAAACTCGCTTTCACCCGATAGTATTACAACGCAAGGGCAAAGGTACTCAAATTTTGTCGTCGGGATTGAGAAGACGGTGCATATGCACGATAAAATAACGCATATGAGCGTTGTCGACCGTCATCTGGGCCTTGGATTTCCACGCGGTCAGCGCAGAAGCATAGTCAGGATAGATGCCGACGATATCGAGCGCATTCAAATCCCGGAACTGAACATCCTGAAGGTTTTCCAGTTCGCCGCCGAACACCAGGTGCAGCAGCTGTTTCTGTTTGCCAGATTCCGTCATGTCTTTATCTCTTTCTTAAGCTCTGAGAGAGCCCCTCATCTGCGGGATTTCCCGGCAAACGTCAACCATCGGACAGATGCGAAAACGCTTTCAAAAGCGCAGGCAGCGCATAATCTGCTGCAGCGCACAATGCGGGGTGGTTTACCTCACGGCGATTATACATCAGAGGTTTTCCATCAAGGCCGACCAGAAGGCCGCCCGCCCTTTCGAGGATCAGGTCGGCGGCGGCCAAATCCCACTCGTGCGAGTTCGCCTTGACGAGCGTTCCGTCGATGCGGCCATCCGCCACCATGGCCAGCCGATAGGCGAGCGACGGCACATGCGGAATGCGCTTGACGCCGTCCCGAACCTCGTCCGGCAGATGCGCGATCACATCTTCAGGTGCAGCCAGATGAAAGGTGCCGGTATTTTCGCGGGCGGCGGAAATGGGTTCTCCATTCTTCAGCGCTTCGCCGCCTTCCAGTGCCGTGAATTCCTCTGCGAGCGCCGGCGCGACAAGGGCAGCCGCCACCGGCCGCCCCTGATGCACGACCGCGACACTCACGCACCAGGTGTCCCTGCCGCCGATGAAGGCGCGGGTTCCGTCGATGGGGTCGACGACGAAGACGGTGGAACGGGCAAGCCTGTCCGTGTCGTCGTCCGTCTCTTCCGACAGCCAGCCGTATTCAGGCCGGGCGGATCGCAGGATGGTTTCGAGAATTTCGTTCGCGGCGTAGTCGGCCGCACTCACCGGCGAAAGACCGCCATTTTTCCACCAGACCTCGGGATCCTTGCGGAAAAAACCGAGAGCCGTCTCGCCGGCCTTGCGCGCGGCCTCGAGGACCAGCCTCAAATCGGAAGCCCAGCGGGCCTCTGCAATATCGTTCATTTTGCCGTCTTTTCCGCGCGCCTCAGGCGGCGCGCCTGTTTTTCTCTTCGCACTTGCACACAAAGTGCCGGCGAAAACAACCCGCGGGTCGCCTCACTTGCCCGCGATCGTCATGCCTTCGATGGCGAGCGTCGGTGCGGCGACGCCGTATTTCCGGTCGATATCGTTGGCCGGCGTGACACGCATGAACATGTCCTTCAGGTTCGAGGCAATCGTCACCTCCGAGACCGCGAAGGACTTTTCGCCATTCTCGATCCAGAAGCCGCTTGCACCACAGCTATATTCACCGGTGATCATATTGGCGCCATGGCCGATCAGCTCGGTGACGTAAAAGCCGCTTCCGACCTGCGCCAACAGTTCTTCCGGAGATAGTTCACCCGGCTCCAGCGCGAGATTGGTGGAGGCCGGCGATACCGAGGTTCCGCCGCGCACGCCGCGACCGTTGGTTTCAAGGCCGAGCTCACGCGCGGCCGAGGTGGAGAGGAACCAGTGTTTCAGCACCCCATCCTCGATCATCGTCATCTTCTCGCCCCTGACACCTTCGCCATCAAAGGGACGAGAGGACGGGCCGCGAACGATCTGCGGGTCATCGGTGAGGTGGAGGCCCTTTTTCAGAACCTGCTGCCCCATCTTGTCACGCAGGAAGCTGGTCTTGCGGGCGACGGAAGCGCCGTTGATCGCGCCGGCAATGGCACCAACGAAACCGCGGGCGATGCGGGGATCGAAAACCACGGTAATGTTGCTGCCGGTATCCACCTGGCGCGGGCCGACCCGCCGCACGACTTTTTCACCGGCGCGACGGCCGATCTCTTCGGCCGCATCGAGATCAGCATAATAGAGGCGGCTGTCGAAATCGTAGTCGCGCTCCATCTTCGTACCTTCGCCAGCGATGACGCTGACGGAGCGGCTGAAACGGCTGCCCATGTAGCTGCCGGAAAAACCGTGCGAGGTGACGAGGACAAGGCCGCCCATGCCGCTCGATGCCCCGGCGCCGGAGGAATTGCTGACGCCCTTGACGGCAAGTGCCGCCTCTTCCGAGGCGAGTGCCGCTTCGCGCAGCTGATCGGCCGAGACCTCGGTCGCATCGAAAAGCTCAAGATCGTCGTAGGATGTCGCCAGCCGTTCCCTGTCTGCCAGACACGCAAACGGGTCTTCCGGCGAGACCTTCGCCATGGCCACTGCCCGTTCCGCCAGCGTCTTCAGATCGAAGCCGGGATTGGCCGAAACACTCGCCACCCGCCGTCCGACGAAAACGCGGAGCGAAAAATCGTCGCTCTCGGAGGATTCGGTGCTTTCCACCTTGCCCAGCCGCACGCCGACCGATTGCGAGCGTGAACGGACGACAACGGTGTCCGCCTCATCCGCACCGGCTGCACGGGCAAGATCGACAAGTTCACTGGCGCGATCGAGAAGTTTGGAAGAATCTATTTCTGAGGACATGAGTTGGCCTTTCATTCCTGTTCCATTTATTGTGCCAGGAACCCCGCATCAAGGGCGAAACGCCGCTTTCTCCATCTGAGCGGCTCCATCGCCGCCATATTCGAAAGTCCGCCCGCATGACCGAGCACGACGCTCTCTTTTCCGAACCATTGCTGCTTCTGGCCGGCGCGGTCATCGCGGCCTCGGTTTTCCGCAAACTCGGGCTTGGCACCGTGCTCGGCTATCTGGTGGCGGGCATCATCATCGGGCCATTCCTGCATCTCGTCACGGACGCCAAGGACATCTTCAACGTCTCGGAACTGGGCGTCGTTTTCCTGCTCTTCATCATCGGTCTGGAACTCAAGCCGTCGCGCATATGGCAGATGCGGCGTGATATTCTGGGGCTTGGGTTGGCGCAGGTGTTGGTAACGGGCAGCGTTCTGGCATTGATCGCCTGGTGGGCCGGGCTGATCGACGCGCGCGGCAGCCTTGTTGCGGGTTTCGGCCTTGCGCTCTCCTCCACCGCCTTTGCGCTGCAAATTCTCGAAGACGATGGCGACATGAACACGCGGCATGGCAACCGCTCCTTCTCGATCCTGCTGTTTCAGGATCTCGCCATCGTGCCGCTTCTCGCCCTCGTCACCATTCTTTCCAACCGCCCGGACGTGCCGACGGATTCGATGGCCTACGATCTCGTCGCCTCCGTTGTCGCGGTGGCGGGCATGGTGCTGGCCGGGCGTTACCTTTTGACGCCGATGTTCCAGATCATCGCCCGCACGGGTGCGCGGGAAGTGATGATCGCCGCCGCCCTCTTCGTCGTCATCGGTGCTGCCGCCATCATGGAGGCGGTCGGGCTTTCGATGGGCATGGGCGCGCTGCTGGCTGGGCTGATGCTGTCGGAATCCTCCTACCGGCACGAGCTGGAAGCCGATATAGAGCCGTTTCGCGGGCTGCTTCTGGCGCTTTTCTTCATGGCGGTCGGCATGTCGCTGCATGTCAACATCGTCTATGAGCACATCGTCCTCATCCTGATCGCCGTGCCGGCGATGATGGCGGTGAAGGCGGCCGTCATCTACAATCTGTGCCGCATCGCCGGCTCGTCCCGTTATGCGTCGAGCCGTATCGCGCTGCTTCTGGCGCAGGGCGGTGAATTCGGTTTCGTGCTGTTCACGACGGCCGCTGCCTCCGGACTGTTTCCGCAGGCAACCGCCTCGATCCTCGTTGCCGTGGTGACGCTTTCCATGGCGCTGACGCCGCTACTGGCCGTGATTTCGCGCCGGCTGACGGCGGAGGATGCCGAGGAAGACACTCTGGACGAGGATTTCGACGGGGCGGGCGCGGATGTGCTGATGATCGGCTTTTCGCGCTTCGGCCAGATCGCCTCGCAAATCCTTCTGGCGGGCGGGCGGGATGTGACTGTCATCGACAGTTCGGCCGATCGCGTGCGTCAGGCCGCACGGTTCGGTTTCCGCATCTTTTTCGGCGATGGCACCCGCAAGGATGTGCTGATCGCGGCCGGCATCGAACGGGCCGATCTGGTGGCGGTCTGCACCCATAAGAAGGAAGTCACCGACCGCATCATCGACATGATCCAGTCGGAATTTCCAAGCGTGCGCATCTATGCCCGCTCCTATGACCGCGTGCATTCTCTCGATCTCAGGAAAAAGGGCGTGGAATATGAAATCCGCGAGACGCTGGAATCGGGTCTGCTCTTCGGCAGACGCATTCTGGAAGGGCTGGACATGGACGGCGAAAGGGCGCTGGCGATCTCCGACGACATACGCGAGCGCGATGAGGAGAGATTGCAGCTGCAGGCGGTCGAAGGCCTCGCCGCCGGCAGGCAGATGCTGCATAACAAGCCGGTGCGTGAAGTGAAGCCTGAGCCGCTGATGAAGCCGAAGAATAAGGCGGAGAAGCGCGAGGAAGAGGAAGACGGGGAAACGGAAGTTTCGTTGTAGGTGACGAGGCAGGCATTAGCGCAGGGAGCGCGCTGCTTAAAGGGCCAGATGAGGGGGCAAGCTCTCCGTATATCGCTACCGTCGCCCCCTCATCCCGCTGCCGCGACCTTCTCCCCGGCGGGGAGAAGAAGCGAGTGGCACCCGCTCGCTCGATAGTGAATATTCAGGGAGTAGCGCTCAAGCCTCCACGCCTTGCCCGCGATGAAACAGCTCCACCTGCATGTCGATCTGCCGCTTCAGATCGTCCTTGATGCCGGCGGATGCGTTCAGCACCTCCTCGGACTTCAGGAAATCCAGCACTCCGAAACGGTGCACCGGCGGGCGCAGGAAGATGTGCGGCGGACGTAACCTCAGTTTCAGGGCAATTGCCGCCTGCATCATTAGCTGGCTGGCGCCGAACAGGCTGTCCAGCCGGTTCGGCATGGTGGTGCCGTCGCCTTCGGGACCGCCGACCACATCAACGCCGATGACGATATCGGCCTGGTCCAGCAGATGCTCGTAGGGCACGGGATTGAAGATGCCGCCATCGATCATGATGCGGCCATCGATACGAACAGGCATGAACAGGGCCGGAATGGCGGCAGATGCCGCCAGCGCCTGGATGATCTCGCCGCTCTCCACCACCACTTCGGTCTGGGCATAATAATCGGTGGTTATCACCTTGAGCGGAATGGCAAGCTCGGAAAAGTCCTTCGGTAAGGCTTGCGGCATCAAAGCGTGCAGAATGAGCTCGAGATTGAATTGCCCGAGACGAAAACCGTCCACCGCATGGCGCATCGATGCCGGGCCGAGGCTCCAGAGCCGGTTGGCCACCGAACCCTTCCGCCCCATGAGTTCGAGCGTATATTCACGGATTTCCCGGCCCGTCATGCCGGCCGCCATGCCTGCACCGATGATGGAACCGATCGATGAACCTGATAGCGCCACCGGCCGGATACCGAGTTCGTCCAGCGCCTCGATGACGTTGATGTGGCAGATGCCGCGCGCACCGCCGCCGCCGAGCGCCACGCCGAATGTCGGCTCGTGGCCACCCGTGCCGCCGCCTTCGAGAACATCTTCTCCGGTGCGGACGATCGTGACGCTCTCGTTTACACCCTGCTCCATGCGAATACCCAAAACTCTTTCCCCGCACAGGTCCTGTCTGCCGGCATAGCCTATCGCGACACTGGCCTGACAGTATCGGGCGACAGGACGCAGGCTCTGCCTATTCGGCAAACAAGACAAGACCGTGGCGTGACGGGAAGGTTCCCGTCAGGGCTCGTAACGGTAGAAATGCATTTTCGTGTCGCCGAAGATACGGCTTTCAAGCAGCTTGAACGCTGGATCGACATTAACCGCAACATCACCGCGCTCTTCCAGAATGGCAAGCGCGCCGGGTGTGAGCCAGCCGCCGCCATGTGCTGCCGCGAACGCCTTTTCCCCATGGCCATGGCCATAGGGTGGATCGGCAAACAGAAGATCGAAAGGCTCGATATTGTTGACACCGCCAAGCTTGGTGGCGTCACGCCGCAGGATGCGGGCGCGGCCATGCAGGCCGAGCGCATCGATATTTTCCCAGAGCAGCCCCCTGCCCTCAACGCCGTTTTCGACGAAGAGCGCCACGCGACAGCCGCGCGAAAGAGCCTCCAGCCCAACCGCACCGGTTCCGGCGAAAACGTCCAGAACGCGCGTACCGTCAAGACTTTCCGGATAGGCGTGGCTCAGGATATTGAAGAGGCTTTCCCGTGTCCTGTCGATGGTCGGACGAATGGAATTCGATTTCGGCGCGGCCAGTGTCCGGCCGCGGAACTCACCGCCTACGATCCGCATTACGTGTCATTCCCCTGCCTCCAGAAGGTTTGCCACCCGGGCCTTTGCCACCCGGCTTGCCGCCGCCGGGGCCATTGCCGCCGGGGCCTTTACCCTTGCCCGAAAAACCCGAACGTTCGCCACGCTCGCCCGGTTTTCCAAAGGATGGCTTGCCCGATGCGGGTCTGCCACCCGGTTTTGCGCCCCGGGGCTTATCCCCGAAAGGTCGCTCGCCACGCGGACGATCGCTGCGTGGGCGATCACCCTCTTCACGCGGCTTGTCACGGAACGGCCGGTCACCGAAAGGTTTTTCGCCACGGGCGGTGCGATCGCCGAAGCTCTTTTCGCCGCGCGGACGGTCGCTGCGCGGGCGATCACCATCCTCACGCGGCTTGTCGCGGAACGGCCGGTCGCCGAAGGGCTTTCCGCCACGCGCGGTGCGGTCGCCGAAGCTCTTCTCGCCACGGGGGCGGTCGCTGCGCGGGCGGTCACCATCCTCACGCGGCTTATCGCGGAATGGCCTGTCGCCAAAAGTCTTTTCACCGCGCGGCGCGCGATCGCCAAAGCTCTTGCCGCCACGCGGACGGTCGCCGCGTCCGCGACCACCTTCCTCTTCGCGGGGGGAATCCGAACGGATCCACTCGCCCTCGGCATCGGCATGCCTGACGACGTTGCGGCGCGCTTCCGCCTGGGCGGATGGCTTCTTGAACAGGCTTTCCGCTTCCGCACGGGCGGAAGACTTGCGTTCCTTGCCGTCACGGGTCGGCCTTGCGCCGGGCGCCATCCACACATTGGCGGTGCGGTTGGTGCCGGCGGGCTGGCGGGGGCTGCGGCGCTCTTCGCCATCGTCCTCGCTGCGGCCCTTTGCGCCGAACTTCCCGGCGGGCTTGGAGCCGAACTTGCCGGCAGGCTTGTCACCGCGCTTGGTATCGAGACGGCCGAGCGCCTTTTCGCGACGGTCTTCCGGTCTACCGGCGGATTTTTCGAAACGAGGCTTGCCTTCCGGCGCGTCGCCCTTGGCCCATTCGGGCTTGGCGCGTTTGGCCGGGGCCTCTTCCTCATCGTCGCCGGATGTATTGTAGATCGGCGCGTCGAAATTGGCGCCTGCCTCTTCGATCAGACGCGGTCCGAGCTGATCGCGCAGCATGCGGCCGCGCACTTCAAGCACCTTGCCCTCGGCAAGATCGCCGAGCTGGAACGGACCGTAGGAGATACGGATCAGGCGGTTGACCTCAAGGCCGAGCGCGCCGAGCACATTCTTGATCTCGCGGTTCTTGCCTTCGCGCAGACCCATGGTGATCCAGACATTATGGCCCTGGGTACGGTCGAGCGTGGCATCGATTGCGCCATACAGCACACCGTCGACGGCGATGCCGTCCTTCAGCTTGTCGAGTGCGGCCTGATCGACCTCACCATGGGCGCGCACGCGGTAGCGGCGCAGCCAGCCGGTGGTCGGCAGTTCCAGCACACGGGACAGGCCGCCATCATTGGTGAGCAGCAACAGGCCTTCGGTATTGATATCGAGACGGCCGATGGAGAGCACGCGCGGCAGTTCCCCCGGCAGATTGTCGAAAACGGTCGGGCGGCCTTCCGGGTCGGAATTGGTCGTCACCAGACCGGCGGGCTTGTGGTAAAGCCACAGGCGCGTGCGCTCGGCACCGCGAATCGGCATGCCGTCCACTTCGATCTTGTCGGAAAGCGTGGCGTTCACGACCGGGCTATCCAGCTTGACGCCGTTCAGCGACACGCGGCCTTCCATGATCATCCGCTCCACATCGCGGCGCGACGCGACACCGGCGCGGGCCATGATCTTGGAAATGCGTTCGGGCTTGGTGCCGACCACGGTTTCGGGCGCCGGGGCTGCCTTTGCTTCGGCCGGTTTCTTCTCACGCTCCGAGGCCGGCTTGCCGGGGCCTTTCGGCTTCTTGTCGCGGCTAAATGTCTTGCCGCCGTCACGCTTCGGCTTGTCTTTAAAAGTCATTTGCTGTTTGCCTGTTGTTTGGGCTGTCCTATCAGGTCCAAGCACAAGGGTTAAGAGGAAATTGAAACACAATGGCCGAAAGGACGCATTTCATGGAACTGGCGCTGGCGGAAGCCCGCGCCGCCGGCGAACGCCAGGAGGTTCCTATCGGCGCGGTGCTGGTTCTGGATGGCCGCGTCATTGCCCGCTCCGGCAATCGCACCCGTGAATTGAACGATGTGACGGCGCATGCCGAAATCGCCGTCATCCGCATGGCCTGCGAGGCGCTGGGGCAGGAACGGCTGCCCGGCGCCGATCTCTATGTAACCCTTGAGCCCTGCACCATGTGCGCGGCGGCGATCTCATTCGCCCGTATCCGCCGCCTTTATTACGGCGCGGAAGACCCCAAAGGCGGCGCGGTGCATAGTGGTGTGCGCTTCTTCAGCCAGCCGACATGCCACCATGCGCCGGATGTTTATTCGGGACTGGCGGAAAGCGAAAGTGCGGAAATCCTGCGGCAATTTTTCCGCGAGAAACGTCTCGACGATTGAGCGGCCGACGGGAGAAACCTCTCCCGCAGGCCACCATCAGCCCGTCATTTTATCAGAAGGGGTTCCACCAGCTCTTGCCGGTGTTGGCGACAGCCGCTTCTTTCTTGCGGCGCTTTTCCTTCTTCTGTTCCGGCTCACCGAGGTCGGTCAGCTGATCCTGCGGCACGCTGCGATATTCGGCTGGCGGATCGGTAAGGAACCGGCGCTGGGCGTTGACGACGGAGCCGCCCTGGGCTTCGGCCTTCGCCTTGCGGAAGGCTTCCCATTTCTGGCTTTCGGTCATCTGGCCGGCGGTGCCGTTACCGGCAAGCAGCGGCGAGCGGTAATGCGGGTTGTTCTTGTTGGCATCCGCCTCGTCGCGAAGACGTTCGCGGGTCTCTTCCGGCGATTCAACCCATTGCGGGTTGTTTTCGCGGTTCGCCATATTCTGCTGCGGCGCGGCCAATTGTTCGGCACGGGACTGGGCAGGAACGACAAGACCGGGGCGCGGGCTGTATTTCAGGTTGCGCTTGCTCTGGTCACCGGTGATCGAGGTTGCGTTGCCGAGATCGTCGACAAGCTGTTCCGCCGCCGTCTTGCCCGTACCGTAGGTCGGGCTCGTGCAAGCGCCCAGCAGCACGCCTATGGCCGTGATGCCTGCAACCGTGCGAAACATGCCCAAACCCTGCGCATTACCCTGCATCGTCTTCATTGAAACCCTTCCAGCCGTCCGTCCCACTTCGCCAGACATCGTCTTTCGGCAGGCGGCAGCCCGCATTGCCGTGCAAATCCGGCCATTTTCAGGCAGGTGTACCGGATGAAGACGCAAAGCGCAATTCATCCGGCCATTTTCCTTATCCGCGCGCGGCAAGCTCCCGCAGCGCCGCCGCATCGCGGGCCGAAACCTCCGGATAGTCGGGGTCGGAACCGACATCGGTGGTGATGCGCCAGGAACGGGCGCATTTTGCACCTTCCGCCAGCTTCTGCTCGACCACGACCTTTGCAACTTCCGGCAGGCGGAAGCCATCGGCCGGGCCTTCATCACCCACCACCGAAATGGCCGAAGTGATGCAGATTTCGGCGAAATCCTGCCCCTTCAACGCCGCCAGCAGGTCGGCGTCGGCAATGTGCACGACAGGGGCTGCCTCAAGCGAGGAGCCGATGCGCTTTTCGCGGCGCTCGACTTCCAGCGCGCCCGTCACGACGGTGCGAACCTTGCGGATCTTCTCCCACTTCGCTTCCAGTGCATCGTTCTTCCACTCCGCCGGGATTTCCGGGAACTGGACGAGATGCACCGATTCCGCATCCGGATAACGCGAAAGCCACGCTTCTTCCGTGGTGAAGGGCAGCATGGGCGCGAGCCACGAGACGAGGCAATCGAACAGCTTTGCGATGACCGACAGGGCCGCCCGGCGCTTCAGCGACGACGGCGCGTCGCAATAAAGCGTGTCCTTGCGGATGTCGAAATAGAAGGCCGAGAGCTCGACATTGGCGAAATCCACCAGCGCGCGGGCGATCTTCTTGAACTCGAAGCCGTCATAACCTTCGCGAACGACGCCATCCAGTTCGGACAGGCGGTGCAGCACCAGCTTTTCCAGTTCCGGCAGATCGGCATAGGCGATCTCCTCGCCCTCATAATGGGCAAGGGTGCCGAGCATCCAGCGGATGGTGTTGCGCAGTTTGCGATAGGCATCGACATTGGTCTGGATGATGGCCTTGCCGAGGCGCTGGTCTTCCCAATAATCCGTGGTCATGACCCACAGGCGCAGGATATCGGCGCCGGCGTCCTTCATGACTTCCTGCGGCGAAACCACGTTGCCCTTGGACTTGGACATCTTCTCGCCCTTCTCATCCATGGTGAAACCATGGGTGACAACGGCGTTGTAAGGCGCACGGCCACGCGTCGCGCAGCTTTCGAGCAGCGACGAATGGAACCAGCCGCGATGCTGGTCGGACCCTTCCAGATAGACATCCGCCGGCCACTTCATGTCCGGGCGGTCTTCCAGCGTGAAGGTGTGGGTGCAGCCGCTGTCGAACCAGACGTCGAGAATGTCCATGACCTGCTGCCAACGGGCATGATCGTGGTCATTGCCGAGGAAACGCTCCTTGGCGCCTTCGGCGAACCAGGCATCCGCACCTTCGGCCTCGAAGGCCTCGAGGATGCGGGCGTTGACGGCCTCATCGATCAGGACTTCGCCCTTCTCATCGGCGAAGACGGCGATCGGCACGCCCCAGCTGCGCTGGCGCGACAGAACCCAGTCGGGCCGGCCTTCGATCATGGCGCGCAGGCGGTTCTGGCCGGAGGCAGGGACGAAGCGGGTGTCGTCGATGGCGCTCAGCGAGCGCGAACGCAGCGTCGTGCCGTCGCCCAGTTCCTTGTCCATATAGACGAACCATTGCGGCGTGTTGCGGAAGATGACCGGCTTCTTGGAGCGCCAGCTATGCGGATAGCTGTGCTTCAGACGGCCGCGGGCAAACAAATTGTTTTCCGCAATCAGCGCCTTGATGACGCGGTCATTGGCATCGCCCTTCTTGCCGTTATCGTCCATGACGCGGGCAGCGCCGCCTTCGGCAGACGGGCCGAAACCGGGGGCGTCTTCGGTATAGAAACCGTCATCGCCAACCGGGAACGGGATGGCCGACGAAACGCCGCGCGCTTCCAGCTCACGCTGATGCGCGGTCCAGACGTCAAAGTCCTCGCGGCCGTGGCTCGGCGCGGTGTGCACGAAGCCCGTACCGGCATCGTCGGTGACGTGATCGCCTTCGAGAAGCGGAACCGGGAAATCATAACCGAGCGATGCCAGCGGATGCGCGCAGATGATGGCGGCCAGTTCTTCGGTTTTCACGTCGCGAACGAGCTTGAAGGTCAGCTTTGCCTTGGCTGCGGCCTCGTCGGCAAGCTTCTTGGCGAAGATCAGCTTTTCGCCCGGCTGCGGACCGAAATCGTTCTGGGCGCTTTCGACTTCGTAGAGCCCATATTCGACCCGCGACGAAAACGCGATGGCGCGGTTGCCGGGGATGGTCCACGGTGTGGTCGTCCAGATGACGACTGAAGTACCAGAAAGAACAGGAGCGGCCTGCACAACCGGGAACTTCACCCAGATCATGTCGCTCTCGACATCGGCATATTCGACTTCGGCTTCCGCCAGCGCCGTGCGCTCGACCACGGACCACATGATCGGCTTGGAGCCACGATAGAGCTGGCCGGTGCGGGCGATCTTCAGGAGTTCGCCGGCGATGCGGGCTTCGGCGTGGAAGTTCATCGTCGTATAGGGGTTTTCAAAGTCGCCCTCGATGCCGAGGCGCTTGAACTCCTCCGACTGGACCTTGATCCAGCCAGCCGCAAAGTCACGGCATTCCTTGCGGAATTCGTTGACCGGAACCTCGTCCTTGTTCTTGCCCTTGGCGCGATAGGCTTCCTCGATCTTCCATTCGATCGGCAGGCCGTGGCAATCCCAGCCCGGCACGTAGTTGGCGTCGTAGCCGCGCATCTGGAACGAGCGGGTGATGACGTCCTTCAGGATCTTGTTGAGCGCATGGCCGATATGGATATTGCCGTTGGCATAGGGCGGGCCGTCATGCAGCACGAATTTTTCGCGGCCGGCGGCGGAGGCGCGCAGGCGTCTGTAGAGGCCCATCTCCTGCCAGCGCTTGACCGTTTCCGGTTCCTTCTGCGGCAGGCCGGCGCGCATCGGAAAATCCGTCTGCGGCAGATAGAGGGTGGCGGAATAGTCGAATTTTTCTGCGGTGTCGCTCATAATTGTACCGTTGTTGCGCGCCGTATCGGTCGCGCCGTCTCAATTTCAAAGAGGGCAAATTCGGAAAGCACCGTCACAAATGCCATGACAAGCGCCAAAATCCCGGACCTTCCGGCTCTTCAGAGCGGGCGGAAGGCCGGGCCAATAATTCGGCCAATCTGATTTTTAAACATCAACCGGTATTGGGACATGGCCGGTTGTTTATGCGGTTTTCCAGCAAAAAGGAAGAGAAAAGCGACAGCAATATGGGCCGGACTACGGGCTGACCGGCCCTGCCCGCTCAAAACGCGATCTTCTCATCAACTTCGCTTAGCGGCCGCACGCCTGAGAGCATCGCCCTCGCCTCTTCCTCATCGCGCCTGATCTGCGCGACCAGCGGTTCCAGGCCGTCGAATTTCAGCTCGTCACGCAAGTGTCCGAAGAAGGACACCGAACATACTTCGCCGTAGAGATCGCCGGAGAAATCGAAGACATAGGTTTCGAGCAGCGCCGCGCCGTTTTCGGTCACCGTCGGGCGGTAACCGAAACTTGCAACGCCATCGCGGATCGAGCCGTCGGGACGGCGGAACCGTACGGCATAGATGCCCGCCTTTAGTTCCGTTTCAGGTGCCAGCGCCATGTTGGCTGTCGGATAACCCAGCGTGCGCCCAAGCTTCTGGCCGCCGATGACTTCGCTTTCCACCGTGAAGCGGTAACCCAGCAATCCGGCCGCACCCGCCACATCGCCTTCGCACAAATGCGAGCGGATGCGGCTGGAGGAAACGACATCCGAGCCCTCGTCGCGGAAGGCATCCACCAGCGTCACATCGAAACCGTGGCGCTTGCCGGCCGCCATCAGAAATGCCGGGCCGCCTTCGCGACCTTTACCGAAGTGAAAATCAAAGCCGGTGACGACGGCGCTGGCGCCCAGCCAGTCGACCAGAATGGACTTGACGAATTCTTCCGCCGAACGCTGCGAGAATTCCCTGTCGAAGGGGTATTCGATGACGGAGCGGAAACCGATGGCTTCAAGAATGCGCGCCTTCAACGGTGCAGGGGTGAGGCGGAAGACCGGCGTTTCGGGGCGGAACACGGAACGGGGATGCGGCTCGAAGGTCAGAACCAGCGCCGGCACGCCACGCGCCTCGGCCAGTTCCAGCGCGCGGTCCAGAACGGCGCGGTGGCCGCGATGCACACCATCGAAATTGCCGATCGCGATCACGCCGCCTCGAAGAGCTTCCGGCAGTGGCTCTTTTTTTTCGTTGCGATGAAAGACGGTCATGGCAGTCGATCCATTTTTTACGTCAGCTCAGGCCAGATGTTCTCGGGCCAGACGTTCTCAGGCAAGGCGTGGCATCCACCAGCCGGGAGCAGCACCCTGCCCCTTCAGATAGGCGTTCAGAAGCGCCTCGTCCGTGTGGCCGTTCAGCGTATATTCGGCGGCGTGAATGCCGCCGCTGATATAAAGAAGGTTGAGGCCGCTCGCAATCGCGCCCTTCACATCCGTCGGCATGCCATCGCCAATGGCGAGCACGCGATCCTTCGGGAAGGAACCGCGCACTTCTTTGGCCGCCGCAAGGCAGGCTTCATAGATCGGCGCATGCGGCTTGCCGGCAATGCGGACTTCGCCGCCGAGCTGTTCATAATAGGCGGCCATGGCACCGGCGCAGGGAATGATGCGCTCGCCGCGCTCCACCACCAGATCGGGATTGGCGCAGATCATCGGCGCGCCGCGGGCGATGAAGCCCTTGAGCATCTCGGTATAATCCTCGGGGGTTTCCGTCTCGTCGTCGAAGAAACCGGTGCAGACGACGGATTGCGCTTCCGCCTCGCCCACCCGTTCGACATCGAGACCTTCGAGCAGCGGCATGTCCCGCTCCGGGCCAAGCAGGAAGACTTTCTTCGGACCTTCGGCGATCAGGCCGCGGGTAACGTCGCCGGAAGTGATGATGCGGTCATAAGCCTCATCCGGCACGCCGAGCACGCGAAGCTGGGCAATGACACCGGGGGCTGGACGCGGCGAATTGGTGATGAGCACCACCGTCTTGCCGGCCTTGCGCGCTTCGTGCAGTGCAACCGCCGCATGGGGAAAAGCGCTGACGCCATTGTGCAGCACGCCCCAGACATCCGAAAGAATAACGTCGAACCCATCAGTGATTTCGCCGAGGGTGAGAATGCGATGGGCCATGATATGCTTTCCGGATGCGAGAAAAGGGTGTGCGTCACATCGCAAAGCAAAGGGCCGATGGCAAGGAAAAAAGCGGCGCTGAAGCCGCCCTGCGAAGCACACGCCACTGTGCGAACATAAAACCCCGCTAAGCCGGATAACGATGGCGGGTCGCAAAAGGGTGATTTATCCCTGTCGACAGCTCCGTGGAAATTTCTGTCATGGAACGCTGATAACCATAGCGCATAAAATTTTTCCGACGGCGCGTTCTTGACTCAGGTAGAACGCCTCCTTATCTCGGTTTCGCTGGCACTCCAACAAGGGGAGTGCTAACACCCATCACGTGAACCTCCAAAAGGTTCCTGAAGTCATTTGATCGAGGGATTAGGCAATGACAAGCACCAATTTCCGCCCGCTTCATGATCGCGTCGTCGTTCGTCGCGTTGAATCCGAAGCAAAGACCAAGGGCGGCATCATCATTCCCGATACCGCCAAGGAAAAGCCGCAGGAAGGCGAAATCGTCGCCGTCGGTTCCGGCGCACGTGACGAGGCCGGCAAGGTCGTCGCTCTCGACGTCAAGGTTGGCGATCGCGTCCTGTTCGGCAAGTGGTCGGGCACTGAAGTCAAGCTCGACGGCGAAGACCTTCTGATCATGAAGGAAGCCGACATCATGGGTATCATCGGCTGATTTCGCCGGACCCATCGTTTCCGTAAATTTCAAGCCGGACCCGGTCCGGCCGTTCGAAACCAGGAGTTTTGAAAATGGCAGCCAAAGAAGTCAAATTCGGCCGCACAGCGCGCGAAAAGATGCTCAAGGGCGTCGACATTCTCGCTGATGCAGTGAAGGTCACCCTCGGCCCGAAGGGTCGTAACGTCGTAATCGACAAGTCCTTCGGCGCTCCGCGCATCACCAAGGACGGCGTTTCGGTCGCCAAGGAAATCGAACTGGAAGACAAGTTCGAGAACATGGGCGCACAGCTCGTTCGCGAAGTCGCTTCCAAGACCAACGACATCGCCGGTGACGGCACCACCACCGCAACGGTTCTGGCCCAGGCCATCGTTCGCGAAGGTGCAAAGGCAGTTGCTGCCGGCATGAACCCGATGGACCTGAAGCGCGGCATCGATCTGGCCGTTGCAGAAGTCGTCAAGGACCTTCAGGCCAAGGCCAAGAAGATCAACACTTCGGAAGAAGTTGCTCAGGTCGGCACGATCTCCGCAAACGGCGAACGTCAGATCGGCCTCGACATTGCTGAAGCAATGCAGCGCGTCGGCAACGAAGGCGTCATCACCGTTGAAGAAGCCAAGACCGCTGAAACCGAACTCGAAGTCGTCGAAGGCATGCAGTTCGACCGCGGCTACCTGTCGCCCTACTTCGTGACCAACCCGGAAAAGATGGTTGCGGACCTCGAGGACGCCTACATCCTTCTGCACGAAAAGAAGCTTTCGAACCTCCAGGCCATGCTGCCTGTTCTCGAAGCTGTCGTTCAGACCGGCAAGCCGCTCGTCATCATCGCTGAAGACGTCGAAGGCGAAGCTCTTGCAACGCTCGTCGTCAACAAGCTGCGTGGCGGCCTCAAGATCGCTGCCGTCAAGGCTCCTGGCTTCGGCGACCGCCGCAAGGCCATGCTGGAAGACATCGCCATCCTGACCGGTGGTACCGTCATCTCCGAAGACCTCGGCATCAAGCTCGAAAGCGTTACCCTCGACATGCTCGGCAAGTCGAAGAAGGTTTCGATCTCCAAGGAAAACACCACGATCGTTGACGGTGCCGGCCAGAAGTCGGACATCGAAGGCCGCGTTGCCCAGATCAAGGCGCAGATCGAAGAAACCACTTCCGACTACGACCGCGAAAAGCTGCAGGAACGTCTTGCCAAGCTCGCTGGCGGCGTTGCCGTTATCCGCGTTGGCGGTTCGACGGAAGTTGAAGTGAAGGAAAAGAAGGACCGCATCGACGACGCTCTCAACGCGACGCGCGCTGCTGTTCAGGAAGGCATCGTACCGGGCGGCGGCGTTGCCCTGCTGCGTTCTTCCACGAAGATCACCGCCAAGGGTGCAAACGACGACCAGGAAGCTGGCATCAACATCGTTCGCAAGGCTCTGCAGGCTCTGGTTCGCCAGATCGCAGAAAACGCTGGTGACGAAGCTTCCATCGTTGTTGGCAAGATCCTCGAAAAGAACGAAGACAACTACGGCTACAACGCCCAGACCGGCGAATATGGCGACCTGATCCAGCTCGGCATCGTCGACCCGGTCAAGGTTGTTCGCACGGCTCTGCAGAACGCAGCTTCGGTTGCTTCGCTGCTGATCACCACCGAAGCCATGATCGCCGAACTTCCGAAGAAGGAATCGGCAATGCCCCAGATGCCTGGCGGCGGCATGGGCGGCATGGACTTCTAATCAGTCCTGTCTCTGGAATAAGAAAGGGCGGTCTTCGGATCGCCCTTTTTCTTTGCCGCCAATGCCATCTTGGTGGTCTGGCGTCGCAAGCGCACCAGACGGGCGGCATGGACTTCCAATCAGTCCTGTCTCTGGAATAAGAAAGGGCGGTCTTCGGATCGCCCTTTTTTCTTTGCCGCCAATGCCATCTTGGTGGTCTGGCGTCGCAAGCGCACCAGACGGGCGGCATGGACTTCCAATCAGTCCTGTCTCTGGAATAAGAAAGGGCGGTCTTCGGATCGCCCTTTTTCTTTGCCGCGGGGGGAAACCGGCGACGCCAAATCCGCAAGATATTGCAACCTGGCCGATGCGGGCTAAAAATATTGTCTCTTTTTGGGACAGGATCGACCTTAGCCGGCTTGTTTTTGGAAGTGCATGCAATAATAGGACAGCCCAAAGAGCGAATCGCAATCGCATGTGGGGCGGAGTTTCGCCCTCGCCGGCTTATAAGTTCGACACATAGTTGTCTTTTTTCATATATTTCGCGATTGCGATGAAGGAATACATAATATTTTTGATTTTCTCTCTGACAGGTTGTTGTGGGTAAGAGAAAATAAACTATAAGTCAGCCCCCGTAAGGGTGCCGCGACGGAACGCAAGCATTGAAGGGGTTCGATGCCTGGCTAACACGTTCGACTGCGGGTGGCGGTGGAAGTTCAACTTGGCAGCGACGCTTGAAATTGCGGTGCTGGTACGATGTTCATGCGGGGGCGCGATTTGTTCGAAATATCAAGACGCAACGATGCTCTGCCTGCGGCCGTGACGACCACGCCCGATCCCCGAACCCTGTCCAATTTCTTCATTTCGGAGGAGTGGAGCAGCGATCTTTCAAGCGGTGTCATCCGGCTCGGCGAACAGGCCTCCTTCATGCACGGTCTGCCGCCCGGCGAATGCGGTCTGCTCAGCCTTGTCCGCTGTTACGATCGCAGCGACCATGCCCGCGTGCTGGAGCTTTTCGAGCAGGCCTCCACTGCGCCTTCACGATTCTGCTTTTCCACCAACCTCTTCATCCTGCCGGCGATGCGACAGCCCGTCATCTGCATGGGTGAATCCGCCGGTTTCGAGGACGACCGGCAAGGGCGGATTTCCGGGCTCTTCCTGTTTCCGCGTTTCGAAGATATTCGCTTCGCCGCCTAGACATCATCGGCTCGCGGCCGACGATCGTTCACAAAATGACGACAATTCGTCTCCTCTTGTTCATCTTTATGAGCGAGTAATTTTCGGCCATTGATATCTCCAGACATTGCCCTGCAGCTTAACCGGCGACACGCCGATCACTTACCGGAGATTTCCATGTCCAGCAGCCAGAACGTTCTCGTTCTCATCGCCCGCATTCTGCTTTCCTTCATCTTCATCTCTTCAGGCTTCAGCAAGCTTGTCGATCCAGCCGGTACGGCCGGCATGATCACGGGCGCCGGCCTGCCCGCCGCAACCGCGCTTGCCTATGTTGCAGGCCTGTTCGAACTCGTTGCCGGCCTTGCCATTCTCACTGGTTTCCAGACCAGGATCGCCGCCTGGGCGCTTGCCGTCTTCTGCGTCTTCACCGGTCTGGTGTTCCACAGCGGCACCGTTGCCGTTCCCGGCTGGCCTGAGCCGGCTCTTGGCTGGATCAACACGCTGAACGGCATCATGATGGTGAAGAACATCACCCTTGCCGGCGCCTACATCCTGCTTGCCGCCTTCGGCCCCGGCGCCTACTCCGTCGACGCAAGACGCGGCGCGGCTGTGGCCCACGCATAAGCCAAATGGATCGACCAATAAAAAAGCCGCCGGATCGCTCCGGCGGCTTTTTTGTTTTACGTCGTCAAACCGCAGCCCTGATGCGCGAGGCGATCTCCTGAACCGCCGCATCGCCCTCATGGTCCGCCTTGCGGGCGCGTACGAAGCAGGCTTCCGAACGGACGATGATGCCGTCGGAGAGGATTTTCAGGTGGTTGGCCTTCAGCGTCGAGCCGGTGGAGGTGATATCGACGATGATATCCGCCTGCCCTGCCGCCGGCGCACCTTCAGTCGCGCCCAGGCTTTCGACGATGCGATAAAGCTGAATGCCGTGCTGGCGCGAAAAGAACTGCTGCGTCAGCCGCCAGTATTTGGTGGCGATGGCGAGCCTTCGTCCGTGACGTGCGCGGAATTCAGATGCGACGTCGCCGAGATCAGCCATGCTGTCCACATCCAGCCAGATTTCCGGCACGGCGACAACGACGTCCGCATGGCCGAAACCGAGGCGGGCGCAGAATTCCACCTGCGCATCGGCGTTGGTCAGCCCCTCGCGCACGAGGTCCTCCCCCGTCACGCCGAAATCCACCGTACCAGCGCCGATCTCGCGGGCAATCTCGGAGGCTGACAGATAAGCGATCTCGATATCATCACGCCCTTCGATGCGGCCGCGATAGGAACGGTCGTTGCCGACAGCCGCGACTTTCAACCCGGCGCGCTCCAGAACGGCGGAGGCGTCTTCCTTCATCCGGCCCTTGGAGGGCAATGCGATGGTGATCATGGCTTGTCGCTCCCCCGCACCGCTTCGATGCGATCCAGCCAGAGCGAAAAGCCCACGGCGGGTATTTTTTCCTGTGCGCCGAGCAGGGTCAGCAGCCGGTCGAAACGGCCGCCACCCGCCAGAACGCTGTCTCCGCCCGCTTCCACCACCTCGAAAACAAGGCCGGTATAATAATCGAGCGGACGACCGAAGGCTGCGCCATAGGTAACCGTTTCCAGATCGACGCCAGCATTGGCAAGTGCTGCGACACGTTTATCGAAAGCGGAAAGCGCGCCATCCAGTTTCAGTTTCGCCTTTGCAGCGAAGTCAGCCAGAATTTGCGATGCCTGCGGCAAGGGCGCCTGCAGGGCCAGGAACTGCTTGAGCAGCTCGAAGCTCTCATCCGGCAGGCGCGTGGCGGCAAGCGCCAGCTTTTCCCGCAGGCGGCGGGCAATTTCCTGCGGTGAGCGGCTGGCATTGGTGGAATAGCCGGTTTCCTGCATCACCGTGTCGAGATAATCGACCAGCACCGCCTCTTCGCCTGTGGCCAGAAGGCCGGCGACCCGCGCGTCGAGGCCGGTCATGGGTTTGGGATGCACGAGGCTTTCCAGCAACGCGTCCAGCTGCGCCATATCGCCAAAGGCCTGCACCAGCCGCTTCTGCCAGCCGAGCGGCAGGCCGAGAGCTGCGACGACCGCTTCGAACACCTGCTGGTCTCCCAGCGTGACGGAGAGTGAACGGCCGGGCAGCAGCCGCTTGAGGATGGCGGTTGCGTCTATCACGGCGCGGGCATCGGCAGCGGCAATATCGGTGTCGCCAAGATCCTCGATGCCAGCCTGATAAAATTCGTTCGCACCTTCACGGCGCTGGCGGAAGACCTCGCCCAGATAGGAATAACGCTTCGGCGTACCGGTCGCCGTCTCGATATGGCGCAGGCAGACGGGAATGGTGAATTCCGGGCGCAGGCACAGGCTCTCGCCCGTCTCGCTCTCCGTCATGAAAATACGGCGTCGCAAATCTTCGCCCGCCATATCCAGAAAGGGTTCGGCGGGCTGGATGACCGGCGTGTTCACACGGCTCGTGCGGCGCGCGGCGAATTCTTCCAGTAGCTCTCCGGAAAATTCCGGCATGTCGATCAGGGGCATGGAAACGGTACTTTTCGTCACGGTTCGAGCGGCTGCATCATTTCGATGCGGTTTCCGAAGGGATCATGGACATAAAACCGGTGATATCCTTCAAGCGGCTCATCCTCAACCACATGGCAGCCTGCTGTTTCAAGTGTTTTTCGCAAGGTTGCCATATCATCGACCAGAAAGGCCGGATGGGCTTTCTTCGCCGGGCGGAAATCCTGCTCGACGCCGAGATGCAGTTTTATCGAACCCCGGCTGAACCAGCACCCGCCGCGCGCGGCGAGATTAGTGGGCTTGGCCTGCTCCGCAAAGCCGAGCAGGCCGCCATAAAAAGCGCGCGCCTCATCCTCACGGCCCGCCGGCATAGCCAGTTGAACATGGTCGAGCGCGAGGATCGCCATGACCTTAACGCCCTTCGGCGGCGCGGCGAACGTCCTCTGCCTGATGCTCCAGAATCTCGCGGACCTTCGCCACCAGATCCGCCTCCAGTACGGTGACCTGCGCCACACGCGCCTCGCGCCAGCTGGCATTGTCCTCGATCTCGCCGGAGAGACGCTTGCCTTCGATCAGATCCTTGATCTGCACCACACCTTCGGCGCGCTCATCACCGCCCTGAATGATGGCGATGGGGGAACCGAGGCGGTCGGCATATTTCAGCTGGTTGCCGAATTTCTTCCAGTTGCCCTGATACATTTCAGCGCGGATGCCCTCATTGCGCAGCGCCTGCGTGAATATCTGGTAGCGGGCCATGCTCTGCACATCGCCATCCATGACGGTGATCAGGACGGGCGCGAGCGGCTTGACCTGACCGAGCTTGCCGAGGTTTTTGAGGGCGGTCATCAGGCGCGAAACGCCGATGGAGAAGCCCGTTGCCGGAACCGGCTGGCCCATGAAGCGCGAGACGAGGCCATCATAACGCCCGCCGCCGCCAACGGACCCGAACACGACCTTTTCACCCTTTTCATTGGTGACGTCGAAGCTCAGCTCGGCTTCATAGACGGGGCCGGTATAATATTCGAGGCCGCGAACGACCGAGGGGTCGATCTTGATGCGCGTCGCATCGTAACCGGCACTGGTGACCAGAGCGCCAATGATGTTCAGCTCCTCAACGCCTTCCTCGCCTTTCGAGGTGCCCGCAACCAGTTTCGCCAGATCATCGGCGCTTGCCGCATAATCCTTGATACCGACGAAAAACAGCACCTTTTCGATCTGTTCTTCGCCAAGACCAGCGCCCTTGGTGAAATCGCCGGATTCATCCTTGCGGCCTGGACCGAGCAACAGCTTCACACCTTCAGGACCGAACTTGTCGAGCTTGTCGATGGCGCGCAGCACGTTGAGGCGACGACCGGCATTGTCCTCGCCGCCGAGGCCGATGGCTTCCATCACACCATCAAGCACCTTGCGATTGTTGACGCGGATGACATAGTCGCCGCGTTGAATGCCCAGCGCTTCCAGTGTATCGGCCATCATCATGCACATTTCGGCATCGGCCTGCACGCCGGCGGCGCCCACCGTATCGGCATCGAACTGCATGAACTGCCGGAAGCGGCCGGGGCCGGGCTTTTCATTGCGGAAGACATAACCGGCGCGATAGGTGCGGTATGGCAGCTGGATTTCGTTAAAGTTTTCCGCGACATGGCGGGCGAGCGGCGCGGTGAGATCGTAGCGCAGGCTCATCCATTGGTCGTCATCGTCCTGCAGCGAAAACACGCCTTCGTTCGGACGGTCGCTATCGGGCAGGAATTTGCCGAGCGCATCGGTATATTCGAACAGCGGGGTTTCCACCGGATCGAAGCCGTAAAGCTCGTAGACCCTGCGGATCTTCTCGATCATCTCATTCACGGCATGAATATCGGCAACCGAGCGATCCACGAAGCCGCGCGGCAGGCGGGCTTTCAGTTTCTGAGGCTTTTTTGCTTTTTCGCTCATGATGCCGATCCGATATTTTCCTGAAATTATGCCGGTGTATTAGAGGATGAAGCCCTGTGCGGCAAGCTGCAAAGGCTCAGTTCTGCTGGCCGGCGCAGCCAAGCGGTGCTATATGGGATACATGTATCCCAATTCGGATCGGGAAGGACGCGACCCATGAGCAAACAGACGGCCATTCGCCTGCCTGATGAGACCTATGAACGGCTGAAAGCGCTGTCCGCGCGCACCGGCCGCACATCCGCTTTTTACATCCGCGAGGCGATCGAGAAACATATCGAGGATATGGAAGATCTCTATCTCGCCGAAGAGGCAGTGCGACAAATCCAGCGTGGCGAAGCAAAGGTGATAAGCGCCGAGGAGTTCTGGCGTGATCTGGACAATTGAGTACCACACACTTGTCCAGAAAGAGATGCGCAAGTTAAATCCGGAAATACGCCGGAGAATCCGCGCCTTTCTCCACGAAAGATTGGCGGTGCTCGACGATCCCCGTCAGACAGGTTCCGCCCTGCAAGGCTCCGAACTCGGAAATTTCTGGCGCTACCGGGTGGGCGATTACCGCATCATCTGCGATATACAGGATCACAAGCTTGTCGTGCTGGTGGTCGAAATCGGCCATCGCCGCGAAATTTACCGTTAGGCATTCATGATCCTCGAAGCCCTGCAATATGCCGCCACGCGCGCGGTCACGCCGAAAGAATTTCGGCCGCATATCCGCTATTCCGTCAACCTCTGGGCGCGCGCCAATCGCTGTGCCAGGGCATGGGCGGAGCATGAAAACAACAGCCGGCAATTCGTGCTGCAATCGGCGAGAAAGCTGAAACAGAGGCGAACGGCCGTGGTGCTCGGCTCGGGCCTGCTGCGCGACGTGCCCTATGATGCGCTGGTGGCAATGTTCGACACCGTCGTCCTGGTCGATCTGGTACATCTCGCCAGCGTGCAGGCGAAGCTGCGCCTCAATGCCAAAAAGAATGTCCGTATCGCCAACCGCGATCTTTCCGGTTTTGACGATGTTCTTGCCGGCCGGCCGGCCGAACCGCTCGATTTCCTGCGGCGGGTGCCCTATCTCGATCTCGTGGTATCGGCCAATCTCCTGTCACAGATCGGCACCGGCGCACGCCACCGGCTGGAGCAGGAAAAGATCGCAAATGCCCCGGACGGTCTTCTGCCGAAGCTCATTCACACCCATCTGGAAGCGCTGGCTGGCCTGCCCTGCAAGGCCTGCCTGATAACGGACACCTCCTTCGACATCATCAGCAAAGACGGCAACCTGCACCAGCACGAAGACCTGCTGCATGGCATCGCTCCTCCTGCCCCCGCCGCCGCATGGGAATGGCCGCTCGCCCCGTTTGGCGAGGAAAGCAGGGATTACCGCATCGTGCATCACGTCATCGCGCGTGAACTAACCTGATGGCCATGCTTATTCCATAATTCCAGCGGTAAATTCACGCCATGTCCCAGGTGGTCCGTACATTGATGTTTCTTGCCTGCCTGCTATACGGCGCAATGCCGGTGCAGATGGCGATGAGCATGCCGATGGCCACGGGCATGGCATCGTCCTCACAGGTGCCGATCAAACATGACGATGCCCATTCGCATCGAATCGCGGATCGGGACCAAGGGTCTCCCGCGCACGCGGAGAATGGGGCTCATGGAGCGGGAGCGGGCGGTTGCTGCCCGCATGGTGACGATGCCGCACATCCCGGTTCCTGCGCCGCCTGCCTGATCGTGGTTCCGCGAACGATCTTCGCCGATAGCGGCCGGATGACATTCGCCTATCCGAAGCCACAACGCGGTACTCTCTTCAACGGCGAGGCTTTCGCGCCGCCGCTGCCGCCTCCCCGCGCCTGACACCATATTTTTCCAGACAATCCATCGAAAAATACGTCGGACACAGGAAGGATAATCCATGTCTATCAAAACCATCACGCTCGCCGCCGCTTTCACCACCGTCTTCGCCATGCCCCTTTTCGCACAGGAAGCGGGCGGCCATGCCGGACACGACATGTCAAAAAGCGCAGCAGGCGAAACCGCGTCCACCAAGGCCTTCATGGAAGCCAGCAAGAAGATGCATGGCGATATGGCGATCGACTATAGCGGCGATGCCGATGTCGATTTCGTGCGCGGCATGATCCCGCATCATCAGGGCGCAATCGATATGGCAAAGGTTCAGCTGGAATACGGCAAGGACCCGGAAATCCGCAAACTGGCCGAAGAGGTGATCAAGGCGCAGGAGGGCGAAATCGCCATGATGAAGGCCTGGCTGAAATCCAAGGGCAAGTGATTGCTGTTGCTGAAGGAGGGGCGCTGGCGACGGCGCTCCTGACGTTATTTATCAGGGACTTCAACCCTCTCATCCAGTCATCCTCGAGCTTGACCTGGGGATACACAAGCCGCGACGCCATGGGATCCTCGCCTCAAGGGCGAGGATGACGCTGAAGAGGGGGGAAGCTTGCCTAACACGCTCGCAAAGGCCAATCGTGCCGCCCCCCTTCGCACCGCTATACCCCGGCGAGACCAGCCTTGTAGTCCTCCGACGCCGCACGGCTCAGTCGTTCCAGTTCCATTGCCGCACGGCTGGTGTGGCGTTCCTTGTGGCGTAACAGGGCGAAGTTGCGGGCGGGCAGATCGATGCCCGAACGGACCAGCAATCCCTGCCGCAGGAAAAGGGAAGCGACGGATGCAGAAACCGCCGTCGCCGCGCCGCCGGAGCGCGCTGCCATCACCACCGCCTCGTTGGACGGCAGTTCGAGCATGACAGACAGTTCAGCCGGGTCCACGCCCATCTGCCGCACCGCCGCCTCAAAGGCGGAGCGGGTTCCGGAGCCCTGCTCGCGCAGCACCCAGGATGTTCCGTAGAGCATATCGAGAGCGGTGAGATATCGACCGTCAGCGAAGGGGTGGGCCGAGCCGGTCACCACCAGCAGCTTGTCGGATACCACGGGCTGCACCACCAATGCTGGCTCGTCGATCCTGCCCTCGATGAAACCGACCTCCGCCAGACCGTCGAGCACGGCCTGCGTAACCGTTTTCGTATTGCCGATATCGAGTTTCAGCGTGACACCCGGATAAAGCTTCTTGAACTGCATGAGGATTGGCGGCAGCCAGTAGCTTGCAATTGTCTGGCTGGCGCAAACGGTGATTTCGCCACGTGTCAGGCCGCCCATTTCGGAAAGGATCAGTTCGGCGTTGCGGACACGCGCCAGCGTCGCCCTGGCCTCACCCAGAAACACCCGGCCGCTTTCGGTCAGCTCGATATTGCGGCCGACGCGATGAAACAGTTCGACATTATAAAAGGCTTCCAGATTCTTGATGGAGGAACTGACGGCGGAGGCGGTCAAACCGATGGCTTCGGCAGCCCTTGTCAGGTGCTCGCGCTCAGCGACGGCGATGAAAATGCGGAGTTGCTCGAAGGTCATGGCTCTTCATTCGATTTTACCGAATAATATATGCCATATTATTTGATAGAATAAAACAGGCCGCTACGGCATTGTCTGGCCATGGCACAGCATCGCACCCTCACTCATCCTTTTCAGTTCTCCCTTCGCTGGTTGACCCCGCTTCTGCCGGGAATTCTGCTCTGCGCGGCAGTCAGCTGCGCGGCTATTCTCGCGGAGCGTTTTCAGGTGCGTCTTGCCGGCCACGCATGGCTGGGCGATCTTGTGCTTGCCATTCTGATCGGCACGCTTTTACGCTCGCTGGTGTCGCTGCCGGCGGTTGCTGCGGCCGGGATCAAGTTCAGCGCCAAGACCCTGCTCGAAATCGCCGTGGCGCTTCTTGGCGCGTCGCTCAGCCTCGCCATTCTCAAGGGCGCCGGCGGCCTGCTGATTGGCGGTATTGCGGTGATTGTCGCCCTGTCACTGGTCGTCAGCTATGCCGCCGGGCGAATGCTGGGGCTGCCGCCGAAACTGGCGACACTGATTGCCTGCGGCAACTCCATCTGCGGCAATTCCGCCATCGCGGCGGCCGCGCCCGCCATTGGCGCGAAGCCGGAAGATGTTGCTGCCTCGATTGCCTTCACCGCGGTCCTCGGCGTCGCCGCCGTTCTGCTGATGCCGTTCCTGCCGCAGCTTCTCGGTCTCGACGCCACCCAATACGGTATCTTTGCGGGCCTGACGGTCTATGCCGTGCCGCAGGTTCTGGCGGCCACCGCACCGCTCGGCGCCGTCGCCGTGCAGACAGGCACCATCGTCAAGCTCATCCGCGTGCTGATGCTCGGACCGGTCATCGCCGCCCTTTCCGTCATCCACGGCCAGTCCGGCACGGGACGGCTGAAATTGCAGCAGATGGTTCCGTGGTTCATCATCTGCTTCGTGCTGATGATCATGGCCAGATCCTTCGGCCTTATTCCCGAGGGTCTGCTCGGCCCCCTCGCCTCGCTCTCCAACATCCTCACCATCATGTCTATGGCGGCACTGGGCCTGTCCGTCGATATTCGCAGCCTTCGCCATGCCGGCGGCAAGGTCATCGTCGCCGCCAGCCTCTCGCTCGTCCTGCTTGGAATTCTGAGTTTCGGCCTGATCATGCTGACGCAAGCGGGCTGAAGGGAACCACCGTTACTTTTCGATACTGACCGTCAGCGTATAATGTGCGCCGAGACCGCGACGGGGTAACCCCAGGATAAGCGTCGGGCGGATCAGCCATTCCGTATCCGCCTTCGGCGTCAGCGTCGCCGTTTTACCTTCGGAATCGCTGAAGAAGATCGCATCCTCGTCCGGCGTCGAAAAATCGAAGATCGCCATCAGGACGAATTCGCTGGAGGAGGCAAGCTCCACCTTCACCGTCTGCCCGGCCTTGACTTTCAAACGGTAGACATCGCCGCGCCCGCGCCGCGTCCAGCCATCGAGCTTCAGCGGCCCGGTCGGCGGCATCGCCACTTCCTTCAGCCTTTCTCCATCATCCAGCCAGATGCCATCGACATTGCGGCTTTCAGCGAAGGACTGATGCGGCACGGCCGCCATCGCCATGGTGAGCGCCAGAAGAAGGGAGGTTACCTTCATGGACGTACAAACTCCCGCCGCATGACCTCGATCGGCTCGCGGCAATGACAACCTTCGATATGATCGTTGACCATACCCATGGCCTGCATGAATGCATAGACTGTCGTCGGACCGACGAAACTCCAGCCGCGTTTCTTCAAGTCCTTGGAAAGACGAATGGACGCGGCACTGGTGGGGTTGGCCCTTAACGTCGCATAGTCCAGCTTTTGCGGCCTTTCTGCGGCGGCGGGCTCGAAACTCCAGAAATAACGGGCAAGAGAACCGAATTCGTCGCGCAATTCCAGGGCGCGGCGGGCGTTGTTGATCGTTGAGACGATCTTGCCGCGATGGCGGATAATGCCCTTGTCCGCAAGGCAGCGCTCTATCTCGGCTTCACCGAATTCCGCCACTTTTTCGAACTCGAAATTGGCGAAGGCAAGACGGAAAGCCTCGCGTTTGCGCAGAACCGTCAGCCAGGAGAGCCCGGACTGAAATCCTTCCAGGCAGATCTTCTCGAACAGGCGACGGTCATCGGTAACGGGGTAGCCCCATTCCTCATCGTGGTAACGGCTGTAATCCTCCAGCCCCTGCTGCCAGAAACACCGCACACGGCCATCCGCACCGGTTTCAAGTCCCGCCTCATCCATTCCGCAACAACCCTTTTCCGCTCCCGCAAATCACCTGCGGGACATGCGCACTTACCACTCATTCACCACGTTTCAAAACCCGGTGCTAACCCTAAATACAGGTTGCACTAATGAAGCGCTTTTTAATGAACAGCCATTTACGATTCACTTGCGTCAAGGTGCGAACGTGTCCGGCAATGCGGGCGAATAAACCCGCGATTTCCATTGTTGCGATATCCCGCAGAGAGAGTCCACCCGATGACGATGAAGTCCGTTTTTCTGGCGCTGAGCCTCGTTTCCACCTTCACGGCGCCAGCCGCCATGGCCAATGAGCGTTATCGCGAGCGGCCGCCCGTCATCGTCAGCCCGGACCTGTCCGCGCCCTGGGTAACGCAGCTCGGGCGTGGCAATGTGCGCCCCGTGGTTTATCCGCGCGCACCGGCCGCACGCCAGCCGCTCTTCCAGCAGCGTCAGGCCGCAGCCATGCCCCAGCGCCCAAGCTCGGGCGTCACATCACAACGCCCGGCACGGGTGCAGAACGCCGCCGTGCGCCCGAACGCGCCGGTGCGCACGCAGATCGCCCCGCAGTTCCTGCCGCAGATCGTGAGCTACCAGACCACCCAGAAGCCCGGCACGATCGTCATCGATACGCCGAACCGCTTCCTCTATCTCGTCATGGCCGATGGCAAGGCGCGCCGCTACGGCGTCGGCGTCGGCAAGCCCGGTTTTGAATGGGCCGGAACGCACAAGGTGACCCGCAAGGCGGAATGGCCGAGCTGGACCCCGCCGAAGGAGATGATTACCCGCGAAGCGGCGAAGGGACACTACCTGCCGGCCTTCATGGAAGGCGGCCCGGCCAATCCGATGGGCGCGCGCGCCATGTATCTCGGCTCAACCCTTTACCGGATCCACGGCACCAACCAGCCCTGGACGATCGGCAGCAACAATTCGTCCGGCTGCATCCGCATGCGCAACGAGGATGTCACCGATCTTTATGAACGCGTCAACGTCGGAACCACCGTCATTGTGATATGACGGCAACGGGTTCCCCTATTCCGGGTGATATCGGACCACATCGCGGCGTATGCGCTTGTATTGCCGCTTTGCGGCGGTACACTCCGGGCAAATCTGATTGATCGAGACTTGGCGGGGGACGCCAGGCGCCGGACCTCTCTCAGGGGGATGATGGAACGGCCTTAAAACGGGTGGTCAGCTGACCGCCCGTTTTTCGTTTCTGTCATTTAAATGTTACCAAAAAACGCTTTGGTGCATTTCTGATATCAATCTGGATTCTCTTCATGCCGCGCCACGCTTCTTTTGTCTGCGCCCTGTTGTTCAGCGGCGTTTCCTTCTCCGCAGCAAGGGCGGGGGAATTTGAAATTTCCGGTTACGGCGGCTGGCAGAGCGCCCCGCACAGCGACGTGAAAGTGTCCGACGGACCGGACTTCCGGGCTGGATGGGAAGGCAAGTCGTTTTCAAGCCCACCCTATTGGGGCGTGCGCGGCACCTACTGGTTCGACGAGGGCCGGCTCAACAATTTCGGTATCTCGCTCGATTTCACGCATGACAAGGTCTATGCCGATGACCAGACCCTTGCCCGCTCCGGCTGGTCGCATTTCGAATTCACCGACGGCCTGAACCTGTTGACGCTGAATGCGCTCTACCGCTTTCCGCTGGAGAACCTGCCGCTGACACCCTATGTCGGCGCGGGCGTCGGCATCAACGTGCCGCATGTGGAGGTCACACGCGGTTCCGGTCGCACCTTCGAATACCAGTTCGGCGGCGCAACCCTGCAGGCACAGGCCGGTCTCAGCTACCGCATCACCGACAACTGGTCGACCTTCGTGGAATATAAAGGCACCTATTCCTTTATCGACGTGGATATCGACAATGGCGGCAAGCTCAAGACCGATATCATGACCAATGCGGTGAACTTCGGCGTCGCCTACAAGTTCTAGCGTTGGGCTGGAAAATCGGGCGACAGGGCACCCCCTGAACCTCATTCCCGTGCTTGTCACAGGAATCCAGTCGGCGCGCGTCTGCGCGGCGAAGGGAGCCCTTTCAGCCCAAGGACTTGGGCTGGCTGGATTCCTGTGACAAGCACAGGAATGAGGGACGAGTGCGCACCACAGGCATTGCGCTCTAAGCGGAAAGCCTCGCCGGTTTCGGCCCGCCATAGGCCCAGTCCAGCAGCTCGACAGTGTGCAGGATCGGCATTTGCGTGCCGGTGGCGATCTGCGTGATGCAGCCGATATTGCCGGTGGCGATGACATCCGCCTTCGTTGCCTCGATGTTCTTCACCTTGCGTGCCTTCAGCTTTCCGGAAATCTCGGGCTGCATGATGTTGTAGGTTCCGGCCGAACCGCAGCAGAGGTGCCCTTCCGCCGGATCGCGCACAGTAAAACCGGCAGCTTTCAGCAATTGCTTCGGCGCCATCGTGATCTTCTGGCCATGCTGCATGGAGCAGGCCGAATGATAGGCGACCGTCAGGCCCTGGCTCTCCTTTTGCGGCAGGTCGAGGGTGGCAAGATATTCGGTAATGTCCTTCGCGAGCGCCGATACCCGCGCGGCCTTGTCCGAATAAGCCGGATCGAGCCGCAGCATATGGCCGTAATCCTTGATGGTCGTGCCGCAGCCGGATGCGGTGATGATGACGGCGTCGAGCCCGTCATTCTCCATCTCCCGCGTCCAGACATCGACATTGCGGCGGGCGGCGGCCAGCGCCTCGGCCTCTCGCCCCATATGATGCACCAGCGACCCGCAGCAGCCTTCTCCCCTGGGAACCACGACCTCGACGCCGAGCCGCGCCAGCAGGCGCAGCGTCGCTTCGTTGATACCGGGATCGAGCACCGGCTGGGCGCAGCCGGTGAGGATGGCGACGCGACCGCGCTTCTCGCCTTCCGCCGCCCGTTCACCCGGCCGGGCGGAAGCGGAAACGGCGGGGATGGAGGCGGGAGCAAGATCGAGCATGGATTGCAATGGCTTCAGTGCCGGAAACTTCGCGAGCAGCCCGGCAAAGGGTCGCGCGACCCTTGCCAGATGCAGGGCCAGGCGGAAGCGACCGGGATAGGGCAGAACCGCAGCCAGAAGATTGCGGGTCAGGCGATCCATGAAGGGGCGTTTATAGGTCTGTTCGATATGGGCGCGGGCATGATCGACAAGATGCATGTAGTCCACGCCGGAGGGACAGGTGGTGGTGCAGGCAAGGCACGAGAGGCAGCGGTCGATATGGGTAACGACCTCCCGGTCGGCCGGGCGGCTGTTTTCCAGCATGTCCTTGATGAGGTAGATGCGGCCGCGCGGACTATCCAGCTCGTTGCCGAGCGTGACATAGGTGGGACAGGTGGCGGTGCAGAAGCCGCAATGCACACATTTGCGCAGGATCTTTTCGGATTCCGCCACATGCGGATCGGCCAGCTGCTCAGGCGTGAAGGATGTTTGCATGGTTCAGACGGCCCTTTCCATCGTTACAGCCATCTTGCCGGGATTGAAGATGCCCACTGGGTCGAGCTTTTCCCTGATGCGTTCAGACAGCATGGCTTCCGCCGCCGGGCGTGGTTCGAATGCCGGCACGGTGGCGCGTATCGCATCATTTGCCCGCATCAAGGTGGCATGCCCGCCGCCAAGCGCGCGAATGGCGCCGCGCAGCAGCTCCGCCTCCGGGTCTGCTTCCATCTGCATCCAGACGAGACCGCCTTGCCAGTCGTAAAAGGCATCGATGCCGGCTTCCATGCGCAGGGCGGCCACCAGCCGGTGGCCTTGCGCCGGCGCGACCGAGACTTTCCAGAGCGGTTTAGCGTTTTCCCCGGCATAGGGCGCGACATCCCGCACCTGACGCCACAAAACCGTGCTTTCCTCGCCTTCCAGCAGCGCCCATGGGCCAACCCTGTCCATGACGGAGAGGAGTTTGGCCGCGCGCGCCTCCACCGACGCCGCGAGACCTTCCAGCCTGAGGATCGTCGCCGGACCTTCCGGCAGGGCGCCATCGATGAAACGGGAGCGTACGCTTTCCGGCAGATGGGCCGCACCGGAGACCTCGACGCTCATCGCCATGGCCGCCGCCATAATCCGCGTCGCTGCCTCATCATCCAGACCGGACACGACAACCGTTTTTTCGCAAGGCGGTTTCGGCAGCACGCGGAAGGTGACCTCTGTCAGAAAACCGAGCGTGCCGTGCGATCCCGCCAGAAGCTTTGAAAGGTCCAGGCCCGTGACATTCTTCATCACCCGGCCACCGGCCTTGATGGCTTCCGCCCGGCCATTGACGAACCGGATGCCGAGCAGGCTGTCGCGAGCAGCACCCGCCACATAGCGGCGCGGGCCGGAGACATTGGCGGCGAAAACGCCGCCAATGGTCGGCTCGCCTGTGGTTCCCATGATCGGGCGGTGATCCATCGGCTCGAAGGCCATCATCTGACGGTTTTCGGCAAGGGCGGCCTCGATGGTGGCGAGCGGCGTTCCGGCCTTGGCGGTCATGACCATTTCGGCGGGGACGTAGGAGACTATACCATTCATGGCACGGGAGGAGAGCGCATTATTTGCCGGGACGGCGTTGCCGAAACCGGAACGGGTGTTGCCGCCGATGATTTTCAGCGGGCTTTTACGCGCGGCGTGGTCGCGGATGATGTCGGCGGCCTGGGTTTCTGCGTAGGGGGTCAACATGGGGTGGCGGGCTCCGGGCATGGGATAGCGACGTTTGCGCGAGGGATACCCCCCTCTGCCCTGCCGGGCATCTCCCCCTCAAGGGGGGAGATCGGCAAGAGGCTGGCACATCGTTTCAATCCCGCCGTTCGAGAATTGAGCGGGAGGTCGCCGCTTGTCGATCTCCCCCCTTGAGGGGGAGATGCCCGGCAGGGCAGAGGGGGGTAAGCCACACTCTCCAAGGTAAGAAAGCTAAAGCACATCAATTCCGTCCCTCCAGCGGAAACACCTTGGATGGGTTCATCAACCAGCCCTCGTCAAAAGCCCCGCGCACCGCCATCTGCTGGGCCAGATCGGCCTCGCCATATTGGTGGCGCATGAGATCGCGTTTTTCGATGCCGACACCATGCTCGCCGGTCAGGCAACCACCGGCATCGACGCAGAGCTTCAATATCTCATTGCCCGCCTCTTCGGCCCGGGCGGCATCATCAGGGTCATTGGCGTTGAACAGGATGAGCGGGTGCATGTTGCCATCGCCCGCATGGAAGACATTGGCAACGCGAAGGCCGAGCCGGTCGGTGATTTCACTCGTCTTTTTCAGCACGTAAGAAAGTTGGGAAAGCGGCACCGTGCCATCCATGCAGATATAATCCGCGATGCGGCCCGTTGCGCCGAAGGCGGATTTGCGGCCTTTCCAGATCGCTGCCGCCTCCATGGCCGACTGGCATTCCTTCACCGTCTTCACGCCGTGTGTTCTGGCAATGGTAACGATATCCGCCAGCATGGCGTCCATTTCCGCCTCGGAGCCTTCGACCTCGACGATCAGAAGCGCGCCGACATCCAGCGGATATCCCGCCTTGGCGAAGGCCTCGCAGATCTCGATTGCCGGCTTGTCCATGAATTCGATGGCGACCGGGATGATGCCCGCGCCGATAATATCGGCGACGCAGGAGCCCGCTTCTTCGGAGGTTTCGAAACCGAACAGCACGGGCCGCGCACCCTCGGGCTTGGCGATCAGCCGCACCGTCGCTTCCGTAACAATGCCAAGCTGGCCTTCCGAGCCGCAGACGAGGGCGAGCAGATCATAACCGGCGGCATCGAGGTGCTTGCCGCCCAGCTCCAGCACCGTGCCATCGACGAGCACCATTTTCACGCCGAGCAGATTATTGGTGGTGACGCCATATTTCAGGCAATGCGCGCCGCCGGAATTCATGCCGATATTGCCGCCGATAGTGCAGGCAAGCTGCGAGCTTGGGTCCGGCGCATAAAAGAAGCCTTCCGCACCCGCCGCATCGGAAATGGAAAGATTGGTGACACCCGCCTGGACCTGCGCCGTGCGATTGTAGAAATCCAGTTCGAGGATCGAGGACATCTTCGAAAGACCGATCACCACCGCATCCTCCTGCGGGATCGCGCCGCCGGAGAGCGAGGTGCCGGCACCGCGCGGTACGACCGGAATGCCATAACGGTTACAATATTTCAGCACCGCTGCGACCTGCTCGGTCGTCTTCGGCAGCGCAACGGCCAGCGGAAGGCGGCGGTAGGAAACGAAGGCATCCGTCTCGAAAGGCACGAGCTCACGCGGCTCATGCACAAGACAGTCCTCGGCGAGGATATCCTTCAGATCGGATATGATGCGGTCACGACTCGCCACGACCTTTGCCCGCGGCTCCAGAAACTTGATCGGCTGCGTCACCGCCCCTCCTCCATGCACGTCTTGCCAAGTGGTATTCTTTCTTTACCACTTTGAAAGAGCGCAATCAAATGTTATGGATTTTTTCCATTACGGAAACAATCAGAGGTCAACTGTGACAAATCTGGGCGATCTGGAAGTCTTCGCAACCGTTGCCGCCTCCGGCAGCATGTCGCTTGCCGCCAAGGAGCTTGGCTATTCCCCAGCCGTCATTTCCAAGCGCATCAAGCGGCTGGAAGAGAAACTCGGCGCACGGCTGTTCCAGCGCACCACAAGGCAGATTTCGCTGACCGAAGCGGGTCAGGGTTTTTACGAGCGGGTGCTTGCCGTGCTGGAAGGGCTGGAGGATGCGGAAGATTTCGTGTCCGGCCGGGCGAATACCGTCAACGGCACGCTGAAAATCTCCGCCCCCACCTCTTTCGGGCGCATGCATATCGCGCCGCATCTGCGGATTTTCATGGAGCGGCACCCGGACCTGTCGGTTAATCTGGTCTTGAGCGACGAATTCATCGATATCATCGAAGGCGGCTACGATCTGGCGATCCGCATTGCCGATCTCAATTCCTCCAGCCTCGTAGCCCGCCGTCTGGCGCCCGTGCGCCGCGTGCTCTGCGCCTCGGCGGACTATGTGGCCACCCACGGCATGCCGGAAACGATCGAAGATCTGAAGAAGCACCGCTGCCTGCCTGCCCACAACAACGATATCTGGCGGCTGGAAGGACCGGGCGGCGCGCTCAGCATCCGCCCGGAAGGCATGCTGGTCACCAATTCGAGCGAGGTGATCCGCGAGGCGGTGATTTCCGGACTCGGCATTGCGCTGCGCTCCACCTGGGATATCGGCCATGAACTGCGCGCCGGTAAACTGGTGCAGGTTCTTCCCGCCTATGAGGGGTCGCGAAACGTCACGCTGTCGGCGGTTTATCCGAGTCGGCAGTTCCTGCCCGCGAAAGTGCGGCTGTTCATTGACTATCTGGCCGGGCTTTATGGGCCGTCGCCCTATTGGGAGCAGGGCTAGAACGGCGGAGGCGCTGGCCATGCCACTTGTTCTGCCCTCGTCCCTGTGCTCGTCACAGGGATCCAGCCAGCCCAAGTCCTTGGGCTGAAAGAACTCTATTCGCCGCGCAGACGCGCGTCGGCTAGATTCCTGTGACAGGCACAGGAATGAGGGAAGCGCGAGTGTGCCTTAATGCCCACCCTCGGCATGGGAGCGACGGACGCGGCGCACCACCCACCAGACGCCCAGCACGGCAAAGGGGACGGAAAGACCCGTAACCACGGTGGGGTCGACCGGCAAAACGTCGTGGCTGATGGCCTTGGTGAGATAACCGATCAACCCGACGACATAATAGGAGATGGCGGCGACCGAGAGGCCTTCCACCGTCTGCTGCAGGCGAAGCTGCATGGCGGCGCGCTTGTTCATGGTGTTGAGCAGCACCGTGTTCTGCCGCTCCAGTTCCACGTCGATCCAGCTTCTGACGAGAGCCGTGGCGCGATAGAGCTTGCGTGACAGGTTGGCCTGCCTTTCCTCGACCGACTGGCAGGTGCGCATGGCGGGGGCGAGCCGTCTTTCCAGAAAGCTGCCCATGGTCTCGTGCCCCTGAACCGGCGTTTCCGCAAGCGCGCGAATACGTTCGCGCACAATGCCGTCATAGGCGCGGCTGGCGCCGAAACGATAAAGACTGAGCGCGGCATTGGCTTCGAGTTCCGCCGCAAGCCGGGTCATCTCCGCCAGAAGCGCATCGGCCTCATCGCGCGCGCCGTTCTTCATGCGCTGGGTGATGCCCGTCAGGCCATCCTCGATGCGGCGGATTTCCGGCGAGAGTGTCTGCGCCATCGGCAGGCCGAGCATGGCAAGCGTGCGATAGGTCTCGATATCCAGCAGCCGCTGCACCAGCGCGCCGCGGCTGTAATCGCTCAAGCCCCGGTCTATCACCAGGATCTGCGTCAGCCCATCGCGATCCTGGCGGAAATCGGTAAGGATCGCCGCCTGACCGTCGCGCACGTCGCTGTGACAGAGGCTTGTCGGTTCGAACAGCGTCTCTGCTTGCGAGGCGAGCTTATTGTCGTTGCGAATTTCCAGCCGCACGCCTGATATCAGCGAGCCGGGCGGCGAAAAACCATCCCCGAAAGGGTCGCCGGCAATATCGCCGCCGAATTTTTCCGGTGCGGGGCCATCCCAGAACCATGTCGAGAATTCGGTATGCCGCTCCCACCGCAGTGTGCCCTGCCCCCAGGGCATGGCGTGATGGCGGGCGTCGCGTTCCGGCGGCGCAACACCCCGGCTGCGCGACATTTCCGCGATGACCGAATGATGCACGGCCGAGCCGCCATCCATCATGAAGGCAAGCTGGACGATGATGCGCGACGGAGCCAGCAGCACTGTTGGCCGCGCATGAACTTCCCCGAGCGCCAGCGACCTTTCCGGCGCGCTTGCGAAAGCAAATCTACCCTTGGCCATTGCGATACCGTCCCCGCCTGTTCCGCCGGTTTTCTAAAGCATCAATGGCGATGACGACACCGCAATCGAGGCCGATGTAATTGTTTTGATGCACCTGGCGGAGAAAACCCGCCATCATCACCCTGTCCGGGCACAGCTTTAACAAAAGCCAAGTTAAATAGGCAGATGCCGTGTTGACGCAGGGCAGCGGCTTCAAGTGAAAGGCATGAACTGGACAGAATATTTGACCAGTACGATATTCCGCTGATAATTTGCGTTCCATTGCACCTATGGGCACACACAGAGGGCGTATTTTTACCGGAGAATGCTGCGATGGATGAAACGCTGTTCGCACGGATAGAGCACAGCCGCACAGCGCAGGAGGTGATATTACGTTTCGAGGAACTGATCCTCGACGGCATATTGCGTGACGGCGACCGGTTGCCTGGCGAGCGGGAACTGGCGCAACGGCTCGATGTCTCGCGGCCGATCCTGCGGGAAGCGCTGAAGGAACTCGAAACGCGCGGCCTTCTTACCAGCAGGCACGGCGGCGGCACCTATGTCGCCGATATTGTCGGGCCGGTCTTTTCCGACCCCTTGAGTGCGCTGATTACCCGGCACAGCCGGGCGACACGGGATTTCCTCGAATATCGCCGCTATATTGAAGGCATGACCGCCGAACTTGCAGCGAAACGCGCGACGGAGCCGGACAGGCGTAACCTTGCGGCCGTCGTCGAAAAGATGCGGGAGGCCCATGAGGCTGGCCGTTTCGATGACGAGTTGACGGGGGACGTGGAGTTTCACAATGCCATCGGTGAAGCGGCACATAATATCGTGCTGATGCACACATTGCGGTCCTGCTACCGGCTCCTGAGCGACGACATCTTTTATAACCGCCATCTCATCTTCACCGTGGCCGGTGCGCATGACGAGGTGCTGCGACAGCATATCGCCATCCACGATGCCATCACACGCAGCGATCCGGCGGCGGCGAGGGCTGCGGCGGAGGCCCATATCGACTTCATCGTGGATACGACATCGAAGGCGCATCAAGCGCGGGAATGGGACCGGATTTCGCGCCTCAGGCAACAGCAGCGCGACGCCTGAAAACGGCGAAAAACGAAATACGGCAGCTCTTTTATTCAGGTTTTTATGGAACCTTTTGTCCTCTTTGGTCTTTTTCTCCAGTTAATTGGAAAAATTTACCAAGATGGGACCCATGACAACCACGAGCGAAACTGAACGCTATCCGAGGATAGCTCTCATATCGACGCATGGCTATGTCGCCGCGCACCCGCCACTGGGCGCCGCAGACACCGGGGGACAGGTGGTTTATGTGCTTGAGCTTGCACGCAAACTCGGCCAACTCGGTTACACTGTCGATCTTTATACCCGCCGCTTCGAAGACCAGCCGGAATTTGACGAGGTGGACGAGCGCGTCCGCGTGGTTCGCATTCCCTGCGGCGGCCGCGATTTCATTCCCAAGGAATATCTGCACCGCCACCTGATGGAATGGTGCGAAAACGCGCTGCGCTTCATCAAGAAAAACGACCTCAACTACTCTTTCGTCAACAGCCACTATTGGGATGCGGGCGTGGCCGGACAGCGGCTGTCCGAAGCGCTGAAAATTCCGCATCTGCACACGCCACATTCGCTCGGTCTCTGGAAAAAGCGCCAGATGGAAACCGACTATCCGGAAAAGGCCGATACGTTCGAACTGGAGTTCAACTTCAGGGAACGCATCCAGCACGAACTCATCATCTATCGCAGCTGCGACATGGTGATCGCGACGACGCCGGTGCAGCTCGACGTGCTGATCGAGGACTACGGCCTGAAGCGCAAGCATATCCACATGATCCCGCCGGGTTATGACGATAACCGCTTCTTCCCCGTCTCGGATGCGACGCGCCAGATGATCCGGCAGCGTTTCGGCTTCGAGGGAAAGACGGTGCTGGCGCTCGGACGTCTCGCCACCAACAAGGGTTACGACCTCTTGATCGACGGCTTTTCGGTGCTGGCGCAGCGTGAGCCGGAAGCGCGCCTGCATCTCGCCGTCGGCGGCGAAAACATGGACGAGCAGGAAACCACCATCCTCAACCAGCTGAAAGACCGGGTGAAATCGCTCGGGCTGGAGGACAAGGTGGCGTTTTCCGGTTACGTGGCGGATGAGGATCTGCCGGATGTTTACCGGGCGGCGGACCTGTTCGTTCTGTCCAGCCGTTACGAGCCCTTCGGCATGACTGCCATTGAGGCCATGGCCAGCGGGACGCCAACTGTCGTGACCATTCACGGCGGGTTGTTCCGGGCGATCAGCTATGGCCGCCACGCTTTGTTCGCAGATCCCTTCGACAAGGAAGACCTTGGCATCACCATGATGAAGCCGTTCAAACATGAGCGGCTTTACGGGCGACTTTCCCGCATGGGTGCGCACAAGGCGCGCAGTCTGTTCACCTGGACGGGCATCGCGCAGCAATTGCTGGCGCTTGTGGAAGGCCGGACCATGATGCCGGTTCTGGAAGAAGCGGATTGGGCCGAACCATGGAACGATGGCGATTGAAACCGCTTCGCCTTTTTTCCACCGATCTCGACGGAACCGTCGTCGGCGATAACGACGCCACGCGCCGGTTCCGCGATTTCTGGCAATCGCTGCCGGACGATCTCCGCCCGGTTCTCGTCTTCAACAGCGGCAGGCTGGTCGATGATCAGCTTGCGCTCATCGAAGACACCCCCTTGCCCAAACCCGACTACATCATTGGCGGTGTGGGCACCATGCTGCACGCCAGGGAGCGGAGCGAGCTGGAAAGCGCCTATACCCATTCGCTCGGCACGGGTTTCGACCGGCAAAAGATCACCGCTGTCATGGCGGGCCTTCCGGGCGTGGCCATGCAGGCGGAACGCTATCAGCATGGCCTCAAGTCCAGCTGGTTCCTGCATGACGCTGATGAAAGGGCGCTTGGCGATGTCGAAGCCGCGCTCCTCGCGGCGGGTATCGATGCGCGCATCGTTTATTCCAGCAATCGTGACCTCGACATATTGCCGAAGGCCGCCGACAAGGGCGCGGCATTGGCATGGTTATGTGGACAACTGCGCATCGGCCTCGACGAATCAGTCGTGGCGGGCGATACTGGCAATGATCGGGCGATGTTCGAATTGAACGGCGTTCGCGGCGTGATCGTGGGTAATGCCCTGCCGGAGCTTGTCTCGCTGGCAGATCAAGACAGCCGTTTTTTCCTCTCCAGTGCGACGGAAGCAAACGGTGTGATCGAAGGTCTCCGGCATTGGGGACTGCACCCCGGTCAACGCAATTCCGGCGCCAACTCATAGCAGCGTGCCGAATGGCCTGAAAACAGACAGATACGGTATTACCGCAATCGGCTGATTGCCCGGAAAGCACCGGGCAAAACCCCTGTTCGCAAACCTGCTGCATCGATTTTGCCCAAAGGCTTCATCAGCGTGAAGACAGTAGTGGGTTAAGGATGATGGGGGATTGGCGGCGCATGCGGGATATCTATATTAGCAACTATGACCGACGAAAAATAAGGACTTATTCGGATTGAAGATTTTGAATCGATTGGCGACAGATGTTGGCTTGATGTTGCGCAGACCGCCGCGACAGCAATATGCGGCGCTGTGCTATCGATTGTCCAAAAAAAATCCGGAGCCTGAAGTACTGCTGCTCACCAGCCGGGATACGGGCCGGTGGGTCATTCCGAAAGGCTGGCCGATGGGCGGCAAGAAGGCCCATGCGGTTGCCGAGCAGGAAGCCTATGAGGAAGCCGGTGTCAAAGGCACGGTCGAGAAAGCCCCCTTCGGTTTTTATGAATATGAGAAAAAGCTGAACAGCGGCATCAATGTGCTGTGCAGGGTTCAGGTGCATCTTCTCGAAGTATCGGAGCTTCAGGACAGCTTTCCTGAGAAAGACTCCCGGCGTCTGGAATGGGTCAGCCCGCAGGAGGCGGCCAAACGGGTCAATGAGCCGGAACTGAAAGCTCTGATGCTCACTTTCGACAAGCGAATGGCGCTTTCGAAATAGCGCGCCCGCGCGAATAGTGGCAATTTGCAGTTTGTTTTTCCAACATGGCTTTTACCGTCTTTCATTTTGGAAAGATGTGCGAGATGTAACAGTCTTTCTGTAAATTGCCTTCAGCCCGCGAGACTGCCGGACGAAAAGGAATGCTGGCAAACGAGGTCTGAATGGCAATGAAGCCGCCACCCAATATGAAGCCCACGCTCGACAAGGATCTCGACAAGATCACCCGTGTCGAGGAGGCGACGCTGCACGTCACGCAGCAGCTTGCCGGCCTTGGCGCGGGGTTCATGTTCGTTGTCCTGGCGGCCATATTTGCCGGCGTCTTCGTCACCGGCACCTCGGGCGCCGTCATCATCATCGCGGCCGTCGCCATCGGCGCCTATATGGCGATCAACATTGGCGCGAATGACGTGACGAATAACGTCGGCCCGGCGGTCGGCGCCAAGGCGATGCCGCTTGCGGCGGCGCTCATCATTGCCGCCATCTGCGAGATTGCGGGTGCCTTGATCACCGGCGGCAATGTCGTCGAGACCATTTCCAGCGGCATCATCAATATCCAAACCATCCCGGACCGGACCGCGTTTTCCTGGGCGATGTTGTCGGCGCTTCTTGCCGCCGGCCTCCTCGTCAATATCTCGACCTGGACGAAAGCGCCGATTTCCACCACCCACACGGTGGTCGGTGGCGTTGCCGGCGCGGGCATGGCAGCCTATGGCATCGGGGCGGTCGACTGGCTGTCGCTCGGCAGTATCGCTTTCGCGTGGGTTCTGGCGCCTTTCATCAGTGCCGCCATCGCCATCGCCATCCTTGCCTTCATCAAGGAATTCATCATCTACCGCGAGGACAAGATTGAATCCGCGCGGCTTTGGGTGCCTGTCCTCATCGGCTTGATGGCCGGGGTTTTCGCCGCCTATCTCATCTGGGTCGGGTTGCGGCAGCTCATGCATGTGTCGCTTGGCCATGCCAGCGTCATAGGCCTCGTTATTGGGCTCATCGCCTGGCGGCTCTGCGTGCCGATCATCCGCAAACAATCGGAAGGATTGGAGAACCGCAACCAGTCGCTTCGCATCCTGTTCCAGTGGCCGCTCGTTCTTGCCGCCGGATTGATGTCCTTCGCACACGGGGCAAATGACGTTTCGAACGCCATCGGCCCGGTGGTGGCGATTGTTCGGGCATTGCATGACGAGGCGGTGCAGACCTCCGCCCGCGCACCTCTATGGGTGATGTTGGTCGGTGCTTTCGGGCTTTCCTGCGGTATTCTGCTTTATGGCCCGCGTCTCATCCGCCTCGTGGGTGAGCAGATCACCAAGCTCAATCCCATGCGAGCGTTTTGCGTTTCCGTAGCGACAGCGCTTACCGTTCTTGTGGCCTCGCGCTTCGGCCTGCCGGTCAGCACCACCCATACGGCGATCGGCGCGGTGTTCGGCGTCGGCTTCTTCCGTGAATGGTACACGCAGGCATCGCGACGGCGGCAGGAACTCGTGCAGGCGGGTGACGGCGCAATCCGCCGGGCTGACAGGTATGCGGAGAACCCCTCCGAGGTGCGCCGCCGTTATCTCGTCCGGCGCTCCCACTTCATGACAATCATCGCCGCCTGGCTGGTAACCGTTCCCGCGAGTGCTACGCTTGCGGCGCTGCTCTATTGGCTGATGTCCTTCCTCTTTCTCTGACGCTGAAACCGAAAAGTCCCATGCGCGCAAATTTCCGGATGCAACGCCTGTTCGTCGAAACCCCGCTTGAAGTGGGGGTGACACAGGAAGCGACGACCGAACAGTTCAACTATCTCGCCAATGTGCTGCGCATGAGCGACGGCGCGGAAATCCTGCTGTTCAACGGCCGAGACGGCGAATGGAAGGCCAGGCTCTCCTTCCCGAGCCGCAAGAAGATCACCCTCATTCCCGTAGAGCAGACGCGGCCGCAACCGCCGGCAGCGGATCTGCACTATCTGTTTGCGCCACTGAAAGTCGGGCGGATGGATTATCTGGTGCAGAAAGCGGTCGAGATGGGCGCCGGTCTCTTGCAGCCGGTGATGACGCAGCATGTGCAGGGCAAGATCCACAATACCGAAAAGCTGCGCGCCAACGCCATCGAGGCCGCCGAGCAATGCGGCATCCTTTCCCTGCCCGATGTCGCCGAGCCGGTGAAACTGAAGGATATGCTCGAGACCTGGCCCCATGACCGGCGCATCATCTATTGCGACGAGGGCGATGCGGGGCAAAATCCGTTGCCCGTTCTGCAATCAGTCAGGGAACGCAAGCTCGCCCTGCTGGTCGGTCCGGAAGGCGGGTTTTCCGAAGAGGAAAGGGAGCTCCTGCGCAGCCTCGCCTTCGTCACCCCCATCCCGCTCGGCCCGCGTATTCTGAGGGCCGATACGGCCGCCGTTGCGGCACTTGCGGTCATTCAGGCATCGATCGGCGACTGGAACTGACCTCTTTGGCGCATGTCTTTATCGCAAAACCGCTGCACAGTTTTGCGCTACATGCGCTGGACCATTGCGCTTCATGCATCTTTAAAAGAAATTCATTTGCCTCCGGATGCGATCCGGCTCTATCTGCCAAACATATGCCTCGCCGCAACAGAGACGTCATAACAAGGTAAGCCATGGCACGCGACACGACCGACCAGACCCCCCTCTCCTCCGTCACGGAGCTTACAGATTATCTGGCGGGCGGTTGCAAAGCTGAAACCGATTTCCGCATCGGCACCGAACACGAAAAATTCGCGTTTTTCCGAGATGGCAACCGGCCGGTTCCCTATTTCGGCGAAGCCAGCATTTCCGCCCTTCTGAAGGGCATGCAGGCAAAGCTCGGCTGGGAGCCGATCATGGATGGCGAAAACATCATCGGGCTTGGTGAGCAGCACGGCATGGGCGCCATCTCCATCGAGCCCGGCGGCCAGTTCGAACTATCAGGCGCGCCGCTTGAGAACCTGCATCAGACCTGCAAGGAATCCAACCAGCATCTCGCGACGCTGCGCGAAGTGGCCGAGCCGATGGGCATCCGTTTTCTCGGCATCGGCGGCAGCCCGCTGTGGAGCTATGACGAAACGCCGCATATGCCGAAATCGCGCTATGCGATCATGACGCGTTATATGCCGAAGGTTGGGACCAAGGGTCTCGACATGATGTACCGCACCTGTACGATCCAGGTTAATCTCGACTTCTCCTCGGAAGCGGATATGCGCCAGAAGATGCGCGTTTCCATGAAGCTGCAGTCGCTGGCAACCGCGCTGTTCGCCTCCTCGCCCTTTACCGAGGGAAAGCCGAACGGCCTTCTGTCCTGGCGCGGCGATATCTGGCGCGACACCGACAATAACCGCTCCGGCGTGCTTCCCTTCACATTCAATGATGATTTCGGCTTCAAGGACTACGTCGAATGGGCGCTTGATGTGCCGATGTATTTCATCGTGCGCGACGGCAAATATCATGATTGTACGCATGTCACCTTCCGCCAGTTCATGAACGGCGCGCTGAAGGGCGAAATCGCCGCATGGGAACCGACCATGGGTGACTGGACGAACCATCTCTCCACATTGTTTCCGGATGTGCGCCTCAAGCGTTTTCTGGAAATGCGCGGTGCGGATGGCGGTCCGTGGCGGCGCATCTGCGCCCTGCCCGCCTTCTGGGTCGGCCTTCTTTATGATCAGGAAGCGCTTGATGCCGCCGATGCATTGACGGCCGGCTGGAGTTTCGACGAGGTGATCGCGCTCCGCGATGCCGTGCCGGCCAGGGGGCTCGGCGCGGAGATTGCCGGCAAGCCGCTTCTCGGCCTTGCCCGCGAGGTGCTCGACATTTCCCGCACCGGTCTCAAAAACCGCAACCGGCTGAATGGCGACGGCCAGGACGAGACAGTGTTCCTGTCATCGCTGGACGAGGTGCTTGCCAAGAAGACAACGCTCGCCGACGACCTGCTCTCGCTCTATAACGGCCGCTGGGGTGGATCGGTGCTGCCGGTGTTCGAGGAATATCAGTACTAGGGCCGAGCCCCCAGCGCCCACCAGGGTGTAAACGCTGCGATTTGACATTGCCGCGACATCGGTCCCGAGCTTGTCATCTCGGCTGGCAACACCTGCCAGTCCGTGAGGCGGCCGGCATAGGTTCAATGATATTTCTACGTTTGCGTCCCGGGATCGCGTGGGTGAGCGCTTGCGTGATGGATTGTTTGGGGATGACCCGCATATCACAGGGCCCATGAGAAGGGTGTGCAAGGCTGATTGGTCTGAAGCAGAGATACGGGGACTTCCATTCCTCACCATCCAGTGCGATTTTGCCGCCATCGTCAAAGCCACCCTCGCTCGACGGACTGAATGTAATTTATAATCAAAGGGTTGTTTAAGTTTCGCCTCCTCGGCCCCTGAGGAAAACACCGGCCATAAAATATGAAAACTGGCGGCCTTCCGACCGCCAGTGTGTGATTGGGTCTCGGCAATCAGACCTGCTAATTACCGTTATTATTTTCGTGATTGTGATGACCATCGTGATCGCCACCGCGGCCATGGTCGCCACCGCCGTCGTGATCGCCACCGCGGCCATGATCGCCACCGCCGTCGTGATCGCCACCGCGGCCATGATCGCCACCGCCATCATGATCGCCTCCGCGGCCATGATCGCCACCGCCATCATGGTTGCCACCACCGCCATGGTCGCCGCCACCGCCATGGTCACCACCACCGCCATGGTCGCCGCCACCGCCATGATCGCCACCGCCGCCGTGGTCGCCACCGCCGCCGTGGTCACCACCACCGCCATGGTCACCACCGCCGCCATGGTCACCACCACCGCCATGATCGCCACCGCCGCCGTGGTCACCACCACCGCCATGATCGCCACCGCCGCCGTGGTCACCGCCACCGCCATGGTGACCGCCGCCACCGCCGTGGTCACCGCCACCGCCATGGTGACCGCCGCCACCGTGGTCGCCACCGCCACCGTGGTCACCGCCGCCACCGCCGGGGTTGTTACCTCCGCCGCCACCGCCGGGATCACTCGGTCCGTTGCTGCTGCCAGGATTAGACGGCCCGCTGCCTGGATTGCTCGCTCCTACAACATTGTTGTCGCCGTGGTCGTTTTCATCAACGCCGGGAATGGAAGCAGTCGCCCTACAGAGCGCAGCCTCAAGAGTTCCGGGCCTTACGAATTCACATCGCTGCAAACGCGTCTGCGCGGTTCCCAGTGTCGTACTGGACAGCAAGATTGCAATACACGAGAACACAGTTGTTACCTTACTGCGCATGGGTTTTCCTCCCTTATCGGCAGTTATAACTGCATTCTCTAATTTATATTAATGCAACCACATTCGCAACATACTGAAATATACTAACTATTTTGCATTAATACTTCAGATGTAATCAATTCAAGCTATAAGAAAAATCACATTTATCGAAAGTACTATTACACTTAAGATTTTCTAAGCTTGAAAATATTATTATTCAGATCGCCGAGTTCATCTCCAGCTGCCCCCGGAATATTTTGCTGGCTAAGCGTTCTTTTCCGATTTGGCACACATCCCAACAGGCGATGTTAATTTTTTTTTGAAATTTTGGGCTAATCATGCAATGAGGTGAGCTTTAGCGCGTTTTGGATGTGTTTTTTTAGTTCGAGCATGGCGTGGGATCTGGTGATCTTCAGTCAATGTTTAACTTCTGTGAGATCGGGCGGCATGAAGCCAGCATCACGATCATCAGCTACCTCGAAGGAACTGATATAATCATGAAGATTTATGTTCTTGCATTCGCTCTGCTGGGCGCGATGACGCTTGGCACAAAGGTTTCTGCCAGCGAACTTTCTGCCACTCGCTCAATTGCCGCGCCGGTCGGCTTTTCCTCCGCCTGTCAGCGTTACAGCTGGCTATGTTCCTCCAAGGGGGGCGCGAAAATGGGTGATGATCAGACGCGCGAACTGCTTTCTGAGGTCAACCGCAAGGTCAACAGCTCCATCAGGCCAGTGGAAGATACCGTCGTTTATGGTCGCAGCAACTACTGGGCCTTGCCGAAAGACGGGCGCGGCGATTGCGAGGATTATGCCATCGCGAAGACCAAGGCTTTGCTGGACGCCGGTCTGCCCTCCAATAAAATGTCCATTTCCGTCGTGCTGGATCGCAGCGGCAACAATCACGCCGTGCTGCTGGTTCGCCTGTCTGACGGGGAGTATGTTCTCGATAATCTGAGTGGCTCGATCAAGCCGTGGGACCGCACCGGTTATACTTTTCTTGCACGCCAGAAATACGCCAACAAATCCGCTTGGGAAGTCGTTCTGGCTGGTCCTCGCGCCGGACAGTTCAGAGAAATGTGAGCCACGGTGGCCACCCAGGCTACACGCAGGTAAAAAAAGCCCGATGCGGCCGAGGGGCCGGACACCGGGCAAAGGCAGGGCTATTGGCAAATCACCCTGCGGGGAAAACCTGTCCGTCAGAAATAATTCCGGCAGCTGGAGGTCTGCTGGAATTGTGTAGACGGTCTAGAGCGTTTCGAACCGCTTGACGGCACGAAGCCGTGCGGCGCGACTCAGATGGGTGGTCGGATCCTCGAGCAGGCCGGTATTGAGCGCGCTCGTCACATCCGATCGCGCCAGCCCGACATCGGCGAGCAGGCGGTCGTCGAGCTCCATGAGATCATTGGCGACGATACGATTGTAAATGCGCTGCACAAACGTTTTCACGGTGGAAGCAACGACAATGACCACGCGGCGCAGGGTATCGCCCTGCCGGCCGGTTGCAAGTTCCAGTTCCATTCTCCGTTCTGCCGTGCGCATGACACATACCCTTTCGTAACGGCACGATGCGGCACCGCCCCGGCGCACCATGCGCTAGAAGCTGCCTTGGGTTGGGGGCCTGACGCGATGTCCGCCCCGGGGTTGAGATTGATTTGCTGGATGTCAAAATGTCGCAAGACTATTGATCAGTCCAACGAATGTTTCTAATGTAAGACATCAATCATTCTGATGGATGACCATCCATGTCCGCACCTCTCGACATAGACCAGCTGCACACCTTCATCGCCATCGTCGATACGGGTAGTTTTACCAAGGCCGCAGACCGCGTTTTCAAGACGCAATCCGCCGTTTCCATGCAGATGCGGCGGCTTGAAGAGCGCATCGGTAAACAGCTTTTCGCCAAGGACGGACGTGGCAACCGCCTGACGGCGGAGGGCGAAAAACTGATGAATTACGCCCGCCGCATCATTCGCCTCAACAACGAGGCGATCGCCGCCTTTGACGACAACAGGCTCGAGGGCACGTTGCGCATCGGCACGCCTGACGACTATGCCGACCGTTACATGCCGGAGATAATCGGGCGTTTTGCCAAAACCCACCCAAATGTCGAGCTTTACATCGTCTGCGAACCATCGGTGGGGCTTGCCGAAAAAATGGCGCGGGGCGAACTGGATATCGCGCTCGTCACCCATAATCCCCGCGCCCGCTCCTCGGATGTCGTGCGCACAGAGCCGCTCTGCTGGGTCGCCTCCGCCAACCATCCGCTGAAGGACGATGCGCCCGTGCCGTTGGCGGTCGGGCGACGCGATTGTCACTGGCGCCAGCTTGCCTGCTCGGCGCTTGATGCCGACGGCCGGGATTATCAGGTTCTGTTCACAAGCTGGTCTTCCACCGTGGTCGCCGCCGCCGTGCTGGCGGGCATGGCTGTCTCCGTACTGCCGGAATCGGCGCTGCGCACCGGCATGAAGGTTCTGACCGCCGCGGACGGCTTCCCGCCCCTGCCACCGGTGCAGATCGGCCTGATGAAACGGCCCGGCCTGTCGCCCTCGCTGGTGAACGCCATCACCGACCACATCACCGCCTGCCTCGACAATATCTCACCGATGAGCGTGACCGACGAGCTGGACAATGATGTGAAGACCTACCCGAAGATGCCACGCCTGCGCGCCGGGCATATGCTGCCGGGCTGGTAGGCGGATGCGTTAGCCGGAGCAGGTTTCGGCTAATGACTAAAGATACACTAAACTCGGCATCATCCTCGGGCTTGACCCGAGGATCCATTCTCTCCACGGCTTGTGGATCCTCGGGCCCTGCCCGAGGATGACGGCATGGAAACCTCAGCGATTTATATCGCGGAACATCCCCGGTTTCCCCGCCTACCGCGCGCGCAGTGACGCAACCGCCAGCAGCGTGTCGCCGCTGATGCCGACCGACCCGCTGCCATTGAACAGCATCATGATCGGATCCGTGGTGTTCTGGGAGTTATCATACATGATGGTGAAACGGGCGATCAGCTTCTTGACCTTTTCCGGGTCTTGAAAATCCTTGATGTCGAAATATTTTTTCATCATCGTCACCTGCGTATCAACCCCGGCATTGCCGAGCTCGTCAGGAATACCGAAAGTGGTCTTGATGAAATTCTGGATCGCGGTGTCGGCCAGAATGGAATAATAGGATGTCGTTCCCGCCGCCATGCGCTGGAAATAAAGCGCCAGTCGCACACCGGCATTTTCTTCGCCTGCCTGCGTCTCCAGCGTCTGCGTCAGATAGTTGTCGAGCGTCTCGTAAAGACCGCGCCGCGTCTGGATCAAACTCCGGTCCTCGCGCAGGATATTGCCGTCCGTATCAAAGTTGAACGCGGTGACGAGGCGGCGGAAGACCGGGTCCATCTCCTTGTTGAGGTAGCTTCCGCTGTCGTCGAGCTTGGAACTGAAAATCTTTTCCAGCTGTTCTTTCGTCACGCTCTCGGGATCGATGCCGAGTGATTCCATCGCGAATTTCGTCAGGCGATCATTGGCCAGGAACTCCTTGAGCGTCTTGATCTTCTGCATCTCGTCCGTGAAGTATTCCGCTTCCTTCTTGGCCGCTTCCTTGTCCTTTTCCGTGCCGAAAGCCGATTTTTTCTTGATGTAGTCGGCCGACATGGTCTGCATCTCGATTTCCGACTGCGCAAGAACCGGAGAGCCCACGGCGCCGTCGGACGAGAAGTTGAACAGCTCCGCCAGCTTGACGTATCGCTCGTCTTTCAGCGTATAGACGTAGCTTTTCTTGTCCTGAAGGTCGCTGGTGAGGACCTTGCGAATATCGGCGGCGTTTACCTTGGCAGGATCGAGACCAACCGCCTTCAGCGCATAATTATAGACGGCGCTGCTCTCGAGGAAATCCTTCACGGAGGTGACACTTTTGATGTCGCTCTTGAACAGTTGGATCGCCTTTTCGTCGGCGGCATCATCCTTGTCGTTGTAATGGATCATATAGCCGCTGGTGGTGGCTGCCGTCTGTGTCGTTGTCTGGGGTGTCGTGCCGGCGGCGAGCGTTCCATCCGCCTGAAAATTGAACGCATTTCGCATGGCGAGGTAGCGCTTGTCGTTCTTGCCGAAGGTCGCGATGTAATTGTTCGGATCGTTCAGATCGCTTTTCAGGATGTTCTCGATCGTCGCCTTTACAACCGTCACATCATTCAGGTCGAAGGCGACCTTGAGGTAATTGAGAAGCCGCGTATCGGACGTCAGTTCAGTTACGGTCTTGATCGAGCCGATCTTCGATTCGAAATAATCCCTGTTCAGGGTGGCGACGGTCGGCGTGACGCGCGGCGCGCTGCTGATATAGGCATCCGTCATTATCTTGACATTGTCGGCCTTCTGGGCGCCGCCGGCCTCCACTGTGCCGTCGCTCTTGAATTCGAAGGCGGCGGCAATGTATGACATGGTATTATATTGCGTGACGGTATTCGACAGCTTCGTCTGCTCCGCCTTGATCGCGGCGAGCTTTGTTTCCCACTCGGCCTTTGGCGGCAGCACGGCTTCAAGCTGTGTCAACTGATCCTGCCGGGTGACCTTTTCCGCCTCGAGTTTTGTGCGCTCCTCGTCGCTCAAACCAGTCCCGGCAAGCGCGGTGTCAATCGCCGTAATCCGGCTAGTAACCTGGGCATGCATTTCGATATTGCCCTTCATCGCCAGTTTTTCGACGGCATCATTATAGGCAGCGCCGTATTTCTGGTTGATGTAGCTATCGGGATCGGAAACATCACTCGTCATCAAACCCTTGATATGGGCGTAAGAATAGGTCTTCTCATCGACGCCGAAGACCTGAAAAATATAGGCGCGGGTGCGGTCGTTGCGCAGCAGCTGGTCCACATTGGTCACCGTGCCGATGATCGCCTTGTAATAGCGCGTCTCTTCCGCAAGGCTGTCATTCATGTCGGTGATCGACGTGCCGTAGAGCCCGATCATCTTGTCGAGCTGGGCTTCCGTCTGCACTGTCTTCGTCGACGAGGTGAAATTGAAGGCGGCGGCGAACTCGCGATAACGCTCGTCGGTCAGCTTGTTGGCGAAGCTGTTCTGGTCGTTCAGGTCGCTATCCAGCACCTTTTTCATGAAGGCCTTGGCATAAGTCATCTCGCCGAGACCGAAGGCATCCATGGCGTAGGAATAGAGCTGGTAGTTATTGAGGAATTCGTCGACGCTTTTCACATCGCCGATGTTCTCCTTGTAATATTTCGTCTGCCGCTCGATCATTCCCTGCTGCGACACGCGCGAAATGCTTGCCTTCATATCACGGTTGATGAGGTCGTAGCTGAGATAAGTCGATACCATCCGAATGCCCCCCTGGAGCGCCGCGCATCCCCTGGGACGCCGAAAGCTCCGGTTTTTAAATCCATACATCGCGCCTCCATCCGGAGGCACGGCAAGCCTTGGCGGGACTATGCATGAAGCGCCTTGCCCGGAGCTTGAAAGAGCACAGTTTCGGTCGCGATAAAAATCGCATTGTCCCAATCTGCTTTACCTAAGCGAAACCATGCCACAGTGGGTTTTGCTAACCATTTGGGAATGCAAAGTTTTCTTAACCGCGATTTTTAAGCTGTCTCGAAGATACGGCGGATATTCTCCCTGACATCAGAGGACGAAAAGTCCCGATGAGAAGACCGGAAACCGGCTCTCAGGTAAAACAAGGGTAGAATAAACATGACCAAGACCGTTCTGAAGCCCGACTGGGCCGTCGCCACACTCAGACTCGACCCGGCACGTTTTCCGCAACAGGTCACCTACGGCAAAGGCAACGGCGCGACCGACATCGCCGTGACGCTCGACGAACGGGGCGCCGTTCTGCGAAAGGTCCTTTCCTCTTCCGGCCTGCCTTTGTCCTTCGCTTTGCCAGCCCGCGCCTTCAAGGGCGTTGCCGCCCGCGCCATCGACCATGGTGACGGACAGGTAACGGTGACGCTGGAGCTGCACCATGATGATCCGGATCTGTGTGTTCCGCTTCTGGTCGCCCATGATCTCTGCGATATCGCCGCCGACTGGCGCAGCTGGTCCGAGGCCTACCGCATTCCCATGCTGATGGTGGAAGCCGATGGCGTCGCCCGCCCGCTGGAAGAACATCTCGGCAAGGTGCGCACGAAGAATAGCCGCCCGCGCCGCCGCCATTCCTATTTCGCGGATCGCCGCCCACGCTTCCTCGTTCGCCGCTCCACCGGTTCTCTCGGCATGAGCATGAAGATCGAGGGCAAGGAAATCATCGCCCGCAGCTGATAATCTTCAGCAGAAACAAACAAAAGCCCGGCGCGCACCATGCGGCCGGGCTTTTTTGTATCCTGCGTTGCCGCAGCCTCACGCCAAGAGAAGCGGCAGAATGAGGCCCGCGAAAATCAGCACGCCGACACGGTTGTTGGATTTGAACAGCACGAGGCATTGCGCCACGTCATCGATATCGAGCACCCATACCTGCCGGAACAGCATGATGGCGGCAGCAGCAAGGCCGCTATAGGCGATGACGTTAACACTTGCCCCCCAGAAGGACAGGGCGATCATGACAAGGGCTGTGCCATAAAGAAAAACCAGCCAGCGATGTGTATTCTCTCCAAACAGCAATGCGGTCGAACCGATGCCGACCGCAGTGTCGTCTTCCTTGTCCTGATGGGCGTAGATTGTATCATAACCGATCGTCCAGGCGATGGAGCCGACATAAAGCAGGACAGCCGGCCAGGCGATCGATCCGAACTGCCCGGCCCACCCCATCAGTGCACCCCAGGAAAAGGCAAGGCCGAGGAAAAATTGCGGCCAGTTGGTGAAGCGCTTGGCGAAAGGATAAATCGCCACGAAGATCAGCGAGAATATGCCGGTGGCAATCGCAAAACCGTTGAACTGCAGAAGCACCACCAGACCGGCAAGCGCCTGTAGCACGATAAACACCTTTGCCTGCAACCGGGTCACGCGGCCGGACGGCAGGGGACGGGATCGGGTGCGCGCCACGGCCATGTCGATCTTGTGGTCGGCGAGATCATTATAGGTGCAGCCTGCGCCGCGCATCGCCACCGATCCGATGAAAAACAACGCCAGATGCCAGATGAGCGTGCCCCAGGAAAAGCCACCAGTGGCCGCGGCGGCATTGGCCGCAAGTGCCGCGGACCAGAAACAGGGCCACATCAGCAATTGCCAGCCGATGGGGCGATCCCACCGGGCCAGCTGCGCATAGGGCCAGAGGGGCCTCGGCAAAATCCGATAGACCCAGTTATTGGATGGCGCGTCCGAAACGCGGTCTGACAAATCGCTGTGGTGAACCATGCGGATGTTCTACAACATCGGCGGGCAAATCGGAACGGTTTTCAAAGTGCAAAGATGTGCGGTTTTTGGCGGATTGCAACACGCCACCGGCAAAGCGCCTTACCTCTCCACCGTCACCCTCGGGCTTGACCCGAGGATCCGCAACCCGTTGAAATCAATGGATCCTCGGGTCAAGCCCGAGGATAACGTCGAACGCGGATTAGCTGAAACATCAAGGCCCGCAACGGTTTCCTGCGGGCCATCAACCTCAGACATTCGGTTTATTGTCTCAGGGAAGCGAGAAATTGAATTTGTAGCTTGCCTGAACACCGATGATGAACTGGTTCTTCGAACCACGCTCGCGCACCAGCGAGCTGTCGGCGGCATCGCCCGTCAGGCGGCGATATTCCGCAAACGAGCCGACTTCGGCGTTTTCCGTGACTTTCCAGGTGATGGCTGCGCCGACACCCGCGGAATGCAGGCCACCGCCGGGGCTATAGGGCGATGGTGCGCCGGCGGCCGTCTGTGCGGCGCTTACGCCGTAATAACGCTCGTTATATTTGCTGCTTACCCATGTGGCGCGCGGGCCGGCGGAAATCTGGATGCCGGGGGCGATATCGGTGAAGGCATCAACGGCGACATCGCCGACAACGCCGCTATGGCTGCGGATGCCCTGACGAACTTCACCGCGAACACGCAGCCAGTCGGTCGGATAGGCCTCGGCGAAACCGCCAAGTTCGCCGCCGCGCTTGATGCGCGTCATGCCCTTCAGATCGGAGGAATCACCGTCATCACGCGGGGATACCAGCTTGCCGGCCAGACCCATGCTGATCGGGCCATTGTCCAGAAGCGAGATCGAGGCGCTGTCATTGCGCGAGGTGAAACGTGCGCCCTGCCCCTGACGGCCGAGTGAAATGATGGGCGAAAAGCCGAATTCGTTCTTGTTGTCACCCTGATATTTCGGCGCGGTGAAACCGGCGCCGCCGAGCTTCAGATACCAGTCGCCGGAAAACCAGCCCTCGGCATGGGCATTGCCGACGGCAAAAAGCGATAAGACACAAGCGGCAACCGCCGCTGACGGCTTGAACATGAAAGAACCCCAGAAACGCAATACAGACAGGTGCCCGTAGAATTAGAGGGATTGTCTTTCCATTCCATTAACCAGCGTGAGAAGAAATGCGGCGACAACGTCCATCTTCACTCCGGCGCTGAGACACTGCCGTCCAGTTTAAATCAGGATGTTAATCGGAGCGCGAAAACCTCTCGTTTCCGTCATTCCGGCCTTGAGCCGGAATCCAGCCGACGCGCGTCTGCGCGGCGAGAAGAGTCTTTTCAGCCCAATGACTTGGGCTGGCTGGATACCGGCTCAAGGCCGGTATGACGGAGGAATGCCTCAGAACGCCACCTTCTCCAACGGCGGCCGTGTCTTTTCGAACTCCAGGAGCCTCTCCTCGTTGCGGGCGATGTAGTCGCGATTATGCGGAACGGCATCGCGGTCCTTGGCGAGCTGGATCTGGAAAATATGGAAGTTTTCGTGGGTAAAGGCCATTTCCGACCCCGCCAGATAGAACTCCCACATGCGGAAGAAACGCTCATCGTAAAGTGCGATCGCTTCGGCCTTGCGTGCCACGAAACGTTCACGCCAGTGCCTGAGCGTATGGGCATAGTGCATGGGCAGGATTTCGATATCCTTCACCAGCAGCCCGGACTTCTGGATCGCCGGCAGAACCTCGGCAAGCGAGGGTATATAGCCACCGGGGAAAATATATTTTTCGATGAAGGGATTGGTCGCCAGTGCCGGATAGGGCTGACCGATGGAGTGGAGCACCATCACACCCTTGTCATCCAGCACCTCCGCCACCTTGTCGAAATAATCGCGATAATGGGTGGGCCCGACATGTTCGAACATGCCGACCGAGACGATGCGGTCGAATTTCCTTGAGGCCGGCAGGTAACGGTAATCCTGCAATTCGAAACGGACATTGCCGGCAAGCCCGCGTTTTGCCGCCCGATCGCGGGAAACGCGCAACTGCTCTTCGCTAAGCGTGATGCCGGTCACATCGGCACCCGCACTTTCGGCGATATACATCGCCATGCCGCCCCAGCCGGAGCCGATCTCCAGCACGCTCTGGCCCGGCTCAGTCATCAGCTTGGCAGCGATGTGACGTTTCTTGGCGACCTGCGCTTGATAGAGGCTGATACCCGGCGGATTGAAATAGGCGCAGGAATATTGCCAGTCCTCATCGAGGAAGAGGTCGAACAGCTTGGCGCTCAAATCGTAGTGGTGGGCGACGTTGCTCTTGTTGTGATTGACCGGCAGATGCATCCTGATGCGGGCGGCGATGATGCGCGCCATGCCGCGCCAGATCATGCCGAAAGACAGCGCCTCGCTCAGCGTGTTGCTTTTGACGAGTGCCAGAAAGTCGTAGATATCGCCCTCGACGACCTTCATACGGCCTTCCATATAAATCTCGGCGAGTTTGAGTGCAGGATCGGCAGCGATCTCCTGCATGGCGGCTTCGTCTGTGAAATTCAGAACCACCTTTTTTCCCGTGCCGTCGCCAAATATGCGGCTACCACCCGGGCTGTTGACGGTGAGATCACCGACCTTGATTATCTTTTCGAGAAGAACATGCAGAGACGACGCCATGGCACCCCCAATTGCTAAGTCTCACTTATCAATTTTGCTGACCGTATTCCTTTCGGCACAAGTTTCAAGATAGTCTTATTTCAAAAAAATTGAACGATTTCATCAAGCAAAAAGCCCCACCGCGTGTCACGATGAGGCTTTTTGGTAAAAAAACATTTCAACCCAGGGTCAGCGCCGCTTCATCGCTTCAGCCAGAGCAGCGGCAAGCGCACCACCTGTTTGCGACCCTTCGTTGCGATCTTTCGGTTTGGATGTCGCGTGCCGCATGGCGCCAGCATTGCCCTTTTCGCGCATTGACTGGGGCGCGGCCTCCCCGCCGTCCTTGCGCATGGTGAGGCCGATTCGCTTGCGCTTCACGTCCACCTCCACAACCCGCACCTTGACGACATCGCCCGCCTTGACCACCTCATGCGCATCTTTCACGAAACGGTCGGCCAGCTGCGACACATGCACGAGCCCGTCCTGATGCACGCCGATATCCACGAAAGCACCAAAGGCGGCGACGTTGGTGACTGTACCTTCCAGCAGCATGCCCGGTTTCAGATCGGTGATCTCGTCCACGCCATCGGCAAATGTCGCCGTCTTGAAGCTCGGGCGCGGGTCGCGGCCGGGCTTTTCCAGTTCGGCGATGATGTCCTTGACGGTCGGCAGACCGAACTGCTCGTCGATGAACCGTTTCGGGTCCAGCGCCTTCAGCGTGGCGCTGTCGCCCATCAGCGTGCGCAGGTCGCGGCCGCAGGCGGCGACGATCTTTTTCGCCACGCCGTAGGCTTCCGGGTGGACCGAGGAAGAATCCAGCGGCTCCTTGCCGTTCGGGATGCGCAGGAAGCCCGCGCATTGCTCGAAGGTGCGCTGGCCGAGGCGCGGCACCTTCAGCAAATCCTTGCGGCTGGCAAAGGGGCCGGTCTGGTCACGATGCGCAACGATGGCATCGGCAATCGAGGTGCCGAGGCCGGAAACCCGCGCCAGCAGCGGCGAAGACGCCGTATTGAGATCGACACCCACGGCATTCACCGCATCTTCCACGACAGCATCGAGCGAGCGGCTGAGACGGCCCTGATCGACATCGTGCTGATATTGCCCGACGCCGATGGATTTCGGCTCGATCTTCACCAGTTCCGCCAGCGGATCCTGGAGGCGCCGCGCGATGGACACCGCCCCGCGCAGGGACACGTCGAGATTGGGGAACTCCGCTGCCGCCCGTTCCGACGCGGAATAGACCGATGCGCCAGCTTCCGAAACGATGACCTTGGTGGGCTTTGCGCCGGAAGCCGAAGCGGGCATCTGCGCCAGAAGGTCCGCGACAAGCTTTTCCGTCTCGCGGCTACCCGTGCCGTTGCCGATGGCGATGAGTTCGACATTGTGCTTGCGGATGAGCAAGGCGAGTTCCGCCTGCGCACCGCGCACATCGTTCCTCGGCTGGAAAGGATAAACGGTTGTGGTATCCAGGAGCTTGCCGGTGCCATCCACCACGGCCACCTTGACGCCGGTGCGGATGCCCGGATCGAGCCCCATGGTGGCGCGGGAGCCCGCCGGTGCGGCCAACAGCAGATCCTTGAGATTGCGGGCGAAAACATTGATCGCCTCTTCTTCCGCACGCTCGCGCAATTCGCGCATGAGATCGAGCGACAGCGACATGGAGAGCTTCACCCGCCAGGTCCAGCCCGCCACCTCCATCAGCCATTGATCGGCGGGGCCGGCATTGCGGATATCGAAGGCGGCCGCGATGGTGCGCTGCGCGGGCTTGACCGGCGAGGGATCATCCGCATCGACATCGATGGTCAATGTCAGCACTTCCTCGTTCCAGCCGCGCAGCATGGCCAGCGCCCGGTGGCCCGGCACCGTTGACCAGCGCTCGAAATGATCGAAATAGTCGGAGAATTTCTCACCCGCCGCCTGCTTGCCGTCCACCACCTTGGCGCGGAAGGTGGCGTTCTGGCGCATGTAATCGCGCAGGCGTCCGAGAAGATCGGCGTTTTCCGTCATCGTCTCGGCCACGATGTCGCGCGCGCCTTCAAGCGCCGCCTTAACATCGGCGACTTCGCCCTTGACATAGGCTTCTGCAAGTTTTGCCGGATCGGCGGTGCGGTTTTCCCAGATGGCTTCGGCCAGCGGGCCGAGACCGCGCTCGCGGGCGATTTCCGCGCGGGTGCGGCGCTTCGGTTTGTAGGGCAGATAGAGGTCTTCCAGCTCCGCCTTGGTGCCCGCCTGCATGATCGTGACCATCAGGGCGTCCGTCATCTTGCCCTGACCGTTGATGGTATCGACGATGGAGGCGCGGCGCGCATTGAGTTCGCGCAGATAAACGAGGCGTTCCGCCAGCGTTCGGAGCTGGGTGTCATCGAGGCCGCCGGTCACTTCCTTGCGGTAGCGGGCGATGAAGGGCACGGTCGCTCCCTCGTCCAGCAATGCCACCGCCGCCTTTACCTGATCGGCGCGGGCGTTGATTTCGGAGGCGATGAGCGTGGCGAGGCGGGCATTATCTGCGGTCATGAGGTTCTCTGATGTCACATCTGGAGCGGCGAACATAATGTCTGATTGTGGCGTGACAACAAGAGGCGACAACGATTCCACAGGAAAGGCTGCGTTCAAGGGAAAGACGGGCATTTACGGCGCTTTCTCCTTGACCTTTCGCCCCCCTGCCCTTAACGCCGCTCAAACAAGGTTACTGGCGAATTTGCAGGGGTATTGACCATGAAAGTTCTGTTGATCGGTTCCGGCGGACGCGAACATGCGCTGGCATGGAAAATCGCCCAGTCTCCCCTGCTTGAAGAGTTTTACGCCGCACCCGGCAATCCCGGCATCGCCGACCACGCGACACTCGTTTCGCTTGACGTGGAAGACCACGCCGCCGTCATCGCCTTTACCAAGGAAAAATCGATCGATTTCGTCATCATCGGACCGGAGGCGCCGCTGGTTGCGGGTCTGGCGGATGATCTGCGTGCAGCTGGTATCGCCACCTTCGGCCCTTCGAAGGCAGCCGCCCAGCTTGAGGGTTCCAAGGGGTTCACCAAGGATCTCTGCGCCCGCTACGATATTCCGACCGGCGCTTACCAGCGTTTCAAGGCGGCCGAGCCAGCCAGACAGTATGTCCATGAACAGGGTGCCCCCATCGTCATCAAGGCGGACGGTCTTGCCGCCGGCAAGGGCGTGACCGTTGCGATGACCGAGGCCGAAGCGCTTGCCGCCATCGACGACTGTTTCGACGGCGCTTTCGGCGCGGCCGGAGCGGAAGTGGTGGTGGAAGCCTTTCTCGATGGCGAGGAAGCCAGCTTCTTCTGCCTTTCGGATGGCAAAACGGCGTTGGCGCTCGCCACCGCGCAGGACCACAAGCGTGTGGGCGATGGAGACACCGGCCCGAACACCGGTGGCATGGGCGCCTATTCCCCCGCCCCTGTCATGACGCCGGCCATGGTGGAACGCACCATGAAGGAGATCATCGAACCGACGATTTCAGGCATGGCCAAGGACGGCAATCCCTTTTCCGGCGTGTTTTTCGCCGGCCTGATGATCACCGCGAAAGGCCCCGAGCTGATCGAATACAATGTGCGTTTCGGCGATCCTGAATGCCAGGTGCTGATGATGCGCCTGAAAAGCGATCTGCTGCCGATCCTCTATGCCACCGCCACCGGCACGCTGGACAAGGTGGAAGCGGAATGGCGCGACGATGCAGCGCTGACTGTCGTTCTCGCCTCGAAGGGTTATCCCGGCGCCTATGACAAGAACACACCGATTGCCCATATTCCCGATGCCAGCGAAGAGGCAAAGGTGTTCCATGCAGGGACGGCGCTGAAGGACGGCAAGCTGGTGGCGACGGGCGGACGCGTGCTGAACGTCACCGCCTTCGGAAAGAACGTGACCGAAGCGCAGGCGCGCGCCTACGCTCTCACCGACAAGGTAGAATGGGAAAACGGCTTCTGCCGACGCGATATCGGCTGGCAGGCCGTGGCCCGTGAAAAGGCCTGAGGTCTGAAGCAGACAGAGTAGTCGGCGGGAATATTTCGTTCAATTTTTACCAAGTTTGCTGACCTGATGGAAAGGAAAGATTGGTAATACTTGCCCCAACATTGAATGGTGCATTGTGCCTCTAACAAGAGGCAGCACTGTTATTTCGGGGGTTTTTCGATGCGTCGTCTTCTTCTCACAGCGATTGTGGCGCTGGCCAGCGGCTCGGCGATGGCGTCTTCCGTCGAATATATCAATGGCGTGCATGTCGCCAATGGCAGTTTCGTGCGTCTGGATTGCGGTGGTTGCCAGCCCCTGAAGGGCAAGACCGTGGCGCAGGGTTACGCCATTCCCTCCATCGAGCCCGGCACGCAGCATATGGAAATGCGCGAAATCGATGGCAAACGCACGCTGGTGCGTACCGAAGCCTGGCTGGGCGGTGCTCCCGTCACCTTCGTCAGCACCAACCCCGCATGGATGCCTGGCGAGAGCCCGGACGCCGCAATCGCGACCTATGAGGATGCCGAACCCGCCGCGCATCCTGCCGAAACGGCATCGACACCCGCCGGCATCGACGTGACGACGACCACCGCGGCCGTCAAGGAAATTTCGGTAGATAGCGCGCAAGCACCTGCAAACGCGGCAGTCATTGCTGCACCCACATTCCCGGATTTTCAATTGCGCGGTAATTGACGGGCGGGCGGCAACGGCACTTTTTCATGACAAATATCAAATAATCGCGTCATCGCTGCATTCGTCACAATTCACGGCAACCATTCGGGGAATAATAAATTCTTCGACCGCTATTCTGCCGATCGAGCTGATAAAGCTCTGTCTAATTAAATATTTATTCAAATTTTTGGCCGCTAAGTGATTTCATAGTGCGATGCAGCACGACATCAGGCCTGTGGCGGACGCTCGCTTTTCAGGCTGTTCCCCGCGCATCAGGCGCCATTCCCATTTCCGAAACTTCGGCAGCGCGCGGCTTTTTTTAAGGCGCGCGAAGCCAAACGCTTGTGAGCGCCCATGAAGAACCTTTCCATTTCCCGTCAGTTGATCGTTCTCGTCGTGGCCCTGATGGCCGCCTTCTCCGTTGCGACGTTTTACCAGCTGAAATCCGCCACCGACGCGATCTATGAGGAACGCTACGGCATGTTGCGGACGCAGGTGCAATCAGCCATTTCCATTCTGCAATCCTTCCACGACAAGGAAAAGGCCGGGACGCTTTCGCGGGACGAAGCCATGAAGCAGGCCTATGCCACCGTGAGCGCCATGCGGTTCACCCCTGATGGCTATCTGTTCGGCTACGATTACGACGTGACGATGAAGTTCCATCCCGATGCCAAACGTGTTGGTGAGAACTTCAAGGGCAAGCCGGACAGCAAGGGCTTTGCCTATCGTGACGAGCTCGTGCGGCTTGGCCGCAATGGCGGCGGCCAGACGGATTTCTACGGTCCGAAGCCCGGCATGGAAGGCAATGATTACGCCAAGAGCTCCTATGCCCTTGCCTTCGATCCCTGGCAGGTGGTGGTCGTGACCGGCGTCTACATCGACGATCTGAATGCGCAGGTGCGCGGCGAGGTGATGAAGGCGCTGTCGATCGGCGCTGCCATCTTCGTGCTCGCACTGGCGGCCGCCTTCTACGTCATCCGTGGCATTTCGAAACCGCTTGGCGATATTCACCGCGCGCTCGGCGAAGTCGCCAATGAAAATGTCTCGCTCACCATTCCCCATACCGGCCTGACCAACGAAGTGGGCATGATGGCAAAGGCCACCGCCTCGCTTCAGGACAAGGTGCGCGAGCGCCACGCCATGCAGCGCCGCGAGGAAGAACAGCAGCAGCAGCTGAATGCCGAGCGTCAGAACAACCTCGACATGCAGCGCGACGAGGCCGAATTGCAGGCGCGTGTGGTCGCCACCATCGGCGAGTCTCTCGAAAAGCTGGCAGCTGGCGATCTGACGGTGCGTTGCGGCGACCTCGGTAGCCGTTACGCCGCGCTGCGTGATAATTTCAACGAAGCGCTAACGCATCTCGATGCCGCCATGGCCAAGGTGAATTCCAAGAGCATCGACATTGGCGGCTCCAAGGAGGAAATCCGCAAGGCCTCGAACGAGCTTTCGCAGCGCACCGAACAGCAGGCCGCCAATCTGGAAGAAACCTCCGCCGCACTCGATGAATTGACGGTTGCGGTGCGCCAGACGGCGGAAGGGGCTGCGGACGCCGCCAAGCGCGTCACCACCGTCAGTTCGGAAACGACACGCAGCGACCGGGTGGTGGAAGAAGCGATTGCGGCGATGAGCGGCATCGAACAATCCTCCGATCAGATTTCTAACATCATTGGCGTGATCGACGACATCGCCTTCCAGACCAACCTTCTGGCGCTGAATGCCGGTGTGGAAGCCGCGCGCGCCGGTGAAGCCGGCAAGGGCTTTGCCGTGGTGGCACAGGAAGTGCGCGAACTGGCGCAGAAATCCGCCGCCGCCGCCAAGGAGATCAAGGACCAGATCGCCCGTTCTTCCGCTCAGGTGGAAAACGGCGTGCGCCTCGTCGGCGAGGCCGGCGATGCACTGAAACGCATCTCGGACCAGATCAAATCCGCCAACGAAATTGTCAGCAAGATCGCCCATTCTGCGGCCGAGCAGGACACGACGCTGCGCTCGATCTCCTCGTCGCTGAACCAGCTCGACGTCGCCACCCAGCACAATGCCGCCATGGCGGAAGAGACCACGGCTTCGGCGGAAGCGCTGGCCGTGGATACCGAAGAGCTGCTGAACCTCATCCGCAGCTTCCGTGTCTCCTCCGGCCATCAGCTTCATGGCATGGCGCGAGAGATGCGCATGGCGGGGTGACGCGATCCAGAATCCGATCAGCGAAATGCCATTCAAAACGCCGGCTGCAAAGCCGGCGCTTTGCTTTTCCGGCACGCAGAAAATGCGGATCGCATAAATATAAATATATCTTCAGAATTTCTTTGAAATACTCTTGCAATTTGGCAGCAATTCAAGATTGTGCAAATTAAAATTATTGCAGATTTAGGTATATTTATGAAATATTCTATTATTAAATACTCAATTATTGCGGCCTGCGCCATAATTCTTTCCGCCTGCCAGACAGGAAAGCCGATTGCGATGAGCGTTGTGGCGACGCCGACCGCCAAGAGCATCGCCAATGGCGATGTTCTGGGGCCGCAGCGCGCCGCAGGGCAGGATGTTCCGCAGCTTCAGGGTCAGGAAGTCGTGACTGTGCGAACCTATGAACACCGCCGGGACCCGGATGCGGTGAGCTCAACCCGAACGGAACTGGAGGGCATTGCCTGCTCGCTGGAAAGCGACGGCTATCGCGCCGCCGTCAAGACGCCGGCTCAGGTCACCGTTCCGGACTATGGTTATGCATCACGCCCGATCCGCATTCAGTGCAATGCCCCGGGCTTCAAGACGGGCGTCGCCACCGTGCAGCCTTACTCAAAGACCTCGGCGAGCCGGATAGGCGCTGCGAGGGGCGCCGGCCTTGCGGCCGTTCTTATCGTTGCCGTTGTGGACTCCGCAACGGACCCGAAAAAGCATGACTATGGTTATGAATTCGCCAATGTGACGATGAACAGAACCAATTGCGCAAGCACCAAGGCCGGTTGCCGCTGATGCCTGAATGACGGTTGTGACGTCATTTCGACCGTTCAAGGCATCAGAAAAATTGTGATGCGCGTCGTATCATAGAATGAAGCGGGTTTCGGAAGAAACCCGCTTCAAACTCTTCCGCGTGCCGCTTTGGAACCGAGGCGAACATGCCAATCATTGACCAATCTCCAGGACCAAGTCCTTGATCCGGGAGGGTGCGTAGACGGCAATACCTTCCCGCTGCAACAGGGCGGCGGTGACACCATTGCCAGCGTGTTTGACACCGGAAAACGAGCCGTCATAGATCGCGACCGAGCCGCAGGACGGGCTGCCGTCTATCAGCAGCGCGTATGTGCAACCATGCGTCTGCGCCAGGGCCAGCGCCTTTTCCGCGCCGGCGATAAATTCCGCCGTGACATCGCCGCCGGTCACTTCCAGCACGCGGGCGCGGCCTTCCAGCACATCGAGGCCGGAGGCGCCATTCTCGATTTCCGCCGGCGGTCGCGGAACGGGCATGCCGCCGGCCATTTCCGGACAGATTGTCACCAGCCTGCCCTCCTGCCGCCAGCGGTCTATCGCCGGGTGGGAGAAGGGTTTACCCTTGCCGTCATATCTGACGGGCTGGCCGAGGAGGCAGGCGCTGATGAGGATTTTCGGGGGCGCGTGGGTCATTGGGAAATCATCCTGCGGGGGTCGCGGTCGTAGCTTACCCCCCTCTGTCCTGCCGGACATCTCCCCCTCAAGGGGGGAGATCGAATCGCAGCAACATGTCGATCATCTTCGACGTTGCAAATTTTGCGGGGAGCGACCGTCTTGCCGATCTCCCCCCTTGAGGGGGAGATGTCCGGCAGGACAGAGGGGGGTGAACCGCGCACGCTACCGTCGCAGCTACCCCGCAACTCTTCACCCGGTAATCTTCGAAAAATCCGCAACCGTTCCCGTAGCTTCGCGGATGGCCTTCAACAGCGCCAGACGGTTTGCGCGGATGGCCCCGTCCTCGTCGTTCACAAGCACATCCTCGAAGAACTTGTCGACAGGCGCGCGCAGCGTCGAAAGCGCCTGCATGGCGGAGCGGAAATCTTCCGCTTCGACCGCCTTTGCGGCATCGGCGGAAGCCATCTTGATCGCCGCATAAAGCGCCTTTTCGGCATCAAGCTTCAGCAGCTCTTCCGAAACACCATCAGCGACCACGGTGCCCTTCTTTTCCTCGGCGGCCAGAAGCTGTGTGGCGCGTTTGGTGCCAGCCAGAAGGTTCTTGCCATCCTCACCGGTGATGAAGGCGGTGAGCGCCTCAACACGGCGGGCGATCATCAGCAGATCATCGGAATCCGGTGTGAGAACAGCCTCAATCAGATCGTAACGGGCGCCGAGGTCGCGAAGGTAGACCTTCAGGCGATCATGGAAGAAGGAGAGAAGATCCGGGTCTTTCACGACGCTCAAAAGCGGCAGACGTACGTTTTTCTCAAGCAGAATACGCACCACGCCCAGCGCCGCGCGGCGCAGCGCGAAGGGGTCCTTCGAACCCGTCGGCTTTTCATCAATCGCCCAGAAGCCGACGAGGGTGTCGAGCTTGTCTGCCAGAGCAACCGTGATGGCCACCTTGTCTGCCGGCAGGCGGTCTGAGGGGCCCTGCGGCTTGTAGTGATCTTCGATGGCCGCCGCGACGCTTTCGTTCTCGCCCTGCAACGCCGCATATTTGCGGCCCATCAGGCCCTGAAGCTCGGGGAATTCGCCGACGGCTTCGGTGCGCAGGTCGGCTTTCGCCAGCACCACGGCGCGATCCACCAGAGCAGCATCGGCACCAACGACGTGGGCCAGAGCCTTGGCCAGTTCGCGGATACGCGCCACGCGCTCTCCCTGCGTGCCGAGCTTGGCATGGAAGGTCACGTTCAGCGCATCGAGCTTGGCCATGCGCTGGTCGAGCGGCTTTTTGAGATCGAGGCCGAATTTTGCAGCCGAACCTTTGAGCGTTTCCAGATCTGGCAGATCGCCCTGGTCGCGGTTCCAGAAATGGCGGGCATCCGACAGGCGGGCGCGAACGACCTTGCCGTTGCCGTGGATGATTTCCTTGCCGCCGTCGCTTGCCTCGATGTTCGAGATCAGGATGAAGCGGTTGGAAAGACCCTCTTCCGCGCCCTGATTGCGGGTGACGAAACACTTCTGGTTGGTCTTGATGGTGAGACGGATGATTTCCGCCGGAATCTGCAGATAATCTTCCTCGAAGGTGCCCATCAGCACCTGCGGCCATTCGACGAGGCCGGAGACTTCTTCAAGCAAGCCTTCGTCTTCCACCAGTTCAAGGCCGTTGGCGAAAGCGAGGTCCTTGGCATCGTGCAGGATGATATCCTTGCGGCGGTCGGCATCGAGAATGACCTTCGCCTTTTCAAGGCTCGATACGTAATCCTCGAAACGGCGCACCGTTATCGGGCCGGGCGCATGGAACCGGTGGCCATAGGTGACGTTGCCGGCGACAATGCCGTCGATCACGAAAGGAATGACCTGCGTTTCGTCATGTTCGGGGCCGAACAGGCAGACGATGGATTGCAGCGGGCGCACCCAGCGCAGGCTCTCCGATCCCTTGCCTTCAATGCCGGCATAGCTCGAACCCTTCGGCATGGAGGCCGGGCCGGAGCGCATGGATTTCGGCCAGGGGAAGGAGCGGATGATGCCGGGCATCACCTCGGCGATGATCTCTTCCGCCGGACGGCCGGGCTTGTTGACGATGGCGATATAGAAATCGCCCTTCTTCGGATCGGAAACGACTTCCGCCTGCGAAATATCGCTCAGGCCCGCACCGCGCAGAAAGCCCTCAATGGCCTTTTCATTGGCATCGGTGCGCGGACCCTTCTTTTCTTCGCGCACATCGGCAGAACGGGCGTTGAGGCCGCGAATATCCAGCGTCAGGCGGCGCGGCGTCCAATATTCGCGCGCACCCTCATAGGTCAGTCCTCTCTCCACAAGCGCGTCGGTGACGAGTTTCTTCAGATCGCCCGCCGCCTTGCGCTGCATGCGGGCGGGGATTTCCTCGGAGCGAAGTTCAAGCAGAAGATCGGGCATGTCAGTACTCCTTCGCCCACTTGCCATTTTCCGTTCTGCCCGTCCTCACGCCTTCGGCACTGCGGGCGGACGGGCGGGCGGGGATTTCCTCGGAGCGGAGTTCAAGCAGAAGATCAGGCATGGGATCAGGACTTTATCTGTTGTCGGGCGATTGCGGTCGGCTTAGCAAGCAACGCGGCAAAAGTCACCAAGGCAATCGGTTAAATTACGGCTGGCGGGCGTTACCAGCCGCCACCACCACCGCCGCCGCCGCCGGAGCCGGAAAAACCGCCGCCGCCACCGCCTGAAAAACTGGAACCGGAGGAGCTGACGGGCTGGGGAATGGTGGAGGCGATGGTGCTCGCCATGGAGGTCGAGAACCCGCCGATCCTGTCTCCGAAGCTGCCGTAATTGCTGCCCAAATACCAGCCCGGCGCATAACTTGCCGCGGCGGCACCGGCAGCGGCGGTCGCAAGCCACGTTTCGAAGGTGCGGCTCCACGGTTTTTCGACGCCGAGCGCGACGGCATAGGGCAACAATGTCTCGAAATGCTGCGGCGACATGGCGGGTGCATCCACCATGTTCATCCGGTCTTTTTCCGCCAGCGTCAGATAGGTTCTGAGACCTTCGATGCCATCCATCAGCTTGCGGCCGAGCGGCGTCGGCGCCCCCATCAGGAACAGAAAAAGCGCGTTGGTGAGCACGATGCCGCCAATGGCGGCCAGCGCCAGCGACTTGGTGTCATGCGTCACATCCAGCAGTATTTGCGTTGCGATGCCGCCGATGGCTGAGAAAGCCACGAAACCGGCAAAGGCCAGCATGACGATGCCGCCGATCCGTTTGCGCAGCGGCGCACCACGCGAAAACTGCCGGCCAATGCCGATCGACAGGATGCTGAAGAAGAAGGCGAAAAAGCCGAAGACGAGGACGGCGGCGATAGCGCTTTCATCGAGGTCGCCGAAGACCAGCGTCGCGACGATGATGGCGATGCTGAGGAAGATGCCGAAAACGGTGAAACCGGCATTGCTTCGGTAATATTTGCCGCGATGTTCCTTCTCGATCGCCGCGCGAAACTGCTTGCCCACCTTTTCGACTTCCGCTCCATGGGCCTTGTCGATGGTGAGCGTCTTGCCAGGGCCGCCGATGGAGGAAAGCAGCGTCTTCTGGCCGGTCGGCAGATCGGCGGCGGTTGTCTTCTCCGTGCGGCGGATGACGATGGAATTCTTCAGATCTTCCAGAACGACATAGCCTTTGACCGCGAGATCAAGTGCTGAGGCGGATAGTGCCGTCCAGCCCGCGCCAGAAAAACCGCGGTTATCGACATAATTGACCAAAGCCGGAGAAAGCCCCTCCGGCGCATCCCAGCGCGGCACGACCACGCCCTTCGCCGGATCACGGCCCACCGCGAACCACGCCCGCAGGTAATAAAGCAGCACGGCGAAAAGCCCGCCGCCCGAAAGCAGGATGGCGAGATTATCCCGCAGCCACCAGCCCGCCTCCTGCGAAGTGTCAGGAGCGGCGATGGCGCCCTTCGGCAGCTTCACGGCAATCGTCATGCCCTCCCCCACCGTAAATGGGCGGGTGGAGGCGAAGAACACCTCGTTGCCTTCGCTGAGGACGCGGGCGTCCTTGCCTTTTGCACCGAGTGGTCCGGTGAAGATGTTAGTATCTGTCGCCTTAACGCCATCAGGCAAAACCACGGTGGCGGAAATCTCGCCCATGGGGAATTGCCAGCCATTGCCGGTGACATTCCAGGTCAGCTCGTCATAATCGCTGAAATAACGGATCTGCCGGGCGGTGGTGTAGGTGATCTGGAAGATATGCTCACCGGTCGGCAGAAAACGCTCGGCGCTGCCGGTATAGATGCGGATGCCGCCATCGATATTCTCGGTGCGCCAGTTTTCCGGCGCGCCATCGCGCTCCACCGAAACGACGTTGAAATCCACCTTGGTACGGCGGTTATTCGCATCCAGCGCATAAAGCGGAAAATCGCGAAAGATGCCGCGTTTGATATTCTGCCCTTCGGCGCGGGCGGTGATGGTTTCCGTCACCGTCAGCTTACCATCCGCCGCCACCTCGATGACGGAATGGTATGAGCGGATGAATTCCTCCGCGAAGGCCGGGAAGGCCGCGCCCAGGAAGACGAACAACGCTAGAAGTCTTGCGGCGATGGTCTTCACGGGCGGTTATCCTTAAGGGAATGGAGCGTTTCCGGTTTCAAGTGATGATGCGCAGCACGGTCATTCCGTCATACCGGGCTAGACCCGGTATCCAGCAGCCGCGCGTCTGCGCGGCTTGAAGAGTCTCGCGCGATCAAGGACTTGATCGCGCTGGATTCCGGCTCAAGGCCGGAATGACGGAAAACCAATACCGTTCTTCTAATGCTGCGGCTCGGCAGCGCTTTCCTTTTCCGTGTACTCGACGCCGAGTGAGGCGAGCTCTTTCCAGTAAGCCGGGTAGGTCTTGGCCACGCAGGCCGGGTTCTGGATGGCGATGCCGCCGATCTTCAGCGCCGCAAGCGCAAAGCTCATGGCGATGCGGTGGTCGGCAAAGGTATCGATGGAGGCATCGACCGTCTGGCCTGCGAGCGACGGATCGGCATGCACGATCAGGTCGTCACCTTCCTCATGCGCCAGACCGTCGCGGATTTCGTTGAGGCCGAGCGAGACGGCACGGATGCGGTCGCATTCCTTGACGCGCAGGTTGGCGATACCGACGAAACGCACCGGCGTCTCGTTGAAGGCGGCAAGAACCGCGATGGTCGGAATGGCGTCCTGCATCTGGGAACCGTCGATTTCGGCGGGCAGATGCGGAAACTTGGCCATGACATCATAGGCCTTGGCATCCGGCTGGGTGAACCTGTCGGCGGGCGTGCCGATGTCGATCGCACCGCCGGTGAGAAGCTCCGCGCCCCAGAGATAGGTAGCGGCGGAAGCATCCGGTTCGATGTGAAAATCGGTCGCCGTATAGCCGGTCGGATGCACGCGCCAGATGGCGTTGCTGACCCGCTCCACCTTCGCGCCGAAGGCTTCCATGGCTGATGTGGTGAGATCGATATAGCCCTTCGCGCCTATTTCCTCGCCCTTGAGGATGATATCGACAGGCTTGTCGCCGCAGGCAGCAGCCATCAGAAGTGCCGACACATATTGGCTGGAAAGATTGGCGTCGATGGTGACGCTGCCCTTCGGGAAACCCGTGCCCTTGCCACAAACGGTGACGGGCGGGCAGCCGGTCGGCGCTTCCGCCTCGACGCCGAGCGAACGCAGGGCCTCCACCAGCGGCATGATCGGACGTTTGCGCATATGCTCGTCGCCATCGATGATGACCGCGCCATCCACCAGTGCCGCAGCCGCGGTCAGGAACCGTGTGGCGGTACCGGCATTGCCGAGGAAAAGCGGCTTTTCCGGCTGTTGGAGCACGCCTGTGCCCTCTACCACGAAGGTGGTTGCATCCGGCTCGGTTACCTTCACGCCCATCTCGCGCAGGGCTTCGGCCATATAAAGCGTGTCATCGCTTTTCAGCGCGCCAGTCAGGCGGCTTTTGCCCTTGGCGAGGCCGGCCAGCAGAAGCGCGCGGTTGGTGATGGATTTGGAGCCGGGCGGCTCAACCTTGCCGGAAAGCGGGTGGCCGGGCGGGGTGATGGTCAATTCGATCATGATCGTCGTCTTGTCAAAGAATGCGGCAGAAAGCCGGGCTATCGGAATGTCGGCGGGAGGATTTTGACCCGGGGACCGGTGGTCTTAGAATTTCACGGTCGGCACGGCGCGGTCGGCCGGATTGTCGATCTCGAAATAGGGCGCTTTGGAAAAACCGAACTGGCCGGCGACCAGATTGGACGGGAAGCTTTCCACCTTGACGTTCAGATCGCGCGCAGCACCGTTGTAATAACGGCGTGACATCTGGAGTTCGCCTTCGATGGTTTCGAGCGACCGCTGCAATTCCAGAAAATTGGTGTTGGCCTTGAGATCGGGATAGGCTTCGGCGAGCGCGAAGAGCTTGCCGAGCGCCTGCGACAGTAGGCCTTCCGCCTGGGCACGGCCTTCGACATCGCCAGCCGGCACAGCCTGCGCCCGGTTGCGCATGGCGATCACTTCCTCGAAGGTGCTCTTTTCATGCGCCGCATACCCCTTCACGGTCTCGATGAGGTTGGGGATGAGATCGGCGCGGCGCTTCAACTGCACATCGATGCCCGACCACGCCTCTTCCTTCATCTGCCGTGCCTTGACGAGGCCGTTATAGATGAAGACCACATAAAGCGCGATTGCCGCGATGATTGCCAGCGTGATGAACATGAATTGCGATTCCCAGCTTCGTTGCGCGCACGATAGCCGCTCATTACCGCAAAGTCATGAGGCTTCGGTCATTCTCTGCGTTTTTGCCAGAGACACGCTGCGGGGAGCAAACATCCGTTATTTATAAAAGACTGTGCAATACAATCTCAGGCCGGATGTCTTGCGTACAAAAAGAGTATGGGAGGCAAGCTTGTAGCCGCGCTCGGCCCAATAGTTCTTGTTTTCTTGCAGGTGGTTCCAGCCGTCTATAACCCAGTCGCGCATCTCAGTGTTGCGCGTGTAGTGCATGCGAACGAGCGCGCTGCCCACATCAAGGGTTCGCTGGCCACTATCCTTGCAATCCATGCGGGTGACGATCATTCCGAAAGAGCGCAGCTTGTCGGCACGGGGAAAGGCTTCCTTGCCGCTCATCCACTCTGTCGTTTCCGCAGCCACGCCATTACCGAGAATGCATCCGAGTGTAAGCACAAATAAAAAACAGAAATTTCGAATATTATTCACGGTTAAACCCATCGCTATATTCAGACTACCAATCCACACAAAATAAAAGGCCGTCAAGAACGGCCTTTCAAATTCACCAGAATTTCCGACAAGTGTGCGCCGCTAAAAAATCAGGCGGCCCTGTTCCAGTTCAGCCCGCCCGCATCCGTCAGCAGGAAGGCTTCGCCGCACGCTTTCGCCAGCGTGCGCACACGCAGGATATAGCTCTGGCGTTCCGTCACCGAAATCACGCCGCGTGCATCCAGAAGGTTGAAGACGTGGCTGGCCTTGATGCACTGGTCATAGGCCGGGAACACGCATTTGTGCAGGCGCTGATTATCATCATCACCGGGCGCGCCGGCGGCGAGAAGCGCCTGGCATTCCTTTTCGGCGTCGATGAAATGGCGATGCAGCATGGCGGTGTCGGCAAATTCGAAATTATGACGGGAATATTCCTGCTCGGCCTGCAGGAAGACGTCGCCATAAGAAATCTTCTCTTCGCCCTCGCGGCCGTTGAAGTTGAGGTCGTAGACATTGTCGACGCCCTGAACATACATGGCGAGACGCTCCAGACCATAGGTCAACTCGCCCGCAACCGGCGAGCACTCGATGCCGCAGACCTGCTGAAAATAAGTAAACTGCGAGACTTCCATGCCGTCGCACCAGCATTCCCAGCCGAGACCCCAGGCGCCGAGCGTCGGGCTTTCCCAGTCGTCTTCAACGAAGCGCACATCGTGCAGCAGCGGATCGAGACCGATGGCCTTCAGCGAACCGAGATAGAGTTCCTGCAGGTTGGAAGGGTTGGGCTTCAGAATGACCTGATATTGGTAATAATGCTGCAGACGGTTGGGGTTTTCCCCGTAACGACCGTCGGACGGGCGGCGCGACGGCTGCACATAGGCGGCCTTCCACGGCTTCGGTCCGAGCGCACGCAGCGTCGTCGCCGGATGAAACGTGCCCGCGCCCACTTCCATATCGTAGGGCTGCAGCACCGCGCAGCCCTTATCGGCCCAGTAATTGTGGAGCGTCAGGATGAGCGCCTGAAAGGAACGCTTCGGGTTCATATGGTCTGGAATATCGGTCATTGCAGTCATCGCGGCGTTAGGAGGACAAGTAAGCTAGACTTACTTCGGATGCGGACTGGTGCCACGGCATCGCCTGAGGGTCAAGGTTTTATGCGTGGAGGCGCCGCCTTACGCCTCATCCTCGCGCTTCACGCGATATTCGCCGGTTTCCGGGTCCTTGATCAGGGTGCCAATGGCGCCGGTCTCGCGTTCTTTCTCGCGCTGTTTCGATTTCGCCGAAAGCTTTTCGGCATCGCGAACGAAGCGGCGGTAGAGGATGACCGATCCCACCACCAGTAGAAGAATTGTAATCAGCTGCGCCATAAGGCCCTATTCCTGCGACATCATAGACCGAAACGCGACCACAATGCCTTTTCTTCGGCGACCTCCGCAAGCCCCGAGACGGCCCCTGCGGCCAGCCTTTCGGCATTGACGTCCAGCGCCGCATTGACGCCTGGCACCTTTTTACCGAACAGCGAGCGCCCACCGGTGACGAGCTGAAGCTTGACCTTTTCGCCGAAGCGGCGGCGCAGAATGTCCCTCATGTCGCCCAGCCCGTCGATCAGGCCGAGGTCGAGACCGCGCATGCCGGTCCAGAACAGGCCCGAAAACAACGTCGGTTCGTCCTTCAGTTTCGAGCCGCGACGCATCTTGACCATGTCGATGAAAACATTGTGGATTTCGACCTGGAGCGACTTCAGATATTCGATATCGCCTTCCTTTTCCGGCTGGAAGGGATCGAGGATCGCCTTGTTCTCACCGGCTGTATAGACGCGGCGCTCGACACCGATCTTCCGCAGCATTTCCGGAAAACCGAAGCCGCCCGAAACGACGCCGATAGAACCGACGATGGAGGTGGGGTCGGCGATGATCTCGTCGCCGGCAAGCGCGATCATGTAGCCGCCGGAGGCAGCCACGTCTTCGACGAAGATCAGGACCTTCTTTTCCTTTTCCTCGGCAAGCTGACGGATGCGATTATAGATCATCCGCGCCTGCACCGGCGAGCCGCCGGGAGAGTTAAGCGAAATGGCAACGGCCGGCGCGTCCTTGATGGCAAAGGCTTTTTCAAGCAGCGGCGCATAGGAGGCGAGATTGAGCGCGGGGCGAAACTGGTTGCCGCCCGCCATGATGGCGCCATGCATGCGCACGACCGGGATGACGAGTTCTTTTTTGCGAAAGCGTTTCGGTACCAGATACTTCAGAAAACCCACCACTCAATCCTCGCAGCAATTGCCTGTTGGTCAGGCATGTATGTATCGCCCGGGAAAACGCAATGGTTTGCGGCCTGCGGACCGCGATTTTATAGGCTGGGCCTGATTGCCTTTACATTACGGCGATAGGCGGTGCGGCCATTGTTCAGGTCATCCACGAGGGGCGTGAAGGCGTGGCTGTCTGCCTCATGCATGACGAGCGGTGCCCGGAACGATAGCTTCGCGCGCGAGCCCTTGATGGCCGTGACGAGCATGCGCACCGCATCTTCCCCGGGGCGCGGATGGATGAGGGTTATCTCCATGCCGCCGAAGCGGCTGCCGCAGGCAGCGATGATTTCCGCCACCGATTGCGGCCGTGAAATCAGGGAAAGCTGGCCACCCGGAACCATGATTGCGCCCGCGGTCCTGATCCAGTCCTCGAACAGGCCCTCCGTCATGGCGTGGGCCTCGGCCTTCAGGGCATCGGGCGTGCGGCGGTCACCCGCATCGTTATAGGGCGGGTTCATGATGACGTGGTGGAAATACCCGTCCGGCAGACCAGCTTCGATGCGCGCCTTGGCACGCAGGGTCACATCGGCCTCGCGCACGTCGATACGGCCGGAAAAGGCAGCGTTTTCCGGCAATGCGAGACTGCGGCGGGCAAATTCCGCCATTTCCGGCGAGCGCTCGTAAAGCGTCACTTGAGCCTTTTCGAGCCGGGCTGCGACCGCAAAGCCCGCCGCACCCGCGCCGGCGCCGAGATCGGCGATCCGGCAGGCGCGTTCATCAGCCACCAATGACGCCAGAAGCATGGCGTCCATGCCGGCCCGGTGCCCCCTGCCCTTCGGCTGGAGAATGTGGAACCGGCCCCGGTGAAATGCATCAATGGTTTCGGAAATATCGCCGCCCACCGTCTCGTCAAGCCTCTTCGTTGCGCAACTCGTCACCCAGCCCGGCATCCACGAGAATGCGGCGGGCCTGATCGGCACGATCCTCTTCGACCAGAAACCGGCGGGGCAGAAGACCGAGCGACCCTTCCAGAATGCTCATCGCCTGATCGGCGACGAGGCAGTGGATCCCGGCGTCCTTCATCAGGCTTTCGGCGAAGGACAGAAGCACGGCATCGTTGGTACGGATCAGTTCACGCATGGATAAGCCCTAAATTCCCATCTTTTTGAATGGCTAGCGGCAATTCGCCCCTTGCCGCGACAGGCGCCAGTTTTTATTGTCGAATTCAAATTCGAACAGGAGTCCTGTCCCTTGGGCGTCGTCATACCGCTTGAAGAAAGCAAAAACAAACTCGCATCCGTCAAGCCGCTTGTCGACCTGACCCGCCCCGACATGGAACGGGTGAACCAGCTTATCCTTTCCAAGGCCGGTTCCGATGTCCAGATGATACCTGAGGTGGCCAACCATTTGATCTCGTCGGGCGGCAAGCGCCTGCGGCCGATGCTGACGCTCGCCTCGGCCTCGATGTTCGGCTACGAGGGCGACCACCACATCAAGCTCGCCACCAGCGTGGAATTCATGCACACGGCGACGCTTCTGCATGACGACGTGGTGGATGAGAGCGACCTGCGCCGTGGAAAATCCACAGCCCGCACCATCTGGGGCAACCAGGCAAGCGTTCTCGTCGGCGACTTCCTGCTCGGCCAGGCCTTCCGCATGATGGTGGATGTCGGCTCGCTCGATGCGCTCGACGTGCTGTCCACTGCTGCCTCGGTCATCGCCGAGGGTGAGGTGCTGCAGCTTTCGGTCGCCAAGAACATGGAAACGACGGAAGACGATTATCTTCATGTGATTCGCGCCAAGACGGCCGCCCTCTTCGCGGCGGCGGCGGAAGTCGGCCCGATCGTTGCGAAGACCGACAAGGCGACCCGCAGCGCGCTGAAATCCTACGGCATGAATCTCGGCCTCGCCTTCCAGCTCGTCGACGACGTGCTGGACTACGGCGGCAAGTCCGCCGATCTCGGCAAGAATACCGGTGACGATTTCCGCGAGGGCAAGATCACGCTGCCGGTCATCCTGTCCTATCGTCGCGGCACGCAGGATGAGCGCGCCTTCTGGCGCAACGCCATCGAAAAGGGCGAAAGCAGCGATGAGAACCTCGAAAAGGCGCTGGGCCTGATCACCAAGTACAATGGTCTTGGCGATACGATCGGCCGTGCCACGCATTACGGCACCATTGCCCGCGATGCGCTCGCACCGCTGCCCGAGAGCCCGTGGAAAAATGCGCTTCTGGAAGTGATCGACTTCTGCATCGAGCGTCTCAACTGACGCCCAGGCCCGGGCAAACAGCGGATGGACAGGACCATTCCGCCTGATGTCTGGGGCCAGCTTCTCCGCAAGGCGTGATTGTGGCGTGGGCCATAATTTCTTGCGGGGTTGCTTCAAAAAAGCCATTCTATCGTGACCAAACAATGGAAACTGATTTTTCCGTGCATTCGCACAAAGGCAAAGGTTCCCTCATGCGGCGTAAACCAGCACTCCGTCTTCTCTGCAGCGCGGCTCTTGCCGCCGCTCTCGCAATCGGCGCGGGTGCCAGCCCCGGCTTTGCGGAAACGAAGGCGAAACCGGAAGACAAGGCCGTCACGTTCGATCCCGGCAAGGTGAACACCTTCTCCGGCGCCTTCCTCGCCGGACGCAATGCCGACGTCGACCAGGATTATCCCACCGCGATTTCGCTTTACAAAAAGGCGCTGGAATTCGATCCGGCCAATTCGGAAATCCGCCAGCGGCTGATGATCGCCGAACTTCTGAGCGGCAATTTCGAGGCCGGCGCCAAGATCGCCGATTCGATGAAGGATGACACCTCCGTCGAACGGGTGACGACCATCGTGCGCGGTCTCGACGCCATCAAGGACAAGGACTTCGCCAAGGCCGAGAAGATCCTGAAATATACCGGCCCGAACGATCTCGACCGCATGGTCAACACGCTTTTGACCGCCTGGGCACGCGCCGGTTCCGGCAAGCCGAAGGAAGCGCTGGCCCTCGTCAACAACATGAAGGGGCCCGGCTGGATCTCGATTTTCCAGAAATACAATGCGGCAGCGATCGCCCTTGTCGCCGGCAATACCGAAGCCGCGCGCAAGAGCCTCAACGAGGCGGTGACGGATCGCGAAGGCGGGGCAACCGCTTCCGATACCTATATGCGCGCCGTGATGGCGCTTGCCCGGCTCGAAGCTTCCGCCGGCAACAAGCAGAAGGCGCTTGATGCGATCGCGGTCGGCGATACTTTCGCACCGAATTACGCACCGCTGAAAGCGCTTCGTCAGTCTATCGAAAGTGGTGACAAGCCCGAGCAGCAGATCACCAATGCCGTGGAGGGTGCCGCCAGCGTCATGTTCTCCATCGCTGGTGCTTTGAACCGCGAAGGTGCCGAAGAAATCGTCACGCTTTATTTGCAGACATCGCGCGCGCTCGATCAGAAGAGCCCGGACACGCTCATTCTTCTCGGCGGGCTTGCTGAAGCCATGAAGCAGCCGGAGCGCGCCATCGCCTTTTACCGCGATGTGCCGAAGGATTCGCCGATGTACCGCATCTCCGAGCTGCAGCTCGGATTGACGCTTGCGCAGACCGGCAAGGTGGACGAGGCGCGCACGCATCTCAAATCCCTGCTCGAATCCGATCCGAAGGACGTCCGTTCCTATCTCGCCTATGGCAGCGTGCTGTCGGACGCCAAGGACTACCGCGCCATGGCCGAAAACTACGACAAGGCCATCGAGGTGATCGGTGCCGTGCCGCAGAAATCCGACTGGTCGGTGTTCTTCCAGCGCGGCATCGCCTATGAGCGGCTGAAGGAATGGGACAAGGCCGAGCCGAATTTCAAGCGGGCATTGGAATTGAACCCCGAGCAGCCGCAGGTGCTGAACTATCTCGGTTATTCCTGGGTGGACAAAGGCATCAACCTCGATGACGGCATGAAGATGATCAGCCGCGCCGTCGAGCTTCGCCCGAATGACGGTTACATCGTCGACTCGCTTGGCTGGGCGCATTATCGCCTCGGCGCTTTCGACGAAGCCGTGACCGAGCTGGAGCGGGCCATCGAACTCAAGGCCGGCGATCCGACGATCAACGACCATCTGGGTGATGCCTACTGGCGCGTCGGCCGCAAGATCGAGGCGGTCTATCAGTGGAACCGCGCTTTGATCGGCGACAGCGACGATGTGGACAAGGCCAAGGTGAACGAAAAGATCGCCAACGGCCTGCCGCCCCTGGAAAAGGATGCCGAAAACACCGCCAAGAAGGAAGTGGCGCCGCCCCCGCCTGCTCCTCCGGCTCCGGCACCGGCCGCCACTCCGGACAAGAAATCCTGACGCGGCATGCGCGTGCATGATGTTTCCGAGGCCACCGAGACAATCGAGGCGGCCCCGGCCAAGATCAATCTGGCGCTGCATGTGACCGGCCAGCGGGCGGATGGATACCATTTGCTCGAAACGCTGGTGACATTTACGGTAGCCGGCGACGTCATTCGCATTCGCGACGCCGATGCCGACAGTTTCTCCATCTCCGGCCCCTTCGGCGATCTTTTGCGCGCTGGCGATGGTGGCGACAATCTCGTCACCCGCGCCCGAGACCTGCTACGCGACGCTCTCGTGTCAACAGGCCAGCCGGCCCGGCCGGTCGCCATTCATCTCGAAAAAAGCCTGCCGGTCGCTTCCGGCATCGGCGGCGGCTCGGCGGATGCGGCCGCGACCCTTCGGGGGCTGTTGCGTCACTGGCATGCGGGCATCGATCCGCAAAGGCTCGCCTCCCTCGCGCTTACACTTGGTGCGGATGTGCCGATGTGCCTTGAAAGCCGTTCCCTCATCGCGCGGGGCATCGGCGAGGATATAGAGCCGATCTCGGACCTGCCGGCACTCTTTCTGGTGCTTGCCAATCCTCTGAAGGCCGTCTCGACGCCGGAGATTTTCCGGCGATTGCAGAACAAGGCCAATCCGCCGTTGCCGGAGCGGAAAACAGGCGGCTGGATGGATTTTCTTGCGCAAAGCCGCAATGATCTGCAACCGCCCGCGCAGGCGCTGCTGCCCGAAATCGGCGAAATCGCCGGAATGCTGTCGCAGGAAGATGCTGGCCTTGTGCGCATGTCCGGTTCGGGCGCGACCTGTTTCGGGATTTTTCATTCCTTCGAGGCCGCCCAAAAAGCGGAAACATCGCTTCGGGAGAGACATCCCGGCTGGTATTTTCAGGCGACGCGGACCATTTGAGGACCGGACGTTTATTCAGGAACGGCCAATTCGAGGACAAGACCATGGCAGGCGAAAGACCCTTCATTCCCCTCGGCATTGCGGTCCTGACCGTTTCGGACAGCCGCACGCTGGAGAATGACAAATCCGGCGATACGCTCGTCGCAAGGCTGGAGGAAGCGGGCCACAGGCTCGCGGCGCGCGCCATCGTGCCTGATGACAGGGCAGCGATTGCCGGCACCGTGCGCGACTGGACGCTCTCTGAAGGCGTGGATGTGGTGATCACCACCGGCGGGACCGGTTTTACCGGCCGCGACGTGACGCCGGAAGCGCTGGAACCGCTGTTCGAAAAGCGCATGGACGGGTTTTCCGCCCTCTTCCACCGCATCTCCTATGACAAGATCGGCACCGCCACCATCCAGTCACGCGCAACCGGCGGCGTGGCGAACGCGACCTTCATCTTCGTGCTGCCGGGCTCGCCGGGTGCATGCAAGGATGCGTGGGATGGGATTCTCAAGGCTCAGCTCGATTATCGCCACTTGCCCTGCAATTTTGTGGAGATCATGCCAAGGTTGGATGAGCATTTGAAGCGTGGGGCTGGGGGCGTTTAGATCAGCGGATCGAGGGTGGGTGTGGGGTTTCACCCCCTCTGCCCTGCCGGGCATCTCCCCCTCAAGGGGGGAGATCGACTCGTGGTTAGGTCTCGCCCATCTCAACATTTGTGAATGAAGTGGCGGTAGCGCCTCCTGCCGATCTCCCCCCTTTAGGGGGAGATGCCCGGCAGGGCAGAGGGGGGTAAGCCCCACGCACCTCCGGTTCGCAGACAATGCACACCTCAAAAACCCCATCACGCCAGATATTTCTTGAAGAACTCCGTCGTCCGGCCCCAGGCGAGATCGGCAGCCGCCTTGTCGTAACGCGCCGAAGACGTATCATTGTTGAAGGCGTGGTTGACGCCGTCATAAACGAAGATTTCGAAGGTCTTGCCGTTGTCTTCCAGCGCCTTCTTATAGGCATCGATGCCGGCATTGATGCGCTCGTCGAGACCCGCATAGTGCAAGAGCAGCGGCGCCTTGATGGCAGGCACATCGGCCGCCGGGGCCTGCTGGCCGTAATAGGCGACGCCGGCATTCAGGCCCGCCGATTTCGTGGCGAAACGGTTGACCAGCCCGCCGCCCCAGCAGAAACCGACCGCACCGACCTTGCCGTTCGCACCCTGCCTTGCCGCGAGCCACACCCGGCCCGCTTCGGCATTGGCGACCGTTGCCTCCATATCGAGGCCGCTGAACATTTCCCGCGCCTTATCCTCGTCCGCAGGCGTGCCGCCCTGCGGCGACAGGAAATCGACCGCAAGCGCCCTGAAACCGGCAAGCGCCACACGCCTTGCCACATCGCGAATATGGTCGTTCAGGCCACGGTTCTCGTGGATGACGATGACGGAGCCGATGGGGCCGGAAACGGATTTCGGCGTAACAAGATATCCCTTCATCTCGCCGCCGGGGGCGGGATATGTCACATCTTCGGCGACGATCGCCGCATCATCCGGCGCGACGATGGCCGCACGGGCGCTGTTGGCCGAAAGGAGCGGCGCGATGGCCGCCGCAGCCGCGCCGGACCCGGCAAGCACCGTGAGCTTTTCCATGAATTTGCGGCGGTCGAGGCTGAGATGGGTGTATTCATCGTAAGCGTCGATCATGGCCTGCGTAATCTTCGGCTTGTCCATCGCCCTGTCCTCCTTGAACGCGGATGTGCCAGGGAGGATAACGCAGATCGCCCCTTGGGGAACGAGGCGGGCGGAGGCGGCGCCACACTTTTGCGTGAGCGCCGCGGCCAGGTTTTCACATCAGGCGGCGAGGTCCACGACGATGCGGCCGTCGATCTTGCCCTCTTCCATGCGGTGGAAGATATCGTTGATGTTTTCGAGCTTGTCCCAGGAGAAGTGGGCGGCCACCTTGCCTTCACCGGCGAAGGTCAGCGCTTCCTCCAGATCCTGCCTTGTGCCGACGATGGAGCCGCGCACCGTGATGCGCTTCAGCACCGTGTCGAACACCGGAATGGAGATGAAGCCCGGCGGCAGGCCGACAAGCGCCATGGTGCCCTTGGAGCGCAGGAAACCGTAAGCCTGCTCCATGGCCTTGGGCGACACCGCCGTCACCAGCGCGCCATGGACGCCGCCGGTCGCTTTCTGCACCTGCTCCACCGCGTCGGGCGCGCGGCCGTTGACGGTGACATCGGCTCCGAGTTTCTTCGCAAGCTCTAGCTTGTCGTCGAAAATATCGGCAGCGACGACATGCATGCCCATGGCCTTGGCATATTGCACGGCCATGTGGCCAAGCCCGCCAATGCCTGAAATGACCACCCATTCACCGGGTCTCACTTCGGTTTCCTTGAGACCCTTGTAAACGGTGACACCGGCGCAAAGCACGGGTGCGGCGGGGCCGAATTCCAGATTATCCGGCAGGCGACCGACGAATTTCGGATCGGCAAGGCCATATTCGGCAAAGCTGCCATTGACGGAATAACCCGAATTCTTCTGGCTCGGGCATAGGGTTTCCCAACCGGTGCGGCAGGGAATGCAGCATCCGCAGGCGGTATAAAGCCACGGCGTACCGGCGCGGTCGCCCTCCTTGATCCCGGTGACGCCAGCGCCGATCTTCGCGACATAACCGACGCCTTCATGGCCGGGGATGAAGGGCGGGTTGGGTTTCACCGGCCAGTCGCCCGTTGCGGCGTGCAGATCCGTGTGGCAAATGCCCGTCGCCTTGTAGTTGATGAGAATTTCACCGGGGCCTGGATCCGGTATCGCCACTTCCTCGATGGTCAGCGGTTTCCCAAACGCGCGGACGACGGCTGCCTTCATTGTTTTCGCCATGACATACTCCTCAATCTCTGCTCGCCTGAAATCCTTGACGGCGAGGCAGAGATTAACGGGGATGGGACGTCATGGAATTGACCCATCGCAAATCGGGTTATTTTAAAGGCGCGATTGTCTCACTTATGAGGCAACCTGACGGTGCTGTTTTATTCCAGAGCCAACCAGATGGCGAGCCAGCCCCAGAGGCAGAGCAGAAGCACAAAGCCGATGCCGAACAAAGCGCCGCGATGACGCAGGCGGTTGCTGGTGACATGGACATAGGAGTGGGCGTAGCGCGAGAGCACGAACAGCCAGGCCAGCACGATGGTGACGATATTGTCCGCATCGGTGATGTAAAGCAGCAGGCAGGCGATGTGAAACAGGACGGGAAGTTCGAACTGGTTGGCGATGTTGCGGTTCACCAGATAGCTTTCCCGCGCTTCCTCGCTCTTGTCGCGAAGCCGGATGGCCGATTCACGATCCGTGAAGGTGTATTTCTTGCGACGGTAGAGCAGCAGCCCGTAGAGCCAGAAAACGAGAAAGACATGGGCGATCATCGGCCAGAACATTGCGGTCGTCGGTGACATGCTTTCTCCTCCAATCATGAAAACGCTCCCCGATCCGGCGTGAATCGGGAAGCGCCAAATACTCACTATCCTTTTACGGATTCGCCTCGAAAGATCAAACTGCGCCGGGGTAGTTCGGGCTTTCACGGGTGATCGTCACGTCGTGGGCGTGGCTTTCACGCAGGCCGGCGCTGGAGATGCGCACGAAGGTGGCGCGTTCCTGGAATTCCTTGATGGTGCCGCCGCCGACATAACCCATGGCGGCCTTCAGGCCGCCGGCCAGCTGGTGCAGAACGCCGGAGACGGGTCCCTTGTAGGGAACCTGACCTTCGATGCCTTCCGGAACGAGCTTCAGCGTGTCGCGCACTTCCGCCTGGAAATAACGGTCTGCGGAACCGCGCGCCATGGCGCCAACGGAACCCATGCCGCGATAGGCCTTGAAAGAACGGCCCTGATAGAGGAACACCTCACCCGGGCTTTCATCCGTGCCGGCCAAAAGCGAGCCGATCATGACGGCGGAGGCACCGGCGGCAATCGCCTTGGCCAGATCGCCCGAGAACTTGATGCCGCCATCGGCGATAACGGGAATGTCTGCAGCATTGGCGACTTCGACCGAGGCCATGATCGCGGCAAGCTGCGGAACGCCGACGCCGGCGACGATGCGGGTGGTGCAGATGGAACCGGGGCCGATACCGACCTTGACGCCGTCAGCGCCGGCATCGATCAGCGCCTTGGTGCCGTCAGCGGTGGCGACATTGCCGGCAATGATGCGAACCGAGTTCGACATCTTCTTGACCACCGAAACGGCATCGAGCACGCGCTGCGAATGGCCGTGCGCGGTATCGACGACCAGAAGGTCGACGCCGGCATCGATGAGGCGCTCGGCGCGCTCAATGGCATCGGCCCCGACGCTGATGGCGGCGGCGGCGCGAAGGCGGCCCTGCGCATCCTTGGTGGCATTCGGGTTCAGCTGCGACTTCTCGATGTCCTTGACGGTGATGAGGCCGACGCAATTGCCCTTCCCATCCACCACCAGCAGCTTTTCGATGCGGTGCTTGTGCAGCAGGCGGCGCGCTTCCTGCTGATCGACGCTGCTTTCCTTGACCGTGACCAGATTTTCGCGGGTCATCAGTTCATAGATCTTCTGCTGCGGATCGGAGGCGAAGCGCACGTCGCGGTTGGTCAGAATGCCGACGAGGCGACCGTTCTTGTGGCCGCCGGAACCGCCGTTTTCAACCACCGGAATACCGGAAATGCCGTGCGCCTTCATCAAGGCCTGCGCTTCTGCAAGCGTCGCATCCGGGCCGATCGTGACCGGGTTGACGACCATGCCGCTTTCGAACTTCTTCACCTGACGGACTTCTTCGGCCTGCTCGATGGGGGTCAGGTTACGGTGGATGACGCCGATGCCGCCGGCCTGGGCCATGGCGATGGCAAGACGGCCTTCCGTGACCGTGTCCATGGCGGAAGAGAGGATCGGAAGGTTGAGATCGATATCGCGGGCAATGCGGGTTGCGATATTCGTCTGTCCCGGCATAACCTCGGAATGTCCGGGTTGCAGCAACACATCGTCAAATGTGAGAGCGTCCAAACCAGTGGGTGTTTGAATGATGCGTGCCATGACCAAATTCCTTCATAATGAAAATGCGTGGCCGTTCCGGAACGAAAAGTTCACCCCGGCGCCCTGCAAGGATTGCTTGGAAGTTGGCGAGGGCTGGTAACACGTTCATGACAGGAAGGGAATAGAAAAAACCCGGAATTGCCTTCCGGGCTTCTTCTGTTGCTGCATTGCAGCAGAGATCAGATGTCGAACTGGTAGGATTTCGGCACGAAACGATAACCCGCATCCAGCTTTTCCGCATAACCGACAGAAGGGAAAGGCATGTGATAACCGAGGAAAGGCAGCCGGTCGGTGGCGATCATGTCGTAAACCTTCTTGCGGGTTGCTGCCGCCGCCGCCTTGTCCATGTCGAACTTGACCTCCCAGTCCGGCCTTTGCAGCGACAGGACGAAATGGTTGGCCGTATCCGCCGTCAGGATCAGCTGTTTGCCTTCCGATTCGACCCGGAAGATCATGTGTCCCGGCGAATGGCCGAAAGCCGCAATGCCGGTGATGCCGGAAACCACATCGGCGCCATCACCGATGAAGGTCGCCTTTTCCGCCAGCGGCTTGACGTTGGCGATGACGCCCTTCTGGCCGCCTTCGGCCGGTGTGCCGACCCGCTTCCCGTCCGTCCAGAAATCATATTCCGCCTGACCGAAGACGTAGCGCGCCTTTTCGAAAGCCGGCGCACCCTTTTCCATCAGCCCGCCTATGTGGTCGCCGTGCATGTGGGTCAGCACCACCACGGTCACATCCTCAGGCGAGTAACCGGCAGCCGCCATGCCTTCAAGCAGACGGCCATTGCCGGCGCCACGGCCCGCTTCACCGAAACCGGTGTCGAACAGCACGAGGTCCGTGCCGGTATTGACGAGGACAGGCGAGAAGGAATTGACGAACTGGTCCTTCGGCAGAAAATTGTCTTCCAGCAGCTTGCCGACGGTTTCCGCCGACTGATCCGTGCCGAAGGTCTCGCCCGGATTGGGCGCCGCGCGCGCACCGTCCTTCACCACCAGCACTTCGAAATTGCCGAGCTTGAAGCGATTGGTTTCAGGCGGCATGGCGTGTTTGATCTCCATGGAGGTTTGCGGCTGGCTCGTCTGGGCTGTGGCAGTGCGTGTCATCAATAGCGGTGCGCCGAGGACGCTTGCGCCGGCTGCGCCAATGAGGCCGCGTCTGCTCATGCTCAAGGATTTGGTCATCATCTTGTCTCCGATAGCGCCAACTGGCCATGATCGCCAACTGAACTGTGCCCAACGGACAATAGAGCGAGAAAGTTGCAAGGAAACCGGCCTCACGCAGGTTTGATCGGAACTTGAGAAATTGATAATTAACGTGTTGGCAAGCCCGCTTATCAGGCGTAGGAGGAACGGCGATATCCTTTGTCGCAGCGGAAAGCCGCAGGCAGCCTCATGAACCGCATCATTCCCCTCATCCTGGCAGTCGCTCTCTTCATGGAGCAGATGGACTCCACCGTCATTGCAACCTCGCTTCCGGCGATTGCAGCCGACCTCAATGTCGGCCCGATCACGCTCAAGCTCGCGCTGACGGCCTATATGGTGTCTCTGGCGATCTTCATTCCGATCAGCGGCTGGATGGCCGACAAATACGGCGCGAAGAAAATCTTCCGTCTCGCCATCGGCGTCTTCGTTGTCGGGTCGATCTGCTGCGCGGTGTCGTCGTCGGTGTTCGAATTCGTGCTCTCGCGTTTCCTGCAAGGCATGGGCGGCGCGATGATGACGCCCGTCGGCCGTCTCGTTCTGCTTCGAACGACGAAACGGACCGAACTCGTCTCCGCCATGGCGCTGTTGACGATCCCGGCGCTTGTGGGGCCGCTCACCGGCCCGCCGATCGGCGGTTTCATCACCACCTATTTTTCATGGCACTGGATTTTCCTGATTAACGTTCCCATCGGCGTCATCGGCATCTGGCTGTCGACCATCTTCCTGCCGGAAATCGAAACCACCAATCCGCCGCCAATGGACGGCAAGGGTTTCATATTGTCCGGCATTGCCGCCTCGGGCGTCGTCTTCGGCGTCTCGGTCGTCAGCCTTCCCGCATTGCCGCCCGCCATCGGCATCGCTTCAACGATCATCGGTTTTATCTGCGGTTTTCTTTACATCCGCCACGCCGCACGCCATCCCGCGCCCATTCTGGATTTCCGCATTTTCCAGAATGCGACGTTCCGGGCGGCCTCTGTTGGCGGCACCATTTTCCGCATTTCGACGGGTGCCATCCCGTTCCTGATGCCGCTGATGCTGCAGATCGGTTTCGGGCTCAATCCGTTTCAGTCCGGCATGATCACCTTTGCGGGTGCGATTGGCGCGATCACCACGAAATTCATGGCCAAGCGGGTCTTTGCGGCAACGGGGTTCAAATCGACGTTGATCGGGGCTGGCATCGTCGGTGCCTGCACGACGCTTGCCAACAGCTTCTTCACGCCTGATACCCCCTACCCCCTGATCATGATCTTCCTGGTCACGGCGGGATTTGCCCGGTCGTTCTTCTTCACCGGGTCGAACGCGCTCAGCTATTCCGATATTGAAGACAGCCAGGCCAGTCAGGCGACCTCAATGGCCTCGGTGATGCAGCAGATCAGCCTGGCGCTCGGCGTGGCTTTCGCCGCTTCCATTCTGGAAGTCAGCAGCATGATGTCCGGCACGCATCTTCAGCTTGCCGATTTCCACATCGCCTTCACCATCGTCGCGCTGGTGTCGCTGTTTGCCATCGTGCCGATCATCCGCATGGACGCACAGGCCGGGGCGGCCGTTTCCGGCCACCGCGGCAAGGTCTCGCAACCGGCGGAGTAATGATCAGTCTTCGGCCGCCTCGGTGGCGTCCGCATCGATTGCGGGCGCGCTTTTGCGGCCCTTGAAGTGCTTGGCAAGCAGGAACATCTCGACCGATTCCGAGCGTGACGACGCCGGCTTGATGTGCAGCACCTGCTTGAAGTTCTGCTTCAGCATATCCAGCAATGCCTTTTCCGTGCCGCCCTGGAAGGTCTTGGCAAGGAAATGGCCGCCTTCCGCCAACACCTGAACCGCGAAATCGGCTGCGACTTCGCACAGATGCATGGTGCGGATGTGGTCGGTCTTCTGGTGGCCGGTGGTGGGTGCCGCCATGTCGGACAGTACCAGATCCGGCGTGCCGCCCACGGCTTCCATCAACTGGTCCGGTGCGGTCGGATCGAGGAAGTCGAGCTGAAGGATCTTCACGCCGGGGATGGGATCGATCTCGAGAAAATCGATGGCGGCGACGCGGATATCGTCCTCGGTGGAATCCGTCACCTTGGAAGCGATCTGCGACCAGCTTCCGGGTGCCGCACCAAGGTCGATGATGCGGGTCGCACCCTTTAATATCTGGTGCTTGTCGTTGATTTCCAGAAGTTTGAAGGCGGCGCGGGCGCGATAGCCCTCAAGCTTGGCGCGCTGGACGTAGGGGTCATTGATATGACGTTCCAGCCAACGGCGCGATGAGGCCTTGAGCTTGGTCTTCTTGACCTTCTGGCCGATCTTTCGGCCGGTGCGATTGGTGCTTGTGGGCGCCTTGCTCATGTCAAACCTTCCGTCCTGTCCTGCCGTGTCATCTGCATGCGCCTTATGCGGTTGCGCCGCCAGGCGCCGTCATCCGCCATCATATCCGTGAGGAGCCCTTCGCGCAGACCGCGATCGGCCACGCGCATGCGCCGCGCCGGCCAGCGGCGGCGAATGGCCTCGAGAATGGCGCAGCCGGCCAGAACCAGATCGGCCCGATCAGGACCGATGCAGGCATTGGCGGCGCGGCCGGCGAAATCCCATGCCAGAAGCTTGTCCTGCATGGCCGTCACCTCGGCATCGGAAAGCCAGAGGCCATCCACCTTGCGGCGATCATAGCGCGGCAGATCGAGATGAACACCGGCAAGCGTCGTCACCGTCCCCGATGTTCCGATGAGGTGAAAATCCTCGTGGTGGGCAAGCGGCGCCAGAGGCGGGCAATGGAACGCATCGAGCAGCCCCTCGACTTCCCGCACCATGGCCGCGAAGACATCAGGCGTCACATCGCGGCCGCCATGGCGTTCCGAAAGGGTGACGACGCCGACCGGAAGCGATGTCCAGTGGGTAATGTGGTTGGCAAGCCGGTTGGAACGGTTCTCACCGACCTTGATGACCGCAATTTCGGACGATCCGCCACCGATATCGAACAACACCACCGAGCGCGCTTCGCGCCCGACAAGGGAGGCGCAACCCGATACCGCAAGGCGAGCTTCCGTCTCGCGGCTGATGATTTCAAGCTTGAGCCCCGTTTCGCGGGTGACCCGCTCCAGAAACGCCTCGCCATTGGACGCGGCCCGGCAGGCTTCGGTGGCGATCAGCCGCATGCGCCTGATCGGGCGACCGGCGAGTTTCGAGGAGCAGACCTTGAGAGCCTCGACCGCGCGGTCCATCGCATCGTCGGAAAGCCGGCCGCTCGACACCAGGCCCTCGCCCAGCCGGACGATACGCGAAAAGGCGTCGACAACCCGGAACTGGCCGGGCCGTGTCGGCTGCGCGATCAAGAGACGGCAGTTATTGGTGCCAAGATCGAGCGCCGCATACATATCCGTCGCCGGTTCAGCGCCATGATCGTGATGGCGGCCGGCGTGACGGGCGGAAATTTCAGATTGCTGCCGGTGCGTTTCCTGAGCCGCCCCATTGGCGCGGCCATTCTGCTTGCCGACATGTCTAGGCGCATGGGAAGGGACCAGCGGGCGGCCCTGCGGATCGCGACCGCGTGGATCGCGATGAGCCCGCTTGCGGTTGCGCGACTTGCGACCGCCGCCTGGGGGCACCGATGATGGGTTGCTGACATCGGGTGCGGTCGCGGCCTGCACCTGCTCGCCGGGCGCAGACGTCGTCTGCTGAGAAGAGCCTTTGCCGCGGGAACGCCGGCGACGCTTTCTCTTGCGCGGCTCGGAATCCGGCTCGAGAGCGGATATATGGGGGGAACCGGCCGGAACATCCGCGGCAACATCATGCGACAGCACAGCAGCGTCACGGGGTTTACCGTCACGCTTGTGTTTCTTGCCACGACGGGATCGCTTCGCTTTCCCTTTGTTTGCCACCGACGCCCCTTGGTCCGACGGCTTTGGGCCGTTTCCGGGGTCGATCACTGTCTTGTCCATTTCGCCGCGCACAAGCGTAGACGCTATGCTGCTGGCTTTCATAAGGTTTCGTTGGGCCGACAATACCAGCGCAAGAGATTTTAGCCAAATGGTTTTTGGGGGTATGAAAACGGCAACGCGTTCACACGCAAGCAAAGGCTGTGCGCGGGCTGGCAAAACAGCGGCAATGATTTCTGAGGATTTTCGGAAACCGTGAAACGGAGAAAATACTCCCATCTCCCGGTAAGTCCTTGTAGCATTTGAACTTATCGGGAGAAGGGAATGGTACGGTTGAGTGGGGTCGAACCACCGACCTCAGGTGCCACAAACCTGCGCTCTAACCAACTGAGCTACAACCGCACATGAAACGCCGAAGCGGCGTCACGGGGGGTGACATAAAAGGAGTTTCCCCCATTTGCAAGTGCCTCATTGAATTTTGCGAAAAAAGGCATCGAAAGGCAAGTGCTTTTCATACCGTGGGGCGAACGGCGAGTGTCAGCCGGCGGTCTCGTCCGCACACGGCAACGGCCTCGCCACAGGCCTGTTCATGTTAACTCTATTTGGCGATTCATCCAGCGGATGGTGGACCCGGCTGGCCTGTGAAGTTATTTAAAATTCTGTTAACGTGGTGCCTGCGCGGGTTTACGTTTCAGCTTCATGAGGAAGCCGAAAAGCCTCGCAAGGTCCGGTAGTGCCAGAATAGGTTTCGACATGCCCGCCGTCCAATATCCCTTTATCGATATAGCAGTGCATGAACGGGTGCGTGAAGGTTTCGGGCGCGGCGAGGCGATGGCTTTGTTTTCTCTCGACCTTCAGAGCGCCCTTTGGGCAAACGGGCGGGGCGCTGCGCTGTTCGGCACACCGATGGTCTATGATTTTCTGGAACAGGGTCCGAAGCGGCAGGACGTGACCTTCCGGCAACTGGCAGCGACGGCGGCACGGCTGTCCAAGGCGGGCGACAGCCTGCCGTTTACCATTCGCATCAATGCCGGTTTCCGCAGCCTTGCCGTCACCGCCAGGGCGGAAATCATCGAGGCCGAGCCGGGCCAGCCCGTCATTCTGTTTTCCGCCCTCACCGACCAGAGCGCGCCCGACACGGCGGAATGCGCCCGGCGCATGATCGAAGGCTTTGACGATCCCGACATCCATATCGCGGTTATCAATGGCGAAAACGAAATCGTTGCCGCCTCGGCCAAGTTTGCATCGCTCGGCATCACACCACACACGGCAAGGACGCTGGTGAGAATGGCCGCTGGCCAGTCTGGCCATCTGGTCAAACGGCCCGTGCCGACTGGAAAGGGTTATCTGCCCGCAGCCACCGGCCAGATCACCACATCGCCCGAACTCAACCTGCTGTTCGTGGTCGAGACCGCACTCGGGACGCTTGATCCCGTCAACGGTTTTGCCGAGGACAAACCGCAGGAAACCCCGCCTGCCCCCCAGCCCGCTTTGCCGGTTGCGGAGGCCGCACCCGTTGCCGCAGCGGCCGCCTCCTTCGATTCCGTGCTCGACGCCGTCGCCGGGATCGAGGATGTGGAGGACATGCCGGAACTGTCTGCGGACGCCGAAGACGAAACGGCGGCAGAACAGGAAGATGCCACCATCCTGCCGGTTGCCGCAGAGGAACAGGCGGGGGCCCCGCTGGATATCTCCGTGGAGGACGCCGAGGCCGCTGCGAACGAGGCGATGACCGACGATATTGCCGATCTCTTCGAGCTCGATGCGGATGACGTGGAGGTTCCGGCGAGTGACCCTGCGGCGGGCGAGGAGCATGCTGGCGAGGCGTTCGAAGAAGCAGAGAGCGAAGCGGCAGATGTTGAAGTCGCTGAAACGGTGACGGCGGATATCGCTTTATCCCCTGAAGAGCACACCTCGGCGGAAACAGAACCAACGGAAGAGGCTCAGCCTTTTGTCTTTAATGCCGGTGCACGCGCATCCCGTTTCGTCTGGAAAATTGATGCGGAGGGGCGCCTCAGCTCCATCTCGCATGAATTTGCGGAGGCCGTTGGGGCAAAGGCGGCGGCTGTCGAAGGCATGGGCTTTGCCGATGTCGCGGCGCTTTTCAACCTCGATCCGGACGGCAAGATCCGCGAGCTGCTCGGCCGTCGCGACACATGGTCGGGCAAGACGATCTATTGGCCGGTGGAGGGCACATCCCTGATGGTGCCGATCGATCTCGCCGCCCTGCCCACCTACACACGCTCGCGCGAATTCGACGGTTTCCGCGGTTTCGGCATCGTGCGGCTCGCCGATGCCACCGAAGATCCCCATGCCATCGGCCTGACCTTCCTGGAAGAGGCGGAGGCTGCTCCGACCGAGGCTTTGCCGCAACCGGCCATCGAGGATGAAAGCCACGAATTGCTGGCATTTCTTGATGACGGCGATGAGCTGGACACAGCGCAGGCAGATGCCGACATGGCAGAAGGCGATGAAGCCCCGGCACCGGCAGCCGATATATCTGACACGACGCTGCCCGAAATTTCGGCCGGGGAAGAGCACCACGATTACAGTCCGCCGGAATTTGAAGTGCCGGCACTGGCAACAGCGCCAGCCCCGGGGCCAGAACCGGAACCCGCCTATTCCGACAAGATCGTGCATCTTGAAGAGCGCCGCTCGCGCTCCCGTGAGGGCCTGACCGCAGGCGAACAGGCCGCTTTCCGGGAAATCGGCCGGACGCTGGCACCCACGGATGCCGTTTCGGACGAAAATCCGACGTCGGAGAAAGAAGCTCTTTTCGTGGAGCCGCCCGTATCTGCCGATCCGGTCGTGCAGGATGCCCCCGACGATATCGACGACGGAGTGCAGGTGGACACGCCGCCCGCCATGGAAAAAGACGTCAGAACGACGGAAGTGGCCGAGGAAGACGATCTCTTCGCGGACTACGTTCGCGGCGAAGGACCGGTAGCCATTCACGCGCCCACGAATACAATCGATACCGACGAGAAGGAAGAAGTCGCAACGGATGTACAGCCGGTGGCCGATATTGCCGCCGCGATGGTCAGCCCGCCGCTGCGCCCCGCCGATGCGCTGAGCGCCGAAACGCTGGACCAGATGCCCGTGGCGCTGCTCGTGCATGCCGGCGACCGGCTGATCCACGCCAATCCGGATTTCCTGCGACTGACGGGTTACGGTTCTCTCGATGAATTGCAGGAGGTCGGCGGACTGGAAGCACTGCTGCAACGGCAGGAGCTGGAGAATATGCCTGACAACGAAGGCGGCATGGTCGTCGTCAGCGCCGAAAACGACATCATTCCGGTCAAGGCGCGGCTGCAATCCATTCGCTGGGAAGAAACCAAGGCGCTGATGCTGTCGCTTGTTCCGCTGGAAGAAAAGCAGACGCCGGTTGCAGCGGCGAATGAAAATACGGCAGCCGCCGAAACGGCGAATGCGGAGGCCGGCAGCCTTTCCCTGCTGCAGGGCGAAGTCGAGGAACTGCATTCCATTCTGGAAACGGCGACCGATGGCGTGGTGCTTTTGGGAGACGACGGCGAAATCCGTTCGCTCAACCGCTCCGCCAGCGCGCTGTTCAACTACGACAATGGCGAGATTGCCGGAAAACCCTTCGTCACGCTGTTTGCCCATGAGAGCCAGCGCGCCGTTTTGGACTATCTCTCCGGCCTTGCCAATAATGGTGTGGCCAGTGTGCTGAATGATGGCCGTGAAGTGATCGGCCGCGAGGCATCAGGCGGTTTCCTGCCGCTGTTCATGACCATCGGGCGGCTCAAATCCTCACACGGCTATTGCGCCGTCATCCGTGACATCACCCAGTGGAAACGCACGGAAGAAGAGCTGCGCAACGCCAAGCGCGCGGCAGAAACCGCCAATGCGCACAAGACCGATTTCCTGGCCCGCGTCAGCCATGAAATCCGCACACCGCTCAACGCCATTATCGGCTTTGCGGACATGATGGCGACTGAACGCTTCGGGCCAATCGGCCATTCGCGCTATGTGGAATATTCCAACGATATCGGCCGTTCGGGCCGGCATGTGCTCGACATCGTCAACGATCTTCTGGACATCTCCAAAATCGAAGCAGGCCAGATGGATGTGGATTTCATCGCCGTACCGCTGAACGAGACGGTGGCCGAGGCGGTCTCGCTGGTGCAGCCGCAGGCCAACAACCAGCGTGTCATCATCCGTACGGCGCTGTCCCAATCCGTGCCGCAGATCGTTGCCGATCTGCGCTCGATCAAGCAGATCGTGCTGAACATCCTGTCGAACGCCATCCGCTTTACGCCATCGGGCGGCCAGATTGTCGTGTCCACGGCCTATGAGGCCAATGGCAGCGTGTCGCTGCGCATCCGCGATACCGGCATCGGCATGACGCGGGCGGAACTGGAACAGGCCATGAAGCCGTTCCGGCAGGTGGCATCTTCCGGCAAGCGCGTGCGCGGCGACGGCACCGGGCTCGGCCTGCCGCTGACCAAGGCCATGGTGGACGCCAACCGCGCCAACTTCTCCATCACCTCGACGCCGAATGAAGGAACGCTGGTGGAAATCACCTTTCCGTCACAGCGGGTTCTTGCCAACTGAGGTCGTGCGGGCGTAGCAATGCGAAAGCCGCCGGTGCAATGGTGCCGGTTGAGGCCTTTGCACGACAGTAGACTGGCATGTTCATGACGGTTTCCCTTCCGGCAACGAGACGCTTTTCATTGTTGCCCATAGCGGCGGTCATCGTCGCAGCCATCGCCGCCATGCCCATTCTGGCGATCTTCTGGCTGGCGCTGACCGGCAGCACCGAGGGATGGCAGCATCTTCTTGCCAATGTGCTGCCGCGCGCCGGGTTTCGCACCTTCGTGTTGCTGGGAATGACGGCAGCGACGACGGCGTTCTTCGGCATCGTCTGCGCCTGGCTTGTCACCACATTCGAATTTCCGCTGCGGCGGGTGTTGTCCGCAGCGCTTGTCCTGCCGCTCGCCATCCCGTCCTATCTGGCGGCCTATGCATTCGGCGAGTTTCTCGATTTCACCGGCCCGGTGCAGAGCGCCATCCGCGCCGCCTTTGGCTACCACAGCATCCGCGACTACTGGTTCCCAGACATACGCTCGCTTGGCGGCGCCGTGGTGGTTCTGAGCTCGGTGCTTTACCCCTATGTCTATCTTTCGGCCCGCGCCGCCTTCTCCATGCAGGGGCGGTTTGCGGCCGAAGCGGCCCGCACGCTTGGCGCAAAACCATTGAGCGTGTTCTTTTCCGTGCAATTGCCCATGGCACGACCGGCAATTGCCATCGGGCTTTCGCTGGTCCTGATGGAGACGCTGAACGATATCGGCGCCGTCGAATATCTCGGTGTCCAGACACTGACCTTCACCATCTACGAAACCTGGCTCAATCGCGGCAACCTCGCCAATGCGACACAGATCGCCGCCGTTATCCTGCTCATCGTCGGCGCGCTGATCGTGATCGAACGCAACGCCCGCGAAAGGCAGCGCTTTGCCGCGCCGAAAGCGACCAGCATGGCGCAGCGCCACCGGCTGAAAGACCTTGGCAGCTGGCGGCGCTGGTCCGCGAGCCTGTTCTGCCTCATTCCCGTGGTGAGCGGCTTTTTCATTCCCGTCATCGTTCTTGGCGGTTACGCCGCCAAAAGGCTGGATGCGCTGTTTGCCCCGAAGCTTCTGAAAGCGCTCGGACACAGTCTCGAGGTCTCCCTTTCCGCCGCCTTCGTCACGTTGATTGCGGCTTTCGTGTTTTCCTACGCCATCCGCACCGAGCGCTCGCGCACCTCCAAAGTGGCCGCGCGTCTCGGCTCCATGGGGTATGGCGTGCCGGGCACGGTGCTTGCCATCGGCGTGCTCATTCCACTGGCCGGTCTCGACAATCGCGTCGATGGGCTTCTCCGATCGCATTTCGGATTTTCAAGCGGCCTGCTGCTGTCCGGCACTGCCTTCGCCATCATTTATGCCCATGCCGTGCGCTTCATGACCATGGCGGAAGGCACGCTTGATGCCGGGTTCCAGAAGCTTTCGCCACATATCGACATGGCCTCGCGAACGCTCGGGCGCAACCGTCTGCAGACGCTGTTCAAGGTGCTGTTGCCGAACATGCGGCCTGCGGCGCTGACCGCCTTTCTTCTGGTGCTGATCGAGTCCATGAAGGAGTTGCCGGCGACGATCCTGCTGCGTCCCTTCGGCTTCAACACCTTGGCCACGCTGGTCTATGAGGATGCCTCCCGCTCGCGGGTGCAGGATGCCGCCGTGCCGGCCATCATCATCATTCTCGCCGGCCTTATACCCGTGCTTCTTGTCTCAAAATCGATGGATCATCCGGAAAACCACTGAGGGCAACCGGCATGATGGCAAAAAGAAAGGCGGCCTTGCGACCGCCTGTATTAGTTGTGCTTTTTTTAACGAGAGAAAGGGGGACAACCTCGCCATATGGAAATTATCAATCCCGGCTATCAGAAATTTGACAGCCCTGCGTTGGGTTTACTTTCCGCCAACTCCTATTAACAAGCGGTTAAAACCAAAATCGATCAATTACCGACGATAATTCCTATTTTTAGACCGTAGAGGGCCAAAACTAAATTATGAGTTTCTAATTTTATCGCGATTACAACAGTAACGCGTAAAAATCGAAACCGACCATTCAATCAGTTTCGTGCGGCCGCGTGCTCGTCTCTCATCCGCTGCAATTCGGTGCGTTTGGAGACAATGGAAGTGGCAATCACGCCGATGGTGACGAGGCCGATGAGGATCGTGCAGATCGCGTTGATTTCCGGCGTCACGCCGAGGCGCACCTGCGAGTAGATTTTGATCGGCAGCGTGGTTGCGCCGGGACCGGTGGCGAAGCTGGCGATCACCAGATCGTCAAGCGACAGCGTGAAAGCCAGCATCCAGCCCGCGATGACGGCCGGGAAGATCAGCGGCAGCGTAATTTTGAAGAAGGTCTTGACCGGCGGGCAGCCGAGATCAAGCGCCGCCTCCTCCAGACTGCGATCAAAGGTGAGGAGCCGGGACTGCACGACGATCGCCACATAACACATGGTGAAAGTGGTATGGGCGATGACAACCGTCCAGAAACCGCGATCCACCCCGACGGCAACGAACAAAAGCAGCAGCGACAGGCCGGTGATGACCTCCGGCATGACGAGCGGCGCATAGATCATGCCGGAGAACAGCACGCGCCCCGGAAAGCGGGCGAAGCGGGTGAGCGACAGCGCCGCCAGCGTTCCGAGGATGGTGCCGATCGTGGCGCTGAGGATACCGACACGTAGCGTTACCCAGGCGGCATCCATCAGCCCCTGGTTGGACCACATGGATCTGTACCATTGCAGCGAAAAGCCGCCCCAGACGGTGACGAGCTTGGAGGCATTGAAGGAATAAACGATCAGGATGATGATCGGGATATAAAGAAAGGCAAAACCGAGGGTGAGGACGGTGATGTCGAATTTTCCGCGCTTCATGGTCTCACCCCACCTTCTTCTGCTGGTTCTGGAAGATGGCGATGGGCACCACCAGCAACAGCAGCAGCAGCACGGCAACGGCAGACGCTAAGGGCCAGTCGCGATTGCCGAAGAATTCCGTCCAGAGCGTCTTGCCGATCATCAGGGTCTGCGCGCCGCCCAAGAGGTCAGGGATGACGAATTCACCCGTTATCGGGATGAAGCAGATCATCGAACCGGCAACCACGCCCGGCAGCGACAGAGGAAAGGTGATCTTCCAGAAGGCTTTCCAGGGTGGGCAACCGAGATCAGCCGCCGCTTCCAGAAGCGTGTTGTCGAGTTTTTCCAGCGCCGAATAGAGCGGCAGCACCATGAAAGGCAGGTAGGAATAAACAATGCCGATGAAGATCGCTGTTTCCGTGCGGAAGATATTGACCTGCTGGTCCGGCCCAAGAAAACCGAGCCATTGGAACAGCACCGTCAACAGGCCCTCCGGCTTCAGAATGCCGATCCAGGCGTAAACGCGGATCAGGAACGAGGTCCAGAACGGCAGGATCACCAGCATCACCAGCGTCGGGCGGACCGATGACGGCGCGCGCGCCATGGCGAGCGCCATGGGATAACCGATCAGCAAAAGCAGACAGGTGGAGATGAAGGCGATGCGCAGCGACGACAGATAAGCGTCGATGTAGAGCGGGTCTTCCGTCAGGAAGAGGTAATTCTCGAAATCCAGCTGCGAAAAGAATTCGCCGAGCTTCGAAAACCCTTCGAAGACCGGCGTATAGGGCGGCATGGAGATCGCCGTATCCGACAGCGATATCTTGAGAATGATGAAAAAGGGCGCAGCGAAAAACAGCAGCAGCCAGAAATAGGGAACCGCGACGACCAGCCAGCGCCAGGGGCTTTGCCGGTTTTCGGGAGTGGTGATCGCCATGGAAGCCTCCCTCAGCGTGTCAGGACAAGACCTGAATCCGGTTTCCAGTTCAGCCACACCATATCGCCGAAGGTGATCGGACGATCAACGAGACGGGAGACGTTCGCCTGCGCGGCGCGGATGACCCGACCATCGGCAAGCTTGACGATGAAGACCGAGAAGTCGCCGAGATAACCGATATCCCAGACCTCGCCATAGGCGGAATTGATGCTGCTGTCGGCGGGCTGATCGAGCGAGATGCGGACCTTTTCCGGGCGAATGGCGAAAGCCACCTGACTGCCGGTCGCCGCGGCACATTCCTGCTCCACAGACACCGCCAGCCCGTCGCAATCCAGCGTCACCAGTCCGGGCCTGCCAATCTCAGAGGCGTTGGCGACGACCTTGGCGTCGAAAATATTGATGTCACCGATAAAATCCGCCACGTAACGCGTGTTCGGCGCTTCGTAAATCTCGGCGGGCGTCGCCACCTGCACGACATTGCCTTTGTCCATGACCGCGATGCGATCCGACACCGTCATCGCCTCTTCCTGGTCATGGGTGACGATGAGGAAGGTGAGACCGAGATTGGTCTGGATGTCCATCAGCTCAAACTGCGTTTCTTCGCGCAGCTTCTTGTCGAGCGCGCCGAGCGGTTCATCGAGAAGAAGCACCTTCGGTCGCTTGGCAAGCGAACGGGCAAGCGCCACGCGCTGGCGCTGGCCGCCCGAAAGCTGGCTCGGCTTGCGCTTGGCAAATTCGCCGAGCTTGACGAGCCGCAGCATCTCCTCGACGCGGGCGGCAATTTCCGCCTTCGGCAGGCCATCCTGCTCAAGACCGAAGGCGATGTTCTTTTCCACCGACATATGCGGGAAAAGCGCATAGGACTGGAACATCATATTGGTCGGACGCTTATAGGGCGGCACGCCGGAAATATCCTTGCCCTGCAGCAGGATGCGTCCATCCGTCGGCTCCTCGAAGCCGGCCAGCATGCGCATCAGCGTGGTCTTGCCACAGCCCGAGGGACCAAGCAGCGAGAAGAACTCGCGCTCGTAAATATCAAGAGTCAGATTGTTGACGGCAACGAAATCGCCGAACCGTTTGGTGACGTTTTCAAAGCGGATGAAGGGCACCGCATCGGGATTGTCCCAAGGGCTAAATTTGCGTTTGACCGGCCCCAGAGTTTTCGCCATTCACCCTACCCTCAAATCCCGTTGGTCTTTCGAACGATGCATCGGGGCGGGCGACACCGGCAGGTCGCGGGACCTGCCGGCAAAGGATTTGAGAAACAGGCCCGCCGGCCGTTCCTCAACCAGCGAGCGGAGGTCTTAGCTGCCGGTCTTAATCTGCGTCCAGACGCGGTTCAGCACACGCTGTTCCTTCGGTCCGTAGGGAGAGATGGTGAAGAGCTTCTTCATCGTCTCCTGATCGGGGTAGACCGCCGGGTTCTTGGCGACGGACTCATCCATCAATGCCTGCGAAGCGAGGTTGCCATTGGCGTACTGAACGTAGTTGGACGCCTTGGCGATGACTTCCGGCCGCATCAGATAGTTGATGAAGGTGTGTGCTTCCTCGACATTCTTGGCATCCGCGGGGATGGCAAGGTTGTCGAACCACATATAGGTGCCTTCCTTCGGAATGACGTAGTTCACCTCGACGCCGTTCTTGGCTTCCTCGGCACGGCTCTTCGCCTGGAGGATGTCGCCCGACCAGCCGATGGTGATGCAGCTGTCGCCATTCGCGAGTTCGTCAATATAGGCGGAGGAATTGAAGGTCTTCACGAAAGGACGGATCTTCGAATAGACCTCGCCGCCCGCTTCCAGATCCGCGGTTTCCTTGCTGTCTGGATTCTTGCCGAGATAGTTCATGGCGATGGCAAAGGTTTCGTCCGACGCATCGAGAATATTGATGCCGCAGGATTTCAGCTTTTCGGCATTTTCCGGCTTGAAGAGAATATCCCAGCTATCGACCGGAACATCGCCGAGAGCGGCCTTTACCTTGGCGACGTTATAGCCGATGCCGGTGGTGCCCCACATGTAGTTCACGGCATATTCGTTGCCGGGGTCGTATTTGGCCAGACGCTCGGAGACCTCAGGCCACATATTCTTCAGATTCGGCAACTTGGACTTGTCGAGCTTCTGGAACACGCCGGCATTGATCTGGCGGGCGAGGAAGGGGCCGGTGGGCACCACGACATCATAGCCGGAGCTGCCGGCCAGAAGCTTGGTTTCCACCAGTTCGTTGCTGTCGAATACGTCGTAGACGACCTTGATGCCGGTTTCCTTGGTGAAATCGGCAAGGATCGATTCGTCGATATAATCCGACCAGTTATAGACGTGGACGACCTTCTCCTGGGCCATTGCCGAGCCTGCTGCAACGAGCGCGGTGGTGAGAGCCAAGGTCAGACGGAGAGAACGGTTTTTCATGATGTCTCCTGTTAACGCATCCTCACGGTGGAAGCGTGATCCCCTTTTTTTGGAGAGACTAGAAAGGAAAACAAAAGGGAGCAAGCGGGAAATGTGCAGCACAGCATTTTCAACCGAATGTTTTCCGGTCACAAAAAAGCGAATGGAAACACCTACTGGAAGTCGAAAACACTGAGACCGGTCACCATTTCATCGAGCCCCAGAGGCCGTGTCAGCGGCGCTTCGGCGCGGGACAGACAGCCCTGCCTTTCGCACAGCCGGCACGAGGGGCCGACGGCAACGGGCGACGCACCCGAGGCGGCTGGGCCATAGACCGTCTCTCCCGCCTGAGCGAGATCGCAGCCGACAAGCACGGCCGTTCGCCGCACCCTTTCGCCGAAGCCCGCCTGCGGACCTTCCAGCGTGCGCGAAACGGTGAGGAAAGCATCACCGTCAGGCATTTCCACCGCCTCCACCAGCGCCTGCCCCGGTTGGGCGAAAGCGGCATGGATATTGAGCCGTGGACAGAGACCGCCGAAACGCGCCCGTGGAAAACCGCCAGCCCCTGCGAGGCGGAACCGGTTGCCGGCATTGTCAATCTCCATCAGGAAAAACGGGATTGCCGCAGCCGTTGGTCGTTGCAGGCTGACGAGCCGATTGGTGGCCTGCTCGAAAGAAACGTTGAAGCGCGACCGCAAAACCTCGAGGTCATATTTTGCGCGTTGGGTGGCGGCAAGGAATGCACCATAGGGCATCATCAGCGCATGGGCGGCGTAACGCGCCAGTTCGAAGCGGGCGATGCGCCTTGCCTCCTCCCCTTTCAGGCCGAGCGCCTCAAGCTCCGCGCCTATTTCCTCGCGAAGCGCCAGAAGACAGGTCTCCATCGCCATTTCCCGCAGCTGGTCCGGCTGCGACAGGCGCTCGGATAAAAACAGCCGCATGGAATGCCGGTCGTAACGCCGCCTGAGGTTCGGCATGGCATGAACCGGCAGGGTTCTGACCACGATGCCGTGGTTTTTCTGGAGCCATGCTCTAAGGCCGACGGCGAGATCTTCGCCCGCCGCCAACTGTTTGTGGAGTTCTTCCGCCGCCGCGTCGATGGCGTGGAAATAGGCCGGCCGGTTTTCAAAGACATGCCGCACCTCATCGATCGGCAGGCGGGTGGAGGAAAGCGCCGTCTCATGCCCCTCCCGCGCCAGAAGATCCGACAGGTCGGACAGGCGCTGCGCCTGTTCCCTATAGGCCCGGTATAGCTTCAGGACACCGCTTGCCGCGTTGGGCGCGGCATCGGCAACCTCGATCAGCTCCTGCGGCGACGGCACTTCGCCGACCAGCAGAGGATCGGCGAAGACCTCGCGCAGCTGCCCGGCCGAACCGGCGCTTTCACCCTGCAAGTCATCCAGATCGACCTTGTAGACCGAGGCAAGCTTCAGCAGCAATTGCACGGTCAGGGGCCGCTGGTTGCGCTCGATGAGGTTGAGATAGGACGGGGAGATCGCCAGCGCTTCGGCCATCGCCGTCTGCGTCAGCCCCAGACCATTGCGAATGCGGCGCACGCGCGGGCCAGCAAAAATCTTGTTTTCCGACACAGCCTGGCCTCTCCATCCCCGCGACTCATACAAGTCTGTTACAAACTCGTGGGGCTGAACGATTTTACAAAATTTACAATTTTACAGCTCCACCCTGTCACGCACCCTACAGGATAACCTCTTTCAAGTCACTGTTTTTATGTTTGTTCTGGCACTCAAATCCCCAAAAATGTAAATATAGTCACATCGAATGGCGCTTCACATAGCTGAGGGAAGCGCGTTTCAGAAACTGCATTTGTCATGGGAGAGAGAAGTATGACGGATTTTTACAAACTTGTTCCGGGCGCGCCGCAGGGACGTTTCGACGGCATCGAGCGCACCTACACCGCCGCCGACGTGGAGCGGCTGCGCGGCTCCGTTGAAATCCGCCATTCGCTGGCCGAAATGGGCGCGAACCGGCTGTGGAAGCTGATCAGCGAAGAGAATTTCGTCAATGCGCTCGGCGCGCTTTCCGGCAACCAGGCCATGCAGATGGTTCGTGCCGGGCTGAAGGCGATCTATCTCTCGGGCTGGCAGGTTGCGGCGGATGCCAATACGGCATCGGCCATGTATCCGGACCAGTCGCTTTATCCTGCCAATGCCGCGCCGGAGCTTGCCAAGCGCATCAACCGCACCTTGCAGCGCGCCGACCAGATCGAGACGGCGGAGGGCAAGGGCCTTTCGGTCGACACCTGGTTCGCGCCGATCGTCGCCGATGCCGAGGCCGGCTTCGGCGGGCCGCTCAATGCCTTCGAAATCATGAAGGCCTTTATCGAGGCGGGCGCGGCGGGGGTCCATTATGAGGATCAGCTGGCATCGGAAAAGAAGTGCGGCCATCTCGGCGGCAAGGTTCTGATCCCGACGGCGGCGCATATTCGCAACCTGACGGCGGCGCGGCTTGCGGCTGACGTCATGGGTGTGCCGACGCTGGTTATCGCCCGCACGGATGCGGAGGCCGCGAAGCTCCTAACCTCCGACATCGACGAGCGCGACCAGCCCTTCGTGGATTACGATGCCGGCCGCACCGTCGAGGGTTTCTATCAGGTGAAGAACGGTCTCGAACCCTGCATCGCCCGCGCAGTGGCCTATGCGCCCTATTGCGACCTGATCTGGTGCGAGACCTCCAAGCCGGATCTCGAACAGGCGCGCAGGTTTGCCGAGGGCGTGCACAAGGTGCATCCCGGCAAAAAGCTCGCTTACAATTGCTCGCCGTCGTTCAACTGGAAAAAGAACCTCGACGACGCAACGATTGCCAAGTTCCAGCGCGAGCTGGGCGCGATGGGCTACAAGTTCCAGTTCATCACGCTCGCCGGTTTCCACCAGCTGAATTTCGGCATGTTCGAACTGGCGCGCGGTTACAAGGACCGGCAGATGGCGGCCTATTCCGAGCTTCAGGAAGCGGAATTCGCGGCCGAGGTTAACGGTTACACCGCCACCAAGCACCAGCGCGAGGTTGGCACCGGCTATTTCGACGCCGTGTCGCTCGCCATTTCCGGCGGCACGTCTTCGACCACAGCCATGAAGGAATCCACCGAGCACGACCAGTTCCGCCCGGCGGCTGAATAAAGCTTCAGAAACGCCCTTCCCGGGAACGGGAAGGGCTTGCAAACCGGATCAAAAACCCCTGACAATAATGAGAGGAGAAATGCCATGAATGCCCATAACCCCATCAAAACCCACGTCAAGGAACGCGCCGAGGAGCAGTCCTCCGCCATGACGCAGGATCAGCAGGCCGCCATCCGCATGCTGGCCAATGATCTGCACCGCCTCAACCAGGCCGTCATGAAAGCCGTCGAGGCCGGTGTTTCCGTCGAGCTGGTCCGCTCGGCCCGCCACCATGGCGGCGGCGGCAACTGGGGCGATCTTCTGATCCCGGTCATCGTCGCACAGGGAAGTGCGGCTGCCTGAAACGGCTCTCACGCCGGGCGGCTCTTGCGCCCGGCATATAAATCGGAATGCCCCTTGATCAGACGGGTCATCCGGTCCGCCACCGTCCGTATATCGCGGCGGTGGCGATCGTCATTGTTCATGACGATCCATTGATTGTGGCGAAGCGGCTCGATCTCGCCGCCCTCGCGCATAAGCCGCGCATCGGCATCACCGACGAAACAGGGGAGCACGGCAACCCCTGCCCCGGCCAGCGTAAGATCGAGCAGCGCGGTCGGCCTGTTCACCGTCACCACGGTATTGTCCCGCCGGTTTTCATGCGGCCAGCGCAGATAGGCAGAAATGGCGTTTTCCTCCGCCACCGCCAGCCAACGGTCGGCAACAGAAGCAGCAGCGTTGCGCAGCCTGTAGGGCGCATAGGCCACCTCTCCCGTCTTGATGGCGGCAAGGTTACGCTCCTGCGGCTCAAAGGCGCGAATGCCGATATCGTTTTCGCGATGCGCCAGAGAGGCCCGCTGTTCGGCTATGAAAAGATCGATGCGGAAATCATCGCGATCTGTGCAGATGGCAGAGAAATTCACCGCCAGCAGCCAGGCATTCCAGGTGCCAACGGCTATGCGCACAACGGAAGAGGCTGACGACGCCTTCTGCCATCCCTCGATATCCTTTGCCGCCTGCTCCATCGCCTGAAGGCGGTCAAGCAACGCACGGCCATCCGCCGTCAGCGCATATCCCGTCTGGCTGCGCTGGAACAACGCCTTGCCGACGCGCTCTTCCAGTTCGACCATGCGCCGCCCGACTGTCGCCGGGCTCAAACCGGTCAGCGCAGCGGCACCGGTCAAGCCGCCGCTGCGTGACACATCAAGGAAAAGCTGATAGGAATCCCAGGTGACGTTTTTCATTGCTGAAAAACGTAGCGCATTTTCTTGCGCAGATAAAACAAAAAACGGCGTGCACCATGGCCCTCCGCAACATGGAGAGTGACATGCACGAGTTTTATTCAGCATTGGCCATCATCGAAAACCAGACGCCGCGCACGCGGCGGGACGCCATCCGGCAGGAAGAGAAATTCTATGCCGATATGGCCGAGGCATCGTGGCCTTGGCGGCTTTTTACCGCGATTGTCGCAAGGGCAAAAGCGAAGAGCCTGACCCTAGTAAAAAAGCGCGATCAAGGCAGCCACAGCACCGGCTGCGATTATGGTCAGGCGAAGGGCCGCCTGCCGGCTCTCGCTCTCGGCGCGGGCGATTGCAATGGCGTTAGGGCGACGATGTGCGGATCTGTTCATGCGCGGGCTCCTGACGAAAAACTCAACCGACCCATGCCCTGTTAAGAGCCTCCAGCATGACATCATGTGCAGCGGGACCATAATGTGATCCGGCTTTGCTGGCATTCGGTCAGGATGACTCCGTGCCCGTTAACAGAATATTAAAATGGGCGCGGACCGACGACAAAGTCCGCCAACTAAAATGAGTTTGGTGGACGGGTTACTACCGCACTTCGTCACCCCGGACTTGATACGGGGTCCAGCGCGATCAAGTCTTTGATCGCAAGAAACTCTTTTCACGGCGCAGACGCGCCATGGCTGGATACCGGCTCAAGGCCGGCATGACGGAGGAGAGAACTACGAATGTTTCAACAATCACGCGAATTCGCCTGCCGCCTGCCCGGAGGCCCAGGCCCATTGGAAATTATAGCCGCCGAGCCAACCGGTCACATCGACGCATTCGCCGATGAAATAGAGGCCGGGCACCGATTTCGCCGCCATGCTGCGGGAATCGAGGCAGGTCGTATCCACACCGCCAAGCGTGACTTCCGCCGTGCGATAGCCTTCAGAGCCGGCGGGCTTGATCTGCCAGTCCTGCACCTCATTCGCCAAGGTCGTCAGAGCCTTGTCCGACATATCGGCAAGATTGCCGGTGAGGCCAGATTTCTCAACCACGTGCTGGGCAAGCCTTTTCGGCAGGATTTCCGCAAGAGCGGTCTGGGCCGACTGGCGGCCATTCTTCTGTTTCGCTTGCCTTAGCAACGCTGCGATATCGCTTGCTGGCTCCAGCTTGAGGCGGATCGTATCCCCCTCCCTCCAATAGGAGGAGATTTGCAGGATGGAGGGACCGCTCAAACCCCGATGCGTGAACAGCAGCGCTTCGTTGAACGCGGTCTTGCCGTGCGAAACTTCAGCCGGGACGGCGACACCGGCAAGCGGGCTCAGCCTTTCCAGTGCGGCAGGATCGAGCGTCAGCGGCACAAGGCCCGGACGCGTCTCGATGAGGGGCAATCCGAATTGTTCGGCGATCTGGTAGGCAAACCCGGTCGCCCCCATTTTCGGGATCGACTTAGCCCCCGTCGCCACAACAAGGCTTTCCGCCTCGATGACGCCACCGGACGTCGCCACGCGAAAACGCCCGCCATCATGGGCGACGGTCGAGACGCTGGTTTCGAGCCGTAGCTTCACATGCGCAGCCTGCATTTCGGCAAGCAGCATGCGAATGATGTCCTTGGCGCTGTCATCGCAGAACAATTGACCGAGCGTCTTTTCGTGCCAGGCGATACGGTGTTTTTCGACCAGCGCAATGAAATCGCGCGGCGTATAGCGGGCAAGCGCGGATTTGGCGAAATGCGGGTTGGCGGAAAGATAATTCTTCGGCCCGGCATGAATGTTGGTGAAATTGCAGCGGCCGCCGCCGGAGATGCGGATCTTCTCGCCCGGCGCCCTGGCATGGTCGAGAATGATGACGGAGCGACCGCGCTGACCCGCACGGACGGCGCACATCATGCCGGCGGCGCCCGCCCCCAAAATCAGCACGTCACATTTCTCTGTCATCATTCCATCCGATCCGTTTCCTTTCCTCTTTTCGAAGTGCCGCCCGTTGTCAATGGCGCTTTCCCCCTCGCCAATTGCCAAACTCCGGTTATGATGGCGCCAGTCGAAACACAGACCCGGTGATACATGCCCCCGAAGAAAACCATGCTCCGCCCGAAAAAACAGGCAACCATGGCAAAGACACCTCCCCTCGACCTCTCCTCCACCCGTGGCGTTTCAACCTGGCGCGAAGCCGCGCAATGGCTGAGGGCGCGCGGCATCGAGGACATAGAATGCATCACCCCCGATCTTGCCGGCGTTGCGCGCGGCAAGATGATGCCGACGGCGAAGTTCACGGGCGACACCTCGCTTGCCCTGCCCTCCGCGCTCTATCGCCACACGATCTCCGGCGAATATCCTGATGAGACCGCGAATTTCCGTTACGAGCCGCGCGACAGCGACCTGAAGCTGGTGCCTGATCTTTCCACGCTCTCGGTCGTGCCGTGGGAGAGCGACCCGACTGCGCAGGTGATCTGCGACGTCGTAGATGCCGAGGGCAATTTCGTTCCCTATACGCCGCGCAACGTGCTGAAAAACGTGCTTTCGCTCTACACGGAAAAGGGCTGGAAGCCGGTCGTGGCGCCCGAAATCGAATTCTACCTCGTCGCCATGAACGACGACCCGGATTATCCGCTGCATCCGCCGAAGGGCCGGTCCGGACGGTCGATCGTCGGTGGACAGAGCTATTCCATCGCCGGCATCAACGAATTCGACGAGCTGATCGATGATATCTATCACTTTTCCGAAAAACAGGGCCTCGAGATCGATACACTGATCCACGAGGAAGGCCCGGCCCAGCTTGAGATCAACCTGCGCCATGGTGACCCCATCGAACTTGCCGACCAGGTGTTCCTGTTCAAGCGCACCATTCGCGAAGCCGCGCTGAAGCACGGCATCTATGCCACCTTCATGGCCAAGCCCATGCAGGGACAGCCGGGTTCGGCCATGCATATTCACCAGTCGGTGGTGGAAATCGGCAGCGGCCGCAACATCTTTTCCAATGCGGATGGCAGCCCTTCGAAGGAATTCTTTGCCTTCGTGGGCGGCATGCAGCGTTATGTTCCGAACGCGCTGGTCATGCTCGCACCCTATGTGAATTCCTATCGCCGCCTGACGCCGGATATGGCCTGCCCGGTCAATAATGCCTGGGGTTACGACAACCGCACGACGGCCTTCCGGGTGCCGATTTCCGGCCCGCAGGCGCGGCGCGTCGAAAACCGCCTGCCGAGTTCGGATGCCAATCCCTATCTCGCGCTTGCGGCGTCGCTCGCCTGCGGCTGGCTCGGCATCGTCAACAATATCGAACCGACCGAGCCGACCGCCGATACGGCCAACGAGGGCTCCATCGATCTGCCGCGCGGCCTTCTGGAAGCCGTGGCCCTGCTTGAGGGCGAGGAACAGTTCGAGCGGGTGTTCGGCCATGAATTCGTCGGCCTCTATGCGGGCCTGAAACGCGGGGAATTCGAGACCTTCATGCAGGTCATCAGCCCGTGGGAGCGGGAATTCCTGCTTCTCAACGTGTAAGGGGTTCGCAGCATGACTTGGCAAAGCCCGATTGCGCCGGGAATTTCCTGGTATCAGGCGACCGTCGGCGAGCGGCCGGAATACCCGGCGCTCGACGGCTCGAAAGACGTCGACGTCGCGATCATCGGCGGCGGCTATACCGGGCTTCAGGCCGCCTTTAATCTTGCCGTGAACGGCGTCTCCGTCACCCTTATCGAAGCGCATCGTTTCGGTGACGGCGCATCCGGCCGCAATGGCGGACAGTTCGGCACCGGCCAGCGTTCATTTCCCGACGAGATGGAGGAGCAGATCGGCTTCGAGCAGTCCAAGGTGCTGTTCGACATTGCCGAAAGCGCCAAGCACTACGTGCTCGATTTCGCCCGGGATCACGGCATCGACATGGAGTATCTGCCAGGACAGCTCTATGTGGCGCACAAGGCCGCCTATGAGGATGACTACCGCAAAAGCGTCGATGCGATGAACGGTCGCTACGGCTATCCGCATATCTCCTACATGGAACGGGGAGAGGCGCGCAAACGTGTAGGCTCCACCCATTATTTCGGCGGCACGCGTGATACCGGCACCGGCCATATCCACCCGCTGAAGCTGCTGGTCGGTCTTGCCAAAGCCGCAAAAGCCGCAGGCGCCGGCATCCATGAAATGACGCCCGCCAGATCAATCCGCCAGTCCGGCGGCAAGACGATCATCGAAACGCCCTCCGGCACGCTCACCGCAACGCGGGTGCTGATCGCGACCAACGCCTATATCGGCAATCTGGAGCCGATGACAGCGGCCCATATCATGCCCATCCGCTCCTTCATCGGCGCGACCGCGCCGCTGGACGCTTATCCCGACATCATTCCCGGCAAGGAAGCTGTCGCCGATTCCCGTTTCGTGGTGCGCTATTTCCGCAAGACGGCCGACAACCGCCTGCTGTTTGGCGGGCGCGAGGCCTATACCGCCGATACGCCGCGCGACATTTCCAGCCATATCCGCAGACAGATCGCGGAGATTTATCCGGAGCTCGGAAACGTCGATGTCACCCATTCCTGGGGTGGCTCCGTCGGCATCACCCTGCCGCGTCAGCTGTTCGTGCGCGAAGTGATGCCGGGCGTCACCTCCATCGGCGGCTATTCCGGCCACGGGGTGATGCTCTCGAACTATTGCGGCAAGCTTTATGCCGATCTCGTTCTCGGCAAAAAGGACATGCTGGCGCCCTTTGCCCGGCTGAAGGTTCCGTCCTTCCCCGGCGGGGCATCGTTCCGGGCGCCGCTGCTTTTCCTGGCGCTCTCATGGTATGCGTTGCGAGACAGGTTTTAGGAAATCCGCCCCACTTCTGGAGATCAGATGGAAAGACCTAACGACAGGCTTGTAACGATTGCGACCGGTTACGGGATGGCGGAAACCGCCGTCACCTGTTCGTTTCTGCGCGCCTATGGCATCCACACAACCGTTCCCTCTGCCCATATTGTTTCCGTAAACTGGCATATGACGGTCGCTTTCGGAGGCATGGAAATCCGGGTACCGGAACGGCAAAGACATGATGCGAAGCTGCTGCTGGACAGTATAGATGCCTCGCACAAGGTCGATGAGCCATCACCGCGATCATGGATGGTAAAAATTGCAGCGATTATCGTTCTTTTCTTTTTTTCCGTTCCGCCGCCGGCAAAGGGCTTGTTCAAAAAACCTGCCTTCTAGCCGGCATCACTGAATGACAATCGGTGCGGGGGTTCCGTCCCGCGAAACCAAAATTCATAATTTCACATAACTGAGACTGGCATTTTTAAATCGATTAGATTATGGATGCCCCAACCCTTGAAGATCGAGAGTATCGATATGAGCAGTCAGATCATTCCTGTTGAAGCTTTTGATTGTGTCGTTTTCGGCGGCACAGGCGATCTGGCGGAGCGCAAGCTTCTGCCGGCCCTTTATCACCGTCAGGTCGAAGGCCAGTTTACGGAGCCGACCCGCATCATCGGCGCTTCGCGTTCGGTCATGAGCCATGAGGAATATCGCAAATTCGCGCAGGACGCGCTGAAGGAGCACCTGAAGACCGGCGAATACGACGACGCCCAGGTTTCCGTGTTCCTGAACAGGCTTTTTTATGTTCCCGTCGACGCCAAGGGCAGCAATGGCTGGGACGTGCTGAAGAAGCTTTTGGACGAAGGCAAGGAGCGCGTTCGCGCCTTTTATCTGGCCGTCGCGCCGGGCATTTTCGGCGATATCGCCGACAAGATCCGCGAACACAAGCTGATCACGCGCTCGACCCGCATCGTCGTTGAAAAGCCGATCGGCCGCGACCTGGCTTCCGCGCAGGAGCTGAACGACACCATCGGTCACGTCTTCAAGGAAGAGCAGATTTTCCGCATCGACCACTATCTCGGCAAGGAGACGGTGCAGAACCTGATGGCGCTGCGTTTCGCCAATGCGCTTTACGAGCCGCTGTGGAATTCCGCCCATATCGACCACGTGCAGATCACGGTCGCCGAAGCGGTCGGTCTCGAAGGCCGCGCCGGTTATTACGACAAGGCCGGCGCCCTGCGCGACATGGTGCAGAACCACATTCTGCAATTGCTTTGCCTCGTGGCCATGGAACCGCCCGCGTCCATGAATGCGGAAGCCGTGCGTGACGAAAAGCTCAAGGTTCTGCGGTCCCTCAAGCCGATCAACACCAGCAATGTCGAAAAGCAGACGGTTCGCGGCCAGTACCGCGCCGGCGCTTCCGCCGGTGGCCCCGTAAAGGGCTATCTGGAAGAGCTGGAAGGCGGCGTTTCCAACACGGAAACCTTCGTTGCCATCAAGGCCGAAATCGCCAACTGGCGCTGGGCTGGCGTTCCCTTCTACATCCGCACCGGAAAACGCCTTGCGACCCGCGTTTCGGAAATCGTCGTCACCTTCAAGCAGATCCCGCACTCGATCTTCGACGATGCGGCTGGCAAGATCGAGGCGAACAAGCTGGTCATCCGACTGCAGCCGGACGAAGGCGTCAAGCAGTCGCTGCTGATCAAGGACCCCGGCCCGGGCGGCATGCGCCTGCGACAGGTGTCGCTGGACATGAGCTTTGCCGAAGCCTTCAACGTGCGCAGCCCGGACGCTTATGAACGCCTGCTGATGGATACCATCCGTTCCAACCAGACGCTGTTCATGCGCCGCGACGAAGTGGAAGCGGCATGGGAATGGGTCGACCCCATTCTCAAGAGCTGGGAAGATCTGGCGCAGGGCGTGCAGGGTTACACCGCCGGAACCTGGGGTCCGAGCGGCTCCATCGCGCTGATCGAGCGCGATGGCCGCACCTGGCACGACGGAGATTGAGGATGACGGAGATGAGTGAGACATTACATGTCTTCGACAGCGCCGCCGATCTCGCTTCAGCGCTCGCAACGGAGGTTGCCGCCCATCTTTCGGCGGCAACGCAGGAGCGCGGCACGGCAAGCATCGCCGTTTCCGGCGGCTCCACACCCAAGCTGTTCTTTCAGGCGCTTTCCCGGCATGATCTGGACTGGAGCAACATCAGCGTAACGCTGGTGGACGAGCGCTTCGTGCCCCCGGAAAGCGACCGCTCGAACCATCGACTGGTTGCCGAAAACCTGTTGCAGGACAAGGCGAAGGCTGCCTATTTCGTGCCGCTCTACCAGCCGGCGGCCTCGCCGGAGGATGCGGCCACACTTGCGACGGTCAAGACCGAAGCGATCTGCGACCCGTTTGACGTTGTGGTGCTCGGCATGGGAACGGATGGCCACACGGCGTCGTTCTTTCCCGGCGGCGACAATCTCTACGAGGCGCTCGACCTCGACGAGCCGCGCGGCGTTTTGACAATGGCGGCGGAAACCGCGGGAGAAGAACGGCTGACGTTCAATTTCTCCAGCTTGCATGATGCCGGTTTTCTGGTGTTGCATATCGAAGGCGCTGCCAAGAAAGCAACGCTCGAGAAAGCGCAGTCGGGCGAGGATGAGGATGAAATGCCGATCCGCGCCGTGCTGAACCGGGCCGAAACGCCCGTGGATATATACTGGGCGCCATAAGCCAACGCGGCTGCCGCGCGAAAGCGCCCAACATACAAGACTGAAACTCGACAACCGGCCGCTCACCTCCCGGATCGCCGGTTGCCGACCAACGAACAGGATGAACGCTCATGTCCGCCGATTCCCGCATTCAGGCCATTACCGCCCGCATCGTCGAACGCTCCAAGCCCTACCGCGAGACCTATCTCGAACGGCTGCGGCTGCAGGTTTCGAAGGGCGTTCACCGTTCCGTGCTTTCCTGCGGCAACCTGGCGCATGGGTTTGCGGTCTGTTCCCCCGCCGACAAGGATATCCTTGCCGGCGACCGGGTTCCCAATCTCGGCATCATCACCGCCTATAACGACATGCTGTCGGCGCATCAGCCCTACGAGACCTTTCCGGCGATCATTCGTGAGGCTGCAAAGCAGGCGGGCGGCATCGCGCAGGTGGCGGGCGCTGTTCCGGCCATGTGCGACGGCGTGACCCAGGGCCAGCCGGGCATGGAACTTTCGCTGTTTTCCCGCGACGCCATTGCCATGGCGGCCGGCATCGGCCTGTCGCACAACATGTTCGACGCCGCCGTTTATCTCGGCGTCTGCGACAAGATCGTGCCCGGCCTCGTCATTGCGGCGCTCGCCTTCGGCCATCTGCCCGCCGTTTTCGTTCCGGCAGGCCCCATGACATCCGGCCTGCCGAATGACGAGAAATCGCGCATCCGCCAGCTTTATGCCGAAGGAAAGGTCGGCCGCGCCGAACTTCTGGAAGCGGAATCCAAATCCTATCACGGTCCCGGCACCTGCACCTTCTACGGCACGGCCAATTCGAACCAGATGCTGATGGAGATCATGGGTTTCCATATGCCCGGCTCGTCCTTCGTCAATCCCGGCACGCCGCTGCGCGATGCGCTGACGCGCGAGGCCACCAAGCGGGCGCTTGCCATCACCGCGCAGGGCAACGAATTTACCCCGGCGGGCGAGATGATCGACGAGCGGTCTGTCGTCAACGGCGTCGTCGGCCTGCATGCGACGGGTGGTTCGACCAACCACACGATGCATCTGATCGCCATGGCGCGCGCGGCCGGCATCATCCTCACCTGGCAGGATATTTCCGACCTTTCGGATACCGTGCCGCTGCTCGCCCGCGTCTATCCCAACGGTCTTGCGGATGTGAACCATTTCCACGCCGCCGGCGGCATGGGCTTCCTCATCAAGCAGCTTTTGAAACAGGGCTTCGTGCATGACGATGTGCGCACCGTTTTCGGACAGGGTCTCGAAGCCTACACCGTGGACGCTAAGCTTGATGAAAACGGCGCGGTGATGCGCGAACCATCCCCCGAGCAGAGCCACGACCCTAAGGTCCTCGCCAGCATTGAGACGCCGTTCCAGCCGACCGGCGGGTTGAAGATGCTGACCGGCAATCTCGGCAAATCGGTCATCAAGATCTCCGCCGTGAAGGCCGAACGCCACATCATCGAAGCGCCCGCAATCGTTTTCAACGACCAGCAGGAACTTCAGGACGCCTTCAAGGACGGCAAGCTCAACCGCGACTTCATCGCCGTCGTTCGCTTCCAGGGACCGAAGGCCAATGGCATGCCGGAACTGCATCGCCTGACGCCGCCGCTTGGCGTGCTGCAGGATCGCGGCTTCAAGGTGGCGCTGGTGACGGATGGGCGCATGTCCGGTGCCTCCGGCAAGGTGCCGGCCGCCATCCACGTCACGCCGGAAGCGTCCGATTGCGGTCCGATCTCGCTCATCCGGGACGGCGACATCATCCGCCTCGACGCCATTTCCGGAACGCTGGAAGTGCTCGTGCCTGCCGCCGAACTGGCAAAACGCGAACCGGCGCGCGCTGATCTCTCGGGCAATGAATGGGGCATGGGCCGCGAACTTTTCGCCCCCTTCCGCCGCAATGCCGGACCTGCGGACCAGGGCGCCAGCGTTCTGTTCCATTGATTTTTGATGGGCGAGGGCCGGGTGCGGCTTTCGCCTTTCAACCCCAATTTTGCGGCATCGCCTGAATCCACCTCTCATCGCCGAGAGCTGGCGCAGAAACCGCTTTATTTCCCATGTCTTAAACGTCAGACTTGTCATGCGGCTGTGATGATCGCCCTTTAGGGCCTTCTCAGCCGGCCGCGGGACGGCGGCGCAGTTTCGGATGATGGGGCCAGGATATGACGATTTTCTCAAGCAAACGCCGCGATGTGCTGAAGCTTATGGCCGGCACCGCCCTGCTGCCGCTGATGGTGGCGGCAAGGCCAGCGATGGCACGGGACGTGGCGCTGCGTGCAATCGTCATCTCCGATCTGCATTCCGCCTATGAGCGCATCGGCCAGCTTCTCGCGGCCATCGAAACGCACGTGGCTGCCGACAAGACGCCTCATGTCATTCTTCTGAATGGCGACCTGTTCGAGATCGGCAATGCGGTGGCCGCGCGTTCCGCCGGCGAAATCGAGTGGACGTTCCTGGCGGCGCTCGCCAAGCTAGCCCCCACCGTCATCAATATCGGCAACCACGAACCCGATATCGACAATGATCTCGCCAATTTCGTCAGCCGCGCCAAGGCACTCGGCATCACCGTTCTTTCCAACATCATCGACAAGCGCAGCGGCACCGCCTATGCACCTGCCAGCGCCGAGGTGAGCGTTGGTGGCCAACAGATCGTCGTGGCGGGCCTCGCCACCAATGCGATCAATACCTATCCGAAGGCCACGCGCGAGATGCTGGACATTCCGCAGCCGGTGGAATGGGCGAAGGCCAATCTGCCGGGGATCGTCAAGCAGGGCGCGATCAACATTGTTCTGAGCCATGCCGGCGTCGTCGCCGACCGTGATATCCTGCCTTTGCTGCCGGATGGCACGCTGATCATCGGCGGCCACGACCACCTGAATTTCGTGCATGAACAGGGCGCCACGCGTTATGTCCACACCGGCTCCTGGTGCACTTCCATGACGGTCGCGACGATCACGGCTCCTGGCAAGGCTGCAGCCATCGAGACCGTTGCAATCGATCGTGGCGCTCCCGCCTCCCCCGCCCTCAAGAGCCTGATCGAGCAGACGCTCGAAAAGCACCTCACGGCGGAAGAGCGGGCAGTCGTCGGCAAATCCGCAAAAGCGATGACCGTCGATGAGGCCGGCCGCCATGTGGCGCAGCTCATCGCCGCAAAAACGGGCGCGGATGTCGGCTTCATCGGCCACACCTCCTTCGGCGCGGGCCTGCCCGAGGGCGATATTCGCCGCTACGATTTCAACGCCTCGCTGCGTTTCGACGGCAGGCTGATGGTGACGGAAGTGGATGGCGCGGTACTTCAGCACATCCTCAAGCGATGCAACCAGGATGGCGACATTGCACTTGCCGACCGGACCGGCGATTATCTTTACGCCATGCCGGAGAAACCGGAAACGAAAGAGCGCTACAGGCTGGTCTGCAACGACTGGTCGGCCACCAACCAGAAATCCTATTTCGGCCGCAGCGATCTTGTTTTTGCGGAAGTGCCTGAAGTGAAGCTGAAGCAGACGGTTCTGGGCGGGCTTTCTTAAAACCTGCATTCTCGCCAGTGAGACACAGGCCCGGGCACCGTACACAACACTAAGATTTCGTGCGGCGGCACATCCCTACGCTCCTCATTCCTGTGCTTGTCACAGGAATCCAGCCGACGCGCGTCCGCGCGGCGGGAAGGACTCCTTTCAGCCCAAGGACTTGGGCTGGCTGGATCCCTGTGACAAGCACAGGGATGAGGGAAGGAAATGGCGCCGCAAAAGCGGCCTTCAGAACGACCGAATGTCGAGCTTCCGGTCCTTATGTGCCGGATGCGTGCTGAACACGAAAATACGGTTCATTTCCTTCTGCGTCACCATGCGCAGGAAGCGGACATGGATGGTGTTGTTGGCGTTGACGCGCAACAGCACGCAGCCGATCTTGGTGATGCGGGCGTCGGGAATATCCAGATAGAACTGGTTGGGCATATTGTATTTCGTCAGCAGCGCCAGCACGGCCTCGGTCTGGGAGATACGGATGACGTCGCAGCGGCGAGCGGCCATGTGCATGACGGCCTTTTCGGTATATTCGATGCGCGCCGCATTCATGGTATCTTCCATGCGAAACCGGCCTTCGCGGTCGTACATGAAGGATTCTTCCTTGCTCAGGTAATTGTTCCTGATGACACCCGCACTGCTCTGCACGCCCGGACTCCCATGCTCTATCAACACCTCCGAGATTAGGACATAGTCTTTAACAATTCCTAACAACGCGGTCTTAAACAGACCGGAAGCGGGACATTTCCGGCGTTTTTCCACAGTGACAAAAGGTCGTTAAAAAGCCCCGGAACAGCGAATGTCCGGGGCTTTTTCCTGGTCTGGCGGGCGATTATCTGCGGTAGGTTTTACCGTCGGCGTCGAAGAGATGAAGCTTCTCCTGCGGCGCTGCAAAACGCAGGGTCTGGCCCTTGCCGACGGAAGCAATGCCCGGCACCTTGACGATGATCGGCTCCTGCCCCTTTGGTGCTTCGAGATAAAGCAGGGTCACTTCGCCCAGAGCCTCGACAATCGAAACCTTGCCTTCGAACAGATAGTCATCACCGGTGACGATGCTCAAATCTTCAGGCCTGACCCCGAAACTTGCAGCCTTTCCCTGCTCGGATGCAGGTGTGGGAACATTGACGGCAAGCGCCTTGCCGCCGGTAAGTTCGATGGAGGTCCGTTCCCCGGTTCCCGTAATCTTCGCTGCGATGATGTTCATGGCCGGCGAGCCGATGAAGCGCGCCACAAAGAGGTTGGCGGGCTTTTCGTAAAGTTCGAGCGGCGCGCCGACCTGTTCCACCCGGCCGGCATTCAGAACGACGATACGATCGGCCAGCGTCATCGCTTCCACCTGATCATGGGTGACGTAGATCATCGTCGTATCGGCCATCTGTTCGTTGAGCTTGGCGATCTCGATGCGGGTTGCGACACGCAACGCGGCATCGAGGTTCGACAAGGGCTCATCGAACAGGAAGACCTTGGGATTGCGGCAGATGGCGCGGCCGATGGCGACGCGCTGGCGCTGGCCGCCGGACAGAGCCTTCGGCAGACGTTCCAGATATTGCGTCAGCTGCAGGATTTCGGCGGCGGCGCGCACGCGGCGGTCGATCTCCTGTTTGTTCTCTTTCGCGATCTTCATGCCGAAGGCCATGTTGTCATAGACGGTCATATGCGGGTAAAGCGCATAGGACTGGAACACCATGGCAATACCCCGCCGCGAGGGCGGGATTTCATTGACGAGCTGGCCGTCAATATACATCTCGCCGCCGGTGATTTCCTCCAGACCGGCGATCATGCGCAGCAGCGTCGATTTTCCGCAGCCTGAGGGGCCGACGAAAACGATGAATTCGCCCTGTTCTATCTCCAGATTGATGCCGTGCAGAACCTTCACCTGCCCGTATGATTTGCGGATATCCTTGAGAACGAGACTTGTCATGGGTATTCCTCCCTCATCTATCAGGCGTAACGGGCGAAGAATGCGCCCCATGCCGGAAGTTCTACGCTTCTGCCTTCAAGACCGCCTGCAAAGCCGTGGCCTTCGAGAACCTCCCAGTTCCCTTCCGGCAGCGTCGCCTTTGCAGCTGTCGCGGACAGATTGAAGAGGCAAAGCACGGTTTCGTTGCCGAGCGTGCGGGTGTAGCTCAGCACCTCGCCCTCAACCGGCTGGAATTCGATGCCGCCCTTGGCAAAAGCGGGGTGCTTTTTGCGGAAGCTCAGGAAGCGACGATAATGCTCAAGCACCGAGGCCTCGTTGCCCTGCTGGGCGCTGACGGCGCGCTGCTTGTGCTCTGCCGGAATCGGCAGCCACGTCTTGTCGGCGGTCGAGAAACCGGCCTGCGCATGACCGGCATCCCACACCATCGGCGTGCGGCAACCGTCGCGGCCCTTGAATTCCGGCCAGAACTGGATGCCGTAGGGATCCTGCAAATCTTCGAAAGCGATGTCCGCTTCGGTGAGGCCGAGCTCCTCGCCCTCATAGATGCAGACGGAGCCGCGCTGTGTCATCAGCAGCGCCGAAAGCACCTTGGCGAAGGCGTCCTTGTCCTCGACGTGCTCGCCCCAGCGGCTGACGTGGCGCACGACATCGTGGTTGGAGAAGGCCCAGCAGGCCCAGCCTTCCGGTGCGGCTTTCGCAAAATCCGCCTGCACATCGGCAACGCGCTGCGGTGTGAGCGCATCGGGGGCGAGGAATTCGAAGGCGTAGCACATCTGCATCTTGTCATCGCCGGAGGTGTATTCGCCGACGATTTCGAGACCGCGCTGGCTGTCACCCACTTCGCCGACAGCGGCGATGTCAGGGAATTCGTCCAACACGGCGCGGAAGCGCTTCAGGAAGGCGATGTTTTCCGGGCGGTTCTTGTCGTAGAGATGTTCCTGGAAGTTATAGGGATTGACCGCAGGCGCGGTGGAGGCATTGCGGCGTTCCGGCGCCAGCGCCGGGTTGTCGCGCAGCTCAAGGTCATGGAAATAGAAGTTGATGGTGTCGAGGCGGAAACCATCGACGCCGCGCTTCAGCCAGAAGCGGGTGATGTTCAACAGTTCTTCCTGAACTTCCGGATTATGCAGGTTGAGGTCCGGCTGTGAGGTCAGGAAGTTGTGCATGTAATATTGCATGCGGGTCGGATCCCACTGCCAGGCGGAACCGCCGAAGATCGACAGCCAGTTGTTGGGCGGCGTGCCATCCGGCTTGCTGTCCGACCAGACATACCAGTTCGATTTCGGATTGCCGCGGCTGGCGCGGCTTTCCACGAACCACGGATGCTGGTCCGACGTGTGCGACATGACGAGGTCGATCATCACGCGAACGCCGAGGCGGTGGGCCTCAGCGATCAGGCCGTCGAAATCGGCGAGCGTGCCGAACATCGGATCGACATCGACATAATTCGAGACGTCGTAACCGAAATCCTTCATCGGCGAGGTGAAGAAGGGCGAAATCCAGATGGCGTCGGCACCCAGATTGGCGATATGCGCCAGACGGTCTGTGATGCCCTTGAGGTCGCCGATGCCGTCGCCATTGGAGTCCTGATAGGAGCGCGGATAAATCTGGTAGATCACGGCACCGCGCCACCAATCCTTGTTGGGCGTCAAAGCGGAAGTCACCGAAGCGGTCATGGAAGTGTCCTGTCTGGTATGGGCGTTCATGGAATAATCAGCCTCCCTTGACGGAGCCTGCCAGCAGGCCTCGCACGAGATAACGTTGAAGGGCGAAAAAGACGCCAAGCGGCACGATGATGGTGACGAAGGCCGAGGCGGTGAGGATTTCCCAGTTGCCGCCGCGCGAACCGAGCAGCGCGTTCAAGGCACCGGTCAGCACCAGCTCATCCTTCTGCGTGCCGAGGAACACCATGGCGACGAGCAGGTCGTTCCAGGTCCACAGGAACTGGAAGATGGCGAAGGAGGCGAGTGCCGGGAAGGATAGCGGCAGGATGATCTTGACGAAGATTTCGAAGTCGCTCGCACCATCGACGCGGGCGCTTTCGATGATCTCCTTCGGCAGGCCGGAAATATAGTTGCGCAGCAGATAGATGGCGAGCGGCAGGCCGAAGGCGGTGTGCGCGAGCCAGATGCCGGCATAGGTCTTGGACGGCACGCCGAAGATGGTGCCGATTTCATTATAGAGTCTGAGAAGCGGGATGAGCGACATCTGCAGCGGCACGACGATCAGGCCCACCACCATGGCAATCAGCAGATTGCGGCCGGAGAAGCTCATCCATGACAGCGCATAGGCGGCGAAGGCGGCAATGAGGATCGGGATGACGGTTGCCGGCACAGCGACGGTCAGCGAATTGACGAAGGACTGGCCGATGCCTTCCGAGGTCAGGACCGTGCGATAATTATCGAGCGTGAAGACGGGCGGCGTCGCGACGGAGATATAGACGCGCTTGCCGCGAGAGCCTTCAAAGCTCGCGGCCTTGCTATATTCATAGGTGCCGTCCGTATTGACGAGCAGTGTTTCGCCGTCACCGATATCGGCCGCCTCGCCGGCTTTGAACGCCGTGGGCTCCTGTACGCGAACGCCGAAGGCTGCAACCTTGCCGCCCTGTCCGCTTTCAAAAACATTGCCTGATATGACGTAGCGGCTGCCATCCTGCTTCTGCACGGAAGCATCGGCGAGGCGAACCGCCGAGGTCTGTTCGGAACTGGAGAAGGCCGTCCACCAGCCGGAGACCGTGATCTGGTCCTTGTCGCGCAGCGAGCTGACGAGAATGCCGAGTGTTGGCAGGAGCCAGAGCAGCACGACGACCAGAACGCTGGCATGGACGATGAGGCGCGGCAGGCCGACGCGGCGAAGGCGTTTGAAAATATTCATCTCAGCGGCCCTCCATCTCGCGGTTCGCCTGGCGGATGTTCCAGACCATGATCGGCGTGACGGCCGCCATGATGATGAGCGCGATGACCGCACTTCGGCCACTGTCACCGCCACCGCGGAACATCCAGTCGAACATGAGGTTGGCGAGCACCATGGTGTTCCACTGTCCGTTGGTCATGGTCAGCACGATGTCGAAAACCTTGAGCACGAGAATGGTGATCGTCGTCCAGACGACGGCGATGGTGCCCCAGATCTGCGGGACCATGATCTTCCAGAAAATCTGCCAGCCATTGGCGCCATCGATGACCGCAGCCTCGATGGTCTCCTCGGGAATGCCCCGCAGCGCCGCGGACAGGATGACCATGGCAAAACCGGTCTGGATCCAGATGAGGATGATCATCAGGAAAAAGTTGTTCCAGAAGGGCATGGAAATCCATACCTGCGGATTGCCGCCGAAAAACTCGACGATGGCGTTCAAGAGGCCGATCTGCACCTGCCCTTCGGCGCGATATTCATAGATGAACTTCCAGATGACGGAAGCACCGACAAAGGAGATCGCCATGGGCATGAAGACGATGGATTTGGCGATGTTGCCCCACCAGATACGGTCGGTCATGACGGCGATGACGAGGCCGAAGAAGGTGCAGGCGGCCGGCACGACGGCGAGCCAAAGAATATTGTTGAAGATCGACTGGCGGAAACCGGCATCGAAAAACGCCCAGCGATAATTGGCGAGACCGACGAATTCGCTGCCGGTCCGGTCATAGAAAGACAGGATCAGCGTGGCGATGACGGGGTAGACCAGATAGACCAGCAGGAGGATCAAAGCCGGGCCGATGAATAGCCAGGGCCGGACGGCGGCGCGGCGATTGAGGTTGCGGGACGCCTGCAGCACATCTCCCGAACGAACGGGAAAGATCGCCTGAAGCACCTTGTCGGATAGCCAGTAATAGGCAGCGCAGGCAAAGACCCCCGCCACCATCACGCCGATGGCCGAAACGAGTTGTTGAGCCATGTTCCCTCCCTTGATCCTCTCCGCGCCGCGCTGATTTATGCGGTCGTCGGGGCAGCGCCGTTGGTAAGGGCCCGGCGGCAAACCGCCGGGCCTGATCCGATATCGTTACTTCAGGCCGTCCCAGGCCTTCTGGATATCGCTCGCGACCTGATCGGCGGACTTGCCGCCGACGAAATCGATCATGCCGGTCCAGAATGCGCCGGCGCCGATCTTGCCGGGCATGAGGTCGGAACCATCGAAGCCGAAGCTTGTCGCGGTCGTCAGGATTTCACCCTGTCGCTTCATCTGCTCATTGGCATAGGCATCGACATTCACACCCTTATAGGGCGTGAGGAAGCTGGACTGCGCCATCCAGACCTCATGGGCGATCGGGGTCTGCAGAAATTCGACGAAAGCCTTGGCGGCCGGCGCTTCCTTGGTGATGGTGACCAGCGTGCCGGCGCCGAGAACCGGCTTGCCGAGGTCAGGCTTGGACGCGTAAGTCGGCATGTAGAAGAAATCCGCATCCGTACCCACTTTGGTGCCTTCCGGGAAGAAGGACGGAATGAACGACGCCTGATGATGCAGGTAGCACTTCGGCGGAATGTCGAAGAGGCCCTTGGGGCTGTCGCGGAAGTCGGTGGAGGCCACGGCCGCGACGCCGCCGCTGACATATTTTTCGTTCTTGGCAAATTTACCAAATTCGTTGATCGCCTCGACCACGGCCGGATCGGTAAACTTGACCTCGTTCGTCGTCCATTTCTGGTAGACGTCGAGCGGCTGCGTGCGCAGCATCAGGTCTTCCACCCAGTCGGTCGCCGGCCAGCCGGTGGCGCCGCCGGAGCCGAGACCGATGCACCAGGGGGTGCCGCCATCGGCGACGATCTGGTCCGTCAGCTTGAACAGGTCTTCCATGGTCTCGGGCACCTTGTAGCCCGCTTCCTCGAAGTTCTCGGGCACGTACCAGACAAGTGACTTCACGTCCGCCTTGAAGGGAAACGCGAAATAGGCCTTGTTGCCATCCTTGCCCTTGTAGCTGCCGAGATCGACCCAGGATTTGCCCGCGCCGTAATTTTCCTCGACCCATTTGGCCGTGTCATCGCCGAGCGGAACCAGAAAACCCTTTGCCGCGAGATCGGCCAGAAGGCCTGGCTGCGGCAGAATGGCGATATTGGGCGGCGAGCCCGCCTGCGTATCGATGACGATCTGCTGCTCGTAATTTTCCGACGAGGAATAACGGACATTCACGCCGGTCGCATCGGCGAAATAGGCAAGCACCGACTGGAACAGCGCCTCATCCTCACCGCGCCACGGGCCGAAAATCGTCAGCGTCTGGCCTTTCAGATCGGCATGGGCCGCCTTGAAGTCCTCGTAGCTTTTCCAGTTGAATTTGGCGTCCTCACCGGGCGCGAATTTCAGGTCAGCGGCAGAGGCCGCACCGGACAGCAGCGCTATTGCAGCAGCCGTCGCCAAAAGAGTCTTCTGCATGTGATTTACCTCCCATCACATAAAAGGCTCAAAGCGTCCTCGTTCAATCAAAGCGCTTTGGCTGCCTATTCATCTCATTGTCATCAAGAAGGAGTCAAGAGGCTCTTTCTGCGGAAACGTTGCAGCGCCTCGTGAATAATCATATTTATTTAGAAAGGCGGCTATCGTTTTCGATTGAGAAAAGCGGCGGAGGCTGGTAAAAATCTAAAGCGCTTTGGAAGCCTGGGGAGAGGTTTTACCGTTTCCAGAGCGCACGCATGGAGGAAATGAGAGACATGAACCTGAAACAGTTGTCGCAACTGCTGGGGATTTCGCAGACGACCATCAGCAGGGCGCTCAACGGCTATCCCGAGGTCAGCGCCGAAACGCGCCGCCGTGTCATGGAGGCTGCCGAAAAGACGGGTTATCGCCCCAATGCCGCAGCGCAGCGGCTGGCGACGGGCAAGGTCGGCTCCATCGGGCTTGTCATGCCGATTGGCGAGCACCACCGTTCCGATGTGCATTTCGGCGAATTCCTGAGCGGTCTCGGGGAGGAAGCGTCACGCAGTGGCTTTCATCTGGTCATCATGCCGACGGAGCCGGAGAAGGAACGGGAAGCGCTGCGGGGGCTCGCCGCAAGCGGCAGCGTCGATGGCATCTATCTCGCTTATATGAAGAAGAACGATCCCCGCATCGCCATGCTGCAATCGCTCTCCCTGCCCTTCCTCGTCCATGGCCGCTCCATCGGCGTGGAGGAGGATTATCCCTATCTCGACGTGGACAATGAAGGCGCCTTCCGTGATGCGACCCAGCTTCTCCTCCAGCTTGGCCATACGCGGATCGGGTTACTGAATGGCCCGGAGGGTTATGATTTCACCTACCGACGCTGTCTCGGGGTGGAAAAGGCGCTTTCGGCAAATGGCCTGACATTGCATGCGAACGACAAGAGACACAGCAGCATGACCGATGAGGAAGGCTATCTCGGCATGGAAGCGCTGCTGTCCCGGCCGGAAAAGCCGACCGCCATTCTCTGCGCCAGTACCGCGCTTGCGCTCGGCGCGATCCGCTCGCTCAACCAGCGGGGCTTAAAACCCGGCAAGGATATCTCGCTGATCGCCCATGACGACGTGCTGCCGCTTTTGAAGCCGGACAATTTTTCCGTACCGCTGACCACCACCCGCTCGTCACTCAGGGCGGCGGGCGTGCGCGTGGGCCAGCGCCTGATCAACCGGATCAAGTTCAACCAGACGGAACCCCATCAGGAGCTCTGGAAGGCGGAACTTGTGGTGCGCGCTTCGACGGGGCCTGCTCCGAAAGCGTAGCTGGCCCGTCTCAATCTATTTGGAGTGTGCGGTTGAAATAGAACACAATCAATGCGCAACACAGGACGTCTCGCACAGGCGCACCCCCCACCCCCTCATTCCTGTGCTTGTCACAGGAATCCAGCCGACGCGCGTCTGCGCGGCGAAGAGAGTCCTTTCAGCCCAAGGACTTGGGCTGGCTGGATTCCTGTGACAAGCACAGGAATGAGGAGGAGCGCGCATCAGAAAAATAAGATTCTCTACCGACGCACCGCCCCTGATCTTTATGTCGGATACGCTGAAACAAAATCCTTGGAAGCGCTCTAGAACTTCGGCGCGGTCAGACCCAGCGCACGATGGGCGGCGATGACGGTGTTGGCCATCAGCATGGCGATCGTCATCGGGCCGACACCGCCCGGCACGGGTGTGATGGCGGCGGCCACGGCACTTGCCTCGTCGAAGGCGACATCGCCGACCAGCTTCGACTTGCCTTCACCCTTTTCCGGAGCCGGAATGCGGTTGATGCCGACATCGATGACAGTCGCGCCGGATTTCACCCAATCGCCCTTCACCATCGCCGCGCGACCGACCGCCGCCACGAGAATATCGGCGGTCTTGCAGACGGTGGCGAGATCCTTCGTGCGCGAATGCGCCATCGTCACCGTGGCATTGGCATTGAGGAGAAGCTGGCCCATCGGCTTGCCGAACAGGTTGGAGCGGCCGATGACCACGGCATTGAGGCCGGAAAGATCGTCCCCATGAATGCCGCGCACCAAGAGCATGGCGCCAGCCGGCGTGCAGGAAATGAGGCCGGTGGCGAGGTCGCCGGTCGCCAGCTTGCCCGCGTTCAGAACACTGAGGCCATCCACATCCTTCTCAGGCAGGATCGACTGGATGATCTCATCGGAATTGAAGTGTTTCGGCAAAGGAAGCTGTACCAGAATGCCGTGGATGGAGGCATCGGCGTTCAATTCGCCGACCAGCTTGAGGAGCGCATCCTGCGTCGTTTCTTCCGGCAACGTGTGTTGAACGGAGTTGAAACCGCACTGCTTGGCCATCTTGCTTTTGGAGTTCACGTAGGCGTGGCTGGCCGGATCATTGCCGACGATGACAACCGCGAGACCGGGCTTCACGCCCTTTTCCGCCTCAAGCGCTTCTGCCGATTTGCGGACTTCCTCGACGACCGAAGCCGCCTTCGCCTTCCCGTCAATCACAACTGCCATGCGTTCTGCTCCTGCTGGATTACGTTGGCCCCGTATGGTGCCGACTTTGCAGGAATGCAAGCAAAAATGCAGCGTCGTCAGGCAGTTTTGCGGTAGTCATCGCCATGGTCGGCGTAATCGGCGAGACGCTCCCTCAAGAGCGCCAACTCGCGTCTCAATTCCGCCAATTCCTCGGCTTCGGCCTGCTCGTGATCGAAGTGTCCGGCAAGGGCTTCGTGCAACAGGGACGGAAGCTCAGGCGGCGCCTGATCGGCGGTTCTGAAGGTGCGGTTGCCCATCAGCACCTGCCGTACGCGCTCATCCAGCGGGATATCATCGGTGTCATTCGCCGCCTCTAGGTAATAATCGGCAAAGGCGTCCTCCGGCTCGAAATCACCATCTGCGGCGAGCTCTTCGAGGTCGTGGAACACATCTGGCTCGATCGGCTCGAATTCGGAGAATTGGGGGGATTGCTCCTGCGGAAATTCCTCGGTCGCTTCCGCGGAGAGCGGAAGCCGCTCATCATTTTCAAGGATCGGTGCGACTTCTTCTTCATCGTCGTGACGACGGTAGCTCAGGAGATAAAGGCTGCCCAGCAGGCCGATCAAGGCGCCGCCGCCCGCCATCATCGCAGCTTGCGTCAGATCGCGCGACAACTCGCCCGGTCCGGCCTTCTTCGCAAGACGGGTTTCAATGGCGGGTGTGGTTGATGATGCGAGATCGCGGCGCTCGCTCGCTTCCAGATAGGCATTTCTCGCCGTTTCCAGCTCACCCTGCAATCTGGACAGTTCGCCGGGAGCGATGCCGAGGCCGTTCAGGCGGTCGAGATATTTGGTACGTTCGCCAGTCGCTGTTGCGATTTCCTGGGCGACGCGTTTTTCATCTGTCCGCAAACCGTCGACCAGCTGGCGGAGCGCCGGGGCGGCCAGCGCCTCAACGGCATCTACCCCATTCTGGGCGGCAATGCGACGCGGATGTTTCGGCCCGTAATTGACCGAGACGCCGGCAAGCGCCATGCTGGCACTGGCATGTCTTTGCCTGATATCTTCAAGCGCGGAAAAAGCTATCCCTGTCGGCAACGGCTTCGACCACAGGTCATTCGGCTTGAGGGTGGAAGCTGCCGCCAGATCCACTTGGAGCGACTGTTGCTGCTGCGTCGCCGCCGCAAGACTATTATTGACGTCGCGCAATTGCTGCTCAAGCTGCTGCACTTCCGACAGGACGGCGTCGCCGTGGCGTATCTGGAAGCCGTTCACCGCCGCTTCCGCCTCGTCCAGTCGGGTCCGCGCCCTCTCCGTCTCACGCATGGTGGGCGTCATAGTGCCTGCCTTGCCATCCGCCATGATCCGCATCGAGAGATAGTCGGTCAGCCGCATCGCGGCTTCCGGCGATGCGGCCTTGGCGGTCACGATCAGCGTATTTTCATCCGGTGTCAGTTCCAGCCGGATCGCCTCACCGACCGCGCCATTGAGCGCTTCTCGCGGCGAAAGCGGCCGTGCGTCCGCCCCCGTCAGAAGGTCGAGAAGCAGGCCAAGCTCGCCCTGATTGCGAACGCCAACCATATCGGCAGGCTTGAGCTTGAGGTCGGCGGTGACCCGGTCCAGTCCGGAGGGTGAGAGCAGAGTGCGGCGGGCCATGGCAAGGAAGCGGGCCGAATCCGGCGCATCATAGCTGCTCTGGGTCACCTCGACATGCGCTTGAGAAACATAACCGCGAAAACCGGAATCAATGAGCATGAGCGGAAGCGCTGCACCCGCCACGGTGGCGGCGGCCACGCAACCGGCGGTCAGAAGCCGCAGACAATGTTTGCGCCATTGCGACGCGGGCACGGCGACATCATCCTCGTAAGGGCGGGTCGCCATCATATCCGGATTGTGATCAACCATCTGAAGCCGTCTGCCACGCTCGGCGCCGCCCGCAACGGGCGACTGTCAAAACCTTACGAGAGGTTAAAGGATCGTGGCAAACAAATGGTTAACGCCGACCTTGCCGGACCTGTCACCCCTTGCCGAGCGCGATGTGCCACGGTTCGGCGCACAGGCTGTAAAGCCAGCTCATATGCAGCTTGCGGAAGATTTCCGGCATGCCGGCCACTTCGGATGACAGAACCTTGAACAGGGGACCGACTGCGATGGCGACGCGCGCATCGTCACGGCTGACAGTGTGGTGCAGCCAACTCTCCTGATCTTCCCTAAGCATGCCGGCCAGCAGGACATCCACCTTTACGCCTGACATATCCCGGTTCAGCATCACGAAATCGTGCCATGGCGCGTGCGCGCGCAGCTTGGCCAGAACCTCTCCGACCTGCGCCGCATCGTCGCCGGCAACGCCGATCCGTTTCGGTACCGCCATATAGGTCAGAAGCGCCATGGTGAACGCCACCCCATCGATGACGACGGGCAGAGGCTTGCCGTCTTCCGCGCGAGCGGCGTTATGCATCGCCTTGCCCTGCGGCAGAAGCAGGCAGCTTTCCAGGATCTGCCGGTAAGCAATGTCTCTGGAAGAAAACTTCGCCTTCTCGATGGTGAGAAAGGAGAGCATCGTGTGCCCGTCGCAGGCCGAAGCCCTGCCGCTGACCAGTTCCAGCGCCCCATTCCAGTCGAGATCACAAACGCGCAGTCCGTGGATATTCCGTTGCGATCCCGGCTGCGCAAAACCTGCCGCGAAATTCATTGCCAACCCCCGATTGCCAAACCCGTTGCCTCCGATCCTTCGCAAGGTTTGCGGGATCGCGGCTCATGGATCTGTTTATACAGGTGCAGGTTGAAGTTACCTTGAAAGCAACCTCTCGAATGTTACGCGAAATGGTAAGAGACGATTAACCAGACCCCGGGGGGCCCGCTATCATGATTGAGGGCACGGGATACGTGCCCGCAGCATCAATGGCTCGGCGCGGCGGCGGCTTCTTTTCCCGCCTCGGACTTCTCACCTTCAACGAGCTTGACCGAACGCGGCGTGCCATTGCCGTTCTGCTCGCGAATGTCGGCCTTCGACAGATAATCGAGCTGTTCGATCAACACATCTTCGACCACCTCGTCGTTGAGCTTCTTGTTCAGCCCTTCACGAATGCGCTGCTTGAAGGCCTCGGGATCGAAGGTGGAAATATTGGCGATGTTGACCATGGATGAACCCGCCAGAAGCGTGAACAACTCATCGGTCATCAATTGCGTGGCCGGCAGTTCGATCTTCGCCATCTTTTCCTTGTCGACACGCAGGGAAATGCGGCTGAGGAAATAACCGTTCACGCCACCATCGTTGATGACGGGAATGGTGATGCTTTCACCCTTGACCAGTTGCAGGTTGGCCTTCTTGGCCCCCGCCTCATCCCCCGGCGCGGGTGCTGTCGCCATCTGGACGGAGAAATACACCGCGCCGAGCGTGACGGCGCAAACCCAGACGCCGGTGAGAAGAAGCTTCAACATCAGGAGGCGGCACCATACATGAACTGTTCCTGCGAATAGGTGCCGTCCGTATCGGCTTCCTGGATCGCGTTCTTGAGCAGGTCCGCAACAGCACGAACCGCATTCAGATGCGCCTCGACGCGGCTGGCATTGGTTGCGAGCTTGGACTTGATGCCCTGTACCTGATCGAGATGTCCCGCAGCGATTTCCTCGTGGGGCGTATCGCGGAAGAGCATGGTCAGTTCATAAAGGCAACGGCTTTTATGGGCATTGGAGACCTTGAAATCGAACTGGGGGTCCTTACCGATATTATCGTTCTCATTGTCGATGATCATTTCAAGACGGCCGAGAACGGATTTGATGCGGTGGTCGTTCGACATAAGGTCCATGCTTGTCTCCTCGTTACGATTTTTCATTTTCAAGCCTCGTCCGTTTTCTCATTGGAAACGCCGAGGACCTGCCGCTCGAACTCCGCCACCATCCGAATTGCAGCATTGTGGTCTTTTTCATTCATGGATACGTCGGTAATCCCCTTGCTTTCGGCTTTCCGCAACGCATCCTTGTAGGCCTGTTCCGCAATGCCGACGCCGCCATTTCTGGAAATCGTGTCGGCGAACTGTTCCGCCATCATGCTTTTCCAGATCTCACCGGCATTGCCTTTGCCATAAACCTCTTCGCTGTCTTTCGGCAGCATGTTGGCAACAAAGGTCTGGAGGACAGAAGCCTCGTATTTGCGGTATGTTTCCGGAATTTCAGTGCGAGCCGAGCGGATGTTGGTGTCACCAAGGCCCGCCTTCGAGGAGGCGCCATCCAGCATATCGACGGCGGCGCCAAAGCCCTTGCCCGCATCGGCAAGGCTCGTTGCCGCGAAAGCCGCCTTGTTCGCCTTCAGTTTTTCCTGGGCGACCTGCACTTCCTGGGGGTCCGCAGCGCGAACAACATCCATCACCAGATCGCTTATAATCGATATCGCCACGTCCCGATCTCCCGAGCTGATAAACGCGCGGCGAGCAGCCTGCACGTTTACTCAATCAAGAAACATCGCCGGAGACCTCTTTCGAAACGCCTGCGATGCAACAATGGGACAGATTATGAATCGCCAACCTTGCTGGAGGCTGGTGTCCGGGATGCGTTCGTCATTTCAAGTAGATCATAGATTGCATTGTCGTCGGCCTCGCGATCTTCCAGATCGCGGGCGAGATGCATCCTATCCTCGAGCCGGTCGGCCTTGGTCTTTTCCTTGAGGACCTTGTTTTCCTGCAATTGCTGCACGCCGGCAAGCTGGCGATCCTTGACGACGAGGCGGCCGTAACGATCCGAATAATGCTTGGAAAACATCTGATGCAGCGGTTCCATCGAACTCATCGCTTCCAGCACATTGTCCATGGACTGGCTGACCTCGGTGCGCACGCGGGTGGTGTCTGCCAGTTCCACCTCGGCCATTTTTTCCATGTGCCGCTGGACCGTTACCAGACGCTTGAGTTTTGCCGACCGCTTGTCCGAGGCCATGAAGTGATCTCCAGATCAGAAGCCGATGAAGACCGGGCCGAAACCATCCACGAACTGGCGGATGAGGGCCGCAATCGACAAATAGAGCATGAAAAGGCCGCCCGCCAGAACGAAGGGTGTCGAGATGAAAAAGACCGGTATCTGCGGCGCCAGCTTGTTGATGAGACCGACCGCCACGTTGAACATCAGGCCGTAGATCACAAAGGGGCTGGCAAGCCGCAGCATGATCGAGAAGGTCGCCCGCAGCGTGTCGGTGAGCGTAATCAGCATCTTCTGGCCGCTGATGAGCGCACCCACCGGCGTTGCAGTGTAGGAATCGACCAGAGCCTTCAGGACGATGTGATGGAAATCCAGCATGAACAACACCAGAAGACCGCCGAAGGTGATGAAGTTCGATATCTGGTTTTCCTGCACGTCTTCGATGACATCCGCGCCGCCCGGGGCACTAAGTCCGATGGACGCGCCGATGAGCGCGCCTGTGAACTGGAAGCCGAGCGTATAAAACCGCGCGATCAGGCCGTACATGGCGCCGATGAGGATTTCCGTGAAGATGAGGCCGACGACGGTGCCCTGGCTTGAGCCGGAAACTTTCGGATAGATCGTGTCCCAAAGCACCGGCAGAAGCGCCATGGACACCGCGACACACAGCAACATGCGTATCTGCGGCGAAATGCGCGAACTGGAAAAGCCCGGCATCGTCATGAAACAGGCGCCGATGCGGCAGATGGCAAGGAACAATGCGATAATTGTCCCTTGCGGGTCGGTTATCATGAAATGGCGCCCAGAATCTTGATCTCCAGCCCCTTGGCAAGTTCCACATGCGAAAGAACCGGCAGGGTCGCAAAGAGTCGCTCGATAATCATGCGCACATAGGACCGTGTTTCCGGCGAGGTTACAAGAACAAAGGGCAGTCCGCGGTCCATGAATTCACGGATAACTTTCGACGCCTCCTCGGAGAACTCCTCAAGATGGCGGGGATCGATGTCGAATTCGACGATTTCGCCCTTCTGGTCGCGCTTGAGCGCCTGATGGAAGACCATGTCCCATTTGTTGCCGAGGCGAAGAACGCGCAGCACGCCGTTATCGGCAAGATCGCCGCAGAGCTGCTGCGACATGCGCACGCGCACATGCTCGACGATCTGCTCGGTCTTGCGCACATGCGGGGCAAGCTCGGCAACCGCTTCCAGAATGAGATGCAGGTTGCGGATCGACACTCGCTCAGCGAGCAGCAGCTTCAGAACGGCCTGCAGGCCGGAATAGGACATATGCGACGAGCAGATTTCATCGGCCAGCTTCTTGTACTCCGGATCCAGCCTGTCGATGAGGATCTTGACGTCCTTGTAGGACAGCAATTGCGGAAGATTGTTGCGGATGACCTCGCTCAGATGCGTCAGCACCACCGAAACATTGTCGATCGGGTGGAAGCCTTCCCGCTTCAAATCCTCGGTGAAGGTCTCGAGAATGGAGACGGCCGGCATGCCGAAGGCGGGCTCGCGGATTTCATCGCCCGGAATGCTTGGCTTGCGCCCTGCCCCGGTGACCACCAGAACATCGCCGACACGCAGGTTGCTCGAAGCGATGGTCGTGCCATGCACGCGGATCTGGTAGGCTTTCTCCGGTATCATGATGTCGTCGGAGACTTTGATTTCCGGCACGACGAAGCCGTATTGGCTTGCGAATTTCTTGCGCATCTTGCCGACACGGAAAGCCAGCTCCTGATGCGCGCCGAGAAGGCGGGTCGAAACCTGCTTGCCGAGGGCCAGTTCGATTTCGGATGTCTTGAGGACCTGCTTGACCGAATCCTTTTCCGCTTCGGTGGTCTGGAGAACCTTATCCGCCTCTTCCTGACGGAGGAGCGCGCTCTCTGCCTCCGCCTGGCGCGGAATATACCAGCTGCCGAAGGCCATGATGCCGCCCAGCATGATGAATGGCAGGAAGGGCAGACCCGGGATAATTGCCAGCAGGCCCATCAGCATGGCCGAAACCATCAGCGCTCGCGGGTATCCGCTCAGCTGGTTGACGACCGCCTGATCGGTTGAGCCGGCGGTGCCGCCGCGCGACACCAGAAGGCCTGCCGCCAGAGACACGATGAGGGCCGGGATCTGCGAGACGATACCGTCGCCGACCGAAAGCTTGACGAAAACATCGGCAGCCTCGCCGATCGGCATGCCGTGGCGGAAATAACCAATGATGATGCCGCCGAAAACATTGATCGCGGTGATGATCAGACCGGCGATCGCATCGCCACGCACGAATTTGGAGGCACCGTCCATCGAACCGAAGAAGGAGCTTTCTTCTTCCAGTTCGCGGCGGCGGCGCTGGGCTTCCTTTTCATCGATGATGCCGGCGGACAGATCCGCATCGATCGACATCTGCTTGCCGGGGATGGCGTCCAGTGTGAAACGCGCGCCAACTTCAGCGATACGCGTCGCACCCTTGGTGATGACGATGAAGTTGACGGTGATCAGGATCATGAAGACGATCAGACCGATCACGAAGTCGCCGGACATGACGAGGCTGGAGAAACCGGCGATCACGCCGCCCGCAGCCGTCGGGCCCTCGTTGCCATGCGATAGGATGACGCGCGTCGTCGCGATGTTCAGCGACAGGCGGATCATGGTTGCGATCAGCAGCACGGTCGGGAAAGACGAGAAATCCAGTGGACGCTGGATCCAGAGCGCCACCATGAGGATGAGGACCGAGAGCGCGATCGAAAACGCAAGCCCGATATCCACCAGAATGACCGGAATGGGCAGGAACAGAACGCAAAGGATCGCCACGATACCCAATGCGAAACCGACATCGCGCATGCTCGGCGTTACTTTGGGCAAGGAGATGACTGGTGGTTGCGCCATAAAAATCGTCCTGTCTCTTCATGAGAAGGGCGACGGAAAAGCCGCCGCACGGTTCGCTGCACCGGGCTCCGAGGATTTCCACGCATTTCGGTCCGATGCTTCAGCCTATCACTAGCTACCGAAGCTTGCGCGAGGATGGCATGTGACGCGGGTAGCGGTCAGAAACCGGACTGGATGCGCGAGAAGACGAGATTGGAAAAAAGGGCGATCTGCGCGCCCACAAAAGGGGCGGCGACGCCGAGAACGAGCATGATCGTGACGATCTTGGGAACGAAGGTCAGCGTCATTTCCTGAACCTGGGTCAGGGCCTGGATGAAGGCGATGACGACGCCGACGATCATGGCGGCCAGAACGGCCGGACCGGCCGCGACGAGAACCGTCCAGACTGCAGCCTGCATGATATCAAGCGCATCGGCCTCGTTCATCGTCGCATCCTTTATTCAGAAGGGCGGCATCATACCGCCCTTTTATATCACGAACCGGCTGACTTATCCGAATCGCCATCGCTATCAGGTGTAGTCGCGATCGGGCCGTTCGAGAAGGTCACACCAGCCTGCAGCAGCACTTTGTCACCAGCTTCGGTGATGGCGACAATGCCATCCGAATAGACTTCGACTTCCTTCACTACACCGGTGACCTTGTCGTCGGCGCTCTTGACCGTCTTGCCGACCAGATCGGAAGCGCGCGTCAGCGCTTCGGCCTGCAGCATGCTCTTCAAATGGCTGTTGGTCTTGATCGTCTGCTCGACCTGCGAGAAGCTTGCCAGCTGCGACATCTGCTGGCCTGCATCCATCGGGCTGGTCGGATCCTGGTTCTTCATCTGGGCGATGAGGAGCTTCAGGAAGCTGTCGTAGTTGAGCGATGCCGCGTTTCCGTCGGTGCTGCTCGCCCCTGCATTGGCCCAGGGATTTGACGCTGCCGAACTGACTGCATCTACCGCCATGGTGCTATCTCCTTGCGAATGTGTTCGATGGTTGCAGGGGTCATTTCCTGATTGTTGAGGATCTTTTCCTCGAGCGGATAGAGCCCGCGAATGGCCTTCAGCGCCTCGAAAGCCTTGCCAGAAGCAACCAGCCCGTCGATCCGCTTGAGTTCTGCCAGGACCTCATCGTGCTGGAAGCAATTCAGCAACATGCTTACGGACTTGCGGAACATGTTCGTCGACTGTTCGCGCCCTTCCGGATTGATGAGGATCATCTGCGCGATGAAATAGAGCTGCCTCAGCGGCGTGGTCGCCTGTTCCGGCTGCAGAACGTGGTTTTCGAGCAAGAACGTGACATCGTTCAGGAATTCGAGCGCCACCTTGCGATCCACACGCAAAACCGCCCCGTTGATGAAAATCTTTTCGCCCGATTTCAGCGAAATTCGAAGTGTACTTTTCATTTCAGTCCATCCCTGATGATGGTTGTCACGTCAATAATGCCCTGGAAATTCGTCGACTGACGTTTCCGGATCAGTTCGCACTCTTTCAATATCCAGATCGCGATCGAGATCAGATTGGCTCTGAGTTCCATGGCCAGCTGGTTATCGGGTTGCTTGAGGTCCTCAATGAAGCGGATCCAGACCCTTCGAGTGTAAAAAAGCGCTTCGATCGTATGGCGCTGCGAAGAAGAATCCTTTGCCTCCACCAGAAGTTCGATCGATTTTGTCAACGCCTGCCGCTCGCGATCCTTCGCGTTGGCGACACCATCCTCCATGATTTCGGCGTAGGAAAACTGGTACATTCATGTATCCTTTATCTGCCGCCACCCCTGTTCATCAGAGGTAGTTAACCAGACTCATTTTTTGCAGACGCGACGTGAGACTGTATGCGATTTCAATCTGCTGCTGCAGCAGATCAAGGCGGGTCTTCGCCTCGTAAGTGTCGATCCCCTCGATATCCAGCAGATGCGTTTCGATGATCTTCTTCTGCGCCGCCAGTGAATCGTTGGCTTTCGACACACGGCTTTCAGAGAGGCCGAGCTGGCTCTGCTGCTGGTTCAAACCACTAATCGCAGTGCCGATATTGGTCACAGACTTGGTCGCCACCATTTCGCGGACATCGCTGCTGACCTTTTCGTCAAGGAATGTCATCGCAGTCATGGCCGTCATTGCAAAATAACGCATGCCCTGGGAATTGCTGTTGGTCGATGTCTCGACCACTTCATTCTGGCTGATGCGGCTCGTCATGTTCGTGTCGCTCGCCTTGGAACCATAGGTCGTCCAGAAATCGTAGTTCTGGCCGGCCGTCAGATCGGCATGTGGCGGGTTCGTCACGGTCGTGGTGCCGTTGAATACACCTTCGATGTGGCTCATGAATGCCGTAGCCTGATCTTTCGACAAGCTCTCGACATTGCCAACCGGCGGCGTCTGCGCCGCCATGAACGCGTTCAGCTCCACCTCATAGGCTGCCTTCAGTGTCGACCCTTCGGCAAAGTAGTCATCGACCGGCTTCACATCCGTATTGATGCCGGAGAACAAAAACTCGCCATTGACCGCCGTATTGGCGAAGCTGGTGAAGTTGTTGAAGGCGTTCGAGATGGTTTTGGCGACCGTCGTCAGTGTCGGCGCTTCGCTGCTGGTATTGGGAACGAGAACCTTCTGGATTTCCTGCGCAGCCTTGGCCATGCCGTCAAGCGCCGTCTGTGACGATTTGAGGCGCTGGGTAGCGATGGAATTGACGCTGACCAGAGAGGTAATACGATCGATATCGCGATTGAGATCGAGACTGCGGGCCGTGTTGGCACCGAGCGTGGCACCGATATCGGCATGCTTGCCGGTCGTCAGCTCAGTGTTGAGATTGGTCATCTCCAGCTGGGCCTTGAGGATGGTGCTGCGCATGCTGTTCTGCATCGCCAGCGATGAAATGAAGGACGTTTTCATCTGTTACCTCACCATATCCATCAGCGACTTGAGCATTTCATCGATGGTGGTCACGAGCTTCGTCGCCGCCTTGTAGGATTGCTCGATATCCATGAGCAGCGAAAGCTCCTCATCCAGGCTGACGGCGGTGTTGTTGGAATAGGAGGTGGCGGAGCGCTCATAGAGCGCGCTCTTCGCCTCGTTTGCCGACGTTGCACCGGAGCGTTCCTGTTCGAGCCAACCCATGGAGTTGGTGCCGTATTTCAGGATGCTGGTATTCGTATCGATACGTGTCGACGCGGCAAAGCTCATGGGCGCGTCAAATGCGGTCACATAGCTGCGTATCAAAGCGGAAAAGCCAGTTCCGCCCGTCGCTGTAGTATTGATCACATAATCGGTACCGTTGATGCCCCCGTCACGCAACAATTCCGGGTTGCCACCTTTGGAAATAATTAACGCCGGGTTGACGGTAATGCTCGCGGCGAGCCCGGGCGAGACAACACCAGCCGCCGGAATGGTGGTTGCCGCAGGCGAGCCGTACGTGAAGAGACCGGGCATGTCAGGCAGGCCGCTTGTCGCATCCGCCGGCTTTTCCGCGAACATAGTGATCAGGCCGCGCGCGATTTCATCGAGCTGGCTCTGCATGGTTGGCGCCAAGTCGTCGCGAATTTGCATCAGACCCTGAAGCGAACCCGCCGCCGTCGTGTTGCTGCCGCTGCCTGCCTTGAGGGCCACGCCGTCGACATAAATCGCGTTGCCGGTGGTGGTCGCATCGTAGCCGGGCTGCGCGTTGAAGGTCACCTTGCGCGGCACGACCTCAAACAGTGTCGCGCCTTCCGTCGTATAGAGCGCCACATCGTTGTTTTCGCGGTTGACGACATTGATGCCGATGATGGCAGAGATGTCCTTCAGCAAGGTCTCGCGCTGATCGAGAGCATCGCTCGGATCACCACCGATGGCGGTCTGCGCCTTCACCTCGTTATTGGCTTCCTCGAATTTTGCAAGAAGACCGTTCAGCTTGTCGACCTGAAGGGAGATGTCCTTGTCGGCACGAAGCCGCATGGCCTGCAGTTCGGCAGATGCTGTATTCAGGGAATTGGCAACATCGCTGGCCGCAGTCACTGCCGTCGCCGCAAGAGCGGCATCGCTCGGCTTGGCGGCATAACCGTCAAGGCTTTTCAGCAGTTCCTTCATATAGGTGGCCGGCGAGGTCTCGTAATCGTTACCGCCGAAAAGGCTCTTTATCTGCTCAAGGCCGGCCAGAACGGTACTCTGACCGGAAGCAAGCGAGGAGCTGGAGATGGTCTGCCTGAGAAGACTTTCATTCTGGGCACGGCCATTGGAGACGATACTCGCTCCTGCCATGGTCGTGCCGAGAATGGCGGTTCGCTTGACGTAGTTCGCATTGCCGACATTGGCAATGTTTTTGGAGGTAACGTCCGTCTGCTTACCTGTATTATTGAAAATCGACTGCGCAGTATTCATTGCTGACGTGAGCGACATTCATCTGTCCTCGTGAGAATTCTTATCTCTTCAGATTGATCAGGACGTCCATCAAATCCGAACCGGTCTGGAAGACTTTCGAATTCGCTGTGTAGATACGCTGGGATTCAATCATGTCGGTGAGTTCGCTGGCGATGTCGACGTTCGACCCTTCAAGCGCACCCTTCTGGATGTAGCCGAAGCTACCCGTCTGCGCGAAACCGATGGTGACAACGCCAGACTCGTTGCTCGGCAGATAGACGTTACCGTTCTGCGGGCTCAGATTGTCGATGCTTGGGACCGTAGCCAGCGCCAGCTGGTAGATGTTGCGACGACCGCCATCCTGATAGACCGCCGTTACCAGGCCATCCTTGCCGATTTCGACGTCCTTGATCTGGCTCGGGCCGTTACCGTTCAGAACAGCGGTACCAGGCGTGAACTTCGAGGAGAATTGCGTCATTTGCGACAGGTCGATCTCGATCGCCTGCGCCACGCCACTATTGCCGTCATTGATAGTGATGGACGCTGGCGATCCAGTCGCGAGCTTGTTTGTCGCCGGGTCGAAGGTCAGCGTGACGCTTTCCTTCACAAGCGTGGCAGGGGCAGTTGCCGTGTATGGGAACCCGCCATTGGTTGACTGATCCTGACGATAGACCGACACTTCCCATTGGGGATTGCCGGAAGCATCATTATCGATCCGAGTGTAATAGAAGTCGTAGAGAACCTTGGCGCCACCGCTGTCGAACGCCGTGAGCGAGGTCTTGGCACCAATCGTCGACGTCGCGACGTTGTCGCTCGGACGTGATCCCGCAGCGACAATTGCTTCGTCGCGATTAAGGTTGGCCGGGAAGCTGCCCTGCGTGGAAGGAGATGCCGTCAGGCCGAAATCATTGATGTTGATGGCTTCAAGGCCGGTAAAGCCGTTGACGACGGCTGCCGGCGGGTTGGCGCCATAGGGGTAACCCATCAGCAGGAAGCCTGCCGCATTCTGCAAATATCCTTCCGAGTTCTTCTGGAAGGATCCCGCTCTTGTGAGATAGGGCGTGCCCGCGCCGTCCTGAACCACGAAGAAGCCGTTGCCCTGAATGGCAAGGTCGGTGCTCGACGTGGTGTAGGACAGGTTGCCCTGTTCCGAAATGCTGTAACGAACGTTGGACTGCACACCGCCAGAAGCGTAGCTGCCCGACGAGGAGGGCAGAACGAGCGAGGAGAACGACGTCGATGCGCGCTTGTAGCCGGTGGTGCTCGCATTGGCGATGTTATCGCCAACGGTGCCCAGCTTGTTCGCCTGCGCATTCATGCCGGACACACCGGTTCGCATAGTGCCGAAAATACTCATTCAAAAACCCTCGTGGTCATCTTCAGGGAGAAGGTAAAGCGTTTGGCTTGCGTGAAGCTGTCTGAAATACCGCGTTTGAAAAAGACCACGCGGGTCAATGAAGATCATTGCCAATCAATGCTGTAGCCAAGGAAACGCTTGGAATCGACAGGATCGTAGCCGAGCTTCTTGCGCAGCTTCTTGCGCAGCTTGCTGATGTGGCTTTCAACGACGTTCTCTTCGACGTCATCATCGAAGATGCCGTAGATCGCATTGAAAATCTGCGCCTTGGAAACGCGACGTCCGCGATTGGCAATCAAATATTCGAGGATGCGTCGCTCGCGGCGCGGCAAGGGGAAGACTTCGCCGCCGACTTCGGGATCGCGACCGTCAGAGAAAACCCTGATCTGGCCCGCATCGGTGAAGTTCGAAATGACCTGTAGCCGGCGACGGATCGCCGCCGCACGCGCCAGGATTTCACGGGGGTGAACCGGCTTGCGCACGACATCGTCAACGCCGCTGTCGAACAGCGCCAAGGTCGATTCCAGCGAGGGCTGGTCGCTGACCGCGATCACCGGCGCCGTCGTGCGATCCCTGATCGCCTTCGGCAAGGAGAAGCTCCGGTCGCCCTGGCCGATCAGGAAGGCCTCCACGGCCGCCAGATCGCTGTCCGCCGCCGTCGAGACCCATTCCCCGAATTCGACCGGATCGAAACCGGTCGAGGGGATGCCCTCACGCCCAAATAGAGAAGTATAGCCGTCTTTAACGAGCTCGCGCTCATCAACCACTACGATCATTCGTCCGCCTCCGAATCAGTGTGGTGTTTTCCAATGTGGCATTGGTACGAATCGGAGGATTCAGCGACAACTGTAGGAAATCATCGATAGTTATTAATAATTGATTAACTATTTTGTGCCGATTTGATCTACATATAGTGGTTGTTAACCATATATGGTACAAAATTTTTGTGCAAAAATTTTAAAATTCCGAAAAAACCGCTTGAAGCGCCTTTTTTCGATCAATCTCTCGCCACATTTCAGATTGCGAGTCTCGGCGCGGTTAACGCAACCAAAGATTGCTAGCCATCGCAGAAGTTTTTCGCGTTGGGAGTCCATTTCCCGTAGCCCGTCGCCACCAGGTTGGCGATGACCCTGCAGACATATTTCTTCTGCGCCGGGTCATTGTTGGGGCCGGCATGGTAGCGGGCAACGGCCATGGTCCAGGTTTCATGCCTGTTGTGGAGATTGCGCAGGAACATGGCGGCATATTCGACATTACGGCGTGGATCGAACATTTCACGGGTGGAAGTGAAGTTTTCGCCGTGAAAATAATGGTTTATCTGCATGCATCCGAGGTCGATCAGCTTGGCGCCGTTACGCTTTGCCGCCTCGAAAGTGGTCAGCGCCTCCTCCGTGGATGCGGCAAATACCGGTTTTCCTTCGATATTCATGGCGTTGGGGTCCAGCTTCCCCTTGCGGCCCGTCTCTGTCAGACCGACGGAATAGAGAATTCCCTCCGGCACACCATATTTGCGTGCAGCGGACTGGATTTCCCTTTCGCAGGCGCCGGACGTTGCGGAAGCCTGTGCGTTTTCAGAGGTAGACGCCATTGTCAGCAGAAGAACGGCCAGAGCCGAGAGCGCCATCCATGCCTTCATTATGTACCCCCAAATTATCACCATTGCCCTGACGGCCGCCCCGTGCGCCGGACTCGTCACGGTTGCGCCCTGCGGCGGCCTGCTGGCCCTGCTGCTGCGCCTGCTGATTTTGCTGATTGTTGCCTTGTGTGCCCGTTTGGTCACTCTTGTCGGAAGAAGCGATGCTGATGGTGATGTTATCGACCGTCAGACCCTGCGCCTTCAGCCCGTCAAGGATGCTCTTGCTGTCTTCCTGGAGCTTTTTATAGGCCGCCATGCTCTCCACGGTCATGTGAACCGCGAGCTCATCGCCGGCAAGACGCAGCGACATCGTCACCGATCCCAGCTCGATTGGCGTCATATGCAGCTTCAGCGTATGGACGACTTTGCCGGTGCTGCTCTGGGCTGCCGCGTTGGAGAGCGCCGAACCGGGCTGCATGGCGCTGACCCATTCGGGATCGTTGGCGATCAGGCCGGTCAGGGCGGAAGCATTGGTCGAGGGCGCGAGGCCGATGAAGCGTCGTGAATCGAGAACCGTGATGGTCTCAGCAGACTTGCCGGTGCTTTCCCGGGCTTCGAATTCGACGCGGCCTTCACGCTGAACCGTGCTGATATCGAGAGCGCGGGCCGTGCCGGGACGCGAAGAGGCGAAGCGGAATGCCGAAGCATCGCCTTCGCTGTCCGAGCCGGATTCAGCCTCATTGCCGGCAAGTTCGGCCCGTGTCGGCATGTCCTTGGAAGGCTCAGCCTTGCCACGGACGGTCTCGAGCCTGTCGGATTTCACCGGATCGGCCTTGCCGGCGATCGCCTGCGCAATTTCCTCGAGGGGCGTCTTGGCAGTGGCGATATTGCCGGCATTGGCCGTCACCGCTTCAATATCCGAAAGCTTCGGATCAATCGCATCCGCCGCCGTCTCGCCGTCCTTGTCGGTCTCGTTCTTGACCTTCTTGCCGGGCTTGCCGTTTTCAGGCGATGCGTGCGCTTTTTTGACCGCGTTCTCAAGATCGGCAATCGCCTCTTGGCCACGGCCCTCTCCGGAATGGCTCTTGACGATCACATTCAGAAAGGTCCCGGGCCGCTTGATCGGCGTATCGGTCTTCTCCGCGTCGCCATCGGGCTCCGCGTGCTGTTCCTCGGACGATCCTGCCTCATGACGCCGCGAATGCGGTGCCTGCGGCGGCCGCTCGTCGCGGACGGTGGAGAGGGCATCGCCGAAGCTTCCGCTTTTAGCATCGTCCCTCACACCGGCGCTGCCGGCGCGTGGATCCGAATATGGTGCATTCACCATCGCGTTAGTGGTTCCGTCGATCATGGGGCCCCCTCGCCTTTCTTCAACAGGCTGTCGATTTCATCGAGCTTGCTGCGGCCACTCGTTACGAGCTGCCGGACGTTGTCGCTCTCATCGTCAACCTTATGGGTTTCAACCCGCCATATGCTCTTCGCCTCGGCAATGCCCGCCTCTTTTGGCGGCGCATCGTGCCCGGCACCCTCTCCTGCTGCAACGCCGGCATCCGCGCCTGGCTGCAGGGAGGGAGGGCGAACCACCTGTTCGGCGATTGCCCTTGCCGCATCTCGCAAGGCCCTGTCACGATCCGAAAGCTGTGCTTCGGGAATTTGTCCGATTGCTTCGATCGCGCTCACCACGTCGGGCGTGCCGATGTTGGAGAGACTTTCATAGAGATTTGCCTGGACTTCCGGCTGATCCGGCATGGCGGGCGACAATGCTTTCGCTTTCAGTGCCGCCATACGCGCCAGCGAATCCTTGCCACTGATCGCCGCAAGGCGCGATAGACGCAGATAGGCTTCCTTCTGCCTCTCCGCGTCCATCATGGCGAATGTTTCCTGCACCGTTTCTTCGCCGATGGAATCGGCGCGCTTGACCACCAAGGCAACCAAGAGGTCCGCGAACTGGCTGGCATAGGGCGAATGCAGGAACCGCCGCGCGTAACGCTGCGCATATTCGACACCGCGTCCGGCATCGCCGTCTTCGACGGCAATCGCCAGCGAGCGGCGAAGTGCGGCCTCTTCCACGATGGTGCCGGGCGCTTCCAGCCGTGCAATGTCATAAAAACCAAGAGCAGCCAGCGGATCGCGCGGGATGGTCACGTTACCGCCGATCAATGCAAGATAGGCGCCAATCCGGGTGCCGCGATATTCGGGCACCATGGCGGCGATGCTCTGGGCGACCAGCGTTCCCTTGCCGGAGAGATATTTGCGCAGGATATCGGCAACGCGGCTGTCGAAATTACCATCCACATCGCGCGCGACCAGCAATTCGAGCGTGGCCGGATTGCCGCCGCTCATCGCATAGATAAGCGCCGCATCGACATTGCGCGGATCCTTGAAGATCGCCGAGGGGGCGCTTTTCAGCCGCTCGTCGATGGTCTGGAGCAGGAACCGTTGCATCTCAGTCGCGGAGTGGTCTCCCATGGCCACCGAATCCTGCACGAATTGCAGGGAACGCAACATGGCATAGGGCATGAGATTGTCTTGCGATTGCGAAAACGCCTTGCTCGGCTCGGAGCCGAGACCACAAAGCGTCGCCGCAAGAAGAAGCCAGCGTTTCGAGGATTTCGTCACACTCACCCCCGATCGGCCTCAAGCAGGATTTCAATACGGCGGTTCGCATCCGCCATTGGATCAGCCGGCACCTGCAATCTGCGGTCAGCGAAACCAGAGACCTGCTTCACCCGCTCTTCGGAAAGGCCACCGCGCACAAGCATGTAATAGGCGCTGTGCGCGCGATCCATGGAAAGCCGCCAGTTGTCATTGGCGCCGCCCTTGAACTGCCGTCCATCGGTATGGCCGCGGATAACCACGCTGCCGCCCCGCTCCTGAAGCAATTTGCCGATCTTTTCCATGGCCAGAACCAATTCGCCCCGGGGCACGGCCGATCCGACATTGAACATCGGCGTTTCCGTCTGGTCGGAAATGGTGAGCAGCAATCCGCCTTCTGCGGGGGTCACCACCAGACCTTCGGAGAGCTTGCCGGTTATTCCCGATATCTGCTTTTCGATCTCTTCGCGCAGCGTGTCCGCCTTTTGCCACTCGGCTTCGCTGGCTTGCTGCTGATCCGGCATGGTGGGTTTGGCGAGCGCTGCCTGCTCTGCGGCATCCGGACGCTGCTGCGGTACAACGGCGGCAACCTCCATCGGCTTGCCGTCCTGCGCCTTGTCGGCCGGTGTCTGCGATTGAACAGTTTCAATCGCTTTGCCATCCTTCGCTTCCGTATCCTTCCTGTTCTCGGCAGATTGCTGAGGCTCAACCGGATTTTGCTGCTGGTCGGCGCGGGTGATCTTTACCTGCTGCGTCCAGAAATCGGGATCGAAAGGATCACGGTAAGCTTCGCCGCCGCTCGCGCCCGTCGCCGGGCCGGAATCGGCTGCCCCGCCCTCGCCCTTGGCGCTGACATTGGCCTGCTGCCCAACCTGCTGGGCGATTTCCGCCAGCACCGAATAGGGGTTCTCGAAGAAGTCGGCTTCCGAGAAGTTCGACTGCTCTCCGGTCTGGGAGGTCAGGTCCTCGCCCGTCGCCGCGGCGGAGCCTTTGGTGGTCTTTTCCGCCTGGATGTTGGACTGGTCCTTCTTCTGGACGCCCTCTTCCTTGTCCGCCGGCTTTTCCAGCCCCTTTGAAGAGGGTTTTTCGTCTGACAGCTTGATCGGATTGAAATAGCTGGCGACCGAGGCCTTGGTCTCCTCATTCGCGGCATTGACCAGCCACATGACGAGGAAGAACGCCATCATCGCCGTCATGAAGTCGGCATAGGCAATCTTCCACGCGCCGCCATGGGCGCCATCGTGCCCGCCCTTGTGGCGCTTGACGATGATGATCTCGTTTTTGCCGTGGTGGTGATTTTCGCCTTCACTCATTTCATCACCTTGCGAAGACTGGATGCCCAGGCGGACATGCGCGTGACGAACACGCTTTCACCCAACTCGACGGTAAGGTCGATGTCCGTGGTCTCGGTAAATTTCATCGTCTCTTCTTCAAAGCCCGGCTGTGTTTTCAGCTTCTCGAACAAATCTTTCGGGCCTTTCACGACAATCGTGACCGCCTCGCCATCCGGCATGGAAGACCGCGCCACATCCGCCAGCGCCGAGACCGCCTTGACCGACAGCTTTTCCGTCAGAAGCGGCGCAAGGATATTGGCTGTCTGTTCGCTGAGATTGGCGGCGATCGCATCGATGCCATCGCGCAGACGGCGGGACAGGAAAACGGCGGTCTCTTCGAGATAGACCGAACGCAGGTCTTCAAGCTCGGCCTTGTGGGCCGCCAGGAGTTCTTCCCGCTCAGCCTGCATCTTTTCGGTTATTTCGCGAGTGGCATCGTCGTGGCCACGGGCATAGGCCGCCTGTTTTTCACTTTCCACGTCGACAGTCGCGAATTCATCGAAACCGGCGGCAAGATCATCAAAACCGGAAACCTGTTCGGCATCCGCCAGAGGATCGCCAAACGCCAGCCCTGCGGGCTGCGTGTCACCGAAATCCTTGAGATATCGTGAAATGGACGCGCTCATGCCCGCCCCCGGCAAAACAGACCAAAGGGGCAAGACATGTTTCGCTGCCTGCGATCCAGAGCGTTCTGTCGCATTTCCGGGCGGAAAACCGGTGTCCACTTTTCCTGGAAATGCTCTAAGCCGTTTGGCGGCACCACCGTCATCCTTGCTACCCTGCCCGTCTCTTCCGTGATTTCCGGGCGGATCACGCCATGCGATCCACCCGATATTGCCCCGACGTTAGGCGTTCAAACTTGTGCGAGGATGAAGGCGGCCTTGATCAGGAAGCATGCGCCCGATCATCCGCGCGCCCACGCCCACCGAAGCCATTATTTGAAGAGCTGGAGGATGTTTTCCGCATTGGCGTTAGCGATGGAGAGCGCCTGGATGCCCAGCTGCTGCTGCGTCTGCAGCGCTTTCAGCCTGGTGGATTCCTCGTTCATATCCGCGTCGACGAGACGGCCTATGCCCTTGTCGATCACGTCCATCAGGCTGGATACGAAGTTTTCCTGCATGTCGATGCGGCTCTGCAGCGATCCGAGGCTGGAAGCCGTGCTGGTCATCGCTTCAAGCTGCTTGTCGACGAAGGACATCATCATGTCGATGGCGTCGGCGTCGGTATAGGTCGTGCCAGCGCCTGCAAACCCGCCCATGGCTGCGGCGACGATATCGAGCTTACCGAGGTCGAGAGTGGAGACGGAAAAACCGAGTGAACGAGCGACTGAAGTCTGACCGCTGCTCGTATCGTAAAACCAGTCATTGCCACCGGTATCACGATAGGCTGGGGCAACGGCCGTTCCACCGCTCGATGGGTCTGTCGCCGTTACTTTGACCCAGGCATTTTCCGCAAGGCGGAGGTAAGTATCGGTTCCATCACTATAGACGTTCGGATCGGTATTTGTATCCGCCGTCGTGGCATTCAGCGCGCCAACTTGCGCATCGGTGAGCTTCGGGACGACATAACCCGTCTCCGTCACCTTCCCGGCAGTCGTCGAACTCTGAGTGACCTCATGCTCCGTCTTGGCGACAAAAACAGCGTTCTTATCGAGAATCCCGAGCTTTCCGCCACTGAGGTCGAAAAGGACGGTGCTGCCGTCGAGCACATAATCGACCGTCGTGACCCCGACATTGCCCGAGCCCGTACGCGTAAAGGATGCAACGACCTTTTTCGTAATGGGCTCTTCGGCCGGAGGTGTGCCGCCGTTGCTGATGCTGGCCTGCAGCCAGTTTTCACCGGAGAAGGAAGCCGATTCGGAGATGCTTTTCAGCTGCTCCTGAAGCTGCTTGATTTCATCCTGGATCTTGCCGCGGTCAGCCCCGACGCCATAGGCGGCGACGAGCTTTGACTTGATCTGCTTGACGACCTCGATCGTGCTTTCAAGCGCGTCGTATGCCGTATCGACCTTCGCGGCCCCCAGGCCCAATGCATCCTGCACCGCCGAAAGCGCTGCATTGTCGGAGCGCATCGTCGTCGAGATAGACCAGTAGGCAGCATTGTCCGCTGCGGTTTCGACACGGTAGCCGGATGACACGCGCGCCTGCGTGGTTTCCAGACTTTTGTCGATCATACGCAGGGTTTGCAGCGCGGCCATTGCCGCCGCATTGGTCAAAATACTGGTCATGGGTTCCACCCAATTCAAAATGTAAGAAAAAATCCGGCGCTTCGCCGAAAACGAGCAGGGGCATCATGCGCATCGGCAGTGGCTGAAACCGGCCACCGCGACCTGTCGTTCGTTAACAAATCGTTAATTTGATAGGTAACAAACAACAACGCTGATTTGCAAGGCGTTCCTTTGCTTCACAGAACGGTTTTGCATAAACCGGCAGGCTTCAGGCAAGCTCGGGCAAAAAAGTGCCGCAAAGAAGCCGTCGCGCCAGTGATTTTCGCAGGCGCGACGGATAGTCGATGACATGTTTGATAGCCTTGTTCAGGCTGCTTCGCCCTGACGGGTTGGCACGAATCGCGCGGCCCTCAGGCTCTGGCGCAGGAATTCGGTATTTTCGTCCGGGTTTTCCGAAGGGTTCTGAAACGAAACATGGTTGATCTCGACCGCCGCATGTTCATTCGCCAGAATGAGGCGCGCATAGATCGTGACGCCCTTCGGCTTGATCTCCAGATCAAGAACGATCTCCGGCGCCCCTTCCCATTCGAGCTTATATTCGCCACCCGCACCGAAATTGATCGTACCGGGATGATAATAAAGTTCCGCGGCAGACGAGACGAGGTCAGCGATGCTGCCATTGCACTCGAATCTGAGCAGCGAAATCAGGTCGGCCGGGTCTAGCAGGCGTAGTTCGGTGGCGATCGGGTTGATCGCCTCTGCGACGATCATTTCCCGCTGTTCAGAATAGGCGGATTTTTTCATTGGTTTTATTGAACCCGTATTTTCGATGACTTCATGGCGTAAACCCGATGAACGAGCTCAGCCACAGCCTTGTAAAAAGCTGGTGGAATCACACTATCGATCGAGACTTGCGCAAACATGGAGCGTGCGAGGGGCGGATCTTCAAAAACGGGGATATTGTTTTCTTCCGCAATCTCGCGGATTTTCAATGCGATAAGGTCCTGGCCCTTGGCGACGACGATGGGCGCGTCGCTTTCTTCGCGCACATAACGCAGCGCCACCGCAAAGTGTGTCGGGTTTGCGATGACAAGCGTCGCGCGCGGCACATTATTGATCATACGGCGGCGGGCGCGATCGCGGGCAATCGAGCGCTGGCGGGATTTGACGACGGGATCGCCCTGCGACTGTTTGTATTCTTCCTTCACCTCATGCTTCGTCATTTTCAGCTGGCTGAACCAGTGATGTCGCGTCCACAAGAGGTCGACTGCGGCAAGCAGCGCGGTCGAAAGCAGGATCACGACCATCATTTTTTTAACGATCTCGACAACCTTGACGAAAATCACCTGTGGATCGGAAAACATCAGGTCGATGAGACCGTAGAAATCGCTGCGCAGTGAGAGGAACATGATCACCGAAACGATCAATATCTTGAACAGCGATTTGCCGAATTCAACGAAACCCTGCTTGCTGTAGATACGTGTGAACCCCTTCGCCGGCGAGATGCGCGACCATTGCGGACGCACCCTTTCGAGCACCGGTGACGGCAGGTTCTGGAAAAACGATGAGGCAAGGCCGAAGACGATGAACATGATCATGGCCGGCATCAGCAGGTAAGCCATCGACGTGCCGAGAAAATAAAGCAGCGACAGGGCATCCGGCCGGGTGCTGAGGTCCCATTGCTCAGGTTGGCCGAACAGGTCTTTGAGCGTCACGCCGATGCGGCCTGCGCCATCGGGCAGAAAGAAAACCAGGTAACAATAAAAGGCGAGCGACGAGGCAAAGATCGGCACTTCGCGCGAAAAGGGAAGGTTGCCCTTCTCTGCCGCATCACGGAGTTTTTTCTCCGTCGGGTCTTCTGTTTTACTGTCCTTGTCCTGATCGTCTGCCAAGGCACGTTCCCGGAATGAAAAAGGCCCGCCGATCCCGGCAGGCCGTCATCCCGAAACTAACGCCCGCGGCCGACCGTCGCAATGGCCGGCCCTGCCGTAAGGGCGGGTTATCAACCGGCTTCCGCTCAGGCCGCCGCAGATTGTTCGTCTGCGGACACATCCTTCAGCTGGATCTGGCCTGAATTGGCCAGCCGGATGGCTTCCTGCGCCACGGCGCGGCGCGCGATCGCCACTTCGCGGGTGTTGAGCGAGGCCTGCGGTACTGCAAGATCCGATTCGATCATGCGGCGCTGGCGCGGGCTGATGCTGGACAGGACACATTCCTTGATTTCCATCGTAGCGCCGCGCAGGGCCATGGTCAGAACATCCGCCGAAACATCGTTGAGGAGCAGAACGCGGCTGCGCTGCGGCATGAACATAAGGTCGTCGAAGAGGAAGAGCTTCGGCTTGACCTTGTTGGCGGCTTCCTTGCTGAGCGTTTCGAGGGAGCTGAGCAACGTGTCCACCTGCGGCTTTTCCAGCTCGTTCATCAGATCGGCAACCTTTGTCGAACCGCCCGCATTCCGCTCGGCCTCGATTTCGTTGATGAGGTTGACCACGCGCTTCTCGATGATCTGCGCAGCCGTGGGGCTGACTTCCTTCATGTTCACCGTGCGGTTCATGATGTCTGCACGCTGTTCTTCAGGAATGGTAAGAAGAACCTTGGCACCGAAGGAGGAAGGCAGCATGGAGAGGATATAGGCGATGGTCTGGGGGTGCTCGCGCAGCAGGAACTTGCCAACGAATTCCGGCTCCGCTTCCTGCAGGCGGTCCCAGATCGACGCCTCGTAGGCCTGGAAGGCGGCGCGACGGCCAAGAAGGCTGTCCACCTCTTCCGGTGTCAGGCCTTCTTCGAGAATGCTTTCGATTGCCTTGGCATTGTCCATCAGACCCGTTCCTTCCGTGAACAGGTCTTCGAATTCCGCCACGATCTGGGCGAGTTCGTCTGGGGGAATGACACGCAGGGTCTGGGCCGAGGAAATGATCATCTGCAATTCGTGCTGCGTGAAAAACTTCAGCAGCTTGCCGGCGACGCCCTTGCCCATGGCAAGAAGCACCGCGGCCGCCTTGTCAGTCTGAGACAACGGCTTCCCTGCCAGGGGGTTACCGAAATCCTCAAAGTCCATCATGGTCTTTCCTCTCCGTCCCCACAGGGATCAGGCTTTTCTCGTACTCATTACTTCAATCAATTTTACGCCGAAGCGCGTATCGTCGTCTTCAAGTACTGTTATTTCACCGCGCGCAATACGGCGGCCATTCACCATGATTTCCACCGGCTCGCCGATCTTGCGGTCAAGCGCAATCGTCGCACCTTCTTCAAGGCTCATCAGACCCGAAACCAGCATCCGGCTGGTGCCGAGAACGATCTGGACATCGATCGGGATATCCATGATCAGGTCCATATTGTCGGACAATCCGCTGCCGAGCGGCGCCCTGACGCCCGCGACCTGCGGGGCGGCGGCGAAATCGTCCATCGCAAAATCGGCCGCTCCGCCACCAAAGGCGGAAAGGTCGTTCTCCGCAGAAGCATCGTCCACGCTTCCGAAATCGCCGAAGTCGCCAAAATCGGACAGCGAACCTTCCGCATCCGTCTTGAGGACGCCACGCAGATCGCCGATAGCCTGATCGATGTCGCCGCCATCTTCAAGCGACGGCAGCGCCGCGTCATCGGTCACAGGTGTTTTCTTCGTAGCCATGCGCTGATTATTCCCTTTGAAACTTGCGTCAGCCTGCCCAAAACCCCAAGAGGGCGGGCCGGATTTAACCCATCAAATGTCGCAGAATCTCGTCGTCCGTGCTGACATTGTTCTTCACCCGAACCATGTAGCGGTCGCCGGACTTGCCGAATTCGCAATTATAAAGCTTGGATCCGTTGGCGCTGACCTCGACGCCGATATCGTCCTGCTTCAGATCCTGAAACGGAATGACATCGCCGGCCACCAATCGGGAGATCGTCCGCAGGGTCAGCGTTTCGAGCTTGATGCGCGCCTCAAGCGTTACCTGCGATCTCTTCACCTGCTGCGAAATCATCTCCATCCATTCCTCCTGCTTCTTCAGCGCCTGGGCCGAAGCCTTGGGAGCGACGATGGAGGTCTTGAGCAGCGGACGCTGCGGCACGATGAGAGAGAATTCCGACGAGACCTTGCCGATATCGATCTTCATGCGGATGGTTACGCCGTAAAGGCCGGCGATCATTTCCTCGAAGGCGCTTTTTCCGTTGGCGTTAAAAGGCGGATCGATTGTCGCCTCAAAGCCACCCGGTGCGTTGACGCCGGAGCGCAGGACACCGGCGATACGACCGAGAACCATGGCTGCAAGGTCGAGTTCGATATGGGACAGGCTGCGCTCGTCCGGCTCGCCGATCGTTTCGGGGGCCGCGCCGAGCATGCGTTCCATGAGCGCAATGACGAAGCCGTTGCCGACAGTCATCATGAAATTGGGGCACCAGTTGCGCAAGGAACAATCGGCGACCGAGACATTCTGGCCGGCATTGGCGATGAGATCGGTCATCAGCCCCGATTCGGAGCCGATATATTCGACGTCTATCGCGATGCCCGTTTCGCTGTGGAAGATGTCCGGCAGGAATTCGCCGTAGAGATGGCCGATATCCGAACCGATCTTCGCAATCGTCTTGCGGTCGGAAAGCCCTCCCGTGAGTTTCGCGAGCAGGGCGGTGTCGATGGCCGGGGCTTTCTGCGCTGCAGCTTTTGCCATGATCATGCCGCCTTGTTTTCGCCGCCGGGATTCATCATCTCCTGCTCGACGGCATCGATGGACGGCCGCTCATAGTTGGAGATGGTCTTGCGGCCGTATTCAAGCGCGACCTGCGGCACCGAGCCGTTCATGTAGGCAATCAGCGTCTGCTTGACGATGATGTAGAGGCGGTGCTGCTTGGTGCGGACGATCTTCACCTGCGAAGCGAGCGGGTTGCAGATCGAATAGGACAGGATGATACCGAGCATGGTGCCGACCAGGGCCGCGCCGATGAGGCCGCCCAGAACTTCAGGCGATTCGTTGATCTTGCCCATGGCCTTGATGACGCCGAGAACCGCCGCGACGATACCGATGGCGGGGAAGGAATCGCCCATGGTGGTGATCGCGTGATACGGCTTCAGCTTGTCGTTGAGGATGGTTTCGATTTCCTCATCCATCAACGCTTCGATTTCGTGGCTGCGGGCGTTGCCGATGATGATCAGGCGGACGTAGTCGCAGATGAACGACGTCAGCTCCTTGTTCTTCAGGACCGAGGGTGCGCTCTGGAAGATCGAGGATTCCTCGGGATTGTCGATATGCGCTTCGATCTCGTTGCGCGATTTCGTGCGCAGATCGCGCATCAGCGAATAAAGCACACCGAGCACGTCGAGATAGTTGCGCTCCTTCGGCACCGAGTGCTTGAAGGCCTCGCCGAGCGCCTTGCCCGAATCCTTCACGACCTTCATCGGGTTCGCCATGATGAAACCGCCGAGACCCGCCCCGCCGATGATCACCAGTTCGAACGGCTGCACAAGCACGTCCAGATGGCCGCCCATCGCCATGTAGCCGCCGATGATGCAGCCGAAGGTGATTATAAGTCCAATTACAATATTCATTGATCGACCACGCCCGAACAGTGTTCCATGCCGCCATCTCTAGAAAATGTGGCTTGCGTGAACCTGTCCGCGAGGCCTCTTTCACGCTTCCCCGGCAGCCAGTTTCGCGCAAGCAACCTGCGGCATTATCCCGACAAAGGCGGACGTGCGCCTTGAGATCGGGATCAAACGAGAGCGGCGGTTCAGTGACTTCCACCTACACCAGCTACAGACTGATCAGTCAGGACATCGGCAAGTCGCTTGAGCGCGTGTCGAAGCAGCCCGATGTGGCGCGCGAGACCGAATATTACCGGGCAAAGATCGGCGATGTGAAATCCATCGACGATTTCATGGCCGATACCCGTCTTTACAATTATGCGCTGAAAGCCCACGGCCTCGAGGACATGGCCTATGCGAAAGCCTTCATCCGCAAGGTGCTGACGGAAGGCACGACCGACAAGAACGCTTTCGCCAACAAGCTTTCCGACAGCCGTTATGCGGATTTTGCAAAATCGCTGGATTTTGCAGGGCTTGGCGCGGCGGCGACTTCGGTTGACGCGGCCAAGTCCGGCATCATTACCAAATACACCCGCCAGACGCTTGAACAGGAAGCGGGCGACGACAATAACGGCGTCCGCCTTGCCCTTTATTTCGAACGCAAGGCGCCGACGATCAAATCAGGTCTCGACTTTCTGGCCGATGACGCGCTCGCGCAGGTTTTCCGCACCGCCTACAACCTGCCCGACGAATTTGCCGCAGCGGATGTCGAGAAACAGGCTGCCCTCATCGAAAAATCCATCAAGATCAAGGATCTGCAGGATCCCGAAAAGGTCGGCAAGCTGCTCGAGCGTTTCACCATCATGTGGGAAATGCAAAACCCCTCGACGACCTATGATCCCCTAGCCGTTTTCGGCTCCTCCAGCGGCTACGGTATTTCCCCTGATCTGCTGATCTCCATCAACTCCCTGAAACTCGGAGGCAAATGATATGCAATCCGGACTATACGTCGCCCTGTCCTCGCAGATCGCGCTGGAGCGCCGTCTCACCACCATTTCCGACAATATGGCGAATGTGAACACGGTCGGCTTTCGCGGCTCCGAAGTGAAATTCGACGAAATGGTCGCCAAGAACCACAATGACATGAATGCCAAGGTGGCGTTCGTTTCGCAGGGCAACGACTATCTCTCAACGCGTCAGGGCGCCTTCGAACAGACCGGCAATTCCTTCGATTTCGCCATCAAGGGCGATGCCTGGTTCTCGCTGGATACGCCCGATGGCCAGATATTGACACGCGACGGCCGCTTCACCATGCGCCCGGACGGCGCGCTCATCTCTTCGAGCGGTTATCCGGTTCTCGATGCCGGCGGCGGTCCCATCCAGCTCAATGCGAATGGCGGCCCGATCACCGTCGGTCTCGATGGCGCCATTCGCCAGAATGAAAACATCGTCGCCACGCTCGGCATCTTCCAGGCGGATTTCTCGCAGGGGTTCCTGCGTCATCCCAATAGCGGCGTGAAGCCCGTGGCCCAGCCGACACCTGTTGTCAACGACCACGAGGTTGGCGTCGTTCAGGGTTATCTCGAACAATCGAACGTCAACGGCATTTCGCAGATGACGCAGCTTATTCAGGTCAACCGGGCCTTTGAGAGCATTTCGTCGATGATGCGCGAAACCGAATCCACCTTCGGCGAGGGGATCAAGACGCTTGGCGGCGCGCGTTGAGGAACTGAGTAATGAAAATGCCGGAATCCATGCTCTCGGCTGGAGCCATTTCACCCAAGCTCGCCCAGCTGGCGAGCCTCGCCGGTCACTATGCCGATCCGGAATTTTCGGTGGCGCCGGGCGGGCACGTCCGCACCATTGCCGCCGGGCACTACACGGTGTCCGGTCTTTCGCGGCATGTGCGGCTCGGTGAATTCGTCGCCCATCGCAGCGCGACCGGCATTCATCTCGGTGAAGTGGTGCGCGTGGAGCCGGAGATCTGCTATGTCTGCCCCATCGAACCGGGCGAGCCTATCGGCATCCACGACACCGTCATAAGGAAGGGCGCTTTCCGCGTCGCGCCCGACGACAGCTGGTGCGGGCGCACCATCAATGCGCTTGGCGAGCCGATTGATAATCAGGGACCGCTTGCCGCCGGCATCGAGCGCCGTTCGATTTCAAACAATGCGCCGCCGTCTATGACGCGCAAACGGGTGGAAACACCCTTTAAGACCGGCGTGCGCGCAATCGATATCTTTTCGCCTCTGTGCCTCGGGCAGCGTCTCGGCATTTTCGCCGGTTCGGGTGTGGGAAAATCCACGCTGCTGTCGATGCTCGCCAAGGCCGACGCTTTCGACAAGGTGGTGATTGCGCTTGTCGGCGAACGCGGACGTGAAGTGCGCGAATTCATCGAAGATACGATGGGCGACAATATGAGCAAGTCGATCGCGGTCGTTGCGACCAGCGACGAAAGCCCGATGCTGCGCAAGATGGCCCCGCTATCCGCCGTTACCATTGCAGAACATTTTCGCGACCAGGGCGACAACGTCCTTCTCATCATCGACAGCGTAACCCGTTTCGCCCATGCGATCCGTGAAGTGGCGGTCGCCTCGGGCGAGCCGCCGGTGGCGCGCGGTTATCCTGCCTCCGTCTTCACCGAGCTGCCGCGCCTGCTGGAACGGGCGGGACCGGGCGCCGAAGGCACCGGCACCATCACCGCCATCGTCTCCATTCTGGTGGATGGCGACAATCACAACGATCCGATTGCCGATTCGACCCGTGGTATTCTGGACGGCCATATCGTGCTTGACCGCAGCCTTGCGGAAGAAGGCCGCTATCCGCCGATCAATCCTCTGGCCTCGATCTCGCGTCTTGCCAAAAAGGCCTGGACGCCGGATCAGGAAAAGCTGGTCTCGCGCCTCAAGGCGCTGGTGCACCGCTTCGAGGAAACCCGGGATTTGCGGCTGATCGGCGGTTATCGCCCCGGCACCGATCCCGATCTCGACATGGCGATCAAGCAGGTTCCAATCATCTATGAAACGCTGAAACAGCTTCCGAACGAACCGGCGGCGCAGGACGCCTATGCGGATCTGGCGACTGCGCTGCGCGGCGGAGCGCAAAATAATCAGCCGCAGGTAAATCCGAGAATGAGAGGCTGACTCGTGAAGAAGAAACAGATCGACAATGGCGATGTCGGGGACGTACGGCCGCAGCCTCCGTTTTTCACACTCGACCGCATTCTGGCATGGACGGGAATCGGACTTGCCGCCGCCGCCGCCTTCTTTCCCTGGTACGTGTTCTTCAACGAGGACAAGTTCGGAATAAAGGTCGCGAGCGGCGATCGCACGCGCGACCTGCCCCATACCGGCCCGCGTGAGGTCTTCAGCGTTTCGCCGATGGCCATGACCAACCGCAACAAGGAAGACATGCCGCCACCGGCCGAACTGCCGGATATGCTGACGACGGCAACAGTCAGCGGGAACGGCAAGGAAAAACAGAACAATCTCGCCGCCGGGCTTGAAGACCAGCCCTTCCCCGGCCAGACCTCATTCCGTCTGCTGCATGTTTCCAACGGCCGCGCGCTGATCGAGGATGGATCGGGAATGTATGTGGTGCGGGTGGGTTCGACATTGCCGGACAATGCGCGCCTGACGAAGATCGAGCAGCGCGGTGGCCAATGGCTGATAGAGACCTCTTCCGGGAAGACCTATCATCCCGAGAAATAGTCAGATCATTCAGCCTGTATTGCTGTCAGATTTGGCAATGATTTAGCATCCGCACACCGGGCTGGATGCTGGATTTAGTCCGGCATGACGGGGAGGTTTGATATCCCAAGGCGCACCGCATCTGCGGTGTGCCTTTTTCGTTTCCACGACAGCCTTCGAGATCACATTCTCCCCTTCTCCGCATCTTCGCCCTCCCCGCAAGTCTGACGCAAGATTAGCGCCGTAGGTTCGGGCCATACGAGATGGAGAAGTCTATGCAACCGATTCAACTGTTCGATCTGGCATCCCGCCAAGCGGAATGGCTGAGCGTGCGGCAGGAAGTCGTGGCGACCAACATCGCCAACGCCAACACACCGAAGTTCCGCGCCAAGGATGTCAGCCCTTTTGAAGCCGTGATGCAGGCCACCGACCAGCAGGTCGGCATGGCGAAGACCCATCCCGCCCATTTCGGTGCGAGCGCGCTCAGCGAAAACATCGCTCTGCGCGACAACCCGGTCAATAACGAGATCGGCATGCAGGAATCCGGCAATTCGGTCGCGCTTGCGGAAGAAATGACCAAGACCGGCGAGATCAAGCGGCAGTACGACCTGAACGCCAATCTCGTCAAATCCTTCCATCGCATGATGCTGATGACGGTAAAGAGGTAAGCCATGGATCCCTTGAGTGCGGCCAGCAAGATCGCGGGCAGCGGCCTGGAAGTGCAGTCCACCAGACTGCGCATTGTTTCGGAAAACATTGCCAACGCAAGATCGACGGGCGACACGCCCGGTGCAGACCCCTATCGCCGCAAGACGGTTACCTTCGGCTCGGAGCTCGACCGCGCAAGCGGCGTGGAGCGCGTGACGGTGAAGAAACTCGGCGTCGACCGTGGCGACTTCGTCAACGAATACGACCCCGGCAATCCGGCCGCCGACAGCAACGGCATGGTGAAGATGCCGAACGTCAACATCCTGATCGAAATGGCTGACATGCGCGAAGCCAACCGCAGCTACGACGCCAACCTTCAGGTGATCCGCCAGACACGCGACCTCGTCGCCTCCACAATCGACCTTCTGAAGGCATCGCAATGATCGACGGTATCAAGCAAGTCAGTTCCCTTTCGCTTACCCGCGGCGCAAGCGGCGTCTCCTCGCTGACGGAAAGCCTTTTTGGCGGCCAGCAGCAGACGACACCCGCGCAGCAGACGGGCGCAAGCTTCGCCAGCGTTCTCGGCAACGTATCGATTGACGCGATGAACAATCTGAAGAAGGCGGAAGTCGCTTCCTTCGAGGGCATTCAGGGCAAGGCGAATACGCGTGAAGTGGTCGATGCCATGCTTTCGGCCGAACAATCGCTGCAGACCGCCATCGCGCTCCGCGACAAGATCGTGTCGGCCTATCTCGACATTACCAAGATGCAGATCTAGCCCAGCAGGAATATTGACATGAGAGCTCTTGCCATCGCTGCCACCGGTATGGACGCCCAGCAGACCAATCTGGAAGTCATCGCCAACAACATCGCCAATATCAACACCACCGGCTACAAGCGCGCGCGTGCGGAGTTCACCGATCTGCTCTACCAGACCGAGCGCATGCAGGGCGTGCCGAACCGGGCCAACCAGGCAATCGTGCCGGAAGGCGCCAATATCGGCCTCGGCGTACAGACATCTGCCGTGCGCAACATCCACACCCAGGGCAACCTGATCGAGACCGGCAACAAGCTCGACGTGGCGATCATCGGTCAGGGCTGGTTCCAGATCGAAGCGGCTGACGGTTCGACGCTCTACAGCCGCGCCGGCGCCTTCAACAAGAATGCCGACGGCAATCTGGTGACGGTCGATGGCTACAATGTCATTCCCAACATCAATATCCCGACCGACGCGCAGGACATCACCATCACCCGCACGGGTCAGGTGACGGCTCGTATCGGCAACGCCGCCGATTTCACGGAACTCGGCCAGCTCACCATCGCAAACTTTGCCAACGAGGCCGGCCTGAAGCCGCTCGGCGACAACCTCTTCTCCCAGACGCCGGCTTCCGGCGACGCGGTCATCGGCGTGCCCGACGATCCGAGCTACGGCTATATCAAGCAATCCTACCTTGAAGGCTCGAACGTCGACGCCGTCAAGGAAATCACCGACCTGATCACGGCGCAGCGCGCCTATGAGATGAATTCCAAGGTCATCACCACCGCTGACGAAATGGCTTCGATTGTCAGCAAGAACCTGAAGTAAGAACGGAAAGGCAGGCGAACATGAGGTTTGGCCGGAAACATAACAGCTACAGAACGGCGCTCGTCCGTATGTGCCTGGCGTCTGCCTTTTCATTGGGTGCACTGGCGCCCGCTCTTGCTCAGGCGCCGATGGCGCTCGTTCCCACACGCACCATCTATCCCGGCGAGACGATCACGCCGGAACAGGTGAAGCCGGTGGAAGTGACCAATCCCAACATTTCCTCGGGTTATGCGACCGACATCAGCGAAGTCGAAGGCATGATCTCCAAACAGACATTGCTTCCCGGACGCACCATCCCCGTCGCCGCACTGCGCGAACCCTCGCTGGTGGTGCGCGGCACGAGCGTCAAACTCGTCTTCACGATCGGCAACATGACGCTGATGGCTTCGGGAACGCCGATGACCGACGGTTCGCTCGGCGAGGTCGTGCGCGTGCGCAATATCGATTCCGGCGTGATGGTCAGCGGCACTGTCATGAGGGACGGAACCATTCAGGTGATGGCGAAATGAGAATGCTTCGTATCATAGCCGCGGCCATTCTGATTTCGGCCCAGCCGTTCCTTTCCGTCCCCGCAGCCCATGCCGATACCTCCCGCATCAAGGATATCGCATCGCTGCAGGCCGGACGCGACAACCAGCTGATCGGATACGGTCTCGTCGTCGGTTTGCAGGGCACGGGCGACAGCCTGCGATCCTCGCCCTTTACCGAACAATCCATGCGCGCGATGTTGCAGAACCTTGGCATCACCACGCAGGGCGGTCAGTCGAACGCCAAGAACATTGCCGCCGTGATGGTGACGGCCAATCTGCCGCCATTCGCAAGCCCCGGCAGCCGCGTCGACGTGACCGTCAGCTCGCTGGGCGACGCCAACTCGCTTCGCGGCGGCACGCTCATCATGACCTCGCTTTCCGGCGCGGACGGCCAGATCTATGCGGTTGCCCAGGGAGCGCTGATCGTCAATGGCTTTTCGGCCCAGGGTGACGCTGCGACACTGACCCAGGGCGTGACCACTTCCGCACGCGTGCCGAACGGCGCGATCATCGAGCGCGAACTGCCCTCCAAGTTCAAGGATTCGGTCAATCTGGTGCTTCAGCTGCGCAATCCCGATTTTTCGACTGCGGTCAGGGTCGCCGATGTCGTCAACGCCTTTGCCCGCGCCCGTTACGGCGATCCGATCGCCGAGCCGCGCGATTCGCAGGAAATCGCAGTGCAGAAACCCCGTACCGTCGATCTGACCCGCCTGATGGCGGAAATCGAGAACCTGACCGTCGAGACGGATACACCGGCAAAAGTTGTGATCAACGAACGGACGGGCACGATCGTCATCGGTGCGGATGTGCGCATTTCCCGCGTTGCCGTGAGTTACGGAACGCTGACCGTGCAGGTTACCGAATCGCCGCAGGTCATCCAGCCGGCGCCCTTCTCGCGCGGACAGACGGCCGTGCAGCCGCAGACCGATATCATGGCAATGCAGGAAGGCAGCAAGGTCGCCATCGTCGAAGGCCCAGACCTTCGCACGCTGGTTGCCGGTCTCAACAGCATCGGGCTCAAGGCGGATGGCATCATCGCCATTCTGCAAGGCATCAAATCCGCCGGCGCCCTTCAGGCGGAGCTCGTGCTGCAATGATGGAAATTCAGATCAAAAACCCGCTTTCGAATGGCCTCGTCCGCTTCGCGGCCGTCGCCTCGCTGGTGTTCCTGCTTCCCGCTGCCGGCGCGGAAAGCCAGCAGAACGTGGTGTCGGAACTCAGTACGCAGGATGAAATCCAGAAATTCTGCACCAATATCGCCGATGCCGCCCGCGACCAGCGTTACCTGATGCAGAAGCAGGAGCTTGAAAAGCTGCAGGCGGACGTCAACGAGCGCATTTCCGTGCTGGAAGACCGCAAGGCGGAATATGAGGACTGGCTGGCGCGGCGCGAGCATTTCCTCAATCAGGCAAAAAGCAATCTCGTCGACATCTACAAGACGATGAAGGCGGATGCCGCAGCACCCCAGCTCGAAAAGATGCATGTGGAGATTGCCGCCGCCATCATCATGCAGCTGCCGCCGCGCCAATCCGGCCTCATCCTCAGCGAGATGGATGCGCAGAAAGCCGCAACCGTCGCCGGCATCATGTCGCAGGCAACCGACAAAAACACTTCGAAGGATCCTTCATGACCCCGCGTCTTCCGGCCCTCCTCCTGCCGCTCGCCCTGCTTGCCGGCTGCCAGAACAACCAGACCCTGAAGGAAATCGGCAACGCCCCCGCGATGAGCCCGATCGGCAGCGGCCTGCAATTCAGCCAGACGCCGCAGATGGGCATGTATCCCAAGCAGCCGAAACATATGGCCAGCGGCTATTCGCTGTGGAGCGACAGCCAGGGAGCCCTGTTCAAGGATTTGCGGGCGCTGAATATCGGCGACATCCTGACCGTCAATATCCAGATCAACGACAAGGCCGATTTCGACAATGAAACGGAGCGCAACCGCACGAATTCCAGCGGCTTGAACTGGAAGGCCAATGCGGAGATCCTTGGCTGGAACCCGAAGGCCGATTCCAGCATCAATTACGGTTCCGATACCGACACCCAGGCAAAGGGCAAGACCAAGCGTTCCGAAAAGCTGACACTCCTCGTGGCCGCCGTGGTGACCGGCATTCTCGAAAACGGCAACCTCATCATCAGCGGTTCCCAGGAAGTGCGCGTAAACCACGAAATCCGCATCCTCAATGTTGGCGGTATCGTCAGACCGCAGGATGTCGATGCGCAGAACATCATCTCCTACGAGCGCATCGCCGAGGCGCGCATCTCCTATGGCGGCCGCGGCCGTCTGACGGAAGTGCAGCAGCCCCCGGTCGGTCAGCAGGTCGTCGACCTGTTCTCGCCGCTCTGACGCCGGCATGCGGGAGCGGGACTGACCCATGGAAAACGAACAGGCTGACAGCAAAAAGAAGTCCTCGTCGCTGGTGATGACGATCGCTGGCGTCGCGATCCTCACGCTGCTCGGCGCGGGTGGCGGCTGGTTCGTGGGCGGCATGGTCGCCCCGAAGATCGCCGGTGCCGAGACGGCCGCAAAAGCGTCGGAAGCCGCCGGTGAAAAGGGTGGCAAGGGCGGTGAGGGCATCGAGAAGATCTCGGCCGAAGCGAACGGCATCGTCCAGCTCGACCCCATCACCACCAACCTCGCTTACCCCGCCACGAACTGGGTGCGGCTGGAAGTGGCGCTGATGTTCAAGGGGCCGGTCGAGGTGGGTCTGGCGGAAGATATCCACCAGGACATCATGGCCTATGTCCGCACCGTTTCCCTCCAGCAGCTGGAAGGGCCGCGCGGCTTTCAATATCTTAAGGATGACATTCAGGAACGAGTTGACCTGCGCTCTCAAGGGCGCGTATCCAAGGTCATGTTCCGGACCTTTGTCATCGAATGATTCGATTTCTTGTTACCATCGCTGTCCTCCTTGCTTTGCCGGGCCTTGCCAATGCCCAGCAATTTCCGTCCGATCTGTTCAATACGCAGATAGACGGGTCCGTCGCGGCATGGATCATTCGCACCTTCGGCCTTCTGACGGTTCTCTCCGTCGCGCCGGGTATCCTGATCATGGTCACGAGCTTTCCGCGCTTCGTGATCGCATTTTCGATCCTGCGCTCCGGCATGGGACTTGCGTCGACCCCGTCCAACATGATCCTTCTGTCGATGGCGATGTTCATGACCTTCTACGTCATGTCGCCCACCTTCGACAAAGCGTGGACGGACGGCGTGCAGCCGCTTCTGCAAAACCAGATCAACGAGCAGCAGGCCGTCGAGCGCATCGCCGAACCCTTCCGCACCTTCATGAACGCCAATACGCGTGACAAGGATCTGAAGCTCTTCGTCGATATCGCCCGCGAGCGCGGACAGGAAGTGATGACCAACAATGTCGTCGACTACCGCGTGCTGGTTCCTGCCTTCATGCTGTCGGAAATCCGGCGCGGTTTCGAGATAGGCTTCCTGATCATCCTGCCTTTCCTGGTCATCGATCTGATCGTCGCCACGATCACCATGGCCATGGGCATGATGATGCTGCCGCCCACCTCGATTTCCCTGCCGTTCAAGATCCTGTTCTTCGTGCTGATCGACGGCTGGAACCTGCTTGTCGGCAGCCTCGTCAGATCTTTCAACTGACGGCATTTGTGCCGGCCTGATACCGCTTAACCCAGCTCTTTTACCCCGCGTGCCCATGGCCGCGGGGTTTTTGCGTTTTAACGCTTTGGTTACCAGTTTTTCTGACAAATTGGTAACTATATTTATCAATAAAAAGCTTACCATTTAAATATACTCAAAAGTAACCATAGATATTTTCGAGTATTTCTTAGTGATCAAATTAATAAATGCGCAATTCTTCGCTGCGACATTCTCTCCACACGCAGCGGGTTTGGTTTCCGAAACTACGTATTTCTGAACCGAGTGGCATGAAGCCGAAACGTTGTGACCGGTAATACGAAGCCCGGTATGTCCCCACTCCAGTATCTCGTAAAAACAAGGGACACATCTACTATGGCAAGCATTCTCACCAACATTAACGCAATGTCCGCTCTTCAGACTCTGCGTTCGATCTCCTCCAGCATGGAAGACACGCAGAGCCGCATTTCGACGGGCCAGCGCGTAAGTTCTGCCTCCGACAACGCCGCTTACTGGTCGATTGCGACTACCATGCGTTCGGACAATGCCGCTTTGTCTTCCGTTCAGGACGCGATGGGTCTCGGCGCTGCAAAGGTCGACACCGCCTCTTCCGGTCTTGAATCCTCGATCAACGTCATCAAGGAAATCAAGAACAAGCTCATCACCGCCCAGGAATCGACGGCTGACAAGTCCAAGATCCAGGAAGAAATCACACAGCTCCAGGATCAGCTGAAGTCCATCACCGACTCCGCCTCCTTCTCCGGTGAAAACTGGCTCAAGGGTGTTATCGGCACCGCCGCCGCTACGGCCGGCGACCTGGCAACCGGCGTTTCCATCGACAAGCAGATCGTCGGTTCTTTCACCCGCAACTCTGAGGGCAACGTCAAGGTTCAGTCCATCGACGTCACTCTCGACGGCTCGAACGTTCTCGTCGATGTCAGCGGCAACAAGCAGGGCATTCTCGACGCGGACGCACTGCGCGCCGACGTCGCAAAATGGACCGACGGCACTTTCCGCACCGCAACGACGACGCTCGGCGCGACCTTCTCCGAAGGCTCAAACGGCGTCTGGAGCGATGGCACGGACTTCTACAAGCAGGTTGGCGAAAACAAGTGGCTTCAGACGACCGACGCCACCGGCGCAACCCTTAACGCCGCTGTTCCTGCCGCGCTGACGACGATCGCAACCGTCTATGCTTCCGGTACATCGGTTCTCAAACTGGACCTCACCAAGCTTGACACCATGAAGACCGCTTTCGGCCTGGGTGCGACCGCAACCAGCGAAGACGTTCTCGACCAGCTGATCTCGCATGTCGATGGCCAGCTCGAAGCAGCGACAAGCGCAGCCGCAAAGCTGGGCGCCGTATCTTCGCGACTGGATATGCAGCAGAACTTCGTTTCCAAGCTGTCCGACTCGCTCGAAAGCGGTATCGGCCGCCTCGTCGACGCCGACATGAACGAAGAATCCACCAAGCTGAAGGCCCTGCAGACGCAGCAGCAGCTGGCAATCCAGTCGCTCTCGATTGCAAACAGCGACTCGCAGAACATCCTGTCGCTCTTCCGTTAAGAGAGGCCATCTCATAGCCCTTTGGGGCTGGGGGATCCAATATCGAGACCAAGTGCGCGGGGGCTGACCGGGCATCTGGTACGATAGGAAACAAATGGTTGGAGGCTGAACCAACCATACAGACAAAAGGCCGCATCTTTTAAAAAAGGATGCGGCCTTATCTGTTTTTTAATGTCTTTTCGATACGCGCGCGCACGCGCAAGGGTTGAGAAATTAAATCAAAAGATGTGCTTTTTTACTTTCACCTTAGGGCTTCATTAACCAAAACGGGATTAGCTAAAGCCATCGAAACGGTGAGCTAACCTTTAAAAATCAGCCGGTTAGCAGGCATGATGCTGTGCGCCGTTCCCGGTGAGACCGGAATGTCCCTTCTTTAATCAGCCATTCAAGGGGCAAATTAATCATGACTAGCATTCTTACCAACATCGCAGCTATGTCTGCTCTCCAGACGCTGCGCTCTATCGGCCAGAACATGGAAGCCACTCAGGACCGTGTTTCCTCCGGCCTCCGCGTCGGCCAGGCTTCCGACAACGCCGCTTACTGGTCGATTGCAACCACCATGCGTTCCGACAACGGTGCTCTTTCCGCTGTTCAGGACGCTCTCGGCCTCGGCGCCGCCAAGGTTGATACCGCTTATGCCGGTCTTGAATCCTCGATCGACGTCGTCAAGGAAATCAAGAACAAGCTGGTCGCCTCGCGCGAAGCAGGCGTAGACCGCGCCAAGATCCAGGAAGAAATCACACAGCTCCAGGATCAGCTGAAGTCCATCACCGACTCCGCCTCCTTCTCCGGTGAAAACTGGCTCAAGGGCGTTATCGGCACCGCCGCCGCTACGGCCGGAGACCTCGCAACCGGCGTTAGCGTCAACAAGCAGATCGTCGGCTCCTTCACCCGCAGCTCTGACGGCAACGTCAAGGTTCAGTCCATCGATATCGCTCTCGACGGCTCCAACGTTCTCGTCGATGTCAGCGGCAACAAGCAGGGCATTCTCGATGCCGACGCACTGCGCGCCGACGTCGCAAAATGGACCGACGGCACTTTCCGCACCGCAACGACGACGCTCGGCGCGACCTTCTCCGAAGGCTCAAACGGCGTCTGGAGCGATGGCACGGACTTCTACAAGCAGGTTGGCGAAAACAAGTGGCTTCAGACGACCGACGCCACCGGCGCAACCCTTAACGCCGCTGTTCCTGCCGCGCTGACGACGATCGCAACCGTCTATGCTTCCGGTACATCGGTTCTCAACCTGGACATCACCAAGCTTGACAGCATGAAGACCGCTTTCGGCCTGGGTGCGACAGCAACCAGCGAAGACGTTCTCGACCAGCTGATCTCGCACGTTGATAACCAGCTCGAAGGCGCAACAAGCGCAGCCGCAGGGCTGGGTGCCGTGTCTTCCCGCCTCAAGCTGCAGGAAAATTTCGTTTCCAAGCTGTCCGACTCGATCGACAGCGGTATCGGCCGCCTCGTCGACGCCGAGATGAACGAAGAATCCACCAAGCTGAAGGCCCTGCAGACGCAGCAGCAGCTGGCGATCCAGTCGCTCTCGATTGCAAACAGCGACTCGCAGAACATTCTGTCGCTCTTCCGCTAATCGGAAAAGACCATTCGGAACTGAAAAGCCGCGCTCTAAGCGCGGCTTTTTTCGTTATCGTTAAGAAAAATTATCGTTCCTTAATTTCTTCCGCCGTTGATTTAGGCTTTGTTAACCATTTGCGACCTAAAACCTAGTCATCGAAACGATTGGTTAACCAAGACGAAAAAGAGGTTAACAGGCATCAGGCCGCGCGATCGTTCCCGGTGACAATCCGGAATGTCCCTTTTCATTTCAGCCAATCAAGGGGCAAATAATTATGACCAGCATTTTGACAAACGTCGCGGCGATGTCCGCTCTGCAGACCCTTCGCGCCATTGGCAGCAGCATGGAAGAAACGCAGTCGCGTGTTTCCTCCGGCCTGCGCGTCAAGACGGCCTCCGACAATGCCGCTTATTGGTCCATCGCGACCACCATGCGCTCTGACAATGGTGCGCTTTCCGCCGTTCAGGACGCTCTCGGCCTTGGCGCTGCCAAGGTCGATACTGCCTATTCCGCCATGGAAACCACGGTCGATGTCGTCAAAGAAATCAGCAAGAAGCTGGTTGCGGCGCGTGAAGCAGGCGTCGACAAGGCGAAGATCCAGGAAGAAATCACCCAGCTTCAGGATCAGCTGAAGAGTATCGGCGAATCAGCCTCCTTTTCCGGTGAAAACTGGCTTAAAGGCAAAATCAGCGATGCCGCAGGTAACCTGACGCCGATCACCAAACAGGTCGTCGGTTCCTTTATCCGCGATGGTGCGGGCAATGTGGCAGTCAAGACAATCGATGTTCAGGTCGACAACAAGACCGCGCTTTTCGACACCACGACCGGTACGACAAAGAACGGCATTCTCGACAGTGCCGCTTATTACTCCGACACGGGCGTTCTGAGACAGTTCGCAATCACCACAACAACTGCTGGTGTATCCACAACCACATTGCTGACTGCAAAAGTATTCACAGAGGCTCAGTTCCTCGCCTTCCCATCAGCTACGACAACCACGGTTTCGGCTGCGGATGCGGCAACCGGTCTTGTGACCGTCGCCGATGCGACAGCGGCACAAAATAACGGCACCTACTTCAAGATCGGTGAAAACGCCGCCGGCGAAGCCTTGTATGTTAAGGCGAATAATGCTGCGCCCGCTACCGGCACCACCGTAACAGCAATCGGAGTGGGCGGTTCGTCGAACAATAATATCTACCTCGAAACCGCTGCTGCCGATTCGCAGATGGCCCAGAAGCTCAATTATTCGCTGATCGACCTCGATATCACCAAACACCTCAGCGGCCTGACGGATGCCAACGGTCAGCCACTGACAGACAATGACGGTCTCGACAACATGATCCAGTTCGTTAATACGCAACTGGAATCGGTCATCAGCGCCAGCGCCGATCTCGGCTCCATCAAGATGCGCCTCGATCTGCAGGAAGATTTCGTTTCGAAGCTGACTGACTCCATCGACAAGGGCATTGGCCGCCTCGTTGATGCGGACATGAACGAAGAATCCACCAGGCTCAAGGCTCTCCAGACACAGCAGCAGCTGGCAATCCAGTCGCTCTCCATCGCCAATACCAGCTCCGAAAATATCCTGTCGCTATTCCGTCAGTAAGCGGCGCCCGTTGGCTACGGGCGGTTTCGTCCCGCTCTGGCAGCAACAGAATATTCGGATACGGAAACCGCGCTTCGCAAGAGGCGCGGTTTTCCCGTTCGCCGAAAGCTGTCCGGCGTGCGCACAAGGGCACGCAGCTACCGCGAATGGCGTCGGCCACGGCAGATAAATTCGCACGTAAATATTTGATTTTACTGGGATAAAATGGTGCTGCTAGAGAGATTTGAACTCTCGGCCTCTCCCTTACCAAGGGAGTGCTCTACCCCTGAGCTATAGCAGCATCCGGTGCCGAAGCGTTTGCTTCAGCATCAAGTGTGGCGGCCTATTGCCATAGGTTTTTGACGAGCGCAAGTCGCAAAACGATATTCTTGATCAAGCGGGGCAAAAAAGCGTGCCCCCTGTTGAAAAAGGTATTTTTCGGATATTGCTGAATTTATGAACGAACATCATGACAAACAGGCAAAGGCAGCGGTTTCCGCGGATGCTTCCGCAGAGCCATCCGCCCTTGCGGCAAACGGCAACGCGCAGGCTGGTCCCGGTGAGAAGGCGCGCCAGCGCGAGGCGGAGCGCAAGGCGCGGGCGGCAAAGAAGCTGCGTGAAAACCTTCAGAAGCGCAAACAGCAGGTTCGTGCACGCCGCGCCGGCGATGCGGATGAAACGATTGGCCTGCCTGCCGCAAAAACGGACGAATCATCCTCATAGAGAATTCACGAGCATAAAATTGAAACGCCGCGGAAACTCGTCTAAGGACGCGCCTTTCCGCAAGGCAGATAAAGAAAGGCGGGCGCAGGCCCGTAGGGACGCATGGATCGCATCAGAATTACGGGTGGCAACAAGCTCAACGGCATCATTCCCATCTCCGGCGCGAAAAACGCCGCCTTGCCGTTGATGATCGCATCGCTTCTGACCAGCGATACGCTGACGCTTGAAAACGTGCCGCATCTGGCTGATGTGGAGCAGCTCATCCGTATTCTCGGCAATCACGGCGTCGATATCTCCGTCAATGGCCGCCGCGAAAGCCAGGGCGAGGCCTATTCCCGCACCGTGCACTTCACGTGCCGCACCATTGTCGACACCACCGCCCCTTACGAGCTGGTTTCCAAGATGCGCGCCAGCTTCTGGGTCATCGGCCCGCTTCTGGCCCGTGAAGGCCGCGCCCGCGTTTCCCTGCCCGGCGGCTGCGCCATCGGCACGCGCCCGGTCGACCTGTTCATCGAGGGCCTTGAGGCACTCGGCGCGACGATGGAGATCGACGGCGGCTACATCAACGCCAGTGCTCCAAAAGGTGGCCTGATCGGCGCTGTCTACACGTTCCCGAAAGTCTCTGTCGGCGCGACGCATGTGATGCTGATGGCAGCGAGCCTTGCACGGGGCACCACCGTCATCCATAACGCCGCCCGCGAACCTGAAGTGGTCGATCTGGCGCAGTGCCTGACCGCCATGGGCGCGAAGATCGAGGGTGCCGGCACCTCCACCATCACCATTGAAGGCGTCACCTCGCTCTCCGGCGCACGCCACCGGGTTCTGCCTGACCGTATCGAGACCGGCACCTATGCCATGGCCGTTGCCATGGCCGGCGGCGACGTGGTGCTGGAAGGCACGCGCGCATCCTTGCTCGACAATGCGCTCGACACGCTGCGGCTTGCGGGTGTTGGCATCAGCGACACGGAAACCGGCCTGCGCGTCGTGCGCAACGGCAACGGCATTCAGCCGGTCGATATCGTCACCGAGCCCTTCCCCGGCTTCCCGACCGATCTGCAGGCGCAGTTCATGGCGCTGATGACCCGGTCGCAGGGTGTTTCGCATATCACCGAGACGATCTTCGAAAACCGCTTCATGCATGTGCAGGAGCTGGCCCGTCTCGGCGCGAAGATTTCGCTCTCCGGACAGATGGCCCGCATCGAGGGTGTTTCCCGCCTGAAGGGTGCGCCCGTCATGGCGACCGATCTGCGCGCTTCCGTGTCGCTGGTCATTGCCGGCCTGGTGGCGGAAGGTGAGACCATGGTTTCGCGCGTCTACCACCTCGATCGCGGCTTCGAACGCCTCGAAGAAAAGCTCACCCGCTGCGGTGCGCTGGTTGAACGCGTCAGCGATTGATCCCTTCATCGCCGCTCATCCGTTTCTACCCGTTGCAGAGCGGCCCGCGACTGCCTATTTCAATAGCAAGAAATAGACATTGCGGGCTGTGACCCGCGGAAAAGGAAAGAAACGATGAGCGGCCTGAAATTGCTCGCGCTGGATAATGAAGATCTCTCCGTCATTTCGACGCATATGCAGGACAGCGTCTTCAAGCTGAAGGATGTCTCCTTCGAGCCGAAGCACGGCCAATTTTCGCTGTCCGCCAACCGTTTCGTCTGGGAAAGCACCGAGAAAAAGAACCTGCCGCCGGAGCGCTGCCGCAGCGTGGTTTTCCTGAAGCGGGTTTCGGCGGTGCGTTCGCACGGCATCAACCGCGACGACAAGGAACAGGTGCTTTCGCTTCTCGCCATCCGCTTCGTGCAGAATGGCGAAGGGCCGGATGGCGCTGTCGAACTGACGCTTTCGGGCGGCGGCGCAATCGCGCTCGACGTGGAATGCATCGAGGCACAGCTGACCGATGTGAGCGGCGCCTGGGAAACGGCCGCCAAACCGCATCATCCCGATAGCGAATAAGCGCTCCACGCCACTGCAACGGTTGCCTTTCGTCACCGTTTCGATCTATGCCACATACCAGAGCCGCAATATTGCTGCGGTAAGTTCGTGCACCTCGCGGGATCACCCGCGGGGACAATGAAAGGGTAGTGGCGTGGCAATCTGGCTGGAGCGGGCATCGGCTGATTTCGAACAGAAATTCGCTGCCTTCCTGACAACCAAGAGAGAAGTTTCCGAAGACGTCAACGCGACCGTTCGCGACATCATCAATGATGTCCGCCACCGCGGCGATGCGGCCCTTGCCCATTATTCCCTGAAATTCGACGGCATCGATTTTTCCGAGGTCTCGATGCGGGTAACAGTGGATGAGATCGATGCGGCCTTTGCCGCCGTCGACAAGAGTGTGATCGAGGCGCTTGAACTCGCCGCCCGACGTATCGAAAAGCACCATGCGCGGCAGATGCCGAAGGACGATATCTACGAGGACGATATCGGCGTGGGTCTCGGCTCGCGCTGGACCGCCATTGAAGCCGTTGGCCTTTATGTGCCCGGCGGCACCGCCAGCTATCCAAGCTCAGTGCTGATGAATGCCGTGCCGGCCAAGGTTGCCGGTGTCGAGCGCATCGTCATGGTCGTGCCGGCAAATGGCGGCGTGATAAACCCTGCTGTTCTTGCCGCTGCGCGCATCGCGGGCGTTGAGGAAATCTACCGCATCGGCGGCGCGCAGGCTGTCGCCGCACTTGCCTATGGCACCGAAAGCATCGCGCCGGTCGCCAAGATCGTCGGTCCCGGCAATGCCTATGTGGCGGCCGCCAAGCGCCAGGTCTTCGGCACCGTCGGCATCGACATGATCGCCGGGCCTTCCGAGGTGCTTGTCATCGCCGACAGGGACAATGATCCCGACTGGCTGGCCGCCGATCTTCTTGCGCAGGCGGAGCATGACCGTGGCGCGCAATCCATCCTGATCACCGACAATGCCGAACTCGGCAAGGCGGTGGAAGCAGCAGTGGAGCGGCAGTTGAAACGCCTGTCGCGCGCCGAGACGGCGGCAGCAAGCTGGGCCGATTTCGGCGCGATCATTCTGGTCGACAAGCTCACCGATGCCATTCCGCTGGCCAACCGCATCGCCGCCGAGCACCTGGAACTTGCCGTCGACGATCCGGATGCGCTGATGACCCACATCCGCAATGCGGGCGCGATCTTCGTCGGACGCCATACGCCTGAGGTTATCGGCGACTATGTCGGCGGCTCCAACCACGTTCTGCCGACGGCACGCTCGGCACGCTTCTCCTCCGGCCTTTCGGTGCTGGATTTCGTCAAGCGCACCTCGATCCTGCGCCTCGGTCCGGAGCAGCTGCGGCAGCTTGCGCCGGCAGCGATCACCCTTGCGCGCTCGGAAGGGCTGGACGCGCATGCGCGGTCCGTCTCCATTCGCCTCAACCCGGAAAGTTAAGAGATGGCTTCAGGCGATTTCCGGCTCTGCGATGTGGTTCTGGACGATAGCATCGGCCGGTCCACGCCCGACGTGGAGCATGAACGCGCCGTCGCCATCTTCGATCTGATCGAGGAAAACACGTTCGAACCGTTCGGCCATGAAGGCGGTCCATACCGGCTGCATATCTCGCTGGTCGACGCCAAGCTGGTTTTCTCGATCAAAACCGAAGACGAAAAGGATGTCTCGACCCATATCCTGTCGCTGACGCCGTTCCGCCGCATCATCAAGGATTATTTCCTGATCTGCGAAAGCTACTACGAGGCGATACGCTCCTCCACGCCCAGCCAGATCGAGGCGATCGACATGGGCCGGCGGGGTATTCACAATGACGGGTCGCAGACACTGATGGACCGGCTTTCCGGCAAGATCAAAGTGGACTTCGACACGGCGCGCCGCCTCTTCACCCTTGTCTGCGTGCTTTATTGGCGGGGTTAGAGATGAGCGATCCTGCCGCAGCGCCAAATGAAGGAAGAGCGCCCAAATCGGTTCTCTTCATGTGCGGCATGAACTCCATCCGCTCTCCCATGGCCGAGGTCATCGCCAAACGGCTGGTGGCGCCCGGCATCTATATACAGTCGGCCGGTGTGAGGGCGGGAGAGCGCGATCCCTTCGTGGATGCGGTGCTGGAAGAACAGGGTTTCTCGCTCGGCAAGCACAAGCCGCGCACTCTGGACGAGATCGAGGATGATTTTTTCGATCTGATCATTACATTAACACCCGAAGCCCATCACGCAGCCTTGGAACTGACCCGCTCTAATTCGCTCGATGTGGTCTATTGGCCGACCATGGACCCGACGGTGATCACCGGTACGCGCGAGCAGATTCTCGACGCCTATCGCGAGGTGCGGGACCATCTGGCAAAGCTGATCTCGGAACGACTGCCGAGGCGGCAGCAGCCGGTGGCGGATACGCTTTCAAAAGACTGAAAACCGCCTTGGCCTGTTAAAATCAATCGCGATTTTCAAGCCGATGCTTTAGAGGTTCACAAATGTGCCGGGATTGTGTAGTTTCCGCGCAATTTTCCCGGACTCGATATGTCCGGCACTATCAACAGGAAGAAAACCCTTACATGACAAAAGAAGAAGTCCTTGAATTCCCGGGCATCGTAACCGAATTGCTGCCGAACGCAACATTCCGCGTGAAGCTTGAGAATGAGCACGAAATCATCGCCCACACCGCGGGCCGCATGCGCAAGAACCGTATCCGCGTTCTGGCGGGCGACAAGGTTCTGGTCGAAATGACGCCTTACGACCTGAGCAAGGGCCGCATCACCTACCGCTTCAAGTAATCCGTTTCAGCATCGGACGCCCGGGCAGCGCAATGACAATATCAAAACAAAAGCTCGTTCTGGCATCTGGTTCGCCGCGGCGGCTGGAACTGCTGCATCAGATCGGCATCGAGCCGGCACGTCTGATGCCGATGGACATCGATGAGACGCCCGCGAAGCTTGAGCATCCGCGCACGCTGTGTCGTCGCCTGTCGCAGCAGAAGGCCGAAGCGGCCCATGCGGCGCTGAAAAGCGAGCAGGCCTGGAAAGACGCTTACGTTCTCGGTTCCGACACGGTTGTAGCCGTGGGTCGCCGCATTGTGGGCAAGGCGGAATATACCGAGGAAGCCTCGGCGGCGCTGCATCTTCTCTCCGGGCGCAGCCATTGGGTCTATACCGGCATTTGCCTTGTGACACCCGGCGGCAAAATCCGTCAGAAGGTAGTGGAAACCAAGGTGCGCTTCAAACGCCTCTCCACGCGTGAGATCGAAGCCTATATCGCCTCCGGGCAATGGCGCGGCAAAGCGGGTGCCTATGGCATCCAGGGCATTGCCGGTTCGTTCGTTCAGAAACTGACCGGTTCCTATACCAATGTCGTCGGCCTGCCGCTCTACGAGACCATATCGCTTCTTTCCGGTGAAGGATTTGAGGTGACGTCGGGCTGGCGCGAAGGATAGACCATGGCAAAACCATCCCAGGAAGGCGTGGGAAATGTCACGCCGCTTCGGAAATCACAGCCATGCCCGGAATGCGGGCGACCCTCGACCCGGGACGATTATCCATTCTGTTCCGATCGCTGCCGTTCGCTCGATCTCTCCCGCTGGCTGAACGGCTCCTATGCCATTCCCGTCGCGGATGATGAGAGCAGCGCCGGTGGACAGGATACCGGCAAGAATACGTCCGAATAACATCACGCGCCGCCGGAAGTTCCGGCGGTGAATTGCATATTATTTTCAGGGCTTTCGCCCGCAATATATTCACAGGGCCACTCATAGCCCGAAAAGCCATATTGAAACCCGGCTGGCGTCCTCCCCCGGCAGCCATTAAGGTTCCCCGATGGACGCGAGCTTGCAAAAAAGAGTGAGCCATGGCGCGCTGCTGTTTGCGGTGCTGGCCGTCTGTCTCGCCATATCGGCGACGGTGCTGCTTGCCAATGACAAAAAGCACCTCAAAAACCTGCTGACCTATCTCAACCTTGTTCCTGCCACTCGTGCCGTCGAGCAGCCTGCCCGGATGAAGCCCGTCAAGCGGCAAAAGCTCGCCGCGCCGAAGCTCGATCTACCACCCCATCTGCTGAAATTCGAGCAAGCCGGCGGCAGGGCATCCTTTGCACGCGACTTCGTTCTTTCCGGCAAAGACCTCTGCGACCGCTTTATCGCGCAGGGTTTTTCCACCCCGCAAGGCTGGCACGTCAGCACGGTCAACACCCGCAATTTCGAATGCATGGCCGAACTCGTGATGGAGAATACGGCAGGGTCTGCCGAACGGGCATCGCTTTTCCTTGACATCAGAGGTGGGGCCTCCGGCGAGGTTCGCTCCATCAGGATGAAGGCCGTTGCGCCTGAGACACCGGACGGCAGCGCTATTCTGACAAAGCTTGAAGAGGCGCTGGCCCTGATCATCAGGCAAACCCGCTGGGCCGACCTAGCCAGCATCCTTGAACCCGCACGCAGCAGGCAGCCCTATCAGGCACAGCACTTTGGTATTTCGGTCTCCATAAAGCCAGAACCGGTTGCGCCGCATCGCCTGAACATCATTTTGCTGGCAACAGAACAATCCCCGGGGCTGAAGCTGACACGCAGCTTTTTCGACACGGAGAAATGGCTTCCCGCCGCAACCGTTTCGGATAAACCGACACTCTATCGGCCGTAGGAGAACCACACCTGTCAGTGCAAGATGGCTTAGCCTATCGCCGCGAGTTTGCGGCGGACCGGCGGGATTCTGTCATTTTGCTGCGCCTGACGCTTGGCTTCCCATTGAAGCGCGGTGCGAACGATGGTTTCCAGATCGTTGAAGCGGGGACGCCAGTTCAACTCCGACTGGATGCGAGCGGAATCCGCCACCATCGTCGCAATATCACCCGCACGGCGCGGACAATGGATGATCGGGAAATCATGCCCGGATTGCCGCTGCACCGTGTGCAGCACATCCAGCACCGAATAACCCACACCATAACCGCAATTGAGCGTTCTTGTGCCGCCACCGGCGCGCAGATGCGCCATGGCCAGCATATGTGCGTCAATCAGATCGCTGACGTGGATATAGTCGCGAACGCCCGTGCCATCCGCGGTCGGGTAATCCGTTCCGTAAACCTCGACCTGGTCGCGTCGGCCGGTCGCGGCTTCGCACGCTACCTTGATGAGGTTCGCAACACCGGTGGGGGAAGGCCCTGCCCTGCCCTGCGGGTCAGCGCCCGCAACGTTGAAATAGCGCAGCGCCACATAGTTGAAATCATGCGCCTGCACGACATCGCGCAGCATGATTTCGGAGGCGAGTTTCGACAGGCCGTAGGGATTTTCCGGGCTGAGGATCGCCGTTTCGGGAACCGGGCCATCAAAGGGCTGGTTTCCGTAGACGGCTGCTGTTGAGGAAAAGATGAAGTTGCGAATGCCATGGCCGACCGCTGCCGCAACGAGGGCGCGGGTCGTGCCAGTATTGTTTTCGTAATATTCGAGTGGCCGGCTGATCGATTCAGGAACGCTGACGGAGCCGGCGAAATGGAAAATGGTCTCGATCTGGTTTTCTTCGAAAATCTGGCCAAGCAATGTGCGATCCGCCGCGTCGCCCAGATAGAAACGCGCCGCCGGCGCTATCGCCCAGCGCGATCCCGTCGAAAGCCGGTCGACAACAACGACCTCCTCCCCGGCGTCGAGCAGAGCCCACACCATGTGGCTTCCAATATAACCGGCCCCACCGGTAACAAGAACAGCCATGACATTACTTCCCTGTTTGCTTTTCTTGATCCCATCAAAGCCAATAATTCTTCATCATTGATTACTTGCACAGCGAATACGCCATCAAACCCTCAGCCCTCTGAAAAGGTGGCTTACGATTGGTTAGCGCAATAAAGTGCTTTTTATTTATTAGATGAAAATGTTCTCATAAAAGGAACAATCAGCGCATAGCATAGAAATGCGCTCACGTCGATGGCTACGCCGTGGGGTTGTAGTTTTCGCAGCTCATCGTGATTTCTGGGGCAGATTTGCACCCTGCCGCGGCAAGACAGGCGGCGCGGCAGGGCGAAGATTTACCGACCGAGAATGTAGGACGCCAGCCGATCGGCGGCGTCTTCGATCTGTTTGGGGTTGCGCAGGAAGCAGGCGCGCAGGAACAGCTCTCCGCCTTCACCAAAAGCGGTGCCGGGCGCGAGGCCGACGCCGGTCTTGTCGACGATATCCAGCGCCGTGGCGCGGCTGTCCGTCACGCCGTCTATCTTGAGGAAGGCATAAAGGGCGCCGTCCGGCTTCAGGGTTTCGACACGGTTCGTTGCAATCAGGGCATCGCAAAGTATGTCGCGGGAGGTCAAAGCGCGCTCATAGTTTTCGCGGACGAAACCATCACCATGATCGAGGGCGGCGACTGCGCCGCGCTGCATGAACTGCGCCACGCCGGAGGTGGAATATTGAATGAGGTTCTCGATCACCTGCCCGATGGCGGGCGGCGCCACGAGCCAGCCGACGCGCCAGCCGGTCATGGACCAGTTCTTCGAGAAAGAATTGGCAAAAACGATCTTGTCGTCCGGTTCCATGACATCGAGGAAGGACGGCGCGCGGGTGCCGGCATAGTGGTAAAGCGCATAAATCTCGTCTGCCACGATCCACAGATCATGCTTGCGGGCAAGCGCCAGAACATCGCGAAGATTGTCGCGCGTAGCGGTCCAGCCGGTCGGGTTGGACGGCGTGTTGATGAACAACGCCCTGGTCTTGCCGGTGATCGCGCTTTCCAGCTTGCCGATATCGAGATCCCAGCGGCCATCGTGAAAATCGATGCCGACAGGAACGGCCTTTGCGCCCGCCACGCCGATGGCAGCGACGATATTCGGCCAGGTGGGCGTGAGATAGACCATCTCGTCGCCCGGCGAGGTCAGCGCCTGCACGGCAAGCGCAATCGCCTGCATGCCGGAACCTGTCACGTAAAAATGTTCAGGGGAGAGAGAGGCTGCAAAGTGACGCTCGTAATAGCTGCTGAGCGCCTGTCGCAATTCTGGAATGCCGCGCTGCCAGGTGTAGAAGGTCTCGCCATTGTTGAGCCCGTCGATGGCAGCCTTGTTGATGAAGTCGGGGCTCGGTAGATCACCTTCCCCGACCCAAAGGGGCAGAAGATTGTCCCGTCCCCGGGCATAATTCACGACCTCGACAATGCCGCTCTCGGGAGCCGCGAGAGAGCGTGCACTCAGACTGTTCAAAATGGACATTAAAGACACTCCGTTTGGTGTCTTCTTATCCCATGGAGCCGCCGATATGCATGATATTCCGTGAGGCGGTCATGGATTTTCTTTATGGATCGATCCCCGGCCGGAGATCGCCGCCCAAACGGGCCGGCAATCAGGCCGGAGATACTTCCGATTTTAACGCGTCTTGAGCAGATCGCGGATTTCGGTGAGGAGCTTGACGTCTTCTGGCGGCGGTGCTGCTTCCGCCTTTTCCTCAGCCTTCTGACGATCAACGGAAGCGCGGAGCTTGTTGACGCCCTTGACCATCAGGAAAATGATCCAGGCCAGAATGAGGAAGTTGATGACAACCGTCAGGAAGTTACCATAAGCGAAAACGGCGCCCTGATCGCGGGCGGCGGCGAGCGAGGGGGCGGTGACGCTGGAACTCAGCGGCAGGAAGTAGTTCGAGAAGTCGAAGCCGCCGAAAATCGCGCCGACGATCGGCATGATGAGATCGTTGACGACGGAATCGACGATCTTGCTGAAAGCCGCTCCGATGATCACACCCACGGCCAGATCCATGACATTGCCGCGGGCAATGAAGGTTTTAAATTCATTAAGCATTCAGTTGTCCCTCTCTCCTGCTTCGCGAGCTGAAGCTATGTGACTGTCCCTACACGCTCAACCATATAGCTTCCTTACCCCATTTGGAATTCGTCAAGATTGCATTTATTAGCTTTTTTGTACGCCAGCACCCTGTTTCTGCGCATTTTCCGGGCATAAAACCGCTACACGCTTTTAGTGGGAAATGCTCTCATCTTGAACTTTATGATCAGACCGCACTCATTCTCAACGGCCCGGAATTCGCCTATGCTCCTCTTCGGGAATTCTGGCATGGGGAGGATGCGTGCTTCCTGGGTGGATCATATTCGGTTCGGCCTTCGCTTATGTCCTGCTGCTGTTTGCGGTTGCAAGCTACGGGGACAGGAACAGCCGCAAAAGAAACGCCCCGAAAAAAGGGCGACCGTTCGTCTATGCGCTTAGCCTGGCGATCTACTGTACCTCATGGACCTATTTCGGCGGCGTCGGGCTTGCCGCCGACAGGGGGCTGGAATTCCTTGGCATCTATACCGGGCCGATCCTCGCCTTCACCATCGGCATGCCGATCATTCGCCGTATCGTTGAGCTGGCCAAAACGGAAAAGCTGACATCGGTTGCGGATTTCATCGCCGCCCGCTACGGCAAAAACTCCACCGTGGCGATGATCGTCGCCATCATCGCGCTCGTCGGCGCCATTCCCTATATCGCCCTGCAATTGAAAGCCGTTTCCAACTCGGTGGCGACGATGGTCGATCCCGGCGATTACGGCATTGGCAGCGGCAATCTCTATTTCCTCGATCTGCCGCTGGTCGTCACCATCGTCATGGCGGGCTTCGCCGTCATGTTCGGCACCCGCCACACCGATGCCACCGAACATCAGGACGGCCTCATTCTGGCGATTTCGATGGAATCGCTCGTCAAGCTGGTCGCCATGTGCACGGTCGGCTTTTACGTCCTGTTCGTTCTCTTCGACGGTCCCTCGCATCTGTGGCAGCTCGCCTCCGGCAATGAACAGGCCATGAAGGCCATATCCTACCATACGCCCATCAGCCGCTGGATCGTGATGACGCTGCTTTCCGGCTTCGCCATCATTCTTCTGCCGCGCCAGTTCCACGTCACCGTGGTGGAAAACCGCACGCCGGAAGAGCTGCGCATGGCGGGCTTCCTGCTGCCGCTCTACCTCATTGCCATCAACATCTTCGTTCTGCCGATCGCGCTGGCCGGCATTCTGACGCTCGGCGCAAATGGCGATGCCGATCTTTACGTCTTGCAGCTGCCGCTCGCCCACCAGATGCCGGTCGTGTCGCTGATCACCTTCATCGGCGGATTTTCGGCGGCGACCGCGATGGTGATCGTCGCCTCGGTTGCGCTGTCGATCATGATCTCCAACGACATCGTCATGCCGATCTTCCTGCGGCAGAAACTGTTGAACCGTTCACCGCACCGGGACAACTTCGCCAAAACGCTTTTGAACATCCGCAGGACGGCGATCTTTGCGGTGATGCTTCTCGGATACGGTTATTACCGCGCCGCCGACAGCGCCACGGGACTCGCCTCCATCGGCCTTCTGGCCTTCGCCGCCATCGCCCAGATGGCCCCTGCCCTCTTCGGCGGCCTGTTCTGGCGGCGGGCCAATGCGCGCGGCGCGATTGCGGGTCTCAGCTCGGGCTTTTTTGTATGGGCCTATCTGCTGTTTTTGCCAAGCTTCGGCGGGCCTGACAATTCCGAGGTCGCGGCGAACATTCTCGGCTTCCTGTTTTCCGGAAGTACGGTCTTCAACGGTCCGGAGGCAGACCCATTCGTGAATGCGGTCATTCTCAGCCTGCTCGTCAACAGTCTGGCCTTTGTGCTGGGCTCGCTCTCGCGCAATCCACGGCCGGTGGAGCGCATCCAGTCCGGCATCTTCGTCAAGCGCCATTCGAAATCGCAATTTGCCACGCGCGGCTGGAAAACCCGCGTCAGCGTCGGCGATCTCAAAAGCGCGATCGCCCGTTATCTCGGCGAAGAGCGCATGCTGCGCTCCCTGGCGACCTATGAAAAGACGGCGGGCAGGAAGCTCAATGACGACCAACCGGCGGATATGGCGCTCATCCATTTTTCCGAACAATTGCTCGGCAGCGCCATCGGCTCCTCCTCCGCCCGTCTTGTGCTGTCCATCATTCTCCAGAAGGCGGAGGATACCAGCGCAGACACGGCCTGGCTGCTGGATCAGGCAAGCGAAGCCCTGCAATATAATCAGGACATGCTGCAGACCGCTCTTGCGCAGATGGATCAGGGCATCGCCGTCTTCGACAGTTCGCAGCAGCTGACGATCTGGAACCGGCGCTTCCGCACCCTTCTGGATTTGCCCGAGCAGTTCGGTCAGGTGGGCGTGCCGCTCACGGATATCGTCGCCATGCTGCAGGAACGCGGTGACATGCCGGCCGGCGATACGAATGAGCTTATTACCAGCTTCCTCACCATGGACCTGCCCTTCTCGCTGGTGCTTGGCGGCGGCGAGCGCATCATCGAGGTGCGCTCCAACACCATGCCTGACAAGGGCATCGTCGCCACCTTCACCGACATCACGCAGAGGGTGGCGAGCGACCAGGCGCTGAAACAGGCCAATGAAACGCTGGAGCAGCGCGTGGCGGAACGCACCGTGGAGCTTACCCGCGTCAACCGCGAACTGGCGGAGGCGAGAGCATCTGCCGATGAGGCAAATATCGGCAAGACACGCTTTTTTGCCGCCGCCGGTCACGATATCCTCCAGCCGCTGAATGCAGCGCGCCTCTATTCCTCCTCGCTTGTCGAACGACTTGGTGCATCGGGGGAAAGCGATCTCGTGCAGAATATCGATTCAGCGCTGGAATCGGTCGAGACCATTCTCGGCGCGGTGCTCGATATTTCCCGCCTCGACACGGGTTCGATGAAGGCGCGCATGACCTCGGTGCCGCTGAATGAGCTGCTGAAACGCATCGAGACCGACTTCGCGCCCATGGCGCAGGAGAAGAACCTCGATCTGGTGGTCATGCCCACGTCGCTGACGGTGCGCTCGGATCCCAATCTTCTGCGCCGGCTGATACAGAACCTGGTCTCCAACGCCATCAAATATACGTTGAAGGGCAAAGTTATTGTCGGCGCGCGCCGCAGGGGCGGCGAGGTTGTCATTCAGGTCACCGATTCCGGCATCGGCATTCCAGCATCGAAATTCCGTACGGTCTTCAAGGAATTCGCCCGTCTGGACGAAGGTGCGAAAACGGCGTCCGGTCTCGGGCTCGGCCTTTCCATCGTCGATCGGCTGTCGCGCATGCTGCACCATCCGGTGCAGCTCATTTCAACGCCCGGAAAGGGCACGACATTCCGCATCCATCTGCCGCGCGAGGCGGACCGGATCGCACCCGCGAAAGCCGGTGGTGCAATCGTCAATCCGGCGGCGAGCGATCGCCTTCACGGTATCAGGGTCCTGTGCATCGACAACGAGCCGAAAATCCTTGAGGGCATGACCCTCCTGCTCTCGGGCTGGGGCTGCGAGGTGTTACCCGCAGGCTCCGTTGCGGCACTGGAGGAACCCTTCCTGAGCCTGACCGCAGCACCTGACGTTATCGTCGCCGACTACCATCTGGACGATGGCGACGGCATCAGCGCCATCCGCTTCATCAGGACTTTTTACGGCAAGGCGATCCCTGCCCTGCTTTTGACGGCAGACCGCAGCCCGGAAGTGCGAAGCGATGCGGAGAAATACGGGATTTCCGTCCAGCACAAGCCGGTCAAGCCGGCGGCCCTGCGCGCCTATATCAACCAGATATCCAGCACGGCCCGCGCTGCGGCGGAATGAAAAACTCCCGGACCTTGCGATCCGGGAGGTGTCGGTTTTCTAGAGTACGTCCAGTTTAAACGGAATCCACGGTACACGACACAAAGGTTTGTCTGTCGCAGCCCCACCCTCCTCATTCCTGTGCCTGTCACAGGAATCCAGTCAACGCGCGTCTGCGCGTTGGGAAAAGTCTTTTTATCCCAAGGACTTGGGCTGGCTGGATCCCTGTGACAAGCACAGGGATGAGGGGCGAAGAGAACGCCGCGGACGGAAGCGAGCTTCGAGCCTGCCGCACTGTATGCTCCGAATGCACCCGTCAGGCCGCGCGGCTCAATCGATCCCTGCCAGTCGCAGAGCCCTGCTCCATCTGGAACCGCTGAACCAGATCGAGCAGCGCCTCCACCTCGCCGGACAGTACCCTGCTCGCTGCGCTTGACTGTTCGGCAAGGGCTGCGTTCTGCTGGGTCATCTGATCCATCTGGTTGACGGAGCTGTTGACGTTGTGGAGTGCCGAGGACTGATCCTGCGTTGCCGTCGCAATGGTTTCAACGTGCTGGCTGACGGTGACGATCTGCCGGCTGATGGCGGAAAGTACGGTGCCTGCCTCCTGAACCAGCTTCGATCCCGAGTTGACCTCCTGTGTCGACTGGTTGATGAGCTGCTTGATCTCACGCGCCGCATCCGCAGAGCGCTGTGCAAGCTCGCGCACCTCCTGCGCCACGACCGCAAAACCCTTGCCCGCTTCACCCGCACGCGCCGCCTCGATGCCGGCATTCAGCGCGAGAAGGTTGGTCTGGAAGGCGATGTCGTCAATGACCTCGATAATCTGCTCGATCTTGCGTGAGGCGTCTTCAATGCGGCCCATGGCGTCAACGGCATTGCTGACGACCGAACCGGAACTGTCGGCGCTCTGCTTGGTAACGCGAACGGCCTCATTGGCCTCCCGCGCACGCTCGGCCGAGGATCTGACAGTCACCGTGATCTCGTCAACGGCGGCGGCGGTCTCTTCCAGCGAGGCGGCCTGGTTTTCAGTGCGCTTCGACAGATCGACCGACGATTGCTCGATTTCAAAGCCGCTGTGCTGGATGATGAGCGTGCGCTCGCGGATTTGGCCCAGCGCATCGCGCAGGTTGAGAAGGGATTCGTTGAAATCCGTGCGCAGCCGGTCCAGACGGCCGGCAAACGGCGTTTCGATCGTGCGGCTCAGATCACCGCGCGAAAGCCTGCCAAGGCCGGAGGCGATCTCCCCGACCGCAAATTCGATCTGGCCGTCCAGCTCCTGCTTCTCGGTATCGTTGCGGTGACGTTCCGATTCCGCCATAGAGCGTTCCTCGGCACTTTTCCCCTCGATCGCGAGCTTCTCAAGCGCATTCTCGCGGAATATCACAAGAGCACGGGCAATGTTGCCGAACTCGTTGCTGTTCGTCGCATAGGGGATCGGCGTATCGAGATTGCCATCCGAAAGAGACTTCACCGCATCGGCAAGCCTGCTCAACGGCTGCAGGGTGCGCCTGATAACGAAATAAGCGAGCAGCCCCACACCGACCATGGCGAGGCCACCGCAGATCAGCATCAAGTCGCGCAGCCCGTATATCTGGGCTTCATAGACTTCCATCGGAACGCCGACGAAAAGGATGCCGACGGTTGCTCCGGTCTTGTTAACGACCGGCATGTAACCGGTCATGTAATTGACGCCGAAAAGCGTGGCCGGGCCGAAATAGGCTTCACCCTTGGTGACTTTTTCGAAAGCAGGATGATCGGTAGCGAGCTTCGTGCCTGCTGCCCTTTCACCTTTTTCATTTTTCAGATTGGTGGTGACACGGACGTATTCGCCGGCCTTGGTTTCAAAGACGGTGGCGATGCCGCCGTTTCCAGCCGCCGTGCGGTCGACAAGGTCGTTATCGCGCAAGGTTCCGATGCTGGCGCGGCCGACGCTCTTCAGCTCGCCGTCGCCCATGTCGAGGGCGACGCCGCCGACCTTCATCTCGTAGAGGATAGCCATGCCGCGCATTGCACTCTGCGTATCGCGCAATGCGGTCGCGATAATATTGTCTTTCAACCGCATATAGGTGGAAACACCGACTGCTGCGACACTCAGCATGATCAGACCAAGCGTGAGCGCGACGACTTTACCCGTAACGGACCTAAAGAGCCGGTTGTGCATGAAACAGTTCCCCAAAGCCAAACCTGTGACAGTTCTAGTTGGCAACTGTTAAAAAACGCGAAATGACCGGGGAAATAAGGCGTTCCGCAGCAGGGATCCTACCCTCGGCCTGCGCGAGGCGAGCCGGACAAGGAGGACGGGGGAGGCCCGTCCGCGATCAATGGATGTAACCGAGACGGATCGCCTTTGCGATCGCCTGAATGCGGTTGACGGAATCGAGCTTGATCGTCGCCGAACCGAGATAGGCATTGACGGTGTGAACGGAAAGCCCGAGCTTGACCGCGATCTCTTCGCTGATACGACCATCACCGGCCAGTTGCAGGCAGGCGATTTCCCTCTCGCTCAAGGCTTCCGAAGGTGCCGCCTTGCGCTCGTCCAGCGCCAGCATGTCGACCATGATCTCGCAGCATTTAATGTGCTGCTCGATGACGACTTCATTGTCGAGAACGAGATTGCTGCCGCAGAAAACGATGTAGCCGTTGCCGATGGTTCCGAGCCGCACCGGCAGGGCCAGGCCCGCATAGGGCAATGTGTCATTCTCGATCCGGCGCAGCAGCGCCGGCACGTCGGGAAGATCGGCAAAGCCGCCGGCGTTCTTGTTGCGCCAGATGACCGGCAGCAATGAGGTCTCGATATGATCGAGAAGAATGTCGCCGACAGCGCGGATGAACTGCGTGCTCTGTTCTGCGGCATTCATGCCCCAGTTTTCCAGCTCGCAGGTCATCTTCTTCTTGTTGGGGAAACCGGAAGCGGCGGCCTTCGTCACCACGAAATTTCGTGCGCCGACCACCTTCTGCATGGCGACGAGTTTCGGAAACAGGTCCGACCGGGTTGTCACGACCGGGCTGCGGTGAAACATCCCCGTTTGACCAAAGCCCTCATTGTCCTTCGTCTGTACCATCGTTCGATGCCTATACAAGGTTGTTGCGCACGGCGTAGGCGATTGCCTCCGAGCGGGTTTTCGTCGCTGTTTTACGCATCACGCTTGTAATGTAATTATTGATCGTATTGCGAGAAATGCCAAGGATCATCGCAATTTCGTCACTGGTCTTGCCTTCGGCGATCCAGAACAGGCACTCAAGCTCACGTTCGGTAAGATCGATATCCCGCACCGCTTTTGCTTCGCTGGCGATGCCGAAACTGACGCAATACCCTGTCAGCAGGGCGATTTCGCGCAAACGTTCAGGTAACGGTACCGCATTTTCAGGAAACAGCAATAGCAGCGAAAGCCGGATACGGCCCACGCAGAAGGACAGGGCCGAATATTGCCGGTCGATGCCGTAGGGAACGGAAACGTCGTCGGGAAGGAAAAGCAATTTCGGTCGCAGAAGCGAAAGGCATTTTTCCATTTCGCTTGATCTGTTCTGGCTGTTCGTCAGTTCAACACCGAGCCTGCGCACCAGATCGAAGGGCCAGTCGGACGTGACGATAAATTTCAGCCCGGTTTCTTCGAGAAGATCATCCCGCGCCAGCAGATAATGCGAGGCGCCGGCGTAGGTTACGAGCAGATCCAGCGCGCCTGAAACGTTACCGGCAGCGGCCGTAGCAGCGACGTTTTTGGCAAGCTGGTCGCGCGGCAAGGGCTTACCCATGCCCTCCATAGGCTTGGCAGACAGCCTGCGGATATCAACATCGACTTTCAATCGCCTACGCCCTCTTGCTCCCAGCGGGAGATTATACATCGGGATGGAATCATTCCATTCGAGAAGCTTACCAAAACGGGATGGCGCACCCCCGGAGACCGAATCACTTCATTTTATGGAACCGACCGGAATTTGCCATTACCTGACAACAGCCTTTCCACGTATTTCCCTGCTCGTCTATTGCTAAAAAAACATACTGAAAAGCTGGCCAATCCATAAACGGCATTCTCAACCTATTCCCAGCAAACTGTATCGTTGCTGAATTTTTTGTAAACAGTGTCCTGAAACGAGAATGCAATCGCGCGCCTGGCAGCATATCAAAAAGCCCCTAAATGCGCAAAAGGCCGGGTAAACCCGGCCTTTCCCAATATCACGCGGCTTTTTCCACCGCCCATTTGCGAAGAATCTTGGCTGCTCTTTCCTCGCTGATTTCCACCATGCGGGAGAGCCTGCGCTCGGGTCCTTCGCGAACGCGGCGGTTGAAGGTGCCTTCGCTGTCGCCGCCAGCCAGAAGGTCGTCGGTGCTGTCGAAGCCGAAATCCGCCCCGAAACCTTCCATGAGACCACCTGCGCCGGCATCCATGCCCGGGGAGAAATCAGGCAGTTCGAGACCTGCGGCCTCCTGGCTGAGCTGGCCTGCCGCTGCACCGTTGCCGGCAACCGAGCGGACCAGGGGACGTACACCGAGCCAGATGACGAGGAAGGCGACGGCGACGAAGGCGAGCGAGTTGATGATGCCTGCCGAATTGCGGCTCAGCACTTCCATGATGCCCGGTCCGCTTGCGGCTTCATCGAGCAGCTGCGTTTCGAGGAAGTCCATGGCCGTCAGCGTGACCATATCGCCGCGATCGGAAGAAATGCCCGCAGCCGAGGTTACGATCTTCTGCATTTCCGCAAGATAGGCATCGATCTTGGCCTGATCGGCGGGTTCACCGACCATCTTGGCAATGCGACCCTTGTTGACGACCACGGCGACCGAAAGCTTCTCGACGGTATAACCGTTCTTGACGGTGGCGACCGTCTTGGAATTGATCTCGTAGTTGGTCTGTTCTTCTTTCTTCGCGGACTGGTCGGAAGACTGTGGACCACCGGCACCGCCCTGCGGCGCTGCCTGCGGCACGTTCTGCTCCACGGTCGCTGCCGTGTCGGGCTGCGTTTCCTGGGACTTCTGGTCTTCCTTCACCGTGCGGACGGAGCGCTCGACGCGCGATTCCGGATCGTAGACGGTTTCCTGAATCTGGCGGCTGTCGGTATTGAGCTGCGCAGTCACGCTCGAGCGGAAATTGTCCATGCCGAGGAAAGGCGCCAGCGCCTTGTCGATATTGGTGGTGATTTCCTGCTGAACATTCTGCGCCAGTGTCAGCGAACGATTCATGGCGGCATTGGTGACATCGTCGCCGGAAGCCAGAAGCTGGCCGGTCGAATCGAGCAGCGTCACGTCATCGACTTCAAGGCCGGGAACGGCCGAGGCGACGAGGTGACGGATGGAGGCAGACGCCTTGCGCCCGGCTGTGGCACTGGCGCGGATCATGACCGATGCGGTGGGCTTCTGTTCGCCACGGCGGAAATTGCCGACATCCGGCATGACGATATGGACGCGTGCGGCCGCAATCCCGTCAATCTGTTGGATGGAGCGGCTGATCTCACCTTCAAGGGCGCGAACCCGCGTCACTTCCTGCATGAAGGAGGTCAGGCCGAGAGAACCGACATTGTCGAAAAGCTCATAACCGGCATTGGCGCTGTCGGGCAGGCCGCGCTCGGCCAGCAGCAGACGTGCCTTGCTGGTAAGCCCGACGGGAACCTGAAGGCTCGAACCTTCGGTTCCGACCTGAAAGTCCAGCCCCGATTCGGCAAGCGCAATGCTGATCTTGTTGAGGTCGCTCTTTTCAAGTCCCACATAGAGAGTCTCGTAGGTGGGACGGTTCACATAGAGTGCCGCTGCAAGGATAACGGCCATGGACAGAACGCCCACGCCGCCCAGCATCAGAAGCCGTGTCTGACCGAGAGCCGCGACATTCTTCAAGACCTGAGGGATTTGATTTAACAGATTCATTCTGTTCCGCACCGTCATTCATAGAGTCCGAGACCTTTTGGCCCCGTGGTGACAATAGGGTGCGAAGCTTGCGCGAGCGTTGCCTTTCTCCGTTATCCGCGAAGGAGGGATGAGTGGCTGCTGGAGCGTCTAGAACAGATCGAAGTCGCCGGAGGCCTTGTCGAGCGGCTGGGAATGGCCGTGGCGGAAGGCCGCGCCCAGCGCCTTCTGCATCTCAGCAAGCTTGACGAGGCTGAGTGCGGTCGAGACGTCCACGATCCACTCACCGGGGATAGAGCCCGTGATGGTATCGATGAACTCGGCAAGGCCGCGGGTCTTTTGAACGGCAAGGTCGATGCCCTGCAGCAGTTTGACGCCGTCACCGGACAACTGGCCGCTGGTCGCTTCCAGCAATTGCGGCTCGATGCGTTCGATGAGATAGGCGACGTCGTGCAGCTCCGATACCACGCGCATGAGAACATCCGGCAGGGCTTCTTCGAACGGAGTGGTGCCGGTGTGGTCTGCAATCTGCATTGGAAACTCCGTGACTAGAAAAATTCGATGTCGTTGGCGACGGGTTTGGGCGCCGGCACCGGACGCGTTTCCATCGCAACCGTCTTCTGGGTTTCCGCGCCGCTCAGCGGATGCTGTCGCGCACGACCGGAGACCGGCCAGAACTCGATCTTGCGGCCATGCTCCCCGCCCGTGGAGGAGCTTATGACCGGAATGCCTTCATCCTTCAGAAACTGCATGGCGAAGATGGCATTCTGCTCGCCGACGTTGGAGAAGCTGGCGATCGTCTTTGCGCCGCCGAAAACCTTCGCCTCCAGCCGGTCGCGGCGGGCGCCCTTCTTCAGAAGGCCGTTGATCAGCAATTCCATGAGATGCACGCCATAACGCGTCGCATCTCCACCGGTCACATTGCCCGTTCCCGGCAGCAGGAAGTGGTTCATGCCTCCGAGGCCGGCAACGGGGTCTCTCAGACAGGCGGCCACGCACGAACCAAGTATCGTCGTCAGAACCACGTCGGGATCGCTGACAACCTTATACTCGCCCTGAATGATATGTACGCGCTTGGCCGCAGTTTCAATCATTTCAGCGATCCGAAAACCGCCTCGATGGCTGCACGCATCTTGTCGATGGTGAAGGGCTTGGCGAGCACGTTGTTGGCGCCGAGCTGGGCTGCCTTCTGCACCAGCGCGCGGTCACCCTGCGCGGTGAGGATGATGAAGGCGGCCTTCTTGGTGGTCGGGTTGGCCCGCACGGCGTGCAGGAAACCAAGACCGTCCATCTTCGGCATGTTGAAGTCGGAGATGACGAGATGATGGGGCTGCTGCTCCATGATCTTCAATCCCTGCTCGCCATCGCCAGCGGCAGTGATCTGCTTGAAGCCAAGCTGTGTCAGCGCATCGCTGAGGAGCAGCCGGCTGGTCACCTGATCGTCAACGATCAGAACTTTGATCTTTTCTGCGAGAGACATTAGTCAGCACCTTCTTTACGGGCAGTGGTTAGTTTCAGGATTTCTTCGCCGATGGAGGCCAACGGCAATTGCTGTTCCACGGCGCCAAGCTCATAGGCCACACGCGGCATGCCGTAGACGACACATGTTTTTTCGTTCTGGCCGACCGTGCGTGCGCCGGCATGGCGCATTTTCAGCAGCCCGGCCGCACCATCGCGGCCCATGCCGGTGAGAATGACGCCGACGGCGTTGCGGCCGGCAAGCTCGGCCACCGAATCGAACAGCACATCGACGGAGGGGCGATGGCCATTGACCGGATCGCGCTCGACCAGGCGGCAGCAGGGGGCGGCGCGATTGGCGATCTGCAGATGACGTTCGCCGCCCGGCGCAAGGTAGATCTTGCCGGTCTGGAGGCGTGCACCGTCCGTCGCCTCTTCCACGACGGGTGCGCAGATGCGGTTCAGCCTTTCCGCGAAACTCTTCGTGAAGGTCGGCGGCATGTGCTGGGTGATGACGGTCGGCGGGCAATTGGCCGGAAACTTCTGGAGCACGGCGATCAACGCCTCGACACCGCCCGTGGAGGAGCCGATGGCCACGACCTTGCGGCCGGCGCGGTAATCGCTGACCGGGGTCGGCTGCGGGGCGGCAACGGTTTCGGGGCGCGCCGCGCGATAGGCCGCGTGCTGCGAGCGGGCAGCCGCCTTTACCTTGTCGGCAAGGTCACCGAAGGGGCGGGCATCGCCCGGAGCCGGCTTGCCGACGCAGTCAAAGGCGCCGATTTCAAGGGCTGCGAGCGAGGCATCCGCGCCGCGATGCGTCAAGGACGAGACCATGATGACCGGCATTGGCCGCAGTCGCATGATCTTTTCGAGAAACTCGAGACCGTTCATCTCCGGCATCTCGATATCGAGCGTCACAACATCGGGATTGAGCTGCTTGATGGCGGCGCGCGCCTCCATGGCGTTGCCGGCCTGGCCCACCACCTCGACCTCCGGATCAGCCTTGAGGACGGCCGAAATCAGGCCGCGCATTGTTGGGGAATCATCGACGACGAGTACCCGTGCGAGTGCGCTCATGCCTTCCTCCCGGATGCGTGACCAATGAAGCGGTAGGTGGTGATGCCCGTATTATCGAACAGGTTCTTGGCATCACCGGACACGCGTTCGGAATGCCCGATATAAAGATGGCCGCCTTCCGGCAGCAGCCCGGCGAAGCGTGACCAGATTCGCATCTGGGTCGGCTCGTCGAAATAGATGACGACGTTGCGGCAGAAGATAACGTCGAAATTGCCCTTGAAGGGCCATTGCGTCATCAGGTTCAGTTCGTTGAACGTGATGAGGCGCTTGACCTTGTCGTCGATGCGGAACTTGCGGCGACCGCCGGCATCGACTTCCGTGAACCATTGCTTGCGCATGGCGGGGGAGACGGTTTCCAGCGCATTGTCGTCGTAAATGCCGGCGCGGGCCTGCGCCAGTATCTTCGGATCGATATCCGTCGCCAGGATCTTGAAATCGTAATCCGCCGCATTCGGAAACATGGCGAGCACGGTGAGCGCGATCGAATAGGGCTCCTGCCCGTCGGAACAGGCCGCAGACCAGATACGGACGCGCCCGCCGGATTTCGCCCGCGCGATGAGGCCCGGCAGGACCTCGTCGCGCAGATGTTCGAAATGGTGGTTCTCCCGGAAGAAGCGGGTGAAATTCGTCGTCAGGTGAGACAGCATTTCACGCCGCGCCTGCGCGCCCTCGGGCGAGGACACCAAAGCGCAATATTCGCGGAAGCCCGACAGGCCGAGATTGCGGATGTGCTTGGACAGGCGGGAATAGACCAGCGACGCCTTGGTGTCGTTGAGATAAATGCCCGCATCCGCGTAGATCATCGCAGCGATCTCCGACAGATCGCGCCTCGACAGCGGATATTCGCCGCTGGCAAGGACGTCGTCGGGAGACTGGCGCTGGTCGCTGAGATTAAGTGCTGCCATGGATGTTCCGCTTTCAACCTGTCGCCGCAAGCGACATTTCCTGCTTCAGGGGCTGTCCGCGCGAGGCGCTGACGATGGCATCGACATCCAGGATGAGCGCAACGCGTCCGTCACCCAGAATGGTGGCGGCGGCAATGCCCGGAACATGGGTATAGTTGGCTTCCAACGACTTGATGACAACCTGGCGCTGACCCTGGATCGCATCAACCATCAGGGCACGCTGGCCGCCGCCTTCCGATTCCACCAGAAGGGCGACGCCTTCGACCGGATCGGCCTGGGTCGGGCGGAAGTTCAAAACGCGTCCGACATCGACCAGCGGGCAGAAGGAGTTGCGGATGGAGATCAGCCGCTGGTTGGCGCCGAAGGAGTGAATGTTCTTCGCTTCCGGCTGCAGGGTTTCCACGATTGCCGTCAACGGAACGACAAGTGTCTGCCCGGCCACCGTCACCACCATGCCGTCGAGAACGGCAAGCGTCAGCGGCAGGCTCATGGTGAAGGTTGAACCATGGCCGGGGCGCGAGGAAATGTTGATGCGGCCGCCAAGCGCCTGAATGGAACGCTTGACCACATCCATGCCGACGCCACGGCCGGAAATGTCGGAAATCTTGTCCGCCGTGGAGAAGCCCGGAGCGAAGATCAGATTGTCGATTTCTTCATCGGTCAGGTTCGCATCGGCGGCGATGAGATCGTTGTCGATCGCCTTCTGGCGAACGCGCTCACGGTTGATGCCCGCGCCATCGTCCTGAAGCTCGATCAGGATACGGCCCGACCGGTGCTTGGCCGAAAGCTTGATGGTGCCTTCCGGGTTCTTGCCCGCCGCTTCGCGTTTTTCCGGCGTCTCGATGCCGTGATCGACGGCGTTGCGGATCATATGCGTCAGGGGTTCGGCCAGCTTGTCGATGACCGTCTTGTCGACTTCCGTGTTCTCGCCTTCGGTAACGAGGCGGATTTGCTTGCCGATCATGTCGGCGACTTCGCGGACGATACGCGACATGCGCTGGAAGACCGGCTTCACCGGCTGCGCGCGGATCGCCATGACGCTGTCCTGGATTTCGCGCGTCAGTTGCTGGAGTTCGTCGAGACCCATATTGACGGCGGACGTGCCGCTGGCATCGTTTTCGATGACGCTCTGCGACAGCATCGCCTGATTGATGACAAGCTCACCGACGAGGTTGATGAGGCGATCGACACGGTCGAGATCGACACGGATGGTCTGGCCGGCACTTGCATTGGCCGCTGCATTGGCGTTCGCCTGCACGGCGGCGGGGGCTGCTGCCGCCTCGCGCTTTTCGATGGCGGCGTTGACGCTCTGGGCGATCTGGGTGGTTGCGACGGCCGCCTCGACGGCTGCGGCAACGAAAGGTTCTTCCACCGCGACGGCTTCGACGGCAGGTTCTTCGTCCGGCCCGCTATCGAGAGCCGAGAGATCGAACGGAACCGGGATCATCGGAAGCTCTTCCTCATCCGCGGCAGCATCCGACACAACGGGGGTGATTTCGAGGTCGCAATCCCATTCGGCGAATTCGAAGACGCTGCGGATACCTTCCTCGCCCTTGTCGGTCGTGATCGAAACCGTCCAGGAGAGATAGGAGGCTTCCGGATCGAGCTTGTCGAGCGAAGGCAGCGCTGACATGTCGCAATTGATGCTCATCTCGCCGATGCGCGAAAGATCGCGCAGGAGAAGGGCAGCCTCGTTGCCTTTCGAATAAAGCGATGCATGCGGCTTGAACGCGATCTGGAAGGACGGTGCTTCCATCAACGGCGTGGTTTCGTCGGCAAAGTCCGAGAAGGAGAATGGGATTGGCTCGAAACCGCTCTCGTCCGTCGGCTTGGGCGCGACGGGTTCAGGCATCTTCGCAGCAGCTGGCGCTGCTACTGCTGCGGAAACCTGGATGGTTTCCCCGTTTGCCAGCGCTTCCAGTTCCTTGACGAGGCCACGGGTGCGGCTTTCATCGACGCTGCCGCCGTCTCTCGCTGCATTGGTCAGGTCCGCCAGCACGTCGGCGGAGCGCAGCATGACTTTCAGGACGTCCTGTGTCGGCTCCAGCTTGTTGGAACGGACGCAGTCGAGGGTCGTTTCAAAAACGTGGGCGAAGGCCACGAGATCATCGAGACCGAAGGCACCCGCCCCGCCCTTGATGGAATGAACGGCACGGAAAACGGCATTGACGGTTTCCGGATCACGGTCGCCGTCATTCAATTTAAGAAGCCCCGATTCCAGTTCAGCGAGCTGCTCCTCGCATTCCTGGAAAAAGATTTCCTTGATTTCGTTCATATCCATCGTGAAATGTCCCGTATCAGGCGGTTACGCGTTCAATGGCATCTATGAGTTTTGCAGGGTCGAACGGCTTGACGATCCAGCCTGTCGCACCGGCCTGACGGGCGCGGTTCTTCTTCTCTGCATCGCTTTCGGTCGTCAGGACGAGGATCGGTATGGCGCGGTATTTTTCATTGCGCCGCACACCCTCGATGAAGCCGAAACCGTCGAGACGGGGCATGTTGATATCAGTCACGATGACATCGGGGTTACTCTGCTCGAGTACTTCGAGACCTTCGATGCCGTCTTCGGCCTGAATGGTTTCAAAACCGGCATTGTTGAGCGTGACCAGGAGCATGTTCCTGATCGTCCGGGAATCATCCACGGTCAGAACTTTTTTCTTCACTTTTGCATCTCCTTCAGGAGCAAATGATCGATATCGACGCCTATCAGTTTCATGGTCTTGTCGAATGCATCGGACACCTTGGCAAAACCGAACCGCTTGCCATCCTCTTCCCAGGATTTCGCGCCGGCCATGAGGACCTGGACGCAAAGTGCTCCGATACGCTCAACCTCCGACGCATCGACCGACAACGGTGCTCCCCTCAGCGTCATCAGCTTGCCGTGCAGCGCCGATGCCTCGTTGAGATCCAGCACCGGTGACAGTTTCAGCGTCGCCTCAGCTGCTTTTCTGGCTGCCATTACATGACTCCTTGGCGTCTGAATTGTTGGTAATCCTGGCCGTAATCCGTGCGGTTATCCTCACGGGCCATAAATGATGTGTCCTGCCGCGCCGCGCCGGGCGTCGCGCTTGGCTGTCCCTGGCGGGCAATGCGGAATTCGCGAATGGTGCGGCCGAGTTCCAGAATGACGGTCTGAAGCGTGTCGGCCTCGGATGCACTTGCGCCGATATCGGCGACGATCCGGCTCGCATGCCTTTCCTGCTCGCCGATGTCGGCGGCGACCGATTGCAGTTCGCCGGCCTGCTGAGCGGTATGCCGGGAGACTTCGGCGATCATCTCGTTGATACCCGACACCTGCCGGACGACCCCGCCGATTGCTTCCTGCGTGCGGTTCACCATGCGCACGCCGCCCTCGACCTGTGTCTTCGTGGTGCCGACAAGGCTCTTGATCTCTCTTGCCGCATCGGCGGAACGCTGGGCGAGCGCCCGGACTTCCTGCGCGACGACGGCAAAACCGCGTCCGCTGTCCCCGGCGCGCGCCGCCTCGATGCCTGCATTGAGGGCGAGAAGGTTCGTCTGAAAAGCAATCTCGTCGATCGTGCCGATGATCCTGCCGATCTGTTCGGCGGATTGCTCGATATCGGACATGGCGTCGATTGCTTCGCCGATCGCCTTGCCGCTTTCGACTGCCGACTCACGGGCACGGGTAACGGCCGTTTCCGCCGCCGATATGCGCGCGCCGTTTTCAGCCACGGTCCCGATCATCGCCTGGATGGCGCGGGAGGTTTCGGCAAGGGCTGCGGCCTGCTGGCTGGAACGTTCCGCCATGGCACGACCAATCTCGGCAAAGCGTGCGCTCAGCGCCTCGGCCTCGCCGATGCTGGTTTGCGCCGATATCAGCGAGGTGCCGATCGTTTCGAGCGCCGCATTAAAGGAGACAGCAACATCCGCGTAAGCCTCAGGCACGTTGCCACCGATGCGGGCCTGCAAGTTCCCTGCGGCAAAGGCTGTCAGCGCCTCGCCCAGCAGGCTTGCCGCTTCGGAGCGGTCGCTGTCGCGCTGTTCCGCCAGTTCCCGGCCATGGCGCAGGCGCAATTCATTAAAGCGCAGCGACACGGCGATCTCGGTATCGACCATCACCAGACGGACGACGTTCTTCACGACTTCCGCCAGCTCGCGGCTTTTCCTGCGATTGCCGGGAAGGATGGAACGCGGCGCGTGCTCGGTCACCAGCCCGCCGAGCAGATGTTCCAGAACGATCGCGTGGCTGGCAATCTGCCAGCGCGGGTCGAGGCCCATGCGGCTGGCATTGTCGGAAAGAACCTTTACCCGCTCGGCATAAAGCGCATCGAAGCGCGCATCGGTCAAAACGCTCCAATGCGAGGATTGCAGATCGTGCAGGCGGTTGAGCTGGTTTTCGCTTTCGAAAGACGGCGAACAGTCCGGCATGGACTGGAAACGGTTCATCACGTCACGCAGGCCCGCCTTGACGTAGGGTTCCAGCATGCCGCGATAATTGCGCAGGAAATCGGATTGCGTCTCATCAAGGCCGGCAAAGCGCAGCCGCCCCGCCAGGCTTCCGCCTGCCGATCTGCGCGCTTGATCTGATGGCAAGTCCTGCCCCAACCGACGTCCCCAATAACATGACGGCCGGTAAAACCCGGCCAATTGGCCAAGGTTCAGAACGCCAGCACCCTAAGGGGGATTTTTGAACGAACATACCCATCGCGGACGATGCGGCATCGACGCTTGCCTGACCTTCTTGAACCAAGAAACGAAATACCGGATCGGCACCGGTACGGCAGTGCGGCGTCATGCCTGGAAGGGGAGAGAACCCCATTCCGCCGTGGAAATACCATCAATCTTTATGGTTAATTCCTTGCTTGAAAGTTAAGAAACATAAGCATCGGCGTCAAACGGTAAAATTTGTAAAAGCTTTTAGCCATTGTCGCCCTCACTTTGCCGCAAACGGGCAAAAACGAAAAGGAATCGGACGCTGCGGGCGGTTTTTCCGGCCTGTGCGCTGGACAAGCGTGTCCGCCTTCCCCTAAAACAAATCAACGGGATATTCGCTCAGCGGTGATGCTTTAAAGAGACCTTTACGATCAAGGAGATGCCAACTTGTTATGGATGGAGAAATGCCGCTTTTCAGGCCGCCATCCGCAAGTGTTGATCGGCCTCGTGGTCGCAAGCCTGCTCGTCATGATCGGCTTTCAGGCGCCTTCCGGCGTCAAGACGATCTCGAAGGCCAGCCGTCTGGAACGTTTGCAGACGGTGGATCTCGGCCGATCCCCTTCTCTTCGCGACAAAGAATGCACAAGCGGCAGTGATTTCGGCTGCAAGGCCGGCGACGCCGGTTCGGGCTTTCGCCTCGGCGATTTCGCCTCATCCACCCTGCGGATAACGCCAGAAGCCAGGCCGGCGGTCACACCTGTTGCCGTCGTGCCACAAGCTTTCCGAGACTTTGCGAACGTGGTTCCAAGAGCGCCCCCGCATATTATCTATTAGTCATTCCGGCGGTCCTCATCATTCGGTTCATCATGAACCTTGAGGGATCGGAGTCGTCGGAAACCCGCCGTAGGCTCCAATTCCAGAGAGAAAACCGCCGCCGCATATGACACTTGCAACCATTCTTCCATTTATTGTCGCATTGCCGTTCGTCGGCGCTCTCCTGACGGCTTTCATGCCGCGCGATGGTGCGGCGGCCGGTCCGGCCTCTGTCGCCGGCGCTGTCGCCCTCTTCGGTCTTGTCGCCAGCATGTTTCTTTATTCGACCGTCAGTGGCGGCGGGGCGCTGAAATATGATGTGGAATGGCTGCCGCAGCTAGGGCTTAATTTCACCCTTCGGCTGGACGGATTTGCCTGGATCTTCGCGATCCTCATTACCGGCATCGGCCTGCTCGTGGTCCTCTACGCCCGGTACTACATGTCCGCAGAAGACCCGATCCCGCGTTTCTTCGCCTTTCTGCTCGCCTTCATGGGCTCGATGCTGGGCGTCGTCCTCTCCGGCAACGTCATCCTGCTGTCGATCTTCTGGGAAATGACGAGCATCTTCTCATTCCTGCTGATCGGCTACTGGCACCAGAACGCCGGTGCGCGCGACGGGGCGCGCATGGCGTTGACCGTGACCGGTATCGGTGGCTTCAGCTTGCTGGCCGGACTGCTCATCCTCGGCCACATGGCGGGCAGCTACGATCTCGACAAGATCATCGAGGCCGGTGCCGATATCCGCGCCCATTCTCTCTATCTGCCGGCACTTATCCTCATTCTCGGCGGTGCGCTGACGAAGAGCGCGCAGTTTCCGTTCCATTTCTGGCTGCCCAACGCCATGGCAGCGCCAACGCCCGTTTCCGCCTATCTGCATTCGGCAACCATGGTGAAAGCAGGCGTCTTCCTGCTCGCGCGGTTCTGGCCCGTGCTGGCGGGCACGCCGGAATGGTTCTGGCTGGTAGGCGTGGCCGGCGTCATCACACTGCTGCTCGGCGCTTATTTCGCCATGTTCCAGCAGGACCTGAAAGGTTTGCTCGCCTATTCCACCATCAGCCACCTCGGGCTCATTACCACGCTGCTCAGCCTCGGCAGCCCGCTTGCGGCGGTTGCGGCGATCTTCCACATGGTCAACCACGCCACTTTCAAGGCATCGCTTTTCATGGCGGCGGGCATCATCGACCATGAAACCGGCACCCGCGACATGCGGCGACTGAGCGGGCTCTATACCTATATGCCGGCAACCGCCACGCTTGCCATGGCGGCGAGTGCGGCCATGGCCGGCGTGCCGCTGTTCAACGGCTTCCTCTCCAAGGAAATGTTCTTTGCCGAGGCCGTCGAGACCCATGCCGACTCGCTTCTGGACCGGGCCCTGCCCTATGTCGCGACGCTGTCGGGCGCATTCGCCGTCGCCTATTCGCTGCGCTTCATTCACACGGTCTTCTTCGGCCCCAAGCCCGTTGACCTGCCGAACCCCAATCCGCACGAGCCGCCGCGCTGGATGCGTTTCCCGATCGAGTTCCTGGTTTTCGCCTGTCTCATCGTCGGCATCGTTCCGAGCCTGTCGATCGGCCCGTTCCTGCATTCGGCCGTGCTTTCCGTTCTCGGTCCGCAGACGCCCGTTTACAGCCTGTCGATCTGGCACGGTTTCAACCTGCCGCTCATCATGAGTATCGCGGCACTTATCGGCGGCGTTACCATCTATGTCCTGCTCGGCGGTTATTTCTCGCGTTGCGACGACGGTCCGCCGGTCTTCCGGCATTTGCGGGGACAGCGCATCTTCGAGCGCATTCTCGTCACCGTGTCCTGGAAGTGGGCGCGGTGGCTGGAAAGCAGGCTCGGCACGCGGCGTCTGCAGCCGCAGCTGAGACTCCTCATCCTCGTGGCGCTTCTTGCCGGTTTCTCACCCCTGTTCCTTTCGGAATTCTCCCTGTCGCTGCCGCGCGTAACAACCTTCGATCCGATCTTTGCCATTCTCTGGCTGATCGGCATGATCGCCGCGATGGGCGCCGCCTGGCAGGCGAAATATCATCGCCTCGCCGCCCTCGTCATGCTTGGTGTCTCGGGTCTGGTTACCTGCCTTACCTTCGTCTGGCTATCCGCGCCCGATCTCGCAATCACCCAGCTGCTGGTCGAAATCGTCACCACGGTTCTCATCCTGCTCGGTCTCAGATGGCTGCCGAAACGCTTCGAGAAGGTCGACAGCAGCGACGAGTTGCCGGCGCAGCTTCGCCGCGCGCGTGACTTCCTGCTGGCCGCCGCAAGCGGCATCGGCATGTCGGTCATCGCCTATGCGGTCATGACCCTGCCCGTTCCGAACGCCATCGCGACCTATTTCCTTGAGCGCGCCTATTCGGAAGGCGGCGGCACCAATGTCGTCAACGTCATCCTCGTCGATTTCCGTGGCTTCGACACCTTCGGGGAAATCGCGGTGCTGGCCATCGTGGCGCTGACCGTCTTTGCGCTGCTTCGCCGTTTCCGTCCCGCGCATGAAAGCATCGGGGTGCCGGAACAACAGCAGATGCAAAACGCCTTCGATGCCGAGCGCCCGGATCGTAGCAAAGGCGATACGGTCCGCGATTATCTCTATGTGCCATCGATCGTGATGCAGTGGATGTTCCCTGTTATCATCACCTTCTCGATCTTCCTGTTCATGCGCGGCCACGACATGCCGGGCGGCGGGTTTGCGGCGGGTATTACCATGGCGATCGCCTTCCTGCTGCAGTATCTCGCCGGTGGCGCGCGCTGGGCGGAGGATCGCATCCGCATCCTGCCACTGCGCTGGATGGGCTTTGGCCTCTTGATGGCGGCGTCAACGGGTATCGGTTCCTGGTACTTCGGCTACCCGTTCCTGACCTCCTATTTCCAGTATACGGAGATACCCTATATCGGCAAAATGCCGACGGCATCGGCCCTGCTGTTCGACCTCGGCGTCTTCTCGCTGGTCGTCGGCTCCACCGTTCTTATTCTCATAGCACTGGCACACCAATCGTTGCGTAACTACCGCGTTCGCACGCCTGAAGCCGCAAAAGCGGAGGACGTGTAATGGAACTCATTCTTGCAATCGGCATCGGCATCATGACCGGCTCCGGCGTGTGGCTTATCCTGCGCCCGCGCACCTATCAGGTCATCGTCGGGCTTTCACTGCTGTCCTATGCCGTCAACCTCTTCATCTTCGGTGTCGGCGGCATCAAGACCAATGCGCCGCCGGTTCTGGTCGATGGCGTTGACAGTTCGACGCTGGCGGACCCTGTGCCGCAGGCCCTGGTGCTGACGGCAATCGTCATCGGCTTTGCGACGACGGCGCTGTTCCTCGTCGTGCTGCTTGCCGCGCGAGGCCTGACCGGCACCGACCATGTGGACGGGAGGGAGACGAAATGATGTCGTTCCCCTTCCACATCGTCATCGCCCCCATTCTGGTGCCGCTGATCACCGCTGCCCTTCTGCTGTTCTTCGATGAGCGCCAGCGTGTCGCGAAAGCCGCCATCAGCCTTGCCTCGACCGTCATATTGCTCGGCGTCGCCATCCTGCTGTTCCGTGAGGTGAACTCGACGGTCAATACAGAGATTGCGGCGGTGGTTTCGAGCGGTGTCTATCTGCTCGGCAACTGGCCGGCGCCCTTCGGCATCGTGCTCGTTGCCGACCGCCTCTCCGGGCTGATGGTGCTTCTGACGGCACTGCTTGCAATCCCGTCGCTGATCTATTCGATGGCGAAATGGCACAAGGCAGGCGCCCATTTCCATTCGCTGTTCCAGATGATGCTGATGGGCGTCAATGGCGCGTTTCTGACCGGCGACCTCTTCAACCTCTTCGTTTTCTTCGAAGTCATGCTGGCGGCTTCCTATGGCCTTTTGCTGCACGGTTCCGGCCAGCAGCGCGTCAAGGCCGGACTGCATTACATCGCCATCAACCTTGTCGCGGCGCTGTTCTTCCTCATCGGCGTCAGCCTCATCTATGGCGTCACCGGCACGCTGAACATGGGTGACCTTGCCCACCGTATCGAAGGCCTCAACCCGGACCAGCGCATGCTGCTGGAAACCGGTGCTGCGGTTCTCGGCATCGCCTTTCTGGTCAAGGCCGGCATGTGGCCGCTCAATTTCTGGCTGCCTTCCGCCTATGGCGCGGCTTCGGCCCCGGTTGGCGGGCTGTTTGCGATCATGAGCAAGGTCGGCATTTACGTCATCGCCCGCCTGTCCTTCCTGCTTTTCGGACAGACGGCCGGCGAATCCGCCGGTTTCGGCCATGATGCCCTGCTGGTCGGCGGTATCGCCACCATCATCTTCGGGGCCATCGGCGTTCTGGCATCGCAGGCGCTCGGACGGCTGGCCGGGTTTTCGGTTCTGGTATCGTCGGGAACGCTTCTCGCCGCCATGGGCACAGGCAACCCGACGGTGGCGGCCGGCGCGCTCTATTATCTCGTCAGCTCCACGCTCACCATCAGCGCCTTCTTCATGCTGATCGAACTCGTCGAACGCGGGCAGGATGCGGGCGCGAACGTTCTTGCCGTCACCATGGAAGCCTATGGCGAGGGCGAAGATGAGGAGGAGGAAGAGGAAGTCGGCGTGACCATGCCCGGCACCATGGCGGTGCTCGGCGCTTGTTTTGCAGCCTGCGGCATTCTTTTGGCCGGCCTGCCGCCGCTCTCGGGCTTCATCGCCAAATTCTCCATGCTGACCGCCATTCTCAACCCTTCCGGGCTCGGCGCCAATGACAGCGTCTCCACGCTTTCCTGGTGGCTTGTCTTCCTGATCGTCTTTGCCGGTTTCGCCTCGCTGATCTCGATGACGCGTGCGGGTATCCGCACCTTCTGGGCCTCCATTGAAGGCACGGTGCCGCGCGTTCTCGTCATCGAAATCGCGCCGATCATGCTGCTGCTCGGCCTGACACTTGCCATGACCGTGCAGGCCGGGCCGGTGATGCGCTACATGCAGGAGACGGCACGTATTCTCGATCTGCCGGCGAGCTACATTCAGGGCGTCATTTCCGCACCGAGGGCGGGAAGCAATCCGGAGGCGCAGCCATGATGAGCCGTGTTCTGCCCTACCCGCTGCTGACGGTCTCGCTGATCTTCTTCTGGATGACGATCAACAGTTTTTCGCCGGGACATCTGCTGCTCGGCACCTGTGTGGCCCTCATCGCCTCCTGGGCGATGGCGTCGCTCAGGCCCGCGAAACCGCGCATCCGCAACTGGCACAAGCTCGTCAAGCTGATTGCCATCGTGCTTTACGACATCATCCGGTCTAATATTTCGGTCGTGAGGATCATTCTGTTCCAGCGCGAAAGAGACCGCAAATCCGGTTTCCTTGCCGTCCCGCTCGAGATTCGCGATCCGATGGGGCTTGCCGTTCTGGCAACGATCCTCACCTCTACACCCGGAAGCGCCTGGCTCGAATATAATTCCAGCCAGGGCACGCTTCTCCTTCACGTTCTCGATGACGTCGATGAGGCGGCATGGATAAGCCTCATCAAAAACCGATATGAAAAACTGCTGATGGAGATATTCGAATGAGTTCGATTATCCTTTTCTGGTCCTTTTCGCTTGCGCAGCTGATGCTGGCCATCGCCATGACGATCTCCGTCTACCGCATCGCCATAGGCCCGCGGGCCCAGGACCGGGTGCTGGGCATTGATACGCTCTACGTCAACGCCATGCTGCTTCTCCTGACCTTCGGCCTGCGCACCGGCAACGACATCTATTTCGAGGCCTCGCTGCTCATCGCAATCCTCGGCTTCGTCTCCACCGTTGCCCTTTCAAAATTCATGATGCGTGGCGAGGTGATCGAATGAGCAATGCCGCAGAATTCCCGCTCTGGGCCGCCATTGCCGTGGCGTTCTTCGTACTTCTCGGCGCCTCGCTGACGCTGATCGGCACGATTGGCTTTGCCAAGCTCAACAGCTTCTATGAGCGCCTGCATGCGCCCACACTCGGCACCAGCTGGGGCACCGGCGGCATCGTCATGGCCTCGATCATCTATTTCTCCGTCTCCGGCGACCGCTTCGCCTTCCACGAGATCTTCATCGGCATCTTCGTAACGGTAACGACGCCGGTGTCGCTGATGCTGCTAGGGCGTGCGGCGCTTTACCGGGACCGGGCGGAGCAGAATTCGGATAACCGGGAGCATCTGTAATTCGATTGGGTTAAGGCCGTCTCGGAATAATGACCTTGCGAAAAGTGAGGGAGATTCTTCTACTTCGGAGCACCTTAATTCCATTCACGATATCCGACTTACCGGCCGGAATTTCATGGGTCCAGCCGTAGCGACCTGAATCTCTTAGCAAGACACCGGAGCGAGGCTGAAGCAAAACGCCGCACATGGCTGGTCCGCGCAAATCGCGAAAAACCATCTCACATGCGGATAGAAGGCTTATCGACACGATCGTATCGTCAAAACAGGGAACACAATCGACGTGTGCGCTGATGCCCTGCCCCGGAAGATATTCGTTCGCAATCACCTGATCGGGCAAATCCCGGCAATAGCCTGCAACAACCGCTCCGCGAAGACGCCGAGCCAAGGCGGCAACGGCCCGAGATACACATCTGCAGTAACAGCGCGCGCTTTATAGTCGTACCGATAACCGAAATGCTGCACGCGGCGTTTCAGCTCCGTGCTCCACACACCCGCATCCAGTCTGCGGGCGACGGCGGCCTCCTCGTTTGGATAGAGAAAGCCGTCAAAATAGACAATACCGGGGGGTAGAAAAGATGGATTTACAGCATGATCCATTTGCGGACTGCTCTCTCTGTAAGTTGAAAAACGTATGTTACAAACTCGTCATTCTCATCTAGCGCGCAGATGCCATCACTCTTAGTTTTTACGTGTGAGTAGCCAGGAAAGTCAGAGAAGCGAAATGGATGAGCAACTGGAATTGCAAAATTATTGCGTTCAGCCACTGGGGGCTATTTACGACGGTAATTGCGACTTTACCAAAGTCTGAAAGATGATCTGCAGCGCTCTTCCCTACAAAACAGGGTCCGACTACAAAATAGATACAGCGGAATCTTATTGTACCGCTTTCGTTAAACCGAAACAGAATGCTGCATAAATTTTATCTGGGAAAATTAATGGTGCCCGGAGGCGGATTTGAACCACCGACACGCGGATTTTCAATCCGCTGCTCTACCAACTGAGCTATCCGGGCACTTCAGGTCCTTGAAGAACCTCCGCTTTTGGCGGGCGGGGCTGTTTGGTGCCCCGAAAGTGAGCGGGGTTATAACATCTTGTTCGGACATGGCAAGCGCCATCGCGAAGTTTTTTGACAGTTTTTTCACGGCGCCTGTGGATGGCTGGAATGCCGGCTCGGCGCAGGACAAATCGCGCGCCGAAATCCCGGTATTCGTCATCCGCTGATCCGCATTTCCCCTCAGCAATTCACCTGATCTTTTTTGGGGCAATGACGGGCAGCTTCTGCGGTGACGTACGACGCCCGGCTTTAAGACCCTTCCCTGTGTCGTGCGGCAAGGCCAAGCGCGAAAGGCACAACGGCCACCAGCGCCGCCATGACAGGCGAGGAAGCGAAGATGCGGCTGGCGAGCGAGGTGACGGCAACGGAGCGCACCACCATCATCAGGCGCGAATTCTCGTGGTCCTTCTCGTGCCTGATATTTGCGGGTCTATGACGAACCGGATGGGAAGCCGCCTCCAGCTTTTTCACGTCGCGGCGGATCTTTTCCAGCTGTTTGCGCAGATCATCCAGTTCCGCGCGTATTGACGGATCCACCGTTGCGGAAACACGCGCCTGTCCGGCGGCGGGTTTTCCGGCCTTTTTCTCCGCAGCTTCTTCATCAAGCTCAGCCAGGTGGTCGTCGAGGTCCGATGGCTTGTCGAAACCATGGGATCGCAGTGATGTCTTCATTGCAGTCTCCTGAAGCGTCCTGAATTGCGGCAGCGGGCGCAGATCGCCCGATCACGCCTTTTCAACGCCCCAGCCGGGCAAAGGATGCACATAAAGCGGCAGCATCGGGACAGAGGCCGATAAAAAAGGCCCCGAAGGGCCTCAGGCTGACGACAGAAGTGTAAAATCTCTCCTGCATCATCCTCGCCCTTGAGGCGGGGGTCCTCAACCCGTTGGAATAATGGATCCTCGGGTCGAGCCCGAGGATGACGTTGAGCCTGGAGAGACGCAAAACGGGACCCCGAAGGGTCCCGTTCGTTGATCTGCCGAGAAGGCTTATGCCGCCTTGGCGGCGCTGGCATAGGGATCGAAACGACCGTAGAAGGTCTCGCCCTTGGCGGCCATGTCCTTCAGAAGCGGCGTCGGCTTGAAGCGTGGGCCATAGCTCTCGCTCAGCTTCTCGGCGAGCGCCACGAAAGTCTTCACGCCCATGCCGTCGATGTAGGAGAGCGCACCGCCGGTGTAGGGCGCAAAACCGAAACCGAGGATGGAGCCGACATCGGCCTCACGCGGATCGGTGACGATGCCTTCTTCCACCGTGCGGGCGGCTTCCAGAGCGACCGTGACGAGGAAGCGCTGTTTCAGCACTTCCATATCCACATCCTCAGGCTTCTGCTGCGGATAGAGATTTTTCAGGCCGGGCCAGAGGGACTTCTTGGCGGGCTTTGGCGGGTAGTCGTAAAAGCCCTTGGCGTTCTTGCGGCCGAAGCGGCCCTCGCCTTCCACCAGCGTCTTCACCAGTTCCATATGGCGCGGGTCGACGGCCTTTTCGCCGAGATCGGCGACGGTCGCTTTCAGGATCTTGTAGGAAAGATCGATCGCCACTTCGTCATTCAGCGCAAGCGGGCCGACCGGCATGCCGGCGAATTTGGCGGCATTTTCGATCATGGCGGGCGGTACGCCCTCGATCAACATGTCGTAGCTTTCCGCCATGTAGCGCAGCACGCAGCGATTGACGAAGAAGCCGCGCGTATCGTTGACGACGATCGGCGTCTTCTTGATCTTGGCCACGTAATCCAGCGCAACGGCCAGCGCCTTGTCGCCGGTTTCCTTGCCGAGGATCACTTCCGTCAGCATCATCTTCTCGACCGGCGAGAAGAAGTGGATGCCGATGAAATCCGCCGGGCGCTTGGAGTTCTTCGCAAGGCCAGTGATTGGCAAGGTGGAGGTGTTGGAGGCGAAGATCGCTCCCTCAGGCAGCACGGCCTCCACGGCCTCGATGACGGCCTTTTTCACATCCCGGTCTTCGAAGACGGCCTCGATGACGAGATCTGCGTCAGAAAGCGCCGCATAGTCCGCCGTGGGAGTGACGAGGTCGAGCAGGGCCTTGCCTTCATCCTGCGTTAGCCTGCCCTTGCCGATGGCCGCCTTGACGCTTTCCTCGCAATGGCCCTTGCCCTTGTCGGCCGCTTCCTGATCGCGATCGACCAGCACAACGGGGATGCCGGCGGCGGCGGTGACATAAGCGACGGCAGCGCCCATGAAGCCCGCGCCGACGACGCCGACCTTTTTGAACTCGGTCTTCGACTGGCCGGCCGGGCGGCGCGCGCCCTTGCCGAGTTCCTGCATGGAAACGAACAGCGAGCGGATCATGCCGAAGGCTTCCTTCGAGCGAAGGATTTCCGTGAAATAACGCTGCTCCACCTTCAGCGCCGTATCGAAGGGCAATTGCAGGCCTTCATAGACGCATTTGAGGATGGCAAGCGCTGCCGGATAGTTGCCGGCACTTTCACGGCGCAGGATCGCCGGAGCGGCCGGCCAGAGCTGGGCGGCCGCAGGCGTCCAGATGCCGCCGCCGGGAGCCTTGAAGCCCTTTTCATCCCAAGGAGCGACCGGCTTCAGGCCATCCTTGATCATCTGCTTTGCGGTGGCGACCAGCTGATCCGGCTCCACAACCTGGTGCACCAGACCCATGGCCTTGGCGCGTGCGCCGGTCAGCGATTGGCCCGTCGTCATCATCTGCAATGCCGATTGCGCATCGGTCAGGCGCGGCACACGCTGGGTGCCGCCGGCACCAGGGAAGATGCCGACCTTGACTTCCGGCAGGGCGATCTTGAGGCTTTTGGCGCTGGAGGCCACGCGGCCGTGGCAGGCGAGCGAGAGTTCGAAAGCGCCGCCCATGCAGGTGCCGTTGATGGCGGAAACCCAGGGCTTGCCGTTGGTCTCGATCTTGCGGAACAGGCCAGTCATCCGGCCAACCAGTTCGAACAGCTTTGCAGCCGCCTGATCCGGGTTCTTCGTCTTCTCGTCATTGTAGAAGGAGAACATCGACTTGATCATCGAAAGATCGGCGCCGCCGGAAAAGGTGCTCTTGCCTGACGTGAAGACGACGCCCTTGACGGCGCTATCGGCGACAGTCGCGTCAACAATGGCGTTCAGCTCATCCATCACTTCTGACGTGAAGACGTTCATGGATTTTTCCGGCATGTCCCAGGTGACGAGGGCAATGCCGTCTGCGTCCGTCTCGATGGTGAAATTGGTGTAAGTGCTCATTTGGGATTCCTCTTCCCTGAATCTTCATGGCCGCTTCGCTTTCTCCGTCATCCTCGGGCTTGACCCGAGGATCCAAGCACCGGGGATAGATCCTCGGGTCAAGCCCGAGGATGACGGAGGAACCGTTGCGGTATCAGCCGAAGCCTCTCAAACCCGCTCGATAACCGTCGCCGTGCCCATGCCCGCGCCGATGCAAAGCGTCACGAGCGCGGTGTTCAGATCGCGCCGCTCCAGCTCATCCAGCACCGTGCCGAGGATCATCGCGCCGGTTGCGCCCAGCGGATGACCCATGGCGATGGCGCCGCCATTGACGTTCATCCGGTCGTGGTCGATGTCGAAGGCCTGCATGTAACGCAGGACCACGGCGGCAAAGGCTTCGTTGAGTTCGAAAAGATCGATATCGGCAAGCGACATTCCGGTCTTTTTCAGGAGCTTCTCGGTCACATCCACCGGGCCGGTGAGCATCAGCGCCGGATCGGAGCCGATATTGGCGAATGCCTTGATGCGGGCGCGGGGCTTAATGCCCATCGCCTCGCCGCCCGCCTTCGAGCCAACCAGCACGGCCGCAGCACCGTCAACGATGCCGGACGAATTGCCGGCGTGATGGACGTAATTGATCCGCTCCACTTCCGGGTGCGCCATGATGCCGACGGCTTCGAAGCCGCCCATTTCACCCGGCATCTGGAAGGACGGATTGAGCGAGGCAAGCGCCTGCATGTCCGTGCCGGGGCGCATGTGCTCGTCACGGTCGAGGATCGTCAGGCCGTTTGAGTCCTTCACCGGAATGACCGACTTGTTGAAATAGCCCTTTTCCCAGGCATGCGCCGCACGCTTCTGGCTTTCGACGGCATAGGCGTCGACATCGTCACGGGAGAAACCATACTTGGTGGCGATGAGATCGGCCGACACGCCCTGCGGCATGAAGAAGGCCGGGAAGTTGACCGAAGGGTCCATGTACCAGGCGCCACCCGACATGCCCATGCCGACGCGCGACATGCTTTCGACGCCGCCGGCGATGACGATATCGTCCGAACCAGCCTTGACCTTGCCGGCCGCGAAGTTGATGGCATCGAGACCCGAGGCGCAGAAGCGCGAGATCTGCATGCCCGGCGCCCTGTTGGAATAACCGGCCTCGAAGGCGGCCGCCTTCGGGATCACCGCACCGGCATCCATGACGGGATCGACGCAGCCCATGATGATGTCATCGACAGCGGATGTGTCCAGCCCGTTGCGGTCGCGGATGGCTTCCAGCGTCTTGGCGGCAAGGCGAACGGAAGGCACCTCATGCAAGCTGCCATCCTTCTTGCCGCGTCCGCGCGGGGTGCGGACATGGTCGTAGATAAATACGTCGGTCATAACTCTCTCCCTGTGGCGTCAGAAACGCCAGCCTCATCAAAATGCTTCCGCAGCCAGTTCCATCATGGTGTCCGCGCCGGTTTCGATGCGGGCCTTGCGCAGCGCCGTTTCCGGCATGATGCGCTCCATGTAAAACTTCGCCGTGACAAGCTTGGTCTTGAGGTAATCCTCGTCCGAAGTGCTGCCTGCTGCAAGCGCTTCGCTGGCGGCTTTCGCCATGCGCGCCTGCATGTAGCCCAGCACCACGATGCCGAAGAGATGCATATAGTCGGTCGAGCCGGCACCGGCATTGTCGGGTTTGGCCATGGCGTTCTGCATGAACCACATGGTTGCGGCCTGCAGGTCGTTCAAGCCCTTCTTCAGACCCTTGGTGTAGAGGCTGAGCTTTTCGTCGGCGCGGTTTTCCTCGCAGAAATCGCCGATTTCCTTGAACAGCGCCATCACGGCGCGGCCGCCATTCATGCCGAGCTTGCGGCCCACCAGATCAAGCGCCTGAATGCCGTTGGCACCCTCATAGATCATGGTGATACGCGCATCGCGGACATATTGGCTCATGCCATGTTCCTCGATGTAGCCGTGGCCGCCGAAGACCTGCTGCGCCATCACGGCGTGATCGAAGCCCTTGTCGGTCAGCACACCCTTGAGGATCGGCGTGACGAGGCCGAGCAGGTCGTCCGCCGCCTGGCGCTGCTTTTCATCGGCGGCGCGGTGGGCGATGTCGGATTGCAGCGCGGTCCACAGAAGGAAGGCGCGGCCGGCCTCGTTATAGGCCTTGATGGTCATCAGCGTGCGGCGGATATCCGGGTGCACGATGATCGGATCGGCCTTCCTGTCGGGGAATTTCGCACCCGAAAGCGAGCGGCCCTGAATGCGGTCACGGGCATATTCCACCGCGTTCTGGTAGGCGATCTCGCCAACGGAAAGACCCTGCAGGCCAACGCCGAGGCGCGCCTCGTTCATCATCACGAACATGGCGGAGAGACCCTTGTTCTCCGCACCGAGCAGATAACCCGTCGCGTCATCATAGTTCATGACGCAGGTGGCGTTGCCGTGAATGCCCATCTTGTGCTCGATCGCACCGCAGGTAACGCCATTGCGCTCGCCGAGCGTACCATCTTCCTTGACGAGGAACTTCGGCACGATGAACAGCGAAATACCCTTGGTACCTTCCGGCGCGCCCTCGATACGGGCAATCACCAGATGGATGATATTATCAGTCATGGAATGTTCGCCGGCGGAGATGAATATCTTCTGGCCGGAAATCCTGTAGCTGCCGTCGCCCTGCGGAACCGCCTTCGTGCGCAGCAGGCCGAGATCGGTGCCGCAATGGGGTTCGGTCAGGTTCATGGTGCCGGACCATGTGCCTTCGACCATTTTCGGCAGATAGGTCTGCTTCTGTTCCTGCGTTCCATGCACCAAGACGGCGGCGATGGCGCCCTGCGTCAGGCCGGGATACATCATCAGCGACAGGTTGGCGGACGACATATATTCGCCGATCGCGGCATGAAGCGTATAGGGCAGACCCTGACCGCCGAATTCCTGCGGAACGGCAAGACCGATCCAGCCGCCCTCGCAATAGGCGTCATAGGCCTCCTTGAAACCTTCAGGCACGGAAACCGAACCGTCATCGGCGCGCTTGCAACCCTGCTGATCGCCGGAAAGGTTGAGCGGGAAAAGCCGCTCTTCGGCAAGCTTGGCGGCTTCTCCGGTGATGGCCTCGATCATATCAGGGGTTGCATCTTCGAAGCCGGGCAGGTTGTTATACCGCTCCAGGCCGAGAACGTCGTTCAGGATAAAAAGCGTATCTTTGACTGGGGCCTTGTAAACAGGCATTACCGATGTTCCTCCGCATCGTGAAAGCCGGAGCCGATCCGGCAAATATGGGATGACAATATTTGACGTGCGCGTAAACGTCAAATAAATTCCGGTTGAATATCGCCTGCCCTTTCCGCCGAATGGATGGTCAGCCCGCGCGCGGGAGTACCGCGCGCCACAAAAGTTAAAAAATTCCCACCATAGTTAACCACTTCTTTACCACGTTTCGTGAATTCTCCCGACAGAGGTAACTGCTTCGTCCATCGGCGCATTTTCCTCCAAGGGGGCAAATACCGGCTCTAGAATTGCTGCATGTTGCGGCGACGGCATGTCCAGACAGGCAACCGTCGCGACAAACAACCGGGCACGCCGGACGGAAGCGAAGCGAGCGAGAAGATGAACGGATTGCGATCGAAAACCCAACAGCCAGGCGACAGATCGTCTCTTGATGCTCTCAATCGCACCATTGAAGGTCTTGAAGCCCGTATTGAAGGGCTGATGAGCCAGAAGTTCCCGCGCGAGCCGCGCACGGCGACCCCGGCGCCGGAACCGAAAACCGAGGCTTACGCCGCGCCGCGCGAACCACGCGCCACGGTTACGCCGCCGCAGCTCGACCCCGTCAACGAAATCCGCCAGCGCCAGCGCCTGCTCGAATCAAGCTTCCAGCGGCCGCAGGAACCCGTTGCACGCCCGGAACGAACCATTACCAGGCCGCTTGCGCCGGAGTATCGCCCAAACGAGGCGGCTGCCGCCGCACCGCGTGCACGCTCCATTCCGCCTTATCAGGAGCAGCAGCGTAACGACGCGGCCTTGCAGGAGATCGCACAGGCCCTCGTCAACCTGCGGCACGAGCTGAAGCACGACATTTCCGAAGGCGTGGCGCGCGAGGCGCAGGGGCTGCGTGCGGAGATCCGCAACATTCGCGCCATCGCGGAAGACCAGCAATTCATCGGCGATCTGCGCGACGATATCGCACGGCTTGCCGGCAGCATCGACCAGCTCGGCAACCTGGCATCGCCTGACGCCTATGGGCTGCGCAACGAATTCGAGGACCTGCGCCTGACGATCGACCAGCTTGCGCGTGAAGACAGCGTGCACCGGATCGAAAGCCGCTGGAACAATGTGGAAGATACGCTGCGCGGTTTCGACGCCACCTCGCTGCAGGATGAGATCGTTTCGCTCGCCTATCGTCTGGATGACATCAAGACCCAGCTCGGCGGCATGAGCAACAATCCGGCCGTGCGCGTGCTTGAAGAAAAGCTGATCGCCATTGCGAGCGCCGTGGAGCAGCTCGGCAAACATATACAGCCAAACGAGGCGGCCTTTACCGAACAGTTTTCCGGGCTGGATCAGCGTCTGGACGAAATCAGCCGCGCGATTGCCGCAACCGGCGCCCGCTCGAATGCCCAGGCCACGGATAATGCGCTGGCGCAGCGGCTGGAAACCCGCCTGAACGGCCTTGCCGAACAGCTTGATGACATCAACCGTCTTGCCGCCGCCAAGCCTGAGCCGGCGCTGGACCTGACCGCCCGTCTCGAAACGCTGGCCGGCAAGATCGATGAGCTCAGCACCGCCCGCGACGCCGCGCAGCTGCATGAGCGGCTGGACCAGCTTTCCCTGCTACTGGAGCGCTCGCAGCGCCCTTCGCAGCAGGCGGAACTGACCTCCTTCCTCAGCGACATTTCCCGCAAGATCGACGCGCTGGATCACGGCGCCGTCAATGATGGCCTGGCCGAACGGCTCGATACGCTGTCGCGGCGGATCGAGGACCTCGATTATCGTTACAGCCAGCCGCAGCCCGCATCGGGCTTCAGCGAAAGCGCCTTCTCCCGTCTGGAAGAGCGGCTCGGCAATATTGCCGCGCGTCTCGACGAGACCGCCCATGCCGCGCCCGCCGACAGCCACGCGCTAGCAAGCCTCGAAAACCAGATCGCCCATCTCTCGACGCTGATCAGCCAGCCGGTGCACGCACAGGCGAGCCTGCCCCCGGAACTCGATGCCCGCATGGCGGCGATCGAGGACTATATGGCGTCGAACGACGAATATATCATCGAAGCGGCGCGGCAGGCGGCCGAAGCCGTTCTGGACGCCTATACCCGCAACAACCTGTCCGCCGGCGCCAATCTCGCCGACATGACGATGCTGACCGATCTCGCGACCGATCTTCGCAGCCTTGAAGCCCTGAGCCGCAACACCGAAGAGCGCACGCATCGCACCTTCGAGGCGCTGCACGAGACGCTGGTGCAGATCGCCGGCCGGCTCGACAGTCTCGACAATCGCGAGGCTGTTCCCGCCTATCGTGAAGAGGCCGCGCCCCGCAACGTTGCGCAGCATATGGTTGCTCCCGCCCGCGAAGATGTGCCCATGCCGGCAGCAGTCTTCCCGGAGGAAGGTTATATTGCCGAGGAGCAGGCCATTCTCGACGCCGACGAGAAGGATGCGGATGCGATGACCGTCGTGCCGCCTGCTGCGGCAAAGCCGGCAAGGGCCGAAAAGAAGAGCCTGCTTGCCGGCCTGACGAAACGGTTCAGGAGCAGCACGGCGAAAGCGGCCAAAACCGCTGAAGAGCCGATATCCGCCACCTCCACCCGCACGCAGGTGGAGCCCGCGCCTTCGCTCGACCCGATTGACGTTCTGCCAGCCGGCCAGGAAAACGAGCTTCTGGAGCCGGGTTCGGGCGCGCCTGATATCAAGAAGATACTGGAACGGGTGCGCGCCAGCCAGGTTGCCGCCAGCGGCAAGGCCGCCGATGCCGAAGGGCGGACGGATTTCATTGCCGCCGCCCGCCGCGCGGCTCAGGCCGCCGCCATGGAAACGTCACCGGAGAAACTTGAAACCGGCAAGAAGAGCCGCAAGGCCGACGCCTCTGCGCTGTCGCGCTATCGTCGCCCGCTGCTGCTCGGTATCGGCGCCATTCTTCTCGCCATGATGGCCATGCCGCTCGTCAAGACGATGATCGGCGGCGCGGAAGCCCCGACACCACTCATCGAACAGAAAATGGACAATGCTCCGGTCTCCGCACTGCCCGAGACCGGCGACAACGCCGTGACAATCCCGTCCGATCTCGTCATCGATCCGCAGCAGCAGGCATCCGCCGACAGCATCGAAAACGCAGCACCGCCGCAGAATACCATTGATCCCCGCACCATCGGCGGCGCACCGCTTGCCGACGAGCCGCCGATCGCGGACGCACCGGTCGTGGATACGGCGACGCCTGACACGGTTGCAAAGAGCGAGCCGCAGGCACCGGCGCCAGCAGCTGCGACGGCTACCCCCGCGCAGGACGCGATTACGGTTCCCGCCGGCATCGAGCCCGCATCGCTTGCCGAGGCGGCCGCCAAGGGCGAAACACAGGCGCTGTTCGAGATTGCAGCACGCTACACCGACGGTCGTGGTGTGACCGCCGATCGCGCGGAAGCCGCCAAATGGTACAAGCTGGCGGCGGATCGCGGCCTTGCTCCCGCGCAATATCGTCTCGCCAACCTTTACGAGAAGGCAAACGGTGTCGAGCGTAACCTTTCCGAAGCCAAGCGCTATTACACACTGGCCGCAGATCAGGGTAATGCCGGCGCGATGCACAATCTCGCCGTCCTGCTCGCCTCCGACGCAGCCGGCCAACCGGATTTCACTGCCGCCGCACAGTGGTTCATCAAGGCTTCCGAACTCGGTGTCCGTGACAGCCAGTTCAACCTCGCCATTCTCTACGCCCGCGGAAGCGGCGTGAAGCAGGATATCGAGGAATCCTACAAGTGGTTCGCGATTGCAGCCAAGGATGGCGACGCCGACGCTGCCCAGAAGCGCGACGAGGTTGCAGGAGCGATGAACCCGCAACAGCTTCAGAGCGCTCAGGCCAAAGTGGAAGCATGGAAGGTCAAGCCGCTTTCGGAAGACGCCAACAGCGTCAACCCGCCCGAGGAATGGGCCGGCAAGCAGGGCGTCAAGACCGCTTCCGTTGACATGGAAAAGGCGATCCGCAACATTCAGGCAATCCTGAACAAGAACGGTTTCGATGCCGGCCAGCCTGACGGCAAGCTTGGCAAGAATACCGTCACCGCAATCAAGGACTTCCAGAAATCCGTGGGCCAGACGCCCGACGGGCGCATTACCAACGAACTGGTGACCGCGCTGCTGGCCCGCAACAAATAACCGTTCCGCAACGGTTGGAGCGGCCGCACCGGCCGCTTCCCTTCAGTTTGGCGTCGGAATGTGGCGCAGCCCCCACGCCTGGTCTCTATCTTTCCAAATTATCAACGTATTTACCGTTGAATGTTGACACGTCAGACCCTCGCGGGCATGACGAATGAAGGCTGGGCATGCCCGGTCTTTTCAGACAGAAAGTATAATCGCGGCGCGGCCCCCCTCACCCGGACAAGCCCTGCCGCCCGGAACCATTTGCCCGAGGTCCGAGCCGTGACTGTCTATCTGCCGATCGCAGAACTGTCGGTGAATATTTTCATCATTCTCGGCATGGGCGCGGCTGTCGGTTTTCTTTCCGGCATGTTCGGCGTGGGCGGCGGCTTTCTGATCACCCCGCTTCTGATTTTTTACAATATTCCGCCCGTGGTGGCTGTTGCGACCGGCGCGAACCAGGTGGTGGCCTCCTCCGTTTCCGGCTCCATCACGCATTTCCGGCGCGGGACGCTGGACGTCAAGCTCGGCAGTGTTTTGCTTGTCGGCGGTCTGGTCGGCGCCACGGTCGGCGTGTGGATATTCTCCTTTCTGCGCAGCATCGGCCAGCTCGATCTCATTGTCTCGCTGCTCTACGTCATCCTGCTCGGCACCGTTGGCGGGCTGATGCTGAAGGAAAGCATTTCCGCGCTGCGCCGCGCCGCCCGCAACGAAACCGTAACGCTGCGCCGCCCGGGCCATCACAACTGGGTTCATCGCCTGCCGCTGAAAATGCGGTTCAAGAAATCGAAGATCTATCTCAGCATCATTCCCATCGTGACGCTTGGTTTCGGCATCGGCATTCTCACCTCCATCATGGGTGTCGGCGGCGGCTTCATCATGGTGCCGGCGATGATCTATCTCCTCCGCATTCCGACCAGCGTGGTTGTCGGCACCTCGCTGTTCCAGATCATTTTCGTGACCGCCTATACGACCGTGGTCCAGGCCGCGACGAACTATTCCGTCGATGTGGTGCTGGCCTTCATCCTGATGGTGGCCGGCGTCATCGGCGCGCAATATGGCGTGCGCGTGGGGCAGAAACTGCGCGGCGAACAGTTGCGCGCGCTTCTGGCGCTTCTGGTTCTCGCGGTCGCCCTTCGCCTTGCGGTATCGCTGGTGGTGCGCCCGGAAGACCTGTTTTCGGTTGCCGTCGGAGGGTTAGGCTATTGACCCGCCATCTGTCGTTTGCCGCACTTTTTCTGGCGCCATTCCTTGCCTTTGGGAGCATGGCGTCGGCGCAGACGCCGCCGCTTGCCTTGCCGCCCGGTCCGCAGCAGCGATCCCTGCTGGAAAACATCGAAATCGGCGCTTCAACGACAGAAATTCCCATCGCCTCGGATTTTCGCGGCGCGGATTTCACCCTCTTCGGCGCGCTGAACAATACCGACCAATTGCTGCTCGCCATCGGGCAATATGATATCGTCGTAACGCTCGAAGGGCCGAGCGACTATATGACCGTGCGCAAGAAGGAGCGGGTGGCGGGCATCTGGATCAATACCAGCGCCATCACCTTCACACCCCTGCCGGAATCCTATTCCATGGCCAGCACGCGCGATATCAGTGCCGTTGCCTCTCCCGGCACCTTGCGGGCCATGGGGCTTGGCGTCGATCATCTGTCGCTGAAAAGCGCGGTCTTCTCCGGCGTGCCTGACAATGTCTTCGATTTTCAGGAGGCCTATCGTCGGCTCAAGCTTTCAAGCGGCATCTATCGCAACGATACGACCGGGGTGAGGCTGGAACGCACCGGCCTGTTCTGGGCGACACTGCGCCTGCCCGCCAACGTGCCGAACGGCGTGCACACCGCCCGTGCCTATCTGTTCAAGAGCGGCAAGTTCATCGCCCAGCGCGAGCTGAAACTGCGCGTCGTCAAGACCGGCATGGAACAGGCGATCACCGATGCGGCGCATCAGACGCCGCTTGCCTATGGCGCGCTATGCGTTCTGCTGGCCGTCGTCACCGGCTGGGGCGCCAGCATCATCTTCCGCAAGGACTGAGCGTTTTCAATCGCGCAAAAGAGAGCGTCTGCCGCCCGCGCGGGCAAAGATAGCATTCGCTTCCTTCCGGGGTTTGCTGTAAAATTCAAGATGTTACAACCGCGCACGCAGCTAATGGCGGCAAGTGCGGTTGTGACCGGGATGAAAAGGAGAAATGTCATGTTCAAGCACATTCTCATTCCCACCGATGGCTCGCCGCTGGCGCAGATCGCAATCGACCAAGGGTTCGCTCTCGCCAGAGAGGCAGGCGCAAAGGTGACCGTCGTGACGGTATCCGAACCCTTTCACGTGATTGCCAGCGATGTCGAGGACATTGCCGCCATTGCCGAAGAGGAATTCCACCGTTGCGAGGAGGCAGAGCATCTTCTGAGAGACACGCAGGCGCACGCCGCAGCCATGGGGCTTGATTGCGAGGCCCTGCTGGCGCGGGCGGGGCGGCCGGACGAGGCGATCATCGAAATCGCCGACAGAACCGGCTGCGACCTCATCGCCATGGCTTCACACCGTCGCAGAAGCTTCATCGAGATGCTTCTCGGCAGTGTCACGGCCAAGGTGCTGAAAAACTCGAAGATACCGGTGCTGGTCTACCGTCAATAGGCGGCCGAAGCGGAGTGATTGCGCTCAGCCGAGCAGATTTGAAAACCGCACCGAATAGATGCGGTCCCGTCCCATCAGATGCGCCACGAGTTCAGCGTGATCGAAAAGGCCGCGCATCGCCTTGTGGCGCAAATCCAGCCCGCCGCTCATAACCCCGAAGGCCGGCATCAAAAGCCGTGAACCATCCGTAGCAAAACAGGGCCGCCGCACCGTCTTTTCGCGACGGCGAACCGTGGCGGAGGGATGCAGGTGGCCGGCGATTTCGCCGGAGGCATCACCCGGTTTCGGCTCATGGCGGAAAACGAGATTGCCGTAAAACATCTCGTCCACCGAAGATCCCGGCAGATCGACCGTACCATCAGGATCGTGATTGCCGTTGATCCATATCCATTCCCGGCCGCGGGCCATCTCGCGGATGATTTCACGCAGCACGGGCGGCAGATGCTCGGACCCCACGCGGTCGTGGAAATTGTCGCCAAGGCTGACGACGATCTTCGGGTCGTAGCGGCTGACGAGGGAGGACAGGATTTTGAGGGTAGCGATGGTGTCATAAGGCGGCAGCATGCGCCCGCGCCGGGCAAAGGCCGCCCCTTTTTCCAGATGCAGGTCGGACACCACGAGCAGCGACAGGTCAGGCAGGTAAAGCCCGCCGAGCGGATCGCACCAGGCCGCGACACCGTTAACGGCGGTTTCGCTGCCGAGGCATTCGAAACCATTTGAAAATCTGTCGCTCAATGTGAGACGGCTCAGCACTTCTCGTTGTTCCTTCACCGGGTCCGCATATCGGATGGCCCGAAAGTCGTTTGCATCTGTCCGCCGGCTCCTAGGACATCGCTTCCGCGATCAGTTCGTCTGCGGCTTCGGCCAGCACATTGTCCATCGCCTCGCCCGCCACCGTCTCGCGGCCGATTTCCAGCATGACCGGAACGGCAAGCGGCGAGACATGTTCCAGCGCGCGATGGGTGGTGTGACCCTTGATTCGCTTGAGCATATCGCCAAGACGGCCGATGTCCAAAAGTCCCGCCGCGGCATCGCGCCGCGTCGCTTCCAGCAGGATATGGTCCGGCTCATGGCTGCGAAGAACGTCATAAATAAGATCGGCGGAGACCGTGACCTGTCTGCCGGTCTTTTCCTTGCCGGGATGGCGGCGCTCGATCAGCCCGGAAATGACGGCGCAATTGCGGAAGGTGCGCTTCAGCATGAAGGATTCGTCCAGCCACGCCTCCAGATCGTCGCCCAACATATCCTCGTCCAGCAGGTCGGCAAGCGACAGGCGGCGGGATTTCAGCCGGCTGCCGATATCCTCCATGGCCCAGATGGCGAGCGAATAATCGGTGGCGACGAAACCCATCGGCTTTGCGCCCGCCCGTTCCAGCCGCCGGGTCAGAAGCATGCCGAGCGTCTGGTGCGCCAGCCGCCCCTCGAAGGGATACATGACCATGAAGAAGCGCTTGCGGAAGGGGAAGGTCTCGACCAGCAGCTCGTCGCGCTTGGGAATGATCGACTTTTCCTTCTGGATCGCCAGCCAGTCGCGCACCTGATCCGGCAGGGCATGCCAGCGCGCCGGGTATGCCAGCATGGAGCGCACCTGATCCGCTAGGTAGGTGGAGAGCGGAAACTTGCCGCCGGCATAAGAGGGTATCTTCGGGTCCATGGAGAAGGCCTGGGAGACCAGGCATTCATTCTCCCTGATGCCTTCGAAGCGCAGCACCTTGCCGGCGAAGAGGAAGGTATCGCCCTGCACCAGCTGTTCGAGGAAATATTCCTCGACCTTGCCGAGCGACATGCCGCCGCGCCCGACCGTGCCCTTGGCATTGCGCTTGACCATGCGGACATTGAGTTCCGCCGCCTCGACGATGGTGCCGAGGTTCAGGCGATATTGCTGCGCGACCGCCGGATTGGAGACGCGCCAGCGACCGTCCTTCATCTGGCGGATGCGGGCGTAACGCTCATAGGTGCGCAGCGCATAACCGCCGGTGGCGGTGAAATCCACCACCCGGTCAAATGTGGCGCGCGGCAGATCGGCATAGGGCGAGGCGCTGGTTACTTCGCGATAGAGATCATCCGCATCGAAGGGCTCGGCGCAGGCCATGCCGAGTATGTGCTGGGCGAGAACATCGAGCGCGCCCTCGGCAATCGGCGGCGTGTCCTGCGCGCCGATATAGTTCGCATCCAGTGCAGCGCGGCACTCCATCACCTCGAAGCGATTGGCGGGAACGAGGATCGCCTTTGACGGCTCGTCCATGCGGTGATTGGCGCGGCCGATGCGCTGGGCAAGGCGGCTTGCGCCCTTCGGCGCGCCGACATGCACGACGAGGTCGACATCGCCCCAATCTATGCCGAGATCGAGCGTGGAGGTGGCGACGACGGCGCGCAATTTGTTTTCCGCCATGGCCGCTTCCACCCTGCGGCGCTGGCCGGCATCCAGCGAACCGTGATGGAGTGCAATCGGCAGATTGTCGTCATTGATTGTCCAGAGTTCCTGGAAAATCAGCTCCGCCTGCGAGCGGGTGTTGACGAAGATCAGCGTCGTCTGGTGGTCCTTCAGCGCGGCGTACAAATCCTTCATGGCGTAACGTGCCGAATGGCCGGACCACGGGATGCGCTCTTCCGTGCTCAGGATGGAGATATCAGGCTTTGCCCCGCCTTCGACGGTGATGAGGCCGGCGGGCGGCTCAGCCTGTCCCTGCGGCGCGAGATAACGGCGCAAATCCATCGGCTCCGCCACCGTGGCCGAAAGGCCGATAAAGCGCACGTCCGGAGCGTGCCGGCGCACCCGGGCGAGCGCCAGCGCCAACAGATGGCCGCGTTTGGAGGTGACGAGCGAATGCAGCTCGTCGAGCACCACATATTTCAGGTCACGGAAAAAGCGCTCGGCCTCCTTGTTGGCGAGCAGCAGCGAGACCTGTTCCGGCGTCGTCAGCAGAATATCCGGCGGTTTGACCTTCTGGCGCTGGCGTTTTCCCTGCGGCGTATCGCCGGTGCGCGTCTCGATGGAAATCGGCAGGCCCATTTCGGAGACAGGCCTAGTGAGGTTGCGTTCGATATCCACCGCCAACGCCTTGAGCGGCGAGATATAGAGCGTGTGCACGCCGACGAAGCCGGAGCCCGCCGGCACCTTGCCGCGTTCCGCCAGAGCGGTGAGCGAGGCCATGAAGCCGCCCAGCGTCTTGCCGGCGCCCGTGGGCGCGATTAGCAGCATGTTCTCGCCGCCGCGCGCCCGCGCCATCAGCTCCAATTGATGAGCGCGCGGAGACCACCCCTTTTCGGCAAACCATTTCTGGAATGGAAGGGGCAAAGCGCCGACATGCGTGCCGGAAATGGGAGACTCGGTGTGTTTCACGTCTTCAAGGTAGTGAAAAAGCTGCAAAAAAGAAGGGCGGAACGTGGTCGCTTGACAGAAAGCATAATCGCGGATAATTTTTATCCATGATACTGAAACGAACCGCACAGGGACAAGTCGGATGAAACTCGGCGACGGCGTGGAACAGGCCATTCACAGCGTGGGCATGCTGGCGGGACTTTCCGAAGGCGGCGTGCTGTCGGCGGCGGCGCTGGCGGAATTCCACGGTGTTTCCACCAGCTATCTGCTGAAGCATCTCCAGTCGCTGTCCAGTGCGGGGATTGTCGCTACCGTGCCGGGGCCGAAGGGCGGTTACCGTCTGGCTAGGGCGACCGACAGGATCACCCTTCTCGATATCGTGCTGGCTGTCGAAGGGCCGCAGCCTGCCTTCCGCTGCGCGGAAATCCGCCAGCGCGGGCCAACCCCCTTGCCGGGGCGTTATTTCACCAAGCCCTGCGGCATCAATGCCGCGATGCTGAAAGCGGAGAAGGCCTATCGGGCCGAACTCGCCAAAACCACCATCGCCGATATTCTGGACGATCTCGCCGCCAATGATGATGGCGGGATTGCCGCGCGTGGCTGCGCCTTTCTGGAGCTGAACGAGCGCAAGACGATGACGCGCTGAGACCCGAAAACAGGCCCCCCAAAAAAAGATCGACCTGCACCGGAGAGCTTCGCCGCTTTCCGGACCGATGACGCATGACTTCAAACAGACCCAACCAATGGAGAGACCCATGAAAACCCGTATCAACTATGCCAAAGCATCGCCCGAAGCCTTCAAGGCCGTCGTGGCTCTGGAAAATTATGTTCAGGGCAGCGGGCTCGAGCGCCGCTTCGTTCACCTCATCAAGCTGCGCGCCTCGATCATCAACGGCTGTGCCTTCTGTGTGGATATGCATGTGAAGGAAAGCCGCCATGACGGGCTCTCCGAACAATGGATCAACCTGATGAGCGTGTGGCGGGAATCCCCCGTTTATACCCAGCAGGAACGGGCGCTGCTCGGCTGGGTGGACGCGGTGACGAAGATTGCCGAAACCGGCGCCCCGGATGATGCCTTCGAGACGCTGAAGGCGCATTTTTCCGATGAGGATATCGTGAAGATCACGGTCGCCATCGGCGCCATCAACACCTGGAACCGCATCGCCGTCGGTTTCCGCTCGCAGCATCCGGTCGATGCGGCTGCGAAGGCGGCGTGACCTCTTAAACCCAAAATGGGCAGCCGCTACATGGCGATGTAGCGGTCGTTTCTGTGATTGATGGCAAGCGTGAGGTTCATGACCAGCGCGCCGAGGATGGAGCAGATGATGACGAAAGGTGTTGCCACGAAGAACGAGCAGGCCAGCACCATGCCGTCAAAGGCGAGCTGCACGAGGCCCGCGCGCCAGCCGAAACGATCCTGAAGATAAAGCGCGAGGATACCAAAACCGCCGAGACTGGTGCGATGACGGAACAGCGCCAGCATGCCAGCCGCGACGGTCAATCCGCCAAAGAGAGCCGCAGCAACCGGATTGATGCTCTGAAAGGCGAAAAAGCCGGGCATATATTCCGACAGCAGCGCCGTCATGGCGATGGCGCAGAAGGTCTTGACCGTGAAGGCAAGACCGAGGCGGCGGAAGGCGAGATAATAAAACGGAAGGTTGACGAGGAAGAACACCACGCCGAAGCTGAAGCCGGTGGAATAATGCGCCAGAAAGGCAAGGCCGACGGTGCCACCGGTGAGCAGGCCCGCGGCAGAAAGCAGTGTCACACCGAGCGAGACGAGCATGCTGCCGGCCAGAACGCCCTGGGCATCCTCCAGCATCGAATGACGATCGGGCGCGGAAGCCCAGATATTCAAGCGCCTGCGTGCAGTCGTATCGCCCATGCCTGTTCCCCTGATTTTCCGGCCTCTGTCGAGCTATTGCGCAAAAGCGCGATGGATTTCAAGCGTGCTTCGCTCACCGCACAACGATGTATCTGTCCGAGCGGTGATTGATGGCGAGAAACATGTTGAGCACGAAAGCCCCGACAATCGAATAGACGACGGTGGCCGGATCGATGACGAGGAAGGCGCAGAGCATCACGAAGGCATCGAAGGCCAGCTGGATCAGACCGGCGCGGATGCCGAAGCGGTCCTGAATATAGATGGCCAGAATGCCGATACCGCCCAGGCTGGCGCGGTGGCGATAAAGCGCCAGCAACCCGTAACCGAGAAGCAGGCCGCCGAGCAGGGCCGCCCAGAGCGGGTTAATGCTGTCAATGACCATCCAGCGCGCTTCCACTTCCGTCAGCACCGAAACGAGACCGATGGCAATGAAGGTCTTGAAGGAAAAGGCAAGACCGAGGCGGCGGAAGGAAAGATAGTAGAACGGCAGATTGACGAGAAAGAACAGGAGGCCGAAGCTGATGCCGAAGGCATAATGAATGAGGAAGGCGACGCCGGCTGTGCCGCCGGTCAGAAGGCCGACCTTGTTCAGCAGATAAAAGCCGAGCGCCGACACGATGGCACCGGTGACGATGCCCTGCACGTCTTCCACCGGCGCATGTTTCGCCGGGTCCGAACTCCACATGCTGTAAACGCTTCTCGTTCTGCTCACGCTTTTTTCCCTCAGGTTCCGGCGTATTTTGCACTGCAAAAAACAGCCGATCAAGATGGATGCGTAAGGAAGGCTGACCTATCGTGAAAAAGGCAAGAAACGAGATGTTCAGGCTTTGGCGCGTGCAAGAAAAAGAATGCCGGAAAGGGGTTTTCCGGCATCCTTGCGAATGGTGGTTTTGCGGATTTCGATGAGAGAAAAGCCCGTCCGCTCCAGAAGGCCGGTCACGTAGCTTTTCGAATGCGCGTAACGAAGAGATTCCCGCAGAACGAAACCCTCCTCGTCCCCCGCATCCTCCACCGAAAAGGCAAAGAAACCGGAGGGCGCAAGCAGGGCTGAAACGAGCGGCATGACGGTTTCGAGACTGCCGAGATACATCATCACATCGGCGGCGGCGACAAGGCCGGCGCGGTGTTCCACTCTTTCCGGGCTGAACAGCCCCGAGGTGGCGGCGTCCAGCGAAAGATCGGCCTGGCCGAGATGGTCGTAAAGACCTTTTTCCTCGGCCTTGGCAAGCATGTTCTGGGAGATATCGAAACCTTCCAGCCGCTTCGCCAGGGAGCGGATTTCGATGCCGAGAAGGCCTGTGCCGCAGCCAATATCGACAATCGTGTCGAAGACGCCGCCATCCGCCGCCCTGCCGATCAGCTCCGCCAGTTTCTGCGGTACGCTGTAATCCAGTTTCTCGACGAGCGACGTTTCGAAACGGTCGGCGTAATCGTCGAACAGCCCTTCCACATAACGGCTCGGCGGCTGCTCGGGTGTTTCCGCGGCACCGAGAACCGCGAGTTTCAGTTCGGCTGCGAACAGCCCTTCCGTATCCAGCTCGGCGACTTTCTCGTAAGCCGCCACGGCTTTTGCAGTCTCCTGCGCCTTTTCGTGATATTCCCCGAAGCGAAACCAGCCCGCCGTCCACCGTGGCGCAAGTTCAAGCGCCTGTTCCATGAGTTCGGCGGCGGCGGGATAATCACCGCTCTCCGCCAACATGCGGGCATAGTCCGCCCGGCGGTCGGCAATGACGTCACCGGAAGAAAACTGGTTTGGGGCCATTCAAGATTCCTGAGAAGATGTTGGCTGTCATTTATCAAGCCATAAAAAAACTCAAGTCCTATTTCATGGCGCACGCGTGGAATTGGCTGATATGACGCGATATAGTGCGCGCAAACTTGCATCGAAGCGGCGCGCTGCATATGTCAGGACAAAACAGGAGACTTGCTGATGGCCGGTGAGGTCAACAAAATGCTGGGTGATACGGTGGCCCGTACCGTGGTGAAGCTGCTGGTGGTTTCATTGCTCGTCGGCTTTCTGATGGCGATCTTCGGATTGACGCCCTGGAACATCATCTATGGCGCGCGCGATTTCGTGGTCGACCTGTGGCGCAGCGGTTTCCATGCGCTGGGCGCAATCGGCGACTATCTGATCCTCGGCGCTACGATCGTCATTCCCGTTTTCATCATCCTGCGTCTCCTGAGCTATCGCCGCTGACATGACCGACACATCATTCCAGACGCTCACCCGGCGCGGCTTCGTGCTGATTTCCGCCGGCTCCGTGCTTTCCGCCTGCGTTTCCGTGCCCACCAACAAGGGCATGCCGTCCGGCACCCGCGATGAGACCGCGGCAGCGCTTCCGATGGTCAACGAGTTGCGCCGCTCGAAGGGCCTTTCGCCACTCGCCATCAATGGCGCAGCCAGCGGTGCTGCCGCTTATCAGGCCGGCCGCATGGTCAAGGCGCAGAAAATGGCGCATCTGATCGGCCTGACCGACAGTTTCCTCATCCGCATGAAGGACGGCAATGTGCCGCTACCGGCGGCGGAAAACGTGGCCGCAGGTCAGGACAGCGTGGAGCGTGTCGTCAAGGCCTGGATCGGCTCTAAACATCATCTCGAAAACATGCTTGGGCCCTATAATGGCCTCGGCGTCGCGGTTGCCTATGATGCCGCCAGCCGCAACCGGCCCTATTGGGCGATGGTGCTCTGCGCGTGAGAGTGGGTGGGGACTAGGCTACCCTCGCGACCCTCATTCCTGTGCTCGTCACAGGAATCCAGCCGACGCGCGTCTGCGCGGCGATAAGAGTCCTTTCAGCCCAAGGACTTGGGCTGGCTGGCAACTGTATTGTCAGGTTTTAGCAAAGACGGTTTTATCCCTGAGGATTGCGTTTGCGGCGACGAGGATTTTGCGGGCGATGGCAATGATCATGACCTTGAACGGTTTGCCCTTGGTCTGCATGGTTTGCGCCGTGCGGGCGAAGGCGGTCTTCAGCCTGTAAGCCACCAACGCCGCCATGTAGAGGGCATCGCGCACGCGCTTTCGTCCGCCGCGAATATGGCGCTGGCCGCGTTTGATGCCGCTGTCGGCATTGAAGGGAGCAAGTCCCGCCAATGCGGCCATGGCTTTGGAAGAGCTGCCGCCCAGTTCCGGCATATGCGCCATCAGCGTGAATGCGGTGACTGGCCCGACGCCCGGAATGGAACGGAGCCTGGTGCTTTGTTCGTTCAGTTCCGCGTTTTCCCGGACATGGGCGTGACAGGCTTTTTCGATCGCCTCGATCTCGCCGTCCAGCCAGATGAGATGGCGCTCCAGACTATCGTGCTCCATGGGCTCTGCGCTGGAAAGGCGAAGCCGCTCCTGCTGGCGCATGGCAACGAGCTGATCGCGCCTTGTATGGAAGCTGGCAAGCGCCTGCCGGGCCGGATCGGGTGGTGTGCTGGTTGCGGGGCCAAGCGTTTCGCCCATGTGTGCCAGCAGGCGGGCATCGATGGCGTCGGTCTTGGCCAGGCGGCCGGTGGCTCTTGCGAAGTCGCGCGCCCGGGCGGGGTTGACCCGGCAATACGGACGCTGTTGCCGATCGAGAGCCGCGCACAGCTGCCTGTCATAACGCCCGGTCGCCTCCAGAATGACCGTCGCCTCCTGCCCCTCCAGGCCTTGCAGCCATGCATGAATGGCGGCAGCGGTGTTGTCGATGCGGATATGCCGGGATGTCCGGCCGTCGAAAAGATCAAGATGCGCCTTGGCGACGTCGCATCCAATGAAAACAGGGTGTATCATGGCAAGCCTCATCCTGTGCTTCGAGGTCCGCGCTCACGGCCTCAATCAACTGTTCAGGTTGGGATATCAAAGGCGGACGGAGGACCAGAGCCAGCAAGCGGTCTCAAACGACCAGGATCCCGACGGCCTTCCGTCCGCTACCATTCTAGCACAGACGCAATACACAGGATTCCTGTGACAAGCACAGGGATGAGGGAGGAGAGCCCCTGAGGACGCGCTGCCTGACCGTCCAAGGTCTGCGCTCAGCCCAGCTTGCGGTCGGCCCAGCGGTCCACCGCGCTGTCGCGCAAGTCGCGGATCGACTCCACGCCTTCGCGGGCGACCAGCTTCGACAGGCCCTTGACGATTGACGACGGCAGGCCGGGGCCTTCATAGACCATGCAGGAATAGAGCTGAACCAGATCGGCCCCTGCCCTTACCTTTTCCAATGCCGTTTCCGGCGAAGAAACCCCACCCACGCCGATGATGGGCAGATTGCCGCCCACGCGACGGCGCATCTTGGCGAGAACCGTGGTCGAAAGCTCGAATAGCGGTTTGCCGGACAACCCGCCGGCCTCACCCTTGTGCGGACCGGGCCGCAGGCCTTCGCGCGAAAGAGTGGTGTTCGATACGATCAGGCCATCGAGATCATGGGCCAAGGCCTCTTCTGCAACATCATCCAGCCCTTCCTCGGTCAGATCGGGCGCGATCTTGAGGAAGATCGGAATGCGTTTGCCAAAGCGTTCTGCCTCCACTTTCCGGCGTTCCAGCACGGCGGCGAGAAGTGCTGCGAGGCTTTCCCGCGCCTGCAGGTCGCGCAGGCCCGGCGTATTGGGCGAGGAGATATTGACGGTGAAATAGGATGCAATCGAATAAAAGGCTTCGATGCCCTGCACATAATCCGCGATGCGGTCTTCGCTATCCTTGTTGGCGCCGATATTGACGCCGACAATGCCGCGCAGCTGCGCCTGCTTCAGACGTTCCAGTGCTGCGGCGTGGCCTTCATTGTTGAAACCGAGACGGTTGATGACGCCTTCATCCTCAACCAGACGGAAGATGCGCGGTTTGGGATTGCCGGATTGCGCCTTGGGCGTGACGGTGCCGATTTCGGTAAAGCCAAAACCGAGCCGCAGAAGTGGTCCCGGCACTTCCGCATTCTTGTCGTAACCCGCAGCCATGCCAAGCGGATTGGGAAAAACGAGGCCTGCCACGGTCTGCTGCAGACGCGGATCGTGCGGCACCATGCAGGTCGGAAGGAAGCCGCTTTTCAGCGCCGCCACGGAGAGGCCATGCGCCTTTTCCGGATCGACCAGAAACAGACCCCTGCGGCCGATCGAGGAAAATAATCCGCTCATCACAAAATCTCCGGAAACTGGTGCTGGCCATCATGGCCAAGTGAAAGCGGCGTTTCCCAAAGCACGGCGGTCAGGGGAAGAGACGCATAAAGATGGGGGAAAAGATCGCCGCCTCTCGAGGGTTCATAGACCAGCTTGTCGCCAAGCGCTCCCCCGTCGACCGCGATAAGAAGCAGGTCAACCTGGCCGGAAAAGTGCCGTGCGGCGGTCTCGGCCACCTGCTTTGCCGTCGAAAAATGAATGAAGCCGTCGGTCAGATCGATGGCGGCGCCTTCGAAGACGCCCTTCGCTTTGGCCGCATTCCACAACGTCTCCGGCACGATTTTATAGATGATCGCGGGCGTTTCTTGCATGGGGCTCTCCGAAGGCTTTCCAAGGCTTTTCAGTCTGGGCGGTTTGCCGCAAAGCGGGTCGATTGTCCACAGTTTCCACTGCATTTTTATTGCTGAAGCCGTCAAAGGCCGCCTGTCCACAAGCTTTTTCTTGTAATGCGCAACCGATTGGAGCAACCTTTGAGCGGAGGAGCCGGTAGCGTTTCGACCGCCGGCAAATGGGAGTGCATCAGACCAGCGAAAGAACCGCATAACGCCCTTGGGAGGGGGCCAGAATGTCGGAACTTGTCATTATCATAGCAGACGACCACCCGCTTTTTCGCGGCGCCCTCAAACAGGCCGTATCCGGTCTTGACGGGCAGCAGACCATCATAGAAGCCGGGGATTTCGAGGCCGCCCGAAGTGCCGCGACGGCGCGTAACGACGCCGATCTGATGCTTCTCGACCTCGCCATGCCGGGCGTCAGCGGGTTTTCAGGCCTGATGGCGCTCCGGGCAGAATTTTCCAGCCTGCCGATCGTCATCGTTTCGGCAACGGACGATGCGACCACCGTTCGGCGCTCCATCGAACTCGGCGCTTCCGGTTTCATTTCCAAATCCTCCGGCATCGACGATATTCGCGATGGTATTCGCGCCGTTCTGGAAGGGGACGTCTGGATACCGGCGAGCAGCCACGGTGACAAGGAAAACGACCCGGATGTGGCTGATCTCATAGGCCGGCTCAGAACGCTGACGCCGCAGCAAAGCCGGGTTCTGGGCATGCTGGCCGAAGGATTGCTGAACAAGCAGATCGCCTATGAGCTGAATGTTTCGGAAGCCACCATCAAGGCGCATGTCTCCGCGATCCTGCTGAAACTCAAGGTCGACAGCCGCACGCAGGCGGTGATCCAGCTCGCCAAGATAAACACATCGGCCATGGTGGCGTGATCAAGGATTTTATTCCTTTCCTTTCTTTACTCCGGGCCGGATATGGTCTAGATTCCGGGAAGTAAATGACAGGAGCTTTTCCGCTTTCGGCTCCACCTGCGGGCTTTCTTACCATGCTGTCACATGAGACGATCTGGGGCGCCATCGATACGCTTGCCAAACGCCATGAGCTGACGCCCTCGGCATTGGCGAAGCGCGCCGGTCTCGATCCGACCTCATTCAACAAATCGAAGCGCTTCGGCCCGGATGGCCGCAAACGCTGGCCTTCGACGGAATCCGTCTCCAAGGTGCTGGAGGCGACGGGGGCAAGCGTCGACCAGTTTTTCGGCTATGCTTTTGGCAAGGCCGCCCAGACGATGCAGCCTTCCGGTGCGGACAATGCCATACCCCTGCTCGGTTTTGCGCAGGCGGGTTCCGGCGGCTTCTTCGATGATGGTGGTTTTCCGGCCGGTCAGGGCTGGGATGTGGTGGAATTCCCCTCTTCTCCCGAACGCAAGCAGGGCGTCTATGCGCTGGAGGTACAGGGCGAAAGCATGATGCCGCTTTACCGCGATGGCGACATCCTGATCGTGGAGCCGGGCGCGCAGGTGCGGCGCGGCGACCGCGTGGTGCTGAAAAGCCGCGACGGCGAAGTGATGGCCAAGGTGCTGGCGCGGCAAAGCCCCAAGAATATCGAGCTTCTTTCCCTCAACCCCGAACATCCGAACCGCAGCTTCGACATGGCCGAGGTGGAATGGATCGCCCGCATCATCTGGGCCAGCCAATAGGCAATGAGCGTGCGGGCCTCCCGCTTATGTCGCTACGCTCTTCGCACCCTGCCGACAATATCCCTTTACAGGCCGAGTGCGCTGACAGCGGCATCGACCGGCATGACCTTCGCACCGCCGGACACCGCCCTGCGGACAAGGCCTTGCAACCTGTCTCCCGGGCAACCGTAAAAGCTCGGCGCAGGCGAGACATCATGCGTGAAAATGATGAGCCAGCCGCCATTTTGCAAAACATCCTCAAGCCAGCGATCGGCAGCGTTGAGATAGTTCTGATCGGGCCGCAATTCCACCGCAGCCAGATTATAGGGATCGATGCTGCCCCGGTTGATGCCGGCCGTGATGCCACGGGCCGTCCTGAACCTGCGCCGCAACAATGGTTGCATGAGGGGTGAGGCCATGCCGAAGGGAACGGAAAAATTCCGTTTATGCCCATTTTGGTTGAATGATCCGAGCACGCTTTCGTTGCGATCGAGATCCTCCTCAAGCCCGCGCCGCGAAAAGCTTGAGAGTTTGCGGTGAGAATAGGTGTGGCAGGCAAGCTCGTGGCCGGCCGCTGCCAGTTCCGAACAGCCCTGCGTGGAGATCATCTCCTGCTGCTCATCGTGCGTGTCGATGAAAACGCCCGCAATGTAAAACGTCCCGCAAACACCCTCGTTTTCCAGTATGCGTGCGCCCTTTGTCCAGGCGGTTGCGGGTACATCGTCGAATGTGAAGGAGACGATCGGTTCGGATGTCTCGATCCGAGCCGCCGGTCCCGGAAAATAGCGTACGAGCCGGTTATTGATCCGGTCCGCAAATGTCCCGATTTTTTGCGCCATGCATAGCCCCCCGGCCTTTCTGCAAATTACTGCCCTTGTTCAAGTATGTCGTAAGCCTGATGCCTCAAACAATAGATTGCGATCAGAAGAGAAGACCAGATAGGCCCAGTTCCAGTAAAGAAATTACTCTCAATACACGAAGAAAGCAGTGCATACACCCAAATTCGGGCAAAAAGCCGCGTCAATCCCGGATCGGTTCCCCTTTCCACCGCTATACGAAAATCATTTGCAGGTATGATGACGAGCCATATGACTATGAGAATAAAGGCCGGCAGGCCGCCATTCAGCAGGCTTTCTACATAGCCATTATGGGCATGGGAGGCCGTGACCGCCCAGGTTTCGGAAATATCGGCCTGCGACAGGAGCGCGCTGCTCGTCCAGAATGCCTGGAAACCCTGCCCGAAAATCGGCGATTGCGCAAAGGTGTCGAAGGACAGACGCCATATGTCCGTTCGGCCGGTAAAGGTGGAATCGATCCCCAGACTTTCGACCAGATTCTGTATGCTCGGAAAATAGGTGGAGCCGACTGCGAGGATGTTGAAGAAGGCCAGAAGGCCGCCGATCATCAGCAATGTGCGACCTGCATGTCTTTCCAGAATCCAGATCAGCGCGATGGTGACTGGCAACAGCATCGCCGCGGTTTTTCCATTGGTTTTCCAGAGGAAGAAACCTGCCAGGAGCGTGATTGCGATACCGCCAACCGTCGACCAGGCATTACGCAGGTAAAGCCCGACCATGAAAAGAATGATCATGGCCGGAGCAGCCGCGTTCTTGTGGTTGAAGATGCCGCGCCAATCGCCCGCAAGCGACGTTTCATCGAGATCGTAGGGCTGATGGATCGAGCGCGAGCTCAGAAAGAGCACCCCGAAATAGCAGAGCGCCAGCAGGATGATGGCGAAGATGGCCATCATCCGGTCAAACTGGCGCCGGTCCCGGGGCATGACGACGAGGACGCTGGTGATGAAACAGAGAAGGGCCGTAAAGATCAGGCGTTGCAGCGAGGTCCCCGGCTGCTCGCCAAGCACCGAGCAGATCACCAGCCAGAAAAACAACAGGAGGATGGGCAGACGCGGCCGCAGCAAAAGTCCTGTCAGCCGGTGGCGCAGGGCAAAAACACCCAAAATCAAAGCAATGACAAGCCCGGTGAGCTGGTTTGCGGCCGCATGCGGCACCGGCGGAGCCGCGAGATTTTCAAATGGGGCAACGGAAATCCAGATATAAAGCATCGTGCCGACGAAAAAAATCGCGTCACGACGGCTGCCCGTAAGCGACATGGCATTGCTTGGCGCAGAAATGGGCTGGGTATCAGCAAAACGCGGCATGGTCGCCTGTACGGAGAACGGATAATCGGATCATCTATGGTCTGCTCTGGGACGAACGACGAAACCCTTTTTTGAAACCAGGCCCTGTCCAAACAACCATAAACAGTCATTATCATCATTATTGTGTAATTGCTTTAACCCTCTCTTACCTCAAAGAAGGCTAAGACAGAAGAAACTGTCATTCATCGGTTCACCGGCATTCAGATTACTGGCCGGACGCCGGCTTTCAGTTCGCCAAATATTACAAAGCAGGGCAGTCATTTTTTGAATGCGTCCGGCAATGTCGGAAAACATGGAGAATGAGGTGTCGTTCAATACGCCGCGGCTCGGCCATCTAGTCAGACTGGGATTGACCTATATGGCGTCCGGCGGGGCTCTGCTGATGTCCAGCGCCGCCCAGCTTTTGACATTCGCCCTGCTTGCCCGTCATCTCGGCGTCGAACAATTCGCGCTCTATGCGTCGATCACGGCCGTCACCAATCTTGGCGTGCAGATCTGCGGCATCGGTTCGCAGGAATCTCTGATCCGCCGCGTCGCGCAGGATCGCAGCATGTTTCCCGTCATGCTCGGCCACAGCTATCTTCTCAGTGCGGCGACAGGCGTGGTACTGACCTTCATCGGCATGGTGACGATCCCGGTGTTTTTCCCGACGTCGGAAACATTGCTGCATACACTCATCACCACCTTCCTGATCCTGATAACGAACCTCGTTCTTCTGAAAGTCATTTCGCTTTCCACGCAGAGCTTCATCGCCCATTCCGACTTCGCTTCAGCCAACAAGCTGGAAGTGATGTTCGCCGTCGCACGCACGATTGCCGCCGTGGTTGCCTGCCTCATCTTCAAGATAGAAACGGTCGAGGCCTGGGCCTTGTGGAACCTTGCCGCCCACGCCATTGCGACGGTGATCTCGGTCAAGGCGATCGGCAGGCTTGGCAAGCCGGTTTTCCGGATCGTTCGCGATGAAATCCGCATCGGCATTCTGTTCTCCACCCAGTTCCTGTTCAAGGCCGTGCGCGGCAATGCCGATATTCTCGTTCTCGGCGCCATTGCCAGCGCCGAGGTCCTGGGCAGCTATTCCATCGCCCGGCGGATTCTCGACAGCTCCTACCTCTCGGTGGAGGCCCTTAACCGCCTGATCTATCCGGGTTCGGCCTCGGCCGCTCTGCAGGGCATCGGAAAGACCATAGAACGTGCCTATAATGTGTTGAAGGCAGCGCTCGTTATCGCAGTCGGCAGCGCGCTCGCAATCTTCATCATCGCGCCTTTCCTGCCGCTGCTGTTCGGCGACGAATATGTCTCGCTGCCCATCATTACCCGTGTCCTTTGCTGGGTTGTTTTACCGATGGCGGTGGCGGCGACGGCGCTTGAAGCACTCGGTGCATCCGGGCGGCAGGATATTCGCGCCAAGATCTGGAACAGCGGCAACCTTATCGGCTCCGTTGTCGTCGCCGTCTTCACCTGGTTCTTCAGCATTTCGGGAACGATCGGCAGCTATTTCCTGGTGGAATCCGCTATTGCCGCGGCCGTCTGGATCGCGCTTCTGCGCCTGCGGCGCAACGATGAAGCCTTTGCACCTGCCAAATAGACGGCGCTTTCTTTAATAAAGCCCATAGGGGAAATAACGCCGGTAGATTTCTTCCAGCCGGCCGTTGCGGGAAAGTGCGGCAAGCGCCTGATCAAAGGCCGGCACAAGCACATTGTCCGGATCGACAGCCATGATGGACAGGCCTTCACCAAGAAATCTGTCGGACATGTAAGGCCCGCCGAAGAGCGCGCAGCAGCCTTCGGACGCGCTTCCTGAAACCCAGAAAGGCAGGCGCAGACCATCGGCGAAAACGGCGTCCACCTTGCCCGTCTTCAACGCGTCGTACATGGGTTCATAGCCCTCGAAACCTTCAGCCGCGGCCTTTGGAAAAAATGCCTTCAGCATCTGCTCGTGCCGCGAACCTGTGACAACGCCTACCTTTTTTCCCGACAGGGCTTCAGCGCCGGAACCGGTGAATTTCCCCGCCTTGTTGACGGCCAGGCGGGCGGGCAATAGCAGATAGGGGCGTGAGAAGGTGAAACTCTTGCGCAGATCGGCGGTGGTGGCGAGACCGGAAATCACCGCTTCCCCCTCCCCCATCTCGAGGGCCGCTTCAAGCTCGTCAAACGGCAGCGCCTGCACCTGACATTTGCTTTCAACCTTCAGCTGGGCACAGATTTCACGCACGAGATCGACATGAAAACCCGCAAGCCGGCCTTCCTGATCGGTAAAATTGAAGGGTGGGAAATCGACCGACATCAGAAACCTGATGCGGGGAACGGAAGAAAGATCGCCGCCCGGAAACCGCTCCTGCGCATCAAACAGCACCGGCATGCGGTTTCCGTCCGACAGACCTTCCGCATGAACTTTGCCAAAAAAGCCAACAAATTGTAAAGCGACAACTAAAGTAAAAACAAGACTTACATTCCGCGTTACATTCGTCATTCTCATCTATACTGTCCGTAGCAGGAATTGGCGCGTTACCATGACAGCGGCGGCGATGCATGGATTATTTTAGGCAGTATACACGAGAATCGTTTAGCACGACGCCGGCGGGACGAAAAATTGCGTTTTCGCTCATTGGTGACAATCCGCTCTGGATGGCTACCGAACAGGACGAGCCCGGACCAACGCGCTTTCTCTCTTCGCTGGGGTTTGGCAAGCCCTATATCAGCACATTCGAAGAACGGGCCCTGAAAAACGGCTCGACCGTGGAAGACGAATTGCTGGCAAGCGGTCTTGTCGATGCGGATGCCTATTACGGCGCCTTTGCCAGATTTTTGCGATTGCCGTTTCTTGCGGAAATCGATCCCGGCCGGGTATCAGACATCAAACATCTGGACGTGCAACTTGCCGAACCACGGCTTCTGCGGCTGGCACCACTGAACGGCAAACCGATGCTGCTGATCGTGCCGGAACTGGCACGGATGGAATTGCTGAAAAGCATGCTCGATCAGCGTCCGCAGCTTTTCGACGAACTGGCTGTGACCACACCGCAGGCGATGCGCGGCGCAATCTGGAAGGCGGGCGAGGCGCGCCGCTGCCAGGACACGCGACATCGGCTTTTCAACGCGGCGCCGCAGCATTCGGCCAGAATCACGCTGCAAGGGCAGCAGGGTTTTACAAGCGGTGTCCTCGTTACCCTGCTCGTTCTGTCGCTGCTGTTTTATACGCAGGCGACCCTAGTGTATATTCACGTCACGCTGACAATGCTTTATCTTTCCACCCTGCTTTTCAGGCTTTTTGCGCTCGTCCATGCGCCCAGAGAAAACGATGCAAAAACCATCGTCCCGCTCCCGCAGGACGGAGATCTGCCGGTCTACACCATTCTCGTGGCGCTTTATCGCGAAGAAGCGGTCGTCGAGCAGCTTGTCGGTGCGCTGGATCGGCTGGACTGGCCCAAATCCCGGCTCGACATCAAGCTCGTCTGCGAGGCGGACGACGCCGCGACGATTAAGGCTATCCAGCGGACAAATCCGGGTTCGCATGTGGAGATCATAAGGGTTCCGCCGTCCCTGCCGCGCACCAAACCCAAGGCCCTGACCTATGCACTCTCCGGCGCGCGCGGCACATTCGTTGCCGTTTACGATGCCGAAGACCGACCGCATCCGCAACAATTGCGCGAAGCCCATGCCGCCTTTCGCGACCAGCCGGTCGAGGTGGCCTGCCTGCAGGCGCCGCTTATCATCAGCAATGCGCGCTCCTCCTGGCTCAGCGCCTGTTTCGCACTGGAATATTCCGGTCTCTTTCGCTGCATGTTGCCCGTTCTCGCCGCGCACAGGTTGCCGTTGCCGCTTGGCGGCACCTCCAACCATTTCCGCACCGCCGTCTTGCGCCGGGTCGGCGCCTGGGACCCCTACAATGTGACGGAAGACGCCGATATGGGCCTCAGGCTGCACAGGCTCGGTTATCGCTGCGGTGTCATCCGGCGACAGACGCTGGAGGATGCGCCGACCTCGCTTCCCGTGTGGCTGAACCAGCGTGCGCGATGGTACAAGGGCTGGCTGCAAAGCTGGCTGGTAATGACCCGCGCGCCCTTCATCACCGCACGCCACATGGGATGGGGTGCCTATACGGTCTTTCAGTTACTGATCGGCGGGATGCTCCTGTCGTCGCTAACGCATCCCCTGCTGTTCGTTTCCTTCGCTTTCATGGTCATGGCGATCCGTGAAAATGGCGCGGATATGCTGCTTTCCTGGCAGGGGGCTCTGTTTCTCATCGATACGCTGAATATTTTCGGCAGCTACGCCATCTTCGTGCTGATGGGCCGAAACAGGATGATAGCCTACGAAAAACAACAGATCGGACGCCGCTGGATGGCAATCCCGCTCTATTGGCTGATGATGTCTGTTGCCGCCTGGCGCGCCGTGGTGGAGCTGAAAACCAGACCTTTCGTCTGGAACAAGACGCCGCATGTGCCTGTCGTCAAAGATGCGGCGTGACGAGACATAGCCGGGGAAGCGCTTACTTCGCGCTTTCTCACGATACATGGAATACTTTCAGTCCGCGCTTCCGCAATCGGAAACCATTCCGGCTTCGATGGCGATGCCGCTATAGCAGCGGCAATACTTAGAATGCCTTGCCGAACGAGGCTTGTCTCCCGGCAAGGCCTTTCACTTCGCCACCGAAGCGACTGAAAACTTTATTTGGCGACGAGCTTGTTCTTGATCAGGCCGACAATGACCTGGACGATCAGACCGCCCACACCGCCACCAACGAGCTGGCCGGCAAGAGCGGCGATATCCACGCCGCCGGCTGCCGCCGTGCCTGCAGTCCCGAGCAGCGATCCGAGAACCGTTCCGCCGCCGATGCCACCGATGGCGCCGGCGATCAGGTTTCCGAGCGAACCGAGATCGGAATCCTTCAGTATCTTTCCGCCTGCCGTGCCGCCAACCGCACCACCAACGATTTGGGCCAATATCGAAGTAAGATCCATGTCATCCTCCTCACTTGTTTCCCCGACCATTCGGGGAAACAAAGCCTCTTATTCATGTCTGCGCAGGCTGGACGGAACCGGCGTGGCCGGCCTTCTCTTCCTCGCCAAAGATTTTCCAGACCACGGCGCCAATGACGCCGCCGAGGATCGGAGCGAGCCAGAACAGCCAGAGCTGTTGCACCGCCCATCCGCCGACGAACAAGGCCTGCCCCGTGGAGCGGGCCGGATTGACGGATGTGTTGGTGACCGGAATGGAAATCAGATGAATAAGGGTGAGGGCAAGACCGATGGCGATCGGCGCGAAGCCGGATGGAACCCTGCCATGCGTCGATCCCAGAATGACGATCAGGAAAAATGCCGTCAGGATGACCTCGATCAGCAGCGCCGAGACGAGAGAATAACCACCCGGCGAATGTTCACCATAACCATTGGCGGCAAAACCGCCAATGTCCGCCCCTGCCTTGCCTGTAAGGATGACATAAAGCGCCGCGGCCGCGACAATCGCCCCCAGAACCTGCGCCACTATATAGGGCAGGAGGTTCGCTGCCGGAAATTTACCGGCAACCGACAGGCCGACGGAAACGGCCGGATTGAAATGACCGCCCGAAATGCCGCCAACCGCATAGGCCATGGTCAAAACCGTCAGGCCGAAAGCGAAAGCGACACCAAGAAAACCAATGCCGAGTTCAGGAAAAGCAGCAGCAAAAACCGCACTGCCGCAGCCTCCGAACACGAGCCAAAAGGTACCCAGAAATTCCGAAAGAAGCTTGCGACTCATAACATTTCCCCATCATGTTACGACTGCATCAACTATTACGTGCAATTTAATAGTAGTCAAGCTAAATCGCATATTCACGCGACTGCCGGGGCGTCAATGCGCTCCCGCACGATACAGCGTTCCTCTGCCTCTGCTCGCACGCCAGCGCCTGAAGCGTTTCAAAAAGACAACGCAGGGTGAGATCGGCTGACGCTTAGCAACTTCAGGCTCAGGCAAGCCCGATTGCGTAATGAGCCTTTGCAAAGTGATGGACTTGAACGGACGCTCTTCGGGGTATTGGCAAGTAAATCATTTGTTGCTGTTGAGAATTTGGCCTTAGCCTTTAGGATTTTCCGGACATGACTTCGATCATTTCTTCCCTGAATGTCAATCAGATCAAATATCTTTCGACAGCAGCAGTTGCAGCCTGGACAACCGATGAGGTGGGGACGCTTTCCACGGCTCAGATTAAAGCGCTTTCTTCCGATCAAGTCGCGGCACTGGATGCAGAGGATGTCAAAGTCCTAAACTCCCGACAGTTAAGCGCCATCTCACAGGGCGCCATCATCGGTTTGACGCTGGATCAGCTGAACATCCTCGATCAATACGCCATCAAGAGCCTGAGTGCGGGTCAGATTTCTGCGCTCACCACCACGCAGATCGATGCGCTGACGGTCGATCAAGCGGAGGCGTTGACCGCGCCCCAGGTGAGCGCCCTCAAAGCAACGCAACTTGCGGCCTTCAGCGCGGAGGAATTAGCGACCTTCTCGACCGCCGATATTGCGGCGATAGCCGCGAGAGCCATGCCCGGCTTGAGCACGGAGGCGATCGCAGCGCTTACCCCAGATCAGATCGCGGCTCTGAACATAAGCGCCATTGCGAGCCTGACGACCGATCAGATCGCGGTTTTGAGTCCAGGTCAGATCGAAGCCCTGTCGCCCGCACAGATCAGGATGCTGAATTCGGCGCAACTCGCGGCCTTCAGCGTGGAGGATATAGCAACCTTCTCGACCGCCGATATTGCGGCGATCAACGCCAAGGCCCTGCCGGGCATGACCACGGATAGTGTCGCCGCCCTGTCCCTCGATCAGATCGCCGCATTGACGGCAGCTCAGGTTGCCGCACTCAAAACGACACAGGTCGCGGCCTTCAGCGTCGGCCAGATCGAAGCCCTGTCGCCGGCGCAGGTGATGGCGCTGAGTTCGGCGCAACTCGCGGTGCTCAGCACGGATGCCATAGCGGCCTTCTCCCTCGCCGACCTCGCGGCGGTGACGGCCAGAGCCGTGCCGGGCCTGAGCACGCAGGCGCTATCAGGCTTTACCCCCGATCAGACCGCTGCCCTCAGCACGGGCGTAATTGCAAGCCTGACGACCGATCAGATCGAAGTCTTGAGTACCGATCAGATCGCAGCCTTGACGACGGCTCAGATTGCCGCACTCGGGACGAAACAGATTTCGGCTTTCAGCACGAGCCAGATCGAGGCCCTGTCACCGGCGCAGGTGAAGGCGTTGAGTGCGGCGCAACTCACCGCCCTCGGCGCCGAGGATATAGCAACCTTCTCCACCGCTGATATCGCGGCGATCAACAGCAAAGCAATCTTCCGCCTGGGTACGGAGGCGATCGCTTCGCTTAGCGATGATCAGATCGCAGCCTTGACGACAGCCCAGCTCAACGCCCTCAGCGCAGCGCAGTTTCAAGTCCTGAACGCCACTCAGATCGAACTCCTGTCGACCGCCCAGATTGCCGCCCTGAACGCCGGCGTGATCGCAAGCCTGACAGCAGATCAGATCGACATCTTGAGCACCAGTCAGGTCGAGGCCCTGTCCTCCGCGCAGGTGAGGTCGCTGAGTTCGACGCAACTCGCGGCCCTGCGTCTGGAGCAGCTGATGACATTCTCGACCGCTGATGTCGCGGCAATCACGAACAAGGCCCTGCCGGGCCTGAGCGTGGATGCTATCGCCGCGCTGACCAGAGATCAGATCGCTGCTCTAAGCGCCAGCGCAGTCACGGGCCTGACCACCGATCAGGTCGAAGCCCTCAGCAGAGATCAGGTCGGCCTTCTCTCCGCCGCGCAGCTTAAAGCGTTGAGTTCGGCGCAGGTCGCTGCCCTTGGCAGCGATGTGACGGTCCTCTCCACCAGCCAAACCGCAATGTTGAGTGCAGCGGGTGTCAGGGGCCTGAGCGCCGATCAGATTGCCGCCATGAGCGTCGGTCAGTTTTCGGCCTTGACCGCAGTCCAGATCAGCGCTCTCAGCGCGGCGCAGATCGCGGCCGTGAGCGAGGACACCATAAAATCACTTTCGCCGGTCCAGATCGCGGCCATAAGCGCCGCAGGCATCGCGGGACTTTCAACCAGTCAGATCACCGCTTTGAGCACCGATCAGATTTCACGTCTGACCACCCGGCAAATGGCAAGCTTAAGCTCGGCGCAAATTGCCGCTCTGGGCACAGACGACATAGCTGCTCTTTCAAAAAACCAGATCGCTTCCATAAGTGCCGCAGGCATTATGGGACTGAGCGCCGAGCAGCTGGCGACCTTCAGCACCGGTCAGGCCAGCGCCCTGACGGGCGCGCAGATTGTCAATCTCGATTCCACGCAGATTTCGGCACTGGGCACGGATGATCTCGCGACATTCACACCCAGGGAGATTGCCGCCATCGGTTCGACGGCGATCCCGGGCTTGTCGGCCGAAACGATGGTGTCCCTGACGACGGCGCAGATTGCCGCCCTGAATACGCAAAGCATCAGTGCACTGAGCACGGCGCAGATCGCCGCCCTGACCACCGCTCAGGTGGCTGCCCTGACCCCTGCACAGGTCAGCGCGCTCTCCTTGAAGCAGATCGCCGTCTTGAGCACGGATGACATTGCAACATTCTCGACCAAGGATATTGCCGCGATCAGCTTAAACGCGATCCAAGGTCTGTCGACCGAGACCGTAGCCTATATGACAACGGGTCAGATTTCGGCTCTCAACGCACAAAGCATCGGCGCGCTGACCACCGCGCAGATTGCCGCCTTGACGACGGCACAGGTGGAGGCTTTGACCACCGCACAGGTCGGCGCTCTCACCTCGAAACAGATCGCCGTCTTGAGCACGGAGGACATTGCAACATTCTCCGCCAGGGATATTGCCGCGATCAGCGCCAGCGCCATCCCCGGCCTGTCAACGGAGACCATAGCCTCCTTGACGACAATGCAGATTGCCGCCCTGAGTTCCGCTGGCATTGGTGGACTGAGCACCGGGCAGGTAGCCGCCTTGACCAGCGGTCAGGTGAACGCTCTGACCAATGCCCAAATCCGTGCCCTCGCCTCCAGACAGATTGCGGCGTTGCGCCCGGACGATATCGTCTCGCTTTCAGCAAGCCAGATCGCCGCTCTCAGCGCCGCGGGCATAACGGGCCTCACCCCTGATCAGATTGACGCCCTCACCACCGATCAGGTCGCGGCTCTGAACAGCGCTCAGATCGGCGCGCTTAACTCGAAACAGATTGCCGCCCTCAGTCCCGATGATCTCAACACCTTCACCGCCGCCGAGCTGGCTGCAATCAGCTCCACAGCGATCCGGGGTCTGTCGACAGCAACGGTCGCTTTGCTGACGACGGCTCAGATCGCAGCGCTGGGCACGGCAATATCGGGCATGACCACCGACCAGGTTGCAGCCCTCGGGACCAATCAGGTGGGCACCCTGACCAGCGCCCAGGTCAGCGCCCTCACCTCCAGACAGATTGCAGCGCTGGGTACAGACGACATCGCCTCGCTTTCGGCAAACCAGATCGCCGCTCTCGGCACAGCGGGTGTGACTGGCCTGACCACCGATCAGGTCGCGGCGCTCAGCGCCGATCAGGTCGAGGCCCTGACCAGTGCCCAGATCGGCGCTCTCAGCTCCAAACAGATTGCCGCCCTCGGTGCTGATGACCTCAGCACTTTCACGACCGCGGAACTGGCCGCTATCAGCCTGAATGCGATCCCCGGCTTGTCGACGGCCACGATCGCTTCGTTGACGACCGCACAGATCGCCGCCTTCGGCACGGCGGCGATAGCCAGCCTGACCATCGACCAAATTGGCGCGCTCGGCACCAGCCAGGTAGAGGCCATGAGCAACGCCCAAATCGGCGCCTTCACCTCCAAACAGATTGCAGCGCTAGGCACGAATGACATCGCCTCGCTTTCAACAGCCCAGATCGCCGCTCTCAGCACGGCGGGCATAACAGGCCTGACCAGCGATCAGATTGTGGCGTTGAGCAACGATCAGGTCGAGGCTCTGACCGGCGCTCAGATCGGCGCGCTCGACTCGAAACAGATCGTGGCCCTCAGCGCCGATGATCTGGTCACACTTACCAATTCCGAGCTGGCAGCAATCGGCATGAATGCGATCGCGGGCCTTTCAACGGAGACCATAGCGTCGCTGACGGCAGCGCAGATCGCAGCATTGAGCCCGGATGCCATCAGTGGGCTGAGCACCGGGCAGGTGGCCGTCTTGACCAGTAGCCAGTTGAACACCCTGAGCAATGCCCAGGTTAGTGCCCTCACCTCCAGACAGATTGCCGTCCTCAGCCCCGCCCACATCGCCTCATTCTCGGCAACCCAGATAGCGGCTCTCGATGCTCTGGCTGCATCCGGCTTCAGCGGCGCACAGATCGGCGCCCTGAGTGTTGGGCAGATCGAAGCGCTCTCCACCCGCCACATCGCATCGTTGAGTTCGGAGGCGCTCACGGGCCTGTCTCCGGCCATGCTGAAAACCTTCTTGCCGGCAGAACTCGCTGCGATTGGCTCGAACGCGATAAGGGGATTGTCTACCGACTTCATCGCCACATTGTCTTCCACTGACGTTGCGGCCTTGAGTACAGCCGGCGTCGCCGGACTGACCAGCGACCAGATCGGCGCTCTCGGCAAGGAGCAGATCCGGGCACTCACCACCGGCCAGATCGCCGCCTTGAGTTCAGCCGCACTAGCAGGGTTGACGACGGAAGGTCTAGCAACCTTCACCACCGACGAACTCGCCGCGATCAGCTCGGCGGCGATCAGGGGTCTTTCCACCGGTGTCATAGCCTCACTGTCTTCTCAGGGCATAGGCGCACTGACGACAAGCCAGGTGGCTTCGCTGAGCTACGGCCAGGTGGCGGCAATGGGTTCCGCGCAAATCGGAGCGCTGACATTGGCGCAGGTCGGCGCCCTTAAATCGCTGCAGACCGCCGCATTTGGCGGAGACGATCTCGCCGCATTGTCCACCGAGCAAATCATCAGCTTGAGTTCAAACGCGATCTCGGGATTGAGCACCAGCGCGCTCGCCGCCTTGACGGCCTCGCAGGCGGCGGCCTTCACCCAGGGTCAGATCGCCGCCATGAGTTCGGCGCAGGTCGTGGCGTTGAACAGCGACGATCCGGTAAGCAGCTCCGCCCAAACCATCGCCTCATCCACCGTAGCCGACACGTCGACGACGCAGGCGACGTCTCAACAGTCGCCAGACGTCGCTGCTGCGATTTTGTCCTACCTGAACGCATGACCTTCAGTGCGACGCATGCTAGAGTAAAGAAAGGTAGCTGGAGCGGGTGAAGGGAATCGAACCCTCGTATTCAGCTTGGGAAGCTTCGAGAACAGCGAGGAAAATCAATGCGACGTGTCATTTCGCTTACCTCGTGTCAGGTAACGAGAGACACGCGTTTCAATGAAAAATCGGGCAATTCAGATGATGAAAATGACTATCGGCAGCGTGGTGATGCTGGGGCTTTTGTTGCCGCCACAGGCCCATGCTGGCCAAGGCGTGGCGTGCGCCTCGCTGGTTGTGATCGACGGCGACACCATCAAATGCGACGGGCAGAACATGCGTCTGCTGGGCGGCGGGGTGCCGTTCAAGTCTGGCGTGGACGCGCCTGAAATGGGGAGCCGTGCCAAATGCGAGCTCGAGCGGAATCTGGCGCTGAAGGCGAAAGCCAGACTGAAAGAACTTCTGCTGGCTGGCGTGCCTCGCATCGAGGACAGCGGCGCACGGGACCGGACGCAGAGCCGCCGGCCGCTCGTGAATATCTATCTCCCCGATGGCCGGGAAGCTGGGCAGGTTCTTATGGGGGAAGGATTGGCGCGAGAATGGCGCCCAAAGCACCGCATTGATTGGTGCAATTGATCTGCATCTCCTTTACGGAGACGTGGGGAAATCCCCACGTTCGGAAATTCCGAACGCCGAGAACCCGCTTGCAGTACGAGGCTGCTGGCGGGTTTTCATTATCGCGGCAGCGGCGAACGAAGCACCGTATCGAATGTATCGAGCGATGAGCGCCGCAAGGGAGCGCTTCTGTTTATGGCGGTCTCCAAGCGCTGAAGAATTTCCTTCATCACCTGAATATCGCTGGATTGCCGGTTGAAGTCAGCCTGCAGTTCCTTGATCGCCGTGGAGATGCTGACGGTCGTTTGCTCAGTCACAGTCACGCGATAAGTGAGATTATCGGCCTTTCGTTCCGCTTCCACGCTCTTTTGCTCGAGAGCGGAAAGCCTGAGATTGTAGCTCGCCTCGATCGCCTTCACTTCGGCCAGCCGCTCTTTGTGAAGCTGCTCGTGGCCATCCTTCCACTTTTGCAGATCCTCAATATCGCGGCTCTTGTCCACCCAGATAACGACGCCGCCGAGTATCATTCCGCCCAGCGTCACCAGCTGGATGAGGGTGTTCAGATTCCACTCCAATTTAGGCGCGCGACTTATCTGCATGTTCGTGTTCTCCGCCATCCGGTAAGCCTGCCCCTGCCATGCGAATAAAAGAAGCCCCCGACGTTCGGCCGGGGGCAGGTTATCAGAACGGTTTCTCTGTCTGCCTGAGAAGATCGGGAAGCTTTGACAGGATGATTTCCTCAAGCCCCTTGGCATCGACGCCGAGCTTCTGGAGCGCTTCCGGATTCTTCTCGATCACATATTTCGAAGCTTCCGCCAGGATCGTGTCATTGATGACGCCGCCGACGTTGGGCAACCCAGCCTTGCTCAATGCAAAGCGGATGGCATTGGCGGCAGACTGGTGAAGTGCTTCGCGAAGCTTGGCCTCGATCTCGACCCGCTGCTTTTCGTTTGTCACATTCAGGAGCGAAATTAGCTTGGTGGCAATCCAAGTCGCCAGCACAGGACCAACGGTGGACACCAGCAGCACCACGACAGGCTGAACGATAGTCCATACCTCGTACCAGATCGAGGAAGGCGCAATGACCGGCCCGGCGTCCTGCGCCCATGCTGGAGCGAAGAAGAAGCCGACGATGCAGGTGAGCGCCAGAACCGCGGCAATCAAATACCAGATGCGTGCCATGATCAGCCTCCCACCTTCTGAGCTTGGTTGATAGCTTGCGTGATGGTCAGATAGGCCGCAGAGGCCGCCACCAGAGTGGTTCCGAGCGTTGCTGTGTCCTTGTTCGCGCAAAGTCGCTGAAGGCTGTCATAGGCCGCCTGTGCGGCTGCTGCTGTCTTCGGCTTGAGTTTGTCGGCCACGATGAATGGCTGAAGCACGGCATAGGCCGTTTCGCCGGCGGCGCACACCTGCGGCAGGCTGTTGCGGATACCGGTATCGATCGATCCGGTCGATTGGCACGCGGACAAGCCAAAGGCTGCCACCGCCACAATTAGCAGAGACTTGAACATGATCGTTCCTTTGATGGAGGGGTTAAGCTTCGTTCGTGGTGACGGAAGCTGAAATCGTGGTCATAGGCAGGGCAGCAAATGGTGCGTCCTGATATGTGATCGGCCAGCGGTAGCCGAGCAGTCGAGTTTTCGCGATGCGTGCGATGCTGACGGAATCGGACTGATTGCCGCCAAGGATATGCAGGTGTGTCTTGTCGTGGCCAACGACGATGCCAATATGACCTTGCCAGCCATCCTTTGAGCCGCGCCAGAAGACGGCGATGGCACCGATCTGGGGATCGTTCAGCGGCTTGCCGAACTTCAGCCAGTTGCGGGAGCCGAGCGGGTTCGCTGGCATCGGTTCTTTCGGCAGTGCCGTGGCAACGACCATGCCGACGAAGGCACCGCACCAGGCGATTTCACTCGCATCGAGGCGAAGCGCCTTATCCAGCGCCTTGGCGTTCTTCACCTCGTGCAGGCCAAGGAAACGGCGGGCTTCCGTGACCCACGGCGGCACCATGGGCTTGTTGTCATTCAGACCGAGCGCCGCGAGCGTCTTCGGGCCGATCGTGCCGGGATAGAGGATCGAGAGCTTCTTATCCTCCTGAAACCGCGCCACCGCCTTTGTCGTGCTGCGGCCGGGAATACCATCAGCGCCAGTCGGCCCGACATCATAGCCGAGCGAAATCAAGCGCTGCTGTACTTCGCGTACAGTCGCCATGGTCGTCTCCTAGTGATTGGTGCAACAAAAACCCCGGAGCATCGCTGCGCCGGGTTATGGTCGTGTCAGATGGGTGAGGCTGCTACCTCTTCCGGAATATCCTGCGGAAAAACCGCTTCAACCGGCCCTGCTTAACGTATCGTTCTTCTAGTAGGCGAACTCGCTTCTCAGACTCGATCAAGTGCAAATGGATGCGCTGATAAATCTTATAGGCTTCCGTCGATTGAACCGGCGGATGCTCTTTTACCAAGTCGCCAACCACAGCGAGAAAGTCAGACAATGGATTGTCAACCAGCGCGCCGTAGATCTGCTTTGTGTCGAATACGGGCGCCCGCTTCTTGACCGCCTTCAGATTCAACGAAATGCCGACATGCTTATCTTCGAAGCGTGGGGCCCAACCATTCGACGCATCAGCAAAATCAGAATTCCACCAGTCAAATTCACCGAAGCCAAGCGTTTCAAGGATGTCGATCAGCATGCCAATCGTGTATCCGTATCGGTGTTGCTCAAACTTGTTCACACGGCCGCCGACGCCATAGATCAACCCGACAACATGGAAAGCGCTGTCTCCGCTGAGCATCATGCGCAGCAAGGCGTTCATGTCCGGAACGGCAATCTTGAGCGTTCCGCCGACTTCCAGAGCCCGAGCAAACTCAGCGAATGCAAGGAAACTGTCAGGCCAGTCAATATGCTCAAGAACGTGGCCGGCAACGATTTCAGAACAGGAACCGTCTGCGACCGCCGTCATGTTGGTGATGTCGGCCACGATATCGGGCTTCATTCCGGGGTCGATGTCGACCGTCAGATAGCCTTCTGGCTTATATTCGTGACTGCCAACATACAGTTTCATGACGCCCCCACTGGAAGTTGAACGGCTTCCTTACGCGCAGGGGCGAAAGTTTTCAATCACGGAGCCTGAAATTGCCCATCAACAAGAACCCACAGAAGTTGCGGGACAGTATCGCCAGGCTCCAGCTCGTAAAGGTCGAAAGGTGAAGGGCCGGCTAGACCTGTGACATCCAGCGACTTCATGGTTGCAACATTGTTGACGACGATAATTTTCATCGTCCCAGATGAATCCACACCGTTCTCAACGTTCCAGTTTTCTCGCGTCCACTGATACCAGTCCTCGCCGTCGGCTTCACGTTTCCAATAAATTGCGTTCTCCGGCCAACCAGGTGGATACTCGGCGGGAGTGTAGTAAGACCAAGTGCCATGATTTTTCATTTTCACCTCACAGAGCCGGGACCGTCGCCCAATTGCCAAAAAGGTCAGTCGTCTGGATGTAGCGATATTCAAAATTGAGGATTTCCCCAGCTCCATCTTTGTAAACTGCCGTCATAACCGCCCCAGAGGGGGAATAATTCCAACCGCTCCGATTGACATTTTGCGCAGCTGGTCCACTCAAACGTGTTTGACGCATTCTGCTCAGTATGGTGCTAAGCGTCGTGTTAAACCCGCTGAAAGAGCAATACAGATTGCCGTCGCCGTACACGACGCCGCCGTTAGGAAGCGTCATGTGCCCGGAGGTATCGAGAACCCACTGCTTACCTGACACCCATGCGAATGCGGCGCCATTTGAGTTGCGCTGTCCGTATTCGACGTGGTTGCCCGTGAATCCTCTGTTGCCGGCAGCGATCTGCAATATTGCATCGTTGGCACCAGTGTTATGAATTCTAACGCCGGCGAAGACAGAGCCCTGCGATTTCTGAACGGTGAGACCGTCTGTCATCGTGTCGCCGGCCTTGGCAACCTTGGCATCAAGTGCTGTTTGTTGTGCGGTTGAGACCGGCTTGTTAGCGTCAGAAGTATTGTCGACATTGCCAAGCCCAAGGTTCGTTCGGGCAGCGGCAGCTGTTGCGCCGCCAGTTCCGCCGTTTGCGACCGTCAGCGCCGTTCCAGACCAGTTTCCATCATTCACCGTGTTGAGCGTTGACAGACTGCCGAGCCCGAGCGTTGTCCGAGAGGCTGCAGCGTCGGCGTCATCAAGAATGGTCCGGGCGAACGGCGTCAGCGCCGTCGTCGCATAGGCATCCGCCGCGGTCGTGTAAATCAGCTGGTTGGCGGAAGTCGTCAGGTCCGCAATCGACTTCAGCGCAGCGCTATAAACCTGCACATCAGATCCAGGCACGAGGCCGAAATTCGTCCGCATCTGCGAGACATTTGTGGCACCCGTTCCCCCGGCCGTGATCGGGCGCGGCTGGTTGGCGTCCTGCGCGAAATCGTCAAGCTGGGCGTTATATGGTGCGCTCTGGATCGTAGTGTTCGGTGAACCCTTCGACCCGGAGAGAAGCGAAAAGACGCCGCCAGTTCTGGGCATGGCATTCTCCATAAAAAAAGCCCGCCATAGCGAGCCATTTTAACTGTGTTTCTGAACGTTCGTGGACACTCTCGCGCCCTTGTGCTTTGCTTCACGGTGAGATCGGGGGATCACATGAAAAACATCGTCTTGTTGCTGGCCGCCTTGGCCGTCTCTGGTTGCACTGCATCGAATGGCGAGGAAATCGTCGGCCCGAGCGGTAAGGCAATGAGGGAAGCCAAATGCAGTGGCTCGCCAAATGCCTGTCTGAAGACGGCAGCATCGACCTGTAAAGGCCCGTATCAAGTTCTCGACAGTTCCAGCAACGCCGGCGGGTTGGTTGCTGACATCCTGCCCGGTCCCGTCACATGGTACCGGATGAGCTACCAATGCGGCCCATCTGACGGCAGGATGCCGACGTTTGCCTTCCGGGGGCAGAGCTACACCCCGCCCCCGATTGTGGTTTCACAGCCTCGCGTCAGCACCACGACCAACTGCAACAGGTATGGAAACAGCGTAAGTTGCACCACCTATTGACCGGACGCAGCAGAAACGGGCATTGTATGCCCATGCAGATCGACCACGACCCGAAAGAGCCAAAGATTGACCGGACACCGGAAAGCTTCCGGCTGTTCTTCGTCATCATTGCCTTTGTCTGGGCGTGGTACCTCTATTTCATCCCCTTCAACTGGCCTTCGATACTTGTCGGCCTCGTGACTGGCATGGGTTTCATGCTTTGGGCATCGATCCGCTTTAAGCACCTCTGGTAGGCGCTATTTCACCCGCGCCACACCAGCATTTGAATTCTGCAGCATGCTGCCGAGGATCATGGCGCGGAGCCTATCGCGGCTGACTTGCTGGCTGCTGACGCGGGAAAGCGCCTCACGCGCTGCCTCCGGGTTAGTCTCGATCAACTGCCGCCCAACGCGCTCAACCACTCGCGGCGGCATGCCCTTGCCCGCATTGAACGCTTGACGGACACCAGCAAGCGCCGCCTGCGTGAAATTGCCCGAAAGAAGGTTTGACAAGACGGCCGGGTCGAAGTTGGCCATGTCATCAATATCGCCCAGATTGTCCGCCGTGCGCGAGTTCCCGAGCGCCGCGTTATTCGTTTCGAACATGCGGTTTTCCCGACCGATCCGAGCGCCGAGTTGCTGAGCTCGACCGGGAGCGGCGAACTCCTGAAATTCCTGCTCATATTTCGGCGTCGTCAAGGTGCGCGCACGATTGGTTGCCGGTCCCATTGCTGCGCTCTCGACATCGGCAATGATGGGATCGACATACCCCGAGCGGAATGCCTGCTGCTGATCGGGCGTCATGCCGCGGAACTGATCGATGCTGTCTTCGGCTCGCACGCGACCGGATTTCGCAGCCTTGCCCGCGTCGATCGCATCAATCACCTGGCTCCGCGTGCGGAACGTGTCATTGGCAGTACGATAAGCAGGAGACGCGTTTTCAAGAGCCCTGTCGACTTCACGCTTGACCTGAGACAGGTAATGCGCCCGGTTTCCGGCGCCCTGAGCTTCGGCCCGCGTAATCATGTCATCGAGATCAAGCTTCGCCCGGAAAAGCGTGTTGAAATCGGTGACCTGAGAATTGCCGTCGGATATCATCTTTCTGACGCGAGCCAAAGCGCCCTCGATCGTGTCATTACCGATATTGTCACGAGGGCTGAGCATCTTGTTCACACCTGGCGACAACGTTTCATCAATCCGATCAAGGATCGGCGTGACGTTAACGGCACCGGCCTCTTTCCGAGCGGCACCGTAAAGCTTGTTCGCCTCAACACCTCGAGCTTCTGTCAAGGATCGAGACACGCGTTCGGATGTCTGCGGAGCATCGAACCCTTCCGCAAGAGCATTTGCCAGGCGCTGCGGCTGCCCCATCTGGCGCCGAAGAAGGAAGTCCGTCACCTCTTGGCGTGCCTCGTTCGGCGTGCGCGTGACAGGAACCAGCGCACGCTGACCGGCATTGCCCATGGCGTCAGCCATCGTATACATCGGCTGTCCGTCATCGGCGGCCAGTTTCATGATCGAGGCGATTTCGTCAGGTGTCTTGCCGGAGCGCTTTAGATAGGTTCCCATCGCCTTGTCGGTATAGGCAGCCGGGCGGAATGGCGCGACCAGTGGCGCAGTCGCTCCCTTGAAAGCTCCGGACACTGCTGCAGCAACGGAAGGAAGCGCCGCGCCGAGGGCGAAACCGGTACCAGTTCCGACACCGGATTTATAAAACCTGTCTTCGAAGCCCTCACCGCTGCCAGCGCCCTGCAAGCCGCCCAGGATTGCGCCCTCTTTTGCGGAGGCCAGAGACACCCCGGCCAAGCCCTTGCCCTTATTAATCGCATTGGCCGAGGCGGAAAGGCCTTGTTTTGCCAGCCCGACACCGCCAGTGATGCCGCCAAGGATCTGGCCACTGATACGCTGCGCCGTTCTGTTGGTGCTGTCGCTTGCGTCGATCGCGCGTTCTTCGGCAAGCGCGCGGTCGTAGTCGGCATTCTTCGTTTCAGATTCGAACGGAGAATTCAGGGTGCGAGCGATCACGCCCAGCGGGTTATACTTGCCGGCATAAATGCCGCTGTCATAGTAATCGTCCTCGGGCTTCTGCACCGAAAACGCGCCGCTTCGAGCGTGGGCTGCCATTTCATCAGCCAGACCGAAGGAAAGCGTGTCAGCCATACCGCGACCGAACGCATCCACCTTGCCAGCAAAAGTGTCACGCGCGTCGGGCTGCTGCACTGGCGCCGGCTGCTGAGCCGAAGGTTGCGAGCCAGAAGCCCGCATCTTCGTAATTTCAGCCGCAAGCGTGCGGGCAGCATCCACGTCGCCCGCCTGGTCGGCATTCACCAGCGCAGTCGTCAGCTGTTCAAGAGTTGCCACTTACTGGCCTCCATATTTTTTCAGGAGATCATCAACGTTTGGCGCGGCCGGAGCGGCAGGCACTGTGCGTCCCGTCTTGTAATAATTGCCCGAGCGCAGGTCGGCGGCGCGGGCGCTGTTATAGTCGATCTTCTTCTGCACCTCGACTTGTGCTCGCCTGAGGATGTTTTCTCGGACTGACCGCGGCTTGTTCGACAAGCCCTGTATTTCGAGAAGGATTTCCCGTTCACCTTCCGTCGGGTTGCCGCCAAATATTGCCTTCAACTGGCCGAGAGCCTGATCTTTGATGATGTTGTCATACTCGATCGTGGCTTTGCCGCTTTCAGGGCTCGACAGAAAGTCGGGAAATGCATTGTCCGGCAGGTTCGCGCCGAGCCACGCACGGGTTCCCGAGAGAATACCCTGATTGGCATCGGGAGAAAGGCCCATTGCCTTGCTCAACAGGTTCAGAGTTGATTGCCCCTGCAACACAAGGTCATCAGCCTCTCGAATGGCCAAGCGGTCGCCGGCGGTGACTCCCTTGTCGGCTGCCGGGAGCGTTCCGGTTAGGACAAATCGCTTCCCTTCTTCCGAGTTGGGGTCGAGCCCATATTCCCGAGCCATTTGCATGCGCTGGCGAGCCTTGGCGTCCAATCCGTCGCCACTGGTCAACGGGATCAGACCCGGCTGCGATGCCTGAGACTGTGGAGCCTGAGGCGGCGCAGGAGGTGCCGGGGGCTGTGGTGCTGCACCCGTTCCAGCAGCCATGTCCGAGAAGATATCGACGCCTGCACCAGTCGCGCTTTGCTGTTGCTGCGTTCCCGGCTGCGCAATACCTACCGGTGCAACCCGGCCATCAGCAGACCGACCGAATACCCCCTGCGGTGTCAGGAACATAAGCGAGCCCGTGGCCGGATCAGTGATCTGCTTTCCCGCTGCCAACTGCTGCGCTTCCGCGGGCGTCAGCTGCTTGGAGTCCATCAAGCCGTTAAGAGCCTGTGCCTCGACAGAATTGCCCTTGAAGCGGAACTCGCCGTTTTCAGTCCCTGGCGGCACTCCCACCGTCTTGATAGAGCCGCCATCGCTGTACAGGGTGTTGTCGTCAAGCTTATTCCACTTTTCCGTAGGCTTCGCCCTGAGTGCTTCCAACTGTGCCTGCTTCGTCTGGATATCCAGCTGGTAGGCAGGATCGTTGCGCTGCATTTGCTGCTGAACGATGCCTTGGATGATCTGCTTCTTGTCAGCGTCCAAGAACGGGTTGTTGAGCAGCTTCAGCATTTCCGGGTCGACGCCCTGATAAGGGTTGGTCGGTGCCAGCGGAGGCGCGGGAGGTCGTGGGGCCATCGGGAACTGACCGTTCTGCGCAACCTGCGTCGGCGCCGGCTGCTGGGCAGGCGTCTGCTGCGATGGACGCTCAACGCGCATTCCCCGGTCGTCATACGTCACCATAGGCGAATTGTAATCAGAACCACGGTAGGCATTCGGGGCGCTCACCATCGGATCACGGTAGCCGGCCGGAGCCGGCGCGAGAGGAGCAACCGTTTCGATAGCGTCGGCCGCCGACATGCCTGCCGAGGGATCAAGGCTCGCCACCTGAGCGCCACCGCCAGCCGCCATGAAGCGCTTGCCGTACTCGCCAATGCTCGTGCCCAGCGAATCCCGCCTGCCTGTCTTGCCAACACCGCCAGGACCGCCGAGCCACGCCTGCGCTGCGCCTTCGGGCCCATATTTCTGGACATACTGTCCAAACTGGTGATCGAATACAGCATCTTGCAACTGCGGGTTCGCCATGAACTCCTCAGGTGTCACAGCGCGGCCGAGCGCGGCCTGCGACCACGGGCCGATATTGGCTTCCATGATCTGATAGCGACCGAGCGCGCGGCCCATTTTCGGATGCGTTGGGCCGACGGCGGAATAATCGCCGCTGCCCTTGCTCTCGATCGAGGCGATTGCATCGCGATAGTTCTGCATGCCGCCGCCATTTGGCGACGTCGCTGCAATTTCAGACGCTGCACCGGGCATAGGAATGGCACCGGAACCGCCGCTCGATGCAACAGAAGGTGCAGCCGACGGGGAGCCACCCATAATCCGGCCAAGGATGGATTCGTAGGCCGAGTTGGCACTATCGGTGCCTTCCTTCAGGCCCTTGTTCGCCGTGTACCGGCCGATCCCCGCACCGATGCCCTTCATCAGTGCGCCGATGCCTTGAGCAGTCGTCTTCGGGGTATCGCCCATGATCTGCCTGGACAGTGCGTCCGCTATCTCGCGGCGGCGCTGAAGGTCATTATAGGAAACGCCAGTGTTACCGCCGAACAGAAATCCCGCCATTATCGTGCGCTCCCCGCTGCAAACAATGCGCCATAGTTGACGCGCTTCTTGCCGTCCGCGCCCTTGCGCACCGCGCCGGGCCGAACCTTTTCAACTTCCTGCGCCATGACGCCGATCCGCTTCGGGGCGTTCTTTCCTTCGCCCTTGTAACGGTACTCGTAGAGGCCGCCGACCTTCTTGATGTCTTTCTTCGCCGTTTTGTCCGACAGACTGAACAAGCCAGCCAGGCCGCCGAGGATCGCACCCGAGTTGGCCTGCTTTTGATTGTAGGCGGCCACCTGGTTTTCGTAATTCTTCTGGGCAATACCCGCGTAATCGACGGTTGGGATGCTTTGACCCTGCGTCGGCACGAAGTTCGGGTTTGTCACCTGCGCGCCGCTGGCGATGCCAAGAACCTCGTTCACGTTCTGGTTCCGAAGCGCATACTGCTCGTTCAGATAGTTGGCGCGCTCTGCGTTCTGAGCGTTGATTTTCGCCTGCTGCGCATTGAACGTCTGATCCTGCAGGGCATTGTTCGCAGCTGTCGTTGTGTTCTGGTTCTGGAACTGCTGCTGAGCATTCGAATTCGCGAGGCCGACGTTCTGGAAGGCCTGCGAATATGCCTGCTGCTGGGCCGAGTTCTGGAACGCAGCCTGCTGCTGGGCGAGATTGGCAAGACGCGTCTGTTCCTGCCCCGCGCTGAGAATGGCACCATAACGGGCGTCATTCTCCTGCCGGGTGGCAGCGTCATATGCGCGGTCATATGCTTCTGACCCGGGCTGCAAGCCCTGATTTGCCAACTTCTGCTCAAGCGCCGCTCGGTTCTTATCAAGAGACGGCTGCAGGCGCGCCATTAACGCGTCCTGCACTTCCTGAACGTTGGCGCCGTAGTCGGTCCCATAAGACTTGGTGATTTCCCCGACCTCTCCCACCGAAGACTGCAGCGTCGGGCCCTGCCCGAACTGCGTGTAATTGGGCATTGTCAGCGACGATGAACTACCAGCAGCTGGCGCTCCGGAAATCGACATCGGGTCTTTCAGCAGGTCGTTGAGGCGTCCAGACTGCGTGTTGGCCAGCGTGGCAAGGTTCTTCTCAGCGGCGTCCTGCTGTTCCTTGATAGCCTGTTGGGCAGGAGAGAGCGTCTGCGTGGCTGTCGCGATAGGAATGTCGTACACCGCCCCGGAAAGCGGGTCCGTCCACTTGGTCGTGCTGTAAGAATAGTTCAGCGAGCCGTCAGGGGTGTTCTGGTTGACATTCCCCATGTAGGAATTGGCGATGGCCGTGCCGACGTTGGTCGCGGTCTGGGCGGATGCCGTTTCTTTCGGATCTGGCGCTTTAGGTTGCGACTTCTTACCCATTTTCAGACCTTCTGTTTCTGTGGCCAAGGCTCTTGTTCACGGGATGGTTTTCCCACTGGTCATCTGTCAGCGTGAAGATGATTTCTGCCTCGTCCCGGCCGTGAAGCCTTGGAATGACATATTTGTTGAACCCGAAATCTTCGCATATCTGGGCCATTGCCCGGTTCGTTTCCGCCACCCTGACGGCCACCATCTGACAATTCAGGGTCTTGAAGGGATAGTTGAACATTTCCTTCAGCACCGGGCGCGTCAGCCATCGCTTCGAAGTCGAAGCGGCCGAAAATTCGATGACGCCATGTTGCGGGAACCAGTTGTTGTAGACGACGCAGGCGATCAGGGTGTCGCCGTCGATAACACCCATGGAAACGAAGTCTGAAAACCCTGTGCATCCGGGGATCAGGCCGGCAACAAAACGACCGAACGCCTGATTATATTCAGGTGTCCTCTCGCTCGCCCAAACAACCTCAATCATGCCGACTGTTCCCCGCCTTCCATTTCGAGAACTGCGAAATCGACTTCAATGTCGAGCCGGAACTGGCCGCCCGACAGGACCACGCAGCCAATTGCCAACATTTCACCGCTGGCCCGGACGTTCTGCCTGAACTTGAAGTTTCGGAGTTCGGTTACCCCGTCCCACTTCGCCACATCCCAAAGGCCAACATCCCATTCGGAAGAGCCTGCGTCACCGACCGAAACCATGGGAAATGACGGAATGCTGGTATCGTAATCCGCCCGAGCGAATAGCTTGACGCTGGGCTTGGTCTTTGCGCGGAAAGCCATAGCTCCCTTCGAAGCCGTCTTCTTCTGCGAAAATTCCCCGGCAGCCGTGAACTGCGAGAGATAGACAGCAGCAAAGGGTGCGCCATCATCTGCGCCGCTGATGTCGCCTTGCCAGCAAAGGCCCTCGTTGGACCCGAAGAACAAACTCCCCTGAAGGCTCTGGTAAGCCTGGGCGCGCCAGTTCTTGATGATGCTCCATTTTCCGTTGAGCACGTTCAGAACGAAGGTCGTATCGGGCAGCACTAGATTTTCAGGGAACGCTACGAAGACGAGGTTTTGTTCGGGCCAAAGCGTCATCGTCCAGCCGGTCGGCGTTGCGTTGGCCGCAAGTTTCCATTCGTCCTCAATAGCGCGAGACAGAGACACCAGTGCAAGCGTTTGCCTGTCGCGTTGGAATACCTGCGAAATCGGTATCAAGCCGTCTATCGTCGCCACCAGCACGTCGGCACCGGATCGGATCTGCGCATTTTTCCCGAGCGGCTTCCCGATTTGATAAACACCCTTCAGCGCGAAATCATCAGCATCGGCCGGGTTGGATCCGGAATAGATCGCAACCTCACCTTCAGTCGAGACGAACACGCAATAGTCGCCCAAGCCGTCGCCGCTCTCGATAGACCATGAAAAGCCCATCAGTAGCGAGCCGCCCTTTTTCATCACCCCGCCCAGCGGAAACACCGACGCCGCGCCGCCGACGGCGTTGAGGCCGAGGTAGTAGGCATCAAGCGAACCGTTCTTGAGCAGAAACTGACGGTTCTTGAACATCCAGCCATAGTTCAGCGCTGACATCGTGGTCGCGTCCGTGAACGTGATGGCGGGCGATGTAGACCACGACACGCCATTGAACAGCCGTCGGTCATTCGCCCCGTTGAAGCAGACGAGGTAGCTCGTCCCTGCGTTCGTCTGTTGGAAAGCGCACCAGTCACCGCTTGCCATTCCGCTGACCGCCGGCGCTGTCATTGCTGGCGGAGCCACCGGGGCAGTCATGTCGTAAATAGCCGCATCCGTGGCCATGAACATTTTCTCAATGCCGCCAAACTTGTATTTAAACGCACTCCTGATAATCCCGCCGTCAGCAGCAAGGCCACGTTTTGCAGAGCCGCCGCGGACACGCGCGCCTTTCAGCGTCATGAACCAGTTCTCGAGGATGATGGCGGAGCCAAGCGCAGCGGCACCCATGCTTGACGTCGTCACAAGGCCCTGTGTCGGGGCTGGGAACGTCAACGGTGCGGATGTTTGTTTGGCGGCAACCTTAACCGATCCACGGTTCGTTTGGGGAATGCGTCCTGGTCTGGGCATCACGCGGCCTTATCTGCTGTTTCGTACTGCCCAAGATCGGCTTCGAACTCGGCAAGGTGGTCGCTGTAATCAACGCCGTTATATCGGCGCCAGCGCCAGACGAGGTTCTTGATAAGCAGTTCGGACGGGAATATCGGCTCGTCGTCATCGCTCTGGATCATGCTGCTGGTCGAACCGTTGGACGCCCTCACCCATTCCTTCGACAGGTAGAGCAGAGACGCGCCGATCGCCGCCGAGGCGGGAGAGAAGTCAATCCCGGTCTCATTGAGGAAGTAATACGGCTGGGCCGACGGATGCGCAGAAATAAACCGCCACTGCCCACGGTTCGAAACAGGCCGAACAAAGTCGCCTGCGGCCGTCATCACCGATCCGCCAAGCACCACTCGCTGAAAGTCAGGGGGGAAGGCGGACGGCGCAGAGACCACAGGGAATGCCTTCACCAAGTCGCGCCAGTCCACGCGGCGAGCGATTTCGCAGCCGCCCTCCCATGCCAGCGAAAGCATGGTCTGGGCACTCTCATCGTTCGCGCCGTAGACGCTGTCGAAGCGGTCGAGCTTCACCACGTCGCAAACTTCGTTGACAAGGTCGATGAATTTCATGGCGTGCACCCACTGAGAGTTACCTGGCCGTTACCCCAGCGCAGCCGATTGTCGGCCAGCGTCAGGCCCGCCATTGCGTTCTCTTTGAGCGATCGGGCGGCGGCCGCTCCGTCAGCGTCCCGCCCCCAGATCGAGATTTCTTCGACCAGCGCATAGAGGTAGGCGTCGGGAGCCTTTTCCAGCAGCCAGTTCGTCGGCGTGGCTGGCGTCAACGGCGGAATAGCCGCGTAATAGGTCATGGTAAGGCTGCCGTTTGTGGTCGGTCGCGCCATGATGCGCCTGCCGACGACGGCGTACCCCTGCGGATAGCCCCCATTATTGCGATAGCGGGCCGTCAGCGCTTGCAAAGACCATGCCCCGATGTTTCTGCCGTCTGGGGTCAAAACCTCTCTGGCCTCAAGGAAATCCGCAGGCAGATCACCGTCACCGTTGGTCAACACCACCGTTCCGGCCGTCTCCATGTCAGCTGTGCGCAGAACGCGGTTCATCTTGCCTTCGGCCAGCCCGACGAAGCGTTGGAACAGGTGCGAAACATCGTCACGCTTGGCGTATTCGCTGGCGTCAATGAGAAGGGAGGAATAATCGCTGATCGCGCCCATTATGCCACCTTCCATCCTGATGTTTGATACATGCGCCGCTTGTCAGAGAGCGCTGCACGCCGCTCGACATTGCGCCGAAATTCGTCCGGGTCGGCGTCCTTGTCCGGGCATCGAGCCTCGAGCGCTTTGATTTCGTCGGATATGGTCCGCTCGGTCATCACACGCGCCCCTCAAACGACCGCCAGGCGCGATTGTCGCCGTCGTTGAGCCATCGGCTCACATAAGCGTCGTCGCCTTCGCTGTGCGCCCTCACAAGGTTCTGCTCATGCGCGTGATTGAGGGGGATCGATGCGACCTTCACCCATTCACCGAAGGCATTGCCCGAAGTGGCGTTGCGGGTGAATTCGTTTTCCCTGACGATGTTGTCGACGGGCGTGTCGATGCGGAAATGCATCTCCTGCCCATCAAAGAAGCGCCAGACCGAGCGGCCAGTGGCAAAGTCGTAATCGTGGAGTTCCCACTGGCCGTCCGTAATCTTCATGATCAATCGTCCTCAAGAGGCCGTTCAGCCTTGCCCTGGCTGACAAGTTCCTTCGCCTTGCTCAGCGGCAGCGCAACCACCTTGCCGGCTGGCTCGCGCACGCCTTCTTCAGGCCAGTAATCGAACTTGAGACGAACCTTGGTCGTCTTTTCCTTCGACTTCGGCTCTTCCGTCTTGAGTACCGGGCTCGGGGTGTCGCCGGGAGTGACGCCTTCAACCTTGGGCGGGGCTGCATCATTATCGATGACAGGTGCCTGCTGCGTGGTCGATGCTGCGCCCGGATCGAGCGGAGTTTCATTCTTCGACATGCTTCTTCTCCTCGAAAAGGAAAGGGGCGGCTTTCGCCACCCCTCGTTTCAGGATCAAACCGTTGCGGAGAACGGCGTGACTTCGGTTCCGGTACCGGCCGCGATGATCTGGACTTGCCAGGTGTTGTTCGCGATATCCTTGAGCAGGATACGGTCGCCACGAATGCCGCCCTTGGTAGAGCCGTTCATGGTGATAGTGTCGGTATCGGCGGCAGTTTCGAAACCGGCAACGGTATCGCCAGCATCCTGCAACATCACGCAATTGCCAGTCATCACGTCGGACGAGTTGGCCACCTGAATGATCAGGTTATTGGAGGTGATGGTGGTGCCTACCATGATGTCGAACTCGGCACCGGAGCCATAGGCGGCCGGAAGAACGAGCGTCGAGCCCGCGGCACGATTGACGACAACTGCCGCCGGGGTGCCGTGGGTGGAAGCGTTGAGGGCGAGCGTGGCCGCCGTCACGACGAAGGGAAGATAAGTCGGCATGTTCGTTTCTCCTTACTGCGAAGCCGAGATGCCGAAGAGGTCAGCGGCGATGCCGAGGCCCTTTTCATTGGCAACTTTGAGCGTGCCTTCACCGATGATCACGCCCTTGTCGGCGTCACCAGTCTTCGCGACCTTCGTGTCTTCCTGGATCTTGCGGAGCCAGAGGAATTCAAGGAAGTCGGTATCGATGAAGAAGGCGTTACGGGCGAGCGCCGGCGTCGACTGGATGGTGCTGGGGTGAACCAGAACCTTGCCGAACGGGCCTTCGTAGAAGTCGGCCGTTGCCACCATGGTGTTGCGCTTGCCGCCTTCCGAGATGGAATACCGGAAGGAAGCGACGTTCGCGTCAGACATGAACTTGACGAACGTGGACTTGACGAAGGCAGAACCGACGACGTGCTTGAACTTCGCGCCGTTGTTGAAGCCCTGCTGCATCACGTTGTCGAGAATGTCTTTCGTGAAGGCGCGCTGCGTGCCATTCGTCGCCGGGACAGTGAAGCCGCCGACAAAGCCGCCGTTTGCACCACCAGCACCGCGGGAAACGTTGCTGACGATCCAGCTGGGCAGACCACCCATGCGACGGACAGCGCCGCCGACAGAGCCCTGGTTCGAAACGATGGCGTATTCGGTATCCTTGCGGATCTCGACGCCTTTTTTCGCCTTCTGGTACTTGCGCTTCTGCACCTTGCCGGCTTCGTCCACTTCTTCCTGCGTGCCAGAGATGATCCAGCTCTTGCGCAGAATCTGCGTATAGTTGCCGACACGGGCCGGGGGATCGACCTTGTCGAAGTCGTATTCTTCGCCTTCTTCACGGGCGTTTTCGCCGGGGGCAGCCAGGTCGTCGGTTTCCCATTCCGGGTGAACGGACTTGGTTTTGCCCTTCTCGATCATGGAATAGATCGGGGTGTCTTCCGGCGTGATGCGCGATACAACGTCGGAAAGCTCTTCGCGGTTACCGACCGCGTTCGTGGTGCGGACGGTGTTCGTAATGACTGCCATAACAGTTACCTCGGAGTAGTGGGTTCAAAAGGCCCGCTGCGATGTCCGATCAGAAGTCGATATTCATCGCGTCTTTGAGCGAGCCCGTTCGGGTCAGCTTCTCCATCGCATCCCTGTTCTTGCGGCTCTGCTGGGCGTTCTGGCCTTGGGCCTTGCGCGCCGGGGCAGCGGCAGGAGCATTGTTCACCTTTTCCAACGCCTTCTTCTTTGCAGCCTCGGCCTGCATGCCGAGCCGCGCATAATGGGCAAGCTTGAAATATCGGTGATCGGTCACATCGGCCATTTCGTCGTCGGTGAAACCCAACTGGCGCGCTGTGTCGAATGCTTCCTCGAAGAACTTTTCGCGCTCTTCCGGTTTGGCGGTCTGAGGGAATGCTTCAGCCAGGCGTTCGCTTTCCTGTCGAAGCATCTCATTGCGCTGTTCGCCGGTCAGCTGCTGAACGACGGCCTGAGGTTCGGCCCCCATCTGCAAAATCTGGTTCACGCGACCCATCGCGTTATCAAAGATTGCCTTCTGGCGGGTGTATTCAGTCGGGTTCTGGATCGCCAGGTCATGAGACGGTTCTGGCGGCAACTGGCTGGCAAGGAATTGCGCGAATGCGTTGGCCGTGTTGACCACGCGGGTGGATAGAGATTCCAGTTCCCGGCCGCGGTTGGCCGTTTCCTGGGTTTTGAGGCGGTAATCGCGCTCCCGCATGTAACCGAGCTTCAGTTCCTTGATCGGAACCTGCTCTCCGCCCTTGAGCGTTACAAGCGTTTCATCAAGTTCGGCGTCAGCACCGGTGTCATCGTTTCCGGTATCGGCGTCGTCTTCGTTTTCATCGCCTGCGGGGGCATCGGTCTCTTGGCTGTCGATCTCGTCTTCAGCCGCACCGGTCTCGTCTTCGATCCCGTCGCCACCTTGTTCCGAGTTGGCCTGATTTTCTTCTTCAGGCTCCCAGAAGTTCAGCGCGGAGGGGTTGTCGATATCCAAGGGTTCAACGGTTTTGCTCCCGCCGTCGGCCGGCAGGTTGGCACTATCGTTAATTGTCATGGTCTTTCCCTTATGGGGTTGGTCGCACCGGCGTTATGCGGGTGCTCGGTTCGCGCCAGCCTTTGCTTCCGCCGAAAGGTGGTTGAGCTTGCTGCGCAAATTTCTGATTGCGCGGGCTTCTGCGGCATAGCCGGCCCGCGTCTCGTGATCGGTCACCTTGGCGTTGATGCAGCCATTGATGGCCGCCGCCTCGATATCGTCCATCAGGAGATGAAACAGGGGATTGTCGAGCAGCGCGCGTGCAGCTGCCGTTTTTTCTTCATCCCTCATCCTGCCATACCTCCAAGCTGGACAGCCGTAACGCTCTGCCCGGTCAAGGCCTGCGCGACGTTCTGGCGCTGCTTCAACTGGATTTCCTGATCGATCTGGTACCGCTTCAGCTGATATTCCTGCTGCAGCTTCGCCATTTCGATCCGCTCGTTACTTTCGATTTTCTGCTGCTCGATCTTGGCGTCCATATCGGCCTTAGCCTGCTGTTGCTTCAGCTTCTCCATTTCAGGGTTCGGCTGATTGCTCTGCTGGGCGATGAGCTTGTTAATCTGGTCTTCCGTCGGCTCGGTGAAGAACTGATCGGTGGCGCGCATGCCCGATGCCTGAACCAGCTTGGTCAGCGCATTGAACATGTTCTTGGGCGTCACGAACGGGTTATTGACCGTCCCCAGCTGCGCCAGAATCTTCTCCTGAAGCCCGACAATCATCTGCATCATCATCATGTCACGCTCGCGCGTCCCAGCGCCAAGGCCGGTGTTCACGATGACATCCATGCCCGAGTTCCAGGGCTTGGGATCGAACGTCACCCACTTCTTGCGCAGGCGGACCATGCGGGGCTTGTCCTGATGCTTGATTGTAAGCTTCAGCAAACCCTTGAAGACTGGAACAAGGCCGCGTGCGATGGTGCGCGCCATGAGCTCGGTCTGGGCGATTCCGGCCTGCTCGACCATGGATGAAGCCTTGGCCGTGACGTTCTGCAGTGCATCAGGCGCAAGACCGCCCGCCGCGTCTGTTATGCCGGTGACATCCGCCATTTCGCGGTCGAAGTAATCCAGCATCTGGAAGGACTGCGCGCCGACGAACGGAACCTGAGTAAATCCCAGAGCCGCGCGAACATCGGTACCTGCACTGACGCGGATAGGCTTTCCAAAGGCAGGATTGAGCACCGCATCCGGGTTAACCACGGCCTGCTCATCAACGATCGGCTGGGCCTTGTTCTGCCAGTAGATGTTATCGAGCGTTTCCCGAAGAAGAACGGTCTTGACCTTCTGGCCTTCCATCGTGTCGTCTGCGATCGAGGAGCCTTCGCGCTGGTGCGGCCGGCGTTCCGAGATGATATCCGCAAACGGCACATCGTCCCATTCCTCGTTTTCGAGAAGATATTCCTCCTTGATCGCACCGGCATAGACCAGTCTGCGAAGCTCTGCGATACCATCGTCGTCGGCGTCATAACGAACATAGAGCTCGTAATACTCGACTTCCTGCATGGCCGTGGCAGCCGTTGCATTGTCATCGTTGATCAGATCCCGGCGGCGGGTGCTTTCTTCATCGTCTTGATCGCTTGTCGCCCCGGCAACCGGCAGGCTGTCGATCACGTCACGGTCATAACCCATCGCCACGAGGTCAGAACGACGCTGGCGCATGTTGATGCCCGTCAGCGGGCTCTCCTCGATGCAAAGCGCGTCAGGGTGAACAAGCAGCTGCTCGGGAGGAACGGCGCCAAGGCGTGTTCGTCCGTTCGTGAAGCGCTTCCTGATCTTGACGTCGTAAACGGTCGTGGGCGTCGGGCCCTGGCCTTCAATATCGACAATTTCGACGCGCTGGTCTTGCTCCAGCACCGTAACGTCGTCATCACCAATCAACTGCACCAGCGCCAATTCATCAAGGCCGGTGTGCTGCGTTACCTCAACCCTGTCCTTCTTTTCGTGCCACCAGCGGATGATGCCATTGCGGAGCTTGAGAGCATCATGGATCGCATCCTCGACAGCTTCGTATCCATCGCTCTCCGGAAAGACCACATTGCTGATATAGTCGGAAGCCTGTTCCGCATATTCCTCATCGCCTTCACCCATCGGCTGGAATTCGGCCACCTGGTCATTGCCAAGGATCGTGCGAATGAGCGACGGCAGCACCTTCTTGATGTGAGCGCGCACGTCGCGGGAAACGACCTTCGACCGGCCATCGATGACAGGCACGTCATCCATCTTGCCGTCGAAGTATTCCATCGCCTTGTCGCGGTCGATCGACAGTTCTTCGCGATAGCTTTCGCACTCTTTCACAAGGTGCGAGACAGCAGCCGTCAGCGCGCCATTCCGCTTGTCGTCTTGTGCTTCGGGCATTAGGCCACCTTCTGTTGCTTGAACTTGTCCCACTCGCCGTTTGGCTTGGGCGGCGTCTTGTAGCCGTCTGTGAATGTCATGAACCCGTCAGCGCCATGGCTGTGCGCGTCATGCCTTGGGTAACTGCGCCAAACGCTCAGCTTTTCGTCCCAATCACGGCTGTAGTTCTCCAAATGGATGATGCCCTGCGCCGCCCCCACTTCATCGAAGCAGCAGCTGGGCAGCTTTGCGCGAACACCCATGATGGAATTGATCTTGTCCGGGTTTCTCGTCACCGTCTCGAAGATGAAGCCCTGCTTGGCCGACATCGTCTTGATGGTCTCTGCCTGCCCTGCTGTCGTCGTCTGGCGGCGATGGTCAACGTCATGTGGCCCGTAGTGCTTTCCCCACCGTGCGCCGCGCTGTGCCGCCCATTTGTCGAGTAGGTTGAAATAGTGGCCGAGGCCCATACCGCTGTCTTCGAAGTACCCGGGGAACCGATGCTCTCCCGCTACCTCTTGATGCAGCCATATGGTCTGATTGTCGCCCAGACCAAAATCCCAGAAGGTATTGACGGCAATGTTCGGCACGAACGGGAAAGAACCAATCCGGCCCAGCTGGCGCAACGTGCGCATCTCCTTGCCGAAATAGGCGCCTTCCTTTGCAGCCCTGAAAGCTTCGTCAGGCGTGGACGGAAACTCTTTCCACATGTCCTCACCCTGTTCCGCTTTCTTGGCCACGTACCACCATTTCTGGGGCATCGAGAGCGTTATGCCGTGCTCCGCCTCCAGCCCTGCGAAATAGACCTCGTCCTCGTCAGTGATCAACGTGGGCTTACTCAACTGGTATGAGCCATCTTGCCACCAGGCGAAGAAATGGAACCTGTAATCCATGTCACCGGGTTCGCGGCCTGCATCAAGAATCTTCCGAGAAGCCTGCACTTTTTCGTAGAAGTCGCCGCCCCGCCCTTCAGCGGTGCTCTCGATGAAGCCAAGCTGCCCGGCGGCCAGGGTGTTGAGCGAACCAGACTTCACTTCCTTGGCCTTGTCGGGCGTCTTGGCGCAAATCTTCCCGTATTCGGAAATATGCAGAAAGTTCTTCGTGCCGGATCGCAGCGAAACGCCCACCTCGACGCCCGAGCCGTTGCTGAACTCTATCTCCGTCGAGTTGTCCGACACGATTTGAACCGTGCGCTGGATCGGGAGCGGCAGCTTTTCATAAGCGTACTTGATGCGCTCAAGCAGGTTTTGCGCGTTCTTCTTCGTGTCAGCGATCAGGCCTGCCGCGAAGTTCGAATTGAATATGCAACAGTCCAGCGCCAGCAGCAGAATGAAGGTCGAGAAACCCATCTGCCGCGCCTTGAGGATGATGTTCAGGTAATGAAGCTCATCCAGCAGCTTCTCCTGCGCCGGGTTCATCTGGAACAACACGACGTTGCCGTGCTTGTCCTTGATGTAATAGAGGTTATTCAAGCGCCAGCGGCGATCAGACCACTGCGCTATGATCTCCTCACTTAGTGCGGGTTCGCCCATCGATCGCCTTCATAAGCGCCATCACGCTGTCGCCAGCCTCAAGCGTCGTCTTCTGCTCGACATCGATCTTGTCGCCGTATTTCTTCGGGCGCATGCGAGCCGCAACCCATTTGCGCGTCTCGATCTGCAGCCGGCGATGCTCGGTCATGTCGAACGTGGTTTCTTCAAGCTTTCCGTCCGAAGTCCGCTTCGTTTTCTTGCCAATCTTCGGCTGATCGGCAATGTCGATCATCTCATCAACCAGCAAGTCAGCTTGAGATTCGCGTGCGCGCGCGTACTGGTCGCTAAACTCGCTGTTTGCTGCCAGCCATCTGAACACCGTCGCCTTGTTCGGCATGGCACTATTGCGGCAAATCCGGCGAAGGCTGAGACCGCTTGCAAGCCGATCACATATCGCGTCAGCAGTGGCTTGATTGAATTTCGTTGGCCTTCCCATGTCTTACTCTGCCTGCTCGTCTGCCATCAGGTGAAGGCGATGCAGAAGGCGGGACACCGAAGCGATGCGCCTATGTGCATCCTCTGTTGCTGTGAAGGATGAGACGACAGAACCGTCGACCTTTGCCGCCGACCAAGAGAGGTCAACAATCTCTCCCCGTTCGGCCATTGCGAGAACGCGCTTCGCTTCCTCTACGACTTCAGCCTTTGCTGACGCCTTCGTGTCCAGCACCCGAATTGTTGCCGCCATTGATGTCACCGTGCGTTGATCCGGTTTGCCTTGCTTTGCGCCCCCATATGCCAGGCGAAACACCTGTCGAGCGGACGGCGCATGGTTCTAAGCCGTGAGCAAGGCCTTGTTCCTCGTACCGGTTGACGAAGTCAGGATCGTCCGCTCGCCCATGAAGAGGTTAAAGCCCGAGCGCGAGAACCTTCGATAGACGCGAAAGCTCATCGTTGGCGCGGCGCAACTCGGATAGTGCACCATCGGCATTGTCTGCCAGATCGTTCACGACGCCTTGGCTGGTCGTTATGCCGCCGCCCCAATTATCGCGCGCTTCGCTTTCCGGCTTGGTACCGATCAGGTGATCGACCGTGACCCGAATACGGGCTGAGACCTCGCGCGCCTCTGCAAGCGCCATTGCGATGCGATCTACAGGGGTTCTGGAAGGAACGATTTCACCAGCGGTATTTGAAAGGCCGGAATAGTCCAGCCGGTCAAAGTGATTGTTCAGCGAACCGGCGATGTTATTCCTTGCCATTGTGTGGTCCATGGCCATGGTTCAGCCCTCCTTAAACCGGATAACGGCGAGCGTCATCGAGGACGGTCTGCACGATTGCTTCATGCGGCATGGAACCACCGTTGATGGCCTCAGCGTCTCTGAGCAACTGCGCAAGGCGATCCAAGCGAGGCCCTGCTGTCTGGTGGAGGAATTCCCGAAGTAGATAGCCCTCAAGCGCCCAAATTTTGTTTCGGGCATTGTCGCGCGCAATCTTGCGGCCGATCTCCTTGTCAAAGTTCTCAGGCGATGCGGCGGCGCTCTCGCCGGTCACGATATAGCCGTTGCGAAGCGTCAGCGCGCAGACGGTCAACGTGGTGCCGGGGAACACATGGTATTGCTCCGACTGGATGGCATCATCAATCAGCGCCGGCGTCAGCCGGGGAGCATTTAGGCCTTTGCGCTGGATTTCATTCTCGATCTGCTGTTCGTCCTTCATTTCAATCTTCCTTCTCAGCCTAAATAAAAACCCCGCCATTGCTGACGGGGTCGAAACGTGCCTGCCTACAGGCTTACGGATAAAACCGGCGATCAACCCGGCTGCCCTTGCGGGACTTGAGGACCAAGCCGAAGCTGGTCAACTGGAATGGGACAGGAAGGAACGGCCGAGCACGAACCCCAACCTTCACGAGCTATGCCCGCCTTCCTGATTTGCTGCGAGGGCCACACGCTACCGTGGCTTGATCGTCCGTTCATCTGCCTACCGAGGAGGTATCGCCCCCTTGATCGGAATTAGGCTGGTGAATTCAAGATGAATTGCCCATCCGATACCCGGGCCTACGATCACACCTTGATGCGCTTCTGCGTTTCAGCGCCGCCTCGCATTCCGTTGCCCTGTTGGGCGAATATGGAGCAGAGTGGCGGGATCGCACCGCCAGCTTAACCGAGTGTCGCAGGAAGGCTGATCAATTCCCACCGCTCTACCGATATACCCGACTAGGGTTCTGCTTAATCGCATGCCGAGCGCCAAACACTCGGATTACTCTACACCCTTGCGGGGAGGACGGCCTTGGCTGATTACCGCGTCGTCATGCGAACTGAAAAAGCCGCCCAGCATAACCGGACGGCTTAAAAAGCGAACTGTATTCGTATTTACGCTTGACGAATGCGAACACAGTTCGTAAAACATAATTACCGAAGCAATCAAGCTTCGGGGACTAGGAGGCACCCATGAGCGTCAAGCTCAGCATCCAAGTCCGGTTCGGAAAATGGCGACTGACAATCACCATTAGCCGCTAACTGGGGGCCGGGAGGAACTTGCACTTCCTTCCGGTTCCCAAGATACTAACCCAGGAAGGTTAAATCAATGGAAACCGAAAACGCGCCTTCGATTATGTCAGCCGACGAGCTTACCCATCTCCGCAAGCAGTCGAAGATGACGCAAGCCGAAATGGCAGAAGCTCTCGGCATCACGCTTCGCGGATATCAAAAGCTCGAGGCTGGCGACAGCCCTATAAAGCTCCACTATGCCAAGGCCGCGCAGTTCACCGTCATCGAACGTATTGCCGACGGCGTGCCCAGCGATGACGCCGCCATCAACGACCTTGTTCTTCGCGCTTGGAGGCAGATCGAGTTCCGCGAGCAAGCCAAGTGGGGCAGCACCAACGGCGGCTTCCAGCGCACTGTTGGGGGCATGAACCCTTCAAACGAAAAATAAGCCTCCATCTGCCTGCTTTGTTCCTGCCGCTGTTTCCCCGGGCGTCCATGTGTCCCAGGCTGTGGCTTTAACCCGGCTTAGTCCCGTTTAGGGCGCCGGGCGCGGCTCTCCGTCTCCCGAGAGGACAAGGCCCGAAGGCCACCTTGCGGCTACAACACTACTCTGGGCAGTGGCGTCTCCAGTCGGGATTTCTCAATCTACGCCGCGCCCGGTGTCCCGGTGTTCGAATTCTCCGCGGAGAAGGGTCGATTGCGGCCTACCGTTCGGCACGCTCCAGAAGCTGCCGGCGGCGTTCGTTGCGCCATTGGGCATAAGCGAGGTTATCAGCCCTCACCTTTTCCTTCTGGCCAGTAACCTCATCGTCTCGCCAGTCCGTGGCGCATTTCTTTGAATTTACCGTTGTTGATGCGTGTTCTATGCCGGTTTCCGTCACGCCGTCCAGCGCCACTGTCAACCGGATTTGATGCTTTTGGTTGAGATTGTCTGCAATTCGTTGACAATACGACTGAATTCGGCGTTCGAAAGTACTTCTCGAAATACCGATTTTTCGCAGATAGGCCTCAAGGTACATCCCTTTTCGGATTTTGATGAACGAATACTCGTAAATCATCTTCCGCCCTTCCTCATCGAGATAGGCGTTAATCCAGTCCCAGACCTGATGCATCCGGCTTATCGCACCGGCCGACGGCGGAGCGCGGCGAACGTTATGCTCGCTCTCACCGAACGCGCCAACCATCTCATGCAGCACCGATGCCATGGCGCCGGTCTTCAGACCCGGCCCGGCGTCGGCAGGAGAGGCGCGCAGCGTGTGCGCGGCCTCGATGATTTGCGCCCGCACCTGCTCATATGTCCATTCCGCAAATACCGTCATGCTGCCGCTCCTCGATATGGCCAGAGGCCGAAATGCATTCTCAGGGCTCCAAGGATCTCGTCGCTTGCAGCCATTCCATATTTCGTTGACGTCAATCGAGCGCCACGACGCACGGCGCTCAGATCTATTTGATTGAAGTCGGCCACCAGCGACGGCCGGCGGGTCAACTCCGGGTTCGCCGCGAGCAGGCGGGACACTGCCTTGATGACATCGGCATAGAGCTCGCCGGCGTTGCTCTGGTTGCCGGTGATAAGCATCAGGACGAGGCGCAGGTGATCTTCACCATGGCGCTGGCCAATTTCGCGCACCGTGGGCTTGCAGAAGCATTCGCGCCCCTTGCGACTGGTCGGGCTGTGGTGCCGCCAGTCGCGCAGGATGACGCCGCATTCTCGGGCCACCTTGAAGATGTTGATGGTATGCTTCACACCGCCCCCATGATCTGGCGATAGCGTTCGTCCAATTCGTTACCGGCTGAATTTTGAGCCCGTTCGACAAACAGTTCGCGGCCTTGCTCGGCCAGTGCGTCGGCGCGTTCGTTTCCGATGACACCGACATGGCCCTTGACCCACTTGATTGAAATACGGCTCACGGGCGTATTTGAAAGCGCCCTGTCTATCGCCTGCCATAGGTCTAGGTTCTTGATGCCTCCCTCGTCACGCTTAGGGCTTTCAGGTTTCTTCTTGTTCCAGCCCCGCGCTTTCCACGTCTTCAGCCAGACATTTGCGCCCTCGACGCAGTATTGGCTGTCACACCATATCGTCGCCGGGTGTTCTCCATCGCTGTAGGCCTCAGCCATTTCGATAGCCGTCAACAGCCCCATCAATTCCATTTGGTTGTTCGTAGTCTCGGCGTTGCCGCCATGCGACGAGGCGCATTCGATCCCGTCACGATAGACCACCACCCCCCAGCCACCTATGCCAGGATTGGGGATAGATGCCCCGTCGCAGAATATATGGACACCTTCAGCAAAGACTTGCGGACTGAAATCCGGCTTATTCCGCTTTAGGTTTGCGTAAGGCGATTTTTGCTTACGTTTCTTGCCCTTCGGCGCTGAAGGTGTTGCCGTCATGGCAATCCCTTTTTCAGTGACAGCCTTCTGGATGAGAAATAGCGTCGATGTCATGTCGGCACCCTTGTCGGGGAACTTGACGCGGGTGCCAAGCAGCTGCTGCGCCATGAAGGCCGCCTGACGCGCAGAGACGAAAGCGCGGGTGTCAGCGCCTTGACCTTTGAGATAGTCGCGCAGCGGGTACAGGGAGGGTGGGAAGGTGTATATCATGCAACGCCTCCATCGTTGTGTTGTACGCCCAGCGCCGCACCAACATGGCAGCCGCAAAGGCCGAGTTTGATGCAGTCGTCGGCGCACTGATCCCACGGTTGGCCGTTCGCAGGGCGTGGGCATCCGGTTTCTTTCAGCGTTTCCTCAAGAAGCTTGATGCGCCTGGCCAACGCGATACGGGTCTTGATAATATCGATCAGGATCATAGCGACACCTTTTGCGTGGCGCGGCTCTTTTCCCTTTTGCGAAGCTCTCCCAAAATCATCATGTAGAGGCCGATGGAGGCCGCCGCGATGGCGATAAATACTGGGAACAATCCGGACGGGAGGTCGAAGGCCACTATCATGTAAGCGATGCCGAACAGGACAACTGCGGCGGCAATGAGCAAAAGAGCGAGAAGCGCGGCGGCTTTGAGATAGATCATCACGCAGCCCCCACGAGACTAAGCTTCGGCTTCTTGATTTCGATTAGCTTGCTACTCGCCTTGTCCGCCACCGCCTGATACCGCAACGCGTCTTTCTCGGCGTAGCGCTTCAGGGCGAGACTTTCCCGAGCGAGAAGCGACAGCGCGTCTTCAATGAGATATCTCGGGGTACCGTCCGGTTGCGCCGCTATAATTTCGTCATACGTCATGTGCCGAGACTTACCGTCTTCGGTCGGCGTGCGAGGCGGATACTCGAAATCTTTCGCGAGCCTCTTGACCCGGGACTGATAAGCTTTTGTCCTGCGATTGTAGCTCATGCCACCTTCCTCGTCTTTTTGGTCTTCCGGAACCATGTGATGGCAAGCGCCTTCCAGAACGGCCATTTGTGGGTTAGCGCCAGCTGCTTGGCGGCGTCGTGATCTGCGAACCAGTCGGCGGCAATCGCGGCTGTCAGGTTCTCGGCGTTGATGTCGTGGCAATATTCCTCGTCGGTCAGCAGCAACTCGACGGCCTTGATTTGGGGCGTAACGATCGGCGCCATCTCGGCCTTCGTCAGAACCTCAAGGATGATGCGGGCTTTCATCGCGCCTCGCTTGTCGACCAGCTGGGAAATCGCATTGATTGCCACCGTGTCGCCCGGCTCGAAATTTTTGGTAGAGAAGCGCAAGATACGGACGCCAGCGCGTTCACATACCTGGGCGACAGTCTGGGCATCCACGTCGCCGGCGATAAGCGACGAGTGATGAAGCTGCAAAGCCGTGACCGCCAGCCGATTGGTGTTCTGGCCGACGAAGGCGGCGGCTTGTGCTGCAGTCTCCTTTGCCTCGTGGATCATCACCGGGATCTCGGTAACGCCCGGATGGCTGGCGGCGGCAATCGCCGTGTGTTGACCGTCGAAGACCTTGAGAACCGTCTGGCCGCAATGGATCGCATAGGCGCACGCCGGCGGCTTGAACTTGTTCCAATCCCAGCTTTCGATAATGCGCCGGATTTGCTTCAGGCCGCGTTCGCCAATGGAGCGCTGATACATGGGATCGACAAACAAAGATGCAGGATCGACGCTCATGCAGATAGGCTCGATGTTCTCGGGCTCGTCTATATCAAGGCCCGTAGTGCTGACCGGCTTCACTGGCCGCAGTGTGTCGACGGATCGCAGTTCGCCCGACATGATGCGCGTGTTCACTGCGCTGATGGCGAGCTTCACATGCGCGTCTTGGGCCGAAGGAAACTCGGCGGCGATGATTGTTGCTACACGCTCCGCGGTCGCGTCGTCACTCTCCGGAAGGCCGCGCTTCTGCAATTCCTCGACCACGCGGTCGGCAATGGTGTGGAAATCGGTCATTCACTCCTCCCGAAAATTTCAGGGAAGCAACGGTGAACGCGATTTAGGCCCTTAGCTCTTTCTCTTTGCGCGAACTTCTCGACGCGGCGAAACATCTCCTCATGGATACGGTCTCCAACGCCGTCACCAATGGCGCATAGCTTATCGCGCAGATGTATTCCGCCAGCTTCGGTTCGGAATGCTCGGATCACATTGAAGCGCGGCAAGCGCTCACCAGCGTTGATGTATTTGTTTGAGCCGAGAACAGTGAAGGTCTTCGGCTTCACCTGGTCGACTTGCATAACGAAGAACTCTTCTTCCTCGTCCCAATTTTCCATCCAGTGACGGAACGCGTATGTTTCAAGCTTCCGGGACATCGTGATGTCATCGTGCAACCCGTAAGGCTTGTGAAATGACAGAACCCACTGGCCCGGTTCGATATGTACAAGCTCGGTCATATGGCACCCATTGTTTCGTCATTCCAATCCGTGCCGAGGCAGGGAGGGATATGAACTTCGATTGTGAAACCTTGCTGCTTGAGGCGCTTCGCCAGCACGAAGGCAGCGGCCTGCCCGGTGAAGCTCCTGTCGTTGTCGCCAAACACGAACACATGGCTCGCGCCTTCAGGCGGCACCCACTTTTCGAGATTGTTCGCGGTCAGGGCCGCCCAGACCGGCACGCCGAATTTCTGGCCCGCGGCCAGCGCCGTTTCGATGCCTTCTGCTATGCCGATCGCTTCCGCAACTGGCGCCAGGCGAACGGCCGAGCCGTCCGGCAGCGTACCCATGATCTTGCGGGGAGACGGGACCGGCGCTTTCCGTCCGTCTGGCGTGAGATATGTTCGATGCACACCGCAGGGCCGACCGTCTGACGCTTGGATGAGCGACAGCATCGCCGGCAGGCGGCCATGAAACTCGCCGTCTTCCAGATACATGACGCGATCATGGTGCCGGATCGATCGGGGCAGGATATCCAGCGAAAGCCCACGGTTCCGAAAATGACTGGCGGTCGCCGTCGTTTCGGCAATACCTGCGCCTTCATTCCAGAGTGCCTTTGCCTTGATCAGCACGTTTTCGGATGATGGTCGGGCTGCTGGCTGCGACCGCTGGACGGTCGGCATGGCAGTTTCGATCAGCTTGCAGGCGTGGGCATAATCCAGCCCCGTGGCCTTTTGCAGAAGATGGATGCCATAGCCCGCGCCGCACTGGTTGCAGATGTACGATCCCGAGCCGCCCTTATCATCGAAGCGGAATCGGTCGACGCCGTCCTTGCAGATCGGGCAAGGTCCTTTTTTGCCAGTGAGGAAGCTTTCGGAAATCCCGGCGTGAGCAAGAATGCCGCGCCACTTTCCTTTCGTTTGTTCGATAAGGTCGCGGCTCATCGCGTGACCTCGTCTTCGATAGGCCAGTCGGGATAGAGCTCACCCGTCTCAACATCATAACCATGAGAGAAGCTGTCTCCCCTATACGTATCCTCTTGAGCTTCCAGTTCGTGGTTATGTTCTGATGTGTTTACATCCTCCCTCTTCCATCCTCCATCCTCCATCTGTTTTGGTTCTCTCTTACCAGTACGCGACCGTTCCTTGACTGGTACCGGAGCGGTATAAGAAAGAGCGACGTATGAACGGAGATTTTCCGGTAACGGGTGAATATCGTTCGGCTTCTGCGGGCGTTGGTATTTTCGGAAGTTCCGGATCGCGCCATAGGTCTTTCCGTCAGCAACGAAGCTGCAAACGATGTTCGCAGCGCTCAGTTCAGCCAGCCAGCCAGCCATCATGTCGATGTCGAAAGCGTCAGCCGGGAAGATGCGCATTTTCAGCGACAGGGGCTTCCATTCGAACACGCCCTTATCATCAGCTTCAGTCCACAGACCGATCACCAGCAGGCGAGCTGTGACCGAGCAGGACACGAAAGCCTCATCTGAAAATATCGGCGGGTGGATGCTGCGAATACGGGCCATTAAGAAGCCCTCTTGCCCTCTGGCGGGGGAGCCAGAACAAGCTGCATGAGAAGTTTCTGGTAGGGCTTGCCGATCTTCGCGCCGAGTTCGAACTTCGAGATGCGCGCCTGGGAGACGCCGAGGTAGTCGGCCAGCTGGGTCTGCGACCAGCCGCGGCCTTTACGCAGCTTCTTGAGATATTCCCCGTCAATGGGGGGCAATTCACTCACTTTGAGCCTCCATGATTTGTGTTGAGAGGAGGTCACTATGCGTTAAGTATATTTTCAATTCAACAAATTATTACGCGTTACGTATATTTTTCTGTGCTATACGCATTTTCATGAGCGAAAACAACGTACACACCCGCCTTGAACAGGCCCGAAAAGCAGCCGGTTACACCTCCGCCCGTGAAGCGGCAGAGGCAATCGGGGTCAGCTACCCGACATACGCGGCACATGAGAACGGACAGCGCGGCCTGGCTCGCGCGGCCGAGCGATACGCGAAGTTTTTCAAGGTCTCTCTTGATTGGTTGTTAACCGGCAAGCCCGATGCTGCGCCTAAGCAGGCCGAGAGAACGCCTTTCGAAGCTCCGCCATCGAACGCCATTATTGGCGACAAGGTCAGGGGCATGGGAACGCGTATCCCGGTCTATGGGCAGGCTGTAGGCGGGATAGACGGCGAATTCCTCATGAACGGCAATATTCTGTATGAAGTGATGGCTCCACCGATCCTTTCGGATGTGTCGGGGGCCTATGGGGTCGGCATATCAGGCGAGAGCATGTGGCCGAGATACGAGGACGGCGAAGTCGCTTTTGTCGATCCAAGCCGACGCGTGCGGAAAGGCGATTATGTTGTCGCCCAGATTCAGCTTGAAGAGCATGGCCCGCTTCTGGCCTACGTGAAGAAGTTTATTCGACACAATGCACAGGAACTTGTTCTTGAGCAGTTCAACCCGCCCAAGCAATTGGTTTTCCCTGCGGATTCTGTCGTGACCGTCCATTTCATCGCCCTTGCCGGGGTGGCGTAAAATGCGTTTTGTATAAAAATATTCGTTACGCCTATTGACGGCATCTATTCGTTACGCGTAGCTTTACCTCGTTCGCAGCGGCAAATCGCCTTGCGTTTAACCCGAACGAGGACACCACATGTTCGCAAAATTTAAAGAAAAGCTCACCGGATCGGTCAACAAGTACAGCGGTCGCAAGGATTTCCTTGAGGCCGTCTGCGCCGCAAGCGCCCTTGTTGCCGCCGCTGATGGAGACATCTCCGACGCCGAAGTCGGCCAGACGATCAACGCCATCACTTCCAACGCCCAGCTTTCCGCAGCCTTCAAAACCGCCGAAATCGAACGCACCGCCGATGCCATGCTGAAGCGTGCGCAGGGCGGCCGCGTCGGTCGCGCCGGCCTCTACAAGGAAATCGAAGACATCAAGGCCGACCATGATATGGGCGAAACGGTCTTGCTGTCGGCGCTGGACGTGGCCGACCATGGCGGCATCGACGCCAAGGAACGGGAAGTGCTGGCGAAGATTGCTTCGACGCTGGGCCTCAACCTCGCAAACTACGATGTCTGATTTGATCAGGTCGTTTAAGGGCGTTGCCCTGGCTACGGCAGCAGGAGTGATTATCCTGCTGCAGTTCACGATCCTCTCCGCCGCCTTGGACTTCGTCACCAGCTTTCTGCTGGTTGTCGTCGGCTTCGTGGCCGGCAGGTTCTCGAAGTAATCCGTCCGGGCCGAACGATATCGGCCTATCCAATTCCAACGACAGGATGAAGGACGCGACGTGATGAACGCGCAGAACCAGTTTCCCGCAATTTCCGATAAGGCTATCTCCGGGCAGATCGTCAAGACGGTCGACGGCCGCGAAGTTCATCGCTTTCTCGAAGCGAAGAAAGATTACACGACTTGGATCAAGGACCGCATCAAGAAGTACGGCTTCGTTGAAAACGTCGACTACCTGCTCACCGAAATTGGGGAGCAGCATCCAACCGGCATGAAGTACCGCACAGAATACTATTTGACCATCGGCATGGGCAAAGAGCTCGGAATGGTGGACAGGTCGGCCAAGGGCAGAGAGATACGGAAATACTTCCTCTCAATCGAAGAACGCTCGTTCGCTCCCCATCAGCCGATGACGGCAGCGGAGATAGTTCTGCAAAACGCCCAGGCGCTTGTGACATTCGAGCGCCGACAGGCTGAAGTTGAACGCTTGCAGGCGGAGACCGCTTCTGCCTTGGAAGCGGTTAACGCCCGCGTGACAGTAATTGAGGACACCGCGCCACTTAAGGCCAAACCCCAGCATTGCGAAACCAAGACGGAAATCAAAACACGGATGAACAAGCTGTACGGCTTGCCGGCGTGGCTGGTTGACGAGGTGCTGACATCCATATCCTACCGGCCGCCAGCTTTCGCGATGGTGAAGAACAGCCACGAGAACGCGCAGGGCAGCAGCTTTGCCGTCTATCAGATCATCGACATCACCAAGCTGTTCAAGCGCTTCATCAGCGAGTGCACGCAGGCGACTGCCACGACGGCCACACACCCGAGCATCAACGGCCGGTTTAAGATCCTCCGCCGGGAATAAAGGCCGGCCGCCAGATCGGTAATCACTTCACCCAATTAGGAAACAAATCATGCCAGACCGACACAGCCAAGTCGTAGACGCCATAGTCAACACGCCCGTAGAAGTCCTTGAGCGCGGCGCCATCGCCATTCTCCAGAACCTCGCTGATAAGTTCCCTGACTTATCTCGTGACGAATTCACGAACGCAATGGATGAGGCAATGAGCGTCTTTGAAGAACGCATGGAGAAGGCTTCCGCTGAGATCACTTCAATGGAACAGCTTGCGCCTTTGTTCGACGGACTGCCCGAGGGAACCCCTCTGGAAGAATGCGCTCGCATCAAGGGCGAACGCGGCGACCCGTTGGCGCTGGCATTCTTGAAGTGGATGGCGCAGCAGGCAGGAGGCGTTCAGTGATGTCCAGTCCCGCCTATCGCTTCTTGCCCTTGTTCGCCTTTGCCTTCAGTTCCGCGATCATCTTCGTCAGCCGCTCCGTTGCTTTTTCGGCATCGGCAATGGCGACATCGGCGGATTTCGCATTGCGGATGGCAACGATCGGCTCGCTCAAGTGCATGATTGCTTCATTCAACGCCATTTGGTCATCCATGGCGGACTTAATAATATCAGCCGCGAGCAATCGGACATCTTCGACGTCAAGGCCGTCTGGGTCCTCACCTAGAAGCGCGACCATGACTTTAGCGTCGTCCGCACGGTTGGTGAAAGCTTTCTCCGAGAGCTTCCAGACTGAACGGACATTCTCGTCGGCCCTTATGCCGATCTGGCAAAGTCTTCGGATGGCCTCGCCTCGAGATCTGATGCGGAGTTTGAACATCCATTCGTCAATCAAATCAAGCTCCGAAGGCGACATCATCGTCACCACGCGCTGATCTTTAAGTTCGTCCGCCACGATAAGCCCCTGTGCAAAGTTGGTAAACTTTACAAAGACTGTTGACACATACGAAAAGCGAGATCAATATGGCAAACATGGTAAACATGACAAACTCGGAAGATGGTAAACAGATGGTTAGCGACTCCCGAACTCGCAGGTTTGTGGTGATGCTGACGCCGGGTGAGGAGGATGCCATTCAGAAGTTCAGATACGACAACCGCCTGCCAACGAAGTCTGAGGCAGCACGCGAGTTGATCAAAGCTGGACTGGCTGGGGAAATGAAAACGGCCTCAGACTGAAGTTCGCAGCTTCAACCAAAGGCCGGTTTCGAAATGACTGCCGCGTTCGCAGCGCGGAAATCGTAACTCACAGAGACAAGGACAAGTCCAATGAGCGATCATAGGAATAGCACAACTGTGCCCGCAGTTTCAACTGCCTTGCACGCAAGCCACACTCTCAGCCTCACTGCCCTGTCTTCCGTCGGCATGGAAGGCCTGTCGACGCTGAACGATGTGATGGTTCACCTCGAGACGTCACTACTGGGTTTTATCAACCAGCCGCGGTTCATCATCTCGAAGACCGGAGAAAACAACGAAGCTGGTAACGTCGTTGAAGCTCTCCTTGAGCACATCTACGAGTGCCGGGACTTGGTAATCCGAGCAGCCCGGAACGCGCAGCCTGTTTCCTCCTCCGACATTCTTGATCGTGCATGGCTGCTTGTCCGCGATGAGGCGAAGAACGCTGAAAGCCTTTCCGGTATAACCTCGCTCGCAGCGCAGGAAGCCGTAAAGGTTCTTGATGCGCAATGGCGAGAAGAACATGCCGAGCACCTGAATGGGGGTGCGTGACATGTTGACGAAAGAAAACATCGTTCCCTCTGATGTCCTCTATGCCCTGCTCGACCTGTCGCGCCTTACCGGCGCGATCAAGAGCATGGTCAGCGATCTGGATTTCAATCGTCCCGACGGCACGCGCAATGTAGAGCTTGATACCGTCTCGTCGTTGCTTCGCATTGTCGACGGTAACATCCTCTCTTTGGCGACCGCTTGCGAACGCTTTGACACGATGAACTTTGACGAACCGAATTTCGGCCTTTCGGGTCCAATTCGCGCAGCGATCATAGATTATAACGAGAAGGAAGCCTTGTTTCGCCCGCTGATCGACAAGCTGGGCGACACCGACCTTTGCGAAGCCGAATGGAAAGCCAAGGAAGCCGCGGAAGAGGTGCTTATCCGCACGCCGTGCGTCACGCTGGCCGATGTCCGCGCCAAAGCTCGGCTCGCTATCGAGGACGAAAATGTCTTTGACAGCATCACCAACTGCCGGGCTCCCGACGGCCACATGGGAACCATCTTCCTGAAATCGATCCTCAACGAGGAGGCAGGCGAATGAAAACTACCCGTCGCACTTTCCTCGTCGGCGCTGCTGCCGCCTCTCTGCCGGTCACTGCTGGCGCCTGTGTTGATGTTACAGCAATTCAGGCCGAGGCCGCTGCACCTGCGACCGTCGCTGAAAACCCGGACCTGCTGGCGGCTTATGCCCGCCTGCAGGATGCTCGGGCCGAATTGCATGCCGCGAAGGATGCACTGGAATGGATTGCGGATGAATGGCGGCACCGGTGGCCGCTCGCTCCTGAAGAACTTCTTGGTGGCTCCAACGCAAACCGTGGCTCGCGCACCGACGGCGCAGAGAGGGATATTGTCGGCCGCTACTTGGTCCGAGACACAAGCTCATTGCGCAAGCGTTTCACCGATCGGCAACGACAGGAAACACCATCTGCGTGTTTCTTCGTGACGAGCCAACGGGACGCCGCCGAAACCCTTCAAGAGTTGCGTAAACGCACACCGCGTGGACGAAACGAAAAGGCGTTGGCAAAATCTCGTGCTGATTTGAATGCCGCGATCGAGAGATACGAACACAAACTGGCTCTGGCGCAGGAATATGAAGCGAAAACCGCAAGCCTGCGCAAAGCCGCCGGCGTTGCTGCCGCTAAGGGGCGCATCAACGATGCTGAAACCCGCATGGCCGTTATCAGTTCTGAAATCTCTAAATTGCCAGCATTCACTCATGAAGGCCTCGTGATCAAGGCTGATGCCATCAGGGCCAGCGGGATTTTCGAGGCTCTGAGGCGAAGCGAGGGCGTCGTTCCAGAGATGGCCCGGTTCATCGAGCAGGTGGTTGCCATGGGCGGGAGGGTTTCCGTATGAACGATCCCCGCACCAAATTTGACGATGCGGCCGGCGCGGCCGAAAGCTTCATCCACGCCATGAAAAGGCTGATCGATACCGCCTTCGATGGCGGCAACGAAAAGCCTAAGGATTATTGCGCGCTTCACCTCCTCGCGGATTCTGCCATTCGGGAAATCACCGAAGCACACAAGGCGTTCGATGAGATGGAGGCACGCTGATGAGCCACGGAGCCTTCAGACAGGCTGACATGGAAAGGATCATCAGGGCCGCCCGCAGTGAGGGCGCGGCGGTTCAAGTTGATCTACGGACGCTGGTTGTTACCGTTATTCCCACTATCCACAGGCAAGACGGCCTTGACGAGCGCGTCGGCAACACCCGCATCCTGCCGTTGGGCGCTCTTGCCCCAGACGGAAAGGACAATTTTGATGCGGACTGACAGGCCCGGTTATAAATACCGGGACAACAAAGATGGATCGAGGGTCCATTATTGGGATCCGAAACGCGCCGTGAAGGGTTCGCCCGCGGCGCTTTCGGCCATTCGTCTTGATGACGATTTGACGGAAGACCAGATCGCCGCCGAGTGCCGGCGTCTGACCGACCAGCTGCGCAGCGAACTTTCAACGCTTGGTGCCCCGCCGACGTTCGACGGGACAATCAAAGCGCTGATCGATGCTTACAAGTTCGATACCACCAGTTCCCTTCACAGCGTCAAGCACTCGACGCGCATAAGGGACTATGAGCCGAGCTTGCGCGTGCTGGAAAAGAATATCGGCTCGCGTCGGATCGACGTGCTGAAAGCTTCGGACTTCAAGAAGTGGTTCGGGGAATGGCGCAAGAAGGGACATAGACGTGCCGCTGGAGCGATCAAGCTCTTGCGGGTGATCTTGTCCTATGGCGCGGGGGAACGCTTGCACGGCTGCGCACAAGCACGCTCTATCCTGTCGGATATGCAGTTCGAACAGCCAGGCGGCCGAACCGTCGCAATGACCTATGCACAGTGCGAGGCCATCGTGAAGAAAAGCGCCGAGATGAAATGCCCGTCGATCGGATTCGTTGAAGCGCTGAAATTCGAAACAGCCCTGCGCCGGATCGATGTAATCGGGGAGTGGTCGCCGCCGCCTGAAGGTGGTCCGTTCCGGTGGCGTGGCCTGACGGCCGGGGATATCTCGAAAGACATGATCCTGTCCATCAAGACGAGCAAAACAGGCGCCCTCGCCTCTCGCGACCTGAACGTCATGCCACTGGTGACGGAAGCCCTGAAGGCTTACACGATCCCCGAAATCGGTCCTGTCGTGATCGATGAGGACACTGGCAAGCCTTACCGGGATAACCACTACACGACCAAATTCAGCAAGGTCCGGAAAGCTGCCGGCGTGCCAGATTATGTGTGGTCAATGGATTCCCGGGCGGGCGCCGTTTCGGAGACTGTCGAGGCAACAGGATCGCTTGAAGCCGCCCAGGAATTGGCGACACACAGCACGCCGAAAATGACAAAAAGGTATAGCCGCGGTGACGGTTTGCAGTCGAGCAGACGAATCGCGGAAATGCGCGCCGAAAAGCGCAAGTGACATGACGTGACACGGGTGACACGTCGCATCCTCTAAGTTATTGAAAAGACTGGAGCGGGTGAGGGTAATCGAAACCCCATCATCAGCTTGGGAAGCTGCTGCTCTACCATTGAGCTACACCCGCGCCGCAGACAAGACATCGGATAGTTCCATCCGGGTGTCAAGCACCCGGAGGGGTCATTATTCCGCGCGGAAATGCTTGGAAAGTTTCAGGCCCTGGGCCTGGTAGTTGGAGCCCAGGCCGCTGCCATAGAGGCCTTCCGGCTTTTGCAGCATATGCTCGTAAACCAGGCGGCCGACAATCTGGCCGTGTTCCAGGATGAAGGGCACTTCGTGGCTGCGCACCTCGAGCACCGCGCGGCTGCCTGTGCCGCCGGCCTGCGCGTGGCCGAAGCCGGGATCGAAGAAGCCGGCATAGTGGACGCGGAACTCGCCCACCAAGGGGTCAAAGGGTGTCATTTCTGCCGCATAAAGCGGGGGCACATGCACGGCCTCGCGTGAGACGAGAATATAGAATTCATCGGGATCGAGGATCAGTTCCGCGCGGCCGCGCGCATGCAGCGGCTCCCAGAAATCGAGAACGTCGTGCTGGGCCTTCTTGTCGACATCGACCACGGCGGTATGATGCTTGCCGCGATATCCGATCAGGCCGTTCTCGCCAAAACCCATGAGGTCGATGGAAAGCGCGATGCCGCCGCCGGTCACGTTCGGAGTGTCGCTCGCGACCAGCATTTCCGTCTCGTGCAGTTTCAGCAGCTCGCTTTCGTTGAGCAGCGAGTGACCAACGCGGAAGCGGATCTGCGACAGGCGCGATCCTCGACGCACGACCACGGGGAAGGTGCGCGGGCTGATTTCCAGATAGAGCGGGCCCGAATATCCAGCCGGTATCTTGTCAAATTCCTGCGCATTGTCGGTCATGACGCGGGTGAAGATATCAAGACGTCCGGTCGAGCTTTTGGGATTGGCCGAGGCCGACATGTCCGCCGGCAGCTCCAGGCTTTCCATCAGGGGAACGATATAAACGCAGCCGGTCTCCAGCACCGCCCCCTGGGTGAGATCGACCTCGTGCAGGCTGAAGCGGTTGAGCTTGTCGATGACGCGGGTTCCGGGGCCCGGCATGAAACTGGCGCGCACACGATAGGCCTTCGAGCCGAGCCGCAGATCAAGGCTGGCGGGCTGCACCTGGTCAGCATCGAGATCGGCTTCGCTTTTCAGCTTGCCGCCCGCAAACAGCGCCCTGATTGCGCCATCCGCCAAAATGCCCGTCGTTCTGATCATGGTCATCATTCCTTTTTACGGCGACAAAACCAAAAGGAAAGCATTGACGCAAGCCGGTAACGGCAGTATGGCAAGCTTATCCCGTGGTGATTTGGCCGGTCGGCTTGCAGCCACGTTAAACAAGTGGCTAAAAAGACCGGGTGCTAGGAACCGGTCTGCTTTTGCGGCCGGTTTTTTTGTTTTGAAGGTGATCACATGAGCAATAAATGGCGCCCGGCAACCCAGCTCGTTCACGGCGGTACGCTACGCTCACCCTATGGTGAAACGTCGGAAGCGATCTATCTGACCCAGGGTTTCGTCTACGAAAACTCCGAGGCCGCCGAAGCGCGCTTCAAGGGTGAAACGGATGGATTCATCTACGCCCGCTATGCAAGCCCGACCAATGACATGTTCGAAAAGCGCATGTGCCTGCTGGAAGGTGCGGAAGACGCCCGGGCGCTTGCCTCCGGCATGGCCGCCGTCACCGCCGCCATCATGTGCCAGCTGCGCGCCGGCGATCATATCGTTGCTGCCCGTGCCCTCTTCGGCTCCTGCCGCTGGGTGGTCGAAACGCTTGCGCCGAAATACGGCATCGAATGCACGCTGATCGACGGACGCGATCTCGGCAATTGGGAAAAGGCGATCCAGCCGAACACCAAGCTGTTCTTCCTTGAAAGCCCGACAAATCCGACGCTTGAAATCATCGACATTGCCGGCGTGGCGAAGCTCGCCAACCAGATCGGCGCGAAAGTGGTGGTCGATAACGTCTTCGCGACGCCGCTCTTCCAGAAGCCGCTCGAACTCGGCGCCCACATCGTTGTTTATTCGGCAACGAAACATATTGACGGTCAGGGCCGTTGCCTTGGCGGCGTGATCCTTTCCGACAAGAAGTGGATCGAGGAAGAGCTGCAGGATTACTTCCGCCATACCGGCCCGGCCATGTCGCCGTTCAACGCCTGGACGCTGCTGAAGGGCATCGAGACCCTGCCGCTGCGCGTCAAGCAGCAGACGGCCAATGCCGGCAAAATCGCCGATTTCCTCGCCGATAGCGGCAAGGTTGCCAAGGTCATCTATCCCGGCCGCGCCGATCACCCACAGGCCGACATCATCGCGCGGCAGATGTCCGGCGGATCGACGCTCGTGGCTTTCGAACTGAAGGGCGGCAAGGATGCGGCCTTCGCGCTGCAGAACGCGCTGGAAATCGTGAAGATCTCCAACAATCTCGGCGATGCCAAGAGCCTCATCACCCACCCCGGCACCACGACGCACAAGAACCTGACCGATGAGGCGCGCGCCGAACTCGGCATTTCCGGCGGCACCTTGCGTCTTTCCTGCGGCATTGAGGATACGGACGATCTGCTGGAGGATCTGGCGAAGGGTCTGGCAGCCGTTTCGGCTTAAAAATTCAGTTTGCACATCGCCATGGCCCGTCTTCAATGTCCGGCCATGGCGTCCGAAAGGCTCCCGCCGCAAGGGTGAAGCCCGGTATCAGGCAACCAATATTTACCTTTACCGTTATCCCTAACGGTAGAAAACAGCGCAACAGAAGATGCCGCCTGCCCGTCAAGTCGTTCATTTTCTTGACGATAGCCAGAACCTATAGTGTAGGATATCGGCGGCAGGCATAATATCGAGGTGTGGCGCGTATGTATCGTGCTCTGACAAGGGATATCGAGGTTACGGTCGATCCGTATTATCTCGAGGAACAATCCGACCCGGATGACGACCGTTACGTCTGGGGCTATAAAGTCGTGATCTCGAACAACTCAGATATTCCGGTAACACTCGTCAACCGCTACTGGCACATCACCGATCAGAACGGACAGGTGGATGAAGTCTACGGCCCCGGCGTCGTCGGCGAGCAGCCGCATCTGAACCCCGGCGACAGCTACGAATATTCGTCAGGATGTCCGCTGGATACGCCGTCCGGCCTGATGTTTGGCCATTATGAAATGGAAACGGACAAAGGCGAGGTGTTCAATGTCACCATACCCGCCTTCTCACTGGATTCACCCGGCCTGATGCGGGTCTTGAACTGACGCAAACGGGGCCGCACCATTTAATAGCGCGGCCTCGCCAGTCAAAGTGCCTCAGGCGTTTTCAAACTCGCTGACATCATAGCGATAGGTCGTGGAGCAGAACTCGCAGGTCACGGCAATTGCGCCGTCTTCTTCGCTTGCCTTGATCTCTTCGGCGGTGAAGCCGGAGAGCACGCCCTTGATCTTTTCGCGCGAGCAGCTGCAGCGGTCAAAAATCGCCTGCGGATCGTAGATGCGCACGCCACTTTCGTGGAAAAGCCTGTAGAGCAGACGCTCCACCGGCACCTGCGGATCGGTCAGCTCGTCGGTATCCACCGTGTTCAGCAGCGTGACCGCCTCGGTCCAGGCATCATCCTCAGCCACGTCGTAATTGCCCTCATCGCCGTCGCCTCCGTGAAGATCACGCATGCGAAGACGCTCAGGCGCCTGCGGCAGAAATTGCGCAATCACGCCGCCGGCACGCCAGCCGTGGCGTGGCTTTCCATCGCCGTCACGGTCGAAGAATTCGGCAACGCCAAGGCGCACGCGGGTGGGAAGCTGTTCCGACTGGCGGAAATAAACCCCGGCGATTTCTTCCAGCGACGAGCCGTCCAGCGGCACGATGCCCTGATAGGGCTGCATTCCCGCGCCCTGATCGATGGTGAAGGCCAGAATGCCGGTGCCCAGCAACTGTTCCGGAGAGGTCGCTCCCGCCGCAATCGCCTCCGCCAGCCGCTCCTCATCGAAACGGGCATAGGCACGCATGCTTTCAGGGGCGGTGAAATCCGCCACCAGAAGGTCAACCGGGCCGTCACCCTTGGTCTGAACGGTGAGCTTGCCGGAAAATTTAAGCGAGGTGCCGATCAGCGCCGTCAGAACGGTGGCTTCCGCGAGAAGGCGGGCGACCACCGCAGGATAGTCGTGCCTTTCGAGAATGGCATTCAACAGCGGCCCAACCTGCACGGCGCGGCCGCGCACATCCAGACCTTCGACCTGAAAGGGCACGACCTTGTCGTCGCCAGCCAAATCGAGATCGTCCAGTTCAACTGTTACATCTGCCATATCATAACTCCTTGGCGCAGCCGTTGCGCCGCTACCGTCCAAAAGTCCGGCTTTCTGAATGTGCTTTTTCCGCTTGTCGCACAGAGATTCGGGAAGCGAAACCGCCTCCGGGAAAAATCGTGCAAATCGTGATTGTGGCCCGCCAGCAAAACCGACGAGCCTTTTCGAAGTCCCACAGATGGTAATGTGCCGAGCCAAGTTCAAGCACCCTTCCTCACCGTTTGGCAGGAAGGGCAAGAGCCGTCAGATGACGCCCATGCACCAGGCAATGATGGACTTCTGCGCATGCAGGCGGTTTTCCGCCTCATCGAAGACGACCGACTGCGGCCCGTCGATCACGCCATCAGTCACTTCCTCGCCACGATGTGCCGGCAGGCAATGCATGAACAGCGCGTCTTTATCAGCCTTCGCCATCAGGGCTTCATTGACCTGATAGGGCTGGAAAATATTGTGGCCGCGCGCCTTGTGCTCCTGGTTCATCGACACCCAGGTATCGGTAACGACGCAATCCGCTCCCGCCACTGCCTTATCGGCATCGTGGTACAGCGCGATCTCGCCGCCATTGTTGCGCGCCCAGTTCAAGAACTTGTCATGCGGTTCGGACCCCATCGGCACCGCCATCGCCATGCGATAGCCAAAACGGGCGGAGCCTTCCACGAAGGAATGCAGCACATTGTTGCCGTCGCCCGTCCAGGCAATGGTCTTGCCCTTGACCGGGCCGCGATGTTCCTCGAACGTCAATATATCCGCCATGATCTGGCAGGGATGGGTGTCGTCCGTTAGACCGTTGATGACCGGCACAGTGGCGTGTTCAGCAAGCTCGAGCAGGCGCGAATGATCTGTCGTGCGGATCATGATGGCGTCGACATAACGCGACAGCACCTTGGCCGTATCGCCAATCGTTTCGGCGCGGCCCAGCTGCATTTCCGTGCCCGACAGGAAAAGGGTCTCGCCGCCGAGCTGGCGCATGCCGACATCGAAGGAGACGCGGGTGCGGGTGGACGGCTTTTCAAAGATCATCGCCAGCATCTTGCCGGCAAGCGGCTTTGCCGCCGTGCCGGTTTTGGTGGCAATCTTGCGCGTGCGCGCATCATCAAGAATTGTCCGCAAGTCCTCCGACCCGACGGCCGAGAGGTCCAGAAAATGTTTTGGTGAAACCATGCTGATCTGTCCCATGCTTGCGAGCCCCTGAACAGAGGCCCGCCCTTGATTTACTCAGGCGATTTTCGCCTGTTTCGCTGTCAGGGAGGCGGCGGCCGCGTCGACACGCGCAAGACCCTCGCGGGCCTCTTCCGCCGTGGTGACGAGCGGCGGCAGAAGGCGGATGACATTGTCGCCCGCAGGCACGCCAAGCAGATGTTCGGCGCGCATGGCCTGCAGCAGATCGCCCGAAGGAACCTTCGCCTTGATGCCCAGAAGCAGGCCTTCGCCGCGGATTTCCTCGATCACGTCAGGATAACGATCCTTGAGCGAGGCGAGGCCCTGGCGGAAAACCAACGCGACATCACGGACCTTTTCGAGAAAACCGTCGGCTAGAACGACATCCAGCACGGCATTGCCGACCGCCATGGCCAGCGGATTGCCGCCATAGGTGGTGCCGTGTACGCCCGCCGTCATGCCGGAAGCAGCATCCGCTGTTGCAAGGCATGCGCCGAGCGGGAAACCGCCGCCAATACCCTTGGCGACTGCCATGATATCGGGCGCAACACCGGTCTGCTCATAGGCAAAGAGTTTGCCCGTGCGGCCGACGCCCGTCTGGACCTCATCGAAAATCAGGAGCAGGCCGTGCTCGTCGCACAGACCACGCAGGAGTTGCAGGAATTCCTTGCTGGGCGCGCGGATACCGCCCTCGCCCTGGATGGGCTCGATCAGAAGTGCGGCCGTCTCGGCCGTGATGGCTGCCTTCAGGGCATCGACATCGCCGAACGGCACCTGATCGAAACCTTCGACCTTGGGACCGAAACCTTCGAGATATTTCTGCTGGCCGCCGGCGGCGATCGTCGCAAGCGTGCGGCCATGGAACGCGCCTTCGAACGTGACGATACGGAACTTTTCCGGATGGCCTTTCGAATAGTGATAACGGCGCGCGGTCTTTATTGCACATTCCAGTGCTTCCGCGCCGGAATTGGTGAAGAACACCTTGTCTGCGAAAGTCGCTTCCGTCAGGCGCCTGGCGAGTTTTTCCTGTCCCGGCACTTCATAGAGGTTCGAGACGTGCCAGACCTTCTCGGCCTGCGTCTTGATCGCATCCACAAGGTGCGGATGGGCATGGCCCAGTGAGTTGACGGCGACACCGGCCGCAAAATCGAGATATCGTTCGCCGCTTTCCGTGAACAGCCAGACGCCCTCACCGCGCTCAAAGCGCAGGGGGGCTCTGGAAAACGTATCAAACAATGGCGCGGCGGCTTCGGCCATGGCTGTATCACTCCTTGCGCAGATGCGCTGTCAACGGTTGTCAATAGGCTTCAAGGGTTATCCCTCGCCTGAAAATCAAAAATGCCGCCTCGCGGCGGCAGGGGCACTATTGTCACTTCGTTTGCCGATGTCAACAAAAGTCCGCGTTTCCCGGGCTTCTCAAGCCCTAGTAGGTGGCGGCCGGCGAGCCCCAAGGTGTTGCCTTTCAGACTCAACTCGCCAGCAAGTTGGGGAAAACCGGAAAATCGATTCCAGATGATTCCCCCGACTCTTGCCACGGAGTCTGCGTGGCACTAGGTTAATCGCTAATTACTAGACTGCATTGCGGCGGAACTAGTCACCAAAAATCCGGCGGAAACCACGCTTGCGGCACGCCCGCGAGACGGAGAGGGATTCTGCCGAAAATACACGCGACAAGCGGAGAAGCGGCATGAACTGGACAGACGAGCGAGTCGAAAAACTCAAGAAATTGTGGTCCGAAGGGCTTAGCGCCAGCCAGATAGCAGCGCAGCTGGGCGGTGTCAGCCGCAATGCCGTAATCGGCAAGGTCCATCGTCTCAACCTGCCGGGGCGCGTCAAGGCTGGCGGTCCGGTCACTTCGGCACGTTCCGCGCCCAAGCGCACCGCTGCACCTGCTCCGCGCACGACGACTTTCGCAGGCCGCGTCAACGCAGCCCCGGCGCGGGTTCTCACCCGTTCGAACGCGGCAACGGCGCTGCACGAGGAGATCGACATCGAGACCGCACAGGTTCTCGATTACGTTCCTTCCAAAAACGTTGTCACGCCGATTTCCCGTCGCCTGACGCTGACGGAACTGACCGAGCGCACCTGCAAGTGGCCGGTTGGCGATCCGCTGAAGGACGACTTCCATTTCTGCGGTTGTGAAGCGCTGGAATCTTCGCCCTATTGCAAGTTCCATGCGAAACTCGCCTACCAGCCGGTGAGCGAGCGCCGTAAGGCTTGAGTGTTGCGGCACGCATTTCAACACTCAAAATTACGGGCCTTCGGGCCCGTTTTTTTATGACGAAAAACAGGCCGGCTCCGCGGTCAGCTTGATGACAGCGCGCCGAACCCTTGCCACTCCCTCGTGATTGGGCGTCACCCTTCGATTTTGGTTTCAACTGGCTGCCGATCCTCCGTCAAGACGGAGAATGGCATCGAGTTTTGTGGATGTTGATATAGAAAAAGCCCGAAACCGTTTCCGATTTCGGGCCTGCTTTTTTGCGGCACCATGTTGCCAGCGAAACTATCGGCTCCGCTTCGCTCAGGCTTCCATCGAATATCCGGCACCACGCACGGTGCGGATAACATCCTGCATGTGCGAAAAATTCAGAGCCTTGCGCAGACGGCCGACATGCACATCGACAGTGCGCTCATCGACATAGATATCGTGACCCCAGACGCCATCCAGCAATTGCGAGCGGGAAAACACCCGGCCCGGCGATGTCATCAGGAACTCCAGCAGGCGGAATTCCGTCGGGCCGAGGCGAACTTCGCGGCTTTTGCGGTGAACGCGATGGGTTTCGCGATCGAGTTCGATATCGCCGCATTTCAGCACCGATGACAGAACCTCGGGCCGGGCCCGGCGCAGCATGGCCTTGACGCGGGCCATGAGTTCCGGCGTCGAAAACGGCTTGACGACATAATCATCGGCACCGGTGGCAAGACCGCGAACCCGCTCACTTTCCTCTCCGCGCGCCGTCAGCATGATGATGGGCAGGCGTTCGGTTTCCGGCCGCATTCTCAATCGCCTGCAGAGTTCGATACCGGACACACCGGGCAGCATCCAATCCAGGATGAGAAGATCCGGAATACGCTCCTGCAGCCTGATTTCCGCCTCGTCGCCACGGGGTATCGTGTCGACGTCGTATCCCTCAGCCTCGAGATTGTAACGAAGCAGGACGCTCAACGCTTCCTCGTCTTCCACAACTGCAATCTTGGGCACCATATATTGAACTCCGCAAGCTTCTGCTTGTCTGTTACTCGGTCACCGAACCGAGGGTGTTGGAACTGTCGTCCTTCGGACGCTCGCCCTCCGGCTGGCTGCCGGTGGTCATGTAATAGATCGTCTCGGCAATATTCGTGGCGTGGTCGCCGATGCGCTCGATGTTCTTGGCGCAGAACAGAAGATGCGTGCAGGTGGTGATGTTGCGCGGATCTTCCATCATGTAGGTCAGAAGCTCCCGGAAGAGCGACGTGTACATCGCGTCGATTTCCTCGTCGCGCTCGCGAATGGCATTGGCCTTCTCGGCGGAACGGGTGGAATAGACGTCGAGGACTTCCTTGAGCTGCACCAGCGCCAGCTCCGACAGATGTTCGATGCCGCGGGCGAGCTTGCGCGGCACGCCGGTTCCGGCAACCGCGATGACGCGCTTTGCGGTGTTCTTGCCGAGATCGCCGACGCGTTCCAGATCGGCGGCGATGCGCAGGGTGCCGATGATCTCGCGAAGGTCGGCCGCCACAGGTTGGCGTCTGGCGATGGTGACGATGGCCTTGTCGCCGATTTCGCGTTCGGCATGGTCGAGAATTGTATCGTCGGAAATGACCTTCTGCGCGAGTGCCGCATCGGAATTGACGAGGGCACGCACGGCGTCGCCGCACATCTGCTCGGCAAGACCGCCCATTTCGGCGATGCGGCGCGTCAGAAACTTCAATTCGTCGTCATAGGCGGACAGGATATGCGAATGGGTCGTTGTCTGTGTCACGGTCTAGTCCTCCGGCTTGGCCTGCATGCGCGTACCCGGAAGCGGGCACGGCAGAGGCACCAGTCTTGTTCGGTTTCGAGAAAGCGCCGGCCGGGGATCAGCCGAAGCGGCCCATGATGTAATCCTGCGTGCGCTGGTCGTCCGGATTGGTGAACATCTTGTCCGTTTCATTTTCTTCGACAAGATGACCAAGATGGAACATGGCCGTACGCTGCGAAACACGCGCCGCCTGCTGCATGGAGTGCGTGACGATGACGATCGTGTAGTTGGTGCGCAGTTCGTGGATCAGTTCCTCGACCTTTGCGGTCGCGATCGGATCGAGCGCCGAGCAGGGTTCGTCCATCAGGATGACTTCCGGGCTGACGGCAACCGCGCGCGCGATGCACAGACGCTGCTGCTGACCACCGGAGAGACCCGTGCCGGACTCCAGCAGGCGATCCTTCACCTCGTTCCAGAGACCCGCCTTCTGCAGGCTCTGCTCGACGATCTGGTCCATATCCGCCTTGTTGCGGGCGAGACCATGGATGCGCGGGCCGTAGGCGATGTTTTCATAGATGGTCTTGGGAAACGGGTTCGGCTTCTGGAACACCATGCCGACGCGGGCGCGCAATTCGACGACGTCGATCGCCTGATCGTAGATATCGTCCGTGTCGAGCGTGATCTTGCCGGTGACCCGGCAACCGTCGATCGTGTCGTTCATGCGGTTCAAGGTGCGCAGGAAAGTGGATTTACCGCAACCGGACGGGCCGATAAGCGCAGTCACCGTGTTTTCACGGACGTTGAGGTTCACGTCGTAAAGCGCGCGCTTTTCGCCGTAATAAACCGAAACGTCCTTGCCGATCATCTTGTATGAGACTTCATTCATTTTCTTGTCCAGCGCCTTTTCAACTGCTGCTTCCGACAACATGTTCATTGCTCTAGCTCCCTCTACCAGCGCCGCTCAAAGCGGCGACGCAACAGGATTGCGCCAACATTCATGACGATGAGGAACAGAAGCAGGATGATGATAGCGCCAGATGTCCTCTCGACAAAGGCGCGTTCGGCTTCGTTCGCCCACATGTAAATCTGCACCGGCAGAGCCGTGGACGGATCCATTGGCGTTGTCGGATAATTCGCAACGAATGCCACCATGCCGATCAGAAGCAGCGGCGCCGTTTCGCCCAATGCGTGGGCGAGGCCGATGATGGTGCCGGTCAGAATGCCGGGCATGGCGAGCGGCAGGACGTGGTGGAAGATCGTCTGCATCTTGGATGCGCCCAGACCGAGTGCGGCAGCGCGGATCGACGGCGGCACGGCCTTCAATGCGGCACGGGTCGCGATGATGATCGTCGGCAGCGTCATCAGCGTCAGGACAAGGCCGCCAACCAGAGAGGCGGAGCGCGGAAAGCCCATGAAGTTGATGAAAACGGAAAGGCCGAGCAGACCGTAGACGATCGAAGGAACTGCCGCCAGATTGTTGATGTTCACCTCGATGAGATCCGTCAGGCGGTTCTTAGGGGCAAATTCTTCAAGATAGATGGAGGCTGCGACGCCGATCGGCAGCGACAGCACAAGCACGATCAGCATCATGTAAAAGGAGCCGATCAGCGCCACGCCGACACCCGCCGCTTCCGGACGGCTCGAATTGCCGTTGACGAAGATGCCGGTATTGAAATGCTTGCCGAGCTGGCCGCTTTCGGCGAGCTGGTTCATCCAGCCGAGCTGCTGGTTCGAGATACGGCGGTTGGCTTCATCCACCGTCATGTCCACCTGGCCCTTGAAGGCACTGTCGACATCACCAGACGCCAGAAGCGTGACGGTGCGCGTGGTGCCGATAATGGCCGGATCGGCAACGACGATATCGCGCAGCTGTGTGCGAACGCTGTCCGAGATCATGGTGTTGACGGCGCGAAGACCGGCACGGTCCGTCGGCGCAACGCCAAGAACCTTGGCGACGGCATCGCGAGCGAGGACGGGATAATTGGCCGTCATCAGCTTGGCAGGATTTGCGGCCCGCTCATTCTTCGGATCGATGATCAGTTCGGAAAACTCGACCGGAACGGTGATCATCGTCTGCTGGAAGGCGGTGTAACCCTTGGAGACGACCGACCAGAGCAGCAGGAAGAGGAACAGGAGGCCAAAGGAAATCGCTGCCATGCCATAGGCACGGAAACGGCGTTCGGCGGCGTAGCGGCGCTTGATGCCGATATCACGACGTGCGGCCTTGTTGGTGCCGGCAGCGCCGGCTGCGGGAGAAACGATGTCGGTCATTCATATTGCTCCCGGTATTTGCGCACGATGTAAAGCGCGTAGATATTCAGGCAAAGCGTGATGGCAAAAAGCGTGATGCCCAGCGCGAAGGCAACCAGCGTTTGCGGCGAGGTGAATTCAAGGTCGCCGGTCAGCTGACTGACGATCTTGACCGTTACGGTGGTCATCGGTTCGAAGGGGTTGAGTTGCAGGCGGGCGGCAACGCCGGCCGCGAGAACCACGATCATGGTTTCGCCGATCGCACGCGATGCCGTCATCAGCACGGCGCCGACGATGCCGGGAAGAGCGGCGGGAACGATGACCTTCTTGATGGTTTCAGACCGCGTGGCGCCGAGACCGAGCGAACCGTCACGCAGAGAGCGCGGCACGGCGGTGATGATGTCATCCGACAGCGACGAGACATAGGGGATCAGCATGATGCCCATGACGAAGCCGGCGGTGATGACGCTCTGCGCCTGGATGAAGTTGGCGTAATTACCCGTCGCCAGACCGTTGATCTGCGTGGAAATGTCTCTGAGGAACGGACCAACCGTCGTCAGCGCGAAGAAGCCGTAGACGATGGTGGGAATGCCGGCGAGCACCTCGAGCAGCGGCTTTGCCACGGAGCGAAGGCGTGGCGAGGCGTATTCCGACATGTAGATCGCCGAAAACAGGCCGACCGGGACCGCCACCAGCATGGCGACGAAACCGATGTAAAGCGTGCCGGCGAGCAGCGGGATCAGGCCGAACTGGCCGGACGAGTCCGTTGCACCCGCCGCCGCGAAACGCGGATCCCATACCGTTCCGAAGAAGAACTGGTGTGCCGGAACCATGGTGAAGAACTGGATGGCTTCCGTCAGCATCGACAGGACGATGCCGATGGTCGTCAGAATGGCAATGGAGGAGGCAACGAGCAGGGCCGCGAGAATGACCTTCTCGACCCTGTTGCGCGCCCGGAAGCGCGGAGCGATCGAACGCAGCGCATAAGCTGCACCGCCGAAAGCGGCCAGCAGCACGATTGCGATCATCGCAATACGGCTGGTGGACGTCATCGCGTTCAGCGTCTGGGCGGCATCGACCATGTAGCGCTCGGGATCGCCGGCGATGGCAACGCCCTTCGACGCCAGAAGCGGCCGCACTGTGGCGGCATCCGCATCAACCTGCGCCGTTTCCTCCGCCGTCAGCCGCTGCAGACCTCGGGCGATCGACGTTACCATACCATATGTCAGGCTCTGCTGCGCTTCGGATTGAGCGCGCACATCTTCAGGAAATTCAGCGCGCACGGAAGACGTAATGATCAGCGGGCTGATGACAAGCCAGGCGCAGAGAATGAGCGCCGCGGGCAGCACCGCCCAGACCACCGCGTAGGAACCGTGATAACCGGCACGGGAATGCATGGTGGCGGGGCGCCCGCCAGACAGGGCAACGGCACGGCGGCTGCCGAGCAGATAGCTGCCGATGCCGATCAGCGCCAGTATCAGCAAAAGGATCGATGTGTTCATTAGAGTTCCCTCGGCGTGCCCCAAGAGCACGATGCGATATCGGGCAAATCAAAAAGTCATCAAAACGAGACTGCTGGACCATCCAGAAATGCTTGCCGCCTGACTGTATCAAAGTCCGGCAAGCGTCAAGGTTGATACATCCTATCCATCTGTAATCGATCAACAATTATGTGGACGACGATGAATTGGAACTGTCAACCGGAGACCGTCGCCGAGGCGGAAAGGCAGCGGAGTGGAATGAGGGGCGCGGCAGGCCGCACCCCTCTTTCTGTATTACATCGAAGCGCCGGCAGCGAACTTGGCGCGGATTTCTTCGCGTTCTTTGTCCGGAGCGGCAACGAGGCCGTAGTTGGCGAGCGGGGAATCCGGGCCGATCATTTCGTCAGAAACGAAGAACTCGACATATTCCTTGAGGCCCGGGATAACGCCCAGGTGAGCCTTCTTCACGTAGAAGAACAGCGGGCGAGAAACCGGGTACTTGCCGCTGGCAACGGTTTCGGTGGACGGAACAACGCCCGAAACAGTCGCAACCTTCAGACGGTCAGCATTGTTTTCATAGAATGCGAGGCCGAAAACGCCGAGGCCGGTCTTGTTGGCATCGATACGGGCAAGCGTCTCGGTGTAGTCGCCGTCGATGTCGACTGCGGCGCCGTCCTTACGGACTGCGATGCACTTTGCAGCAGCCTGCTTGGCATCGGGAACCAGCGTCTTGATGGCGTCGGTGGCGCCTGCTTCCTTGCAGCCGTCAGCCATGATCTTCTCTTCGAAGACTTCGCGCGTGCCGTGCTTGGAACCCGGGATGTAAGCAGCGATTGCTACATCAGGAAGTTCCTTGTTGACTTCCGACCACTTCTTGTAGGGGTTGGCAACGAGCTTGCCGTCCTTGACGACTTCAGCGGCGAGAGCGAGGTAGAGATCCTTCGGCTCAAGCTTGATGTCCTTGTTGGATGCGTCCATTGCGAAGACGATACCGTCGTAACCGATCTTCACTTCCTGAACGTCGGCAACGCCAGCAGCCTTACAGGCGGCCAGTTCGTCGGCCTTGATCTTGCGCGAAGCGTTGGCGATGTCGATGGTGCCTTCACCAACGCCGGAGCAGAACGCCTTCAGACCGCCGCCCGTGCCGCCGGACTCAACAACCGGAGCCTTAAAGTTCGGGAAGGTTTCAGCAAAGGTCTCGGCAACGATCTTGGCATAGGGCAGAACAGTGGAAGAACCGGCAACCTGAATCTGGTCGCGAGCAGCGGCGGCGCCAGCGAAGGCGACAGAAGCCACCAGAGCTGCTGCGGAAAATTTTACGATGTTCATTTGTCTCTCCCGTCGTGGGCTTGTTTGTGGACGCAGCCGATTGCGGCAATCGCTCTTAGCATGCGCTCGGCGACCTTTTCTTAACCACCGTAGCCACATCCTTTTATGTCACTTCGGTGAAAGATTTGTGACAATCTAAATTACTGATTTTGCTTATAGAATTTTTCGAAATTAAAGGCCTTATGCCTTTTATGTTAAAATCTGACGGTAAAGTCCGTGCCGTTGCCCAGTTCCGATTTAATGATGAGGCGGGCGCGGTGGCGGGTGAGGATGTGCTTGACGATGGCAAGCCCCAGGCCCGTTCCCTTTTTGGACCGGCTGTCGGCGACGCTGACGCGATAGAACCGCTCCGTCAGGCGCGGCACATGTTCGGCTGGAATGCCCGGGCCCTTGTCGATGACGCTCACCTCCACCGGCTTGCCGGGTTCGGCGCGCAGCCAGACATCCACGACCTTGCCTTCCTGCCCATATTTGCAAGCATTTTCAACGAGGTTCTGGAATACCTGCACCAGCTCGTCACGATCGCCCTGCACTTCCGCCGGCCGGTCGGGCAGATGCAGGATGATATCGACATCGAGCTCGTCGGCGAGCGGCAGCAGCGCATCGCGCACATGGCCGATGACGGGCACGAGATCGACCTTCTGGTCCGGAGCGATATTCGCCCGCAATTCCAGCCTTGAAAGCGACATGAGGTCGTCCACCAGCCTGCTCATGCGGGTTGCCTGATCCAGCATGATGGCGAGGAACCGTTCCTGCGCTTTCGGATCGTTGCGCGCCGGCCCCTGCATTGTCTCGATGAAACCGCGAAGGGAGGCGAGCGGCGTGCGCAATTCATGGCTGGCATTGGCGACGAAGTCGCTGCGCATACGGTCGATGCGGCGAAGCTCTGAAACGTCGCGGAACGACAGGATGTAGAATGGCGGTCCCGCAACTTCCCCCGCATCGGCACGGGCGATACGGACGATGAAGACCCGCTCGGATGGAAACCGCTCGGAATGCTCGACCTGGTTGGGCTGGCCGGTGGTGATGGTTTCGCGAATGACATCCAGCAGACCCGGCGAACGCAGCCGGGCGGAAATATGCGCGCCGGCCGGAAGCTGGCCGAAGGCGCGCTCCGCTGCGCCGTTCTGATACAGCACGCTGGCATTCTTATCGAGGATGAAGACCGGCGTATCCAGGACGGCAAGGCCCGCGCGGACGCCGGAAATGACGTTTTCACCGGGCACTTCCGGCTCATCCGTTTCTACAGCCGCGTTTTCGTCCCTCGCACCCGCCGACCTTTCCCGAACGGCCAGAATGGCGATGATGGCGCAGAGCCACAGGACAGCGGGCATATAGGGTGTGTGAAGCTCCGAGACGGCCACGACGGCAAGCATGCTGACGACCAGAACGGGCAACCAGTTTCGGCGAAGCTTTTTTGCCAAAAGCCTTAATCCGCTATCGCCTTCCATGACTGCCATTTCAGCCCACTTTCCACTTCCACCTGACAGCGCACCGAAACCTCATAGGCCAGCTTCATGACAGAGATTCATCGCCGCGCATTTTCCACAACGTATATGCGCAAAATAGGTGCCGCAATCGCTTGCGCCGTCGCACCCAGGCCAACCCACCCTCTTTCACTTGAATTCTGCCGGTGGATATGAACTCATTGGCGGCGAGTTGCCTTTACACAACAACAGCCGGAGGAAAATATGGACGCGGAAACGAAGAAGCGCTCGGTGGAGCTGACCATTGGCGGCAAGCTGCGCAGCTTCGATATAGACGATCCGGTTCTTCCCGACTGGGTGGAGGAAAACAAGCTTTCCGCCGGTGATTTTCCTTACGACAAAAAGATGAAGCGCGAGGAATACGACGCCGCCCTCGAAGCGCTGCAGGTGGAGCTGGTCAAGGTGCAGTTCTGGCTGCAGGCAACCGGCAAACGGGTGATGGCCGTCTTCGAGGGGCGCGATGCGGCCGGCAAGGGCGGCGCGATCTTTGCGGCCCGCGCTTATCTCAACCCCCGTTATGCCCGTGTCGTGGCGCTGACCAAACCAACGGAAACCGAGCGTGGGCAATGGTATTTCCAGCGTTATATCTCGCATTTTCCGACAGCCGGCGAATTCGTTCTATTTGACCGTTCCTGGTACAACCGCGCCGGGGTGGAGCCGGTCATGGGTTTTTGCACCCCGGAAGAGCACAAGCGCTTCCTCAAGGAAACACCGCGCCTCGAAAAGATGCTGGTCCACGAGGACGTTCACCTGTTCAAGTTCTGGCTCGATATCGGCCGCGAAACGCAGATCGAGCGTTTTCACGATCGTCGCCACAGCCCGCTGAAATGCTGGAAGCTTTCCGACATGGATATAGCCGCATTGACGAAATGGGATGACTATACAGACAAGCGTGACGAGATGCTGGAAAAGACCCACACCGACGCCGCCCCGTGGACGGTGGTGCGGGCCAACGACAAACGCCGGGCGCGGGTGAACCTTATCCGCCACATTCTCAATGCGCTCGACTATGACGGCAAGGACAAGAAGGCGATCGGCGAGATCGATGGCAAGATTTTGGGATCAGGACCCGGATTTCTCAAATAAGATCGGACACGGTGACAAGCGCCCCGAGGCGGCGGCGCTTGTCTCTCTTCTGACTGGCTTCTTACTGGCCGGGCAAAATGCGCACGGAGTAAAGATTGACCGGGCGGCTGTCGCCGTCGATGTCGCTGTTGATGAAGACCTTGCCTGGCGCATTGGGGGCGAGCGAGCGCTCGAAGGTGGCATTCAGCAGCATATCAGCACGCTCGGCCGTGGCCGTGAAGCGGTGGCGCGAGCAATCGCCGAGGGTGGCGAAATCGCAGGCGACGGAAACCTGCGTCTGCCGGTCGCTGGATGATTGCAGCGTGATCGATATGGTTGAGGACTTGCCCGCCATATCCCGCATCACCTCCACGGGAACCTCGATGCTGACCGCGCCATCTTGCGAGACGCTTCTCGACGTCATCTTTATCGCCTTGCCGGCGGGTGTGGCGATATTTTCGACAGTCGCGCGCGGGCCTGCCGATATTCCGGAACTGCCACGCTCCGCATTGAATATCTCGACCCAGTCATCGGAAAAACCACGGCCGGCGGACAGGCTCGGCGCGGGCTCAGCCCCATTGAAGTCCTCTGCCTGCACTTGGGCCGGCGGGTTGGGCACGCTGGTATCGCGCTGCTCCGGCGAGAGCAGCAGGCCGGAGGAATAGACCCACCAGGCACCGAAACCGATAAAGGCCAGAAGCGTCACATATATGAAAAGCCGGGCAAAGAGGCCGCGGCGCTTGCGGCGGCCAACGGCACCTTCCGGACGAAAGGCGAGCGAGGCATCGCCTGCGCTAGAGCCCCGCTTCGTCGGTTTTGCACTGCGCCGACCGGCATTCAGGCTCTCCGCAGCAACGGGAGCGCCCGGCCGCACGTCGCGCGTTTCGCCGCGCAATTCCGGTTCGATAGCCATCTCGCCGTGGTGCTGAGGTTGCGAAACGGGATCGACTGAAGGCTCATCATGGGCCGCACTTTCCGGCAGAGGCGGCCGCAATTGCTGCTCCACCCTGTCCAGAAGACGGTTGCGCTCTTCATTCTCGATGACGTGGATCAGGCCTTCCAGCCGCTGGCGCTGCTGGGCGACAACCTGCGGATCGTCTATGCCCTGCTTGCGCAGACCCGCTTCCAGCGCCTGACGGGATGATTGGTAAATCCGTGCACGAACTTCGGCGTTCGATCTGTCCGATTTTTCCAGAGCATTTCTGATTGCCGTTTCCAGTCCGCTCACGACCGATCCTTGTTCTAGTGCGCCTTGCAAAAAATATGCGGCGTTGCGCCATACATTCACGATTCGGTAACGGCTATGCCGCGCCTCCGCAAGCACCGTTTGTTATAAAGACCGGATTGCTTTGGGGAAAATCAATCCATTGTGGCGCTGCGAACGCAGATTTGAGAGCCCGGCACCGCGCTGTTTTCGCTTTCAATCCGCCGCCGAACGCGATAATGACTTACGTGCGCGTAAACGTAAATCCATGGGAGGAGACATGCTACCGTCCGTGCTGAAAGACAATCTGCGTCTTCCGGTCATAGCGTCACCGCTATTCATTATTTCGCATCCGCAATTGACGCTGGCCCAATGCAAGGCGGGCGTTATCGGCGCTTTTCCGGCCCTGAATGCGCGGCCTGAAAGCCAGCTGGATGAATGGCTGGCAATGATCACCGAGGAGCTGGCCGCCCACAACAAGGCCAACCCCGATCGCCCGGCCGCTCCCTTCGCGGTCAATCAGATCGTGCATATGTCCAACCGGCGGCTGGAACACGATCTCGGCCTCTGCGTCAAATACAAGGTGCCGGTGGTGATTTCCTCGCTCGGTGCGGTACCGGAGGTGAATGCGGCAGTACATTCCTACGGCGGTATCGTGCTGCATGACGTCATCAACGATCGCCACGCCCGCTCCGCCATCCGCAAGGGTGCGGACGGGCTGATCGCGGTGGCAACGGGTGCAGGCGGACATGCAGGCACGCTTTCGCCCTTCGCGCTCGTTCAGGAAATCCGCGAATGGTTCGATGGCCCCCTGCTGCTCGCCGGCGCCATCGCCAATGGCGGCTCCATCCTTGCCACACAGGCCATGGGCGCGGATATGGCTTATATCGGTTCCCCTTTCATCGCGACGCAGGAGGCCCGCGCCTCCGATGGTTACAAGCAGGCGATCGTGGAAGCGCAAGCCAAGGACATCGTCTATTCGAATTATTTCACGGGCGTGCACGGCAACTACCTGAAAAGCTCGATCGTCGCCTCCGGCATGGACCCGGACAACCTGCCCGAAGCCGACCCTTCGAAAATGGATTTTGAAACCGCCACTGGCGGTGCAAAGGCCTGGAAGGATATCTGGGGCGCAGGCCAGGGCATCGGCGCGGTCAAGTCCATCGAGCCGGTGGCAAATCTCGTCGATCGTCTGGCCAATGAATATGAGGACGCCAAAAAGCGCATATGCGGCAAAGCCTGAGGCCGCAGGTAAACAATGGACAGGCAAAGCTTTTTGCGGAATTTTCAAAACCTGCACATTCAAGGCTTGAAATCCATCGGCATTGCCTGTATCAGCCCGCCATGAAGCTGATCCGTAACAAACGGGTCACAATCGGGCCGCTTTAGCTCAGTTGGTAGAGCACGTCATTCGTAATGACGGGGTCACGTGTTCGAGTCACGTAAGCGGCACCATTTTATCTCCCTAAATGACAATTTATACCTCAAGCGGATTTCAGCCGGCGCTGTCGGCTTGTCTGCCGTTATCAGGCGGCCTTCGATCGCAGATGCATTTGAAACCAAACGCTCCGCCACACGTTGACCGGCAAGTTATGGTCAAAAGGAAAGCCTGTTATCGTGGATGTCATTCGTATTCTTATCGCCATCATTCTTCCCCCGGTCGGCGTGTTCCTTCAGGTTGGACTTGGCCTGCATTTCTGGCTGAATATTCTCCTGACGCTGTGCGGCTACGTGCCGGGCATCATTCACGCCATCTGGGTGATCTTGCGCAGGTAACGGTCATGGCAATTGTCTGTGCGCGGCGTCACGGCCGCGCACAAAGGGACGTCCGCAATATTTTAGTACGTGATTAAATTCTTTCGGAGCTGGAACCTCGTCTTCTCCCTCACGTTATGGTGATGACACCAGCCAAGGAGAAAATCATGAACCAGATCATCTACATCGTCGGCCTCGTCGTTATCGTTCTGGCGATCCTGTCGTTTTTCGGCTTCCGCTGATCACCGTTGTCAATTCGATCGCTTGCGCTTATCCTAAGCGGCAGTAACACACGACTGCGTTCATGGGTTGCTCCGCTGTCGAGTGTATTTCGGGATCGCGTTGCTCTGGGAGGTGCACGATGAAGAACGAGAGATGGACAGAACCTGTCGAGGTCAATCTCGAGGCGAACGGCAAGAGTGTCGTCGCCGGCCCCTTTGAGGCCCTGATATTATTGACCGAAGGCTGGCCTAATAAAATACGCGGATTGAGTTTCGTGAGAGCCAGAAGCGCCTGTCGCGCCGCCCTTGATGGACGAAAGTCACCCGAGGAAGCCCGCAAGTGCTTTACCGATGCGGTTTCAGAGATGCAGAAAAATCCGCATTGACGTGCGGCCACGCGAAAAACGGCTCCTGCACGGGAGCCGTTTTTGTATGCGGCATTTCCGGGACTGAAGGAAACCGGAAATGCCTGCTCTATGGTGCTACCAAGCCTTACATCCAGTAGGGCGCGACGCCGTAATAGTCGTAGACCTTGCGGTCCTTGGCGTTCAGCAGGTCGTCGTCATCAAGATTGGCGAAGTGCGGCGCGTTTTCGATCTCTTCCTTGGTGAGATCGATGCGATAGCCGTCCAGCTCGTCGTCGTAATGAAGCTTTTCCCACGGCAGCGGATAATAGTCATCGCCGATGCCCAGAAAGCCGCCGAAGCTCAATACCGCATAGGCGACACGGCCGCCACGCTTCTCCAGAATGATGCGCTGGATCGAGCCGATGTGTTTGCTATCCGCGCCATAAACGCGCGTTCCTTCAACCTTGTCGCTGGCGATAAGGCTCGGCGTGTCCTTGACATAGGGGTCCTGTCCGGCACGGGGTTCCTGATGCAACATGACATCTTCCTCCTTGGTTTTCCTCGTAAATGGTACGTCTGGTAAACCACCGCAGGGACAATTCGTTCCGAAGCTTTTTAAGCCCCGAAACAGGAATTTTTTCGCATAAACATGGAACGAATGGGCACTATTGCCTGATCTTTTGCCAGACCGAAGGGGAAACGCCGACCATCTTGCGGAAGACGCGCGAGAAATGCGCCTGGTCCGAAAAGCCGGCTGCAATGGCGATGTCGGTGAGCGCCATATCCGTTCGCATCATCAGATCCTTGACGCGATCGATGCGAGCCTGCATCTGCCATTGGTGCGGCGGCACGCCTGTCGACGCCTTGAAGGCGTGGCTGAAATGGGATTGCGACAGGTTGGTGAGTTCCGCGAGTTCCTCCAGCCTTATCGAGCGCAGGCAATGTTCGCGAATGTAATCGGTCGCCACCCTCAATTGCCAGGAGGCAAGCTTGCTGCGTTTCCTGACGGGCTCGCGCTTCACCTTGAGGAAATCCGTCAACAGCGCCAGCACGAGGCTTTCGCCGTAAAGATCATGCAAAGGGTCTGGATTATCGCATTCGGCGGCGATCAGCCGCGCTAGCGCAAGCAGGCGTTCATCCTCGAACATCAGATGCGGATCAAGCAGCCCGTGCGGATCGAACCCCTGCACCAGCCGCGCACCCAGCAACCCCGCATCAAAGTGCAGATCGAGATGGCGCACGAAGGAAACATTGCTGAGTTCCGCATGCACATCCAGATCGGCGGGTACGAAGGAAATCCGGTTCGCTTCGGACGAGCCGTAATTGTCTCGGCGGCAGCGGTTCATCATGAACCGGCCACCATCCGCCCCATCCATATCGAGCAGGAAAACGAAACGCGGGTCCTTGCCGACATAACGGCCACCCGCCCTCGGCGCGCAATGCACGTCCCAGAGATCGGCGACGATGCCGTTCCACACCCTTGAGCGCGGGCCGCCGATGACGGCAAAGCCCTCGATCTCGTTTTCCATCCGAACGCGGAAAGCCATGGCCTCTTGATCCCGCAAGGCGCAAGGGCGCCACTATAAACATGATAATATTATTCATGTTTATAGTGGCAAACTATTTTTCCCGCAACTGCCGGCCGCCCATTACCACTTCTTGGCAAGCTTGAAGGTTATCGTGCGGCTGTCACCCCAGCCGCAAACGGAGACCCCGGCGCAGCTCTTGACATATTCCCTGTCGAAAACATTCGCGACATTGACGGAGGCCGTCCAGTCGTTCTTCTCGTAGCGGATCGCGGCATCGAAGACCGCAGCATCCGGCACACGCAGCGTGTTTGCCGCATCCGCCCAGGACTTGCCCTGGTAACGTACGCCGCCGCCAATGCTGAGGCCTTCAAACGTATCATCGGTAAAGGCGTAATCCACCCAAAGCGACGCGGTGTGAGCGGGCACGATCCACGGCGATTTGCCGATCAGGTTGGGATTGGCATCCTTGGTGATATCGAGATCGGTATAGGAATAGGAGGCGATGGTCTTCCAGTTGTCGCTGAGATTGGCCTTTGCCTCCAGCTCGAAACCGGTGGACTCCACCTGTCCGAACTGCCCGCTCGTTGTCACGCCGCCGGCCGTATAGGAAACAATGGCGTTGTCCTTCACCAGCTTGAAGACAGAGGCGGTGATGCTGCCGTCAAAGAAGGTCGGCTCATATTTGATACCGGCCTCGAACTGATGTCCCTCCTCCGGTACGGCGGAGCTGCCATCCGCAAGCGTATCGATGAGCGGATTGAAGAAGGTGGCGGCCGAGACATAGGGCGTCAGGCCGTTGTCGAATTCATAGGCAAGACCGGCGCGACCGCTCAGCGCATCGTCATTGGAGCGGCGCGATACGCCAGCCGGCAGCCTGTTGTTCAGTTCCGTATCGACATAGTCATAGCGGCCGTTCAGCGTGACCAGCCAGCCATCACCGAAACGCAGCTGGTCCTGCGCATAGATGCCGATCTGCTGTTGCGTCACGACGTTGTTGGCGTAGACGAAATTCGTTCCCTGCGTCGAACCGTAGACCGGGTTGAGCGCGCCGATCGCATTCGATCCGCAGCAGGCCTGCACCTGATCCAGCTTGTAATATTTATAGTCGAGGCCAAAGAGCAGAGAATGGCTGACCGCGCCGGTATCGAACTGGCCTTCGACACGATTGTCGACGCCGAAACTGTCCACCTTGGACAGGCCATCATAACCAAAGCGGGTCAGCATATAGTCATTGGTGGTGGCATCGAGGATCGGCTGGCCATTGGCGTCGGCATTCGCCCAACCGCCCGGATAGGGCCCGGTTTCATGCTTGTAGAGGTGGCCGTAGCGGGCATTCTGGCTGATCTTCCAGCCATTGTCGAATTCATGGCTGACTTCGTAACCCACCATTGACTGGTAGACGCGGCCATTATCAAGGTCGGGCTCGCCGTAAAACGCCTTGCGGTCAAGCTTGCCGAACGGTGCGTCAACCACGGTGCCGACATAGGGCAGGAAGCCATTGCCGACATGAACCTGATCCAGCGCCGAGAAATATCCGTACAGCGTGGCGCTCGTCTGCGCATCCGGCTCGAAGGTGATCTGCGGCATGATGAAGCCGCGCAGATCCTCGGAATAGTCGGTGTAATTATCGCCGCCCGAGACCTTGCCGGTGATGCGGTATTTCCACACACCCTCACCGTCGACCTTATCGCCAAGATCAAAACCGAAGAAGGCGTTGCCGAAATTATTGATGCCGATTTCCGTTTCGCGGACCGGCTCGTCCTGCGGACGCTTGCGAACCATCTGCACGATGCCGCCGGGATTGGCACCGCCATAAAGCACCGAAGCCGGTCCCTTCAGCACCTCCACCCGCTCCAGACCGTAGGCGTCCATCTGGAAACCGCCGAAACCGTAGCTGAACAGGTTCAGCCCATCCAGAAACACGCCGGTCTGGGTTGCCTGGAAACCGCGAATGTAAAACCAGTCCGTATCCGGATCCGTGCCAAAAGGCTCCGCCGTCACGCCGGGCGTGTAGCGCAGAACCTCGTCGATTTTGGTCACAGCGCCGCGATCGTCCATTTCCCTGCGACCGATGACCGACACGGATTGTGGAATATCCTTCGTTTCCGTATCGGTTTTCGATCCCGTCGCGCTTTTTTTCGCGACATATCCCCGGACCGGACCCGTGGCGTTTTCCGTGCCCTGCCCCTCGACTGTGATCTCACGCAGAACCGTCGTCTGCTGCGCTTGACCCACCACCGGCGCCATCAAAACAATGGCAGCCGTTCCCAGAGCCAGGCGGCCCAAAAACATCTCATGCAAATTTTTCAAGATATGCCCCGAAACAGATCACGGCCGACGTTTATATACGGCAGGCCGCAGCACCTCAATTAAGCTGAGTATTTACATCATGATTAAGGCGGGATGCTTGTCGTTTTCTGGGGGGATTTGAAGCTTATTGGCTTCTCGCTCAGTTTTGCGCCCGTCATTTATGGGGTCAGGCGTAGATGTCAGCCCTTGCGCCGCCCAATCCTTGCAAGCTGCATGACCGGAAGGATGCCGATGACGACGATCGCCAGTGCCGCGATTGCCGCTTCCTCGTAAGTACCGCGCGCCGCTTCACCATAAAGATGGGTTGCGAAAGTCTCGAAATTAAGCGGCCGCAACAGGAGCGTGGCCGGAAGTTCCTTGACGCAATCAACGAAGATCAGCAAAGCGGCGGCCGCCAGCGATGCCTTTGAAAGCGGCAGATGGATCTGTCGGAATGTCTGTGTTGCCGATCGTCCAAGCGTTCGCGAAGCGTGATCGAAGGATTGCGGGATGCGGCTCAGACCGGCATCGACGCTGCCCGCCGCAATGGTGAGGAAACGCGCCGAATAGGCGTAAATCAGGGCGGCACCACTGCCGATGAAAATGAGGCCGGTGGATATGCCGAACCACTCGCGCATGGTCTGGTCAACGAATCTGTCAAAGCCGCCAAGCGCGATCAGCACGCCAATGGCAATGACCGTGCCGGGAGCAGCGTAACCCACCGTGGAAAGCCGATAGGACCAGAGCGAGAGGCGTCCCGGAGCAAGGCGCATCGCGTAAGCCACCGCAAGACCGAGGACGAGGGTGATCGCCGTCGCCAGTCCTGCGAAGAGGATGGTATTCAGAGCCTCCTCAGTGAAACGGGACGACAGGCCGCTGAACCGGAACCGCTTCCATGCCTCGATCACCAGATAGCTCGCCGGCGCCACGAAACCGATCACGACCGGCAGGCTGCCGAGAGCAAGAGCGCCAAAGGCTTTCAGGCCGGTAAGCCGCACCGGCTCCAGCTCCCTGCTTTTCTGCGCCGAGACCGCATAACGCTGCTTGCGCCGCGCCCATCGCTCGAACGCCACAAGCGCGACCACGATGAACAGCATGGAAAGCGCGATCTGCGCCGCACCCGGCAAGTCTGATTTCGTGACCCAGGTGGTGTAGACCGAAACGGTGAGCGTGCGGACACCGAGAAATTCCGATGCGCCGATATCGTTCAGCGCCTCCATCAACGCAAGGCTGATGCCGACCGCGATCGCAGGGCGCGCCAGCGGCACGGCGACCTTGAAGAAAGCCGCACGTCTGGAAACACCCAGCGTGCGGGCCGCCTCGAGCAGGTTGCCCGCCTGCGTCAGGAACATGGCGCGGACTGGAATATAGACATAGGGAAACAGCACGAAGCCGAGCAGGACGATGCAGCCCGTCATCGACCTTATATCCGGCAGGCGGAATTCGCGCGGGCTGGAATAACCGAGCAGCCAACGGAGCGCGCCCTGTACGGGCCCGATCGGATGCAGAATATCGAGATAGGCGTAAGCGACGATATAGGTCGGCATCGCCAGCGGCAGCAGCAGCGCCCATTCGAGTATTTTCCGTCCGGGAAAATCATAGGCGGTGACAAGCCAGGCCGCATATGTGCCGACAATACCAGCCAGCAGCCCGACGCCTGCAAGAAGGGTCACGGTGTCCGGCAAAGCCGTCAGAATGACGCTTGCGCCGAGATGCGCCCACAGGCCCCGAGAACCCTGCACGGCCTGCGAGACAAGCGCCAGAACCGGCACCATGGCGCCACAGACCGCAGCCAGGGACAGGCACAGCCACCAGAAGGAGGATGAAAACCGTGTTCCTGCGCGGGACGTCAAAGGCTGGGCGGCGTCTGGATTCATGAGCTTCTTGAAAATACAGGGAAAGGCGCCCGCGGCTGCGAGCGCCTTTCACCTCTGTTGCCAATTGGCCTTTACTTGTCGAAACCGACCTTGTCGACCAGTTCGCTCGCCTGCTTGCGATGCGATACGATTTCCGTCAGCGACTTGTTGTCGACCTTCAGGTCACCGAAGGAAGCGACGATCTCATTGAGAGCCGCACCCTGCTTGACCGGATATTCATAGTTGGCTTCGGCGTAGATCTTCTGGGCTTCGTCCGAGACGAGGTATTCGAGAAGCTTGACGGCTTCTGCCTTGTTCGGAGCGTTCTTGGCCACGGCAGCGCCAGTGATGTTGACCTGCGTGCCACCGTTCTTGAATGTCGGCAGAACGACCTTGATGGCATCGCCCCACTTCACCTGCTCCTCGCCGCCCTTGCCCGAGCGCATCAGGCCGACGTAATAGGAGTTGGCAATGCCGATATCGCAAATGCCGCCGAGGATGTCCTTGGCAACGTCACGGTCGCCACCGCCTGCCTTGCGGGCCAGGTTTTCCTTGACGCCGGCAAGCCATTTTTCAGTGTCGGCGGCGCCATAGTGGGCGATGTAGTCAGCAAAAAGCGCGGTGTTGTAAGGATGCTGGCCGGCGCGAATGCAGACCTTGCCCTTCCACTTCGCATCCGCCAGATCTTCATAGTTGAAGGAGGCGAGGTCGAGATCCTTCGCCGCATAAAGAACGCGGGCGCGCATGGAAAGCGCGAACCAATGGCCCTTGGCGTCGCGAAGTTCAGCCGGGATGGACTTGCTAAGGGTTTCGGATTCGACCGGCTGGGTAACGCCCTTTTCGGCGAGATCGACAAGGTTGCCGGCATCCACGGTCATCAGAACGTCGGCCGGCGAGCTTGCGCCTTCGCTCAGAACGCGCTCGGCAAGACCATCCTTGAGGAACACGGTGTTGACCTTAACGCCGCTCGAAGCCGTGAAGGATTCCAGCAGAGGCTGGATAAGGCCCGGTTCTCGGGTGGTGTAGATGTTCAGTTCCGCAGCGCTGACCGATCCGGCTGCAAAAGCAACGGTGCTGGCAAGCAGGGCAATTTTGGAAAATTTCGTCATATGTCGTCTCCCTCTCCGATGGCGGCAATATGGGGGAGCAAACATCATACCTGATGGAGTAAATCAAGTTTTATTTGGCCGTTTTCAGACGGAACTTGATCACCAAGAGTTGAAAATGGGGCGTAAACAAACATGCAAATCCGCTCATTCAACCTCAAGTAAATATCAGAACGCCCTTCGGATCAATGCCGAAACGCACGGCCGTGGTCTTGGTCGGCGTACGCTGCATCGTTCTGACGCGCAAATCCGCCGGCAGGCCGGGCACGGCTATACCAAGCTGCTCGATCTCACCGAGAAAAACACGGCTCGATATTTCGCCGGCGATCCCCTCTTTCGCGGTGCTGTCCTCAATGATCGAAATCGCGTTGGGACGCACATAGGCGACGGCGGCAAGGCCTTCCGGCAGATCGGAAGCATCGCCCAGGGGCCCGAGCGGTGTTTCGACGCGCCCGTGCCTGACGTGGCCTTCGATCTTGTTGAAGGCGCAGAAAAAATCGGCGGCGTAGCGGGTTTTGGGATTATCGTGAATTTCGTAACCCGTACCGCTCTGCACGATCCGCCCACGCTGCATCAGCACCACACGGTCACCCGCCGAAAGCGCCTCTTCCGGATCGTGGGTGACCATGATCGCCGTCGTGCCGAGTTCCCGCAGAAGACCAAGCGTTTCCTCACGGACATTGTCTCGCAGACCCCGGTCCAGATTGGAAAAGGGCTCGTCCATCAACAACAGGCCCGGTTGCGGTGCAAGGGCGCGGGCAAGTGCCACACGCTGCTGCTCACCGCCCGAAAGCGTATGCGGATAGCGCTTCGCAAGCTCCTGCAGGTGGACATGTTCGATCATTTCGCCAGCGCGGCGACGCGCCTCCGCCTTTGGCAGCGACCTCAGGCCGAACATTACATTCTGTTCGACGGTAAGATGCGGGAAAAGCGCATAATCCTGAAAGACAAAGCCGATATTGCGCTTTTCCGGCTCGACGAAAACACCCGAACCGGCAACGAGAGAGCCGTTCAGGGAAACGTTGCCGTGGTCCGGCGTCTCCACGCCCGCAACAATGCGCAGCAAGGTCGATTTTCCACAGCCGGACCGTCCCACCAGACAAATGATTTCGCCGCGTTCGACGGACAGATCGATATCGGACAAAACGTCCGTATCACCGAATCTTTTGCCCACCGATTTCAGTTCAAGCGCTGCGCTGCCTGCCATTTCCAATCCTGCCCTGCTCTACGAATTATGTTGATCGCTCAAATCAGGATTAAAGTCAAAAAACCGGGGCAAAATGCGGTTTCCTTTCACGAGGCCGCGAGATGTTGGGCAGCAATATTGACGTTTACGTTAGAGTTAAATAGGCTTTGCCAACACGATGGACGTCACGGGATTACGCGTCTATCATTCGTCACCGGGGAGCGGGAGGAGCGGTCGATCCGGTGACGCCATACGTGGTTCCCTCAATCCGGCCCTAGTGCCGGCAGATGCGGGAACCTCGTGACGATCAAGGCAGCCTAAAGCGCCCTTCACGCGTTCCGTCGAACGCCCGGCGCATAGAAGACTCTGGGAGGAGAAGCATGAGTGAATTGTCCCTGGGACAACCGGAAAATGTCAGCGTCCAGAAGCGCTGGCTGTCATCCTATCCGCAGGGCGTCCCTGCCGAAATCCCCGCATCCGCCTATTCCTCCCTTGTCGAACTTCTCGAAAAGAGCTGCTTGCAGTTTGCCGACCGCAAAGCCTTTTCCAGCATGGGAAAATCCCTGACTTATAGGGAACTGGATATTGAAACCCGCGCCGTTGCCGCATGGCTGCAATCCAGAGGACTGGAAAAAGGCGACCGCGTTGCCGTGATGATGCCGAATATCCTGCAGAACCCCGTCGCCGTTTACGGGATCTTGCGCGCGGGCATGATCGTGGTGAACGTCAATCCGCTCTATACGCCGCGCGAACTGGAACATCAGCTGAAGGACTCCGGCGCGAAGGCACTTTTCGTGCTGGAGAATTTTGCGCATGTGGCGCAGCAGGCGGTGCCGAAAACCGCTGTCCGTCACGTGGTTGTTGCCGCCATGGGCGATCTGCTAGGCCTCAAGGGACATATCGTCAATCTTGTGGTCCGCAAGGTGAAGAAGCTCGTGCCCGCCTATGCCATCCCCGGCTCCATCAGTTTTAAGGCCGTGCTGAAGGAAGGGCAGGAACTTCCGCTGAAGCCCGCCAGCCTCAACGCGCAGGACATCGCCTTCCTGCAATATACCGGCGGAACCACCGGCATTTCCAAAGGCGCTATCCTTACCCATGCCAATCTTCTGGCCAACAAAGCCCAGATCAGCCTCTGGCTGGACGCCGCCTTCAGCGGCAAGGACCGGCCCGAGGTTCTCAATTTCATCTGCGCGCTGCCGCTCTGCCATATCTTCGCGCTGACGGTGAATTCGCTGATGGGCATTGCGCTGGGTGGCCATAATCTGCTGATCGCCAATCCGCGCGACATTCCCGGCTTCGTCAAGGAGCTGTCGCACTATCGCCCGCATATTTTCCCCGGCATCAACACGCTGTTCAACGCGATGATGAACAATGAGGATTTTCGCAAGCTCGACCTGTCGTCACTGATCCTCGTGCTTGGCGGCGGCATGGCTGTGCAACGGCCAGTGGCCGAACGCTGGCTCTCCATGGTCGGTTGCCCGATTGCGGAAGGTTACGGTCTTTCCGAAACCTCGCCCGTCGCCACCGTCAACCGCCTCGACGCCACGGAATTCAGCGGCACCATCGGCCTGCCGATCTCCTCGACCGAAATCGACATTCGCGATGAAGAGGGTAACAGCCTGCCTTCCGGCGAAGTCGGCGAAATCTGCATTCGCGGGCCGCAGGTCATGGCCGGGTACTGGCAGAGGCCGGATGAAACCGCCAAAGCGATGACAACAGACGGCTTCTTCCGCTCCGGCGACATGGGTTTCATGGATGATCGCGGTTACACCAAGATCGTCGACCGCAAGAAGGACATGATCCTCGTTTCCGGTTTCAACGTCTATCCGAACGAGGTCGAGGAAGTGGCCGCCAGCCACCCCGGCGTCCTGGAATGCGCCGCAATCGGCGTTCCGGACGAACATTCCGGCGAAACCGTCAAGCTCTTCGTCGTCAAGAAGGACCAGTCGCTGACGGAGGCAGAACTCAAGGCCTTCTGCGCCAAGAACCTTACAAACTACAAACGGCCGAAGATCATCGAGTTCCGCACCGAACTGCCGAAATCCAATGTCGGCAAGATTTTACGGCGCGAACTGCGCAATCTGAACTGAAGGACAAGAGCCGGGCGACCGGCTCTTTTCTTTTGTCCAGGCCATTTTCTTTTATCGAAGTCGCCTTGATTTGGCCGCCTGAAAAAGAATAGTTTCCTCATCCTTCCACGGAAGCCGAGGAGCACAAGATGCAGGCCACCATCGAAAAACTGAAAGCAACGGCGAGCAGCACAGCCGCAACCGATCTTCGCGCCGCGTTTGCGGCCGACGACAAGAGATTCAGCCGTTTCAGCGCCAAATTCGATGACCTGCTGATGGATTATTCCAAATGCGCTGTTAACGAGGAGATCGTGACGCTTCTCGAACAGCTCGCGCGCGACGGCGGCGTCGCAGCCAAGCGCGAGGAGATGTTTTCCGGCAAGGCGATCAACTTCACCGAAGATCGCGCCGTGCTGCACACCGCCCTGCGCAACCGCTCCAACACGCCGGTTCTCGTTGATGGCAAGGACGTGATGCCGGATGTAAATGCCGTGCTTGCGGCAATGGGCAAATTTGCCGATGCCATTCGCTCCGGTTCTCTGAAAGGTGCGACCGGCAAAAAGATTACTGATGTCATCAATATCGGCATCGGCGGCTCCGATCTCGGCCCGGTCATGGCGACGCTGGCCCTTGCTCCCTTCCATGACGGTCCGCGTGCGCATTTCGTCTCCAACATCGACGGCGCGCATATTGCCGACACGCTGAAGCTCGTTGATCCCGAGACCTCGCTCTTCATCGTCGCGTCGAAGACATTCACCACCATCGAAACCATGACGAATGCCGCCACCGCGCGCCGCTTCATCGCCGAAAAGCTGGGTGAAGAGGCGGTAAAGCACCATTTCGCCGCCGTTTCGACCGCGCTGGATAAGGTCGCCGCCTTCGGCATTGAAAGCGACCGCATCTTCGGTTTCTGGGACTGGGTCGGCGGACGTTATTCGATCTGGTCGGCCATCGGCCTGCCGCTGATGATCGCCATCGGACCGGACAATTTCGGCAAGTTCCTGGATGGCGCGCACGCCATGGACAGGCACTTCCGCGAAGCGCCGATCCGCGAAAACCTGCCGATGATGCTCGGCCTCATCGGTTTTTATCACCGCAACGTGCTGAAATATCCAACGCGGGCGATCCTGCCCTATGACCAGCGCCTGTCGCGTTTCCCCGCTTATCTGCAGCAGCTGGACATGGAATCGAACGGCAAGGGCGTCACCATCGACGGCACGCCCGTCGAAGGCCAGTCCGGCCCGGTTGTCTGGGGCGAGCCCGGCACCAACGGCCAGCACGCCTTCTACCAGCTCATCCACCAGGGCACGAGCGTCATTCCGGCAGAATTCATGATCGCCGCCAACGGTTTTGAGCCCGAACTGCGCCATCAGCACCAACTTCTCATCGCCAATTGCCTGGCGCAGTCGGAAGCTCTGATGAAGGGCCGCACGCTGGCCGAGGCGAAAGCTCAGCTCACCTCCAAGGGCATGGAAGACAAACTCGCCGATTTCATCGCGCCGCACCGCGTTTTCACCGGCAACCGTCCGTCCATCACCTTCGTCTACGACAAGCTGACGCCCTTTGCGCTTGGCCGCCTGATCGCGCTTTACGAACACCGCGTCTTCGTGGAAGGCGTGCTGTTCCGCATCAACTCCTTCGACCAGTGGGGCGTGGAGCTTGGCAAGGAACTGGCGACCGGCCTGCTTCCCGTCGTTGAAGGCAAGGAAAGTGCTGCCAGCCATGACAGCTCGACACAGGGTCTGGTGAAGGCGCTGGCGGGACTGGCGGGGTAACATCTTCGCGCCAGCCACCTTCTCCGGCTGAGAATAAAGCCAAAACAGCCACTTCCGTCATCCTCGGGCTTGACCCGAGGATGACGTCGCGTTTGAGGCGAAGTCATCAATACACGCGCTTGGACTTAAACCAGCGACCTAGAAGCAAAGCGTGCGCTCAAATATAAAGCGCCGCCATCTTGCGCCACGCCCCTGCCCGATGCGCACGCCCGTCCCAGATATGCATCTGATGGCCCACCTGCTTGTCCGCAAGCACCCGGCTCAGATGATGATTATTGTCGAGAAACGGGTCGGCATCGCCGATGGTGAAGACCATATCCATACGACGCAGGTGATCAAGCCGCCATGGGCAGGCAAGGCCGGGCAGGAAATGGCTCGGCATGTGGAAATAGACATCGTCATCGTAATAACCGTCGAACAGATCACCGAAGGATTCCACCTTCATCGTCAGATCATAACGACCGGAAAAGGCGACGAGCTTGCGGAAAAGATGCGGATGGCGAAAGACGAGGCTGGCGGCCTGAAAGGCACCGAGGCTGCAACCCTGCACGATCGTGTCACTATTCGGGTTTTTCTCGGCCATCAGCGGCAGCACTTCGTTCAGAATATACTCTTCGAAAGCGGCATGCCGGCGAATGCGATCGGCGGGATGATGCCCGGCCGCATAGAAGGTCTCTCTGGCCAGCCCCTCTATACAATAGAGCTGAAGTCGACCCGCCTCCAACTTGTCGGCCAGACTACCGACAAGGCCCAGTTCCTCATATTCGAAGAAGCGCCCGTCCCGGGTGGGAAACATCAGCACCTTGGCGCCAGAGTGTCCGAATATTAACAGCTCCATGTCGCGATGGAGCCTTTGACTATACCAGCGGAGATATTCGCGTTTCATGGCACCTTGAAAAACCGTCTGACCTTGTCCTTATGGACCGCATCTTGCGATGCGCTGTCAGGGTAATCGAAATGGCCGGCGTCGAGGATGAAGATTTCATTAAATTTTGATTGCGGCACCGCATTGGCCACCGCAAACTGGCAGGGCGGCGCCACTGCCGGATCGAAAAGAGCGGGTACGACCAGCATCGGCACTTTTATGCGCGACGCGGCACAGGCGGCGTCGAACAGGCGCAGCGTCTCGAGCACATTGGCATGGGTCTTCTGATAGGTCTGGACCGCATCCGCGCTGCCGACGGTGGGCAGCGTCAGCCAGAACGGCCGGTGTCCGAATGTCGGCACCACCAGATGGCCCCGGTCAATGCGCTCGTCATATGGGATCGCCAGGGCACCAATGCCGCCGCCGAAGCTGATGCCGCTATATCCCACCTGCCCTTCCAGCCAGGGATAAAGCGTGACAAGAATGGAAACGGCGATCCACAGATCATCGACACAGCCGCCGATGATATAGTCGTCTTTCCTGTCGATGTTGTAGAGGACATGAAGGGCGGGATCGGACGAAATCGGCGGGCAGGCGCTCAGGGAAATGCCGCGAAAGCAGGGAAACAGCACGGCAGTTTCTTCCACCGGCACATCGAAATCGGGCTCTCCGCGCCCGCCATAACCGTGGCCGACGACGAGGCCGCGACGCACCTGCCCCTCACGCGGCAGAAGCATCCATCCGCCGATGCGGAAGCCACCAGTCGAGGTGTAGGTAATATCGAGAACATGCCAGCGGGGATGGCTGAGCCTGCTCTTGCGCAGCACCGGCCGCGGATCCGTGGCGAGTGCACGGCGATAGCGCTTCTTCCAGAAATCATCGAAGCCGGGCGGCGCTTCAGGCGGGGTAATCGCCAGCAGCTGCTCGCGCTGCATGCCATAGGTCGGGTCGAAATCGAAAGGATGGGTTGTCGGAACGCTCATGCGATGCTTGTTTCGTGAAAAACCGGCGGACACAAGCTTCTTGATATCCAAATAACGGTTTTTTACGGCCCTTGCGCCGCCAAGAGTGTTGAACCACCTTTTCAAAGCGGTTCAACCCTGCCCTTTACAATCCGATTTCATGCGCGAAAGGCGGGTTCGCGCCTGCTCGCGACACGGTGACCGCAGCAGCCTTTGCGCCAAGCGCCAAAGCCTTTCTGATCTGCTCTTCCGTCAGCGAAGCGACCTGCGCCTTCGTCAGAAGCCCCTGCATTTTCAGCGAAGCGAGAATGCCGGCGTCGAAGGTGTCGCCAGCACCCACCGTATCGACCACTTCCACCCGCTCGGAAGCCACTTCCACCTTGAAATTGGCGGAATAACCAACGGCACCCTTGGCTCCACGGGTGACGACGACGAGTTTTGCGCCATGATGCAACCAGTGGCGTGCGAGCGTCTCCTCGTCGCCTTCCACTCCAAACCATTCAAGGTCTTCATCGGAGAATTTTACGATGTCAGACTTCGCCGCCATACGCAGGATGCGGGCCATATGCGCCTGCTTGTCCTTGATGAAACCGGGGCGGATATTCGGATCGAGCGAAATGACGCGGCTTTGATGCTCGCGCATCAGCAGCGCCTCATAGGTACTGCCGCAGGGTTCCGGAATGAGGCTGATGGCGCCGAAATGCAACGCTTCGCAATCCGCACCCAGTGCCGGAAGCTCGGCCTCGGTGATCATCCGGCCGGCGGTGTTCTCGTCATAAAAGGCGTAGGTCGCGTGGCCATCGATGAGCTTGACGAAAGCGATGGTGGTCGGCCGCGAAAGCGTTGCGCAATAGCTGAAGTCGACATTGCTCGCGCGCAGGGTTTCCCGCAGGATATCGCCCATCATGTCGTCGGAAAGACCCGTGAAGAATGCGGACGGGACGCCGAGACGGCCGAGTGCAATTGCCGTGTTGAAGACCGCTCCACCTGCATAGGGGGCAAAACCCGCCTCACCCAGCGTCGTCTGCCGGGGCAGCATGTCGATCAGGGCTTCACCACAACACAGGATCATTACGGTCCTCCTCAAACAGCAAATCAAATGGACTTAAATCGATTTAGACGAAGATCGATCGGAAGGCCAGCCACAAAGCCGGGCTGGCCGCATCCGAAATCAGGATTGCGGCAATTCGCTGACACCGCCGTGTTTCGCCGACCATGGCAACGGGTTATCGAGGAAGGCCTCTACGCCAGATAGCGTCTTTTCATCGAACAGTTTTTCAGCGCGGGCGACAGCCAGAACATCGCGCCAGGTGGTCAGGTAATGCAGCTTGACATTGCCGTTGGCGAAGCGCGCTTCAGCCTCTTCGAAGATGCCGTAATAAAACAGTGCGATGCCGTGATCGACGATACCGCCTGCCGCGCGGATGGCGTCGATAAAGGTAAACATCGAGCCGCCGGCCGTCGTCAGATCCTCGATGACGAGAACGCGCGCGCCTTCCGGCATATGACCTTCGATCTGGGCGTTGCGGCCATGGCCCTTCGGCTTCTTGCGGCAATAGATCATCGGCAGGCCAAGGCGCTCGGCGAGGAAAGCGGCGAAAGGAATGCCAGCTGTTTCCCCCCCTGCCACACAGTCGAATTTCTCGAAGCCGGCCTCGCGCATCACCGCCGCTGCGGCAAAATCCATCGCAGCGGAGCGAATGCGCGGGAAGGAGATGAGCTTGCGCATGTCGATATAAACAGGGCTCTTCATGCCGGACGCGAAGGTGTAGGGGCTTTCGGAATTGAAATGGACCGCCTTGATTTCCCACAACATCTTCGCAACCAGCTCTGCAACAACGGCGCGGTCAGTGAATGTGAAATGGTTCATAGGCGTTCTCCTTTTTCGGCCTTGGTTTATCGCTCCGAAAACCGGGGCCGGTTTTCGGAAAGCACAACATCTCGGTTCAGCATTGCAGGCATCCGCAGGCGGCACCGTAATTTATGGGCGGATGCCTGTGGATCATAACAAAACCGCCGGCATTGCCGGCGGTCAAAAAAATCAGCTCACGTCCCAATGAAGCGGGAACATCGGATCAAATACGGTCACCGGCCCGGCGCCCGTCTCGATCTTCTCGGGAAACGACACCGACTCCTCGCGCTTCACCAGCGTGATCGTCTCCTCGTTCGGCGCCAGCCCGTACCAGGCGGGACCGTTGAGGGAAGCGAAGGCTTCCAGCTTGTCGAGGGCGTTTTCCTGCTCGAAGACATGGGCAAGACAGCTCATGGTATTGATCGAGGTATAGATGCCGGCGCAGCCGCAGGCGCATTCCTTCAGCGGATCCACATGCGGGGCGGAATCCGTGCCGAGGAAGAAGCGGGCATCGCCCGAAGTCGCGGCCGCCCGCAGCGCCAGCCGGTGCTCTTCGCGCTTGGCGACGGGCAGGCAATAATAATGCGGCTTGATACCGCCGACCAGAATGGCGTTGCGGTTGATGATGAGATGATGGGTGGTGATGGAACCGGCCAGATTGGCCCTGGACGACCTGATGTAGTCGACGCCATCGCGGGTGGTGATGTGCTCCATCGTCACCTTGAGCTCAGGCAGACGCTGGCGCAGAGGCTCCAGAACCGTATCGATGAACGCCTTCTCGCGGTCGAAAATATCGACTTCCGGCGTCGTCACCTCACCATGCACGCAAAGCGGCAGGCCGATCTTCGCCATGCGTTCCAGCACCGGCATGGCCTTGTTGAAATCGCGCACGCCGCCATGCGAATTAGTGGTCGCGCCGGCCGGATAGAGCTTGACGGCGGTGATGAGGCCACTTTTTTTGCCCTCTTCCACGTCGTCAGCCTGCGTGTCCTCCGTTAGATAAAGCGTCATCAGCGGCTCAAAGCGATCGCCCGCCGGGATGGCCTTGACGATGCGGTCGCGATAGGCGCGGGCATCGGCCGTGGTGACGACGGGCGGCACGAGGTTCGGCATGATGATGGCGCGGGCGAAATGGCGGCTCGTATCCCCGATCACGCCTTCCAGCATGGCGCCATCACGCAGGTGCAGATGCCAGTCATCAGGGCGGCGAAGGGTGAGCGACTTCATCGGGATACCTCGGAGCATGACGGAATTGGCGCCCGCTTAGCATCTTTCGTCACAGGAAAACAGCCGCCGAGGGGCATCGGGCGGCTGTAAATGTCATTTTTTTGAAGCGAACCTCAGATGCCGCCCGCTTCCGGGCCCCACACATCCGTCATGGCAAAGCCATCGGCAAAGGGATCGAAGGGATCAAGACCCACCTGGTGCAGGCCGAAGGTGAAACCACGCCCGGCAATGGTGGGAATGACTGCCGGACGGCCCGCGACTTCCGTTACGGCGGAAAGGCCGACATCGAATTCCGAACCGATAATCGAACGAGACTTGTACTCGTCTCCCACCTTTACCTTGCCGCGCGCGTAAAGCGTTGCAAGATTGGCGGAATTGCCGGTGCCGCAGGGCGAGCGATCCGCCCGGCCCGGCCACATGGTCGTGCAAGTGCGGATGGAACCGTCCGCATCCACATCGCGGAACATCACATAGGCCACACCGGAAATGGCAGGGATTTCGGGGTGGACGACGGCCATTTCGCGGTTGACCAGGTCTTTCAGGATCATGCCCGCCGCCACCAGCTTCGCGGCATTGGCCTTGTCGATGGTCAAGCCAATCTGACGCACATCGACCAGCGCGTAAAAGATTCCGCCATAGGAAATGTCCATCGTCACCTTGCCCCATTCGGGCGTGTCGATAGTCACATCCAGCTCATGCACGAAGGACGGCACCATGGTCAGCCTGACCTTTTCGCAACGCCCGTCGCGGCAGGTGGCAGTGGCTTTCACCAGACCGGCGGCCGTCTCCAGGATGATGACGGTTTCCGGCTCCTGCATCTCCACCATGCCGCTTTCCAGAAGCGCTGTCGTGGCGCAGATGGAATTGGAACCGGAGCTGGCATGCGCCTGATCAGGCTGGAGAATGACGAAAGCGGCATGCGCATCCGGATGCTTCGGCGGCAGGAGAAGATTGACCGACCCCATGGGTGTGCCACGCGGCTCCAGCGTCAGGAAGCGGCGCAAGGCCTCGCCTTTCGGATCGGTGTTCATCCAGTGAAGCTGCTCTGCGACGGTATTGCCGGGAATTTTCGGCGCACCACCGGTAACAACACGGCCGATTTCGCCTTCGCAATGGACATCGAGAAGCTGCAGGGTGCGTTTCCAACGCATGGGATATTACTCCGGAAGTTGAGCTGTTAACCGGACCATACAGATAAAAATACAAGCTGTATACAAATCTGAGGAGGTGAGATGGCGAAAACCCTAGGCGTTTTTCGCAATCCCATTCTTAGTCACGATCTAGCGGTTACGGCATTCCGACCGGTTGCGATTGGCGGCGGCTTCGCAATTCACTCGCGATGACTGAAGCGCCTGATCGTCCACCACGGAACCGGCCGTATCTCCCACCGACCCGACGGTGTTTTCAACGGAGCGGCCGAGCCTTTCCACCTGCCTGCTGTAATTCTCACGCGTGCGCGGATCGAACACCGCAATCGGTGCGCTGACCACGACACTCGCGGCCGTTCCAACCGTTTGCGCAGCGCCGATGCTAACGGCACCCAGCGCCTCGCCCAGACCGACATCGGAATCCGTCACCGTCTGCCCGGCGATGAGGCGGTCGCCGATCAGGCGCACAACCTCCGGGCTTTCGGCAAATTTGCCATGGTTCAACCGGTCGCCGGATTGCAGCTTGGTCAAATCCAGAACGGTAATCCCGGCTTTTTCAAGCTGGCTGCGATAGGGCTCGACCGATGGGTCGATCTGGCCCAGCCGGTCGACATTGCCGGAGATGCGCCGCGACAGGCTGAGTGCGCGGTCATCCTGCGAAACGAACAGAGTGAATTTCGGCGGCGTCTTGCCAAGGCTTGTAAATTGCCGGCTGAACACGTCCACATCGAGATCCGGTGCGGCCAGAATGACATTGCTGATCTTCGGATCGACCCGACCGTTGCGGATTGCCATCTGGCGCAGCGCTTCCACCGCAAGCCATGTGCCCATCGAGTGCGCCATGACGGTGACTTCGCTGATGGACCTGTCCTTCGCAAGCCGGGTCAGCATTTCCTCAAGCGCATCGCGCGAGTAATTGGTGCTTTCCTTGTCGTAATTATAGTCGAAAATGCTCGCCCGCGATGGCCAGGTGAAGACGACCGGGACGACATCCGTGCCGGAATCATGGACGATCTGGGCAAAGCGATAGACGGATTCTTCGTAACGATTATTGAAACCGTGCACGAAAACCAGCACCCGCCGGTCCTTCTGGATGTGTTTGCTGATCCAGCTTCTTGTTTCGGCTTCGGAGCGAATTGGCTCCACCGCCACCGTGGTGAAATCCTTCAGCGGGTTGGGCGGCAGCTTTTTGGGCCATTGCACCTGTCCGACCTTGCGGTTTGCATTGGGCGGAATGGAGATGGTGACGGCATCGACCTTCAGGCCCGTTCCGCGCTCGCCGCCGAAAAGCACGGCGGCGTTTTCCGATGGAGCGCGCGTCGTGGCAACCAGCAGATTGACAGGCGTTGTTCCCGCCACGGTCTGCCCGGTCGGCGTCATGACCCCGATGGGACGCCCGCCGCACCCGGCAAGCAGGGCGACAATGGCGATTACGGCCACGAAGCGGATGGGCATCACGTCACTCTCCTACAACCCAGAGGCAGCCCGATAACAGCCGGGGGAGACGTTTTTCTACCGAAGGCGGAACCGCTGCGCCAGCAACCATCGCGTAATCATTGCCAGTTTCCGCCCCGGTGTGTCCAAACGGACCCAATCCGCCCTCTCACGGTAAACAGACAAGCATCGCGATGGAAATGCACGGGCCTTATCGCTGCGGCAGCATTGTGCCCTTCTCACGAAGGGCATTGTGCCATGACAGCGCCTCTTCGATGAGGTGCGGCGTATGACCGCCGCGTGCTACCGCACGCTGGTAATAATCCGTCAGCGCATCGCGATAATGCGGATGCACGCAATTGGCGATGATGACAGCCGCGCGTTCGCGTGGAGCGAGACCGCGCAGATCAGCCAGCCCGATTTCCGTGACGAGAATATCCACATCGTGCTCTGTATGGTCGACATGGCTGACCATGGGCACGACGCTGGAAATGGCGCCGCCCTTGGCGATCGACTTGGTGACGAAGATGGACATATAGGCGTTGCGGGCAAAATCGCCCGAACCGCCGATGCCGTTCATCATATGCGTGCCGCCGACATGGGTGGAATTGACGTTTCCGTAAATATCGAATTCCAGCGCCGTATTGATGCCGATGATACCGAGGCGGCGGATGACTTCCGGATGGTTGCTGACCTCCTGCGGACGCAGGATCAGCCTGCTCTTGTAATCTGCCAGTCGCGGCATGACCCGTTCATTCATGGCGGAGGAGAGCGTGATCGACGAACCGGAGGCGAAAACCAGCTTGCCTGCGTCAAAAAGCTCAAAGGTCGAGTCCTGCAGGACCTCGGAATACATTTTGAGATCGTGAAACGGCGTATCGATGAAACCATGCATCACGGCATTGGCGATGGTGCCAATGCCGGCCTGGAGCGGCTGGAGTTCATGGGTCATGCGGCCATGACGCACCTCATTCAGCAGAAATTCGGTGAGATGACCGGCAATGGCCTTGGTCTCGTCATCCGGCGGCAGCACCGTTGAAAAACTGTCGCTCTTGTCGCTCAGGACGATGGCGGCGATTTTTTCCGGCGGCACCGAGATGAACGGCAGGCCAACACGGCTATCCGTCGCCACCACCGGAATGGGCATGCGGGTCGGGCGTTTGGCGGGAATGAAAATGTCGTGCAACCCCTCCAGCACCTCAGGCTGCGACAGGTTGATCTCGACGATGACCTTGTCGGCCAGAATGGCGAAGCTTGCCGAATTGCCGACGGATGTCGTGGGCACGATGCCGCCATCCGCCGTAATCGCCACCGCTTCGACGATGGCGATATCCACCCCGTGGATCTGGCCGCCGCGCAATTGCTCGACCGTTTCGGAAAGATGCTGGTCGATGAACATCACCCTGCCGTCATTGATCGCCTTGCGCAAAGCCGGATCGGACTGGAACGGCATGCGGCGCGCCAGCATACCGGCCTCGACCATGGTCTTGTCGAGATCGTTGCCGAGGGAAGCGCCGGTCATCAGGGTGATTTTCATGGGGTTCGTCTTGGCGCGTTCGGCCAGCGCCAGCGGCACCGCCTTCGCTTCGCCGGCCCGCGTAAAACCGCTCATGCCCACCGTCATGCCATCCTGAATGAGACTGGCGGCCTCTTCGGCGCTCACGATCCTGTTCAAGAGGGATGCGTTGCGGATACGCTTTTCAAGCATGCACTTCTCCATGATCTGCACTCACGATGGCACGTCACCAGACTTGCCACATCTCCGGTGACTATGGCGCGTACTTTCAACGATGAAACTGACATAGATCAAGGGTGCGACAGGGACTATGCCCTTGACGCATCAAATCCTGCTCAACAGACCGCAAGTGGCGCATCGGCGCGACAGGCTGCGGGATATTGACAGCATTCACAGCATTCTGGACGAACGATGCCTGCCAAGCGTCGCCGCCGACAATAGGTGATGAGGCGCATTGACCGCCTCATCACATCGGGGAGAACTGTCTCGGCTATTGCCCGGTTTCAGGGGCCTTCACAGACGAGGGCCTGACCGAGCACAATCTGCCCTACCTCGGCATCATAGGCACGCAAGCCAAAAGCACCTAGATTGATGACCCGATAACAGGGGTTGCCGCCCGTCCACAGCGGTTCGAGAGCTTCAACATCGGTGATGAACCGATGTGAACAGGCCTGACCGGAACTATAGGCAATGCCTTCCGCGCTGGTGCCCGCCATCGGGACGTGAATGTGACCAAAAACAATATGACGCACGCCGGCCTGATGGGCGGCGAGGCGACGCATGACCACGCCGTCGTCATGCATGCCGATGTTTTCGAAATGCCTGATGCCGCAATCCATGGGTGGGTGATGGATAAAAACCGTCACCGGCAGCTCGCCAGCGCTCTCAAGCGTATTGTCCAGCCATGTCAGACGATCCGCGCCATACATCCCGCCGATCACATCGGGCTCATGGCTGTCAAGAAACAGCAGGCGGCCGAAGTCCGTATCGATGAAGGATTGGATATAGCCGTTGTCATCCCGGGGTTGTTCCGGAAAGGCCGCCGTAAATTCCGGACGGCGATCGTGGTTGCCGAGCATCAACAGCACCGGCAAGGATACGGGCGCGAGAATGTCACGCAGCAGTTCATAGGCCTCGGGTTCACCGTGATTGCAGAGATCGCCCGTCATGACCAGAAGGTCGGCATTGGCGTGTTTTTCGACAATATCGGCAATCGCCGCGCGCAGCTGCTTTTCAGGGTCCACGCCGTTCACCGCAATGCCCGGCGGCACAAGATGGGTATCAGTGATCTGGATGATCTTCATCGTCGGTCTTTCTGCGCAAAATGGCTGCGGGAACGAATTTCCCCGCAGCCTCTTCGATGGTTTTTCTTATTTCATCAGGGCGTTGGTCTGCTCGACGATCTGCTTGAGCCCGGCTTCCGGCGTCACTTCGCCGCGCATTACGGTGCCGATGATGTCGCGCTGTGTGCGCCAGATGCGGACGGATTCACCACCCGGATAAGCGCCCCAGGGCAAGGACCGGTCAGCCTGCAGCGAAGCGGTCTTTACGTTCGGGTTCTCGGCGTAATAAGGAGCCAGGAAGTCAGGGCCGGTTGCGAGCTTGTTCGTCGGCAGGTAGCCAGTGATGCGAACGATGGTGTTCTGCGCCTCGGGACCGGTGATCCACTTCAGGTATTTCCAGGCAGCATCCTGCTTGGCCTTTTCCTGCGTCAGGATGACGGCAGAGTTGCCGCCCGTCGGAACGCCGCCCTTTTCCTTGTTGTCGAGCGGGAAGGTCGCCGTCTTCAGCTTGAAGCGGTCGCCAACCAGGCCCTGGATCGTCTGCACGTGAGCCGGGGTCGAGAAGATGAAGCCGGTGAGACCTGCACCGAACTGCTGGCGGGACTGGTCCCAGTCGAGCAGGTTCTGGCCGCCTTCGGTCACGAACTGGCGCGCCATCTTCAGAGCGTTGAGGCCGATTTCATTGTCGAAGGCAACAGTCTTCGTCTTGTCATCAACGAGCTTGCCGCCCTGTTCGAAGACGAGCGCCTGCCACAACCAGTCGTCACCCCAGCCATTGATGTCATAGCTCATGCCGGCCAGCTTCGGGTCGAGAGCCTTGATCTTCTTGGCAAGAGCAATGAGTTCCGGGAAGGTCGTCGGCATCTTGTCCGGGTCGCCACCAGCCTTGGTCACGAGTTCGGAGTTGATGTAGATGATCGGCGAGGACGCGTTGACCGGCAGACCATACTGCTTGCCGTCGATCTGGCCGAGTGCCGCCATCTTCGGGCTGTAGTTCTTGTCGAGGAAAGCCTGACCGCCTTCAGCCTGGATGAACGGGCCGAGATCGGTGATCTGGTTGCGGGGCGCCAGCGCGTGAACGAGTTCCGCCGTCAGGTTGTAGCCCGAGAAATAAACGTCCGGCAGATTGCCGGTGACGGCTGAGCGCAGCACCTGCTGCTGGCCCTGGTTGTAACCTTCTGCCGGAGCGAGGAAATTGATCTTCACATCAGGGTTCTTCTTCATGAATTCATCGGCCAGCGGCTGATGGAACTTCGTGAAGCCCGGCAGGTTGTAGAGAACGTTGAGCGTGATTTCGTTGGCCAGAACCGGCTTTGCGAAGCCCGCAAAAGCCATGCCGAGTGCCAGACCGCTCATCACAGCGCGTCGGTTGATTTTCATGTCAGTCTCCAAAAATGGGTTGGGAGTAGGAGGAGGGTGAACGGCGTCACTTGACGCCGGTCATGGTAATACCGGCGATGAAATGCCGCCGTGCGAGGAGGAAGCACAGCACCATCGGCGCGGTAATGAGTGTGGCGCCCGCCATCAGCGCGCCGTAGTTCGCGCCGGATTCGATATCCGCGAAGAACATCATGCCGAGAGGCGGAGGGGCCAATCTGGTGTCCGAAATAACGATCATCGGCCAATAGAGATCGTTCCAGTGCGCCACCAGCGAAAAGACTGAAAATGCAGCCAGCGAGGGAAGAGAGCCGCGCAGAACCAGTCCCCAGCAGATTTCCATCTCGGAGAAGCCATCCATGCGCGCCGCCTCGATGATTTCATCGGGATAGCTGCGGAAAGACTGGTTGAACATGAAGATGGCAAAGACCGACAGGAAGAACGGCATCATCATCGCGAAGTAGGTATTCAGCAACTGCGCCTTCGCCAGACCGACGAACAGCGGCAGCGCCAGCGCCTGGATGGGCACGGAGAGCGCGGCGACGATCAGCGCCAGCAACAGCTTGCGCCCTGGAAAACGAAGCTTCGCCAGCGCATAGGCCGCAGGAACCGACGTCAGGATCTGCACGAACAGGATGCCGAAACATACGATGACGCCGTTCAGCATGAAGCGTGCCATGGGCACCTGGCCCGCTGCACGGGAGTAACTCTCAACGGCGTCGAACTTCTCGGGGATCGGCCAGAATGAGACGCTGAAAATCTCAGACGGTGAGCGGATGGAGGTCAATAGCATCCAGTAGAACGGCAGAAGCATGACGAAAGCACCGAGCGCGAGCACAAGATGCGGGAAGTATTTGCGGAACCCGAACATCAGTAGTGCACCTTCCGGTCCATATGCAGCGTCTGGCCGATCGACAGGATCAACACGATCGCGAGAAAAATCAGGGTCAGCGCTGCGGCATAACCCGTGTTCGAATATTCAAAACCTTCAAGATAAAGAACATAAAGCAGGGTTTCCGAACCGAAGCGGCCCTTGGTCAGCACGGCGACCGTCTCGAACACCTTGAAGGCCGAAATGGAGGTGGTGACCACCACGAACATCGTCGTCGGTCCGAGCATCGGCCAGGTCACCGTCAGGAACCGGTCTAGCGGATTCTTGGCGCCGTCGAGCCGTGCGGCCTCATGCAGATCCTTCGAGATGGCGGTGAGGCCTGCAAGGAAAAGCACCATGTTGAAACCCAGAACCTGCCAGACGCCTATCAACGCCATGGTGGGAATGAGCAGAACGGGATTGGAGAGGAAGGCGACGGGTTCAAAACCCAGCCATTTGATCGCCGCATTCACCGGGCCAAGCGAAGGATGCAGCAGGAACTGCCACACGGTCGCCATGGCGACCAGCGTTGCGGTGACGGGAAGAAAATAGGCCACTTCCCAGAAAGCCCGGCTGCGTTTGCGATTGTAAACGAGAAGGGCGACGCCGAGCGCCAGAAACACGCCGAAGGGAATGACGATGATGGCGTAGATGGCGGTATTCATCAGTGCGCGCAGGAAGACCGGGTCCCCAAACGCCTTGATGAAATTTCCAAGACCAACGAATTGCGTGGAAAGCGCACCAAGCTGGTAATCGGTAACGGAAAAACCGGCCAGAACAAGCATCGGAATGATATAGATCGCCAACAGCAGCAGGCTTGCCGGCGCTGCAAACATCAGGCCGCGCCAGATCATGCGCCGCTCCGCCTTTGACAGGCGGGACCGGGCCTTTGCAGGCGCGGGCGTGGAGAAATCGGCCGCCGTCATGCCGGCACCCGTTCACGCACCGTCGTTTTGCGGCGCAGGCCGTCGGCGGCGAAGAGATGGACACGTTCCGGCGCAAAACCGAGGTTCATCACGCCATCCGCGTCGGCACCCAGCGCCTCTCCCGCGCCCTGGCGCAAGGTGACGGCCACTGTCTCATCGCTCAGAAGGCGGCAGTTAACGAAACGGTCAGCCCCGTGAGTTTCGGTGCGCACCACACGCACCGAGAAACCTTCGGCACCCGGACGCAAATCTTCGGCGCGAAGGCCAAGCGTCGCCGGACCGGCATCGCGGCCCGACGCATCCACGCCAAGATCGCGTCCGAAAGCCGTTACCTTGCCCTGCGCATCGATTTCGACCGGCAGCAGATTGATCGACGGCGTGCCGATAAAGCGCGCGACCGTCAGTGTCGCCGGCTTGCGGTAAAGCTCATCCGGCGTGCCGAGCTGTTCGATGCGGCCTTCCGACATCAGCGCGATGCGGTCGGACATGGTCATGGCCTCGATCTGGTCATGCGTGACGTAGATGAAGGTCGCCCCCAGCCGGCGGTGCAGCCCCGCGAGTTCCTCACGCATATGGGCGCGAAGCTTGGCATCAAGGTTGGAGAGCGGCTCGTCCATCAGGAAGGCGGCCGGGGAGCGCACCAGCGCCCGGGCAAGCGCCACGCGCTGGCGCTGGCCACCGGAAAGCTGCGCCGGCTTGCGGTCCAGCAGATGCGCGATCTGCAGGGTCTCTGCCGCCTGTTCGACGGCGGCATCGATCTGCCTGAGCGTTTCGGCCGGGGCCACAAACCGCCCGATCAACGGCAGGCGCGCTGCAAAGGGCAGACGTCGCATCCTGAGCGGCGTTGCGATGTTCTGGCGGACATTCATGTGCGGATAAAGCGCGTAGGACTGGAATACCATTGCCAGATTGCGGTCGCTCGGATCGAGCTCCGTCACATCCTGACCACCGATCGAAACCGAGCCGCGATCTGGCGTTTCCAGTCCTGCGATGATGCGCAGAAGTGTTGACTTGCCGCAGCCCGACATGCCGACGAGGGATAAAAACTCTCCGGGACGGATGGAGAGTTCGATCTCTTTCAGAACATCGTCAGCCCCGAAGCCTTTGCCGATACCCGAAAGTTCAAGAGATTGTGGCGTCATTCTGCGCTCCTTTTCTGGAGCGCATATGCTTATATTGTATGACAATATGACGAAGGTTTGCGGAAAGTTCGGTGACACCGGAAGGCCCGGCAATCTCGGCTCGTCGGCAAGCCCCGCGATATCGACCTTCATAAAAAACCACTAATATGAGGGGGTGGTCTCTCATGTCCGGATATGAGGCCTATTCACCGGCCTTCGCTGCGCCCGCGGCGCCGTTGTTTCAAGCGGCAGCCAGAATCACATGGGCCTGAATTTTGGCGGCAACCTCACCGCTGCCATGCCTTGCTTCAATCGCAGATGCGGCGCAGTCTGTCGCCGCGTCGAGCTTTCCCGGCGCTCTCGTTTCGATTTCAGTTCGAAGAACAGTTCCGCGACAATAGGCGACGGCGGGAATGCGCGGTGACGATGCACGGCTTTGTGCTGCTATCGTCTCAATCACCACGCGGGAAAAACCGGCACTTTCCAGCTCGCTGCAAATCAAGGCCGTATCGTGATAGCCGTGCGGGGTGCGGGCCATGAAGCGTGGCGGATCGTCTGGAAACAGGCGCGCAAGGGCATTCGTTACGTCATCTGCGAAGTGATTTTCTTCGATGCGATCCCACACGTTGAATAAATAATGTCCGCCGGGTTTCAGCACTCTCCTTGCTTCGCGGTAGGCGGCAAGGCGGTCGGTGAAAAACATCGCGCCGAACTGGCAGAAGACAAGGTCGAACGCCGCATTCTCAAATGGCAGCACCTGGGCATCTGCCTGACGCCAATGAATGCGATTGTCAGGCGTCTGTCGCGCCGCGGCGAAATCAAGCATCGGCTGGTTGAGGTCGGTCACGACATAGTGTGCGGCGGGCGGCAGTTTAGGTGCCAGCTCACGGGTGACGACCCCGGTGCCTGCGGCGATCTCCAGAACATCGATCGGCATCAATGACGCCGCACGCCGTGCCAGATCACGGGCGAACGGCTCGAAAATCAACGGCACCATGTAGCGGTCGTAGTTTTCCGGAATGGAGCCGGCAAATACCTTGTCCGTTTCCAGCATGGCTTTCACCTGAGGTCATCCAATGACCCGGGGACTTTAACACATATTGGGGAGGTTCGGGAATCTGTTCCGCCTTGCCGGCTTTCAAGACAGCGACAAGGATGCCGGTCTCAAGCGCATGATAAAATCATGGAGCGCACGGAGCGTATCATTTTATTTTTAAGGGAAGAGAAATGGCGCACCCGAAGAGCGTTTCGCATCAAACTTACGCCCATTAGAAATCCGTAAATTACCAAGATATTTCAATTGCTTAATAAGCTTCCAGTCTTTGGTTCGATGTGTTTGTGTGGACCTCATGCAGCCCTGAATGTGGACCGCAGCGACCAATGCTAATGTGCAATTCTATTAAGCGCAACAGTTGATAGATCGTATGCGGCTTGACAGTTTACCGTCCTCACTCTCATTCGACTTTGAAGTGGGAGAGATTGATGAAATTTGCGATGGTTGACGGGGACCGACACGAAGCTAAGCCGGGGCTTAAAGGGCTATGTCAGGCATGTGGTCTGCCTATGACACCGAAATGCGGTCAGCAGCGAGTTCATCACTGGGCTCATCGAACTGCCAACTGCGACCCGTGGTGGGAGAGGGAAACCCAGTGGCATCGTGATTGGAAAAACGCGTTCCCACAAGATTGCCAAGAAGTGAGGTTCGTGAGCAGTGATGGGGAGGTCCATATTGCTGACGTAAGGACGCCGAGCGGGACCGTGCTGGAGTTCCAGCACTCACACCTCCCTTTCCACGAAAGGCGGTCCCGAGAAATCTTCTATGGGGATATGGTGTGGATAGTAGACGGATCGAAAAACGGGAAAGACTTGGGACGGTTCATGGGGTTGCTCGCCGCAAACATTCCAGACTATGGGGATGCAATCGGCTGGCGTCTTCCTCTACGCCGTTTCGGATTGGTGGATGACTGGGTATCTTCCCCGTGCCCGGTCTATCTCGACTTCGGCAATGCAGAATTTCCGGGAAAGGGCCTCCCGCCCGTCGCATTGCTTTGGCGCCTTAAGAAAGCACCTAGCGGACGCATTATTGTCACACCGTTCTCCCGACAGAATATTATCGGCCATTACGCGCTTTCCACGCCGCTGGAAGGCTTCGATCCCCATCCTCGCCCTGCCTATTGGTCGCGGGACTATCGCACAATGGATTAGTTTAGTGGTTACGCACGAAGCCGCAAGGTATCCCATCATGTGCGCAACTCCGAAAGCAGTTTTTACGACGAGCGCAACTTAGCTGGATCATGCTGCATTAAAAAGTTCAGGACCAACCGCTCGCAATAGATTTCCGCTAAGTCGGATTGGGGCAGGACGGCCAAGGCGGCGCTGTTGGGGTCGCCTGACATAAAGTCTAGCAGCTTTTCCTTCGGCGTCTTTGAGTAGGTTTTCAGTAGCCATTCAAAGAATTCTAGGGGGTCTTCTATGCCGCTCCCGTTGCGGTTTTCCTCACCAAGAAACAACGAACCGTACCGTTTATAGTCCTCTAGTTGTTCCGGGGTAAGCGGTTGCCGCAGGATCAAATTTTTACCGTCAAGTGTCGTTACTCCTATCATTGCCTCACCTGCAACTTCATCCACTGCACCAGCGGTCACGGTTGCGATGGTCCCGCCGTTGTCTCCTATGTCAGTAAACTGATACGTTTCACCCACTTTGATGTTTAGGCCGCTCGCGTCCGACCGGAGCGAACCGTCGAAAGTGTCAGGAAAGACCGGATACTCGCGAAGGGCATCCATGATCTCGTAGCCGTCGATATGCTTTCGCTTTAGGCGATACGCTTCTCTTAGGGTGCGCGGTGTCGGCTTGCTGAAATCTGGAATGCCGAGGCCATAAGCTAGGGCGTGACGAGCGATATGCGTTTCATCCAGATAGCGGTGGAATGGGAGATTTGTCACAAAGACATATGCCGTCTCATGTGCCTTCAAATCTCTTTCCCGTGCGTCCAACCGTTTTATTGCTTTTTCGAACCAATCGGGCATCGCGTCCCCGTCGCGTATCTCCGCGTTCAGATCGATGAATATTAACCTCTTGTCTGCCGCTGGCTTGCTTAGAGCGCCGTTCAAATGGGCCGTTAGGTTGCGCGTGGCATCGCGGTCGGAGGGCTTTGCGCCGTCGTGATTGGTCTTGCCCAAGACACCCTCAACGGCCCGCATCTTTGCCTCTACCCAGTATTTTTGCCCCGTGGTTTTCGAGATCGCAGAGAACTCACAATGCTTTGTGGTGTTGTCGGCCTCATCTTCCAGCTCTAGCCGGAAACCCGCACGAAGAAGCGCACCCGCGACGATCAGTTCGTAATATGTGATTAGGCATGGAATAAGGACCCCGCACATGGGGTGATCGGCGTCCAAACGGGACCCCCATCTGCAATGGGGTTACAACAGCCTCCGGTTTCATCGGAGGCTTTTTGTTCGGATGCTTATTGTGGAAACAATTCTGAAGATACGGCGGCTAGCCCATGTTCAGGGCAAGTCGATCAAGGCGATCTGCCGGGAGTTGGGCATATCGCGGAAAGTGGTGCGGAAGGTTTTGCGCACCGATGAGACGGAGTTCAAATACGAACGGACCCGTCAACCTCAGCCGAAGCTCGGCCCCTGGCGCGGTCAGCTCGATGGAATGCTCCTCGCCAATGAGGCCAAATCTTCTCGCGAACGGCTGACACTGATCCGGATATTCGAGGACTTGCGCGACCTCGGCTACGAGGGCGGTTACGACACAGTCCGGCGTTACGCCCGAACATGGGCGAAGGAGCGCGGGTCCGTGACGGCGCAAGCCTATGTGCCGCTCTATTACGCGCCGGGCGAGGCCTACCAGTTCGACTGGAGCCACGAGATTGTCGTGCTGAACGGCGTGACGACGACGGTGAAGGTTGCGCATATCCGGCTCTGCCACAGCCGGATGATGTATGTGAGAGCCTATCCGCGCGAGACGCAAGAGATGGTCTTCGACGCCCATGACAGGGCGTTCGCTTTCTTCGGCGGGGCCTGCACGCGCGGCATCTATGATAATATGAAGACCGCGGTGGAGACGGTCTTCGTCGGCAAGGAACGGCAATACAATCGCCGCTTCCTACAGATGTGCAGCCATTACCTGATCGAACCGGTGGCCTGCACGCCGGCGTCGGGGTGGGAGAAAGGCCAGGTCGAGAACCAGGTCAATCTGGTGCGCGAACGCTTCTTCACGCCGCGACTGCGCTTCAAATCCTACGATGAACTGAATGGCTGGTTGCTGGACAAGTGCATCAGTTACGCCCGCGCTCATAAGCACGTCGATCAGACGGAGCGCACGATCTGGGAGGTGTTCGATGCGGAGCGGCCGCACCTGGTCGGCTATCCCGGCAAATTCGACGGCTTCCACGCTGTGCAGGCCTCGATCGGCAAGACCTGCCTCGTGCGTTTCGACAACAACAAATACTCGGTACTGTCTACGGCAGTCGGCCGCCCTGCCGAGATACATGCCTATGCAGATCGCATCGTCATCCGGCAGGATGGCGTGGAAATCGGCCAACACGATCGCTGCTTCGGCCGTGGCGAGACGATCTATAATCCCTGGCATTACGTGCCGGTCCTGACCCGCAAACCGGGAGCACTGCGCAACGGTGCGCCGTTCCACGACTGGGTTTTGCCCGCCGCCATGGAGAAGGTGCGCCGCCGGCTGAAGGCAATGCATGACGGCGACCGGCAGATGGTGTCGATCCTCGAATGCGTGGGCCTGGACGGGCTCCCCGCCGTCGAAGCGGCCTGCCAGGAGGCGATCGATCAGGGCGTGTTCTCGGCCGCCGTCATCATCAACATTCTGGCCCGCAAGCGTGATCCGCAGCCGGCCGCCATCCTTTCCATCCCCGATGCGCTTCGCCTGACCCATGAGCCTCTGGCCGACTGCGCCCGTTACGACAGCCTGAGGAGGGCAAGCTGATATGGAACGATCCCAAATCCTCGACATGATGGGCACGCTGAAGCTGTTCGGCATGCGTAGCGCCTATGACGAGATCATGGCCTCCGGCATCAAGCGACAGCACGAACCGCCGCGCATCGTCGGTGACCTGCTTCAGTCGGAGATCGCCGAGAAGCAAGCGCGCTCCATCAAATACCAAATCACCGTCGCCAAACTGCCGCTGGCCAAGGACATCGACGACTTCGACTTCACCGACACGCCGGTCAACGAAGGCCTGGTGCGCCAACTCGCAACCGGGGCCTTCCTCGCCGAGCAGCACAATATCGTTCTGGTCGGCGGAACCGGCACGGGAAAGTCTCACCTGTCCATCGCCCTTGCTCGTGCTCTGATCCGCAATGGCGCACGCGGCCGCTTCTTCAACGTCGTCGACCTCGTCAATCGGCTCGAGACGGAGGCACGTAGCGGCAAACAGGGACGGCTGGCCGACTTCATCACCAGGCTCGACTTCGTCATCATGGACGAACTGGGCTATCTCCCATTTGCCCAGGCGGGCGGCCAGCTCCTCTTCCACCTCATCAGCAGGCTCTACGAGCGGACGTCCATCATCGTCACGACGAACCTGGCCTTCGGCGAGTGGCCGGCCGTATTCGGCGACGCCAAGATGACCGCCGCTCTGCTCGACAGGCTCACCCACCATTGCGAGATCGTGGAAACCGGGAACGAATCCTGGCGCTTTAAAAACCGCTCTCAAAGCTCACATGAGGATTTCGTCGTCAAGATCAATCATCGTTTCATAGCGTGCCCCTTCGATTTCGTATCGAACCCATGGTCTGAGCCACCTTGCTTGACGCGGCACGTTTCCTTCACCGGTTCAAACTCACATACGGTCGCCGTTTTGTCCGGCAGCACCATTATCCCGCTTGCGTAGCGGCAAGGCTCAGGAGAACGGGACCAATCTAAAGCGCGGCATTTGAAGCCCGACTTCGAGGCGGTTCGCTCACCTGGATCCGCCAGGAGTGATCAGTCCTGGAAGATTGTGTGTTCGGCAATTTTTTGGTTGTCAGGCGGTCTTCATGACAGCCCCCTCGATGAGAACACCCGCAGTGACAAATTTCCACAGTGCGATAAGGAGTTTGCGCGCCAAGGCAACTATCGCGGCTTTCTTTAAGCGTCCACCATTCGACTGAACCCGATCCACAAACCAACGGCTGAGCGCTGATGCTGGCTGATTGCGTAGCCACAGCCACGATAGTTGGATCATCGTAGTGCGCAGCCGAGGGTTCCCTGCCTTTGAGACACCCTGCTCGTGGTCGATGGTCCCGCTCATCCATGGGGTTGGTGTCAAACCGGCATAGGCGGCAATCTGCCGCCTATTATCAAAATGCCGGGACAGGGCTTCGGTCCAAAGAACGGCGGCAAATTCAGCGCCAACACCCTTCAAGGACAGCAGCATCGCTGCGGGCGAGGTTGCCTCAACCGCTGGCTGGTCCTCCATCGATAGAAGAGAATTACGCTCGCTCTCCACTGCAGCGATCTGCTCTAGCAGCAACTCGAGACGGTCGAGTTCCCGATTGATTTGAGCCTTCAAGTGTTTCGGTAACTCACGCCCATCTCCAGTCTGAAGCTCCTCCAGCCGCTGACGGCGATCTTTACGGAGCGGCTGATAGCCGCTGACGCCTTGAGTAAAGAGTAGCCCCTTCACGCGATTGACATGCCTGACCCGCTCAGCAATCAAAACTTTGCGTTCCCGGCAAATCCGACGCCGATCTTCGTCACTCGGATCTGGCGCTCTGACCATCGCACATACGCGTGGCTCGCCGCGCTTGAACGCGAGCAATGTGCGCGTCAGAGCCTCTCCATCGATCTTGTCGGTCTTAGCACGCCGACGTCGACGGGAAGTCGCGATCGAAGCTGCGTCGACGACGTAACTCTCGATGCCGTGAGCCTCCAGCACGCGGTGTATCCAGAAGCCGTCCAATCCTGCCTCCTGGATCGTTACGATGGGAAATAATTTCCCTGTTCTCAATCGCGCCTTCTGCTGTAGCTGCTCAAATCGTTCCAGCAACTCGGCTACATTGCCACCGGCCACTACATGCTTCGACATCTTCTCGCCGCTGCCTGGCGACAACGAAGTGATCAACCAGGTCGATCGGCTCAGTTCCAATGACACAAAAATTGCGCCAAGATCGATGCGGACAGCGGTCGGTTGAATGGATGCAGGTTCCATAAACTGCTCCTCCTGAGCGAGTGTTTAGATGCAACCTCACTCTGCCAGAGCGGCGGCCGCTGTTCACTCCTCATGGGATCTAAAGCCGAAAAGACAAACAACCCGCGCCCGCAGGCCCTTGCGCTAAATGGAGAGCCCCGGGCCTACGCGCGCTGACCCGATGCAACTAGAGGCAGGGGTCCCTTTTGGGAGCCGATAAGGGGTCCCGTTACGACGCCGATTGACACCTTGAAGGGTAACGACGAGGTAGCAAGGGCGTTGCTTGAGGGGACGAGAACGGGTGCAGATGGACGCACGATGCCGCCCCTAGTCAAGATTGCGGGTTATACCGACAAGGCGATCCGCCTCATGGATCAGGCCAGCGACATGCGCCGGAAAGAGGCCCGGAAGAATGGACTCGACAGCTTCGTTGCGGATGACGCCTTGGTCGCACAGGGCGCATTTACCCAAGCCGAAGCAGACAAGCGGAAGGGCTCCGGTCTATATACCGATGTCGAGCTTTCGAACATGGTCAGCACGTCCACCAACAATCGCGTTTCAGCGGAGGCGAAGTGGCAAGCCGCTCAGCAAAAGCGTCAGGTCCGGGCCGCGTCCGAACAGGAAGAAGATCGCGTCTATGCTCAAGCTTATGGGGCAATGTCCCGGATGGGCGGCATCAACAAGCTTCGGGATATAGAGATTTCTAGCGCATCCGGGGAAGGAACGAGGACCGTGACCCGGCAGCAGCAAATTGATGCGGTCATTGAAATGAGGGAAAGCGATTTCGAAACGATGCAGGAAGAGCTTGTCTCTAAGGGCACCGATCCAGAAGCCGCTCGGGCGCAAGTCAACCGCCTCCGGGTGGATTGGTATGCTGGCAACAAGATCGACAATCGGGCGTGGATCAACACCCTGAACGGGATCGCGGGTCGCGCCACCGCCGACACGTTGCTCCAGAAAGGAGAGGTTACAGCCTATCTCAAGGACAGTGCAAAGCTCTATCGCGACCTCAAAGCCGTCAATCCGGCTTACCTGTCCACGTTCCTGACCGATGCGAAGTCAAGGGAGTTCTTGGAAACTTACGACAACGCGGTGTCCAATCGCAGGATGACGGAAGACGATGCACTGCTTTATGCCGCGCATGTCACGGCTCAGCCGGAAAACTTGAAGGCAAGAAACATGATCCCGATAGCCGACGCCGACCGGCTTGCGGATAAGACCTTGCGAGGGCTTGGATTGGATGCCCGGTCATGGAACCGACAGCCAATCCTGTCCCGCATCGCCAGCATGTCCGCGAATGGGGCCACGGAACGGGAGATAAAAGACACCCTTGAGGCCGACATTCTCGACTCAGCGGTGCCGATCAATGGGGTTCTTGTTCCTGATCACCGCGATCTACCCGACGATTTTCCAGAGCTAATGCGACAGGAGCTTTCCAAACGGTTCCCGGAGATAGCAAAGCGGTACGGCATCAGGGACGAAAGCGACTTGTTCATCTTCGCGGACGGCAGCGAGGGCCGTTGGTATATCGGCAGCAAGTCGCATGGGGGTATGCCGGTCAATGTCGACAGCCCGATCACTCCTCAGTCTTTGGAGGCGCATCGAGAACAGCGCCGTGCAGAGCAGGAGGAGCAGGTTAGAAAGCTTGCCCTGTCGCGAGACGCCGAACGGGCCGAACTCAGGGCTCAATACGACGCCTCGATCACGGAAGACCGAGATCGCATTCAGTGGTGGAGGGATCAAGTCCCCAAGCGTCAGAAGCTGTCGAAATCTCTTGCCGAAGGTATTGCGGACAGGCTCCAGCGAAACCTTGATGAGCGACTGGCGAGGGATGCCGAGAAGATCAGGTTGACGCCCGCCGAACGAGCCGAGAAGCGGAACCGGGCACTTCGGAAGCAAGCCGAGGACAATGCCCGCAATCTCGGGTTCTCTGGTGATATGATCCGCTGATAGAAAGGGGCCTCGCCGGGAGACTGGCGGGGCGTCGCGCTTTCGCTCTCAAAAGGAGCCTACTTCGACCGCCGATTTGCAAGGCGTATCGAGGTCAGGCCCGCAAGCGATCTTCATCGTTGAGTTTAGGGCCCTGTCGGAAGACCCATAGCCGCCTTGAGCGCCGCTAGGGAAGCCTCAAGTCTCGCGTCCGGGCCCCCATACCGCTCACTCATGCCGCCGCTGGAATGGCCGAGGACAAGATTGCGGTCGAACTCATCAACCCGCGCCCGGATCAACCTATCCTCCATCGTATGCCGCAAGGAATGGACAGTGATCTTGGGATCGGTCGTCACCTTGCGAATATGCTTCATCAGCGCATTGGAGGCGTGAGTTGCATCCTTCTTTCCTCTGCCCTTGCCGCCCTTGGTTTTCAGGACACCGGCGTATTGTTCAAAGAGATAAGGGCCCTCTCCAGCGGCCTCCACTGCTTCTCTGGCAGCTTTCAAGGCGTCACCTATCAACGGCACCCGACGAGCCGACCCTTGGTTCTTGACCCGCCTATGCTCCCGGAAACCAACGTCTAGGTACGGTATAGCGGCGTCCAGCTTCACGTCGTCAACCAACAGCGCGGCGACTTCCGCCAACCTGCATCCAGTCCCCTCAAGCATCCGCCATAGTTGCCACAGGTCAGGCCCCGCATGGGTTGCCATCGCGCCATTGAGTGCGGGAAGCATGTCCTCCGGGATCGGATGCCGCTCATCCACGGCCAACGTCTCCTTCTTGACGGTAAGGCCGTTGAATGGGTTTCCGACATTGCTCATGTCGTTCTCGCGGAGGCCGAGGTTCACCATAGAGCGAATATCAGCGATGTATCTCTTCACTGTATTCGGCTTCATGTCGAGGTCGCGGAGCATGTGGTCCCGAACTTCACGGGCTTCATCGCGTGTCAGCTTGTCAAGCGGCCTATTTGCCTCGACAGCATGAGACAGGATGCCCATGACACGCTCAAGCCGGAGCGTTCGCTTGTCTTCGTTTATGTCGTCCTTGACCTTCTCTTTGAGGTAGAGCCTCTTAGCGTCTTCAATAGTCGGGACAGGACGAGGAAGTTTCCCCTTGTTCGCCAGCAGATTTACGGCCTGACGCTCAACAGGATCGCTGACACCCCGAGACAACGCGCTCTCACGAACCACATCAGCGGCTTCCTGATCGGCTCCGGTCAACTCCCGCCCCCCGATATAAACCCGCATGTCAGCCAGTTCAGCGGCCCTCAGTTCCGCTAGACGGTGCGCCTCAAGTGCTGTCATGTCTCCAGCGGAACCGGGCGCACTCTTCCGCGCCTCGATGACCACCCGCTCAAATTCGGCATTGACCTTGGGATAGTTTCGCAGGGCTTCGCGTTGAGTTTCACCTAAAAGACGCTTGAACTCACTCTTCCCGACGACCGCCGAAACATCCTTCGGCATCCTGCGTCGATAGTGGAACGTCCCCGCTTTGGTGATGACGATATGCTTCAAGGCAAGCCCCATTGTGTACCTTCCGTGGATCCGTTTGTGGACCGGAAAGATTATGAAAGCCTTGAAACTATTGGGACTTAACGGTTTTCAGAAGAGAAATGGCGCACCCGAAGAGATTCGAACTCCTGACCCCCAGATTCGTAGTCTGGTGCTCTATCCAGCTGAGCTACGGGTGCGTGCCGTTCCGGTCGTTTCCGGTGGCGTGGCGATCCTCTAAAACGTCCTCATTCCGATTGCAAGCGATTTCGTTTCGAAATTGTCATTTTTCCGCAGCAATTCACGTATCATATTGATTATAAAAGAAATTCCATGGAGCCTGTTTTAATGGCGCTCCTGCTCGTCCATATTCACGCTGATGCGGCGATCGCATCAGCCTGCCCCGGAGTGCGATGTTCAGGCGGTTCTTGCCGCGTGTACGGAGGCTGCACGGTCGGCGATCTCTATGCGGAACTGGGTCCCCGGACCGGGCTTCTCAACAAGCGCGATCGTGCCGCCATGGGCAAGCACCAGTTCCCGCGCAATGACGAGGCCGAGGCCGGTGCCGCCGGAACGGGCCGAGCCCCTGAAAGCGGAGAACAGGTTCTCTTTTGCCTTGCGCGGCATTCCCGGTCCGTTGTCATCTATGACGATGCTGACAACGCTGCCGGCCCTCTGGGCCGAGATCGAAAGATAGCGGGGTGCCGCGTTGGCGACATCCGATTGCAGAGCCTGAACGGCATTGCGACAGAGATTGTGGATCACCCGGAACAGCTGCTCGGCATCCGCATCGACCGTCAGATCGGTGGGCACGCTGTCCTGAAACTCGATACCGCTTTCCGGCTCGAGCGCCAGAATGTCACGCACATCCCGCACCAGAAGGCTTAAATGCACCGTCTTGCGTTTCGGCGCGCCCTCCGTCGCCTGCCCATAGGCCAGAACTTCGCCCGTATAGGCCACTGCGCGGTCGATGGTGCGCAGCAGTTTTGGCGCGAAACTTCTGACCATCGGGTCCTTTGCGTCCACCAGGCGGTCAGACATCAGCTGCGCGGATGACAGGATGTTGCGCATGTCATGGTTGATCTTCGAGACGGCGAGGCCGAGATCCACGAGGTTCTTCTGCTGCCTGAGCGTTTTCTGCAATTCGGTCTGCATGTCGGCCAGGTGCCGGCCCGCAACCGCCAGTTCATCGGTTCCGTCCTCGGCCACGAAAATCCGCTCCGGATTGCCGGGGTCTTCGGAGAAATGCTGCATGCCGAGTGTCAGGCGACGGATGGGCCGGATCATGATGCGGTTGATGGAGACGAAAATGAGCCCGGCGGTGATCAGCGACAGGACGATGGAAATCAGGAAAACGTTTCGGGCATAGGCAAGCATAGCTGCCCGCAGCTTGTTTTCGCCCAGCACCAGTTCGATGATGGTGTCGCTGTCACCGACAACGTCGAAAACCCGGATGACGCGGTTGCCGCCGAACAGCAATGTGGAGAAGGCATCCCGCACCGCCGCCAGCTGCGAGACATCGGAAAGATCATATTGCTCATCCACCCCAGGCGGCGTTTCGGCCACGGCGAGGAGGCGCGAGGTGCCGTCCTTGCGCAGTGCAATGAGCTTCGCGCCGGTCGCCATCAGCGTGTCGTTCTGCACGCTTCGCGGCAATTCCGCCTGCAGGCCGTCAATCACCGCGCCGGCAGCGGCGGCCGTGTTCAGCCGATCGCGCAGCCAGGAAAGGCGCATGTTGGCGACCGAGGGCACGAAGATCAGCACCTCGGCGATCATCACGAAAATGACCGTCAGCAACAGCAGGCGCCCCGAAAGACCTGCGGTCAATCCCGGCATGCAGTGCACCGGATTGTCCTCCGTGCGGTCCAAGCTGTCTACGCCTTTAGAAAACACCGGGCCCTGATCCTGTATGCGCGCCGCCGCTTCGGTTGAACGGCTCGGTTTATATGCACGTATAATAATAGGACCTAACTGATTTTTTTCCAATGCGCTGCAAAACAAACGTTTTCATCGCACGAAAAACAAACGCCGCCCGGGCGGGCGGCGTTCGAAACGGAGCTAGTCTGGCGAGAACCGGTGAACCGGGTCCACTCAGAACTCCTGCCAGTCTCCCTGTGCCGGTGCGGCGGCCGACTGGGCATTGAGGGCGCGGCCAACGCTGTTCATCAATTTGCGCGCCGGGGAGGTCACCGGCGCTGTTCTGGCGGAAACCGCCATGGGCCGCATCGGCTGTTCCGTGCGGGGCCGGACGTGAACGTCTTCAACGCCCACCTTGAAGCGCGAGACCAGCGTCACAAGATGCTCCGCCTCGCCGCTCAGCTTGTGGGTTGCGGCCGATGTCTCCTCGACCATGGCGGCATTACGCTGCGTCACCTGGTCCATCTGGTTGATTGCCGTGTTTACTTCGTGCAGCCCGGTGGACTGTTCCCGCGCAGCAGTAGCGATCGAATGGATGTGATCGTTGATTGCCAGAACACGCGTCTCGATCTCGCTCAACGCGCTGCCGGTTCTTTGCACCAGCGATACGCCCCGGCCGACTTCTTCACCGGATTTGGTGATCAGCGCCTTGATGTCCTTGGCGGCCGTCGCCGAGCGTTGCGCCAGTTCACGCACTTCCTGCGCGACGACAGCAAAACCTTTGCCCGCCTCGCCCGCACGGGCCGCCTCGACGCCCGCATTCAGCGCCAGAAGGTTGGTCTGGAAGGCGATCTCGTCAATGACATTGATGATCTGGCTGATTTCGCGCGACGCATGCTCGATGCGATCCATGGCGGAGACGGCATCGCGCACGACATTGGCGGATTCCTCCGTCTTCTGCTTGGTCTCGGCCACCATGGTGCTGGCTTCCTGCGCGCGATCGGTCGAATTGCGAACGACGGCGGTGATCTCGTCCAGCGCAGCGGAGGTTTCCTCGAGCGCAGCCGCCTGTTGTTCCGTCCGCTTGGACAGGTCATCGGCCGCCGAGCGCAGTTCGTTGGCGTTGCCGCTGATGCCTTCCGTGCTGCTGCGCACTTCCCGCATCGTTTCGCGCAGCTTGGCCAGCGTCTCGTTCACGTTCGCCTGGAGTTCGGCAAAGACACCGCGGAAATCGCCGTCCATCTTTTCAGTCAGATCGCCCCGCGCCAGACCTTCGATGACGCGGCTGGTCTCGGAGACGCCATTGTCCACCCCGGTGAGCAGGGCATTGATGGTCGCCGCGAAACGATTGAGGTTTTCGTCACCATAATCCTTGCTGATGCGGCGGCTGAAATCGCCCCCCGCTGCCGCGTCGACGACGACGGCCATGCCGGCCTGCAGGTCATCGCTCTTGGCGCGCATGGCGGCTTCCTGGGCATTCATGCGGCGAACTTCGCGGCCATTCTTCTTGAAGACCTCGACTGCCGCTGCCATTTCGCCGATTTCATCATTCTGGCCGAGATAAGGCACATCTGCGTCCAGATTTCCGTCCGCAACGGCGTTCATAACCTCTGAAACCTTGCGGATCGGCGCGCTCAGCTGCCGCGTTCCGATATAGAGACCAAACGCCGCACCGGCCAATATGCCGCTGCCCGTGACGATGATGACAAGCCAGAAGGTGGTTGTTACAAAATCGTCTATGCCGGCTCTGACGGCCTCAAGCCCGGCGATGTCATTCTTCACGACGGCATCGATTTCGGCCTGATAGGCTTTGCGGTTGGCCCGGTTCGCCTCGTTGTTGCCCTGCTGGTTGGCGGCCTGCGGGCCGGCTTCGCGGGCAAGCCGCGCGGTTTCCAGGCGGAAGGCCTTGAACTCCTTGAAGCGACTGGAAAGATTGTCGAAGGCCGCCTTCTGTTCCGCCGGAACGAGAGGTGTCCATGTCGCGATCAGCTTTTCCATGGCGTCGAGGTTTTTCACGATGCCGTCGGCAAAAGGCGCCGCCTTTTCGATATCGGGCGCAGCGTAGACACCGCGCGCCTCCATAACGACCGCGGTGACAAGACGGTTGAGCGCCTCGCCCTTATAGGCGCGTTCCGCTGCCTTTTCGTATCCGATCGTGCGCACCTGAAATTCGCTGACCGCGTATATGGACAGCCCGCCAATGGTACAGGCCACAAGGCTCATCAGCCCGACAAGAAGATTAATACGACCGCGAATTCTCAACTTCGTTCCCCCAACAAAAGCCAGCCGCGTGATAAAAATGGGAAGCTGGCATAACTTTTCGCATCACAACATTTATCAATGCCGCGTTAAGAAAGAATTTCGGATTTTACCGATTGCGCGTAGGAATCGCCCCCTATTGGCGGCCAGCGAGGGACATGGCCGTGCGTTTTCCGCAAAAGGTGAAGCGCGAAAACCCCTTCGGCAATTGACTTTGTTCGGCCTATGCCCTTATAAGCCGCGCACGCTCGGCCATTGAAAGCTCGCCCAGGCGGGGTTAGCCGTGCAAAAAACGAAACGCTCTTGCAAATAGTTGCAAATTCAAGAAGGGCCGCACACCGCGGTATTAAATAAATGTCGAAGCGTACCTACCAACCGTCCAAGCTTGTTCGCAAGCGTCGTCATGGTTTCCGTGCCCGCATGGCTACCGCCGGCGGCCGCAAGGTTCTCGCAGCCCGCCGTGCGCGCGGCCGCGCACGTCTGTCGGCTTAATTGCCGCCTCTGTGGCCCGATGAAAGTCGCGGGCACGTGAGTGAGACAAAAAAACGACCCGGCCGGCTTAAAAACCGGTCGGAGTTCCTTGCCGTTCAGGCGGGGGAAAAACGGCGGGGGAGCACCTTTCTTCTGGAAGTGCTTGACCGGAAGACCCCGGAGGCCGAACCTCGGGTCGGTTTTACCGTAACGAAAAGACAAGGCAACGCGGTCGAGCGAAATCGCATGCGCCGCCGTCTCAGGGAAGCCGTCAGGCTTTCTGCCGGGGCCGCAATGAAGCCCGGCCATGACTATGTGATTGTCGCCCGCAGGGATGTGCTCGATACGGCCTTCCCGAAAATTCAGTCTCTCCTTATCGAGCGAATTGAAGGAACGGCGAAACCGAAACGGTCCCAGGAGACCCGCTCCAGGAAAGAATGATGGAAAAGAACCGCAATTACTTCATCGCGATAGCCCTATCGGTTGTCATCGTCCTAGCCTGGCAATTCCTGTACATGAATCCGCGCATCGAGCAGCAGCGTCGCGCCGAAGAGGCCCGCCAGGCGCAGCAGCAGCAGACGACGCAGCAACAGCCGGCACCGGGTGCAGCACCCGGCGTGGCCGTGGAAGGCGCACCGCCCGCATCCTCCCCGCAGGCCGCCGCTACGGCGACGCGGGAAGAAGCGATCGCAAAGACCCAGCGCGTTGCCATCGACACCAACGCCATTGCCGGCTCGATCAATCTGACCGGCGCCCGCTTCGACGACATCCGGCTCAAGGACTACCATGAGACCGTCGATGACTCGAGCCCGATCATCACACTGTTCTCGCCCTCCGACACCAAGGACGGTTACTTCACCGAACTCGGTTATGTCGCTGCACAGGAAGTCGGCGGCGTTCCCGGTCCGACGACCGTCTGGACGCTGGCAAGCGGTGACAAGCTGACGGAAACCACGCCGGTTACCCTCACCTATACCAATGCCAAGGGCGTGATTTTCTCCCGTACGGTTTCGATCGACGATCACTACATGATCTCGGTCGCCGACAAGGTCGAGAACCCCGGGCAGGCGGCGATCTCGTTCGCCACCTATGGCCGCGTGACACGCAACAACAAGCCGGCGGTTCCCCCGGTCTTCGTCATCCATGAAGGTTTTCTCGGCGTCTCGGGCAGCGATGGCAGCCTGACGGAAGAGAAGTACAAGGATGTCGAGGAAGCACCGGTAACGGTTGCCAAGGCGACCGGCGGCTGGCTCGGCATCACCGACAAATATTGGGCAGCGGCCATCGTTCCGCCGCAGACGACGCCGTTCGAAACACGCTATTCGCATATACAGGGCAATCAGCCGAGCTATCAGGCCGATTTCAAGAGCGATCCGATGACGGTCGAACCCGGCCAGTCCATCGAGATGAAGAGCCTTGTCTTCGCCGGTGCGAAGGAAGTGCCGCTGGTTGACCGCTACGAGACCGAATATTCCATTCCGAAGTTCGACCTTCTCATCGACTGGGGCTGGTTCTACTTCATCACCAAGCCGATGTTCAAAATGATGGATTTCTTCTTCCGTTATTTTGGCAATTTCGGCGTGGCCATCCTGCTCACCACCATCGTCGTCAAGGCTCTCTTCTTCCCGCTCGCCAGCAAGCAATATGCTTCCATGGCGAACATGAAGCGCGTGCAGCCGAAGATGGAGGAGCTGAAGGCCAAGCATGGCGATGACCGCATGGCCATGCAGCAGGCGATGATGCAGCTCTACAAGGAAGAGAAGATCAACCCGGTTGCCGGCTGCTGGCCGATGCTGCTCCAGATTCCGGTCTTCTTCGCGCTCTACAAGGTCATCTACGTCACCATCGAAATGCGGCATGCACCGTTCTTCGGCTGGATTCACGACCTTTCCGCGCCCGATCCGACGTCGCTGTTCAACCTGTTCGGCCTTCTGCCCTATGACGTGCCGCACTTCCTGATGATCGGTGTCTGGCCGCTGGTCATGGGCATCACGATGTTCCTGCAGATGCGCATGAACCCGACGCCGCCCGATCCGACACAGGCGATGATTTTCACCTGGATGCCGCTGATCTTCACCTTCATGCTGGCTTCCTTCCCGGCCGGTCTGGTTATCTACTGGGCATGGAACAACACGCTGTCGATCTCGCAGCAGGCCCTCATCATGAAGCGTCACGGTGCCAAGATCGAACTGTTCGATAATCTCAAAGGGCTGTTCAAGCGAAAGCCGGTGCAATCGAAATGAGTGACACCGGCACGGCAACCGAAAAGCCCCTTTTCGGGCGACCCTGGATATTCATTCGCGGCGTTCCCGCAATGAAGTTCCTGCCGCCCGAAGGCCCGCCGGAGATTGCCTTCGCTGGACGTTCGAATGTTGGCAAGTCCTCGCTCATCAATGCGCTGGTGGGCCACAAGGGACTTGCCCGCACGTCCAACACGCCCGGACGCACGCAGGAACTGAACTACTTCGTTCCCGAAGGTTATTCCGGTGAAGCAGGCGACCTGCCCCCGATGGCGCTGGTCGACATGCCGGGCTACGGTTATGCGCAGGCGCCCAAGGATCATGTCGATGCCTGGACGAAGCTCGTCTTCGATTATCTGCGCGGCCGTGCGACGCTGAAACGCGTTTATGTGCTGATCGATTCCCGCCACGGCATAAAAAAGAACGACGAGGAGGTTCTGAGCCTGCTCGACAAGGCGGCCGTTTCCTATCAGGTCGTGCTGACGAAGACAGACAAGATCAAGGATGTCGGCGTTCCCCGGCTGATCAACGAAACGTTGGAGAAAATCCGCAAGCGCCCTGCCGCCTATCCGGAAGTTCTCGCCACGTCCTCGGAAAAATCCTTCGGGCTCGATAGCCTGCGCGCGGAAATCGTACGAACGGTTTCTCTCTAAAAGGCCGCAGGCCTTCAGGCGATCGTGAAAAGCAGGACGGCGGTCCAGAGCATCGCCGTCAATGCCAGAAGACGCCAGAAGCGCACGGAATGCCAGACCTCAGACACCATGGCGGTGAACATGCTGCCATTGCGCAGCGGCTGGGCCTTGAAGGGCAGACCGGATCGGGCCGGATCCCGATCAAGCAGCGCGGCGACGGTCGCCCTTTCGCGATATTCGGTTTCCGCCAGATTGTCGCGCCAGCGCCTGACCATGGCAGCGAACTGACGGTCGCGCTTGATCCGCTTTGCAAGCTCCGCCATGCTTTCCGGCGGCAGGGCACCCAGCACATATTCGCCAGCGAGCACTTCGTCCCGCAAACCGCTTTGCTTGTCTCGATCCGGTGCCGTCATAGGTCTTCAAACTCCTCGGTCGTTCAGGCCAGAATCGCTTTCGCGACGCATCACGACTTTGCAGTCGCCCTGCTGAATAACCCCTCCCCTGCTCCCCACAAGGCTGGTCCGATTGCTGCTTTATGTCAATCTTATTACGCGCTCTGAAGCGGCCAAAAGCGGAATTTTACTACGGGCCGACACAATATGGCCCGGAGGTTATTTCATTCGTCGAAAGCTGACATTCACCTGTCCTTGCCAACGCTTGGACATGGCCAATCCGTGCATCCTGCACTGCAAAAATCGATTCCGATTTTTGCGCCGATGCTGTAGAGCGATGAAAGGCTCTTCAGGGCCGCAACCACAGACCGAGGTTTTTAGATGACTGCTTCCGAAAGCGAAACTCAGGCGCGGCTGCTCGCACAGGCTCTGCCCTTCATGCAGAAATACGAGAACAAGACCATCGTTGTAAAATACGGTGGCCACGCCATGGGGGATTCGACACTCGGAAAGGCTTTCGCGGAAGATATCGCCCTGTTGAAGCAGTCCGGCATCAATCCCATCGTCGTGCACGGCGGCGGCCCGCAGATCGGTGCGATGCTGACGAAGATGGGCATCGAATCGAAGTTCGAAAGCGGCCTGCGCGTCACCGACGCCAAGACCGTCGAGATCGTCGAGATGGTTCTGGCCGGCTCCATCAACAAGGAGATCGTCGCGCTCATCAACCAGACGGGCGAATGGGCCATCGGCCTTTGCGGCAAGGACGGCAACATGGTCTTCGCCGAAAAGGCGAAAAAGACCGTGATCGATCCAGACAGCAATATCGAGCGTGTTCTCGATCTCGGCTTTGTCGGTGAAGTGGTCGAAGTCGACCGGACCCTGCTCGACCTGCTCGCCAAGTCGGAGATGATCCCGGTCATCGCTCCCGTCGCTCCCGGTCGCGACGGTGCCACCTACAATATCAATGCCGACACCTTTGCCGGCGCCATTGCCGGTGCGCTCAACGCCACCCGCCTCCTGTTCCTCACCGATGTGCCCGGTGTGCTCGACAAGAACAAGGAACTCATCAAGGAGCTGACGGTCTCCCAGGCGCGCGCGCTTATCAAGGACGGCACAATTTCCGGCGGCATGATCCCGAAGGTCGAGACCTGCATCGAGGCCATCAAGGCCGGCGTTCAGGGCGTGGTGATCCTCAATGGCAAGACCGCCCATTCCGTCCTTCTGGAAATCTTCACGGAAGGCGCCGGCACGCTTATCGTGCCCTGATAGAGCTCATGTGGCGGATGGGCGAGCCTGTCCGCCACAGGCGGCTTTTTCAGCCGAATGCCAGAAGCGACAATACGCCGACGACGATCAGCAGGCAGCCGGCGATTTCAAGCCGGTTGATCTTCTCCTTGAAGAACAAAACGGTCGAGGCGAAGGCGAAAAGCATTTCCACCTGCGCCAGCGCCTTGACCACGGCGGCCTGTTGCAAGGTCATCGCCGTGAACCAGCCGAATGACGCCGTGGCGCCGACGAAACCGACCGCAAGCGACGGTTTCCACGCCCTGGCGATGCGGGGCAGCTCATCCCTCTGCCGCCAGACAATCCACAGGAACATCGACAGGGTCTGCGTCACGATGACGACGACGAGGGTAAAGCCGGCCTGCATCATGGCATCCGGGGCGGGCAGGCTGGGTGCCAGCGCCAGCGAGGCGGAGCGATAGGCCACCGATGAGAGGCCGAAGAACGCGCCCGAGGCGAGGCCGATGCCCGCCGTGCGGCTGAAGATCGAGGTCAGAATGGAAGCGGGCGTCACTTCCGTGCGCGCCACCGAAATCAGCATGACGCCGGCCACCGAAACTGCGATTGCCGCCAATGTTCCGCCATTGACACTTTCACCGACGAAAATCAGCGCAAACAATGCCGCCTGCGCCGGCTCAGTCCGGGAATAGGCCGTGCCGACCGCAAAATTGCGGAAGGAAAACAGGTGCACCAGCAGGAAGGTGGCGGCAATCTGCGCCATGGCCCCGACCATCGCCCAGATTGCAAAGGACATGTTCGGCACCGGCAGCGGCCGGCCAAGCACGCCATAGAGAAAGCCGAGATAGGCGAGAGCAAAAGGCATACCGAACACGAAGCGCACGAAGGTTGCGCCCGTGGTCCCCATCATGCCCTTGAGGTGCTTTTGCAGGGTCGAGCGCAGGTTCTGCAAGAACGCGCTTGCGAAGGTTATGCCTATCCAGAGTTCCATGCCTTGGCGGTATCATGCGCTGGAGGCTGAGGCCAAGCCCGATTTTCCCGTCTGTCGTCGTCTTTTCGATTTTCTTCGCCATTCGAAACGGGCATAAAGCAGCCCATGGACACAAAGCCGAAAAACCTGCCCGAGACCGCCGATTTCGCCCATGTGAGCGAATGGGTCTTCGATCTCGACAACACGCTCTATCCGCATCACGTCAATCTGTTTTCCCAGATCGACCGCAACATGACGGCCTATGTGGCGGAGCTTCTAAAGCTCGACCACGATGAGGCACGCGCCTTGCAGAAGCGCTATTACCATGAGCATGGCACCACGCTTCAGGGCCTTATGATCCACTACGGCATCAGTCCGGACGAGTTCCTGGAACGCGCGCACGCCATCGATTATTCGGCGCTGAAGCCGCATCCGGAACTCGGTGAGGCGATCAAGGCGCTGCCGGGCCGCAAATTCATCCTGACCAATGGCAGCGTCAAACATGCGCAGGCCGCCGCCGGTGCACTTGGCATTCTCGATCATTTCGAGGACATCTTCGATATCGTCGCCGCCGGCTACCTGCCAAAGCCGGCAAGTGCGACCTATGAGAAGTTCGCGGCGCTGGCAAAACTCGACACCAAAAAAGCCGCCATGTTCGAGGACCTGCCGCGCAATCTTGCGGCACCCAAGGCTCTCGGCATGAAGACCGTGCTCCTCGTGCCGTCGAACCTCGAAGGCGTCATCATGGAACGCTGGGAAATTCCCGTCGAGACGGATGCGCATATCGATTACATCACCGACGATCTGACGGGCTTCCTGACGAGAACCATCGCCGGCTGAACCTCATTACGGAATACGGGCAGCAAACATTACCGAAGCTTCATCCACCTTACGGATCTTTAAGTGGTGAGGCACGGTGGAGGTCACTATCTTTTCTTCAGGGACACCAAAGAAAGGTAATGACGATGACCACACGAAAAATCGCCCTCTCTGCTCTTGGCGCAGCCCTTGTGCTCAGCACGGCCGCGACGGCCAGTTTTGCCGCACCCGGCAAAGGCGCCAAGGATCGCATGCCGATCCGCCAGGAGGCTGCTTTCGTCCACCTGCTGAAGGTTGCCGACACGAACAAGGACGGCAAGATTTCCAAGGAGGAATTCGCCGCCCGTCAGGACGCGCTTTTCACCGAGATCGACAAGGACAAGGACGGTTCGATCACGCCGAAGGAGATGCGCGAGTATCGCCAGGCGAAAATGGAGGCTTTCCGCGCCGCCAATCCACGTCCCGAGCGTGAGGATGCCAAGGCTGAAGACGGCAAGGCCCCCGAAGGCAAGCGCGCCGAAAGACACGCTGACCGTGAACATGGCGGCCGTCCCGGCCATCAGGGCTGGGGCAAGCATGGCGGCAAGGGTGCGGGCTTGGGGATGCTTCGCTGGGCCGATACCGACGAGAACGGTCAGGTCAGCAAGGCCGAATTCACCGCAGCCGGTGAAAAAATGTTCGAACGGCTGGACAAGAACAAGGACGGCGTCATCTCGATCGACGACATGCCCGACCGCCCATTCCTTTGATCCGCTAAAGAAAAAGCCCGCTCAAAAGCGGGCTTTTTTCTTCAATGCAGGCTGACGGTCTTGAGATCGTCTTCAGCAGCCTTGAAAAACGTACTGGAGCGGTTGTCCGTCAGGAGGATTGGCGTACCATCCGCGCCAAACAGCGCCCAGAGATCCAGTTGCGGATCGAGATCAGGCGCTTCCGGGAAACATCGGCTGACGTCTTCCGCACGGATCTTGCGGATATATCCCACTTCTCCCTCGCCAATATGAGCGAGCTGGGACCGGGTGAGACGCGCATGCGCTTCTTTCAAAAGCATATTTCAGCCTCCTTCTTCACGCCGAGCGATTCATGTCCGATTCCGGCGTTCACGTTCTACTCTGAGACGGAAATATTAATTTTCTTCACCACGTTTGAAATTTCAGGCCGCACCAGATCGATGGAAAGAAGGCCGTTGCGCATGCGCGCTTCCCGGACCTGCATGCCATCTGCAAGCACGAAGACCCGCTGGAATTGCCGGGCAGCGATACCCCGGTAGAGAAAATCCCGCTTTTCCTGCTCCTGCTGGCGACCACGAATGACAAGCTGGTTGTCAGCCGTCGTCACATCCAGATCATCCTCCGAAAAACCCGCAACTGCAATGGTAATACGCAGGCGTTCCGGCACCTCTTGCCCGCCGGGCAGGCGCTCAATATTGTAGGGAGGATAGCCGTCATTGGCCTTCGCCATACGCTCCAGCGTTTTTTCCATGGCATCAAAACCCAGCAAAAGCGGGTGGGTGAATGGCGTCATGCGGCTCATATCGTCTCTGTCCTTGCAACCAAGCGACGTTTCGCGGTCCCGCTTCCGGCAACCTCACCGGTTAATTCTACCGGCTCAAGCAATATGGGAAGCGAAACCGCAATGCGCAAGGCGGAAGCACCCGGCAAAGGGGCGCACAGGAATGAGGCTTGACAAGTGAGCGTCCGCCGCTCGAAAAAAGCGCTCATCTCAACGGCGGGCAAGACATGGCAGAACGCAGAAAAATCATCATCGACACCGATCCGGGCCAGGACGACGCGGCGGCAATCATGCTTGCTTTCGCAAGCCCGGAGGAAATCGACATCCTCGGACTGTGCGCCGTTGCCGGCAACGTTCCGCTGAAACTGACCAGCCGCAACATCCGCATCATCTGCGAATTGTGCGGACGCACCGAAATTCCCGTCTATGAGGGTGCCGAGCGGCCGCTGGTGCGCAAACCCATCACCGCCGAGCATGTTCACGGCAGCACCGGCCTCGACGGTCCGGTTCTCGATGAGCCGACGATGGAGGCGCAAAAGCAGCATGCGGTCGATTTCATCATCGAAACGCTGTTGCGGGAGCCTGCCGGCACCGTGACGCTCTGCACGCTCGGCGCGCTGACCAATGTGGCGCTGGCATTGCAGAAAGCCCCCGAAATCGCCGGACGCGTCAAGGAACTGGTGATGATGGGTGGCGGCTTCTTCGAAGGCGGCAACATCACGCCAGCCGCGGAATTCAACATCTATGTCGATCCGCAGGCTGCCGATATCGTCTTCCGTTCCGGCATGCCCATCGTGGTGATGCCGCTCGACGTGACCCACCAGTTGCTGACGACCAAGGCACGTGTCAGCCGCATTCGCGATATCGGCACACGCCCGGCAATCGCCATGGCGGAAATGCTGGAATTCTTCGAACGCTTCGACATCGAGAAATACGGTTCGGACGGCGGGCCGCTGCATGACCCATCCGTCATTGCCTATCTCGTCAAGCCCGAGCTGTTTCAGGGTCGCGACTGCAATGTCGAAATCGAGGTCAATTCCGAACTGACCATGGGCATGACCGTGGTGGACTGGTGGCACGTGACGGAACGTCCCGCCAATGCCCGCGTGATGCGCAATGTGGATGCGGACGGCTTCTTCGAATTGCTGACCGAGCGTTTTGCCCGGCTCTGACCAGAACCCAGACAGGGGAAAAGGGCCGCTGGAAAAACCAGCGGCCCTTTTCATTTAAAGCGGAAGGTACCCGTCAGAATTCAGTCCAGTCATCCTGCGCCAGCGCGTTTGCGCCGCTGGTTCTTGCACGGGAACGCGGTGCGGCAGCGGGCGCCGGAGCGACGGGTGCGCGCATTGCCGCTGCAGTGGCGCGCAATTGCTGGGTTGAATGACCGCCGGACACGGAAAAGCCCGCGACGAGCGATTTCAGCGTTCCGGCCTCACCATTCAGCGTCACGCTGGCCGCCGTGGTTTCTTCCACCATTGCCGCATTCTGCTGGGTGACCTGATCCATCTGGGTGACGGCGGAATTGATTTCCTTCAGACCGACGGCCTGCTCGCTGGCGGAAGCGGAAATCTGCCTGATCAGCTGGTTGATCTGCAAAACCTGATCGGCGATCTTTTTCATCGTCTCGCCGGCCTTGCCGACCAGCTGGACGCCTTCGCCCACCTGACGCGCGGAGGTATTGATCAGGCCCTTGATTTCCTTCGCCGCATTGGCGGAGCGTTGCGCCAGTTCACGCACTTCCTGTGCGACGACGGCGAAGCCCTTGCCGGCATCACCCGCGCGGGCGGCTTCCACGCCGGCATTCAGCGCCAGAAGATTGGTCTGGAAGGCGATCTCGTCGATGACACCGATGATGCGGGAGATTTCCGCCGAGGATTGCGCGATGCCTTCCATGGAATTCACCGCCTGCTGCACGACCTCGCCAGACTTGCCGGCGTCATCACAGGCATGGCTGACGGCGCCAGCCGCCTGTGCCGCATTTTCCGCGCTGGAATTGACCTGCGCGGTCAGCTGGTTGAGAGCGGCTGCGGTTTCTTCCAGGCTTGCGGCCTGCTGTTCGGTACGGTGCGAAAGATCGCTCGCCGCGCGGGTAATCTCGCCGGTGCCGTTGCCGATGCTGACAACCGTTGCATTGACCGTGGAGACGGTTTCCTCAAGGCTTGCGAGCGCCGAGTTGAAGTCACTACGCAGCTTTGCGTATTCACCGGGGAACTCGTCGTTGATCCGGTAAGTCAGGTTGCCCTGCGAGAGTGCATTGAGGCCGGCGCCGAGAACGCCTACGATGTGCTGCTGCATGCGGCTGTTCTCAGTGCGCTCGAACTCGGACCGCTGACGCTCCGTTTCCGCATTGCCGCGCTGGACAGCAGCTTCCGCTTCCATTTCGCGGATACCGGCGAGCTTTGCCCTGAAACCTTCCAGTGCGGTTGCGACGGCGCCCGTTTCATCCCTGCGGTCCTGACCGGAAACCGGAACGTCGTAGCGACCTTCACTCAGCGTCCTGACGTCGGAGACGAGCGAGGCGAGCGGGTTGCCGACGAAATAGCGGACAGCAAAATAAAGTGCGGTGATGACGGCAGCGAGAATGACGATTGCGCCGATGATCATCAGATAGGTCTGTTCCTCAACCGGCGCGTTCAGCGCCTGATGGGGAATATCCACCAGAACCACCCAGGTGGCATTCAGGCCCGGAACCGTGAATGGGTAGACGAGGCGGTTATAGGGCGCATCGCTATCAAGACCGAGATTTTCAATGAGACCCTGCTTGCCGGAGGTGATCGCCGCCTGAACGGTGCTCGCACCATCTCCGTCATAGGCCTTCATGTTCTGCTCGGGCGTCGGCGGCACCAGCCACTGACCGCCCTGGGACACCAGCGTCACACGGCCGGTCTCGAAGGGACGCAGCGCCTGCAGCTTCTGCGACAGCGAGGCGAGCGAAATATCGACGCCCGCCACGCCAATCATCTTGCCATCCGACATGACGGGATAGGCAAGCGAGGTCATGGTCGTGGGCACTTCGGTGCCTTCGGCGAGATAGGGCTGGGTAATGGCGCCCTTGCCGGACTTGGCGGCAAGCGAATACCATTCAGCAGCATAGTCGTTCTTGAAGGTCGAGAACTGGATGTCGCCCTTCTGGGTCTTCGACCAGTAGGGTGCGAAGGCGCCGTTTTCATTGGTGCCGAGATCGAGCCTGCCGGCGATCTCCGTGCTCTGTCCGTCGAAAAGGCCGAGCTGCTCGCAGAACCAGCTTCCGAAAGCGAAGGCATTCTGTTCGACATTGGCCTTGAGAATATTGACGATGCCGGGGCGATCCATCGACTTGGCCTGATGCGCGCGGCCAATGACACCGGCCATGGAGCGCGCGGCGCTGCCGAGTTCACCCACATCGGCGGCGATGACGTTGGCGATGGCGCGCGCCTCGGTATTGGCCTGATCCATGGTCAGCGCGTGGACGCGTTCGCTGGTCTTGGAAATGAGGAAGGAATTCGATGCGACGAGAACCGTGGTGATTGCACAGCCGGTTACGAGGATCAGCTTGGTCGCAAGCGACTTCACTTTGAGATTGAACATTTTGGCCTCGATCAAATCGCCAGCCAGAACGACTGACGTCAACGGATGAAAAATCTCCGTCATGGAGGCCCGCCCGCATGGGCAGTGCGCTGCAGCGCGACGAGGGAAAACTAGAATATCTTTGCTAATTAAGCCCTAAAACCGCCGCGCCGCATCAAGCTAAAATTCAATGTTCATAATGTTCGGAAATGACCCGCCAGGCATCATCAGCCGTTTCAGCGAAATGCAGCAGATTCATATCCTCTGGCGCGATGGTGCCGAAATCCGCCAGAAACTCGAAATTGATCACGGATCGCCAGAATTTCTCGCCGAACAGGATGAGCGGAATGGGCTCCATGCGCTTCGTCTGGATCAGGGTCAGCGCTTCGAAAAGTTCATCGAGCGTGCCGAAGCCGCCGGGGAAGATCACCACGGCCTTTGCCCGCATCAGGAAATGCATCTTGCGGATGGCGAAATAGTGGAAGTTGAAGCTCAATTCCGGCGTGACATAGGGGTTCGGCGCCTGCTCGTGCGGCAGGACGATGTTAAGGCCGATTGACGGGCCTCCGACATCGGCAGCGCCGCGGTTGCCCGCTTCCATGACACCGGGACCGCCACCGGTGACCACGACATATTCGAGGTGATCTGATTTGGCGGCATATTCGGTGCAAAGCCGGGCGAACTTGCGAGCCTCGTCATAATAGACCGAGGATTGCTCCAGATTGCGCTTCTGCGTCTCGTTGCGCGCCGCCCAGGCCTCGCCGCCCGGTTCGGGAATGCGGGCGCCGCCGAACATGACGACGGTGGATTTGATCCCGCGTTCGGTGAGCGCCATTTCCGTCTTCAGAAGTTCCAATTGAAGTCTGACGGGGCGCAACTCCTCGCGGCAGAGGAAATCCATATCCACATAGGCAAGCCGGTAGGACGGGGAATCCGACTGCGGCGTCTTTTCAACGACTTCGGCCTGCTGCTTGTCGACAGCACTACGCTTCAACGGGTCCCAGACCCCGTCCTTGCGCCGCAATTTGCCGTTTTTCGGTCGTGTCATTTCCATGCCTTTCGTCTGACGCGCCAAATCACCCAAATCACATTGACGCCTTTCCAACACTCCCTTAGATCAAATGGCCAAAGCCTTCCAGCGGCGCGGGACCATCCGTGACCATGAACACACGCGACATTCAAGGAATTTTCCATGAGCCTTACGGATCTCACCTCCCTCGAAACCATCATCGAAACCGCCTTCGACAACCGCGACGGTGTGAATGTATCGACGAAGGGCGAGGTTCGCGACGCGGTGAACACATCTCTTCAACTTCTCGACAGCGGCAAGGTTCGCGTCGCCGAAAAGCAGGCGGATGGAAACTGGAAGGTGAACCAGTGGCTGAAAAAGGCCGTGCTCCTCTCCTTCCGTCTGAATGACATGGAGATCGTTACCGGCGGACCGGGCGAATCCACCTGGTGGGACAAGGTGCCGTCGAAATTCGAAAACTGGGGTGAAAACCAGTTCCGCGCCGCCGGCTTCCGTGCCGTGCCGAACGCCGTGGTGCGCCGCTCCGCCTATGTCGCCAAGAACGTGGTGCTGATGCCGTCCTTCGTCAATCTCGGCGCTTATGTCGATGAAGGCACGATGGTCGACACCTGGGCAACCGTCGGTTCCTGCGCGCAGATCGGCAAGAACGTCCATCTTTCGGGCGGTGTCGGTATTGGCGGCGTTCTGGAGCCGCTCCAGGCCGGCCCGACCATCATCGAGGATAATTGCTTCATAGGCGCCCGTTCGGAAGTCGTCGAAGGCTGCATCGTGCGCGAGGGCGCCGTTCTCGGCATGGGCGTCTTCATCGGCAAGTCGACCAAGATCGTCGACCGCGCCACCGGCGAGATCACCTATGGCGAAGTGCCGCCCTATTCCGTCGTCGTTGCCGGCACCATGCCGGGCAAGCCTTTCCCGAACGGCGAGCCGGGCCCGAGCCTCTATTGCGCCGTCATCGTCAAGCGCGTCGATGAAAAGACCCGCTCCAAGACCGGCATCAACGAGCTTCTGCGCGACTGATAAAAAGCTGCTGACATGACCACGACCGATCCCGTTGCCAATCTCGCCGCCCTCATCCGTTGCCCTTCGGTGACGCCCGCCGAAGGTGGCGCGCTGTCGCTGCTCGACACCCTGCTTTCGCCGCTCGGCTTTGCGGTGGAAAAAATGGTGGCTAGTGAAGCGGGGACCCCGGACGTGGAAAACCTCTACGCCCGGCTCGGCACGGAAGGTCCGCATCTGATGTTTGCAGGCCATACGGACGTCGTACCGGTGGGCGACGAGGCCGCGTGGAGCCATCCGCCCTTTGCGGCTGAAATCGCCGGCGGTGAAATGTTTGGCCGTGGTGCTGTTGATATGAAGGGCGGCATCGCCTGTTTCGTTGCCGCCATTGCCCGCCACATCGAAAAACATGGAAAGCCTGAGGGCTCCGTTTCCTTTCTGATCACCGGCGATGAGGAAGGCCCGTCGATCAACGGCACCTCCAAGCTTCTGGAATGGGCCGCCGCCAGGGGCGAGCAATGGGATGCCTGCGTGGTAGGTGAGCCCACCAATCCCGACCAGCTGGGCGACATGATCAAGATCGGCCGCCGGGGATCACTGTCCGGCCGCATCACGGTGCACGGCGTGCAGGGGCATGCCGCCTACCCGCATCTCGCCGACAATCCCATTCGCGGGCTGTTGCAACTGACGCACGCGCTGATGCATCCGCCTTTCGATCGTGGCACGGATGATTTTCAGCCTTCCAATCTGGAAGTGACAACTGTCGATACCGGCAACGCCGCCACCAATGTCATTCCGGCACGGGCGACGGCCGCCTTCAATATCCGCTTCAACGACAGCTGGACGGTGGAAAGCCTGCGCGCGGAAATCATCCGCCGCCTCGATGCAGCCGCAGCCGAAGGCGAGCTTCGTCCCGACCGCGCACCGGTCAAATACGACATCGTCTGGGCAGACCGCCCGGCCCATGTTTTCCTGACGCGGAACAATGCTCTCATCTCGTCGCTCTCCGGCGCCGTGGAAGCCGTGACAGCCAGGGAACCCAGGCTTTCGACCACAGGCGGCACATCGGATGCCCGCTTCATCAAGGATTATTGCCCGGTGGTGGAATTCGGCCTCGTCGGACAGACCATGCACATGGTCGATGAGCGCGTGGCTGTCGCCGATCTCGAGACGCTGACGCGCATCTACGAAACCTTTATCGAACGCTGGTTCGCCCATGCCGACGGCAAGTGAAATAAGGCTCTATCTGAAGGGCCTCTGGCTGTTGCTGCTCGGCGACCATACCGGCGCGCGTTATCTGGACCTGTCCGAGCGCGGCATGTGGCGATCCTTCTATTCCGCGCTGTGGTGCCTGCCCGCCATGCTGGTATCCTGGCTATGGCTGCGGGCCGCATTTCTCGCCAGCTATCCGCCTGGCACCGGGACGGGGTTCATATTTTTCTTCCGCCTCGCCATGGTCGAGGCCATCTGCTGGATCGTGCCGCTGCTTTTGATCGGTATGCTGCTGTTCGCCTTCGGCGCACGGGAAAAATTCGTGCCCCTCGTCACCACCATGAACTGGCTGTCGCTGCCGTTTTCCTATGCCTATGCAGCTCTGATCCTGATCGCATTTTTCCTGCCGCCTTTGCAGGGGCTGATCGCCGTCCTCTGGCTGGCACTGCTTTTGTCGCTGGTCTTCGCCTTTTCGCGGATCGTGAGGTTCTTCATTCGCGACCAGTCGCTGCTCGTCTCGGCGATCGTCATGACCCTGCTGGTGCCGGGCATGCTTCTTTCCGAAGCGCTGCAGCGTTTTCTCGGCGTTTATCCGGCCTGAGAAGCGAGAAACACCTCTTTTCAGTCCGTGTCTTCGACTGTTTCGACTTTTGAATATACACGCGGCGGAATGACGTCGGGATAATCGACCTGCATGAAATAAAGACCGTCCGGTGGCGCCACGGGGCCGCAAGCCTTGCGATCCCGCGCCTCCAGCGCCGCGCGCACGTCCTCCGGCGTCATGGTGCCCTCGCCCGCGAGTTTCAGCGTACCCGCAAAAGAACGGATCTGGTTGTGCAGAAAACTCTGGGCAGTGGCGCGTATCTCGATGAGATCACCGTTGCGCGTGACATCCAGCCGGTCGAGCGTTCTGACCGGGCTGTTCGCCTGACAATGGACCGAGCGGAAGGTGGTGAAATCGTGCCGGCCGACGAGCATCTGGGCCGCTTCATGCATGCGCTCGTGATCCATGTCCTTCGACACCCACCATGCGCGCTTGTGCTCCAGCGCCAGCCGGGATTTGCGGCAAATGATGCGGTAGAGATAATGGCGGCGCAGCGCGGAGAAGCGGGCGTCGAAATCCTCGGTTACCGCTGCTACATCCAGCACTGACACGGCCTCTTTCGCCATGGCCAGATGCGCGTTCAATGCATTGCGCAGCTTGTACGGGTCCCACGCCCGGGAAAGATCGGCATGGATGACCTGCCCCACGGCATGCACGCCGGAATCGGTGCGGCCCGCGCCGCGAATGGAGATGCTCTCTCCTGTCAGCGACCGGACAGCGGCTTCAAGCGCACCCTGAACAGAGGGGCCGTTATCCTGTCTCTGCCAGCCGAAGTAAGGCGTGCCGTCATATTCGACGGTCATGCGGAAACGCGGCATCAGCCGAGCCTCGTTGTGGCCGGAACGGGTGTGCCGCGAACGAAATCGGCAGCGGACAGCGGTTTGCCACCTGCCTTCTGGAGGCGGGTGAGCCGCACGGCGCCACTGCCGCAGGCGACGGTCAGGGCGTCATCGAGCACCGCGCCCGCCTCCCCCATGCCGCTCGCCAGTTCGGACGCCAGAACCTTCACGCGCTCCGCCTTGCCGCCAATTTCCATTTCGAGCCATGCGCCGGGAAAAGGCGAAAGGCCGCGAATGTGGTTATGCACATCCTGTGCGGGCCGGGAAAAATCAATCCGGGTCTCACCCTTGTCGATCTTGGAAGCGTATACCACGCCCTCTTCCGCCTGAGTGGTGAGAGGAAGGTCGTCTGCTTCCAGTTTGTCCATCGCCTGCCGCATCAGCCGCGCGCCGGCAAGCATCAGGCTGTCATGCAACTCGCCGGCGGTCATATTCTCGCCGATCTGGATCTTTGCGGTCAGCGCGACAGGGCCGGTATCCAGCCCCTTTTCCATTTTCATGACCATCATGCCGGTCTCGGTATCGCCGGCCATGATTGCCCGTTGAATGGGGGCCGCACCGCGCCAGCGCGGCAGCAACGAGGCGTGACCGTTATAACAGCCAAGACGCGTGCCGGAGAGGATCGCCTCGGGCAATAGCAGCCCATAAGCGACAACAACCGCCACATCGGCGTTGAACTCCCGGAATTCCTGCCGGTCTTCCTCAGCCTTGAAATTCACCGGCGTCAGCACGGGCAGGCCCAGCAGTTCAGCCGCCTGATGCACCGGCGATTTCTGCAGATCAAGGCCACGGCGGCCGCCGGGACGCGGCGGCTGCGTATAAACGGCAACGACCTCGTGACCCGCTTCCACCAGTGCGCGCAACGTGGGGACGGAAAACTCCGGTGTGCCCATGAAGATGATGCGAAGAGCCATCGTCGCCCCCTGTCCTTTTTGCCGTTTCGTCTCCAAACAGGGAGGGATCAGACCTTTGCGCGGGCCGCTTTCGTGAATTTCTTGATGACCATGTCGCGCTTCAGCCGCGAAATATGGTCGATGAACAGAATGCCGTTCAGGTGGTCGATCTCGTGCTGCAGACACGTCGCCAGAAGCCCGTCCGCATCGACGGTCTGCTGTTTGCCGTCGCGGTCCACATATCTCACCGTCAGGGACGCGGGACGCTCCACCTCGGCATAATAATCGGGAATGGACAGGCACCCTTCCTCATAGGTCGAAATATCGTCCGACACTTTGAGGATTTCCGGATTGATGAAGACAACCGGCTTTTTTTCTTCGTCCTCGCGCGAAACATCGATCACCAGCATCCGGCGCGGCACGCCGACCTGAATGGCGGCAAGGCCGATACCCGGCGCATCATACATGGTTTCGAGCATATCGTCGGCAAGGCGCAACACTTCGGCATCCACCTGTTCGATGGGCCTGGATTGCTGGCGCAGCACGGGATCGGGCAAAATGATAAGCGGTTTGATAGTCATGGCTTCCCATAACGTATCTCTTGCGCGGAGGAAATAAAAAACACGCAGGTGAAATCAGCACCTGTCGCCGGTTAGATCGGACTCATTTCCGCCGCAGGAATGTTCTTGTTTTGATCTTACGAATCACTGGAAATCTGATAGATTTAGCCATGAGCATAGATTTCTCCGTTCTCCTCGCTCCAGCATTGCGGGCCGGTTCCGTCGACATCAGCTTCGGCGCGCTTCTCGCGGCTCTGGTTTTCGGCCTGTCCGCCGTCTGGATGACCACGAAAAGCCGTGGAAAAAAAGCGGAGGCCGACGGTGAAATCTCCGATCTCCTGAAAACACAGTCGGAGTTGCACGGCCGGATCGCCGCCATGGCGGAAACGCTCGGCACACGCCAGAACGAGATGGGCCAGACGATAAACCAGCGTCTCGACGGCATGTCGCAGCGGCTGGGCGAAACGCTGACGGAACAGACCCGGTCGACGCACGAAAATCTGAGCCGCCTGCAGGAGCGCTTGGCCGTCATCGATGCCGCGCAGGGCAATATTCAGGATCTGGCGAAGGACGTCGTCGGACTTCAGGCAATCCTTTCCAACAAGCAGACGCGCGGAGCCTTCGGACAGGCGCGCATGGAAACGCTGATCGCCGATGCCCTGCCCGCTGGCGCCTTTCAGCTGCAGCCGACGCTTTCGAACGGCTACCGGCCGGACTGCATCATCAGGATGCCCAACAACGCGCCGTCGCTTGTCATCGACGCCAAATTTCCGCTGGAGGCCTGGAACGCGATCAAGGCTGACGAGTCTCCGGAAGCGAAGCGGGCGGCCACACAGCAATTTCGTCGGGATATGGAAGTCCACATCCGCGATGTGGCGGAAAAATATCTGATCCGTGGTGAAACACAGGATACGGCCTTCATCTTCGTGCCTTCCGAATCGATCTTCGCTGACATCCATCAGCATTTCGAATATCTGGTGCAGCGCGCCCACCGCGCCCGCGTCGTTATCGTGTCACCATCGTTGTTGATGCTGTCGGTTCAGGTCATCCAGTCCGTGCTGAAGGACCAGCGCATGCGCGAGCAGGCGCATCTCATCCAGGGCGAAGTCGCTCTCCTGATGGACGATGTGCGGCGGCTGGACGACCGGACGCGCAAGCTGCAAGCACATTTCGGGCTGGCGCAGAAAGACATCGACATGATGCTGATCTCCTCCGACAAGGTGCTGGCGCGTGGCCAGAAAATCGAGGGTCTCGATTTTTCGCCAACGGAAAAAGAGACCTCGCATGGGGAAATCGAGCAGGCGCGGCGCTTTGCGGAGAACAGGGCGGGAACGACCAAGTTGCGGGTGGTTGACGACGAGTGATCCCCTCGGGCAAAGTCGCCGCCTTATTTACATTGTATACGGACATGCCCCCATGATTACTGTTTTCGGCTCCATCAACATGGATCTCGTCGCCACCGCCAAACGTCTTCCCAAGCCCGGTGAAACCGTGACGGGGGAGAGCTTCGCCACCGCGGCGGGCGGAAAGGGAGCCAATCAGGCGCTTGCCGCACGACGCGCGGGCGCGACAGTCAAAATGGCGGGCGCTGCGGGCGACGATACATTTGCCGCACCGGCACTGACATTGCTGCGTGAGGCCGGCACCGACCTGTCGCTCGTCAAGACTGCACCGGGTCCGACCGGAACGGCCATGATCCTGATCGGTGAAGGCGGGGAAAACATGATCTCGGTCATTCCGGCCGCCAATGGTGAAGTCTCCGCAGCCGATGCCGCAAAGGCGGTGGCGGAGATGTCGGCAGGTGATATTCTGATGCTTCAGTTCGAAGTGCCTGCGCCCGCCATTGAAGCGGCGCTTACGGCCGCCAAGGCGAAACGCATCACCACCGTCATCAATACCGCACCGCTGACCGCCGACGGCCCGCGCCTTGCCGGCCTTGCCGATATCGTCATCGCCAACGAAACCGAGTTCGAACTGCTGATCGGCAAGAGCGGGCTTTCAGGCTCCGAGCGGGAAAACGAAATCAAGGCCCTGCATGATAAGACCGGCCAGACATTGATCGTCACACTTGGCGCGGACGGCGTGGTCGCCATTCGCAACGGCAAGATCTTCAAGGCCTCCGGCCTCAAGATCGAGCCCGTCGACACCGTTGGCGCTGGCGATACCTTCTGCGGTTATCTTGCCGCGAGCCTCGATCAGGGGATGGATTTCGAAAAGGCGCTGAAGCGCGCCGCTGTGGCAGGCTCACTCGCCTGTACGCGCGCCGGCGCCCAGCCTTCCATTCCGGTTGCCGCCGAAGTGGACGCCAACATCTGACGGTTCTAGCCGTTAAGTGCGAATGAAAGTGAGGTAGGCCGAACTGCGGCCTTCTCTTTTCGCCTTGTTCTCATAGCGCGTGCCCGGCCAGGTGGCATAGGGTGTGCGCCAGTCCTCGGCGCTTTGCGCTGTCCACTCGAAACCGCCATGGCGCGCGCAGTGCTGCAGCGTCCAGTTGATGTAGGTATCGATATCGGAGGCGAAGCAGAACTTGCCGCCGGGTTTCAGCACGCGATGGAAACGGGCAAGGTTGACGTCGGAAACGAAGCGTCGCTTCCAGTGCTTCTTCTTGGGCCAGGGATCGGGATAGAGAAGATCGATGTGATCGATCGATCCATCCGGCAGCCAGTCGAGCAATTGCGTCGCGTCATCGTCGTAAAGGCGGATATTCATCAACTCGCCTTCACGCACGGTCGCCAGCAGCTTGGCCATGGAATTGACGAAGGGTTCGACGCCGATGAAGCCGGTCTCGGGGTTTTCGACAGCACGATGGGCGAGATGTTCGCCGCCGCCGAAACCGATCTCCAGACGGACCGATTTCACATCCGCCGGAAAGAGGGCGACGAGATTTTTGGGCGGGGCGCTTTCCAGGTCGATTTTCAGCAAGGGCAGCAGATTTTCTATCGTGTCGACTTGCTGATTGCGCAGGGGCTTGCCCTTGCGTCTGCCAAAAAACGCTTCCGTCGCGCGCGAACGCCGTTCTTCCGTCATGTCATACTCTCAAGAACAAATAGACTTAACCCGCACAGCGCCACATGAGGCGCTGTGCGGGTTACAAAAGGTTGGTGACGGTATCTCTCAATCGCCGTCAAATGACAAGGGTTAGGCGCTCAAAGCTTCCTTGAGCGGCTTCACCAGATCGAGCTTCTCCCAGGAGAAGGAGCCGTCACGGCCAGCCTTGCGGCCGAAATGGCCGTAGGAGGACGTCTTGGCATAGATCGGCTTGTTGAGATCGAGATGACGGCGAATGCCCGACGGCGACAGGTCCATGACCTTGCGGATGGCGCCTTCGACCTGATCTTCGCTGACCTTGCCGGTGCCGTGCAGATCGACATAGATCGACAAAGGCTGGGCGATACCGATCGCGTAAGCGATCTGGATGGTGCAACGATCGGCAAAGCCGGCGGCCACAACGTTCTTGGCGAGATAGCGCGCAGCATAGGCAGCGGAACGGTCGACCTTGGTCGTGTCCTTGCCGGAGAATGCACCGCCACCGTGGGGGGCAGCACCGCCATAGGTGTCGACAATGATCTTGCGGCCGGTCAGGCCTGCATCGCCGTCGGGACCACCGATGACGAACTTGCCGGTCGGGTTGATGTACCACTGGCAATCGTCAGCGATCTTCAGGTCGCCCAGAGCCTCGCGGATATAGGGCTCGACGACGGCGCGCACCTTCTTCGAGTCCCAGCTTGCATCGAGATGCTGCGTGGACAGAACGATGGATACGGCTTCCGAAGCCTTGCCGTCGACGTAACGAACAGTCACCTGGCTCTTGGCGTCCGGTCCGAGTTTAGCAGCTTCGCCTTCACCGCTTTTGCGGGCGGTTGCGAGCAACTGCAGGATACGGTGAGAATAATAGATCGGCGCCGGCATCAGGTCCGGCGTTTCCTTGCAGGCGTAACCGAACATGATGCCCTGGTCGCCTGCACCTTCGTCGCCCTGCTTGTCGGAAGCATTGTCCACGCCCTGCGCGATGTCCGCCGACTGCGGATGCAGGAGAACGTCGATCTTGGCCGTCTTCCAGTGAAAACCATCCTGCTCGTAGCCGATGTCACGGATCGCCTTGCGGGCGGCGGACTTGAATTTCGAAGGGTTGATGACCGGATGGCCAGCGGCGTCCTTCAGGACCTTGCCGTCCTTGTCCTTCTTCAGCAGGGTGTCGGGAACCCGCACCTCACCGGCGATAACGACGCGGTTGGTGGTCGCAAGCGTTTCGCATGCGATGCGCACGGTCCAGGGGTCAACACCCGTCTTGGTCGCTTCACGGTAAATGAGATCCACGATTTCATCGGAAATACGATCACAAACCTTGTCCGGATGACCCTCGGCCACGGACTCGCTGGTGAACAGATAATTGGCACGCATGCGGGATTCCCCTCAAAGAACGGTCTTGGAGTTTGTTAGTCATTTCGGCCATGAAAAACAAGGACACAACCACATAAATATATCTTTATGTGAGAATTCCTTTCCAATTCGGCACAAAAAAACGGCCCTTGCGGACCGTTGAGTGCCCGGCATCCCGTGCCGGAAATTTACTGCGCAGCGCGGCCTACTCCGCATCTCCCTCGGCGGCGAGCGCCTTGACGAGATCGACGAGACGACGGCGAACCTTTGGGTCGGCAATCTTCACAAATGCGCGGTTCAGCTGCAGACCTTCCGCCGACGACAGGAAATCCACCACGTAGTTGGAGCTGGATGCTTCCGCCATGCCGGGCGCGCCGCCAACCTGATCGCCAGGTGCGTCTTCGAAGAAGAAGGAAACGGGTACGTTCAAAATCCCCGATATGTTCTGCAGGCGGCTGGCGCCGACACGGTTCGTGCCCTTTTCGTACTTCTGGATTTGCTGAAAGGTAATTCCGAGACTTTCACCCAGCTTTTCCTGGCTCATGCCAAGCATGGTTCTGCGAAGGCGAATTCGGCTTCCGACATGAATGTCGATGGGGTTAGGCTTTTTCTTATTCTCGGTCATCATGCGGTCCTGACACTCGGAAAGGGTTGATATCTCGCTTCATTACTCATTCGAAAAAATGAGCCGGCATTTCGACAGCGTCCAAACTTGTTTTACGACTGACGTATTCACTATGCAATTGTGGGGGTTGCTGGTCAATTCTGGCGCCGCGCAAAACTCCAGGCAGTCGATACCGCAACCATCAAAAGGATTGAAAAAATCAACCAGAAATACGTCCGATGTGTGTCGTAAGTAAATGCGTCGTTTGACCCACCACTCAAAGTGGCGTCAACAATTCCGATCCGGCCGTAGTCCAACCCGGCAATAATGCGGCCATAGGGGTCAATGACGGCGGAAATCCCGGTATTTGCCCCGCGAATCACCGGCACTCCCGTCTCAACGGCGCGCACTCTGGCCTGTAGGAAATGCTGGTAAGGGCCGGGTGTATCGCCGAACCAGCCATCATTCGTCACGTTCAGGATGGCTGCCGACCCTGCCAGACCCGGCGTCATCTCGCCCGGAAAAATGATCTCGTAACAGATCAGCGGATAGAAGGTCTTACCGGAAGGAAGGGTCAGAGGCGTGCGTGAAGAGGCGGCCGAGAAGCCTCCGGGCAGGCTGATGACATTGTCGATGCCGAATTCCCGCAGGATGCCTTCAAAGGGAACGTACTCGCCAAAGGGTGTCAGATGGACCTTGTCGGTCGCCCCGATGATCTCGCCCTGACTGTCGATCGCATAGACCGAATTATAATAGCGCGGCGGCCGGCCGGCTCCCTGATCTTCCATTCTGACGGCGCCGGTGAACAGCACCTGCCCATCTTCGAGTGTCTTGGCGATTTCCGCCAGAGCATCCGGGTTCTGTGTCAGGATAAAAGGCACGGAGGTTTCCGGCCAGACGACGATGTCCGGTCGTTTTTTTCCTTCACTTGGCGGCAGAGCTGTCAGCCGCAGATGCTCTGCGAAAATCTCCGCCCGGTCATCATTCAGCATTTTGCGGGACTGGTCGATCGACGGCTGCACGATCCTGACAGTCAGCGCATCCGCCGGCGGTTCGGCCGGTGCCTGAAGGCGGTAGAAGCCATAACCGAAATGACCGGCAAGCAGCAGACCCGCCAGGACCAGGCCGGGCCACATGCCTTTTTTCGTACCAATCAGGGCGGGGGCCGCAAAGATGAAGACGGCAAGCGTGGTCACTGCAAAAAGGCCGAGCAGATGCGCCGACTGCATCATGATCGGCACGGGCATGATGCCGTAACCGATGGCATTCCAGGGAAAGCCCGTCGCAAGAAAGCTGCGCAGCCATTCCGAAAAGCCGAATGCGGCGGCGAGTGCAGCAATGCGACCGACACCATCCGACCAGAAGACATTGGCGGCTGCGACCGCAAAACCGTAAAACAGTGCCAGAAAAGCCGGGAGGCCGAGGATGGCGAGCGGCAGCGCCCAGGCGAACTCATCGGCTTCCAGCAGAAGCGCATTGCCCAGCCACCACAGGCCCGCCACGAAATAGCCCAGCCCAAAACACCAGCCGATGCCGAACGCCGGCATGACACGGCTGAAAATGCCGCCGCCCGGCTTGCCGGTGCAGCCATCCACAAGCCAGACAAGCAGGGTAAAAGACAAAAACAGTGCCGCGAAAAAGCCGAACGGAGGCAAGGCCAGTGCCCCGACCGCGCCTGCGGCAACCGCCATTGCTGCGCGGCTCATGCCACCGGCCAGCATTACCCTGCCTGCAAGACGCTCCATACAATCTCCGTTTTATGCGCGTCCGGAAAAGCCCGTTCCGGCAAGGCCGCACAAAGGAATTTTCCCTCAAATTCGACGTAAAGGAAAAAAGATTCGCAGTCCACAGGGGGGATGGCGGCCAAAGCATCTCGTGGCGTTTTCGCCAGTCATCAAGGGCTTTCAAACCTGTTTGATTGAGGCATTCAAAGGTGGCGGCGACGGGGACCCTCCCCGTCGGCCCTCCTCAGTCGGCGTTCTGCTGGTGCGTGATGAGGCGGACATCCGGCGCCGGCAGCGCAATCACCTCATTGGCTTCGCCAGGCGCACGGTCATCCTGACCTTCCGAACCGTGATCACGGACAATCCTGACACCCTTGATACGCCTTGTATCCGCATCGAGGATCTGGAATTCGAAACCGGGCACGGCCCTGACAACCTCGCCCTTGGCCGGAATGCGGCCGAGCGCGAAGAAGATAAGACCGCCGAGTGTATCGATTTCTTCCAGATGCTCACGCACATCGAATTCGGGGCCAATTGCCTCGGCAAGTTCCGTGAGTTCGGCGCGGGCATCGGCCACGAGCACATCGGCAGAGACACGCGAAAACATCGCTTCGTCCTTGTCATGCTCGTCATCGATATCGCCCACGACCATCTCGACGATGTCCTCATGGCTGACGAGGCCGTCCGTGCCGCCATATTCGTCGATCACGAGGGCGAGCTGCGTCCGCTGCGCCTGCATGGTCTTCAAGAGATCGGAGGCCAGCATCGAGGGTGGCGCAAAAAGAATTTTACGCACCAGCCCGGCATCGGCAACCGTCTGTTCCAGATCGACCCGCGCAAGGTCGAAATTCGGTCGCGGCGAACGCGGTGCCTTCGTCTCGCCATAGGCGACGCTTCGCGATCCGGCGCGGCGTTTGTTGCGGGCCTGCTTGGCCACATAGGCCAGGAGATCGCGGATATGGATCATGCCCTTGGGGTCATCCAGCGTCTCTTCGTAGACCGGCATGCGGGAACGCCCCGTTTCTTCGAAGAGGATCAGCGCATCGCCGATCGTCATATTCTGATCGAGACCGTCAATATCGACCCGCGGGATCATGATATCTTCGACCCGAACCTCCCGGAAACGCAGGATATTGTTCAGCATCGCCCGCTCTTCGGGCGAAAAGGCGGCACCGATTTCAGTGTCGGCCATCAGCGCGTCGGTCAAATCTTCGCGCAGGCGCTCGCCCTGTGACGGTTTCAGCAACCGTCCGATGCGCGACCAGATCGTCGATCTCGGCTTTGCAGTGAGGTCTTGACGTAAGTGACTACTGCCCTCTTCCGAGGAGGACTGCTCGCCGTTTTCTCTGCCCTCATTGGCAGGTCGTGCAGAATGTTCGTTCATGGCTCCAGACAATATTTAAAGCGGTTCCTGTCCCGCGTAAGGATCAGATAGGCCAAGCACCGCCAAAATGCGAGTCTCAAGCGACTCCATTTCTTCCGCTTCCTCCTCGTCCATGTGGTCATAACCGAACAAATGCAGGAACCCATGAACGAGAAGATGGGTCAGATGATCCCCGAAACTCTTCTCAAGTTCAAGAGCCTCGCGTTCAACCGTCTCACGGGCAATGACGATATCACCCAGCATCGGGCCGGGCATTCCACCCGGTTCCAGCGGAAAAGCAGGAAAAGACAAGACGTTGGTTGCCTTGTCCTTGTCGCGCCACTCGGCGTTGATTTCCCGAATATTTTCGTCGTCGGTAAACACCAGCGACAGTTCCACCGGTATTTTCGGGAAGGGTTGCTCCTCTTCCCGCTTCAGAACATCAACCGCCGCATCCAGCGCCTTGGTGGCGAAGGCATGAAGGTCCTCTTCCGAGGACCAACCTTCGGTCTCGACGCTGATTTGAATATCCAGAACTGTCATTGTTTTGCGTCAGCTGCCCTTCGCGAGGCTTTCATCCGGCACCGCCGTGTGGGATTCGTAAGCCCTGACGATCCGCGCCACCATCGGATGACGCACGACGTCGACATCCTTGAAGCGGACGACGGACACGCCTTCCACATCGGTGAGGATTTGCAGGGCTTCGACAAGGCCGGACTTCACGCCGCGCGGAAGGTCCACCTGGCTTGGGTCACCGGTCACGATCATGCGGCCGTTCTCGCCGAGACGGGTCAGGAACATTTTCATCTGCATCGTCGTCGTATTCTGGGCTTCGTCCAGAATAACGGCGGCGTTGGCAAGTGTGCGGCCGCGCATGAAGGCGAGCGGGGCAATTTCGATGACGCCCGCCTGAATGGCGCGCTCCACCTTGTCACCCGGCATCATGTCATAAAGCGCGTCGTAAAGCGGGCGCAGATAGGGATCGACCTTTTCCTTCATGTCGCCTGGCAGGAAGCCCAGGCGTTCGCCCGCTTCCACCGCCGGACGCGACAGGATGATACGGTCGACCGCGCCGCGCTCCAGCAGCTGCGCCGCATGCGCCACAGCCAGATAGGTCTTGCCGGTGCCGGCAGGGCCGACGCCGAAAACAAGCTCGGACTGTTCCAGCGCCCGCATATACACATCCTGCGTCGGCGTGCGGGCAGCGATGGTCTTCTTGCGGGTGGAAATCTGCGCCATGGAAATCTTCGCCTTGCGTTCCATGGTCGGCAAGGTCAGCTGGTCGTCTGCGGCCATGGCCATGCGGATCGCGCCTTCCACGTCGGAAACCTCGGCGGTTCCGCCCTTGAGCAGGCGCTCATAAAGGAAATCAAGCGCGCGGCGGGCCTGATTGGTGGCAACGACATCGCCGGTGATGGCAACGGAATTGCCGCGCGGACGTGCATCGATGTTGAGGCGTTGTTCCAAGAGCTTCAGGTTCTGATCGAACTGACCGAATAGCTCTCCCGCTATCCTGTTATTCTCGAACGTGAGGACGAAGTGATTGGCGTCGGTCGCGGCTTGGCGTGGCTGGCGCGATGAAGGTGATACCAATTCATGTGCGTTCAAGCGGTCAGGCTCCTGTCCCAATCAGTGTCGGCTCCTCACTCTAACTCTCTGCCACCTCGGCAAACAAGCTGTTTGGACCCGTTGCGGTGATTCGTACATTAACAATGTCACCGATTTTCAAAGTCTTTGCATCAAGATTCACGGATTGCAGCCAGGGAGAGCGACCTATCAACTGTTCAGGCATGCGGCCGGGCTTTTCCAGCAACACATCCATGGTTTTTCCGACCAGCGATTCCGCAAATTCCTTCTGCTGCCGCAGCAGCAGGGCCTGCAATCTTTCCAGCCGCTCGGCCTTCACCTCTTCCGCAACCTGATCCGTGAGATCGGCGCCCGGCGTGCCGGGACGGGTGGAATATTTGAAGGAGAAGGCCTGTGCGTATTTCACCTGCTCGACAATCGCCATCGTATCTTCGAAATCACGATCCGTCTCGCCGGGGAAGCCGACAATAAAATCCCCCGACATGGCGATATCAGGGCGGGCGGCGCGGATTTTTTCGATAAGCTGGATATATTCCTCGCCCGTATGGCGGCGGTTCATCGCCTTCAGGATGCGGTCCGAGCCTGATTGCACCGGCAGATGCAGATAGGGCATCAGGATCCGCAGATCGCGATGGGCGCCAATCAGGCGATCATCCATGTCTCGCGGGTGGCTGGTGGTATAACGCAGCCGCGCGAGGCCGGAGATTTCCGCCAGCCGGTAAAGCAGTTCGGCGAGGCCCCATTTTTCGCCCTTCGGGCCTTCGCCCTGCCAGGCGTTGACGTTCTGGCCAAGCAGCGTGATCTCGCGCACGCCGGCATCCACCAGCTTCATCGCCTCATCGACGATCTGGCGCACGGGACGGGAAACTTCCGAACCACGCGTATAGGGCACAACACAGAAGGTGCAGAACTTGTCGCAGCCTTCCTGCACCGTCAGAAACGCGGTCACGCCGCGCGTGCGCAGCGTCGCCTTCTCGGCCACCGGCAGATGCTCGAACTTGTCCTCGACGGCATATTCGGTCTCGATGACGCGTTCACCACCGCGCACCCGCTTCAAGGCGTCCGGTAGGCGGTGATAGGTCTGGGGGCCGATGACGACATCGACAGCGGGCGCACGGCGAAGGATTTCCTCGCCTTCCGCCTGCGCCACACAGCCGGCAACACCGATCATGAATTCGCGGCCCTGCTCTTCGCGCGATTTTTTCATGTCGCGCAGGCGTCCAAGCGCCGAATAGACCTTTTCAGCCGCCTTTTCACGGATGTGACAGGTATTCAGCAGAACCAGATCCGCCTCGCCCATATCCTCGGTCTGAACGTAACCATCCTTCGCCAGCGCATCGCTCATGCGGACGGAATCGTAAACGTTCATCTGACAGCCATAGGTCTTGATAAAAACCTTGCGGGTGTTCGAACCCTCGCGGGTGATCATTTCGGGAGCGTCGAGGCTGATGGTTTCCTGGGTCATGGCGGCTATCTAGTGTTTTTCCCGGCCAGATTAAACAGAAAAATGCCGGAAAAGCTATGCTCCCGCTATTTCCGCCAGCCACCGCGCAGGCTGAAGGCCAGCATGGAACGGATTGAAGCGGCGATATCGGTCGCAAGGCGCTTGCGGTTATCCGTGTTGTGAAACGGAACGCTGTCACCGAATGTCACGTCGACGTCGATGGCGCCCGCTTTGATGATGCCGAGCAGATGCGGCACCAGGGTTATGCTGCCCGGCCAGGCCGCAATGACCCGGTGATAACGTCCCATGGCCATGCCGTGCACCCGCGTATAGGCGATCGCGACCGGCTGCACGTAAACAAGCTTGCCCGGAACCTGCTCGGCCGCGGTGGAGGCGGCGCCGAACAGCGAGGATTTGACGGCAAGCATGCGGTTGCCATCCGAGGTGGTGCCTTCGGGAAACAGGACAACGATCTCGCCATCGGCCATGCGGGCGGCAATCTCGCCCACCTGCTCGCCCGTGCTGCGCTTCTGTTCACGCTGGACGAAGATGCTTTTCTGCAGCCTGGCAAGCCAGCCGAAAACCGGCCAGTCCCTCACCTCCGTCTTGGCGATGAACACGACATCGGCAATGCCGCCGAGAACGAGAATGTCTTTCCAGGAGGCGTGGTTGACCGCCAGCATCAGCGGTTTTGCCCGTTCCACCTCTCCGTGGACATGGACGCGGATGCCGAGAACATGGCAGGCGATGCGGTGCCAGACGCGCGGAATGCGGCGGCGAAGCCGCCAGTCGAAGGCGAGGCCCAGGAGTTGCAGCGGCAGCAATATGAGCGTGACGATCAGGAGAACGACCGCAATATAGGCTGTCCGGAGCCACATCATGATTGAAACGCCCGTCTGTTCACCGGCGTCTCAGCGTTCGCCGGGCTTCAACGGCACGCCGTAAAGTTCCAGCCGATGATCGACGAGCTTGAAGCCGTGTTCCCGGGCGATCTTTTCCTGAAGGGCCTCGATCTCAGGCGAATGAAACTCGATGACGACGCCGTTTTTCAGGTCGATCAGATGATCGTGGTGTTCCTCGGGCACCGTCTCGTAACGCGAGCGGCCATCACGAAAATCGTGACGCTCGATGATGCCGGCATCCTCGAACAGCTTCACCGTTCTGTAGACGGTGGAAATTGATATGCGCGGATCCACGGCGGAGGAGCGGCGGTAAAGCTCCTCGACATCGGGATGGTCGGCGGATTCCTGCAGGACACGGGCGATGACGCGGCGTTGATCCGTCATCCGCATGCCGCGCTCGGCACAAAGCTCCTCCAGCGTTTTCGAAAGGTCTATCACGTCTTCTGGCCTTTTGAGTCTTCCGGTTGGTTTCTGCGGCTTTCGCCGAAAAATGCCTGTCGAACGGGAACTAGCGAAGATCGCGGCGCATGACAAGCGCCGTCGACTTCGTTCCATCCTTGGCCGTGTAATAGGCCTTGCGCTCCGCAACCGTTTTAAAGCCGAGCTTTTTGTAGAGCCCGAGCGCGGAGGCGTTGCTGTTGTCCACCTCGAGGAACATGGTTTCCGCGCCACGCATCATCGCCTCACGGACGGCCGATTGCATCAGACGCCAGCCGAGACCGGAGCGCGCAAACTTGTCGGCCACGGCAACGGTCAGGATTTCCGCCTCGCCCGCCACTTCACGCGCGAGCACGAAACCGCCGAGCGGCCTGCTGAAAAACGCGTTCGTCTGACGGGCGACAGCACCGAAAACCGACCCTTGCGTCAAAAGCCCGGAAAACTCCCCATCATTCCAGGGACGCGGAAAGCGCAGCGCATGCAGTTCCGCCACGCCGGCGCAATCCTCATGCTGCATCGGCACGATCTCGAAATAGGGCTTCCAGCTCAGGTATTCGTCAAACATAACAGCAATCGGGCATCACAGGAATCATTGGCACGTATTGACGAATGCCCTATCAGGCAACGTCCTGGCGTGCCAGCGCAAAACCGGTTTGCGGCCGGGCATCCGGCCCCCGCAGATAAAGCGGTGCGGGTTTCTTCTGGCCCGCCGGCTTGCGTGCGCCGACGCGCGCAACGGTGGCGATCGGGAAGTGATCCGGCCCGGAGCCCGCCTCGGATCCTGCAAAAAGAGGGGCGGCGGAACCGATAATGACGCCGCCGAAACCCGAGAGAACCGATTTGGCATCGTCCAGCGACAGGAGTACCGCCTCGCCAAGCGGCGATCCATCCACTGCAAATGTCTGGAGATAGGTTTCGCCGCGTTTGGCATCCAGCCCGACAGCGACAGGCCGACCGGGATTTTCCAACAGATGGTGCAAGGCGAGTGTCTCAAGCGTGGTCACGCCGACGGCCTCAATGCCGAGCGACAATGCAAAGCCGCGCGCGGCGGCAACGCCGACGCGGATACCGGTGAAGGAGCCTGGACCGATCGTCACCGCTATGCGCTCCACCTTTTGCAGCGGCAGATGCGCTTGGTGCAAGGCACCGTCGATCACGGCCATCAGCCGCTCGGCATGTCCCTTGCCGATCGTTTCGCATATTTCTCCAAGCACCGTGTCGGAGGCACTGTCATAAACGCAGGCAGAACAGTCCACGCCTGATGTGTCGAGTGAAAGAACAATCATGGCGTGGCCTGGCTTAGAAATGTCATACCGCTTCGACTTCGCGCACTTCCGGCACGAAATGGCGAAGCAGGTTCTGAACGCCATGCTTCAGCGTGGCCGTGGAGGACGGGCAACCCGAGCAGGCACCCTTCATGTTCAGGAACACCGTGCCGTCGCGGAAGCCGCGGAAGGTGATGTCGCCGCCATCCTGCGCAACGGCGGGGCGAACGCGGGTATCCAGCAGTTCCTTGATGGTGGCGACGATGGTTTCGTCACCCTCTTCGAAGAACTCACCTTCTTCATCCGACACTTCGGCGGCAATCGCGGTGCCCATGATCGGGCGGCCGGACATGAAATGTTCCATGATCGAGCCCAGAATGGCGGGCTTCAGGTGCTGCCATTCAGCGCCATCCTTGGTGACGGTGATGAAATCGAAGCCGAAATAAACGCCGGTGACACCTGGAATGGTGAAAAGGCGCTCTGCCAGCGGCGAGGCCTGCGCCTGCGCGGGGTTGAGGAACTCCGCCGTGCCGCTTTCCAGCACCACCTTTCCGGGCAGGAACTTCAGCGTCGTGGGGTTCGGCGTGGCTTCCGTCTGAATGAACATCGTCTTCTCCTTCGAGGTCGCCGTTCACGCCCCGTAATTTAGAATTCTTCCAAAAAATACGCCCGGCGAAGCTTCACTTCAAGCCCTGACATGATAATTACATTCAAGAAATCGTCAGCCCCTAGATCTTGCCCCAAGATCAGATCAGCAGAGTGCGTCGATTTCCTCATCCGTCAGCGTATCCGGCAACACGGTGACGGGAATCGGGAAGGCTGCACCGCGCCCGGCGATAGAGGAAACGAGCGGTCCCGGCCCTTCCTTCGTCGAACCCGCCGCCAGCACCAGAATCGCGATATCGCGGTCTTCCTCGATCAGCCCATGGATCTGCTCGGTGGCGCTACCTTCGCGGATCACGGCTTCCGGCTCGATGCCGATTGTTTCACGCACCTTCTGGGCGATCTTGGCGAGGGTGGCTTCCGCTTCCTCGCGCGCTTCTGCCCGCATGATCTGCTCGACACCCAGCCATTGCTGGAAATCGCCTTCCGGTATCACATAGAGCAGAACCAGCCCGCCATTGGAGTTCTTGGCGCGACGACCGGCGTAGTGCACGGCCCTTTCGCATTCCGGTGTGTCATCGATAACAGCGAGAAACTTGCGACGATGCCCTTCCAGACGCGACAGCCGTGTTGAAACCATTCCGCACTCCCTCAATCCGCCGTGATCCGAGAAACCGCCCGACGGTTCGGGCGGAGATTATATCAAATCAAGGCAGGCGCAAACCGCCTGCCGTCGTTCGCAGGCGGTGCGTGGTCAGCGCAGGAAGCCGATGATGTCGCGCACCTCGTTCATCGTCTTCTCAGCGATCGCGCGAGCCCGTTCGCCACCCTGGCTGAGGATGGCATCGATATGGGTCGGGTCGTCGAGAAGGCGACGCATCTCATTGTTCACAGGCGCCAGCACATTGACGGCAAGCTCAACGAGAGCCGGCTTGAAGGCAGAAAACTGCTGCCCGCCGAATTCGGAAAGAACATCCCCCTTCGTCTTGTCGGAGAGCGCGGCATAGATGCCAACGAGGTTTTCAGCCTCGGGCCGTCCCTTCAGGCCTTCGACTTCGCTCGGCAACGCATCCGGATCTGTCTTTGCCTTCTTGATCTTTCTGGAGATGGCATCGACATCGTCCATCAGGTTGATGCGCGACAGGTCGGATGGATCGGACTTCGACATCTTTTTGGTGCCGTCCTTCAACGACATCACGCGCGGGGCCGGACCGCCGATCAGCGGCTCCACCATCGGGAAATAGGCATGCACCGGCTCGTCGCCCACCGTGATGTCGAGCCCGAGACCCGCCTTGCGGATATGATCGCCGAAATCGATGTTGAATTTCTGGGCGATGTCGCGGGCGAGTTCCAGATGCTGTTTCTGGTCGTCGCCAACGGGCACGTGGGTAGCGCGATAAACGAGAATGTCGGCGGCCATCAGGCTTGGATAGGCCAGCAGTCCAAGCGAGACCTGCTCGGCATTCTTGCCGGACTTGTCCTTGAACTGGGTCATGCGCTCCATCCAGCCGATGCGCGCCACGCAGTTGAACACCCATGCCAGTTCCGCATGCTGCGGCACGGCCGACTGGTTGAAGACGATATGCTTTACGGGGTCGATGCCCGACGCAATGAAGGCGGCGGCGATGGAGCGGGTCTGCGCCTTCAGGTCGGAGTGAACGAGCTGGGCGGTGATGGCGTGCATATCGACCACGCAATAGATGCAGTCGTTATCTTCCTGCAGCGCCACGAACTTGCGGATCGCGCCGAGATAATTGCCGAGATGCAGATTGCCGGTCGGCTGGACGCCCGAGAAAACCAGCGGCTTGAATGCGTTCATTGTCGTCCTCGAAAAGGCTTGTGGAGGGCCCCGCCCCATGGTTGGATTTGCACGCGCGCTTATGCACCCGCAGCCCCTCGCAATCAAGCGGTTTCAGGGCATCTTAGCCGCGCGGTTCCAGAAGATCCCAGCGATTTCCATAAGGGTCGGAAAAGACTGCGACAGAACCGTAAGCCTCATGGCGCGGTTCTTCCAGAAAGCGCACGCCGCGCGCAAGCATGGTCTCATAGTCGCTTTGGAAATTGTCGGTGTGGAGGAAAAATCCGACCCTTCCACCCGTCTGGTTGCCGACGGCAAACCGCTGTGGTTCACCATCCGCCTGGGCAAGCAGCAGGGCGCCGCCTTCAGTCCCTTGCGGCTTCACCACCACCCACCGCTTGCCATCGCCAAGCGGTTGATCGGAAAGGCACTCGAACCCGAGAGCCTCGCAATAAAATGCCTTTGCCCGATCGTAATCATCCACAACAAGGGTGACGAGAGCGATGCGCCGGTTTTCAGCAAAGGACATCAGCCAGCCTCCGTTTCGACGCTCTTCTTGCCGCGCTTGCGGATGGCTCTCTTCACCATGCCGATATCAGCGCCGCCGGACACGAAGGCGAGCGCGAAATAGACCAGCATGGCTGCGAAGACGAGAGCCATGATCGTTCCTGCCCGCACAAAAATCGACGAGGCGGAAGACAGCTCGAAGCTCAGATAGGTCAGCGCATAGTGCACGAAGCCGGCCATGAGGGCAGAGGCCAGAAGCAATCGCGGAATGCGGGTCAGCAGCGGAATATCCACCTGCCAGTGCCCGCGCCACAGGAGCATGCCGAACAGCAGGGCGGCATTCACCCAGCCGGCGGTTATTTCAGCGATGGCGATGCCCGGACCGCCAAGGCGCGGGAAGAGCGTCAGCGCGAGCGAGACGTTTACCACCACGGAAATTGCCGCAAAGATCATCGGCGTGCGGGTATCCTCGCGGGCGAAGAAACCGGGAATAAATGCTTTGATCAGCACGAAAGCCGGCAAGCCAAGACCGTAGATGCCGAGGATCTGCGCAACGGTGATGGTGGCCGAAGGCGAGAAATTGCCGCGCTCGTAGAGAAAACGTACGATGGGCTCGGCCATGACGAGAAGGGCGGCCGCTGCGGGCAATGTCAGGAACAGCACGAATTCGACCGAACGGTTCTGCAGGCTTCCCGCCTCGACCATATGTCCGCCGCGCAAAGCCCGCGCCAGTTCCGGCAGAAGCACGGTAGCGACGGCGATGCCGACGACACCGAGCGGTAGCTGGTAAATCCGGTCCGCATAGGCGAGCGAGGAGATCACACCTTCGCCGGCAGAGGCGATATTGGTGTTGATCAGCAGATTGATCTGGGTGATGCCACCGGTTATCGCCGCCGGCAGGGCGAGGACCAGAAGCCGCTGGACGTTCTTCGTCAGCCTGGGCCTGCGCAAACCGATCCGCATGCCGGCATTGCGCACCGCGATCCAGACGATGGCAAGCTGCACCAGACCCGCAACCATCACTCCCCAAGACAGGGCAAAGCCCACCTGCAGAGGGTCGTAGTTCTTCCACCATGCCAAGGCGAGCACGCCGATGAGGATGATATTGAGGAAAACCGGCGCGATCGCGGCGGCGAAATAACGGTGCAGCGAATTCAGCATGCCGCCCATCATCGCCGCCAGCGACATGCAGGCGAGATAGGGGAACATGATGGTGGCGAGACGGACGGTGTTGTCGAACTTCACCGGGTCTTCCAGAAAGCCCGGCGCAATCACGGTACGTACGATGAACGGCATCGACAGTTCCATCAGGATCGTCAGGGCCAGAAGCACGGTAAAGAGAACGCCGAAAACCTCTTCGGAAAAGCGTCTTGCGCCTTCCATGCCATTCGCCTCGATTTCCTTGGCGAAAAGCGGCACGAAGGCCGAGTTGAACGCGCCTTCGGCAAAGAGACGCCGGAAGGTGTTCGGGAAACGGAAGGCGGCGTTGAAGGCATCGGCCACCGGGCCTGTGCCAACGGCGGCCGCCATCAGGGTCTCGCGGACAAAACCGAAGATGCGGCTGCCGAGCGTGGCCGTGCCGACGGTGGCGAACTTGCCGATCAGGCTCATGATCTCAAGCCTTTGCCGTGCGCGCAGCCGGCAGCGCCGCCACGTCTGGGTGGGCGATGATGCCGTTCGGCATGCGGTCGCGCAATTCGTCTTCCTGCTCGCTCATCACGGCCTTGAGGCGCGTGGCAATGCTGGCCTGCCGGTTGTCGTTCGTCACCTTCTGGCCGAAGAGATCCGTCACATAGAAGGTGTCGATGACCTTTTCGCCGAAGGTGGTGATGCGGGCGGAATGAATATCCAGCGACAGATCGGCGATCACTGCCGTCATATCCGCAAGAAGTCCGGGCCGGTCGAGGCACTCGACCTCTATGACGGTGAACTTGTTCGAAAGCCCGTTGGAAATGATGACGGAGGGCGGAATGGTGAAGGCGCTTTTCTTCCTGCGACTCTTGGTGCGGGTAGCGATCATTTCCGGCAGGCGCTGCTTGCCGGACAGAACCTCCTCGATGAGCTTGCCGACATTGTTGCCGCGTCGTGTCTCATCCTCGTCGATCGGGAACTCGCGGTTGATCAGGATCGTATCCAATGCACGCCCGTCGGATGTGGTGAAGATCTGCGCGTCGGCGATGTTGGCGCCGGCCGCCGCACAAGCGCCAGTGATGATCGAGAGCAGGCGCGGATGGTCTGGCGCCAGCACGGTGATTTCGGTGATGGCGTGGAAGGAATGGGTGCGCACCATGGTCGACAGCGCCTTTTCCTGCTTGTCGGCCTCGCGGATGAAGCGGGTGTGGCGCACCTGATCTTCCAGCGCGACCGTCAGCAGATAGGGCTCATAATGCAGCTTGGTGTATTTGCGCCGCGCCTTCTGACCCCAGTCGTCAAGCGCATCGTAAAGCGCCTGGCGGGCAATCTGCGCGCGCTCCTTGCGGGAGACTTCCGAAAAACCGCCTGACAGCAGCAGCTCGGTCTCGTAATAAAGCGAACGCAGCAGCTGCCCCTTCCAGCCGTTCCAGACGCCCGGACCAACCGCGCGGATATCGCAGACCGTGAGGATCAGCAGCATCTTCAGCCGCTCCATGGACTGCACCTTGTCGGCGAAATCGGTGATGGTCTTGCGGTCATGCAGATCGCGCGTCTGAGCGACCATGGACATCAGAAGGTGCTGCTCGATCAGCCAGACGACGGTTTCCGTCTGCTTGCCGGTCAGCCGAAAACGCTGGCAGAGCTTGCGAGCCACGCGCGCGCCGGCAATCGAGTGGTCTTCCTGCCGACCTTTGGCGACATCGTGCAGCAGGACGGCGACATAAAGCGCCTCGCGCTCCTCAACGCTCGGCATCAGCTGGTTGGCGAGCGGATGGGCATCGACGGCCGTGCCCTTGTCCACTTCCGAGAGCACGCCGACGGAGCGGATCAGATGTTCATCCACGGTATAGTGATGATACATGTTGAACTGCATCATCGCGACGATCTTGCCGAATTCGGGGATGAACTTGCCGAGCACACCGGCCTCGTTCATGCGTCTCAGCGTCAAGGCCGGGTCGCGCCGCGAGGTGAGGATCGACAGGAAAAGCCGGTTCGCCTCATCGTTTTCGCGTAGCTCGTCATTGATGAGCGACAGCGAGCGGGTGACCACACGCAGCGCATCCGGATGCAGTTCGAGATTGTTGATATCCGCGATATGGAAAAGCCGGATCAGGTTAACCGGATCGTTCTTGAACACATCCGGCTTGGCAAGCGCAATGCGCCCCCGATCTTCCACGAATTCCACCGAACCTGGAATCTTGCGGACGCGATGGGCGAAGCGGCTGAGAACCCCCGACAGGCCCGGCACGTCCTTCGCCTGCCGATCTTCCAGCGCGGCGCAGACGATGCGCGTCAGGTCGCCAACATCCTTCGCCACGAGGAAATAGTGCTTCATGAAACGCTCGACGGCGGAAAGGCCCGGGCGCGGCTGATAATTCAGGGCATCGGCAATCTCACGCTGGATGTCGAAGGAAAGACGTTCCTCCGCCTTGCCGGTGATGAAATGCATCTGGCAGCGTACGGCCCAGAGAAAATCATCGGCCTTTTCGAACAGCCTGAGCTCACGCCGCGACAGGACGCCAAGCTTGACGAGATCGGCGGTATCGCGGACGTGGTAATAATATTTGGCGATCCAGAACAGCGTGTGCAGGTCGCGCAGACCACCCTTGCCTTCCTTGACGTTCGGCTCCACCAGATAGCGCGTATCGCCCGCCTTGCGGTGGCGCTGGTCACGCTCGGCGAGCTTGGCGGCGATGAATTCCGGGCCGGTGCCGGTGACGACTTCCGACTCGAAACGTTTCTCGAGATCGTCGGTCAGAGATTTCTTGCCGCAGATCGCCCTCACTTCCAGAATGGCGGTGCGGATCGTCATATCGGATTTGGACAGGCGGATAGACTCATCCACCGTGCGGGTGGCGTGGCCGACCTTGAAGCCGAGATCCCAGAGGAGATAAAGCACGAACTCCACGGCCTTGTGCATATCCGGCGTATTCTTGGCCGGCAGCAGGAACAGGAGGTCGATATCCGATCCCGGCGCCAGCGTGCCACGACCATAACCGCCGACCGCCGCGACGGCGATCTGCGGCGCGTCTTTCGGATAGACATATTGGCAGGTCAGATCATAAAGCGTCTCGATCAGCCGGTCCTGAAGCCAGGAGATGCGTCTGGCGCAATCGATGCCGCCACCCTCGGATTTCAGCAGCTCGCGTGCTTTTTCCCGGCCTTCCGTGCTGGCCTTGCGAAAGATCGGCAGCAGATCGGATCTGACATCGGCGATGCGCTTGCCGTCTTCCTTGAAGATGATGTCGCATTCGCGCTTCAGCGCCGATACATCGAGAATTGCGGAAAAATCCAGGTCCTTGATGGCCATCTATGCCGGTATCCATGTCCTGTGGGAAATCCCACCGCTTGCGATGGGAGTGTCCTATAGCGAGTTTCAAAGGCGATGGACAGGCAGTCTATCCTCTTAAGCCTTGCCAAGTTCTTTCTTTAACGCATAGAGCGCGTCCAATGCCTCACGCGGCGTCATTTCGTCCGGGTTGAACCCCTTTAGAGCTTCTTCCACCTTCGATGGTCCAGCCTTGCGGGTTTCCTCACGGCGAACCGCGATCTGGAACAGCGGCAGATCGTCGATCAGCTGGCTGGCCGGGTTCTTGCGGTCGGCATCTTCGAGCTTCGTCAGCACTTCGCGGGCACGCTCGACCACCGATGCCGGCAAGCCCGCAAGCCGTGCCACCTGGATGCCGTAAGAGCGGTCCGCAGCACCCGGTCCGACTTCGTGCAGGAAGATGACGTCACCTTCCCACTCCTTCACCCGCATCGTGGCATTGGAAAGGCGGCCGAGTTTTTCCGACAGCACGGTGAGCTCGTGGAAATGGGTGGCGAAGAGACCACGGCAGCGATTGACCTCATGGAGATGCTCGACCGCCGCCCAGGCGATGGAAAGACCGTCAAACGTCGCCGTGCCACGGCCGATCTCATCCAGAATGACCAGCGAGCGATCCGTCGCCTGATTGAGAATGGCGGCGGTTTCCACCATTTCCACCATGAAGGTCGAGCGACCGCGCGCCAGATCGTCCGATGCGCCAACACGGGAAAACAGCCGGTCGACGACACCGATATGCGCGGCTTCTGCCGGGACGAAGGAGCCGATCTGCGCAAGGATGGCGATCAGCGCATTCTGGCGCAGGAAGGTCGATTTACCGCCCATGTTCGGGCCGGTGAGCAACCAGATCGCGCCGTTTTTGCCGCCCTCGGTAGCCGACAGATCGCAATTATTGGCGATGAACGGTCCCGCCGACTGGCGTCGCAGGGCCTGTTCCACCACCGGATGACGCCCGCCGCGGATCGCAAAGGTCATGGAGGCATCGACGATCGGTCGGCAATAGGCCTGCTCCGTGGCCAGATAGGCAAGGCTGGAGGCGACATCGATGGTGGCAAGTGCCGCCGCGCCGGCCTTGATCGCTTCCGCCTGCTGCACCACGGCCTCGACCATGCGCGCGAAGGCCTCCAGCTCCATCGTCAAAGCCTGTGCGGCGGCATTGGCGATGCGGCTTTCGAGATCGGCAAGCTCGGTGGTGGTGAAGCGCATGGCGCCCGCCATGGTCTGGCGGTGGATGAAGCGTGCCTTGGCTTCATCGGTCGCCATCATTACATCGGCGTTGCCCGCCGTCACCTCGATGAAATAACCCAGCACGTTGTTGTGCTTGATCTTCAGCGACTTGATGCCGGTCTCATCGGCGTATTTCAATTGCAGACCGGCGATCACACGACGCGACTGGTCGCGTAGCGCCCGCACCTCGTCGAGTTCAGGGTTGGCGCCTTCGCGCAGAAAACCGCCATCGCGCTTCAGAAGCGGCAGATCGTCAGCCAGCATCGAGCCGAGCATCGCCTCAAGAGCGCCCGGCAGGGCTTTCAAATCCTTGAGAGCCATCGCCAGCTCATCCGGCAGCAGCCCATCATCAAGAATGGCTGCAATTTTTTCGGCCGAAACCAGCCCCTGCCGGATAGCGCCGAGATCACGCGGGCCACCGCGTTCCAGCGCAAGGCGGGAAAGTGCGCGCGGCATATCCGCGACATGTTTCAGGGCGTCGCGCAGGCCATCGCAGAGGGAGACGTCATCGATGAGATAGGCGACGGCGTCGAGCCGGGCGTTTATTTTTTCCGGGTCGGTCAAGGGCGACATCAGGCGCTCGGCCAGAAGTCGCGCGCCGCCGCCGGTTACCGTGCGGTTCAAGGCATGCAGCAGCGATCCGTCTCTTTCGCCTGATAGCGTCTTCACCAGTTCAAGATTGGCGCGGGTGGCGGGGTCGATGAAAAGGGTCGAAGCCGCACTTTCACGCTCCGGTGCGCCGAGAGGCGGGCGCTCGGCGATCTGGGTCTTTTCGACATAGGCCACGGCCGCAGCGGCAGCCGCCATTTCCACGCGTGAAAACGTGCCGAAACCATCCAGCGTCGAGACGTTGAAATAACGCGCGATGCGCCCTTCCGCCGTGGCGCTGTCGAAGAGGATGGCCGGTTGCGGCACGGCCACACGGCCCAGCACGTCGAAGACCGGTCTCAGCTCTTCGTCGTGAAACAGGCTGTCGGCGACGATCAGCTCGCGCGGGTCGATACGCCAGATATCGGCGAGAAGCCGTGTCAGCGTTGTCTCCGCCAGACGGAAGACACCGGTGGAAATATCGATCCAGGCCAGCGCGAACTGCGCCTCGGCGCTGCCGCGAATACGGGCAAGCGCCATCAGATAGTTGGATTCCGTCGGTGAGAGCAGTTTTTCTTCGGTCAGGGTGCCGGGCGTGACAAGCCGCACCACATCACGCCTGACCACGGATTTCGAACCGCGCTTCTTTGCCTCGGCGGGGTCTTCCACCTGCTCGCAGACAGCGACGCGATAACCGCGCAGGATGAGCTTCTGCAGATAATCATCGGCCGCATGAACCGGAACACCGCACATCGGGATATCGTGCCCCATATGCTGGCCGCGTTTCGTCAGCGTAATGCCCAGTGAACGGGAGGCTTCGACCGCATCGTCAAAGAACAATTCGTAAAAATCGCCCATGCGGTAGAACAGCAGCGAACCGGGATTGTTCGCCTTGATCTCGATATATTGCTCCATCATCGGAGTGGCCGAAGCGCGGCTCTCCTCCGTAATCAGGGAAGCGGTGGTCAAAACGTCCGTCAATGGCTTGCCGATGTCATGTCGTGTTGCGGAAAAGGAGCGCCGACACTAGCGGTAATGGCAGCCCCGACACAACACGCGCGGGACCGCTGCCCACAGGAACATCCCGCCCCGCCCGCGTCAAAACCCGGTCAGCCGTTGATGCGCTCGGGCTCGCCGCCATAATAACTGATGTAACGGCCGGCGATGGACGATACCGGCAGGACCACCAGGACGTCGGTGGTGTTGAAGGCATGATCAACGACCGCGCCGGAGCCGAACATGGCGCCGAGACGCATATAGCCCTTGATCAGTGGCGGCATGGCATTCAGCGCCTTGCGGGCGTTGAGCGCCTCTGCCGGCACGAGGTCCATCTCATGGTAAAGCTCGGGAAGCGCAGACGCCGCCCACTCGCCCTTCGCGACGCAATTATGGTGCAGGAAGGACAGCGCAAGCGCGTGGGCTTCCGGCTGCACGCCGGGGAAGGAGGCGCAACCGATCATCGCGTCCATGCGGTGTTTCACGGCATAGGCCCAGTTGCCCTGCCACAGAAGCTCGACCGTGCGCTTGGTGCGATATTCCGGCAGCACGCAGGAGCGGCCAAGCTCCATGAAACGCTTGCCCGGATGGCGTGCGACCAGTCCCGCGATATCGAATTCGCTTGCGGAATAAAAACCGTTATTGGCGAGTGCCGTTTCCTGACGCAGCAGACGGTAGGTGCCGACGATCTGGTCTTCGCTGTCGCCTTCAATCGCCTTGTCGAGCACGAGCAGATGGTCGCAGACACTGTCCCAGGCATCGATATCGCGCTTGCGGCGCATCGCTTCTGCCGGAAGGCGCGCCTTCATTTCCTCGACAAAGACCCGGTAACGCACGGATTGTGCGGCATCGATCTCACGCTCATTTCTTGCGAGCCGTGTTTCAAGTGTGCCGATACGACCGAAAAGACCCTCATTATCCTGCACAGTCTCAGGACGGGGGTGAATGACAACATTGTTTTCACAAATGTCGTGATTGAGTATTTCGGCAACCATGGGGAATCGCTCCGCCACCAAAGAATTTTCCTGTCATAAATCACTAATTGACGACAGAATAGTGACAAAATGCAGCCAGATCGAGTCTGTTAAATTATGATGGCAACAGGCGTTTCGCCTCCAGCAGGCGGCGGATTTCCTCGACCAGCCGCCTTGGGTCGGCAGGCTTGGTCAAAACCTTCGCCGCACCGGCCTTCAGCAGGATTTCGGCGGTCGCGGCGCTTGCATCGCCGCTCAGCACGATAACGGGAATATTTCCCTCAGCCTTCAGCGTCAGGAGAAGGTCAGGCAACACCTCGAGCCCCTCGCCACCCGGCATATTGAGATCGGAGATGATGAGATGTGGCAGGTGGGGAACCCCCGGCGCCACCGACTGAAGCAATGCCTGAAAATCGTCAACGGTGCGGACGATAAAACCGCTTTTTTCCAGAACGGCACGGATGATGCGCGCATTGACGGCGTCGTCCTCGGCCACGAGGATATCAATGCCGCTTGCCCCTTCGCTCACCCGCGACGAAAATCCCACATCGGGGTGGTTGTCGTTGATGGCATCGCGCCGCTCTATTCCACGCAGGCGACCGCACAGGACGTCGATCAGTGACTTTTCCCGCAGCGGCCGGATCAGCCACGCATCAAAGGACACATGCATCGTCGAAGGCCGCTCTTCGGGACTGACCATAAGCGTGCGACGAACATTCTGTTGCGGCCAATCCTTCAAATCGTCCCTGAACAGAGCCGAAATGCGCTGATCGACGATGATATCGGTGAGGCCGGCGGTTGCGCCGTCCATTTTGTCCTGCAGCCTTTGCAGATCCTCCGGCTGATGGATGAGAGTACATTTGCCGCCGAAAGCCTCTATCGCCTCCATCGTCACCGCTGCCGCGACGCCCTTCGGGGCGATGAGCAGGACATTCGTGTGCTGAAGGCAATGACGCCGGCCCTGGTCCGGCATTCCGGCAGGCGCGCTGCCGGGGCGGAAAGCAAGCTTGAAGGTGCTGCCTTTGCCCTTTCGGCTCGACACCGTGAGGCTGCCGCCGAATTCCCGCACGATGCGGGCTGAAATGGCAAGACCGAGCCCGGTGCCTGCACTTCTCTGAGACATCGGGCCTGCCTGCTCGAACTCACCGAAAATACGGGCCTGTTCCGCCGCACTCATACCGGGGCCGGTATCTTCGACGGTGATCAGCAATTCACCCTCGACCATATGCGCCCGGATGACCACTCCACCTTCCCGGGTGAATTTGACGGCGTTTCCGAGGAGGTTGAACAGGACCTGGCGCAGCCTTGCCGGATCGAAATCCAGATAATCGGGCACATCGGGCGTGACGAAAGAGGTGATTTCGATGCCTTTTTCATGGGCGCGATGCGCCAGCATTTCCACGATGCTCTCGATCAGCCGCCGCAGGTTTTCCGCACGCGGATTGAGCTTGAAACGGCCCGCCTCCATGGTCGAATAGTCCAGCAGGTCCTCGACCAGCTGCACAAGCGACTGGCCGGACTGTTTCATGCCATCGAGATAATTCCGCTGCTCTTCATTGAGCTTCGTCTGCGACAGAAGATGGTTCATGCCAAGCATGCCTGACAGCGGCAGGCGGATTTCGTGGCTTACGGTGGCCAGCAGCCGCGCTTTTTCGGCATCGGCCTTTTCGGCGCGCAACCGGGCGTCCTCCCTTTCGCCAAGCGCCAGACGCTCTTCGGTCACGTCCCTTGCGATGCTGCTGATGAGAAGACGGCTGCTTGCGAGATCGCGGGTCACGGCATCATGCCAGGAGAAAATCCGCTGCCCGAAAGGGGTCGCGATTTCCACGTCATAAACGTGAGCCTTGCCGCCCGGCCGGAAAGCGATGCCTATTTCCTCGCAGCTCAGCCCTTCGGGAGCAAAACACCCCGTCATTTCACGAAAGACGGTGTTCGCCTCGACGATACGCCGGTCCATATTGCGGATCACGACTATATCGCCCATGGCTTCCTGCATCCCGGCAATCAGCGAACGGTTCTGCGTTTGCCGCAGACGGACATCCGAGGAATCGGCTGGCAGTTCGTCGGGAAGAGGTGAAGATTTGCTGAACAGCGCGTAGAACAGAAGACCGACGAGCACGGCGGCGAAGAAGGATGCCAGCGCGACGGTGACAGCATAGGGCACCGCAAGCGCAATCAGGGCCGCAGAGAACGCACCCACCGACAATGAAACGGCGACATGGAGGGCGATCGACCTGGCGTCGACCTCATGGCGCTCAACGGCTTTGTGAGATGTGGTGTCGGCACGATCCGCCGGCTGCGCTGCCGGGGCAGCCAGGCCGAGGCCATCTGAAACTCTTTCCCGAAGTCTTGCCGGTTCGCTCATAGACAACCGCTACCACGGCAGCGGTTTTGATATGTTTGGCTGAAACCCTAAAATTTTACTTTTTAGCTGCCCGAGCGTGCAGAAACTCATCCAGAATGACGCAACCCGCTCCGATGGTTATGAAAGTGTCGGCAAGATTGAAGACCGCGAAGGACCATGTGTCTGTGTGAAACAGGATATAGTCGATGACGTGACCGTAGAAAAAGCGGTCGAGAAGATTGCCGGCCGCGCCCGCGATGATGAAGGCGAAGCCGAGATGGGCGAAGGTTCGGTCCGCCGCCGTCTTGCGCCAGAGCCACAGGACGAAGACCACGATGACGAGCCGCATGCTGACGATGAACCAGCCATGCATGTCCGACAGCATCGAAAATGCGACGCCGAGATTATAGGTGCGATAAAGCGCCAGAAACGGAACGACCGGCACCATCTCCTGCAGCGGCAGATAGGCTTCGACCAGTTGCTTGACGATCTGGTCCAGCACAAGGGCAGCAACGATCAGCGCGAAAGCCGGGCCAAATTTCGAAAACAACGCCGCTTTGGCCATTACTTCACCGGTGTCAGTTCGAGGAGATGTCGCCGCGCCTCGAAAAGCATGACGGCGGTTGCGATGGCGAGATTGAGGCTGTCGGCACGGCCCTGCTGCGGAATGCGCGCCAGCTGATCGGCCTTGCCTGCCAGTTCCGGCGGCAGGCCCGATTGTTCGTTGCCCATCAAAAGCACGACCGGCTTTCCGGCATAGTCGATCTTTCGATAATCGACCGAGCCGGCGAGATGGGTGGCGACGACGCTGACATTGGCCGATTTTTTCCAGGAGAGGAATTCCTCGACCGAAGCGCGGGCAACAGGCGTGGCGAAAACCGAACCCATGGTGGCGCGAACCGTTTCCAGCGAAAAGGGATCGGTGCAATCGCCAACCAGAATGACGCCCGAAGCGCCTGCCGCATCAGCCGTGCGGATGATGGTGCCGAGATTACCGGGATCGCGGACCCGGTCGAGCGCGATATAGGTCTCTCCCTTTTCCGGGCGAATATCCTTCAGCGGTTTCCATTTCTGCTCGAAAATGCCGACGACCATCTGCGGATTGTCGCGGCGGGTGATCGAGGCGATAACCTTTTCGCTGACTTCCAGCACCAGACCGCCAGAGGCGACCGTCTTCACCGCCGCCTGCTCCACCAGCGGCTTGCCTTTGGCGGCCTTGGCATAAACCAGCGTCTTGATCGTCCAGCCCAGTTCAAGCGCGTCGATGACCAGCTTTAAGCCTTCCGCCATGAAGGTGCCGGTCTCTTCCCTGCCCTTTTTCTGGGTGAGCGCCTTGATATCCTTGATGATGGGATTGGCAAGGCTGGTCACTTCCTTGACCTGGCCAACCCGGCGCGTGGTGTTTTCGCGCATGTCGTTCGTCATTTCGGCTCCCAGCGGCTGAACAGCGATGTGGAAAGCACCCGTCCCGGCGTCTTGCCGTCAAGCCCGGCCTCGCGAATGACGAGTTCGCCGGATGCCACGACGCCACCGGCGCCACGCATGGTTTCGCGCATCAACTCATGCATCGAATAGAAGCTTGCACGGATGGAATAGGCCGTCAGCACCAGGCCGAGCGCCCTGGGCGACAGGATTTCGCGGCAGATATCCAGCATCAGCGGCAGATGATCGAACAATTGCCAGATCTCACCATGAGTGCCGCGACCGAATTTCGGCGGGTCGGTGAGGATGATGTCGTAGGTGCTGCCGCGGCGCTCCTCACGCTGGATGAATTTCATCGCGTCTTCGCAAATCCAACGGATCGGCGCCTGTTCGAGCCCGGCAAGCGCCTGGTTCTCCTTCGCCCAGCCGATCGCCTTCTTGGAGGCGTCGACATGGGTGACTTCAGCCCCCGCAGCCGCCGCAACCAAGGAGGCGACGCCGGTGTAACCAAACAGGTTCAGCACCTTCAGCGGCCGGTCGGCGGTCTCGACGGCATTTTTCAGCCATTCCCAATGGACGATCTGTTCCGGGAAGACGCCGACGTGACGGAAGGCCGTGAAACGACCAAGAAAATCGACCCCAAGAAGGGAGAGAGGCCAGGTCTCACCGAGCGCTTCCTTTGGAAAACGCCAGCGGCCCATGCCGTCCTCATCGGTATCGCCGGTGAAAATGGCGTCGGCATTCTGCCATACGCGGTCGGGAACCGACGGTTGCCACAGCGCCTGCGCCTCGGGACGAACGACGCGGTAATCGCCATATTGTTCGAGCTTCAGGCCGTTGCCGCTGTCGATCAGGTGAAAATCGCCGGCACCACTCGATTCCAGAATGACCGGAACCTGTTCTGCGGGACGTTCGCCGGTGCGAGGCTTGAGAGGCCGCTCGGGCGCCTGCTCAACGGCTGTCGCCGGAATGGCCTTTCTCTTCGGCGCAGGTTTCGGCACGCTGCGCACCGCATCCGGCTCGCGCTTTTTCGGTGCCGTATCCGCCCGCCGTGCCGGCTTTGCGGCATGAACCTGTTTTTTTTCGCTCCCGGCACGCGCACGATTGCCCGGCCGGCTGTCTTTTTTCTTCAATGGAAATCTTTCCGCTTCTGCCCGCGTCTTATCGCGCAGCAAATAGCATTCCACGCGCCGCTCGCCTAGAGCCGGAACGAATGTCGGCTACATCACTTTGCCGGGAGTTGGCCCGCATTTGGAACATGTCCGGTCGCGGCGGCTTTCTGCCGGTTCGCCTCGTCATGCCAGCGAACGGCCTCTTTCGCCTCGATACGGGCGCGCTTGCGGTGCTTGCCCTGCGCAAACCACGTGGCCGAAGATCCCAGAAGCACGCCGAAAATGACCGCCAGAAACAGGAATACGAAAAACGGCGCGGTGAAGGACAGAACACCGTCTTCGGGCCTGAACGGATTGAGCGCCAACGTCACGGCCTGACGATTGGCCACGCACAGGATGACGAGGATAATCGCCAGCGGAAGCAGGATGATGAGGTTGATGATTTTTTTCGACATCCGAGAATACTCCATCGCTGCGGGGTTCCGCCGGCTCCGTTTCCGTCGCCAAACGGCAAGAACGATCAATCGTCCTCTTCGTCACCCATTCCAGGGTTCAGGCGCTCGCGCAGTTCCTTGCCCGTCTTGAAGAAAGGCACCCATTTTTCCTCGACGAAAACCGACTCACCCGTGCGCGGGTTCCGGCCGGATCGCGAAGGACGGTTTTTCACCGAAAATGCGCCGAAACCACGAAGCTCGACACGATTTCCTGCCGCCAGGGCATCGGTGATTTCATCCAGCACCGCATTGACGATGTTTTCCACGTCGCGGTGATAAAGGTGCGGGTTACGCGCAGCAACGATCTGCACCAGTTCAGACTTGATCACGGTTGCCCCCTGAAAGAATTGGATTTTTAACGCGGATCAACCTGCCAAACGGAAACAAGACCGTCAAGAAACAACTTGTCCGCACCGAGCTGGCCGGAGCCCGCAAAGGGAATTAAATCGTCATATCCCAGAAACTTCGCTATTTGCGCAACACTGAAAAGCGAAAAAGGCGAACGGGACGATGGCGCGCGCCATTCGACGATCGGCAAATCCTTGGCGACGCCGCGTGTTTCGAAATAGCCGCGAATTTCCTTCTCGCCACCCAGCGTGTCGACCAGCTTGTTGGCGAGCGCCTGCCTGCCGGTGAAAATCGATCCGTCCGCGAGTTTCAGCACATCCTCGCGCGGCAGCTTGCGACGATCGGCCACAAGGTCGACGAACCAGCCGTAGCTGTCCATCACCATGGCGCGGATCATCGTCTTTGCCTCTTCGGGCGCCTCATGGAAGGGCGAAGGTTCGGCCTTCAATGGAGAAGACTTGATTTCCTGCAGCGAGACGCCCAGCTTTTCCATCAGCTGGCCAACCTGCGGATATTGAAAGATCACGCCGATCGAGCCGGTGATCGAGGTTTCCCCGGCGACGATGGTATCGCCGGCCGACGCGATCATATATCCGGCGGAAGCCGCCAGCGTGCGGACATCCGACACGACCGGCTTCTTTTCCGCAACGCCGCGAATGGCCTTGAAGATGCGCTCACCGCCATAGGTGGTGCCGCCGGGCGAGGAAATAGAAACGATCAGGCCTTTGACATTGTCGCTCTTGGCAATCTTGTCGAGCCGCTCCAGAAGTTCGGTATTGTCCTGGATCAGACCGGAAATCTCGACACGGGCAATATGGGGCTTGGCGCTTTGCTGCGGCTCGGTCCATAAAAACCGGTAAAGGCCGAAAATGCCGGCGACGAGCAGGAGAACGGCGGCAATCCGCCAGAAAGTCAGCTTGCGGCGCAAACGCCTGCGATCCGCTATCGCCATATTATCCATCGAGAACCTCTGCCATCCGGCCTTTGAAGCGACATAAGCATCACGGCCATATGGTTCTTCTAACGCGAAGCCGCAAGGAAACAATAAGGAAACCAGAATTACGATAAAATTCGCATTTCCCTTGCACCTTTCCAGACAAAAACCATATTGGCAGGACAAAGCACTCATGCCAAAGACATTAAGATAAACATATAAGCTTCAGTTGCGCGCCAAAATGGTGCCCAGGAAGTTTTCCGGATCCACTCTTATGCTTGAAAGACTCCGCGAACCAGCGCCAGCATTTCCGCTGCCCAATGACCAGAACGGCGCTTACGAGCGCGCGCTCAGGCATTCTGCGCGCGTGAAACGGCTGAAAATCATCCTGCCGCTCGGCGCAGCGGTCATTTCGCTTGCCTTCATCGCTGTTTCGCTGATCCGAACCTGGGCGCCTGACGAGGTTTCGCTGGAAAGTGCAAGGATCGAGGACGGCAAGATCGTAATGGAAAAACCCGCCGTTGCGGGCCGCAACGAGAAGGGGATCGACTATTCCATGAACGCCGACCGTGCGTTGCAGGACATCGCCAACCCCAACCTGATGACGCTTGAGAAGGTTCTGGCCGCCGTGCCGGTGAACGATGGTATCGCCCAGGTGATCGCCCAGGAAGGCATCTTCGACCGGGCCACCAATAAGCTGAAGATGACCGCACCTTTTGACATCAATCTCAGCAATGGCATACAAGCGAAGTTCCAGTCTGCGGACGTCGATCTGAAAGCCGGAAAAATGAGCAGCCAGGAGCCCGTTTCAATCAAAACAAACGACGGCTCGATTGTTGCGCAATCGATTGATATCGCCGATAATGGCAAGACGATTACATTTTCGGGGCAGGTACGGGCACGTATCGCTGCATCCAATATCAAAAATGAAGGCAAGTGAGAGCCCGGTCCAGATGATGCAAATTTCCCGTCCCGTTTCCATTGGCAGATCCGCCGGCCTTACAGCTGCTGGTCTTTTTTTCTCGTGTCTTGCAACTGTGGCTTTTGCCCAGAACACCACCAGCAATATGCAGGGCGTGAAGCTTTCCGGCGATCAGCCGATCGCGATTGAAAGCGATCAGCTCGAAATCCGGGATCAGGAGCGCAAGGCCTATTTCACCGGCAATGTGAAAGTGGTGCAGGGCACGACTACCCTTCAGGCCGGCAAGATGACCGTGAACTACAAGGGGCAAGGTTCGTCGCTCACCAGCGGTGATGCCAACATCGAAAAAATCTTCGTGGACAATAACGTCTATCTGACGTCCGAAACCCAGAAGGCCACGGCCGATCACGGCGAGTTCGACATGGCGGCGCAGACCTTCATCCTCACGGGCAAGCAGGTCGTGCTGTCCGAGGGCACGAATGTGTTCACCGGCTGCAAGCTGACTGTGTTGATGAATACGGGACAGGCCAAGCTCGAAAGCTGCGGCGGTCCCGTCCGGATCATGCTCGATCCAAAATCGCAGAAAAAACAGTAGTCTCACCTCGTGAAGATACCCTCGATCTCAAAAATATTTGGCGGTGGACGCGACCGGTCCGCGGACGCGCCCTCACCGGCCGACAAGGCTCGCTATGAAGGCACGCTCATCGCGCATGGTCTGACCAAGACCTACAATACGCGCCGGGTCGTCAATGGCGTGTCATTGGTCGTGCGCCGCGGCGAGGCAGTTGGGCTGCTCGGTCCGAACGGCGCGGGCAAAACCACCTGTTTTTACATGATCACAGGCCTCGTGCCGGTGGATTCCGGCAAGATCGCCATCAATGGTAACGATGTGACCGGCATGCCGATGTACAGGCGCGCGCGCCTCGGCGTCGGTTATCTGCCGCAGGAAGCCTCTATCTTCCGTGGACTGACGGTCGAGGAAAACATCCGCGCCGTACTGGAAGTACACGAGCCTGACAGCGCCAAGCGCAACCGCAAGCTTGATGAATTGCTGGAAGAGTTCCACATTGCGCAGCTGCGCAAGTCGCCCGCTGTCGCGCTGTCGGGTGGTGAACGCCGCCGTCTGGAAATCGCCCGCGCTCTGGCGACTGATCCGACCTTCATGCTTCTGGACGAACCCTTTGCGGGCGTCGATCCGATTTCCGTCAGCGACATCCAGAATCTCGTCCGGCATTTGACCGCACGCGGGATCGGCGTTCTCATTACGGACCACAATGTTCGCGAAACGCTCGGCCTCATCGACCGCGCCTACATCATCCATGCCGGTGAGGTTCTGACCCATGGCCGCGCAGACGATATCGTCAACAATCCGGACGTGCGTCGGCTCTATCTCGGCAATAATTTTAGCCTGTAAGCTTCGGGCGCGAAAGATTCTTCATCGCGCCCCGCCCTGACGCTTGACCAAACATAATAAAAAAGCAATTTTTGGGCCAAGTTCTCTTGCCCTCGCAAAATTTATGAAAACTGTGGCAATGGAGAAGCTGTAAGGGGAGTTTCGCGTCCGCCATGGCATTATCTGCCAGCCTTTTGCTGCGTCAAAACCAGTCTCTCGTGATGACACCGCAACTGATGCAGTCCATCCAGCTGCTTCAGATGACGCATTTCGAACTGACGCAGTTTATCGCGCAGGAGGTTGAACGCAATCCGCTGCTCGAAATTGCGGCAAACGATGGCGATTTGGGCGGCGACAGCCCTGCGGATGCAGAGAATTTCGGCGATGCCGACAGCGAGGCCTCCGACAAATCCGCAACGGTAACGGCCGATAGCGACGACTGGTATGGCGAGCGCGCCGCCAATCTTGGCGAACAGCTCGATACCAGCTTCGAAAACGTCTTTCCCGACGATGGCGAACCCCGAAAGGCCGATGCCCCCGAGCTGGCAAGCCAATGGAAATCCATGCCCGGGCAGGAGTCCGGCGAAAGTTACGATCTCGACGATTTCGTTGCCGCGAGACAAAGCCTCGGTGACCATCTCAATCAGCAATTGCCGCTTGCCATATCCTCCCCGGAGGACAGGATGATAGCCGATGCGCTGATCGGCCAGCTCGACGAAACGGGATATATCGCGACGGATGCCGTCGATGATGTCGCGGAACGGCTGGGAGCTACTCCGTCGGCAGTGGAGCAGGTTTTGAAGACCCTTCAGGGTTTCGACCCTCCGGGCGTATTTTCCCGTTCGCTGAGCGAGTGTCTGGCGATCCAGCTTGCGCAGAAGGACCGCCTCGATCCGGCCATGCGGGCGCTTGTCGACAATCTGGAGCTCCTGGCCAAACGGGACTTCGCGGCCCTGAAAAAACTCTGTGGCGTCGATGAAGAGGATCTTCTCGACATGCTGGCGGAAATCCGCACGCTCAATCCGCGCCCCGGTGCCGGCTACGATTCGATGGTCTCGGAGACAATCGTCCCTGATATCATTGTTCGCCCCTCCTCGGCAGGCGGTTGGCTTGTCGAGATCAATCCCGAGACCCTGCCGCGCGTGCTCATCAACCAGACCTATTTCGCCGAAGTCTCGCGGCACAAGACCCGTCAGGGTGAGGATCAGGATTTTCTGGCTGAGTGCATGCAGACGGCCCACTGGCTGACCCGCAGCCTCGACCAGCGCGCCCGCACAATCATGAAGGTGGCCACCGAAATCGTTCGCCAGCAGGACGCCTTTCTTGTCAACGGCGTGGATCACCTGAGGCCGCTGAACCTCAAGACCGTGGCCGACGCCATCAAGATGCATGAATCCACCGTCAGCCGCGTGACGTCGAAAAAATACATGCTGACACCGCGCGGGCTGTTCGAGCTGAAATATTTCTTCAGCGTATCGATCAGCTCCGTGGAAGGCGGCGACAGCCATTCGGCGGAGGCGGTGCGCCACCGCATCAAGGGCATGATCGCGCAGGAGGCTGCCGACGCCGTGCTTTCCGACGACGATATCGTCGACAATCTAAAAAAGAGCGGCATCGATCTCGCCCGCCGCACCGTCGCCAAATATCGTGAGGCGATGAACATCCCCTCCTCCGTGCAGAGGCGTCGGGAAAAGAAGGCGCAGGCAAGAGCCTCCGCCTACTGAGCGGCGAAAACGATCACGTTTTCAGGGCTTGGCTGCCCCACCCCGGCTGCACCATTGACTCTTGTCACGCCAGGGGCTAGAAGCCCGCCGCACACGTAAGCAAGGTCATTTGTAACGGATTCATCTCCACCGTCCATGGGCGTAAAATTCGAATGGGGGCTTTTTAAGGTCTTCGAAACGCTTGGATGCGCGCTCGGCTTGACGTAAGCTGGTACTCGCAAATCACTACAAAAAGGAAAATTTCCATGAGTGTGCGTGTATCTGGTAAACATATGGAGATCGGTGAATCTTTCCGTCAGCGGATTGAGGACAATATAGGTCTGGCAGTTACCAAATACTTCGATGGGGGGTATTCAGGCCAAGTGACCGTGGAGAAGTCGGGATCGCGTTTTGCCGCCGATTGCAAGCTGCATCTCGATACGGGCGTTGTATTGCATGCGGCGGGTCAGGCAAATGATCCGCAAGCGAGTTTCGATGCCGCCGCAGAGCGGATTGAAAAGCGCCTGCGTCGTTACAAGCGCAAGCTGAAAGACCATCATAGCGGCGCAAATGGCGTGATGCCGGAAATCGCCTATACGGTGATGGATGCTATTCCCGATGAGGATCACGAGGTCCCTGAAGATTACGCACCCACCATCGTGGCAGAGAGTTCGAAACAGATAAAGACAATGTCCGTTGCCAGCGCCGTGATGGCGCTCGACATGACGGATGAACCGGTTCTGCTCTTCCGCAGCCCGGGCAAGGAATATCTCAACATCGTCTACCGACGTCATGACGGCAATATCGGCTGGATCGACGCGGAAACGATCAAGAGCTGAACAGTCTGACAGGACTGTGGGAGGCAGAGCGCGAAAGCGTATCTGCCTCCCACATCGTCTCGATGGCATGAAGGAAAAAGAGAATGGCGTTGGCAGATTTGCTGCAACAAGATGCGATTATTCCCGCCCTCAAGGTGAATTCCAAAAAGCAATTGCTTCAGGAGCTGGCCGCAAAGGCAGCCAGAATTACCGGAGTCTCGGAACGGGAAGTTTTCGACGTCATCCTCCAGCGTGAAAAGCTCGGCTCTACCGGCGTCGGGCACGGCATTGCCATTCCGCACGGCAAGCTCAGCAGCATTCACCAGATCACAGGCGTTTTCGCACGCCTTGAAACCCCGGTCGATTTCGAAGCGCTGGACGATCAGCCGGTCGATCTGGTTTTCCTGCTGCTCGCGCCCGAGGGCGCCGGCGCGGATCACCTGAAGGCGCTTTCCAGAATTGCGCGCGCCCTGCGCGACCCCGAACTGGTAGCCAAGCTGCGCGCCACCGATTCCGACACGGCAATCTACGCCTTCCTCAATCAGGAACAGGCGACGGCGGCCTGATAGCCACTTTTCTGCTGGCCTCAGTTTTCATGACATAAAAAACGCGCCCTGAAGGCGCGTTTTTTATTGGGGTAAGAAGAGAATGCCTCAGGCATCCTTTTCATTGAGAGAAGAGGTGCCCGGCTCAGCCGATGCGGATATCTCAACTTTCGGGCCGCCCTTGGCGACGCCAACCATGGCGGGACGCAGCACGCGATCACCGATGGTAAAGCCGGCCTGAACCACCTGAAGGACCGTGTTGTTCGGCACCGCCGGGTTGGGGATTTCGAACATGGCCTGGTGGAAATTCGGGTCGAATTTCTGACCCTCGGCATCGATCTTCTTCACGCCGTGGCGCTCCAGCGTCGACAACATCGAGCGCTCGGTCATCTCCACGCCCTCGATCAGACCGTTGAGGCCGGCTTCGCCATTGGTCTTGAGTTCATCCGGAATGGCCTCGAGAGCGCGGCGAAGATTGTCGGAAACGGCCAGCATGTCACGTGCGAAACCGGCGAGCGAATAGGACTTAGCATCCTTGACGTCGCGTTCGGTACGGCGGCGAAGATTGTCCATTTCCGCTGCGAGACGCAGGAACTTGTCGCGCAGATCGGCATTTTCGGCCTTGAGCAGTTCGACCGGATCGGGTTCGGCGGCTTCGGCAGGTCCTTCCCCGGCAAGCGCGGGTTCGACAAACTCTTCGGCGACGTCCGCGTCAGGTCCGGGCTTTTTTGTATCGTCGGTCATGACGTTCTCCAGATTTGAATGTTGTTGGTTGCGCCCGATATCGAGCTTTGACGGGCAAAAATCAAGGCTTGCGGCGAAAAGCTTGCCGCATTCTCTGACCTTGCGGCTTTGTCCTATCTCTGCTTGCGGGAAAGGCGGGCCATGATCTGCGCTGTATAGTCAACCATAGGTACGATACGGGCGTAATTGAGCCTGGTGGGACCGATGACGCCGACCGCACCCACGACACGGTTTTCCTCATCGCGGTAGGGCGCGACGATCAGCGATGAACCGGACAATGAAAAGAGCTTGTTTTCCGAACCGATGAAAATCCTGACCCCAGAGCCGCTTTCCGCAAGATTTAGGATCTCGATGAGATTTTCCTTGCGCTCCAGATCGTCGAAGAGCAAGCGCACGCGATCGATATCTTCCTCGCCGGCGAGACCCTCGAGCAGGTTGGAGCGTCCGCGAACGATGAGGCGGCCGAGCTTGCCATCCTCATTGTCACCTGCCCAGACGGCCAGGCCGCGCTCGATCAGATCCTGCGCCAGCGTGCCCAATTCCGATTGCAGTTCTGCCTGCTGCCTCTGGAACTGGGTTCGCAGCTCCTGCAGCGTCTGACCGGACAGGTGGGCATTGATGAAATTCGCCGCCTCGATCAATTGTGATGACGAAATGCCGGCGGGCAATTCGATGATGCGGTTTTCGACCTGGTTGTGATCGCCGACCAGCACGGCGAGCGCCTTGGTGGGCTCCAGCCGGATGAATTCCACATGTTTGAGGATGACGTCGTTCTTGGCCGTCAGCACAAGGCCCGCACCGCGCGACATGCCTGATAGCATGCGGCTCGCCTCCGTGAGCAACCCTTCCAGAGATTGCTCGTGGCCGGCGACCGGGCCGATCTGCCGGTCAATGTTCGCCCGTTCTTCTGCGGGCAGATCGCCCACCTGCATGAAGGCGTCAACGAAGAAACGCAGCCCCGTCTGGGTGGGCAGGCGCCCGGCACTGATATGCGGCGAATAGATGAGGCCGAGTTCCTCAAGGTCGCTCATGACGTTGCGGACGGAGGCGGGTGAAAGCGACATCGGCAGCAGCCGCGACAGGCTGCGCGATCCCAAAGGTTCGCCGGTGTCGAGATAGCCTTCGACGATGCGCCGGAAAATCTCCCGCGACCGTTCATCCAGCAGCGATGCCTGATCTTTTGAAAGTGGTGCTGAAAAGCCCATCTCGTCCGTTCTTTGTCATCCAAATCCTGTTTGCATCAATATAATGCGTCGCACCGCTGGGACAAAATGGAAATTGGCTTTGCAAATGCGCGGGCCTCGCCTTAGAAGGCAGGAACCAACATGGAGAGTGGATCATATGCGGCCTTCAGGCAGAAAAACCGATCAGATGCGCAAGGTTTCCTTCGAGCGTAATTTCTCGAAACATGCGGAAGGCTCCTGTCTGGTCAAGTTCGGTGACACGCATGTGCTCGTCACCGCAAGCCTTGAGGAAAAGACGCCGCCGTGGCTGCGCAACAGCGGCAAGGGCTGGGTCACCGCCGAGTACGGCATGCTACCACGTTCCACCCATGAACGCATGAAGCGCGAAGCCGCCGCCGGCAAGCAGGGTGGGCGCACGCAGGAAATCCAGCGCCTCATCGGCCGCTCGCTCCGCGCCGTCGTTGATCTGCAGGCACTCGGTGAGCGCCAGATCAGCATCGACTGCGACGTCATTCAGGCCGATGGCGGCACACGCACCGCCTCGATCACCGGCGCATGGATTGCTCTCCACGACTGCCTGAAGTGGATGGAAACCCGCAACATGATCAAGGTCGAAAAGGTCCTCAAGGATCACATCGCGGCGATCTCCTGCGGCATCTTCGCAAAACAACCGGTCATCGATCTCGATTATCTGGAAGACTCTTCCGCCGAGACCGACGCGAATTTCGTCATCACCGGCTCCGGCGGCATCGTCGAGGTTCAGGGAACGGCGGAAGGCGCCCCCTTCTCCGAAGAGGAATTCCTGACGCTGCTCGGCCTTGCAAAGGCAGGCTGCAGCGAGCTGGTCGCCCTTCAGAAACAGGCGATTGCCTGAGCCGACAGGAAAACGTCATGCGCAAGCTCGATACCAGAACGATCGTCGTCGCGAGCCACAACAAGGGCAAGATCGCCGAAATTGCCGATCTCATCGGACCTTTCGGCTTTTCCGCCAAATCGGCTGCCGAGCTGAATTTCGAAGAGCCGGACGAGACGGGCACCACCTTTGAGGAAAATGCCGCCATCAAGGCGCTTGCCTCCGCAAAGGCGTCCGGCCTGCCTGCTCTTTCCGACGATTCCGGTCTGGTGATCGACGCGCTGGATGGCGCGCCCGGCGTCTATACCGCCAACTGGGCGGAGACGGCCGACGGCACGCGCGACTTCGCGATGGCCATGCGGAAGGTCGAGAATGCCCTTGCCGAACGCGGCGCATCCAACCCGGAAGATCGCACAGGCCGCTTCGTCAGCGTGTTGTGCCTTGCCTGGCCCGACGGGCATGTCGAATATTTTCGCGGCGAGGTTGAAGGCAATGTGGTGTGGCCGCCGCGCGGGACGAGCGGTTTCGGTTATGACCCCGTCTTCAAGCCTGAAGGATATGACACCACATTTGGCGAGATGACGGCGGATGAAAAACACGGCTGGAAGCCGGGTGACGCGGTAGCGCTGTCACACCGCGCCCGCGCCTTTAAAAAATTCGTAGAAACCTGCCTGGAGGCATGAACCCGATGGTCGGGGAGCATCATTTTTCTGCCCCCGGCGCATCGCTTCTGCCGGACACGGGCGATCCCGGCTTCGGGATCTATCTGCACTGGCCCTTCTGTGCGGCCAAGTGTCCCTATTGCGATTTCAACAGCCATGTCCGCCACCGTCCGGTGGATCAGGAACGGTTTACGGCTGCCTTTCTGCGTGAAATGGAACATATGCGGGCGCTCAGCGGCCCGCGGGTCGTCACCAGCATCTTCATGGGCGGTGGCACGCCATCGCTGATGGACCCGCAGACGGTGGGCGCAGTTCTTGATGGCGTCTCGCGCTTCTGGCATGTGCCGGATGGTATCGAGATCACCATGGAGGCCAACCCTTCAAGCGTCGAGGCGGAACGTTTTCGCGGTTACCGGGCGGCGGGCGTCAATCGCGTCTCGCTTGGTGTGCAGGCGCTGAACGATCGGGATCTGAAATTCCTCGGCCGTCTGCATGATGTTGCCGATGCGCTGAAAGCCATCCGGCTGGCACGGGAAATCTTCCCGCGCATGTCCTTTGATCTCATCTATGCCCGTCCGAACCAGACGGTGGCCGAATGGGACGCCGAACTGAAGGAGGCGGTTTCCTATGCCGTCGACCATCTGTCGCTCTACCAGTTGACGATTGAGGAAGGCACGCCCTTTTACGGGCTGCACAAGGCTGGCAAGCTCATCGTGCCGGATGGCGAACATTCGGCCGTGCTTTATGAAGCGACGCAGGAAATCACCGAGCGTTACGGCATGCCGGCCTATGAGGTTTCCAACCATGCCCGGCCCGGCGCGGAAAGCCGCCATAACCTCACCTATTGGCGTTATGGCGATTATGCCGGCATCGGCCCCGGCGCCCATGGCCGCCTGACCAAGGGTGCCTCCAAGCTCGCGACCGCCACCGAGCGCCACCCGGAAACCTGGCTCGAGACCGTCGAGCGGGAAGGCCACGGCATGGTCGATCAGGAAATGCTCGGCGTGGATGAGCAGGCCGACGAATTGCTGCTGATGGGCCTTCGCCTGCGCGAGGGTATCGATCTCGCCCGCTGGAGCGATCTGTCTGGCCGCGACCTCGACCCGGAAAAGGAAGAATTCCTTCTGCAGCACGGTTTCGTGGAAAGGCTCGGCAATTCCCGCCTGCGCTGCACGCCTTCCGGCATGCTCATTCTGGATGCGGTAGTGGCCGACCTCGCCTGCTGATTGGCGGCATTGAGCGACCCGAAAAGCCAATAAAAAAGCGGCCCAGTGGGCCGCTTGAGGGTATAACAAAATCCGAAAACCTTCTTTGCGTCATGCTCGGGCCTGTCCCGAGCGTCCGCAGCCGCATGACTTTCCGAAACGTGGTTGGATCCTCGGGATGAGCCCGAGGATGACATCGCCTATTGCGGGATGATGGCCAACAGACTGAAGCGGCCCGAGGGCCGCTTTTATTACGCGTTGTTCTCGTTGATCAGGCGCTTCAGCAACTCAACCTCATGGCCGAGCTTGGTGTCGCCGGAAATCAATTCCTCGATCTTGCGCACCGCATGCAGAACCGTGGTGTGATCGCGACCGCCGAAACGGCGACCGATCTCCGGGAAGGAACGCGGCGTCAGCATCTTGGCCAGATACATGGCGATCTGACGCGGCTTGACGATGACGCGGGTACGACGGTTGGACACCAGCTCCTGCCGCGACACATTATAGTGCTTGGCGACGATGCGCTGAATATCCTCAATGCGCACGCGTTTGGCCTCACCGCTTCCGACGAGGTGCGACAGCAGCTCATCGACGCGGTCAACCGAGAGGTTCGGCTCGAATGAGCGACGGAACATCAGCTGGTTGAAGGCGCCTTCAAGCTCACGCCCGCTTGCCGTCACGCTTTTGGCAACATGGGTCAGGATTTCGTCGGAAATCTCGAAAGACGGATCGTCCTGACGCGCCGAACCCATGCGACGGTTGAGCATTTCGTAGCGCATGTCGTAATCGGGACCTTCGATCTCGATCGCCATGCCGCCCTGAAGACGCGAACGGACGCGCGGATCGAGCGATTCCAGCTCCCATGGTGCACGGTCAGCCGCGACCACGACCTGCTTGGCGCTGTCGAGCAGCATGTTCAGCAGGTGGCAGAATTCGTGCTGGATCATCTTGCCCTGCAGGAACTGCATGTCGTCGATGACGAGCAGGTCGATATTGCGCAGCGTGTCCTTCAGCGTCAGCGCATCATTATCGCGGATCGCGGTTGCGAAACGCCACATGAAATATTCGGCCGTCAGATAGACCACGCGCGGGTTGCGCGGGCTGTCGATGGCGGCATTCGCAATCGCCTGCAGAAGGTGCGTCTTGCCAAGGCCGACGCCCGCATGGATGAACAGCGGATTGAAGCGCACGGCACCGGCACCCGCTTCCGCGATCGTCTTTGCCGCCGCAAGGGCTACACGGTTGGACGAGCCTTCGACAAAGGTGTCGAAGGTAAAGCGTGTATCAAGCGGCGAACCGAACAGCGGACCGGAGCTTCCCTGACGCAGGGTAGCCTGGGCTGCCGCAGGCTGTGCGGACGGCGTTGTCGCGGGCTGCGACGGAATGAAGGACTTGTTGCGAACCGTGCCCACGTCCTGCACGGGCTGCACCCTCTCCTCGACCTGCGCGGGACGGACCGGGCGGCTGGCGGAGCGGACAAGAATTTCCACCTTCAGCACATCCGGGTCCTCGCTCTGCACGAGGTTGGTGATCAGATCCATATAACGGTTGTTGATCCAGGACTTCAGAAAGGTCGTCGGAACGGTAAAACGGACGACGCTTTTCGAAACGGAATGGAGTTTGAGCCTTGCAAACCAGCTTGCATAGACCTCGGGACCAACCTGTGCCTTAAGCCGCGCGCTAAAACGTTCAAACAGCGCATCGTGCTTCATTGCCGATTTGTCCCCTGCC